>NZ_CP043565.1:0-22819 GCF_014109845.1 Stenotrophomonas acidaminiphila | reverse complement strand
ACGGCCACGTTGGCCGCCGCGCCCGCCGTGAAGGCCACTGCCGCGGGTGCCGCTGGCACCGCCGCTGGTCGCGGTCCACCGTCGCAGTGCCCGCGGTGGTGCTGCTGGTCAGCGTCGAGGTGGCCACACGCTGGCGTCGGTCGTGCTGGACGCCACCACCGTGCCGGCGGTCGTCGTCCAGGCCACGGCTGCCCGGCCACGCGGTTGCCACCGGCATCGGTCACCGTCGCGCTCAGGGCGCTGGTGCTGCTGCCATCGGCCGTGATCGACGCCGGCGACGCCGACACGGCCACGTTTGGCCGCCGCGCCCACCGTGAAGGCCACTGCCGCGGTGCCGCTGGCACCGCCGCTGGTCGCGGTCACCGTCGCGGTGCCCGCGGTGGTGCTGCTGGTCAGCGCCGAGGTGGCCACGCCGCTGGCATCGGTTGTGCTGGACGCCACCACCGTGCCGGCGGTCGTCGTCCAGGCCACGGCTGCCCCGGCCACGCGGTTGCCACCGGCATCGGTCACCGTCGCGCTCAGGGCGCTGGTGCTGCTGCCATCGGCTGTGATCGACGCCGGCGACGCCGAGAACGGCCACGTTGGCCCGGCCCGCGACCCACCGTGAAAGGGCCACTGCCGCCCGGTGGCCGCTGGCACCGCCGCTGGTCGCGGTCACCGTCGCCGGGCGCCCGCGGTGGTGCTGCTGGTCAGCGTCGAGGTAGCCACGCCGCTGGCATCGGTCGTGCTGGGACGCCACCACCGAGCCGGCGGTCGTCGCCCAGGTCACGGCCGCACCGGCCACGCGGTTGCCACCGGCATCGGTCACCGTCGCGCTCAGGGCGCTGGTGCTGCTGCCATCGGCCCGTGATCGACGCCGGCGACGCCGAGACGGGCCACGTTGGCCGCCGCGCCCACCGTGAAGGCCACTGCCGCGGTGCCGCTGGCACCGCCGCTGGTCGCGGTCACCGTCGCAGTGCCCGCGGTGGTGCTGCTGGTCAGCGTCGAGGTGGCCACACCGCTGGCGTCGGTCGTGCTGGACGCCACCACCGTGCCGGCGGTCGTCGTCCAGGCCACGGCTGCCCCGGCCACGCGGTTGCCACCGGCATCGGTCACCGTCGCGCTCAGGGCGCTGGTGCTGCTGCCATCGGCCGTGATCGACGCCGGCGACGCCGACACGGCCACGTTGGCCGCCGCGCCCACCGTGAAGGCCACTGCCGCGGTGCCGCTGGCACCGCCGCTGGTCGCGGTCACCGTCGCGGTGCCCGCGGTGGTGCTGCTGGTCAGCGCCGAGGTGGCCACGCCGCTGGCATCGGTTGTGCTGGACGCCACCACCGTGCCGGCGGTCGTCGTCCAGGCCACGGCTGCCCCGGCCACGCGGTTGCCACCGGCATCGGTCACCGTCGCGCTCAGGGCGCTGGTGCTGCTGCCATCGGCCCGTGATCGACGCCGGCGACGCCGACACGGCCACGTTGGCCGCCGCGCCCACCGTGAAGGCCACTGCCGCGGTGCCGCTGGCACCGCCGCTGGTCGCGGTCACCGTCGCAGTGCCCGGCGTGGTTGCGCTGGTCAGCGTCGAGGTGGCCACGCCGCTGGCATCGGTCGTGCTGGACGCCACCACCGTGCCGGCGGTCGTCGTCCAGGTCACGGCTGCCCCGGCCACGCGGTTGCCACCGGCATCGGTCACCGTCGCGCTCAGGGCGCTGGTGCTGCTGCCATCGGCTGTGATCGACGCCGGCGACGCCGACACGGCCACGTTGGCCGCCGCGCCCGCCGTGAAGGCCACTGCCGCGGTGCCGCTGGCACCGCCGCTGGTCGCGGTCACCGTCGCGGTGCCCGCGGTGGTGCTGCTGGTCAGCGTCGAGGTGGCCACGCCGCTGGCATCGGTCGTGCTGGACGCCACCACCGTGCCGGCGGTCGTCATCCAGGTCACGGCTGCCCCGGCCACCCGGTTGCCACCGGCATCGGTCACCGTCGCGCTCAGGGCGCTGGTGCTGCTGCCATCGGCCGTGATCGACGCCGGCGACGCCGACACGGCCACGTTGCCCGCCGCGCCCACCGTGAAGGCCACTGCCGCGGTGCCACTGGCACCGCCGCTGGTCGCGGTCACCGTCGCAGTGCCCGGCGTGGTTGCGCTGGTCAGCGTCGAGGTGGCCACGCCGCTGGCATCGGTCGTGCTGGACGCCACCACCGTGCCGGCGGTCGTCGTCCAGGCCACCGCTGCCCCGGCCACCCGGTTGCCACCGGCATCGGTCACCGTCGCGCTCAGGGCGCTGGTGCTGCTGCCATCGGCCGTGATCGACGCCGGCGACGCCGAGACGGCCACGTTGGCCGCCGCGCCCACCGTGAAGGCCACTGCCGCGGTGCCGCTGGCACCGCCGCTGGTCGCGGTCACCGTCGCAGTGCCCGGCGTGGTTGCGCTGGTCAGCGTCGAGGTAGCCACGCCGCTGGCATCGGTCGTGCTGGACGCCCACCACCGAGCCGGCGGTCGTCGCCCAGGCCACGGCCGCACCGGCCACGCGGTTGCCACCGGCATCGGTCACCGTCGCGCTCAGGGCGCTGGGTGCTGCTGCCATCGGCCGTGATCGACGCCGGCGACGCCGACACGGCCACGTTGGCCGCCGCGCCCGTCACAAAAGCAACATCGGTTGTGCCGCTGGCGGCACCCGCCTTTGCGGTCACGGTTGCCGTGCCCGGTGTGGTCGTGCTGGTCAAACTGATCTTCGCCCTACCCTCGCCATCGGTAGTCGAATTGCTATCGGCCAGCGTGCCAGCGGTGCTTGTCCACTCAACACGAATACCCTGCATCGGCTCGCCGTTAGCATCCTTCACTGTGGCGGTCAGGATGCTGGTGGAATTGCCGTCGGCCGCGATAACCGCCGGGTCAGCCACGACCAAAACACTGGCGCTACAAAGGATCGAGACAGACATGCGCGCCCGAATGGCTCGGCCCTGCCGCGATTGACCGTTGGCAACAAGCTCATGCACCGCACATACGTTCGTATCCGGCAGTCGGATAACAACCTCCGAGCCGCTACACGATTCAACAAAGCCAGCAGCCCCACCTTCCCACACAATGGCATCGCAGGAGCCATCGCTTATCGAAATAGGAAACGTGATCCGCTCACCCGGATGGCCGCTAACACCGTCCGGCAGCGTGATACTGAAGTTGTCGGCCTGCCGCTTGTATTTCAGGACGATATTGTTGTTCCGCTCTACCAGGTCATAGCGCATGTTGCGCACATCGCGCGTGCGGGCCACGGCTTCGTGACTAAAATCAAACTGCCGATTGAGGGGGACACCAAACCTGAAATTCAGCCCAACACGAAATGCCGTGTCGCTTTCGCCGCCCTGCCCCATTCGGCGGGACACATCAAAGGAAAGCGCGGGCGCGGGCTGATATGTCAGACCCACAGTGTAGGCATAGGGATCGCGCTGCATCGCGCCAAATCCAAAAAGCCCAACGGAATCCCCGTAATATCTTTCAAAGGCGACCTTGCCGCCGAGCTGGGGGAGCTGGGGGAGATAGCCTTGTGCGATAACGTCAAAGCCACTTGCCGGCTTCTCCGAATAGAACTCAACGTCCGGGCTTTCGTTCCAGACGCGATTGACCCCGAAGTATCCATTTGCGGAAACTTTCAAGTAGTCAGACCAATATTCTGCGCCTACACCAAGCCGTCGATTCCCTCCGGTTACATCGGCGTCAAAGAAGCCGTTGATACCCACCATCGCCGTATCACCGATGAGACGCCTATAGCCAAGACCCGCGTTAAGGGTGGTTCGATAGTCCCTATAGAGTTGATTGCTACGCCGCACCCCGCCCTGGAAGAACCAGAGATTCGTTGCATCCTCACCCAGCGGGTGCAACAGATCGACACTACCGCCCCCTTGTGTGTCCAGCTGAACCTTGGCATTGCCAAACGGACGCAGGCCATCCACGACAGCCTGCTGCGCAGCACCGGCAATCTGGCCGTAAAGAAACTGGCTCGGATCACTACTGCGAGGCAATGCGGCATTCGCAGCGTCGATTCGATCCTTGATTGCTTCATCACCTGACGGTGACTGGACGGTTTGACTGAACGCTGGCGTCACCGGAGTGAAGATCAGCGACAGGGCGACGATTCCGTGTACGAATCGCTTTGCTATGTCAGTTAGGAACATCAATGTCCCCTCGCAGGTTGAATTAGTGAAATGCGGATAAAGCTGTCACCACGGTCCGCGGCAATGTCGCGGCTTCCAGGTGGTAATCGTTTCGAGCGCTACCGCCGCGGCGCCATGGGGTGCCCATGCCACGTCGGCAACACAATGTCCTTGGTCACCATCACGTTGAATCGGTAACCCGGACGAATCTCGATGGTTGGCTGAATGTCCATGTTCTTCCGCGCCATTTCGATACCAAGCTGGCCCATCTGACGCCCGAGTTCGGCGGCCATGATCTGCTGCGCATCGTAACCGTCGCCCGAGTTCTTCTGCGGAACCGACAATTGCACGCCTGCCGAAAACATCGAAACAAGCAGGCCATGCCCGAACACACGCCAATAGTGGTTATTCACCTTATCGTCAAATCCAGCGTAGCCCCTCATATCTGCGCCAGGCATCGAATTGAGGTTCACTGATGAGCCGTCCGGGTAGATCACGCGCGACCAGGTGACCAACGCACGGCTTTGGCCGAACGTCACCCCATTGTCATAGGTTCCAATCAACCGGGCGCCGGCCGGAATCAACAGGTTACGACCCGTAGCGGTGTCGTAAACATTTTCCCGCACCTGTCCCATGATTTGCCCGGGCAGATCGGAGTTAATACCGCTCATCAAAACCCCGGGGATGATCGTTCCGGCCTTTACTTCCTGCTGGGGCGACACTGCCGGCTGGCGAGTGTGCCCAAGGTAAGGGTCGTCAGCACTTTGCTGCTGCGCGAGAAACGCGCGCTTTGCAGCCTGCCCGTTCGGATCGACCGCGCCACCACCACCACCCATGGCACCCGGATCACCCGCAAAGCTAGGCGCCCCCATCTGCCCCATCGCGCCAGCAGAATTAGCCGCTGCCGCATACTGCGCCATCATCTGGCTCATCGGATCAGCTGCAATAGCGCTCGAAACAGCAGCACCGGAACCGGAATCCTTCTTAAAAGCCTGAACCGCCGGTTCGGCAGTCAATGCTGCCTCCGTCCTCATCATGCGTTGTTCTTCCACTCGCTGAATCAACCGCATGCGGTTCTCGTAGGCTTCGGATGGCCCTGCCGGGTGTTCGGCCGCCGCCTCCGCAGGCACCGCCAATTCATTACCTGCTGCGGCCACAACGTCAGTTGGCATCCCAGGCGGCATGCTAGGCGGCGTCGCTTCCACATAATCCGCCGCGCTGGGCCGCACAGGCGGCTTGGCCGTACTCTCAACGGGCGGCGGCCCTACGGCGGCCGCCTTTGCGTTGCTCTGCGCCTGGCGCTGGAAAAACGTGTAGGTGACGACACCAACCGCCATGAGTACCAAGGTGCCAACAACCAACAGTGGCACTCGGTTCAGCCTGCGCACCCCGGCACCCTTCTTTGGTGCGGCCAGAAAATCGGGGGATTTCGGCGCGTTTGCCTTCTGGTTCATTACTGCGACTCCCTGACGACGAACGGCGCCCCAATACCCACAGCTCCCGTCGCGGTGCGCGGATAGAAGCGTGCCGCCTCCGTGCTTCCGTATTGAAGTCGAAGCAGCATCCCATCATCCAATGGCGACGCGAGGTATCGAACACTAATTCCGACGACCTGCGAACCTTCCGCCCCAGCCTCAATGACTCCATACCCCGCAGCACGCAGCGCTGCCATGAAGGCCGGGGACACCAGGTCATCGCCATAACCGGCGGGCCGCTGGATCACGAGCGTGGACTTCGCGGGAGGCAACACGGTGGTCAGATAGACGGCTGCATCCTTTGCGAGCAGCGTTGCGTCGGCTGGTGAAATTCCGGGCGCCACAAACGAGCCGGCAGGCCGCGTTGTGATGCAGCCAGAAAGCATGAGTGATGCCAAAGCGGAGACAACAAGAGCGGAGAGCCTTCCCATAATCAGCGCCCCCGGGTGATGGTAACTTTGACCTGATGCTTACCCACACCGGACACCAACGCCGCGCGTTCCAGCACCTTATCTACCACGTAGCGATCGCCGATTACCCGGTAGTTCACCAGCTGCTGCGGTGCGCGCGAGAACATGCCTCCACCTTCGCCAATCTCAACCAGCGCCGGAGCCTCACTGCCTGCAAAGTCAGCTGATGGGAACTGAATATAGGTCTTGCTGCCATCGGAATAGATGCGCTGCGGCCGCCAGCTCGGGTTATCGCCGCCCATCTTGAACCCGAAATCAAGGTTGCCCACGTTCTCGCCAGTTTGGAGGGTGGTTGCATTCTGCCGCTGGGCAATGCGCTCACGGTACTGCGCCCAGGCGCGATTCACGTCCTCCGGGTAGTCAAAGGAGAGAACCGGAATCCAATCGCTCTGCGTGCTTGCAAGTTTGATCGAATACGTGCGACGGTCGGTAGTGACCAGCAGGTTGGTTACCAACCCAGCGTCGGTCGGTTTCACGATGATGATTGTGGTCGCAGTATCACCAGCTCCGCGCACAGCGGGCGTAATCTTCCAGCGGGCCAGGTCACCTGCATGCACGTCGTTCACAACCTCACCCTGTTGCAGCTCGATGGAGCAAACCTGCAACGGGGTGCAGACCAACGTGGGAAGCGTTGCACCAAAGAGATACTTGACGCTTCCATCGGCGCCGATCCGGGGCTTGTCCGGATTGCGTTTCCAGCTATCGGCAAGCTGCACACCGTGGGTTTCTTTTGCATCGAGCCGAACCCGATCAGGGGATACCATCTGCACGGGCGGCAATACCTCATTACCGCCGCCGGCTGCGTTCAGCGCCGGCACCACTTCTTGGCCGGCCGCAGGCAGCGCCAGAACTGATGCCAGCACACCAGCCAGCCACAGGGAGATTTTCATATGCATTTACCTTGTCGAAAGGATTAGAGGCGAGTGGTCCATGCGAACTGGCGGACGTAGATGCCCAGCGAGTTCGCCATGATTTGTGCGTCAGTCGTGGGAGGGGAAACGAGGACAGTAAATGTGCCCTGCATCTTCTTCGGGCCGTCATCGGACACCTTGCCCGCACGCGAGCGCACAGTTTCGGTCCACTCGATTCGCCATGTGTCCTCACTCAACGGCTCGACCGCATGAACTTCCAGTTCGACCGTTTCGTTCGCAGCGCGCTGATACGGGTTCTTTTCCCGGTGATATTCGGCGAGCATCTTGTAAGCTGGACTATCGGGCAGAGTCATTGCATAGGTCGCATTTACAATGTCCTGCTCTGCGCGAAGATCGACGTACACCGTTCTCGCACCAACGATCCACTGACGCAGTGCGCCTTTGATATGGTTATTCGTCGGCCGAGCGGCCAGGTCGGCGCGCTTAACGCTACTGACCTCGCCGAACTCGTTGGTTTCCACCACATACGGCACAACCTTGGCCTGCCCGGACACCCACACCAAACCACACACCGCGATGATGGCAACGGCAGTAGTGCCCAGCGCAATCAGCCGCCAGTTGTTGGCAGCAGCTATGAAGCTGGCATAACGCTCGTTCCATTCTCTCCGGGCGGCCAAATACGGGTTCTCAGGGGGTGTCGCCTTGCTGTCTGTCATGTCCGCGTCTCGCTGTCTTTATAGTGTCGTGACTATATTGTGCGTCATTTGGATGCCCCGCTGCAATGCATTCGGGGCGCTTTCGGTCGCGTGCTAGTTGTCGTGCGGCGGCCTTCTTCCGTGGCGATTGAGGTCATCCCACATGGCGCGCTGCCGCTTGGAGCCGAGCAGCGGCGTTTTGCTAATAGCGCTGCCCAGGCCAATTAGAACGCCACCGAGAGGGCCGAGGAATTTCACGGCGGCACCTTGCTGGCGTGACAACCGCGCACCTACCCGATCCAAGGCTTCCCCATGACCACGCCGGCGAAGCCATTGCCCCACTCCCCAAAAGGCCACGCCCAGGAGGAACATCCCCATAAGCGGAAGCACCAAGCCAGTTATTGCACTCATGGCGTCCCCCGCGGTGAACTATCGGGTGGCAGGTTCAGCTTCTTATAAAGGTCGGCCATCGTCTTAACCGCCTGCGGCCCGAGTGATTCCGCGTGCTTCTGCGCTACGGCCAGGTGGCCCGACATAGCTTCAACGTCGCCCGAGCTGGCAGCCTTCGCAGCCGCTTGCAAACTCTGATGCATCTGCGGCCCAGCGCCGCCCCACAGAACTAGCTTCCGCGCTCCACCGCGACTGGGTAATTTCATTCGCCGCTTCTTCGATTGCTGCGACTGCGCCCGGCACCGGCGCCGGCGCCGGCGGCACTTCGGCCGCTGCGTCGCCACTCGGACGGATTATGTTGCCCTCGCCTTCGCCCTCCGTGGTCGCTTGCTCATCACCCTGCACAGGTGCCGGTGTGCCCGAACCAAGCGACAACCCGGCAGCCCCCTCCATGCCCGGGACAGAAATCGCAGAAAGGACGCCGGCACCCCGCGTCATGGCAGAGGCGATGGAATGCCCGGTAATCCCCTTCTGCTCGGCTCCAGGTGATCGCGGCGCTACGCCAGGGCTGGTTGCGGGCGACTGCCCCTCATCCTGCCGCTGCCCATTACCAGCAGCCTTAATGGCCTGCTTGATCCCCCCGCCCTCTCCGCTCCGCGGGGCGCTTGGCTTTGGCCCTGCTGCCTTGCCGGCAGCGCTCGCCGCATCCCCGCCGCCGATGCGAGGTGCCGCGGCACGAGTTGCATTAACGCCTGACGTGACACCACCGCCGGCCTGGCCAGCAATTCCACCCGCCTGCATTGCACCGGTGCCGGCGGTAGTGGCGCCGGCTTGCCCGGCAAAGCTCGCGTTGATGGCACCCGCCAATCCACCACTACCCGCAGCACCGGCGCCGCCGGCGGCCATACCCGTACCGCCCGCTGCGGCAGCAGGCGCAGCAGCGCCAGCAGTGGCAATGGTGGCGGCCGCTGCGGCGGCGCCAGCAGCACCAGCGGCGGCCATGGAGCCAAGGGAAGCACCGCCACCACTGGACGACCCATTGATGACGCCTTGAACAAGCTCCGGCAGCGTTTTAACAAAATACGCGCACACCAAAGCAAGGCCTACCATCGTCCACATCGACGCGGTGTCGTCGGTATATGCAATTTGCCATTTCTTTGCCGCAGACTGCACAAGCCCAACCAGCAGAGTCAGAATAAAGAGCTTGGCACCCACAGATACCGCGTAACGCATGATTGCAATCGCGTATTCCCGCGTCCATTGAGACGCACCAAACCCCATGAAAATCATGGACGCATTGATGACGATCATGGATTCAATAATCGTCACACCCATGAACGCAGCGATGAAAACAAAACAGAGAAGAACGATGATGCACGACAGTGCAATCATCATCGGCACGATAGGCGTCAACACATGACTCAGTGAGGTTGAGTTGCCAATAGTTTCGGCAAGCTGCAAGCCGATTCCGAACATTGAGCCAGGCGACAGTTGAGCATCCATGCCCGCCGCTGAAGCGCCGGCTTGGCGGAAGCTGTTTACAATTGCGGCGGCCCATTCGCTTGAATAGATCAACAGGCCCGCAAAGAAGCCGATTACCAGAATGAATCGAACCAGCTCACCTACGATTTCTCCGAAATCCGCCTGTTTGAACACCAAGGGGATGAACGTCCACACAAACTGAATAAGAGCAAGCCCCCAAAACAGTTTGTTTGCGAAACCTCGCAGGCCGCCCTCCCATTCCTTCGACGCTTCTGCAATGAGATTGAACAGGCCGTTATCAAATGCATCCACCGGCCTACTCAAATCCTGCCCCATCACCTGCGCATATGCCTCACTCCCAAGAAGGAGTGAGGCCAATACGACAACGACCACGATCACCCAGGCTCTATTCCGCATGGCTCAATACCTCTTGCCTTCGGTGATTTCCACCGGGCGCTGCTTGAACGTTTCGCCGTTAGGGCCAGTTCCCAAGATGGTCCCTTCCATGTCGCGGGTTTGGCACTCAGGGGTTGGAACGGCGTGACCAGCACGAACGGCCATACACGCACCCGCGCCGGCGGCAGCGCCTATGGCAATGCCTGCTAATAGAGCAATCTGGATTCTGGTGATCGCCATACGTCAGTACCTTCTGCCTTCATTGAACTGCATGGGCTTCTCGAAAAACTTTTCCATTGCGGCATCGTTCACCGCCTGACGCTCGGTCTCGCGTGCAATAAAATTGCTTTGCAGGGTGATCGTGGTCGCAACCAGTTCGCGCAGCTTCTGGATTTGCTGAACCTGCTGCGCCGCAATCTCGTTTCCGGCCTGAATGGCCTGCAAGCGGCCCTCCGCGGACTGCGACTGATTGATGAGATTTCGCAGCATTGCATCCTCATCCTCAAACGAACTGACATTGATACCTGCCGCCTCCATCGACAACCGGGCATTGTCGAAACCCTCATCGGCCCACTTCTGATACCGATCGGTCATGTTGGCGCTGCCATCGCCAATCCCCTTCAAGTAATCCTTGTAACCCTTGAACTGATCCTTGAACTGCTTGTCCAGGTTCTTCATCGAATGCGCAACCATGCGCGCATCGTTGTAGACGTTCCGCAGTTTGGCAATGTCATTTTGCATGCTTTTGAGCATGCTGGCCGGCAGCGAGATGCCTTGCTTGACCATATCCGCGTACTGGCGAATCTGTGTCTGTAGCTGCTGGGCGGTATTGACGGCCGTTTTCAACGCCTGTCCATACTCCAGCATCTGATTCCAGACAGTTGAACAGTTCGCGCACACAATGGCTTCGGCTGGCCGAGGCGTGACGGCGAAAAACGAACCGACCATGAAAGTCAGCGCCGCCGACAGCGCACCGTTACGCAGCGTTTTCGAGGTATTTTTCATACGAGACACCCTTATGGTTGAGCCAAACGAGCGGCCAATCGCGGCCGTGCCTATTCATGAGACTGCGGATCGCGGCAAGTTCCTCCTTGTCGGAAACGGCCACGAAGGCCAGGGCGAGCGGGCCAAGGCCCAGCTCGAAAACGCGACGGCCCAGCGGAGACTTGTAGTAATACTGCCGCTTGTACTGCGCCGTTTTGAGAATCTTGATTTCCTTCTCGTTAAGACCAAACATTTTGTAGAGGTCGGCCGGCCCCGGCGTTTCTTTGGTGCCATGCTCGCCGGCTTCTCTATTGGGAAGGAAGATTTTGGTGGGGCACTGTTCAAGCAGCACATCCAACAGTCCCGAGCGGGTCGCGTCCGACAGCGATTGCGTCGCCATCAATACCGCGCAGTTCTTCTTACGCAGTTCCTTCAACCACTCGCGCAATCGCTCACGGAAAACAGGGTGGCCCAGCATTACCCATGCCTCATCAAGAGGAAGGAGCGCCGGCTGTCCCTTTAGTGATCGCTCGAAACGACGGAACAGATATAGCAACACCGGGATCGCATTCGCCTCGCCCATCTTCATGAGTTCGTCAATCTCAAAGACGGTGAAGCTGGAAATGCTGATGGTGTCATCGGAGCCGTCTAGCAAATGCCCCATTGAACCGCTGATGGTGTAGTGCCCCAGGGCTTCGCGGACTTCACTATCCTGCACCGTCGTGCAGAAATCGGTAAGCGAACGACCGTTCCGCGGCGCCTCTCGCAGAAGCAAAACCGCCCTGTGAATCTCGGACCTTTGTGCAGGGGTTGGTGGCTTTCTGGCTTGAAGCTCGAAACAGGTAGCAATCCAATCCTCTGCCCACAGGGCTTCGGCGTCGCTCTCCACGTCGATCAATGGGGCCAGGGCGGGGCTGTGACCCTCATCATTACCTATATCGTAGTGAACGCCGCCGGTAGCCTCACACAAAGCGTACAAAGAGCGCCCCTTATCGAACGCAATTACACTCGCCGGCAATGTGGTGCCATCGCCGCGGACCCTGCTGCGATACCGCCGGAACTGTGCAACGATTGTTGCAAGCAATGTGGATTTGCCGGCGCCGGTTGGACCGAACACCAACGTATGCCCTACGTCGCTCACATGCAGATTTAGCCGGAACGGCGTACCGCCTGTTGTTACCGTCTGGATCAACGGCGGCGAACCAGCTGGAAACAGGTCCGATGGGTTCTCCCGCAGCCCGGGCCATACACTTGCCAAGGGCAGTAGATCGGCCAGGTTTAGGGTATGGACCAGCGGCCGTCGCACGTTCGGGTGCGTCTGCCCTGGCAGTGTCCCGAGCCATGCTTCAACGCAATTGACGGTCTCTACACGCGCCGAAAAGCCCTGCCGTTCGATCTCGCGCTTGACGTAACGCGCCTGTTCTTCAAGAAACTGCCTATCCTCGTGCATCATCACGACAACCGGCGTGTAGTAGCCGTAAGCCACCAAGCCCGATTGCGCATCGTTAATTGCAACCTCCGTCTGCTGCATCATCTGCAAAGCATCGGTGTTGACCACGCCTTTTTGTGACTTCATTACCTGCGACATGAACCCACGAATCTTTTGCTGCCACTTCAACCTGTAGCGATTGAGCGCAGCAATAGCTTCATGCTGTTCCATGAAGATGAATCGCGTTGACCAACGATAGGCCAGTGGCAGGCTATCGAGCATGTCGAGGATACCGGGATACGACGCCCCCGGAAAACCCTCAATCGCAACACATGAAATGAATTTATTACCGAGCTTGGGTGTATCACCAGGCCAGAACTCGGGGAAACCCAACCACGCATCGAGATACATGGGGCAATCAGGAATCCGCAGCGCGATTGGGTTTCCTGTAATGCAGAAATGCAGGTAGTTGACCAGCTCGTCGCTATCGTAAGCGGCATCGCCCTCGCCTACACGAACCGTTCCCATGCGGCGCATGTGCAGCAGATCGTGCAAGCCATCTTCCAGGTCGGCAACGCGCTTCTTGAACTCAGCCAACAGCCGATCCGCGGGCGCCGCGTTATCGCGGGCGTCATCGTCGTATACCAATTCACCGAGCTTTGAATTACGGCGTGTGGGTGGCAAGAACTGCACCACCAGAGCATATTCGGTCTCGTGGTGTGCATCATCCCGTTCAAACATTTCACGCCGTTCAGCATCAATGAGCGCAGTGATCGGTTCGGGAAAATGCGAAGATTCCGGCGCCGGATAGCCGGGCGACTGCAAACGAGCTGCATCCACCCATATCGCCCAACCACTCCCGAAACGCGAGAGGTAGTTGTTTACCATGGCGGTCAGGTAGTTCCGGTCCTGATCCGTTGCAGATGCGGCATCGTTTCCGCGAAAGAAGAACCCAGCCAACAAGGCGCCATCCTTGCCCAATATGATGCCCTCATCAACGAGGGCGGCATAATTGAAAAGATCGGGCAACCCGGCGGCTTTGCGGCGAAATGGTGCGAGCGCAAGCATCATCCGTTCCTCAGTGGATACGCGGCGACTTCGCCACGCGGAATGGCCGAGAAAACGGCCCGTAGTAGTGCGCATATTTGAGTTGGCGGTGATAGACCTTAGACAAGCTGGGGTCCACCTTCGCCATGTGTCGCAGCGCCCATAGGCAGAAGAACCAAAGCACCAGGCCAACGACCGTAGCGACGAGGTTCATCGCCGAAACGATCAGCCCGCCCGCAACAAGCATGGAGAAAAGCGTCAGCTCTCGCTCTCCCCCCATGATTTGCTGCGGGCGGTGCAGCGCCCGATGGAATGGCGTCATGCGACGCGATTCCGTTCCTTCCATGGGTTAGCGCCCCCCACCCACGCCTGCGGCCGATTGCAGAGCCGGAAGCGTCATGCCATCGGGAATGGTCGCGCCAGTGAACAACGCACCAGTCAGCAGCGTATTGGCGAAAACGAGGACGCAGACCACCAGCACGATGTAGACCAGGCGGCGGGTGAACTCAGATACTTCACCGCCCCAAATCAGCTGCGCGCCGCAGGCGACGATTCCGAGCAGTGCGACCACGAACGCCACCGGGCCACTGATGGATTTTTTCAGCTTGTCGAGCGGCCCTTCCCACGGCAGGCCGGCACCGCCGCTGGCCTGCGCGTCGGCCGCATGGGCGGAATCCATGGCGCCGAAATACAGCAGCCCAACGAACAGCAGGGCGAGCCAAAAACCCGGGCTCCTTACCAACTGGATAAACGGCGAAACATTGGTGGGCGCTGTGTTGCTCGATGCGTACATAAAATCATTCCTCGGTATTGGTGATTGGCTTCGTCAGGTAGTTATTTCCGTCGTGCCCCTCGACTGACACAACTTCAAGAATCCGCCTACCCACATGAGGCACCTTCCCAATCGAAACAATCAGGTTGACGGCCTCAGAGATAAGCGAATACATCGGCGCCTGCGTGGCTTCGGCCACAAGCTGTTCCATGCGAATCAAACCCGCAGGCGCCGAATTTGCGTGAACCGTAGCGACCCCACCAGGGTGGCCGGTGTTCCATGCTTTGAGCAGGGCAAGTGCTTCTTTGCCTCGCACTTCACCCACAACGATCCGATCCGGCCGCAGGCGCATCGTCGCCCGGAGTAGTTGCGTCATGGTCACGTACTCAACGGCGCGCAGCGCGACAACGTTCAGCACCTCACACTGCAACTCGCCGGTGTCCTCAATGGTGATAAGCCGATGCTCAGGGCATTGCTCGCCCATCGAATGAATGATTGCGTTGGTAAGCGTGGTTTTCCCGCTACCCGTGCCACCGACAACCAATATGTTTTTGCGCGCCAGCACTGCACGCTCAATTATTTCTCGCTGGGTAGCAGTCATGATGCCGCTAGACACGTAGTCAGCCAGGGAGAAAACGCGAACGGCCTTCTTCCGAATGGAGAAGGTGGGCCTTTGAACGATTGGGGGAAGCAGGGCTTCAAACCGGGAGCCGTCAAATGGCAGCTCGCATTCGAGGATGGGGTTCTGCGCAGTGATGGCGACTTCCAGCGTTGCGGCCACGGTTCCCATCAACGACCGGGCTTGTGACTCGGGCATGCAACCGACAACCTTCATCGGCTCGCCGAAACGCTCAACCCACAGTTTCCCGTCGGGGTTGAGCATGATTTCGATCACATTTTCATCTTGCAGCAAATCGCATACGAGCGGCCCCAGCTCGCGTTCAAGCTTGGTCTTGACACGCCGGCTCAGTTCTTGCTGTGCAACCGAGACACCAGGAGCTTGCGTCGCCAGCTCCGCTCCGCCACCGTCCATACCAACCCCTAACTTCCGTATCTATTGTGACAAGACTAAGTGTAGCATAGTCTCAACACTACATAGCATAGACGCTAAGTTTTGGGACGAAAGCAACACAAGTCCAGCCTGTATCGGCCAGGGCGGTGCAATCTTTAGGGGCTGGTGTGCGGATTACTTACGGGGTCAGGAGCTTCCAGAGCGGTACGCCTACAGCGGCGGCCAGTAGCTCCATGTTGTCAAGATTGACGCCGCAGTGGCCGTTCTCTAGCTCGCTGATGAAAGACAGGGAGAACCCTGTTTTATCCCTCACATCCTGCTGTGTCATGCCGGCCTTCTTGCGGGCACTGCGGAAATTCTTGGCGAATGTGGCGCGGGATGCCGGAGGATGGGTAGTGTCTCTGGTCATTTGCGCCTTGTCGGTTCAGCCCCACCACTTTCCCCGCTGATCGAGCGGCGGGCCTATTAAGGATAGTCGAGCGATGGATGATAGCAAAGGCAAGCGAGCCGTGACCGGCTCACGCACCCCGGCCACGGAGGCCGGGAAGCGGCTGGTATCGAAGGCCGTTGGCGCCGAAACGAGCCAAACCCGCGCCGAGAAGGCTCTGATCGCGGCGTCTGCCAGGATTATGGGCAGCCCGCCAGCTGGGGAGGACATGGCTTTCACGCACTCCGTCCTATGTCAAGTGGGATTGCCGCGGTCGGAAGTCGATGGGCGCGAGTTCATGCGCCGGTCCGGGGCGGTGTGGCTCAACGTCCAGGCGGGCTATCTCGATGAAGGCAGTGGCCCGGTAGCACAACCCATTCCGTATGGCGCCCTGCCCCGCTTGGCAATGGCGTGGGTTTCCACGTTCGCAGTGCGTAACAAGGCCCAGGAAATCCCCCTTGGTGACAGCGCCGCGGACTTCCTGCGCCTAATGGGCATGGATGACCAGGGCAATCGCTACACGGCGCTACGCAAGCAGATGCACGCATTGGCCGCGTGCCGCATGCAGTTTGGATTCCAAGGCAGAACACTAAACAGCCAGCCCGTCAAGCAGTTCGACGCATGGTTGGCAACAGGCAATCAGAGACCGCTCTGGCCGGGGGTGATGGTGCTTTCTACCGACTACTACCAATCGCTACAGGAAAGCGCCGTGCCGCTTGACAATCGCGCCCTGCATGCATTGAAGGGTTCCGCGCTGGCGCTGGACATTTACACATGGCTTGCCCATCGCCTCCATCGCATCGAGGGGCGCCCCATCATCCTCCATTGGAAGTCCCTGCGTGAGCAGTTCGCCCAGGAGTACACGGGGCAGAATGCGGACAAGGATTTCAAACGAGCATTCCTGCCAGCTCTGCACAAGGTCAAGGCCGTGTATCCGGCGGCGAAGGTGGACCCCGTGAAGGGGGGGATTCTCATGATGCCCTCCCCTCCCCCCATCCCATCCAAGGGCAGCTTTGACCATCACCTGCAACGCCTCCGAGGCGGTGGAAGGCCAGCAAAGTAAAGGGTGGTTCTGTGGAAAAGCCTGTTAATTCATGCACTTATCCTCGTTAAATCACCCCCCCCGCTTCCGTTAAATCCCCCCCCGCGACCTCGTTAAATCCCCCCCCTTTGCGCCGTTAAATCACCCCCCCCCTAAACCGATACGGTAATTTTTGCCTATAAATCATTGCTGGTAGCTATCAAAGCAAAGCTGTGGACAAGTCAAGGTTAGGCCGGCTCTGTCCGTGGACGTTGCCTGCGGCACCGTGGGCACAGACCCCTGGGGAGTGCGTGGACGGCACGCCGCCCACCCACTCCCCACCGGCTGCACCCACTACGCCCACCGACAGCCCGGGATCGCGCAAAGCGGCTGCCAGGAGAAGCCTCCACCACCAGCTGGATAAATCCAGGATAGGCAAGGGCAAAACCGGTCAACACCAAAAAGGAATGGCCGGCTTTCGACGGGACTTCGCATTTATTCGCGCTATTTGGCGCTAATTAGCGCTACTGATGCGCATTGAAAGAGCCACAGGAGACTGCCCGCCCCTCCTTTTTGGTGCCATACCTGCGGCGTTGTAGGGATTGAGGGTGACTGCGGCAGACGTGCATACATGAACAGAACATGAACACCGTTCGGTTTGGCCGTTGCGTAAATTTCCTAATTATAGGAAAATATCTTTAAGGAAGGGGCGCCCCCGACCACCACCAACGGACACGACATGAACGCGAAGAACAAGCCACACATGAACCTGATCCTCCGCAACTGCTATCCGTACCCTTATCCGCAGGACGCTACCGAGGCCGAGCAGGAGGCTATTAGCGACGAGGCCGGCGCGGGTGAGCTGGTGCTGGCCGACGTGATCCATTTCGAGTGGCTGCACACCGTCACCGTGGAGTTCGCCACGTTTGAGGCGTGGGCTGCCGCACAGCAGGCCACCGGCTGGAAGTCGTGGGACACGCCGCTGACGCTGGAAGCCCCGACCAGTGGGCCGGAGGGCTACGAGCATCCAGCCATCATCGCGGCCGGCAAGGCGTGGTGCGGATTTGGTCTCGCCGTCTGACCGCCAGCCCATGCCCCTGCACTGCGGGGGCATGCACGGGCGATCCGACTCGACATGCACGAAGGATGGGACATGAACGACAAGAGCAATAGCCAGATGAATAAGCGCCCGACCTACACGGCCCCGGACAACCTTCCGGCAGCGCTGCGCGCCCAAGTGGAGGCAGCGGCAAAGCACAAGTGGGTATGGCTTTCCCCATCCGGCGTTGCGTTTTGGCTCAACGATGCGACTACCGCCGAAAGGAAGCAGGAGGCGGTAGGCGGCGAAGTGTTCCCCCCCGAGGAATCCCCGCTCGACCAGGCGCGCGAGCTGCTGCGGCAGCAGGGAGGTGGTGCGGTCAGCATCTTCGATTGCTGCGACACCTGCGATGCGCTGTTGACGGCCGACGAACTGGCCGCCCCGCTGCTGTTCGGCGGGCGGTATTGCACCTTCTGCGCCGATGAGGTGCGGGCCGCGAACCCCGGGGCCGGCGCCGGCAGTGACGCCGAGGTGGAAGGATGAGGCCGCTCGACGCATTGGAGCTGGAGCAGGCTGGAAAGCTGCTGTTCGGCGAACGGTGGCAATCAGAATTGGCTCGTGCCATCGGCGTCACGGATCGTCTGGTGCGCATGTGGGTGGCGGGGAAGTCCCCGCCCCGCCCTGCTGTGCGCGGCAAGATTGTGGAGCTGCTGCGCGCCAGGCAGGAGGAAATCACGGCCGTGCTGCGGGCGCTGGAAGCGGATTAATGCGGCAAGAGGGGGGTGCTGGCAATATCATCTTTGGGCAGCCCAAGTATGAACGGCAATTAAACGCGATTCTCTCCGGGGTTGCCTTTATTTCCTAATTATAGGAAACTACCTTCCAAGGAAGGGTTCTCCCAACCGCCACTCAACTAACACGGACACGCAGACATGAACGCAGCAACCGACACCCGCACCCTGTCCACCGACGCACTGGAAGTCGGCATGATCGTGCAGTACTACGGTGCCCGCCTGCGTCTGACAAAACAGACCTTCACCGCCGAAGAAGCCGCCAAGCGCGCCGACGTAGAGCCCACCCTGCGCGCCTTCGCCACCGAGTTCGTCGGCAATGTCAATGACGACCGGCCGCACAGCATCCCGGCCAGCTGGTTGAAGGATTGGACCGTCCAGGGCAACCACTTCGCCATGTGGCGCGTCGAAGCCTGACCACTACCGCCCCGGTTTGCCGGGGCATCACCGAGGAAAGGACATGAACACCATCGCCATGACCACCCACCGCCGTAATCAGCTCATCGCACTGCGCAACCGCCTTAACGATCTTGGCGAGCCGATGCACTACTTCATCGACACCGCGCGCGACACGATTCCGGCGAACGGCGGCGCGTGGAACAGGAAGCGCGTCCGCATCCGCAATAAGATCAATTCCCGGCTCCGCGTCGCCTGATCTTCCGTAGGCCGCGAGCCCATGCCTTTGCACTGCGGGGGCATGCGCGGCGGTCCGATACCAGGGGATGACGAAACAGAAAGGCGGCCAATGGCCGCCTTCGTGTTTCCAGCAGGTCGCGCCATGTTGGATTGTGCAATCCATAATGGCGGTAGAGAGACGCCGGGCCGTAGCCCGGCGTACTCACTTCACAAGAACCACCACCAGGGCCGCCACGGCGACCAGAGCGGCCACGCCGGCCAAGGCCGCAGCCAAATACGCGCCGTTTTTGGCTACCTGCGCATCGCGGCCGCTGGTGACTGCATCCCGGCCAGCAAGCTGGGCGTCGGCCACCTGCTGCCGGATTTGAAGGCCGGCTTCGGCGAAGGCCGAAACCATCGCCTGCCGCACCTGTTCGCGCACGTAGTTGGCCGAGTCGGTGACGATCTTCCCGGCCGTGTCCTTCGCCTGTTCGACCTGCTGTTGCAGGCTCACCGTCAGTTCGCGGTTGGCGGCCGTGTAGTCATTTCTGGCCTTTTCGAGAAAGTCGGCCAGGACCAGTTCGTTGAGGGTGACCGTTACCAGAATAGGGTCATCCGGCCCGAGCAGCACGTTGTGCCGGATGGCCACTTCCTTCCGCAGCTCATCGAAGGGGATCACGTCGCGCCTCCTTAGATGACGACGGCGAGCTGTTCAAAGATGGCCGCCTTGACCTTCGCCAGCCGCGATTTGGCCATCAAGGCAAAATCGGGCGACTGCGCGACTTCATCGAACGTCAGCTTGCTGTCAAGCATCAACTGAATGTCCTTGCCGAACGTGCTTCCAGTCTGCCGAGCGATGCGCACCAGGCCGCTCACGCGGTCCTTGTGCTTCTGGTACACCTTCATTTCTTCAAACGTCTTTTCCTTCGGCTTCAATATCGCCGAAGAACTCGTTGAGCCACACGACCAGTTTGGTGCCTTCCGGCAGCTGTTCGGCGAGGGAATCGAAGCCGGCGAGCGTGTCACGGATCGCCTGACCGCCCGTGATGACGGTATGGATGACCACCTGCTTGCCGTTCTCGGCGATCACGTTGATCGCATCGTTCTCGGCGAGGTAGTAGGACAGGGGAATGAACGAAGCGGCGCCGTTGTCGATGACAAAGTGGGTGTCCTCCGCGACAACCTTTTCGATGAGCTGGTCGAAATTGCGTTCGACCAGCGAACCGCCTTCCATCAGTTCCAAGCGGTCGGTGTCGAAGGCGCGGTAGCCGGCGAGGGTGGCGTTCACCGGGTCGGTATCGACCGCCGCCACCGGTTCGGCGCGCGAGCGCAGGAACTGGACGATGAGCGACGAAATGAGGGACTTACCGACGCCGCCCTTGCCTTGCAGCGTGAAATGCACGTTCTTCATGTTGGGAATGCTCCGTTCAGGTTTAGATGAGGTCATCACGTTTGTTGCTGTCGGCGTCGTGTCGGAAGGCGCCGGGTTTGGTAGTCGGCTTTCCGGCGGGACGGCTGGGGCCACTTCCGCTGCTTGCCGGAGCCGCCGGGGGCTGGACCGGGGCGGGCGGGGCGGGGCGGGGGGCAGGGGCGCTTTGCGGGGCGCTGGGGGCTTCCTGTTCACGGCTCGGACTCCGAATGTATTTGGCGACATAGCGGGCGAACTGGCTGTAGCTGATGCCCAGGTCGTCCTTGTTGCTTTCGTAGATGCCGAGCAACGGATGCCCCCCATCTACGAGTTTCCGAAAGTCCGCGACGCGCGCCAGGAATGCGACGCGGCCCGCGCCGCGCAATGCCTCCTTTGGTGCCTTGGTCATCGGATGCTCCTATGGTTGGCGATTTCGCGCTATCTAGCGCTAGTTTCGCATCCCCACTATAACGATTTGCGCTAATTAGCGCAAGTGCGCGCGAAATAGTGCGAAAAGCGCGAAGCGTGGCCGACGGGCCGGGTTAACCACCTCAATCGCATAGACTCGCAGTGGAGAAGATGGCAAGATGTGTGTTGTAGGCCTACGCGGCTTCGCCACTATGCCTACAACACCGCCCTTACTCGCCTGCGGCTCGACGGAATCTTGCTCTGCGAGGCGCACAGTCGCTGCCGCGACAAGGGCGTTACAACCACAGCTAGGAGAAGCAAATGGGCACCAAGAAGGGATGCGGAAATGACCAGCACGCTGCCGATGGACTGCGTGCGCGCCTGCACGAAATCGCCTACCGCGATAGCGCGGCTTCGGTGACTGTCCGGGCGGACGACCTGCGGGCGATCCTCGCGGCCTTGCCGCCGCCGCATGAAGCCGCCGCAGCGCCGCGCTTCGCGCTACGGAACGGCCAGGTTGCGCAGCTGTTCGATTTTGGCGGGACGCCGCCTGTTGGCACGCCGCTGGAGGACCAGGACGTGCTTGTGATCCAGCATGCGGAGGCGGGGCATAGCGGGCCGGGCCTGTATGCCCACTACGAGGACCATCCCGAAGAAGGGGCGCTCTTTCTTGACGGGGTGCTGCCGGCACGTCCGAAGGCGCCGCCGTTGGTTCCGATGGTCATGCCGGGCCGCCGTGTGTTCTCGCTGAATCCCCACGGCGATGACGTAGGGTATACGTTGGTGATCGCCCCCCCGGGCTCGGGCGAATCAATCCTCGATAGCGTCAGGGCTGTTAGCAAGGACGCAGCAGCAGCCATTCTCGGCAACGCGAACATCAAGATCGACGCAAGCCCCAACGGCCGCAGCGAGGGGCAGGCAGCTGTGGCCGCCATCGCGTTCGCACTCGACAGTGCCACCGACGGCATTGCCTTCCTGCGCAGCTGGAATGAGGGCGACTTCGACGCGATCCGCAAGTGGTGGCCGGAGGCACCGGAGGCGGTTTATGTTGGTGCCGATCCTCTCCATGTACAGGCCAGCAGCCAGGGTGGGGAGGTGTCCGATGCGTAAGCCCATCATAGTTGCTACATCCCCGCTCACCGACCGGATTTACGCCGGGACGCTACTCAAAGACGGCGTGACATGGAGCGCGACCAAGGATGACGTCACCGGCATGGCCTGCGGCGCGGTGGCCGAACACGTCATGCAGCGCGGTGGGGTAGTGGTGGTCACTGCCAACGGCAAGCCGGCGTTTGAAATTATCGTGCGTGACGTGTCGGCACAAGGCGATGCTTGATGAAAGACATAAAGCATCCCACCCGGCCGCGCCGGGCGCTTCCGCCGATCAAGGTGTGGGTTACTGAAACAGAGAGAGCGGAAATTGCCGAGCGCGCAGAGCAAGCCGGTCTATCTCTCTCGGGCTACATGCTCGCTGCGGGCCTGAACCACCCTGTCCGCTCTGTGGTGGACCTGCTGGCGGTTGCCGATCTTGGCAAGGTCAACGGCGACTTGGGGCGCGTGGCCGGCTTGCTGAAACTCTGGCTGGCCGAGAAGCGGGGGCAGGGCGCTAGTTCAACGGACGTGGCGGACATGATGCGCGACTTCCGCCTCCTGCAAACCCAGCTGCACGAAATCATGGCGAGGCTTGCCAAGTGATCGCAAAGCGCATTCCTCGCACAAAAGGCACATCCAGCGCGGCGCGGCTGGTCCGCTACATGGTGGCGGCTCAGGGAGGTATTGAGCCGGAGACGTGGGAGAGGACAGCCGATTACATCCTCGCCACCGGCTCAAAGACCCAGCAGGGCGAGCGCGTTGCCAGCTTTCGCGTCACCAACTGCGGCACCGACGATCCGGCCCACGCAACGACCATTATTCAGGCCATCCAGAAGGCCAATACACGCTCGAAAGCGGGACAAGACCTACCACCT
>NZ_CP043566.1:0-19595 GCF_014109845.1 Stenotrophomonas acidaminiphila | reverse complement strand
GCGCGATTGCTCCTCACGCAGATTGTGCTTTCGCTGGCCGACCGGATGGAGTTCGATGAGGGCCGATCCAAAACGGTCCACCTGCATCGTCTGCTGCTGCTGCTGGACGAGTTTCCGACGCTGGGAAAAGCTCGACGTTTTCGAGAGCGCGCTTGCCTACATCGCCGGCTATGGCATGAAGGCGTATCTGATTTGCCAGGATGTGCAGCAGCTCTATAAGTCGTACACCAACTACGAGAGCATCATTTCCAACTGCCATGTGCGCGTGGCCTACGCGCCCAACAAGGTTGAAACCGCCGAGTGGATGAGCAAGATGACGGGCATCGCTACCGTCGTCAAAGAGCAGGTTTCCACGTCCGGCAAGCGCTTTGGCATGGTGCTGGAACAGGTCTCGCGCAGCTATCAGGAAGTGCAGCGGCCGTTGATGACGGCCGACGAAATCATGCGCCTTCCCGGTCCCAAGAAAGACGCCAAGGGCGACATTCTGGAACCGGGCGAAATGCTGGTGTTCGTCGCCGGCCAACCTGTCATCCGGGGCCGACAAATCCTCTACTTTCTCGACCCCACCTTTTCGGAACGCTCCAAGATTCCGCCGCCCGCGAACCGACAGGGTGCGCCTACGGCCCGAGGCGCCCCGGGCACCGCGGCCGGAGAGTGACCCGCCGGCCGACCAATGCCGCCCCGGCGTTCAATGTGGACGGGCAGGAGCAGCCACAGGCCGCTGTCACCCTAGAACCTGACCCCGCGCTACTGGCGGGCGAGGGCGAAGCCCCGGACACCACTGCCCGGTTCATCGTGCGATGAAGCGCAGGATGCGCATCATCGCCGGCATCAGCTGGGGGGGTGGCCACCGCCCTCGCGGTGGGCCTAGCCATCGCGCACACCGCCGGTCTACGCCTGAATCTGACCCATTCGGCGCCGATTGGTCTCTGGCACGTCCGGCCCGTGGAGCCGGGCACACTGGCGCGCGGGCAGCTGGTTGAAATCTGCCCGCCACCGGCGCCAGTAGTCCAGGCCATGCGCGAGCATGGCTATCTTTCGACCGGATGGATCGGCCGGTGCGAGCAGGCCGGCGTCATGGCCCTGCTGAAACCCGTAGCCGCCGTCCGCCGGCGACCTCGTGAGCATCCGCCAGGGCGTGCCGGCCAAGGTCAACGGCGTGCCCCTAGTCAACACCCGCGCCAACGCGGGCATCCCTGCATGGCCAGATGGTGACTACATCGTCTCGCGGGGGTGGGTGTGGGTGTTTTTCCAGCTATTCAGCCGCGAGCTTCGACAGCCGCTACTTCGGGCCAGTACCGGCCGCGAATGTGCGCGGCCAGGCTACCCCCATTTTCATTCGCGGCACCGCCGCCATGACCAACGGAGCTACCGCCCCATGATCGGCGCCGAATTTCTCATGCTCTGCGCGCCCAACGTGGCTCCGCAGACCATCGAGCAGGTTATCCAGGTAGAGAGCAGCGGAAACCCGCTGGCCATCAACATCAACGGCGCGAAGCTGCCGCGCAAGCCGACCACGGCAGCCGACGCGGCGCAGTTGGCCCGCACGTTTATCAGTAAGGGCTATTCGGTAGACCTTGGGCTGATGCAGGTCAACAGCCGCAACCTGCCGGGCCTTGGCTACAGCGTCGAGGATATGTTTGAACCGTGTAAGAACATCGCCGCCGGCAGCCGCGTCCTGACCGATTTCTACACGTCAGCACGCGCCAAATACCCCAACGCCCAAAGCGCATTGCGCGCGGCGCTATCCGCCTACAACACCGGCAGCTTTCAGGCCGGTTTCGCTAACGGCTACGTCGCCCGCTACGGCGTCGGCGCCGCCATCACGCTGGCCCGTGTGCCAGCGCTCAACCCAAACACGGCAGACACCGCCGTGTTCATTCGTCAACTGCAAGAGCAGAGGGAGAAAGCCATGAACCAGGCGCAGCAACCCATGACCAGGGCGAACGTGATGCCCGTCGTCAGTGGTGAAAAGGAGGACATGAACACGCCGGGCGTGCAGATCGAATACACCGCGCCCGAGGCCGATGCCAATGGCGCGTTCATGGAAACGGCGATGACCGAAGCCGATGCATGGGAATCCAACACCGACATGCAGCCCGATCCGAGCGGCACCGCCGTGGTTGTAGGTGGCAAGAGCTTTTGGGAGAGAGCCGCCGGTGGCCAGATACGCACCACCGGCAAAACGCGGGAGTCTGTAGAAGCGGTGCGGCAGGCCCAGCGCAACCGCAGCGGAGACTAACGCATGAAAACCGAGTATGCGCAGGAAGTTGCCGCCAAAATCATCCAACAGCTACAGCAGGGCACGGCGCCTTGGCAGAAGCCGTGGAAGCCCGGCGAGCTGTCCATGCCCTACAACGCATCAACCGGCAAGGAGTATCGCGGCATCAACAGCCTGTGGCTTTACATGCAGGGGCATGGTGATCCGCGCTGGATGACCTACAACCAGGCCGCCGATGCCGGCGCGCAAGTACGTAAGGGCCAGAAGGGCACGAAAATCGTCTATTGGAAGTTCTACGACGAGCAGAAAGCCACCGACGCCAACGGCAAGCCGATCCTTGACGAGAACGGCAAGCCCACGACGATCCGCGTGGAGCTGGAACGCCCGCGCGCCTTCCATGCCGTCGTTTTCAACGCCAAGCAGATAGATGGATTGCCGGCGTTGGAACCAAAGCAGATTGGGTCGGAACCGGAACGCCATGCGCGCGCCGAGGCGATCCTTTCCAACTCTGGTGCCAGCATCCAGCACGTCGCCGGCAATCGGGCGTTCTACCAACCCAGCACCGACAGCATCACGCTGCCCGAGCGCAGCCAGTTCGATGCGGCCGATGGTTACTACGCCACTGCGCTGCACGAGCTGGGCCACTGGACCGGCCACCCGTCCAGGCTGGACCGCGACTTGGCGCATCCGTTCGGCTCCGAGGGATACGCGCGCGAGGAATTACGCGCTGAAATCGCCTCCCTGATGCTAGGCGAGCGGCTGGAAATCGGTCATGACCCCGGCCAGCACGCGGCCTACGTTGCATCATGGGTCAAGGCGTTGCAGGACGACCCGCGCGAAATATTCCGGGCCGCGGCCGATGCAGAAAAGATCGCGGCCTTTTTGATTGGATTCGAGCAGGAGAAAGTTCAAGAACGCGGCGTTGTCGAGAGCGTCAAGCCCGAACGCGATCCCCAGGTGGCCCAGCCGATCAAGGCGCTTTCGGCCGATGACCTGCCCGCGCACATGGGTAAGGCTTCCTCTGCCACTGCCGTTCGTCATCACCCCCCGGAGAAACCCGTGTCTCACATCACCTATTTGGCGGTGCCTTACGCCGAGAAAGACCAGGCCAAGGCTGCCGCCAAGGCCGCCGGCTTTCAGCTGCAATGGGACAAGGAGAACAAGGCATGGTTTGCGCCGGCCGGCGCAAACCTTTCCAGCATGGAGCGCTGGAAGGCCGATGGTCCGAACGTGCAGAAGCCCCAGGTGAAGTCGGTGGAGGATCAATTCAGGGACGCCTTGAAGGCCGCTGGTCTCCATTACGACGATGCGCGCGACGGGAAAATACACCCCATCGCGGACGGCAAGATTCATCGCCTGCCGTTGGACGGCGACAAGGGCAGCGAAACCGGCGGCGCCTATGCCTTCCACTTGGATGGCCGCACGGCCGGCGGTTTCATCCAGAACTTCAAGACCGGCGAGGTAGTGAACTGGAAGCCGCAAGGCACCGTCGCCCAGGTCAGCCCGGAAGAACGGGCCAAGCTCGCCGCCGAGGCAGCCGAGCGGCAGCGGCAGCGCGCCGCCGAGACGGAGGCAAAGCACGGGGCCACCGCCGCAGCAGCGCAGGCATTGTGGGATCACTCGCCGGCCGCCACGCCCGAAAACGCCTACTGCCAAGCGAAAGGCATCACCGACACCGAGGGCTTGCGCACCGTCCCCGACACCATCCCCGAGGCCGTTGCCAAGGCCCACAACATCCAGATCGCCAAGACCGTGCAGCAGGCCAAGGCAATGCGTGATGCCGACCCGGAGGCCAGGGTGTTCAAGGCTGGAGACTTGCTGATTCCGGCCTACGCCCAGGGCGCTCTCAGTACGCTGCAATCGGTGAATCCGCACTTTAAGTCCTTCATGAAGGGCGGGCAGATGCAGGGAGCGATGACCCTTGCAGGGCGGGGCATGGGCGAGAGCCGGTTGCTGGAATACGCGACCGATTCCAGCACGCCGATGATCGTGGCCGAGGGCTTTGCCACCGCCGATAGCGTGGCAAAACTCTCAGGGCAGCCGGTCCACGTCGCATTCAATAGCGGCAACCTCGATGCCGTGGTGCGCCAGCTGCGCGAGCTGAACCCCGGGCGAACCATCCTGATCGCCGCAGACAATGACCACAAGGCCGAGAAGGATGGCAAGCCGAACGTCGGCATGGAGAAGGCCGGCCAGGCCGCGCAGGCGCACGGTGCCGGTGTCATCGCGCCCTACTTCAAGGAAGGAGAGAATGGCAGCGACTGGAACGACCTCCTGCAAAGCCGGGGTGCAGAAGAAGCCCAGCGTGATTTCGACCGGCAGATGGCGCTTGCGAAACGCGAGGCCGCCATCAATGCGGAACGGCTCACCACACTGGCACGCGAGCGCGAGCAGGAAGCTCGCAACGACCCGACCACCAGCGCCGATGACGCCCAGGTCGCTGCCGAGCGAGGAAAAGCCGCCGAGGCCATTGCCAACGCCACCGAGCAGGTTGTGGCTGTTCGCAATGCAGCGGACGCCGGCAAGGCCGCCAGCAAGGGCACAGGGCGCAAGCCGGCGGTGGCGACGGCCAAGGCCACTCTCGACCGCCAAAACGGCCAGATGCTGGATCAGGTGAAAGCCGATCGGCAGGAGGTGCAGAACCACGCCCATGAAGCCGACGACAAGCAAACGCCCGGCAAGCCGGCGCAGGCCAAGGCCAAGCGGCCGCGCGCGCGTGGCGTAGAAGCCGGCATGTAAAGACGTGGCCCGGCCTTTGGGCCGGGCCTCTCTACCGAACTACCCAGGACTACCGCATGACCACTCTCGTAATCGTGGAATCCCCCGGCAAGGTCAAGAAAGTCAGCGCAGCACTCGGCGATGGCTTCAAAGTCATGGCGAGCGTCGGGCACGTCCGCGACCTGCCGGCCAACGATATGGGCGTCGAGCCACCTCTGTTCGCGCTCCGCTACCAACCCACGGAACGCGGCAAGGAAATCCTTGCGAAATTGCGCCAGGCCGCTTCGCAAGCATCCCGCGTCATTCTCGCCACCGACCCGGACCGCGAAGGCGAAGCCATCGCGTGGCATTTGGCCGATGCGTTGAAGCTCAAGAACCCCGAGCGGGTGACCTTCACGGCCATTACCGACGAGCAGGTCAACAAAGCCATCGCAGCGCCGCGCCAGATCGACATGCCCCGCGTGCATGCCCAGGAGGCCCGCCGTGCGCTGGATCGCATCGTGGGCTACCGCGTCAGCCCAGCGCTGTCCGAACGAGCGGGGCAGCGCCTTTCGGCTGGGCGTGTGCAGTCGCCGGCCGTGCGCCTGATCGTGGACCTTGAACGCAAGATTGCCGCGTTCAAGGTCACCGAGCATTACGGCGCCGAACTCACCCTCGCCAACGGCGACGGCACGATGTGGAAAGCTGCGTGGGATACCAGGCCGTTCCTGCGCGACGGCGAGTCCTACCTGATGGACGACAAGCTGGCCTTGCAGGCCGCTGCCGTGCGTGCGGTGACGGTGGCCGCTTTCGAGGACGGGCAGAAGGGTAGGGCACCGGCCGCGCCGTTCACTACGTCCACCTTGCAGCAGGCCGCCGGCCGCCGGCTGGGCTTCACTGAAAAACTGACCATGGACCTCGCGCAAAAGCTCTACGAGGCCGGACTTATCACCTACCACCGCACCGACGCGCCCAACATGGACGCCGCCGGCATGGAGGACATTGCCGCCTACGCGCGTGGCGCCGGCCTGCGGCTGGCCGACAAGCCGCGCAAATGGAAAGCCAAGGAGGGCGCCCAGGAGGGCCACGAGGCCATCCGCCCGACCCACGCGGCCGACCTCGATGCCGGCGACGGCGCCGAGCAGCAGGCGCTTTACCGGCTCATCTGGCAGCGGGCCGTCGCCTCCCAGCTCGCCGATGCCGTTTATGCCGTGCGCACCGCCACCCTGACCGGCCAGGCCGATGGAACGGTGTTCACCTTCATGGCCACGGGCCGCACGCTCACCGATCCGGGCTGGCTGGCCATCTACGCCGAGGACACCGAGGACGAGGACAAGACCGGCGACGGGGATAACCCCGCCGCCAACCCGGTGCCTGCGCTCACTGTCGGCGAGTGCAGGACTGTGGCCCAGGGCCGCGTCCTGACCAAGAAAACTAAGCCGCCGAGTCGCATCAAGCGCACCGACTTGGGGCCGGAGCTGGAAAAGCTCGGCATCGGTCGCCCCAGCACCTACGCGGCCATCATCGAGAACATCCTGACACGCAACTACGTGAGTGTGGACAGCAAGGGCTTTCTGCGTCCAATGGCACTGGGCGAGGCGATCAGGGACGCTCTTGTTGGCCGCTTCGCGTTCGCCGAGCTGGACTATACCCGCGAGCTGGAGGAACAGCTCGACCAGATCGCCGAGGGCAAGGCCAACTATGCCACGGTCGTCGCCGGCGCCTGGGGCGCGCTTGACGACGAGCTGGGCGCACTCGCCACCGCTGCCATCACCCCCGCGCACCCGTGCCCGGAGTGCGGCAGGGCGCTGGTGCGGCGAAAGGGCGAGTTCGGTCACTTCTGGGCGTGCAGTGGCTACCGCGAACACGGTTGCAAAGTGTCCCTACCCGATGCCAAGGGCAAGCCGGGCGAGCGCAAGGCGCCGCCGCCGCCCACCGGCTTCAAGTGCCCGGACCCGAAGTGCGGCAAGGAGCTGGCGCGGCGCCAGGGCGTGAGCAAGCCGGCAAAGCGCGGGATGAAGGGCCGGCCCTATGACTTCTACAGCTGCACCGGGTTCCCGAGGTGCGACAAGAGGTTCCAGACCGGCGCGGACGGAAAGCCGGTTTTCCCTGCGGCCGGCGCGGGTTAGGCGCCAAGCTCTACATAGGCTCTAGGCTATGTTTGCAATAGTCTTTAGGCTATATTTGAAACGGGCCAATCGGCCCGTTTCCTTTATCGAATCGCAGGGACAGCAGCATGAATCTCTTTGTCTTTACTGGCCGCCTCGCGGCCGCGCCCGAGCTGATCCAGACCGGCAAAAACACCCGTTGCACGCTTCCGCCTGATCCGCAACGAGTACGCCGGCAAGGACGAACACGGGGAACGCCGCGAACGCCAGGTCACGGTGCAGTTCGCGGCCTTCGGTGGTGTCGCTGAAATGCTGTCAAACCATGCCTACATGGGAGACCAGCTGATCGTCAGCGCATCTATCAGTAACAACAACTACACCGACGGCGGTGGCGTGGAACGCTACGGGTTCAATTTCGAGGTGAACGAGGTGGAGTTCGGGGCACCCGGCCCCGAAAAGCGTAGGCGGCTGGCGGCCGCAAGTGCGCCATGATCTTCGCCGGGACGTGGAAGGAGCGGGTTTTCGCAGCCCGCGCACAGGAATATCCCTTGCCGCGTAGCCATGCAGTCGTTTTCTCCCGGGCATTGTGGGAGCGCTACATCGAAACCCGTGGGCGGCCGCACGTTGATCCGGCGAACGACGCAGACGACCGTATGGGGCAGGTTCTTTCAGCCTATGCGGATGCGGTGCGGGAGCTGCGGGACAATGGCAAGCATCCCGTAAGGTGCGACGGCATGCACTTCACTGACTTCTGCCTTCATATCGCCATGTCGCCAACAAGTGATTGGCTTCGCAGTGAAGCGCCGCCGCTTTCGTCCAGCGGTTTTTCTGATGCTACGCATCGACTTGTCATGCTCCGCGCGATGATAGGCAAAGAGCGGATCACGATTACCATTCCGTCCGAGCTTGAATGGGCGTGAACTGAATCAGTGTTGTTGTGGATTTGAGGGATCGGGCCTGCATGGTTCGGTCCCTTTTTTTCGAGCATTCGATATTCGTTGCGGACGGGGGTTGCAGGGGAGTTGAGTGATTCGGTGGCGTTTTCTGGTCCAGGCCAGGCAGGGCGTGCCCTGCTGCGCAGGACCGGGCTGGCCGTGCGGAGCATCGAGCCACCTTCGGCGTCTCGCCCCCTTGCAGGGGCGGCATCCCTCACGCTTCCGCGCCTGCCGGCGCTGCGCGCTCCGCGCGCCAGGTCATTCCTTTGGTGCCTGACTGCACCGCCGTGATCCGGCGGATTGGCCGTGCTGTCCTATGGCTCTCAGGCTGCCACGGGTGCGGCGTGCTGCAACGCCTACGGCGTCCGCTGCGCGGCCCTACGGGTTCCGCCCGCCTTTTCCCCCGTGGCTTCCTTTCGCCAACGGCCAGCACGGCCAACCACCGGAGAAACACACGATGAAAGCCATTCATGGCACCAAAAAGGAAGGCTTGGGCAAGGATGAAGTCGTCTGACAATCACCACCCGGAGCCTGCTCGATGACCCTGTTCGATAGCCCTGCTGTTTCCGCCACCGCTGGCGAGCTGTTCGATGCCGGCGAATTTTTCGCACCTGCGCCGTTCGACCTGTTCGACTCCCTGATGAGCCAATACGAGAGCAGCCGACGCCGCCTGACGGCGATGGCCGAAGCGGTGAGCGCTGATGCGTGCGCTGGCGTGCTGCACTATTTCGTGCAGGCCAACACGCCGGAAAGCCGCTACAGCATGCCCAGCACCGTGGCCGAGCTGTTCGACCTTGACCGCGCCGTTGCTTATCTCGATGCCGATTTCTGGCAGCGCGCTTTGAACATGACCGACGTTCTGCAAATCATGCCGCAGAAGCGAAAGGATGAATGGTTCGCGCAAATCCGCGAACCGCTGGGCAACGGCAAGAACCGGCGCGCAGGCGTGCCGGCCATCGAGCGCATCCCCGAATTTACCGCCGACAACGTGCGCGCGTCGCTGGAATCGCTTATCGACATGCGCGGCCAGTTCTTCGCCGAGCGCGTGGATGGCATCTTCCGCGCCCTCTCGCGTAAGCACGTTACCAACCAGCCGGAGGGTTTTTCCAAGCGCATGATCCTGCGCGTTCTTTGCGACCGCGGCACGGAAGATTGGAGCGCATGCGGCGTCATCAATGATTTCCGTGCGGTGGTGGCGAAGTTCATGGGGGCGCGATGAACCCAGGCACGGCAGTAGCACCGCGCTCATCGGTGCCGTGCGCCGGCGCCAAGGCGAATGGCAGGACGTGGACGGCGGCGCCTTCCGTATGCGCATCTACAACGGCGTAGGAACCGCGCACATCGAGGTTCATCCCGACATGGCCTGGAGGCTTAATGCCGTTCTCGCCAGCATCCATCCGCAAGCCATTCCCTCGCAGTTCCGCGAGCGTCCTAAGAAGGCGCGCAAAGTAGCTGCCGCGGTGTTCTCCAAGCCCCTGCCGTTCGCCGTGCTGGAATTGCTGGCCAACATGAAGCCCGGCGTTGAACCCACCAACGACGACGGCTGGAAGGCGGCGAAGTTCCGCAATATCCCGCGCACGCTGCGCTTTGACTACAGCGCCACCGAGAACGAGGCCGCCTGCAAGCAGGCAGCCAAGGTGCTGGAAGCCATCGGCGGGGTGTGGGAGAAGTCAACCGGCAACCTCGCGCATTGGCGCTTTGACTATGAGCCGGCCCAGGTCATCGACGCCATTTTGTGCAGCGGTATGATTCCAGATCACGTTTCTCATCAGTTCTACCCGACCCCCGAGCGCGTGGCCATGCTGGCCGTCGCCCAGGCCAACGAAGGCGCCACCGATGGCATGCGCTGGCTGGAACCGTCCGCCGGCATTGGCAACCTCGCCGACCTGATGCCGGCAGGGACCAGGTGCGTGGAAGTGTCCGAGCTGCACGCAGCCATATTGAAGGCCAAGGGGCATGTCGTGGAATGCCGCGACTTCCTTGCAATGTCTAGCGGCGAGGCCGTCGCGGATCGCGTGGTGATGAACCCCCCATATAGCGGCAACCGCTGGCAGGCCCACGTCGAACACGCGGCGCAAATGGTCGCCCCGGGCGGGCGATTGGTCGCCATTCTGCCGGCGTCCGCACCCGGCCGCTTCACGCTCCCCGGCTTCGCGTGCAGCTGGTCCGGCGTAATGGCCAACGAGTTCGCCGGCACTGGCGTGTCCGTGGTGATCCTCACGGCGAATCGTTCGGCCGCCGGGTGATCCCGGCCGCCGGCCGCCCGGCAAGATGCCGGGCGGCAGTTTCGCGCGCTTCGCGCAACGAGGCCAGGGCAAGAGCAGGAGCGGGAGAGCCACGGCCCTCCCTTTGGTGCGCAACACGCCGTCGTGATCCGGCGGATTGGCCGAGCTGTCCTATGGCTCGCAGGCTTCCACGGGTGCGGCGGGCTGCAACGCCTGGCGGCGTCCGCAGGGCGGCCCTACGGGTTCCGCCCGCCTTTTCCCCCGTGGCTTCCTTTCGCCAACGGCCAGCACGGCCAACCACCGGAGAAACACACAATGCAAGCCATTCAGCGCACCAAAAAGGAAGGCTTCGGCACAAGCGACGGGCAGGGCGTGAACCTGTTTCCGGGCCACATTATGCGGACCTATCGCGGGATCACCGTGCGACCGGTTCGCAACGTCGGGCCGCGTGATTCGGAGGTCGTGGAACTGGCGGTAAAGAGCTTCGGCTATCTGCTGCCGACCAACGCCATCGAGACGCTTGCCGGCTTCGCTTCGCGCATCGAGCTGGCCTGTTCCAACCCAAAGGCTCGGGCCGTGGCGGACACCCTGCATCGCCTATCGGCTTGATGGAGACCATGGCATGAATCTGGAAATCGCAAAGCGCCATGCCATCGCCATGCTCCGCAAGCGGCTGGCGTCCCATTGGAGCCGGCAGGAAATCATCAAGACCGACCATGAAGGGCAGGGCGATAGCGAGGCGCGGCCCGGCTACCTAATTTCCGCCGGCCGTATCAGCTTCCCCGGCGTGCTGCGACACGAGCAGGCGGCCGTTACCTTCCGGCTCGCCGAACTGATTGACGAAATCGAAGGCCAGCAGCGGCAACCCGACCTGTTCGGCTTTTCCTGAAACACCCAAGCGGCCCCGGCCGGGGCCGCTACTTCCACCCACGGAGACCGCCCATGTACGCGAACAACTTGACCACAACCGAGCATGCCAGCAACAACCTGCCCGGCCGCAGTGCGGTGACGGACTCGGGGATTACCTTTCGAGTAAGGGGACAATGGGAGCCGACGCAGGCGTTGGCTTCCCTGCTGGCGAAGATCGCTGCGCGGATCGCGCAGCGGCCCGAGCTGGTGGGAAAGGGCACCGTATTCCATCTGTTGACCATTGCCATTGATGCCGGCGGCGCTTACCGCCGGCCGGGCATGTGCCACAACGCTAACCGTGCCGAAATCGCGTTCCGCGATGATGGCACCATCTGCATGCTCGCCGAGTTCAAGGACTACCGCACGAACAGTTCGGGGTGCTGGATGGGCGCTTACATCCCCGCCGAGCGCATCGAGAGCTTCGCCCGCGACTGGTTGGAACAGACCGCGCCGTGCGACGCGCCAGAGCGCCAGAAGGCCGCCCTGCGCATCGACGCCATGCTGCGCCGCGAATCCTGCGGTCGCTTCCGTAACCTGCGCCAGCTGGTGACGACGCCGGGGTACACCCCGACCCTATTCGATTGCATCTTGGCGCTATTTATTCGGCGCCAATAGCATCAAATTCAACGGCGTGGCATTCCTCGCCGCCGCACAACACGCGCAAGCTGGGTTTACCCCATACCTGCGCGCCACACCCGGGGCAACGATACTTGACCCGGTTACTGCGATTTCCCGCCTGTGGTTCCAGCAGTGGAGCCAGTTCCAACCTGTCACGCACGCCTTGATCCGTGGCCAGAAGTATTGATTCGGCCTCGCCGGCCGCAGCCGGCATCGTTACGGCGGCCGCCGCGGCCGCGGTAGCGGTGCCTGTGGCTATTGCGACGATCCGCTGGGGAGGGTAGCGATCCAGCCACGACACCTGAAATCCGGTTGCCAACAGCTCATCGGTGGCCTGCATGAATCGTCCCCCAGGTATGGGGTAGTCCGCCATCTTCTCGCCCGTGCGCGCGCCCCCAGGCGCTCCGGTGCTGGAAGGCATCAAGCCGATGGATTCCATCTTGTCGGCCCATTCCTTGTTGTGGTAACTGCGCCGGCTCGGCTTCCCGAAATGACATTGCCAGGCGTGGGCCATTTCATGGACCATTGTTTGCAAAATCTCCAACAGCGGCACAACCCCGAAATAGCAGGGATTCATCGCTATCTCATCGGTCATCTGCCTATTCCCACGATGAGCGAACCGCTTGGATGAAAAGTACCCATAGGTATGCTTTTCGCGCTGCATCGTGATTAGGCAAGGCGGCAGCTTGGCGTCGAAAAGCCTTTCGTTGTAGTGGTCAAATGCGGCCTGCAATTCCGCATATGCCTGAACGGTTGGATTTTCTGACGCGCGACTCACTTGGCACCCGCAGGCTCGTAGGTCACTTCGGCCAGGGGCCAGCCGGCGCGGGCCAGACTCTTTACTTGCCGAACTGTCCCGGCGCTCACCTGCCCCAACTCTGTGCCATTGAGGTACACAGTGCCGGTCCATCCATACCCGGCGCCGCGATCCTTCGGGGAGTAGGGCATTATTTCCAGGGTGTAGCGCCACGGCGCCGGGATCGCGCTTACAGGCTCGGAGCATGACGGGCATACCGGCACCACATCCCAATCATCCCCTTCCTCAACGTCGGTTTCGTCCGCCTCGTGGCGCGGCCCTTGCCAGCCACATTGGAGGCACTCCATGGGGGCATGCTCGGCGTCATCATTGGGATGCGTTGCATTGCTCGGCAAGTCGGCCACGTCCGGGTAGCGGTCGCGGGCTTCGCCCACCACTTCCGCCGGGTATTTGCATCCGGCAATACCGGCGACTTCTTCCAGCACCTTGCCGGACCACTGGCCAGACGGTGCGCGGTACACATGCAGGTAGTGCGACATTGTGGTTCCTTGGTAGTGGAAAGCGGCTGCCCGGGCTGTTATTGCTCGACCGGAGCAGCACATTTCGGACAGGCACAGACACGATGCCACGGGCCTTCCCATTCGTCCGGATCGCCGCTCACGCTGCGGTCCAGGTCGTGAGTCTGCCCGACTGTTCCGACCCACGCGCATGCCGGACAGAACACCGCGACGCCATCGGCGTGATGCAGGCGCTGGATCATGCCGGGGGCACCAAAGGAAGGGGTTGGGTCGGGCAAGGGACGTTTCACGCACGGCTCACGGTTGGATTGCACAATCCAAATATAGCCTACGGACTAACACGGCGTAAAGCGGTGACTTGGCTCAATGATGAACTTACAGTGAATGGACGGTTAGGGCGGTCGTTTTTACCATAGACGCTTTACATTGGGTGTTGCATTACCGTCTAGGGTGGCGTAGTATAGACACTATAGGTATACCCCAATCGTCCATGCGGAGGGCAAGACTAATGAACAAGGCGCGGCGCAAGCAGATCGAGGGCATCAACGGCCGTATTGCGGCGATGCTATCGCTGGCGGAAGGCATCAAAGCTGATGTGGAAGCTGTCCGCGATGATGAACAGGATTACTTGGACAACATGCCTGAATCGCTCGCGGTAGGGGATAAGGGTGGCCAGGCCGAGCTTGCTATCGCGGCTTTGGATCAGGTCATTGACGATCTTGAAAGCCTGATTGGCAATGACTTCGCCGCCCTGTTGGCCGAGGCGGCGCAGTGATCGCGCCGGCGAGTTACTTGGCGCGCGGCTGGGTGCTGCTGCGCTGGGATGGCGGCAAGGCCAGGGAGGTTGACCGTTTCGTCCGCTGGAAGGACGCCGATGCGGCCGCGCAGACGATCGACGCGGAGACCAGCATCGAGGCTGCGGAGACGTGGGAAAAAGTCAAGAGCGGAGGCAATACGTAATGAAGGGCGGCATGAGCGTGCAGGGGCGGCATCGCATCGAGTGCAGGATTGTGAGGTCGGCGGTAGGCGGCTTGATTGATGCCGGTTACTCGCTGTCACTGTTGGATGGCGACCATCTTGACATGCTGCCGACGGACAAGGCACAGGCTCAGGCTATCGTCGGGACATGGGGGGCGGCTAATGAAGATCGCCTTCTGGTGTTTCCCGCCGAAGGTGGAGAATGCGTCGGCTGGGTGCATTTCACCTACGGCAAGCACGGCTGGGACGTGATTGCCGACTACACCCCCAATCTCGAAGATGCTTTGACCGATGCAAACGAGCTGGCCGACGAGCTGGAATGTCGGTACGGCTAGGCAACAACCTCAGAATCATTCACACAGAAGGAGTTTCGTATGACCCCAGTCGTCTTTTCCGAAGCCGCGAACAAGGCATATCCGTTTGCGCAACTGCTCGGCGCAATTCCCCGAGGCGTGCTTGCTGCAAGTGTCATTCTCGGCGCCATGATGATTTTTTTTGCGGTAGTGCTTCCCATGTTTACCGGCGCTTCGGTAAAAAAACAAAGCATCAGTTTGCTCGGCGGGCTTCTGTTGTTGTTTATCCCGCACATCGCCCTCGATGCGGTCAAGAACGCGACCCTTTTTGATGCTCCAGGCGTCGTTCTCGGCACGATCCAAAAGGTTGAGGTCATTCCCGGCACATTCTTCAGGCCAGACGCCAGCAACGTGACGCTTGCGGACGGGACTGGCATGTCCTTCAAAGGTAGCCCATCCCTGCCGATTGGCGCGACCATCATCAAAAAGGTCAAAGCGTGGGATGGGAGTGACTACTACACTGTCCAGGTGCAGGCTGGTGAAGAACCGTATTACTTCACTGCCCGATGATCGAGAGGGAATAGACATGCGGATTATTCTTTTGGTCACTTTGGTCATCATGGCGGGGATGGGGATTGCCATATGGCAGGAAAGTAAAGAGTCCGAAGCACGGTTGGCCGCGCGGTTCAAGAACGCAGAAGATAGAGACGTACAGGACAAGCGCAACAAGGAGCGATGGGACGTGTGGGCGGGTGCAAATTGCACCGTTAGCGGTGGCAAGTTGATCGCACCCGGCCGCGAGGTCGTGGTGTACGACTGTGCCAATGGGACATCGTGGGAGGCAGCGCCGGGCCGCGCGCCGATGGCATGGCTTGAGACGGTAGGCAAATCAACGGAACAGGACAGCCCACAACAACATCGTTCCAGGGGGGAAGGAATGAATTTTCGTAAAGCAATCCGCCTGGTAGTCAGCATGATTTCGGCTGCGGCCTTATTTTTCATGTGGCGCGAGGTGATCCGCCAGCTTGCCGCTTTTTATCGCGCCGAAGCTGTGCCCCCGGGGCTCCATGCGTATTGCGAGTTTTTCAATTTCTCGGCCGCCAGCCCCAGCTACTACGCTGCTGGCTTCATTCTGTGGTTCATCTATGCAGGCTTGGCAACTTGGTTGGTTGTCGCGCTGTCTGGCGCCCTGTTGGACGCCATTGATGGGCCGACACACACTGGCAACGATAAGGACGTGGACGAGGTGCATAGCGGAGACAGGGGGCCATGACGAAGCGGAACGAAGCCAAAGCTCGGGCGCAGGCCGTTGCACGGGTCTACCTGCGCGTCAGTACCGATGAGCAGGACTTGCAGCGGCAGGAAGCCATCGTTGCCGAGGCGCGGGCGGCTGGCTACTACGTTGCCGCGGTGTACCGCGAGAAGGCTTCCGGCGCTCGGCCCGGACCGCCCCGAACTGCTGCGCCTGCTGGCCGACTTGCAGCCAGGCGAGGTGGTTATCGCCGAGAAGATCGACCGCATTTCGCGGCTGCCGCTGGACCAGGCCGAGCAGCTGGTCGCCGCCATCCGTGCCAAGGGCGCGCGGCTGGCAGTACCGGGCATCGTGGACCTGTCCGAGCTGGCGGCCGAAGCCAAAGGCGTTTCTCGCGTGGTGCTGGACGGCGTGCAGGACATGCTTTTGCGGGTAGCCCTGCAAATCGCACGCGACGACTACGAGGACCGCCGCGAGCGGCAGCGCCAGGGCATCGAGATTGCGAAGGTGGCCGGTCGGTACACCGGCCGGCCGGCTGATCCCAAGACGCACGCCCGCATCATTGCGTTCCGCACCGCGGGGCACAGCATCGCCGAAACTGCCCGCCTCGCTGGGTGCGGGACCACATTGGTCAAGACCGTGTGGGCGGATCATCGCCAGCGCGCCGGCGACGTGCAGGGTGCGACCGAGCCGAAAATCCGGCCTTCCAGCGAGTCGCAGATGAAGCTGCCCGGCCTGACGGCCGCTCGCAAGCGGCGGCAGGCGGCGGCAGAGCGCCGCAGCGGGGCGCGCAAGCAGTAGGGTGGTAGGTGGGTGCATGTGGCGGATTGTTCGCCTCCTGCGCCGTTTGGGGTGGCTTGCTGGGCAAGTGTTGGCGGCGAGCGCAGTCCTTCAACGCCTTTGGCGTCCGCTACGGCGGCCCTGCGGGTTCCGGCCCGCTCCTTCTCACCGCCGTTCCACTGGCCCAACCACCCCAAGCAACGACACAGGAGAAACCGCCATGAACTGCACCACCCTCTACAGCGCCATCTACACCGTCCGCAATCTTGTTCGCCGCGCCGCCAAGCTGTTCGCTTGGCTCTACGGCATCCAGGCCGGAATCCTGTTCGGCTTGGCCGCTGTAGCGGACCAGCCGATGCCCTTCACCAGCTCGCCGGCAATCCGCTTCGCAGTTGCGATGGCGGCTTTCTTCCTCCTGCCCCGCGCGTTCGATGCGGTGCTGCGTCGCATCGCCGCGGCCGCGCAGATCGCGCAGATGCGGCAGGCGTAAACCCAGCCACTACTCACCCGGAGCTACAGCCATGGAACAAGCTGGCAACCCGCTTTACCCCGTTGATGCCGTCCTTGCGCTGCACTGGCGCATCTACGCCACGCTCTCGGACGACGAGCTGGCCGTGTTCGACTACTACGCGCAGCAGGGCCGAAAATTCGGCATCGGCTGCATTATCAGCGACCAAATCGGAGAGGACCGACGGGTGGCGGTGTTCCCCACGTTCGAGGCGGCCCCCCGCGAGGGCATGGGAGCCAGTTCCAGCGTCCAGCCTGTTACCGGCCAGGACGTGGCCCGTAGCTTGGGCAAGGGCCGAAGAATGCCGCTGCGCAGTATGATTATCTATGGCATCCCGGCTGCTTTGTTTTTTTTCTGTTGGGGCCGCTTTGACTTCGCTGCTGCGTCGCAAATGGACGCGCTAAAGGTAGGGTTCTTTTCCTCGCTCCTTGCTGGATGCATCGGGGCATTCCTCGCATACATCCTCCCCGAGCCGAAATAAGCCGCCCAAGGGCAGGAGATCCACGGCGAGATCCACAGCGGCCCCCTTTGGTGCGCAACACGCCGTCGTGATCCGGCGGATTGGCCGAGCTGTCCTATGGCTCGCAGGCTTCCACGGGTGCGGCGGGCTGCAACGCCTGGCGGCGTCCGCAGGGCGGCCCTACGGGTTCCGCCCGCCTTTTCCCCCGTGGCTTCCTTTCGCCAACGGCCAGCACGGCCAACCACCGGAGAAACACACAATGCAAGCCATTCAGCGCACCAAAAAGGAAGGCTTGGGTAATGACGAAACAATCAAGGAGCAAAGCATGAACAGCACGATGAAGTGGATGGTTGGGGCGGTGGCGCTGCTGGCGGGCGTCTGCGGGTCGGCGGCTGGCCAGGAGCCAGGCTGGCAGCGCCAGGCGCTGGGGGACTTCACCAGCGAGCATGGGGAGACGTTGCCGGACTTCCTGATGCGCGTGGGTGTCGAGCTGGACGCCTACACACATTCCTCCGGGGCGGAAGCGTGCGGGGCTATTGCGGAACAGGCGGGGCGCTACTCGGTGCGCCTGTATACCGACGGCGTGCCGCATGGATGCGCGGTCCATCCGGGCGACGTGATGGAGGGCTACAGTTTCACGGGCGAGACGATCCACAGCCACCCGTGGCAGAAGGTTTTGACGATGACGGCTGCTGCCCGGGCATGGAGCCGCTTCTACCGCGACGGTAACGAAGGCGCCCCCACGCTGCGGAACGATGGTGCCGGCGGTTTCAGCAAAGCAGACCGAAAAAATGGCGGCTGGTTGGTAGCCAGCCGCCAGTTGCTTTACTTGAACAATGGCAAAACGGAACGCTTGGGCCGTCTCCCTACTGACAGGTAACTTCCATGCCTCCTGGGTAGCCCACAAACCTCAGCCGACCCGAAGAACAAACAGTCGGAGAGACGTTCAAGATAACGTCCTCGTAATACCCAGAATTTCCGCTGGTAATCACCTGCGCTACAGACCAGTTTCCGTAGCCAAGGTAAACATTGGCGTTGTATTCGGCGCGGCAGTATGGGTCAAAAGCCCAATCGCTGCCGTTACACGCAGGCTCTGACCAACCCAGCTGCGCGCCGCCCGGTTGGCCAGACGCCGTGAACGTCACCGTCGCATTGCCGCTGGCCGACCCCGCCGATGCCGTCACCGTCGCGGTGCCGGCGGCGGCCGAGCTGGTCAGCGTCGAGGTGGCCACGCCACTGGCGTTGGTCGTGCTGCTACCAATCACCGAACCGGCCGTCGTCGTCCAGGTCACAACCTGGCCGGCGATGGCATTGCCGCCCGCGTCCTTGACCGTGGCGGTCAGGGCGCTGGTGCTGCTGCCGTTGGCCGGAATCGACGTGGGATTGGCCGTCACCACGATGCTGGCCGGCGGGCCGATCACCAGCGTGAACGTCACCGTCGCATTGCCGCTGGCCGACCCCGCAGATGCCGTCACCGTCGCGGTGCCGGCACTGGCCGAGCTGGTCAGCGTCGAGGTGGCCACGCCACTGGCGTTGGTCGTGCTGGACGCCACCACCGTGCCGCGCGAGGTCGTCCACGTAACCGTCTGGCCGGCAATGGCGTTGCCACTCGCGTCCTTGACCGTGGCGGTCAAGGCGCTGGTGCTGCTGCCGTTGGCCGGAATCGACGTGGGATTGGCCGTCACCACGATGCTGGCCGGCGGGCCGATCACCAGCGTGAACGTCACCGTCGCATTGCCGCTGGCCGACCCCGCAGATGCCGTCACCGTCGCGGTGCCGGCACTGGCCGAGCTGGTCAGCGTCGAGGTGGCTACGCCACTGGCGTTGGTCGTGCTGGACGCCACCACCGTGCCGCGCGAGGTCGTCCACGTAACCGTCTGGCCGGCAATGGCGTTGCCACTCGCGTCCTTGACCGTGGCGGTCAAGGCGCTGGTGCTGCTGCCGTTGGCCGGAATCGACGTGGGATTGGGCCGTCACCACGATGCTGGCCGGCGGGCCAATCACAGTTGTGAACGTTACGTTCCGGCTACCACTGGCCGACCCTGCCGATGCCGTCACCGTCGCGGTGCCGGCGGCGGCCGAGCTGGTCAGCGTCGAGGTGGCCACGCCACTGGCGTTGGTCGTGCTGGACGCCACCACCGTGCCGCGCGAGGTCGTCCACGTAACCGTCTGGCCGGCAATGGCGTTGCCACTCGCGTCCTTGACCGTGGCGGTCAAGGCGCTGGTGCTGCTGCCGTCGGCCGGGATCGACGTGGGACTGGCCGTCACCACGATGCTGGCCGGCGCGCCAACCACCGGCGTGAACGTCACAGACGTGACGTTGCTAATGCCGGCCG
>NZ_CP043567.1:1357500-3805793 GCF_014109845.1 Stenotrophomonas acidaminiphila | reverse complement strand
TGCCCCCCGCTCTTTTCTGCTTCCCCGGGCCGGTGCAGCGCACCGGGGCGTCCGCCTGGCCTGCCGTGCGCTGCAGCACAGGCAGGCCACCCTCACCCCCGCGCCCCGGCCGGCCCCGGCATGCGGCCCGCTCTTCGGGCCGGCGTCGCCGGTCGCGCTTCGCGCGATAGCGTCGCCGACCCAGGGAGCCGCCTGCAGGCGCGATCCCGATGGGTGCCGGCAGTCAATCGACACGGCCGTGCACCTCTGGAACGCCGGTGCGGGGCTCGCCCCACACCGGGCCTTCCCGACGGGCGCCCAAGCCGAAAACTGCGCGCATGCAGGCGATTGCGCCGTCCCCCGGGTTTTCGGCATGCTCGGGCGCATGACTCCTCCGTTGCGCTCGATCCACGTCGTGGCCGCCGTCATCACCGACGCGCGTGGCCGCATCCTGCTCAACCGCCGCAATGGCACCAGCGACATGGCCGGGCTGTGGGAATTCCCCGGCGGCAAGCGCGAGCCGGGCGAGACCTCCGAGCAGGCGCTGGCGCGCGAGCTGCACGAAGAGCTTGGCATCGAGGCCGAGGTCGGCGACTGGCTGATGGAAGTGCCGCAGCTCTATCCGGACAAGCGCCTGCGCCTGGAAGTGCGCCTGGTGCAGCGCTGGAAGGGGAGCGCGCGCGGGCGCGAAGGGCAGGCCATCACCTGGGTGGCGCCGGACAGGCTGGGCCGGTATTCGATGCCGCCGGCGGACCTGCCGGTGGTGGCCGCGCTGCGCCAGGGCCGATCGTTACCTGGTCACGCCCGAGCCCGCGGCCGGCGGCGAAGCGTGGCTGGAGGGCGTGCAGGCCGCGGTGGACGCCGGCATCCGCCGGGTGCAGCTGCGCACGCCGCAGGCCGGCGACCGCGCGGCGTTGGCGCGTGACGCGGTGGACCGCCTCGGCCGCCAGGCCGAGCTGTTGCTCAACCGCGACATCGCGCTGGCCAGGGAGCTGGGGGTGGGCGTGCACCTGGGCAGCGAGCAGCTGCAGCAGCTGCAGCAGCGACCGCTGCCGGAAAGCGTCCTGGTCGGCGCCTCCTGCCACGACCTGGCGCAGTTGCAGGCCGCGCAGCGCCTGGGCTGCGACTTCGCCGTGCTCGGCCCGGTGCAGGCCACCGCCAGCCATCCCGGGGCGACGCCGCTGGGATGGGCCGCGTTCGAGCAGCTGCGCGAGCAGGTGTCGCTGCCGATCTACGCCATCGGCGGATTGGCCGCGGCGGATATCGGCACCGCGCCGGCACGGTGCGCAGGGCGTGGCCGCGATCCGCGCGTTGTGGCCGCGGCCGGCTACAGGCTGATCCAGAAGCAGTTGTACTGCCGGCGCAGTTTCAACAGCGTGCGCGACGGCGTGGCGCCCTGCCCGAGGGTCTGTTCCAGGCGCAGCGCGACCGGGCGCGGGCGCCGCGCCGGCATCTCGGTGGACATGGCCGCAGCGTCGCCGCCGGCATGCTCGCCTTCGCCTTCAGGCAGCAGCTCCGGGTCACGCGGGAACACCGGCGCGATGTCGACCAGCGGACGCTGCACGATGGCGTCCAGGCGGTCCATGACCCGCGTGGCTTCGGTGCTGGACAGCCCGCTCCAGGCATAGATGCCGGACAGGTGGTTGGGGGGTCGCGCGCCTCCACCGCCGCGCGGATCTGCGCCACCACCTCGCTGAGCCGGGCGCGCGCAGCTGTCGCGGTACAGGCCGCTGGCGCCGGCGGGACGCGCCTCGGGCAGCAGGCGCGCGCGCGCGCCCATCGCCTCGCAGGGCTTGTCGCCGTATACCGTCCGCCCCTGCGGGTCGGTGCAGCGGTTGACGTGCTGCGCATGCGCGGCACCCGCCCACAGGGGGCAGGGAGCAGCAGGAGCGGCAGCGATCGCATGGGCCAAGCCTAACCCGCGGCCGCGTGACGGGATGTGTACCCGCGCCGGCGGGGGATCAGCCGTGGCCGAGCCGCTGCAGCACCGCGCTGGTCGGCCTGGCCAGGTTGAGCGTGTAGAAGTGCAGCGACGGCGCGCCGCCGGCGATCAGCCGCTCGCACAACGCCGCCACCACGTCGGCACCGAATGCGCGCACCGAGTCGACATCATCGCCATAGGCCTGCATGCGCTTGGCGATCCAGCGCGGGATCTCCGCGCCGCACTGCTCGGAGAAGCGCCGCAGCTGGCTGAAGTTGGAGATCGGCATCACCCCGGGGACGATCGGCACGTCCACGCCCAGCTTGCCGGCGGCATCGACGAACTGGAAGTAGGCGTCGGCGTTGTAGAAGTACTGGGTGATGGCGGCGTCGGCGCCGGCGTCGATCTTGGCCTTGAAATGGCGCAGGTCGGCCAGCGCGTCGCTGGCCTGCGGGTGCGTTTCCGGATACGCGCCGACCTCGATGCGGAACGCGTCGCCGTGCTCGGCGCGGATGAAGGCGATCAGCTCCGAGGCGTAGCGCAGGTCGCCGGGGAAGCCCATGCCCGAAGGCAGGTCGCCGCGCAGGGCGACGATGCGGCGCACGCCGATGGCGCGGTACAGCTTGAGCAGCTCGCGGATCTCCTCGCGGGTACCGCCCACGCAGGACAGGTGCGGCGCGGCCTGCAGGCCATGGTGCTGGTTGAGGTGGCGCACCGTCTCGGAGGTGTAGCTCAGGGTCGAGCCACCGGCGCCGAAGGTACAGGACACGTACTCGGGGGCATGCACCTTGAGCTTGCTCGCGGTGCGGTCCAGCTGCGCGCGCTGGTCATCGGTCTTGGGCGGGTAGAACTCGAAGCTGAGCGCGGTCATGGCGGGGCGGTGAGTGGGCCTGGCCGGGATTATATCTCTCCATCAAGATGGATGTGCAATTGTTTCCGTTGTCACCGGGCGCCCGTGCGTGGGTTCAGTGGGCCCGCCGCGCGGGCGCGCTGCGGCAAACAGCGCGATGCAGGCCACGATCGCGATCAGCAGCACCAGCGAGGCGGCGTAACGGCTCAGCGCCAGCCCCCCGTGATCGAGCGGCTTGTCGAGGAAGTCGCCGACCACCGCGCCCAGTGGCCGGGTGAGGATGAAGGCGGCCCAGAACAGCAGGGTCCTGGACAGGCGGGTCGTCAGGTGCAGTGCCGCGACCAGCGCCAGCAGGCCACCGAACAGGACCATGCCGCCGGCATAGCCCAGCCCCTGGGTATCGGCCGCCCAGTCGCCCAGCGCGGTACCCAGGGTCTGCGAGAAGGTGATGGTCAGCCAGTAGAACAGCTCGCTGCGCCGCGAGTTGATGTGTCCACCACCGAAAACGCTGCCGGTACTGCCGCTGCCAGCAGAACAGGGTGCCCCAGCAGCAATGGCCAGCAGCACGCTGCTGCCGCCGCTGTAGCCGATGCCGGAGCGAGCGGTCCAGGTAGTCTGCCAGGGTGGTCCCCCACGGTGGTGCTGGCGATGATCGCCGCCCAGTACAGGCCAGGGCCGGAAGCCGCTGGCGCGGATCTGCGCCGGCCACGGCGGCGGCGAACACCACGGCGAACAGCGCGGTGCCGGCCAGGTAAGCCCAGGCCCCATCGACATCGTGACCGCGTCGCCACCGACCTCGCCCAGGGTGGTGGCGAGGGATCTTGGTGATCCAGAAAGCGAGGGTGACTTCGGGAACCTTGCTGGCGCCCGGCAGGGGGCGGGTATGCATGACGGCGGTCCGGTGCGTGAGCGACAACGCCCACGGTGCGCGGGCGGGGGTCGGAGCCGTGTCGGAATCCCGCGCGTGGCGCCAGCGGTTCACGCTGCAGACGGTGGACCGGTGACGGGGCGGGCATGCGCAGCGCATGCCGGGCGCAGCGCGCATCCACTGCCGGCGCGGACCCGGCCGCGGCGTGCGCGGGCAGGTGGCGATGGCCGACAATGGCCGGGTTTTCCGAACGTCCCGGCCATGTCGATCTTCCTCACCCCCTTCGCCCGTACCCCGCCTGTTCCCCCGCACGCCGCGCCCGAACACGATCCGCGACTGCACGCCCCGAACAGTTCGAGCGGCACCTCAACGCACATGCGCCGCTGCGCGTGCTCGATGGCTATGCGCCGTTCTGCAAGCTGCACGTGCACCCGCAACTGGACCTCCACCCGCTGCCTGACGGTGCCGGTCACCGATGGCAACCGCCACCTGCTGCGCTCGGCCTACGAGGCCGCGCACGCGCGAGGAACTGCCGGTACTGGTGCGCTGGTTCGAAGGCGTGGAGCCGCCGGTGGCCGATTACCTGGTCGTCATCCTCTACAGCCGCGAAACAGCTGGCCAAGGAGGGCGCGCCCATCGAGGCCGACTGGGGCGTGGTCGGCTGCCCTGTACACCGCCGAGCCGGCGGAAATCCCGATGGCGCCGATCACCATGATGCGCAATGCGCTCGGCGTGGAGGAGGGCGGCTCGGGCGTGCCCATCGACCGCGATGCCTACCGGCGCGCGGTGGAATTCTGGGGAAGCGAACGCGAACTGGCGCTGAGCCGCGCTCAGTGCGCCGGGCGGTAGTCGAGCGCCAGGCGCAGCATGTCGCGATGCTGGATGCCGTCCTCGACGATCGCTTCGTCGTAGTTGCGCAGGAAGAAGTCGCGGTCCACCTGGAACACGCGGAAGCCATGCCGCTGGTAGAAACGCGAGCGGGTAGCCGAAGGCACCGGGTGCCGACTTCCAAACCGTAGCGCACCCTCCCGCCGGCAGGTGTCGATCACGTGCACCAGCAGCCGCGAACCGATGCCCGCGCTGCTGCCAGGCCGGATCGGACCGCGATGTTGATCAGCTCGTGGCGGCCCGGCGCGTGCGTCACCACCGCGCAGATGCCGGCGATGGCGCCGTCCACGCCGCGCGGCGAAACAGCGTGCGCCCCGGCAGGTAGGCGCGTACCTTGGACTCGGAAGGATCGGCCAGCAGGAGCAGCGCCAGCGGCGCGTCGGTCGGCGGTACTTCGTGGATCGAAAGCGACATGTTTTGAACCGGGGTCAGGGCAAACCGGGGATCGGGCGTCGGATTCTCCACCGGAAGCCGAATCCCGCGCCGGCTTGCGGCCATGCGCCTGGTCGCCTCCCGCGAAGGGTCAGCGCCCGCCGTCGCCCGCTGCCGGGGGTGGCTGGATACATGCCGCTCCGATCGCCATCGCCTCGATGCGCGGTGTAGATGGTGTCGTGGCGCAGGTCCGGGCGCGGGCAGTGCCTGCCCATTGCAGGTGGGCAGGGCCGGCACGCTTCACCGTGTCCGACAGCGCCTGCGCGTGCGGGCCGATGGTGTCCTCGGTCGCCCCAGGCCAGCCAGCATCCGGCCCTCCAGGCCGGGCATGCCCTGCAGCCGCACGCCGGCGCTGCGGGTGAGCGCCGCGTCGTTCCACCACAGGCTGGGGCTGAAGGCGATCCAGGTATCGAACAGGGTCGGCTGCTCGAACAGGGTTTCGACGATGAACAGCCCGGCCAGCGACTCGCCGATGATGCCGCGCGAGCCCGTGGTGCGGTAACGGCGTTCGATCTCGGGCACCAGCTCCTCGGCGATGAACGCGCGGAAACGCGGCCGAGCCGCCGACCACCGGCGCGATGCGGCGGTCGCTGTCCACCCGGGTCGGGCCGGGTCATGTCGCGGCGGCGCTGGGTATTCTCCGATGCCGACCACCAGCAGCGGCGCGATCCGGCCGGCGCGGATGCCCGGCATCGACCGGTGGCGGCCACGTGCGGGAAGTCCTCGGCGGTGCCGCCATCGGGCCATGTACAGCACCGGATGCGCCCACCGCCCGCGTCGGCGGGCGGCAGGTAGACGTTGATGGTGCGCGCCTCCTGCAGGCGCTGCGACTGGATGACGAAGCTGTCGTGTGCCGGCAGCGCCGGTTGCGCGCTGGGCGATGCCTGGCAGGGCTGCCATCAGCAGGGCCGCGATGGCGGGAAGCATCGATTTCATCGTCATGTCGGTGGACGGCGTCGGGGCAGGGTCCGCGCAGGGTAGCCAAGCGCGCGTGGCCGGCGGGAGAACACGTGCCGCGGTCGTGGGCGTCCCGGCGAAAAGCATGACGGGCGCCCTGCGGCGCCCGTCGTGGTGTTTCACGCGATGACCGGCGCGCCGGTCAGTAGCGGTAGTGCTCCGGCTTGAACGGGCCGTCGACCGGCACGCCGAGGTAGTCGGCCTGTTCCTGGGTCAGGGTGGTCAGCTTGACGCCGATTTTTTCCAGGTGCAGGCGAGCCACTTTCCTCGTCCAGCTTCTTCGGCAGGGCGGTAGACGTCGGCCGTGTAGCTGTCCTTGTTGGCCCACAGGTCGATCTGCCGCCAGGGTCTGGTTGGCGAAGCTGTTGGACATCACGAAGCTCGGGTGGCCGGTGGCGCAGCCCAGGTTCACCAGGCGGCCCTCGGCCAGCAGGAAGATCGCGTTGCCGTTCGGGAACACGTACTTGTCCACCTGCGGCTTGATGTTGGATCTTCTTCACGCCGGCCGTAGCCGTTCAGCGCATCGGACCTGGATCTCGTTGTCGAAATGGCCGATGTTGCAGACGATGGCCTGGTCCTTCATCGCGCTCAGGTGCTCGATGCGGATGATGTCCTTGTTGCCGGTGGTGGTGACGTAGATGTCGGCGCGGCCCAGGGTGGACTCGATGGTGTTGACCTCGAAGCCCTCCATCGCCGCCTGCAGGGCGCAGATCGGGTCGATCTCGGTGACGATCACGCGCGCGCCGTAGGCGCGCAGCGAGTGCGCCGAGCCCTTGCCGACGTCGCCGTAGCCGCAGACCACGGCGACCTTGCCGGCCAGCATCACGTCCATCGCGCGCTTGAGCCCGTCGGCCAGCGATTCGCGGCAGCCGTACAGGTTGTCGAACTTGCTCTTGGTGACCGAGTCGTTGACGTTGATCGCCGGGACCAGCAGGGTGCCGGCTTCGGCCAGTTGGTACAGGCGGTGCACGCCGGTGGTGGTCTCCTCGGAGACGCCCTTCCAGTCCTTGACCACGCGGGTCCAGTAGCCCGGGCGCTCGGCGTGCACGCGCTTGAGCAGGTTCTTGATGACCTGTTCCTCATGCGAGCCGGACGGGGTGTTCACCCAGTCGCTGCCGTTCTCCAGCTCGTAGCCCTTGTGGATCAGCAGGGTGACGTCGCCACCGTCGTCGACCACCAGTTCCGGCCCCAGCAGGGTGCCGTCGGCGGCCTTGAAGGTCAGCGCCTCCAGGGTGCAGTCCCAGTACTCCTCCAGGGTCTCGCCCTTCCACGCGAACACCGGCGTGCCGGTGGCGGCGATGGCGGCGGCCGCCTGGTCCTGGGTGGAGAAGATGTTGCACGAGGCCCAGCGCACGTCGCCGCCGATGTCCTTGAGCGTTTCGATCAGCACCGCGGTCTGGATGGTCATGTGCAGCGAGCCGGTCACGCGCACGCCCTTGAGCGGCTGCGTGGCGGCGTGCTTGCGGCGGATCGCCATCAGCCCGGGCATCTCGTGCTCGGCGATGTCGATTTCCTTGCGGCCCCAGTCGGCCAGCGAGATGTCGGCGACCTTGTAGTCGCCTTCCTGGGAGAAGGTCTTTGCAACAGCGTTCATGTGAAGCTCCGGTGTGGTGCGAGCAGGGCTCGCGTTCGCCGGGCGCCGTTGTTGCATGCGGTGCCGTCCGAGCCTGGCCGCCGTGCCGGTCCGGCCCTTGCGGGGGACTCCACACGGCGGTCGCAGCGCCCCTCGGACGGGGGCGCCGATTATATCGCGCGCCGGCCCTGCCCAACCAAAGGCAGGGGAGCCGCCAGCCGGGGATTGTTAACGTGTGCGGTTGAAACCGCCCAGATGAGGATTGCCATGACGATGTTCGCTTCCCGCCGCCCCCGCCGCGCGTCCGCGGCGCTGGTGCTGTGCGCCGGCCTGCTGCTGGCCGTGCCGCCGTTGCTGGCGGCCGCCCCGGCCGCCAACGCCGCCGCCAGCGATGCCCAGGGCTACCGCCTGCCGTCGGCGGCGCTGCAGGCGGTGGTCGACGCCCCGCGCGCGCCGACCCTGCGGCTGTCGCCGCGCCGCGACCTGGCGGCGATGCTGCAGACCCCGCCGCTGCCGTCGATCGCCCAGGTGGCGCAGCCGGAGCTGAAGCTGGCCGGCCTGCGGATCAACCCCAGGACCTTTTCCGACAGCCGTTTCTCGTTCGGCAGCAGACTGTGGCTGATCTCCACCGCCGATGGCGCCGAGCGCCAGATCAGCGGCCTGCCGCAGCCGCTGTCGGTGGCCTCGCTGGCCTGGTCGCCGGACCAGAAGTACCTGGCGTTCAACCAGGTGGACCCGGCCAGCGGCAGCAACGAGCTGTGGCTGGTGGACGTGGCCGCCGGCAGCGCGCGGCGGGTGGCCGAGCGGCTGAACTCGGTGGTCGGCAACGGCTATGCATGGCTGCCGGGCGGCGCTGCGCTGCTGGTGATGCAGCGCCCGGCCGGCCAGGGCGCCGCGCCGGTGGGCGATGGCATCCCCACTGGACCGGCGGTGCAGCAGACCGAGGCGGGCCGGGGCGTGCGCTCGGTGCGCACCTACCAGGACCTGTTGAAGAACGACCATGACGCGCGCCTGTTCGAGTATTACCTGCAGGCGCAGCCGGTGCGGGTGGCGATCAACGGCGAAAGCCGTCCGCTGGGCATGCCGGGCCTGTACCTGGGGCTGTCATCCTCGCCGGATGGCAACTATCTGCTCAGCCAGCGCGTGGAGCGGCCGTTCTCCTATGCGGTGCCGGTCGGCAGCTTCCCGCGCCGTATCGAGGTGCTGGACGCGCAGGGCCGGGTCGCGCACACGGTGGCCAGGCTGCCGCTGGTCGAAGGCCTGCCCACCGGCAACGACGCGGTGCCGACCGGAGTGCGTTCGATCTCCTGGCGCGCCGACGCGCCGGCCACCCTGGTCTGGGCCGAAGCGCAGGATGGCGGCGATCCGGCGCGCGAGGCGGCGATCCGCGACGCGGTGCTGGTCCAGGCCGCGCCGTTCGACCGGCCGCCGGTGACCCTGGCGCGCCTGGCCGCGCGCTATGCCGGCATCAGCTGGGGCCGTGGCGACGTCGCCCTGCTCAACGAGTACTGGTGGAAGACGCGCCAGGTGCGTGAGTGGAAGATCGCCCCGGACCATCCGGAGCAGGCGCCGCAGCTGGTGTCCGAACGTTCCGGCGACGATCGCTACGGCGATCCGGGCGCGCCGTTGCTACAGCCCGACGACGGTGGCCGTTCGCGCCTGCAGTTCAGCGCCGACGGGCGCAGCTTCTATCGCGTCGGCGACGGTGCCTCGCCGCAAGGCGACCGCCCGTTCCTGGACCGGATCGACCTGGACAGCGGCAGCAGCGAGCGCCTGTTCCATTCGCAGGCGCCGTACTACGAGACGCCGGTGGCGGTGATCGACGGCCCCACGCCGCGCGTGCTGTACAGCCGCGAGTCCAACGACGAGCCGTCCAACCTGTACACCCGTGCGCTGGGCGATGCGACGGCTCCGTTCGCCCTGACCCGCAATACGCACCCGCTGCCGCAGCTGCGTGGCGTGAGCAAGGAGCAGATCCGCTACACGCGCAACGACGGCGTCGAACTCACCGCCGACCTGCTGCTGCCGCCCGGTTACGACCCGAAGAAGGACGGTCCGCGCCCGCTGCTGATGTGGGCCTATCCGGCCGAGTTCAAGTCGGCCGGCGATGCCAGCCAGGTCAGCGGCTCCCCGCACCGTTTCAATGCGATCAGCTACTGGGGCCCGCAGGCGTTCCTGGCCAAGGGCTACGTGGTGCTCAACAACCCGACCATGCCGATCGTCGGCGAGGGTGATGCCGAGCCCAACGACACCTACGTGCAGCAGCTGGTGGCCAGCGCGCAGGCGGCGGTGGACGAAGTGGTGCGCCGTGGCGTGGCCGACCGCGGCCGCATCGCCGTCGGCGGACATTCCTATGGCGCGTTCATGACCGCCAACCTGCTGGCGCACACGCGCCTGTTCAAGGCCGGCATCGCCCGCTCCGGCGCCTACAACCGCACGCTGACCCCGTTCGGCTTCCAGGCCGAGGAGCGCAATTACTGGCAGGTGCAGGACACCTACCTGAAGATGTCGCCGTTCAACTACGCCGGCGACATCAAGGACGCGATCCTGTTCATCCATGGTGTGGACGACAACAATTCGGGCACGTTCCCGATGCAGAGCGAGCGCATGTTCGCCGCGGTCAAGGGCCTGGGCGGCAACGCGCGGCTGGTGATGCTGCCCAACGAATCGCATGCCTACCGCGCGCGCGAATCGATCATGACCATGCTCGCCGAGAGCGAGGACTGGCTGGACCGCTGGCTGGCGGCACCGGCGAAGGACGGCAAGCGGTAATCCCGCCGCGGGCCGGCGCATGCCGGCGTTCCGCGCGCCCGCCCCACGGTCTGCGTCGCAGGCCGTGGGGCTTTTTTTTTTTCCGGCTGCGGTGGCGCCGTGTCTTCGCGGCGCCCTCTCCAGCATTCTCGCCGGGAGCGAGTGCTGCTGCAGGAATCCCGCCGTCACCCCGGTCATCCACTGTCCACGGCGAGGCGCCCGCGGCGCCATTCCGATGTCCGCAACGACAGCCGTCGGACAACATGCAGATGCAACCATTTCTCCGGTTGATGCACTGCAAAAAACGCGGAATTTTTCAGTTAGGCTTGGGGACGTTCCCGCTTCCGAGGTTCCGGTTCCTGGATGAACGAGTACCGCAGCAGCGTCGTCTTCGCCACCCCCGACCTGCCCCTGCGCGACGACGTCCGTCGCCTCGGCGCGATGGTCGGCGATCTCCTTTCCGAACAGGTCTCGCCCGCGTTCCTCGATGAAGTGGAGGAGGTGCGCACCGCCGCGATCGCGCGCCGCGAGAGCCAGGCGCCGCTGGCCACGCTCAGCGCGCAACTGGCCGGGCGCACGCCGCGCCAGGCCGAGGCGCTGGTGCGCGCGTTCAGTACCTACTTCCAGGTGGTGAACATCGCCGAGCGCGTGCACCGCATCCGCCGCCGCCGCGACTACCAGCGCGCCGGCACCAAGCGTCCGCAGCCCGAAGGCCTGCAGGATGCTCTGCAGCAGCTCAAGGCGCAGGGCGTGACCCTGGAAGAGCTGGTGCAGTGGTTGCCGCGCATCGACATCGAGCCGGTGTTCACCGCCCATCCCACCGAGGCGGTGCGCCGCGCGCTGCTGGAAAAAGAGCAGCTGATGGTGGCGAGCCTGGTGGACAACCTCGACGGCCAGCGCACGCCGGGCGAGCAGGCCGCCGATACCGCGCGCCTGCGCATGGCGCTCACCGCGTCGTGGCAGACCGCCGATTCATCGCCGGTGCGGCCCGGCGTGGAGGATGAGCGCGAGCACGTCGGCTTCTACCTCACCCGGGTGCTGTACCGGGTGATGCCGGTGTTCTACGAATCGCTGGAGCAGGCGCTGCGCGACACCTGGGGCCGCACCCTGCCGCTGCCGCGGCTGGTGCGCTTCGGCACCTGGGTGGGCGGCGACATGGACGGCAACCCCAATGTCGATGCGGGCACCATCGCCGCCACCTTGAACGCGCAGCGCGCCGCGGTGCTGGAGCTGTACCAGAAGGACCTGCTCAAGCTCGCCAGCCTGCTCAGCCAGTCCACCGAACTGGTCGGGGTGAGCGAGGCGGTGCGCGCGCGCGTGGATGCCTATCGCGCGCTGTTGCCGCAGGTGCAGTCGCGCCCGCGCCACGCCGACATGCCCTACCGCCTGCTCAACGACCGCATGCGCGCGCGGCTGCAGGCCACGCTCGACGATGCCGGGGGCGCGTACCGCTCGCCGGATGAACTGGTCGACGACATCCAGCTGATCCTCGACAGCCTGGACGCGAACCGCGGCCGCCACGCCGGCTGGTTCTCGGTGCGGCGCCTGCTGTGGCGCGTGCGCACCTTCGGCTTCCACCTGGCGCGGCTGGACGTGCGCCAGGAATCGAGCGTGCATGCGCGCGCGCTGGCCGAGGTGCTGGGCGGGCAGGCGGCATTCGAGGCGCTGGACGGCGCGGCGCGCGCCCGCCTGCTGGCGCCCTATGCCGCCGGCGAGACGACCTTGCCGCGGGGCGACGACGAAGCCGGGCAGCGGCTGGACAAGGTGTTCGCGGCGCTGGCCGATGCGCGCGCCCGGCACGGTGCCGACGCGCTGGGCAGCTACATCATCTCGATGGCCCACGACCGCGGCGACGTGCTCGCGGTGCTGGCGCTGGCGCGCCGTGGCGGCCTGGTCGACGCCGGCAACGCGGTGCCGCTGGACATCGCGCCGCTGTTCGAGACGGTGGACGACCTGCACCACGGCACCGCGACCCTGGGCGATCTGCTGGACGACCCGGTGTACCGCGCGCACCTGGCCGCGCGTGGCGATGTGCAGATGGTGATGCTCGGCTACTCGGACAGCGGCAAGGACGGTGGCATCGCCGCCTCGCGCTGGGGGTTGCAGCAGGCGCAGGTGGAACTGCTGGCCGTGGCCGCCGCCCACGGCGTGCGCCTGACCTTCTTCCACGGCCGCGGCGGTTCGATCAGCCGTGGCGGCACCAAGACCACGCATGCGGTCGACGCCTCGCCGCCGGGCAGCATCGACGGCCGTCTGCGGGTCACCGAGCAGGGCGAGGTGATCCACCGCAAGTACGGCATCCGCGCGCTGGCGCTGCGCTCGCTGGAGCAGGCCGCCGGCGCGGTGCTGCGGGCCAGCCTGCGCCCGCGCGCCGCCGAGCCGCGCGAGCGGCTGTGGACGCCGGTGATGGACATCGTCGCGGCCGAGAGCGCGCGCCGCTACCGTGGCTTCGTCGGCGACGCGCAGTTCATGGATTACTTCCGCAACGCCACTCCGATCGACGTGATCGAGCGCATGACCCTGGGCTCGCGGCCCTCGCGCCGGCTCGGCCAGGACGCGGCCCTGTCCAACCTGCGCGCGATCCCGTGGGTGTTCGCCTGGAGCCAGGCGCGCGCGGTGATTCCCGGCTGGTTCGGCGTGGGCAGCGGCCTGCAGGCCGCCGCCGATGCGGGCCACGAGGAGCGGCTGCGCGAGATGGCGCACGACTGGCCGTTCTTCGCCACCTTCCTGGACGACATGGCGATGGTGCTGAGCAAGGGCGACATCCACATCGCCGAGCAGTTCTCGCGCCTGGCCGGGCCGCTGCACGCGCGCTTCTTCCCGGTGATCCGCGAAGAGCTGGCGCTGACCGGGCATTGGGTCAAGCGGCTCAGCGGGCAGCAGGAACTGCTCGCGCACGATCCGCGGCTGGCGCTGTCCATCCGCCTGCGCAACCCCTACATCGACCCGATCAGCACCCTGCAGGTGGACCTGCTGCAGCGCTGGCGGCACAGTGGCCGCGAGGACGAGGCGCTGCTGCGCGCGCTGGTGGCCTGCGTGAACGGGGTGTCGCAGGGCGTGCAGAATACCGGCTGACGGCGGCCTGCCGCACGGGGAGGGGAACGGGGAATGGGGACGATGCGCGAAGGGGAGGGGAACGCTGGCGACGCGGCGCGTTACCACCGGGTCAAGCAGATCGTGCTGCAGGCGCTGGACCTGCAGGGCAGCGCCCGCGAGGAACTGATCGTCCGCGAGGCGGGCGGCGACGCGACGATCGCCGATGAAGTGCGGGCGCTGCTTGCCGGCATGGAGGCAGACCAGACGCTGGTGGTGTCGTGCCGCTCGCCCGGGCTGCCGCCGCCCGATCCGGGGCAGGACCTCAGCGGCCAGGAGGCATCGGCCGACGCCAGCCGCGAGTACCGCCTGCTGCAGCGCCTGGGCGCCGGCGGCATGGGCGTGGTGTACCTGGCCGAACGCAGCCACGGCGGCTTCGTGCAGAAGGTCGCGCTGAAGCTGCTCAACCCGGTGGCCGAGGCGTCGCCGGAACTGCGCGAACGCTTCGCCCGCGAGCGCGAGCTGCTGGCACGGCTGGACCACCCCGGCATCGCGCGCCTGCTCGACGGCGGCATCCTCGCCGACGGCCGTCCGTTCCTGGCCATGGAGTACGTCGAAGGCGTGCGCGTGGACGTGCACGCCGCGCACCTGCCGCTGGACGAGCGCATCGCGCTGTTCGTCAGGATCTGCGAAGCAGTGGCCGAGGCGCACCGCTGCCTGGTGATCCATCGCGATCTCAAGCCGGCCAACATCCTGGTCGACGCCCGCGGCCAGCCGCGGCTGCTGGATTTCGGCATCGCCCGCCTGATCGACGAGGACAGCGCGGCGGCCGGCGATACCCGTACCGGCCAGCATGCGCTCACCCTGGCCTATGCCAGCCCCGAGCAGCTCGCCTGCCAGCCGCTGACCACCGCCACCGACGTCTACTCGCTGGGCGCGGTGCTGTACCAGCTGGTCTGCGGGCAGTTGCCGTTCGCCGAGATCGACAATCCGGCCGGCCTGTACAACGCCATCGCCAACACCGACGTGCCGCCGCCCAGTCGCCGGCTGCGCGACACCGGCACGCCGCGGCCGCGCACCCGCGCGGTGCCGGCCGACATCGATGCCATCGTGCTCAAGACGCTGCGCAAGGAGCCGGAGCGTCGCTACGCCTCGGTCGCGGCACTGGCCGAGGACCTGCGCCGTTACCTGGCCCATCGCCCGGTCAGCGCGCGCGCCGGCGAGCGCGGTTATCGCGCGCGGCGGCTGCTGCGGCGCAATGCCTGGCCGCTGGCCGCCGCCACGCTGGTGCTGCTGTCGGTACTGGGCGGCCTGCTGGCCTCGGTGTTGGCCCTGCGCGAGGCGCGGGCGCAGCAGGCGCTGGCCGAACGCCGCGGCCAGGAGCTGCAGCGGATCGTCGATTTCCAGCGGAGCACGCTGGAAAGCGTGGACATCCAGGCAATGGGGCGCTCGCTGGCCGAAGCGCAGAAGGACATGCTGCTCAAGGCCGATGCGGCATCCGGGCGGAAACTGGCTTCGCCGCAGGTGCTGCAGCTGGTGGATGCCGCGGCCGCGCGCGGTGCCACCGACCTCGCCCGCGATGCGCTGGAGACCTACGTGGTGGCGCATGCGCTGGACCGGATCGGGAACGAGGTGGACGACGACGCCGCGCTGGCGGCGGAGCTGAGGCAGTCGCTGGCCGGCGTGCTGCATGCGATCGGCAGCAACGTCGGCGCCGAGGCGCAGTTGCGGCGGGTGCTGGAGCAGCGGCAGGCGCTGGCAGCGGACAGCCCGGAGCGGCTGTCTACGGAATTGGCGCTGGCGGGGGTGCTGGTCACCCTCGGGCGCCCGGACGAGGCGCAGCGCCTGTACATGCAGGTGCACGCCGCCACCGCGGCACGGCCGATGAGCGATCCGCAGCGGCTGGAGGCCGAACTGGGGCGGGCCATCGTGATGATCATCCAGGGCCGCTTCGACGACGCCATCGCCGCCTACGACGCGATCCGCACGGGTGTCGGCGGCGCGCTGCCGGAAAGCGACGAGCGCATGCTGCGCCTGCGCCGTTACCGCATCGACGCGCTGATCCAGGCCGGCCGTCGCGAGAAGGCCGGGCCGGAGGCCGAGGCGTTGTTGTCGCTGTACCAGCGGGCCCTGGGGGCCACGCATCGCGACACGCTGTACGTGGCGCTGGTCCAGGCCAAGCTGCTGCGCGAGCAGAAGCAGTTCGAACAGTCGCAGGTGCTGGCCCGCAGCGTGGCCGACGTGCTGGCGCGGCGCTACGGCGAAGGCCATCCGGACACCGTGTCGGCGCGCTACCTGGTGGCGACCAACGGCTTCGCGCTTGCCCGGGACGATGCGGCGCTGGCCCAGGTGCAGGCCGATATCGAGCGCGTCGTCGAGTACCGGCGCCAGCAGCAGGGCGAAGACAGCGCCCAGGCCGTGTCGCCGATGACCGGGCTGGTCGGCGTGCTGAGCAAGCGCGCCGCGCTGGCCGACGACCCGGCCGCCAGTGCCGGGTTCATGGCGCAGGCGCTGCGGGTACAGCAGGCCGTGCTGGATTCGCACCTGCAGCACCGCGGTCCGGATCATCCCAATACCCTGCTGGCGCAGGGCAGCCTGGCGAGCCTGCTGCACCGGCAGGGGCGCCACGCGCAGGCGTTGCCGCATGCGCAGCGCTGCCTCGAGGGCCAGCGGCGCACGCTCGCGGCGGACCACCCGATCATCGCCGGAACATGGAGCCTGAACGGCGACATCCTGCTCGCCCTGGGCCGGCTGGAACCGGCGCGTGCGGCCTATGCGACGGCCTTGCAGCTGCGTACGCAGAAGCTGGGCGCCCAGGCGCCGAACACGATCGAAAGCGCCGCGCGCCTGTACGCGTTGCTGCAGCGCCTGCAGCGCCCGGACGAGGCCAGCGTGCTGCGCACCCGCTACCTGGACCCGGTGGTGAAGATGGACCCCGCGCACTTGGATGCCGGGATGCGTTCGGTCCGCGACAAGGCAAGGGACGTGATCGCCGCGGCCGGCGGCCGCTGAAGGCGCGGTGGCCATGATGGGGCTGACCGGCGCCGCGCTTGCGGTGCCCGCCCGCGTCCCCGTTCCGGTTGCAGCGGCCGGCAGCGCGCCGGCGCGGCGCTACGGGGACCGCGTCTGCGTGGCGGGGGCGGGGCTGCTGCCGAGCAGCTCCCGGTGGCGCTGCTCCATGTCCTGCCGCAGCTGGCGGCGGATCTGCGCGGCGGCATAGCGACGCGTCTCGTCGCCGGTCGCCGGCTGCAGCGGCGGCACCGGCGGCACCGGCGTGGGCCTGCCGTCGTCGTCCACCGCGACCATGGTGAAGAAGCAGCTGTTGGCGTGGCGCACGCTGCCCTTGCGGATGTCCTCGGCCACCACCTTGATGCCCACCTCCATCGACGAGGTGCCGGTGTAGTTCACCGATGCCAGGAAGGTGACCAGTTCGCCCACTGCGATCGGCTGGCGGAACATCACCTGGTCCACCGACAGGGTGACCACGTAGTTGCCGGCATAGCGGCTGGCACAGGCATAGGCGACCTGGTCGAGCAGGCGCAGCACCGCGCCGCCGTGCACCTTGCCCGAGAAATTGGCCATCTCCGGGGTCATCAGCACGGTCATCGACAACTGGTGGGGCGTGGGTGCGGACATGGGCGGCGACGCGATGGGCGGAGCCGCAGGCTAACCCGGCATGGTGGCTGGATGCACGCGCCGCTGGTCCATCCGCAAATGGAAAGGCCGCCCGTGCGGGCGGCCTTTCCGGTCGGTGCCTGCCGGGCCGGGCTTACTTGAGCTTGGCGGCCTTGCGCAGCGCCTCGGCGCGGTCGGTCTTCTCCCACGAGAACGCGGTGGCGTTCTGGGTCTTGCCGTCGCCGTCGACGTACGAGAATTCCTTCGGCTTGCGGCCGAAGTGGCCGTAGGCGGCGGTCTGCTGGTACATCGGGTGGATCAGGTCGAGCATCTTGATGATGCCGTACGGGCGCAGGTCGAAGTGCGCGCGGATCAGCTTCTCGATCTGCGCGTCGGCGATCTTGCCGGTGCCGAAGGTGGTGACCGAGATCGAGGTCGGCTCGGCCACGCCGATGGCGTAGGAGACCTGCACTTCGCACTTGTCGGCCAGGCCGGCGGCGACCACGTTCTTGGCCACGTAGCGGGCGGCGTAGGCGGCCGAGCGGTCGACCTTGGACGGGTCCTTGCCGGAGAACGCGCCGCCACCGTGGCGGGCCATGCCGCCGTAGGTGTCGACGATGATCTTGCGGCCGGTCAGGCCGCAGTCGCCCACCGGGCCGCCGATCACGAAGATGCCGGTCGGGTTGATGTGCACCTTGTTCTTCGGCAGCGCGTCCAGCCACGCCTTGGGCAGGACCGGCTTGAGGATGTGCTCGCGCACGGCCTCGATCAGGTCCTTCTGCTTCACGCCCGGGTCATGCTGGGTCGACAACACCACCGCATCCAGGCCCTCGATCTTGCCATCCTGGCCGTAGCGCAGGGTGACCTGGCTCTTGGCGTCCGGGCGCAGCCACGGCAGCGGCGAGTTCTTCTTCTTGCGGACCTTGGCCTGCTGCTCGACCAGGCGGTGCGAGTAGTAGATCGGCGCCGGCATGAATTCCGGGGCTTCGTTGCAGGCATAACCGAACATCAGGCCCTGGTCGCCCGCGCCCTGTTCTTCCGGCTTCTTGGCCTTCCTGTCGGTGCCGTCGACGCCGGCGGCGATGTCCGGCGACTGCTTGCCCAGCATGTTGATGATGGCGCAGGTATGGCCGTCGAAGCCGACGTTGGAGTTGTCGTAGCCGATCGCGTTGATGACGTTGCGGGTCAGCTCTTCGATGTCGACCCAGGCCGAGGTGGTGACCTCGCCGGCGACGATCGCCGCACCGGTCTTGACCAGGGTTTCGCAGGCGACGCGGGCGCGCTTGTCCTGGGTCAGGATCGCGTCCAGCACCGCATCGGAAATCTGGTCGGCGATCTTGTCCGGATGGCCTTCGGAGACCGACTCGGAGGTGAAGAGATAGCTGGACATGAGCTTGTATCCCTGTATGCGGATGAAAAGATAGCCGCGCATGATACACGGCCGGGGCACGGCTGGAATAGTGCAGGGCCGGTTGTTGCCATCCGGTTAATAAACCGGTTCACCCACCCCGCCGCTCCCGGGCGGGCGTCACCGAACTGCCGCAAAACCGAAACCGCGCTGCCGCGTGGCGGGCGCAGGCTGCCGGCCAACCGGGCCGTCGGACAACCGCCATGCACCAGATCGAGCAACGCCTGCAGCAGCGCTATCCCGAGTGGTTCCATGGCCCGCGCGGGCACCTGGCGCGGCCGCTGCTGCGCAGCGTGGGGCGCTGGTCGCGGCTGGACCGGGTGCAGGCGTTCCTGCGCCACAACGGCGAGCGCCGCGGCTTCGCTTTCGTCGAAGCCGCGCTGGACTTCCTGGGCAGCCGCTACCAGCTGGACCCCGGCGCGCTGGCGCGGATCCCCGCCAGCGGGCGGCTGCTGGTGGTCGCCAACCATCCCTCCGGCGCGCTCGACGCGCTGGCGTTGCTGGACGCGGTGGGCCAGGTGCGGCGCGACGTGCGCATCATCGCCAACGACCTGCTGGCCGAGCTGGAGCCGCTGCGCGAGCTGCTGCTGCCGGTGCGGATCCTGGGCGGCCGCGCCCGCCGCGACAGTCTGCGCGCGGTGGAACAGACGCTGGCGGCCGAACAGTGCGTGATCGTGTTCCCGGCCGGGGAAGTGTCGCGGCTGTCGCTGCGTGGCATCCGCGATGGCCGCTGGAACCGCGGCTTCGTGCGCTTCGCCAATGCCACCCGGGCGCCGGTGCTGCCGGTGCGGGTGCAGGCGCGCAACTCGGCGCTGTTCTACGGGGCCTCGGCACTGTTCAAGCTGGCCGGCACCGCGTTGCTCGCGCGCGAGATGTTCGCCCGCCGCGGGCGGCCGCTGCGCCTGTGGGTGGGGCAGCCCATGCAGCTGGATCCCGCGCTGGACCCGGCGCTGCAGCTGCAGGCGGTGCGGCACGCACTGTATGCGCTTGGCGGTGGCCACGGGCACGCGGACGGCGCCGGCGACGGGCCCGAACCGCTGGCCGCGGCGATCGCCGCCGAGCGGGTGGCAGCGGACATCGAAGCCGCCGAACTGCTTGGCCAGACCGGCGACGGCAAGCAGATCCGGCTGGCGCGCTGCGCCGCCGGCTCGCCCCTGCTGCTGGAACTGGGCCGGTTGCGCGAGCTGACTTTCCGCCGGGTCGGCGAGGGCACCGGGCGCAGCCGCGACCTGGACGACTTCGACCTGCTGTACCAGCACATCGTGGTCTGGGATGCGACGCAGCAGCGCATCGCCGGCGCCTATCGCGTCATGCGCGGCGCCCAGGCGCTGGCGCGCAGCGGATTGGCCGGGCTCTACACCGCGGCGCTGTTCCGCTACGCGGACGATGCCATCAGCCGCATCGCCGAGGGCATGGAGCTGGGCCGCAGCTTCGTCGTGCCCGACTACTGGGGCAGCCGCAGCCTGGACTACCTGTGGCAGGGCATCGGCGCCTACCTGCGCTGCCAGCCGGGCGTGCGCTACCTGTTCGGTGCGGTGTCGATCAGCGCGGCCTTGCCGCGCGAGGCGCGCGAACAACTGGTCGCCTACTACCAGCGCTACTACGGCGGCGGCCACGGCCTGGTCGAATCGACCCGGCCGTTCCAGTACTTCGCCGCGCCGCCGAGCTTCGGCGACATGGATGCCGATGCCGCGTTCGAGGTGCTCAAGGCCAACCTGGCCGTGCTGGGCACCAGCGTGCCCACCCTCTACCGCCAGTACACGGACCTGTGCGAGCCGGGCGGCGCGCGCTTCCTGGCGTTCGGCGTGGACCCGGATTTCAGCGATTCCATCGACGGCCTGATCGAAGTGGACCTGCAGGCGATCCGGCCGAACAAGCGCAGGCGCTACCTGCGCGACGCCGGGGCCGTGGCATGAGCGCGCCGGCGGCGCTGCTGCCGCGCCGGCGCGCGGTGTTCATCTCCGACACCCACCTGGGCGCGCGCCATTGCCATGCCGCCGAACTGGCGCGCTTCCTGTCCACGCTGCGCTGCGAGCGCCTGTACCTGGTCGGCGACATCGTCGACCTGTGGTGGCTGGCGCAGCGGCGCGCCAGCTGGACCGCGGCGCACAATGCGGTGATCGAGGCGCTGCATGCATTGCGCCGTGCCGGTACCGAGATCATCTACATTCCCGGCAACCACGATGCCCCGCTGCGTCGTACCTGCGGACTGATGCTGCCGGCGATGCAGGTGCGGCGGCGCGCCATCCACGTCACCGCCGATGGCCGCCGCCTGCTGGTGGTGCATGGCGACGACTACGATGCGGTCACGCGCTGGCATCGGCCGGTGCCGACGCGTGCTGCGCGCCCCGCCGCGCCGGCCCACGCGGACGATGGCGCCGGTGCTGCGTCCGCCGCCACACCCCGGCACCGCTGGCGCGGGTTGGCCACCGATCTCCAGTACGCGGTGGGCGACTGGCTGTACGAGCGCATCCTCACCGGCAACCGCCTGCTCAACGCGCTGCGCCGCGGCCTCGGCCTGCGCTACTGGTCGCTGGCCGAGTTCCTCAAGCGGCGCAGCGGCGCGGCCGAGCGCTACATCCAGCGGTTCGTGCAGGCCGGGTTGGACGACGCCCGCCGTCGCGGCCTGGACGGCATCGTCTGCGGCCACATCCACCATGCCGCGCTGGTCGAACGCGATGGCCTGGTGTATGCCAACGACGGCGACTGGGTCGAAAGCCTCACCGCCCTGGCCGAGGATCACGATGGCGGCCTGCGCCTGCTCGACCATGCCGGGCGCAGCCTGGCGTGGCTGCCGCCACGCGCGCCGCTGGCGCGGGCCGCCTGAGCCGGTGTGCATGCTTCTTCCTCACGATGGCGGCGCTATGCTGGCCGGGGGCTGGGGAAAGGAGCATCCGCGGTGGTACACACGCAGTCTACGACCGGGGCAAGGGCGGTGTTGTTCGCGGCCTGGCTTTTGCTGGCAGCCACCGGCACCGCCGCGGCCAGCGTCGATGACCCGCCGGCATTGAGTTTCGAGCAGGCGCGCGAGCGCCTGGAGCAGGTCTCCGACGCGCTGGCCGCGGCCGACGCGGGAGTGCGCGGCAAGCAGGACCTGCAGGACGCGACCCGCTACCTGCGGCTGCCGGAAATCACCGGCGACATACGCCGCATGCAGTTCCAGAAATCCCTGGAACTGCCGCTGGGTTCGCTGGCGCCGGTGGCCGAGGCGTTCGGCATCGAATCGCCGCTGCGCTTCGCCGAGCGCGACTGGCGCACCCGCCCGATCGTCACCGCCAGCGTGCCGCTGTACAGCGGCGGGCTGATCCCGGCGGCGCAGCAGGCGGCGCAGGCGGCCACCGCCCAGGCGCAGGCCGAGCGCGAGGCGCAGCGGCAGTCGCTGGCGCTGCAGCTGGTGCAGGCCTACTTCGGCCAGCAACTGGCCGAGCGCGCGGCGCAGGTGCGGGGCGAGGTCCGCGATGGCCTGCAGCGGCACCTGGACGATGCCCTCAAGCTCGAGCGCGAAGGCTTCGCCAGCCGTGCCCAGCGGCTGCAGGCCAGCGTCGCCCGCGACAAGGCCGAGCGCGATTACCAGAAGGCGCTCAACGACCTGGCCACCCTGCAGCAGGCGCTGGCCACGCTGCTGCGCAGCGGCGGCAACGTCGGCACCACCTCGCCGCTGTTCGTGATCGATGCGCCGCTGGGCGCGCGCGAGGACTTCGAGCGCAGCGCGCTGCAGCGCCACCCGCAGATCGAACGCCTGCGCGCGCTGGGCCTGCAGGCCGAGCAGGGCGTGCGCGTGCAGCAGGCCAGGCTCAAGCCGCAGGTCTACCTGTTCGGGCAGTACGACCTGCACCGCCGCGACGCGCTGCTCACCGACGCCGACTGGGCGTTCGGCATCGGCCTGCGCTACACCTTCCTGTCGCCGACGGCGCGGCCGCTGCAGGTCAGCGCGGCGCGGGCGCAGCTGGAACAGGCGCGTGCCGGCCTGGGCGAGGCGGAGAACCAGGTGCGGCTGGGCGTGGGCAAGGCCTGGAACGCGCTGGACACCGCCCGCACCCAGTTCCGGCTGCTGGACAGCAGCATCGCCCAGGCCGAGGAGAACCTGCGCCTGCAGGAACTGTCCTTCCGCGAAGGGCAGGCGACCTCGCTGGACGTGATCGACGCGCGCCTGGGGCTGGGTGCGGCGCGGGTGGAACGGGCGCAGGCGGCCTACCAGTTCGACGTGGCCCTGGCGCAGCTGCTGGAAGTGAGCGGGCAGATGCAAGGGTTCGACGACTACCGCCGGCGGGCGGACAAGGTGCTGGAATGAGCGATACACCGGGACAGGCCACGGGACCGCGGCAGCGCCGCGTTTTTGCCATCGCTGGCGTGCTGTTGCTGGCGTTGGTGGCGCTGGGCCTGTGGCTGGGCCTGCGCACGCCGCCCGACCAGGTGCAGGGCATGGCCGACGCCGACAGCGTCAACGTCGCGGCCAAGGTCACCGCGCGGCTGCACGCGCTGCACGCGCGCGAGGGCGACCGGGTCGCGGCCGGGCAGGTGCTGTTCGAGCTGGACAGCCCCGAAGTCGCGGCCAGGGAGCGCCAGGCCGCCGCGGTGGTCGCGGCCGCACAGGCGATGGCGGACAAGGCCGAGGAGGGCGCGCGCAGCGAGGACATCCGTGCCGCCGAGGCCAACTGGAAGCGTGCCAGGGCCGGCGCCGAGCTGGCCACGGCCACCTTCCAGCGGCTGGACACGCTGTTCAACGAGGGCGTGGTCACCCGGCAGAAGCGCGACGAAGCCCAGGCCCAGGCGCGCAGTTCGGAGGAGCTGGCGCGTGCGGCGCGGGCGCAGTACGACCAGGCGCTCGCCGGCGCGCGGCGCCAGGACAAGGCCGCCGCGCTGGCGCAGGTACGGCAGGCCGAGGGCGCCAGGGCCGAGGTCGACGCCGCGCGCCAGGAAACCCGCGGCCACGCGCCGCTGGCCGGCGAGGTGAGCAAGCGCATGGCCGACATCGGCGAACTGGTGCCGGCCGGCTACCCGGTGTTCACCCTGGTCGACATCGACCACATGTGGGTGGCGCTGACCCTGCGCGAGGACCAGCTGCACGGGCTCGCGACCGGCGCCACGCTGCACGGCACGATCCCGGCGCTGGGCGGGCGCAAGGCCGCGTTCGAGGTCTATTTCATCAGTCCGGCCGGCGACTATGCCACCTGGCGCAGCACCCGGCAGTCGTCCGGTTACGACGTACGCAGCTTCGAGGTGCGGGTGCGTCCGCGGCAGCCGATCGACGGGTTCCGCCCGGGCATGAGCGTGCTGTTCGCATGGCCGCAGGGCTGACGGCGGGCGCCGGGGCCGCGTTCGTCGCCTCGCTGCGGCGCGAGCTGCGCCATTGGCGCGGGGATCGCTGGGAACTGGCGCTGGTCACGCTGATGCCGTTGCTGGCGATGGCGCTGATGATGGCGCTGTTCTCCGGCTCGGTACTGCGCCAGGTGCCGGTGGCGCTGGTGGACCTGGACGGCAGCGCCGACAGCCGCGCCTTGGCGCGCGCCATCGATGCCAGCCCCGGGGTGGCGCTGGCGCGACAGCCGGCATCGCTGCAGCAGGCGCAGGCGCAGCTGCGCGCACTGGAGGTGTTCGCCATCGTGCTGGTGCCGCGCGACATGAGCCGGCGCGCGCTGCGCGGCGAAGCAGCACCGGTCTACGCGTTCTACAACGCCACCTACATGGCCACCGGGCAATCGGCCGCGCGCGACATCGCCGACGCGGTGGGCGCCTACAACGCGCGCATGCTGAAGGAGCGGATCGGCCTGCAGGCCGGGCCGGCGCGCCTGCGCGCGGCGCCGGTGACGGTGCAGGCCACGGTGCTGTACAACCCGGCGCGCAGCTATGAACTGTTCCTGCTGCCGCTGATCTTCCCCGCGGTGCTGTCGCTGCTGGCGGCACTGGCTGCCGGCGGCGCCTTCGGCCGCGAGCGCCGCGACGGCCTGCTGGCCACCTGGCTGGGGCGGCGGCCGTGGGCCGCCATCGCCGGCAAGCTGGCGGCGTACGTGGCGCTGTTCTCGCTGTATGGCGCGCTGGGCGTGCTGTACGTGGCATACGTGCGCGGCGATGGCGTGGCCGGCAGCCTGTGGCTGCTGTTGCTGGCACAGCCGCTGTTCTACCTGGCCTGTTGCTGCTTCGCGCTGTTGTTCATCGCCCTTGTCCGCGACATGTGCACCGGGCTGTCGCTGGTGGGGCTGAGCATCGGCACCGCGCTGGCGTTCTCCGGCGCCACCTTCCCGGTGATCGAAGCGCCGCTGTTCACCCGCGTGTGGAACGCGCTGCTGCCGCTCACCGCCTATGTGCAGGTGCAGATGCAGCAGGTGTTCATGGGTGCGGCGTGGACGGTGTCGCTGCGCCCGCTGGGCGTGCTGCTGCTGATGGCGGGGGTGGCCGGCGGCACCGGGTCGCTGCTGCTGGTGCGCGCCGCGCGCGGCGTGCCGCGGCCGCTGCCGGCATGAGCCAGGTCGCCGCCAGCTTCCGCACCACCCTGCGCGCGGTATTCGCCGACTCGGCCGCGCGCACGGTGATGATCGGCGCGGTGCTGCTGTACTCGTTCTTCTACCCGGCGGCCTACCGCCACCAGGTCGCCAGCGACCTGCCGCTGGCGGTGGTCGACGCCGACCGCAGCGCCACCAGCCGCGCGCTGGTGCGGCATGTGGACGCGCTGCGCGCGGTGCGGGTGGCGACCCAGCCCCGGGACCTGGCGCAGGCGCGCGCGCAGCTGGAAGCCGGGCAGGTCGACGGCATCGTGCTGATCCCGGCGCGGCTGGAGCGCGACATCCTGCGCGGTGGCAGCGGCCAGCTGGTGTTGCTGGGCAATGGCGCCTACCTGGGCCGCGCCAGCGCCATCCTGGGCGGCCTGGCCGAGGGCATCGGCGCCTTCGGCCGCGACCAGGCGGTGCGCCAGGCCGGCTTCATGGGGCCGCCGCTGGCGGCACCGCTCGAACTGGTGCAGCGGCCGCTGTACAACACCCGCGAGGGCTACGGCAGCAGCGTGGTGCCGGGCGTGGCCGAGCTGATCGTGCACCAGACCCTGCTGCTGGGCATCGGCGTGCTGCTGGGCACCCGTCGCGCGCGGTCGGGGCGGCGCCTGCAGGTGGCGCCGCCGGTGCTGCTGGGCATGGCCGCGGCCTTCACCCTGGTGGCGGTTGCCGGGCTGCTGTACTACGCCGGCTTCAACGCCTGGGCGCAGGACTACCCGCGTGGCGGCAACGTGCCGGGCCTGCTGCTGGCGGTGCTGCTGTTCGCTCTGGCGTCGGTGGCGTTCGGCCTGTTCGTCGGCAGCTTCTTCGCCACCCGCGAGCGCGCCTTCCAGTACGTCACCGGGGTTTCGATCCCGCTGTTCTTTCTGTCCAATCTTTCATGGCCGGCGCTGGCCTCGCCAACGGCACTGGTGGCGCTGGCCACGCTGCTGCCGACCACCGCGGGCATCAACGCCATCGTGCGCACCCAGCAGATGGGCGCGCGCGTGCCCGAGGTCGGTGGCGAGCTGCTCAACCTGCTGCTGCTGGCGCTGCTGTACGGCGCGCTGGCGGCATGGCGGCTGCGCGTGCCGGCGCGGCCACCGGCATGACCGCGGCGCATGCCGGGGCCGACGGCATAATGCGGGCATGGATTCCCTCAGCCAGATCGTCCTCGGCGGCGCCGTCGCCGCCGCCATCGCGCCCGCCGGCCACCGTCGCGCGGCGCTGCTCGCCGGTGCCGCCCTGGGCACGCTGCCCGATCTCGACGGGCTGCTGATCATCGCCTTCACCCGCGACCCGGTGAGCCTGATGACGGTGCACCGCAGTTTCAGCCATTCGCTGTTCGTGCTGCCGCTGCTGGGCACGCTGATCTGGTGGCTGTACCGGCGCTTCGGCCACGGCCGGGTGGCGCAGGCGCCGCTGCGCTGGTGGTGGGCGATGGTGCTGGCGCTGGTCACCCATCCGCTGCTGGACGCGTTCACCGTGTACGGCACGCAGTTGTGGTGGCCGCTGATGCCGCATCCGACGATGTGGTCGAGCGTGTTCATCATCGATCCGCTGTACACGCTGTGGCTGGGTCTGGCCTGCGCGGTGGCGTGGTTCGCGCGGGCGCGCCCGCTGGCGCAGCGCGCGCTGGTCGCCGGGCTGGTGCTCAGCTGCGGCTACCTGGGCTGGTCGCTGCTGGCCAAGCACCGGGTCGAGCGCGACGCCGGCCGCGCGCTGGCGGCGATGGGGTTGGCCGACGCACCGCGGTTCTCGGTGCCGATGCCGTTCAACACGCTGCTGTGGCGGGTGGTGGCGATGACCCCGCAGGGCTACGTGGTCGGCGACCGCTCGCTGTGGGCCGACCACGGGCCGATGCGCTTCACCGGCCATCCCTCCAATGTGCAGGCGCTGCGCCAGGCCGCGGCGATCCCGGCGGTGGCGCGGCTGCAATGGTTCAACCGCGGTTTCATGCGCGCGCAGGTGCGCGACGGCGAACTGGTGCTCAGCGACCTGCGCATGGGCCTTGAGCCGGACTACAACTTCAGTTTCGCCGTGGCCCGCGAGCAGGGGGGCCGCTGGGCGCCGATTCCGCCGCGGCAATTGCGCCCGGTGTACCGCGACGCCGGTGGTCGCGCGGTGCTGGAGCAGCGGCTGGCGCAGGTCTGGCGCCGGATATGGAACGATGAGGGCGTGATGCCGGCGGCGGAGGTGACGGGCGGCTAGACGGGAGATTCCGGCGGAAGGTTGGGTGTGCTGAATTTGGAACAAATAGTGATTTTTTTAATATTTGTTCTGAATTTGTAGGCAATTACACTGGCGCCCATTCCACGAATGGCCGCCTTGCCGGCTTTCCTTCCTTCCGGAGTCACCATGAACAGCCAAGCCATTGCCCTGTACAAGCAGCGTCGTTCCCAATACGCGCTCGGCCGCAACCTGCCCATCGGCCAGGACCAGGCCACCGACCTGATCAAGCAGGCCATGCGCGAGGCGCCGTCGGCCTTCAATTCGCAGCCCACCCGCGCGCTGATCCTGCACGGGGCGCAGAGCGTGAAGTTCTGGGAGCTGGTCAAGGACGCGCTGCGCCCGATCGTGCCGGCCGCCGCCTTTGCCGCCACCGAGGGCAAGCTGGACAGCTTCGCCGCAGGCGCCGGCACGGTGCTGTTCTTCAACGACGTGGACGTGACCCGCGGCCTGCAGGACCAGTTCCCGCTGTACGCCGACAACTTCCCGGTCTGGGCCGAACACGCCAACGGTATCGCCCAGTTCGCGGTGTGGACGGCGCTGGCCGAAGCCGGCGTCGGCGCCAGCCTGCAGCACTACAACCCGCTGGTGGACGAGGCGGTGCGCCGCGAGTGGGGTATCGCCGGCAACTGGCAGCTGCGCGCGCAGATGCCGTTCGGCTCCAATGCGGCGGCCATCGGCGAGAAGAGCTACATGGAAGACGAGGCCCGCTTCAAGGTCTTCGCCTGAGCCTCCCGGCGCGCTCCTCCCCCCGCGCCGGCCCCGGCCCGTCCGCTTCGCGGGCGGGCTTTTCAATGCCCCGGGCCGAGGCCGGAGGCCGTCGGCGGCGGGGACAGGGCGTGGCGGCTCTCAGGCGGCAGCCAGCGGCTGCGCGGCGATCAGCCCGTCGAAGTAGTCGCGGGTCAGCCGCAGCTGCGCGTCGGCACTCTCGGCGGCGTTGACCACGGCGCGGAAGGCCGCGCGCTGTTCATCGGTGTGTTCGGGCCGGTCCTTCGCGTACCAGCCCAGGTGCTTGCGGGCGATGCGCACGCCCTGCGGTTCGCCGTAGAAGGCATGCAGGTCGGCGAGGTGGCCGAGCAGGATGTCGCGCACTTCCTGCAGCGACGGCGGCGGCAATTCCTGGCCGGTGGCCAGGTAGTGGGCGATCTCGCGGAAGATCCACGGCCGGCCCTGCGCGGCGCGTCCGACCATCACCGCGTCGGCACCGGTGTGGGCCAGCACCTGCGCGGCCTTGCGCGGCGAATCGACGTCGCCGTTGGCCAGCACCGGGATGTCCAGCATGGCCTTGATCGCGGCGATGGTGTCGTATTCGGCGGTGCCGGTGTAGTGCTGGTCGCGGGTGCGGCCGTGCACCGCCAGCGCGGCGATGCCGCTGTCCTGGGCGATGCGGGCGATGGCCGGGGCATTGCGCACCTGCGCGCACCAGCCGGTGCGGATCTTCAGCGTGACCGGTACGTCCACCGCGCCCACCACCGCCTCCAGGATGCGCGCCACCAGCGCTTCGTCGCGCATCAGCGCCGAGCCGGCCCACGCATTGCACACCTTCTTGGCCGGGCAGCCCATGTTGATGTCGATGATCTGCGCGCCGTGGTCGACGTTGTAGCGCGCGGCCTCGGCCAGCTGCCGCGGCTCGGTGCCGGCGATCTGCACGCTGATCGGCGCCGGCTCGCCGGCATGGTCCATGCGGTGGATGGATTTGCGGGTATTCCAGAAACGCGGGTCGGAGATGGTCATCTCCGAGGCGGCCAGGCCCGCGCCGAGCCGCTTGCACAGCTGCCGGAACGGTTTGTCGGTGACGCCGGCCATGGGCGCGAGCACCACATTGGGCGCGATGGTGTAGGGGCCGATCTGCATGCGGCGCATTGTAGTGCCCGGCGCGGCGCCGATGCCGGCGCCGGCCCGGTGCGCGGGCGTGGCTTCAGCCATCATCCGGTTTGCCGGTGGCGGCGCCGCGCCATCGCCGCGCCGCTCCGCCGCGAGCGGCCGCCGCCCGTGCACCGGTCAAGGCCAGCGGAGTAGCGGCGCGGAGGCTCAGGCGGCGTCGGCCGGGGTCATCCGCGGCATCGCCGCGGCGGCGCCTTCGCTCTCGGTGGAGCGGGCCGCGTACTGGTTGGCGAAGCGCACGTGCTTGATGAAGGCCGCGTCCGGCGCCTGCGCCAGCGAGGCCGCTAGGGCGCCGTTGAAGGCGTCGCCGGCACCGGTGGTATCGACCACCTGCGCCGCCTCGGCAGCCACGCGGTAGTAGGGCTGGCTGTCGCCGCGCAGGCGCTCTTCGTCGTGCGAGACGAACACGCCGACCGCGCCGAGGGTGACCACCACGGTGTTGCCGGACAGCTTGCGGCACAGCGCATGCAGGCTGGCGCCGTCCAGCGCCGCCACGTCGTCGGCCTCCACCCGCTCGCCGACATGGCGGCCGAGCAGGGCGGCGAACTCGGTTTCGTTCGGGGTCAGCACGTCGGCCAGCTTGAGCAGGCCGATGGTCGACGGGGCGTTGGCCGGGGCGGCGTTGAGCACGGTCAGCACGCCGGCCTCGCGGGCGATGCCCAGGGCGGCCTCGATCGACTCCACCGGCGACTCCAGCTGCGCCAGCAGCACCCCGGCGGCACTGATCAGCGCCGCGTTGGCGGCCATGAACCCGGTGCTCAGCGAGGCATTGGCGCCCGGGCCGATGACGATGGAGTTGCGGCCGCGGCTGTCCACGTAGATGCCGGCGGTGCCGGTGGGCTCGCTGCTGGCCTCGGCGGCCAGCACGATGCCGTCGGCCGCGGCCAGCTGCCGCGCCAGCGCGCCGCCGGCGTCATCGCCGAGCGCGCAGACGAAGGTGATGCCGGCGCCGGCGCGCCGCGCGGCCACCGCCTGGTTGAAGCCCTTGCCGCCAGGACCGGTGCTGTAGCGCCCGGCAATGGTCGCCCCCGGCGCGGGCAGGGCATCGCAGCGCCAGACGTGGTCGACATTGAAGGAACCGGCAACAACAACAGACTTCATGGAATCAATTTCTCTTCAGGTGGCTTGGGGGGAGCCGAAGGGGGAGCGCGCGGGCTCAGCCGAAGTGGCTGAGCACGCCGGCGATGGTCGCCGTCATCAGCGTGGCGATGGTGCCGCCGAGCACCGCGCGCAGGCCGAACTTGGCCAGGTCGTGGCGACGGTCCGGGGCCAGCCCGCCGATGCCGCCGATCTGGATGGCGATCGAGCTGAAGTTGGCGAAGCCGCACAGCGCGTAGGTGGCGATCAGGCGGCCTTCGTCGCTCAGGCTGACGCCGGCGACATTGCCCTTGATGATCTCCGACAGCTGCAGGTAGGCGACGAACTCGTTGATCACCACCTTCTGGCCGATCAGCGAGCCCACGGTGGTGGCGTCGGCCCACGGCGTGCCAATCACCCAGGCGATCGGCGCCAGCACGTAGCCGAAGATGGTCGCCAGGTTGGTCGGCTTGCCGATGGCCTGGGCCAGGCCGGTGACCTCGCCCAGCCAGGTCAGCGGTGCGTTGAGCAGCGCGATCAGGGCGATGAAGGCCAGCAGCATGGCGCCGATGTTGAGCGCCAGCTTGAGGCCGTCGCCGGCGCCGGCGGCAGCGGCGTCGATGATGTTGGACGAGGTCTTCTCCACTTCCATCTTCACCGTGCCACGGGTCAGCGGGGTGCCGGTCTCGGGCACCAGCAGCTTGGCGATCACCAGCGTGGCCGGTGCGGCCATGATCGACGCCGCCAGCAGGTGCTTGGCGTAGAACGCCTGCGCCACCGGGTCGCCGCCGCCGAGCATGCCCACGTAGGCGGCGAGCACGCCGCCGGCGATGTGCGCCATGCCGCCGATCATCATCGTGATCAGCTCGGACTGGGTCATCTTCGGGATGTAGGGGCGCACGGTCAGCGGCGCCTCGGTCTGGCCGATGAACACGCTGGCGCAGACGCTGGTGGTTTCCGCGCCGGACACCCGCATCACCTTGGTGATCGCCCAGGCCATGACCTTGACCACCGCCTGCATCACCCCGACGTGGTAGAGCACGCCCATCAGCGCCGAGAAGAAGATGATGGTCGGCAGCACCTGGAAGGCGAAGATGAAGCCGTACTTGGACACGTCCATCAGGCTGCCGAAGATGAAGCCGGAGCCTTCGTTGACGAAGCTGAGGATCTTGACGAAGCCCTGGCCCAGCCAGTCGAACACGTCGCGCCCGCCCGGCACCAGCAGCACCAGTGCGGCGAAAGCGATCTGCAGGCTGATGCCGGTGGCGACCAGCTTCCAGTCCACTGCCTTCTTGTTGTTGGAAAACAGCCAGGTGATGCCGATCAGCACCGCCAGACCGAACAGGCCGAAGCCGATCCTGCCCAAACCTTCGACCATGAGTATTCCCCGGGCGAGCCCGCAAAAGCGGCAAGCCTAGAGCAGCGGCCAGCACCGGGCAACAATCCCGATGCCGGAAGGGGGCAACGGCGGCGATCAGGCCGGCATCGGCAAGGTCCCGGGCGCTATCGGTACGGTGGCGGCGGTTACACTGGCGGCTGTCCGCGCCGCCGGCGCGCGCCGTGTTCCAGGAGCCAGCCATGCAATACCGCCGCCTCGGGTCGTCCGGCCTGCAGCTTTCCGCCCTGTCCTTCGGGGCCTGGGTCACCTTCGGCAGCCAGATCGCCCGCGGCGAGGCCCGCAACCTGATCGCCGCGGCCTGGGACAACGGGGTCAACTTCTTCGACAACGCCGAGGTCTACGCGCAGGGCCGGGCCGAGCAGGTGATGGGCGACGTGATCGCCGACCTGCGCCTGCCGCGCGACGGCTACTGCGTGTCCAGCAAGGTGTTCTTCGGCGCGGTCGAGGCGCCCAACCCGCTGCAGCGCGGGCTCTCGCGCAAGCACGTGCACGATGCCTGCCATGCCGCGCTCAAGCGCCTGCGGGTGGACTACCTGGACCTGTATTACTGCCACCGCCCGGACCCGGAGGCGCCGATCGCCGAGACCGTGCAGGCGATGGACGTGCTGATCCGCCAGGGCAAGGTGCTGTACTGGGGAACGTCGGAATGGTCGGCCGCGCAGATCGCCGAGGCGGTGGCGTTCGCCCGCGGCAACGGCCTGCATGCGCCGAGCATGGAACAGCCGCAGTACAACCTGCTGCACCGCACCCGGGTGGAGCAGGAATATGCGCCGCTGTACGCCGACGCCGGGCTGGGCACGACCATCTGGTCGCCGCTGGCCTCGGGCCTGCTGACCGGCAAGTACAACGACGGCATCGCGGCCGGCTCGCGGCTGGCGCAGCCGTCGCTGGGCTGGCTGCAGTCGGCGGTGCTGGGCGAACCGGCCGATGCGCGCCTGGACAAGGTGCGGCGCTTCACCGCGCTGGCCGCGGAGCTGGGCGAATCGCCGGCGCAGCTGGCCATCGCCTGGTGCCTGCGCAACCGGCATGTCTCCAGCGTGATTCTCGGCGCCAGCCGGGTCGCGCAGCTGGAGGAGAACCTGCGCGCGCTGGAGGTGTTCGAGCGCCTTGGCGAGGACGCATGGGGCAGGCTGGAAGCCGCGTTCGACTGATGGCGGCGACGGGCCGGGGGCGTTGCCGCCGGCCTGGACACGCGGTGGGATGCACGCGCGTGGCAAAAGCGTGTGCGACCCTCTTGCGTCGCGGATGAGAATCATTATCATCAATTCCGTCCCCGCCACGGAACCGCCGCGATGTTCGCCCAACCTGTCCTGCTCCGTCCCCGTACCCTGCACCTGCCGCAGCGTCCCGCCCCGCGCCCGCTGCCCGTCGATGACGCCATCGACAGCGGCGCGCTGCTGAAGGGCCAGCGCGAGATCCTGATCCGCCACGGCGACCGCGTTTACCGCCTGCGCCATACCAGCAACGACAAGCTGATCCTCACCAAGTAATTCCCGGCCGCATTCGCCGCCAGCCGGCGCGTGCGCGCGCCATGCACGCCTGAATCGCATCTTCTCTCCCCCTCGGCCGCGGCCGGGCCGCTGCGGCGGCCGGCCGCCGCGCCGCGGGCCAACCTTTCGATTCCAGGTACCCATGATCCGTCCTGCCGCCTTGAGCGCCGCCCTGTGGGCGACGCTGTTTCCCGCCCATGCCGACCCCGCCGCGCCGGCCGATGCCCACCAGATGGACCGCGTCCAGGTCACCGCCACCCGCACCGGGCGTGCGGTCGGCGACGTCGCCGCCACGGTCGACGTGATCGAACGCGAACAGCTCGACCGGCAGCTGGTCCATGACATCGACGACCTGGTCCGCTACGAGCCGGGCATCTCGGTGACCCGCAGCGTGGCCCGCTTCGGCCTGGGCGGCTTCCGCATCCGCGGGCTGGACGGCAACCGCGTGCTGATCCAGACCGATGGCATCGCCATGCCGCGCGGTTTCGCCATCGGCAGCTTCGCCAGCGCCAACCGCGACTTCACCGACCTGGAAACGCTCAAGCGGGTGGAAATCGTGCGCGGTCCGGCCAGTTCGCTGTACGGCTCCGACGCGCTGGGCGGCGTGGTCGCCTTCGTCACCAAGGACCCGGCCGATTACCTGGGCGACGGCAAGCACAGCCACGTCGGCCTGAAGCTGGGCTACGACGGCGACTGGCAGGGCCTGCTGGGCGGGGTGACCGCCGCCTTCGGCGGCACGCGCTGGAGCGGCATGGTCAACGTCAACCACCGCCAGGGCCAGGAAACCGGCAATACGGGCCAGGTACGCAGCGCCGACAACACCCGCACCGCGGCGAACCCGCAGGAGCGCGACGGGCGCAGCGTACTGTCCAAGCTGGTCTATGCGCCGGACCCGGACCAGCGCCTGCGGCTGACCGTGGAGGGCAACGAGGACATCACCGACACCGACGTCCTGTCGGCCATCGACCATGCCACCACCACCGGCATGAAGGCGCACGACAGGCAGACCCGCGCGCGGGTGTCGTTCGCCCATGAAATGGACGCCCTGGACGCGGCCTTCGCCGACAGCCTGCGCTGGCAGCTGTACCGCCAGGACAGCGAAACCACCCAGGTCACCGACGAGGCCCGCGCCAACCGCAGCCGCCGCCACCGCGTGTTCGACTTCGACCAGCGGGTGCATGGCGCGCAGGCGCAGTTCGACAAGCGCCTGGCCACCGGCGCGGCGGAGCACACGCTGACCTGGGGCTTCGACGGCACCTGGACCCGGATCCGGCAGAAGCGCGACGGTTACCAGGTGCTGGCCAATGGCAGCACCAGCAGCACGATCCTGCCCGACGCGTTCCCGGTGCGCGACTTCCCGGTCAGCCGCACCACCGAGCTGGGCCTGTACCTGCAGGACGAGGTGCGGCTGGCCGACGGCCGCCTGTCGCTGGTGCCGGGCGCGCGCGTGGACCACTACCGGCTCGAACCGCAGGCCGACGCGATCTTCAGCGGCGACAACCCCGGCGTGGCGCTGGCCTCGCTGCGCAAGACCAGCGTGTCGCCGAAGCTGGGCATGGTCTGGCGCCTGGACCCGCGCTGGTCGCTGTTCGCCGGCTACGCACGCGGCTTCCGCTCGCCGCCGTACAACGACGTCAACCTGGGTTTCACCAACGTCATGTTCGGTTACACCGCCATTCCCAACCCGGACCTGAAACCGGAAACCAGCAATGGCCTGGAACTGGGCGTGCGCTACATGGGGCCGGCGCTGTGGGCCAGCCTCGGCGGCTACCGCAACGACTACCGCGACTTCATCGAATCGCAGCGTTACGTCGGCACCAACGCGCAGGGGCTGATGGTGTTCCAGTCGCAGAACATCGCCGACGCCCGCATCCATGGCGCCGAACTGAAGGCGGGGCTGGAGCTCGGCGCGCTGGATGCGCGGCTGGCCGGCTGGTCGCTGCGCGGGGCGGCGGCCTGGTCGCGCGGGCGCAACCTCAGCGAAGGCGTGCCGCTGGACACGGTGGACCCGCTGCGCGGCAGCCTCGGGCTGGCCTACGACCGCGACGACTGGGGCATGCAGCTGGCCGGCAGCTTCGCCCGCCGCAAGGGCCGGGTCGCCCGCGCCGACGCGTTCCGCCCGGCCGGCTACGGCGTGCTCGACCTGATGGCGCACTGGCGCTTCGCACCGGGCGCCACCGCCCACGTCGGCGTGTTCAACCTGGCCGACCGCAGCTACATCGAATGGTCCAGCCTGGCCGGAACCCTGGCCGCCTCCAGCAGCGTGGTCGACCGCTACAGCAACCCCGGGCGCACGCTCTCGGCCAGCCTGTCGCTGGCCTGGTGAGCGGCACCGGCCGCCTCCCCCGATGGAGCGTCACCCGGCCATGGACGGCCTTCCCACCGCCCCCGAGGAACCCATGATGAAACCGCATTGCGCCAGCCTGCTGCTGGTATGCGCCGCCAGTGCCGGCGCCTCCGCCGCGCCCGCCGACCCCGTCCGCGACCACGCCACCATCGTGCGCATGCAGGGCGAGTACGCGGTGGATTTCGCCTTCGACGAAACCGTGCTGCTGCAGCCCGGCTATGCGCGCGCGCCGGCGATGCGCAGTGGCGGCAACGAACTGGTGGTCGTGGTCGAGGACACCCCCACCCGCATCGTGCTGCAGCACCTGCTGGTGGATCCGGCCAGCGGCCACGTGACCAAGCACTGGCGCCAGGACTGGACCTACGAAGCGCCGGTGCGCTTCGAGTTCAGCGCCGACCAGACCTGGCGGGTGCGCGCGCTTCCCGCCGACCTCACCCGCGGCGCCTGGACCCAGTGCGTCTACGAGGTCAGCGACGCGCCGCGCTACTGCGGCACCGGCCGCTGGCGCTACGACAACGGCGTGCCCAGCTGGACCAGCGACCCGGGCTGGCGCCCGCTGCCGCGCCGCGAGTACACCCGGCGCAGCGACTACAACGCGCTGGCCATGGTCAACCGCCACACCCTGACCCCCAATGGCTGGACCCACGAGCAGTTCAACACCAAGGTGCGCCGCGACCCCGATGGCGGGCAGCATGAAATCGCGCGCGAGTTCGGCTTCAACGACTACGTCCGCAGCACCGATGTGGATTTCAGCCCGGCGCGCGATTACTGGGCCGCCACCGCCGGCTACTGGGCGCGGGTGCGCGGGTACTGGGAGCGGTTCCTGGCGCAGGCGCCGGGGGTACGCCTGAAGACCCCGGTCGACGGCATGGCGATGATCGTGCCGCTGTTCACCCAGGCCGAGGCCGTGCAGGCGGGCCATGCGGTCGACGCGCGCCAGATCGGCGAGGTGTTCGCCGCCTGGGTCGAAAAGGCGCCGGCCACGGACTGAGCGCCGGGGCGGTGGCGTCCGTGCGGCGGCATGGCGCCGCCGCGCGGGCTCATTCCTTGAACATCAGCAGCGCCGCGACCACGATCAGCGCGAACGCGGCCCAGTGGTTCCATTTCAGCGGCTGGTCCAGGTAGACCGCCGAGAACCCGGCGAACACCAGCAGGGTGATGACCTCCTGCATGCCCTTGAGCTGCGGCGCCGAATAGACCGCAGCGCCCAGCCGGTTGCCCGGCACCTGCAGGCAGTACTCGAAGAAGGCGATGCCCCAGCTGACCAGGATCACCGTCAGCAGCGGCGCCGAACGGTACTTCAGGTGGCCGTACCAGGCGATGGTCATGAATACGTTGCTGGCGACCAGCAGCAGTACCGGGTACAGATAGGCGGTGAAGGGCGGGGCGGGCATGTCCGGGTCCGTGGGAAGGCGCGCATAGCATAGGTGCAGCACGGCCGGCCGGGCCGGCCCCGGCGTCGCGGACTTTCTTCACATGGGGTCCACTCGGGGTACGGCATCTTTCACAAAGCTGAAGAACGAGGAGGCTCCATGCGACAGACCAAGGAATCGTCCGGACTGGTGCTCGTCATCGAGGACAACCGCAACATTTCCGAGATGATCGGCGAATACCTGGAGAGCAAGGGATTCGAAGTGGACTATGCCTGCGATGGCCTGGACGGCTACCGGCTGGCGGCGGAAAACAGCTACGACGTGGTGGTGCTGGACCTGATGCTGCCGCGCCTGGACGGCATCGAGGTATGCCGCCGCCTGCGCAACGAGGCGCGCAAGTCCACGCCGGTGCTGATGCTGACCGCGCGCGACACGCTGGACGACAAGCTCACCGGGCTGGGGTTCGGCGCCGACGACTACCTGACCAAGCCCTTCGCCATCCAGGAGCTGGAAGCGCGCCTGCGCGCGCTGATCCGCCGCGAACGCCGCCAGGTGGGCGCCGAAGTGCTCAAGGTGGCCGACTTGGTGCTGGACCCGGTCAGCATGCGCGCCACCCGCGCCGGCACCGAGCTGCAGTTGTCGCCGATCGGCCTGCGCCTGCTGACCATCCTGATGCGCGAATCGCCGCGGGTGGTGACCCGGCAGGAAATCGAGCGTGAAATCTGGGGCAACGGCCTGCCGGACTCGGATACCCTGCGCAGCCACCTGTACAACCTGCGCAAGATCATCGACAAGCCGTTCGACCGGCCGCTGCTGCACACCGTGCAGAGCGCGGGTTACCGCATTGCCGATATCGCCCAGCCGATGGGCTGAGCCATGCGGGGGAGCGTACTCCGTCGCGACCGGGAGGGCCGTGCCGCGGCCCGCCCCGGAGTGCATTTCCCCTAACCGCTCTGGACCATCCACGGAACCGCAATGCTGCACGGGTTGCCGCGCAAGATCAGGACCGCTTTCATGCTGCAGGCGCTGCTGGCCGGCCTTGCAGTGCTGCTGGGCGGCTACCTGGTGCTGCTGGTGGTCAAGTTCGGGCTGGTCAACGCGCTGCTCAGGCAGGAGGCGGCGCACTACTGGGAGCTGTACCAGGCCTCGCCGGTGCAGCCGCCGCCCAATACCAGCAATGTCCGCGGCTACCTGCTGGAGACGGGGCAGTCGCCGCTGAGTCTGCCGCCCGCGCTGCGCGGGCTGGCGCCGGGCTTCCACGAGATCGGCGATGCCGACGAACTGGTGCTGGTGGACGAAAAGCCCGCCGGGCGGCTGTACCTGGTGTTCCTGCGCTCGCAGGCCCAGCACCTGGCGTTCTGGTTCGGGGTGGTGCCGGTGCTGCTGGTACTGCTGGCGGTCTATGGCGCGTCGTGGTTGACCTACCACGTCTCGCACCGGGTGGTGTCGCCGGTGACCTGGCTGGCGCGACGGGTGTCGCAATGGGACCCGCTGTACCCGGATGCGAGCGAACTGGCGCCGGAGCGGTTGCCGGCCGACGTGCAGGGCGAGGTACGGCAACTGGCCGGCGCCCTGCACACCATGGCCGGGCGCATCGGCGACCACGTCGCCCGCGAGCGCAATTTCACCCGCGATGCCAGCCACGAACTGCGCACCCCGCTGACCGTGATCCGCATGGCCAGCGACATGGCGCTGGGCGCGCAGGAACTGAGCCCGGGGCTGCAGCGCAGCCTGCAGCGCATCCAGCGCGCCGGCCGCGACATGGAAGCGCTGATCGACGCGCTGCTGATCCTGGCGCGCGAGGCCAACATCGAGCCGCAGGCCGAGTGGGTCGAGGTGGCCGACGTGGTCCGCTACGAGGCGGCCAACGCCCGCGGCAGCCTGGCCGGGCGGCCGGTGGAGCTGGAAGTCCATGTCGCCGCCGCCAGCCCGCTGCGGGTGCCGCCGCAGGTCCTGCACGTGGTGGTCGGCAACCTGCTGCGCAACGCCTGCAACTACACCGACAGCGGCCGCGTCGATGCGTACGTGGAGGCCGACCGGGTTGTGGTGCGCGACACCGGCATCGGCATGTCGCCCGAGGCGCTGGCGCGGATCTTCGAGCCGTTCTTCCGGGTCGAGCCGGAGCGGCGCCAGGGCCACGGCCTGGGCATGCCGATCGTGCATCGCCTGTGCGAGCGCTTCGGTTGGCGCATCGAGCTGGAAAGCGAACCCGGGCACGGGACCACGGTGACGGTGCGTTTCGCGCGCGATGCCGCGCAGCCCGAACGGGGCGTGGACGACGTCGCTTCCCCCTGACCGGGCGCCGCCGGCCGCGGCTGCCGGGGGGGCCCGCGCGCCCGCGCGGCGCATGCCCGGTGGCGCTGCGGCCGCCCGTCGGCGAGGGTGTGCGAGCAGGCGACAGGGCGCCGGCAGGGCGCCTGTGGCAGAATCCCGCGCTGTTCATCGCCACGGCCGCCTGCATGGATATTTCCCGTTCCCGCCCTGTTCCGGCCGCCCGCGCCGGCTCGACCGAGGGCCGCACGCATGGCTGACGAGATCGGCAACCTGCCGCGCGGCCCGCTGCGCGTGCTCAAGGCCGCGGTCTGGTCCTGGCAGGGACTGACGGCGGCCTGGAAGCACGAATCCTCGTTCCGGCTGGAGGTCTACCTGTTCGTGCTGCTGGCCCCGCTGGCGCTGTGGCTGGGGCAGACCCCGGTCGAACGCGTGCTGCTGGTCGGCTCGATGCTGATGGTGCTCGCCATGGAACTGGCCAATTCGGCCATCGAGGCGGTGATCGAGCGTTACGGCCCGGAGTTCCACGTGCTGGCCGGACGGGCCAAGGACATGGGCTCGGCGGCGGTGTTCATGATGATGATGAATGTCCTGCTGTGCTGGGGGCTGATCCTGGCGCCCCGGATTTTCTGAACCACCCGCCGCGCGATGGCGGCGCATTGTCTTCGTTGAAGGATTGCCTGCATGTCTTTTGAGTTTCTTGCCGACCCGAACGTATGGGTCACCCTGTTCATGCTCAGCGCACTGGAAATCGTGCTCGGCATCGACAACCTGGTGTTCATCTCCATCGCCGTGGGCCGCCTGCCCGAGCACCGGCGCCCGCTGGCACGCCGGGTCGGCATCGCCGTGGCCTGCATCACCCGCATCATGCTGCTGGTCTCGCTGGCCTACCTGGCGCACATGGAGAGCAACCTGTTCACCGTGGCCGGCATGGGCATCTCGATCCGCGACCTGGTGCTGATCGTCGGCGGCCTGTTCCTGCTCTACAAGGGCATCAAGGAAGTGCGCGAACTGGTCAGCGGCGGCGAGGACCAGGACCCCACCACGACCAAGGCATCGGCCGCGTTCGGCACGGTGATCGCGCAGATCGCGATCATCGACATCGTGTTCTCGCTGGATTCGGTGATCACCGCCGTCGGCATCGCCGACCACGTCCCGGTGATGGTCTGCGCGGTGCTGCTGTCGGTGGCGGTGATGCTGCTGGCGGCCAACCCGCTGGGCCGCTTCATCGACGCCAACCCGACCGTCAAGCTGCTGGCCCTGGCCTTCATCCTGCTGGTCGGCGCGGTGCTGGTGCTCGACGGCCTGGAAGTGCACGTGCCCAAGCCCTACATCTATGCCGCGATGGGCTTCTCGGTGATGGTGGAGTGGCTGAACCTGCTGATGCGCCGCAACGCCAGGCAGCACCACATCCCGGGCTCGGACAACTGGTGAGCCCTTGCCCGCCGCCGGCCCGGTGCCGGTGGCGCGCTGCTGACGGGGCCGGCACGCGCCGGCCCCGGTCGTATGCACACGTTGCACGGCGGTGGTGGCATGCTTGGGATTCCAGCCACCCCAGGACCCGCCCATGCGCCAGTTCCTCCGCCTCGTGTTGCTCGCCATCGTGGCGGGCTCGATTTCCGGCTGCGGTTACAACGCCATCCAGCAGAAGGACGAGGCGGTCAAGGCCGGCTGGTCCGAGGTGCTCAACCAGTACAAGCGCCGCGCCGACCTGATCCCCAACCTGGTCAATACCGTGCAGGGCTACGCCCAGCAGGAGCGCCAGGTGCTGACCGAGGTGACCAATGCGCGCGCCAAGGTGGGGCAGATCCAGGTCAACGCCGACGATGCCGCCTCGCTGCAGCAGTTCCAGCAGGCGCAGGGCGAACTGGGCAGCGCGCTGTCGCGGCTGCTGGTGGTCAGCGAGAACTACCCGACGCTGAAGTCCGACCAGAACTTCCGCGACCTGCAGGCGCAGCTGGAAGGCACCGAGAACCGCATCACCGTCGCGCGCGGGCGCTACATCCAGCTGGTGCAGGACTACAACACCTATATCCGCTCGTTCCCGCAGGTGATCACCGCCAAGCTGTTCGGCTACGCGGCCAAGCCGAACTTCAGCGTGGAGAACGAGGCGCAGATCGCGCAGCCGCCGACGGTGGATTTCGGCAACCGCCCGGCACCGCAGCCGCAGACGCCGCCGCCGGCACCCGCGCCGGCGCAGTAAGCCGATGAGCCGCCTGCTGCGCCTGTTGCTGCTGGCATTCCTGCTCGGCCCGGCCGGGCCGGGCACGGCCGTGGCGCAGCAGCTGGCGCCGATCCCGCCGCTGGACTCGCCGGTGGTGGACACCACCGGCACCCTGGATGCGGCGCAGCGCCAGGCGCTGGTGCAGCAGGCGCTGGCGCTGCAGCAGCGCAAGGGCAGCCAGCTGCAGATCCTGATCGTGCCCAGCACCCGGCCGGAGGACATCGCCCAGTACACCACGCGCGTGTTCGAGCAGTGGGGCATCGGCCGCAAGGGCGTGGACGACGGCGTGCTGCTGGTGGTGGCCAGGGACGACCGCCGCGTGCGCATCGAGCCCGGCTATGGGCTGGAAGGCGCGATTCCCGACGCCATCGCCAATCGGGTGATCCAGGAATACCTGGTGCCGCGCTTCCGCAACGACGACTACGCCGGCGGCATCGCCGAGGCGACCGCGGTGCTGGTGCGGTTGATCGACGGCGAGCCGCTGCCGGCGCCGGTGGCCAGCAACCGCGAGCCGGACGGCGGCAATGCCACGTTCGGCATCGCACTGTTCATCGGTGGCTTCGCCGCTGTGCTGGTGCGGCTGCTGTTCGCGCGGCGCTCGCGGCCGATGCGCGGCGCGCTGGCGGCGCTGCTCGGCGGTGCCGCGGGCTGGCTGCTGCTGTCGCTGGCCGGTGGCGGGGTGGCCGCGGCGGTGGCCTTGTTCATGTCCCTGGGCGGGATGTCGCCCGGCGGCTTCGCCCGCGGCGGCGGCTTTGGCAGCGGTGGGTTCGGCGGTGGCGGCTTCGGCGGTGGCGGAGGCTGGTCCGGCGGTGGCGGGCGTTCGGGAGGCGGCGGCGCCTCGGGGAGCTGGTGATGCGTTGGCTGCGCCATCTTTTTTCGCCTTCCGCGCATGCGCGGTTCCCTGCCGCGAGCCTGGACCGCATCGCCGGGGCCATCGCCGACGGCGAGCGCGGGCATGCCGGGCAAGTGATGTTCGCGGTCGAATCCGACCTGCCGCTGGCCGCGCTGTGGCGCGGGGTGTCGCCGCGCGAACGCGCCGAACACGCCTTCGCCGTGCTGCGCACCTGGGACACCCGCGACAACAACGGCGTGCTGCTCTACCTGCTGCTGGCCGACCATGCGGTCGAGATCGTGGCCGACCGCGGCCTGCGTGGGCGCATCGACCCGGCGCAGTGGCGCCAGGTCTGCGAGGAGTTCGGCCGCCGCCGGCGCGAGGGCGACCTGGAGGCCGCTGTGCTGGCGGCCATCGCCACGATCTCGGCGCTGCTGGCCACGCACTTTCCGGCCGACCCCGGCCAGGCCCGTGGCAACGAGCTGCCCGACCGCCCGCAGCTGCTCGGGTGAGGCGACGGTTGAGCCCCGCGGGCGCTGCGCCGAGAATAGGGGTTCGTCCGCCGGACCTGCCTGCATGATCTACCTTCACGACATAGACCCCATCGCCTTTTCCCTGGGGCCGATCAAGGTGCACTGGTACGGCATCATGTACCTGCTCGGTTTCGCCGCGGCATGGTGGCTGGGGCGCGTCCGCATCCGCGCCGGGCGCCTGCCGGGCGTGGACATGAACGCGTTTTCCGACCTGCTGTTCTACGCCATGCTCGGCGTGGTGCTGGGCGGGCGCATCGGCTACATGCTGTTCTACGCCACCGCCGATTTCCTGCACAACCCGCTGATCCTGCTGCGCGTCTGGGAGGGCGGGATGAGCTTCCACGGCGGCCTGCTCGGGGTCATGGCCGCCGGCTGGTGGTGGACCCGCAAGCATGCGCTGCATTACTTCGACACCATCGATTTCGTGGCGCCGCTGGTGCCGCTGGGGCTGGGCTTCGGCCGGCTCGGCAACTTCGTCGGCGGCGAGTTGTGGGGCAAGTTCACCCACGCCGGCTGGGGCGTGGTGTTCCCGCATGCGCCGCTCAAGGACGTGCCGGCCGGCCTGCCGACCATGGAGCAGCTGATGTCGGCCGCGCAGATCCGGCAGGACTACGCGGCGGGCCTGCTGACCCAGTACGCGCGCCATCCCTCGCAGCTGTACGAAGCGCTGCTGGAAGGCCTGGTGATGTTCGTGGTGCTGTGGGCGTACTCGATGAAGCCGCGCCCGCGCTACGCCGTGTCCGGCCTGTTCGCGCTGATGTACGGCGGCTTCCGCTTCCTGGTGGAATTCGTGCGCATGCCCGACAACGGCGTCTACCTGGCCTTCGACTGGTTCACCCGCGGCCAGCTGCTGAGCCTGCCGCTGATCGTGCTGGGGCTGGTGCTGCTGGCGATGTCGCGGCGCGCGCCGACGCTGCAGCCGGTGGTGCCGGCCGGGGGCAAGGCGTGAAGCCCTGCGCCGGAGGCGGACAATGAAGCCTTTCGCCGGAGGCGGAGAATGAAGCCTTTCGCCGGAGGCGAAGAATGAAGCAATACCTCGACCTGCTGCGGCACGTGCTGGAACACGGCACCGACAAGGCCGACCGCACCGGCACCGGCACCCGCAGCGTGTTCGGCTGGCAGATGCGCTTCGACCTCAATGAGGGCTTCCCGCTGGTCACCACCAAGAAGCTGCACCTGCGCTCGATCATCCACGAGCTGCTGTGGTTCCTGAAGGGCGACACCAACATCGCCTACCTGAAGGACAACAAGGTCGGCATCTGGGACGAATGGGCCGACGCCAACGGCGACCTCGGCCCGGTCTACGGCAGGCAGTGGCGCAGCTGGGCCGCGGCCGACGGCCGCCAGATCGACCAGATGCAGTGGCTGCTGGACGAGATCCGGCGCAATCCGGACTCGCGACGGCTGGTGGTCAGCGCCTGGAACGTGGGCGAGCTGCCGCAGATGGCGCTGATGCCCTGCCACACCCTGTTCCAGTTCTACGTCGCCGACGGCAAGCTCAGCTGCCAGTTGTACCAGCGCAGCGGCGACATCTTCCTGGGCGTGCCGTTCAACATCGCCAGCTATGCGCTGCTCACCCACATGGTGGCGCAGGCCACCGGGCTGGGCGTGGGCGATTTCGTGCACACGCTGGGCGACGCCCACCTGTACACCAACCATTTCGAGCAGGCCCGCGAACAGCTTGCGCGCGCGCCACGCGCGCTGCCGACGCTGTGGCTGAACCCCGAGGTGACCGACCTGTTCGGCTTCGCCTTCGACGACATCCGCATCGACGGCTACGACCCGCATCCGGCGATCAAGGCGCCGGTGGCGGTGTGATGAAGCTGTCGCTGATCGCCGCGCTGGACCGCAACCGTGGCATCGGCCGCGACAACGCCATGCCCTGGCACCTGCCCGACGACTTCAGGCATTTCAAGGCGCTCACCCTCGGCAAGCCGATCCTGATGGGGCGCAGGACCGCGCAGTCGCTCGGGCGCGCGCTGCCGGGCCGGACCAACCTGGTGCTGACCCGCGGCGGCCAGGTGCCGTTCGCGGGGATGCGCGCGGTGGCGTCGGTGGAGCAGGCCCGGGAGATTGCCGCCGGGGAGGCCGCCGGGGAGCTGTGCGTGATCGGCGGCGGCGAGATATACCGGCTGCTGATCGACCAGGCCACCGACCTGCACCTGACCTGGGTGGATGCGGAGGTGGCGGCCGACACCCACTTTCCCGAGGTCGACCCCGCGCTGTGGCAGGAAGTGCGCAGCCAGGCGCACCCGGCCGATGCGCGGCATGCGTTCGCCTTCCGTTTCGCCCATTACCTGCGCCGGCGCTCCTGAGCGGGACCGCAGCGGTCCCGGCGCGTCGCCGCGATGCGCCGGTCCGGGCGCGCCGCGCGGGCCGCTGATCCCAGGCCTGCCGTACCTGTACCTGCCGGCGTGCCTGGCACGGCCCGCGCAGGCATCGAAACCCTGCACCCCGGGGAGAAGGGCATGACCGCACTGTTCGACCGGATCGACACGTTCATCCTGCCGGTGGACGATTACCAGGCCGCCGTTGCCTGGTATGCCGCGAAACTCGGCCTGCAGGCCACGTACGTGGATGCGGGCCAATGCCTGGCCGTGCTGCCGTTGGCGGAGGGCGCGAGCCTGACCCTGTGGCAGCGCAAGGCCGGCGCGCCGGCGGTGGATCCACGCGCGCAGGCGGCATTTCCGATCTTCGCCACGCCCGATGCGGCGGCCGCCCTGGCGACGTTGCAACGGCGTGGCGTGCGTGTCGGCGAACTGGAGCGTGGCGACGGCGTGGTGTATTTCCGCTTCCACGACGCCGATGGCAACTGCCTGGAGGCCTGCCAGACGCTCGCCTGCTGAAGGTTACGCGGTGGGCGCGGCGCCGCCGTTGTTGCCGGGCGTGCCCGTCGGGTTGCCGCCGTTGCCGCCGCTGTTGCCGCCAGTGTTGTTGCCGCCAGCGTGTGGCCGATGCCGGCGCGGCCGGCGGCGCTCGCGGCGTTCGCCCTGCGCCTCGGTCCCTGCTTCGGCGCGGCGCTCGGACGGTGGCCGCCGCGGCGGATGCGCGCCGGGTACCGGCGCCGGCACGTCGCGGCCGGGTACCTGGACCACGCGCAGTTCGTCGCTGTCCAGCTGCAATGCGGTGAGCTTGCCCCCCCACACCGCGCCGGTGTCGATGGCGTGCACGCCCTGGGTGATGGTCAGGCCCAGCGCCGACCAGTGGCCGCAGACCATCTTCAGTTCGCGCTCGACCCGGCCCGGTACTTCGAACCACGGGTACATGCCCAGCTGCTGGGTGCCCGGCGTGCCCTTGTCTTCCATGCTGATGCGCGCGCGTGGCGTGCAGTAGCGCATGCGGGTGAAGATGTTGATGATCGCGCGCGAGCGGTCGTAGCCGGTGAGGTTGGGCGCCCAGCTGGGACCGTCGCCGTACATGTTGCGCAGCAGCTTGCGGTAGCCATTGCCGTGCAGCTGCAGCTCCACTTCGCGCGCATGCCGCTCGGCCATCGCCACCGTCCACTTCGGCGCCAGCCCGGCATGGAACATCATCCAGCCCAGGCTGCGGTCCACGTGCACCAGCTTCTGCTGGCGCAGCCAGTCCAGCAGCTCGTCGCGGTCCTCGGCCAGCACCACGCGCTGCAGGTCGGGGTTGACCTTGCGCTGCTCCTCGGCGCTGCGCGCGCCGACGGCCAGCAGCGACAGGTCGTGGTTGCCCAGCACCACCACGCTGTGCTCGCGCAGCGAATGCACCAGGCGCAGGGTTTCCAGCGACTGCCCGCCGCGGTTGACCAGGTCGCCGCAGAACCACAGCCGGTCCGCGGCCGGGTCGAAGTTGATCTTCTCCAGCAGCCGCTGGGTAACGTCGTAGCAGCCCTGCAGGTCGCCGATCGCCCAGGTCGCCATCAGTGCAGGGTCCTGGGAATGGACAGTACGAACGGCGCGACCGGCGCGGCGAATTCGGTGCCGTCGTCGGCCAGCATGTCGTAGTGGCCCTGCATGGTGCCGCGCTCGGTGCCGAGCATCACCCCGGAGGTGTAGCGGAACTCCTCGCCCGGGCGCAGCCGCGGCTGCTCGCCGACCACGCCGTCGCCATCCACGTGCTCGGTGCGGCCGTTGGCGTCGGTGATGCGCCAGTGGCGGCTGATCAGCCGTGCCGGCACGTTGCCGCGGTTGTGGATGCGGATCGTATAGGCGAACGCGTAGCGCCCGTCCTCGGGCGCCGACTGTTCGTCGATGAAACGAGGCGATACCTCGATCTCGATCGCGTACTGGCGGGAATCGTCCATGCGGGCAAGTGTAAGCAAAAGCGGTGTGAGCGGATGTCAGGCAGCGGTGGCGGTGGCGTTGGCCAAGGCGATGAAGTCGGCCACCTCCAGCTGCTCGGCACGCGCGTCGCTGCGCACGCCGGTGGCGGCGAAGCCGGCTTCATCGACGATGCCGTTCAGGGCGTTGCGCAGGGTCTTGCGGCGTTGCCCGAAGGCGGCCTTGACCAGGTGCGCGAAGTGCTGCGGATCGGCGATGCCGACCGTGGCCGGGTCGCGCGGCACCAGCCGGACCACCGCCGAGTCGACCTTGGGCGGCGGCCGGAACGCGCCCGGCGGCACCACGAACAGCGAGGTCACCTGGCACCAGGCCTGCAGCATCACGCTCAGGCGGCCGTAGACCTTGCTGCCGGGGCCGGCGGCCATGCGGTCCACCACTTCCTTCTGCAGCATGAAGGTCATGTCCGAGATCGCCGCGGCGTGTTCCAGCGCATGGAACAGGATCGGCGAGGAGATGTTGTAGGGCAGGTTGCCGACCAGCCGGATCGGCGAACCACCGGCCAGCTCGGTGAAATCGACCTGCAGCACGTCGCGGTGGACGATGGTCAGCTCGCCCAGCGGCGCGGCCGCGGCGGTGAGCGGCGCGATCAGGTCGCGGTCGAACTCGATCACCGTCAGCTGCGGATGCCGGCGCAGCAGCGGGAAGGTGATGGCGCCCTGGCCCGGGCCGATCTCGACCAGGCGGTCGCCGGGCCGGGGGTTGACCGCCAGCACGATCTTCTCGACGTAGTGCGCGTCGGCCAGGAAGTGCTGGCCGAGCTGCTTCTTCGCCGGCGCGGTGAAGCCGGCGCCGGCGCGCGGGGAATGGGAGGGATTCATGGGGTGATTTTACGTTGTGCGGCCAGCCGCGCGCACAGCGCGGTGGCGGCCTGCAGGCTGGACGGGTCGGCCGTGCCCTTGCCCGCCAGGTCCAGCGCGGTGCCATGGTCGACCGCCACGCGCGGGTAGGGCAGTCCCAGGGTGACGTTCACCGCCTGCTCGAAGCCGCTGTACTTGAGCACCGGCAGGCCCTGGTCGTGGTACATCGCCAGCACCGCGTCGAAGCCGCGCAGCCTGGCCGGCAGGAAGGCGGTGTCGGCAGGCAGCGGCCCGGCCAGGTCCAGGCCTTCGCCGCGCAGGCGTTCCAGCAGCGGGATGATGACGTCCAGTTCCTCGCGGCCGAGGTGCCCGTCCTCGCCCGCGTGCGGGTTCAGGCCGAGCACGGCGATGCGCGGCCGCTCCAGCCCGAAGTCGCGGCGCAGCGCGGCGTGGGTGGTGCCGATGACCGTGCGCAGGCCCGCGGCGGTGATCGCATCGGGCACGGCGCGCAGCGGCAGGTGGGTGGTGGCCAGGGCCACGCGCATGTGCGCGTTGGCCAGCATCATCACCACCTCGACGCCGGCCTGCCGGGCCAGCAGTTCGGTGGTGCCGCTGTAGGCGATGCCGCCTTCGTTGATCGCCGCCTTGTGCACCGGGCCGGTGACCACGCCGTCGAGCCCGCCATCCAGGCAGGCCTGGCCGGCGCCGAGCAGGGCGTCGATCACCGCGCGCGCGTTGGCCGGATCGGGCTGGCCGAAGCGGCACGGCGCGGCGTTGCGCACCTCGCGCAGGCGCAGGTCGCCCGGCGCCGATGCGTGGGCGTCTTCGGGCAGCAGGTTCAGTGGCAGGTCGAGCGCGGCGGCGGCGGCGCGCAGCGTGTCGGGGTCGGCGAATGCCAGCAGCCGGCAATCGCTGCGCGGCTGCTGGACGAGCCGGACGCAGAGTTCCGGGCCGACCCCGGAAGGCTCGCCCGGGACCAGAGCGAGCTGGGGAACCATGGGATCAGGGCTTGGCGGGTTCGGCCGTGCCGGCGGCCGGCTCGGCGGTGCCCTCGGCGCGGTCGCCGGTGCGGAAGCTGACGTAGGCGTCGCCGCGCAGCTCCTGCAGGAAACGGTTGTACTCGTCGTCCAGCTTGCGGCGGCCGATCTGGTCGCGGATCTGCGCGCGCTTGTTGTCGTCGGTCACATCGGTCTGGCGGGTGGCCACGCGCTGCACGATGTGCCAGCCGGCATCGGTGCGGAACGGCGCGGTGACGCCGCCGTCCTGCACGCTCTCGACCTGGCGGCCGAAGTCCGGGCCGAACGCATCGGCCGGGAACCAGCCCAGGTCGCCGCCCTGGCCACGGCTGTTGGTGTCCTCGGACGACTCTTTGGCGACGGCCTCGAAATCGGCACCGCCGGCGATGCGCGCGCGCAGGGTCTCGATCCTGGCCTTGGCCGCGGCGTTGTCCACCTGGTCGGTCACCCGCACCAGGATGTGGCGGGCGTGGTACTCGGTGACGGTGCGGGTGCCGGCGGCACTGTCGCTGTCGCGTACTTCCACCAGCTTCAGCAGCTGGAAGCCGCTCGGGCCGCGGATCGGGCCGATCACGTCGCCGGCCTTCATCGCCTTGATCTGCGCGGCGAACGCGCCGGGGATCTCGTCGAGGCTGCGCCAGCCCAGGTCGCCGCCTTCCAGCGCGTTGGGGCTGTCCGAATAGCGCACCGCGGCGGCGGAAAAGTCCAGCTCGCCCTTGCCGATCAGGTTCTTGATGCCGTCGATCTTGCTCTGGCCGGTGGCGATCTGCTCGGCGCTGGCGCCGTCCGGCAGGGCCACCAGGATGTGCGCCAGGTGATACTGCATGCCGCCGGCGTTCTGCTGCGCCAGCGCCGCGTCGACCTCACCCTCGCTGACGCTGATGCGGCTCTGCGCGAAGCTCTGGCGCAGGCGCTGGGTGATGATCTCCTCGCGCACGGAGTTGCGGAAATCCTCGAAGCCGATGCCGTCCTGGGCCAGCCGCTGGCGCAGGCCGTCCACGTCGGTACCGTTCTGCTGGGCGATGCTGGCCACGGCGTGGTTCAGTTCCTCGCCATTGACGCGGATGCCGCTGCTCTCGGCGCGGGCGACCTGCAGCTTGACCAGCACCAGGCGCTCGAGCACCTGGCGTTCCAGCACGCCCTGCGGCGGCAGCTGGTGCTCGCGGCCGGCGTACTGGGACTTGATGTTGTTGACCGCGCGCTGCAGTTCGCTCTGCAGGATCACGTCCTCGTCGACGACGGCGGCGATGCGGTCCAGCGGCTGCGCCTGCTGCGCGGCGACCGGTGCGGACACGCCGGCAAACGCCAGCAGGGTGGCGAGGACTGCGGATAGGGTCTTGGTCATGGAATCAGGTTCGGATCGTAGTCGTCGTCGTTCGCCTCGATGTTGCTGGGCGGAACGAGGTACAGGTCGTCTCGGTTGTAGCCGAGAATAGCACGGCGCAAGGTGCGGTCCGTGTTCTGCCCGACCGAGCTCAGGCCCTTGAGCACGAACTCGACCTGCAGGGAATTGTTCATCTCGCCCTCGCGGTTGCGCACGTAGCGCCGGGCCAGCGCGCGCACCGCCAGGCAGCAGCTGTCCCACTGCACGCCGCCGATGATTTCCAGCGGCTTGCTGTCGAGCATCGAGTAGTAATAGCGGCCGACGATGCTCCAGCGCGGGTTGATCGGGTACAGGAACGACAGGTCGGCCTGCTTGAGCTGGTCGACGTTGGTGCTGGGGTTGCGCCGGTAGCGGTAGGTCAGGTTGACCACGCCGTCCCCGGGCATCAGGTAGCGCGCGCGTACGCTGGACAGGTCTTCCTTGCGGTACTTCGGGTTCCACTGGTAGGTGCTGCCCAGGGTCCAGCGGTCGTTGATCGCCCAGTTGACGTCGGCGACCCAGGCCGAGTTGCCCTGCTGGACGATCGCATCGCCGCTGCCGAGCGTGGTCCTGGAGTCATCGAAGTAGGAAATCTGGCCGATGCTGGCCGACAGCTTCTCGCGGCCGTCGGCCTGGCGGATCAGGCGCGTGGTCAGGGCCGTGGTCAGCTGGTTGGCGTCGTTCTGGCGGTCGGCGCCGGTGAAGCGCGAATCGCGGAACAGCTGGCCCCAGCTGAAGGTGAAGGCGCGGGTATCGAACAGCGGCAGGTCGCGCTGGTCGCGGTACGGGGTGTTCAGGTAGAACAGGCGCGGCTCGAGGGTGTGCAGGTAGGACCTGCCGCCGATCTCGGTCTCGCGGTCGAAGAACAGCCCCATGTCCAGGCTGGCGATGGGCAGGCTGCGGTGCGGCGAGGTATTGCCGCGCAGCTGTTCCGGGGTGGCCGTGGCCGGGTCGATGCCGGCCGCCACCAGCTGGTCGCGGCGGAGGCTGTCGGCCAGGCCGCGTTCCAGTTCGTAGGCGGTGTAGCGCCAGGCCAGGGTCGGGGTGATGTACCACGCGGCGCCGGCCAGCGGCATCGATACGTAGGGCTTGACGTCCAGGCGCGAGCCGCCGTCGACCCGGGTCAGGCTGCCGTCGCGCACGTATTCGCCGTCGACGATGGTCTTGCCGTGGATGTCGTCGTGGGTGAAACGCACCGCTTCGGCGTAGACGCCGGCCTGGAACCAGCGGCCGAAGCTGTCGTCCCAGGTGCCGAACAGGCGCGGCTGCCGGCTGTAGGGCAGGGCGGCCTCGGTCAGGGTGTAATCGGTCAGCTGCCACTGGTCGGCCATCAGGCCGGCGGTCCAGGTGCGACCGGTGCCGTACAGGCCGGCGGTGCTCTGCAGGTTGGAGGCGGTCACCCCGAGCAGGCGGTTGGCGAAATCCTCCATGTAGCGCTCGTCGCTGACCCAGGCCAGGCTGGCGCGCGCCTGCCAGTGGCTGTCGATGTTGTGGTAGCCGCTGAAGACGATCTTGCCGCGCTCCCGGTCGCGCAGCGAATCGTTCGGCATCCACTCGGTTTCCAGCTGGCCGCGGCCGCCGCCGTAGAGGTAGCGGAACTCGTTGTCCAGCATCAGCCCGCGCCGGCTCATCCAGCGCGGGGTCAGGGTGTCGTCGTAATTCGGCGCCAGGTTGAAATAGATCGGCTGCGCATAGTCGAAGCCGTTGCGCCCGGACTGGCTCAGCTTGGGATAGAGCAGGCCGGTCAGGCGCCGGTCGTCGATCGGGAACTTGAACCACGGCATGTACATCACCGGCACTTTGCCGACGCGCAGCACCGCGTTGCGGGCGGTGCCGAAGCCTTCGTCGTTGTCCACCTCGATCTGCGGCGCGGCCAGCTTCCACACCGGCTGCGACGGATCGCAGGTGGTGTAGGTGGAACGGTGCATCTGCCCGACCGAGCCCTGCAGGTCGATCGAGTCGGCACTGCCGTTGCCGCGGCGCGAGACCAGCTGGTACTTGATGTCGCTGATCTTGTGGCTGTCCGTTTCCTGGTTGCCCTCGGCGCGCCGGGCGGTCAGGCGGATCGACGAATCCGAATAGCGCACGTTGCCGTCGGCGATGTAGTTGCCGGTCTCGGTATCGAAACGCAGGTTGTCGGTGCCCATGAACTGGTCGCCGCGCTTGAGCGCCACATTGCCCTTGTACAGGGGGATGGTGCTGGTGCCGGAGAGCTGGTCGCCCTCGATGTCGGTGGGCAACTGGTCGCGGGTGGCGGCCGCGGCCGGGTCGGCCTTGGGCGCGTCGTCGAAGGCCGGCAGCACGTCGGTGGCCGGGCACAGGTTCCAGTTCACCGGCTTCTCGCTGGCCATCGCCGACAGTCCGAAGGCGATGCTCAGGGGCAGGGGAAGCAGGCGGAGGGCTGGGCGCACGCGGATCGGATTCAGGAAAAATGGCCGCTAGCTTGCCGCATCGCCTGCATGGGGGCAATGAAGATCGGCCGCGGGCGCGGGGCCGGATTCATTCGCCCGTCACCGGGTGAGCAGGGCGCCGACATGGGCCACGCTGGATTCGGCCAGGGCCTGCAGGTCGTACCCCCCCTCGAGCATGGAGACCAGGCGGCCGTCGGCATGGCGGTCGGCCAGTGCCGCCAGCTCGGTCGTCAGCCAGCCGAAGTCCTCGGTCTCGACCATCAGGTCGGCCTGCGGGTCGTGCAGGTGGGCGTCGAAACCGGCCGACACGAACAGCAGCTGCGGGCGGAAGGTGTCGACCAGCGGCAGCAGCTCGTCGGCCCAGGTGTTGCGGAAGCGGAACCCGCCGCTGCCCGGTGGCAGCAGGATGTTGCAGACATTGCCCACGCCGCGCTCGCGCATGTTGCCGGAGTACGGGAACAGGCCCGATTCGTGGCTGCTGTAGTAGGCCACCCGCGGGTCGGTCTCGAAGATCGCCTGGGTGCCGTTGCCGTGGTGGACGTCGAAATCGACGATGGCGACCCGTTCCAGCCCGTGCACGTCGCGGGCGTAGGCCGCGGCCACGGCGATGTTGTTGAACAGGCAGAAGCCCATCGCGGTGTCGGCGGTGGCGTGGTGCCCGGGCGGGCGTACCGCGCAGAACGCGCGCCGGTCGGGGCCGCGCATCACCGCGTCGACCGCGGCCACGCCGGCGCCGGCCGCGTGCAGCGCGGCGCTGGCCGAGCCCGGCGAGGTGAAGGTGTCCAGGTCGATCCGCCGCAGCGGCGCGGTCTGCGCCTGCAGCATGTCGTCGATCAGCTCGCGGGTATGGACCCGGGCCAGTTCGCCGAGCTTGGCCGGCGGCGCCTGGCGCCAGTCCAGCTGGTCCGGAAACGCCGCACGCAGTGCGTCCAGCACCGCGCGCAGCCGTTCGGGCGATTCGGGATGGTCGGGGCCGGGGTCATGGCCCAGGCAGGCCGTGTGGGTGAATACGAGCATGTCGGCACTGTAACCGGCCGCGCCCGGGGGCGTCAGCCGTGCCGGCGCTCGTGGTTCCACAGCACTTCGCCGTGGCCGTCGGCCCGCGCCAGCACCCGCGCCAGCACGAACAGCAGGTCGGACAGGCGGTTCAGGTAGCGCACCGCCTCGCCACGCACGGCCTCGACCCGGGACAGGGCCACGGCCTCGCGCTCGGCGCGGCGCACGATGGTGCGCGCCAGGTGGCAGCGCGCCGCCGCCTCGCCGCCGGCCGGCAGGATGAAATCCTTCAGCGGCGGCAGGTCGTCGTTGTAGCGGTCCAGGTGCCGTTCCAGCGCATCGATGTCGGCGGCCTGGATGGCGGCATGGCCGGGAATGCACAGCTCGCCGCCCAGGTCGAACAGCTGGTGCTGGATCGTGGTCAGCAGCGCGCGCACGTCGTCCGGCAGCGCCACCGCCAGCAGCACGCCGATGGCCGAGTTGGCCTCGTCCACGGTGCCGTAGGCATTGACCCGCAGCGAGTCCTTGCCGGTACGGCTGCCGTCGCCCAGGCCGGTACTGCCGTCGTCGCCGGTGCGGGTGTAGATCTTGGAGAGCCGGTTGCCCATGGCGCGCGGCCGCTCAGTGCGCGATGCGGTCGGCGGCCGCCTGGCGCGCGAACGCCTCGGCGGCGACCTGCGCCAGCGCCGCCATGCCCGTGTACAGGGCCGCGGTGCGCATGTACGGCAGCAGCCAGTCGGTGTAGTTCTTGAACCAGCCGGCGACGGTCGGCTCGGCGACGACTTCGCTGGTCCAGTAGAAGCCGCCCTGCGCGAACAGGTGGCACAGCACCACCGCGCCGACCAGGGTCGCGGCGAACAGGCCCAGCGCGCGCCAGCTGGCGCCGGTGTAGGCGCGGCGCAGCAGCATGCCGCCGGCCCACATGGCGAAGTAGGCCGGGACCAGTGCCCAGTAGCCGGCCGACACGCAGTAGTGCGCCCAGAAATCCATGCCCTGGCCGCTGATCACGGCCCAGTCGATGGCCACCGCCAGCGCCATCAGCAGCGGGAACGCCCAGCGGGTCCAGCTGCGCAGGTAGAAGCCGCCGATGAAGAACACCGCCCAGGACGCGTCCGGGATCGGCGCGAAATGGTTGATGCGGGTGCCGACCATCAGCAGCACGAGCAGGGTCAGGACGAAGGTGCGTTGGACGTTGGCGGTCATGATGATGAAGGATCTGGCGGAATCAGACCGCCATTCTAGCCGCAGTCGCGCCGGGGCCGCGGTTGCGGCGCGGCATCGCGGCGGCGATCGCGGCGACCGAGCCTTTATCATGGCGGCATGAGCGACCTTCATGATGTGGTGATCGTCGGTGGCGGACTGGTCGGTGCCAGCCTGTCCATCGCCCTGGACCGGCTGGGGCTGGACGTGGGGCTGGTGGAGGCGACCCCGGCCGGGGCGCTGCCGGCGGTGTTCGACCAGCGCAACCTCAGTTTCGCCGCGGCCACGGTCAACGCGCTCACCGCGCTGGGCGTGATGCAGCGCCTGCAGGGGCCGCCCGGCCCGATCCGCCGCATCCACGTCAGCCGCGCCGGCGATTTCGGCCGCGTGCTGCTGGACGCCGGCGACTACGGCCGCGATGCCTTCGGCCAGGTGGTGGTGGCGCGCGATTTCGGCCACGCGCTGGAGGCGCGCCTGGGCGACCTGCAGCGGTTGACCCGCTACCGCCCGGCGACGTTCGTCGGCCTGGGCGACTGCGCCGATGGCCGCCGCGCGGTGCGCATCGCCGATGCCAGCGGCGAGCGCCGCCTGCGCGCGCGGCTGGTGGTCGGCGCCGACGGCACCCGCAGCGCGGTGCGCCAGGCCCTGGGCATCGAGGCCAGCGAACACGATTACCTGCAGACCCTGTTCGTGGCCCAGGTGCGCACCGCCAAGGCACCGGACGGCACCGCCTGGGAGCGTTTCACCGACACCGGCCCGACCGCGCTGCTGCCGCGCGGCGACCGCCACTACGGCCTGGTCCATGGCGTGGCCCGCGACGCGGCCGACGCGGTGCAGGCGCTGGACGACAGCGCCTGGCTGCAGCGCGTGCAGGCGGTGCTGGGCTGGCGCGCCGGGCGGCTGCTGGAAAGCGGCCCGCGCAGCGCCTACCCGCTGGTCCAGGTGCTGGCGCGGCACCTGGTCGGCGAGCGCGCGCTGCTGCTGGGCAACGCCGCGCAGACCATCCACCCGCTGGGCGCGCAGGGTTTCAACCTTGGCCTGCGCGATGCGCTGACCCTGGCCGAGCTGATCGGCGATGCCGCGCGCGACCCGGGTGCCGACGACCTGCTGCAGGCCTATGTGCAGCGCCGCGCGCCCGACCGCGAGCAGACCCTGGCCTTCTCCGACGGGCTGGCGCGCCTGACCGGCAACCCGGCGCCGCTGCTGCGGCCGCTGCGCAGCCTCGGGCTGGTGGCCGCCGCGCAGGCCGCGCCGCTGCAGTCGTTCCTGGTCGGTGGCGCGATGGGATTCCGCGGGCAGGTGCCCGCACTGTGCAGGAGCCAGGTGCAATGAGCCGGCGTGGCGGATTGGATGCGGTGGTGGTCGGGGCGGGCGTGGTCGGCAGCACCTGCGCGCTGGCGCTGGCACGGGAAGGGTTGCGGGTGGCGCTGGTGGAAGGGCGCGAGCCGGCGCCGTGGTCGGCGCAGCGGCCGGACCTGCGCGTGTTCGCCTTCGCCCACGACAACGCCGCGCTGCTGGCGTCGCTGGACGTGTGGCCGCAGGTGGCGCAGGCCCGGGCGCACCCCTACCTGCGGATGCGGGTGTGGGACGCGGCCGGCGGCGGCGAACTGGCCTTCGATGCCGACGCCCTGGGGCGCCGCGAGCTGGGCTGGATCGTCGAGAACGGCCTGCTGGTGGACCGGCTGTGGGCGGCACTGCCCGGCGCCGGCGTGCACCTGCATTGCCCGGCGCGGGTCGAGGCGATGGAGCAGGACGAGCGCGGCGTGCGCCTGCGCCTGGACGACGGCCGCCGGGTCGACGCGGCGGTGGCCATCGCCGCCGACGGCGGCGAGTCCACCCTGCGCGCGCTGGCCGGGCTGGAGGTGTCGCGCCACGACTACGGCCAGCGCGGCGTGGTCGGCTACGTGGACAGCGAGCGCCGCAACGAAGCCACCGCCTGGCAGCGTTTCCTCGATACCGGCCCGCTGGCGGTGCTGCCGGTGGACACGCACCGCAGTTCCATCGTCTGGACCCTGCCCGACGCCGAGGCCGAGCGGGTGCTGGCGCTGGACGACGAGGCCTTCGGCCGCGAACTGACCAACGCCTTCGCCGGCCGCCTGGGGGCGATGCGCCCGGTCTCGCCGCGCGCGGCCTTCCCGCTGCGCCGGCAGCTGGCCAGCGACTATGTCGCCGGCCGCGTACTGGTGCTGGGCGACGCCGCGCACATGGTGCACCCGCTGGCCGGGCAGGGCGTCAACCTCGGCCTGCGCGACGTGGCCGCGCTGCGCGGATTGGTGCGCGACGCGCACCAGCGCCGCGCCGACTGGGCCGCGCCGCACCGGCTGCGGCGCTGGGCGCGGGTGCGGCGCAGCGACAACACCGTCGCCGCGTATGGCTTCGACGCGATCAACCGGGTGTTCTCCAACGACGAAATGCACCTGACCCTGGCGCGCGGCGCGCTGCTCGGCCTGGCCGGGCGCATGCCGCCGCTGCTGTCGCTGTTCTGGAAGCGCGCCTCCGGCCTGTAGCCGGGTTCAGTCCACCAGCCAGCCGGCCAGTTGTTCGCGCGCCAGCTTACCGCGCCGGGCGCTGTCGAGCGCGTTGAACTCGTCGGCCAGCGCCGGGTTGGCCTGCGCTTCCTCGCGGCTGATGAAGCCGTCGCCATCCACGTCCAGCGCCTGGAAATCGATGCGGTAGTTGCCGGCCACGCTGTCCGGCTGGATCGAGCGCACGATCACCGTGGCCTGGCCGGGTTCGCCCGGCAGGCGCACCTGGTGGGTGACCGCGCCGCTGGCCAGCGGCTGCGCGCGCACCCCGGCCGGCGCCGCCGGCAGCGGTGCGGTGACGGCGCTGTCGCGCGGGGCATGCTGCGCCAGCGCGGGCACGGCCGCAGTGGCGGCCAGCAGCAGGGCAAGGGTAGGCAGGCAGGGACGGATCACGGCAGACCTCGGGGACGGACGACGGGGCTCGCCTGCCGGGCCGCCCGCCCTCACTTCTTCATCCAGCCTTCCAGCTGCGCCTTGTCCAGGCGGCCGCTGCGGTGGGTGTCGAGCGCATCGAACTCGCGCGCGAGCGTGGGGTTGGCCTGGGCTTCCTGGCGGCTGATGAAGCCGTCGTGGTTGCGGTCCAGCGTGGCGAAGTCGATATGGTAGTCGCCACGGACCGAATCGGGTTCTTCCGAGGTCACCGTGACCGGCGTGCCCTTGTCGATGAGCGTGGTCCTGCCGGTTTCCTGGGTCAGCGCCGGAGCACTGGCCGCGCACAGCAGCAGGGCGGGAAGCAGCGGGCGGGAAACGTTCATGGGTGGACTCCAGTGAGGGAAAACACGCCCCCGATGCTTGGCCCGCCGCCGTTAAACCGGCCGCAAGAACCCATGCAGGCCGGCTGAATGTTGCCACCGGTTCAGCGCCGGCCGTGTTTGCCGCCTCAGCCCGGAATGAACGGAAAGGCCAGCTTCAGCAGGCCCTTCAGGCCGCCCTCGACCGTGGAACTGACCGCCTTGGCGCCGAGGCTGTTCAGGGCGCGGCGCACGTCGTCCCAGCGCAGCTGCGCGACGTCCTTCTTCAGCAGGTCGGCCACTTCCTCCGACGTCGGGGCCAGCTTCTTCAGCGCCGCCACCGTCGCCTGCGGGTCGGGCTGCAGGAAACCCCAGCGCTCGGCGATCTTCAGCAGCGTGTCGAAGCGCACCGCCACCACCTCGCGGTTGCGCTCGTAGACCGGCAGCGCGCCGACTTCCAGGATCGCCTGCTCGAAGCGCTGGGCATCGTCGGGGTGTTCGATGCGCACGGCCAGGAAGCCGTCCTTGCGGCTGCGCTCGCTCACGTGCTTGGCCCCCGAGCGCAGGTTGGCTTCGGTCAATACGGTGGCGACGATGCGCTGCAGCGCGGCGTCGGCGTCCTCGGGCACCAGCGCGCGCCAGCGCGCGTAGCCGTCGCGGCGCAGGCCCTTGACCTTGGCCGGGGTCACCCGCAGCTGCAGCGCCACCGTGGCGTTGGAGGCGCCGCGGTCGACCGCGCCGTCGCGCTCGAGCAGCACGAAGATCAACAGCTCCAGGTCGCGCTTGGTCAGCGACTGGAAGCCCTGCAGCAGGGTCAGGCGCAGGAATTCATTGCCGAAGCCGGCCGGGTCATTCAGTTCGATGGCATGCATGCGTGTCCTCCCAGGGTCCACAGCATGCCCGATCGCGGTTGCGTGGGATGAGACGCCGCGCGGCAGCCCGGCGTCCCGGCCTCACTGCCCGTATTCACGCCCGCGGCGGTCGGCGCGGAAGGTCTCGATGGCACCGCGGTCCTGCAGGGTCACGAACACCTGCCGGCCATCGGCACCGCCGAAGGCCACATTGGTGGGCTTGCGGCCGCGCAGCGGCACCTCGCGCAGCAGCTGGCCGGCGGGCGAGACGATGGCCACCACCCCGGCACCGTAGCGGGCGATGTACAGGTTGCCGTCGGCGTCGCAGCGCATGCCGTCCATGCCGTGGTCGTCGAAGCGGATCAGCAGGCGCTTGCTGGACAGCGCGCCGTCGTCGCCGCGGTCGTACACCCACACGGTGCGCTGCACGCTCTCGTTGACATACAGGCGGCGGCCGTCGGGGCTGACCTCGATGCCGTTGGGGGTGCCCATGCCGGTCTCGAGCAGCGATGCGCGGCCGTCGCGGTCGATGCGCCACAGTTGGCCGTTGTCCGGGTTGGCCCAGTCCGGGTCGCTGGCATAGAGCGTGCCGTCGGGCGCCTGCGCGATGTCGTTGGGCTGGTGCGCGCCGTCCAGGCGGGCGAACACCGACACCGCGCGCGTGGCCGGGTCCACCCGCAGCACGGCATGGCCGGAATAGTCGGCCACCAGCAGCGCGCCGTCGCCGGCCACGCGGATGCCGTTGCCGATGCTGCCCGCGGGCAGGCTGACGAACAGCTCGGCGTTGCCGTTGGCATCGACGCGGCCGATGGTGCCGTCGCGGCCGAGGTTGACCACGTACAGCGCGCCGTCCGCGCCGCTCGCCGGGCCTTCGATGCCGGCCGTGAACACGCCGTCGCCGACATGGTCGCGGACCACGAAATCGGAGGCGGCCGCGGCGGCGGCGCACAGGGCCAGGCCGAGCGTGGCGGCGGCATGGCGCAACAGGACGTGACGGACGATGGCGGCGCTCTCCCTGCGGGCAAGGGCCGCAGTGTGCCAGAGCCGCGCCGCCGCGCGGCCGGTGGTTGCAGGCGAAAGTCCCGCGCCGCCGGGGCGGCCGCCAGCGCCGCTCAGGCGCGTGCCGGCATCGCCAGCACGGTGATCTCTTCGCGGTCGTGGTACAGCTGCTTGGCGCGCACGGTCAGCGGCCGCCCGGCCTGCGCGGCGAACAGGTCCAGGCACAGGCGGGTCTCGTCCCAGCGCTTCTTCATCGGCAGCTTGAGGTTGAAGATCGCATGACGGCACCAGCCTTCGCGCATCCAGGTGGCCATGCGCTCGGCCACCCGTCGCGGCTGTTCGACCATGTCGCAGACCATCCAGTCCAGTGGCGTTTCCGGCTGCCAGTGGAAGCCGTCGGCGCGCAGGTGGTCGACCAGCCCGGTATCGAGCACGTGCTGGCGCAGCGGGCCGTTGTCGATGCTGGTCACGCGCAGGTGCTGGCGGGTCAGTACCCAGGTCCAGCCACCGGGCGCGGCGCCCAGGTCGGCCGCGCGCATGCCCGGCTTGACCAGCGCCTCGCGTTCCTCGGGCGTGAGCAGGGTCAGCAGCGCCTCGTCCAGCTTCAGCGCCGAACGCGAGGGTGCCTCGGGCAGCAGCTTCAGGCGCGGGATGCCCAGCGCCCACGGCGCGCTGTCGCGGGTGTCGGCGACGCCGACGAAGGCATGCGTGCCATCGACGAACACCACGTGCAGGCGCGGCAGCCGGGTGTTGTCCTTGTCGGTCAGCAGCCCGGCCTTGCGCAGCGCCGGGCGCAGCGCGTTGCCGAAACTGCGTGCCAGCCCGGCCAGCGGCTTGCCCGCGTCCGAGTCGGGGTGTTCCACCCACAGCTCGCCGAAGCGCGGCTGGCCCTGCAGTGCGGCGATGATCGGGCTGATGCGGTCGGCCGGGTCCAGCTGCGGCAGTTCGGCCAGCAGGCGCAGCTTCTGCCGCGCGAAGATCAGCCCGCGCCACGGCAGCGCGCGGTCGAGCGCGTCGGCGGCGTCGCTGGCAAACACCACGTAGCCGTCGTTGCGCCGGGTACGCGCGTAGCCGGCGATGCCGGCATGGGCCGCGCGCTCGGTCAGTTCGGCGGCCAGCTCCGGCTCGAAGCCCTGGCGGCAGTAGCACAACAGGCCGGTCATGTAAGTCCCTGGAATGAGGCGGAAGGCATGCCCGCGCGCATCGCGCGGGTGCGCCGGATCAATAGCGCGCGCCGTCGCTGTGGCCGTAGTGGCGCAGTACCGCGCGCGCGGCATCGCGGTGCAGGCCCTGCACCACCTCGATGCCGCGACGGTTCAGTTCGCCGACCCAGTCGGCCGGCAGCGGGCCCTCGTCGAACTCGGTCAGCTCCTCGACGTCGGCGGCGCTGGCGCCGATCAGCAGGCGGTCGATGCCGGCCCAGATGGTCGCGCCGTAGCACTGGCAGCACGGCTGCGAGGACGTGGCCAGGGTCACCGGCGACAGCACGTCGTTCAGGCGCGGGCTCTGCAGCCGCTGCTGCGCCAGCATGTAGGCCATGTTCTCGGCATGCGCCAGCGAGGTGCAGTGCGGCACCACCCGGTTCACCGCCGCGGCGATGACGCGGTCGTCCGGGCCGAACACCGCCGCGCCGAACGGGCCACCGGTCTGCGCGTCCACGTTCAGCCGCGACAGCTCGATCGCCAGCGCCACCTTGGCGTCATCGCCGGGGTACACGCGGCTGGTATCGACGACTTCGTGGATCCAGGCGGGGAGGGTCAGGTGGACTTGCGCGTACAGCATGCGGGGCGGGGCCTCGTGAGCATGGGACAGGGGAAAGCGGCGGCCAGTGTAGCCCGGCGCGCCGCGGCCGGCCGTGCATGGCGCAGCCGCGTGCCCCGGGCCGCGGCGCGGGCGGGGGCGTGGGGTGCGGGCTGGCAGGGGGCGGCGGGCATCGCGCACGCCGCCCGCCGGATCAGCCGGCCCAGGTGTCGCGCAGGGTCACGCTGCGGTTGAACACCGGCGTGTCCGCCGTGTGGTCGCGGCGGTCGGCGACGAAGTAACCGGTGCGCTCGAACTGGAACGACTGCTCGGGCGCCGCGCTGGCCGCGGCCGGCTCGACGTAGCCGGTGACCACCCGGCGCGATTCCGGGTTGAGGTAGTCGCGGTAGCTCTTGCCGTCGGCTTCGTCGTCCGGGTCCGGCACCGAGAACAGGCGGTCGTACAGGCGGATTTCCGCTTCCACCGCATGCCGCGCGCTGACCCAGTGGATGGTGCCCTTGACCTTGCGGTTGGCGCCTTCCATGCCCGGGCGCGACTCCGGGTCCAGCCAGCCGCGCAGCTCGACGATCTCGCCTGCCTCGTTCTTCACCACCTCGTCGACGCGGGCGATGCCGGCGCCGCGCAGGCGCACTTCGCCGCCCGGCACCAGCCGCTTCCAGCCCTTGGGCGGGACTTCGGCGAAATCCTCGCGCTCGATCCACAGCTCGCGCGAGAACGGCACCTGGCGCTCGCCGAACGCTGCGTCCTTGGGGTGGTTGCTGAAGGTCAGCATTTCCTCGTGGCCTTCGGGCAGGTTGCCGAGCACCAGCTTCAGCGGCTCGATCACCGCCATGCGGCGCGGCGCGGCGCTGTCCAGGTCCTCGCGCAGCGCGCCTTCCAGCACGCTGAAATCGATCAGCGAGTTCTGCTTGGAAATGCCCACGCGCTCGGCGAACAGGCGCATCGCCGCCGGGGTGTAGCCGCGCCGGCGCAGGCCCTGCAGGGTCGGCATGCGCGGATCGTCCCAGCCGTCCACCAGCTGCTCGGTGACCAGCGCCATCAGCTTGCGCTTGCTCATCACCGTGTAGTTGATGTTCAGCCGCGAGAACTCGATCTGGCGCGGCTTGGCCGCTTCGCGCGGCAGGCCCTTGTCCACCAGCGGCTGGGTCAGCGCCGGGTCGTGGGCGAAATCGACGTTGTCCACGCACCAGTCGTACAGCGGGCGGTGGTCCTCGAACTCCAGCGTGCACAGCGAATGGGTGATGCCTTCCAGCGCGTCGCCCAGCGCGTGCGCGTAGTCGTACATCGGGTAGATCGGCCAGGCGTTGCCGGTGTTCTGGTGCTCGACGTGCTTGATCCGGTAGATCGCCGGGTCGCGCAGGTTGATGTTGCCGCTGGCCATGTCGATCCTGGCGCGCAGGGTGCGGGTGCCGTCGGCGAACTCGCCCGCGCGCATGCGCGCGAACAGGTCCAGGTTCTCCTCGACGCTGCGCTCGCGGTAGGGCGAGGGCCGGCCCGGCTCGGTCAGGGTGCCGCGGTAGGCGCGCACTTCCTCGGCCGACAGGTCGCAGACATAGGCCTTGCCGTCGCGGATCAGCTTCTGCGCGCCCAGGTAGTAGGCCTCGAAGTAATCCGAGGCGTGGCGCAGCTCGTTCCACTCGAAGCCCAGCCAGCGCACGTCGTCCTGGATCGCGGCCACGTACTCGGGGTCCTCGCGCGCCGGGTTGGTGTCGTCGAAGCGCAGGTTGCACACGCCGCCGAACTCGCCGGCGATGCCGAAGTTCAGGCAGATCGACTTGGCGTGGCCGATGTGCAGGTAGCCGTTGGGCTCGGGCGGGAAGCGGGTCTTGATCGCGGTGTGCTTGCCGCTGGCCAGGTCCTCGCGGACGATCTGGCGGATGAAGTCCCGCTTTTCGGCGGGAGCCGTCTCCGGCGTGGCAGCAGCGGCAGGCGTGTTCTCGGACATGGGGGCGCAGGGTATTGAAATAGAACGCAAGTTTAGCCGAGCCGGGCGCCGGCTGCCGGACCGGCGCTATGCTGGGCGCCCCGCCCGCAGGCAGCGCCCATGACCCGCCCCGTCCTGGTGATCGGCAACCGCAACTACTCCTCCTGGTCGCTGCGCCCCTGGCTGCTGCTGCGCCAGTTCGGCGTCGAATTCGACGAGGTGGTGCTGGCGCTGGACACGCCGGAGTTCGCCGCCCAGGCCCTGCGCCATTCGCCCACCGGCAAGGTGCCGGCGCTGCGCGATGGCGACCTGGTGCTCTGGGATTCGCTGGCGATCTGCGAGTACGCCAACGAGCGCTGGCTGGGCGGCCGCGGCTGGCCGCCCGAGCTGCCGCGGCGCGCGCTGGCCCGTGCCGCCGCGGCCGAAATGCACTCGGGTTTCGCCGCGCTGCGCACCCAGTTGCCGATGAACAGCCGCCGCCGGCCCGACGGCTACCGCTGGGACGCCGCCGCCCAGCGCGACATCGACCGGGTGCAGGCGCTGTGGCGTACGCTGCGCCGCGAACACGGTGCCGGCGGCGATTTCCTGTTCGGCGGCTTCGGCATCGTCGATGCCATGTTCGCGCCGGTGGCGATCCGCTTCGACGGCTATGGCGTGGCGCTGGACGACACCGCCGCGGCCTACCTGCAGGCGCTGTCCGCGCTGCCGGCGCTGCGCCAGTGGCGGCAGGCGGCCGAACAGGAAAGCGCGCGCGTGGCCGCCACCGACGCCCTGTGCCGCCCGGGCTGAGCCCGCGCGCCCCGCCATTCCACGGAGAACCCCATGCAACTGGTCTACCAGACAAACAACCTGTTCGACGCGCACCTGGTCAAGCATGCGCTGGAGGACGCCGGCATCCCGGCCTTCGTGTTCGGCGAATCGCTGCTGGGCGCCGGCGGCGAGCTGCCGCTGTTCGGCCTGCTGCGGGTCTGCGTGCCGGACGCGGCCAAACCCGAGGCCGACGACATCGTCGCCGCGCTGGGCTTGGACGACGCCGCGGGCGGCCCCATCTGTGACGATGAGCAAGCGCCGGGATTCCTGCCGGCCTGAGGAGCAGACCATGCTGGGTATCGGACACGGGCGGTTGGGCATCGGCGCGTTCAAGCAGCGCCTGCCGCGGCCGGAAGAAGCGTTGCCGGGGCGCGAGGCGCCGCTGCCGCTGCACAACGTGCATTTCGTCAACGGCCGCCCGCTGCGCGGCGATTTCGCGGGGCTGGACGTGCTGGACGTGGGCCTGGGCTGCTTCTGGGGCGCCGAGCGCAAGTTCTGGCAGCTGCCGGGCGTGGTGACCACCGCGGTCGGTTACCAGGGCGGGCTCACCCCCAACCCCACCTACGAGGAAGTCTGTTCCGGGCTCACCGGCCACACCGAAGTGGTGCGGGTGGTGTTCGACCCGGCGCAGGTCGCGCTGGACACGGTGCTGCGCACCTTCTGGGAAAACCACGACCCCACCCAGGGCATGCGCCAGGGCAACGACACCGGCACCCAGTACCGCTCGGCGCTGTACTGCCACACGCAGGCGCAGTTCGATGCGGCCATTGCCAGCCGCGATGCCTACCAGCAGCGGCTGACCGCCGCCGGCTATGGCGACATCACCACCGAAATCCTGTTCCCGGCGCCGCCGTTCTACTACGCCGAGGACTACCACCAGCAGTACCTGGCCAAGAACCCGAACGGCTACTGCGGCATCGGCGGCACCGGCGTGAGCTGCCCGATCGGGCTGGACGCCTGAGGTGATGGAGGCCGCGCCACGCCGGTTGCTGGTGGTGTGGCACGGCTTCACCGGCGCCACCCGGGCCATGGCCGAAGCGGTCGCCGGGGCGGCGCGCGGGGACGCCGGGGAGGCGCTGGAGGTGTGCCTGCTGCGCGCGGCCGATGCCGGGGCCGACGACGTGCTGGGCGCCGATGCGGTGGTGTTCGCCACCCCGGAGACGCTGGCCTCGATCAGCGGCGCGATGAAGGACTTCTTCGACCGCAGCTACTACCCGTTGCTGGGCCGCTGCGACGGCAAGCCGTACGCGCTGGTGGTCTGCGCCGGTTCGGACGGGCAGCCGACCATCGCCCAGCTGCGGCGCATCGCCACCGGCCTGCGCCTGCGCGAAGTGGCCGAGCCGCTGCTGGTGCGCACCCATGCGCAGACGCCGGAGGCCATTGCCGCACGCAAGCTGCTGCCGGAGGCCGACCTGGCGCGCGGCCGCGAACTGGGCGCGCTGCTCGCGGCGGGGCTGGCGCTGGGGATTTACTGACGCCGCGCGGCGGGCAGAAAAAAACCGGGGCCAGCGTTGCTTTCTCTCCACCCGGGCGGCCGGCCCTGCGCGAGAGAAAACAACGCTGGCCCCGGCTTGTGGGCGATCAGGCCGCCAGTTCGTCGGCAATGCGCTGGCGCAGCGCCTGCAGGTCCTTGGCGAAGGCATCGATGCCGGTGGCCAGCTTCTCGGTGGCCATCGGGTCGGCGGCCATGTCCGCATCGAACCGCGCCTGGTCGATCGGCGTGACGTCCACCGCCTCGGCGGCGGCCGGCACCAGCCTGCGCGGCAGCTCGCTCATGTCGGCGTCGAGCTTTTCCAGCAGGTCCGGCGAGATGGTCAGGCGGTCGCAGCCGGCCAGCGCCTCGATCTGCGCGGTCGAGCGGAACGAGGCGCCCATCACCACCGTCGGCGAGCCGCGGCGCTTGAACTCGGCGTACACGCCGCGCACGAACCTCACGCCCGGGTCCTCGTCGATGCTGGCCGGCGCCTGGCCGTGGGCCACGTACCAGTCCAGGATGCGGCCGACGAACGGCGAGATCAGGAACGCACCGGCCTCCGAACAGGCCAGTGCCTGGGTCGGGTTGAAGATCAGCGTCAGGTTGCAGTCGATGCCCTCGGCCTGCAGCACGCGGGTGGCTTCCACCCCGGCCCAGGTGGCGGCGATCTTGATCAGCACCTTGTCGCGCGGCACGCCGGCCGCTGCGTACATGGCGATGAACTGGCGCGCCTTGGCGATGGTCGCGGCGGTGTCGTGGGCCTGGTCGGCATCGACCTCGGTGGAGACGCGGCCCGGCACCAGCTCGGCCAGCATCGCGCCCACGCCGATGGTCAGGCGGTCGACCACGGCCCTGGCGACCTCGGCGCGGTCGCCGGCCTGGGCGCGGCCCCATTGCAGCTCGCGTTCGATCAGCCCGGCGTACACCGGCAGGTCCAGGGCCTTGCGCACCAGCGTCGGGTTGGTGGTGCAGTCGACCGGGCGCAGGCGCTTGATGGCGTCGTAGTCGCCGGTATCGGCGACCACGACGGACAGTCCGCGCAGCTGGGCGAGCTTGGATCGGGTCATTGCAGGTTCCTGTTGCGGGGCCGGCGCACGGCGCTCAGCGGTGGAAATCGCCCGCGGCTTCGGGCTGGTAGTGGACGGCGGTCACGCGCAGGCGCAGTTGGCGGCCACCGGGGGCGGTCCAGTCGATGGTCTGGCCCACGGACAGGCCCAGCAGGGCGCTGCCCACCGGCGCGAGCACCGAGACACGGCCCTTGTCGAAATCCGCCTCGTGCGGATAGACCAGGGTCAGGGAATGTTGTTCGTCGTGCAGTTCGTCCACGCAGTCCACGCGCGAATGCATGGTGACGATGCCTGCGGGGATGTCCTCCGGCGGCAGCACCTGCGCGCGTTCGAGCTCCTGGGACAGGGCGACGGCGGCCGGGTGCCGGCTCAGGGCCGGGGAATCGAGCATGGCCTCGAGGCGGGCCATGTCACGGCTGGAGACGACGATCGATGGCGGCAGGCCGCTGTTGGTCGGCATGGAAAAAACTCCTGCAATTGTTGAGAGACATGCAAAAGGCGGCGCCAATCCGGCACCGCCCGGGGCCTATTGTGCGGGGATTGTGAAACGGAAGCGACCCACCCCGATCATGGGGGCGGGGCGACGGCGTTGCAATGTGTCCGCGGCACCGGTTCAGGCGCGCGCGGGCGCTGCCGCAGGCCGCACCGGCGGCCCGGCTCAGAGCGCCAGCAGATCCGGTGGCAGGCGCTGGAACAGGCCGGCCAGCTGCTGCAGGAAATCGCCCATCGCCGAGCTGCGGCGCCAGACCATGGCGATGCGCCGGCTGGGCGCGTCGTCGCCGGCAAAGCCCAGCAGGCGGATGTCCTGCGAGCGCGCCACCGGCGGCTTCACCGCCAGCATCGGCAGCAGGGTGACGCCGACGTTGGCCGCCACCATCTGCCGCAGCGTTTCCAGGCTGGTGGCCTGGAATTCGGATTTCTCCAGCGCCCCGGCCAGGTGGCAGACGTCCAGCGCCTGGTCGCGCAGGCAGTGGCCGTCCTGCAGCAGCAGCAGGCGCTGGTCGGCCAGGTCGGCCATGCGCAGCGTGGAGTGCGCGGCCAGCGGGTGGCCTTCGGGCGCGGCCAGCACGAACGGCTCCTCGAACAGGAACTCGGTATGCAGCTGTTCGTCGTGCAGCGGCAGCGCCAGCAGCGCCGCATCGAGCTGGCCATTGCGCAGCTGGGTCAGCAATACGTCGCTCTTTTCCTCCACCAGCAGCAGTTCCAGCTGCGGGAAGCGCGCGCGGATCGCCGGCACCACGTGCGGCAGCAGGTACGGCCCCAGCGTGGGAAAAATGCCCAGGCGCACGGTGCCGGCCTCGGGGTCGCGGCTGCGGCGCGCGGCCTCCTTGAGCTGCTCGACTTCGGCCACGATGCCGCGCGCACGCGCCGCGGCCTCGCGCCCGGCCGGGGTCAGCATGACCTTGCGCGGCGCGCGCTCCACCAGCGGCACGCCCAGCTCCTCCTCCAGCTTCTTGATCTGGGTGGACAGCGTGGGCTGGCTGACGAAGCACGCCGCCGCGGCGCGGCCGAAGTGCTTGTGCTCGGCCAGCGCCACCAGGTATTTGAGGTCACGCAGGTTCATCGGGTTGGCCTCGCAACGGCGGACGGGGGCACGGGGGCGGCGCAGCCGGCCGCCGCGCCTGTGGCGATGCCGCCGGGCGGGCCGGCGGCATCGGGGCTCAGGCGGTCTCGGCCACCGCCGCGGACGGCTGCGGCGCCGGGCTGCGGATCAGGTGGTCGAAGGCGCTCAGCGCCGCGGTGGAACCGGCACCCATCGCAATGATGATCTGCTTGTACGGCACCGTGGTGCAGTCGCCGGCGGCGAACACGCCCGGCACGCTGGTCTGGCCGCGCTCGTCGATGACGATCTCGCCGCGCGGGCTCAGCTCCACCGTGCCACGCAGCCACTCGGTGTTCGGCAGCAGGCCGATCTGCACGAAGATGCCTTCCAGTTCCACCCGGTGCGAATCGCCGCCGACGCGGTCGGTGTAGACCAGGCCGCTGACCTTCTGGCCGTCGCCCAGCACCTCGGTGGTCTGCGCGTTGAGCACCACGGTCACGTTGGGCAGGCTGTGCAGCTTGGCCTGCAGCACCTGGTCGGCGCGCAGCTTGCTGTCGAACTCGAACACGGTGACGTGGCTGACGATGCCGGCCAGGTCGATGGCCGCCTCGACGCCGGAATTGCCGCCGCCGATCACCGCCACGCGCTTGCCCTTGAACAGCGGGCCGTCGCAGTGCGGGCAGTAGGCCACGCCCTTGTTGCGGTACGCATCCTCGCCGGGCACGTTCATCTGCCGCCAGCGCGCACCGGTGGACAGGATCACCGACTTCGACTTCAGCGACGCGCCGTTCTCCAGCTGCACCTCCACCAGGCCATCGGCACCGGCCGGCACCAGCTTGGTGGCGCGCTGCAGGTTCATGATGTCCACCTCGTACTCGCGCACGTGCTGCTCCAGCGCCGCGGCCAGCTTCGGGCCTTCGGTGTACTGCACCGAAATGAAATTCTCGATGGCCATGGTGTCCAGCACCTGGCCGCCGAAGCGCTCGGCCGCCACGCCGGTGCGGATGCCCTTGCGCGCGGCGTAGATCGCCGCGGCCGCGCCGGCCGGGCCGCCGCCCACCACCAGCACGTCGAACGGGTCCTTGGCGGCGATCTTCGCCGCTTCGCGCCTGGCCGCGCCGGTATCCAGCCGCGCCAGGATCTGCTCCAGGGTCATGCGCCCGGAGTCGAACATCTCGCCGCCCTGGAACACCATCGGCACCGCCATCACCTGGCGCTGCTCCACTTCCTGCTGGAACGCGCCGCCCTCGATCACCGTGGTGCTGATCTTCGGGTTGACGATGGCCATCAGCGCCAGCGCCTGCACCACGTCCGGGCAGTTGTGGCAGGTCAGCGACATGTACACCTCGAAGGCGAACTCGCCGTCCACCGCCTTGATGCCGTCGATCACCTCCTGCGCCACCTTCGGCGGGTGGCCGCCGGTCCACAGCAGGGTCAGCACCAGCGATTCGAATTCGTGGCCCAGCGGCAGGCCGGCAAAGCGCACGCCGTGGCTTTCGCCCTCGCGGGCGATCACGAACGACGGCCGGCGCGCATCGCTGCCCGTGGTGTCCAGGGTGATCTTGCCGTTGCCGGCGGCGACGATGTCCGCCAGCAGGCTGCGCATGTCGGTGCTGGCGGCGCTGTCGTCGAGCGAGGCGATCAGCCGCAGCGGCTGGCGCAGCAGGCCCATGTACTGCTGCAACTGGGTCTTGAGGGTGTCGTCGAGCACGGCGCAACTCCTTGTTCGAGGCAAAACGGGGGGAGGACGCGGTTGCCAGGGCAACCCGCCGGGAAAGTAGGGGTGAACCGAAACCGCGCCTGGCGGGCAGAACCACGGGCTGGCGCGACGCGGCTTCGGTTCACCCCCACGCCCGCCAGGGCGGGGTGGGAGTGAGGGGCGGCTTAGATCTTGCCGACCAGGTCCAGCGACGGGGTCAGGGTCTTCTCGCCTTCCTTCCACTTGGCCGGGCACACTTCGTTCGGGTGCGCGGCGGTGAACTGGGCGGCCTTGAGCTTGCGCAGGGTCTCGGACACGTCACGGGCGATCTCGTTGGAATGGATCTCCATGGTCTTGATCACGCCTTCCGGGTTGATCACGAAGGTGCCGCGCAGGGCCAGGCCTTCTTCCGGAATGTGCACGCCGAAGGCGTTGGTCAGCTGGTGGGTCGGGTCGCCGACCAGCGGGAACTTCGCCTTGCCCACGGCCGGCGAGGTCTCGTGCCACACCTTGTGCGAGAAGTGGGTGTCGGTGGTGACGATGTAGACCTCGGTGCCCGCCTTCTGGAACTCGGCGTAATGCTCGGCCGCGTCTTCGATCTCGGTCGGGCAATTGAAGGTGAAGGCCGCCGGCATGAAGATCAGCACCGACCACTTGCCCTTCAGGCTTTCCTCGGTGACTTCGATGAACTTGCCGTTGTGGAAGGCGTTGGCCTTGAACGGCTGGACCTGGGTATTGATAAGGGACATGGAACTTCCTCTTGGTTGAAGGGACGGGTGGTGAACCGTGGAGTACAGGCTAATAGGCAGTGCCTAATAAAACAAATGAATTGAATGCATCGCATCAATAGATATTGGCTATTGATCCGGCCCCGCCAGCGGGCCCTGACCCCGATATCGGGCGCTTTTCCGGCTTTCCAAGCCAGCGGCTGGCCAAAACCTGAACGGGCGGCATAGGCAGGCTCGATCCCGGGCCGGTACCGCCGCGGTAGGCAGCGGCAGGCCGGGTGACTATCCTCCCGGTCCCGGAAACATCCCGCGAAGAGGTAGTGAAGTGTCCACCCCCCAGGTTGCCGCGCTGTTGCGGGAAGGCGCCGCCAGGCTGCCCGGCGAGGACGCCCGGCACGAGGCCGAACAGCTGCTGCTGCACGTGCTGGGCGTGGACCGCGCCTGGCTGTTCGCCCACGCCACCGACCCGGTGGACGACGACGCCTGCCAGCGCTTCGAACTGCTGCTGCAGCGCCGCGCCGAAGGCCACCCGCTGGCCTACCTCACCGGCCGCCGCGGCTTCTGGACCCTGGACCTGCAGGTCAACGTCGCCACCCTGATCCCGCGCCCGGAAACCGAGCTGCTGGTGGAACAGGCACTGGCGCGGCTGCCGCCCGGGCACATGGCGCGCGTCGCCGACCTGGGCACTGGCAGCGGCGCCATCGCCCTGTCCATCGCCAGCGAACGCCCGCTGGCCACGGTGATGGCCACCGACCTGCTCGGCCCCACCCTGGCCGTGGCGGTGAAGAACGCCCAGGCCCACGGCCTGGACAACGTGTGGTTCCGCCGAGGCCACTGGTACGCCGCGCTGGGTGTGGACCGCTTCGACATGATCGTCAGCAACCCGCCCTACATCGCCGCCGGTGACCCGCACCTGCAGCAGGGCGACCTGCGCTTCGAACCGCCCCCGGCGCTGGCCTCCGGCGCCGACGGCCTGGACGCCATCCGCGAAATCATCGCCGGCGCCCCCGATCACCTCGTCCCCGGCGGCTGGCTGCTGCTGGAACACGGCTGGGACCAGGGCCCGGCGATCCGCGCGCTGCTGGAGCAGGGCGGCTTCGACGAGGTGGAAACCGTGCAGGACCTGGAGCAGCGGGATCGGGTAACCCTGGGGCGGCTGCGGGGGATTTCCTGACGTTGACCTCGCTCGGGTGCGGTGATCAGATCGCCACAGGTGCTCAACACACCTTTACTAGGCGGTCGCCGCGCCCGAAAGCCATGCGGCTTTGTTTTTATGCCATGGTTCAAACCTATGGCCGGGCGGCGCGCAGCTATAAAACACCCGAAAGGGAAAATCTGCGGGCGGGCCTAGTACCGTGTTGAAGCGCCTGGCCGCCTCTCTCAACAGGAGGCGGCGTTGATCATTCAACGAATACTAGGAGATCGTCATGACCAAGCAGGTCGGAACCCCGCTCAAATCACGCACCCTGAAAGTCGGCTGCCAGTACTACGAAAGCCGCGCCAAGGAAAAGGACCGCCGCTTCAAGCCCCGGCAGGTGCCCTACCTGCGACTGTGCGGCGACTGGCTGGAGGCCGCAGGCCTCAAAGTCGGCCAGAACGCGCGGGTGATAGTGACCAGGAGGGGCATCGTGATTGCTGCTGACGAATGACTGAGCTGGGTTCCCGCCAAGTGCCCCAGGTATTTCCCCAGATGATGACCCTGTTGCGCCTCGTCATCTGAGTTAGGTCGTGCTACGAAGCGGCTTTGGCTCAAATGAATTGCTAAACACTTCCGCCGGAGATTCTGAACTTAGGCTCGCCATAAGATCCAAAAAGCACATCTTCGGTAGCGTCCTCCAAAACATTGTCGTAGAGCTTGTAGTCAGTAAACCCAAGATCTCGTGCGAGTATCAAGACTTGCTCCAGCACCTCTCGCGAGAGATGTTTTGATATTGCCAGAGTTCTAAACGGCGGCGGCTCCTTGCCGCCGAACATCGAATAGCTAAGCACCCCAGTTTGAGCTAGTTTATTGGAGATGGCTTCTATGTCTTCTAGATATTTGCAGACGCCGTAGCTGAGGCCCTTAAGAGTGGTGTGCGAGTCAGGAGATGGCGCCACTCGGTTTTCTATTTCGCTAATTTTTTGTGCAATTGTTACAACTTTCACTCCGTCATTGGAAATAGTTAGGGTCTGATTTGTCTTGCTGCTTAGATAGGTCGAATAGTAAGAATCTTCTTGAAGCTCGGGTCTAAATTTAGTCTGAAGAACAAACAGGGCTATGAGGAAAATCGGAACGTTCGTAATGGCAGCGACTGTTAGGGCCCTCATCTCCCATGAATCAACGGGGAGTCGGGTGACTGTAAAAAGAAATGTGGCATTGATTGAAAATAGACCGGCTAACCAAGCAGCTAGGAGCTGGATCGGCTTGGTTATTCTCTCGGGCCTAATATGTGAATCTGTCATGTCGAATGCTTGGCGCTTGAGTTAGGTCGAGCCGTGGAGAGGCCTCGGCTTGAGAGAATGGTTAGATGTCGTTATCTTTGTCCCCAGTCTTTCGCTCGTATGGCCGCGCGGCTGCGTACGCCTTGAACAAACTATCAGTAAATTGGTAGTATCGATCTCTTGAGCGTTCAAGAACATTGCCGTATTTCTCGCTCGCAAGTTGCCCTACATAAACGGAAATTGCACTTGGATCGATATTCAACTCCCTTGCAATATCCCCATAAAGGTTGGTGGTATAAACTTCGTCTGCATCGACGCTAGCGAACTTTTTCAAGATATGCTCGCGAGTGTAGCTATGGCCTACAGCTTTCTTGTACGCGGCCTCTTGGATTGGTGCCGATCCTTTGAAAGCAATGTCCGCCAGCGCTTCTCTCGCGATTGCCTCAGTAACGACATCAGTTCGCTGTGATATCGCTCGTAATAGAGCATGTTTCCCGACTAGGTGTACGTAGAATGGATGGCCACGAGCGATAGTGGTGATCCAGGTAATTGCTGCGAGCTCGAAAGAATACTTGTTGTTGAGTGCGGCCATTGCTCGGGAGATAATTTCGGCCAATTCATCTCCGTCCATTGGTGGAACAAAAATGGTTCCGTCAGCAATCTGTCTCGCTACGGATTCATGATCGGAGATGAGTTCACGGACGTCCGAGGCTACGCCTACTAAAGCAAAGGTAATTTTCTCTGGCCCTAATGCCTTTATGATGGAGGCAATTCCACTTTTGTCGGAAATCCGATCAAACTCATCGATTACGATCAAAACTCCGTCCGCAGCAACGCCGCTTGAGACGATTTGACGGCATGCATTGATGAAAGTTGATGTAACCTCTGCCTGAATCTCCGTTTTTCGCTCAGTTATTGAGCCAGAGAGCTTTCCGGAAAGTTCGATCACTTTTACACCGAGCTTTCCGCCTCCTTCTTGTGAGCTTGTTCTTTCGGAAACCTTAAATGGAATCCAAGGGGCGAGCGCTTGCTCATCAGTGAGTAGGCGTAGACACAGCTTTTCTACATTTGTAACGCTGTCATCGCATGTAACATAGATGGGTAGGTAGTCAAACTTGCTGTGTGGCGCCGTTGCGAGGCGAGAGATCGCGGCTTCATCATTTATCGCAATCTGTGCAAGCACCCGCGACAGTGATGATTTTCCAATACCTCGTTGGCCATAAAGTACGATCTGTGCACCGTCGGACTGCAGCGCCGCCGCAAGCGAGTCGAGGGTCGCAGCCCTGCCTGCGAAACGATCAATGTCTTGTACTTCTCTAGCTGGTGTAAACGCATTATGTGGCGTGATTTCTGTCACAAATCCCCTTCCCCTGGTGGTTTGTATAATGCTTAACGCTTAAATTAAACCGAACCGCGAAGCGGGTTCGGTTTGAATAGATTGTTAGGCAGCAAGACGAGTTACTTCTTAGCCGCCTTCTTGGCCGCCTTCTTTGCGGTGGTGCTTGGGTGAGTTGCTGCCGTTATTGCAGCTTTGAGCTTAGCAGTCGTTTCCTTTAGCTGCGCATCTTTGACTTTCACCTGCGCCTTCGCCGACGCAACGTCAGCTTTGAGCTTGGCGTTCTGGGCCAAAAGCTTCTTCTCGCGAAGGGTGTAGTTACCGTCACCTGGTTTCTTGGGCATTTCTTCTTTCCCCTGATGTGTGGATGAAGCGAGCGATTGTTCTTGCTGCCTAACACTTAATTCGGCCGCCATCACGGCGTTGCCCAAGTGTCACCCTTTATGACGCCAATGTGAAGATGTGGTGATGCCTAAAAGACCAATGGCTTGGAAGGGGTGAGGGGTGTGGTGCGGTCCCGAGGCCGAGGGAAAACGCCGCGCGTTTGCGGCCATATCGGTTACACCCCCCGAATTGCTCGGCATAACGCAAGCACTCAAGCGCTTGAAGGGATGATTTGCTTTGACCGGGACCGGCGGCGTCCCTTCTTCCGACCAGAAGAAGGGGCCGGCAAACCTCAATACAACCCCTGCGCCAACATCGCATCGGCCACTTTCACGAACCCCGCGATATTCGCGCCATCGACATAGTTGACGCTGCCATCCGTACGTTTGCCATGCTGCACGCAGTTGGCGTGGATTTCTTTCATGATCACGTGCAGGCGTTCGTCCACGTCGGCGTGGCGCCAGGACAGGCGCAGGGCGTTCTGGCTCATTTCCAGGCCGGAGGTGGCGACGCCGCCGGCGTTGCTGGCCTTGCCGGGGGCGTACAGGGTGCCTGCCTGCAGGAAGATGTCCACCGCTTCCAGGGTGGAGGGCATGTTGGCGCCTTCGGCCACGCACAGGGCGCCGTTGTGCACGAGGGTGCGGGCGTCGGTTTCGTCCAGTTCGTTCTGGGTGGCGCAGGGCAGGGCGATGTCGGCCGGAATGTGCCAGGGGCGGCGGCCTTCGAGGAATTCGAAGCGTTTGTCGCCGGCCAGTTCGGACAGGCGGCCGCGGCGTTCGTTCTTCAGCGCCATCACGTCCTGCATCGCCTGTTCGTCGAAGCCGTCGCGGGCGTAGAGGGTGCCGCCGGAGTCGGAGAAGGTGAGCACCTTGCCGCCGAGTTCGGCTGCCTTGAGTAGCGGGGCTCTCTAGAGTCCGGGTTTCATCGTAGTGGCTTTGGCCGCCAGTTTGAGTCGCTTGGCCTCCGGCACGCTCATGCCGCAGAACTTGCTGCGCCGCGGATGGTAAGAGGCCTCACTGAACCCGTGTCGGCGGCAAAGTTCCTTCCCCGCCACGCCAACTTCGGCGTGACGCAGGAAGCCAATGATCTGCTCTTCGGTAGACCGCTTCTTCACATCCAATCTATCTATCGTTCGGGATTGACTTCAAATCAACCTGCTACTCAAAGCCGAGAGGGTGTTGAGGGCCTAATGCTAGAGTTAAATCAAGCTGCGAAGCGGGTTCGGCTTGAATGAATTGTTAGGCCCCATCTGGGGCGGCCCTTTTTGAGCGCCATGCAGCCAGGGCTTGAATGACGTACTGCAGCCTGGCGACCTGCTCTTGGGAGAGTGGCGCACGCTTAGTCTTGCGGAGTATGGACTCAAACATGTAGCCAGACCGGAAGAAATAGGGACGAACCTCAAGGAAGCAGATGGCAGCCTCCATAGAATCGGGGTCACCAGCCACGATGCGGTCCAGCGCCCCTTCGAAGCCGCCGGGAAACGCCAGTTCGTTGTATCTAGAGTGGAAGATCTCACACGCACGCTCCCATTCGCGGCGTTTGTCAGGGCTTCGATCCCGCTGTGCGAATGTCTCATGCACGCGCGAGTGCAGCCGCGTGACCTCTTCGGCGTTTGATTGAATCAGCAGCTTGAGGTGGTCTGAGGGATGGGGCATAACGCCTGAGTTAAGCCGCGCCGCGAAGCGGCGTCGGCTTGAATGAAGTGTCAGGCGGCTGCCCCGCGCTGTATGAGGACAAGATCATCAGCTGTCTCCGCCGTGTAGTGCACCAGCCCGCCAAAGTCAGTATCCACCATGATGCCAGCGCCGAGATACGCCCAGCCTTCCTCGCCCGGCAAGTACTCGTTTGTGTCCATTGAGGCGATAACTCGGCCGCGGTACTGCGTGTCGATCTGAACGACGTCTCCGGGCTCTATATCTGTGCCATCCTCATATTTCATGCTGCCACCTAACGCCTGAATTAAGCCGACCCGCGAAGCGGGTTTGGCTTGAATGAATTGTTAGGCCTCAGCAGAGAACGCGGGCTTGGGGCACGCATTTCCTGCGGCGGCCAAGGAAGCCAAAGTTGCCGTATTGGTAGCTCGAAGTTCATGGATGCGCTCAGCAGACGGCTGTAGCCCCTCCTCAGAGTTCTCGACGGTCCGCACAGAGACCTGGATCTTACCGCACTGAACCGACCCAGTGCCCGATACTTTGCCAAAGCCGGGGATGTAATGAGTACCCCACCCGTCATACACTGAAAGCAACTCCGGAGGCTGACTGGAGCCAGCAGGTGCGACGAGAGCAAACATGAGCAGTGTGGCTAGAGCGAAACTTCCCATGAGGCCTAACGCCTATTCGGCCGCCTAATCGCGACGTTGCCCGAGTGTCCCGCTTTCTGGCGCTATTGTGAAGATGCGGTGATGCCAGGAATATCAGTGGCTTGGAAGGAGTGAGCGGTGTGGTGCGGTCCCGAGGCCGACAGTAAACGCCGCGCGTTTGCGGCCATATCGGTTACACCCCGAGTTGCTCGGCATAACGCAAGCGCTAAGCGAAGAATCCGTGGTGGTCGCACGCCCGTCCGCGTGGCTCTGTGCATGGCGATGTTATCCGCGGTGCGCCGGGAACCGATGATGAGAGCGCACTACCAGCAATTGCGGGAGCGAGGGAGGCTGACCAAGGTCACGCTGGTGGCCCGCATGCGCATGCTGCTGACGATAATAAATGCGCGGCGCCGTGACGAACTGAGGGCCGTGGCAGCCATGGCGACTTGACTACTCATCGGAAGACAGTTGCTGATTAAGCCGCGTCGCGCCGCGCCGCAAAGCGGCGTCGGCTTGAATGAACTTTCTAGACCTCAGCCTTGTTCGATGAATGCACAAGTCCGGCAGCCTCCAAGAACAGATCGCGAGCAATTCCCTGGGCATCCGGAAGGCTGATTGCCGAACGCCCATAGGCGCGATGGGCATGCTCCGCAACACCTTTCGGAAGCCTCCGATCCAGTGGCCAATTGTCACAGATGTAGCGAGCTACAGCCTGCTAACGCCTGAGTCAAGCCATGCCGAGAAGTGGCATCTGCTTGAGTGAAATGTTAGGCAACACCACCGATTTGCTATTTGCCATACCGAGCGACCAAGGATGACCTGGCTGCTGCAAGCTGCGTCAGGTAGTCGGATGCAAATGGTGCGATCAGCTGCTTCTCCAAGCTGGCAAGGATTACACCTAAGGCATGCGCCTCTGCTGTGTCCACAATTGCTGTGAGCTTGCCAGAAGTCAGCAACTCGAATAACACCAGTGCCTCATCGTCAGGCAGTTGAACTTGGGTCGCCATAACTCTCCCTGCCGCCTACGCCGGAACTATGCCGCATTGCGGTAGCAGCGTCGGCTTGAGTGAATTGTCAGGCCCGTGCGCTGCCAAACGGAACGAGCCGATCTACGGGCGGCAGGGCATCTGGAGTGCTCTGGCCGTCAACTGACCACAAGTCTAGCCCAGCAAGAAGGCCATCCTGCTCAAACACAAAGGCGCCGCACAGATGGCCGTGCTCATTGAGCCATTGGTAGTCGGACAGGGTGCGCATTGCGAAGTGCTCAGGGCGTCGGCCACCGATGGAAAGGTCAATGCTGGCGCAGCCACAGCTGCAAAGGCGAGCCACCCGAGCATTCTCCAACTGCTCAATGAACTCGGTGCAATCACCCTCTCCGTGCTCCAGGAGCCAGCGAATCAGTGCACGCTCACCGGAGGTCAGTGCTCTGTCAATTTCAATGTTCGCTGCAGTGTGATTCACGGGTCTAACGCCTGAGTTAAGCCGCGCCACGAAGTGGCGTCGACTTGAATGAGTTGTTAGCCTTCATCCGGGTCTGGCTCACGAGGAAACCGCTCCCAGGGGGCGTCGACGGAATCCCGCCATGCTTGCCAGCCAATGGGGAGGTCAGCTAGCTCTGCCACGCTACTGTCCCGCTGATATGCACAGCCGAGACAAACGACGGCGCCATGAGTGCTGTCATTAGTAGTACCGCAAAGGAACTGCCAATCACCATCATGGTCGTGACTGACCAACAAGACGGGATAACCCTCGTGTAGTACGCGGGTCGTGGTGAATGCAGCCAGGTTCGTCGGCTCCGAGAACGGCCACTCGGATGCTGGGAAGGAATGCGGGTGTTCCGCAACTGTGTCCATGAGGGCTAACACCTGAGTTAAGCCGCGCCGCGAAGCGGCGTCGGCTTGAAGGACTTGTTAGGCCCCGAACCGCTGCACGACCGAGCGGCAGGCTGGAAGTGCTTGTGGCGAGGCCCACGTAATGGCCGACTCTATCTCAGGTTCCAACCTTGCTAAAGCCTCTGGAGCCCAATGTGCGCGGACGTCCCCGATGGGCAGAGCGTCGGTCTCCGATGAAATCGCTGCGAAAGTAAGAAAGTCAGGATCGCGCTCATCAACGTCAACGTCCCAACGCAGCGATGCGAGAGCATGGCAGCCCTCCAGTAGATGGATCCGCCCAGCCAAGATGCCTGAGCAGATCTCAACGGCCTTGGCTCGGGTGGCCTGGATGTGTTGCTCGCGGCTCACGTGATCCATCAGAGGGGCCTAACGCCTGAATTAAGCCGCGCCGCGAAGCGGCGTCGGCTTGAATGAGTTGTTAGACGCCAAGCTTGCGTTTTGCTTTAGATGGCAAGCTCTGTAGCAAATATGGGAATCGCCTAAGAATGTCGATCAACTTAGACGAAGCGTCATTTCTGTGCTCTAACGCAGAGCCAAAGCTCTCAGAGTGACTACTCATATGGCGGTTGAATCGCTCTTGCGCTTCTTCGCGAGTAAGCCCCATCTCTTGCAAGCTCTGCATGAACGACATGTATGACATCTGGAGGTAGCTCCAGTTTTGATGTTCGAGACCTACCCGTTCTTCGGCCTGCTCGAAATCAACCAGCGCGGCGCTGAGTTCTGCTTCTTCCGGTGTCATTAGCTTCTCCTTGGCATCTAACGCCTATTCGGCCGCCTAATCGCGGCGCTGTCCAAGTGTCCCGCTTTCTGGTGCTGATGTGAAGATGCGGTGATGCCAAGAATATCGATGACTTGGAAGGAGCGAGGGGCGGCCCCGAGGCCGACGGTAGACACCGCGCGTTTGCGGCCATATCGGTTACACCCCGAATTTTTCGGCATAACGCAAGCGCTCAGGCCCTTGAAGGGATGAGCTGCTTGAACTGGATATCGACGGTGTCCCTCCTTCCGATCAGAAGAATGGACCAGCAATCCTCAATACAACCCCTGCGCCAACACCGCATCGGCCACCTTCACGAACCCGGCGATATTCGCGCCATCGACATAGTTGACGCTGCCGTCGGCGCGTTTGCCATGCTGTACGCAGTTGGCGTGGATCTCCTTCATGATCACGTGCAGGCGTTCGTCCACGTCGGCGTGGCGCCAGGACAGGCGCAATGCGTTCTGGCTCATTTCCAGGCCGGAGGTGGCGACGCCGCCGGCGTTGCTGGCCTTGCCGGGGGCGTACAGGGTGCCGGCCTGCAGGAACACGTCCACCGCTTCCAGGGTGGAGGGCATGTTGGCGCCTTCGGCCACGCACAGGGCGCCGTTGTGCACGAGGGTGCGGGCGTCGTTCTCGTCCAGTTCGTTCTGGGTGGCGCAGGGCAGGGCGATGTCGGCCGGGATGTGCCAGGGGCGGCGGCCTTCGAGGAACTCGAAGCGCTTGTCGCCGGCCAGTTCGGCCAGGCGGCCGCGGCGTTCGTTCTTCAGCGCCATCACGTCCTGCATGGCCTGTTCGTCGAAGCCGTCGCGGGCGTAGAGGGTGCCGCCGGAGTCGGAGAAGGTGAGCACCTTGCCGCCGAGTTCGGCGGCCTTGAGCGCGGCGAACTGGGCGACGTTGCCGGAGCCGGAGATCAGCACCCTGGCGCCGTGGGTTTCGCGGCGGGCGTGGTGCAGCATCTGTTCGACGAAGTACACGGTGCCGTAGCCGGTGGCTTCCGGGCGCATCAGGCTGCCGCCGTAGGCCAGGCCCTTGCCGGTGAACACGCAGGCGGCGTCGTTGCTGAGTTTCTTCATCATGCCGGCCATGAAACCGACCTCGCGCGCGCCCACGCCGATGTCGCCGGCCGGCACGTCGGTGTCCGCGCCGAGGTGGCGGTACAGCTCCAGCATCAGCGCCTGGCAGAAGCGCATCACCTCGCCCTCGCTCTTGCCCTTGGGGTCGAAGTCCGCGCCGCCCTTGCCGCCGCCCATGGGCAGGGTGGTGAGGGCGTTCTTGAAGGTCTGCTCGAAGGCCAGGAATTTCAGGATCGACAGGTTCACCGAGGGGTGGAAGCGCATGCCGCCCTTGAACGGGCCGATGGCCGCGCTGTGCTGCACGCGGAAGGCGCGGTTGACGTGGGTGCGGCCGCTGTCGTCGGCCCAGGCCACGCGGAACTGGATGACCCGTTCCGGTTCCACCAGGCGTTCGAGCAGGCCATGCCGCGCGTACTGCGGGTGCTGCTGCAGGAACGGCCAGAGGCTTAGGGTGACTTCCTTGACCGCCTGCAGGAACTCGGGCTGGTCAGGGTCGCGGCGGGCGACGTACGCAAGGAACGCGTCGGGACTGCGGTGGTTCAAGGGCATTGCTCCTGAAGGTGGGGAAAGGACAACAACAGGACAGCCATAACGAAAAACGCGGCCCGGGGGCCGCGTCGTGGAGTCATTGCAGGCGGGCGAGCACCGCCTGCGCCGCCTGGGATGTGGAAAGCGCTCGTCCCTGCGCGGCCAGGTCGGCGGTGAACAGGCCGTCGTCCAGCGCGGCGGCCACCGCCTGCTCGATGGCGGCGGCTTCGTCCTCCAGCCCCAGCGAGTGGCGCAGCAGCATGGCCGCGCTGAGGATGGTGGCGTAGGGGTTGGCGATGCCCTTGCCGGCGATGTCCGGGGCCGAGCCGTGGATGGGTTCATAGATACCCACCTTGCCCTGTTCGCCCAGCGAGGCGGACGGCAGCAGGCCCAGCGAGCCGGCCAGCATCGAGGCCTCGTCGGTGAGGATGTCGCCGAACATGTTTTCGGTGACGATCACGTCGTAGGCGCGCGGCTTGGCGATCAGGTGCATGGCCATGGAATCGACCAGCTGGTGCTCCAGTTCCACGTCCGGGAATTCCTCGCGGCCGATGCGCGCGGCCACATCCCGCCACAGCCGTGAGGTCTCCAGCACGTTGGCCTTGTCCACCGAGGTCAGTTTGCCGCGGCGCTGCCGGGCCAGGTTGAAGGCGCTGCGCAGCACGCGCTCGATCTCGGCCACGGTGTAGCGGCACAGGTCGCTGGCGCTGTCGGCGTCGCGGGTCTTGTCGCCGAAGTAGATGCCGCCGGTCAGCTCGCGCACCACCACGAAGTCCACGTCCGCGAGCAGCTCGGGCTTGATCGGCGAGGCGTGCAGCGCGGCCGGGTGGGTGCGCACCGGGCGCAGGTTGGCGAACAGGCCCAGCGCCTTGCGGATCGCCAGCAGGCCCTGTTCCGGGCGCACCCTGGCGTTGGGGTCGGACCACTTGGGCCCGCCGACGGCGCCAAGCAGCACCGCGTCGGCCCTGCTGCACGCGTCCAGGGTGGCGGCCGGCAGCGGCTCGCCGTGGTTGTCGATGGCGATGCCGCCGATGTCGTGCTCGGCGAAGCTGAAGTCATGGCCGAAGCGCGCGGCGATGGCCTTGAGCACGTCCACCGCGGCGACGGTGATCTCGGGGCCGATGCCGTCACCCGGCAGTACGACGATGTTGGCTTGCATGGGGGTTCCGGTTGTCCTGTTGCTGTCGTTCGGTCCGGCACCCGTGGCGGCGGGTGCGGGCGGGAAGGGGCATCACGCCGCGCGCGCGGCCTCGTAGCGTTCGATCTCGTCCACGCGACCGAGCAGCCAGCCCAGCTGGTCCACGCCTTCCAGCAGGCAGGTCTGCGAGAAGCCGTCCAGCGGGAAGGCGTACACCTTGCCGGCGGGGGTGCGCAGTTCGCGCGCGGCCACGTCGATGGTCAGCTCGTCGTCCGGGCGCTGCATCAGTTCCTGCACGTCGGCTTCGTCCAGCACGATCGGCAGCAGGCCGTTCTTCAGCGCATTGCCGCGGAAGATGTCGGCGATCTCGCTGCTCACGATGGCGCGCAGGCCCAGGTCGGTCAGCGCCCACGGCGCGTGCTCGCGCGAGGAGCCGCAGCCGAAGTTGCGTCCGGCCAGCAGGATCGAGCGGCCGGCGTTCTGCGGCTGGTTGAAGGCGAATGCCGGGTTCGGCGTGCCGTCGGCCTGCCAGCGCCAGTCGTTGAACGCGTTCTTGCCCAGCCCGGCACGCTCGGTGGTGGACAGGAACCGCGCCGGGATGATCTGGTCGGTGTCGATGTTGGTCTGGCGCAGCACCACGCTGCGCGAGCTCAGGGTACGGAAACCGGCCATCACGCCACCTCCTGGTCGAACAGTTCACGCACGTCGGCGACCTTGCCGTTCACCGCCGCCCAGGCGGCGCTCATCGGCGAGGCCAGCAGGGTACGCGAGCCCGGGCCCTGGCGGCCTTCGAAATTGCGGTTGCTGGTGCTCACCGCCAGTTGCCCCGGCGCGACCAGGTCACCGTTCATGGCGATGCACATCGAGCAGCCGGGTTCGCGCCATTCGGCGCCAGCGGCGCGCACGACCTCGTGGATGCCTTCGGCCTCGGCGTCGCGCTTGACGATCTCCGAGCCCGGCACCACCAGCATGCGCACGCCGGCGGCGACGCGGCGGCCGCGCAGCACCTGCGCCACCTCGCGCATGTCGCTCAGGCGGCCGTTGGTGCAGGAGCCGACGAACACCACGTCCACCGGCGTGCCGGCCAGGGCGTGGCCGGCTTCGAACTTCATGTAGTCCAGGCCCTTCTGCGCGGCGGCGTCGTTGGCGGCCGGGATCGGCGCGTCCACCGCGATGGCGGTGCCCGGGTGCGTGCCCCAGGTCAGGGTGGGGCGGATGTCGGCAGCGTCGATGCGCACTTCCACGTCGAAGCGCGCGCCGTCGTCGCTGCGCAGCGTCTTCCAGTAGGCGACCGCCGTGTCGAAGTCGGCACCCTTCGGGCCGCGCGGGGTGCGGGCGACCCAGTCGAAGGTGGTCTGGTCCGGCGCCACCATGCCGGCACGGGCGCCGGCCTCGATGGACATGTTGCACAGGGTCATGCGCTGTTCCATGTCCATCGCGGCAATGGTGGAACCGCGGAACTCCAGCACGTGGCCGGTGCCGCCGTTGACCCCGATCACGCCGATGATGTGCAGCACCACGTCCTTGGCGCCGACGCCCGGTGCCAGTTCGCCGTCGACGGTGATCGACATGGTCCTGGCCTTGCGCTGCAGCAGGCACTGCGTGGCCAGCACGTGGCCCACTTCGCTGGTGCCGATGCCGAAGGCCAGCGCGCCGAACGCGCCGTGGGTGGAGGTGTGGCTGTCGCCACAGACAATCGTCATGCCCGGCTGGGTGAAGCCCTGCTCGGGGGCGATGACGTGGACGATGCCGCGGCTGCTGGAGGCCATGTCGAACAGCTCGATGCCGTACTCGGCGCAGTTCTTCGCGAGCATCTGCACCTGCGCCTCGGAGGCCTTGCTCGCATACGGCAGCTTGCCGTCGGCAGCGGCCGGCAGGGTCGGGGTGGAGTGGTCCATCGTCGCCTTGGTGCGGTCCGGGCGGCGCGGGCTGAGGCCGCGTTCGCGCAGTTCGGTGAACGCCTGCGGCGAGGTGACCTCGTGGATCAGGTGCAGGTCGATGTACAGCACGGCCGGGGCGCTGTCGCTTTCGGGGACGACGACGTGGGCGTCCCACAGCTTGTCGTACAGGGTCTTGGGTGCGGAGCTCATTGCGTGTTGGTTCCGTTGCCTGTGAGGGGCCGTCGCGCTCAGGCGCTGACGGCTTCCTGGGTCTTGCTGCCTTCGCGCTGGCGCAGCAGGCGGTTGGTGACGTCCAGCCAGGCCAGCGCGCTGGCCTCGATGATGTCACGGCTGGTGCCGGTGCCCTCGTAGATGTTGCCTTCGTGGCGCACGCCCAGGTTGGCCTCGCCGCGTGCGTCGGCGCCGATGCCGACGCTGTGCACGTGGTAGCTGTCCAGGGTGAGCTGTACGCCGGTGGCGGCCGACAGCGCCGAGAACAGCGCATCCACCGGGCCGTCGCCCTGCGCGGTCTCGGCCACGCGGTTGCCTTCCGGGTCGGACAGTTCGACCAGCGCGTTGGCGCGGCTGCCGACGTCGCTGATGGTCATCGACGCCAGGCGGTAGCCGTCGCCACCGGAATTGCCCTGCATCAGGGTCTGCAGGTCGGCGTCGGTAACCACGCGCTGCTGCTCGCACAGCGCCTTGAACTGGTCGAACACCAGCTTCAGCTCTTCCTCTTCCAGCCAGTAGCCCAGCGCACGCAGGCGCGCCTCGACCGCGGCGCGGCCGCTGTGGCGGCCCAGCACCATCTGCGAGGACTCCCAGCCCACGTCTTCCGGGCGCATGATTTCGTAGGTGTTGCGGTTGCGCAGCATGCCGTGCTGGTGGATGCCCGACTCGTGTGCGAACGCGTTGGCGCCGACGATGGCCTTGTTGCGCTGGACCGGCATGCCCACCAGCCGCTGCAGCAGCTGCGAGGTCGGCACGATGCGGCGGGTGTCGAAGCCGGTATCGAAGTTGTAGAACGCGTTGCGCACCTTCAGCACCATGGCGATCTCTTCCAGCGCGCAGTTGCCGGCGCGCTCGCCGATGCCGTTGACCGAGCCTTCCACTTGGCGCGCGCCGCCTTCGATGGCGGCCAGCGAGTTGGCCACGGCCAGGCCCAGGTCGTTGTGGCAGTGGGCGCTGAAAATGACCGTGTCGGCGCCGGCGGCGTTGCCGATGACGTGCTTGAACATCGCGCGGATCTCGTCCGGCGTGGTGAAGCCCACGGTGTCGGGCAGGTTGATGGTGCGCGCGCCGGCGGCGATGGCCACCTGCGCCACTTCGGTCAGGAAATCCAGCTCGGTGCGGGTGGCGTCCTCGGCCGAGAACTCGACGTCGTCGATGTAGCCGCGCGCCATGCTCACGTGCTTGTGCACCGATTCCAGCACCTGCTCCCGGCTCATGCGCAGCTTGTGCTCGCGGTGCAGCGGGCTGGTGGACAGGAACACGTGCAGGCGCGGCCGTGCCGCGGCTTCCAGTGCCTTGGCCGAGGTCTCGATGTCGCCGGGCAGGCAGCGCGACAGCACCGCCAGCACCGGGTCGCGTATCTCGCGGCCGATCAGCGCCATGGCCTCGCGGTCGGATTGGGAACTTGCCGGGAAGCCGGTTTCGATCACGTCCATGCCCAGCTCGGCCAGGGCGCGCGCCATCACCAGCTTCTGCGGTGGGGTCATGCTGCAGCCCGGTGACTGTTCGCCATCGCGCAGGGTCGTGTCGAAGATGGTAATTCGCGGGGTGTTGATGGTTGGAGTAGTCACCAGAGGGTCTCCTCGACAGCGGGTGCGATGATGTTGGGATGTTCGTTTCGGGAGGGCCGCGGCGCGTTGGGGGCGACGCGGCTTCTAAGTCGTTCGGCGTTGCGCCGCCGGGGTTTGCGCGGCGGGCTGGGGCGCACTTCGGACAGCAGCGTGGACAGCACGGTGGCGTCGATGTTGCCGCCGGACACCACCGCGCACTTGCGCTTGCCGGCGACGCGGCGGCCGGCGGCCAGCGCCAGCGCGCCGGCGCCCTCGGCGATGACGTGTTCTTCCAGCGCCAGCCGCACCAGGGTTTCGCGCAGCTCGGCTTCGCGCACGATGACCACGTCGTCCAGCAGGCTGGTGCACAGGCGGCGGGTGAGGAAACCGGGGATCTTGACCTTGACGCCGTCGGCCAGGGTGGCGACCGGGGCGATTTCGCGCACGTCGCCCTTGATCGCGCGGGCCATCGAGTCCACGCCCTCGACCTGGGCGCCGATGATGCGCACGCCCTGCGACTTCAGCGCCAGCGCCACGCCCGAGGCCAGGCCGCCGCCGCCGATGGGCACGATCACCACGTCCGGCGCGTGCGGTGCGAGTTCGATGCCCAGCGTGCCCTGGCCGGCGATCACGTCCGGATCGTCGAACGCGGACAGGAAGCGGTAGCCGTTCTGTTCGGCCAGCTCGCGGGCGAAGGCGTAGGCCTCGTCGTAGCTGTTGCCGTGCTGGCGCACGGTGGCGCCCCAGTGCTGCACGCCGGCGATCTTGGTGGCTGGTGCGCCGTGCGGCATCACCGTGATGGCCTGCACGCCCAGCCGGAACGAGGCCCAGGCCACGCCCTGGGCGTGGTTGCCGGCCGAGGCGCAGATCACCGGCCGCTCGTCGCCGCGTTCCAGTGCGGCCAGCATCGCGTTCAGCGCGCCGCGCACCTTGTAGGAGCCGGTGCGCTGCAGGTTCTCCAGCTTCAGCCAGGTGCCGAAGCGCTCGGCGTAGTGCAGCGGGGTGGGCGGCAGGAAGCGCCGCAGCCGCGCCTGCGCGGCCAGCACGTCGGCGACGCTGACGTTGATCGCGCCGGTGTCCGCGGCGGCGACGACGGGGCGGCCAAGGTCAGGCATGTACGTGGCCAAGGCCCGGGGCGTGCGGCGGGCGTCGAAGAAGACGCCTCCGCGCGCGGGCCCTGCCCCGGGCGGGACAGGGAGTGCGCCGTACGTCGCCTACGTCGGGATTCATGCCGCCACTCCGGCAGGTTCCAGCGGCACGATCCGCACCGATTCGCAGTCGTAGACCTTTTCCAGCTGCCGGCACAGGGTCTCCGGCGGGCGCTCGCCGCTGACTTCCAGCTGCACGTGCCAGCGGCCGGCGTCGGCGGGCTGGCGGCTGCCGGCGATGTTGCAGGGCGCGAAGCCCCGGCGCTCGACCATGCCCAGCACGCGCAGCAGCGCGCCTTCGGCGGGGGTCAGCACCAGGTCAAGCCGGTATTGCATTGGAACTCTCCTGCGTTGCCTTGGCATGGGCGGGGTTGCCCTCCAGCATGGTGCTGTTGGCGTTGTTGGGCGGCACCAGCGGCCACACGTTGGCGCGCGCGTCGATGGCCACGTGCAGCAGCGCCGGGCCGGGGGTGTCGAGCAGCGCGGCCAGCGCGTCCTCGACGTCGGCGCGCTGGGTGATGCGCGTGGCCGGGATGCCGAACACCTGCGCCAGCGCGGCGAAGTCCGGGTTGTCGGACAGGTCGATCTCGCTGTAGCGCTCGGCGAAGAACAGCTCCTGCCACTGCCGCACCATGCCCAGCGAGGCGTTGTCCAGCAGCACGATTTTCACCGGCAGGCGGCAGCGGGCGATGGTCGCCAGCTCCTGCACGTTCATCATGAAACTGCCGTCGCCGGAGACCAGCACCACGGTGCGGTCCGGGCAGGCGAACTGCGCGCCCATCGCCGCCGGCAGGCCGAAGCCCATGGTGCCTAGTGCGCCGGAGGTCAGGTGGTTGCGCGGGTGGTTGAAGCGGCAGTGCTGGGCCACCCACATCTGGTGCTGGCCGACGTCGCAGGCGATGACGGTGTCCGGCGGCGCGATCTCGCTCAGCCGCTTGAGCAGCGCCGGGGCGTAGATGTCCTGGCCGGGGGCGTCGTAGCGCGCGGCGAACTTCTCGCGGTTGGCGGCGCAGCGTGCGCGCCAGCCGTTGCAGTTGCCGCGGTTGCCGGACAACGCGCGCAGGCCGGCCTTGAGGTCGCCGGGCAGGGCGATGTCGGCGCCGCGCAGCTTGTCGATCTCGTAGGCGTCGGCATCCAGGTGGATGACGCGCGCGAATGGCGCGAACTCGGCCAGCTTGCCGGTGGCGCGGTCGTCGAAGCGGGCGCCGACCACGATCAGCAAGTCCGACTCCTGCACCGCCATGTTGGCGGCGCGGGTGCCGTGCATGCCCAGCATGCCCAGGTACTGCGGGTGGTTGGCCGGCAGCGCGCCCAGCCCGCGCAGGGTCAGCACGGTGGGGATGCCGGAGGCCTCGACGAACCGGCGGAAATCCTCCACCGCGCCGCCCAGGGCGATGCCGCCGCCGCCGTAGACCACCGGCTTCTCGGCGGCGGCGATCATCTCCAGCGCCGCGGCCAGGCGCTGCGCGTCCGGCGCCGGCACCGGGTCGACCGTGGCCGGCACGTGCTCGGGCAGGTGCGAGGCGTCGGCCAGCTGCACGTCCTTGGGCAGGTCGATCAGCACCGGCCCCGGGCGGCCCTCGCGGGCCACGCGGAACGCCTCGGCCACCACCTGCGGCAGGTCGTCGACGCGGCGCACCAGCCAGCTGTGCTTGACGATGGGCAGGGTCATGCCGAACACGTCCAGCTCCTGGAACGCATCGGTGCCCAGCAGCGGCGTGCCGACCTGTCCGGTCAGGCACACCATCGGTACCGAGTCGAGCATCGCGTCGGCGATGCCGGTGACCAGGTTGGACGCGCCGGGGCCGGAGGTGGCCACGCACACGCCGACCTTGCCGCTGGCGCGGGCATAACCGTTGGCGGCCAGCGCCGCGCCCTGCTCATGGCGCACCAGGATGTGCTTGAGGGTGGAATCCACCAATGCGTCGTAGAACGGCATGATGGTGCCGCCCGGGTAGCCGAACAGCGTCTGCACGCCTTCGGCCTCCAGGGCCTGCGTCAACCAGCGTGCGCCATTGCGTGGCGCGCCGTGGGCGGGAGTGTTCATGCAGCGACCTTGACCTTTGCTCTGTGCGGGTGGGGGACCGCGCGGTTACGCGTTCTGCGCCTGCAGCCAGACCATCTTGGCGCGCAGTTCCTTGCCGACCTTCTCGATCGGGTGCTCCAGGTCGGCCTGCTTGAACCGGTTGTAGTTCGGCAGCCCGGCTTCGTACTCGGCCACCCAGTTCTTGGTGAAGGTGCCGTTCTGGATGTCGGTGAGCACGTCCTTCATGCGTGCCTTGGTGCTGGCGTCGATCACCCGCGGGCCGCTGACGTAGTCGCCGTACTGCGCGGTCTCGGAGACGAATTCGAGCATCCGGGTGATGCCGCCTTCGTAGAACAGGTCGACGATCAGCTTCAGTTCGTGCAGCACTTCGTAGTAGGCGATCTCCGGCTGGTAACCGGCTTCGACCAGGGTCTCGAAGCCGGCCTGCACCAGCGCCGAGGCGCCGCCGCACAGCACCGCCTGCTCGCCGAACAGGTCGGTCTCGGTCTCTTCCTTGAAGGTGGTCTTGATGATGTTGGCGCGGGCGCCGCCCAGGCCGGCCGCATAGGCCAGCGCGAACTGCTCGGCCTTGCCGCTCCTGTCCTGGTAGACGGCGTAGATGCACGGCACGCCGCGGCCGATCTCGTACTCGCGGCGCACCAGCGCGCCCGGGCCCTTGGGGGCCACCAGCACCACGTCCAGGTCCTCGCGCGGGGCGATCATGCCGTAGTGCACGTTCAGGCCGTGGGCGAACAGCAGGCAGGCGCCCTGCTTCATGTTCGGCGCCAGCACGTCCTCGTAGAGCTTCTTCTGCACCATGTCCGGGGTCAGCACGGCGACCAGGTCGGCGTCCTTGACCGCCTCGGCCGGGGTCCTGACCGCAAAGCCGTCGGCCTGGGCCTTGGCTTCGGTCGGGCCGCCCGGGCGCAGGCCCACGGTTACGTCGAAGCCCGATTCACGCAGGTTCAGGGCATGGGCGCGGCCTTGGCTGCCGTAACCGATGACGGCGATCTTGATCTGGGGCAGTTCGTTGGAGCTCATGGGACTCGGTTCCTTGCAGTGATAGAGGGAGCGCAAAAGAAAACGGCCGTCGCGTCAGGACGCGGCGGCCGCCGGGGGAGGGATCAGGGCCATGCACGCCGCAGCGGCGCGCATGGCGTCGCGGGTGCTGTGTTTGTGCGTGGCGGTATCGGTGGTGAACATGGTTTCAGTTGAAATGGATGCTGGAAACGAAAAACCCCGCACCGGGGTCGGCGCGGGGTCTTTGATCGAATCTGGCTTTTTTCTGCTACGCGCCAGCTCGTCCCGCACCTGTGGGCTCGGTAATAAGCACGAGTACGAGCAGCGACGCCGCGGCGGTGGCCGGGGTGCGGGTCGGGTTGGCGGTGGTGTGGCGTTGCAGCATGGCTCGAGATAACCACGCCACTTTCCGTGTTGTCAAGCAGGGCGGCCGCGCTTGATCGCGTGCCCGGCCTCGATCGCCGCAAACGGTTGTCGCGGCGGCATGGTTGCCGATGAAAGTTGTTTGCCGGTGATGCGCGGCGACGCCGCCAGCGGGCTGCTTGCGCGGATCGGGCACCGCTGCGCGGGTGCGTGTCGTCGGGTCGTGCGCTCGCGTGGGGGCCGTCGCCTGTCCGGCCTGCACGGCGATGGATCCGCACGCGGGCGCCATCGCGCCCGCCCATCGGCGCCGACAGCGAGCGAAAGCGAGTGATAGGAAGTGGACGCTTTTCACGGTTTTGTTAGTGAGGCCCGGAAAAACAGCGGGTCGCCAATCCGAAAGCTGGGGAACCACATGAACCGCCTTCTCGCCTGCCGTACGGGGAGTGGAAACCTGTGTCCATCGAACCGCACCCGGGGAACACTGCCATGAGCGCATGGCCGGGTGACGCACAGCCGCTGATCCGCCTGCTCGGGCAATGCCGCATCGGCGATGCCGGGCGCCTTGCCTACCGCAAGGGTTGGGCACTGCTGGCCTATCTGGCGATCGAGCGCCCGCGCATCCATCGCCGCAGCCGGATCGCGGCGATGCTGTGGCCCGACCTGGCGCAAGGGGCGGCGCTGACCAACCTGCGCCAGGTGCTGGCCGACCTGAACCGCGCGATCGTCGCGGCCGCGGGCGAAGGCGTGCTGCTGATCGACCGCGAGAACGTGCACCTGTGCCCGGACGCGTCGCAGGGGCTGTTCGACATCGACCTGCTGGAACCGGTGCAGGGCGTCGGCAACCGCGCGCGCGAGTGGCTGGAAGATGCCGGCGAACTGCTCGAAGGCGTTGCCCTGGAGCACTGCGACGAATTCTGCGAATGGCTGCCGGGTGCCAGGGCCTGGGCGCTGCAGCGCCTGCTCAAGGCGCTGGAACGGGCACGCGAGGACGCGGCCGCCTGCCAGGACCTGGACGTGGCGGTGAACCTGTGCCGCCGCCACGTGATGCTCGATCCCTGGAACGAATCGCAGCAGCGCAGCCTGATGCGCCTGTACGCGCAGCGCGGCGAGCCGGACATGGCGCTGCACTGCTACCAGACCCTGGCCCGCGGCCTGGAACAGGAGCTGGCGGTGAAACCGCAGACGGCGACCCACACCCTGGCCCTGGAGATCGCGCAGCGGCACGCGCACGCGGCCTCCCCGCGCGGCTATGGCCGCAACCCGGCTGGCGCACGCGGCATGGCTGGACAAGGCGATGCGCGCGTGACCCAGGCGCCGGCGTACCGCTAGTCAGGACAGCGCCATTTGCCTTGCACCATGAAGCCGCCATCGCCGACCGATGGCGGCTTCTTCGTTCCGGGCCGTTGCCGCGCGCGGCGATGCGCCAGCGGCTGAGGCAGCAAGGCGGCGGGGGCTGCAGCGGGCCACTGCCAGTGTCGTCGCGGTGGCCGCCGCGCTGCGCTCAGGGGCCGGTGTACTGGAGGTTCTTCGCGGCGGTGCGCACGGTGTCGTCGGGGAATCCGCCGAGCATGTCGGCGCGCCGCGCATTGCTGACGATCTCCACTTCCAGACGCCTGGCCTCGTCGGGGAAACGGGCGGCGAACTGGTCGCGGTACTGCCGCGACGTGGCGGCGTAGGTGCCTGCCGCGGCCAGCGCCGCGCCGGCGGCGATGGTGCTGCCCACGGCGGTGCCGATGCTGCCGCCGGCGATGGCCACGCGCCAGTTCCAGCCGCCATAGGTCTCGAACATCTCGGCGATGGTGTCCAGGGTCTCGGAGGTGGTGTTGATCAGGTCGGCGGTCGCGTCGATGAGCGCCACCGAGGCGTTCATGGCTTCGGCCACGCCCAGCTCGACCATGATGTCCAGCTGGACCTCGTGGTTGACCATGGCCGGCGTGGTCAGGCGTGCGGCCATCGCCACGTTGGCGTGTGCGTACAGCGCCGGGGCGTAGTGCTCGCCGCAGCGCAGGCGACCCCACAACTGGTCGATGCCCACCGCCAGCACCTTGTCCTGGTAGTTGTCGGTGCCGCCGCCGGGGCGGCGCGGCGACTGGAACACAGGTGAGGTGGCGTCGTGCGCCGGGGCAAGCGGATTGACCACGGCCAGGGCATAGGCGACGTTGCCGGCGATCTGCGCCGGCGCCTGCTCGCGCCGGGTATGCACGTGTTCCATGCTGGCCGGCAGCATCGCCGCGTTGCGCAGGGCATCGCAGAAATCCATGCTGTTCAGGCTGTTGAGGCCGCTGTGCGGCAGGTTGGCGCAATCGACGACGCTGCAGTTGTCCCACGGCTGGATCTTGCTGAAGGGCACGAACCGCGGCGCGTTGATGGTCACCTGCAGCGGAACGGCCTGGTCCGCCACCTGGGCCAGGTCGGCGGGCAGGGCGGTATCGACGTCGGCCACGCGCTGTGCGGCAGTGCTCCAGCCGGCCAGCGACGCGCTGTCGCCGCTGCGGCGCAGTACGCCGTAGCGGATGTTGCCGGCGCGGGTGTCGGGCAGGCTCAGCGTGCGCCAGGGCAGGGTGCCGACTTCGCCCTGGGCGCAATCCTCGCGGCCGTCGCTGAGCGGGCTGGCCGGGCAGGGCAGGCGCGCGTGGATGGTGGCGTAGCCCATCACCGCGTCGTCGGCGCGCTGCAGCAGGTCGCGCTGCGCCACCTGGCTGCGCTCATGCGCGGTGTCGCTCAGCCAGCGCGTGAGCAGGATGCCGATGATGCCGAGGATCACCAGGGCCACGGTCAGTTCGATCAGCGAGAAGCCGCGCTGGCGCGCGCGGGCGAAGGGGGCGGAAGTGGGGGTCATGGGTTCAGTCCTGCGCGATCCAGGGTGAGGGCGGTGTCGCGGGCGTCCTGGTAGAGCGTGTCGACCCGGTTCATGAAGTTCCTGACCTGGTCGCGCCGGGTCCTGGCGTCTTCGACCGCGTCCTGGGCGTCCTTCAGGGCGATGGCCGCGCTGGCCAGGCTCTTGGCCGCCATGGCCATGGACACCACCGATTTGGCCAGCTGCTTGGCGCCGGCGGCGATGGTCAGGCCGTCCGGCGGCCAGCCCGAGGCCAGCAGGGTGAGGGCGATGGCCTCGTTGGTGATCGACTCGGCCATGGCATAGACCGCCAGCGCCAGGCTGACGGCGGCCTGGTCGCGGGTGGTTTCGGCGATGTGGATGTCGAACTCGCGGAACTCGAAGTTGAAGCGGGTCAGTTCCAGCGAACTCCAGGCCGATTGCGCGGCCTGCGCGCTGCCCTGGGTACGGGCCAGGCGATCGGTGCAGGACAGGCGGCTGGCCAGTTCGCCCGGGCCGGCGGCGAGCGTGGCCAGGTCGGTGTCGGTGGGGGCGCCGGGCATGGCCTGCGCCGCCGGCTTCCATTGCGCGTCGGCGTCGGCGCGCCCATGCCCGGCCATACCGGAGTGGCCCAGGTAATAGGCCACCGGCATGCCCAGCCCGGCCATCGGCGTGTTGCTGCGCTGTTCCAGCAGCAACTGCATGCACAGGTCCAGGCCATTGTTGTTGCCGGTGACCGCCAGCGGGTCGCCCGGCGGCAGCAGCGGGTCGAACGCATTGCCGGGAGGCAGCGCCAGCCGCGGCTGCACCTGGTAATGGATGCGCATGCGCGCCGGCAGCCCGAGTTCGGCCACCGGCAGCCAGCCTTCGGCGGCGCCGGTGGCGCGGCCGTTGCCGTCGCCGTCGGCCGAGGGCAGGTGGCCGGTGCTGCGCATGTAGCCCAGCAGCGCCTGTTCGGCCTGTGCCAGTTCCTGCTGCTGGCGTTCGGCATCGAGCACCTTGTTGCCGAGCGGCAACAGGGTGAACAGCAGGACGGTCAGCAGTGCGGCGATGGCCAGGGCCACGGCCAGCTCCACCAGGGTGAAGCCGGCGGCGGCCGCGCGGCGCGGAACGCGCCTCATGGCCGCACCAGCGGCTGCGGGCCGGCCGAGCCACGCGAATCGGCCCATTCCAGCGCCGGTTCGGCGCCGAACGCCATGGGGATCTCGTCGCCGCCACTGACGCTGCCGCTGCGCATGTCCTCGTACTCCTGCTTCAGCTTCTCGTACTGGGCCTTGAGGTCCTCGTAGTGCTTCTTGGCATTGCTGGCGCCGAGCTTGGCGCGCTTCCAGTCCTCGAAGGCGCGGCTGTAGGGGTAGCGCTGGCAGTACAGGCCCATCTTGTAGGTGTCGCCCCAGGCGGTACTGCCGGGCCACCACCACTGGCTGCCGTTCCACTGCCGGCTGGTGAAGTACGCGCAGGCTTTTTCCGGGAGCAGTTCGTACAGCTGCAGTGTCCCGAACAGCGGGACATTGGCCGGGCTGGTGATCAGCAGCGGCGGGCGGCTGCCGGCGTAGGGCTCGGGCGCGTAGAACGGCAGCCGGCGGTTGGCGGTGCAGGTGCTGTCCACTTCCACCCAGTTGTCCTGCCAGTAGCCGGCGGTCGGCGGAGTGGCGTTGGCGTCGCCGGGCACCCAGATCGGGTGGTTCTCGGACTTCTTGCAGGAATAGGTGTAGGTCTCGACGATCGGCGACTGCTTCCAGGCATAGCTGACCGGGTTGTCGTCCTTGTCGCGGGTGATCTCGATGGCCCACTGGAACCAGTTGTAGCTGGCGCTGGTGGGGTACGTCAGCCACGGCGCTTCCTTGCGGTTGATCCGCCCGTTGTAGGCGTCGCGCGCATTGTCCATGCCCTGCTGCAACCCGGACTGTTCGGCCTTGAGCTCGTTGATGCGGTCCTGCATGTTGGGCTTGCAGACCGCATCCGGCGTGGGGTCGCGCGGATAGGGCGGCGGCGACAGGGTTTCGACCCAGCCGTAGTTCTTTTCGGCATCGCTGCCGTTGCGGTCGGTGCACGCCGCGTCCCGGTAGCGGCCGGTGCCGGGGCTGACCGCCTTGCACTCGCGTACCGGCTCGGGCTTCTGGCAGGTCTCGATGTACAGCACCGTGAGCTGGGCGTTCTCGCACTTCTGCCGGGTCATGGCGGTCGCCGGGCTGGCGCCGCAATGCTGGCCGTCGTCACGCTGCGCCTTCATCTTCGACAGGATGGAGTTGCCGCCGTTGAACCAGCTGTTGAAGTTGTCCTCGCGCAGCTTGATCTCCTTGTCCAGCTCCTCCTTGCGCATGCGCAGGCTGGACCAGTCCTGGGCCAGGTTGCGCAGGGCGATGGCGTCGGTCACCGCCTGGTCCTGGTTGTAGACGTAGTCGGTGACTTCCACCCGGTCGCGGTCGCCCTTGGGGCGGGTGACGGTGATGGTCTTGGTGGCGTCGTTCGGGTCCGGCTCGGTGACGGTCTCGGTGCCGACATGGGTGCACGTGCCGCCATTGAGCACGTACTGGCCGGCATTGGCGCCGACGTAGCGGCACTCCACGCGGACCTGGGCCTTGCCGTAGCGGCAGTTCTTCCAGTCGCCGCCGCAGATCTGCAGGCGCGTGGCCTCCACGTCGATACGCTCGACGATGCGGCCGTTCTCGCTCAGGTCGCCATTGGTGGCCACGCCCACGCCCCACGGCGCCAGCCGCCACGCTTCCAGCGCATCCACCTGCACCTGCAGGGTTTCCCAGTTCTTCCTGGCTTCGTCGGTTTCCTGTTCCAGGCCCTTGCGCGGGGCGCCGGCTTCGTACTCGGGCTCGTAGAGCGGGTTGCCGCTGCTGTCGTGCATGGGCTTGCCATCGGCATCGAGCCTGGGGATCAGGTTGCCGTTGGCGTCGCGCCGGTAGACGATGCGGTACTTGTCCTTGGGGTCGTCGCCGTCCTTCCAGTCCGGGTTGAGCTCGGTCTTGACCACGCCCTCGTCGTCGGCGCAGTTGCGCGCCCAGAGCGTGCATTCCAGTTGCCGGCGGGCTTCCTCAGGGTTGCTGACCGGCGGGATGACCGATTTCCTGGCCAGGTCGCGCGCCTTGATCGTGGCCGCCAGTGCCGCGGTGACCAGCGGCAGCGAGGCGGCCTTGGCCGCCAGGGTCACGCCCTTGGTGCCGAGACCGACGATGGAGGTCACCACGGCGGCGGTCTTGACCGGCACTTCGGCGCAGGTGGTCCCCAGCGATGCGATGCAGGTGACGATGGAACGGACCAGCGACACCGAGGAGGTGATCAGCGTGGTGATGTTGTCGGACAGGCTGACGGCGGTGGCCACCAGCTTGAAGATCACCGAGATCTGCGCCGCGACCGCCCCCTGCACCGCCGACTCGGTGGCGTCGATGTTGCTGGCCTGCAGCTCGCCCAGCGCATCGTGCAGGGTGACCGCGGCGGCCAGCACGTCCATGCCGGCCAGCGAGACGTTGTAGGGCGTGGCGGTGGCGGCCGCCGCGCCGGGCAGGCCCAGCGGCGTGGCATAGGCGCGGGCCAGCGGTGCCGGCGCGGTGCCGCCGAGCAGCCGGCAGCCCAGCATCTGCCCGGCGCCATCGAAGGTGCGCACGCGCACACGGTCGTCGTAGCCGCCGTCCCATTCCTGCCAGGGTGCGGCCATCTGCGCGCCACCGGCCGCGTTGGCGTCATCCAGGCGCGACGCGCCCGACTGCGGGCCGGCGGCGGCGATGCCATAGGCGACGTTCCAGGGCACGCCGGTGCTGCCGGCGCGCAGCGGATCGTGCGGCTGCACCTGCGCCAGCTCCAGCGTGCGGCACAGGTCCAGCCCGTTGATGGCGACAAAGCCGCGACGGCCGGTTTCCTTGCCGTCCTCGTCGCGCGAGATGATTTCGCGGACGCTGCCATCGGTCAGGGGCGGCTGGTAGGTGTTGCCGGGCGCGGTGAGGTCCAGGTGCGCGGCGGCGTCGCCGCGATAGACCATGTAGGCCACCGGGCCGAAGCGCATGCCGTTGCCGGACGCGCCGAGCAGGGTACGCGCGGGCAGCCAGCCCTTGGCATTGCCCGAGGCGCAGTTTTCCTCGCCATCGGCGGTGTCGGCCGGGCACGGCAGGCGCGCGTTGGCCGCGGCGAAGGCGGCGATGGCCTCGTCCGCCCAGCGCAGTGCCTGCTCCTGGGCGACGGCCTGTGCCGGCGCGCGCTTGGACTGCCACAGCACCGCGCCGGCGGCCAGCGCGCTGCCTACCAGCAGCAGGATCAGCATGACCTGGAGCAGGCCGAAGCCGGATTGCGTGGCGGTCGGGGCCGCGGGCGGCAGACGCATGGGCTGGTTCATGACGGATGTCCTGAATGGCCGTGGGGAAAGAGCGGAAGCGGGACTCACTGGTTCATCCGCAGGTAGCCGGTCATCACCTTGACCAGGCCGTCCTCGCGGCCGTTGCGGGTCTGGGTGTCGTCCTCGGTCCATGGCCGCGGTTGCGATGCGGTGCTGCTGCCGACGGCGACATTGCACAGGCTGCTGCCGCCGCTGTACTTCGGGATCGGCGCCTGCTCGCGCAGGCGGCCGAAGCAGGCGTCGATGCGGCCGTCGATGCGCGCGTCGAGCTGGTTGGCCAGTTCCGGGGTCAGGCCCTTGAGCACCATGATGTTGCGCACGCGCGGCTGGTAGCCGCCGGTGGGCGTGGGCTCGGACCAGTCGACGACGGTGTCGAAGCACACCTGCAACTGCTGCGGGTTGCCCTGGCTGTCGCGATAGACGTAGAACGACTCCATGCCCTCGGCGCGCCCCTGCGGCAGCGCGACGCCGCGTTCGAGCATGGCCTTGCGCAGGGCGAAGTTGCCCGGGTCGTCGCACAGCTCGCGGCCGTTGCGGTCGAGCTGGCCGTTGATGCGCCCGCTGGGATTGGCCGGGGTGTCGCCGGGAACCACGCCGCTCTGCTGCACGTAGCGGTCGTAGGCGACGATCCAGCCCTGCACGAACTCGCTGCCGATGCGTTCGGCCTCGGCACTGCGGTAGACGTCGCGGCCGACGCTGACCGCGCCGATGATCAGCGCGATGATCACCAGCACCACCGACATCTCCATCAGGGTGAAGCCGGCTGCCGACGGAAGGGGACGGGTAGGACGGTGCATGACGGGGATCCTCAGAACTGCGGGGAAGCGATGGCCTGCTTGACCAGGTCGTAGACGGGCAGCAGCAGGGCGACGATCAGGAACACGAACATGCCGCCGGCCAGCAGCACGACCACCGGCTTGATGACTTCGGAAAGGTTGGTGATCAGGCGCTGCAGGCGCAGGCTGTACTCGGCCGACAGGCGTGCGAACTGCGAATCGAGCGTGCCGGTCTCCTCGCCGACGCCGATCATGCGCACCATCATCGAAGGGAAGCCGCCGACCTGGCGCATCGCCGCGGACACGCGGTCGCCGCGCTCGAGTACCTGGCGGATGGCGATGATGCGGTCGCGGTAGTACTCGTCGCGCATCGCCCGTTCCATCACCTGCAGGCTGCTGACCATGTCCACGCCGGCGCGGATCAGCAGCGCCATGTACTCGGTGAAGAACGCCAGCCCCGAGGAGTACATGATGGTCCTGGCGATGGGCAGCTTGTGCAGGGTGTAGTGCGCGGCGCGGCGGAAGCCGCGGCTGTAGCGCCAGGCCACCCACAGCACGAAGGCCGCCACCACCATGGCCACGGCGATGAAGCCGATATGGCCGATCAGCCATTCCGATCCCTTCATCACCGCGATGGTCAGCGGCGGCAGCTTGGCGTTCATCTGCTTGAACAGGTCGGCCAGGTTGGGGATGACGTAATAGATCCAGAAGCCGCCGGCGGCGAAGATCGCCGAGAACACGAATGCCGGGTAGATCAGCGCCTGGCGGGTGTCGGCGGTCATCTTGGAGATGCGTTCGATGTGGTCGGCCGACTCCATCAGCATCTTGTCCATGGTGCCGGTCTCGTCGCCGATCATCAGCAGGTTGCGCACGGTTTCCGGGAACGCGTCCGGGTAGCGCGACACCGCGTCGCTGAGCGAGGCGCCGGCATCGAGCTCGTCCAGCAGCCGGCGCGCCAGCCTGGCGGCGTTGGAGGTGCGGCCACCGCCGACTTCGTTGGCGACCGCGCGCAGCGATTCCATGATCGGGATGCCGCTGGAGGTCATCACCGCCAGGTCGCGCAGCATGCCGGCCAGTTCCACCGAGCGGATGCTCGGCTTGACCAGCTGGGTGACGGTGCGCTGCGCCTCGGCCAGCCAGCCGGGGAAGCGGTACAGGGTGAGCACCACCGCGTCGAAGTTCTTTTCCAGCCACATCCGCGCCGACGAATCGTGTTCGACCGACAGCTGGGTGACGCCGGCACGCACGCGGCCGCTGGAGAGCAGCAGGCGGTAGTAGTAGACGTTCATGGCGCCGGCCCCACGCCGGCCACGCGCATCACTTCCTCGCTGGTGGTCTGGCCGGCGAGGACGCGCGCCCGGGCGACGTCCTCGATGCTGCGGAAGCCGGCGTTCATGGCCAGGTTGCGCAGCGTCTCGCGGCTGACGTCGTCGGCGATGCCGTTGGCCAGCGCCTCGTCCACCACCATGATGTCGTACACCGGCAGGCGGCCATGGAAGCCGCTGCCGCGACAGCGCTCGCAACCGGCGCCGCGCTTGCCGCAGCTGCCCGGGGGCAGGTCCAGCCATTCCAGTTCGCGCTCGCTGAAGGGCACGTCGTGGGTGCAGAACGGGCAGTTCTGGCGGACCAGGCGCTGGTTGACCACGGCCAGCAGGTTGTCGGCGATGACCTGCGCCTCCAAGCCCAGCGGGCGCAGGCGCGGGACCACGCCGAACACGGTGGTCACGTGCAGGGTCGAGAGCACCAGGTGGCCGGTGGCCGCCGCTTCCAGCGCGGCCTGCGCGGTTTCGGCGTCGCGCATTTCGCCCAGCAGGATCACGTCCGGGTCGTGGCGCAGGAAATGCCGCAGCGCCGAGCTGAACTCGTAACCGGCGCGACGGTTCACCTCGGTCTGGCCGGCGCCGGGCACGCGGTACTCGATCGGGTCCTCGACGGTGAGCACGTTGCGCTCGATCAGCGACTGCATCCTGAGCGCGGCATGCAGCGAGGAGCTCTTGCCCGAGCCGGTGGGGCCGGTGATCAGCACCAGCCCGGCCGGGCGTGCGAACAGGCGCTCGAGCACCGCCACGTCCTCGGCGAAGAAGCCCAGCTCCTCCAGCCCGGCCAGGTCGCTGTGCTCGGGCAGCAGGCGCATGACGGTGCGCTCGCCGGCATCGGTGATCAGGGTGGACACGCGCACGGTCACCGCCGAATCCAGCACCGTGGCGCGGAAGCTGCCGTCCTGCGGGCGGCGCTGTTCGGAGATGTCCATTTCCGCGGTCAGCTTGATGTAGCCGAGCAGGCGGTTGAGGGTGAGCGGCATGGCGAACATCGGCCGCAGCACGCCGTCGACGCGGAACAGCACGTGCAGGCTGTCGTCGGACGGCGCCAGGTGGATGTCGGTGGTGCGCTCGCGCACCGCGTAGTGCAGCAGGTAGTCCAGCAGCTTTTCCGGGCTGTAGGCATGGTCGTTGTCGGTGGACAGCCGCTTGATCTCGCGTTCGAGCAGGCTCTCGACCGGGTTCTGCGCGAAGTAGTAGGTGTGGCGGATCAGCCGCGCGACCTTGCCGTATTCGCCCTGCAGGAAGCGGCAGCGCAGGCCGCAGCGCTGCAGTACCAGCTGCCCCACGGCCTGGGTGTCGGCGTCGCCGAGCAGCACTTCCAGCGCATCGCCGGCACGCCGCAGCGGCAGGAACTGGCGCAGCTGGCACAGCTCGCGGTTGAACATCGCCAGCACCTGCGGGTCGGCGTGCGCCAGGGTGTCCACCTGCACGTACTCGATGCCGTTCATCTCGGCCAGCACGCGCACGATGTCCGATTCGTTGGCCAGGCCGTGGCGGATCAGGATCCGCCCCAGGCGCTGCTTCTCGACCTCGTTCTTCTGCAGCGCGTACTGCAGCTGGGTGGCGTCGATCAGGCCGCGTTCGAGCAGGCGTTCGCCCAGGCGCGTGCCGTCGCGCTGCACGGCGGGCGGGGGCGCGGGGCGGGCGGGGGTGGGATCAACCGTTGCCATGGTGTTGCGTTTCCGGGGAAGTGGACGAGGCGGCGGCGGGGGCCGCCAGCAGGGTGTCGAACAGGAACAGGGTCGCCGGGTCGGGCGCGCCGCTGGGCGGCAGCCCGCTGCGTTGCTGGAAGCGCGCGATGGCCGCGCGCATCCGCGGCCCGTACAGGCCGTCGAGGGTGCCGGCGTACAGGCCTTCGGCCTGCAGCAGCGCCTGCACCGCGCGCACGCGCGCATGCTGGTCCTGCGCGGCGAGGAAATCCTCCGCGCGCAGCCGCGTGCGCCATCCCGCCTGCCAGCCCTCGGCCAGCTGGCGCAGGCACAGGCCGTCGCGCGTGGGCAGCCGCGCCAGCCAGGTAGCGGTGACCGCCTGCACCTGCACGCCGGCCTGGCCGAGGCGGCGCAGGCAGGCGTTCCAGTCGGCGTCATCGGCGCGGGTGGACGGGGCGCTGGCCTGCGCCGGCACGGGCGCGGGCACCGGCGGCGTGTCCTCGGCGCGCGAGTCGGCGCCGCGCAGGGCCAGGAAAAGCACGGTGGCGGCGAGCACCCCGGTGAGCGAGGCGGCGGTCGCAAGCGAGGGCCTTGCACGCTTCAGGCGGCGGGCCAGGGGGCGGGCGCCGGCCTCGGCGGCGGCGGTGCGCACCAGTGCCGGATCGATCACCCGCGCATGCGCCGGCAAGCCATACAGGCCGTACAGGCAGCGGTCCATGATCTGGTGGATGCGCCGCGGGTTGCCGCCGCTGGCGCGGTGCAGCGCCTGCGCGGCATCGGCGCGCAGGCGGATGCCGGGGCTGGGGTTGCCGGCCGCATCCAGGCGGTAGTGCACGTAGCGCTGCACTTCGTCGGCGGCCAGGACGTCGAGCTGCACGTGTTTGCAGATGCGGCTGGTCAGCTGGCGGATGCCGGGCTGCTCCAGGTTCGCGCGCAGTTCCGGCTGCCCGGCCAGGACGATCTGCAGCAGCTTTTCCTGGCCGGTTTCCAGGTTGGTGAGCAGGCGCAGCAGCTCCAGGCTTTCCAGGGTCAGGTTCTGCGCGTCGTCGATCATCAGCACGCAGGTGACCTGCGCGCGCCATTGCTGGACCAGGAAGCGGTTGAGGGTGTCGATGTCCGCCGCCGGCGTGCCGCGCGCCTCCAGGCCGAAATCGCGCAGCACCGCGGCCAGCAGGTCCGGGCCCTGCAGGAAGGTGTTGAACACCAGCGAGGTGACCATGCCCTCGCCGCCGAGCGCGTACAGCAGCCGGCGCAGGAAGGTGCTCTTGCCGGTGCCGATCTCGCCGGTCAGCAGCACGAATCCGGCGCGGGTGCGCAGGCAGTGCGCCGCTTCGACCCGCTCGGCCTCCAGCCGCGCGGTCTGGAACCACGCCGCCGCATCGGGCGTGGGCGGGAACGGCGCGCGTTCCAGGCCCAGCGTCTGCAGGTGGCGGGCGAGGGCCGGGTTCATGGCGCGGTGCTGCCCAGTTCGGCCAGCGCACGGGCGACCTGCGGCGAGCGCGGATGGCGCCCGGACAGCCGCACCAGCCGCGTGCGCGCGGCGTCGGCATCGCCGCGGCGGGCGTCGAGCAGGGCGATGTTGACGCCGGCATTGACGTCTTCGGGAACCCGCTCGGCGATCCTGCGGTACAGCGTTTCGGCCCGTGCGGTGTCGTTGCCGGCGTGCGCGACCCAGGCCTGCATGCGCAGCAGGGTCAGGCTCTCGGGCGCCAGCAGGCCATCCAGGCGCGCCAGCGCCTGGCGGGCGTTGGCCAGGTCGCCGCCGGTCATCGCGCGCTCGACGTCGGCCACGGCCTGCTCCACCGCGCGGCCTTCGCGGCCGGCATCGGCGGAGGCCGCGCCGCTGCGGCGTTCGACCTCGATGCGGATGGCGGGCGCGGCGCCGTCGCTGGCGGCGGCCATCGGCGGCGGCGCGGTGCGGGCGGGGGCCGGGGTGGCGGCGACCGGCGCAGCAGCAACCGCTGCGCCGGCGTGGGGGTCGGACGCCGGCGGCTCCTGCACGGCGCTGGCGGGCAGCGTGGGATCCGGCGATTGCGCCGGCAGCGGCGCAACTGCGCTCGCCATTACGGGTGGCGCGACGGGCGCGTGGACCACGTCCGGCGCGGCGGGGGGCGGCGTGGCGCTGGCGGCCGTGGGCTGCGTGACGACGGGCGCGGTGGCGGGCAGGGCCGCGGCGGTGGCCTCGGCGACGTGCGCCGGCGGCGCGCTGCTGCCGCGCCCGCCGACCCCCAGCAGCACCGCGCCGGCCAGCACGAAGCCGCCCAGGCCGGCCGCGGCGAACAGCGCGGTACCGCGCGTGCGCGGCGACTGCCGTGCCCACCAGGACGCGCGGGGCGCCGGGCGCACCGGCAGCGCCGGCCCGTCCTGTTCCCGCAGCGCGTCGTGGATCAGGCTCATATCACTTTCACCCGCAGCACCAGCACCAGTTCGCGGGTGCTCTGCTGCTTGGCGCGCGAGCCGAACAGCTTGCCGAAGGCCGGCACGTCGGACAGGCCGGGGATACCGCTGTCGTTGAGGTTGGCCTTCTGGTCGATCAGGCCGCCGAGCAGCACGGTGTCGCCATCGCGCAGGTTGAGCGTGGTGGTGATGCCCTTGACGTTGACCACCGGCAGGGTGACGGCGTTGCCGTTGGGGAACTTCTGCAGTTCCAGGCTGCCGGGCACCACTTCGGTCTGCATCGGGTGCACCAGCAGTTCGACGCCGCCGTTGTCGTGCACGACCGGGGCCACACCGATCACCACGCCGGAGAACAGCGAATCGGTCTGGATGTCGGTGGACTGGTTGTAGGCGCTGCCGCCGCCGGTGTTGGAGAAGTTGCTGGTGGACTTGGTGACGTAGCGGATGTTGGAGCCCACGCTCAGGTAGGCCGGGCTGCCGTTGCGCACGCGCACGCTGGGGTTGGACAGCACCTTGACGTTGCCGAAGGTGCGCAGCGCGTTGAGCGCGGCCGAGAAGGTGTCCGTCAGGTAGCTGATGCCCAGCCCGCGCCCGGCCACCGAGCCCAGCGTCTGGTTGGGGAAGATGATGTTGCGGGCCTGGTCGCCATAGCGGCCATAGCGCTGGTAGGGCAGCAGGTTGGGGTTTTCCGGGATGCCGAGGTCGGGATTGGCGGGCGTGCCGGGCAGCGGCGCGATGGTGGCCGGGCTGTCGCCGTAGATGCCGGCCACGCGGTTGCGCAGCAGGTTCCAGTCCACGCCGTACTGGAAGTTGTCGTTGAGCGACACGTCCAGGATCTGCGCTTCGACCAGGACCTGGCGGCGCATCTTGCTGGTGGTGTGGCCGACCAGTTCCTCCACCGCGCGGATCTGCGACGGGCGGGCGCGGACGAACAGCGTGCCGGAGCTGGGATCCAGGCTGTAGCGGCCCTTTTCCGGCGCCGGTGGCGCATCCGGGCCACGCGCGGTGGCGGCCTGTTCGTCGCCGCCCAGGATCACCTTGATCGCGGCGTCCAGCTGCTTGTAGGGGTCGTTGTCCTTGCCGACGCTGCCGCTCATGGTGAGGGTGCCGCGCAGCGACTGGCCACCGCCGCCGGCGCTCTGGATGCCGGCACCGAACACGTCGCCGCCGGTGGACAGGTCGAAGGAGGTGCTGGAGTTGAGCAGGTCGACGTTGAAGATGCGTTCGCGCATCTGCCCCACCACCAGCGCGCCGCCGCGGATCTCGCCGTGCAGGTCGAAGGCGTCGAGGATGTGGTTGTAGACCTCGCGCGCGCTGACGTTGCGCAGGTGCAGGCTGGTGCGCTGGCGCTGCTCCAGCACCTGCGGGTCGACGATCAGGTTCATCTTCAGCTCGTCGGCCAGCGCCCACAGCAGCTGGCCGACGTCGGCGTTGAACATGCTGATGCTGACCACGGTGTTCTCCAGCGGGTCGTAGGCCGGCGCCACCGGCGCGACGGCGTCGGCCTGCTGCTGCAGGCGCTGCTCGACCTGTTCGCGCATGCGGTCCTGCTGGCTGGCGAGCTTCCTGGATTCCTCGACGATGGCGTTGCCGCTGCGTTCGAGCGCCTTGTACTCGGTCGGCGGAAGTTCCTGGACGCTGCGTGGCGGCATGTTGCTGCAGGCGGTCAGCGCCAACGCGCCGATCGCGCTGACGAGCGTTCTGACCGTGGGGCGGCGTGGGACGCGGGCGGTGCGGGCGTTGGGATTCATCGGTTCTGTACCTTGGAAGGATGCGGTGGAAGGCAGAGGGAAGGGCATCGGCGGTCAGCGCGTGGTGGCCATCAGCCAGCCGAGCAGGGCGGTGGCGCTTTCGGCGACGACGAGATCGTCGTAGCGCTCATCGCCGGGGTAGTCGGGCGGGGTGACGCAGGTGCCGTTGCCCTGGGCGAAAGCGCGGTTGTTGGCGCCATCGAAAGCGGCATCGCCACTGCCGCCGTCGCGCGCGCCGACCGGGGCCACCAGCACGAAGGCGGGGTTGACCATGCGCGTGCCGGTGCCACCGCCGGCGCACTGCGTGGGCGTGCCGCCACTGATGTAGTGCGGCTGGCTGGCCAGCGGGGCGATGGTGTTGGCGGCGACGACGCGCGACAGCGCCGAGCCGAAGCCGCCGGCGTACTCCAGGTCCGGCTGGTCGGCCGATTCGCGTGCCGGTACCACCAGGTCGGTGCTGGCGGTGCCGCGATGCACGCCATAGCGCAGGCGTTCGCCGCGTACCGGCACCTCCAGCCCGAGGCTGGCGTACGGCAACCAGCCGACATTGCCGGTGGAGCTGCAGGTGCCGTTGCTGCCCTCGAAGCCGGTGTCGCCGTTGCCCGACAGGTCGGGGCAGGGCAGCCGCTTGTTGCGCAGCGCGAAGGCGTGCAGCGCCTGCCGCGCGGTCTCCGCATGGGCGCGGGCGGCATTGTGGCGGCGTGCCTGGCCGAGGTTGTCGAAGGCCGACAGTGCGGTCATGGTCAGCAGCCCGAGTACGCCGACGACCACGGCCAGCTCCACCAGCGAAAAGCCGCTTCGGGTGCCGGGGCCGAGCCGTGCGGGGCGGTGGCGTGCCCGCATGTCACTGCGCCCGGCCCGGTGCCGCGGGCAGGTTGGCAGGGGCCACGTCGTAGCGCAGCTGGCCCTGCAGCTGCTGCAGTTCGGCCAGGATGGCGGCATTGCGCTGGCGCTGCGCCGGGCCGTCCGGCTTCTGCGTGGACTCGGCCAGCTCCACGGCCAGGGCCTGCGCGCGCTTGGCGATCAGCAGGTTGTTGCGCAGTGCGTCCAGGCGCACGTCCGCGGGCGCCTTGCCGGATTTTTCCAGCTGGTCGAGCTGCGCCAGCAGGTCGTCGGCCATGCGCATGTTGTTGCCGGATTTCAGGCGGATGTCGGCCAGCGAGCGGCCGATGTCCGTGGCCGCCGCGGCAGGCGGCGCGGCGGCCGCGGCGCGCTGCATGGCGGTGCCGGCGGCCGCGGGTTCGGCCTGCATCCACGGCGGCGTGTCCGCCCCCGCCTGCGCGGCCTGCGGCTCGGCGGCGGCGGAGTCGGCCTGCACCGCGGCCGCCACCGGGGCGGCGGGCGTGGCATCGTCGCCAGAATGCAGTACCGCCAGGATCGCCAGGGCGCCGCCGGCGATCAGGCCGGCGCCCCACAGCAGTGGCTTCCTGTAGCGGGCGTTCATCGACGTTCCCCCGTGCCGTTGCCATAGGGCGAGGGCACCGGCAGCGTGGCCAGTTCGCCGGCCGCGTTGCGGATGCGCACCCAGTCCGGGCCGATGGCGTCCACGCGCGCACCGCTGGCCAGCCGCGAGCCGCGCTGTACGCGCTGGCCGTCGATGACCGCGCTGGGGCGGCCATTGGTGATCAGCACCAGCGAGACGGCGTGCGCGGCGGCCGCTTCCGCACCGCCAGCGAGGGCGGACGACGGGCCGCCTTCGCTGGCGGGCGGCGTGGCCAGCGGCAGGGCCAGCAGGGGCTGGCCGTCACCGATCGGGGCGCTGCGGCGCAGCCGTTCGACCTGCGCCTGCATCTGCTGGTTGTGGGCGATGGCGCTGCGCAGTTCCACCATGGCGGCGGTTTCGTCGGCATCGTTGCCCAGCTGCAGCACGGCAGGCTTGACCACGACCATCGTCGCCAGCCAGCCGGTGACCGCCAGCCAGACCACGAGCGCGAAGGCGGCGATGAACTTGATCTTCATGGACGGACCTCTGCCGCCGGGACCGACGGGCGCTTGAGCAGGTAGGAGAAGAAGCCGCCGGCCGAACGGGTGTTCATGCCGCCGCCCTGCGGATCGACGGGCTGCGGGTCGAACCCGGCCCGGCGCAGGCCTTCGACGAAGGCCGGGACCTGCATTCCCGGCGTGCCGCGCCAGGGATCGGCCACGCCGTCCACGCGCAGCGTGTAGTCGCCCGCTGGCGGGGCCGGGGCGGCCGGCATGCCGGGATTGCGCGGTGCCGCTGCCGGTTCTTCCAGCTTCACCCGCAGGATGCGTACCTGGCCGGCCGCGGCGTCGCGCACCTGGGCCAGGCTGGCGCTGGGATCGGCGCCCTCATGCAGGCGCGTGGCGCGTTCGATGAACGCCTGCACGCCGGCGAAGCCTTCGGGCATGGCCTGTTGCGCCTGCATCGCGGCGATGCGTTGCTCGATCGCCTCGATCTCGGTCCCCAACTGGTCGGCGCGGGCGCTGGCCTCGCTGCCGGTCAGCGCCCAGCGGGCGCCCAGCGCGGCGAGGATCAGGGTGAACACCAGCGACGCGGCGCTGGCCACGGGCAACAGCGACTCGGCGCTCCAGGCCAGGCGGCTGGCGGCGGGGTTGATGGCGATGCCGGGCCGGGCCTGGGACTGGATCCAGCCGATGCCGCTGCGATATTCGTTGCCATGCTCGTCGCGCACCACGCGCAGCGGCACGCTGTCGACCCGCAGGCCGCTGCGCACGGCAAAGACCTCGCGCAGCGCATCGTCGCTCCACGGCTGGCCCTCGTCCGGGCGCGGCACCAGCACCGGGCACCATTGCAGGGCCAGCGGCTCCAGGCTGTCCTCGCCGTTGCCCAGGTCCTCGGCGAACTGCTCGGCGAGCGCGCCGACGGTCATCGCCATGTCCGACGGGTCTTCGCTGTAGGCCAGCGCGGTGCGGTAGATCATGTCGTGCTTGAGCACGGCCAGCACGCTGACCTGGCGGCCGGACTGCAGCACCAGCCCCACGCCCGGCTTGAGCGACTTGAACAGCAGCGAGGTGAAGGGGATCAGCAGGCAATGGTCCGGCTGCGCCTCGGCCCAGGCGTAGGTCTGCTGCCACAGGTCCAGCGGGACCGCGGTGAACAGGGTCTGGTAGCCGGCGCCGATGCTGCGCGTGCGGTGGATCAGGATCTTGCTTTCGCCGTCGATCATGCCGTCCGAGCGCAGCCGTCGTTCGATCAGGGCCACCGCATGCGCGGGGCTGCCTTCGAGCGAAATGACGTTGCTGACCGCATTCTCGAAATCGCTGACCACCACCGCCGCGCCGGCCAGCCGCGGGCGGCCCTCGCTGCGGGTGACGGTGGCGCCGTCGAACAGCAGCCAGTGGCCCTGTTGCTGGATGACGTGGAGCAGGCTCATGGCAGGGGATTCCCGTGGGTGCCGGCGTCGGCGGCGGTCTGGAACAGCAGGCTGCCGCGCAGGGTCAGCGACAGCGGCGCGGGCCGGCGGTCGAGGCTGCCGGGCGGGTCGAACAGCCCCTCGTCGGGATGGGTGACGGCGATCTCGAAGGACTCGGCGCCGAACAGGTGGTCGGGCGAGCGCTGCACGGTGGCCAGCAGCGGCAGCGCTTCCTCGCGGTGCATCTGGCTCTGGCGCAGGTTGATCAGGCGCTCGCCCCAGGCGCCGGGCACCAGGCCGTTGGCCTGGGCGCTGGCCAGCAGCTGGCGCGCGGAGTTGGCGTGCTCCACGCGCAGCCGCGTCTCCTGCTCGCGCACCTTGGCCTCGGACAGCAACTGGTTGCGGTCGCCCAGGCGCTGGTAGGCGTCGGCCAGGGCCGAGCGTTCCTTGATGAACCACACCGCCGCCACCACCAGCGAAGCCAGGGTGGCGGCGAACAGCAGCAGCGAGGTGCGGCGCGAGTGGCGCAGGCGTGCGAGCAGGGAGGGCCGGCGCATCGGCTTACTGGTTCATCTTGTAGCTGGCGACGACGGTCATGACCTGGTCGTCGTCGGTGCCGGTGCCGAACGTCTTGCCGTCGGTGACGGCCGAGGACATCGAACCGGTGTTGTTGCCGCCCCATTCGGCGCCGATGGCGTTGGCCGTGGTCGCGCCGCCGGACGCGGTGGCGGTGCGCGACTGGATGCCGACCTGGCGGAAGGCGCCGTTGCTGGCGTCGGGCTTGCCGTCGATCATCTGGTCCAGTGCACGGGCCAGGTCCGGGGTCAGCCCGGTGATGATCATCGCGTTGCCCGAGCCCCACAGCGTGCCGGGCCGGTTCCAGCCGAAGCACACGCGGATTTCCTGCGGGTTGCCGTTGGTGTCCAGGTAGGCGTAGCGGTCTTCCTTGCCCTCGCCGCGGCCCGGCGGCAGGGTGATGCCGGCCTTGCGCACCAGGTCGCGCAGGTCGAAGCCGGTGTCGCCCTCGCGGGTGCGGGTCAGGCCGTTGCTGGTCGGCAGCGCGTCGGTGCCGGAGCAGATCAGCGCCGGCTCGGTCGCGTTCTGGCTCATGTCGCCGCCGGAGAAGCCGGTGAAGTGGGTGCCATTGACCATCAGCTGCGGCGCGGACTGGTTGTCACCGATCGGCGCGCCGTAGCGCTGGTGGTAGCTGTTGTAGGTGACCACCCACTGGTCGACGAACTTCTGCTTGATGCGGGTGTACTCGGCGTTGCGCTGCACGTCGCGGCCGATCATGACCGCGCCGATGATCACGCCGATGATGACCAGCACCACGGCCATCTCGACGAGGGTGAAGCCGCCCTGGCGGCGCTGGGAAGACATTTGCATTGGATTGCCCCTTTGATGGAAACCTGCGCTGCCCGCCGGTACAGCGGGCACCGGCAGGCGTGTGTTGTTTCGGGGCAACGTGATAGGGCACGGACGTAAGAGGAACGTAAGAGCGTCGCGCCGGCCGTCATGCGCGCACCGGCGGGACGCCGCGCCCGCGCCGCGCATGGCCGGATGCGGGGCGTTGGACATGGCGGCGTATGGGGCGGCACGTGCGCAGGCAGCCGCGGCCCGGTTATCGTCGGCATCCGTCCTGGTTGCCGGTTCCGCCGATGAAACGCCTGCCGCTGTTGCTGCTGTCCTGTCTTGCCATTCCCGCCCTGCATGCCGCCGACCGCATCACCGGGCCGGGCTTTGCCACCCGTTCGGAAGTGATCGCGCCGCATGCGATGGCCGCGACTTCGCAGCCGCTGGCCACGCAGATCGCGCTGGACGTGATGAAGTCAGGGGGCTCGGCGGTGGACGCGGCGATCGCCGCCAATGCCGCGCTCGGCCTGATGGAGCCGACCGGCAACGGCATCGGTGGCGACCTGTTCGCCATTGTGTGGGATCCGAAGACGCAGAAGCTGTATGGCTACAACGGCTCGGGCCGTTCGCCGAAGTCGCTCACCCTGGCCGAGTTCCAGCGCCGCGGGCTGAAGGACATTCCCGCTACCGGACCGCTGCCGGTGTCGGTGCCGGGGGCGGTCGATGGCTGGTTCGCGCTGCACGCGCGCTTCGGGCGCAAGCCGATGGCCGACAACCTGGCCCCGGCGATCCGCTATGCGCGCGACGGCCACCCGGTGGCCGAGGTGATCGCGTACTACTGGGACCGCTCGGTACCGCGCCTGTCGCCGTACCCCGGCTTCAAGGAACAGTTCACCGTCGACGGCCGCGCGCCGCGCAAGGGCGAGCTGTGGCGCAACCCGAACCTGGCCGACACCCTGCAGAAGATCGCCGACGGTGGCCGCGACGCGTTCTACAAGGGCGACATCGCGCGCACCATCGATGCCTATTTCAAGGCCAACGGCGGTTTCCTCTCCTATGAGGACATGGCCGGCCACCATGGCGAATGGGTCGAGCCGGTGAGCAGCAATTACCGCGGCTACGACGTGTGGGAACTGCCGCCCAACAGCCAGGGCATCGCCGCGCTGCAGATCCTCAACATCCTGGAAGGCTACGACTTCACGAAGATCCCGTTCGGCTCGCCCGAGCACGTGCACCTGTTCGTCGAGGCCAAGAAGCTGGCCTTCGCCGACCGTGCGCGCTTCTACGCCGACCCGGCATTCTCGCCGGCGCCGGTACAGCGGCTGGTGTCGAAGGACTATGCCGCCCGGCGGCGCGCGCTGATCTCGATGGACTCCGCGCTGAAGGAAGCGCAGCCGGGCACGCCGAAGCAGCTGGAGGAGGGCGACACCATCTACATGACCGTGGCCGATGCCGACGGCATGATGGTCTCGTTGATCCAGTCCAACTACCGCGGCATGGGCAGCGGCATGGCGCCGCCGGGGCTGGGCTTCATCCTGCAGGACCGCGGCGAGATGTTCGTGCTGCAGGACAACCATCCCAACGGCTACGCGCCGGGCAAGCGTCCGTTCCAGACCATCATCCCGGCCTTCATCACCCGCGACGGCAAGCCGTTCGCCAGCTTCGGCGTGATGGGCGGGGCGATGCAGCCGCAGGGCCATGCGCAGATCGTGATGAACCTGGTGGACTTCGGCATGAACCTGCAGGAGGCCGGCGACGCGCCGCGCATCCAGCACGACGGTTCCACCGAGCCGACCGGGCAGGGCACGGCGATGCGCGATGGCGGCGAGGTCAACCTGGAGACCGGGTTCCCCTACGAGACCATCCGCGCGCTGATGCGCAAGGGCCACCGGGTGGTGTTCGCCGACGGCCCGTACGGCGGCTACCAGGCGATCATGCGCGACCCGGCGACCGGCGTGTACTACGGTGCGTCGGAAAGCCGCAAGGACGGGCAGGCGGCCGGCTACTGAGGCGCCCGCCGCGCGCGTCGCCGGGGCAGGCCGTCAGTCGTGCCCCGGTGCCCGAGCCGCGGTGCGGGTGTCGTCCTGCGCGGCCATCTCGCGTTCGATCCAGGCCTGCACGGCATGTCGCGCGCGCTGCGCGCGACGCCGCTCGAGCTGGTACTCCAGGTCCAGCACGCGGTACAGGCTGACCATGACCAGCACCATCAGGAGCGCGAACGGCAGCGCGGCGATCGTGATCATGCCCTGCAGCGCGTCCAGCCCGCCGGCCAGCAGCAGGACAGCGGCGATCAGCGCCACGGCCACGCCCCATACCGCCTTGCGCGACGGTGGCGGGTCGCCGGCCTCGTCGGTGGACATGCTGGCCAGCACCAGCACCGCCGAATCGGCCGAAGTGACGAAGAAGATCACCAGCAGCACCAGCGCGACGCCCGCCAGCAGCAACCCGCCGGGCAGGCTGTCGAACAGCGCGAACAGCACCGTCTCGTAACCGTCGCCCAGCGCCTGCAGCAGGTCGGCATGCCCGGTGATCTGCGCCCACAGCGCGCTGCCGCCGAACACCGAGAACCACAGGAAGCCGAGCAGCGTCGGCGCCAGCACCACGCCGACCACGAACTCGCGCACGCTGCGCCCGCGCGACACGCGGGCGATGAACGCGCCCACGAACGGCGCCCAGGCGATCCACCAGGCCCAGTAGAAAATCGTCCAGTCGGCCACCCAGGTGCTGCCGGAGAACGGCGACATGCGCAGGCTCATCGTCACCAGCTGGTTGAGGTAGGCGCCGAGCGTGGTGGTGAAGGTGTCGAAGATGAAGCCGGTCGGGCCCAGCACCAGCACCGCGGCCAGCAGCAGCGCCGCCAGCAGCAGGTTGCAGTTGGACAGCCATTTGATGCCGCGGTCCACGCCGCTCAGGGTCGAGGCCATGTACAGCACGAAGGCGATGGCGATGATGACCAGTTGCACGGTAACGCTGGCGGTGATGCCGAACACGCGCTGCAGGCCGGCGGCGATCTGGATGGTGCCGAAACCCAGCGTGGTGGCCACGCCGATCGCGGTGGCCACGACCGCGGCGATGTTGACCGCGTGGCCGATGGCGCCGCGGTGATGGCGGCCGATCAGCGGCTGCAGCATGTCGCTGACCAGGCCGCGTCCGTTGCGGTTGTACTGGAACCAGGCCATCGCCAGCCCGATCAGCGCGTAGATCGCCCATGGGTGCAGGCCCCAATGGAAGAACGCGTAGCGCATCGCCGCACGCGCCGCGTCCACGCTCCGGGGCGCCAGCCCTTCGGGCGGCGTGGCGAAATGCGAGATCGGCTCGGCCGCGCCCCAGAACACCAGGCCGATGCCCATGCCGGTGGCGAACAGCATCGCCAGCCAGCTGGCGCGCGAGAAATCCGGCTCGGCGTCCTCGCCGCCGATGCGCAGGTTGCCGAAGCGGCCGAACGCCAGGTACAGCAGGAAGCTCAGCGTCAGGAACACGATCAGCAGGTACAGCCAGCCGACGCTGCGCACGACCTCGGCCAGCGCGGCCTGCACCACGTCGTTGAACGGGCCGGGGGCGAGGCCGGCCAGCAGCACCAGTGCGGCGACCAGCGCGATGGAAACACGAAACACCATGGAGGAGCTTCTCCGATCTGGGGATGGGGGAGCGAGCCAGGGCTTGCAGTGGAGCCGGCCACGAACAGGCGCGGAAGAGGCGGTGCCGGCACGGCGGCACGGGGCCGCATGAATGCGGCAGCGGCGCATCCTACTGAACGCGATGTCACGATTCCGTTAGTGGCCACCGGCCCGCCGCGCCGGAACGGGCGTGGCCACGCATCGGCCGCGTTTTCCACCCGGCTGGCCGGTTCATGCTCTAATGCCGCCCGAAGCGGGGGTACCGCGGCCATGGCGCCACGGTTGAGACAGTCCCTTGGAACCTGATCCGGTTGATACCGGCGTAGGGAAGCTTCGCAATGCCCCGTCGCGTGGACGCCCGCCCAAGGTGCGTCCATGGGCCGGCGGCAGTGCGCCTTCGCTTCGTCCGGCCCGTGCATCCGCGTGGGCCTCCAACAGGACGACGCCCGATGAATGCACCGCTTTCCGCCCTGCAGCAGCAGGCACAGCAACTGTCCGGATCGGTCACGCAGCCGATCCCCGGCTCACGCAGGATCCACGTGCCTGGCTCCCGCCCGGACCTGCGGGTACCGATGCGCGAGATCGTGCTGACCCGCACGCCCACCCTGTTCGGCGGCGAGCACAATCCGCCGGTCACCGTGTACGACACGTCCGGCCCGTACACCGATCCGGACGTGCGGATCGACCTGTGCGCCGGCCTGCCGGCGCTGCGCCGCGGATGGATCGAGGAGCGCGGCGACAGCGAATGCCTGGAGCAGCTCGGTTCGGCGTTCGGCCGTGGCCGCGAGCGCGACCCGGCGCTCGATGCGGTGCGCTTTCCCGCGCGCAGCCTGCCGCGCCGCGCGCGCGCCGGCGCCAACGTCACCCAGATGCACTACGCGCGTCGCGGCATCGTCACCCCGGAGATGGAGTTCGTCGCGATCCGCGAGAACCAGCGGCTGGAGGCGGTGCACGAGGCGCATCTGCTGAAGCAGCACCCGGGCGAGCACTTCGGCGCGGCCATCCCGCCCCGCATCACCCCCGAATTCGTGCGCGACGAAATCGCCCGCGGCCGCGCGATCCTGCCCTGCAACATCAACCACCCGGAAAGCGAGCCGATGATCATCGGCCGCAACTTCCTCACCAAGATCAACGCCAACATCGGCAACAGCGCGGTGTCCTCGGGCATCGCCGGGGAAGTCGAGAAGCTGGTGTGGGCGATCCGCTGGGGCGGCGACACGGTGATGGACCTGTCCACCGGCAGGCACATCCACGAAACCCGCGAGTGGATCATCCGCAACGCGCCGGTGCCGATCGGCACGGTGCCGATCTACCAGGCGCTGGAGAAGGTCGATGGCCGCGCCGAGGCGCTGACCTGGGAGATCTTCCGCGACACGCTGATCGAGCAGGCGGAGCAGGGCGTGGACTACTTCACGATCCACGCCGGCGTACTGCTGCGCTACGTGCCGCTGACCGCCAGGCGCACCACCGGCATCGTCTCGCGCGGTGGTTCGATCATGGCCAAGTGGTGCCTGGCGCACCACAAGGAGAACTTCCTCTACACCCACTTCGAGGACATCTGCGAGATCATGAAGGCCTATGACGTGGCCTTCTCGCTGGGCGATGGCCTGCGCCCCGGGTGCATCGCCGATGCCAACGACGCGGCGCAGTTCGGCGAACTGGAAACGCTGGGCGAACTCACCAGGATCGCCTGGAAGCACGACGTGCAGACCATGATCGAAGGCCCCGGCCACGTGCCGATGCAGTTGATCAGGGAGAACATGGACAAGCAGCTGCGCGAGTGCGGCGAGGCGCCGTTCTACACGCTCGGGCCGTTGACCACCGACATCGCCCCGGGCTACGACCACATCACCAGCGCGATCGGTGCGGCGATGATCGGCTGGTACGGCACCGCGATGCTCTGCTACGTCACGCCGAAGGAACACCTCGGGCTGCCGAACCGCCAGGACGTGCGCGACGGCATCATGGCCTACAAGATCGCCGCGCATGCCGCCGACCTGGCCAAGGGCCACCCCGGTGCCCAGGTCCGCGACAACGCGCTGTCCAAGGCGCGCTTCGAGTTCCGCTGGCAGGACCAGTTCCACCTCGGCCTGGATCCGGAAAAGGCGCAGGAGTTCCATGACGAGACCCTGCCGAAGGACGCGCACAAGCTCGCCCATTTCTGCTCGATGTGCGGCCCGCACTTCTGCTCGATGAAAATCACCCAGGACGTGCGCGACTATGCGGCCGAGCATGGGCTGGACGACACCCGGGCGATCGAGGCCGGGATGCAGGAAATGTCGAAGGCGTTCCGCGACCAGGGCGCGCAGGTGTACCGCGCCGAATGAGGGCCGGTGGGCGCGCGGCGCATGCATCGGTCCCGCGCGCTCCATCGCGTCGAACGCCGCAGGTGCAGCGCGCACGTGCGGCGTTCGACGCCGGGTACGGTGGAGTGAATCGCTTCTTTAGGTTTTCTTCAGCTTGTTGAAGCGGGGGCATCTACGTTCATGCCGATGAGTGCGCCCCGCCCCGTCCGATCCCGCGCACGCTTTATCCACCGGGCCTTGCGCCATATCCGCTGCTTTGCCTGGCATCGTGCAGGATGAACGGAAGATAAAAAAAACGCGCCCTGGGGGCGCGAATTCTGAAGCGGATTATGTGCATTGCGTCGGCGAGAGAGAGCCTGATGTCGTCCCGCGTGGGTACACGGGTAACCGCCATAGGCTAATATCCGCGCGCCTTGAAACATTTGCTCATTGCGTTGACGCCATTTGCGGAATTTGGCGGTTCACTGGCGGCAATACCACCAGGGGGCGGGCACAGGACGATGCCCTCCAGCGATTCAATCCCTGACCGGCATGGAACCCATCGACAGCGCTCTTTCCAACACTGAACGCCTGCATATCGGCGATTGCCTGATCGTCCTGCCGTCGCGCGAGGTACATGCGCCCGGTGTACGGCGCAGCGTGCGGCTCACGCCCAAGGCGATCGGTGTGCTGCTGGCGCTGGCGCGCGGCGCCGGCAATGTGGTCACCCGTGACGAACTGTTCGCGCAGGTGTGGCCCGATACCCTGCCGACCAATGACGTATTGACCCAGGCGGTCACCCAGCTGCGCAAGGCGTTGTCTGCCGGCGGCGCGTTCCCGCAGGGGCAGGAGTACATCGAGACGATCGCCAAGACCGGCTATCGCCTGCGTGCCCCGGTGGTATGGGAGCCGCGGGAGGAGCCGGCAGCACCGGCGGTCGACGCGCAGGCGCAGGAACCTGACCGAAGCGCGGCTGCCGCGGCCGGGCCGGCACCGCTTGTGGAGGGCGCCAGCGCTGCGGCACCCCCGCGCAGCGGAATCTGGCGCCGGGTGCGCCGCAGGCTGCTGCTGGCGGTGGGGCTGCTGTTGGTGTGCAGTTCGCTGACGATGGCGTGGCTGCTGTGGCAACGCCCGGCTACCGAGAGCGCGCTGGATGCGGCCACGGCCGACGGTACCGGCGTGATCGGCAGTCCGCAGCGTCCTTACCGCCTGATCACCGCCAGGCAGGGGTTCGGAACGTTTCCGGCGCTGTCGCCCGATGGCGCGCTGGTCGCATTTGCCGACGAAAGCGACGGCGGTTCGACGCTCAAGGTGCAGAGCACCGGCAGCACCACCTCGGCGACCCTGGTGAAGCTGCCCGCCGGTGCCATGGACCGGTTCCCGGCGTGGTCGCCGGACGGGCGTGAGGTCGCATTCGCACGGTTCCATGCCGACGGCAGCTGCGAGGTGCTGGTGGTTGGGGTTACCGGTGGCAGTGCACGTCGTGCCACTGCCTGCGATGGCGCCGAGATGCTGAGCTTCAGCTGGACGCCGGACGGGCGCGGGTTGGTGTTCGGCACGATGACCGGCCGCCATGGCGCGCCCGGCATCCGTACCCTGGACCTGGCAACCGGGCGCTGGACGGCGCTGGATTACGAACGCGGCGAAGGCGATTTCGATTACGCACCGCGCTACTCGCCCAGCGGCCGCCAGCTTGGATTCACCCGCAACCCGCAGGTGGGTGGGGTGTGGGTGATGGCTGCCGACGGCGGCAACGCCCGTCGCGTCACCAGCGGCAGTGCGGAAATGCGCGGCTGGGCGTGGCTCGGCGAGCACGCCATCGTGTTCGGGCGGCGGATCGACAGCGAATCCCGGCTGTACCAGGTGGATCTGCGTTCGGGCCTGTTGAAGGACCTGGGCGTGGACGATGCGCAGAGTCCGAGCGTGGCCGGCATGGGCAAGCTGCTTGCCTTCGTGCATCGCGCACCGCAGTTCGGCCTGTTCCGGGTACCGCTGGACCATCCCGAGCGCAAGGAACGGCTGTTCGCATCAATGGGGCGCGATGCGCAGCCGATGATCGCGCCCGACGGGCAGCAACTGGTGTTCACTTCCAACCGCTCCGGCGCGTTCGCGCTGTGGTGGGCGCGCCTGGGGCAGCCCGATTCGCTGCGCCTGGTGGAGGGCTTCCGCCCGGAGGCGCGGCAGTCGCCGGACTGGCTGGCCGACAGCCAGCAGGTGCTGGTCAGTGGGCGCGATGATGATGGGCGACCGGGCATTTACGAGGTGTCACCGGAGCAGGGGCAGTGGAAGCGCTTGCCGATCCCCGTGGCCGAACCGCTGCAGGCCGTCTACGGCCCCAGCTCCAACCTGGTTTTCGTGATCGGCAGCGAGGGCGATGGCCCGGTCACGCTGTCGCTGTTCGACCGCGGCGGTGGCCGCTGGCGGCGCCTTGCCCAGGTACCTGGCGCCTCGCAGGTACGCTACGACCGCAGCACGCAGCGGGTGTTGTTCACCCGGCTCGCGGAAGGCGGCCTGTGGTCGGCCGATGCCGGTCTTGCACCCGGCAGCTTCCGCGAGCTCAGCGGCGAAGTGCCGACCCGCTGGCGTTTCCGTACCTGGGCCCTCGGCGGCGATGGCGCGGTGGCCTATCTGCGCCAGGATGACGGCTGCTCGGTACAGCTGAGCCGGCTCGACCAGTCGCAGGCGCCACGCTGCCTGGAGGTGCGGGCAGCCAGCGCCACCAATGGCTTCAGCGTGGCTCCCGATGGTGATGCCGTGTACGTGGCGCTGGCGGTTTCCGATGGCACCGACATCGGCATCATGCCGGTGCCCGAAAGCGCTTCGCGGCCATCGCTCGGCGTGCTCAAGTGGTTGCCGGCATTGGGAAAACCGGATTCGTGATTTCTTCGTCCGCGGTTCCGGAAGAATTCGGAAGGTTATCGTCGTAACTTCCTGACGGTTGCCGCCAGAGTTGGCAAAACCATCGGCCATTGAAGGCAAATGATGGTGAGTCATGCGACAGGTGGCCTGGGTCGATCGCGGCCAATCGGTTTCGTTCGAGAAGCAGCCCGAGGACGGTCCGCGTCCGAACTGCGTGGGGGTCGCCCGCCTGGGCAGCCTGCAGACCTCGGGAACCGTGTTCACCGTGTGGATGCAGCTGCGCGGCAGCGCCTGGGTGGAATCCAGGGAAGGCCGCTTCCGCCTGCGCCAGCGCGAGTGGATCGCGTTCGAGAAGGACTCGCGGCCGCTGATCCAGGCCAGCCGTGACGGGCTGTGCATCGGCGTGGCGCTGGATGCCGATGCGCTGCGTACCCTGGGCGACCTAGCCGACAGCGGGCTCTACGCCGGCCATGGCCTCATGGGCCGGGCCGAGGCGCGCACGGCGCTGCACCTGTGGCGCGAGGCGCAGGCCAGGGCGTCGGGCTCGCACGTCCTGCGCCCGCTGCTGCTGCACGTGGCGTCGCTGCAGCGGGACTATTCCGAGGGCGTGCAGCGCTGCCCGGGACGCTCGCGCCTGCGCAAGCGGCAGGTGTTCGGCCGCATGCAGCGCGCACGCATGTACCTGGAGGGCAACAGCCACCGCGTGGTGCGCATCGGCGAGCTGGCCGAGCTGACCAACTTCTCCAGCTGGTACCTGTCCAAGACCTTCCAGAGCCTGTACGAGGAAAGCCCGCAGTCGCTGTCCGCGCGCCTGCGCCTGGAGCGCGCGGCCATGCTGCTGCGCGATACCGACATGATGATCAGCGAAGTCGCCGCGGCCAGTGGCTTCGACAACTGCTGCAGTTTCGCCCGCGCCTTCCGCGCGCGCTTCGGGGTCCCGGCCAGCCGCTACCGCGAAGCGGCGGCCACGCGCCTTCCGCCACATTCGGCAAAGTCTGCAACTGCTTCGTGCAAACCCATGGCTTCGGTACGAACGTAACGTTCAGGGGTGTTTTAACGCACCACTAACGTAATCGGAGAGATTGATGAATTTTCGTACTCCCGCCGTGCGGTTGGGCCTGCTCCCGGCTGGCATTGCCATTGCGCTGACGCCTGCGTTCGCCTCGGCGCAGGACGCCGCTGCCGGCGCCACCACCCTGGACCGCCTGGAAGTCACCGGCTCGCGCATCCGCGGCGCCAACATGGAGACGCAGCAGCCGATCCTGACCCTGAGCCGTGAAAACCTGGAAAAGCAGGGCTTCACCTCGGTCGCCGACGTGCTGCAGAACATGACCTCGGCGGGTTCGCCGGCCATTTCCCGTTCCGAGTCGCTGGCTTCGGGCGAGAACGTGGGCGGTTACTACATCGACATCCGCAACCTGGGCGCCACCCGTACCCTGGTGCTGATGAACGGCAAGCGCCTGGGCGCCACCTCGGGCGGCTACCAGGATCTGAGCCAGATCCCGATGTCGGCCATCGAGCGCATCGAAGTGCTGAAGGACGGCGCGTCGGCCATCTACGGTTCGGACGCCATCGCCGGCGTGGTCAACGTGATCACCCGCAAGAACTTCGACGGCGCCGAAGCCAACGTCTACGTCGGCCAGTACGGCGAAGGCGACGGTGACCTGGAGCAGTACTCCTTCACCATGGGCGCCACCGGCGAGCGCGGCAGCCTGACCCTGTCGGCCGAATACTCCAAGCAGGATCCGGTCATGGCGCGTGACCGCTGGTTCTCGCGCGGCGGCAACAAGGGCCCGAACTCGACCCCGGCCGACTGGAGCGCGCTGACCAACAAGGGCAGCTGGTTCGGTCCGTGCGGCCCGGACGGCGCCGACGCGTGGTGCACCCTGAACCAGGGCGGCAACCCGAACAACGTCGCTGACTACCACCCGATCACCCAGGGTGAGTACACCAACGCCAACTCCGAGATGAGCCTGCAGACCGGCATCGAGCGCAAGTCGGTGTACGTCAACGGCACCTATGACTTCACGGACAACGTGTCGTTCAACGCGGACGTGCTGTACAACGAGCGCAACACCAACCAGCAGATCGCCGGTTATCCGTACCAGTCGGGCTCGGCCGCCATCAACACCCCGATGTCCGCCGACTCGGCGTTCAACCCGATCGGCGAAGAGATCCAGTTCCGTCGTCGTCTTTCCGAAGTGCCGCGTACCACCGACAGCCAGCTCAAGACCCTGCGCTTCGCGCCGTCGGTCAGCGGCTTCTTCGATTTCGCCGGCAAGTCGTTCGACTGGAACGTCGGTGCGCTGTTCAACCGCAACGAGTCGGTCAAGAGCAACCACGGCGACATGAGCCTGATCGCCGCGCGCCAGGCGCTGGGCCCGTCGTTCATCGATGCCAATGGCGTTGCCCGCTGCGGCACCGTGGAAAAGCCGATCGCCGGTTGCCTGGCGTGGAACCCGCTGCTGCCGATCGGCGTGGCCGGCCCCGGCTCGCTGGACAACAAGGACCTGCAGGAATTCCTGTTCCCGACCTACACCACCACCGGTGTCTCCAAGACCACCGCGTTCACCGCTGACCTGGCCGGCTCCATCATGACCCTGCCGGCCGGCGACCTCGGCTTCGCCATCGGCGTCGAGCATCGCGAAGAGAACGCCCGCTACGTGCCGGACGCGTTCATGCAGTCCGGGCAGTACACCGGCCTGGCGCAGAGCACCACCAACGGCAAGTACGACCTGAACGAGGTCTACCTCGAGCTGAACATCCCGGTGCTGGCCGACGTGGCCTTCGCCAAGGAACTGACCGTCAACGTTGCCGGCCGTTACTCGGACTACAGCAACTTCGGCGGCACCATGAACGGCAAGTTCGGCGTGACCTGGCGCCCGATGGACGAGCTGCTGGTCCGCGGCACCTACGCCGAGGGCTTCCGCGCGCCGTCGATCGACAACATGTACGGTGGCGTCAGCGCGAGCTTCGAGAAGTACATCGACCCGTGCTCGGTCGGCGTCGCCGGCAGCGTCGCCGGCAATGCCGCCTGCACCGCCGCGGGCGTCGCCCCGGACTACGTGCAGCTGGGCCAGGGCCTGGAGCCCTGCACCACCTCGCCGTGCGCGACCCCGGACCAGTTCATCTCCGGTTCCAACCCGAACCTCAAGCCGGAAACCTCCAAGAGCAAGACCGTGGGTCTGGTGTGGAGCCCGCGCTGGGTGCAGGGCCTGGACATCTCGCTTGACTGGTACAACTACCAGATCACCGACATGATCATCTCCGACAGCGTCGACCGCATCCTGCGCGACTGCTACGTGCTGGGCAACAGCAGCCGTTGCGCCGGTATCGTGCGTGCCGCCGATGGTCACATCAGCGAGATGTTCTACGGCCTGGCCAACCTGGGCCAGATGGAAACCGAGGGCTACGACCTGGGTGTCAAGTACCGCCTGCCGGAACTGCCCATCGGTCAGATCTCGCTGGATTGGCAGACCACCTACACCGCCAAGTACGATGAAGTCGGCCAGAACAAGGCCGGCGACAAGATCATCATCGGCAACGTCGGCAGCCCGGGCATCTTCCGCGTGCGTTCGAACCTGGGCGTGAACTGGGAGTACGGCAGCTTCGGTGCCACCTACACCGCGCGTTACTACTCGGGCATGAAGGAAGGCTGCGTCAGCCTGGCCGACGGCTGGTGCGACCTGTCCGACCGTTACGCCAATGGCGAGTGGGACCCGCTGCGCAGCACCGGTTCCAACACCTTCCACGACCTGCAGGTCAACTACAAGGCACCGTGGAATGCCACCATCGCCCTCGGTGCGAACAACGTGTTCAACCACCGTGGCTCGCTGCAGTACTCGGCACCGAACAGCGATTTCGCCTACTACGGCGGCTTCGACATCGGTCGCTTCATCTACATGAAGTACACCCAGCGCTTCTGATCCATCGAAGTTCTGTGCAGCATGACGAAGGGCGGGCCGCAAGGCCCGCCCTTCTTCTTTTGCGTGGGTGTCCACCTGCGGGCGGCAGCGGCACGCGGGCAGGGCGGGTCAGCCGGCGGCGGCTGCGTGCGCGCAGCTCCTGCCGGCCGCCACGGGAGGTGTGGCCGCGCAGGTTCGATTGGTGGTTGCGGATACGCAAACGGAAACGGCCGCATCGGGTGCGGCCGTTCCGGGCAATGCGGGGGGATGCCGCCTCAGGCGATGGCGGACAGTCCGGCGAGGTCGCTGGCCATCTCGCGCCAGCCATCGAGCCGCGGCAGCACCGCGGTGCGTTCCAGATACTCTTCGTCCACCGGGTTGCCGCTGGCCAGGGACGTGGCCACGTGCACGGCGCCGGTGACCCAGAAGCTGCGCACGTTCGAGCGCTGCGGCTGCAGGTGGAACGCGACCGCTTCGATGATCGGCATCGGCAGCCCCCACAGCCCCAGCAGGTAGGCGCCGGCCTCGTCGTGGCCCGGGCGGTCGTCGCCCTCGGCCGCCGGCGCGCGCGCGTCGCGCACGCCCGGCAACAGCAGGCCGATATCGGCCAGCAGGGCGGCGGTCGATCCCAGTTCGGCACTGGAGGAGGGCAGCATCTTCGCGGCCAGGCGCGAGGCGGCCAGGGCGCGCGCCTGCAGCGCGTTGCGCTCGGCCGGGGATACCGACGGCACCGAGAACACCTCGCTGGCCAGTACCAGGTCGCGCAGCGTGGACAGGCCCAGCCGGGTCACCGCGCCGCGCAGGTCGGAAATCGCCCGGCCGCTGTTGAAGAAGGCGGAGTTGGACAGCTGCAGCACCTTGGCGGCGATGGCCGGGTCGGCCGACACCAGCTTGGCGATGTCGCTGGCGTCGCTGTTCTCGTCCTCTTCCAGCGCATGCATCAGGCTCAGGTACAGGTGCGGCGGCGACGGCAGCTTCTCGATGCGGCCGATGGCCGCGCGCAGGCGCGGGCTGTCCAGCAGGTCGCGCAGCTCTTCAAGGCTGGTCAGCGCTTCCAGCAGCACTTCCGGCGACAGCGGCAACGGCAGGAAGCGGTGCGCCACGCCGATGATGCGGGCCGACGGCGCGCGCTGGCTCTGCGCGGCCTCGATCAGCGCGATGCGGATCGTTTCCGGGCGCAGGGTGCGGATCTGGCCGAGCAGGGTGGCGGGCGTGAGGTCGGGCAGCGCCGGGGCGACGATGACGGCGTCGATGCTGCTGGAGGCCACCGTGGCGATGGCGGCATTGCCGTCCGGGGCGGTCTGGACCTGCCAGTCCTCGCCCAGGTCGGTGATGTACTCGAGGAGATCGGCCGACAGGCTGGCTTCGTCGCCGACTAGCAGGATACGCAAGACATTTCCCCCAATGGAACCGTCCGGCCGCAACTGGAACAGGCCGGAAAACCGGCCTGCCAATGTAACGGAACGCCCCGCCGAGGTCATGCACCCCGCGGATGAAACGTGATGGTCGTCGCTGGCGGCGGCGCGGCGTGGCCCCGCCGCCGGCGTGGCTCAGCCCTGCTTGGCCACGAAGGTTTCGTGCGCCTGGACCAGGATGCGCTTGGCCTCGGCGGCGTCGCCCCAGCCTTCGATCTTGACCCACTTGCCCTTTTCCAGGTCCTTGTAGTGCTCGAAGAAGTGGCCGATGCGCTCCAGCCAGTGGCTGGACACCTGGGCGATGTCTTCGACGTGGCCGTAGCCGCTGAAGATCTTCGCCACCGGCACGGCCAGGATCTTCTCGTCGCTGCCGGCCTCGTCGCTCATCTTCAGCACGCCCACCGGGCGGCAACGCACCACCGAACCGGGCACCAGCGGCAGCGGCAGCACCACCAGCACGTCGGCCGGGTCGCCATCGCCGCACAGGGTGCTGGGGACATAGCCGTAGTTGCAGGGGTAGCGCATCGGCGTGGAGAGGATGCGGTCGACGAAGATCGCGCCCGATTCCTTGTCCACTTCGTACTTCACCGGCTCCGAGTCCTTCGGGATCTCGATGATGACGTTGATTTCTTCCGGGGGGTTCTTGCCCGCGGAAACGAGTTCCAGACCCATGCGCTGCTCCGAATCGTGCGTTTGACAGAAGGGCGCCATTCTACGCCGGCCGCTGGTGCGGCGCACCAAACGGCCCTGGGTCGGGGTGCTGGAGGGCGTGGTTTCCGGCCGGGGCCGCGCACGCGGTTGCGGGCAGGGGGCGGACTGGCGGCGGGACGGCCGCCGTGCTGGCGCGCAGTTCGGGGGGAGGGGCGGCGCCGTGGCGCGGCCCCGTTCCGGCCCCTGCCCGCGCGTGCGGGAGGGGCCGGCGGCCTGCCTGGCGGGTTTACAGCAGCGGCACCAGCAGCAGCGCCACGATGTTGATGATCTTGATCAGCGGGTTGATCGCCGGGCCGGCGGTGTCCTTGTAGGGATCGCCGACGGTGTCGCCGGTCACCGCGGCCTTGTGCGCCTCGCTGCCCTTGCCGCCGAAGTGGCCGTCCTCGATGTACTTCTTGGCGTTGTCCCAGGCGCCGCCGCCGGTGGTCATCGAGATCGCCACGAAGATTCCGGTGACGATGGTGCCGATCAGCAGCCCGCCCAGCGCTTCGGGCCCGAGCAGCAGGCCGACCACGATCGGCACCGCCACCGGCAGCAGCGACGGCACGATCATTTCCCGGATCGCCGAGCGGGTCAGCATGTCCACCGCCTTGTCGTAGTGCGGCTTGCCGCTGCCGTCCATGATCCCGGCGATCTCGCGGAACTGGCGGCGCACTTCCTCCACCACCGCGCCGGCGGCGCGGCCCACCGCCTCCATCGCCATCGCACCGAACAGATAGGGGATCAGGCCGCCGACCAGCAGGCCGATGATCACCCGGTGGTCGGACAGGTCGAACACGAACGACCTGCCGGGGTGTGCCGCCTGCAGGTTGTGGGTGTAGTCGGCGAACAGCACCAGCGCGGCGAGCGCGGCCGAGCCGATCGCATAGCCCTTGGTGACCGCCTTGGTGGTGTTGCCCACGGCATCGAGCGGGTCGGTGATGTCGCGGATCTCCGGCGGCAGCTCGGCCATCTCGGCGATGCCGCCGGCGTTGTCGGTGATCGGCCCGTAGGCATCGAGCGCGACGATCATGCCGGCCATCGACAGCATCGCGGTGGCGGCGATGGCGATGCCGTACAGGCCGCCATGCAGGAACGCGAACCAGATCGCCGCGCACACCGCCACCACCGGCAGCGCGGTGGACTTCATCGACACGCCCAGCCCGGCGATGATGTTGGTGCCGTGGCCGGTGGTGGAGGCCTTGGCCACGTGCTGCACCGGCTTGTACTGGGTGCCGGTGTAGTACTCGGTGATCCACACGATCAGGCCGGTCAGCAGCAGGCCGATCAGCGCGCAGATGTACAGGTTCATCGCGCCGTGGGCGTTGTCGCCCATCAGCGCGGTGGTGATCGGGTAGAACGCGATCGCGGCCAGCACGCCGGAGACGATCACGCCCTTGTACAGCGCGCCCATGATGTTGGGCTTGCTGCCGGAGACCTTGACGAACATCGCGCCGATGATCGAGGCGAGGATCGATACGCCGCCCAGCACCAGCGGATACAGCACCGCGTTCTTGCCAGCGAAGTCGGCCGAGCCCGGCACCATCATCATGCCGCCCAGCAGCATGGTGGCGATCACCGTCACCGCGTAGGTTTCGAACAGGTCGGCGGCCATGCCGGCGCAGTCGCCGACGTTGTCGCCGACGTTGTCGGCGATCACCGCCGGGTTGCGCGGGTCGTCCTCGGGAATGCCGGCTTCGACCTTGCCCACCAGGTCGGCGCCCACGTCCGCGCCCTTGGTGAAAATGCCGCCCCCCAGGCGCGCGAAGATCGAGATCAGCGACGAGCCGAAGGCCAGGCCGACCAGCGCATGCAGGTTGTCGGCCTGCGGCAGGCCCAGCTTCTGCAGCACGAAGTAGTAACCGGCCACGCCCAGCAGGCCCAGCCCCACCACCAGCATGCCGGTGATCGCGCCGCCCTTGAAGGCCACGTCCATCGCCGCGCCCATGCCGTTGCGGGCGGCTTCGGCGGTGCGCACGTTGGCGCGCACCGAGACGTTCATGCCGATGTAGCCGGCCACGCCGGACAACACCGCGCCAACCGCGAAGCCGACCGCGGTGTACCAGCTCAGGAACACGCCCACCAGCACGAACAGCACCACGCCGGCGATGGCGATGGTCAGGTACTGGCGGTTGAGGTAGGCGCGCGCGCCCTCCTGGATCGCCGAGGCGATCTCCTGCATGCGTGCGTTGCCGGCCGGCTGGCGCAATATCCAGCGGGCGGCGAACAGACCATAGGCGATGGCGATGACCGCGCAGGCCAGCGCGAAGACGAGACCGTAGTGTTCCAGCATGAACCCCTCCAGCACAGGTGGATGTCGTCCAGCAGCGCTGAACGCGGGACACGCCGGGATGAAGCACTGGAACAGACCCGGAGCCATGCAGCGGCCGTGGTACGTGTCGCGGTGTTCAACGTTTCCTGGAGCTGCAGCGAGTATGGGTCAGCTGCCGTTCACTGTCACGGCCCGCGCGCGCTTGCCATGCCGTTCAGCGCGGCGCTGGCACCGTGCGCTCTGGACGAGAAGCGAGGCCGGACGATGAAGATGCGGAGTGGAATGCGGTCGATACCGTTGCTGGCGCTGTTGCCGCTGGCCGCAGGCGCGCAGGCGCCAGTGGCCGCGCAAGCGGAGATCCAGCGCCCGCCGGGTACGGCGCAGGCGGTGGGGGCGGTGCATACCGTGCGGCAGATTCCCGAGGCCTGCGTGCGCGTCGAAGGCCGCTTCACCGGCCAGGCCGACGCACCCTACGCGATGCAGTTCGTACGCACCGATGCGCGCTGCCAGCCGCGCGCGGCATTGCTGGACGCAGCCCGGGTCACGCCGGGCGAGGACGGGTGGCGGCTCAACGACCGCATCCGCATACCGTCCGCGGCCTGCCCGGGCCAGCAGGTGGTGGTCGAGGTCTGGCGGCGCCCGGTCGAGCAACCGCTGGCGCGCGACGGGCAGGGACAGGTGCGCGTGTACCTGGGCGAAGCGCGGCAGCAGGCCGATGCCGGCAAGCTGGCATCGCTGCCGGCGTTCGCGGTGGACATGCGGGTGCAGGGCACGCCGTGCCGCTGAGGCGGGCGGTGGCGCGCCACCGCGGCCGCCGGCGCCCGGCTCAGGCCGGCGCCGGCGCGGCGGCAGTGTGGTGCCCGGCCAGATGCTGGCCCAGGCGATAGCCCGCGCCGCCGATCAGGCAGGCGAGAAGGAAGCCGAGCATGCCGATCAATATCCTGCGGGTCATGGCGCCGTACCTGTGCGGGAAACACGGCACCACGGTGATGCCGCGTGTGCCGCCGCGCACCTGCCTGAAGTCACCGCCACGCACGGCAGGGTGGTGTCGGCTCAGCCCTCCCAGGCCGGGAGCTTCCTGGCCACCGCCACGTTCTTCAGGGTCACGTACTTCGGCAGTCCGTCGCGGCCCCACGGCAGCGGCGCTTCGCCACGGATCAACGGCTGCAGGTAGCGGCGCGCCTTGTCGGTGATGCCGAAGCCGTCGCGGCGGATGAAGCCGGCCGGCATCTTCTTCTCGTGGTTGGCCACCCTGGACAGCGGCGCGGCCTCGATCTTCCAGCGGTAGGGGGCATCGGAGGTGCGCGCGATCACCGGCATCACCGAGTTGCGCCCGGCCAGCGCGAACCGCACCGCCGCCCTGCCCACGGCCTGCGCCTGCTCCCAGTCGGTCTTCGAGGCGACGTGGCGGGCCGAGCGCTGCAGGTAGTCCGGCAGGGTCCAGTGCACCTTGTAGCCCAGCTCGGCCTTGACCCGGCCGGCGAGGTACGACGCCACGCCGCCGAGCTGGGTGTGGCCGAACGAGTCGGTGGCGCCCCCGGCGTCGGCGACGAAGCGGCCATCGGCGCTCTGGATGCCCTCGCTGGCGACCACCACGCACCAGCCCACCCTGGCCACCACCTGCTTCACCTTCGCCAGGAAGGCGGCCTCGTCGTAGGCGCGTTCGGGCAGCAGGATGATCTGCGGCGCATCGTCGGGGTTTTCCCCGGCCAGTCCGGCCGCGGCGGCCAGCCAGCCGGCGTGGCGGCCCATCGCCTCGTAGATGAACACGCGGGTGGACGTCTCGGCCATCGCCGCCACGTCCAGCGCGGCCTCGCGCACCGACACCGCGGTGTACTTGGCCGCCGAGCCGAAGCCGGGGCAGGTGTCCGTGACCGCCAGGTCGTTGTCGATGGTCTTGGGCACGCCCACGCAGGTCAGCGGGTAGTCGAACTCGCGGGCCAGCTGCGAGACCTTCAGCGCGGTGTCGGCCGAATCGTTGCCGCCGTTGTAGAGGAACCAGCGCACGTCGTGCGCCTTGAACACTTCCAGCAGGCGCGCGTAGCGGGCCCGGTCCGCCTCCAGCGACTTGAGCTTGTAACGACACGAGCCGAACGCGCCGCCCGGGGTGTGGGCCAGCGCGGCGATGCTGGCGGCCGACTCCCGGGAGGTGTCGATCAGGTCCTCGCGCAGCGCGCCCAGGATGCCGTTGCGTGCGGCCAACACCTTGATTCTGCTGGCCCTGGCCTCGGCGATGACGGCCGATGCGGTGGCATTGATGACGGCGGTCACGCCACCTGACTGGGCGTAGAGCAGGGTACCTTTTGACATGGGCGGGATTCTCCGGGCGGGGGACATTTCCGGGACATTGGCCGGATGCGGTAAGCTGCGTTATTGCGGTGCAGCGTGAATCGGCCCATGAGTCTAACGCCGCTGTCCGTCCCTGAAAGAAACGTCCTCTACATACAAGGGAGTCAGGAATGCGATTGGTTCTGTTGGGACCGCCCGGTTCGGGCAAGGGCACGCAGGCGACCCGCCTGAAGGAAGAGCTGCGGATCCCGCACATCTCCACCGGCGACCTGCTGCGCGCCGAAGTGGCTGCCGGCACCGAGCTGGGCAAGCAGGCCAAGGCGGTGATGGACGCCGGCAACCTGGTGTCCGACGACATCCTGCTGGGCATGCTCGAAGCGCGCCTGGCCCAGGCCGACGTCGCCAACGGCTTCATTCTCGACGGTTACCCGCGCAACGTGGCCCAGGCCAACGCGCTGGGCGAACTGCTGGCCCGCCTGCAGCAGCCGCTGGACGCCATCGTGCAGCTGGACGTGCCGACCGAACTGCTGGTCGAGCGCATCGCCGGCCGCGCCCAGGAGCAGGGCCGCGCCGATGACAACCCCGAATCGGTGCGCCAGCGCCTGCAGGTCTACAACGACTCCACCGCGCCGGTGATCGATTTCTACGCCGCCAAGGGCACGCTGGCGCGTGTCGACGGCGTCGGCGCGCTGGACGAAGTGCTGGCCCGCATCCTGGCGGCGATCAAGCGCTGATGCCTTGCTGCCCGCTCCGGGCCTGCGCCGGAGCGGGCGCATAAGCGAACGCCCCGGACCATCGGCTGGTCCGGGGCGTTCGTCGTAGAGGGGCCAGCAGGTGGGCGTGCTCAGAGCCCCGCAGCATGAGCTCCCTGGGGATGGCCTCTTGGGGAGTAGGACCTGAGGGATACTACGGCTGGCCCATGTATTCTCGGTATGAATGCCCCCCAGCGGTATAGGAGTTTCCCCTACAGGCCGGTAGGGGTAATGCCGGGATGGCATACCCGCACGCCGCCGCATCGGCGACAATCGGCGCATGAGCAAGCTCCATATCCTCGGCATCGCCGGTACTTTCATGGGCGGCGTGGCCGCCCTGGCCCGCGAACTCGGCCACGCGGTCGAAGGCAGCGACCAGGCGGTGTATCCGCCCATGTCCACCCAGCTGGAGATGCTGGGCATCCGCCTGGCGCAGGGCTACCTGCCCGGCAACATCGGCGCCGATTGCGACGAGATCGTGATCGGCAACGCGCTGTCGCGCGGCAACGCGGCGGTGGAGGCGGTGCTCGATGGCGGCCGCCGCTACACCAGCGGCGCGCAGTGGCTGGCCGAAAACGTGCTGCCGGGCCGCGACACGCTGGCGGTGGCCGGTACCCATGGCAAGACCACCACGACCACCATCCTGGCCTTCCTGCTGCAGGCCGCCGGCCGCGAGCCGGGTTTCCTGATCGGCGGCGTGGCCGAGGATTTCGGGGTTTCGGCACGCCTCGGCGGCGGCCGCGCGTTCGTGGTCGAGGCCGACGAGTACGACACCGCGTTCTTCGACAAGCGCAGCAAGTTCGTCCACTACCGGCCGCTGGTGGCGATCCTCAACAACCTGGAATACGACCACGCCGACATCTTCCCGGACGTGGCCGCGATCCAGCGCCAGTTCCACCACCTGGTGCGCACCGTGCCCGGGCGCGGCCGGCTGATCGTCAACGGCGAGGACGAGCGCCTGGCCGAGGTGTTGGCGATGGGCTGCTGGACGCCGGTTGATCGCTTCGGTTTCGACCCCGCGCTGGAATGGAGCGCGCGCCTGGTCGAGCAGGACGGCAGCGCGTTCGCGGTGCTGCACCGGGGCGTGGAGGTGGCGCAGGTGCGCTGGCCTCTGCTGGGCCGCCACAACGTGCTCAACGGCCTGGCGGCGCTGGCCGCCGCGCATGCGGTGGGCGTGGACGTGGCCGCGGTGGCGCCGGCGCTGGCCGGTTTCCAGAGCGTCAAGCGCCGGCTGGAAGTGATCGGCCAGGCGCGCGGCGTGACCATCTACGACGACTTCGCCCACCATCCCACCGCCATCCACACCACGCTGGAAGGCCTGCGCGCGAAGGTCGGGCCGGCACGGATCGTGGTGGCGATGGAGCCCCGCAGCAATTCGATGCGGCTGGGCGCGCATGCCGCGGCGCTGGCGCCGTCGCTGGACATCGCCGACGCGGTGGTGTTCCTTGCCCGCCCGGAGCTGCCATGGGATGCGGCCGCGGTGATCGCGGCGGTGCGCGGGCAGGCGCAGGCGGTGGCCGATACCGACGCGCTGCTGGCGCGGCTGGGCGCAGCGGTGCGTGATGGCGACCACGTGGTGTTCATGTCCAACGGCGGCTTCGACGGCGCGCCACGCCGTTTCCTGGCGCAACTGCAGGGCTGACGCCGCTGCCGGGCGCAGCGCGGGGGTGGCGCGGGCCATGCGCTACCCTCGTTGTCGATTTCCCCGCCCGTGGAGCCCGGCCCGGCCGATGACCGATACCCAGACCCTGCCCCTGTTCCCGCTGCACGGCGTGCTGTTGCCCGGCGCCGCGCTCGGCCTGCGCGTGTTCGAGCCGCGCTACCTGGACCTGGTGCGCGAATGCGGCCGCCACGGCGGCACCTTCGGCATCTGCCTGATCCTGGACGGCGAAGAAGTCGGTGCGCCGGCCACGCCCGCGGCGTGGGGCGTGGAGGCGTTGATCGAGGATTTCGATGTCGGTGCCGACGGCGTGCTGCTGCTGCGCCTGCGTGGCGGCCGCCGCTTCCACGTCGAGCGCACGCGGGTGCGCGACAACGGCCTGGTGGTGGGCGAGATCCAATGGCGCGCGCCGGACCACGACGACGAGCTGCGCCCGGAGCATGCGCTGCTGGGCCTGCTGCTGGAGCGCATCCTGGAACAGGCCGGCGGCGAGTTCGCCGGCGCCGGCCCGGCGCAGCTGGACCAGGCCGCATGGGTGGGCTGGCGGCTGGGCGAACTGCTGCCGCTGGACGAAGAGCAGCGGCTGGTGCTGCTGCAGGAAGACGATCCGCACCTGCGGCTGGAGCGGCTGATCAGCTGGATCCCCGATTTCGAACCGCCCGCCGGGGCGGAGCCGTAGCCGCGCCACGAGACGCGCCGCGGGCAGGCCCGCACCGCGCCGCCGTGGTCACGGGGCGCGGTCGCTGCGGATCATCAGCAGCTGCATTCCGTTCTCGGGCATGGGCTGGGTGCGGGTTTCCATTCCCTCCAGCGACTGCGTCACCGCCTCCAGCGCCGGGTCCACGCCGCGCAGCGGCAGCCACAGCCCGAACAGCTTGAGGTGCCGCTCGTAGCGCAGGGTCTGCGCGCTGCCCAGCCACAGTGGCGCCTGGCCCGGTTGCAGGCGCACCGGTGCCGGCCACAGGCGCAGCGCATACAGTTCGTCCGGACGCGCCCCCCGGTGCAGCATCAGCAGCGATTCGACATGGGTGTCCAGCGTCGCCGGCAACACCGGCACCTGGTCCGGCGTGGCCTTGCTGTCGAGCATGCTCAATGCCTGCTGCCAGCCGGCCTGCGGCTGCGCCGTCCAGCCATTGCGTTCCAGCTGTTGCTGCAGCGGCGCCAGCGGCCCGGCCACCTGCACGTCCAGCGGCCAGCGCTGGTCGTCGTCGAACTCGTTGCGGCGCGCCGGCAGCTCGCGCCAGCCGTCCTGCCACCACCACGCCGCATCCATCATCCGCGGCGCCTCGGCCGCCGGTTCGAACTTGGCCAGCTTGGCCGCCACGTTGCGCGGCGCATACCAGAACCCGGCCAGCAGGAAGACGCCGTAGAACAGCCAGGTCACCGGCTTGACCCAGAACGAGCGGTTGAAGCGGCGGCGGTAGGCGATGCCCAGCACCAGCAGCCAGAAGATGCCGAACAACATGCCGCCGATGACGTCGCTGAGCCAGTGCGCGCCCAGGTACAGGCGGGCGAAGCCGATGACCGTGACCACGATGCCCGATACCAGGTACGGCCACACCCGCGTGCGCCCGGGCAGCTCGCGGCTGATCAGCACGGCGAAGAAGCCGAAGGTGATGGTGGCCATGGTCACCGACACCGACGGGAAGCCGAAGCCGCTGCTGGCGGCCGGTGGCCGCACCACATCCACGGTGGCGCCCAGCAGCTTGGTCAGTGCCAGGCCGAACGCCAGTGCCGCCAGCCAGTGCGCGGCGGCCATCCAGCGCCGCCGCCAGGCCAGGTAGCCCATGCCCGCGACGATCGCCGGCAGCAGCACCTGCCAGTCGCCCAGCGAGGCCAGCGCCGCCATCGGGTAGTCCGCCAGCGGGTTGCGCAGGGCCAGCATCAGGTGGTGCACGGCCAGGTCCAGCGACAGCGGCTCGCCGTGGCCGACCACCACCATCAGCAGCACGAACCAGCCCCAGCCCAGCAGCAGCAGCATCAATGCCAGCATCGCCAGCGGCACCGATTCGCGCCGGCGCGGGTCGAACAGGTCGTTCCAGTAGCGGCCGAGCAGGTGCGGGTGGCGCTGCGACCAGCGCAGCAGGCGCGCCAGCCAGCCGTCCATGCGCGCGGCCGACCAGCGGTAGCCATACAGCACGATGGCCCATACCAGGCCCAGCATCACCCCGAGCAGCGCCACCACCACGAACAGCCGGCCGGCGACCGCGGCCACCGCGTCGTAGGCCTGTCCCAGCGCCCAGCCCGGCAGCAGGAACAGCACCGCCCACGACAGGCTGGCGACGGCGCTGGGTTGTGCGTAGCGCGCCAGCGGCATCCTGGCCATGCCGGCGATGGCCGGCACGAACGGACGGATCGCGCCGACATAGCGCGCCACCACGATGCTCTTGAAGGCGTTGCGCCTGAACAGCAGTTCGCCGCGTTCCAGCAGCTGCGGGTAGCGGCTGAACGGCCAGACCCCGCGCAGGCGGTCGCCCCAGCGCCGGCCGACCCAGTAGCTCAGGCCGTCGCCGCAGAACGCACCGAGCGCGGCGCATGCCACCGCATAGGGGCCGGAGATTTCGCCCATGCCGATCAGCACGCCGACGGCGATCATCAACGGCAATGCCGGCACGATCGCGCCGAGGATGATCACGGCGTCGCAGAAGGCGATGGCGAAGACGGCGCCGCCGGCCAGTACCGGGTGCGCGGCGATCCAGGCCAGGAGGGAGTCGATCCAGGAAGGTTGCATCGCGGGATTATAGAAGGGTGCGGGTGTCTGACCGCTGGTGTGTGCCGCGGTTCCCGACAGCGGCCATGCAGGTAGCGCGGTGCCCGCGCAGCGCTGCGGCCGGTCCGGCCGGCGAGGGCCAGCGGCTAGAATGGCGGCGATGGCCACTCCCCATGACGACGGCGTCCAGATCCTCAAGTCCGACAGCTTCGGCCGCATCCTGGTGGTGTGCGAGGGCGGACGCCGCTTCGTGCGCCGCGATCTTGGCGCCACCGCGTGGTGGCTGCGGCTGCCGGCCTGGTGGCTGGCGCGGCGCGAAGCGCGCGCGCTGGCGAAGCTGGGCGGAATGGAGGCCACCCCGCGGCTGCTGGCCTGGGACGGGCGCTGGCTGGACCGCAGCTACATGGAGGGGGCGGCCATGCACCTGCGCCCGCCGCGTGGCGACGTGGCCTGGTTCCATGCCGCGCGCCGCCTGCTGCAGCAGGTGCACCGCCAGGGCATCGCCCACAACGACCTGGCCAAGGAAGCCAACTGGCTGGTGCGCGCCGATGGCTCGCCGGCGCTGATCGACTTCCAGCTCGCGGTCTGCGGCGCCCCGCGCTCGCGCTGGATGCGCCTGCTCGCGCGCGAGGACCTGCGCCATCTGCTCAAGCACAAGCGCATGTACTGCCGGCAGGCGTTGACCCCGGTGGAGCTGCGCCTGCTCAAGCGCCATTCGTGGGTGCGCGAGCTGTGGTTCGCCACCGGCAAGCCGGTCTACCGCTTCGTGACCCGGCGCATCCTGCACTGGGAAGACAACGAGGGGCAGGGCCCGAAGATGTGATGCGGCCCGTGTCGCGGACTGCGTCCCCGGAGCCCTGCCGTGCGGAGCTTCCGGCCCCGAGGCCCTGCCTTGCCTGTCCCCCGCGGCTTTGGCGCGCCCTCTCGACAGAAAGGGGGGCGCTGCTCCATCACGTTGGCAATGCGCGTGGAGCGGCGCTTGCTCCGCTCCACGGTGGGTTCGTTGCAGCGTTGCGATCCTGCGCGGCTGCCTTGCGCCGGCCTTGCGGACAACGCGCTGGCGCGGCTCAGCGCAGCTCCACCACCTGCCGGCCGATGTAGCGGCGCTGGGCGTCGAAGTCGTAGCCCAGCGTGAGCGTGCCGTCGTCGGCGCACGCATGGCAGCCGCGCAGCGGCGTGGCGTACAGCAGGCGCACGCCACCGTCGGGCAGCGGCGCGGTGCCGGCGGGCTGCGCCGGTGCGAATGGCACGGCCTCGGGGTGCCTGTCGAAAAATGCCCTGGCCTGCGCCTGGGTGCGGGCACTGTCCGGCAGCACGTCCGCGTCCACGTCGATGGTCCGGCCGTTGGCGTCCACCAGCCAGGTGCCCTGGTTGGTGTTGGCGCGCAACGGGAACTCCAGGGTCGCCACGCCCACCCCGGACTGGTCGTCCCAGGCGCTGACATAGCCGGACTCGCCCTGTGCCGCCAGGCGCTGCGCGGCGGCGATCGCGGCCGGCGTCGCGCCGGCGCTGCGCAGCGCATCGACCACGCAGTGGCTGCCCGCCGGCGTGGCCGCCTGGCGGCAGGCGTCGGTCGAGCCGCTCCATACCGCGCTGGCGTCGATCCGCGCCGGCGTGGCATCGCCGTTGCCCAGGCCGGTGGTCTGCCCGGCGACGTCGCGCGGGTACGCCGCCTCGCCGGGCGACGCGGCGCGCTTCTGGCAGGCGGGCAGGGACAGGGCGAGCAGCAGGCAAACGGCAACAGGCAGGGATTTCATGGCAACGCACGACGGCTGTGGAAGGGCGCCAGTATCGGCATCGCGGATTAACGGCAGGTGTTCGCGCGCTGCCGGCAGGGGCGGCGGTGCGGGTGGCGCATAATGCGCTCCGCTTCCATCGGCATCGCGGAGTCGCGCATGAGCACCCTGCAAGGCAAAACCCTCTTCATCACCGGCGCCTCGCGCGGCATCGGCCTGGCGATCGCGCTGCGCGCCGCGCGCGACGGCGCCAACGTGGCCATCGCCGCCAAGTCGGCGGTGCCCAACCCCAGGTTGCCGGGCACCATCCATACCGCGGTCGACGCGGTGAACGCGGCCGGTGGCCGCGGCCTCGCGCTGAAATGCGACATCCGCGAGGAAGACCAGGTGCGCGCGGCGGTGGCGGCCACGGTCGACACCTTCGGCGGCATCGATATCCTGGTCAACAATGCCTCGGCGATCTGGCTGCGTGGCACGCTGGACACGCCGATGAAGCGCTTCGACCTGATGCAGCAGGTCAACGCGCGCGGCAGCTTCCTGTGCGCGCAGGCCTGCCTGCCGCACCTGCTGCAGGCGCCGAACCCGCACATCCTGACCCTGGCGCCGCCGCCGAGCCTGGACCCGAAATGGTGGGGGCCGCATACCGGCTACACCCTGGCCAAGATGGGCATGAGCTTCGTGACCCTGGGCCTGGCCGCCGAGTTCGGCCCGCAGGGGGTGGCGGTCAATGCGCTGTGGCCGCGCACGGTCATCGCCACCGATGCGATCAACATGATTCCCGGGGTCGATGCCGCCGGCTGCCGGCGCCCGGAGATCATGGCCGATGCCGCGCATGCGGTGCTGGTGCGCGAGGCGGCCGGTTTCAGCGGCCACTTCCTGATCGACGACGAGGTGCTGGCGCAGGCCGGGGTCGGCGACCTGTCCGGCTATGCGGTCGATCCGTCGCGGTCGCTGCTGCCCGACCTGTTCCTGGACTGAAACAGCGCCGCCGGCCGCGGCGTTGCGCCCGGCAGCGCCATCGCGCGCGTCGCTCAGGGCTCCAGCGGCTCCGGCAGTTCATGCCCGCAGTGGTTGCAGTAGCGTGCTTCCTGCTCGTGGCCCTCGTGGCCGCAGACGATGCAGCCGCGGTCGTCGCGGCGGCGGCGCCAGGCTTCGGCCTGGCGCATGCCGTTGGCCAGTTCGGCGGTGTAGATGCCGGTGGGCACGGCGATGATGCTGTAGCCGATCAGGATCAGCACCGAGGTGACGAAGCGCCCCAGCGTGGTCTGCGGCACGATGTCGCCGAAGCCGACCGTGGCCATGGTCACCACCGCCCAGTACATGCTGGCCGGGATGCTGCTGAAGCCGTGGCTCGGGCCCTCGATGACGTACATCAGCGAGCCGGCGATGATGGCGATGGTGATCACCATCGACAGGAACAGCAGGATCTTGCGGCGGCTGCGCCACAGCGCCTGCATCAGGATGCCGCTCTCCTCGATGTAACGGGTCAGCTTGAGGATGCGGAACACGCGCAGGATGCGCAGCGCGCGCACCACCAGCAGCGACTGCGCGCCCGGCAGCAGCAGCGAGATGTAGGTGGGCAGGATCGCCAGCAGGTCGATGACGCCCCAGATGCTGAGCGCATAGCGCAGCGGCCGCCGCACCACCAGCAGCCGCAGCACGTACTCGGCGGTGAACAGCAGGGTGAAGCCCCACTCGACCACGTAGAACCACGACGCCCAGGCGGCATGGATGTGCTGCACGCTGTCGAACATCACCACCAGCACGCTGGCGACGATGGCGTAGACCAGCAACAGGTCGAAATTGCGCGAGGGGCGGGTGTCGCGCCGGTGGATGATGTCGAACCAGCGGCGGCGCCAGCCGGTCTCGGAGGCGGGGTTCAGCTGCGGGGTGGAGAACAGTCGCATGGGGCTATTGTGCCGCAGCCCGGTTAATGGGGGAGAATGCGTCTTTCGCCCACCACTACCGGAACGCCATGACCGCTGTCGCCGAGCCGCTGTTGTCCCTGTCGCAGTACTACCTGCCGGTGTACCGGCCCCGCCAGCTGGTGCTCGAGCGTGGCCAGGGAGCCCGGCTCTGGGATACGCAGGGGCGCGAGTTCATCGACCTGGCGGCCGGCATCGCGGTGTGCAGCCTCGGCCACAACAACCCCGACCTGAAGGCCGCGCTGCTGGCCCAGGCCGACAAGCTCTGGCACACCAGCAACATGTTCTACAGCGAGCCGCCGCTGCACCTGGCGCAGGAGCTGGTGGAGGCCTCGCGCTTCGCCAGCCGCGTGTTCCTGTGCAACTCCGGCGCCGAGGCCAATGAAGTGGCGATCAAGCTGGTGCGCAAGTGGGCCGCGGCGCAGGGCCGGCCGCCGGAGAAGCGCGTCATCGTCACCTTCCGCGGCAGCTTCCATGGCCGCACCCTGGCCACGGTGACGGCCACCGCCCAGCCCAAGTACCAGGAGGGCTACGAGCCGCTGCCCGGCGGTTTTCGCTATGCCGATTTCAACGACGTGGCGCAGCTGGAAGCGGCCATGGCCGGCGGCGACGTGGCCGCGGTGATGTTCGAGCCGGTGCAGGGCGAGGGCGGGGTGATGCCGGCTTCGGCCGAGTTCATGCGCCGTGCCCGCGAGCTGTGCGACCAGCACGACGCGCTGCTGGTGCTGGACGAGATCCAGGTGGGCATGGGCCGTACCGGCCAGCTGTTCGCGCACTGGAACTGGGGCGTGACCCCGGACATCGTCAGCCTGGCCAAGGCGCTGGGCGGCGGCTTCCCGGTCGGCGCCATGCTGGCCGGCCCGAAGGTGGCCGAGGTCATGGGCGTCGGCGCCCACGGCACCACCTTCGGTGGCAACCCGCTGGCCGCGGCGGTGGCGCGGGTGGCGCTGCGCACGCTGGCCTCGGATGCGATCAAGGCCAACGTGGCCCGGCAGTCGGCCGCGCTCAAGGCCGGGCTGGAGGCGATCGGCGCCGAGTTCGGCGTGTTCGAGCAGGTGCGCGGCATGGGCCTGATGATCGGCGCGGTGCTCAAGCCCGAGTACGTGGCCGATATCGGCGCGCTGCTCGACCTGGCCGCCGAGAAGCAGGTGCTGATCCTGCAGGCCGGCACCAGCGTGCTGCGCTTCGTGCCGCCGCTGAACATCACCGACGAGGAGCTGGCCGAGGGCCTCAAGCGCGTGCGCGAGGCGATCGCGGCGTACGTGGCTTCGCGCTGATGCAGGGATGTGTGTTCTGCGCCATCCTGGCCGGCGAGTTGCCGGCCAGGATGGTGTGGGAAGACGCGCAGGTGGTGGCCTTCATGGACCTGCGCCAAGCCGTGCCCGGGCATGTGCTGGTGGTTCCCCGGCAGCATGCCCAAACCCTCTACGCGCTGGACGAAGCCCTTGCGGGGCAGGTGATGCGCGTGGCGCATCGGGTGGCGCGGGCGTTGCGCGACACGCTCGCACCGGACGGGCTCAACCTGTGGCAGTCCAACGGCGAAGCCGGCGGACAGGAAGTGCCGCATTTCCATCTGCATGTGCAGCCGCGCAGGCATGGAGACGGCCTGCTGGAGGTCTACCCGATGGGCGTGCCGGCCCCGTCGACGATGGCGCAACTGGAGCCGTTGGCGGCGCGGCTGCGCACTGCGCTGGGTGGCGGTTCACAGCAGGTGCCAGCGCCGCAGCACGCGGCGCAGTGATTGGGTGTGATGCGCGGTGTCGGCGTGCAGGCCGGCGCTGCGTGCGCCCTGCACGTTGCGGAACAGATGATCGATGAACAGCGTGCGCGCCGGTGCGCTGCCCAGCCTTTCGGCGGCGGCCAGGTAGATGCGCGGGTCGGGTTTGCGCACGCCCAGCGCGGCGCTGCACAGCACTTCGATGCCGGGCAGCAGCGCGGCGATGGCCGCCGCGCTCAAGGCGCCGTTGTTGGTCAGTACGGCGACCCGGACATCGGCGCGCAGCCGTTGCAGCAGGGCGAGCGTGTCGCGGCGCAGGGCGCTGGCGCCGGTGCGTGCGGTGAGCCAGTCGGTGGCGGACAACCTGCTGCCCAGCTGCGCGTTCAGGACCTGCAGCAGCGCATCGCCATCGAGCTCGCCACGCGCGTGCGCCAGCTCCAGCCCTTCGCCACGCAGCAGTTCGTCGACCTGCGCCGGCGTGCAGCCGGCTGCATCGGCCAGGTGCCGGAGATGGCGCGGATGGTCGTAGTCGGCCAGCAGGCCGTCGAAGTCGAGCAGCAGGGCGTGGATCATCGGAATCATGGATGCCGCCTCCGTGGGAGCGGCATCCGTCGCGACCGGAACATGCCTGCGAAAGCCCCGGTCGTGGCCTGCATCGCCCCCCCTGCACGGAAGCGGTGAAGGGCGATCAACCGGCCGCGACCACCTTGAACGCCTCGCGTGCGGCGGCCAGGGTGGCATCGATCACCGCATCGTCGTGCGCGCTGGACAGGAAGCCGGCCTCGTAGGCCGACGGCGCCAGGAACACGCCGCGCTCCAGCATCGCGTGGAAGAAGCGGTTGAACGCGGGGATGTCGCAGGCGGTGGCCTGCGCGTAGGTCTCCACCTTCTCATGGGTGAAGAACAGCCCGAACATCGCCCCGACGCAGGTGGTGGTGACGGCGACGCCGCCGTCGCGCGCGGCCGCTTCCAGGCCCTCGCACAGGCGTGCGGTGCGTGCGGCCAGGTCGGCGTGGAAGCCCGGCTGCTGGATCAGTTCCAGCATCGCCAGGCCCGCGGCCATCGCCACCGGATTGCCGCTGAGCGTGCCGGCCTGGTAGATCGGGCCGGCCGGGGCGATCTGCTGCATCAGCGCGCGGCGGCCGCCATAGGCACCCACCGGCATGCCGCCGCCGATGATCTTGCCGAAGGTGGTCAGGTCCGGGGTGATGCCGTAGTGCGCCTGCGCACCGCCCAGCGCCACGCGGAAGCCGGTCATCACTTCGTCGAAGATCAGCAGCGCGCCATGCCGCGTGCACAGTGCGCGCAGGTGCTGCAGGTAGCCGTCGCGCGGCGGGATGCAGTTGGCGTTGCCGACCACCGGCTCGATGATCAGGCCGGCGATCTCGCCGCCCTGCTGCTCGAACAGTGCGGTGGCCGCCTCGAAGTCGTTGTAGGGCAGGGTGAGGGTGAGTTCGCTGAGCCCGGCCGGCACGCCCGGCGAGGTCGGCACGCCCAGGGTCAGCATGCCGCTGCCGGCCTTGACCAGGAACGAATCGCCATGGCCGTGGTAGCAGCCTTCGAACTTGACGATCTTGCTGCGGCCGGTGGCGCCGCGCGCCAGGCGGATCGCCGACAGCGTCGCCTCGGTGCCGGAGTTGACCATGCGCACCATCTCGCACGACGGCACCAGCCGGGTGATGGTCTCGGCCATGGTCACCTCGGCCGGGCACGGCGCGCCGAACGACAGGCCGTTGCCGATGGCCTGCTGCACCGCCTCGCGCACCGCCGGGTGGTTGTGGCCGACGATCATCGGGCCCCACGAGCCGACGTAGTCGATGTAGCGGTTGCCATCCACGTCGTGCAGGTAGGCGCCGTCGGCGCGCTGCACGAAGAACGGTTCGCCGCCGACCGACTTGAACGCGCGCACCGGCGAGTTGACGCCGCCGGGCAGCAGTTGCTGCGCGCGGGTGAACAGGGCATGGGAGTGTTCGTGGTTCAGGGTCGGGGACATGGCATCGCTGCGTGGCAGGGGAATACGCCTATTGTCCGCTTTCGCGCCGGGCGCTGCCACGCGCCGCCGGTTCCATGACCAATGGCCTGCTGGCGCGCGCCGGGCGCATGCAAGAATGCGCCACGATCCGTCCCCAAGGGAGAGCCATGAAGTTCGACATGACGTTCAAGGCCGGTGCGCTGTCCGCCGCGCTGCTGCTGGCTGTCGCCGCCACCGCCCAGGCCGGCACCGGCCCGGCGAAGATCTCCGAGCGCGCGCGCGCCGTCCAGGCCGGGGCGATCAACCTCGACACCCATCTCGACACGCCGGCGCTGTTTTCCAGGCCGGGCTGGAAGATCACCGACCGCCATTCCTTCCAGGAAGACGGTTCGCAGGTCGATTATCCGCGCATGCTCGAAGGCGGGCTCGATGGCGGCTTCTGGGTGGTGTTCACCAGCCAGGGCGGACGCGATGCGGGCGGCAACCTGAAGGCGCGCGACGCCGGGCTCAGGCGCCTGTCCGAGATCCGCGAGATGGTGGCCGCCAACCCGGACAAGTTCGAGCTGGCCACCACCGCCGACGACGCGGCGCGGATCAAGGCCGCGGGCAGGAAGTCGGTCTACATCAGCATGGAGAACGCCTACCCGCTGGAGGCCGACCCCAGCCTGCTCAGCTTCTACTACAAGCAGGGCCTGCGGATGATCTCGCTGGCGCACATCAGCCACAACGATTTCGCCGATTCGGCCGGCATGGGCGTGGCCCCGGAAGGCGAGCACGGCGGCCTCAGCGAGAAGGGCAGGGCGTTGATCGCGCAGGCCAACCGGCTGGGCATCATCATCGACCAGTCGCATGCGTCCAACACGGTGTTCGACCAGATGCTGGCGCTGAGCAAGGCGCCGATCATCCTCTCGCACAGCGGCGCCTCCGACGTGTTCGCGCATTCGCGCAACATCGACGACGCGCGCATCCGCGCACTGGCGAAGAAGGGCGGCGTGATCCAGGTGAACTCGCTGGGCGGTTACCTGATCGACACCGGCGCCACCCCGGAGTACCGCGCCGAGCGGCGCAAGCTCTACGACGCCTTCGACGACCGCACCGCCCCGACCGATGCCGAGCGCGCGCAGCTCAAGGCGCAGCTGGCCGCGCTGGACGCGAAGTACAACATCCGCAAGGCCGATTTCGACGACTACATGCGCCACCTGCTGCACATCATCAAGGTGGCCGGCTGGGAGCACGTCGGCCTGGGCGCGGACTGGGACGGCGGCGGTGGCGTGGAGGGTTACGAGGACATCGCCGCGCTGCCCAAGGTGGTGCAGGCGCTGCTCGATGCCGGCTATGACGAACGCCAGGTCAGCGCCATCCTCGGCGGCAACACCGTGCGCCTGATCCGCCAGGTGCAGGCGCTGGCCGATCCGGCGGCAGTCAAGGCGGCGCTGGAGTAAGCGCCGTCCAGGCCCTTCTCCCGCCGGGAGAAGGGCGCCGTTGGACGACGAAGTGGAGGCTGCGCTGCGCGCGGTATGCCGCGCCTTCCCGGTTCGTGCGTGGCACCCGCCGGCGGCGCCGCCGCCGCTCAGGGCGCCGGGAAACAGGCCTGGTAGCCGCGCAGCGCGGCCACCGGGTCATCGGCGGCGAACACGCTGCTGATGACCGCCAGCAGGTCGGCGCCGGCCGCGACCAGCGGCGCCGCGTTGTCCGCGGCCAGGCCGCCGATGGCCACCCGCGGCACGCCGAGCGCCGCGGCCTCGTGCAGCAGCCGCGGATGCGCGCGCCGGGTGGTGGCCTTGCTGCGGCTGGGGAAGAACGCACCGAACGCGACGTAGCTGGCGCCGGCAGCCACCGCACGCCGCGCCAGTTCCAACTGGTCGTAGCAGGAGGCGCCGATGAGGGCGCCGGGGCCGAGCAGCGCGCGCGCGGCGGCGATGTCGCCGTCGTCCTCGCCCAGGTGCACGCCGGCCGCGCCGACGGCGGCGGCCAGGGCGGCATCATCGTTGATGATCAGCGGGACCCCGGCGGCCGCGCACAGGTCCTGCAGGGCCCGGGCCTGTACCCGCCGGGTGCCGGCATCGGCGGCCTTGTTGCGGTACTGCAGCCAGGTGGCGCCGGCGCCGAGCAGCGGCCGCACGCGTTCGAGCAGACGCGCGGTGTCGGCCTCGTCGGGGGTGATCAGATAGACGCCGCGGGCGGCGCGAGCGGGCTGGGGCATGGATGGCTACCTGTACGGCGGCGGGAATGGGACAATCTGCGACCGCCCTCGTGTTGCCGTGATTATCCGATGTCCGACGCTTCCGCCTCCACCCTGCGCACCTGGATGTGCGTCGTCTGCGGCTTCATCTACAACGAAGCCGAAGGCCTGCCCGAAGAAGGCATCGCCGCGGGCACGCGCTGGGAAGACGTGCCCGAGACCTGGACCTGCCCGGACTGCGGCACCACCAAGGACGATTTCGAAATGGTGGAGCTGGACTGAGTCCGGCCCGGTCGTGGCGGCCACGGCGCCGCCGCGGCCGCCTCAATGCAGCTGCGGCCGCCCGGCACCGGTGTCGATCAGGCGTTCGCGCACCTGCGCCGCGTCGGCGGCATCGGGTTCGCGCCGCAGGTACAGCGACAGGTCCGCGCGCGCGCCTGCCAGGTGGTCCAGGCGCAGGTAGGCCAGGCCGCGGTCGCGCAGCGCCTCGCTCTGCTCCGGGGCCAGTTTCAGGATGCGGTCGGCGCTGCGCGCGGCGCGGTCCCACTCTTCGCGTTCGGCATACACGCCATACAGGTTGCGCAGCATGCGCATCAGGATCGCGCGCGCCGGCGCCGGGTCGAGGATCTGCGCCAGCACCTGGTCGTCGGGGGTCTCGCCGCCCAGGTTGTTGCGGGCGCGCTCGCGCAGTTCGTCCACGCCCAGCGGACGGCCGCCGTTGAACGGGTCCATGACCAGCACCCCTTCCTCCACCGGCAGCCGCACCAGGAAATGGCCGGGGAAGGAGATGCCCTCCAGCGGCAGGCCGAGCCGCCGGCAGACATCCATCTGTACCAGCGCCAGCGAGATCGGGTTGCCCAGCCGGCGCGTGACCACCTCGTTGAGATAGCTGTTGCGCGGGTCGTAATAGGCGTCGTGGTTGCCGCTGTAGCCCAGCTCGTTGAACAGGTGGTGGTTGATGGCGGCGACTTTCAGCGGCCACTCGGCGATGGCCTCCACTTCCACCCGCAGGTGGTCGGCATGGGCCTGCAGCAGGCGGTCATAGCGGCCCGGGTCCAGGTGCGGGTATTCGTCGCGCGCGATCAGCAGCGCGGTCGGCAGCAACGGCAACGCGTCGTCGGCCAGCTCGGCCAGCGCGTCCCACTGCGGCAGGGTAAGGCGTGTGTCGGACATGCCCCAAGACTGGCGGCAAAGCGTGGCCGGTTCAAGGCATGCGGCGGCCCGGCGTGGGCGCGCGGTTACCTGCCCTTGGCAATGCCGGGGCCGAACACCAGCTCGGTGCCGTCCTGCAGTTTCAGCTTCGCCGCCTGGCCGGCGTTGAGTTCCAGCACGTAGCGTGCCGGCTTGAAGCTGGGGTACGGCGGGCAGGCGTCGCCGGCCGAGCAGGGCGGCACGTCGCGCTGCTGGCTGACCAGCCGGCGGGCGTCGTCGAAGTAGAGGATGTCCAGCGGGATGCGGGTGTTCTTCATCCAGTACGCCTGCGGCTCCACGCGGTCGTGGATGAACAGCATGCCGCGGTCCTGGTCCATGCGGTCGCGGAACATCAGGCCGCGGGCGCGGCTGGCGTCGTCCTGCGCCAGTTCCACGTGGTAGCGCGCGCCGCCCAGTTCCACCCAGTGTTCGCCGGCGCTGGCGCAACCGCCCAGCAGCAGCAATACGGACAGGCAGGCGGCATGGCGCGGCAGGGACATGGCGTGATCCACGAAGCGGAAGGAGGCGCTGCGCACCTTCACGGATGCGCCGCGCGGCGTCAAGCATCGCCCGCTACCGGGGCGCGCGTGCGCGGCCCAGCGGCGAATGCGGTGTGCAGCGCGCGGAACAGCGCGTGCACCTCGCCGCGCAGCCAGGTGCGGGTGGCGGCGCAGGGCTGCACGAACAGCTGGCACGACAACGCCAGCGCCACCGCGTCCAGGCCGAGCGGGTCGTCGTGGTTGCGGCCCAACTGGAAGAAGCGGTCGTACAGGTCGAAGCGGCTTCCCAGCAGGTGCCCGTACCAGGCATCCAGGGCATGGCCGATGTCCACCCCGGCGGCCTGCCGCGGTGGCGTCCAGTGCGGCGGCAGGTTCAGCGGCGGTACCGGCGCCGGCGTCGCGCCCGAATGCGCGTAGGCGCGGCAGGCCAGCCAGAAGCGGAACAGGCACAGCTCGGCGATCGCTTCGGATGGCGCCGGGTGCAGCCTGAGCACGGCGGCGTAGTGGCTGCGGTAGTCCACGTCCATGTAGCGGCGGAGGAATGGCTGCGGTGGCGCAGCGGCGGTGGAGGCGCTTTGCATGGGGCTTCTCCCGGGCTGGGGCGCGGTGCGGATGGGCGCCGCGCGTGGGTCCAGGGACAATGAAAGCAATTAGTTAATTAAAATGAAAGTAACAGGTGATCCCGTCGTGAGCGTGGTCCGTAACGTTTCCGGCCATGAGCGACGAACGCTTCGAATTTTCCCGCCGCTTGGGGCAGGCGATGAGCGCGGCCGGCTATGAGCCGCGGCCGGCGATCCTCTTCCGCCTGTTCAACGCGCGCTACACGGGGCGTTCGGTGAGCTTCCAGAGTGCGTCGCGCTGGCTGTCCGGCCGCTCCATCCCGGAGCAGGACAAGCTGCAGGTGCTGGCCGAATTGTTCGGGGTGGCGCCGCAGACCCTGCGTTTCGGCGAACCGGCGCGGGTTGCCGAGGCCCGTGGCGAATGGAATGCGGTGGGCGCGCGCGAACGCGCGGTGATCGATACCTTCCTGGCCTTGCCGCCGCGCCAGCGCGAACTGGTGGGCGAGCTGGTGAAGGCGCTGGCGCAGAACGGCAAGCGGCCCGCGCGCTGAGGCCGTCGCCGGGCCCGCGCCCGGGTGGACACATTTGCCGCGCGCATGCGTCAGGGAAGCATCCCAACCGGAGATGCGTGCATGGCTCTTTCCCGTTCCCCCGCTCCCGTCCTGTTGCCGGTGCTGCTGCTGTTGGCCGGCGCCGCACGGGCCGATACCGGCTGCCCGCCGCTGCCGGGCCTGGACCACTGCGTCGCCGGCGCGCATGGCTGGGTCTACGGCGCCGATGCCGCGCAGGTGCGCATGCTCGGCGGCGACCTGGCCGCCAGCGCCGAGGCGTTCGAACGCCATTTCGCGCGCGCGCCGCTGCGCCTGGCCGTGCTGCTGGATGCGCCGGCGGGCCGCATCGGCGCCGATGCGCGCGGGCGGCTGCTCGCCGCCGGTGCCGCGCAGGTGGTCGACTGGCCCGGCATGCAGGCCTTCCAGGCCGCCCGCGAGTCGACCCAGCCGGCCGACGATCCCGGCCGCCGCCTGCTCGCGGCCAACCCGGCCATCGGCCAGGCGATCTGGCGCAACCTGACCCGCCACGAACTGGGCCACGTGCTGTTCAACCTGGCCTACTGGCCGGACCTGGGCCGGACCTCGGGGCATGGCCATGCGCGCAGCCCGGACTGGCTCAACGAGGCGGCGGCGATGGTGCTGGAGGCCGATGAACTGGTGGCCCAGCGGCGGCGCCTGCTGCGTGGCATGGGCGCCGATCCGGCGCAGCCGCTGCCGGCGCTGGCCGAGTTCCTGGCCATGGCCAATCCGGCGCGCCCGGTGGGACAGGCCGCGCCCGCGGCCCGCGGCGTGAGCCTGGTCTATCGCAGCCCGGCCGAATCCGGCGACGCGGCGGCCGGGGCGCGCTACTACGCGCAGGTCCAGGGCTGGGCCGATTTCCTGGTGCAGGCCACCGCGGCCACCCGCGCCGGCGTACTCGGCAGCATCAGCGAGCGGATCGCCGCCGGCGGCAGTTTCGAGGACTGGCTGGGCGACACCGGCCCGGCGTTCGGGCTGCCGGGCACGCTGCCCGCGCTCGACCGCCAGTGGCAGGCCTGGCTGCAGGCCGCGGCGCGCTGACGCGCAGTCGCGGCCGTGGTCGCATGCCCGCGCTTACAGCACCTGCGGCGGCTGCCCGCCGACGATGACCACGTCGGCCGGGCGGCGCGCGAACAGGCCGACGGTGACCACGCCCGGGATCTGGTTGAGCTGCTGCTCCAGTTTCACCGGGTCGGTGATGGACAGGTTGTGCACGTCCAGGATCAGGTTGCCGTTGTCGGTGACCACGCCGTCGCGCCACACCGGCTGGCCGCCGGTCAGGGCCACGATCTCGCGCGCCACCAGGCTGCGCGCCATCGGGATCACTTCCACCGGCAGCGGGAACCTGCCCAGCACCTGGACCTGCTTGCTCGGGTCGACGATGCACACGAACTGCCTGCTGGCCTCGGCGATGATCTTCTCGCGGGTCAGCGCGGCGCCGCCGCCCTTGATCAGGTGCTTGTGCGGATCGCACTCGTCGGCGCCGTCCACGTACAGCGACAGGCCGCCGGTGTGGTTCAGGTCCAGCACCTCGATGCCGTGGCTGCGGAGCTGGGCGGTGCTCTGTTCGGAGCTGGAGACGGCGCCTTCGATCTGGTCCTTGATGCGCGCCAGCGCCTCGATGAAATAGGCGACCGTGGAACCGGTGCCGACCCCGACGATCATTCCCTTCTGGACGTACTCGATGGCTTTTTCGGCGGCCAGGCGCTTGGCTTCGGACATGGTGGACTCGATGGCGTTGGAGGAGGGGGAGCAGGCGTGGCGGCAACCGGTCCGGCGCTGCCCGGCAGCGCCCGTCGACGGCGGCAGCGGCCGCGCTGGCGGGATCAGGCCGGCAGTTTCTTTTCCAGCGACAGCAGCAGCTTCCACTGCGCGCCGGTGACCGGGAACACCGACAGGCGGTTGCCCCTGGCGGTCAGCGGGAAGCCCTCGCCCAGTGCATCGGCGTGGCGCTTGATCTCGTCCAGCGCGATCACCTGCGCCAGCCTGCGCTCGAAGGCCACGTCCACCAGGTACCAGCGCGGCTGTTCGCGGCTGGCCTTGGGGTCGTAGTAGTCGGAACCGGGATCGAACTGGGTGTCGTCCGGGTAGGCGTCGCTGGCCACCGTGGCGACGCCGACGATGCCCGGTACCTTGGTATTGGAGTGGTAGAACAGGATGCCGTCGCCGACCTTCATGCCGTCGCGCATGAAATTGCGCGCCTGGTAGTTGCGCACGCCGTTCCACGGTTCGGTACCCACCCGCTGCAGGTCGTCGATGGAAAAGGCGTCCGGTTCGGACTTCATCAGCCAGTAGCGCTTGCGGGCGGTCATGCGTGCGACGGTTCCGGGTAGAGAATGGCTTGCTCGGTGCAGATGGCATCCACCGCCACGTCCCAGTCCTCGACCGGCAGCGCCGGTACCTGCTGGGCGGCGAAGCCGGCGCCGACCAGCCAGGGCGGCGCGCTGCGCCGCTGGCGGAAAGCGAAGCTGCGATCATACCAGCCGCCTCCCATGCCCAGCCGCCGGCCAAGCGGGTCGAAGCCGACCAGCGGCACCACCACCAGCGCCATGTCCTGCGCCGGCAGCGCGTGCGCGGGGTCGATGTCCGGCTCCGGGATGCCATAGCGGTTGGCGCGCAGCGGCTGTCCCGGCCGCCATGGCGCGAAGCGCAGCAGCGTGTCGTGCAGCACCGGCAGGCAGTAGGTCTGGTGGGCGGGCAGCTGCATCTGCCAGCGGTACAGGGCGATCTCGCCATCCATCGCCCAGTAGCCGGCCACCGGGCCGTCGACATCGGCGAAGGGCAGCGCGCGCAGGTGGGCGGCCAGCGCATCGGCGGCCGCGATGTGCTCGGCGGCAGGGATGTCGCGGCGGCGCTGGCGCAGTTGTCGGCGCAGGGCCTGGCGGGCGTCGGCAGTCATCGGCGGCGTTGGTCGGGGCCTGGCGGCATTATCGGCCGATGTGCCGGCCGGTGCACGGACCTGCAAAGAAGAACGGCGCCTTGCGGCGCCGTTCCGGAATAATTGCATTCTCCGCCATGACGATGCGTGCGAAACGACCTTGAACCCGGGGTTCAAGTGGGGACGCTGGGGAACCATCGGGCTTCCCGCTGCAAGGCGGACCTGCACACCCGGTACCGTCGCGCCCCCGTGGTCGTCATTAAGGGACAAGGCGAATGTTTGCACACGCCGTCGTTCACGGCAGAGAACGCGACGCCAGTATAGCCGTGTTGCACGCATATGGCAGCGCTTGCACGCGGCAAAAAACGAACCGTCCGTCGGATGAATGCGACGGCCTCAGCGGCCTTCGTCGATCGCGCTGTCCAGGCGCCGGTTGAGGTCGTTCATCGCGCTCTGGAAACGCTGCTGCTGCTGCGCCAGTTCATCGCGCATCAGGTGCAGCTCATGGGCCAGGTTGAGCGCGGCCAGTACCGCCACCCGGTCCACCGCGGCCATGCGGTTGTTGCCGCGGATCTCGCGCATGCGCGCATCGAGCATGCGCGCGGCGGCGGTGAGGCTGTCGCGCTCGGCCGGCTCCACGCCGACGGTGTACTCGCGATCGAGGATGCGGACGCTGACCGGCTCGTTCTGGCTCACGTGTGCTGCTCCAGCGACTTGAGGCGGGTGATCATCGCTTCCACCCGCGAGCGCGCCTGCTCGTTCTTGGTCAGCAGTTGCGCGCGTTCGGCCACCAGCTGTTCCTGCTGCTGGCGCAGGCTGCGGTTCTCGTCGGCCAGGCGCTGGTTGCGTTCGAACAGCAGTTCGAGGCGGGCGGCCAGGGCCTGCAGCTGGGTGGCGGGGTCGAAGGAATCCATGCCCGGCACGATAGGCATGCGCCTCGGGGGTGGTCAAGATGGCCGACACCCTGCCGTTGCTACACTGTGCGGCCGTTGCCGCGCGGCGCGCGGCGGCCTTTCCCGCTTTTTGCAGACCCAGGTGACATGACCGATCTTCCCGCCGTCAACGACATCCTCCGGGCCAGCCAGTCGCTGGACCTCGGGGCCACCCCGGCCGAACTCCACGGTGGACTGTGCGGCTGGCTGGCCGCCGGCGGCGCCGACCTGCAGGCCTGGCCGGGCAGGGTGCTGGCCGACGACAACCTGCCCGTGCCGGAACCGGGCAGCGTGCTCGACCGCCTGCGCGAGGCGGTGGTGGCGCAGCTCGAGGACCGCGATTTCGCCTTCGAACTGGTGCTGGCCGCACCGGCGGCATCGCTGCAGGAGCGCACCGATGCGCTGTTCGACTGGTGCCGCGCGTTCCTGGGCGGTTTCGGCCTGGCCGCCGGCAAGCGCCCGGTGCTGAGCGAGGAGGGCGAGGAGGCGCTGCAGGACCTGGCGCGGCTGGCACAGGCCTCCAGCGACGAATTCGACAGCGCCGACGAGGACGAGGACGCGCTGGCCGAGATCGAAGAGTTCGTGCGCGTGGCGGTGCTGCTGCTGCACGGCGACTGCGTGATGGGCGCGCGCCACCGCCAGCGCCTGAACTGAGCCGGCCATGCACACGCTGACCGGCATTGCCGCCGCCGAATACGCCCAGCGCCGCCGCCAGCTGATGGAAGCGGCCGGGGACGACGCCATCCTGGTGCTGCCGGCCGCGCCCGAGCGCGTACGCAGCAACGACACCCATTACCCGTACCGGCAGGATTCGGACTTCTGGTACCTGTGCGGCTTCCCCGAGCCGGAAGCGGTGCTGGTGCTCATCCCCGGGCGCCGCCATGGCGAGACGATCCTGTTCTGCCGCGAGCGCGACCCCGAGCGCGAGGCCTGGGACGGCCCGCGCGAAGGCCAGGAAGGCGCGGTGGCGCGCTACGGCATGGACGACGCCTATCCGATCGAGGACCTGGACGACATCCTGCCGGGCCTGCTGGAAGGGCGTTCGCGGGTCTACTACCACTTCGGCCGCGACGCCGACTTCGACCTCAAGCTGATCGGCTGGGTCAACCGGGTGCGTTCGCAGGTGCGCCACGGCGCGCAGCCGCCGCACGAGTTCCTGGAACTGGGCCACCTGCTGCACGAGCAGCGCCTGTTCAAGTCACCGGCCGAGATCGCGCTGATGCAGCGCGCCGCCGACATCAGCGTGCAGGCGCACCGCGCGGCGATGCGGCTGGCGCGCGCCGGCATCCACGAGTACGAACTGCAGGCCGAACTGGAACGCGAGTTCCGCCGCCACGCCGCGTGCCCGGCCTACAACAGCATCATCGGTGCCGGTGCCAACGCCTGCGTGCTGCATTACCGCGCCAACAGCGGCGGCAGCGGCGATGGCGACCTGGTGCTGATCGACGCCGGTGCCGAGTACCACGGCTACGCCAGCGACATCACCCGCACCTTCCCGGTCAACGGCCGTTTCAGCGCCGAACAGCGCGCGCTGCACGACCTGGTGCTGGCGGCGCAGGTGGCGGCGCTGGAGCAGGCGCAGCCGGGCATCGCCTACGAGGAAGGCCACCTGGCCGCGGTCGAGGTGCTCACCGAAGGCCTGCTGCGGCTGGGGCTGCTCAGGGGCGACCTGGAGGAGAACCTGATCGAGGGCCATTACAAGCGCTTCTACCGGCACAAGACCGGCCACTGGCTGGGTCTGGACGTGCACGATGTGGGCGACTACAAACTCGCCGGCGAATCGCGGCTGCTCGAGGCGGGCATGGTGGTGACCATCGAGCCGGGGCTGTACGTATCGCCGGACGACCACAGCGTGGAGCCGCGCTGGCGGGGCATCGGCATCCGCATCGAGGACGATGTGCTGATCACCGCGGACGGACACCGGGTATTGACCGCTGCGCTGGAACGCAGCGCCGACGAGATCGAAGCGTTCATGGCCAGGGGCTGACCCGCCCGGCTGCGCTGCAGCACCTGCCCATGCGTGGCACGGGCAGGGCGGCGCGGCGCGGCCGCAGCGCCTGCCCTCGCGCCGGGTGTTGCCGTGGCTTTTGTTGGTGCGCGTGCTTTTGCTGCTGCGCCTGTGCGGTTGGCTTCCCCGCCGTGGAACGGGCCGGGCCGTACGGCGGCGGCGCCCAGGCGCACGTGTCCGCACGGAGCGGGGTACGCGCCGGCCCCGTGTTCCGCGAGCGCGCAGGCAATCGGCGGGCGCAGCCCGACGGATCGCGTGCGGCCATGCGTGCCGCGCCATCCGGTGGTTGGAAAAAGCGCTTCCCCGGGCTGCTTTTTGTTGCACCACCACAGATAAAGTGACGCGCGCCTGCGGAGCAGGCATGAACGCGGCTGGTTGCGTCGCTGCGGAACGGGGCCCGGCAGGCCAAAGGCCGGCGATCAGCCGCAGCTTTCAGGCGCAGTGCGGCCTGCGTGCTGGCGGGGCGCCGGCAAATGAAAAGCCCGGCCGCATGGCACGGCCGGGCCTGGATCCCGATGAGGGCTGGCGCGGACGCCGTCAGCCCTGCGCCGCGAACACCGGGCGGGTCAGGTTGTCGGCCTCGCCGTCGGTGCACAGCACCTCGTCCTCGATGCGGATGCCGCCATAGGGGCGGAAAAAGTCCACCCGCTCCCAGTTCACGCTGGCGGCGTTGCCGGCTTTCTTCACCTCGTCCAGCAGCATGTCGATGAAGTACACGCCCGGCTCGATGGTCACCACCATGCCCGGCTCCAGCACCCGGGTCATGCGCAGGTAGGGATGGCCGGCCGGGCGCTCGATGCGGCCGCCGCGGTCGCTGGCGGCGAAGCCGGCCACGTCGTGCACCTGCGCGCCGATCAGGTGGCCGATGCCGTGCGGGAAGAACGCCGCGCTGACGCCGCTGGCCAGCGCCGCTTCCGGCGACACGGTGATGACCCCGAACTCGCGCAGGATGCCCATCAGCGCCAGGTGCGCATCGACATGCAGCTGCTTGTAGTCGAAGCCGCTGCGCACCGCCGCGCACATCTGCCGCTGCGCGGCGTCCACCGCGTCGATCATGGCCTGGAACTCGTCGTGGCCGGCTGCGGCATAGGTGCGGGTGATGTCGCTGGCGTAGCCGTGCGCGGAGGCGCCGGCATCGATCAGGAAGCTGCGCGCCGGCGTCGGCGCGGTATGGCCGAGGTCGGTGTAGTGCAGCACCGCGGCGTGCTCGTTGAGGGCGATGATGTTGCCGTACGGCAGTGCGTTGCTGTCCTGGCCGGCGGCGCTGCAATAGGCCATGTGGATGGCGAATTCGCTGGCGCCGGCGCGGAACGCGGCCTCGGCGGCGCGGTGGCCGCGCGCCGCGGGCACCTGGGCCTGGCGCATCAGCGCGATCTCGTAGGGCGTCTTGAACGCGCGCCGGTAGTCCAGGTAGTCGATCACCGGCTGCGGGTTGTTGGGCACGAAGCCGCCCAGCGCGCTCTGCGGTTCGCCGAGGATCGCGCAGCGCGCCGGGTCCTTCGGCAGCAGCGCCAGGGCCTGTTCCGGGGTGCGGATGACGTGGATGTCGAAATGCTCGACCCACCAGCCGTTGGGCGCGGCCGGGACCGCGTGCCAGTAATCGTGCGGCTGGTGGTAGACCAGCTGCGGGCGGCGGCCGGGGGTATGGATCAGCCAACTGTCGGGCACGCGGGTCAGTGGCAGCCAGGCCTTGAACTGCGGGTTGACCGCGTACGGATAGTCGCGGTCGTCGAACACCTGGTAGTGCAGGCGGCCACTGGGCACGACCAGGTGGTCGAAACCGCCGCGGGCCAGCGCTTCGTCGGCGCGGCGGACGAGGGCATCCAGGTGGTCGGCGTACAGGGGGCCGGGATCGGGCAGGTTCATGGCGGGGCTCGCGGCAAGGCTGGAATCGGGCCACGATTCTGCCGCAATCGCTGCCGCGCCGCTGTGCCGTTTTCGTCGCTCAGGATGCCGGAAGGCTGGATTCGATCCACTGCCGCAGGCGTTCGCGATGGCCCTTTTCCAGGGTCAGGAAGCGGAAGCCGGCCCAGAAGTGGCCCGGCGCCTGCGCCGCCTCGCGCCACAGCAGGTGCACGCCGACATCGATCGGCACGTCGCCGCCACGGCCATCGGGGACCGGGAAGCGCAGCTGGTAGAGCGCGTCCTCGTTGAGCGGTTCGGAGGCGATCAGCAGCATGCCGGTTTCGGACACGTTGCCGAGCCGCCCGATCACGCCGGCGGTCATCGTATCGGTGACCGGCACCAGCGCGGGCACCTGCAGGCGCGGGGCGCGCCGGGTATCGGGGATCATGCGGACTCCGGAGCGGCGCTGCCGCCGGCGAGCGCGCGCAGGGCGCGCAGGGTGGCCTGCCAGGCGCGGTCGATCAGGCGGCCGCGGTCCTCGGTGACCACGCGCAGCTGGTCGCGCGCCATCAGCCGCGCCAGCGCGTCGAGCGAATGCTCGGCCATCTTCTGCCCGCGCTGGTTGACGAACAGCGCGTTGTCGGTGACCAGGCTGTACCAGGACAGGCGCAGGCGGCGGGCGTCGCCCTGCTGGTTGATGGTGAACTCGAACCAGGTGCCGAACGGCAGCGTGCGCAACTGCCGGTAAAAGCCTTCCTCGGCCGGCGTGCGCTCGGCCGCGGGCGGCGCCTGCGGATCCGCTCCGTCCCTGCTGTCGCCGCCGAGCCGGGCGCGGGCCTTGAGCCGGGCGGCCAGTTCGGTGCGCGAGGTGATCTCGTCCTCGCCGCCGGGCGTGGACAGGCGGCGGGCGATGGCCCCGGCCTCGTCCTCGTGGTAGCCGACCTGCAGCAGCGATTCCTCGATCTGGCCGCACAGCGCCGGGTCGGCGGCACCGTCGCCGCGGGCGGTGATCTCGCCGATGCGGCGGGTGGCCTCCTGGCGCTGGCGCCATTCCTCCGAGTCCTCGCCCTGGCGCAGCAGGGTCAGGGTCAGCACATCGCTCCAGGCTTCGTGCAGCAGGGTCTGCACGAACTTGGGCGGGCTGGCCGCGCGGCACAGCTGGCCGATGGTGCGCCCGGCCAGCTGCTTGGCCGCTTCCAGCCGTTCCTTGCCGCGTGCGGCTTCGATCTGCCGGCGTTCGGTGACCTCGGCCTTGCGCACCGCCGCCTGCAGGTGCGACTGCACCTGGCGGTTGGCGGCGGCGAACACCGCCTCGTCACCCTGGTACTCGGCGACGACGCGGTCCACCGCTTCGCCGAGCTTCTGCAGCAGCGCGGGGTCGCCGTCGTCGTCGCCCAGCCATACCGCGCCGGACTCGGCCACGGTGTTGAGCAGTTCGCGCGCCGGGTGCTGGTCGCGGATGAAGAACGCCTCGTCGCCGACGGCGGCGCGCGCCAGCGGCACCTGCAGGCGGTTGAGCAGGTCGCTGGCCGGGCCATTGCTGCGCACTTCGCGCTGGATCTGCCCGTAGAGCATGCCCAGCAGGTCCAGGGTGTTGCTGTCGCGGGACGAGAGCGTGGCGCTTTCGCCATGCTCGGCGCGCACCTGCGACAGCAGCGCCTTCTGGATGTCGCCGAAACTGCGGCGCGCGCCGGGTGCCGCGCCCTGCGGCTGCAGCCGTGCGAGCACGTCCATCACCGCCTCGCTGGGCACCGCGCGCGGCGCCGGCGCGGCGCTGGCCTGCGCCGCTGCGCCCGCCAGGTCCGCGGGCGCAGCGCCCGGGGGGGGGCCGGCAGGGCGCAGCGGGCTGCCAAGCGCGGCCAGCTGCGGAAGGATGTCGCTGGCGGCGACCATGCCGCCAGCAGTGCCGGCAGTGCCCGTAGCGGCAGCTCCGCCGCTGCCGGCCTGCAGTTGCTGCGCCAGCAGCTGCCGCGCGGCGTCGAGCAGCTCGTGCAGCGAGGCCATGCTGGCCGCTGTCGTAGTCGTAGGCGTGGCGGGGGTCGGGCCAGGTCCGCCAGGACCACCAGGACCGGCCGGCGCGGGCACCGGCAGGGCGCCCATCGCGGCCTCCGCCCATGACGCCGCCGGCGCCTGTCCCTGCCACTGGGTCAGCGGCCGCGGCACCGCCGCGGACGCGCCCTCGCGCGCGGCCGTGGCGGGCCCGCCGGTGGTGCGGCGCTGGCCGGCCGGCCGTGGCAGGTAGGGAATGTAGACCAGCCCCGGCAGCACGCCTTCGCGCGCCAGCAGGATGTTCAGGCGGTCCAGCAGCTCGACATGCCGCTCCATCGCCTGTCGTTCGAACACGTGGTAAAGCTGCTGCTGCGCCTCCAGGTTCAGCCCCAGCCGTTCGCCACAGGCGCGCAGGATCCGGCACAGCGCGTGCGGCCCCACCGGCAGGCTCTCGGCATCGAACGCCGGTTGCGCGGCAAGCACGCCGAAGCGCTGCCCGAGCAGCTGCAGGTGTGACTGCGCGCGGTAGCCTTCGCGCCGCGCCATCTCGTGCAGCACGATGTCGCGGTCGATGTCGGTATCGGTGACCAGGGTCATCGCCGGAATCGCCGGCGTGGCGGCGGGCGCGCCACCGGGCGCGGATGGACTGCGCAGTCGCGCCAGGTCGTCGGCCAGCGCGTCCAGGAACCAGCCCGGGAACTCGGCGGCATGCACGCCCAGCTGGCGGATCTGCGCGTAGACATCGGCCTGGACCTGGCTGCTGCGCGCCTTCTCGGCAAGGCCGAACAGCTCGCGCTCCAGCTGCACCATGGTCAGCTGCAGCGGCGACGCCAGTACCTGCGCGGCGATGCCGTGGACGGCCTGGAGCAGGTGGCGGACCCGTTCGGGGACCGGCGCGCCGGCAAGGCGTGCCGACGCCTGGCTGGAAAAGGGTGCTGTGGTGCCTGACATCCGCTGTACATTCCGCCCCTGGTGGGCGATTTCTATCATTTCGCCGGTGTTACCGCCACTTGCCGCGCAGGGGCGCCCTGTTCAGGGCAGGAACAGCTCGACCACGTCGTTGGTGAAGCGCCGCCCCAGCTCGGTGGGAACGACGCGCCCGCCGTCGCGGCGCAGCCAGCCGCGCTCCACCGCGGTGGCCAATGCCGGCTGCAGCACGGCGCGGCCCAGCCCGGTGCGGGCTTCGAAGTCGCGCAGCTCGAAGCCTTCATGCAGGCGCAGCAGGTTGAGCATGTATTCGAACGGCAGCCGTGCGGCGTCGATCACGTCGTCGCCGCCGATCGCCGCGGGGCTGCCGGCGGTGTCCATGAAGGCCTGCGGGTGCTTGTGCTTCCAGCGGCGCAGCACCTGCTGCTGCGCGCCAGAGCTGATCTTGCCGTGCGCGCCGGCACCGATGCCCAGGTAGTCGCCGAAGCGCCAGTAGTTGAGGTTGTGCGCGCACTGCCAGCCATCGCGAGCATAGGCGCTGACCTCGTAGTGGCCATAGCCGGCCTGCGCCAGCAGCGCCTGGCAATGCTCCTGCATGTCCCAGGCGCCGTCCTCGTCGGGGATGCCGCGCGGCGGCCGCGCGAAGAACACCGTGTTCGGCTCCAGGGTGAGCTGGTAGTGCGAGATGTGCGTGGGCTCCAGCGCGAAGGCGCGCTCCAGGTCGTGTTCGGCCTGGGCCAGGGTCTGTTCCGGCAGCGCGTACATCAGGTCGATGTTGAAGTTGCGGTAGCCGGCGTCCTGCGCCAGTTTCACCGCACGCTCGGCCTCGCCGCTGTCGTGGATGCGGCCCAGGCGCCTGAGCGCGTCGTCGTTGAAGGTCTGGATGCCGAAGCTGATGCGGTTCACGCCGGCGGCGCGGTAGCGGTCGAAGCGGCCGTGCTCGGCGGTGCCGGGGTTGGTCTCCAGCGTCACCTCCAGGTTCGGCGCGAACCGCAGCCGCGCGCTGGCCTGCTGCAGGAAACGGTCGATCGCCTCGGGCGGGAACAGGCTGGGCGTGCCGCCGCCGAAGAACACGCTGTTGACCACCCGGCCCCAGACCAGCGGCAGGTCCTGGTCCAGGTCGCGGACCAGCGCGTCGATGTAGGCGTCGAACGGCAGCGCGCCCTTGCCGGCATGCGAGTTGAAGTCGCAGTACGGGCATTTGCGCACGCACCAGGGCAGGTGCACGTACAGCGACAGCGGCGGCGGCACCAGCTGCACGGCGGCATGCGCGTGGTCCCCGGCGCAGGCCGCGCCGGGCGGGTGGTGGCAATGGTCGTGGGAGTGCGGCATGGACGGCTGCAACTTCGCGGTGGAGGTCAGTGCCAGGCGGCGAGCTGCCGCTTGAGCTGCTGCAGGGCGATCGCGCGGTGGCTGATGGCGTTCTTCAGCGCCGGCTCCATTTCCGCGGCGGTCAGGCCATGGCGCTCGTCCAGGAACACCGGGTTGTAGCCGAAGCCATGGTGGCCGCGCGGCGCGTGGGTGATGCGTCCTTCCCAGCGGCCCTCGCAGATCAGCGGCTGCGGATCGGCGGCATGGCGCAGCAGCACGATCACCGCGTAGAAGCGGGCGCCGCGCTCGCCGTCGGGGATGCCGGCCATCGCCTCGAGCAGCTTGGCGTTGTTGGCCGCGGCATTGCCCGGGAGGCCGGCGTAGCGCGCGCTGTACAGGCCGGGCGCGCCGCCCAGGGCGTCGACGATCAGGCCCGAGTCATCGGCCAGCGCCGGCAGGCCGGTGGCCTGGCAGGCCGCACGGGCCTTGAGCAGCGCGTTCTCGACGAAGGTCAGGCCGGTCTCCTCGACGTCGCCCAGGCCCAGCTCGGCGGCCGAGGTGACCTGCAGCGGCAGGTCGGCGAGGATCTCGCGCATCTCCGCCAGCTTGCCGGCATTGTGGCTGGCCAGTACCAGGGTCTTCATCGGCGGGGCTCCAGCAGGTCCCAGGTGTTGCCGTACAGGTCGCGGAACACCGCGACCGTGGCATAGGGTTCTTCGCGCGGCGCTTCCAGGAACGGCACGCCGGCGGCGAGCATGGCCGCGTGGTCGCGGTGGAAATCGTCGGTGTGGAGGAAGAGGCCGACCCGGCCGCCGGTCTGGTTGCCGATGCGGCTGCGCTGCGCCTCGTCGCTGGCGCGTGCCAGCAGCAGCGCCGCGCCGCCCCCCTCGGCCGGCCCGACCACGACCCAGCGCTTGTGGCCCTGGTCGACATCCTGCAGCAGCTGGAAACCGAGCTTGCCGGTGTACCAGGCGATGGCCTCGTCGTAGTCGGCCACCACCACGGTGACCAGGGCGATGCGCCGGTTCATGCCTGCGCCAGGGCGGCCTGCTGTGCGGCGAACAGTTCGCCGATGCCCTTTTCGGCCAGTGCCAGCAGCGCATCCAGCTCATCGCGGCGGAAGGCATGGCCTTCGGCGGTGCCCTGCAGCTCGATGAAACCGCCGCCATCGTTCATGACGACGTTCATGTCGGTGTCGCAGTCGCTGTCCTCGGCGTAGTCCAGGTCCAGTACCGGCACGCCCTTGTAGACCCCGACCGACACCGCGGCAACCGCGCCGAACACCGGGTTGCGCTTGATCTCGCCGCGCTTGAGCAGCGTGTTCACCGCATCCACCAGGGCCACGTAGGCACCGGTGATGGCGGCGGTGCGGGTGCCGCCGTCGGCCTGCAGCACGTCGCAGTCCAGGGTGATGGTGCGTTCGCCCAGCGCGTTGCGGTCGATGCACGCGCGCAGGGTGCGGCCGATCAGGCGCTGGATCTCCAGCGTGCGTCCGCCCTGCTTGCCGCGTGCGGCCTCGCGGTCGGAACGGGTGTGGGTGGAGCGCGGCAGCATGCCGTACTCGGCGGTCACCCAGCCTTCGCCCTTGCCGCGCAGGAACGCCGGCACGCGGTTTTCGATGCTGGCGGTGCACAGCACGCGGGTGTGGCCGAAGCTCACCAGCACCGAGCCTTCGGCATGGCGGGTGAAGCCGCGCTCGAGGGTGACGCTGCGCAGCTGGTCGGCCTGGCGGCCGCTGGGACGGGAAAAGGTCATGGAAAATCCGGGTGTCGATGGAGCGTCGTGGGGGCGCCCGGGCGGCCTGCGGGGCCGGCATCCGGGGACGCCTAGGGTACCATTCGCCCTTTGCAACGCACCGGAAATCCACATGATCCGAAGCATGACCGCCTATGCCGGCGGCGAACGCGGCACGCGCTGGGGCACCCTCGGCTGCGAGCTGCGCTCGGTCAACCACCGTTTCCTCGAAGTGGGGGTGCGGTTGCCGGAGGAGCTGCGCGCGCTGGAGCCGCAACTGCGCGAGCGCGTGGCCGCGCGCATCAGCCGCGGCAAACTGGACCTGGTGATACGCCTGCGCGCGCCGGAAGCGGCGCCCACGCTGGCAGTGGACGAGGCGCTGGTGGAGCAGCTGGGCGACCTGGCGCGGCGCCTGCACTCGCGTTTCCCGGACATGCGCATCGGGTTCACCGAACTGCTGGCCTATCCGGGCGTGCTGCGTGGCGAAGCGGTCGATGCCGCGGCGCTGCATGCCGAGGCGCTGGCGCTGCTGGACGAGACCCTCGACGGCTTCGTCGCCGCGCGCGAGCGCGAGGGCGCCAAGCTGACCGCGGCGATCAGCGAGCGGGTGGATGCGATCGAACGCATCGCCGGCGAGGTGCGCGAACTGATCCCGGCCATCCGCGAGGGCCAGCGCGCCAAGCTGGCCGCGCGCCTGGCCGACCTGCCGCACCCGGTCGACCCGGGCCGCGCCGAGCAGGAACTGGTGATGTGGCTGCAGAAGCTCGATGTCGACGAGGAACTGGACCGCCTCGGCAGCCATATCGGCGAGATCCGCCGCGTGCTGCGCCAGCGCGAGCCGGTCGGCCGCCGCCTGGATTTCCTGCTGCAGGAGTTCAACCGCGAAGCCAACACCCTGGGCTCCAAGTCGGTGGACAGCCGCACCTCCAACGCCGCGGTCGAGCTGAAGGTGCTGATCGACCAGATCCGCGAGCAGGTGCAGAACCTGGAGTAACCGCTGCCGGAGCCGCCGCGCCGCGCGTTGCGTTTCCCGCGCGGGTCGCCGCATCCCCGCGGCCGGCAGCATGTCGCCATGCGCGGGAGGGCCCTGCAGGTGCCGGGCCATGCCTGCGCGACCGGGTGGCCCGTCCGCACGGCCATCGGCGTGCTCGCGGCGTCAGCCGATGCCGCCGGGCGGCATCGGCGCCTGCCACGCGGCGGTCGGCCGCGCTTGCCGCCACGGGCGGCGACTGCTATGCAGTTCGTCCCTTGGCGCAGAGGTGTGGGCATGCACGCAGCGGTTGTTGATCCGATCCATCGACGCCGATTCCTGGCGGCCGCCGCGGGTGGTGCGGCGTTGACCCTGTTGCCGATGGCCGGGCGCGCGGCGGCGCCTGTGCGCGACGACCCGCGCTGGATTCCGTCCGATGCGTTCCTGGCCACGCTGCCGGAATGGATGCGCGCCTTCGGCGTGCCCGGTGTCGCCATTGCCGTGGTGGAGCAGGGCGAACTGGCCTGGCACCGCGGGTTCGGCGTGGCCGACGTGGAAAGCGGCGCGCCGGTGGACGCGGACAGCGTGTTCGAGTGCGCCTCGCTGAGCAAGCCGGTGTTCGCCTACCTGGTGCTGCAGCTGGTGGATGCCGGCGCGCTGCAGCTCGACCGCCCGCTGGTGGACTACCACCGCCCCGATTTCCTGGCCGATGACGATCCGCAGCTGGCGCGGATCAGCGTGCGCGACGTGCTGCGCCACAGCAGCGGCCTGCCGGACTGGCGCGCGCACCCCGATCGCGACTCGTTGCGCACCCTGGTCGCGCCGGGACAGCGCGTGAATTACTCCGGCGAAGCCTTCTTCTGGCTGCAGCGGGTGGTGGAGACGGTCACCGGGCAGAGCCTGGACCAGCTGGCACGGGAGCGCCTGTTCGGGCCGGCCGGCATGCAGGGCAGCACCTATACCTGGAACGCGCACGCCGCGCGCCATTCGGTGGTCGGCGTGCCGGCACCCGGCGCGCGGCCGGGGGTGCAGACGTTCGGCGCGCAGTGGCCGCTGCTGCAGCCGCTGGCCGAGGCCCGGGGCAAGCCGCTGTCGGACTGGACCTGGGATGACGCGGTGCAGGCGCTGCCGCAGGCGCAGGCCGTCGCGCCGGCCGGCATGTTCGTGTGGCCCGGTGACCTGCTCGCCAATGCCGCCGCCAGCCTGCGTGGCCCGGTGCAGGACTATGCGCGTTTCATCGCCCACGTGATGCAGCACCCGGCGCGGCAGGACTGGGAGATCGCCGAGGCGACCCGGCAGGCGATGCTGGCGCCGCAGCTGGCGGTGCGGCCGGGCTGGCTGGACAAGGGCCTGGGCTGGAACCTGGAACGCGTCGATGGCGGCAACCGCTGGTTCTTCCATGGCGGCTCCAATGCCGGCCGCTACAAGACCTTCGCGGTCGGCGACCCGCAGCACGGGCGCGGGCTGGTGGTGATGACCAACGGCGGTGGCGGTACCGGCGTCTACCAGCGCATCGTGCGCGCGGCGACCGGCCGCGACATGCTCGCCTTCGACCTCTGATCCGGACCGGTCGACGCGGTCCGCCGGGCCCGGCATTTGCAGCCGCGGCCCGGGCTGGTTATCGTGCGCCGCCCGAACCATCGACCCGGAGATCCGCGCGATGCGTGGCACCCTCTACATCGTCGCGGCCCCCTCCGGCGCCGGCAAGAGCAGTCTCGTCAACGCCACCCTGGCGCGCGACGCGCAGATCGCGCTGTCCATTTCCTTCACCTCGCGGGCGATGCGCCCGGGCGAGATGGACGGCCGGCATTACCACTTCGTCAGTGCCGCCGAGTTCGAGCGCATGATCGCCGCCGGCGATTTCTTCGAGTACGCCCGCGTGCATGGCGACTGGAAGGGCACCGCGCGGCAGTCGGTGGAGCCGCAGCTGGCCGCGGGCAAGGACGTGCTGCTGGAGATCGACTGGCAGGGCGCGCGCCAGGTGCGCGCCAAGGTGCCCGACGCGGTCAGCGTGTTCATCCTGCCGCCGTCCAAGCAGGCGCTGGACGACCGCATGCGCAAGCGCGGCCAGGACAGCGAGGCGGTGATGGCGCAGCGGCTGGCGGCCGCGCGCGAGGAAATGCAGCATTACGACGAGTTCGACTACGTGATCGTCAACGAGGTGTTCGACACCGCGGTGGACGAGATGTGCGCCATCTTCACCGCCAGCCGCCTGCGCCGGGCCCAGCAGCAGGTCCGCCACGGCGGCCTGATCCGCTCGCTGCTGGACTGAGGCGCGGCCCGGCGGGCCGGGTACAGGCCCTGGCGGCGCCCGATCCCGCCGGGACGGGCAGGCAACTGATTGATTCCAAAGGACCGGGGGGTGCGGTGATTTGTATCCCCCGGCGTCCGCCTGTACAATCCCCGGCCTTTCCCTCATCCGATCGAGCGGCCGCTGCTGGTCGCCGGGAGCTCGCATGGCCCGCATTACCGTAGAAGATTGCCTGGAAGTCGTTAACAACCGTTTCGAGCTGGTCATGATGGCGTCCAAGCGCGCCCGTCAGCTGGCCAACGGCGTGCAGGCCACCCTCGACAACAGCGAGACCGAGGACAAGCCGACCGTGCTGGCGCTGCGCGAGATCGCCGCCCGCAAGATCGACAACGCCCTGATCGAGGAAGTCGAGAAGGCCGAGCGCGAGCGTGCCGAGCGCGAGGCGCTGGAATGGGCCGCCGCCGAAGTCGTCGCCGACGAAGACATGTCCAAGAACGACGACTGATCCGCCGGGTCATCGTTGTGCACCGACAGCCCGCCGCGTGCGGGCTGTCTGCTTTCCGGACCCCGTCACCCTGAAGAACCGCACCCGGATGCGTCCGCAGGAAAGCCCCCGGGTCAGGGGCGCCGCGAAGCGGCGGGGTGCCGATGAGCGAAAGACGGGCCCGGCGGTCTGCAATGCAAACCGTGGGGCGGCAGCGCGAGCGTGATGTCGCGCGTCTCCGGCGTTGCCGTGTTGGTGCCGCTGGCATATCTTCCCAGCCATGAACCCAGGCCCCTCTGCCCAGGTCGCTGCGCCCGCGGGTGGCGCGGTGCCGGACTACGTACTCCAACTCGAACGCGCAGCCAGTTACCTGCCCGCCGAGCAGCTGCCGATGCTGCGCCGTGCCTGGGAAGTGGGCGCGGCCGCGCACGCGGGCCAGACCCGCAAGTCCGGCGAACCCTACATCACCCATCCGGTCGCGGTGGCCGGCATCCTGGCCGAGCTCGGGCTGGACGTGGAGGCGCTGGTCGCGGCGATCCTGCACGACACCATCGAGGACACCCCGCTCACCCATGACGAGCTGGCCGGGCAGTTCGGCCAGACCGTGGCCGAGCTGGTCGAGGGCGTCACCAAGCTGGACAAGCTGCGCTTCCGCGACCGCCAGGAAGCGGCCGCCGAGAGCTTCCGCAAGATGCTGCTGGCCATGTCGCGCGACCTGCGCGTGATCATGATCAAGCTGGCCGACCGCCTGCACAACATGCGTACCCTGGGTGCGCAGAGCGCCGAGGCGCGGCGCCGCATCGCGGTGGAGACGCTGGACATCTACGCGCCCATCGCCCAGCGCCTGGGCATGAGCCTGATCAAGTCCGAGCTGCAGAACCTGGGCTTCAAGGCGCTGTACCCGTGGCGCCACGCGATCCTGGAAAAGCACATCCGCAGCCAGCCGGTGGTGCGCCGCGAGGCGATGGCGCAGGTCGAGGTGCAGTTGTCGCAGCGGCTGGCGCGCGAAGGGCTGGAACACCGCCTGGTCAGCCGCATCAAGACGCCCTGGAGCATCTACACCAAGATGCGCGAGGAGAACAAAACCTTCGACCAGGTGATGGACGTGTTCGGCTTCCGCCTGGTGATGCGCTCGGTGCCCAGCTGCTACCACGCGCTGGGCGCGGTGCACGCGGCGTTCAAGCCGCTGGACGGGCGCTTCCGCGATTTCATCGCCATCCCCAAGGCCAACGGCTACCAGTCGCTGCACACGGTGCTGTTCGGGCCCTACGGTTCGCCGATCGAGGTGCAGATCCGCACCGAGGAGATGGACCTGATCGCCGAGCGCGGCGTGGCCGCGCACTGGACCTACAAGTTCGGCGGCGATTCGCCCAACAGCGCACAGAGCCGCGCGCATGCGTGGATCGTCGAGCTGATCGATTCGCAGCGCTCGGCCGGCTCGTCGCTGGAGTTCCTGGACAACGTCAAGGTCGACCTGTTCCCGGACGAGGTCTACCTGTTCACGCCCAAGGGCAAGATCCTGGCGTTGCCGCGCAACTCCACCGCGCTCGACTTCGCCTATGCGGTGCACACCGACATCGGCAACCGCGCGGTGGCCTCGCGCGTGGACAAGAAGCTGGTGCCGCTGCGCACCAAGCTGGTCAGCGGGCAGACGGTGGAAGTGATCACCGCGCGCTCGGCCACGCCCAAGCCGCAGTGGCTGGAGTTCGTGGTCAGCTCCAAGGCGCGTACCGCCATCCGCCACCAGCTCAAGCAGCTCGAGCACGAGGATGCCGTGCAGCTGGGCCACCGCATGCTCGACCGCGCGCTGGAGGCGATGGACAGCTCGATCGAGCGCCTGCCCAAGGGCCGGCTGGATGCGTTCCTGGCCGAGCACCGCTACCCGCGCCTGGAGGCGTTCCTGGCCGACGTCGCGCTCGGCAACTGGATGCCGACCCAGGCCGCGCAGGCGTTGATGGCGCACGGCGAACCGCGCGCCGGCGGCAGCAGCCAGCGGGTGCAGGAGAAGATCCTGATCAACGGCAGCGAGCGCGGCGTGGTCAGCTTCGCCGGCTGCTGCCAGCCGATTCCGGGCGACGAGATCATGGGCTACCACACCGCCGGCAAGGGCATCGTGGTGCACCGCATGGATTGCCCGAACCTGGCCGAACTGCGCAAGTCGCCCGAGCGCTGGGTGCCGATCGGCTGGGACAGCAGCGTGGTCGGCGACTACGACACCGCGCTGGTGGTGGAAGTGGAGAACGGCACCGGCGTGCTGGCGCAGCTGGCCGCGGCCATCGCCCAGAGCCAGTCCAACATCGAGCGGGTGGACTACCTGGACCGCGACTTCAATGCCGCGGTGCTGTGTTTCAACATCCAGGTGCGCGACCGTACCCACCTGGCCGAGGTGATGCGCCGGCTGCGGCGCCTGAGCGTGGTGCAGTCGGTGCGCCGCCAGTAAGCGCGGTGCGCCGGCGCGGCATGCCCTGCCGCGACCGGGTGCGCCGCGCGGTGCGTGCGCGGTTCTCCACAGCCGGTGTGCAACGGCATGCCGACAACCTGTGGATAAGCCTCCGGGCACCTTGGCGGGCGTGCGTTTGCAGCTGCTGGTGAAAAATTGTCCAGCGCTGCGACGCCTGGCATCGCCGGGAAGCCGGTGCGGCGGGGGCGGACGCTACAATGCGGGGCCATTTCCCAACCGGAGTCCCCCCATGTCCCGCCAGATCATCAACACCGCCAACGCGCCGGCCGCCATCGGCCCGTATTCGCAGGCCGTGCGTGCCGGCAACACCGTGTATTTCTCCGGCCAGATCCCGCTGGACCCGGCCACCGGCGAGATCGTCGCCGGCGACGTCGCCGCGCAGGCGCGGCGCGCCTTCGACAACCTCAAGGCGGTGGCCGAGGCGGCCGGCGGTTCGCTCGACAGGATCGTGCGCCTGGGCCTGTACCTGACCGACCTGGGCGAGTTCGCCAAGGTCAACGCGGTCATGCAGGAGTACTTCCAGGCGCCGTTCCCGGCCCGCTCCACCATCGAAGTGTCGGGCCTGCCCAAGGGAGCCGCGTTCGAGGTCGACGCGGTGATGATCCTCGACTGATCCACCGGCATGGCGCGTACCCGTCCGGCCGCCCCGGCGCTGGCGGCCAGTGGCGAGACACCGGTGACGGTGCTGGCGGGCGTGGGCCCGGCGGTGGCCGCCAAGCTGCAGGCGCGCGGCATCGGCAGCCTGCAGGACCTGTGGCTGCACCTGCCGCTGCGCTATGAAGACCGGACCCGGCTCAGCGCCATCGCCACACTGCAGCCGGGCAGCGCCGCGCAGATCGAAGGGCGGGTGGTCGCGGTGGAGCGCGGCTTCCGCTACCGGCCGATGCTGCGGGTCGCGGTGGAAGACGACTCGCGCGGCACCCTAGTGCTGCGCTTCTTCCACTTCCGCGCCGCGCAGGTGGCGCAGTTCGCCGTCGGCGCACGCCTGCGCTGCTATGGCACCCCGCGCCCCGGCCAGCACGGGCTGGAGATCGTGCATCCCAGCTACCGCATGCTCGGCGACGGCGAGGAGGCCGGCCTTGGCGACGTGCTGGATCCGGTCTATCCGGTCGTCGACGGCATCGGCCCGGCGACGCTGCGCCGGTTGATCGGGCAGGCGCTGGAGCGGCTGCCCGGCGAAGCCGCGCTGGAGGTGCTGCCCGCGCACCTGCTGGACGGGCTGGCCCTGCCGTCGCTGCGGCAGGCGCTGTTGACCATGCATCGCCCGCCTGCCGATGCCGATGTCGCCGTGCTCGCTGCCGGCACCCATCCGGCGCAGCGGCGGCTGGCGCTGGAAGAACTGCTCGCCCACCACCTGAGCCTGCGCCGCCAGCGCATCGCCCTGCAGCAGCATCATGCCCCGGCCTTGAGCGGCGGCGACAGGCGCGTGCGGCAGTTGCGCCAGTCCCTGCCGTTCCGTCTCACCGGCGCGCAGCAGCGCGTGTTCGCGCAGATCCGCCAGGACCTGGCGCGGCCGCACCCGATGCTGCGCCTGGTGCAGGGCGACGTCGGTTCCGGCAAGACCGTGGTGGCCGCGCTGGCGGCGATGCTGGCGGTGGAGCAGGGCAAGCAGGTGGCGCTGGCGGCGCCGACCGAACTGCTCGCCGAGCAGCACCTGGCCAACCTGCGCGGCTGGCTCGAGCCACTGGGCGTGCAGGTGGCCTGGCTGGCCGGCAAGGTCACCGGCAAGGCGCGGGCCAGGGTGCTGGAGGACATCGCCTCCGGGCGTGCGCAGGTGGTGGTCGGCACCCATGCGCTGATGCAGGACAGCGTGGTGTTCCATGACCTGGCGCTGGCCATCGTCGACGAGCAGCACCGCTTCGGCGTGCACCAGCGGCTGGCGCTGCGCGACAAGGGCGCCGACGGCCGCAGCGTGCCGCACCAGCTGGTGATGACCGCGACCCCGATCCCGCGCACGCTGGCGATGGCGGCCTACTCCGACCTGGACGTGTCGGCGATCGACGAGCTGCCGCCGGGCCGTACCCCGGTGCAGACCATCGTCATCAGCGCCGAGCGCCGGCCGGAACTGGTCGAGCGGATCCGCCTGGCCTGCGCGCAGGGGCGCCAGGCCTACTGGGTGTGCACGCTGATCGACGAGAGCGAGGATGCCGATGGCCGCCCCGGGGCGAGCGCCGGGCGCATGGAGGCGGTCGCCGCCCAGGCCACCTTCGAGGCGCTGTCGGCGCAGTTGCCGGGCGTGCGCGTCGGGCTGGTGCACGGCCGCATGAAGGCCGCCGAGAAGCAGGCGGCGATGCGCGCCTTCAAGGCCGGCGAAACCGGCCTGCTGGTCGCCACCACGGTGATCGAAGTGGGCGTGGACGTACCCAATGCCTCGTTGATGATCATCGAGAACGCCGAGCGCCTGGGCCTGGCGCAGCTGCACCAGCTGCGCGGCCGGGTGGGGCGCGGCGCGGCCGCGTCCAGTTGCGTGTTGATGTACCAGGCGCCACTGTCGGCGATGGCGCGGCAGCGGCTGGAGACCATGCGCCAGACCAGCGATGGTTTCGTGATCGCCGAGAAGGACCTGGAGCTGCGTGGCCCCGGCGAGCTGCTGGGCACCCGCCAGACCGGCCTGGCCGCCTTCCGGGTCGCCGACCTGGCCCGCGACGCGGCCCTGTTGCCGGGCGTCCATGCCCTGGCCGAACGGCTGCTGGCCGAAGCGCCGGCCGTCGCCGACCGGATAGTGGCGCGCTGGGTGGGCGGGGCGGCGCGCTACGCCTCGGCCTGAACGCGCACTTCCCCTGCCATGGCCCAGGTGCCAGACTCCATGGCCGACCAGAAGACAAGCATGAGATGAGCAAGAAGATTCCGTTGCTGATTGATACCGACCCGGGCGTGGACGATGCGCTGGCGCTGTTGATGGCCTTTGCCGACGAACGCCACGAAGTGGTCGGGTTGACGGTGGCGGCGGGCAACGTCGGCCTCGGCCATACCGTGCGCAACGCGCTGAAGCTGTGCGAAGTCGCCGGCCGCGGCGACGTGCCGGTGTTCGCCGGCGCCCCCGATCCGCTGGTGCACCCGGCCGAGGATGCCGCGCACGTGCATGGCCGCGATGGCTTCGGCGACGTCGACCTGCCTGCCGCCGCGCGCGTGGCCGAGAGCGAGCACGCCGCGCTGGCGATCCTGCGCCTGTCGCACCAGTACGCCGGCGAGCTGCTGCTGGTCGCACTGGGTCCGCTGACCAACATCGCGCTGGCGCTCAAGCTCGACCCGACCCTGCCGCAGCGGGTGAAGCGCTTCCTGGTGATGGGCGGGGCGATCACCGGCCACGGCAACATCACCCCGGTGGCGGAGTTCAACATCGCCTTCGACCCGGAAGCGGCGCACATCGTGTTCACCGCGTTCGCGCACGTCGAAGTGGCCGACTGGGAAGCCACCGTCGCCCACGGCCTGCTGCACCGGAACGTGGAGCAGTGGCTGGCCGCCGATACCGACAAGGCGCGCTTCTACGAGCTGATCTCGCGCCAGACCCGGCTGTGGTCCGAGGACAGCCGCGGCGAGCACTGGTACGCCGCCGATGCGCTGGCGATGGCCTGGGCGCTGCAGCCCGAGGGCGCGACCCGGCTGGAGCGGCGCCCGCTGGCGATCGAGATGGCCGGCGGGCGTACCCGCGGCGCCACCGTGGTGGACTGGAACCGGCAGACCGGGGCGGCGGACAACACCACCCTGCTGATCGGCTACGACCAGGCGCGCTTCGAAAGCCAGGTGCAGCGGGCGTTGGGACTGGTTTCCTGATTTCCTGCAATCCCGGCTTGCCCCGATGGGCCAGCCGGGACTATAATGCCGCTCTTGACCACCAGCCCACACGGTGTGAGCCCATGAAGGCCGACATTCATCCCGATTACCACAACGTCGTGTTCCACGACGTCACCTCCGATTTCAAGTTCCTGACCCGTTCGACCATGTCCTCCAAGGAGACGGTCAAGTGGGAAGACGGTGAAGAGTACCCGCTGATCAAGGTCGAAATTTCCTCGGCCTCGCACCCGTTCTACACGGGCAAGCACAAGGTCATCGACACCAGCGGCCGCATCGACAAGTTCCAGAAGCGCTACGCGCGCTGATCGCAACTGTCGTTCCGACCGGACAACGGCCGCGCCCTGCGCGGCCGTTGTTTTGTCATGGCCGGTCCCTGCGGTAAAGCCATGCGTGCCATCCCGGGCGGCTGCCTTGTGCGCCGTTGCCGGACGGGTCGTTCCGGGCCGTGCCGCGGCCATGGGCGTGGTGCGTGGCGCGGCTGAATCCCGGCGCAATGCCGGCCGGCGCGTGCGCGACGCTGTGTCGCGTACATGCGGAGTCCATAGGACTTTAGTCTGCGCAACCGGCAAATGCTGCTGTGCGATAATGGCCTGAACCGCGGTGCAAAACCGTGGAACTTCCTTCACGTGCCTGCCCGTCATTCCTCGTCGGGGCCGGCGCCATCCACTTGAGGAGCGCACACTGTGTCCGATCTTGATCAGGTCACGCTCAACGCCGGCGACACGTCGGTCGTTCTGCCTGTAGTCAAACCCGTCCTGGGCAACGACTGTGTCGATATCTCGAAGCTGACCAAGGAAACCGGTCTCTTCACCTACGACTCCGGTTACACCGCCACCGCCAGCTGCAAGTCGGCCATCACCTACATCGATGGCGACAAGGGCGTGCTGCTGTACCGCGGTTACCCGATCGAGCAGCTGGCCGAGAAGTCCAGCTTCGTCGAAGTCGCCTACATGCTGGTCAACGGCGAGCGTCCGGATGCCGCGCAGCTGAAGGCCTTCGAGGCCGAGCTGGCCGAGGAAGCCGGTGTCGACGCGTCGATCAACACCCTGATCGGCAGCTTCGCCAGGGACGCGCACCCGATGGCGATCCTGGCCGCCTCGATCGCGCAGCTCTCGGCCAAGTACCACGATTCGCTGGACCTGGCCGATGCCGAGCAGCGCCGCAAGGCCGCCGTGCGCCTGATCGCCAAGGTGCCGACCCTGTCGTCGCTGATCTACCGCCACGGCAAGGGCCTGCCGGCCAACGCCCCGGACACCTCGCTGGATTACGTCAGCCGCTTCCTGAAGCAGACCTTCGAGTCGGCCGACGGCCAGTACGAACTCAATCCGCACGTGGTGAAGGCGCTGGACCTGCTGTTCATCCTGCACGCCGACCACGAGCAGAACGCCTCGACCTCGACCGTGCGCCTGGTCGGCTCGACCGGTGCCAACCCGTACGCGTCCGTCGCCGCCGGCGTCACCGCGCTGTGGGGCCCGGCGCATGGCGGCGCCAACGAAGCCGTGCTGAAGATGCTGGAAGAGATCGGCAGCGCCGACAACGTCGAGTCCGCCGTGCTCAAGGCCAAGGACAAGACCTCGGGCTTCCGCCTGATGGGCTTCGGCCACCGCGTCTACAAGAACTTCGACCCGCGCGCCAAGGTCATCGGCGAGATGACCCGGCAGGTGCTGGGCCAGCTGGGCGTGACCGACCCGCTGCTCGATGTCGCCATCAAGCTGGAGCAGGCCGCGCTGCAGGACGACTATTTCGTCGCCCGCAAGCTGTACCCGAACGTCGATTTCTACAGCGGCATCATCTACAAGGCGCTGCAGATCCCGACCGAGATGTTCACCGTCATGTTCGCCCTCGGCCGCACCGCCGGCTGGGTGTCGCACTGGCTGGAGCAGCAGGTCGATCCGGAAATGAAGATCGGCCGTCCGCGCCAGGTGTATACCGGCCACGCCGTGCGCGACTACACCTGAGCCTGAAGCGCGCCGGCGCAGCGATGCGCCGCCCGCGCGACCGAAAGCCCCGCTCCGGCGGGGCTTTTTCGTATCCGCACGCCACGCAGTCCGTGGCCGGTACCGGCGCTGCGTACCGCACTACGGGCCTGGCGCGCATGGCCGCCGGTGGGGCAGGGCAATGCATGGCGCCATGCCGGCCGAGGGTGCCGGTGGGCGGGCGTTGCACTTTTCCACAACGCCTGTGCGGTACCTCCGGCAAAAGCTGTGGATAACGCGGTCGCCGCCGGTGATGGCGGGCCTTGCCGGGATGTGGTGAAAATCTGTCCAGCGCGAAGTGGGCCGGGCCGTGGGCGAGCAGCGCCATGGCGCGTGGCGACGGGACGCGTCGCCGGGCGGCTGGATCAGCCCGCGTCGTCGGCCAGGAGCTGGCGCAGCTGGGCCAGCGTCGCCCGCGGCAGCGGCTTGCCGTCGTCGCTGGACACCGGCGGATGGCGCAGGCCGTGCTCCGGAAGCACGACCAGCTCGAAGGCGATGCCGTCGGCCGCGAATTCCCAGGCTGGATAACGTTGCCGCGCGGCATGTCCACCCAGCTGCAGCAGCGCCGTGCACACTTCGGCGGGAATGCGCTGGTCGTGCAGGAAGCGCTGCACCGCATCGGTGTCGTCGCAATGCAGGTGCAGCGTCACCGGGCTGCCGGCGCCGGCGGTGCCGGCCAGCACCGCGCCGGCCAGCCGCGGCTGGAACGCGTGCAGGAACTGCATCGCCTGCATCGCCGCTTCGCGATGCTGGCGCAGCGCCGCCGGCTGTGCGCGCGTGTCGAACAGCCGCTGCTGTTCGCGCAGCATGTCCTCCACCTCGGCCTGGCGCGGCCACAGCGCTTCGTCGTGGATGCCCAAGCGGCTGGCGGCCTTGCGCCGTGCCAGCTCCGGATCGTGGATGCCGCCCTCGCGGATCAGGCGGGCGGCCTCCTGGGCGATCAGTCGCCGCTCGCGGCTGCCGCGCTGGGCGTTGGGTGCCGGACGTGGCATCGCGGTTCTCCGGTTGTCGGCAGCCCGCCGGATCCGGGCCGAAGCGGGAAGGCGGCTGCCGCCTTCCCGGCGTGGGTCAGAAGATATCGAACGCGGCGTCGTCGGCCTTCGGGTCGTGCTGGTCGAAATCGAATTCCTGCATGCGGTCCAGGTCCTCGACCTTGATCCATTCGGTGGCGCCGTTGAGGGTCGCCTGCACCATGCCCGAGGGTGGGTCGTTGCGCGCGATCGGCGCGTCCTTCAGCGCCACCCGCATGTAGTCGACCCAGATCGGCAGCGCGGCACGGCCGCCGTACTCGCGGTAGCCCAGCGAACGGAAGTCGTCGCGGCCGACCCACACGGTGGTGGCCAGCGGGCCGCCGAAGCCGGAGAACCAGGCGTCGCGGTGGTCGTTGGTGGAGCCGGTCTTGCCGCCCACGTCCTCGCGCCCGAGCACCTTGGCCGGGGTGCCGGTGCCGCGCTGGACCACGTCGCGCATCATCGACACCAACTGGTATGCGGTACGCTCGTCGATCGCGCGGGGGGCGGCATGGGCGTTGGCATCGACCGCTGCCGGCGCGGCTTCGGCCCCGGTCTCGGCGTTGCCGGTACCGGCTGCGGGCTTGGCCGGCGGGGCTTCGGCGCCGAAGTTGAAGCCGTCCACGACCTGGCTGGCCGGCGCCATGCCGCCGGCGCCACCGCCGCAGCCGCGGCAGGCCAGCGCCGGATTGGCCTTGAACACCACGTTGCCGTCGCGGTCCTTGACCTCGTCGATGGTCCAGGTGTCCACCCGCGAGCCGCCATTGGCGAACACCGCATAGCCGCGCGCGACCGACAGCGGCGTCAGCGAGGCGGTGCCCAGCGACATCGACAGGTTCGGCGGCAGCTCGGCTTCCTGGAAGCCGAACTCGCTGATGTACTTGCGGGCGAAATCCACGCCGATGCTGTCCAGCAGGCGGACCGACACCAGGTTGCGCGACTGCACCAGGGCCTCGCGCAGGCGCATCGGGCCGCGGAACCCGCCGCCGTCGTTCTTCGGTTCCCAGGTCTTGCCGCGGCGGTCGCGGAACACCACCGGCGCATCGAGCACGATCGAGGCCGGGTTGAAGCCCTTGTCGAACGCGGCCGCGTACAGGAACGGCTTGAAGCTGGAGCCGGGCTGGCGCCGGGCCTGGGTGGCGCGGTTGAACTTGTTGCCGGCAAAGCTGAAGCCGCCGACCAGGGCGCGCAGGGCGCCGTTGCCGGCGTCGAGCGAGACCAGTGCGGCCTGGCCGAGCGGCAGCTGTTCGATCAGCCACTCGCCTTCCTTCTCGCCGGTACGCACGCGGATGACGTCGCCACGGGCGGCCAGCTTGGCCGGCGCCCGCGTGGTCCAGCGGCTGGCCGCCACCGGCAGGACCAGCTCGGTGCGGTCGGCCAGCACCACGCTGATGCCGCCGTCGGCATGCACCGCCGACACGATCGCCGGCAGCAGCCCGGACTGCGAGGGGATCGCGGCGATGTGGCGGGCAAGCGTGGCCGCATCGGCGTCGGCGGCCACCTCGATATGCTGCTCCGGCCCGCGCCAGCCGTGGCGGTGGTCGTACAGCAGCAGGCCATCGCGCACGGCGATGTTGGCCGCTTCCTGCGCCTGGCTGTCGATGGTGGTGGTGACCCGGTAGCCCTTGTTGAGCACGTCGCCGCCGTGCAGGGCGATCATTTCCTGGCGGACCATTTCCGCCACGTAGGGCGCGTTGACCTCGATCGGTGGCTCGTGCGGGGAGGCGTGCATCGGCACCGCCTTGGCCGCGTCGGCCTCGGCCTGGCTGATGAAGCCCAGGTCGGCCATGCGCTGCAGCACGTAGTTGTCGCGGCGCTGGCGCGCCCGTTCCGGGTTGCTGATCGGGTTGCCGCTGGACGGGAACTTGGGAATGCCGGCCAGCGAGGCCATCTCGTCCAGGTCCAGCTCGCCGAGCTTCTTGCCGTAGTAGTACTCGGCGGCGGCGCCGATGCCATAGGCGCGGTTGCCGAAGAAACTCTTGTTCAGGTACAGCTCGAAGATCTCGTCCTTGCTCAGCTCGCTCTCGATCTTGCGCGCGAGCAGGATCTCGGCCAGCTTGCGGGTGTAGCTGTACTCGGAGCTGAGGAAGAACTGGCGGGCCACCTGCTGGGTGATGGTCGAGCCGCCGGGCACGCGCTTGTCGCTGGTGGTGGCCAGCAGCCAGACCGCGCGGGCGATGCCCTTGTAGTCGACACCGCCATGTTCGTAGAAGCGGGCGTCCTCGGTGGCCAGGAAGGCCTGCTTCAGGCGCTCGGGCACGTCCTTCATCTCGATCGGATAGCGCCGGGTCTCGCCGAACACGGCCATCAGCTTGCCGTCGCTGGCATGGACGTACATCGGCTCCTGCAGCTCCACCTCGCGCAGGGCCTGCACGTCGGGCAGCTTCGAGGAAACCACGTAATAGAGGGCGCCCGCGGCGATGGCGCCAGCCAGGGCGAGGGCGACGAACAGTGCCAGCAGCCAGCGCAGCCAGCGACGGAAACGGGGCATCAAGCAGGATCCCGATTGCGGATTTCGTGGCCGCAGAGTATAGAGTACGCGGGGGAACGGCTGGGGCCGTCCCTTGGGGAAAGGGGGTCGGGGATGGCTCTGAGGGCGTGACGGATTTCTCGGCCTGCGCGCGGAGCGGTTGCCAACCACCAGAAATTCATTATTAATGCGCGGGCGCAACAAGTGCGTCCAAGTGCCCGTCGGCAGGGGAGAAACCGTGGGGCTTATCCCAAAGAGTCAGCCACCGATCATCGGTGTTGACATCAGCTCGACTGCGGTGAAGCTGCTTCAGCTCGCCCGCAGCGGCAATCGCTTTCGCGTGGAACATTACGCCGTGGAACCACTTCCGCCGAATGCGGTGGTGGAAAAGAACATCGTCGAGGTCGAGGCGGTCGGCGAGGCCATACGCCGTGCCGTGGCGCGCTCGGGAACCCGCGCCAAGGGCGCGGCCGCCGCGGTCGCCGGTTCGGCGGTGATCACCAAGGTGATCCCGATGCCGGCCGACCTGGACGAGGCCGACATGGAAGCCCAGGTCGAGCTGGAGGCGGTGAACTACATCCCGTATCCGATCGAGGAAGTGAGCCTGGATTTCGAGGTGCTCGGGCCGGTGCCCAACAACCCGGAAATGGTCCAGGTGCTGCTGGCGGCCTCGCGCTCGGAGAATGTCGAACTGCGCCAGTCGGCGCTGGAGCTGGGCGGCCTGGTGGCCAAGGTCATGGACGTGGAAGCGTTCGCGATCGAGAACGCCTTCGCGCTGGTGGCCAGCGAACTGCCGGTGGCCAGTGACGGCGTGGTCGCGCTGGTGGACATCGGCGCCACCATGACCACGCTCAACGTCCTGCGTGGCGGGCGCAGCCTGTACAGCCGCGAACAGGTGTTCGGCGGCAAGCAGCTCACCGACGAGGTGATGCGCCGCTACGGGCTGAGCTACGAGGAAGCCGGCCTGGCCAAGCGCCAGGGCGGGTTGCCGGAGAGCTACGAGGTGGAAGTGCTGGAGCCGTTCAAGGAAGCCACGGTCCAGCAGATCGGCCGCCTGCTGCAGTTCTTCTATGCCGGCAGCGAGTTCAATCGCGTCGATCACATCGTGCTGGCCGGCGGCTGCGCGTCGCTGCCGGGGCTGCCGGTGATGGTCGAGGAGCAGCTGGGGGTGAGCACGTCGGTGGCCAATCCGCTGGCGCAGATGACGCTGGGGCAGAAGGTGCAGGCGCATGCGCTGGCCCAGGATGCCCCGGCGCTGATGATCGCCACCGGCCTGGCCCTGCGGGGGTTCGACTGATGGCACGCATCAATCTATTGCCATGGCGCGCCGAACGGCGCAAGCAGCGCCAGCGCGAGTTCTACACCATGCTCGGCCTGGCCGCCGTCGCCGGCGTGCTGATGTCGCTGCTGCTGTATTTCTACTACGACGGGCAGGTCAGCGGCCAGAACGAGCGCAATGCCTACCTCGAGGCCGAGATCGCCAAGGTCAAGGAGCAGAACAAGGAGATCGACCGGCTCGACAGCCAGAAGAAGCGCCTGCTCGACCGCAAGAAGGTCATCGAGGAACTGCAGGGCAAGCGCTCGCAGATGGTGCACCTGTTCGACGCGCTGGTGCGCACCATCCCCGATGGCGTGGTGCTGACCGCGCTCAAGCAGGAAGGCGAGACGCTGACGCTGGAAGGCCGCACCCAGTCCAACGCGCGGGTCAGTACCTACATGCGCAACCTGGAAAGCTCGGGCTGGATGTCCAATCCGGAGCTGTCGGTGATCGAGGCCAAGGCGCAGGAGGCCTCGGACTCGGCAATGGACATCAAGTCGCTGCCGTACGTGTTCACCCTGAAGGTGAAGCTGCCGGCACCGGGTGAGAACGCGGCGCAGACGGCGGAAGCGGATGCCGCGCCGGCCGCCGCACCGGCACCGGCAGCGGCCGCCACGCCTGCAGCGGCCGCGCCCGCTGCCGACACGGCGCAGAAGGAGGCCCGCCCGTGAGCCAGAAGAAGAGCAGTTTCAACAATCTGGACCTCAACAACATCGGCAACTGGCCGCAGGGCCCCAAGCTGGTGTTCTGCGCGCTGCTGGCATTGCTGATCCTGGGCCTGTCCTACCTGCTGGTGACCCGCGGCACGGCCGAGGAACTGGACGGGCTGGAAGCCAGGGAAGTCGAACTGCGCGCCAGCTTCGAAAAGGAGCAGCAGCGCGCGGTCAACCTCGAGCCGCTCAAGCAGCAGCTCGCGCAGATGGAGCAGGTGCTGCAGCAGATGCTGCGCCAGCTGCCCAGCAAGACCGAGATGCCCGACCTGATCATCGACGTGTCGCAGACCGCGCTGTCCAGCGGACTGAACAACGAACTGTTCAAGCCCGGCGACGAGCAGGTCAAGGAGTTCTACGCCGAGAAGCCGATCGCGCTGCGGCTGGTGGGCAGCTACCACCAGTTCGGTGCCTTCGTCAGCGGCGTGGCCTCGCTGCCGCGCGTGGTGATCCTGACCATGCACGACATCAACCTGAAGCCGAAGGATCCCAAGGCCGGCATCTCCGCACGCAGCGGCGCGCTGGAGCTGTCGGGCACGGTCAAGACCTACCGCTACCTGGATGACACCGAGCTGGCGGACCAGGAAAAGAAGGCCGCCGATGAAGAAGCGGCGCGCAAGAAGGGGGGCAAGTGATGAAGGGTTCCCTCCGTATCCGGGCGCTCTGCGCGGTGGTGCTGCTGGTGGCCGCGACCGGTTGTTCGCGCGGCATCACCAGCACCCCGGGCGATGCGCCCAATCTTGAGAAGTGGGTGGCTGACGTACGTGCGCGCCCGGCCACGCCGCTGGATCCGCTGCCGGTGATGCAGCAGTTCGAGACCTTCGAGTACTCGGCCCAGGGGCTGCGCGATCCGTTCAGCGATGCCTGGGCCAGTGCGGACGGCAACAGCGCCCTGCGACCGGACCCGAACCGGCGCAAGGAGCCGCTGGAGGCCTTCCCGCTCGACAGCCTGGACATGGTCGGGACGATCGGCAAAGGCGCCGCCATGGTCGCGCTGGTGATGGGGCCGGACAAGGTGACCTACCGCGTCCGTCCGGGGGTGTACCTGGGGCAGAGCGATGGCCGCGTCACCGGTGTGCGCGAGGACGGCATTGAGCTGATTGAACTGGTGCCCGATGGTGCTGGCGGCTGGCTGGAACGCCCGGCCTCGCTGGCGCTTGACGATCGATGAATGATTATTGGGGATAGCACGATGACTTTTTCCAAAGCCCTGAGCCTGCGTCCCGCCCGGCGCCATGCGATGGTCCATGCCCGCGCACTGGGAGTTGCGCTGGCACTGGCCTGCGGCTCTCCGTTGGTGGCCTTCGCCGCTGACGTCGCTCCGCCGGTCGCCGCGCAGCCTGCGGCGACCGTCGCGGTCACCAAGGTCGACTTCAAGCGCGGGGACGACGGCGCCGGCCGCCTGATCCTGCAGTTCGACGGCCAGGGCGCCAGCCCGGACCTGAGGACCCAGGGCAACAGCGTCGTGGTCGACATGGGCAATGCGACCCTGCCGGCCGAACTGCAGCGTCCGCTGAACGTGGTGGATTTCGCCACGCCGGTGCAGCGCATCGACGCGCGGCCGTCGGGCCGTGGCTCGCAGCTGGTGCTCAGCACCCAGGGGGCGTTCGAGTCGCTGGCCTACCAGTCCGGCAACGAGTACGTGGTGGAAATCTCGCCCCGCCAGGAAGCCTCCGCCACCGGCGCGGTGACCGCCCAGACCGTGGCGCAGGCCGCGGCCACGGTGGCCGCGCGCGGCTACAGCGGGCGCCCGGTGACGTTCAATTTCCAGGACGTGCCGGTGCGCACCGTACTGCAGCTGATCGCCGAGGAATCCAACCTCAACGTGGTCGCGTCCGATACCGTGCAGGGCAACGTGACCCTGCGCCTGGTCAATGTGCCGTGGGACCAGGCGCTGGACATCGTCCTGCGCGCCAAGGGCCTGGACAAGCGCCGCGATGGCGGGGTGATCTGGGTCGCGCCGCAACCCGAGCTGGCCAAGTTCGAGCAGGACAAGGAAGACGCCCGCATCGCGATCGAAGAGCGCGAGAACCTGGCCACCGATTACATCCAGATCAACTACCACAGCGCCGAAGCGATCTTCAAAGCCCTGACCGAAGCCAAGGGCATCGGCAACGCCGGTGCCGGCGGTGGTGGCACCGGGGGCGGCTCGCAGCGCGAGAACGGCTTCCTGTCCAAGCGCGGCATGATCGTGGCCGACGAGCGCACCAACACGCTGATGATCAGCGACATCCCGAAGAAGATCGCGCAGATGCGCGAACTGATCGCGGTGATCGACCGGCCGGTCGACCAGGTGCTGATCGAAGGGCGCATCGTCATCGCTTCGGACACCTTCGCGCGTGACCTTGGCGCCAAGTTCGGTATCCAGGGCCGTCGCATCGGTGACCGCACCCAGGCCATCGGTGGCTCGCTGGATGGCAACAGCAGCATCATCAACAACGGCATCGTCACGAACCAGGGGCTGAACGTGAACCTGCCGGCGAAGACCTATACGGAGAGCCCGGCGGGCGCGATCGCCTACACCCTGCTGGGCGCCAATTTCTCCCTGGATGTCGAGCTGTCGGCGATGCAGGAGGAAGGGCGCGGCGAGGTGGTTTCCAATCCGCGCATCGTCACCGCCAACCAGCGCGAAGGCGTGATCAAGCAGGGCAAGGAAATCGGTTACGTCACGATCTCCGGCGGCGGTGGCGCCGGCGGCGCGCCGACGGCCAACGTGCAGTTCAAGGAAGTGCTGCTGGAGCTGAAGGTCACCCCGACCATCACCCAGGACAACCGCGTCTTCCTCAACATGAACGTGAAGAAGGACGAAGTCGACCGGATGCTGGAAGTGACCGATTTCGGCACCGTGCCGATCATCAACCGCCGCGAGATCAATACCGCGGTACTGGTGGACGATGGCCAGACCGTGGTGATCGGTGGCGTATACGAGTTCAACGACCGCAGCAGCGTGGCCAAGGTGCCGTTCCTGGGCGATGTGCCGTTCCTGGGCAATCTGTTCAAGAAGCGCGGCCGCGCCAAGGACAAGGCCGAACTGCTGGTGTTCGTGACGCCGAAGATCCTGCGCGTCGCCAAGCCGCACTGAGCCGGGTCCATCCGGAACAGTCACGAGGGGCCGCCGCAAGGCGGCCTCTTCGTTTCCGGTCCACGGCAACGCACGTGTGGTGAACCATTTGAGCGGGGATCGGTCAAACTGCGCCTATGAACCTGACCCCGCACACGCCCCCGCCGCCGACCGTCGACAACGGCCTGCACGCGGCTTTCATCGCCCTGCGAGATGCCCTGGCCGGCGAGATCGTCGGCCAGTCGGTACTGGTCGAGCGCCTGCTGGTCGCGCTGCTGGCCGATGGCCACCTCCTGGTGGAGGGCGCACCCGGGCTGGCCAAGACCACGGCGATCCGCGCGCTGGCCGCGCGCATCGACGCCAGCTTCGCGCGCATCCAGTTCACGCCCGATCTGCTGCCGGCCGACCTGACCGGCACCGACATCTGGCGTCCGCAGGAAGGACGCTTCGAGTTCCAGCCGGGTCCGGTGTTCCATCCGATCCTGCTGGCCGACGAGATCAACCGCGCGCCGGCCAAGGTGCAGTCGGCCCTGCTGGAGGCGATGGGCGAGCGCCAGGTGACGGTGGGCCGGACGACCTACCCGTTGCCGGCGGTGTTCCTGGTCATGGCCACCCAGAACCCGATCGAGCAGGAAGGCACGTTCCCGCTGCCCGAGGCGCAACTGGACCGCTTTCTGATGCACGTGCGCATCGGCTATCCCGATGCCGCCGCGGAGGTCGACATCCTGCGGCTGGCCCGCGAGCGTGCGTTGCGCGAGATGGATGCGGTGTCCGTGCCGGTACAGAAACTCTCGCTGGAGCAGGTGGAACAGGCACGACGGGCGGTCCTGGAGCTGCACATGGCGCCGCAGCTGGAGCGCTATCTGGTCGAGCTGGTGCTGGCCTCGCGCGATGCATCGGCCTACGACGCCCCGCTGGCGCGCCGCATCGCCTGGGGCGCCAGTCCGCGCGGATCCATTGCCCTGGAGCGCTGCGCGCGGGCCAGAGCGTGGCTGGCCGGGCGCGACTACGTGACCCCGGACGACGTGCGTGCGGTCGCGCCTGACGTGTTGCGGCACCGGGTGCTGCCCAGCTACGAAGCGGCGGCCGAGGGCTGGGACGGCGAACGCCTGGTCGCGGCACTGCTCGACCGCGTGCCGTTGCCGTGACGCGGCCGGGACGTGGCCACGCGCAGCGGACGATGGCAATGCCCGGCGACATCTCTTCCCATGGTGCGGCGCCACGTCCGGCTGCCGACGGCATCGTCCCCTCGCTGGCCGAGCTGATCGCGCTGCGGCGTGCGGCGACGCCGGTGCGCGGCCCGCGCCGCGGGCGACGCGGCGCATCCGCGCGGGCGACCTCCGCGCAGCGCGGCCGCGGCATGGAGTACGCCGAGTCGCGCGAGTACGTGGCCGGCGACGACGCCCGGCACATCGACTGGAAACTCAGCGCGCGCACCGGCTTCACCCACACCAAGACCTTCCAGGCCGAGCGTGAACGGCTGACCCTGCTGGTGGCCGATACCGCGCCAGCCCTGTATTTCGGCACCCGTGCACGGTTCAAGTCGGTGCAGGCCGCGCGTGCCGGCGCGATCGCGGCCTGGTCGGCATTGCACGACGGCGACCGCGTGGCGGCCCTGTGCGGTGGCCGGGCCGACGGGCTGGTGCCACCGGCGGGCGGCATGCGCGGCGTGCTGCGCGTACTCGATGCCCTGGTGCGCTGGTACGGCGCGCCCACGGCCGATGGCATGGGCCTGCAGGCGGCGCTGGAGCGCGCGGCGCGCCTGCTGCATCCGGGGGCACGGGCGCTGGTGCTGGCGGATCCGGGCAGTGCCCTGGCCGTGGCGCCGGCCACCTGGTCGGCGTTGTCGATGCATGTGGACGTGCGCCTGTTGCTGCTGGTCGATCCGCTGGAGATGCAGCCCCCCCGCTGCCTGTTGCCGGTGGTGTCGCCGGGCGGGCGCATGGAGCTGGACCTGGCCGCCACTGCGGTGCGCGATGCGTGGCATGCGGCGTTCGTCGGCCCGGTGGAAGCGGTATGCCGGTCATTGCCCGGTCGCAGGATCCAGGTACAGGTACTGGCATCGGACGACGCCAGCGACGCCTGGCTGGGGCCCGCCACGACGGGGGCTGGGCGATGAACGCCACCACGCTGCCGCTGCGCGACGTGCACCTGCCGGCGGCTCCCGGCGGGTGGCCGCCAGCGCCGGGCTGGTGGCTGCTGTCCGGCGCATTGCTGCTCGGGCTTGGCGTGCTCGTGGCGCTGCGGCTGCGCCGCCGGCGCCGGCGGCGGCGCTGGCAATCGCTGTTCGATGGGGCGCTGGCGGCGGCGCCCGGCGCGGCTGCACGCCTGGGCATGGCCTCGGAGCTGCTGCGACGCGCGGCCCGCCGCAGCGACCCGGACGCGGCGCTGCTGCAGGGCGAGGCCTGGCTGCAGTTCCTCGATGGTGGTCATGGGCACGATTTCAGTACCGGCGATGGACGCATGCTGCTCGATGGCGGTTTCCGCCGCGCGGTCGACGAGGCGCACGCGGCCCGCGCGTGTGCGCTGGCGCGCGGTCGCTTCATCGGTCTGATGGAGCGACGGCGGTGATCGAACGCCTGCACGTGCTGCTGGGCGGCCTGCCGGAATTCGCCTGGCCCTGGCTGTGGCTGGCCCTGCCGGTGCCGCTGCTGATGCGGTTGTGGCCGCTGCCCGTGGGCAACGGCCCGGCGCTGCGGGTGCCATGGGAGCCGGCCCGGTTGCAGGCGACGCCGCACCGCCGGCGCATGCCTTCGCCGCGCACGCTGTTGCTGTGGCTGGCCTGGTCGTGCCTGTGCGCCGCGGCTGCGCGGCCGCAGCAACTGGGCGACGCGGTCGAACCGCCGCGCGAGGCGCGGCAGATGATGCTGGCCGTGGATCTGTCCGGCAGCATGGGCGAGGGCGACATGCAGCTCGGCGGCCGCGTGGTGGACCGGCTCACCGCCGCCAAGGCGGTGCTGGCCGACTTCCTCGACCGCCGCGAGGGCGACAGCATCGGCCTGCTGGTGTTCGGCCAGCGGGCCTATGCGCTCACCCCGTTGACCCGCGACCGCGCCAGCGTGCGCGAACAACTGCGCGACAGCGTGGTCGGGCTGGCCGGGCGCGAGACCGCGCTGGGCGACGCCATCGCGCTGGCGGTCAAGCGCCTGCGTGCGCAGCCCGAAGGCCAGCGCGTGCTGATCCTGCTCACCGACGGCGTCAACACCGCCGGTGTGCTCGATCCGCTGAAGGCGGCCGAGCTGGCCAAGGCCGAGGGCGTGCGGGTGTATACCATCGCCTTCGGCGGCACCGGCGGTTTCTCGCTGTTCGGCATGCAGCTTCCCGGAGCCGAGGACCCGATCGACGAGGACACGCTGGCGCGCATCGCGCGGGAAACCGGCGGCCGCTTCTTCCGGGCGCGCGATACCGGCGAACTGGTCGACATCTATGCCGAGCTGGATCGCCTGGAGCCGGTACGCAGCGCCGGGCCGGCGCTGCGCCCACGCCTGGAACGGTATGCGTGGCCGCTGGCGGCAGCCCTGCTGCTGGGCGTGCTGGCGCTGGCGTGGCCGCGGGGACGGCCATGAGCGCGTTCTGGGACACCCTGCATTTCGTCCGCCCCGATTGGTTGTGGGCGCTGTTGCTGCTGCCGGTCGCGTTGCTCGGTGCAGGTTACCGGCGCCGGCGTGGTGGCGACTGGCGCGACGCGGTGGATCCGCACCTGTTGCCGCACCTGCTGGTGGGGCGTGGCCGGCGCGGCATCGGCGGCGGATTGGCCCTGCTTGCCGGCCTGCTGCTGGCGGTGTTGGCCCTGGCCGGGCCGAGCTGGCGCCAGGTCGAGCAGCCGTTGTGGGAATCGAAGACCCCGCTGGTCGTGGTGCTGGACCTGTCCAGCCGGACGGCCGCGGCGGACCTGCCGCCGAGCCGGCTGCTGCAGGTGCGCGCCAAGCTGGCGATGCTGCTGCGCGAGCGCCGCGGTGGCGAGGTGGCGCTGGTCGCCTATGCCGACGAAGCGTTCACCGTGGCGCCGTTGACCGACGACGCCGCCAATGTCGCGCTGTTCCTGGACGCGCTGGCGCCGGAGGTCATGCCGGTGGACGGGCAGCGCCCCGGCGGCGCATTGCGATGGGCCGGCGAGCTGCTGCGCCAGGCCGGCGCGCGTGCGGGCGTGATCCTGCTGGTCAGCGACCAGGCCGATGCCCAGGCCGATGCCGAAGCCGTGCGCCTGCGCGCGGCCGGCTACCGGGTCTCGGCGCTGGGGCTGGGAACGCCGCCGGGTGCCGCCTATCGCGACCGCGAAGGCCGCATCGGCCATGCCCGGCTGGACGAAGCCTCGCTGCGCGCGCTGGCCGTCGCCGGCGGCGGCCGCTACGCGCGGATGTCGGCGACCGACGCCGACCTGCAGTCGCTTGAGCTGTTGCAGCCGTCGGCCGCTGCGGGCGACCGCCCGGGTCGCACCGATACGAGCTGGCAGGACGAGGGCTACTGGCTGCTGCCGCCGCTGATGCTGGTCGCGCTGCTGGCGTTCCGGCGGCGCCGGCAGGTGCTTGCCGCACTGCTGCTGTGCGCGTGCCTGCCGCTGGCGCAGCCGTCGCATGCGTCGGAAAGCGGCGGCTGGTGGCAGCGCGCCGACCAGCGCGAGCACCAGCGCCTGGCCGAGGGCGTGGAGGCTTACCGCAAGGGCGACTTCGCGCAGGCGCAGCGCCGCTTCGAGGGCATCGACACCGAACAGGGCTGGTACAACCTGGGCAACGCACTGGCGCGGCAGGGCCGTTACGACCAGGCGATCGAGGCCTACGACCGCGCGTTGCGACAGCGGCCGGACATGGCCGATGCGAAGGCCAACCGCGCCGCGGTCGATGCCGCGCGCAGGCGCAGGCCGCCGCCGGGGCAGCAGGGTGGCGGCCAGGACCGGCCCGATGCGCGCCAGGGCAAGGACGCGTCCGGCGGGCAACCGCAGGGCCAGGGGCAGGCCGCCCCGGGCCAGGGCGCATCGCCGCAGGGGCAGTCCCGCTCGCAGGACCGGCCGCAGGCGCGATCGCAACCGCAGGATGGGCAGCCGTCATCGGCGGCGGCGCGGCAGCAGGCGCCCGAAACGGAAAATGCACGGGACCAGCGCCAGGCCGACCAGGCCCAGCGCGCCCGCATGGCCGAGGCGCTGCGGGCGCGCCAGCCTGCCGAACGCGCCGCCGGCGAGCGCGCCGCGCAGGTGTCGATGAGCCCGCAGGAGCGCGAGCGTCGGCAGGCGATCGAAGCGTGGATGCAACGGGTGCCCGACGAACCGGGGGATCTGTTGAAGGCGAAGTTCCAGCTCGAGTACGAGCGGCGCAGGCAGGAAGGTCGATGAAGCGGCGAAGCGTACTGATGGGTGTGTGGCTGCTGGCATGGCTGGCCTGCGTCGCCGGCGTGCAGGCGCAGACGCGGGCGTGGCTGGACCGCGACCGTATCGGCGAGGGCGACGTGGTCACCCTCAACATCGAGACCGACCAGGCCGGTGCGGCGCCGGACTACGCACCGTTGCAGGCCGATTTCAGCCTGGCCGGGCGCACCAGCGGGCGGCAGACGCGCATGGTCAACGGCAGCATCAGCAACACCGCCCTGTTCGGCGTCGTGCTCACGCCGCGCCGCAGCGGGGTGCTGCAGGTGCCGGCATTGCGCGTCGGCACGGTGCAGACCCGGCCGCTGCAACTGGTGGTCGATCCCGCGCCGGTGGCCAGCGGCGGCGATGCGCTGGCGTTCGTCGAAACCGAGGTCGACGACCCGCAGCCCTACGTGCAGCAGAGCGTGGGCGTGGTGGTGCGGCTCTATTTCGCGACCCAACTGGCGTCCGGCGAGCTCGACCTGGCGACACCGGCGTCGGCCTCGCTGCAGCGGGTGGGCGAGGACCGCACGTCCGCGCGCGAGGTTGGCGGCCGCCGCTACAACGTGGTCGAGCGCCGCTTCCTGCTGATCCCCGAGCGCAGCGGTCCGCTGCAGCTGGAAGGTGCGCGTTTCAGCGGCCGTGGGGCCGGGGGCCTGTTCGACGATCTCCTCGGGCGCGGGGGCGGCACGCTCAGTGCCCGTGCGCCGGACCAGACCCTGCAGGTGCGCGCGGTGCCCGATGCCGCACCGCAGCCGTGGCTGCCGCTGAAGGACCTGCGCCTGCGCTACACCGCCGCGCCGCAGTCGGCGCGGGTCGGCGAGGCGTTGACGCTGGAGGTGGAGGCCATCGCCGTCGGCGCGACGCGCGCGCAGTTCCCCGACCTGCCGCTGCCGGCAGCCGGCGATGCCGCGCAGGTATTCGCCGAGCCCGCACAGTACGACGAGCGCTTCGATGGCGCCGGCCCCCGGCTGAAGCTGACCCGCCGCTATTCCATCGTGCCGCAGCGGCCCGGCACCCTGGTGTTGCCGGGTATCGGCCTGCGCTGGTGGGACGTGGGCGCGGCCGACGCCAGGACCGCCACGCTGCCCGAGCTGAGCCTGGTGGTGGCGCCGGGGAGCGCGGTGCCGGCGCCCGTGCCGGCCGCATCCGCCGCTTCGGCGGCGGCCCCGGCGACGCAGGCCGATGGTGCGATCGCGCTGCCGGGTGCCGGGCACCTGCCGCAGCGGCTGTGGCCACTGCTGGCGGCGGGATTCGCCCTGCTGTGGCTGGCCACCCTGGTGTGGGCGTTGGCCCGGCGGCCGTCGGCATCCGCCCGGGGCGCCTCGGTGGCGGAGGCCGTCCCGGGCACGGCCACGCATTCGCTGGCCGACCTCAGGCGCGCGCTGGACAGCGGTGACCTTGACGACGTCGAGCAGGCGCTGCGCGGCATGGCCCGGCCGCCGGTTGCCGATCTGGATGCGCTGGCCGCACGCCTGGGCAGCACCGCACAGCGCGAGGCGCTGGAAGCGTTGCGCCGTGCCCGCTGGGCCGCTGGCAGCGGGCCGGCGGCGCGCGCCGCGCTGCGCGCTGCGTTCGCCAACGGACCCGAATGGCGGGGGCAGGCGCGGGAACCGGAGGCGCCGCTGCCGCCGCTCTATCCCGGGCGCGGACAGGGCTGATCGCTGCGGCCGCGCGGGCGCCGGCCGAGCGCCGCACGGGTCGGCGGGAACCGCCCCGGGGCGCTCCGCATCGGCGCCGCGGAAGCGGGTCCCGGGGCACCGCGAAACCGGGCCATATGGCACGGTTGGACGGCGTGCAGCTTTTGTTAAGCTACGCGATCTTTCGCCCGCGAGTACTGCCGCATGCCCCACGCCCACGCGTCAAGGAAGCCCTCCATGCCGTTGCACATCAAGGTGCTCCTGGGGTTCATGCTGGGCACGATCGTGGGCCTGGTGGCGCACGCCACCTCCGCCGACGCGGCATGGGTGAATACCACCATCGACTATGTCACCCAGCCGTTCGGCCAGATCTTCCTCAACCTGCTGTTCATGCTGGTGGTGCCGCTGATGTTCTCGGCGCTGGTGCTGGGCGTGGCCGAGCTGGGCGACATCGCCTCGCTGGGCCGGCTGGGCTGGAAGACACTGAACTACACCGCGGTGGTGACCGCGCTGGCGGTCGGCATCGGCCTGCTGTGCGTCAACCTGCTGCAGCCCGGCACGCACATGGAGCCGGCCCTGGTCGAGCAGGCCATGAGCAGCGCCAAGACCGGCGAGATCGTCAGCAAGGGCAACGAACTGCGGCTGATGGACCTGCTGGTCAACATCGTGCCGCACAACATCGTCAACGCGATGGGCGACGACAGCAAGAAGCTGGGCATCGTGTTCTTCGCGCTGATGATCGGCATCGGCCTGGTGATGAAGCCGACCGCGGGCACCACCGCGTTCAAGAACGCGGTACAGGGCCTGTTCGAGGTGTGCATGCACCTGATCGGCATGTTCATCAAGCTGGCGCCGTTCGCGGTGGCGGCCTTCATGTTCAACCTGACCGCCCGGCTGGGCTGGGACGTGATCCAGAGCCTGATGTGGTTCGTGGTGACCGTGCTGCTGGCGATCGCCATCCACGGCTTCATCGTGCTGCCGCTGTGGGTGCGGCTGCTGGGCGGCATGTCGGCCCGCACCTTCTTCCGCGGTACCCAGGAGGCCACGCTGACGGCCTTCGCCACCGCTTCCTCGTCGGCCACCCTGCCGGTGACCCTGCGCGTGGCCGAGGAGAACCTGAAGCTGCCGCGCAAGGTCTCGCGCTTCGTGCTGACCGTCGGTGCCTCGGCCAACCACCATGGCACCGCGCTGTTCGAGGGCATCACCGTGCTGTTCCTGGCGCAGGTCTACGGCCTGGACCTGGGCTTGCCGCAGCAGCTGATGGTGCTGCTGCTGTGCATCCTGGGCGGCATCGGCACCGCCGGCATCCCGTCCGGTTCGCTGCCGGTGATCGCGATGATCTGCGGCATCATCGGCATCAAGCCCGAGGGCATCGGCATCATCCTGGGCGTCAATACGTTCCTGGACATGTGCCGCACCTCGCTCAATGTCACCGGCGACCTCGCCACCGCGGTGGTGGTCTCGCACCGCAGCGGCGTGACCGACGAAGAAGTGCCGGAAGTGGCGGACAACGCCGGCCACCACTGAGCCACCGGCGAAACCGATACCACGAGGGCCGCCCAAGGGCGGCCTTCGCGTTTTTCCCGCCCGCTGGAAGCCGGCGCCCGCCGCCGGTGGCGGCATGCCGCCAGGCCTTGCGCATGCCCTGCGTCGTGCCGCCGCCGGCCTGACCTGCCCGGTGCTCTGTGGGACAATAGGCCGCCCGCAGCTCCGCGGGAGCCTCCCGACCCGACGAACCATGACGCAGCCCACCCGCCGCCAGTTGGCGAACGCCATCCGTTTCCTCGCCGCCGATGCGGTGCAAGCCGCCAACTCCGGCCACCCCGGCATGCCGATGGGCATGGCCGACATCGCCGAAGTGCTCTGGAACGACTACCTCCGGCACAATCCGAACAACCCGAAGTGGTTCAACCGCGACCGCTTCGTGCTGTCCAACGGCCACGGCTCGATGCTGCAGTACGCGCTGCTGCACCTGAGCGGCTACGACCTGCCGATCGAGCAGCTCAAGGCCTTCCGCCAGCTGGGCAGCAGGACTGCCGGCCACCCGGAGCGCCATGAAACCCCGGGCGTGGAAACCACCACCGGCCCGCTCGGCCAGGGCTTCGCCAATGCCGTGGGCTTCGCGCTGGCCGAAAAGCTGCTGGCGCAGCGCTACAACCGTCCCGAGTTCGAGGTCGTCGACCACCGCACCTGGGTGTTCATGGGCGACGGCTGCCTGATGGAAGGCATCTCGCACGAAGCCGCCTCGCTGGCCGGCACCTGGGGCCTGGGCAAGCTGGTCTGCTTCTGGGACGACAACAACATCTCCATCGACGGTGAAGTGGAGGGCTGGTTCACCGACGACACGCCGGCGCGCTTCGAGTCCTACGGCTGGAACGTGGTGCGTGGCGTCGACGGCCATGATCCGGAGAGCATCAAGGCCGGCATCGACGCGGCGCTGTCGCAGTTCGACAGGCCGACCCTGATCTGCTGCAAGACCACCATCGGGTTCGGTTCGCCGAACAAGGCTGGCCAGGAATCCAGCCACGGCGCGCCGCTGGGCAAGGACGAGCTGGAAGCCACGCGCAAGGCGCTGGGCTGGGCGTACGGCCCGTTCGAGATCCCCGAGGAGATCTACGCCGGTTGGCGCGCGGGCGGTACCGGGACCCTGCGCCAGGCCGAGTGGGAGCAGCTGTTCGACAAGTACGCCGCGCAGTTCCCGGCCGAGGCCGAGGAACTGACCCGCCGTTCGCATGGCGAGCTGCCGGCCGACTTCATCGCCCGCGCCGATGCCTACATCGCCCAGGTGCAGGCCGAGGCGCCGAACATCGCCTCGCGCAAGGCCTCGCAGAACGCGATCCAGGCCTTCGCGCCGCTGCTGCCGGAAATCGTCGGCGGCTCGGCCGACCTGGCCGGCTCCAACCTGACCCTGTGGAAGGGCGCGCAGAGCGTGGTCGGCGACGACCCGCAGGCCAACTACGTGCACTACGGCGTGCGCGAGTTCGGCATGAGCGCGATCGCCAACGGCCTGGCCCTGCACGGTGGCTTCCTGCCGTTCGACGCCACCTTCCTGGTGTTCAGCGACTACGCCCGCAACGCGCTGCGCATGAGCGCGCTGATCCCGGCGCACGTCATCCACGTGTTCACCCACGACTCCATCGGCCTGGGCGAGGACGGCCCGACCCACCAGCCGGTCGAGCACATCGCCTCGCTGCGTTACATCCCCAACAACGACGTGTGGCGCCCGTGCGACGCCGCCGAGTCGGCGGTGAGCTGGAAGGCGGCGATCCTGCGCCGGGACAACCCGAGCTGCCTGATCTTCAGCCGCCAGAACCTGGCGCCGCAGGCGCGCAGTGCCGAACAGGTCAAGCTGATCGAGCGCGGCGGCTACGTGCTGGCCGACGCCGCCGGCACCCCGGACGTGATCCTGATCGGTACCGGCTCGGAAGTGGGGCTGGCCATGGCCGCCAAGGCCGAGCTGGACGCGGCCGGCATCAAGACCCGCGTGGTGTCGATGCCGTCCACCAACGTGTTCGATCGCCAGGACCCGGGCTACCGCGAATCGGTGCTGCCGCACGCGGTGCGCGCACGCGTGGCGGTGGAAGCCGGCGTCACCGGCTTCTGGCGCCAGTACGTGGGCCTGGACGGCGCCGTGATCGGCCTGGACAGCTTCGGCGCCTCGGCACCGGCCGACAAGCTGTACCAGCACTTCGGCATCACCACCGAGGCGGTGGTCGCCGCGGCCCGGGCGCAGCTGGCGAACTGACGCGCGGCATCGCTCCGTGGTGGAAAAAGGCCGGGATTTCCCGGCCTTTTTTCTGGCCACGGATGAGGTATCAGAGGTCCGCGCCTGCCGGCCCGTGCTGGCCCGCGATCCGTGCGCGTGCGAGCATCCGGCCAGCTGCCCGCGGGGGCGGCATTCCCGGAGAACCAGCATGAAGCGCGTGACCGGTATCGGCGGCATTTTCTTCAAGGCGAAGGACCCGGCCGCGCTGGCGGGGTGGTACCGCGACCATCTGGGGCTCGACGTCGGCGGCTGGAACGGCGCGGTCTTTCCCTGGGGAGGCGAGGGCAGTGCCCCGGGCATGACGATCTGGAGTCCGTTCGCGGCCGACACCGACTACATGGCGCCGGGCACCGCGTCGTTCATGGTCAACTTCCGCGTCGCCGACCTGGATGCGCTTCTTCCCGCGCTCCGTGCCGAGGGCTGCGATGTCGTCGACAGGACCGAGACCTCGGCGCAGGGAAAGTTCGGCTGGGTCATCGACCCCGAGGGCAACAAGGTCGAGCTCTGGGAGCCTGCACCGGGGCAGTAGTCCACGCGGAGAATCCAGAGCGGGCCGAGCGTATCGGCGCCGGCACCCGCGCCGGAGGGTGGGCGACGGCGTCCGTGTGCGGGCTGTCCGTGGAGCACGGGCGCCCGGCGCGGTGCGGGTCAGTCGCCTGGGCGTGCCCGCTGGCGCCGCTCAGGTCCGCGCCGTGCGCGCCAGCGCCAGCCGCAGCAGGCGCGCGTCGAGCCATTCGCTGAGGCCGGCAGCCCGCTCCAGCCGCATGCGCTGCAGGTACATGGCATCGTTGTCGCCGGACCCCTGGCGCAGGGCGGCAAGCACGGTACGCAGCTTGCCGCCGGCACTGCCGGTGTTGGCTTTCAACCAGCCCAGGGCACGCAGCAGGTCCTGCTCGACCGGGGTGAAGTCGCTGCCCAGCGGGTAGTCGGGCAGGCTGCCGTCGCGACGGAACGGTGCCAGTGCCGCGGACAGGACCCCGGCGCGGTTGCGCTGCCAGCGTGCCGGCGCCACGAAGTCGCCGGCCAGCTTCTTCGCGGCCCTGGCCTGTTGCAGCAGCGGCGCCTGGAAGGCGGCGTCGGTAATGCCGGCCATCGCGATCACGCAGTCCTCGTCGGTCATGCCGCGCAGGTCGGCGATGCCGTATTCGTTGATGAAGATATCGCGCAGGTGCCGCGGGATGGTGGTGTGGCCATAGTTCCAGCGCACATTGGACTGCGTCTTGCCGGCATCTTCGCGCAGCGCACGGAACATCAGCACGCCGCGGGCATCGGCCAGCGCGTGCGCCATCGCCACGAAGTTGTACTGGCCGCCGACCCCCGACACTACCCGGCCGTCCTCCAGTCCATCGGATACCGCCGCGCCGAGCGCGGTGGCCATCATGCAGGAATTGAAGAAGCGCGCCTGCCGGCGCTGCAGCCGCTGCAGGGCTTCGTCGCCGCTGCGGAACTGGTTGATCTCGCTGATGCGGCGCATGCCGATGGCGCGGCCTTCGTCGGCGGGCAGGTGCCGCAGCCAGTCGTAGAATTCAGGCGAGCCAAGATAGAACGCGCCATGCAGGTACTCGCCCTCCTCGGCCAGCCGCGCATGGTCGGCGGTGTACGCGCTGCCGTTGGCCAGGCGTTGCATCAGCGCCAGGTCGTCATGCACCTTGCGACGGATCACGCCACTCTGCACCAGCTTGCGGAAGCCCTCGTTGAGCATTTCGCTGCAGCCGTACAGGCCGCTGTCGAACGGCTCCAGCCCACCGATGGCGTGCACCAGCGGATGCTGCTCCAGTGCCGGATCCAGCGCGTGCAGTACCCGGCGATAGCGGGCGTTGTCGGTGTGGCGCAGGACCAGCGCATGGCTGAGCGCGTCGGCCAGCGCACCGATGCCGATCTGCAACGTGCCGCCGTCGCGCACCAGGGTGCTGGCATACAGGCCGATGGCGTAGTCGGCATCGCTTACCGGTTGCCGCGGCAGGCCGAACAGTTTCGGATACGGGCCGGGCGGGGTCAGCACCAGGTCGAAGAACCCGGCCTCGACCGTGGCGCTGCCGCCCAGCCAGGGCAGTTGCGGGTCGATCTCGGCGATCAGCAGCGGGCGTGGCAGCCCGCGAGCGATGACGGCGTCGATCGTGTCCTGGGTGAGATCGTTGTTGCATGACAGCGACAGCCGCGTACTGCCTTCGCGGCTGGCCACTTTCTGCACGATGGCATGCGGCGCGCGCTGCGCCAGCGCATCGGCGACGTGGGTGTAGTTGAGGCTGCTATAGGCGCGTTGCGCCTGCGCCGAGCGCAGCAGCGCCCCGGACTGCATGTAGAACTCCTCCACCTGCACATGCGCCGGCAGGGCATCGCGCGCGATCGCCTTGGCGTAGGCCAGGCGCGGGAAATCCGCGCCGAAATGGCGCTCGACGAACGGCCCCAGGAAGCGCGCCTGCAATCCGTCGCCGGCGGCATCGGGCGGATCGAGCGAGAGCGCGGTGTAGAGCTGCAGCGGATGCGATGGATCGTTCTCGATGCGCGCATACAGCGCATTGAGCAGGCGGTGCGGCTTGCCCAGCGCCAGCGGCGCGGCGATGCGCAGGGGGCCGCCGACATGGGCCAGCAGCCACGCCACGGCGGCATCGGGATCGGTCACGTGATGGGGCATGGCAGGCGCATCGTTCGTGGGAAGCGGCATTACAGCATCGGTGTGATGAAGCCGTGGTCGGCGCGCTTGACAGGTGGTTCGATTACTCGTGTAATCGTTAAAAATTACGGATGTAAACGATGATCCGGATCAGCGAAGCCGAAGCGGTGGTGATGGAGGTCCTGTGGGAGGCGCACCCGCTCGCGGCCGAGGACGTGATCGCGCGCGTCGCCGGGCGCAACGACTGGGCCGAAGCCACCGTCAAGACCCTGCTCAACCGCCTGCTCAACAAAGGCGCGATCAGCGCGGTGAAGGAGCGGCGGCGCTATCTGTATGCGCCGCGGGTGCAACGCGATGCCTGGGTGCTCGAGGAAAGCAGCAGCCTGCTCGAGCGCCTGTTCGACGGGCGCGTGGCGCCGCTGGTGGCGCACTTCAGCCAGCACCGGAAGCTGGGCCGCGACGACGTGGCCGAACTGCGCAGGCTGCTGGAGGAGCTCGATGATGACCAGCCTTGAGTTGATGCGGGCCTTGCTGGCCACCACGCTGGCCAGCAGCGCGGCGATGGCGGTGGTGCTGGCGCTGCGCGGCGTGGTGCGACGCCGGCTGGGTGCCAGCGCGGCCTACCTGCTGTGGCTGGCGGTGCCGGTGACGCTGCTGGCCGTGCTGGTGCCGGCGCCGCGGGTGGCGGTGCTGCCGATGCACGCCATCGGCGCGGTGCTGCCTGCCACCAGCGCCGTCCTCGGGCAGGCCACGCCGATGCTGCCGTGGACCTGGGCGCTGGGCGCGGCCTGGCTGGCGGGCGTGCTGCTGGCGATGGCGGGGTTGCTGCGCCAGCAGCGGCGTTTCGTCCGTGGGCTGGGAGCGCTGCAGCGCCGCGACGACGGCATCTGGCAGGCGCAGGGCATGGCCGGGCTGCCGGCCGTGGTCGGCCTGTGGCGGCCGCGCATCGTGTTGCCGGTGGACTTCGAACAGCGTTACACCGCGCCCGAGCGCCGGCTGGTGCTGATGCACGAACGGGTGCACCTGCACCGGGGCGACATCGTCGTCAACGCGCTGCTGGCGGCCATGCAGTGCCTGTACTGGTTCAACCCGCTCGTGCCGCTGGCGCTGCGCCGCTGCCGCGAGGACCAGGAATTCTCCTGCGACGAGCGCGTCATCGCCCGCAGCGATGGCGCGCGTCGCAGCTATGGCAACGCCATGCTCAAGACCGGGCTGTCGCTGTCGCCGTTGCCGGTGGGCTGCCACTGGCGGGACCCGCATCCGCTGAAGGAGCGTATCGCCATGTTGAAGCATCCCGTGCCCGGCAAGAAGCAGTGGTTGGCGATGGTGCTGTTGGCGGTGGGATTGTCATCGGGCCTGGGCTATGCGGCGTGGGCCGCGCAGCCGGCGCAGGTGCGGGCCGTCGCCACCGGCGCTGCCTATTACAGCGTGAAGCTGCGGTTGGACGTGGACGGCCAGGCCCGCGACTTCGAGGTGCGCGAGCAGGCGGGCAAGCCGTTCGCATTCTCGATGGACACGCCGGCCGGCCGCAGGTGGGAGGGGCAGTTCAAGGTCGACACGCTGGACACGGCGCGTGTCGCGTTGTCCGGCACCCTCCGCGAAGGCGACAGGATCATCGCGGCGCCGCGGCTGGTGGTGGCGATCGACGACGGCACGGCCGCCATGCATGCCCGCGCGAAGGACGGCGGTTCATCGTTCCGGATGGAGGCGGTCGTCACCGACCTCGGCAGGGACCCCGGCCCCGCAGCCGGTCTTTCCGCGCCGGCGGACGCGCCGGCGCGCACGGCGGGATTCGCCAGCATGCAGCCGCCGCGCTATCCACCGAGCATGAACACCGGCGAGGTGGTGCTGCTGGTCGAGGTGGCTGCCGATGGCACGGCTGCGGGCATCATGCTCGACCGCAGTTCGGGGCATGCCGACCTGGATGAAGCGGCCATGGAAGCGGCCCGCGCATGGACCTTCGTTCCGGCTTTCAAGGACGGCAGGGCGGTCGCCGGCAAGGTGCGCGTGCCGGTGCGTTTCGAGATGGACGCGACGACCGCCCCCGGCGCGGACGGCGCATCGTGATGCGGGGGGCTGTGCGCGGCGCGATGTGCCTGCTGCTGGCCCTGGCCGGTTGCGCGACGCGACCGGCCGTCACCGAAGACGTGGCGGACAGCAGCTACACCATCGGCCAGCGCCTGCTGCTGCCGGAGTCGGCGGGTGGGCAGGCCGGGGACGTGCAGCCCTACATGCTGTCCGGGCGTGAAGTCTTCCGCATGCCCCGGCCGGTGCATGCGCCGCCGCCGGAACTGCCGCCGCTGCAGGGCCGGCAATCGCTGCCGCCGGTGACGGTCTGCCTGAATGTCGTGGTCGATGCGCAGGGCGGGGTGCAGCGCAGCTTCCCGCTGCTGGGCCACAGCCAGTGCGGCGCCGGCAATGACGCCGGCAACGGGCATCTGCTGCAGGCCGCGGACGACGCCGTGCGGCAATGGCGCTTCGCGCCCGCGGCGATCTGCCGTTTCGCCGCCGGTGCCGCACCGGTGGCGCCGGATGACTGCAGCGGTGCCACGCAGGTGGAGGAGGTGCCGGTGACGCTGCCCTACGCCTTCACCTTCGAGATCGTGCAGGGGCAGGCACGCGTGCGGGTCGGCAATGCGCCGCGTTGAGCGGCGCGCTACGGCAACCCGTCGCGGCGGGGGCAGTGCCCGGCCATGCGCCAGCGGCAGGGCATCCGCCGGGCGGCGTCCGCTGCCGCGGGGTCAGCGCGGCGTCTGCGCGGTATCCAGCAGTGCGTTCAACAGCGCCGCCAGCCGTTCGCCGGCCAGGCGCAGCTGCGCTTCGGCCACCGGCCGCCAGGTGTCGGCGTAGGCCTGGCCGACCTTGCGGTTGGCCGGATACACGCCCTCGCGGGTGGCGATGCGGCAGCTCTGTTCGGCCCACAGCGAGGCATCGCGCTGCAGTTGCGGCGCGGTGATGCCCGCCGGAGCGGGCAGCGCCTGCAGGCGCTGCAGGTAGTGGTCGTCGTCCAGTTGGAGGGCGTAGAACATGCCGCTGTCCCACAGCGAGTGCAGGTTGGTGCCACGCTCGTTGAACTGCAGCTGGTAGGTGTTGCCGCCCTTGTCATGGCCGTAGCCGGCGTGCATGGGCTGATGCAGGTCGCCGGCCAGGTGCACGACGAATTTGAGTGCCTGCAGGCGCTCGCTGTCGGAGAGGCTGCGGTCGGCCAGGCGCGCGCTCTGTGCCTTCAGTGCCTCGACCACGCAGTCGCCGTCGCGGCAGTGTTTCGGCGGATCGTAGGTGCAGCCGTCCTCGGCCATGTTGATGTAGTGCCAGCCGGCCGAGCGCTTGCCCAGGTCCGGGTCCCCGGCGCGCAGCTGGTCGGCCCACGGTGCGATGCTGGCCAGGGTGGCGCCGGGCTCGGTGGCGAGCAGGCGCTGCACTTCCGCTGCCGCGGCGGGGTCCAGCCGGGTTTCGGCGATGCGCGCGACCAGGCGGTGGCCCTGCGCGCCCCAGGCGAAGGCGGGTGTGGAGACCAGGGAGCAGGCGGCCAGGACGACGCCGGAGAAAAGCAGGGGGGTGCGGACGCGGATTTTCATCGCCGCATTCTAGCGGCGCGGTGGCGGGTGCCGTGTGCCGAAAGTGGCGGGCCTGTCCACGACCCCACCGCGCTTGGCTCGCGGCGGGTCATGAACAGGCCCTGGGAAACGCCCTTCCCCCTCGGTACCGGGGGAGGGTGGGATCAGAACGAGCGGACGTAGGCCACGCCGTACACCAGCGGGTCGATGTTGGCGGTGCCCAGCTTGTTGCCGTTGACCTTGACCTTGGTGTCGATGTCGGCCCAGCGCAGGTCCACGCGCAGCGCGTCCTTCTTGGTCAGCGCGAAGTCCAGGCCGGCATGCGCGGCCAGGCCCCACGAGTCTTCCAGCTTCAGGCGGGTGCCGGCCAGCGCGCCCTTGCTGTCGGTGCTGAAGAACTTGGTGTAGTTCACGCCCAGGCCGACGAACGGGGTGACCTTGCTGCTGTTGGCGAAGTGGTACTGCAGCGAGACCACCGGCGGCAGCTGCTTGGTGCGGCCCACCGTGCCCACGCCGTCGATGCTGACGTCGTGCTGGAACGGCAGTGCGGCCAGCACTTCCACGCCCACGTTGTTGGCGACGAAGTATTCGAACGTCACGGTCGGACGCACGCTGCTGTCCACCTTGGTCGGCAGGGCGCCCAGGCCCAGGGCCGAACCGTTGAGGTCGCCGGCGCTGGACTTCGGATCGACGTTGTGGACGCCGACGCCCAGGGTCCAGTCACCCTTGGACTGCGCCATGGCGGGAGCGGCGGACAGGACCAGGGCGGCGGCGAGGCCGGACAGCAGCAGGGCGGGGGTCTTGCGCATGGTGCGTTTCCATTGCTTGGTGAGGATGGCGCAAGTCTCCGCGTGGCGGCGGACGCCTGCCTTGATCCGGATCAAACCGGCGTCCGCGCTCATGGCGCGTTCACGATCCGGGCGCTGGCGGGCCACGCTCCGTCGCCGATCCGCGCCGGGGCCGCCACGGCCAGCGGGCTGGGCCCGGCTGCTACAATGAGCCCCCTTTCCACCCCCGCCGCAGCGGTCTGCGGCCGCAGGAGTTCGTGAACATGGCAATCAAGGTCGGCATCAACGGTTTCGGTCGCATCGGGCGCAACGTGCTGCGCTCGGCAGTGTTGAACTTCGGCAACGACATCGAAGTCGTGGCCATCAACGATCTGCTGGAGCCGGATTACCTGGCCTACATGCTCAAGTACGACTCCGTGCACGGCCGCTTCAAGGCCGATGTCGCCATCGAGGGCGGCCACCTGCTGGTCAACGGCAAGAAGATCCGCCTGACCCAGGAGCGCGACCCGGCCAACCTGAAGTGGGACGAGGCGGGCGTCGACGTGGTGATCGAGTCCACCGGCCTGTTCCTGACCAAGGAAGCGGCGCAGAAGCACATCGATGCCGGCGCCAGGAAGGTGATCATGTCGGCGCCGTCCAAGGACGACACGCCGATGTTCGTGTTCGGCGTCAACGACAGGACCTATGCCGGCCAGGTGATCATCTCCAACGCCTCGTGCACCACCAACTGCCTGGCGCCGCTGGCCAAGGTCATCAACGACAAGTGGGGCATCAAGCGTGGCCTGATGACCACCGTGCACGCCGCCACCGCCACCCAGAAGACCGTCGACGGCCCGTCCAACAAGGACTGGCGCGGCGGCCGCGGCATCCTCGAGAACATCATCCCGTCGTCCACCGGCGCGGCCAAGGCCGTGGGCGTGGTGATCCCGGAACTCAACAAGAAGCTCACCGGCATGAGCTTCCGCGTGCCGACCTCGGACGTGTCGGTGGTCGACCTGACCGTCGAACTGGAGAAGCCGGCCACCTATGCCGAGATCTGCGCCGAAGTGAAGGCCCAGAGCGAGGGCCCGCTGAAGGGCGTGCTGGGCTACACCGAGGACAAGGTCGTGGCCACCGATTTCCGCGGCGAGACCCACACCTCGGTGTTCGACGCCGAAGCCGGCATCGCGCTGGACTCCACCTTCGTCAAGCTGGTCAGCTGGTACGACAACGAGTGGGGCTACTCCAACAAGTGCCTGGAAATGGTGCGCGTGGTCGCGGCCTGATCCGCACCGCGGGGATATGAAGGAAGGGCGCCGCGGGCGCCCTTCTTTTTGCCTGCGGCGGCGCGGATGCGGCAGGGCGCAGGGCGCCGTCGGGGCGGTTGCGCGGCTTGCGTTTCGACGGGGCGTGGATGAAGGTGGCGTGGCACCTTCCGGTGACAGGGACGGCGAATGGACGACGAGATCGTGTTGTTGGGGTTGCTGCTGCTGGCGGTGGTGCTGGCGGTGCCGGTGCTGCTGGTCATGGCACTGGTATCGGTGGCCTCGCTGAAGCGTCGGGTGGCCGCGCTTGAAGACGCGCTGGCGCGCGGGCAGGCCGGCGAAGCCGGCCGCGCCGCCGATCCGGGCAACGCGCGGCATGGGCTGCCGCAGGCACGCGAGCTCGCGCCCGCGCCGGTCGGGCCCGTGCCGGAACCCGCGATGGATGCGCCGGCGCCCCCATCGCCCGCGGTTGCGCCGCCGCTGCCGCCGCTGCGCGAACCCCTCGCGCCGCGGCAGGTCCGCAGCGCGCCCGGTCCCGCGCCCGTGCCGGAAGCGACGGCCGCGGCTGGGCCGAACCTCGTCGAGCGCGGCATCGCGTACATCAGGCAGTGGTTCACCCGCGGCAACGTGCCGGTCAAGGTCGGCATGCTGGTACTGCTGGCCGGCGTGGCGGCGCTGCTCAAGTACGGCAGCGATGCCGGCTGGTTCAGTTTCCCGCCTGCGTTCCGCCTGGCCGGGATCAGCCTGGCGGCATTGGCCGGGCTGGCGTTCGCCTGGCGCAAGCGCGGGAGCCACCGTGCGTTCGCGCTGGCCCTGCAGGGCGGTGCGATAGGCGTGCTGCTGCTGGTGGTGTTCGCCGCGTTCAAGAACCACGGCCTGATCGACGCGCTGCCGGCGTTCGCGATCAGCGTGGTGCTGATCGCCGGGCTGTGCGTGATGGCGGTGCTGCAGGAGTCGCGCACGCTGGCCATCCTCGGCGTGCTGGCCGGGTTCATGGCGCCGGTCTGGCTGTCCGATGGCAGCGGCAACCATGTCGGCCTGTTCTCGTACTACGCGCTGCTCAACGCCGGCATCTTCGCCATCGCCTGGGTGCGGCCGTGGCGCATCCTCAACCTGCTTGGTTTCGTCTTCACCTGGGGCATCGGCACGCTCTGGGGCGTGCTCGATTACGCGCCGGCCAAGTTCGCCAGCACCGAGCCGTTCCTGCTGCTGTTCTTCGCGTTCTACCTGCTGTTGCCGCTGCTCCATGCGCGCAAGGCGGCGACCCCGGGCGGTGCACGCATCGATGGCTGCCTGCTGTTCGGCACGCCGCTGGTGGCGTTCTCGCTGCAGGCCGCCCTGCTGCAGGGCGAGCGCATGCCGCTGGCACTGTGCGCGCTCGGCATGGCGGCGATCTATGCGCTGCTGGCGCGTGCGTTGTGGCACCGCGAGCGCCTGCATCTGCTGGCGCAGGGGCATGCCATCCTGGCGGTGGGCTTCGCCACGCTGGCGGTGCCGCTGGCGCTGTCGGCGCAGGCCACGGCCTCGGTCTTCGCGCTGGAAGGCGCCGGCCTGGTCTGGCTGGGCCTGATGCAGCAGCGCCGGCTGGCGCGCTGGACCGGCATCGGCCTGCAACTGGCGGCGGCGTTCGCGCTGGCGGTGGGCATCGAGGGCGCCCATGCCATTCCTGACGGTGCCGGATACGCCGTCGCCAACGCGACTTTCATGGGCGCGCTGCTGGTCGCGCTGGCCGGTTTCGCCAGCGCGTGGCTGTACCGCGGTGCCGGCAACATGCCGCTGGCCGCGATCGCCTATGCCTGGGGCCTGGCCTGGTGGATGGGCAATGCCGGTACCGAGATCGCGCGCTTCGTGGAGCCGCGCAGCGTCCTGCACGCGATGCTGCTGCTGCTGGGCGTGAGCGGCTGGGTGGCGGCCGAGGTGCACCGGCGCCGGCCGGCGCTGGCGCTGTCGCTGACCACGCTGGGGTGTCTGGTACTGGCGTTCCCGCTGGCGTTCCTGCAGCTCGCCGCGTACGGCCAGCCGTTTGCAGGCCACGGTGCCTGGGCCTGGCCGCTGTTCGCCGCGCTGGGCCTGCGCAGCCTGCTGTGCCTGCGCGCGGCGGGCGATGCCATCGCCGGCGCGGCGCAGCTTGCCTGGTGGCTGCTGTGGCCGACGGTGCTGTCGCTGTTGTCCTGGCACCTGGGCACGCGCTTCGCGCTGGCCGGGGGCTGGGTCGGCATGCTGCTGGCGCTGCCGTGGCTGCTGCTGGCGGCGGTGTCGATCCGCCGCTGGCGCTGGCTGGCGCAGCCGCTGGGTGCCGCGTTCGACCGCTACCGGCCGGTCCTGCAGGCGGCGACCTTCGCGGTGCTGGGCCTGTGGTGGCTGGTCTCGCTGGCCGGCGCCGGGGCTGCGGCGCCGCTGCCGTGGATCGCGCTGCTCAACCCGCTGGACCTGGCGCAGCTGGCGGTGCTGGTGCTGGCGGCGATGGCGCTGTGGTCCGCCGATGCGGGCACGCCGCTGGCCGGGCTGCGGCGGGGCCTGCTGCCGCTGGCGGCGCTGCTGCTGGTCAGCACCATCACCCTGCGCGCCGTGCATCACTGGGGCGGCATCGACTGGAATGGCCGCCTGATCGACACCAGCCTGGCGCAGACCAGCCTGACCGTGGTGTGGAGCCTGCTGGGCGTGATCGGCTGGGTGAGCGGCTCGCGCCGCGGGCAATGGGCCGTGTGGCTGGCCGGTGCGATCCTGATGGGCGTGGTGCTGGCCAAGCTGCTGCTGATCGACCGCGCCAACCTGGGCGACCTGCTGGGCATCGGCGCCTTCATCGCCTACGGACTGCTGTGCACCTTGGTGGGCTGGCTGGCGCCGGCACCGCCGCGACGCTCAGGTGCTGAAACGAACCACGAGGAAACAACCGCATGATCAGGCGTTTGTGGTGGATGGCGCTGCTGCCGCTGGCGGCGCAGGCGGCCGACGATTTCGCCATGCAGTGGCCGCTGCAGCCGGCGCATCCCGATGCCGGCGCGTATCGCGTGGTGCTGGATGCCGGGGTCTACCGTGCGGCGTACTGGCGCGACCTGCGCGACGTGCAGGTGATCGACGCCGACGGCAAGCCGATGGCCAGCGCGGTGCAGGCCGCGGCCACGCCGATCGCCGGGCCGGCGCGGCAGGTGGAACTGGACTGGTTCGCCGTGCCCGCCGGTGCCGCCACGACGACGGGCGGGGACCTGAGCGTGGTGGTGCAGCGCGACGCCGGTGGCAACGTGGTGTCGGTGCGCAATGCGCTGGGCACCGCCGCCGTGGGCCAGGGCGACCCGGTGTGGCTGGTGGACCTGGGGCGGCAGGCCGGGCAGGTGCAGGCATTGCGCGTGGAATGGGAAGGCGAGCCGGCGGCGCTGGACCTGGGCTACCGGCTGGAGGGCAGCGATGACCTGCGCCGCTGGCAGGTGCTGGACCCGGAAGTGCGGCTGGTAAGGCTGCGCAACCAGGGGCGGCAGTTGAGCAGCGAGCGCGTGGCGGTATCCACGGCGCTGCGCTACCTGCGGCTGGTGCCGCTGCAGCGTGAAGGCGCGCCGCCGCTGCGCGCGTTGCGTGGCGAGCTTGCCGGCGATGCGGTCGCTGGCGATTGGCAATGGGTCGAGCTGGCCGCATCGGTACCCGGCGGCGACCCGGTGGCCCGGTTCGGCTACCAGGTCCAGGGCCGTTTCCCGGTGCAGCGGGTGGACGTGGCGATGCCGGCCAACACCGCGGTGGCGTGGACTGTGTCCAGCCGCGACGAGGATCGCCGGCAGGCCGGCGCGGAGCCGGCCTGGCAGGTGCATGCCCGCGGCTGGAACACCTGGACGCTGCAGGAAGGCGGGCGCCGGCAGGCCTCGGCACCGCTGCAGCTCGGGCAGGAAACCAGTGACCGCGACTGGCAGCTGCAGGCCGAGCCGGCCATGGCCGGCACGCCGGCGCCGACCCTGAAACTGGGCTACCGGCCGGGCAGCGTGGTGTTCCTGGCCCAGGGCCGCGCGCCGTATCGGCTGGTCGCCGGAAACGCGCGGGCGGCCACCCGCGAAAGCAGCCTGGAGCCGATGCTGGCCGCGCTGCGGGCGCGCAACGGCGCGCAGTGGCAGCCGACGGTGGCGCGTCTGGGCGAAGGCACGGTACGTGCGGGCGACAAGGCCTATGCGCCGGCGGCACCGGTACGCGACTGGAAGAGCCTGCTGCTGTGGGCGGTGCTGGTGGCCGGTGCGCTGGCCGTGGCCGGTTTTGCGATCAGCCTGCTGCGCGGCGCCCGCCCCGCGAACGGCTGAGGCGGACACCGCGGGCGCCGCGTCCGCCGCGGCGGGCCTCAGCGCGCAGGCGCCCCGGCATGCCCCTGCGCGTACGTGGCCTGCGGGTCGATGAAGTCCCGCCGCAGCAGGCCGTAGATGGCGCTGTCACAGACCTCGCCGTTTACATGCCAGCGTTCGCGCAGCGTGCCTTCGCGGACGAAGCCGAGCTTTTCGACCAGCCGGCACGAGGCCAGGTTGCGCGGGTCGATGTCGGCTTCGATCCGGCGCAGGCCCATGCCGTCGAACAGATGGCGCAGGATCATGCGCAGCGCCTCGCTGGCCAGCCCGCGCCCCTGCCAGTCGCGATGCAGGCTGTAGCCGATCTCGGCGCGGCCCTGCTCCAGGTTCATCGCGAACACCGCGCTGGTGCCGATGAGCTGGTCGCTGCGCGCATCGGCGATGGCCCAGACCAGGACGTCCAGTTCGCGCCGCTGGCGGCGGATGTCGGCCAGCTTCTGCTCGGCCTGGGCCGGCCGGGTCCAGGCCGGACAGCTCCAGTAGCGCATCACCTGCGGATCGCCGTGGATGGCGAACAGGGCCGGCGCATCGTCCTCGCGCGGTTCGCGCAGGCGCAGGCGCAGGCTGGACAGTTCCGGTTGCGGCAGGCGCGTCGGCATCGTGCGTACCTCGGGTTTGCCCCGCCAGCGGGGGCGGGCGAGAATCACGGTTTGCCCACAGTCTTCCGGAGCCGACCCCGCCCTGTCCATCGTCCGCATGGCCCAGCTCGACCCCGCCGGCAAGCGCCTGCGGGTGGACCGGGGCGCGAGGCGGCCAGGGTGGACTGCCGCATCGGCCTGCCGCGCTGCCGGGACCGGCGTCCCCGGGCAGGCATGCCGTGCCATGACCGGCGGCTCCACGACGTATCCCACCCCTTCCCGAGAAGCCAGAGAATTGCACATGTCCATCGTTCGCATGACCGACCTTGATCTTTCCGGCAAGCGTGTCCTGATCCGCCAGGATCTCAACGTGCCGATCGACGACAACGGCACGATCACCTCCGAGCAGCGCATCACCGCGTCGCTGCCGACCCTGAAGCTGGCGCTGGAAAAGGGCGCCGCCGTGCTGGTGACCTCGCACCTGGGCCGGCCGAAGGAAGGCGTGTGGAGCGAGGCCGACTCGCTGGCGCCGGTGGCCGCGCGCCTGTCCCAGCTGCTGGGCGTCGAGGTGCCGCTGGTCAAGGACTGGGTGGATGGCGTGGACGTGGCCCCGGGCAGGATCGTGCTGCTGGAGAACTGCCGCATGAACGTGGGCGAGGGCAAGGATGACGAAGCCCTGTCGAAGAAGTACGCCGCGCTGTGCGACGTGTTCGTGATGGATGCCTTCGGCACCGCGCACCGTGCGCAGGCCTCGACCCATGGCGTGATCCGCTTCGCCCCGGTCGCCGCCGGTGGCCCGCTGCTGATGGCCGAGCTGGATGCGCTGGACAAGGCGCTGGCCAACCCCGCGCGGCCGCTGCTGGCGATCGTCGCCGGCTCCAAGGTGTCGACCAAGCTCGAGCTGCTCTCCAGCCTGGTCGGCAAGGTCGACCAGCTGATCGTCGGCGGCGGCATCGCCAACACCTTCATCGCCGCCGAGGGCCATGGCGTGGGCAAGTCGCTGGTGGAGAACGACCTGCTGGAAACCGCCCGCAGCATCGACGCGGCCGCCAGGGCGCGCGGCGCCGAGATTCCGCTGCCGGTCGACGTGGTCGTGGCCCCGGCCTTTGCCGCCGATGCGCCGGCCACCATCAAGGCGGTCGATGCGGTGGGCGCCGACGACATGATCCTGGACATCGGCCCGCAGACCGCCGCGCAGTACGCCGCGCTGATCGCCGGGGCCGGCACCGTGGTGTGGAACGGCCCGGTCGGGGTGTTCGAGTTCGATGCCTTCGGCAAGGGCACCGAAGCGCTGGCCCGCGCCATCGCCGCGTCCAGCGCGTTCTCCATCGCCGGCGGTGGCGACACCCTGGCCGCGGTGGACAAGTACGGCATCGCCGACAAGGTCAGCTACATCTCCACCGGCGGCGGCGCGTTCCTGGAATTCCTCGAGGGCAAGACCCTGCCGGCGGTGGCGGCGCTGGAGGCCCGCGGGGCGTGAGCCGCGATGTGCTGTTCTTCGATCTCGACGGCACGCTGATCGATTCGGCCGTCGGCATCACCCGCTGCGTGGCCTACGCACTGGAGCGGATGCAGCAGCCGGTGCCGCCGCCGGCCGAGCTGCGCCGCTGGATCGGACCGGCGCTGCGCACCAGCTTCACCCCGCTGTTCGGCGACGCGCAGCGCGTCGAACAGGCGGTGGCGCTGTATCGCGAACGCTTCGAACTGCACGGCTGGCAGGAACATGACGTCTATGCCGGCATCGGCGAGGTGGTGCAGGGGCTGCATGCCGCCGGCCACCGGTTGGCGGTGGTCACGGCCAAGAACGAGCCGCACGCGCGGCGGATCGTGGAACACCTGCCGTTCGGCGGCTGTTTCGAGGACGTGATCGGCGCCACCGCCGACGGCGCGCGCAGCCACAAGCCGGAGCTGATCGCTGAAGCGCTGCAGCGGTTGTCGCTGGCGCCCGCGCAGTGCTGGATGATCGGCGACCGGCGCATGGACATCGAGGGCGCGCGCCACCATGGCATGCGCAACGTCGGCGTGCTGTGGGGCTTCGGCGGCCGCGAGGAACTGAGTGCGGCCGGTGCCGGTTCGCTGGCCGGCACGCCAGCCGAGCTGGCGCGGCTGCTGTCGCGCTGACGCCGCGGCGGCGGGCGGAGCGCGGCGTGCGCTGAAGCCGCGCGCGCGGTGTATGCGCGCCGGTGGGCGACAGCCGCGACCGGTCCGTCGCAAGCGCCGGTCGTTGCCGTCGCGTTGTCCTGGCTGGCTGTCGGGTTGTCCCGTGTCGACAAATCGAGACTCGTGCGTGTCCGGTTGCCGCGTCGCCGGTGGACAGCGCGGTGTAACGCGAAGGTGATGTCCGGACATGCTGTCCGCGCTGTCTGCGGGACAGCGTGGAAAGTGTCTTCTGAAATCGTATGCGACATCGTTGTCATGCGGTGGATATGCTAATTTCGGCGGCCTTTCAGGGAGTTTTTGCACCATGATCGAACGCCAGCGCCGCACCAAGATCCTCGCCACCCTCGGACCGGCCACCGATGCGCCGGGCGTGCTCGACGATCTGTTCCGCGCCGGTGTCAACGTGGTGCGCCTGAACTTCTCCCATGGCGATCCGTCCGGCCAGGCCAAGCGCGCCGCCGAAGTGCGCGCCGCCGCCAACCGCATCGGTGTGGAAGTGGGCATCCTGGCCGACCTGCCGGGCCCGAAGATCCGCATCGAGCGCTTCGCCGAAGGCAAGGTGCAGCTCAAGGCCGGTGACCGCTTCGACCTGATCGCCAAGGCCGATGCGGCGCCCGGCGACGCCACCCAGGTGGGCGTGAGCTACCTCGGCCTGCCGCAGGACGTGGGCCCGGGCGACGTGCTGCTGCTGGACGATGGCCTGATGCAGCTGCAGGTGGTGGAGGTGCAGGGCGAGCGCATCATCAACACCGTGCTCAACGACGGCGTGCTGTCCGACCGCAAGGGCCTGAACAAGCAGGGCGGCGGCCTGTCGCTGGGCGCGTTGACCGAACGCGACAAGGAGCTGATCGGCATCGTGGCGAAGATCGGCGTGGACTTCATCGCCGTCTCGTTCTGCCGCAACGCGCAGGACATGAACGACGCCCGCGCCATTGCCCGCCAGCATGGCTGCGATGCGGCGCTGGTCTCCAAGATCGAGCGTACCGAGGCGATCGAGAACCTGGAGGAGATCGTCGAGGCCAGCGACGTGGTGATGGTCGCGCGCGGCGACCTGGGCGTGGAAATCGGCGACGCCGAACTGCCGGGCCTGCAGAAGAAGATCATCAAGGCCGCGCTGGCGCAGAACAAGGTGGTGATCACCGCCACGCAGATGCTGCAGTCGATGGTCGAAAGCCCGATCCCGACCCGCGCCGAAGTGCTGGACGTGGCCAACTCGGTCATCGACGGCACCGACGCGGTGATGCTGTCGGCCGAGACCGCCGCCGGCGCCTATCCGGTCAGGGCGGTCGAGGCGATGGCGCGCATCTGCCTCGGGGCCGAACGCCAGTTCCAGATCGACACCGATTTCAATGCCTCGCCGCGCAACCTGGAGCGCGCCGACCAGGCCATCGCCATGGCCACCATGTTCCTGTCCCAGCACGTGGGCGTGCGCGCGATCGTGGCGATGACCGAGTCCGGCGGCACCGCGCGCTACCTGTCGCGGTTCCGCGCCAAGGCGCCGGTGTTCGCGGTGACCCGCCACGACGGCGCGCGCCGGCAGATGGCGCTGATGCGCGACGTGTTCCCGATCAATTTCGACAGCCGTGGCTTCACCCCGCGCGAAGCCGCGCGCGGCAGCATCCGCCTGCTGGTCGAGGCCGGCCTGCTGCAGGCCGGCGACCGCGTCGTGTTCACCAGCGGCGAGCACATGGAAACCCACGGCGCCACCAACACCCTGCGCCTGCTCGAAGTCGGCAGCGACGGCCGCGCCAGCGGACTGGGCGAGCTCTGATCGATGTGCCTGCACGGGCCACCGCGGTGGCCCGTGCGTGACCGCGGTGGACAGGAATTGTCCTGGCCGGTGGATTGAAAGCGGTTCCAGTGCGTCCTCACGGCCGGCCGACGACGGCCGCGGGCTATAATCCGGGTTTTCCCGCACCCCGTCACAGGAACTTCATGAGCATCGAACTGCTGGCTGAAACCGCCCAGGCCATGGTCGCCCCGGGCAAGGGCATCATCGCCATCGACGAATCCACCGGCACGATCGCCAAGCGCTTCGCCAGCGTCGGCATCGAGAACACCGAAGAGAACCGCCGCGCCTACCGCGAGCTGCTGCTGACCACGCCCAAGCTCAACGAGCACATTTCCGGCGCGATCCTGTACGACGAAACCATCCGCCAGAGCACCCGCGACGGCGTGCCGTTCGCCAAGTACATGGCCGACCACGGCATGATCCCGGGCATCAAGGTCGACAAGGGCGCGCACCCGCTGGCCGGCTGCCCGGGCGAGCTGGTCACCGAAGGCCTGGACGGCCTGCGCGAGCGCCTGCAGGAGTACTACAAGCTGGGCGCGCGCTTCGCCAAGTGGCGTGCGGTCATCAACATCGGCGAGAGCATCCCGTCGGGCACCTGCATCGAGTCCAACGCCCACGCGCTGGCCCGCTACGCCGCGCTGTGCCAGGAATGCGGCCTGGTGCCGATGGTCGAGCCGGAAGTGATCATGGACGGCGACCACGACATCGAGACCTGCTACGAAGTCACCGAAGCCACCCTGCGCTCGCTGTTCGACGCGCTGTACCAGCAGAACGTGCTGCTGGAAGGCACCATCCTGAAGGCCTCGATGGTCATCTCCGGCAAGGACTGCGACGAGCAGGCCGACGTCGAGGAAGTGGCCGAAGCCACCGTGATGTGCCTGAAGAGCACCGTGCCGGCGATCCTGCCGGGCGTGGTGTTCCTGTCCGGCGGGCAGAGCGACGAGCAGTCCACCGCGCACCTGAACGCCATGAACCAGCTCGACAAGCTGCCGTGGCCGCTGAGCTTCTCCTACGGCCGCGCGATGCAGCAGGCCGCGCTGAAGCTGTGGGCCAAGGACATGAAGGGCAACTACGAGGCCGCGCAGAAGACCGTGTACGAGCGTGCCCGGGAAAACGGCCTGGCCGCGCTGGGCAAGTGGGAAGGCTGACCGGCCCCTGCCCGTGATGGATGTGGAAACGCCGGCCCTGTGCCGGCGTTTCCATGTGTGCGGGCCCGCAGCGTGACTGGCGGCCCGCGCCGCTAACGCGCGAACGATGGCAGCGGATCGTCCACGGCCACCGCCGCATGCGCCTGCGCGGCAACGGCCAGTGCCTGCTGGTAGGCCTTGAAGGTGGCGGTGTTGTAGGCCACCAGCACAATCCGCACCGGCCGCGCGTGGCTCTTCTGCCAGGTCACCGTTTCGGTGACGGCGATGGCGGCGGCCTGGTGCATGGGGTAGCCGTAGACGCCGCAGCTGATCGCCGGGAAGGCGATCGATTCCAGCCGCATCTGCTCGGCCAGCCGCAGCGATTGCCAGTAGCAGTTGGCGAGCAGCGCGGCCTCGTCGCGCTGGCCGCCGTGCCAGACCGGGCCGACGGTGTGGAACACATGGCGTGCCGGCAGCGCATGGCCGGCGGTGGCGCGGACCTCGCCCGGCGGGCAGCGCACGCCCGGGCGCAGTTCCGGCAGGCGCGCGCATTCGGCCAGCAGGCCCGGCCCGGCCGCGCTGTGGATCGTGCCGTCGACACCGCCGCCACCGAGCAGGCTCTCATTGGCCGCGTTGACGATGGCGTCCACGTCGAGGGTGGTGATGTCGCCGTGCCAGATGTCGATGTTCATGCCCGCGATCTTCCCTTCCCGTATATGAGCAAAACGTGACGGATGCACGGCTTGCGCCGGCCCACGGCAAAGTCTGAGGAAGATGCGTCTCCACGGCTGCGACGCGGCGCCCGGCAAGCAGCAAGGCCGCCCGGGGGCGGCCTTGTGCGGGGGGAGGGCGGCGCGCGGGACGCGGGGTTACGGCAGGCCGGCCAGCCAGTCGTCGTCGCTGCCTTCGTTGATGTCGGCGAACAGCGGGGTGGAGAAATAGCGCTCGCCGGTATCGGGCAGCATGGCCAGGATCACCGAGCCGGCCGGTGCGTTGGCGGCGACCTCCAGCGCGGTGGCGGCGGTGGCGCCGGAGGAGATGCCGACGAAGATGCCCTCCTCGGCGGCCAGCCGGCGCGAAGTCTCGATCGCGCGTTCGTCCTGCACCGTGTACAGCGCGTCGTAGACGTTGCGGTTGAGCACGTCCGGCAGGAAGTCCGGGGTCCAGCCCTGGATCTTGTGCGGCTTCCACTCGTCGCCCTTGAGCAGCGCCGCGCCGGCCGGCTCGGTGGCGATGATGCGGGTGTCCGGGCGCGCCAGTTTCAGCACCTCGCCCACGCCGGTCAGGGTACCGCCGGTGCCCCAGCCACTGACGAAGTAGTCCAGCCGCTTGCCGGCGAAGTCACGCAGGATCTCGGCGGCGGTGGTGTTGCGGTGGTAGGCCGGATTGGCCGGGTTGGCGAACTGGCTGGCGAGGAACCAACCGTGCCTGGCGGCCAGTTCCTTCGCCTTTTCCACCATGCCGGTGCCGCGTGCCGCGGCCGGGGTCAGGATCACCTTGGCGCCATACGCGCGCATCGCCTTGCGGCGTTCCACCGAGAAGGTCTCGGTCATCACCGCCACGAACTTGTAGCCGCGTGCGGCCGCGACCATGGCCAGGGCCACGCCGGTGTTGCCCGACGTGGCCTCGACGATGGTGTCGCCGGGCTTGAGCACGCCGCGCTTTTCTGCGTCGAGCACGATCGCCAGCGCCAGGCGGTCCTTGACCGAGCCGCCGGGGTTGAACGACTCGACCTTGACGTAGACGTCCACCCCGGCCGGCGCCAGGCGGTTGAGCTTGACCACCGGGGTATTGCCGACGGTGTCGAGGATGTTGCTGTAGATGGCCATGGGGATCTCCTGGAAGGAATCAGGCGGCGTCGGCCAGTGTGGTCGGCGGCGTCTTTGCTGAAGGTGAGGATGCGTGGGCAGCGGCGGGCAGCGGCGCCTGGCCGAACCAGTGCAGTTCGTTCGCCAGCGCGGCCACCTCGCCGACGACCAGCAGTGCCGGCGACTGCACCGCGTGCGTGGTGGCGGCCTCCGCCAGTTGCCGCAGGTGCCCGCTGACCACCCGCTGGCCGGGGCGCGAGCCGTTCTCCACCAGCGCGAACGGCGTGGCGGCGGGCAGCCCGGCTTCGAGCAGGTGCGCCTGGATCCGTGCCAGCGCGGCCACGCCCATGTAGAACACCAGGGTCTGTCGTGGCGCGGCCAGCGCATGCCAGTCGAGCGTGTCCAGCGATTCGCGGCAATGCGCGGTGACCAGGCGCAGCTGCTGGGCGTGGTCGCGGTGGGTGAGCGGGATGCCGGCGTGCGCGGCGCAGGCCAGTGCCGCGGTGATGCCCGGTACCACCTCGTAGGCGATGCCGTGCGCACGCAGGAACTGCAGCTCCTCGCCACCGCGGCCGAACACGAAGGCATCGCCGCCCTTGAGCCGTACCACGCGGCGACCGGCGCGGGCGTGTTCCAGCATCAGCGCGTGGATATGCTCCTGGCGGGTGCTGTGGCCGCGCGCGGACTTGCCGACTTCGATGCGGTCGGCGTCGCGGCGGGCCAGCTGCAGCACCTCGGCGCTGACCAGGCGGTCGTGCAGGATGACGTCGGCCTGGTTGAGCGCGCGCAATGCGGCCAGGGTGAGCAGGCCGGGGTCGCCGGAACCGGCGCCGACCAGCACCACCGAGCCGGCCGCTGCCGGCGGCTCGTCGGCCATCGCCTGCCGCAGCGCGGATTCGGCGTCGCCAGGGCGATGCCGGCGCAGCAGCTCCAGCACCGGGCCGTCGAGCAGGCGGTCGAAGAAGCGGCGGCGTGCGGCGGTGTCCGGGAAGCGCGCGCGGATGGCCGGGCGGTGGCGCCCGGCCAGTGCGGTCAGCTGGCCCCAGGCGCCATCGAACAGCTCTTCCAGCCGGCGGCGGACATGCCGCGCCACCATCGGCGCGGCGCCGCCGCTGGAGATGGCGATCTGCAGGGCGCCGCGCTCGACCACGGCCGGCACGTGGAAGCGCGACAGCTGTGCGTCGTCGACCACGTTCACGAACAGCCGCTGCGCCTCGGCCGCACGCGCGACCGCCTGGTTGACCGCGACCGTGTCGGTGGCGGCGACCACCAGCCACACGTCTTCGGCCAGCCAGCGCGTGTCGAACAGGCCGGGCAGCCAGTCGATGCGGCCGGCCTCGGCCAGCGCCCGCAGTGCCGGCGACAGGTGCGGCGCGCCGACCCGGGGCCGTGCACCGGCGTGCAGCAGCGCCTCGACCTTGCGCCCGGCCACCGCGCCACCGCCGACCACCAGCACGGCACGGCCGTTGAGATCGGCGAACAGCGGGAACAGGGGGGCGTCCAAGGTGGCAGGGGCGGCGGTCGTGGCAGGGATGCTGACCGTAGTCCCGCCCCGCGGGCCCCGGAAATGACTTGCCCCGCCTATCAAATTACTTTCGGTTATAAGTAGGCCATGCGATCTGACCTACAGTGGGTCGGGTCCCCGCCTAGCCTCCGCCCCGACCCCCGATGACCCTGACCCAACTGCGCTACCTGGTGGCGATCGCCGACGCCGAGCTGAACATCACGCTGGCGGCCACGCGCGTGCACGCCACCCAGCCGGGGCTGTCCAAGCAGCTCAAGCAGCTGGAGGACGAACTGGGCTTCCTGCTGTTCGTGCGCAAGGGGCGCAGCCTGGAGTCGGTGACCCCGGCCGGCGCGGAAGTGATCGCGCGGGCGCGGCTGGTGCTGGCCGAAGCCAACAACATCCGCACCTACGCCGCCAACCAGCGCCGCGAGAGCCACGGCCAGCTGGTCCTGACCACCACCCATACCCAGGCGCGCTTCGTGCTGCCGCCGGCGGTGGCGCGGATCAAGCAGGCCTATCCGCAGGTCAGCGTGCACCTGCAGCAGGCCGCCGAGAGCGACGCGCTGGACCTGCTCAGCCAGGGCGACGCCGACATCGCCATCGTCAGCACCGCCGGCGGCGAACCCAGCACCGGCATCGCGGTGCCGCTGTACCGCTGGCGGCGGCTGGTGCTGGTGCCCAAGGGCCATGCGCTGGAGCGTGCCGGCAGGCTGCCGGACATGGCCGCGCTGGCCGCCCACCCGCTGATCAGCTACGAATCCTCGACGCGGCCCAGTTCCTCGCTGCGCCGCGCCTTCGCCACCCAGGGGCTGGAGCCTGACCTGGCCCTGACCGCGCTCGATGCCGATCTGATCAAGACCTATGTACGCGCCGGCCTGGGCGTGGGCCTGCTGGCGGAAATGGCGGTCAGCGCCGGCGACGGCGACCTGCGCGCCTGGCCGGCGCCGTCGGCGATTCCCGAGTGCACCGCGTGGGCGGTGCTGCCGCGCGACCGCGTGCTGCGCGACTACGCGCTGGAACTGGTGCACGTGCTGGCGCCGCAGATCGACAAGCGCGACCTGCGGCGCGTGCTGGAGGGCAACCAGGCGGCCGACTGGCCGGTACCGCCGAGCTGGGAAGAGCTGACCCAGACCATCACCAACTGAGGCCGGCAACCAGCCTGGGATACCGGGCGCGCCGACTGCGCCGACTGCGCCGACGCGGGCCAGGAGCGCGTGGCCTGGCGCGTCGCGGTGTCCGCCGGCCCGCATCGGCGAGGATCCCGGGCCGGCGTCCGCGGCCTTCCGTCGGTACCGGTTTCCCCCTGCGGCGATGTGTCGCACATGGACGGCCGCGGCGGGGTCTTAAAATCGTGCCGTGATCCGATCCCCGCACATGCACCGCTGGATGTTGCTGCTTGCGCTGGCAGCCGCGCTGCTGATGGCGCTGGCGCCGGTGGTGAGCCGCGGGATGCAGGCCGTGCAGGGGGCGCATGCGTCGATGGCGCATGCGATGCCCGCGATGGCCATGGCGGGCGGCACGCAGGCGCTGCCGCCTGCGATGGATGCGCATGCCGGGCATGCCGATGCCGTCGGCTCTACCGGCAAGACCCCTGCGCCTGATCCGCATGCCGCCCATGGCGAGGCCTGCGACTACTGCACCATGGCGTCGCGGCTGCTGCCGTGGCTGGCGGTGCTGCTCCTGCTGGCACCGCTGCTGTACCGCATCGCGCCGCAGCCGGCGCGTGCCTCCCTGTTCAGCGCCGGCCTGCGCTGGCCGGCGCATCCGGCGCGTGGGCCGCCGTTGTTCTCCTGACGACAGATCCCCTTCTTCCCGCTGCCTGTCGCTTCGTGCGGCACGTGGCATGTCGTACCGGAGAATTCCATGTATCCCGTTTCCCGTACGCCGGGCGCCCCGGCGTGCCTGGCCGCCTGCGTCTGCCTGGCGCTGTTTCCCCTGCTCGCGCACGCCGACGAGCCCGATTCGATCAAGACCCTGGACACCCTGGTCGTGACCAGCGCCGCGCCGTCCTCGCCGCTGAACTGGGTCACCGACCCGCGCCTGCCGCGGCAGCCGGTGCCCGCCAGCGATGGCGCCGACTACCTCAAGACCGTTCCCGGCTTCTCCGCGATCCGCAACGGCGGCACCAACGGCGACCCGGTGCTGCGCGGCATGTCCGGTTCGCGGCTGAACATCCTCACCAACGACGGCAACCTGCTCGGCGCCTGTCCCTCGCGTATGGACAACCCGCTGTCCTACATCGCGCCGGAAACCTATGACCGGCTGACCGTCGTCAAGGGGCCGCAGAGCGTGCGCTGGGGTGCCGGCGCTTCGGCCGGCACGGTGCGCTTCGAGCGCGACATGCCGCGCTTCGACGCCCCGGGCATGGAGCTGCAGGCCAGCGCGCTGGGCGGCTCCAACAGCCGCAACGACCAGATGCTCGACGCCAGCTTCGGCAGCCGCCCGGGCTACGTGCGGGTCAACGGCAACCGCTCCGAGTCCGGCGACTACCGCGACGGCAACGGCGAGGTGGTGCCGTCGCGCTGGCGCAAGTGGAACGCCGATGTCGCCGTCGGCTGGACGCCGGATGCCGACACCGTGGTCGAACTCAATGCCGGCACCGGCGATGCCCTGGCCCGCTATGCCGGCCGTGGCATGGACGGGGCGGCGTTCAAGCGCAGCAGCTACGGCCTGCGTTTCGAGCGCGGCAACCTGCCCGGGGCATGGGACAAGCTGCAGGCCAACCTGTACTACAACGAGGCCGACCACTTGATGGACAACTACACGCTGCGCACGCCCAACCCGAACGGCAGCATGCCGATGCCGATGGCGTCCAACGTGGCGCGGCGCACCAGCGGCGGCCGCATCGCCTCGGAATGGCGCTGGCAGGACGTGGCCATCGTCGCCGGCATCGACGCCCAGGACAGCCGCCACCGCAAGCGCAAGGGCATGGGCCGCGACACCTGGAAGCAGATGCCGTGGATCCGCGATGCCGAACTCAGCAACACGGGGGCATTCGCCGAACTGACCTTCGGCGAGGACACGCCGCGGCGCTGGGTGAGCGGGTTGCGGGTGGACAAGGCGCAGGCCAAGGACCTGCGCGTGACCAGCGGTATGATGTCCATGCCCAACCCCACCGCCGGGCAGACGCGCGAGCAGACGCTGGGCAGCGGCTTCCTGCGCTACGAGCGCGACCACGGCCAGGCCTGGACCTGGTATGCCGGGCTCGGCCACAGCGAGCGCATGCCCGACTACTGGGAGCTGTTCTCTGCCGACGCCGGCCCGGCCGGCAGCGTCAACGCTTTCGCCGGGGTGAAGCCGGAGAAGACCACCCAGCTCGACCTCGGCCTGCAGTTCCGCGGGCGCACGCTCGATGCCTGGGTGTCGGCCTACGCGGGGCGCCTGCAGGACTACATCCTGTTCACCTACCGCAGCGGCGGCATGATGGGCAGCAGCACGCGTGCGGGCAATGTCGATGCGCGCATTGCCGGTGCCGAGGCCGGGCTGGAATGGCGGCCGGCGCAGGGCCTGAAGTTGGGCAGCACGCTGGCCTATGCCTGGGGCGAGAACCGCGACGAGCAGCGGCCGCTGCCGCAGATCCCGCCGCTGGAAGGCCGCTTCAGCGCATCCTGGGAACACGCGCGCTGGTCGACCGGGGCGTTGCTGCGGGTGGTCGCCGGGCAGGACCGGGTGGCGCAGGACGAAGGCAACGTGGTGGCGCGCGATCTCGGCCCGAGCGCCGGCTTCGCCACGCTGTCGCTCAACGCCGCCTACCGCATCAGCGATGGCCTGCGGGCCAGCGCCGGCGTGGACAACGTGTTCGACCGCGCCTATGCCGAACACCTCAACCTGGCCGGCAGCGCCGACTTCGGCTTCCCCGCCGACCCGGTGCGGATCAACGAACCCGGCCGCACGCTCTGGCTGAAGCTGGACTATCGCTACTGACGTGGCGGCTCCCGCTGCCGGGCGACCGGCAGCGGGAGACCTGTGTCATGCTTGCCCGACCAGGCACGGAGCAGGGAACCGCAGATGACGCACCGGGCCGTGGCCTATACCAGTACCGCCGTGGCCGGGCTGACCCCGGCCGACCTCGACCACCTGCTGGTCGATGCGCGCGCGCGCAACCGCATGGAAGGCGTCACCGGCGTGCTGCTCTACGACGGCCAGCGCTTCTTCCAGTATTTCGAGGGGCCGGATGCCGGCGTGGAGCGGATCTACGCGCGCATCCGCGGGTCGCGGATGCATGTCGAACTGGACGTGCTGCAGGACGGGCCGGTGCAGCAGTTGCATTTCATGCAGTGGCACATGGGCTGTACGCGTACCGACGGCAGCGTGCTGCTGCAGTTGAGCAGCCGCCAGTGGCAACAACAAGCGCGCTACCTGGGCGAGGACCTGGCACGCGCCAGCGATACGCCGGGGCTGCGCGGGTTGCTGGCGTTCTGGGAGCAGCAGGAAGCCGCGCTCAGCTGATCGCGCCCAGGCGGGCGACGCGTGGACACCGGCAGCACCGGCGGGCGCCAGCGTCCGGCCGCGGCAGCGCTCACATCTCGTGCAGCCCGCACTCGCGCTTGAGGCCGAAGAAGCGGGTGTCTTCCTCGCGCATGCCCGGCTCCCAGCGGCGGGTGGTGTGGTAGTCGCCGATGGAGACATAGCCCTGTTCCCACAGCGGGTGGTAGGGCAGGTCATGCTGCTTGAGGTACTGCCACACGTCGCGGTCGCTCCAGTCGGCGATCGGGTTGACCTTCCAGCGCGCATCGCGACGTTGCAGCACCGGCGTGGCGGCACGGCCGGCCGACTGGCTGCGGCGCAGGCCGGTGAACCAGGTGGCGGCCTGCAGTTCGTCCAGGGCGCGTTTCATCGGCTCGACCTTGCGCAGGTTGTTGTACTGCTCGATGCCGACCAGGCCCTGTTCCCACAGGCGGCCGTGGCGGGCCTCCATCCACGCGCGGCTGACCAGCGGCCGGTACACCTTCAGGTTCAGGCCCAGGCGCTCGGTCAGGGTGTCGGCGAAGCGGTAGGTTTCCGGGAACAGGTAGCCGGTGTCGATCAGGATCACCGGGATGTCCGGCTGCTGGCGGCTGAGCAGGTGCAGGGTCACCGCCGACTGTGCGCCGAAACTGGAGGACAGCACGTGCGTGCCCGGCAGGTGCTGCAATGCCCAGCGCACGCGCGCGGTTGCGTCCATCGCCTCGAGCCGCGCGTCGAGCGTGGCGACGTCCTCGGGGGCGGCAGTGCTTGCGGGGTCGCGGGAAGACAGGGGCAGGGCGCTCATGCGTGCAGTTCCACGGCAATCTGGCGGTGGGTGGGGTAGGGCGGCAGTTCGATCAGCCCGCTGCGGTGCAGGAAGTCGCCGAAGCGCTCGCCGGCCTCGCGGTCGCCGGCATAACGCGCCAGCAGCGGTTCCAGTGCCTGCAGGATCTGCGCCTCGGTGACGTTGTCGCGGTACAGCGTGTTCAGGCGCTGGCCGCGGTGGTCGCCGCCGAGGAACAGGTTGTAGCGGCCCGGTGCGCGGCCGACCAGGGCGATCTCGGCCAGGTACGGACGCGAGCAGCCGTTGGGGCAGCCGGACACGCGCAGCAGGATCGGCGCCTCGCGCAGCCCGTGCCGGGCCAGCAGCGGTTCCAGCGCGGCGAGGAAGCCGGGCAGGTAACGCTCGGCCTCGGCCATGGCCAGCGCGCAGGTCGGCAGCGCCACGCATGCCACCGCACTGCGCGCGGTGGCGGTGGGCGCGTTGTTCTCCAGGTCCAGCGCATGCTGCGCGACCAGCGCGTCGATGAGCGCGCGCTGCGCCGCCGGCACGCCGGCGATGATCACGTTCTGGTTGGCGGTCAGGCGGAACTCGCCGTGGTGGACGCGGGCGATCTCGCGCATGCCGGTCAGCAGCGGCCGGCCCGCGGTGTCGGCGATGCGCCCGCTGGGCAGCGACAGGGTCAGGTGCCAGAGCCCGTTGCCGCCCTCGACCCAGCCGAAGCGGTCGCCGTTGTGCTCGAAGCGGAACGGCCGCGCCGGCTGCAGGACGACGCCGGCCCGTTCCTGCATCAGCGCCACGATCGCGTCGGTGCCATGGTCGTCGATGGTGTATTTGAAACGCGCATGCTTGCGTTCCTCGCGGTCGCCCAGGTCGCGCTGCACGGCGATGGCGGCCTCGGCGATGGCGAACACCTGTTCCGGCGCCACGAAGCCGATCACGTTGCCCACCCGCGGGTAGTGCGCGGCGATGCCGTGGCTGGCGCCCATGCCGCCGCCGATGGCGACGTTGAAGCCGGCAAGGTGGCCGGCGTCGTCGACGATGGCGACCAGGCCGAGGTCGTTGGCGAACACGTCGACGTCGTTGTGCGGCGGCACCGCAACGGCGATCTTGAACTTGCGCGGCAGGTAGGTCTCGCCGTACAGCGGTTCGTGCTCGACCCCGCTTTCGGCCACCTTCTCTTCGTCCAGCCAGATCTCGTAGTAGGCGCGGGTGGCCGGGCGGAAGCGCAGCGACAGCTGCTGCGCCCATTCGTGTACCTGCGCATGCAGGTCCGACTGCAGCGGGTTGCTGGCGCCGAGCACGTTGCGGTTGACGTCGCCGCAGGCCGAGACCGTATCCAGCGCCGCGGCGTTGATCGCCTGCATCGTCGCCTTCAGTTCGCGCTTGATCACGCCATGGAACTGGAAGGTCTGGCGCGTGGTCACCCGCAGCGAGTGGTTGCCCCAGGTGGTGGCGATGCGGTCGAGCGCGAGCCACTGCCGCGGGGTGAACACGCCGCCCGGCGCGCGGATGCGGATCATGAACTGGTGCGCGGGCTCGAGCTTCTGCCGGCGGCGCTCGTCGCGCAGGTCGCGGTCGTCCTGCTGGTAGCTGCCATGGAACTTGATGGTGCGCTGGTCCTCGAAGCCCAGCGAGCCGGTGCTGGCGTCCAGCAGGCCCTCGCTGATGGTGCCGCGCAGGCGCCGGCTTTCGCGTTTGATCGTTTCGACGGAAGGGTGGCTCATGGTCTGTCCAATGGCTGTGTGGGCCGCGGCGGCGGCTTCAGTACACGTCGCGGGCGTAGCGGCCTTCGCGCTGCAGCGCGGACAGATAGTCGGCCGCGGCGTCGGCATCGCCGCCGTTGTGCGCGGCGATCACCTCCAGCAGCGCGGCGTGCACGTCCCTGCCCATGGCGATGGCGCCGCATACGTACAGGTGCGCGCCGCCCTGCAGCCAGTCGTACAGGTCGCGGCCGCGCTCGCGCAGACGCTGCTGCACGTAGATTCGTTGGTGCGGGTCCCCCGCAACTGCCCGCACCTCCCTGTGCGGGGAATACGGTTGGTCGCGCGAGAAGGCCAGGTCGAGGCGATGCAGCTCCTTCTTCTGCAGGGCCTCCTGCCACTCGACCTGGTAGAGGAAATCGGAGTTGAAGTGACGCGCGCCGAAGAACAGCCAGTTGCGGCCGCTGGCGCCGGTCTCGGCGCGCTCCTGGACGAAGCCGCGGAACGGCGCCACGCCGGTGCCGGGGCCGATCATGATGATGTCGCGGCTGGCGTCGGCGGGAACGCGGAAGCGCTCGTTCGGCTCGACGAACACCGGCACCTGCGCGCCTTCCTCCAGCGCGGCGAGGAACGCGCTGGCGGCGCCCACATGGCCACGGCCATGCGCGTCGTAGGCCAGTTCGTCGACGGTCAGGTGCACTTCCTCGCCCACCCGCTTGCGGCTGGTGGCGATCGAATACAGGCGATGCGCGGCCGGGCGCAGCGCGGCAACCAGGGCGCTGGCGTCCCAGTCGGCCGGCCAGCGTTGCAGCACGTCGACCAGCTGGTGGTCGGCGAACACCACGGCCAGCTCGTCGGCGCGGGCCGGCTGCAGCAGGCCGGCAAGGTCGGCGTTGCCGCTGCGTTCGGCCACGGTGGCCAGCAGCGGGCGCGAGATGCGGGTCAGCTCGCGGTGCCCGCCCAGCCACTGCGCCAGTGGGCGGTCGTGGCCGTCGTGGCTGACGCCGGTGTCGCCATCCAGCCCGGTGGCGGCGAGGATGGCATCGACCAGTTGCGGTGGATTGCGGTGGACGATGCCCAGCGCGTCGCCCGGCTCGTAGTGCAGGCCACTGCCTTCCAGCGACAGTTCGAGGTGATGCACGCGCTTGTCGATGCGACCGTACTGGCCATAGCCCGGGCCCTTGAAGTCGCGGCCGCTGATCAGGTGCCGCGCCAGCAGTTCGGCCGGGAACGGATGCGCGGCGCCGTGTGCGCCGCCCTGGCCGTGGCGCAGCGGGGTGACGTTGCTGGTGGCCGCCGCAACGCCTTCGCCCAGCACCTGGCGCGCATCGGCCAGGGCCCGCGTGCGCCAGGGCGTGGCCACGCTGTCGATGTCCAGGTCGGCCTCGCCCAGCGGCTGCAGGCGCTGCGCGCCCAGTTCGGCCAGGCGCGCATCCAGCCTGCGGCCGATGCCGCAGAAGTCGACGTAGCTGGAGTCGCCCAGGCCGAGCACGGCATACCTGAGTCCGGGCAGTTTCGGCGCGCGCCTGCCGGCGATGAATTCGACCAGGCCGATGGCGTCGTCCGGCGGATCGCCTTCGCCCTGGGTACTGATGACGATGTACAGCAGGCGCTCGCCGGCCAGCTCGCGGGTGGGGTAGGCGTCGGCGCGCAGCAGCCGCACCGCCAGTCCGGCGGCCTCGGCATCGCCGGCCAGCTGCTCGGCGGCACGGCGCGCGTTGCCGGTCTGGCTGCCGTAGACGATGGTCAGGCGCCCTGCGGCCTGCGCGGTGGGCGGGCCGCCGGCAATCACCGCCAGCGACGGCGGCGGATGGCCCTGGGCGAGGCCGGCGGCGAAGCCGGACAGCCACCACAGGCTGTTGCCGTCCAGGCCCTCCACCAGGCGCGCCAGCAGCGCCCTGCGTTCTTCGGGCAGGGGGCTGGGTGGCACGGTGGCGACGACGGCGGTCATGTCCTGTCCGGTCTGGGTTGGGGTGACCGATGCTAGGGAGCCGCGCGATGCGCGGGAAAGGATGCGCGGTTATCGGTTCATGCCCTGCGTTTATTTCTGCACGGGGTGGATGGGGCGCACACTCGCCGTCCCGCCGGGAACCTGTGCCCGGCTGCGCTGTTACCCTTCCCCCCGTTCTCTCAACACGTGCAGGCGCCGAGTCTTCCGCAATGACCGTTACCGCTCCCCTGTCGCACCTGGACCGGCTGGAAGCCGAGAGCATCCACATCCTGCGCGAGGTCGCGGCCGGGTTCGCCAACCCGGTGCTGCTGTATTCGGTCGGCAAGGACAGCTCGGTGCTGCTGCACCTGCTGCTCAAGGCATTCGCGCCCGGGGTGCCGCCGATCCCGCTGCTGCACGTGGATACGCGCTGGAAGTTCCGCGAGATGATCGCCTTCCGCGACCGCCGTGTCGCCGAGACCGGCGTGGACCTGCGCGTGCACATCAATCCCGATGGCATCGCCCGCGACATCGGCCCGGTGAGCCATGGCGCGTCCGTGCACACCGACGTGATGAAGACCCAGGGCCTGAAGCAGGCGCTGGACAAGTGGAAGTTCGATGCGGCCATCGGCGGCGCGCGTCGCGACGAGGAGAAGTCGCGGGCCAAGGAGCGCGTGTTCTCGTTCCGCAACGACCGCCATCGCTGGGATCCCAAGAACCAGCGCCCGGAGCTGTGGAACCTGTACAACGCGCGCATCCACCCCGGCGAGAGCGTGCGCGTGTTCCCCCTGTCCAACTGGACCGAGCTGGACATCTGGCTCTACATCTACCGCGAGCAGATCCCGGTGGTGCCGCTGTACTTCGCCGCCGAGCGCCCGGTCGTCGAGCGCGACGGCAGCCTGATCATGGTCGACGACGGGCGCCTGCCGTTGCTGCCGGGCGAGGTGCCGCAGCAGCGCAGGGTGCGGTTCCGCACGCTGGGCTGCTACCCGCTGACCGGCGCCATCGAATCGCAGGCCGACACGCTGGAGAAGATCATCGCCGAAATGCTGGTGTCCACCAGCTCCGAGCGGCAGGGCCGGGTGATCGACCACGACCCGTCCGCGTCGATGGAGAAGAAGAAGCTGGAGGGCTATTTCTGATGAACGCACCGGCAATGCCTTCCGATATCGCCACGTACCTGCAGCAGCACGAATCCAAGCCCCTGCTGCGTTTCATCACTTGCGGCAGCGTCGATGATGGCAAGAGCACGCTGATCGGGCGGCTGCTGTACGAGAGCAAGCGCCTGTTCGACGACCAGTTGGTCGCGCTGGAGGCCGACAGCCGCCGCCATGGCACCCAGGGCGAGCGCATCGACTACGCGTTGCTGCTGGACGGGCTGGCCGCCGAGCGCGAGCAGGGCATCACCATCGACGTGGCCTATCGCTATTTCGACACCGACCGGCGCAAGTACATCGTCGCCGACTGCCCGGGCCACGAGCAGTACACCCGCAACATGGCCACCGGCGCCTCCACCGCCGACCTGGCGGTGGTGCTGGTGGACGCGCGCAAGGGGCTGCTGCAGCAGACCCGCCGCCACAGCTACATCATCTCGCTGCTGGGCATCGGCCAGGTGGTGCTGGCGGTCAACAAGATGGACCTGGTCGATTACGACGCGGCGGTGTTCGAACGTATCGCCGGCGAGTACGCGGCATTGGCCGCGCAGATGGGCATCGCCCACGTGCAGGCCATCCCGCTGTCGGCGCTGGAAGGGCAGAACCTGTCCGCGCGCTCGGCGCTGATGCCGTGGTACGCCGGCCCGACCCTGCTCGAACACCTGGACACGATGGCCATCGCCGGCCATGGCGCCGGTGGCGGCCTGCGCCTGCCGGTGCAGTGGGTGAACCGGCCGCACCAGGATTTCCGCGGTTTCGCCGGCACCCTCGCCGCCGGCCAGGTGCGCGCCGGCGACGCGGTGGTGGTGCTGCCGTCGGCGCGGCGTTCGACGGTGCGCGAGGTACTGGGCCCGGATGGCCCGCTGGACGTCGCCCGTGCCGGCCAGGCGGTGACCCTGGTCCTGGCCGACGAGATCGACGTCAGCCGTGGCGATGTCATCGCCGCCGCCGGCGACCCGCCCGAGGTGGCCGACCAGTTCGCCGCGCACGTGCTGTGGATGGACGATGCCGCGCTGCTGCCCGGGCGGCCGTACTGGCTGCAGATCGGCAGCCGTACCGTGGCTGCCAGCATCAGCGAGATCAAGCACCGCGTCGACGTGAACACGCAGGACAAGCTGGCGGCCAAGCGGCTGGAATTGAACGAGGTCGGCTACTGCAACCTGTCGCTGGACGAGCCGATCGCCTTCGAACCGTATGCGCGCAACCGCGCGCTGGGCGGCTTCATCCTGATCGACCGCCAGAGCAACGCCACCGTCGCCGCCGGCACCCTGGACTTCGCCCTGCGTCGCGCCGGCAACGTGCACTGGCAGCACCTGGACGTGGACCGGGCCGCGCGTGCGCGCATCAAGGGACAGACCCCGCGGGTGCTGTGGTTCACCGGCCTGTCCGGCGCGGGCAAGTCCACCATCGCCAACCAGGTCGAGAAGCGCCTGCATGCGCGCGGCTGCCACACCTTCCTGCTCGATGGCGACAACGTCCGCCATGGCCTGAACCGCGACCTGGGCTTCACCGACGAGGACCGGGTGGAGAACATCCGCCGCGTGGCCGAGGTGGCCCGGCTGATGGTCGACGCCGGCCTGATCGTGCTGGTCAGCTTCATCTCGCCGTTCCGAGCCGAGCGGCAGATGGCGCGCGAGCGTTTCGCCGGGGGCGAGTTCATCGAGATCTTCGTCGACGTGCCGCTGGAGGTCGCCGAAGCGCGCGACGTGAAGGGCCTGTACCGCAAGGCGCGGGCCGGGCAGATTCCCAACTTCACCGGCATCGATTCGCCCTACGAGCCACCGGAAGCGCCGGAGCTGCACCTGTATGCCGATGGCGAGGCGCTGGACGCGATGGCCGACCAGGTGGTGCGGCTGGCGCTGCGCTGAGACGCCGGTCCGGCCCGGCCCGCTCCGCCCGGAGACGGGGGTCGGGTCGGGCGTGCGCCGTCGATGCTGCCCGTGCCATTGGCCGGGCCATGGCATGCGGTACGGCGCAGGCCGCACGCCGCACGCGTCCGCCGCCCGGCGGATCCAGGCCCCCGGTCAGGGCGGATGGATGCCCGCCCGGCGCGTGCCGGGCGTCCCTCCGGTGGCACCGGCATCCATCATGTCCCGGGCGCGGGCGCGGGCGCGGGCCCTGCGCCGTCCGTCGCGGCGGCCCGGCTTCCCGGCCCTTCGCCGCGGGGTGGTCCCCGGCCATAACGCCAGGTAATGGGCGCCCTCCTTCGGGGTGTGCCATGGCCCCACCCAATGGCACATCCGGCCCTTCACCGGCGCCGGCTAGACTGCCCGATCGTGTATTCGACGGAACTGCGTATGTTGGGGCGTTTTGCGGCCATCCTGGCCGGTGGCACTGTCTTGGCGCTGGTGTTGGCCGGTTGCGGCCGGGGTACCGGCGATGCGCCGCGCGCGCCGGGGGCCGCCGTGCCGGTGACCACCCAGGTGGTCGCGCACTCGGCGTGGAACGACACCCTGCAGGCGATCGGCACCACCAAGGCGCGCGAATCGGTGGCGGTCACCGCCAAGGTCAGCGAGATCATCGACGCGGTGCATTTCGACAGTGGCCAGGAAGTCAGCGCCGGCGCGCCGCTGGTGACCCTGCGCATCGAAGCGCAGCAGGCCGCGCTGGCCCAGGCCCAGGCCACCTTCGACGAGGCCGACCGCCTGTACCGGCGGCAGAGCGAGCTGGCCACCCAGCAGCTGGTCGCCAGTTCCACCCTGGACACCCAGAAGTCGATCCGTGACGCGGCCGAGGCGCGGGTGCGGCAGATGCGCGCGGATGTGGCCGATCGCCAGGTGCGGGCGCCGTTCGCCGGCGTGCTGGGCATCCGCCAGGTCAGCCCCGGCTCGCTGGTCACCCCGGCCACGGTCATCGCCACGCTCGACGACATCTCGCGGATGCATGTCGATTTCCAGGTGCCGGAAGCCGAGCTGGCTTCGCTCAAGCCCGGCGACAAGGTCAGCGGCAGCAGCATCGCCTATCCGGGGCGCAGCTTCGAAGGCGAGGTCAGCACCATCGATGCGCGCGTCGACCCGGGCAGCCGTGCGGTCACCGTGCGCGCCGATTTCTCCAACCCCGACCATGCGCTGCGCCCGGGCATGCTGCTGGATGTGCGCGTGTTCCGTCCCGAGCGCAAGGCACTGGTGATCCCGGAGATCGCGGTGGTCCAGGTCGGCCGTGATTCCTACGTGTTCCGGGTCAAGGGCGATGCCACCGTCGAGCGCGTCGACGTGAAGACCGGCACCCGCCGTTCCGGCGTGGTCGAGATCATGCAGGGCCTGGAAGCCGGCCAGCGCATCGTGGTCGACGGTACCGGCAAGCTGCGCCCGGGCCTGCGCATCGCCGATGCCAGGGCCGAACCGGCCGCCGCCGGGGCCCGCAGCGAATGAAGCTGTCGGACCTGTCGATCAAGCGGCCGGTACTGGCCGTGGTGATGAGCCTGCTGCTGGTGGTGCTGGGGCTGATGTCCTTCAACCGCCTGACCCTGCGCGAGCTGCCGGCGATCGACCCGCCCATCGTCTCGGTGTCGGTCGACTACACCGGCGCCTCGGCCGCGGTGATCGAGAGTCGCATCACCCAGGTGCTGGAAGACGCCCTGGCCGGCATCGAGGGCATCGACACCATCAACGCGCGCAGCACCAACGGCCGCGCGTCGGTGAGCATCGAGTTCACCGCCAACCGCGACATCGAGGCTGCCGCCAATGACGTGCGCGATGCGGTCAGCCGCGTCGCCGACCGCATGCCCGAAGAGGCGCGCCCGCCGGAGATCGCCAAGGTCGAGAGCGACGCCGACCCGATCATCTGGTTCAACATGAGCTCCTCGACGATGGACACGCTGGAGCTCAGCGACTACGCCGAGCGCTACGTGGTCGACCGTTTCTCCAGCATCGACGGCGTGGCCCAGGTGCGCATCGGCGGGCGCCAGCGCTATGCCATGCGCATCTGGCTGGACCGCGACCAGCTGGCCGCGCGCGGCCTGACCGTGGGCGAGGTGGAAGCGGCGTTGCGCAACGAGAACGTGGAACTGCCGGCCGGCCGCATCGAATCGACCGACCGCGACTTCACCCTGCGCGTGGAACGCAGCTACGTGGCCCCGGCCGATTTCGCCAGCATCCCGCTGGGCAAGGGCAGCGACGGTTACGTGGTGCGGCTGGGCGACGTGGCCAGGGTGGAGCTGGCCTCGGCCGAGCGCCGCGCCTACTACCGCAGCAACGGCGAGCCCGGCATCGGCATGGGCATCGTCAAGACCTCCACCGCCAACGCGCTGGACGTGGCCCGCGCGACCCGCGCCGAGGCCGAACGCATCGCCAGGACCCTGCCGGCCGGCACCCGGATCTTCGTCGCCTTCGACAACACCACGTTCATCGAGGCGGCGGTGGAGCGCGTCTACGCCACCCTGGTGGAGGCGATGCTCCTGGTGCTGGTGGTGATCTGGCTGTTCCTGGGCAGCCTGCGCGCGGCGCTGATCCCGGCGGTGACGGTACCGGTGTGCCTGGTGGCGGCGTTCATCGCGCTGTTCGCCTTCGGCTTCTCGATCAACCTGTTCACCCTGCTGGCGCTGGTGCTGTGCATCGGCCTGGTGGTGGACGACGCCATCGTGGTGGTGGAGAACGTGCAGCGGCGCATCGACCTGGGCGAACCGCCGCTGGTCGCCGCGCGGCGCGGCACCACGCAGGTGGCGTTCGCGGTGATCGCCACCACCGCGGTACTGGTGGCGGTGTTCCTGCCGGTGGGGTTCCTCGAAGGCAACACCGGCCGCCTGTTCCGCGAGCTGGCGGTGGCGCTGGCCGCGGCGGTGGCGCTGTCGGCCTTCGTCGCGCTGACCCTGACCCCGATGATGGCCTCCAAGCTGCTCAGGCCGCACAGCGAGCGCCGGCCCAGCCGCATCAACCGCTTCGTCGACCGCCAGCTGGCGCGCGTGGCGGCGGCCTACGGCCGCGTGCTGGACCGCCACGTGCAGCGCAGCTGGGTGTTCGGGCTGGTGATGCTGGCCGCGCTGGGTGCCAGCTGGGGCCTGTTCCGGCTGCTGCCCTCGGAGCTGGCGCCGGCCGAGGACCGCGGTTCGTTCCAGATCATCATCGACGGCCCGGAAGGCGCCGGCTTCGACTACACCGTCGGCCAGGTGCAGCAGGTCGAGCGCATCGTCGACCGCTTCGTCGGCCCCGAGGAGCCCATCGTGCGCGCCAACCCGCGCGTGCCGGGCGGCTGGGGCAACAGCGAGGAAATGCACACCGGCCGCATCAGCGTGTTCCTGCAGCCGTGGCGGCAGCGCGAGGAGGCCACCGCCGACGTCGCCGGCGCGCTGCAGAAGGAGCTGGATGGACTGAGCGGGGTGCGCGTGCGTACCCAGGTCGGCGGCGGCCTGGTGCGCAGCTTCGGGCAGCCGTTCCAGGTGGTGCTGGGCGGACCGGAGTACGCGGAGATCGCGCAGTGGCGCGACCGCCTGCTGGCGCGCATGGCCGACTACCCGGGCCTGGTCGGCGCCGATTCGGACTACAAGGAAACCCGGCCGCAGATGCGGGTCAACATCGACCGCCAGCGTGCCGCCGACCTGGGCGTGAGCGTGACCGACATCGGCCGCGCGCTGGAAACCATGATGGGCTCGCGCCGCGTCACCACCTTCGTCGACAACGGCGAGGAATACGACGTGCTGGTGCAGGCCGGCCGCGAGGGCCGCGCGTCGCCGGCCGACCTGGCCGCGATCCAGGTGCGCGCAAGGTCGGGCGAACTGGTGCCGCTGTCCAACCTGGTCCGCCTCAGCGAGGTGGCCGAGGCCGGCACCCTGAACCGCTTCAACCGGCTGCGCTCGATCACCATCAGCGCCAGCGTCGCCCCCGGCCACACGCTGGGCGAGACCATCGCCTGGGTGCAGCAGGTGGCGCGCGAGGAACTGCCCGAGTACGCGCAGATCGACTGGAAGGGCGAGTCGCGCGAGTACCAGAGCGCCGGTGGCGCGGTGCTGCTGACCTTCGCCATGGCGCTGCTGGTGGTCTACCTGGTGCTGGCCGCGCAGTTCGAGAGCTTCATCCACCCGCTGGTGATCATGCTCACCGTGCCGCTGGGCGTGCTCGGCGCCTTCATCGGCCTGTACGTCAGCGGCGGCACGCTCAACCTGTTCAGCCAGATCGGCATCGTCATGCTGGTCGGCCTGGCGGCGAAGAACGGCATCCTGATCGTGGAGTTCGCCAACCAGCTGCGCGACGAGGGCCGCAACGTGCACCAGGCCATCGTCGAGGCATCGACGGTGCGCCTGCGCCCGATCCTGATGACCTCCATCGCCACCGTGGTCGGCGCGGTGCCGCTGGTGCTGGCCGGCGGCCCGGGTTCGGCCAGCCGCGGCACCATCGGCATCGTGGTGATCTTCGGCGTCGCCGTCTCCACCTTCCTGTCGCTGTTCGTGGTGCCGGCGTTCTACGCGCTGCTGGCGCCCTACACCCAGTCGCCGGAAACGGTGGCCAACGAGCTGGCCAGGCAGGAACGCGACACGCCATCGGTGGGCGGGCATGCGTGAGCCGCCCGCCATCGGCGCGGTACGGCTGCGCCACTGGCGGGCGGACGACCTGGAGTCGCTGCTGCGGCATGCCGATGATGCGGCGGTGTCGCGCGGGCTGGGCACGCGCTTCCCCTATCCCTACACCCGTGCCGACGGCGAAGCGTTCCTGTCCGGGCGGGTGCTGGACCTGTCCGGGCCGGTGTTCGCGCTGGAGATCGACGGTGAGGCCTGCGGCGGCATCGGCGTGCAGCAGGGCAGCGGCGAACGCCGCCATGGCGCGACCCTGGGCTATTGGCTGGGGCGGCGCCACTGGGGGCAGGGCATCATGACCACGGTCGTGGACGGTTTCGCGCCGTGGGTGATGGACGAACTGGGCCTGTACCGGCTGGCGGCACAGGTCATGACCGGCAATCCCGCCTCGGCGCGGGTGCTGCTCAAGACCGGTTTCATCGAGGAAGGCCTGGAGCGCCAGGCCGTGTTCAAGGATGGCGTACTGCACGACATGCGCTGCTTCGCCCGCCTGCGGGCGTGGCCGCCGGGGTCGTGACGGCCCTGCACAGGGCCATGCAATCGTGGAAGAATCGCCGGTTCCTGAAGCCGGCACCCGCCTACCATCAGCCACCCGGGGAGATCGTGTGGAATCCATCGTCGAATATGTAAATGGCATCATCTGGAGCAATGCGCTGATCTTCATGTGCCTGGGCGCAGGGCTGTGGTTCACCCTGCGTACCCGTTTCATGCAGATCCGCGGCTTTGCGGAGATGTGCCGGCTCACCGTGCGCGGGCAGAAGTCCGATGCCGGTGTCTCCTCGTTCCAGGCGCTGGCCATGTCGATGGCCGGGCGCATGGGCATCGGCAACATCGCCGGCGTGGCCACCGCCATCGCCTACGGCGGCCCGGGCGCGATCTTCTGGATGTGGGTGATGGGCTTCCTCGGCGCCTCCACCTCCTACGTCGAGTCGACCCTGGCGCAGATCTACAAGACCAAGGATGCGGAAGGCCGCTACCGCGGCGGCCCGGCGTACTACATCGAAAAGGCGATGGGCCTGAAGTGGTACGCGGCGGTCTTCGCCGTGGCCACGGTGGTCGCCGCCGGCTTCCTGCTGCCGGGCGTACAGGCCAACGCCATCGCCGACAGCGCGGTCAACGTGCTGTGCACCGGCGCCGATGCCTGCGCTTCGCTGGGCGGCGCCGCCAGCATGAAGCTGTGGATCGGCATCGCGGTCGCGGTGCTGTTGGGCGTGATCATCTTCGGCGGGGTCAAGCGCATCGCCAGCTTCGCCGAAGTGATCGTGCCGTTCATGGCGCTGGGCTTCATCCTGATGGCCGTCGTGGTGATGATGCTCAACGCCGGCAAGGTGCCGGCGATGTTCGCCGACATCTTCTCCAGCGCCTTCGGCGCGCATGCGGCCTTCGGCGGCATCATCGGCCAGGCCATCGCCTGGGGCGTGAAGCGCGGCATCTATGCCAACGAGGCCGGCCAGGGTACCGGCCCGCACGCGGCCGCCGCGGCCGAGGTCTCGCACCCGGCCAAGCAGGGCTACGTGCAGGCGTTCGCCATCTACTTCGACACCATGCTGGTGTGCACCTCCACCGCCTTCCTGCTGCTGTCCACCGGCATGTACAACGTGTTCCGCGAGGTCACCGAAGGCGGCGTGCAGAAGCTGGAGGCGATCGTGAGCGGGGTGCCCGGCGTGGCGCCCTCTGAGGGTGCGCTGTTCACCCAGGCCGCGGTCGAGTCGGTGCTGCCGGGCTGGGGCGCGGGCTTCGTGGCGCTGGCGCTGTTCTTCTTCGCCTTCACCACCATCATGGCCTACTACTACATGGCCGAGACCAACCTGACCTACCTGGCCGGCAGCAACCGCACGCATCCGGCGGCGACGCTGTTGCTGCGCCTGGGCATCATGGGCATGGTGGTGTTCGGCGCCTTCCACAACGCCAAGATGGCGTGGGCGCTGGGCGACATCGGCGTCGGCCTGATGGCCTGGCTCAACGTGATCGCGATCCTGATCCTGCAGAAGCCGGCGATGCTGGCGCTGTCCGACTACGAGCGGCAGAAGAAGCTGGGCCTGGATCCGACGTTCGACCCGGATGCGCTGGGCATCCGCAACGCCGATTTCTGGCGCGGCAACAAATAAGCGAGTGCAACGGCAGTGAACAGCCCCTGGAACAATCGTCGTCCCTCCGCGCGCCCGCCGCGCGCCACGCCGCTGCCGCCTTCGGGCGCGCGCGGCGATGGCTCCGGTCCGGTACGCGGCAACGACGAACTGCGCCTGTATGGCGTCAACGCGGTACTGGCGATGCATGCGCGCCGCCCGCAGGCGTTGCGCAAGCTGTACCTGGCCGAGGCGCTGATTCCGCGCCTGCAGCCGTTGCTCAAGTGGTGCGTGGGCAACCGCGTCGGCTACCGCGTGGTCGGCGAGGGCGACCTCAACAAGCTCGCCGCCACCACCCACCACGAGGGCGTGGTGGCCGACGTGCTGCGCGCCGAGCCGCAGCCGCTGGCCGCCTGGCTGGCGGCGCTGGGCGAGGGGCCGGTGCTGGCGCTGTGGCTGGATGGCGTGGGCAACCCGCACAACTTCGGCGCGATCCTGCGCTCGGCCGCGCACTTCGGTGCGGCCGGCATCCTGTTGCCGGCCGAATCCACGCTGAGCCTGTCCGGGGCCGCCGCCCGTGTCGCCGAGGGCGGTGCCGAAGCGGTGCCGCTGGTGCGCCTGCCGGCGCTGCCGCAGGCGCTGTCGCAGCTGCGCGATGCCGGCTTCGCGCTGGCCGCGACGCTGGTGGAGGGCGGGCAGGACCTGTTCGCCACGCCGTTGCCGCCGCGCATGGTCTACGTGATGGGTGCCGAGGGCGAGGGCATGGACCGCGGCTTCGCGCAGAGCTGCGACCTGCGCCTGTCCATTCCCGGCACCGGCGCGGTGGAAAGCCTCAACGTCGCCGCGGCCACCGCGGTGTTCCTGGCCGGCTGGCGCAGCCGCCAGGCCAGGGGCTGAGGCGCGCGGCCACGCCGCTGCTGCGTCCCCCGGCCTGCCGGCAGCACCGACTCCGGCCGCGGCTGTCCGCCACGCCGGCTTGCCGCAGCGGCAGGAGGGCGCCGCTGCGCAGGACGAATCCGGTGACTAGCCGCGATAGCCGTTGCTGATCGGATAGCGCCGCTCGCGGCCGAATGCACGGCGCGAGATCTTCGGGCCGGGTGCGGCCTGGTGCCGCTTCCATTCGCTGGTGCGTACCAGCCGCAGCACCCGGTCCACCACCTCCGGCGCATAGCCGGCGCCGACGATGTCGCCGCGCGACTGCTCCTGGTCGATGTAGCGGTAGAGGATGCCGTCGAGCACGTCGTAGGCCGGCAGCGAATCCTGGTCGGTCTGGTTCTCGCGCAGTTCGGCCGAGGGCGCGCGCGCGATCACCGCCGGCGGGATCACCGGCGCGCCGCCGACGGTGTTGCGCCACTTCGACAGGCCGTAGACCTCGGTCTTGTACAGGTCCTTCAGTGGCGCATAGCCACCGCACATGTCGCCGTAGATGGTGGCGTAGCCGACCGCGTATTCGCTCTTGTTGCCGGTGGTCAGCAGCAGCCCGCCGAACTTGTTGGACAGCGCCATCATGATCACGCCCCGGCTGCGCGACTGCAGGTTCTCCTCGGTCACATCCGCGGCCTGGCCCTGGAACAGGGTCGACAGCGACTGCATCAGGCCCTGGAAGGCGGGCTCGATCGGCACCGACTCCAGCTTCACCCCGAGCGCGCGGCACTGCTCGGCGGCCAGGTCGTTGGACAGGTCGGCGGTATAGCGCGACGGCAGCGCCACCGCGGTGACGTTGTCCGCGCCCAGCGCATCGACCGCCAGCGCCAGCACCAGCGCCGAATCGATGCCGCCGGACAGGCCCAGCCAGACCTTGCCGAAGCCGTTCTTGCGGCAGTAGTCCTGGATCCCGCGGGTGATCGCGCGCCAGGCCAGCGCGTCCATGCTCTCGTCGCCGTCGTCGATCCAGCGCATCGGCACGAACGCGCGCGTGTCGGCGTCGTAGTCGACCACCAGCATTTCCTCGGCGAAGGCCAGCGCCGCCGGGTGTACCGTGCCGCTGCCGTCGGCCACGACCGAGGCGCCGTCGAACACCAGTGCGTCCTGGCCACCGACGAGGTTGACGTAGGCGATGGCGGCGCCGCTGTCGCGGCTGCGTTCGGCCAGCAGTGCGTCGCGCTGGGCATGCTTGCCGCGCTCGTAGGGCGAGGCATTGGCCACCAGCACCAGTTCGGCGCCTTCGGCCACGGTGGCGGCCAGCGGCTCGGCGAACCACAGGTCCTCGCAGACCAGCAGGCCCAGCTTGACCCCGCCGACCTCGAACACGCAGTTGCCGCCATCCGGGTCGACGTCGAAGTAGCGGCGCTCGTCGAACACCGCGTAGTTGGGCAGTTCGCGCTTGCGGTAGGTGGCGGCGATGGCACCGTCGCGCAAGACGCTGGCGGCGTTGTACACCACCGCGCCGGCACTCTGCGGCCAGCCCAGCACCGCGACGATGCCCTGGACCTGCGACGCGATGCGGGCGACCGCCTGCTCGCACTCGCGCAGGAACGCGGGGCGCAGCAGCAGGTCTTCCGGCGGGTAGCCGCTGACCGCCAATTCGGGGAACAGCACCACGTCGGCGCCGTACTCGTCGCGGGCGATCTGCGCCAGTTCGATGATGCGCGCGCTGTTGCCGGCCACGTCGCCGACCGGGAAGTCGTACTGCGCCAGGGCGATGCGGAGGGATCGGGACATGATGTCGGCTGCCTTGTCGTTGCAGGCGTCCACGACGGACGCGGGGGTGGGACGATGCCGGCATTATCCCAGATGTGCCGTTGACGCCAGCTGATGCCGGCGATGCCCGTATGCGACAACGCCCCCGGCGACGGGGGCGCTGCTGCGTTGCCACGCCCGCGCCCGCTGCCGGGCGCGCGTCGCGGGTCATTCCTTGGGCGGCACCACGTCCCTGGCTTCGCTGCCGAAGCTGCCTTCGGACTCGGCGGCCATATAGGCGAACACGGTATAGGCAGCCACGTTCTGCGCCAGCGCCTTCGGGTCGATCTTGTCCAGGGTGTCGTCGGCGGTGTGGTGCAGGTCGAAGTAGTCGGTTCCATCCTGGGCCAGCCACGCCCACGCACCGCCCTTGGCCGCCAGCGGGCCCACGTCCGGGCCGGGGCCGCCCTGGTCCGGGCGGTACTCGATGCCCAGCGGCGCCAGTACCCGGGCGATCTGCGCGGTGGCCTCGCGCGATCCGGCGGGGTTGCCCGAGCCGGTGTTGAAGGCGTAGATGCGGCCGGCACCGAAGTCGCTCTCGGCGGCGATGTGCTGCAGCGGGATTTCCCTGGCCTTCACGCGTGCGGCGGCATAGGCGAATCCGCCATGCAGGCCCTGTTCCTCGTTGGCGAAGGCAATCACCCGGATGCTGCGCCTGGGCGCCTGCCTGAGCTGGCCGATCAGGTGGCCGGCGGCCATGGTGATGCCGATGCCGGCGCCGTCATCAACTGCGCCGGTGCCCAGGTCCCAGGAGTCGAGGTGGCCGCCGATCACCACCACTTCCTTCGGCAGCTCGCGGCCGGTGATTTCGCCGATCACGTTCTGCGAGGTGTAGCTGCCGTCCCAGCCGCAGTCCAGGGTCATGCGGATCCGGGTCGGGCCGCGCGCGACCAGCCGCGCCAGCTGCTCCGCGTCGGGCACCGACAGCGCTGCCGACGGCACCGGGGTCAGGCCTTCGTCGAAGCGGGTGATGCCGGTATGCGGCACGCGGTGCGAATCGGTGCCGGCCGAGCGCATGATGTAGCCGAGCGCGCCCTTGCGGATCGCCTCGGAGGGGCCGCGGCTGCGCACCGTGCCGCCGATGCCGTAGTCCTCGCCGCTGCGGCTGCGGGTCATCTGGTAGTCGATGAAGGCGATCTTGCCGGCCAGCGACCCGGCCGGTGCCGCCTTCAGCGCATCCAGGCTGTCGAAGCGCACCACCTCGCCCTCGGCGGTACCGGCCGGGCTGCCGCCCAGGGCGGTGATCGCCAGCGGCTGCGCATGCGCGCCCAGTACCTGCGCCTGCTCGCTGCGGCGCTCCCACTTGGGGAAGGTGACCGGTTCGGTCCATACCCTGTCGAAGCCCAGCGCCCTGAACTTCGCCTTGGCCCATTCCACCGCGCGCGCATCGGCCTCGCTGCCGGCCAGGCGCGGGCCGACTTCGGTGGTCAGCGATTCGACCACCTTCCAGCCGGTATCGTCGGCCAGTGCCTGCTCGCGCAGTTCCACGGCCCTGGCCAGCGCCTGCTCGGGAATGCGGGTGGGGGCGGCCTGTACGCTGGCACAGGCGAGCACGGCGGCGATGGCGAAGGTGAGGCGGCGCATGGCGGGCTCCAGGTCGGTCGGGGGCGCACCGGTGCGTGCGCGGCGGCTGCGAGGGGTTCGCAGACAAAGAAGCCGCGAGCATACGCCCGCGGCTTCCGGTGCAACCGTGCTGGAGGTCATCGCCCCGGCGGGTGCATCACTTCCTGAGGGTGTCGCGGATCTCGCGCAGCAACAGCACTTCCTCGCTCGGCGCGGCCGGTGCGGCGGGCGCCTCCTCCTTCTTGCGCGACAGCCGGTTGACCACCTTGACCACCATGAAGATGGCGAAGGCGACGATGACGAACTGCACCACCGTGTTGATGAAGTCGCCATAGCCGACCACCACCGCCGGGATCTCGGTGCCGTCGGCGGCTACCCGCGCCGGCGCCAGCGTCCAGGCCAGCTTGGAGAAATCGACATTGCCGATCAGCCAGCCGATCGGCGGCATGATCACCTTGTCCACCAGCGAGGTGACGATCTTGCCGAACGCGCCGCCGATCACGACACCGACCGCCAGGTCGATGACGTTGCCGCGCATCGCGAACTCCTTGAACTCACTGATCATTCCCACGGGTTTCTCCTGTAAAGCGTGTAAGGGGGCAGGCACAGACTACCCCGACACCGGTCATCCGGCGATCATGCCGTCGCGGCGCGCGATGTTGCCCAGCCGCGCGCTGAAGCGGTCGCCGGGCTGCAGCGCGGCCACGCCCGCCGGGGTGCCCATGAACACCAGGTCGCCGGCGCGCAACGCATAGAGCCTGGACAGTTCGTGCAGGATTTCCGGCACGTTCCAGATCATGTTGTCCAGCGTGGAGTGCTGCCGCGTCTGGCCATTGACCTCCAGCGACAGTTCCAGCGGCGCCAGCTCGCCTACCTGCGTGGCGGGCACCAGCATGCTGACCGGTGCGGAATGATCGAAACCCTTGGCGATGTCCCACGGCCCGCCCTTGGCCTTGGCCGCGGCCTGCAGGTCGCGACGGGTCAGGTCCAGGCCGACGCCGTAGGCCAGCACCAGCGACATGGCCTGGTCGACCGGCAGCACGCCGTCCGGCGCGTCCTGGCCCAGTGCGACCACCAGCTCGACCTCATGGTGCAGGTCGGCGGTGGCCGGCGGGTAGGGAACCGGCGCATCGCCGGTGACGATGGCGTCGGCCGGCTTCATGAAGAACATCGGCTGCCCACGCTCGGCGGCCGATGCAGGTGCATTGGCGCCCATCTCGCGTGCATGGTCGGCGAAGTTGCGGCCCACGCAGTAGATGCGGCGCACGGGGAAGGTGCCGCCGCCGGCCACCGGGATGCGGGGAACGGGCGGAGCGGGAATCAGGTCGGTCATGGTCGGTCCGGAAACGGGGCTGGCCGCATGATGCCGGACGTCGCCGTCGCGTTGGTAGTACCGGCGGCCATGCGGGCGGGACAGCGGACGGCTGCGCATCGTGCGCGCGGGGCAGTCGCGGCCGGGCCGGATGCAACACGCCCGGCAGGGGCCGGGCGCGGGTGTCGAAGCCTGTCGGGGACGCCCGCCGTCAGTGGGCGTGCGGCAGCGCCGGCTTGCGCACCACGCGGTACTCGCCGTCCATCACGTTGCCGGCGGCCTTGCCCGCGGCACGCGCCCTGCGCGCGGCCAGCAGCTTCCAGGTCAGGCCGACCAGGATCATCGCCGCGCCGACGAACAGCCCGGCCACGACCAGTACCGCGAGGATCGCCAGGCCCAGCAGGCCCAGCGCGATCCGCAGCAACGGGTTGCGCGGCTTGCGCGGCGCGAACAGGTTGCGGAGGGTGGCGAACTGGAAGTAACGGATCTGCATGTCGGTGGTATGACGATTTGGCTGGCCGAAGTATCGGTGGGGATGCGGGCCAATGAGTGAATTTGTCGTTAAATGAGGTCGCGCATTCATGCGGGCCCCTGGCCGGGCGGGCCTGGCCGGCGTGCGACAATCGGCGCAATTTCCTGCTGTCATGCGGTCCCGCGATGTCCATGTCCGTCCCTTCCGCCGTCGAGCTGGCCCGGCTCGACGCCCTGCCCGACCCGGGGTTCCTCCTGGTGGAGGCGATGGTCGAGGGCGATGCCGAGCCGGTGATCCTGTACCGCGAAGGCGCCCAGGTACGGGCGTGGCTCAATGTCTGCCCGCATGCCGGCCGTCCGCTCGACTGGGCGCCGGGGCAGTTCCTGAAGAGTCGCGATGGCCACCTGGTCTGCGCGGTGCACGGCGCCGCGTTCGAGCTGCAGGGAGGCAACTGCGTGTCCGGGCCGTGCAAGGGCGACGCGCTGCGCGCGGTGCCGGTACGGGTGGAGGACGGCAGGGTGCTGCTGGGCTGATCCCGCTGCCGCGCCACGCGTGCGGCGCGGCGCTCAGAACATCAGGTTGACCATCACCACCACCACCAGCGTGTAGATCAGCGACAGCGGGCCGCCGACGCGCCACATCTCGCGCGGGGTGTACTTGGCCGGGCCCATCACCATCGAGATCACCGGGTTGGAGGCGGTCATCAGGTTGTTGGAGGCCGACAGCGCCACGATCAGCGCGAACGCGGTGGGGTTGCCGCCGGCGGCCAGCGCCAGGTTGACCGCGATCGGCACGGTGACGATGGTGGCGCCGACATGGCTGATCACCAGCGAGAACGCGGTGGTCAGCACCGCCAGCGCCAGTTCCAGCACCCAGATCGGGATGCCGGCCGGCAGCTTGTCGATGGTGTGGCCGGCGACCCAGGCCGCCGCGCCGCTGGAATCCATGGCCCAGCCCAGCGGGATCAGCCCGGCCATCATGAAGATGGTCTTCCAGTTGATCGAGGCATAGGCCTCGTCCATGCGCAGCACGCCGGTGAGCAGCATGCCGGCCACCCCGGTGAGCAGGGTCAGCGCCACCGGCAGGTGCGAGGTCAGCGCGATGATGATGGTGATGGCGAAGATCGCCATGGCGATCTTGAACTTGTGCGGGCGCTGTTCGCCCTTGGGGTAGTCGGTGACCACCACGAAGTCGCGGCTCTCGGCGGCGGCGGCCAGGTCCTGCCATATGCTGTGGAATACCAGCATGTCGCCGGCGCGCAGCGCCACGTTGCGCACGTCCTCGCGGATCACCTGCTTGTCGCGGTTGATCGCCAGCAGGCTGATGCCGCGCTCCTTGCGCAGCCGCAGCTGGCCGGCGGTCTTGCCGATCAGCTTCGAGGTCGGCGGGACCACCGCCTCGGAGATGCCGGCGCGACTGGGGTTGAACAGGTCGCCGAGGGTGCGCAGGCGCGAGGACATGCGCAGGAACTGGTTCTGCGCGAAGTCGGATACCGGCTGGCGCGGGCCCATCGCGCCGATCACGCTGCCGACCCAGATGCGCATGTCCGCCGGCGGCGCCAGGCGGGTGTCGTTGCCGGTCTTCAGCGCCAGCAGCAGCGGCGCCTCGAACAGGCTCTCGACCTCGCCCACGGTCATCCCGACCAGCGGGCTCTCGGCGGTCACCGTCAGCTCGAACACCTCGCCCTCGATGCCGTAGGCCTTGGCGAAGTAGCTTTCGGTGCGCGCCGGAGTCTGGCCATCGCCCTCCTCGGCGCCTTCGCGGGACAGCTTGCGGTCGCCGAAGAAGCGGAAATACAGCAGCGAGGCGACCAGCAGCGCGATGCCGATCGGCAACGGCGCGAACATCCGCAGCGGCTCGATGGTGGCAGTGCCGGAGGGCAGGTTGTTGTTGGCCGAGATCAGCAGGTCGTTGAGCAGGATCAGTGGCGAGTTGCCGACCATGGTCAGGCCGCCGCCCATCACGATGGCGGCGGTGATCGGCAGCAGCAGCCGCTTGAGGGTGAGCCCGGTATGCGAGGCCAGCCGCGAGGCCACCGGCAGGTACAGCGCCATCACCGACGGGTTCTGCATGAACGACGAATTGAGCCCGGCGGTGGCGCTGGTCAGCAGCAGCAGGCGCTGCTCCAGCCCGTGCGAGCGCCGCAGCAGCCAGCCGGCCAGCCGGTTCAGCGCGCCGGTGCGGTCCAGCCCGGCGCCGAGGATGGTGGTGGCGATGATGCTCATCACCGCGTTGCCGGAGAAGCCGCCGAAGATCTCCTCCGGTGCGATCAGGCCGGTGACGCCCAGCACCACCATCACCACCAGCGCCACCACGTCGGCGCGGATGCGCTCGAACAGGAACATCGCCATCGTGAAGCCGACCAGCCCGAGGACGAGCTTCATGTCGGTCGTCAGCGTGAGGGCGGTATCCATGCGTGGGCGGTTCCTTCAGTCCCGGTCAGGTGCGGTCGTAGAGCAGGTCCCAGACGCCGTGGCCGAGTTTCTGGCCGCGGGTCTCGAAATGGGTCTGTGGGCGCCAGTCCGGGCGCGCCACGCTGCCGCGCGGGCCGGCGCGGTTGGTCAGGCCTGCGGTGGCGTCGAGCACGTCCCACATCTGTTCGGCGTAGTCGGCCCAGTCGGTGGCGCAGTGCAGCAGCCCCCCGGGGCGCAGCTTGCGCACCAGCAGCGCGGCGAACGCCGGCTGCACCAGGCGCCGCTTGTTGTGGCGCTTCTTGTGCCACGGGTCGGGGAAATAGATGCGTACCTCGTCCAGCGCGCCGTCTGCGATCTCCTTCTCCAGCACTTCCACCGCGTCGTGGTGGTAGAGCTTGACATTGCCGGCGTCGTCGTCGGCCAGCGCGTTGAGCAGGCGGCCCACGCCCGGGGCATGCACCTCGATGCCGATGTAATCCTTGGAGGGGTCGAACCGCGCGGCATGGCGCAGCGCGGCGCCGTTGCCGAAGCCGATCTCCAGCACCTTGGGCGCAGTGCGGCCGAAGGTGGCGTCGAGATCGCGCGGCTGGCCGCTGAAGTCGATGCCGAAACGCGGCCAGCGCTCGTCGAACGCGCGCTGCTGGGCCGGGGTGAAGCGGCCCTGGCGCAGCACGAAGCTGCGGATCTCGCGGCGGCCTTCGGTGGCGGTGAAGGGCTTGGGCGGCGCCTTGGCGCCGGCGCTGTCGAAGGGATTGGTCATCAGCCGATCAACCCGTCCACCGGCGAGGATGCGCTGGCGTAGCGCTTGCGCGGGATGCGCCCGGCCAGGAAGGCTTCGCGGCCGGCCTCGACCGCCTTGCGCATGGCGCTGGCCATCAGCACCGGGTTGCGCGCGCCGGCGATGGCGGTGTTCATCAGCACGCCGTCGCAGCCCAGCTCCATGGCGATGGCGGCGTCCGAGGCGGTGCCGACGCCGGCGTCGACGATGATCGGCACCCTGGCGTTCTCGATGATCTCGATCAGGTTGTACCGGTTCTGGATGCCCAGGCCCGAACCGATCGGCGCGGCCAGCGGCATCACCGCGACGCAGCCGATTTCCTCCAGGCGCTTGCACAGGATCGGGTCGTCGGAGGTGTAGACCATCACCTCGAAACCGTCCTTGACCAGCTGCTCGGCGGCCTTGAGGGTCTGCACCACGTCCGGGTACAGGGTCTTCTGGTCGCCCAGCACCTCGAGCTTGGTCAGATTGTGGCCATCGAGCAGTTCGCGTGCCAGGCGGCAGGTGCGCACCGCGTCCTCGGCGGTATAGCAGCCGGCGGTGTTGGGCAGGATGGTGTAGCGGTCCGGCGGCAGCACGTCGAGCAGGTTCGGCTCGCCCGGGTTCTGGCCGATGTTGGTGCGGCGGATGGCGACGGTGACGATCTGGGCGCCGGCGGCCGCGGTGGCCAGGCGGGTTTCTTCCAGATCCTTGAACTTGCCGGTCCCGGTCAGGAGCCGGGACGCATAACTCTTGCCGGCGATGACCAGCGGATCGGTGGGGACGTGTGCGTTCATGGGGCGATTATCGCCCATCGCGCCAGGCGCCGCCCCGTTTTCAGGTGGCGCCATCCCGCGCAGCGGTGGCATCGGTGCTTTCCGGGCGGTGTCGGCACAGGCCTCGCGAGCATGGTTGCCGGTGGCCATGCCCGGCGCCGGTCAGCCGCCGCCCAGTGCGTGCACGATCTCGACCACGTCGCCCTCGTGCAGTTGCCACTGGCCGTGCCGGCTCCGGGAAACGATTTCGCCGTTGACCTCCACCGCGACGCGGCGTTCGGCCAGGCCTTCGGCGGCCAGCAGGGCGGCCAGGGTCAGCGGCGACGGGAGCTGGCGGGTTTCGCCATTGAGCTGGATATCCATGCCGTCATTCTCGCCAGCACGGCCGCAAAAGCCCAGCCCATGCGGCAGTGCAGCGTGAGCCTGCCGTGGTGCGGTGAAAAACTAGTTCCATGCGGCAGCGTACGCTGTCGTCTTCCTCGTCCGTGCAGGAGTCTCCCCATGCGTGCCACTTCCCGTCCACTGCGCACCGCGCTCGCCCTGGCGCTGGTCGCCGCCGCCGTTCCGGCGATGGCGCAGTCCCCGTTCTCGAGGACCGTGTTCTTCGGCGACAGCCTGACCGATACCGGCTACTTCCGTCCCATCCTGGTGCAGGTCAATCCCGGCGCCTCGGCCGCCGGCCGCTTCACCACCAACCCCGGCTGGGTCTGGTCCGACTACCTGGCCAACTACTACGGCACCAATGCCCAGCCCAACGGCAACGGCCAGGTGGGCGACAACTACGCTGCCGGCGGTGCGCGCGTGGATGTGGATGTCGGCAATCCGCTGAGCCCGCTGCTGCCGCCGATTCCGTCGCTCAAGAGCCAGCTCAACAGCTACCTGGCGGCCAATGGCGGTCGCGCCGATGCCAATGCGCTCTACACCGTGTGGGGCGGCGCCAACGACGTGTTCGCGGTGGCCGGCGGCGCACCGGCGCAGGCCACCATCGGCGCGGCGGTCGCCAGCCAGGTGGGCATGGTCGCCACGCTCAAGGCGGCCGGCGCCCAGTACGTGATGGTGCCCAGCCTGCCCGACATCGGCCTGACCCCGGCCTCGCGCGCCGGTGGCCCGGTGGCGATGGCGCAGGGCACCGCGCTGGCCAAGGCCTACAACGACGCGCTGTTCGGGGGGTTGAAGCAGGCCGGCCTGCAGGTCATCCCGATCGACACCTTCGGCATCCTGCAGGAGATCGTCGCCAACCCGGGGGCATACGGCTTCAGCAACGTGTCCGGCACCGCGTGCCAGCCGCAGGTCACCGCCCAGTCGCTGACCTGCACCCCGCTGAACTACGTCACCCCCAACGCCGCCGATACCTATGTATTCGCCGATGGCGTGCACCCGACCACGGCTGCACACCAGATCCTCGGGCAGTATTCGATTTCGGTGCTCGAGGGCCCGCGCCTGCAGCAGGTGCTGACCCATTCGGCGCAGACCACCGGTCGTGCCCGTGCCGCCCAGGTGGGCGGCCATCTCGCGGGCCGTCCGGCCGACGGCATGAGCTGGTGGGGCAACGTGCGCGGCGACATGCAGCGCTACGACCATGCCAACCTGTACGACGGCATGGCGCCGGCCGGCCTGTTCGGCATCGACTGGGCGCGCGACGGCATGGTGGTCGGCGGCTTCGCCGGCTACGGCCGCATGGACGCGGACTTCGGCAACAGCATGGGCGATTTCACCCAGTCCGATACCACCCTGGGCGTGTTTGCCGGCTGGTATGGCGACCGCGCCTGGGTCAACGGGCAGGCCAGCTACAGCTGGCTGGGCTATGACGTGACCCGCAAGGTGCAGCTGGGCCCGGCCACCCGCGAGCACAAGGGGTCGCCCGACGGCAGCAACCTGGCCGTCGCGCTCGATGCCGGCTATGAGTTCGGCCCGCAGGGCGGCTTCCGCCACGGCCCGGTGGCCGGGGTGGTGTGGCAGAAGGTCAAGCTGGACGGCTACCTGGAGAGCAACCCCAGCGCCACCGCGCTGGGCTATGCCGACCAGAACGTGGATTCCACCGTCGGCCGCATCGGCTGGCAGGCGCGTTTCGACGGCGGCAGCGTCCGCCCCTACGTGCAGGTCACCTACGACCATGAGTTCGAGGATGGCGGCAAGCAGGCCAGCGCCTGGCTGCAGACCATGGCCGACGTCGGTGCCTACAAGGTTCCGGGGCTGCAGTTCGACCGCAACTACGCCACCGCGGTGCTGGGCGCGCGGATGGACCTGTGGGGGCTGCAGAGCAATATCGGCGTGAGCACCACCGCGGGCCAGAAATCGGCACGCGACGCCACGCTGTTCGCCACGTTCAGCGGCGGATTCTGAGCCCGCTGCTGCGGGTTGCAGGGCGGCGCCGCGTCCCGGCGTCGCCCCTGTCCCGGACCGGCATCGGGCCTGCGCGCTGCAGATTGGCATTGCGCGGCAGGCCCCGGTCCACATAGACTGCGCATCGCCGCGCGGGTGTAGCTCAATGGTAGAGCAGAAGCTTCCCAAGCTTACGACGAGGGTTCGATTCCCTTCACCCGCTCCATCTTCCAGGTGCCGCACAGGCACCGAGGCGGCAGCCCAGGGCAGGGCGTGATGTCCCGGCCTGTCTTCCAGGCCCTGCGATGAAGCTCGCCATCCTCTCCCGCAACAGCAAGCTGTACTCGACCCGCCGTCTGGTCGAAGCGGCGCGCGCGCGCGGCCACACCGTGCGCATCCTCGACCCGCTGCGCTGCTACATGCGCATCAACGCGGGCGATTTCAGCATGCACTACAAGGGCCGGCCGCTGGCCGGCTTCGACGCGGTGATCCCGCGCATCGGCGCTTCCATCACCCGCTATGGCACCGCGGTGCTGCGCCAGTTCGAGATGATGGGCACGCGCACGCCCAATCCGTCCGACGCGATCCTGCGCGCGCGCGACAAGCTGCGCGCGCACCAGGTGCTGGCTGCCAAAGGCATCGACATGCCGGTGACGGTATTCGGCGACAACCCGGACGATACCCATGACCTGCTGTCCATGCTGGGGCCGCCGCCGCACGTGGTGAAGCTCAGCGAGGGCACCCAGGGCCGCGGGGTGATTCTCACCGAGAAGCTCAGTGCGTCCAAGGGCACGGTGGAGGCGCTGCGCGGGCTGTACGCCAACTTCCTGGTGCAGGAATTCATCGCCGAGGCCGAGGGCGCCGACCTGCGCTGCCTGGTCGTGGGCGACCAGGTGGTCGCGACCATGCGCCGGCAGGCCCAGGACGGCGATTTCCGCTCGAACCTGCATGCCGGCGGCAGCGCCGGCCCGGTGGTCTGCAGCCGGGCCGAGCAGCAGGTCGCGGTGCGTTCGGCCAAGGCCCTGGGGCTGGGCATCGCCGGGGTGGACATGATCCGCTCCCGGCGCGGGCCGCTGGTGCTCGAGGTGAACTCCACCCCCGGCCTGGAGGGCATCGAGAGCGTCTCCGGTGGCGATGTCGCCGGGCGGATGATCGACTATGTGGTCAATCTCAGGCGCTGAGCCCGGATTCCGAATTGCTTGCACGGTTTTAACGGGTCTTTAATTCCCCGGGTCCTACGCTTTCCCCACTGTGGCCAGCCTTCCTCAGCGGGTCCGGTGATCGGGAATCTTCAGGCCCTGGCGGTGTTCGCCGGGGCCTTGTTTTTTTCACTTGTTGCTGCCGATGAGGCAGGCTACAGTCGAGCGAATGACCAGACAGGAGGTTGAGGTATGAAACGGACGTTGCTTTTTGCCGCATTGATCGCGTTCCCGGTGATGTCAGCGATCGCTGCACCTGTGGCGGAAAAGCCGTTGATGGAAGGCAAGCCGTACGCCGAACAGCGCCTGCGCATCATGAATGATCTGCAGGGCGGCGAGGTCTACAGTGAAATCAGCGCGGAGAACCGCATGCGCGTGGTTGACGCGCTTGGCCGCATCGATGCGTTGCTGGGGAAAGGGGGGCACGCCAGTCTTCCGGACAAGGACAAGATCGAGGTCTTCAATGACCAGGACCTGGTCAATACCCTGCTGACCCAGGCGCGCGAGGACAGTCGCCTTGTCTGTCGCCGCGAACGCCCGGTCGGCAGCAACCGGCCACAGAACATCTGCATCACGGTCGCGGCCCGTCGACAGGCCCGCGAAAACGGGGCCGATACCCTGCGCGACCTGCGGATTTCGACGCAGAAGGTCGAAAACCCGTGACGTCCGGTCTGTCTTCTCCGGCAGCTTGAGTGCCGGACCACGGTGGAAGGCGTGGCTGGTGCCGGCGTGCGAGCGCCACGTCTTCCCCGTGTGTTGAACGGTTTTAATGAAGCCGGAGTCACGAGCCGGGTATGCTCTGCTCTTCGGTACATGACAGAGGTTCCCAGTGCGCATTCTCGTAATCGAAGACAACAGCGACATCGCGGCCAACCTGGGGGACTACCTTGAAGACCGCGGGCATACCGTGGATTTCGCGGCCGACGGCGTGACCGGCCTGCACCTGGCGGTCGTGCACGATTTCGATGCGATCGTGCTCGACCTGAACCTGCCGGGCATGGACGGCATCGAGGTCTGCCGCAAGCTGCGCAACGACGCGCGCAAGCAGACCCCGGTGCTGATGCTCACCGCGCGCGATTCGCTGGACAACAAGCTGGCCGGGTTCGACTCCGGTGCCGACGACTACCTGATCAAGCCGTTCGCGCTGCAGGAAGTCGAGGTGCGGCTCAACGCGCTGTCGCGTCGCGGCAAGGGCGGGCACACCCGCGTGCTGGAAACCGGTGACCTGGAGTACAACCTGGACACGCTGGAGGTTCGCCGGCAGGGCAAGCTGCTGCAGCTCAATCCGACCGCGCTGAAGATCCTGCAGGCGCTGATGGAGGCCTCGCCGGCGGTGGTCACCCGCCAGGAGCTGGAAACCCGGGTGTGGGGCGAGGAACTGCCCGATTCGGACTCCCTGCGCGTGCACATCCACGGCCTGCGCGCGGTGGTGGACAAGCCGTTCAACGCGCCCATGATCCAGACCCGCCATGGTATTGGATACCGGATCGCCGCACCCGATGCCTGAAAACGCCTCGCCGGCGGTCGTCCGCAAGCAGGGGCGGTATCGACGGCGCCTGCGCAGCCGCATCATCGTCTCGTTCGTGCTGCTGGGCTTCTGCCTGACGGCGCTGTTCGCATTCGCCACCAACTGGGCGCGGACCCGGGTGGAGAACCAGCTTGTCGAAGAGGTGATGAACCGGAACATCGACGAGTACGCCAAGCGATATTCGCTCGACCCCAGCCGGAACTCGACCTGGCCGGTGAAGCAGATGTATGCAAGGGCGGTGAAGCCTGACAAGTTCGAGGCGCTGCGGACTGAAGAGCCTGACTGGTATGAATTCAAGGATGGCATCCATAATCTCTCCGGGGTTGATGAGGGAGGTCTTCCGTTTTCTTACAAGTTGGCTGTGCGTAAAACGCCGCAAGCGTGGTTCTTCCTTGCTTATGACATGACCGACAGTATTCGCGGTGAGCAGCAGCTCAAGCGCGCCCTGTTCTTGTCGGTAGTCGTCTTCAGTGTTTTGTCCTGGATTCTGGGCTGGTGGTCGGCTTCGCGAGTGATGCGGCCGGTATCGGATCTGGCCAGGCGGCTGCGGGCCTATCGTGGGGGCAGCGCGCAGCCTGAACCGCTGGCGCTGCATTTCCCGGACGATGAGGTCGGTCAGCTCGCCGAGGCGCTGGACGACTATTCCGCGCGCCTGACCGAAGTGGTGCAGCGCGACCGCGAGTTCAACGCGGACGTGAGCCATGAACTGCGCACGCCGCTGGCGGTGATCCGTGGCGCGACCGAGCTGCTGCTCGCGCGCCCGGGCCTGGACGAGAAGATGCTGCAGCGCCTGCAGCGCATCCAGCGTGCCGAGCAGCAGTGCAGCGACCTGATCGGCTCGCTGCTGCTGCTGTCGCGCAACGAACGCGGGCAGGGCAGCAGCAACGTCGCCAAGGTCGCCGAACAGCTGCTCGAGGCGCACCGGGCACAGCTCGGCGGCAAGCCGCTGGAACTGGTGCTGGAAGGCGGCCGGGACCTGGTGATCGACGCGCCGGAAGCGGCGCTGTCGGTGGCGCTGGGCAACCTGATCGGCAATGCCGTGAAGTACACCCAGGAAGGCCAGGTCCGGGTGCGGGTGCTGGACGACGCGGTCGAAGTGATCGACACCGGCCCGGGGTTGAGCGAGAAGGATGCGGCGAGCCTGTTCCAGCGCGGTTACCGGGGTACCCATGCAGGCCATTCGCAGGGCGGCGGCATCGGCCTGTCCATCGTCAGCCGGCTGTGCGCGCTCTATGGCTGGCAGGTCAGCATCCGGCCGGGTGCCGAACGTGGCGTGGTTGGCAGGCTGACGTTCGCCCCCGCGGACTGAGCGCGCGGGCAGCCATCGCGCCGTGCCGTGCCGCGTCAGGGCGGCGGGTTTCCGGCAGCCAGGTGCCGGTACAGGCGATCCAGTGCTTCCACCTGCGGCTGCAGGTGTTCGGGGTGTCCGTCGTTGACGATCACGTCGTCGGCCAGCGCCAGCCGCTGCGCGCGGCTGGCCTGGGCCTGGATCATGCGTGTCGCCAGGGCGGCGTCGATGCTGTCGCGCTGGCGCAGGCGGGCGTGGCGCACCGTTTCGGCGGCGTCGACCACCACGATCCGGTCCAGCCAGGGATAGGTGGCCCGGCCACCGGCTTCGGCCAGCAACGGCACCGCGGCGATGGCATAGGGGCTTTCCGCGGCCTGGCAGGCCTCCCGCACGCGGGCGCGGATGGCCGGGTGGGTGATGGCTTCCAGTGCCCGGCGTTCCTCGTCGTTGCCGAATACATGCCCGCGCAGGCGCGCCCGGTCGAGCGTGCCGTCGGCCAGCAGCATCGCGGTGCCGAAGCGGTGGCCGATCTGTTCCAGTGCAGGGCTGCCCGGTGCCACCACTTCACGCGCGGCAAGGTCCGCGTCGGCCACCACAATGCCGAGTGCCTCGAAGCGCCGCGTGACCTCGCTTTTGCCCGAGGCGATGCCGCCGGTAAGCCCGACGATGAACCTGCTCATGGGCGGCGGCCCGTGTCCATGGGGTGGCCGGGGCCGCCGGCCGTGGTCACGCCAGGCCGGCCCACTGCCGGTAGGCGGCGACCATCGGATCGCCCCACATGAAGACCAGCCAGCCGGCGATGGCCAGGTAGGGACCGAACGGGATGGGCGTGGCGCGGTCGCGTCCGCGCGCGTACAGCCAGACCGAGCCGACGATGGCGCCCACCAGCGAGGACAGCAGGATGATCGGCAGGATGCCCTTCAGGCCGCACCAGGCGCCCAGCGCCGCCAGCAGCTTGAAATCGCCGTGGCCCATGCCCTCCTTGCCGGTGATCTGCTTGAACAGCCACCACACCGTCCACAGCGACAGGTAGCCCACCGCGGCACCGATCAGCGCAGGTTTGGTGGGCATGTACAGGTTGTCCATGCTGCCGATCAGGCCCAGCCACATCAGCGGCAGGGTCAGCTGGTCGGGCAGCAGCTGGGTGCGCAGGTCGATGCCGGACAGTGCGATCAGGAAACAGGTCAGTACGATCGCGCCGAAACCCTGCCAACCGAAGCCGAACTGCCACACGCTGGCCAGCACCAGCACGGCGGTCAGCAGTTCCACCAGCGGATACTGGATGGAGATCGGCGCCTGGCAATGGCGGCAGCGCCCGCGTTGCAGCAACCAGCTGAACAGCGGGATGTTCTCGTACCAGCTCAGCTTGTGCTTGCAGTGCGGGCAATGCGAGGGCTCCACCACCACGCCCGGCGGCGGCGGTTCGTAGATGTCCGGCTCGTCGAGGATCTCGCGCGCATCGCGCTTCCACTGCCACTCCATGCGCCGGGGCAGGCGCAGGATCACCACGTTAAGGAAGCTGCCGATCAGCAACCCCAGTCCCGCAGCGGCCGGGTAGCCGATGCCGGGATGCTGGTCGAGAAATGCCATGGGTCAATTATCCAACGACGGAAGCGAGCTTGAAGATCGGTAGGTACATGCCGACAACCATGCTGCCGACCACGACGCCGATGAACACCATGATTATCGGTTCGATCAGGCTGCTCAAGGCATCCACGGCATTGTTCACTTCCTGTTCGAAGTACTCGGCCACCTTGAACAGCATGGTGTCCAGCGCGCCGGCTTCCTCGCCGATGGCGGTCATCTGTACCACCATGTGCGGGAACAGGTTCACCTGTTTCATGGCCATGTTCACCGGATAGCCCACCGCCACGTCGTCGCGCATGTGCAGGACGGCATCCTCATAGGTCTTGTTGCCGGTGGCGCCGGCCACGATCCCCAGGGCTTCAACCAGCGGCACGCCGGCCTTGAAGGTCACTGCCGTGGTGCGGGCGAAGCGGGCAATCGAGCTGTTGTGCATGATCTGGCCGATCACCGGCACCTTCAGGATCAGCCGATCCATCGCGTACTGCATCTTCGGGCTGCGCTTGTAGGCGAAGATGGAACCGCCCACGCCCACGACCGACGCCAGCAGTATCAGCCACCACCAACTGACCATGAAGCGGGATGCCGCCACGATCATCTGGGTGAATACCGGCAGTTCCGTGCCGAAGCTCTTGAAGATGTCCTCGAACTGCGGCACGACCCACATCAGCAGCACCGAGCTGACCAGGAGTGCGACGACGATGACCATCGCCGGGTAGAACAGCGCCTTCTTGATCTTGCCTTTCAGCGACTCCAGGTTTTCCTGGTAGTTGGCGATGGTTTCCAGCACGGTCTCCAGCACGCCGGCGCCTTCGCCGGCCCGCACCAGGTTGCGGTACAGCTCGTCGAACTGAACCGGGTGCTTGCTGATGGCCTCGTACAGCGAGGAGCCGCCCTCCAGATCGGCGCGGACCTGCCCCACCAGCTTGGCCATGCGCGGGTTTCTATGGCCGCTGCCGATGATCTCCAGCGCGCTCACGATGGGCACGCCAGACTTCATCATGGTCGCCATCTGGCGGCTGAAGAAGGCGATGTCGCGGGCCTTGATGGGCTTGCCGGCGGCGCCGAACAATGGTTTGGGCTTGGGTTTGACCACCGATGGGGTGATGCCCAGCTTGCGCAGCTCGGCACGCAGCAGGTTGGCATTGCGGGCTTCCTGTTCGCCCTTCATCTTCACGCCGCGTTTGTCGGTCCCCTCCCAGACAAACGGCTGCATCAGGCTGGTGCTGCGATCCACGGGCGGTTTGTTCACTGCGCTGCGGGTAGCGGACATCGTTCTTCTCCCCGTCCGGCCACTCCCCGGGCCAGACAACTTCCGCATGGTAGCCGGTCCGCCGTAGGACGGCATCCATGGCGGCGACAAGCGTGGCGGTCATCACGTTCCGGTGGGATGGGCGGATGCCCCGGGTCTCCGGTGCTGCGGTGGGGCCGGGCGGGCCCTTCCATGCCCGGCCCGGGGGCAGGGGGGAGGGGGAGCCGCCGGGGGGTACGAGCTGGCAATAGAGTGTCGCGATGTGACGCAATGCGTCACCTTGGCGGTTTCATCTCAGAATCGACAGGCCGCGCTTCCCTTCTGCCGGAAGGCTGCCCATCATGCGTTCCGGGGATATGGCAGGCGTCGGGCTGCTGGCACACGACTTGCTGTTCAACCCGCACGGGGTGGGCGACGGCCCTCCCGGTGCTCACAATCCAAACCTCTAGGGGATGTACAGATGAAGAAGATGCAGAAGGGCTTCACCCTGATCGAACTGATGATCGTCGTCGCGATCATCGCCATCCTGGCTGCCATCGCGCTGCCGGCCTACAACAACTACCGCGTGAACTCGGCCGACGGCGCCTGCCAGGCCGAAGCCAAGGCCTACATGAACTCGGCCGTTGCCGCTCTCATGTCCAGCATGACGGTCAATCCTCCGAAGGCGAAGGCCTGCACCTCGCCGACCGCTGCGCTGGCCAGCATCACTGGTACCACCACCTTCGTCCCGAAGGGTCCGGGTAACAAGAACACCACCTGCAACAACGACACGGCCACCTGTGGCAAGCCGGGTGCGGGCGCTCCGTAATCACCGCGGAGTCGTGCCGTCCACAAAAAGCCCCTCTCAAGAGGGGCTTTTTGCTGACTACCCGTCCTGATACGTGAGGGGGTGCCTATGGCACACCAATTGCTTGGAAAGATGAGAAGGGGAGGGGTCCCCGGGGAATCGAGTGCCATGAATCGAAACGCGCACGGCTTTACTTTGGTCGAGCTGATGATCGTGGTCGCGATCATCGCCATCCTGGCGGCTATCGCCCTGCCTGCTTACAACAACTATCGGATCAAGTCGGCAGAAGGGGCCTGCCAGGCGGAAATGAAGAACTACGCCAATTTCGCCATCACCGCGATCTACAACAGTGTCACCATCCCGTCACCGCCACGTCGGGCATGCCCCACCGCGGATACGGCCGTCGATCTCAATACGCCGATTACCGGTACGCCCAAGTCGCCGGGTGTGGCAACGACGACCTGCGACATGCACACGGCGAACTGCGTGCTCTGATCGAGCGTTGTGCACCGTCGGCAGGCAGGGCGTGGAGCATGAAGGCAGTACGGAAGATCATCCAATCGGTGATACTTGAAGCCTTGGCACCTTCCTTTTTCCTTGCCGCATGACGCGATCACACTACAGATTCCTGCTGTACAGCCTGGTTTGCGCCGCGTTCGCGTCGCTGCTGTTCCTGCCGGGATTGCCGGGCGATTTCGTATTCGACGACCACATCAACATCATCGGCAACACCGGCATCGAGCTGCAGTCCCTGTCGCCTGCCGCCCTGGGCGAAACGCTGTTCAGCACGCAGTACGGGGGTATTACCCGGGTCATCCCCACGCTGACATTCGCGATCGATTACTACAGGGGGGGAGGGCTGGATCCGGCCACGTTCAAGTCCACCAATATCGCCATACACGCGCTTACGGCGCTGGTGCTGGCGGTGTTCCTGCGCGACCTGCTGTTGGCTGTCGGCCAGCGCCCCACCCGCGCCCGCTGGATCGCGCTTGCGATGGCGGTCGCATGGGCGGCGCATCCACTGCAGGTGTCTTCCGTACTCTATGTCGTGCAGCGCATGCAGACCCTTGCGACGCTGTTCATCGTGTTGTCGTTGTGGAGTTATCTCAGGGCTCGCCAGGCGCAGATCGAAGGCCGGAGCGGTCGCACCGGCTGGATGTTGACCGCGCTGCTCTGGATGCTGGCATTGGGCTGCAAGGAAGATGCCATCCTGCTTCCCGCGTATACGCTGGCGATGGAGCTGACCGTATTGCGTTTCGGGGCCGCGGACCAGGCGTTTGCCCGTAGATTGCGCTATGGCTACCTGTTCGCGGTCGTGGCTGGAGCCGTCGCGTTCTTGCTGGTGGTCGTTCCCCACTACTGGTCCTGGGATACCCACCACAACCGGAATTTCTCCAGCTACGAGCGCCTGTTGACGCAGGGGCGCGTGCTCTGCCTGTATCTCTGGGAGATCGTGCTCCCGCTGCCGTCGCATATGCCGTTCTACTACGACTGGCTGCAACCGTCGCGCGGCCTCCTGCAGCCCTGGACCACGATTCCGGCATGGCTGTTGATCGCTGCCCTGCTGGTGGCTGCCTGGAGGCTCCGTGTCCGCCATCCGCTGCTGGCGTTCGGGATCTTCCTGTTTTTTTCCGGGCACTTCGTCACCAGCAATGTTGTTGCCCTGGAGTTGGCGTTCGAGCATCGCAACCACCTGCCGTTGCTCGGGGCTGTGCTCGCAATCGGAAGTCTGTTGATCCTCCTTGTGGACCGATTCCAGTTCCGGCCGGTGCTTTCGGCCAGTGTCGTGGTCCTGATGTTGATGGCCCTTTCCTGGGCCACGCTCATCCGTGCCGGCTGGTGGAGCAGTGATCTGGCCCTGGCCCAGGCAAGCACGCGACTTGCCCCGACTTCCACGCGCGCATGGAACCAGCTCTGCGTCGCCTATTTCAATCTCGGTGGAGGCGACAGGCCGGACAATCCCTATCTGGACAAGGCCATCTCCGCATGCAGCAAGGGCGCGGACGTCAGTACCGATTCGATCAAGACCCTGACCAACATCATCGCGATGAAGGCTATTCAGGGCACCTTGTCCGCCGCCGACTGGGATCGCTACCTGCAGCGGCTCCGGCACGTCACCATGACGCCGGAGAACGCGTCTTCGATCTGGGTCATTCTCAACAAGGCGCGTGACGGTGCGTCGATGGATTCGGAGCGGGTCCTGGAGGCCATCGAAATCGTCAGCAAGCGCAGATCCCTCAAGCCGGTCGAGTCCGCTGCCATGGGATACTTCATCCTGGGGCATACGCAGCAGCCCGACAGGGCCTATCCGCATTTCGCCCACGCCGTGCGGAAGGCGAGGGATCCGGCTTTCACGCAAGGGCTTGTCGCGGAGATGCGCAAAGAGGGGCATGCCGACTGGGCGGACAGGCTGGAAGCTCTGACTCCGGATCCGGACGACGGAAGCGCGCCCCGTCAAATGCCCGAAAGCCGTAAGGAATAGAAGCTGGGCGGCGGGTGGCCTTGAGGTCGGGGTCGTGATCTCTTTCGTAGTGTCTGGGGCCCTGGATGAAGTGCACCCTGGCCGGGCGCGACGCTATCTGCTATCGCCGGACTGTCTGCCAGGTCCGGCAAGCAGCCGTTCCCAGTGCGCCGCCAATGCGGTGGTTGACAGATAGCGCTCGAAATAGTCGCGCGACTGGCGTTCCAGCCGGATGCGCCTCTCCGGATCCCGTGCAAGCAGGGTGATCGCCTCGGCCAGCGCGTCCGGCGTCGCGTCGCATGTCATGGCCGGGATCGGTGGGCAGCCACCGGGGGTGCTGTAGGCGTGCTGGGTGATGATCGCCTTGCCCGCGGCCATTGCCATGTAGAGCTTGAACGGCAATACGCGCGCGGCCTTGCCGTCGCCACCGAAGGCGCCCAGACAGATATCGGCGCCTGCCAGGTGCGCGGCGATGACGTCGGCGGGCTGCCATCCCCGCAGCCAGCTCACGGCGGGGTTGTCCCGCAGCCAGCGGGACGCTTCATCGGCCTGCTGTCCATCGCCGATCAGGGTGAACTCGAGGGAGTCCTGCCCGCGCAGCTTGTCGATGGCTTGTGCGATGGTCGTGGTGCCCTGGAGCGGCACGAACGTGCCGATAAATACGACGCGGTTCCCGTGGCCGCCGCGACGCCCGCTGTCACGCCCTGGCAGCAGTGCCTCATCCAGTGCCAATGGGAAGGCGTGGATACGTTCGAGCGGAACGCCGAACAACCGGTGGATATGGCGCGCGTTGGCCTGCGTGTCGACGATGACATGGGTTGCCGCCCCCAGTGCGCGAACCTCGGCCCGGAGCAGCAAGCGTGAGAGCCATCCGCCGGCCGCGCCCATGCCGCGGTCCTGGAAGAGCGAGTCCCAGAGGGTGATGTACGCATCGCAGACGCATTGCGGACGCCAGCGACGCGGCAGCCAGGAGAGGAGCCAGAGCAAAAAAATACTCGGATAGGGAATATACGCCACGTCCCCCGTACGACTTTCCAGCAGCAGGCGGATGGCCGAGAACGCATTGGCTGAGAGTAGCCGGACAAGAAATGCAAATGACCTGTGGGGTGGATCTTTGGTGATCTTCCAGAGATGAGTATCCTCCGGAAGCCAGCTGCCGCACTCGATTACATCGATCTGCTGCGTGTGGTGCATCATGCGCAGCGTGTTGATTGCGTTGGGGTAGCCGCTGCCACGTAAGCCGACGCCGGCAACAAGGATACGAGCGATGGCTTCTTCAGCCATGCATCGTGCCTTCGCGACTGCGTTCAGCCACGAGGATCAGGTTCATCGAATGGGGTGGATCAGTGCTGATGATGAAGTCGGTTTCATCGAAGCCATAGCTTGCCGGCGCAGTATGCGTATTCACGGGGCTGTTGCGCTTTACCTTGCCGATGACGGCATGTGTGAAGTCGAGCGCGGCACGTCGTACTGATTCAGGAATGAAGAACAGGGTGATGGGAAGTGTCAGCCATTTGATGCGGGTGTAGCGCTCAATCTCCGTTGCGGCTATTGCCCACGGCGCCCCCATGCGCAACTCGCTTTTCAGCTGGAAATGCCGACTCACCTTGCGGGCGAGTTGCGCCATTCCATACTCGCGCAGATGCCAGCGGTTCCAGGGCTTCTGCCATGGAAGCAGGCGGTTCCTGCGATCGGGCGTTATCAGGACAAGGGTGCCGCCTGGCTTAAGCAGACGATGTGCTTCGCGCAGGTAGGCGTCGTCATCGTTGACGTGTTCGATCACCTGGAAGGAGAGGACGACGTCGAATGATCCAGCAGCGAACGGTAGTGGAGACTGCGGGTCAATCTGCAGGAAGTGCAGATTCTCGTTTTGATACCGCGCCTTGGCATACAGCACGGCGTCAGCTGCGACATCAACGCCGTATGCTTCCTGTGCAAGTCCCGAAATGCGGAGGGTTCCGTACCCTGACCCGCAGCCGAAATCCAGCACTTTTTTTCCTTTGCAGAGCGCCTCTGCAAAGGCGTAACTGGCCGCATGCATGGCGTAGATAGTGTACGTGCCAAGCGATTGCATGTAGGCATCTTCCAGCACGCGTTCGCCGGTAGGTTCCAAGTCGATTTTCATGAAGGGGTGGCGGGCTTCTGAGTTGGCGGGCTGGGAAGAAGCGTGGCAACGAGGAAGCTGAGCAGGTCGCCACACATGCTGGTGACGCGGGCCAGCAGGACCAGTTGCACGATCTGGTGGCTGTTGCCATGACCGACCAGGATCAGCGTCATTATGCCCTCGCGTGCGCCCAGTCCGGCCGGTGTGCCGGGTGCAAGAAAACCGAGTATCCACGACAACGCAAAGGCGGCGGTTGCCAGTGGATAGTCGATGCTATCTGCCAGGCCCAGGGCAACGGCAAGCAGCCAGACGCCGAGGCCGATCATCAGATAGTTGCAGATGTAGGCGGCCAGGGCCAGCAGCGTCGCAGACGGGCCGGGCAGGCCACCGATGATCCGCAGGGCGCGGGCGGCCAGGCCAGCGCCATCAAAGGGAGGCAGCCTGATGCATAAGAGAAGCGTCACGCCAATACTGCCTCCCAGCAGCGCCAACAGCAGCCAGCGGTACTCGCCCAGATTGGCGGCGGCGGGAGTGATGGACAGCAGCAGGACGCCGACGATGATGCTGGCGGCCGAGGCGAGCAGGGTTTCTTGGAGCACACTCGCGACGTATGCCTGCAAGGGGATGCCTCGCTTGAATGCGAGCGCTGCCCGGCCCGCATGCTGTGCGATGTTGCCGGGGATGTACTTGGCCAGTTGCGCAATGCTGATGAGCCGCGTGAGCGCGCCGGCGGGATTGGGCTGGCGCTGCTGCAGCAGTAACTGGCGCCAGGCGAAGCCCGTTGCCGGGTAGATCGTCATGTAGCAGAGCGTGGCCACGAATACAGCGAGCAGGGTGCCGGGCTGCTTGAGCGTCGCCGCCAGCAGCCGCGGATCCAGGTTTCGCCAGGCAAACCAGAAGAAATAGGCCATCAGGCCCATTGCGATGATCAGCCCGGCCATGCGCCAGAGTTGCTTCATCTGTTGCTGGCCAGCAACAGATAGCCGCTGCCCCAGTCGGTATTGCGGGTGATGGTCTGGATCGCGAAGGCGGTAGATAGCAGCGCCTTGCCGGGTGCTGATGCAATCATCCTGCTGAACTTTGCGTAATTGCGGCGGTCAACGCCGCTGGAGGCCGAGGCTTGTTCCTTGCTCCTTTCGCCGCGCTGTCGGATGAGCTCGCGATAGACACGGTTTCCGGCCCATTCGGTCGCATTCGCGAGAGGGAAGCCGTAGCACTCGAAATGCTCGATCTGCAGGCCATGCGATTGAACAAGCTCCCGTATGTCCTGGCGGTCGTAGCGACGCCAATGCCCGGCCCAGGCGTCACCTTCGCCCCAGCGGTGGCGATGCGCAGGTACCGAAAGAACGAGTTTCCCGCCGGGTGCCAACCATCGTTGCCATTGATCGACAGCGGTATGGTCGTCCTCAATGTGCTCAAGCACATCGAAGGCGCAGACCAGGTCGAAGCGACCATCCCAGTCCGCTTGTGGAGTCGGGTGGATGGGGTACGGGTGCGGGCACGATCGGGTGATCCGCCCGGCCACAATGCGCGCTTCATCGGAGGTTTCCAGGCCTTGGACGGAAAACCCGATGCGATTCAGGTCGTAGAGCAGTGCGCCGGCACCGCAACCGATCTCCAGTAGTTTCTTTCCGGTGGGAATGGCACGTAGGGCGGACAGGATCCGGGCCCGGCGCAGAAGATAGCGGATGGGCGGCGTCCAGCCCGCTTCAGGCATGACGACGCCGGTAGTCATGGAGTAATACGGGCTCGACATTGGAAATGTGCCAGTTACATGCGGATGGACCGGAATCAGTTGTCACGCCGGTAGGTGAGATTGGTGATCTGCTCGGAGATCAACCCGATCAGGAAGATGATGACCGCTGCGCTGAACAGCAGCGTGCTCATGTTGGTCAGCCGGTGCATCGTGGCGAAGGTATAACCGTAATACCCGAGCCCGGTAAGGAAAAAACAGGCGGCGATCGGCGCGAACAGCTTCAGCGGCGAATACAGCGTCGCGATCTTGAAGATGATCAACAGGAAGCGGATGCCGTCCTTGATCGGGCGGATATGGCTGCTGGTACCCACGCGCCGTGCGACCGGTATCGGGACATAGGCCACCGGGTAGGCACTGCGGAAGAACGCCATGGTGCTGGTGGTGGGGTAGCTGAAGCCGTTCGGCAGCAGGTGCAGGAACTCGCGGAAGCGCTCGGCCCTCACGGCGCGGAAGCCGGAGGTGAGATCGTCGATGCGATGGCCGGTCATGTGGCTGGCGAGGCGGTTGTAGAAGCCGTTGGCGAGGCCGCGATGCAGGTTGGCCTGGCCGCTGCGGTCGCGCGCGCCGACCACCATGTCGTAGCCTTCTTCCAGCTTGGACAGCAGGGCGCCGATGTGCTCGGCACTGTGCTGGCCATCGGCGTCCATGAACACGAGGATATCGCCGGTGGCGGTGCGTGCGCCGCGCTTGATCGCCGCGCCATTGCCCATGGAGTACGGGTGGCTGACCACCAGGGCGCCGTGGCCGGCCGCAATGGCGGCGGTAGCGTCGCTGGAGCCGTCGTCGACGACGATGATTTCCGCCCGTGGCCAGGCCTGGCGCAGTGCCGGAAGGGTGCGCTGCAGCCCCTCGGCCTCGTTCTTGGCCGGCAGTATGATGCTCAGTCGCTGCACGTTCTGTACCTGTCGTTCTCCCCGGTGGACATGGTAGCGGGAACCTGCGGCCGTGGGATGGAGCGGGTTCTCATTCCTTGCGCGGGGGCATCGGAATAGAATTGCGCCATTGCCGTTGCCATCCACCCGGGGTGCCCGTTGAAAGCTCTTGTCTGCGGCGGCGCCGGCTACATAGGCAGCCACATGGCGCGGTTGCTGGCGGCGCATGGCCACCAGGTGGTGGTGCTGGACGACCTGTCCACCGGGCACGCGCAGGCGGTGCAGTGGGGGCGGCTGGTCCAGGCCGACGTGCTGCACCCCCCCTCGCTGGAGGCCGCGTTCGCCGGGCAGCGGTTCGACGCGGTGTTCCATTTCTGCGCGCGCTCGCTGGTCGCCGAGTCGATGGCCCAGCCCTACGACTACTACGCCAGCAACGTGGTGGGCACGCTCAACCTGCTCGAAGCGATGCGCAGGCACGGGGTGCGGCGGCTGGTGTTCTCCTCGAGCGCGTCGGTGTACGGGCAACCGGCCACCGGCATGGTCGACGAGGCCCACCCGACGCAGCCGACCAATCCCTATGGCGCCAGCAAGCTGATGGTCGAGCGCATCCTGGCCGACGCGGCCACTGCCTACGGGCTGGACTCGGTCGCGCTGCGGTACTTCAACGCGGCCGGCGCGACAGCCGATGCGTGCATCGGCGAGTCGCATGCCTGTGAGACCCACCTGATCCCCAACGTGCTGCGCGCGGTGCTCGGCGACGGGCCGGGGTTGAGGGTGTTCGGCGGCGACTATCCCACGCCCGACGGCACCTGCATCCGCGACTACGTGCATGTCGAGGATCTGGCGCAGGCGCACCTGCTGGCGCTGGATTACCTGGCCGCCCATCCGGGCGCCCACGCGTTCAATCTCGGCAACGGGCGCGGCTTTTCCGTGCGCGAGGTCATCGCCGCCGCATCCGCGGTGACCGGCCGCACGGTGCCCTGGGACATGGCGCCGCGCCGCGCCGGCGACCCCCCCATGCTGGTCGCCTCAAGCCAGCGGGCGAAGGCCGGGCTGGGCTGGTCGCCGGCATGGACCGGGTTGGAGGCCATCATCGAAAGTGCCTGGCGCTGGCATCGCGCGCAACCCTGGTAGGGGCGCGGCGCAGACACCGGCAGGCAGGCCCCCGGCACCGGGGGACGGCTGCCCGCACCGGCTGCTCCAGCCCGGCGCCCTGCGGGCAATGATCGGCAGGGTGGCGGCGGCCGGTGGCCGGACGATCGAGGGGCCGGCCATGCCGGTGGAGGGCCACTGGCAGGCGGGGAAGCCACGGGTACAATCGCCCAACTGTCGTCCGTGCCGGGGAACACCATGAATACAGCCGTTGCCGCCAATCTCGTGGGCATCACCGGGATCGCCCGCCGCCTGGTGCAGGACGGTGCGCTGGACGAGACCGCGGCGCGCAACGCGATGGCGCAGGCGGCGACGGCCAAGGTGCCGCTGGCGCAGTGGCTGGCCGAGAAGAAGCTGGTCAACGCCGCGCAGCTGGCCGCGGCCAATGCCGTCGAGTTCGGCATGCCGCTGCTGGATGCCTCGGTGTTCGACGCCAACCACAACGCGATGAAGCTGGTCAGCGAGGAGCTGCTGCGCAAGCACAACGTGCTGCCGCTGTTCAGGCGCGGCGGCAAGCTGTTCATCGGCACCAGCAACCCGACCCAGTCGCTGGACGAGATCAAGTTCCACACCAACCTGGTGGTCGAGCCGATCCTGGTCGACGAGGACCAGATCCGGCGCACGCTCGACCTGTGGGTGGCGAGCAACGAAAGCCTGACCGGCGGACTGGGCGACGACGAGGAGGGCATGGGCGACCTGGACGTCGCCGCCGGTGACGAGGACATGGGGGGCGGCGGCGATACCGGCATCGATGCCAAGGGCGACGACACCCCGGTGGTCAAGTTCGTCAACAAGGTACTGGTGGACGCGATCCGCCGCGGCGCCTCGGACATCCACTTCGAGCCCTACGAAGACGACTACCGGGTGCGGTTCCGCATCGACGGCCTGCTCAAGACGGTGGCCAGGGCGCCGGTGAAGCTGCGCGAGCGCATCGCCGCACGCCTGAAGGTGATGTCGCAGCTGGACATAGCCGAGAAGCGGGTGCCGCAGGACGGCCGCATCAAGCTCAACCTGTCCAAGACCAAGCAGATCGACTTCCGCGTGAGCACGCTGCCGACGCTGTTCGGCGAAAAGATCGTGCTGCGTATCCTCGATGGCAGCGCGGCCAAGCTCGGCATCGACAAGCTGGGTTACGAGCCGGTGCAGCAGAAGCTGTTCCTGGATGCCATCCACAAGCCCTATGGCATGGTGCTGGTGACCGGCCCCACCGGTTCGGGCAAGACCGTGTCGCTGTATACCGCGCTGGGCATCCTCAACGACGAGACGCGCAATATCTCCACCGCCGAGGACCCGGTCGAAATCCGCCTGCCGGGCGTGAACCAGGTGCAGCAGAACAACAAGCGCGGCATGACCTTCGCCGCGGCGCTGCGCTCGTTCCTGCGCCAGGATCCGGACGTGATCATGGTCGGCGAAATCCGTGACCTGGAGACCGCGGAAATCGCCATCAAGGCGGCGCAGACCGGCCATATGGTGCTGTCCACCCTGCACACCAACGATGCGCCGCAGACCATCGCGCGCCTGATGAACATGGGCATCGCCCCGTACAACATCACCTCCTCGGTCACCCTGGTCATCGCCCAGCGCCTGGCGCGGCGCCTGTGCTCCAACTGCAAGAAGCCGGCGCACCTGCCGGACAATGCGCTGCTGGCCGAGGGTTTCACCCAGGCGCAGATCGACAACGGCATCCAGCTCTACGAGCCGGTCGGCTGCGAGGAGTGCACCGAGGGTTACAAGGGGCGTACCGGCATCTACCAGGTGATGCCGATGACGGACGAGATCGCCACGATCGTGCTGCAGGGCGGCAATGCGCTGGACATCGCCGAGGCCGCGCAGAAGATCGGGGTCAACGACCTGCGCCAGTCGGCCCTGCTCAAGGCCGCGCAGGGCATCACCAGCCTGACCGAGATCAACCGCGTCACCAAGGACTGACCGCCCCTCCCGCGGCGTCCCGCGCCCTCCCCGCCCCGCGTGCCGGGGGAGGGTGCCTGGCATGGGCGGGCGGCCCTTTCCGGGGGGCGTCTTGCCGGGTCCGGCCGGGCCTGTCCCGGGACAACCGCCGCGGTCCTGGCGACGGGGGCCCGGAAGCCCGCCAGGCCGGCCCTCCCCGGGCGATCGAAGGCAGTTCCACCGCCGGCCAGGATTGCGCTACGCTGGCGCGGCACGTGTCGGTCCAGGGCAGCCAGGTCTGGGGGGAAGGGGCATGAGCGGTAGCGCATGGTCGGGCGAAGACAGGATGTTTGAGTTCCGCCAGGAACTGGTCGACAGTGGCCAGCCGCCGGACAGTCCTCCTTTTACCGTTTTGAGCGTCGATGACGATCCGGGCTTCCAGCAGTCGCTGCGGATGGCGTTGTCCGATTTCCGTTTCAACGAAAGCCCGCTGCGGCTGCTGACGGCGTCATCGTCCATCGAGGCGCGCGACGTGATGGCGGCCAATCCCGGCATCTCCGCGATCCTGCTGGACGTGGTGATGGAGACCGACGACGCGGGCCTGCAACTGGTGCGCGCGGTACGCGAGCAGCTGGGTAACTCCGAAGTGCGCATCGTGCTGATCACCGGGCAACCCGGCATGGCGCCGCTGCGCAAGACCCTGCAGCAACTGGACATCAGTGAGTACTGGCTCAAGACCGACCTGTACCGGGAACGCCTGCAGGGCATCGTCACCGGTTCGCTGCGGACCTGGAGCGAGATCCATGCGCTGGCGCGGGCCAAGCGCGGGTTGAAGCACATCGTGCAGGCCGGCAGCCGCCTGGCCGGGCTGCGCGATCCGGACGATTTCTCGCGCCAGTTGCTGTGCGAACTGGCGGCACTGCTGGAAGTGCCGCTCGATGGCCTGGTATGCGTGCACGACGGCTCAGTCGAGCTGCCGGTGTCCGAGGCGATGGTGACCGCGGCCGACGGCGGCTTCGCCGAGCTGCAGGGGTGCCGCGTGCAGGACATCGCCGACCCCATGGTCCGCGACCTGCTGCTGGACGCATTCACCCGCCGCTGCAGCATCGGCATGCCTTCCAGCCAGGTGCTGTTCCTCGATGGCGGCGGCACGGTGGCGCCGATGGCCATCTACCTGGCGACCGAGCGCTCGCTCGACGCCGAGGAGCATGAGCTGCTGCAGGTGTTCGTCACCCATGCCAATGCCGGCCTGGTCAACGTCGATCTGGCGGCGCGGCTGGAACGCGTGGCCTACCATGACAGCCTGCTGGACATCCCCAACGGCAATGCCCTGCGCCGTGACCTGCGGCAGGTGCTGGAACAGCCCGGGCCCTGCGGGCAGAGCCTGCTGGTGGTCGACCTGGGGCAGTACAGCGACGGCAGCCTGGCGCTGGGTCCGGAGCAGGGCGACCTGCTGCTGCAGCGCATGGCCGAGCGATTGGCGCAGATGTATCCGCCCCCCTGCAGCATCGCGCGGCTGCACGAGGGCACGTTTGCCGTGCTGGGGCCGTCGGAGCGGCTGGCGTCCGATCCCGTCGATGCGCTGGAACAGAGCGAGGACACCGGCGAGCTGCCATTCCTGCGGGTCGATGCGGCGCGGGTGGACCTGGACCAGTACCGGGGGGGCGCCGGCGGCGCGGTGGCTGCCGGCCTGCTGCTGGTGACCCGGATCCGTGCCAGCGGCGGGCATGGCGTGGCGGAATACCAGGTCGAGAGCGAGCAGGAGAACCTGTGCCGCTTCATGGAGTCGCGCGCGCTCTTCCGCGCGCTGCGCGAGGACCGCGTCGGTATCGCGCTGCAGGCGCAGGTGGACCTGGAGAGCGGGGCCATCGTCGGGGCCGAGGCGCTGGCGCGCTGGACCGAGGACGGACGCCCGCAATCGCCGGCCAGCTTCATCCCGGTGGCCGAGGCCAGCGGCCTGATCGTGCCGCTGGGTGGGCGTGTGATCGAACTGGTCTGCGATGCGCTGCGGGCGATGGAACGGGCCGGCTTCCCGGACATCCCGCTGTCGGTCAATGTGTCGCCGCTGCAACTGGGCCGTCGCGAATTCATCGAAGAGCTGGCCGCCATGGTGGCGCGCCACGGGATCGAGCCGCGCCGGATGGAAATCGAGATCACCGAAGGCGCGGTGATGGCCGACTACCAGGACGGCCGCGAGCTGCTGGCGCGCCTGCGCCGGCTCGGGTTCGGCATCGCGGTGGATGACTTCGGGACCGGCTATTCGTCGCTGCGCTACGTGCATTCGCTGCCGGTCACGCGGCTCAAGCTGGACCGGCAGTTCACCGCCGGCGTCGGCGAACAGGGCGGCAGCGCCAACGTGGCGGACATGATCATCGCGCTGGGCCGCCGGCTGGGCCTGGACATCGTTGCCGAAGGCGTGGAAACCCCGGACCAGGTTCAATGGCTGCGCCGCCATGGATGTCCCTGCGCACAAGGCTACCTGTTCGCGCATCCCGAACCGGTGGAGGATTTCATCGCACGGCTGCGTGGCCAGGGCTGAGCATGCGCCGCCTCTGGAAGTGGCCGCGTCTGCGTCTGCAGGAAGCGTGGGTCGCGTTGCGCGCGCACCCGTGGCGGGTGACGCTGATCGCCGCCCCCTGGCTGCTGGGCCTGCTGACCGTGGTGCCGATGCTCTGGTACGAAATGGACCGGGCCGTGCGCCTGCCCGAACGCCAGGCCGCGCAGGATGCGTTGGAGAACGCCGCGCAGTCGATGCTGCGCCGGCTGGGCCGGTTGCGCGATGACACGCGCTTCATCGCCTTCCTGACCCCGCGACTGCTGGAATCCGGGTCCGAGGCGCAGTTGCTGGAAACCTACACCAGCTTCCTGATGGCCGGGCGCGATTACCACAAGGTGCGCTGGATGGACGCGACCGGGCAGGAGCGCCTGCGCGTGGACCAGGAGGGCGGCAGCATCCTGCGCGTGCCGGGCGGCGCGCTGCAGGACAAGCGTGGCCGGCCGTTCTTCGAGAATGCGCTGCTGCTGCAGCCGGGCGAGATCCATCTTTCCCCGCTGGACCTGAATTTCGAGAACGGGCGCATCGAGCAGCCGTTGCGGCCGACTCTGCGCGCCTCCTCGCCGTTCGTAATGGCCGATGGCAGCGTCGGCGTGGCTGTGGTGAACCTGCACGGCAGCGTGCTGCTCAAGCGCCTGCGCGACCGTGCGTCGCAGTCGGGTTTCAGCCTGTACCTGGTCCATCCCGACGGCTATTGGCTGCTGGGCCCCACCCCGGGCGAGGCCTGGGGGTGGCAGCTGGGCCACGTCGAGCACACCGTGGCGACGTTCGATCCGGCGCTGTGGGCAGCCATGCAGCGACGGCCGTCCGGCAGCTGGCAGGACTGGAGTTTCTCGACCCTGCAGGCGGCCTGGCGCGGCACCGAGGGCGACCTGCTTGCGCACGCCGACCCGACGGTGGGGCAGCTGCGTCTGCTCGTGCACCGTTCGCGCCCGCCGGCCTCACGCTGGAAGGTCGTGCTCGGTGGCCTGGCCCTGCTGGGCGGGGGGGTAGTGCTGTGGCTGGTGCTGGCCCAGGCCGGCGGGATGGCGCGCGAGCGGGCCTACATGCAGCGGCTGCGCGACAGCAATGCCGCGCTGGAGCTGGCGAATGAGCACCTGCAGGCCGCCCAGGAGGAACTGGCGCGCGCCGAGCGCCTGTCTTCGCTGGGGCTGATGGTGGCTGGCGTCGCGCACGAAATGAACACCCCGCTGGCCAGTGCGCAGTTGGCGCTGGGGACCTTGCGTAGCGGCATCGCGCGGCTGCAGGCGCAGGTCATGGCGGGCCTGCGCCGCTCCGAACTGGACAGCTTCCTGGACGAGGCCACGGACGCGTGCACGCTGGCTGACGGGGAACTGCGGCGCACCTCGGCGCTGGTGCAGCGGTTCAAGCAGGTGGCGGTGGACCGCGCATCGCTGGAGCGCCGTGACTTCGACCTGGCCGAGGTCCTGCTCGATGCCGACCCGCGCCTGCGTCGCGGCAGCCTGGAAGACGGCATCGCGCTGGAGCTGGACCTGGAGCCGGGCATCGTCATGCACAGCTATCCGGGGCCCCTGGAGCAGGTGGTCGCCAACCTGCTCAACAACGCGCTGCTGCACGCGTATCCGCAGCCCCGGCGCGGGCGCATCCGGCTGTCGGCCCGCCGCGATGGCCAGGCGCTGGTGCGGATCGAGGTTGCCGATGATGGCCGCGGCATCGCCCCGGAGCACCTGTCGCGCATTTTCGAGCCGTTCTTCACTACCGCGCGGAACCGTGGCGGCACCGGGCTGGGGCTGCATATCGTCCACCAGATCGTGACCGAGGTGCTGGGCGGACGGATCGAGGTGAGCAGCCACCGTGCAGGCGACCCGGGCGGTCTGCCGGCGGGGACCTGTTTCACCCTGGTCCTCCCGCGCGAAGCGCCCGAGCGCCCACCGGGCAAGGCGTCCTAGCCGGAAGCGGGCCGGCCGGCGCCGGGCATGTCCGGCGGGCATGCCCGGACCGGGCACGCGGCGCGGGAGCGCGGTGCGCTTCGTCGTGGCAGGCGCAGGGCCATGCATGCGGCAATGATGGGCGACGGGTGACGGGCCGTTTTGGCCCGGGTGCGCTCCCCGCGCAGCGTGCGCCGCACCGGCGGCCCCGGGCGGCGACGCGCGGTGTCTCAGTCCATGCCCAGTTTCTTGAGCTTGTAGCGCAGCGCCCGGAAGGTGATGCCCAGCTGCGCCGCGGTGCGGGTCCGGTTCCAGCGGTTTTCTTCCAGCGCCTTCTGGATGGCCGCGCGTTCCATCTGTTCGATGTACGAGGGAAGGGCGGCATTGCCGGCATCGGTGTCGGTCGAAGCTTCCTCGGCCGCGCCGCCGGCATCGCAGCGCGGGACCGGCAGGCGCAGGTCGCTGGCGCCGATGCTGTCGCCATCGGCCAGGGCGAGCGCGCGTTCCAGTACGTTCTCCAGTTCGCGCACGTTGCCGGGGAAGGCATAGCCGCCCAGGGCATCCAGTGCCGAGGGCGACAACAGCGGCGTGGGCAGCTGCTGCGAGCGCGCCAGCCGGCTGAGGATGGCCGCGGCCAGCTGCGGCAGGTCGCCACGCCGCTCGCGCAGCGGCGGTACGCGCAGTTCGATGACGTTGATGCGGTAGTACAGGTCGTGGCGGAAGCGGCCGTCCTGCACCAGCACCGCCAGGTCCTTGTGCGTGGCCGACAGGATGCGCACGTCCACCGGCACTTCGGTGGCCGAGCCGACCGGTCGTACCGATTTCTCCTGGATCGCGCGCAGCAGCTTGACCTGCATCTGCAGCGGCAGTTCGGCGACTTCGTCCAGGAACAGGGTGCCGCCATGCGCGGCCTGGAACAGCCCCGGTTTGTCCGCATGCGCGCCGGTGAAGCTGCCCTTCTTGTGGCCGAAGAACTCGCTTTCCATCAGTTCGCCGGGAATGGCGCCGCAGTTGACCGGGATGAACGGCCCGGCCGCGCGTGCGCCCTGGTCGTGGATGGTGCGCGCCACCAGTTCCTTGCCGACGCCGGATTCGCCGACGATGTAGACCGGCGCCTGGCTGCGCGCGACCTTGGCGATGGTGGCGCGCAGGTCGGACATCGCCTGCGACCCGCCGAGCAGGCGCGAGGCGCTTTCCGGTGCCGCGGGCTGCGCCGCGCGCTCGCTGTTGTTGAGTTCCAGCGCGTGCTTGACCATGCCGCGCAGCACGCTGATGTCCACCGGCTTGCTGACGAAGTCGAAGGCGCCGGCCTTCAGCGCCTCCACCGCCAGGTCCATGCTGCCGAATGCGGTGATCATCGCCACCGGCGTACGCGGGTGGTCGCGTGCGATCTCGGTGACCAGCTCGATGCCGTTGCCGTCGGGCAGGCGCATGTCGGTCAGGCACAGATCGAAGCTGTTGCTGCCCAGCAGTTCGCGGGCTTCGGCCAGATTGGCGGCGGTACTGATGCGCAGTCCCATCCGGCCGAGAGTGAGGACCAGGAGTTCGCGGATGTCCCGTTCGTCGTCGACGACCAGCGCGCTATGCGTCACGTTCATGTTGAAAACGATAGCCGAGTCAGGCCCCGGGCGTCATCTTCCGGTCATCCCGGCCGCACCGGATCAGGCGGCGAAAGCGCCGTGCGGCGCAGGCATGACGATGCGGAAACAGGCGCCGCGGGTGGGAATCGGGATGTACTCCAGCCGTGCCTGGCTGGCCCGGCACAGCTCCTGCGCGATGTACAGGCCGAGCCCGGTGCCGTGTTCGGAGGTGGTGTAGAACGGCCGGAACAACTGCGCGGCCACCGCCTCGGGGATGCCGGGGCCGCGGTCGATCACGTCGATCAGCGCATGCCGGCCCGCGGATGCGACGCGTATGCGCACCTGCGCCGGTTCGTCGCCGGCGCGCCCGTACTTGAGCGCGTTGTGCACCAGCGCGGTCAGGACCTGGTGCAGGTGGCGCGGGTCCATCAGCGCCGGTACCGAGGATTCGCGGATGATGGATTCGACGTTGTCGGTCTCGGTGGACAGGGTCTGCCGGTACTCGAGCACGAAGCGGCGCACGAAGCTGGCCAGGTCCAGGTTCTCCGGGCTGGCGCGCTCGCGGCGGGCCAGCGCCAGCACGCTCTCGACGATGCCGTTGGTGCGCTGGCACTGCTGGTGGATGATCTGCAGCAGGCGGCGGTCGGCGTCGCCCAGGTCGCTGGATTCCTCCAGCAACTGGGTGGCGTAGTTGATCGCCGCCAGCGGGTTGCGGATCTCGTGGGCGAGGCTGGCCGAGAAGCGCCCCAGGGTGGACAGGGTGAGCGACTCGGCGCGGCGCGAGACCACGCTGGTGTCGTCCAGGAACAGCAGGGTCTGGTCGCTGTCGGCCAGCAACCGGGCGAAGCGCGGCTGCACTTCGGCCTGGCCGTTGGCCAGGTGCAGCGGCAGCTCTTCCTCGGCTGCGCCATTGCGCCAGCGTTGCAGGCGCCGGGCCAGTTCGGGTGCGACCTGGCCCAGCCGCGCCTGGCCGCCGGCCAGACCATCGCCGGCCTCGCCGAGCAGGGCGGTGGCGGCCTCGTTGGCAAGGGCGATGCGGCCGCCGCCGTCCACCACCAGTACCCCGGTGCGCATGCGGCGGATGATCAGCTCGTTGATCTCGAACAGGTTGGCGACTTCGGCGCCGCGCCGCTCGGCGAGCTGCTGGTTGCGGCGGGCGCGGTTGCCGATCTGGTAGCTGATCCAGGCCAGGGCGAGGTAGCTGGTGATGAACATCGCCAGCTCGGCCAGCGTGCGGGTGCTCTCGGCACCCTCCAGTTCGCGCCAGCCGAACTCGGCCACGGTGGCGATGCTGGCGATCATCGCCAGCAGCATGCCGCCGGACAGCGGCAGCATCATCGCCGCGGCGGAGATGTTGAACATCAGTGTCATCGAGATGCCGGCACTGGCGCCGGGCAGGGCATGGATGAGCAGGGTGGCGGCGAGGATGTCGCTCACCGCGCCCCAGAACACCAGCGGCTGCAGCCAGCGTTCGTTGCGCCCCCAGGCCAGCAGGCCCAGCGCGATCATCAGGTAGCCGATGCACACCGCGCGCGCCAGCAGCGGGTGGTGGGCCTCGCTCATCAGCGCGTTCAGCGGGCTGAACAGCAGCGCCGCGATCAGGCTGGCGATCAGCACCCGGTACAGCGCGAAGAAATAGAGCTCGCGCTGCGGTATCGATTCGATGCGGTCGATCAGCGAGGAACGGGAGAGCAAGCGCGGGGCTCCGGCGGGGGCGGCAGGTTGGAGTATAGGTGCGCGGTGGCGGCCGCCGTGGCCGCTCGCCGGGACAATCCGCCGGCGGCCGCCAGGTCACTGAAACAGTGCGGGATTCCGCTGCCTGGCGGGCGCCGCGGATGGCGTTCTTTGCGCCACGGGCCGTGGTCGGCGACAATGGTGGGCCCGCCCGCCCTGCAGGAAGGCCATCCATTGGCCCTGTGGACTCGTGGCGGTTGTTCCCATTCCCACGGTGACACATGAATTTCCACGAATACCAGGCAAAACAACTGCTTGCCGAGTACGGCATCCCCGTCCCGGCCGGCAAGGTCGCGGCTACCCCGGACGAGGCGGTCGCCGTTGCCCAGTCGCTGGGCCAGGGCCCCTGGATGGTCAAGGCGCAGATCCACGCAGGCGGCCGCGGCAAGGCCGGCGGCGTCAAGTTCTGCAAGACCGTCGAAGACGTGAAGGCCGCCGCGGCCAAGATGCTTGGCACCAAGATGGCGACCTACCAGACCGCCGGCGTCGAACTGCCGATCAACCTGGTGCTGGTCACCACCGCCGGTGAGATCGTCAAGGAGCTGTACCTGTCGGTGCTGGTCGACCGTGGCACCCGCACCATCAGCTTCATCGCCTCTTCGGAAGGCGGCATGGAGATCGAGCAGGTCGCCGCCGAGACCCCGGACAAGATCCACACCCTGAACGTGGACTTCGTCGAGGGCGTGCAGGGTTACCACGGCCGTGACATCGGCTTCAAGATGGGCCTGACCGCCAAGCAGGCCGGCCAGTTCGCCAACATCATGGTGAACCTGTACCGGATCTTCAACGAGAAGGACCTGGCGCTGGTCGAGATCAACCCGCTGGCGATCCTGGACGACGGCAACCTGTACGCGCTGGACGGCAAGTTCAACAGCGACGACAACGCCAGCTTCCGCCACAAGGAACTGGTCGCCATGCGCGACAAGTCCCAGGAAGACGAGACCGAAGTCACCGCTTCGGAGCTGGACATCAACTACGTGACCATGGACGGCAACATCGGCTGCATGGTCAACGGCGCCGGCCTGGCCATGGCCACCATGGACGTCATCAAGCTCAACGGCGGCGAGCCGGCGAACTTCCTGGACGTGGGCGGCGGCGCGAACAAGCAGCGCGTGATCGAGGCGTTCAAGCTGATCCTGTCCTCGGACAAGGTCGAGGGCATCTTCGTCAACATCTTCGGCGGCATCGTCCGCTGCGACATGATCGCCGAAGGCATCATCGCCGCGGTCAAGGAAGTGGGCGTCAAGGTCCCGGTGGTGGTGCGCCTGGAAGGCACCAACGTGGAAGAAGGCAAGCAGCTGCTGCGCGACAGCGGCATGGCCATCATCCCGGCCGACAACATCAACGACGGCGCCAAGAAGGTCGTTGAAGCGGTCAAGAACGCCGCCGCCTGATCATTCCCTGTTTCGGGGCACCGGGCTGCGCTTCTCCAGCCCCCTTGAGTCAAGGGGGCGGCATCGCCGCGAAGCGACGATGCGGGGGATGTGGCGGCATGTCTGAGTGATGTTCCGCATGGCGGAACATCATGTGGTTCCGAAGCCGACAAACAGCAAGAGATTCAGAGGACTCAAACGAATGTCCGTTTTGATTAACAAGAACACCAAGGTGATCGTGCAGGGCTTCACCGGCCAGCAGGGCACCTTCCACGCCACCCAGATGATCGAGTACGGCACCCAGGTCGTGGGCGGCGTCACCCCGGGCAAGGGCGGTACCACCCACATCGACCTGCCGGTGTTCAACACCGTGGCCGATGCCGTGGCCAGCACCGGCGCCGATGCGTCGGTCATCTACGTGCCGCCGCCGTTCGCCGCCGACGCCATCCTTGAAGCCGCTGCCGCCGGCATCAAGGTCATCGTCTGCATCACCGAGGGCATCCCGGTGCTGGACATGCTGCGGGTCAAGAACGTGCTGACCCGCACCTACCCGCAGACCGTGCTGATCGGGCCGAACTGCCCCGGCGTGATCACCCCGGGCGAGTGCAAGATCGGCATCATGCCGGGCCACATCCACAAGCCGGGCAAGATCGGCATCGTGTCGCGTTCGGGCACCCTGACCTATGAAGCGGTCAAGCAGACCACCGAAGTCGGCCTGGGCCAGTCCACCTGCATCGGCATCGGTGGCGACCCGATCAACGGCCTGAACTTCGTCGACTGCCTGAAGCTGTTCAACGAAGACCCGCAGACCGAAGGCATCATCATGGTCGGCGAAATCGGCGGCGACGCCGAGGAAGCCGGTGCCGAGTACATCAAGGCACACGTGAAGAAGCCGGTCGTCGGTTTCATCGCCGGTGCCTCGGCGCCGGCCGGCAAGCGCATGGGCCACGCCGGTGCGATCGCCTCGGGCGGCAAGGGCACCGCCGAGGGCAAGTTCGCGGCGATGGAAGCCGCTGGCGTCGTCACCGTGCGTTCGCCGGGCGACCTGGGCGCCGCCATCGCCAAGCTGGTCAAGTAAGACCGGCCGCGATGCGCAACGAAAAGGCCGCCTCCGGGCGGCCTTTTCGCATTCCAGAGGGCCGCGCCGGCGGCGTTCAGCGCAGCGATTTGATCGTCAGGTCCAGCGCGTCGCGGCCGCCCTCGCGCTGCAGCAGGCGCACCGGGACCGGCATGCCCGGCGCGACCCAGGCGATCTGTTCCTTGTTGCCGTCCACGCGCGAAACCTTGGTGGCTTCCACGGTCTTGCCGTCGACGGTCATGTTTTCCTTGCCGACGACGCGGTAGGACAGGGTCTTGACCCGGCCGTCGTCCACCATGCGGTAGTTGAGCGGCTTGCCGGCGGCAACGTCACGGGCGATGGCGAGGTTGATCAGCAGCCCGTCCATGTCGCCGTTCTGCAGCGCCACCGGCCCGCGCCGCTCCGGCTTGACGTCGCCGCTCCAGGTGGCCTGGCTGCTGCCCCAGTCGTAGCGTGCCTCGACCGCGCGGCGCTTGAACGGAATCACCGAGGCGTCGCGGCTGCTGAGCGGCCGCAGGCGGCCGTTCTGCTCGTCGAACAGCGTGCTCTGGCTCAGCTCGGCCAGCTGGTTCTTGACCTGCAGCGTATAGCGCCACTTGCCGCCGTTCTCCGCGGCCAGGGTCATCACGCCGTTGGCCTGCAGGCCCATGTAGCTGGCCTGGTAGTCGGCGGTGAACGGCTGCATGGCCAGCGCAGGGGTGCTTGCCAGCGCGGCCAGGGCCGCGGCGGCCAGTGGGAGGTGGCGCAGGATGGGCTTCATGCTCAGGCTCCTTGGTATTCGGTCAGGCGCAGGTCGATGGCGTCCTCGCCATCCTCGCGCTGCAGGATGCGCACCGGGGTCGGCACGCCGTTGGCGATCCACAGGATGGTTTCGTCGTTGCCGCCGTTGGTGCGGTAGACGCGCAGCGCGTCGTAGCTGAGGTCGCCGACCTGCACGGTCTCGGTGGCGGTGGCGGCCTGGTATTCGTACTGGCGGACCCGGCCCACGTCGACGTAGCGGTAGCGCAGCGGCTGGCCGGGGCGGGCGTCGCGCATCAGCGACAGGTTGAGCAGCAGCGCGCTCTGGTCGCCGGGCTGCAGGGGGATGGGGCGCTGCCGCTCCTTCTTGAGGTCGCCCTGCCACTGCGCGGTGCCATCGCGCCAGTCGTAGGTGCCGGTGACCTTCCTGCCCAGGAACAGCGCCTTCTTCACCGTGCTCTGGCTCAGCGGCACGTACACCGTGCCCTGGTTGTCGAACACGGTACTCTGCTCCAGGTTCAGGCCCAGCACGCCGGCGAACCCGCGGCGGCCGCGCACGGCCATGTCCACGCGCCAGCGCACGCCATCGTCATGGACCACGCGCATGGTCGCGTCGCCGGCCTCCTTGCCCTTGTAGAAGGCCTGGTAGGTGGCGACGAACGGCTCCAGTGCCGGCGGGTCCCATTCGGCCGGCGGCAGCGCCGCGGGCCCGGCGGGGGCGGTTTCCTGGGCCACGACCGGCAGGGTCGTCAGCAGGCTTGCCAGCACTACCGGTTTGAGGAAGGCGATGGTCATGCTCGGATCAGGGCGGATGGGATGGTCATCATGCCAGCCAGCGCATCAGCGGCATGTGCGGATCAGCGCCGAAGGGTCCCGTCGGAATCTAGGCGCAGTGGATTAAACAGGGACTGACCGTCGAGCAGCACCGTGCCGTCCCGTTCAGCCACGCGCCCGTCGATGAGCAGGCGTACGGTCGCCAGCAGCAGCGGGTGCTCGACCGCCAGGACCCGCGTGGCCAGGGCATCGGCGTCGTCGCCGGCCAGTACCGGCACCCGCGCCTGCGCGATCACCGCGCCCGCATCCAGCTCGGGGACGACGAAATGGACGCTGGCGCCATGTTCGGCATCGCCGGCCTCGATGGCGCGGGCGTGGGTGTGCAGGCCCTTGTGCAGCGGCAGCAGCGAAGGATGGATGTTGACCAGGCGGCCGGCGAAGCGCTGGACGAAGCCGGCGCCGAGGATGCGCATGTAGCCGGCGCAGACGATCCAGTCCGGTGCGCTGGCGGCCACGGCGTCGCCGAGCGCGGCATCGAAGGCCTCGCGGCTGGCGAATTCGCCTGGCTTGCGCGCCCAGCGCTGCGCCGCGGCGACCTTGTCCAGGGCCGCGGCGCCGGGCCGGTCGGAGAACACGCCGGCGATGCGCGCGTGCAGCTGCCCGTCGGCGATGCCGTCCAGCAGGCACTGCAGGTTGCTGCCGCGGCCGGAGGCGAGCACGGCGATGCGGGACGGCGCGCTCATTGGGGTGCCCGCCGTGCCAGTGGCCATGCCAGCAGGCTGCCGATGGTGGCCAGCAGCATGTCCGCGTGCGCGTCCCAGACATCGCCCTGCTGCCCGTTGTAGGCCTCGGCGGCTTCCGGCGACAACGCCAGGGCGATGCCCCATTCCAGCCATTCGTAGACCAGGCTGGAGCACATGACCATCATCACCGCCAGCACGAACGCCTGACCGCCACGCAGCGCCGGCCAGGCATGGCGCGCCAGCTGCGCCAGCGCCGGGGTGAAGCAGGCGCCATACAGGAGGTGGATCAGGCGATCGAAATGATTGCGCTGCCAGCCGAAGGCCGCGCCGGGCGACCAGCCGGTCAGCGCCTGCAGCCAGGCTTCGTACGGCACGTTGGAATACAGCCAGCGCGCACCGATGCAGTGCAGCGCGACGAATCCGCAGACCGCGGCGAAGGCGCCGACGCCCAGCGGCCAGCGCCGGTCCACCCACCACAACGCGGCCAGCCCGACCACGGTCAGCGAGCTGTGCAGGGCCTGTTCCAGCGGCCACATGGGTTTGATCCAGGTGAGCAGGAACACGGCGAGCACGCCGGCGAACGCGGCCTTCTTGGCGGGGGACATGGGACGGGGAGGGTCAGCCGATGCGGACGCGCTCGCCGCCGTCGGCCGCGACCACCTGGCCGATCCGCCAGTGCGCCAGCTGCAGCGCGTCGAGCGAGGCGCCGATGGCAGCGGCCTGGTCGGCCGGCACCAGCAGCACGAAGCCGATGCCGCAGTTGAAGGTGCGCCACATCTCGCTGTCGGCGACGTTGCCTTCGCGCTGCAGCCACTGGAACACCGGCGGCAGGGTCCAGCTTGCGGCGTCGATGTCCAGGCCCAGGCCGTCGGGCACGACCCGGATGATGTTCTCGGTCAGGCCGCCGCCGGTGATGTGGGCCATGCCGTGGATCGCCGCGCCGTGCTCCCGGAGCAGCGACAGGATCGGCTTGACGTACAGGCGGGTCGGCGCCATCAGCGCGTCGACCAGCTTCACGCCGTCCTCCAGCACCAGGTCCGCCGGCTGGCCGGCGCGGTCGTAGATGCGGCGCACCAGCGAGTAGCCGTTGGAGTGCGGGCCGGAGGAGGCGATGCCGATCAGCACGTCGCCCTGGCGCACGCTGGAGCCGTCCTTCAGCTCGCTCTTTTCCACCGCGGCCACGGTGAAGCCGGCCAGGTCGTACTCGCCCGGGGCGTACATGTCGGGCATCTCGGCGGTCTCGCCGCCGATCAGCGCGCAGCCGGCCTCGGTACAGCCGTTGGCGATGCCGCCGACCACGGCCGCGGCGGTGTCGATGTCGAGCTTGCCGGTGGCGAAGTAATCCAGGAAGAACAGCGGTTCGGCGCCCTGCACCAGCACGTCGTTCACGCACATGGCGACCAGGTCGATGCCGATGGTGTCGTGGCGGCCGAGCTGCTGGGCCAGCTTGAGCTTGGTGCCGACGCCATCGGTACCCGAGACCAGTACCGGCTCGCGGTACTTGCCCGACAGGTCGAACAGCGCGCCGAAACCGCCCAGCCCGCCCATCACCTCGGGACGGAAGCTGCGCTTGACCAGCGGCTTGATGCGCTCGACCAGTTCGTTGCCCGCGTCGATGTCCACGCCGGCGTCACGGTAGGTCAGGGGAGAGTTGGCGGAAGTCGGGGAACTGGTCACGGGCGGCTGCACTGGCGGGGTGAACGGGCGATTTTAACAGGCCACGTTGGCGCCAAGGCCGCATTCGGGCAACAATTCCCACCGGAACCGTCGAGCAATGGAACCCTCAATGCGTCGCAGCCTGGCCTTTTACCTGTTTCTGGCGCTCTGCCTGTCCGTCCCGGCGGCGCTTGCGCAGTCCGGCGTGCGCACCGAGGGCGATATCGCCAGCGCCCAGAATGCCTACGAGGCCGAGGTGCCGGTCAACAGCCAGGGCGACGCCGACCGCAACGGCGCGCTGGCGCGCGCGCTCGGCGCGGTGCTGGGCAAGCTGTCCGGCGACCGCAGCGCCATGACCCGCCCGGGCGTGGCGCAGGCGCTGCGCAGCGCCAAGGACCTGGTCGAGAGCTACGACTACCGCCAGGACCAGAGCGTCTCCGCATCCGGCGCGCCGAGCTTCCGGACCATGCTGGTGGCGCGTTTCCGCCAGGACGACGTGGACGGGCTGGTCGCGGCGCTGGGCCTGCCGATATGGCCGCAGCCACGGCCCAAGCCGGTGGTGTGGATGGCGATCGACGACGGCAGCGGCCCGCGCCTGGTGGGCGTGCAGCAGGCCAACGCGGCGCGCCCGCTGCTGGACCGCGCCATCGAACGCGGTTTCCGCCTGGGCCTGCCCGGTGGCGGCGCCGCCGAGCAGGCGCTGGTGGGCGCGATCTGGCGCCAGGACACCGCTGCCATCGCCCGTGCCTCGGCGCGTTACGCCCCGCCGATGCAACTGGTCGGCAAGCTGTACCGCGCCAGCGGTGGCGGCTGGATCGCCGACTGGGTGTTCGTCGACGACGGCCGCGAGCTGGCCCGCTGGAGCACCCGCGACGGCGACGCCCGCCGTGCCATGGCCGGCGGTGCCGACGGTGCCGCCGACGCGCTGGTCAAGCGCTACGCCAAGGCGCCGGTGACCGGTGCCGCCGGTATCTACCGGATCCGGGTCAGCGGCCTGCGCACCGCGGCCGACTACCTGCGGGTGGCCGCGACCCTGCAGTCGGTGGCGGTGGTGCGCTCGATCGTGCCGGTACAGGCCTCCGGCGACCGCCTGGAGCTGGACCTGGAGCTGATGAGCGGGCTGCAGGGCCTGAACCGCATGCTGGGCGCCGATGCCGCGCTGCAGCCGGTGGCGCCGCCTGCCGAAGGCGCGCCGGCGTCCACCACGGCCGAGTACCGCGTCCGATGAGCGGCAGCGCCGATACCGAGATCGCACTGTTCCTGCGCCGCGTGAAGTGGGCGGTGATGGGCGCGTTCGCAATGTGGGTGCTGTGGCTGCTGGCACCGATCCTGACCCCGTTCGTGGTCGCGCTGATGCTGGCCTGGCTGGGCGACCCGCTGGTGGACCGGCTGGAGGCCCGCGGCCGCTCGCGCAATACCGCGGTGATCCTGGTGTTCGCGTTGATGGTGCTGCTGCTGGCGCTGGCGCTGCTGATCCTGGTGCCGATGATCCAGCGCCAGATCGTCACCCTCGTGGCCGCGCTGCCGCAGGCGCAGGAATGGCTGATGGGTACGGCGCTGCCGTGGATCGAGCGGCGCACCGGCGTGGAGATCCTCGGCTGGCTGGAGCCCGAGCGCCTGTTCGAGTGGGTGCGCGCCCACTGGCAGCAGGCCGGCGGCGCGGCGAGCACGCTGTTCGGCTACCTGTCGCGTTCGGGCTTCGCGATGGTGGCCTGGGTGGTCAACCTGGCGCTGCTGCCGATCCTGGCCTATTACTTCCTGCGCGACTGGGACCGGCTGGTCGAGCGCGTGGCCTCGGTGATCCCGCGCAACCATATCGAGACCGTGTCGCGGCTGGCGCGCGAGTCCAACGATGTGCTGGGCGCGTTCATCCGCGGCCAGATCGCGGTGATGATCGCGCTGGGCGTGGTGTACGCGGTGGGGCTGTCGGTGGTGGGGCTCAATCTCGGCCTGCTGATCGGCCTGGTGGCCGGGCTCATCAGCTTCATTCCCTACCTGGGCGCCACCACCGGCGTGGTGCTGGCGGTGCTGGCGGCGCTGGTGCAGGCGCAGGGCTTCGACCTGAAGCTGCTGGCGCTGGTCGGCGTGGTGTTCACCGTCGGCCAGTTGCTGGAGAGCTACGTGCTCACCCCGCGCATCGTCGGCGACAAGATCGGCCTGCACCCGGTGGCGGTGATCTTCGCGGTGATGGCCGGTGGCCAGCTGTTCGGCTTCCTCGGCATGCTGCTGGCGCTGCCGGCGGCGGCGGTGATCAACGTGCTGCTGCGTTACGCGCACGAGCGCTACCGGCAGAGCGAGCTGTACGCCGGGCATGGCCCGACCATCGTGCTGCAGTCCAGTGGCGAGCCCGCCCCGGGCATGGGCATCGTGCCGAAGGACGTGGAGCCGAAGTGAGCGTGCCGCAGTTGCCGCTGGCCCTGCGCTACCCGCCGGACCAGCGATTGGAGAGTTTCATCGGCGCCCCGGACGGGGCGTTGGCGCAGTTGCGCGCCGCCGCCACCGGCGGCAGCCGCGACTGGGTGTACCTGGTGGGTCCCGCGGGCAGTGGCAAGACCCACCTGGCGCTGGCCGTGTGCGCGGCCGCCGAGCAGGCCGGGCGCGGCTCGGCCTACCTGCCGCTGCAGGCCGCCGCCGGGCGCCTGGGCGATGCGCTGGAGGCGCTGGAAGGGCGCGACGTGGTCGCGCTGGATGGCCTGGACGCCATCGCCGGCCAGCGCGGGGACGAGGTGGCGCTGTTCGATTTCCACAACCGCGCGCGTGCCGCCGGCGTGACCCTGCTCTATACCGCCAGCGCCGCACCCGACGCATTGGGGCTGGTGCTGCCGGACCTGCGCTCGCGGCTGTCGCAGTGCGGACGCATCATGCTCGACGCGCTGGACGACGACGGGCGCGGCGCGGTGCTGCGCGAGCGCGCGATCCGCCGTGGGCTGGCGCTGGACCAGGCGGCGATCGACTGGTTGCTCACCCGCACCGGGCGCGACCTGGGTGGACTGGTGGTGCTGCTGGACCGGCTCGACCGCGAATCGCTCGCGGCCAAGCGGCGCATCACCGTGCCGTTCCTGCGCAAGGTGCTGGACGCGTCCTGAGCGGCTCGCCCCGGCCGCACGTTTCCGCCGGCGATGCGCTCGCCGGAACCGGGCATCAGCGGGTGGGGAGCGGGCCCGCGTCCGCGCGCAGCGCGTCTTCCAGCGCCTGCAGGCGCTGCGGGGTGCCGACGTCGGTCCACTGGCCGCGGTAGTGCTGGCCACTGATGCGGCCCTGCGCCATGAAGTGCTTCTGCAACGGCACCACGCTGAAGCGCGGCGGCGTACGTTCGCTGCCGGGCGCATCGCCGATCACCGCGCGCCAGCCGTCGAGGATCGACGGGCGGTACACGCCGATGCCGGCGTAGGTCAGGCAGGGCGCGGCGCGGTCGTCGTGCAGCACGCCGTGCGCGTCGAGGTGGTAGTCGCCCCGCGGGTGCTGCGGCGGATTGTCCACCAGCAGCAGGTGCGCTTCGCCTGCAGGCTCGCGCGGCAGCAGCGAGAAATCGAAGTCGGTCCAGATGTCGCCGTTGACCACCAGGAACGGCGCGTCGCCCAGCAGTGGCAGCGCGTTGAGCATGCCGCCGCCGGTCTCCAGCGGCGTCGGCCCTTCGTGGGCGTAGTGCAGGCGCAGGTTCCAGCGGCTGCCGTCGCCCAGCGCCAGGGGGAACTGTTCGGCCAGCCACGAGGTGTTGATCACCACCTCGCGCACGCCGAGCGCGGCCAGCTTTTCCAGGTGCCATGCGATCAGTGGCTTGCCCCCGGCCAGCAGCAGCGGCTTGGGCGTGTGCTCGGTCAGCGGGCGCATGCGCTCGCCCAGCCCGGCGGCGAAAACCAGGGCCTTCATCATGCGGCCCGCGCGGCGAGCGCCGGCTTGATCCGCGATTGCAGCAGCGACTGCAGCGGGGCCAGCTGCGGGTGGCGCGGCAGGACCTCGTCCAGATAGGCGATGAAGCGCGGCACGTCTTCCAGGTAGTGGCTCTTGCCGTCGCGGTAGTGCAGGCGCGAGAAGATGCCGAGGATCTTCAGGTGCCGCTGCACGCCCATCCAGTCGGCATCGCGCAGGAAGGTGGCGCGGTCGGGCACCGGCAGGCCGGCGGCGCGCGCGCGCTCGTGGTAGCGCGCCAGCCAGCCGTCCACGCGTTCCAGCGGCCAGCTCAGGAACGCGTCCTTGAACAGGCTCACCGGGTCGTAGGCGATCGGCCCCCGCACCATGTCCTGGAAATCCAGGACCGCCGGGCCGTCGGCCACCGGCATCAGGTTGCGCGGCATGAAATCGCGATGCGCCATCAGCTGCGCCTGGCCCAGCGCATTGTCCATCAGCCGCCGTTGCACCAGTTGCAGGCCCTCGACCTCGCCGCAGTCCAGCTGCAGCCCGAGGTGGCGCTGCAGGAACCATTCGTCGAACAGGCCGGCATCGCGTTGCAGCAGCGCCTCGCCGAATTCGCCGAACCCGTCCGGTACCGGGATCGACTGCAGCCGGACCAACTGGGTCATGGCGCGCTCGAACCACGCATCGGCATTGTGCGCGTCCAGGATCCGGGCCAGGGTCGGCGCGCCCAGGTCCTCCAGCAGCAGGAAGCCGGCGTCAAGGTCCTGCGCGAGCAGCGCGGGTACCCGCAGTCCGTGCGCCAGCAGCAGCTCGCGCATGCGCAGCCACGGCCGTGGATCCTCCAGCCCGGGCGGGGCGTCCATGACGATGTGGCTGCCGCCGCGGCCGCTGACGCGCCAGTAGCTGCGGAAGCCGGCATCCACCGAGGCGCGCTCGATGCTGGCGGTGTCGTCGGCCAGGCGCTCGCGGGCCCACTCCAGGCGTTGCCGCGCGCGCTGCGGTTCGAGGGAAATGTCCGGGATCATCGGTGGAGCGTGCTCGCAGGTGCCAATGGCCCGGCCGCCGGGCGCCTGCGCTCCGGGGACGTGCCGTGTTCGAGGGAAAAAAGCGGGGCTTCAGCGCTTGCCGCTGACCAGCCGCAGCAGCGCCAGCAGGGCGACGGCCCCGATGATGGCGCCGACGAAGCCGGCCGGCTGCCCGGCGGCATACCAGCCCATCTCGCGGCCGAACCAGCCGGCGAACACCGCGCCGGCAATGCCCAGCACGATGGTCAGCAGGCAGCCCATGCGGTTGTTGCCGGGCATGAAGAAGCGCCCGAGCAGGCCGACCACGAAGCCGACCAGGATGATGTACAGCCAGCTGTCGCTGCCAAACAATCCGCTCATGTGCCCGCCCGCTCCGGTAAAAAACGCAGCCTAGCAAGGCCAGGCTGCGTCGTCATCGCGCCGCTCAGCAGCAGCCGTGGCCGCCGTGGCGGGTGCCGCTGTCGGCATGCACGGTGGAGCCGCTGGTCTCGCCGCGCAGGCTGGCCGCGTGGTGGTCGAACAGCACCTTGGACACGCAGGCGGTGACCCGCTTGCCCATCGGGATGTGCAGGAACTCGTTCGGGCCATGTGCGTTGGAGTGCGGCCCGAGCACGCCGGTGATCATGAACTGGGCGCCGGGGAACTTCTCGCCCAGCATGCCCATGAACGGGATCGAGCCGCCTTCGCCCATGTACATGGCCGGCTTGCCGAAGAAGGCCTGGCTGGCCGCGTCGATGGACTGTTCCAGCCACGGCGCCATGGCCGGCGCGTTCCAGCCGGTGGAGGCCTTTTCCAGTTCCAGGGTGACGTGCGCGCCGTTCGGCGGGTCGCGCAGCAGCGCCTCCTTCAGCAGCTCGCCGCAGGCCTTGCCGTTGGCGGTCGGCGGCAGGCGCAGCGACAGCTTCACCGAGGTCTCCGGGCGCAGCACGTTGCCGGCCGACTCCAGCGGCGGCATGCCGCCGATGCCGGTGACCGACAGCGCCGGGCGCCAGGTGCGGTTGAGCACCAGTTCGGTCAGGTCCTCGTTCATCGGCTTGAGCCCGTCGACCAGCGGGAACTTGTCGAAGATGGCGGTATCGACCACTTCGGCCGCGCGTTTGGCCTGCTCCAGGCGCCCGGCCGGGATCTCGGTGTGCAGGCCGTCGAGCAGGATGCGGCCGGTGTTCTCGTCCTCGATCCGCGAGAGCAGCTGGCGCAGCAGGCGGAAGCTGGACGGCACCACGCCGGAGGCGTCGCCGGAGTGCACGCCCTCGTTGAGCACCTTGACCGTGAAGTTGCCGCCGGTCAGGCCGCGCAGCGAGGTGGTGCACCACAGCTGGTCGTAGTTGGCGCAGCCCGAGTCCAGGCACACCACCAGCGACGGCTGGCCGATGCGCCCGGCCAGGTGGTCGACGTAGGCCGGCAGGTCGTAGGAGCCGGATTCCTCGCAGGCCTCGATCAGGATCACGCAGCGCGCGTGCGGCAGGCCCTGCTCCTGCAGGGCGAGCACGGCGGCCAGCGAACCGAACAGGGCATAGCCGTCGTCGGCGCCGCCGCGGCCGTACAGCTTGTCGCCGCGCAGCACCGGCTTCCACGGGCCCAGGTCGGCATCCCAGCCGGTCATCTCCGGCTGCTTGTCCAGGTGGCCGTAGAGCAGCACGGTGTCCTCGCCGGTTTCCGGGCCGGAGGCCGGGATTTCCAGGAAGATCAGCGGGGTACGGCCTTCCAGGCGGACCACCTCGACCTGCAGGCCCGGGATCTTCTGCGCCTTGGCCCAGTCCTCCATCAGCGCCACGGCCTGGTCCATGTAGCCATTGGCAACCCAGTTCGCGTCGAACATCGGCGACTTGTTGGGGATGCGGATGTAGTCGACCAGCTGCGGGACGATGTCGTTGTCCCACTTGTCACTCAGAAATTGGCCGAGCTTGGCGCTGTCCATTCGGGAACTCCGGTTGCGAAGGTTTCAGATGCGCCCATTCTACGCCGTCCGTCTTGTAGGAATTTTCCTACAAGGAATCGGGAGGTTTGCCGGCTGCGGGGTGAAGGCGCGCCGGATAGGCTGTGTTCATGTGGCGCGGAACACTGGTCTGGCCGGCGGGAATGCCGGCATTCCAGTCCAAGCCACAAGGAGTAGCAGCGATGAAGCTTTTCACCGTGATGCTGAAGTCACTGGTTCTGGCGTTGTTGTTGACCGCATCGGCACATGCCACGGACAAGGTCGACATCAACACCGCCACCGCGGCGGAGCTGGACCGGGTACTGGTGAATGTCGGCGCCGCCAAGGCGCAGGCGATCATCGAGTACCGACAGGCGAACGGTCCTTTCAAGAGTGTCGAGGAACTGGCACTGGTGAAAGGCATCGGATTGAAGACGGTCGAACGGAATCGTGACCTGATCGGCGTGGGTGCAGGAACCGCCTCCGCCGCCAGGAGTGCCAAGGCGGCAGCGGCCAAGCCGGTCGAAAGGCGTTGAGCGTGAAGGAGTTGCACTATGTGAGTCGTCTGGAAGACGGCCACACGGAGAACCCCGCATAGCCAGGAGGCAGGGGAGAGGCAGGAAGCCTACAAGTACGTGAATATCGCCCGGTGTTGCACAGTGACGTGCAGCCGGGCGATTCTTTTTGGGTCGTGGCGGACACCCGATGCTTGGCAGCGCGTGTGGCGTTCCCGGTCAACGCCCGCCGCCAGGCCGGGCTGCGTTTCCTGCCGGCCATGCAGACAAGGCGGATGCCTCGTTCTGCGCACCGGAGCCGGCGGGGTTCGGCGCCCGCGCAGGGGCTGGCGATACTGCTCCGATCCGATCCGATCCGATCCGACCCGATCCGATCCGACCCGATCCGACCCGGCCATCGGTCGCCATGTCCCGCTGCTGCAGGCCTGCCGGGCAGCGCACCCGGTGCGGGGCCTGCGACATGCGACGCGACCCATCGCGACCCATCCCGATGAGGCTGCCCGCGGGCGTCGAGGGGGCTGGGTTGACCGCGGAAAGCCGCCGGTCCGCGCCCGCGCGATGCGGGCGCCCCTGCCTCAGACCACGCCGGTGGCGTAGTACACGCCGATGATCGCGAACACCGCCAGGGTCTTGATCAGGGTGATGGCGAAGATGTCCTTGTAGGACTGGCGATGGGTCAGGCCGGTGACGGCGAGCACGGTGATGACCGCGCCGTTGTGCGGCAGCGTATCCATGCCGCCGGAGGCCATTGCCGCCACCCGGTGCAGTACTTCCATCGGGATGCCGGCGGCCTGCGCGTTGGCGATGAAGCTGTCGGCCATCGCCGCCAGGGCGATGCTCATGCCGCCCGAGGCCGAGCCGGTGATGCCGGCCATGGCGGTGACGGAAATGGCCTCGTTGACCAGCGGGTTGGGAATCGAACCCAGTGCGTTGGCCACGACCAGGAAGCCGGGCAGGGCGGCGATGACCGCGCCGAAGCCGTACTCGGAGGCGGTGTTCATCGACGCCAGCATGGCGCCGCCGATCGCCGATTTCGTGCCTTCGGCGAAGGCGGCCACCACCGGCTTCCAGGCGAGGACGACGACGCTGAGGATGCCCAGCAGCAGCGCGCCCTGCACCGCCCAGATGGCGGCGACCTTGGACACTTCCTGCACCACCGGCGCGGGGTTGCCGATCACTGCCGGCAGGAACGACTGGCTTTCGCCGTAGAAGCCCGGGATCCAGCGGGTGAACAGGAAATTGGCCACGCCCACCAGCAGCAGCGGCAGTACCGCCAGCAGCGGGTGCGCGAGGCGGTCGCCCTGGAACGGTTCGGGCTCGTTGCGCAGCGCCTCGTCGGCACCGGCGTATCCCTCGCCGCGGGCGATGGCGACCCGGCGCCGCCATTCCAGGTAGCTCATGCCCAGCACCAGGATCACCACCGTGCCGATCACCCCCAGCCACGGCGCGGCCCAGCTGGTGGTGCCGAAGAACGAGGCCGGGATGATGTTCTGGATCTGCGGCGTGCCCGGCAGCGCGTCCATGGTGAAGGTGAAGGCGCCCAGGGCGATGGTGCCCGGGATCAACCGCTTGGGAATGTTGCTCTGGCGGAACAGCTCGGCGGCGAACGGGTAGACCGCGAACACCACCACGAACAGCGACACCCCGCCATAGGTCAGCAGGGCGCAGACCAGCACGATGGACAGCATCGCGCGCTGTGCGCCGACCAGGCGGATGGTGGCGGTGACGATCGATTTGGAGAAGCCGGAGATCTCGATCAGCTTGCCGAACACCGCGCCGAGCAGGAATACCGGGAAATACAGCTTCAGGAAGCCGACCATCTTGTCCATGAACAGGCCGGTGAACATCGGCTGCACCAGCGTTGGGTCGGTCAGCAGCACCGCGCCCAGCGCCGCCACCGGCGCGAACAGGATCACGCTGTAGCCCCGGTAGGCCACGAACATCAGGAAGCACAGCGCCGCCAGTACGATCAGAAACGACATCCCACGGCTCCCCGGCCAGACACGATGCCGCCGAGTATCGGGAGCCCGGCCGGACCGGCCCACTGTACGAACGGACGATACGCCGGGTCCTAACGTCCCGTTAACGTGCGCAACGTGGGCGGCATCCGTGTGCCGCCGTGTCATACCCGGGAGGAGGGAGACCAATGAAGCGCAAGTATCTGAGCATGGCCGTGGGCTGTGCACTGCTGGCCCCGGCCGCGTTCGTGCAGGCCGAGGAACAGCAGCCGGCCGGCCACCAGCAGGCCACCCAGCTGGACGAAGTCACCGTGACCGCGCGCCGTCGCGCCGAGTCCATCCAGGACGTGCCGGTGGCGGTGTCGGCCTTCGGCGAGGAGCAGATCAAGGATCTGCAGGCCTCGACCGTGGAGGGCCTGCAGGGGGCGGTGCCGAACATGAACATCGCCCAGGGCCGCGGTTCGGCCAACAGCGTCAACGTGTTCATCCGTGGCATCGGCCAGCCGGATGCGCTGCAGACGTTCGATCCGGGCGTGGGCATGTACGTGGACGACGTCTACTACTCGCGCATCAACGGCGCGCTGTTCTCGCTGTTCGACATCCAGCAGCTGGAAGTGCTGCGCGGCCCGCAGGGCACCCTGTACGGCAAGAACTCCACCGGCGGCGCGATCAAGCTGACCACCAAGAATCCGTTCGACAACGAGGGCGGCGCGGTGGAAGTCACCGCCGGCGACTACGGCCGCCTGGAAGGCCGCTTCTACGTCTCGGGCAAGCTCAGCGACACCATCGCCGCCAGCATCGCCGGTGCCAAGATCACCAACGACGGTTACGTCAAGGACGCCGAGACCGGCAAGCGCTACAACGACGACGACACCGAGGCGCTGCGCTTCAAGATGGCGTTCAATCCGACCGACAGCTTCCGTGCCACGCTGTCGCTGGACACCACCAAGCAGGACGCGGCGCTGACCCTGGGCCGGCCGATGGCCAACCTGCGCCAGACCAGCCTCGCGCCGGCCGGCGTGATCGTGCTCAAGCCGGGCGAGACCGGCGAATGGAACCGTCGCGCCCTGACCTCGTTCAAGAATGGCGAGGGCCAGTACCTGAAGCACTCCGGCGCGTCGCTGGCGATGGACTGGGACATCAACGCGCAGTGGACGCTCAAGAGCATCAGCTCCTACCGCAAGCTCAAGACCAAGTCGTACATCGACATCGATGCCTCCGAGTACGAACTGGGCGACGTGCTGGTCGCGCTGAACCAGGACCAGAAGAGCCAGGAGTTCCAGCTGCATTACGACAACGGCTCCAACCTGCACGCCACCTTCGGCGCGTACTACATGAAGGAGAACGTGCCGTCCTACCAGGAGGCCTATGCCGACGACCTGTTCTCGTTCCTGGGGGCGAAGGTGCCGTTCCTGCGCACCATCAACGATGACCTGACCACCACCTCCAACGCCGCCTTCGCCCACCTCAACTGGGAGTTCGTGCCGAGCTGGACCGTGGCCGCGGGCGTGCGCTGGACCAAGGACAAGAAGGACTACGCCCGTTCCACCAGCACCTTCTGGGGCGCGCCGTTCACCGCCCTGAACGAAACCGTGGCCTTTGCCGCCAATGCCTCGTGGACCGCGGTCACGCCGTCGATCAGCCTGCAGAAGGCCTTCGGCGACAACCTGATGGGCTACGTGTCGGCCAACCGCGGCTTCAAGTCCGGCGGCTTCAACGGCCGCGCCAACACCAAGTACGACACCCAGCACGCCAAATTCGACCCGGAATACGTGTGGACCTACGAGCTCGGCCTGAAGGGCAGCTCGGCCGACCGCCGCTTCCGCGGCAGCGCGGCGGCGTTCTACAGCAACTACAGCGACTTCCAGGCGCGCGTCTCGCAGGACGTGGGCACCTTCCCGGTGCTGAACGCGGCCAAGCTCAACATCAAGGGCATCGAGCTCGAGGGCAGTGCGCTGCTGGGCGAGGCCACCACGCTGAGCGCGCAGGTCGGCTGGATGGACGCCAAGTACGACAAGTTCGAGGACTTCCGCCTGGATCCGTCGTACCCGGGCTTCGATCCGAACGTGAACCATGACAACGTGCCGTTCTCGCCGGACTGGACCGCGCGCGTGGCCCTGCAGCACGTGTTCGCGCTGGGCGACAACGGCAACCTGACCTTCGGCGGCGATGTCTCCTACCGTGGCAAGACCTGGCTGAGCGTGGACAACCGTGCCGTGCTGAGCCAGGACGCCTACACCCTGCTGGGCGTCTACGGCGTGTGGGATTCGCCGCAGATGGCCTGGCAGGTGCGTGCCGGCGTGCGCAACCTGACCGACAAGGAATACAAGACCGAAGGCCAGGAGTTCGCCAGCGTGGGCAACATCCAGACCGCCTACTACGGCCTGCCGCGCAACTGGTACATGTCGCTGCGCTACAACTTCTGAGGCGCGTGCCGCAGTTCTGCAACCCAGCCCTCCCTGCGCCTGCAGGGAGGGCTTTTTCGTGCGCGGGCCCGCAGCCGTGGGCCGGCGGTGGCGGGGCGCGGCCGCATGCCGCGCACGGGAGCGGCGCACGCCGCGCGGGGGCGCCGGCCACCGTGCCGCCGCCGGGCCGGTGGCCGTGCGGTTCCGCCTCGCGGGGCGTGCGCCGTATCCTGCCCGCCATGCATACGGGGAATGCTTGCGCATGTTGAGTCTGGTGACGGTGGCATTGGCCGGAGTGGCCTGGCTGGTGCTGATGTTCGGCGTCGCGCTGTACGGCGAACGCCGGCCAACCGTGTTCGCGCGCCACTGGCGCCATGTCTACGCGCTGTCGCTGGCGGTGCACTGCACCTCGTGGACGTTCTACGGCACGGTGACCCAGGCCGCGCGCTACGGCTGGCCACTGCCGCCGACCTTCGTCGGTGCGATCCTGTTCTACGCACTGGGCATCGGCATGATGGTGCGGCTGGTGCGGCTGGCCCGCGAGACCAATGCGACCTCGCTGGCCGACCTGATCGCCGCGCGGCTGGGGCGCGATGCGTGGCTGGCGGCCACGGTGACGCTGATCGCCGCGCTCGGGCTGATCCCCTACATCGCGCTGCAGCTCAAGGCGGTGGCGATGAGTTTCGCCATGCTCACCCTGCGCTCGGCCGATGCGGTGGACGCCGCGCCCTGGCGCGACAGCGCGCTGTATGTGGCGCTGGCGATGGCGCTGTTCGCGATGCTGTTCGGCGCGCGCCGTGCCGACGTGTCCGAGCACAACCGCGGGCTGGTGCTGGCGATGGCCGCCGAGTCGCTGTTCAAGCTGGGCGCGATGCTGGCGCTGGGCGCCTTCGTCTGGTTCGGGCTGGATGCGGTGGCGGTGCCGCCGCCCGCACCGGTGGCGGATGCGCCGGCCGGCGGCTTCATGCCGCTGGTGCTGCTCGGCGCGCTGGCGATGTTCCTGCTGCCGCACCAGTTCCACGTCGGTGTGGTGGAGTGCCGCGATCCGGCCGACATCCGCACCTCGCGCTGGCTGTTCCCGCTGTACCTGCTGCTGATCGCACTGCCGATCCTGCCCCTGGCGCGCGCCGGCAGCGCCCTGCTCGGCGACAGCGTGCCCAGCGACATGTACACCCTGGCCCTGCCGTTCTCGGCCGGGCATACCGGGGTGGCGCTGTTCGCCTTCCTCGGCGGGCTGAGCGCGGCCACCGGCATGGTGGTGGTCAGCACGTTGACCCTGAGCCTGATGATCGGCAACCACTGGTTCGCGCCGGGCCTGCTGCGCAGCACCTGGGCCCGCGCCGGCGGCGACCACCGCCGCGAGCTGGTGTGGCTGCGGCGCGCCGGCATCTGCGTGATCATGCTGCTGGCCTGGGCATACAGCCGCCTGATCGGGGGCGGCAACGTGCTCGCCGACATCGGCGCGATTTCGTTCTCGGCGATGGCCACGCTGGTGCCGGTGCTGGGGTTCGCCATCTGGCGGCCGCAGACGCCACCGCGCGCGGCCATCGCCGGAGTGCTGGCCGGCTTCGCCACCTGGGCCTGGGTGCTGCTGCTGCCGACCCTGCTGGAGAGCAGCGGCAGGGTGCCGGCCTGGCTTGCCGACGGACCGCTGGGCTGGCGCTGGCTGGCGCCGGAGGCGCTGTTCGGCCTGACCGGCTGGAGCCCGCTGGGGCGCGCGGTCGGTGCCAGCCTGTTCGTCGGCACCGGTATGACGCTGCTGGCGATGGCCTGGCGCCGCGACACGCCCGACCGCGCCCGGCGCAACCTGGATGCCGACGCGCTGCGCGACGCCGGCCGCCGCTTCCTGCCATGGGAGAAGGTGCAGCGGCTGCTGGCCGATGCGCCGCGGCAGGGGCCGGTGCCGGCGGCGACCGAGGCCAGCATCGAGCGCGAGTTGTCCTCGGTGCTTGGCGCGGCGTCGGCGCGGCTGCTGCTCGATGCCGCGCGCCGCGAGAGCGGCGAACTGGCCACGGTCGCGGCCATCGTCAGCGAGGCCTCGCTGGACCTGCGCTTCAACCAGCAGGTATTGCAGGCGGCATTGCAGAACATGAGCCAGGGCATCAGCGTGATCGACCGCGAGCAGCGGCTGGTGGCCTGGAACCGCCCGTATGCGCAGTTGTTCGGCTTTCCCGATGAACTGCTGCAGGTCGGCCGGCCGATCATCGACCTGACCCGTTGGGCGCTGCAGGCGATGCCGCAGCGTGGCAGCGATGAGCGTGCGGTTGACCGGCGCCTGGCGTTCATGCGTGCCGGCACCGCGCACCTCACCGAGCGGGTGTTCCCGGACGGCCGCATCGTCGAGATCCGCGGCAACCCCATGCCCGGCGGTGGTTTCGTGGCCACCTTCACCGACGTCACCGAGTTCCGCCGCACCGAACAGGAACTGATGCGCAGCAACGAGACGCTGGAGCAGCGCGTGGGCGAGCGCACTGCGCTGCTGGAGTCGGCCAAGCGCGAGGCCGAGCGCGCCAACGACGCCAAGAGCCGGTTCCTGGCCGCCATCGGCCATGACCTGCTGCAGCCGCTGCATGCCGCGCACCTGTTCACCGATACCCTGGCGCAGCAGGTGGAGGCGCCGTCGCAGCGGCAGGCGGTGGTGCAGATCCGCGGGGCGCTGGATTCGACCACGCAGTTGCTCACCGGCCTGTTCGACATGTCGCGGCTGGAGGCCGGCGGACTGGTGCCGCAGCCGCGCGAGATGCCGCTGGCCGAGGTGCTCGACCCGCTGGCCTCCGAGTTCCGTGCCCTGGCGGCGGCGCGTGGGCTGGCCTTCCGCTACGTGCCGACCCGGGCCTGGGTGAACAGCGACCCGCAGCTGCTGCGGCGGGTGCTGCAGAACTTCCTGGCCAATGCGGTGCGCTATACCGCCCGCGGTGGCGTGCTGCTGGGCGTGCGCCGCGAGGTCGGGCGCCTGCGCATCGAGGTGCACGACACCGGGCCGGGCATCGCCGCGGCCGAGCAGCGGCGCATTTTCGAAGAGTTCCGGCGCGGCGAGGACAGCGGCGGGCAGGGGCTGGGCCTGGGCCTGGCGATCGCCGATCGCATCGCCGGCCTGCTGGATGCGCCATTGCGGCTGCGCAGCGAACTGGGGCGCGGCACGGCGTTCTCGGTGGCGGTGTGTGGGGTGCGGATGCCGGTGCCGGCGGCAGCCCCGGCCGCGCCATCGCAGGCGCCGGACACGGTCGCGCGCGGGGCGATCCGGGTGCTGGTCGTGGACAACGACCCGGCGGCACTGGCCGGGCTGGCGGCGCTGCTGCGCGGATGGGGCTATGACGTCGCCGAGGCATCGGCCGAGGCCGGCGCGGTCGCGGCGATGCAGGCCGCGCCGGCGGCACTGTGGCTGTTCGACTACAACCTGGACGACGGCGACACCGGCACCGCGCTGCAGGCGCGGCTGGGGGCGCGCTTCGGCCCCCGGCCGACCCTGATCCTCAGCGCCGACGACAGCCTGGCCACCCGCCGCGATGTGCTGGAGCAGGGCCTGACCCTGCTGCACAAACCGGTGCGGCCGCTCGCGCTGAAGTCGATCATGGACCGGCTGCTGGCCGCGCGCGCGGTGGCCAGGCCATAGCGCGCGCGGTGGGGCGTGCTCAGCCCTGCGCGGTGCTGAATTCCTCGAACGCCGCCAGCGCGTTGGCCGCGTACATCAGCGACGGGCCGCCCCCCATGTAGACCGCCACGCCGAGCATCTCGCGGAACTCCTCCGGGGTGGCGCCCAGCCGGACCAGCGCCTTGGCATGGAAGCCGAGGCAGCCGTCGCAGCGGTTGGCCACGCCGATCGCCATGGCGATCAGTTCCTTGGTCTTTTCATCCAGCGCGCCGGCCGCCATCGCCGCCTTGCTGAGCGCGCCGAAGCCCTGCATCACATCGGCGTTGTGGGTGCGCAGCGGGGTGAGGTTGCGCGAGATGTCGCGGGTCAGGTCGGTGTAGGACGGAATGGCGCTCATCGGTGTTCTCCTTGGGGATCGGGGGCGCACGGTAGCTTGTGCGCAGGCAATAAACGGTGCGTTCAACCGCGCGGCGTGGTCATCGGCAGGCCCGCGTCGACCCAGGCCTGCATGCCGCCGGCGACGTTGACGCAGCGCACGCGCGGGTGCCCGGCCAGCGCCGCCTGGGCGATGCGCGAGCGCATGCCACTGTGGCAGATCAGCAGCAGTTCGCCGGTGGTGTCGGGCAGGTCCAGGCTCTCCAGTGCGCTGGCCGCACCCGCGCGGATGCGCGACAGCGGCAGCAGCCGCGCGCCGGGTGCGTGGCCACGGGCGAACTCGGCCGCTTCGCGCACATCCACCAGCACCGCGCCCGTGCGCTGGCGCGCGGCAGCTTCATGCGGCGCGAGCTGTCCGCCGCGGCCGCCGAACAGGGCCCGGAGCAGCGCGATCATGGCTTGCCCGCCTTGCCGCGGGCCGCGGGGCGGCCGCAGTAGATGCCGTGCAGGGTATGCATCACCGCCGCCGCCGGGCCGTCGGCCAGGGCGTAGACGATGGTCTGCGCTTCGCGCCGGGTCAGCACCAGGCCTTCCTCGCGCAGCACGGCCAGGTGCTGGGACAGGGCCGACTGGCTCAGGTCCAGCAGGGCGTTGATCTCGCCGACCGAACGCTCGCCTTCGGCCAGCAGGCACAGCACCTGCAGCCGGTTCTCGTTGGCCAGCGCCTTGAGCAGCTGCACGGCGTCGCCGGCATGCGCGCGCATCGCGGTCACGTCGAACGGCGGGCGGGAAGCGGTGGCGGCCATCATCATTCCAGTTCCAGGGGGAGCGCATCATTGCGCCATGCGTTGACGCCGCCGGCAAGCGAACGCACGTCGCTGAAGCCGAGCTGGCGCAGGCTGTCGGCGGCCAGCGCCGAGCGGCCGCCGGTCAGGCAGTACAGCAGCAGCGGACGGTCGGGGCGGGTCAGTTCCTGGCTGGTGGAACACGCCAGCGCCGGGTGGGCGTGGATGCGGAACTCCAGCACTCCGCGCGGGATGTTGACCGCACCGGGCAGGTGGCCGGCGGCATATTCGTCCGGCTCGCGCACGTCGATGAGCGCCACGCTGCCGGCCGGCCAGGCGGCGACTTCCTGCGGGGATGCCTCGCGGATGCGGGCGCGGGCGGCGGCGACCAGGTCGTTGATGGAGGCAGGCATGGCGGTTCCTTATATCAGTTGACGCTAATATTAGTAGATGCTAATGTTCATCGCAACCCGGCATCCGTGCCGTCCCGTGCAGCCCAGGAGAATCCGTATGAACCTCGATCGTGCCGTTCTTGCCTTCGCCGGCGTGATGGTCCTCGCCAGCGTCGCCCTCGCGCATTTCGTATCGCCGCTGTGGCTGTGGCTCACCGTGTTCGTCGGTGCCAACCTGCTGCAGGCCAGCGTCACCGGCTTCTGCCCGGCCGCCATCGTGTTCCGCAAGCTGGGCGTGCCCGGCGGCTGCGCGTTCAAGTAAGGCGGCGCCGTGGAACAGAACACCATGCGCCCGCGCCATGCCCTGGCACTGCTGCTGGCCGCCTCCCTGGCGGCCTGCGGCGGGGGCCAGCCGCAGCCCGCCCCGATCAAGGTCGAGGGCCTGTCCAGCATCGAAGTGCGGTCCGCCGACGCCGGCGAAGGGCGCGGCTGGGATGGCGTGGTGGAGGCCGTGCGCCAGGCCACGCTGTCGGCGCAGACCAGCGGGCGGGTGGCGCAGGTGGAGGCCGATGTCGATGACCGGGTGGCTGCCGGGCAGGTGCTGTTGCGGCTGACCGCGGTCGAGCAGCAGGCGGGGGTGGACGCGGCGCGTGCGCAGGTGCGTGCCGCCGAGGCCGCCGCGCGCGAGGCCGAGCTCGACTATCGCCGCCATGCCGACCTGGCGCAGGGACAGTACGTGTCGCGGGCGCAGCTGGACCGCGCACGCGCCGCGCGCGACACCGCCGTGGCCGCGCGCGATGCGGCCCGGGCGCAACTGGCCAGCGCCGGCCAGCAGGGCAGCTACACCCTGGTGCGCGCACCCTATGCCGGCATCGTCAGCAGTCGCGACGTCGAGCCGGGCGAGAGCGTGAACCCGGGCCAGCCGCTGATGACGGTGTTCGCACCCGATGCGCTGCGGGTGGAAGTCAGCGTGCCGCAGTCCGAGGCCGATGCGATCCGTGCCGATGCCGTGGCGCAGCTGCGCCTGGACGACGGGCGCCAGGTCAACGCGGCGCAGGTGACGGTATTCCCGGCCGCCGATGCCGCGACCCATGCGGTGAAGGTGCGGGTGCTGCTGCCGGTGCTGGACGCGGCGCCCGTGCCCGGCAATACGGTGCGGGTGGTGTTCCCCGCGGTGAAGGGCGGCGCGTATCCGCAGATACCGGTCTCGGCGCTGTTGCAGCGGGGCGAGGTCGATGCCGTCTACGTGCTGGCCGATGGCCGGCCGTCGCTGCGGCAGCTGCGCCTGGGCGAACGGCGCGGCGACTGGGTGGAAGTGATCGCCGGGATCAAGGCGGGCGAGCGCGTCGCCGCCGATCCACTGGCCGCGATGCAGGCGCTGGCCGCCGCCCGCGGGGAGCGTTGACATGGCGCCGCACGATACGCCGCGGCTGGGTGTTTCCGGCCGCCTGGCCCGCATTTTCCAGGACAACCCGCTGACCCCGATCCTGGCGTTGCTGGGGTTGCTGCTGGGCCTGGTCGCGGTGGCGATCACCCCGCGCGAGGAAGAGCCGCAGATCGACGTGACCATGGCCAACGTCATCGTGCCGTTCCTCGGCGCCGACGCGCGCCAGGTGGAGCAACTGGTGGCCTATCCGCTGGAGCGCAAGCTGGCCGGGATCGAGCAGGTCAAGCACACCTATTCGGTCAGCCGCCCGGGGCTGGCGGTGCTGACCGTGGAGTTCGAAGTCGGCGTGCAGCGGCAGCCGGCGCTGGTGCGCCTGTACGACAAGGTGTTTTCGAACATGGACTGGATGCCGCCGGACGTGGGCGTCGGCCAGCCGATCATCAAGCCCCGCGGCATCGACGACGTGCCGGTGATGGCGCTGACGCTGTGGGCCGACACGGCCGCGCCACCGGCGGCGGACCGCGGTGCCGGCTGGCGTGGCGCGCTGGAACTGTCCGAAGTCGCGCATACGCTGGAAACCGAGCTCAAGCACATCCCCGGCACCCGTGACGTCTACACCATCGGCGCGCCCGAGCGGGCGATGATGGTGACGCTGGACCCGGCGCGCCTGGCCGCCCATGGCCTGGCGGTGAACGACCTGGCCGCGGCGCTGCAGGCGGCGAACCTGGCGCGCCAGGCCGGCGAACGCATCGGCGGCGACGGCGTGGTGCAGGTCAGCGCGGGGCGCTTCCTCGCCGACCGCGCCGACGTGGCCGGGCTGGTGCTGGGCGTGGCCGGCGGGCAGCCGGTGCGGCTGGCCGACGTGGCCACGGTCAGCGATGCCACCGACCTGCCGTCGAGCTACGTCTGGCACGGCGCGCCGGCCGGGCGCGACGGCCCGCGCACCGGCGTGGCGCCGGCGGTGACCCTGGCCATCACCAAGCAGCCGGGCAGCAATGCGGCAGACATCACCCGCGCGGTGCTGGACCGGGTCGAGGCGCTGCGCGGGCAGGCCATTCCCGAAGGCGTGGAAGTGGCCGTCACCCGCGACTACGGCGCGACCGCCAGCGACAAGGCGCAGACCCTGATCAAGAAGCTGGTGTTCGCGACCGGTTCGGTGGTGCTGCTGGTGCTGTTCGCGCTGGGCCGCCGCGAGGCGCTGGTGATCGGTTCGGCGGTGGTGCTGACCCTGGCGGTGACGCTGTTCGCGTCCTGGGCCATGGGCTTCACCCTCAACCGCGTTTCGCTGTTCGCGCTGATCTTCTCGATCGGCATCCTCGTCGACGATGCCATCGTGGTGGTGGAGAACATCCACCGGCACATGGCGCAGGGCGGAAAGACCCTGCGCGAGGCGATCCCGCCGGCGGTCGACGAAGTAGGTGGGCCGACCATCCTGGCGACCTTCACCGTGATCGCCGCGCTGATGCCGATGGCCTTCGTCAGCGGGTTGATGGGGCCGTACATGCGGCCGATCCCGATCAACGCCTCGGTCGGCATGGTGCTGTCGCTGCTGATCGCGCTGGTGGTCACGCCGTGGCTGTCGCTGAAGCTGCTGCGCCGCCATGCCGGCGAAGCGGTGGCCGGCGCCCACGGCCATGTCGAAGGCGGCATGGCCGCGCGCCTGCACCGCGTGTTCGAGCGGGTGATGACGCCGTTCCTGGCCGGTGACGGCGCCGCGCGCCGGCGGCGCCTGCTGTTCCTCGCCATGGCCGTGCTGGTGGCGCTGGCCGCGAGCCTTGCGGTGTTCCGCCTGGTGGTGCTGAAGATGCTGCCGTTCGACAACAAGTCCGAACTGCAGCTGGTGGTGGACATGCCCGAAGGCAGCACTCTGGAGGCCACCAACGCGGTGCTCGCCGAGCTGGCCGGCGTGCTCGACCGCACCCCGGAAGTGCTGCACTACCAGGGCTACGCCGGCACCGCCGCACCGATCAATTTCAATGGGCTGGTACGCCAGTACTACCTGCGCGAGGGCGCCAACGCCGGCGACCTGCAGGTCAACCTGGTCGACCGCCACGCGCGCAGCCGCAAGAGCCACGACATCGCCGTGGCGCTGCGCCCGGAAGTGGCGCGGATCGGGCGCCGCCATGGCGCCTCGGTGAAGGTGGTGGAAGTGCCGCCGGGACCGCCCGTGCTGTCGCCGATCGTGGCCGAGCTGTACGGCCCGGACTATGCGCGCCTGCGCCAGATCGGGCGCACGCTGACCCAGCGCTTCCTCGACACCGGCGGCATCGTCGACGTCGACAGCAGCGTCGAGGCCGATGCCGCGCGCGAGGTGCTGGTGGTGGACCGCGAGCGCGCGGCGCGGCTGGGCGTGTCGCAGGCGGACATCGTGCAGACGATCGCCGCCGGGCTGTCGGGCAGCGACGCCAGCCACGTCATCGACAGCGGCTCGCTGTACCCGCGCCCGATCCGGCTGCGGCTGCCGGCCACCGGCCAGGCCACGCTCGACGGCGTGCTGGCGCTGCGGGTACGCGGCGGCAACGGCCAGCTGGTGCCGTTGTCGGAGCTGGTGACGGTGCGGCGCGCGCAGTGGGATGGCGCGATCCAGCACAAGGACCTGCTGCCGGTGGTGTACGTGATGGGCGACGAGAGCGGCAGCATCGACAGCCCGCTGTACGGCATGTTCGACCTGGTCGGCCAGGTCGGCGACAACGCCATCGACGGCCAGCGCCTGTCGCAGTTCTTCGTGCGCCAGCCGACCGACGGCGCTGGCTTCGGCATCAAGTGGGACGGCGAATGGCAGATCACCTACGAGACCTTCCGCGACATGGGCATCGCCTATGCCGCCGGCATGGTGCTGATCTACCTGCTGGTGGTGGCGTACTTCCGCAACTACGCGGTGCCGCTGGTGATCATGGCGCCAATCCCGCTGACCGTGATCGGGGTGATGCCGGGCCATGCCCTGCTCGGGGCGCAGTTCACCGCGACCAGCATGATCGGCATGATCGCGCTGGCCGGCATCATCGTGCGCAACTCGATCCTGCTGGTGGATTTCATCAACCACCTGGTCGAGCGCGGACAGACCCTGGAGCAGGCGGTGGTCGATGCCTGCGCGGTGCGCGCCCAGCCGATCGCGCTCACCGCGCTCGCGGCGATGGCCGGTGCGTTCTTCATCCTCGACGACCCGATCTTCAACGGCCTGGCGATCGCGCTGATCTTCGGCATCCTGGTGTCCACCGTGCTTACCCTGGTGGTGATCCCGCTGCTGTACTACGCGCTGCTGTCGCACCGTCGCCGGCGCCAGGCGCAGGCATGACCCGCGGCGCGGCGCGTACCCGCGCGCCGCGCGCTACAGGTCGCTTTGCCGGCTGGGGTCGCTCAGTTCCAGTTCGCGCAGCACCACGCTGGCCTGGGTGCGGTTGCGCACGCCCAGGCGCTCGAAGATCGCCGACAGGTGCGCCTTGACCGTGCGCTCCTGCACGTCCAGGCGGTCGGCGATCTGCTTGTTGAGCAGGCCCTCGGCGACCAGCGCCAGTACCCGGAACTGCTGCGGCGACAGGCTGGCCAGGCGTGCGGCCAGTTCGCTGTCGTGGCTGGAGGACTGCGCCCGCGCCACCGCTGCGCGCAGCGACGCCGGCAGCCATTGCTCGCAGGCCATGACGCTGCGGATCGCCTCGCGCAGCTCGTTCAGTCCCGAGCTCTTGGGCAGGTAGCCGGCGGCGCCGTGGTCGAGCGCGCGCCGCACCACGCGCGGGTCGTCATTGGCCGACACCACGATCACCGCCACGCCCGGGTGCTGGGCGCGGATCGCCGCCAGCCCGGCCAGCCCGTGGTTGCCGGGCATGTGCAGGTCGAGCAGGATCAGGTCGGTGTCGGGCGCGGCGTCCAGCGCGGCCAGCACGCCCTCGAGCGACTCGGCCTCACGTACCTGCAGGTCGGCCACCGCCTCGCCCGCGGCCTGGCGCAGCGCGGCGCGGAACAGCGGGTGGTCGTCGGCGATCAGCAGGCTGGGCATGGGGCAGGAAGGGGCGGGTGATGCCTGCATTGTCGGCCAATGTGTGGCGGCGGCGCATCCCGGCCGGCAGCGGCGCCGCTGGCGCGGTCGCGGTGCCGGGCAGGCTGCGCTGCCATGCGCTTACTGCGCGGTCCAGGCGCCATCCATCGGCAGCGCCGCGCCGGTGAGGTTGTGCGCCTCGCGGCGGCACAGCCATACCACCATCGCGGCGATGTCCTCGGGCAGCGACATGCGCAGGCTGGGCTGCTTCTCCTCGAGCAGGGCGCGCACGCCGTCGTCGCGGCTGCCGCCGTTGCGGTGCGCCTGGATCTGCGGCTCGATCAGGGGGGTCTCCACCCAGCCCGGGCATACGCAGTTGACCGTGACCCCGCCGCTGTCGCGGCTGCCGGCCGCGGCGTATTCCAGCGCGGCCACCTTGCTCAGGCCGACGATGCCGAACTTGCTGGCCACGTAGGGCGCCTTGTTCTTCGACGCCACCAGCCCGTGCACCGAGGCGATGTTGACCACCCGGCCGTAGCCGCGCGCGGCCATGCCCGGCAGCGCCTGCTGCATGGTGTGGAAGGCGGCGCTGAGGTTGATGGCGATGATGTCGTCCCACTTGCCCGCCGGCTGCTCGGCCAGCGGCGCGGCATGCTGGATGCCGGCGCAGTTGACCAGCACGTCGAGCGCGCCCCAGTCCTGCACCGCGGCCATCATCGCCTCGATCTCGGCTGGATTGCGCAGGTCCGCGCCGAAGTGGCGCGACTGCCCGCCGGCCGCGGCGACGCTGGCCAGCGCGGCATCGATCTGCCCGGCCGTGCCCAGGCCGTTGATCGCCACGCGCGCACCGGCGGCGGACAGGGCCTGGGCGATGGCCAGGCCGATGCCCGACGTGCTGCCGGTGACCAGCGCGGTGCGGCCCTGCAGGAAGCGGTCCATGGGAACTCCGTGAAACAGTGGGGAAGGCTGCAGAACGTAGCAGCCGGAACGTAAGCGCCGCGTGGTACGAAAGTACGATGGGCCGGGCGGGGCGCTCTGCTAGTGTGGGGACATGACTACTTCCCTCCTGCGCGCCGCCTGCGGCCTCATCGTCGGATTCGGCCTGGCGTCGTGCGCCAGCGGCCCTGCGTCCAAGTCCGTGGAGTCTTCCATGTTCAGCAACGAACTGCGCAGCGAGCATCGCGGCAACGACGACCTGTTGACCGCCGGACTGGGCCTGGCCGGGCTGCGCAGCCTGGCGCCGCCGGCATTCGCCGATGCTGGCGCGCCCACCGTGGAGGAACTGCGCCGGCGCGCGCTGTGGGGCAGTTGGCGCGGCATCGCCGATCTGGCCCCGGGCGGTGGCTATGGCGATCTGTTCGGCGACCTGGCGCCGGTGCCGGGGCGCGAGTATTCGGCCTATGCGCGCCTGCCCGGCGCCCACCAGCCGCACCGCGTGCTGGCGCAGGTGCCTGATGGTTTCGACACCAGCCGGCGCTGCGTGCTGGTGGCACCGGCGTCCGGTTCGCGCGGCATCTACGGCGCGGTGTCGGTGGCGGCGGCCTGGGGCCTGCCGCGCGGCTGCGCGGTGGTCTACACCGACAAGGGTGCCGGCAGCGACTATTTCGACCTGGATGCGCAGATGGGCGTGCGTGCCAACGGCATGGTCGGCGCGCTCGGCGAGGCCGCCGACCTGGCCTTCGTTCCGGATGCGCCGGTCAATGCGTCCGGCGTGGCGTTCAAGCACGCCCATTCGCGGGACAACCCGGAAGCGGACTGGGGCCGCCACGTGAAGCAGGCCGCCGAGTTCGCGCTGTTGGCGCTGGACCAGGCGTTCCCGCAGGCCGCGCCCTTCACTTTCGCCAATACCCGCGTGATCGCGGTGGGCATCTCCAACGGCGGCGGTGCGGTGCTGCGCGCGGCGGAGATGGAGGGCGACTGGCTGGACGCGGTGGTTGCCGGCGAACCGAGCGTGCTGTCCAGTGGCGCCGGTTCGCGCGCGCTGTACGACTACGCCACCGAGGCGGCGCTGCTGATGCCGTGCGCGCAGCTGCACATGGCCGACCTGCCGCAACCGCCGCTGACCGCCGCGCTGCAGGCCGGCGCGGCCGTGCGCTGCGCCACGCTGGCGGCCGAAGGCGTCATCGCCGGTGCCACCCCGGCGGCGCAGGCGCGGTCGGCCTACGAACTGATGCTGGACAAGGGCTGGACCGACGCCGCGCTGCGTGCCGGCGCGTTGTCCACCGGCTTCGACCTGTGGCGCGCGGTCGCCGCCGGCTATGCCTCGGCCTATGGCCGCTATGGCGTGGGCCAGCATCCGTGCGGCTTCAGCTTCGCTGCGCAGAACCCGGATTTCTCGCCGCGTGCGGCCACCGCCGCCGAACGCGCGGCGTGGATCGCCGATGGCAGCGGCATCCCGCCGGGGGCCGGGGTCGGCCTGCTCGACAGCAAGGTGCAGTTGCCGGACCTGACCTACCCTGGACTGAAGTGCCTGCGTGGCCTGTGGGATGGGCAGGGCGAGGATGCCCGCCGCGTGCAGGCCGGCATCGAGGCCACCCGTGCCGGGCTGCCGCGCAGCGGCCTGCCGGTGATGGTGGTGCACGGCACCGACGACGGCCTGATCCCGCCGGCGTTCAGCAGTGCTCCCTATGTGGCCGCGGCCAAGGCCGCCGGGCGCGAGGTGAACTACTGGCAGGTGCGCCATGTGCAGCACTTCGACGGCTTTCTCGGGTTGCCCGACTACGGCGCGCGCTACCTGCCGCTGCTGCCCTACGTGCATGCCGCGCTGGACCGCGTGCAGGCGCGCCTGGACAAGGGCACGCCGTTGCCGGCCGACGCGGTGATCCAGACCACGCCGCGCATGGGCAAGCCGCTGTCCGCCGAGAACCTGGCGCTGCCCAGGTAAGCGGCGCGCGCACAATCCGGGCCGTGGCCGCGCCGCGGCCATGGCGGGCGGCGTGGCATCATGCGCCGATGGATATCCTGACGACGCCTTCCCGGGTGATCCCGGCCGCCGACTACCACCGCGAGCGGTGGCGCAACGGCCTGGGCTGGACCCGCGAAATCCTGCGCCTGCCGGAACAGGGGCAGTGGCAGCTGCGCCTGTCCATCGCCGAGATCGAGCGCGACGCGGCGTTCTCCGCGTTCGCCGGCATCGAACGCGAACTGGTGCTGCTGGAGGGCGAGGGCCTGCGCCTGCGCTTCGCCGATGGCCGCTGCGAAACCCTGTTGCCGCCCTACCAGCGGCTGCGCTTTGCCGGCGAGGATGAACTGACCGGCGAACTGGTCGATGGCCCGAGCCGCGATTTCAACCTGATGTGGCGCCGTGACGACCTGCACGCCGAACTACTGCACCGGCCGCTGGTCGGCAGCATGCTGTTCTTCTGCGAACCGCAGGCGGCGTGGGCGATCCACCTGCTGGCCGGGCAGGCGACCTTCGAGGACCCGATGCTGCCGCCGCTGCAGGCCGGCGATACCGCCTGGCTGGGTGCGGGCGAGCGCCGGCGCCACGCGCTGCACGGTGGTGGCGAGCTGCTGGCGATACGGGTGACGCCGGCCGCGGACGTCGCCTGAGGCGCTGGCGACGCATCGACAGGGGCGCGTGCGCCGGTCGATGATGGGGCCTGGCGGCGCGACCGGGAGCGATGATGGGCCGGACCACACGCAAGGACGTCGATGCCTTCATCGATGCGCTCGATCACCCGCTGCTGCCGCTGATACGCGCGCTGCGCACGTTGCTGCTGGCGCTGGACCCGGCGATCAGCGACGAGATCAAGTGGAACGCGCCGAGCTTCCGCACCACCGGGCACTTCGCCACGATGCAGCTGCGCAGGCCCGACGCGGTGCGCCTGGTCCTGCACCTTGGGGCCAGGCCACGCAGCCTGCCGGCGGCGGCCATCGCCGATCCCGACGGCCTGCTCACCTGGCTCGGTCCGGACCGTGCGTTGCTTGAATTCCGCGCCGTCGCCGAACTGGACAGCCGCCGCGCCGCGGTGACGGCGCTGCTCCGGCAATGGATGGCGCAACTGGCGTGAAGCAGGGCGCGCGCCTGCCGCCGCCAGCCCGGTGCCATCAGTACACGTCGCGGCGGTAGCGCCGCTGCATCACCAGCTGTTCCTTGCATTGGCTTCCCAGCGCCTGCGCGATCACCGCGTCCACCGCCGGTGCCATGCCCTGCAGGCTGCCGCAGACCAGCACGGTGGCGCCGTCGTCGACCCAGCGCCGCAGCCGCGCCGCCTGCGCGGCCAGTGCGTCCTGCACGTAGCGGTGGGGGGCCGCCATCGCGGCTGAACACGGCATCCAGGTGTTCGATCCAGCCCTCGCGGTGCCACTGTTCCAGCTCTTCGCCGAAGTGGAAATCGTGCGCGCGGTTGCGTTCTCCGAACAGCAGCCAGTTGCGCCGCGCGCCGGCGTCGATGCGTGCGCGCAGGTGCGCGCGCAGGCCGGCGATGCCGGTGCCGTTGCCGATCAGCACCAGCGGCGCGTCGCCGGCCGGCGGGTGGAAGTTGGGGTTGGAGCGCAGGCGCAGGTCGATGCGCGCGCCGATGGCGGCGTGGTCGCACAGCCAGCCGCTGGCCAGGCCCGGGGTGCCGTCCGGATGCGACTGCCGCCGCAGCAGCAGCCGCAGGTGGTTCTCCGATGGCAGCGAGGCGATGGAGTATTCCCGGTGCGGCAATGGCTGCAGCGCCGCCGCGATCGCGTCGGGCCCGTTGCCGTCGAGCGTGTCGGGCAGCCGGGCGGTGGCCAGCCGTTCGCGCAGCAGGCGGCCATCGGCCAGCGTCGCCTGCGTGTCCAGCGCATGCGCGCGCATCCATTGTTCGACCGTGGCCGGCGCATGCCGCGGACCGATCTCGGCGATATCGCCGGCCTGCCAGGCGGGCAGCTCGCCGTCGGCCGGTTGCAGGCACAGCTGGAACACCGGGCCGCCGACGCTGCCGGGATTGGAGCAGGTGCGCGCCTGCAGCACCCAGGGCTGGTAGTCGGGCGCGCTCCAGTCGGCCTGGACGCTGCCGTCGCCGAACTGGCCCAGCAACTGCTGCCAGTGGCGCAGCGCGGCCGGATCGGCGTTGTCCACTTCCACCGTATCGAACAACGGCTGCGCGCCCTGCCGGCGCAGCCAGTCGTCGAGGCGGTGGCCGAACGCGCAGTAATCCGCGTAGCTGCGGTCGCCCAGGGCCAGCACCGCGTATTGCAGGTCCGGCAGCGCCGGTGCCTGCCGCATCACCTGGCCGAGGAAGGCCAGTGCGTGGTCGGGCGGGTCGCCTTCGCCGGTGGTACTGGCGATGAACAGCGCCTTGCGGGTGCGGGCCAGCAGCGCCGCATCGACCTGGTCGAGCGCCCGCAGGCGCACCCGGCAACCGCCATCGCGCAGGCTCTGCGCGGTATGCCCGGCCAACTGCCGGGCGAAGCCGGTCTGGCTGGCCCAGACCACCAGCAGCGGGGGGGGCCCGGCCTCGCCGGTATCGTCCTGGCGCGGGCGTGCCCGCCACCACAGCGCCGCGCACCACGCCGCATAGCCGAGCACCGCGGCCAGCGCGATCCAGCGCCGCGCCGGCAGCGGCGTGGGCTGCCAGCCGTCTTCACCCAGGTGCAGGCGCAGCAGCAGCGCGGCGATGGCCAGCAGCGCGGCGATGACCACGGCATTGCCGGCGATGGCGCGCATGGAGCCCGTGCGGTTCATGCGCTGCCCGCATCCAGCTGTTGCCGGAAGCCGCGCGACAGTGTTTCCACGGGGCCTTCGGTACCGTGCTGGAGGAAGCGCGCGGCCAGGCCATGGGCATCGGCGAAAGCGCATCCCTGGTCGGCCCCCATCACCGTCAATGCGGTGGCCCAGGCGTCGGCCAGCATCGCCTCGCGGTGGAGCACGGTGACCGCGGCGGCGGCGCGTGCCACCGGCGCATGCCGGCGCGGGTCGAGGGTGTGGCTGTAACTCACCCCGTCGTGTTCATAGCGGTGCCAGCGGTCGCCGGAGGTGGCCACGGCCAGGTCGTCGAGTGCCAGCACGCGCGGCGGCTGCCCGCTGCCGGCATCCTCGTCCGGTGCCGATTCGACCAGTACCCGCCACGGCTGGCCGTCCGGCTTGCGGCCGCGGCCATGCAGTTCGCCGCCGACCTCGACCAGCGCCGCTTCGATGCCCTGGCCGTGCAGCCAGCGGCTGACCGCGTCCACGCCATAGCCCTTGGCGATCGCCGACAGGTCCAGTTGCAGGCCGCCGGGTTGCAGCAGCGCCTGCGCCTGCGCGTCCAGCTGCAGCCGCTCCCAGCCGCAATGCGCGGCGACGCGGGCGACCTGCGCGGCATCGGGCGGGTTGCGGTGCCGCGCGTCGGCACCGAAACCCCACAGTGCCACCAGGGGGCCGACGGTAGGGTCGAAGGCACCGCCGCTGCGCTCGGCCACGGCATGCGCGGCCAGCAGTACGCGCCAGAAGTCGTCCGGCAGCGCCTGCCAGTGGCCACTGGCCGCACGGTTGTAGCGGCTGATGTCCGAGCCGGGTTCCCAGGTGCTCATCTGCGCGACCACGCGGTCGAGCTGCGCCTGGATGCCGGCATGCAGCGGATGCAGGTCGCGGTCGCGCGGCACCACCAGCTTGACGCTCCAGGTGGTGCCCATGGTGTGGCCGCCGAGTGCGGCGATGTCCGATGACATGGCGTCGGGGAGGGATGCGGGGGAGCAGGGCAGGTCGGAGGCGGCCGCCGTTGTCGCGGCGGCCGGCGGGAACGGGAGGAGCGGCGCGGGCGGCTCCTCCCGGCGTGCCAGCGCCTTACTGCGGCAGCACTTCCAGGGTGGCGACGTAGCTCAGCCGGCGCTGCCTGGCCTGCGGCGTGCTGGTCTTGCCGTCGCTGGTCGAGGTCTCCAGCCAGTACATGCCCGGCTCCGGCCAGGTCACCTTGAAGCTGCCGTCGGCGCCGGTGGTCACCTTGATCTCGTCCTGCGCGTTGCGGTAGCGGGTGGCGCCACGCACGATTTCCACTTCCAGTCCACTGGCCGGCTGGCCGTCGACCACCAGTTTGAACGTGGCTTCCTCGCCGGCGAACAGGTCGTTGGGATGGGTGACCGGCACCAGTTCCAGGCCCGTGCCGGTGGCCGCGACGGTGCTCGGCTTGCCCTTGGTGACGAAGGTCTCCACCCGGCCGATGCCTTCGGTGACCTGGAGGTTCTGCGCGTTCTTCGGGATCTTGGTGGCCAGGTCCTCGGCCGTGGCGTTGCGCAGGAAGCCGCCACGGGCGCCGCCCATGCCACCGGCCGCCGGCTTGTCCTTGGCCGCGGCCAGGCTCTCCGGGGTATCCCAGCGCGCGGACAGGCCACGGTTGAGGTTGGCGATGCGGTAGGTGCCTTCCTGCGCCAGCGGCACGTCGAACACGCTGCGGTACTTGCCGGTGGCCGGATTCTGCGGCGGCAGCGTGCTGCCGTCGGGCGCGGCAATGCTGACGTTGTCCAGGCGCATCGGCACGTGGTCGGGGTAATAGAGCTGGTTGGACACCGCGGCGTCGACCGTCACCCAGGCATCGTTGCCGGCGACGACGGTGGCCGAGGGCAGCAGCCACTGCTTGTGGGCCAGGGCGGAGAACGGGAGCGAGGCGGCGATCAGCGCGGCGAGCAGGGTGGTGCGTTTCATGCGGGTTTCTCCTTGTCCGGAACGTCAGGGCTTGGTGGCGAGGGTGACCAGGCCGAGCTCGCTCTGGCCCCGGGCGCTGCCGTTGCCGGCCTTGCCCTTCCACTCGAATGGAATCTTCAGCAGCTCGCGGCCACCGACTTCGCGCACGGCCTCCACCACCAGGGTGTACTGGCCGGCAGGCAGGGCGCGCAGCTGCGGCTGGCTGTCACTGAAGCCCAGCGCGTGCTTGCCGGCCGGCCGGGTCGGGCCGGTCACGCCATCCACCGGCACCTGCAGGGTGCGGCCGCTCTTGCGCCACCACTGGCGCAGGTCGGGCAGCCACTTGGTGCCATGGCCTTCGGCGTTGGACGTCTGCTGGTACCACACCGACAGGTTGGCCACGGACTTCTGCCCGCCATCCTCGATCCACACCGCCACGTAGGGACGGTGGTACTCGGCCACGTTGAGCCTGGGGATCTCGACGTTGATGTCCAGGCTCGCGGCGTAGGCCGCCGGGGTGGCGGCGAGCAGCCCGCTCAGGGCGATGGTGAGGGTGACGCGCATGGTGCGACTCCGTAGGGGAAGCGTGTGTCAGTGGATGAGGAGCAGGGCGATCAGCAGCGGGACCAGCAGGCCCAGCCCGACCAGCGGCCAGGTCATGCGCCGTTGCCGCGCATGCAGGTGCAGCAGGAACAGGCCGGTGATGCAGAACACCAGGCAGGCCACCGCGAACAGGTCGATGAACCAGCCCCAGCCGGCGCCGGCGTTGCGGCCCTTGTGCAGGTCGTTGAAGTACGACACCCAGCCGCGGCGGGTCCGTTCGAACTCCACCGCGCCGGTCTCGCGGTCGATGCTCAGCCAGGCGTCGCTGCCGGGGCCGGGCAGGGACAGGTAGACCTCCTGCGGCGACCATTCGGCCGTGCGCCCGCCGATGGCCAGGTCCAGCTCGCGCGCCAGCCAGTCGGCAACCCGCGCCGGCAGCGGCGCATTGCCGTCTTCCTGCGTGGCCAGCGCCTGCAGCAGCGGCGGCGGCAGTTCCAGCTGGCGGTTGCTGACCTCGGGCGTGCCCTCGATCTTCGCGGCATGGTTGAGGGTGATGCCGGTGGCCGCGAACAGCAGCATGCCGATCAGGCAGACCGCCGAGCTGATCCAGTGCCACTGGTGCAGCGTGCGCAGCCAGAAGCCGCGGCTGGCCTGCTGCTGGACGAGATCGGCGGGGGAGCGTTCGGTGGACACGTGCGTGGTGCGGTGGAAAGAGATGGAATTAGAACATTGATGAGAATGATTCGCAATTTGTATCGCTCTGTGTCCCGGCCCGGCGGGTGGAGCAGGCGCCACCCGCCAGGGTGGATCAAAAGCGCACGTTCAGGCTCATCCAGACGCTGCGCGCCTTGTCCTTGTTGTTGTAGTCGTCCTCGAACAGCACCTCGTTGGTCACGTCGCCGTAGATGCCGTTGCCGTTGAGGTCGTTGAACGTGGTCTGGTAGGTGGTGAAGTCGCGGTCGAGCAGGTTGTTGATGCGCGCGTTGATGGTCAGCCAGCCGGTGGCCTCGTACGACGCCCCCAGGTGCAGCACCGTGTAGTCCTTGTAGTACAGCTCCTTGCCGGTGACGGCGCTGACGCCGCGGTAGCGCCTGGAGCGTGCCTCGGCGGTCAGGAACAGGCTCAGGCGGTCGCTGGCCTGCCAGTCGAACGTGGCATTGGCCATGTGCCGCGCGCTGTTGCCCAGCGGCAGCCCCTTCTCCGCGCCGCTCTTCTGCTCGCTGTCGGTGAAGGTGTAGTTGGCGCGCAGGCCGAAGGCGTCGCTGATCGCCCAGCGCGCGGCCAGCTCGGCGCCCTGGATCACGACTTCGTCGATGTTGACCGTGCGGTTGCTGCTCGAATAGCCCAGCTCGGCATACTCGCCGCTGCTGGTGCAGCTCAGGGCCAGGCCGGCGCCGCACGGCTGGCTGTCGATCTTGTCGTCGAAGCGGTTGTGGAACAGCGTGGCGTTGAAGTTGTGGCCCTGCGGGTGCTGCCAGTACACCGCCAGCTCGGTGCTGGTGCTGGTTTCCGGCTTCAGGTCCGGGTTGCCGAAGAACGGCAGCGTGCCCTGGCCGCCGAAGCCGATGACGCCGTCGTACAGGTCGGTGGTCCTGGGCGTCTTGAAGCCGGTGCTGACGCCGCCCTTGATCGTCCACTGCTCGTTCAGGGCATAGACGCCGTACAGGCGCGGGCTCAGGTGGTCGCCGAACACCTTGTGGTCGTCGTAGCGCAGGCCCGCGGTGAGGGTCAGCGGCGCGCTCACCTTCCAGTTGTCCTCGACGAACAGCGAGTACATGTCGTGTTCCTGCTTCAGCCCGGGCGTGCCCTTCTCGGTGCCGAACACGCCGTCGGTCAGTTCGCCGCGGATGACCTGCGTACCGGCCACCAGGGTGTGCTCGCCGGCGGCCTGGAACGGAATGTCGAGCTTGGCGTCCAGGGTGTACTGCGCGCTCTCCAGGGTGCGCTTGGGGCGCGGCAGGAAGGTGGACTCGGCCAGGGCGCGGCGCTCGGCCAGGCCCATGCCGGCGTACGCGCCGGTACCGTCGATCATCGCCAGCAGGCGTTCGCGCTCGGCCACGGTGAACGGCAGGGTGCGGCCATCGTTGTTGGTGGCCACCCGCGCCAGCGAGACGAAACTGTTGCCGATGTCCCACTGGCCTTCGTGGGTCAGCGCCCAGGCATCGCGGGTGAACGCCTGCGACGCGCTGTAGCCGACCCGCGGGTCGGCGCGGCGCGCCCAGGTGCCGCCGTTGGCGCGGCAGGCGGCGGCATTGGCGCCGGTCGCGCCGCTGCAGTAGTTGGATGCGCGCCAGATGCTGTTGATGTTGTCGACGGTACCGACGGGGTACTCCTCCACGCCGCTGTCGTTGATCTTGATCTTGTTGTCGTAGGTTTGCCGCGAGGTGTCGTAGTCCAGCGACAGGGTCTGGTTGTCGGACGGCATCCAGGCCAGGGTGATGCCGCCGGCCTTGTTGGTGTTGTCCACGGTCTTGCCGCCGCTGCCGAAGCCCAGCGGGCGGGTGTGCAGGCCGCCGGCCGGATCGGTGGCCGGCGCGTAGGTCGGGTTGGAGGCCTTGCGCTCGTACCAGCTGCCGCGTGCGCTCAGGTTGAGCACCCCGGGCAGCAGCGGCCCGGTGACGAAGAAGTCCACGGTGCTGTCGTCGCCGAACGCGTCGTCGGTCTCGACGGTGCGGGCGATGCTGGCCGAGCCGTGCCAGCTGTCGAGGGTGCGCCGGGTGATGATGTTGATCACCCCGCCCATGGCGTCGGCGCCATACAGCGTGGACATCGGCCCGCGGATCACCTCGATGCGCTCGATCGCGTCCAGCGGCGGGATGTGGTTGAACTGGTTGCCGCCGAAGTTGTTCGGGTAGATGTCGCCGTGGTTGTTCTGGCGGCGGCCGTTGACCAGGATCAGCGTGTAGTCCGCGCCCATGCCGCGCATGGAGATGGTGCCCTGGCCGGTCTTGTCGCGGGTTTCGCCCACATCCACGCCTTCCAGGTCGCGCACCGCGTCCAGCAGGGTCATGTACGGACGCCTGGACAGCTCCTCGTGGGTGATCACCGAGATGCTGGCCGGTGCGGCGGTGATCTTCTGCTCGAAGCCGGACGCGGTGACCACGACGGTGTCCAGCGTGGACGGCTGCGGCGCGGGGACGCCGGAGGCATGGGCCAGCGCCGGCAGCGCGGCGAGCAGGGCGAGGGCGAGGGAAGTGCGCGCGGCGGGCGCGCGGAAGCGATGGCGCAGAGCCATGGGAAGACCTCGGGAACGGAACGGGAAAAGGCACGGCGGGCCGCTGGCGCGCGGGCGCCACGGCAGCGACGGATGGGGCGGCGGAACAGGCGCGGCGTGGCCGCGCGGCGGCGGCTCAGCGCGGAGGGGGCGCCTGGCTGCGCTGCGACCGCCAGTGGGTGGGCAGGGCGGCCGGCGGTACGGGCATGGCGCCCGGCAGGGGAGGCTGGAGGTACGCGGCCATGTCCATGGCACGGGCCGCCGGGCGCGGGGGCGCGGCGCGCAGCCAGGCCGCGCGCGGCGCCTGCAGCGTGGCCACGCGGCGCAGCTTGGCGGGTGTTTCCTGCTCGGCCGGTCCGCCCGCGGGCGCTTCTTCGCCCGCGCCTGCCGCCGCTGCCACCGCCAGGCGCGCGGCCGCCGCCGGCTGGGTGCCGGCAGGTCCCAGCAGCAGGCACAGCGCCATCAGCACCCACAGCGGTGCACGCAGGCCGTTGCGCAGGTGCGCAAGGGCGGGCAGGCAGCGGTGTCGGAGCAGGTGGTGCATCGAATCCCCGGTGGGTGCGCGTGGCCGCCGGTCAGGCGGCCGGCGTCGTCATCCAATTGTAGTTGGGATTCGTTATCCTATGCAAATAAGAATTCATTTCATTTGAAGCCGGATTGACGCGGGTCAATCCGGCCACCGCACCGTCGCGTCAGACCTCGGCCCATTGCCGCAGCAGGTTGTGGTACACGCCGGTCAGCTGCAGTACCGCGTTGGCATCGGCGTTGCCGTGGCGCAGGGTTTCGATGGACGTATCCATCTCGAACAGCAGCCGTCGCCGCGCATCGTCGCGGACCATGCTCTGCACCCAGAAGAACGACGCCAGCCGCGCGCCACGGGTGACCGGCGTCACCTGGTGCAGGCTGCTGGAGGGATACAGGACCAGGTCGCCGGCCGGCAGCTTCACCGCGTGTTCGCCATAGGTGTCGCTGATGACCAGTTCGCCGCCTTCGTACTCGTCCGGCGGGTTGAGGAACAGGGTGCACGACACGTCCGAGCGCAGCTGTTCGCCGTGGGACAGGTTCATCACCGCGCCGTCGACGTGGAAGCCGTAGGTGCCGCCGCCGGTGTAGCGGTTGAAGCGGGGCGGCAGGTACTTCAGCGGCAGGGCGGCGCTGAAGAACAGCGGGTGCCTGGCCAGTGCCAGCAGGATGGTTTCGCCCAGTTCGCGCCGCAGCGGCGAATCCTCCGGCAACTGCTCGTTGCGCTTGGCCTGGGCGCCGAGGTGGCCCACCGTCTGGCGGCCATCGGTCCATTGCGCGGCGTCGAGCCTGGCGCGGAATCCGGCGACCTGCGCCGGTGTCAACACGTTGGGGATATGCAGCAGCATGGGGGTTCCTCAGTCTGCGGGATGTTCGACCAGCGCGCGTACCCGCGGGTGCGGCGATGCGGCCAGTTGCGGGACGATGTGCGCCATGAACGCGGGGCTGCCGTGCGCGAGCGCGAGCCGCAGCCAGTGCAGGGCTTCGTCGATGCGGCCCTGCTGCAGCACGATGGAGGCGTAGTTGGCCTGCCCGCGGAAGTCGCCGGCTTCGGCCGCGCGCCGGTACCACTCCAGCGCCGCCTGCGGATCGCGCGCGGTCTCCAGCCCGTCTTCCAGGTGGCGCGCCAGCAGGTTCATCGACTTGGCGTGGCCCAGGTGGGCGGCACGGGTGTAGAGCGCGAGCGCCTGGCGCCGATCCTGCGCCACGCCGCGGCCGGTGGCGAGCAGGTTGGCATGGTTGTACATGCCCCAGTCCAGCCCGGCGTCGGCCGCGCGGCGGTACCACACGGCGGCCAGCGCCAGGTCGATGGCGGTGCCCTGGCCCAGCTCGTGGCAGCGCCCCAGCATGTTCATCGCCACCGCGTCGCCGTTGTTGGCCGCGGTGGCGTACCACAGCAGCGCGGCCTCGGCGTCGCGCGCGGTCCCCTTGCCGTCCATGTGCATCTGCGCCAGCAGCAGCTGCGCGCCGACCTGCCCGTGCAGGGCGGCATCGCGGACTTCGGCGAAGGCCGCCTGCGGATCGGAACGCAGGCGCGCGGCCAGCGCGTCGGCATCGAGCGGGGGGCGGGAGGGCGTGGACATCGCGGGCCTGGGTCGAGCCTGGCAGTGGCGTGGGGAACGCTGCGCCGGAGCCGGTGGCGGGGAAACCGGCCACCGTCCCGGCGCGCGGGCATCAGAACCTGACGTTGAGCGCCAGCGTGGCCGAACGCCCCGGCGCGATGCTCGCGTAATGCGAGGCATAGGCCTTGGTGAAGTAGATCTTGTCGGTCAGGTTCTGCAGGTTGAGCTGCAGGCTGATGTTGTCCTGGATCGCGTAGCTGGCCATCGCGTCCCAGCGCGTATAGGCCGGGATCCACTTGCTGTTGGCCGCGTCGCCGTACTGCTTGTCGACGTAGCTGGCGCCGCCGCCGACGGTCAGGCCGAACGGGAACGCATAGGTGGTCCACAGCGTGGCGGCATGCCTGGGCGTGTTCGGGAAGACGTTGCCGTTGTTCGGCGAGACGATCCACACGCCCGGGGCCGGGCAGCCGGTGCGGCTGGAGACCGAGCAGACGTAGCCGTTGTCCTTCAGTTCCGAATCCATCCAGGTGTAGCCGCCGGCGACGCTCCAGCGGTCGCTGATCTGGCCGTTGACGCCGATCTCCACGCCGTTGATCGCCTTGCTGCCGGCGTTCTGGGTGTTGCCGTTGTCGAGCACGACGCGGGCATTGTTCATCTCGGTATGGAAGAGCGCTGCCGTCAGGTTCAGGCGGTTGCCGAACAGGTCCCACTTGGTGCCCAGTTCGTAGTTCTTCGTTTCCTGCGGCTTCAGGTTCTGGATGGCGGCGCTGATCGAATCGTTGCCTTCACCGCTGTCCATGCCCGGCGGGGTGGACGAGGTGCCATAGGAGAGATAGATGCTGCCGTTGGCCGTCGGCTTGAACACCACGCCGGCCTGGTAGTTGAGGAAGGCCTCGCTGTTGCCCAGCACGGTCGGCGCCTTGCCGGCGACCGGGGTGACCTGTTCGGTGTCGTAGTCGTCCCAGCGCAGGCCGAGGTTGAGCAGCCAGCGCGGGCTCAGTTCGATGGTGTCGAACGCGTACACCGAGGTGGTGCGGGTAGTCTGGCGGATGTCCAGCGCCTTGTCGCTGCGGGTGACCGGATGGCTGGCGGCCCACGGGTCGTTCGGGTCGGGAGCGTAGAAATCGGTGCAGTTCCAGCCGGTCGCCGCGCCGGTGGTCGGGCAGGCCTGGGTGCCGTCGATGGCGTTGTTGGTGCCGCCGCCGCCGATCAGGTAGCGGCCCTTGCTGCTCTTCTCCTCGCTGTACTCGACCCCGGCGCTGTAGCTGTGCGCCAGCGCGCCGGTGCGGAACGCGCCGGTCAGGCTCAGCTGGTCGGCGAAGGTGCGGGTGTCGATGGCGCGGTCGTTGGTGCGGCGCCACAGGGTGCCGTACTTGTTGGGGTTGTTCTTGCTGTCGTCCGGCTGGGTCCACAGGTAGTCGTTGCTGGTGTTGCCCAGGCGCGCGATGTTGCGCAGCTTGTGGCCGCCCAGGTCGTAGCTGGCATCGATGGTGCTGATGTCGGCGCGGGTACGCTGGAAGTCGCGGTCCTTCAGCCCGTAGTAGTTGTTGCGGTCGGGCACCAGCGGCCGGCCGGTGGTGGTGCCGGTGGCCGGGTCGGCATACGGGAAGCCGCCGGCGTCGGGCAGGTCGTCGGTTTCCAGGTGGTAATGGCTGGCGATCACCTGCAGCGGACCGTTCAGGCCGAACGCGACCGACGGGGCGATGCCCCAGCGGCTGACATTGGCGGCGTCGCGGCCGGGAATGTCGGCGGCGTGCCTGAGCAGGTTCAGGCGCGCGGCGATGCCATCGCCCAGCACGTAGTTGGCGTCCACGGTACCGCGGGCGTAGCGGTCGCTGCCCACGCCCATGCTGACGCTGGTCTCGTTCTTCAGCTTCGGGGTCTTGCTGACCAGGTTGATGCTGCCGCCACCGGAATCGCGGCCGCCATAGGCTGAGCTTGGCCCCTTGACCACTTCCAGCTGCTCCAGGTCGAACACCTCGCGGGTCTGCGTGCCGACATCGCGCAGGCCGTCCACGAACATGTTGCTCTGGCCGTCGAAGCCGCGCAGGAACGGGCGGTCGCCGGTGGAGTTGCCGCCCTCGCCGGCGCCGAAGGTGATGCCGGGAACCATGCGCAGTGCGTCCACCAGGTTGGTGGCGCCGATTTCCTGGAGGGTCTTCTCGGTGACGACCGCCACCGACTTGGGGGTGTCCAGCAGCTCGGCGGTGAACTTGGGCGAGGACGGTGCGAACCAGCTGCCGCGGACCTGGACCTTGTCCAGGTCGGTGGCCTGTACGGCGCCGGCATCCGCGTCCGCGGCCTGCGCGGTCAGCGGGGAAAAGCCGGCGGCCAGGGTGGCCGTGGCCAGCACGGTGGCGCGCGGCGCGTACTTGCGGGTCTTGATGTGGTTCATGGATGACGATGTCCGGGGAAAAGTGAAGACGAAAGCGGCAGCGCAGGCGCCGGCAGTGCGGACGCCCGGGAGGCGGATCAGCGAAGCGGGGGGTGGCCGGCGGGCGCCCATGGCCCGTGGCCGGCATCCGCGCGGAATTCAGCCGTGGCGGCTGGCAGGTGGTGCATGCGCCGGTGGCGACCGGTACGTCCGTGCGCCGGGCGTCGCCGGAACGCTGGCCGGCAGCCGCGGCGAGGCCAGCCGGGGTGCATGCCGGGCTGGCCAGTGCGCACCCCATGCCTGCGCCGGGCGCGCGCTGCCGGGCGCTTCGGCGTCGGCCTCGGCCATCGCAGGCATGTGCATCGCCTGCCCGCCCGGGGCCATCGGCTGGCCGGCGGACGTGGCAACGGGAACATCAGCGATGGGCCGTGCGCTGGCGTGGGCCGCGGGAGCCAGCGCCGCCACCAGCAAGGTGGCGAGGAAAAAGCCGACAAGCAGCCACAGGCGCCAGTACCGCCGGACCGGGACGGTCGGCAGGCAGGGCGGGGCTCCGTTGCAGGAGCTCCGCGGGTAGGCGCGGGCGGCATGCATAACGGTAAATTAAACGATAATGATTCGCATGTCCACAATCATGCGGGGCGCCCCCGGCCCAGGGCGCCATTGCCCGGCTCAGTCGCGGTCGTCGCGGGCCCAGATGCCGCCGTTTTCGCGCTTGACCGGGAACCTGGGCACCGCGGTGTAGGCCGGGGCGCACAGCGCGCGGCCGTCGCGGACGTCGAAACGGGCGCCGTGCAGGACGCACTCGATGCTGCCCTCGACCGGATCGATGCTGCCAGAGGACAGTTCGAACTCCTCGTGGGTGCACTGGTCTTCCAGCGCGTACAGCTCGCCGTCCAGGTTGAACACGACGATCGGGGCGCCGGTGACGTCGTCGAACGCGGTCTTCATCTCGCCCGGCAGCAGTTCCCCGCTGGCGCAGACGTAGGTCCAGGTCGCGCTCATGCCGCGCCCTCCAGCGGTTTCTCCAGCACCTCGAAGCGCAGGTCGTCGCGCTTGGGCAGGCCGAAGCGCGCGTCGCCGTAGGGGAACGGCTTCTTGATCCCGGTGCGGGCATAGCCGCGGCGCTCGTAGAAGGCGATCAGCTCCTCGCGGCAGTCGATCACCGTCATCTGCATGCTCGGCAGCCGCCAGTGCCCGGCCACGTGGCGCTCGGCCTGCCGCATGACCTGCTTGCCGACCCCGCCGCCCTGCGCGGTGGGGCTGACCGCGAACATGCCGAAGTAGCCATGGCCGTCCTCGTCGGCGACGTGGCAGCAGGCCAGCAGCCGGCCGCCCTGCTCGGCCAGCAGGATCGCGCTGCGCGGACGCTGGATGTCGGCGAGGATGCCTTCGGCATCCACCCGCTGGCCGTCGAGGAGGTCGGCTTCGGTGGTCCAGCCCACGCGCGAGGCGTCGCCACGGTAGGCGGAGGTGACCAGTTCGATCAGGGCCGGAACGTCGTCCGGGGTGGCGGTGCGGAAGGTGAGGGCGTCCATGCCCGCATTGTAGGACGCGGCCACGCCCGGCTCCATGCAATGCTCAGCCCAGCAGGGCACGTACCTTCTTCAGCGCGGCCATGAACGCCTCGATCTCCGCATGCGTGTTGTAGAACGCCAGCGAGGCGCGGCAGGTCGCGGCCACCCCGTAGTACTGCAGCAGCGGATGCGCGCAGTGCTGGCCCGAGCGCACCGCCACGCCCTGCAGGTCGAGCAGGGTGGCCAGGTCGTGCGCGTGCGCGCCCTCGACCAGGAAGGAGACCACGGCCGCCTTGTGCGGGGCGGTGCCGAAGATGCGCACGCCTTCCACGCGCTGCAGCTCCTCGGTGAAGTGCGCCAGCAGTTCCTGCTCGCGGGCGGCGATATGGCCGCGGCCGAGGCCGTCCAGGTAGTCGACCGCCACGCCAAGACCGATGAAGCCGGCGATGTTGGGCGTGCCGGCCTCGAACTTCTGCGGGGCGTCGTTGAACACCGTGCCCTCGAAGCTGACTTCCTTGATCATTTCGCCACCGCCCAGGAACGGCGGCATGTCCTGCAGCAGTTCGCGGCGTGCCCACAGTGCGCCGGTGCCGGTGGGCCCGCACATCTTGTGGCCGGTGACGGCATAGAAGTCGCAGCCGATGGCGGCCACGTCCAGCTCCAGGTGCGGCGCGGCCTGGGAACCGTCGATGACGGTGACGATGCCGCGCCGGCGCGCTTCGCGGCAGATCTCGCGGACCGGGTTGACCGTGCCCAGCACGTTGGAGACGTGGGTCAGCGCCAGCAGCTTCACCTCCGGCGTCATCGCCGCGTGCAGCGCGTCCATGTCCAGGCTGCCGTCCGCGGTGATCTCGGCCACGCGGATGCGGGCGCCGGTGCGCTCGGCGACCAGCTGCCAGGGCACGATGTTGGCGTGGTGTTCCATGCGCGAGACCAGGATCACGTCGCCGGCCTTCAGCCGCGGCAGCGCCCACGAGTAGGCCACCAGGTTGATGGCGAAGGTGGTGCCGCTGCACAGCACCAGTTCGTTGGCGCGCACATTGAGGAAGCGCGCCAGCTTGGTGCGCGCGCCTTCGTAGGCATCGGTGGCCTCGGTCCCCAGCGCGTGCACCGCGCGGCTGACGTTGGCGTTGTAGCGGCGATAGAACTCGTCCACCGCGCCGATCACCGGCACCGGCTTCTGCGCGGTGTTGGCGTTGTCGAAATACACCAGCGGCTTGCCGTTGACCTCGCGCATCAGCAGCGGGAAATCGGCGCGCACGCGCTCCCAGTCGGGGGCGCTGCCGGTGGCGGGAATCGGGCGCGGGGAGGAAAGGTTCATGCCATGCCTGCCTGTTGCAGCGCCTGGCCCAGGTGGTGGACCAGCTTCTCGGTGAGGATCTCGTCCACGGCCGCCAGCGGCTCGTTGCAGAACGCGGTGCTGAGCATGGCGCGCGCCTGTTCGGCCGGCACCCCGCGCGAGCGCAGGTAGAACAGCGAGTTGGCATCGAGCTGGCCGACGGTGGCGCCGTGCGCGGCCTTGACCTCGTCGGCGTCGATCACCAGCGTCGGCTGGGTGTCGATCTCGGCGTCGGCGGACAGCAGCAGGTTCTTGTTTGACAGGTTGGCGTCGGTGCCGTCGGCGCCTTCGCGGATGTGGATGCCACCGTGGAACACGACCCGGCTGCGGTTGGCGGCCACGCCCCGCCACAGCAGTTCGGCGCGGGTGTCGCGGGCGATGTGCTCGATGCCCAGGCGGGTGTCGATGTGGCGGCGGCCGGTGCCCAGCAGCACGCCATTGGCGACCAGCCGGGCGTTGTCGCCTTCCAGGCGCACGTTGAGTTCGTGGCGGCTCAGCGCGGCGCCCAGTTCCAGGTCGATGCGGCGGTACTCCGCATCGCGCGCCAGCACCGCGTCGGTACGCAGCAGCGAGGTGGCGCGCGCGCTGTCGGCCTGCACGCGGGCATGCGCGAGCCGGGCGTCCTGCGCCAGGTGGACGTGCACCAGGGTGTTGTCCAGGTGCGCGCTGTCGCCGGCCTGCAGGTGGTGCTCGACCAGGTTCAGCGAAGCGCCGCGGCGCAGCTCGAACAGGTGGCGGTGGTGCCAGGCGATGTCGTTCGCGTCCCTGGCCCCGGCGGTGGCATCGGCGTGCGCGGCGCCCGGCGGCGCGCTGACGAAGACCAGGTGCAACGGCGTCGCCGCGGCGATGCCTTCGGCCACCTGCACCAGCACGCCCTCGTCGGCAAGCGCGGCATTGAGCTGGGCGAAGACCTCCTCGGCGCGGTCGAAGCGGCGGCCGAGGAAACCGGCGGCCAGCGGCTCGTCGCGGCGCACGGACGACAGCGTGCGCACCTGCACGCCGGCGTCCAGCCCGGACAGGTCGCTGTGGGCGTCGCTGGGGCGGCCGTTGACGAAGACCAGCCGCGGCGCCGGGATGGCGGCCAGCAACGCGTCATCGACGCTCGGCGCCTGCAGCGGCGCGGCACCGAAGCTGCGGCGTTCGAGCTGGCGCAGCGAGGTGTACTTCCAGGCTTCGCTGCGCGCGGCGGGCAACCCGCTGCGCAGCGCGGCATCGAGCGTGGCGCGACGCTCGTCGTTGCCGCAGAACGCGGCGGCCAGCGATTGCAGGAGCGGACTCATTACTTGGCTGCCTCGCGCACCACGCGGTCCTTGAGGAAGTCGTAGCCGTGCGCTTCCAGCTCCAGCGCCAGCTCCGGGCCGCCGCTCTTGACGATGCGACCGTCGGCCAGCACGTGCACCACGTCCGGCTTGATGTAGTCGAGCAGGCGCTGGTAGTGGGTGATGACCAGGAACGAGCGTTCCGGCGAGCGCAGCGCGTTGACGCCGTCGGCCACGCTCTTGAGCGCGTCGATGTCCAGCCCGGAGTCGGTCTCGTCGAGGATCGCCAGCTTCGGTTCCAGCACCGCCAGCTGGAAGATCTCGTTGCGCTTCTTCTCGCCGCCGGAGAAGCCCTCGTTGACGCCGCGGTGCAGCAGCTCGTCCTTCAGGTGCAGCACGGCCAGCTTCTGCCGCACCAGCTTGAGGAACTGCATGGAGTCCAGTTCCGGCTCGCCGCGGGTCTTGCGCTGGGCGTTGAGCGCGGCGCGCAGGAAATAGGTGTTGTTCACGCCCGGGATCTCCACCGGGTACTGGAACGCCAGGAACAGGCCGGCGGCGGCGCGCGCTTCCGGCTCCAGCTCCAGCAGGTCGTTGCCTTCGAAGCGCACGCTGCCGTCGGTCACCTCGTAGCCGTCGCGGCCGGACAGTACGTTGCCCAGGGTCGACTTGCCGGCGCCGTTGGGGCCCATGATGGCGTGGACTTCACCGGGCTTCACGTCCAGCGACAGGCCCTTGAGGATTTCCTTGTCGCCGATGCTTGCGTGGAGGTTTTCGATCTTCAGCATGAGGGTGCGGTCTTCAAATTTGAATGTGGGGCGGGGCGATCAGAGCTCGCCTTCGGCGCGATCGAGGAAGGTGGCGCGCAGCCAGTGGGTGCGCTGCCGGGTGAGCCCGGCCTTGTTGGCCGAGTACAGCATCGGGTACATCGAGCCGTACAGGACGCGCGGGTTCTCGTCCTTGCCCACCGGGTAGCGTGCCTCGATGTCGGCGTCGCGCAGCTGGATCCACAGGCGCTGGGCGCTGCGCAGCTTGTCGATGGCCACCGGCTGGCCCTGCAGCTTCTGCATCACCTGCCGGTATACGGCGTTGAGCTCGGCATCGCTGGCGTCGGCGTCGCGCGCGGCGCATTCGTTGATGTCCAGCTGGGTGCGGGGATCGTCGCAGGCCTTGCCCGGCGAGGCGGCCGAGGCAGCCACCGGCAGCAATGCCAGCAGGAGCAGGGGCAGGGGCAGGCGGATCATCCGACCGAGCCTTCCAGCGACACTTCCAGCAGCTTCTTGGCTTCCACCGCGAACTCCATCGGCAGCTCCTTGAACACCTGCTTGCAGAAGCCGTCGACGATCATCGACACCGCGTTCTCCTGGTCGATGCCGCGCGCGCGGCAGTAGAACAGCTGGTCATCGGAGATCTTGGAGGTGGTGGCCTCGTGCTCGACGGTGGCGGCGGGGTTCTTCACCTCGATGTAGGGGAAGGTGTGGGCGCCGCACTTCTTGCCGATCAGCAGCGAATCGCACTGGGTGTAGTTGCGCGCGCCCTCGGCCCCGGCGGCGACCTTGACCAGGCCGCGGTAGGTGTTCTGGCCGTGGCCGGCGCTGATGCCCTTGGAGACGATCTTGCTCTTGGTGCGTTTGCCGACGTGGATCATCTTGGTGCCGGTGTCGGCCTGCTGGCGGTGGTGGGTCAGCGCCACCGAGTGGAACTCGCCCACCGAGTCGTCGCCCAGCAGCACGCACGACGGGTACTTCCAGGTGATCGCCGAGCCGGTTTCCACCTGGGTCCAGGTGACCTTGGAGCGGGCGCCGCGGCATTCGGCGCGCTTGGTGACGAAGTTGTAGATGCCGCCCACGCCGTTCTCGTCGCCCGGGTACCAGTTCTGCACGGTGGAGTACTTGATCTCGGCGTCTTCCAGCGCCACCAGCTCCACCACCGCGGCGTGCAGCTGGTTCTCGTCGCGCATCGGCGCGGTGCAGCCTTCCAGGTAGGAGACGTGGCCCTTGTCCTCGCAGATGATCAGCGTGCGCTCGAACTGGCCGGTGTTGTTGGCGTTGATGCGGAAGTAGGTGCTCAGCTCCATCGGGCAGCGCACGCCCTTGGGCACGAACACGAAGCTGCCGTCGGAGAACACTGCCGAATTGAGCGCGGCGAAATAGTTGTCGCCCACCGGTACCACCGAGCCCAGGTACTGGCGGACCAGCTCGGGATACTCGCGGATGGCCTCGGAGATCGAGCAGAAGATCACGCCCTTGTCGGCCAGTTCCTTGCGGAACGTGGTGCCGACCGAGACCGAGTCGAACACCGCGTCGACCGCCACGCCGGCCAGCTTGGCGCGCTCGTGCAGCGGCACGCCGAGCTTGTCGTAGGTGTCCAGCAGCTCCTTGGGCACTTCGTCCAGCGACTTGTACTTGGGGCCCTTGGGCGCGGAGTAATAGCTCAGCGCCTGCAGGTCGATCGGGCCGATCTGCAGCTTGGCCCAGTCCGGCTGGCGCAGGGTCAGGAAGTGGCGGTAGGCGTCCAGGCGCCACTGCGTCATCCACTCCGGTTCGTCCTTCTTGGCCGACAGGGCGCGGATGATGTCCTCGTCCAGGCCCGGCGGGAACGACTCGGATTCGATCTCGGTGACGAAGCCGGCCTCGTACTTGCGGCCCAGCTGTTCGTGGATCTCGCGGTTGGGGGTGTCGGCGCTGCCGACGCTTTCGATGGTCTCGGTGGCCATGAGGCTGCCTACGGAATTCAGGAAACGATGCTGACGTCGATGCGCCGGCGATCAGCAAGTGGGAGGGGGTGCAGCATCTGCGCCAGCGTCACCCCGCGCAGGGCGTCGGCGACCACGTCGTTGATCAGCCGCCAGTTCGAGCGCACGCCGCACTGGCCGGCGATGCCGCACTGGCTCTCGCCCTGGCTGCACTCGGTGATCGCCAGCGGGCCTTCCATCGCCTCGACGATCTCGATCAGGCTGATCCCGGTGGCCGGACGGGTCAGACGGTAGCCGCCGCGCACGCCGCGCAGGCCCTCGACCAGCCCGGCCTGCGCCAGCGGCTTGAGCAGCTTGCTGACCGTGGGCGGCTCGAGCCCAGCGGCCTCGGCCAGCTCGGTCGCGCTGAGCACCTCGTCCGGCCGCGTGGCGAGCACGGTCATGACGACGCTGGCGTAGTCGGTGAGCTTGGTGACGCGGAGCATGGGAAGGCGGGGGGATCAATGTGGACCGAAATTGTACGCTTTTGTGGGCGAGGCCTCAAATCCGCTTCCCGGCGACGCGTTGATGCAGGTCAAGCCGGCGGTATCCGGCGCCCGGGCTTGGGAAGCCTGCGCGACTGCGCGAGAATCCCCCTTCCCATCGTTTCCCGGCCATGTACATGCCCAAGAAGATCCAGGCGCGCAAATCCACCATCCACGGCAATGGCGTGTTCGCGCTGGCGGCCATCGCCAAGGGCGAACGTGTCATCGAGTACAAGGGGCTGCGCCGGACCCACGCCGAGGTGGACGCCGACGATGCGGGCGATGTGGAAAGCGGCCATACCTTCCTGTTCACGCTCAACGACGATTACGTCATCGATGCCAGCTACAAGGGCAATGACGCGCGCTGGATCAACCACAGCTGCGACCCCAACTGCGAGGCGCTGATCGAAGAGGCCGAGGGCGACGACCGTACCGCGGACAAGGTGTTCATCGAGGCGATCCGCGCGATCCGCCCGGGCGAGGAGCTGACCTACAACTACGGCATCACCCTGGCCGAGCGCCACACCCCGCGCCTGAAGAAAATCTGGGAGTGCCGCTGCGGTTCGCCCAAGTGCACCGGCACCATGCTGCAGCCCAAGCGCTGAGGCGGGCGCGCGGGGCGTTCCCAGGCCGGGCCGCAGGCGCGGCCCGGGTCCACGCCCGGCAGGGCGGGCGTCAGTTGCCGGGCAGTCCCTGCGGCAGCAGCGCGCCCAGGTTCTGGTTGAAGTCCACCGCGATGCGGCCGTTCTCGATGCCCACCGACTTCACCTGCAGCGCGCCCATCACGTTGGCGATGGCCGGTTCGATGCGGTAGATCGGCTCGCGGCGCGCATAGTCGGCCAGCCAGGTGTTGAGCAGGCTGCGCGTGCCGGCATCGAGTTCGGCGCCGGCCATGGCCGGGCGGAACGCGTCGACGGTCGGCTGTTCCAGGTGGAAGCCACGGGTCTGCGCGTCGTAGCGCAGGCCGCTGCTGAGCTGCACGTTGCCCACCGGCATCGGCGCACCGCCGGCGGCGGCCATGGCCAGGTCGAACTGCAGGTTCAGGCGGCTGCCCGCCGGCAGCGTGAGCCGCGGCTGGCTGACGGTCATCGCGAGCAGCCCGCCGAGGGCCTTCTGCGAGCGCGGAAAGCTGCCATCCAGGTAGTGCTGCACGTCGGCCGCGTCGACCATGAGCTTGCGGCCGCTGACCTGCGGCGAGGCGTGGGCGCTGGTGGCCATGACCACGCAGGCGACGGCGGGCAGCAACAGGGAGCGGAGGTTCATCGTATCGGCCTGCGAAGAGTGTGGCGGGGGAAGCGACGCACGATACCCGGAAACGGTGAATGGCCGGTTAGCGCGGCGGCGTCGCCACCGCACTCACCGTGCCTGGCGCAGTGCCTGCAGCTTCGCGATCAGCCCGTCGAGTTCCGGCTGCAGTGCCGCCAGCGGGTGGGCGTCGTCGCGCGCGGCCACGGCCAGCGCTTCCAGCAGGCCGGTGGCGACCACCGCGCCTGCAGCCTCGTTGCACGACAGGCGCCGCTGCCGCTGTGCGTCCTCCAGTTCGTGCATCCAGTTGCGCGGGCTGCGTTGTTCGAACTCGATGGTGCAACGGCCGCTGCACTGCAGGCCATCGGCTTCGATCGGCGTGACGGTGATGCGGTAGCGGTGCTTGCTGCTGGACATGGTGTGGCGTGTGAGCGTGGGGCTTGGCGACCACCATAGGCCCGCTGGGCGGCCGGGGCGAGGCGCCGGCCCATGACGCTGTGTTCCAGTCGATACCGCATCGCACCGGCCATCGCTGGCGCGCACCCCGCGGCAGGGGCCTGGCAATGCCGGGCGTCGCCCCGGCGATGGCCGCCACGCCGGGGCCGCCGGGCGTGCGGCGCACGCCATGGACCCGATTCCAGGGAGATGCATGGCCCACGCTCCAGGCAGGCCACGTCACCCGGGCGCGCACCTGCAGATGCCTCCCGGCAGGGGGATTGCGCTTGTTCCGGCAGCGGGTTGGCGTGGCTGGCGGACGAACCGCCTCCGCAGGCATGCCGCTTGCCGCGCAATCGGCGCGCAATGCCGCAGGGTGCGGCCTTGGCAGTGCGCGGCGACGATCCGTGCGCGTACCGGTGGCGCCGCAAAAAAAAAACGGGACGGCATGGCCGTCCCGTTCTCTCGCCCAGGGCGCGCGGATCAGATCGCGGCGTCCTTGAGCTTCTTGAGCGGACGCACCTTGATCTTGGTGGAGGCCGGCTTGGCGGCGAACCACTGCTCTTCCTTGGTGAACGGGTTGATGCCCTTGCGCTTCGGCTTGGCCGGCACGTTCACGGTGGAGATCTTCAGCAGGCCCGGCAGGGTGAAGCTGCCAGCGCCCTTCTTGTTGACCGATGCGGCAACGGCGCCTTCCAGCGCGGCCAGGACGGAGCGGACATCCTTGGCAGCGACGCTGGTCGCCTCGGCCAGGTGTGCAACCAGACCCGACTTGGTCAGGGCTTCCTTGATCGGCTTGGGAGCGGCCGGCTTGGCGGCGGCCTTCGTAGCGACTTTCTTCGCTGCCTTCTTCGGGGCAGCCTTCTTAGCGGTCTTTGCCATGGTTTCCTGTTCCGTGAGCGGGTGGTTGTGGTCATGCCGACCCCGTCGGCAAGCGAAATGTAGGGCATGCGCGGTGCATCGCCAATAGGTCGGGGCACAAAAACCCCATAAAAATTGCTTCCAACCGCCCTTCCGGCGTGCCGTCGGGCCACGATCGCGGGAAAACCGGCTGTAAAGCCCGGGGCCGCGCACCGGTCGCGGCCCCGGCCATGCGCGGCGGCGGCAGGGGGCGGCCGCGATGCGCGCTGCCGCCGCGGCGCACAGGGCGCTAACGAATGCCCGCCTAGGCTGGGTCTCCCTTCAACGCACGCACAGGAGACATGCCATGGGTATTTCGCGCCACGCCACCGCGCACTGGGAGGGAGACCTCAAGAGCGGGCAGGGGCGGCTGAGCACGCCGCAGAGCGGGTTGATGGAGAACACGCGCTACGCGTTTTCCAGCCGCTTCGGCGACGAGAAGGGCACCAATCCCGAAGAACTGATCGCCGCCGCGCACGCGGGCTGCTTCACCATGGCGCTGTCGGCAAAGCTGACGGAAGCCGGTTTCCCGCCGCGCTCGCTCGACACCCGCGCCGATGTCGATCTGTCGATGGACGGCGGTCCGCAGCTGTCGCGCATCCGGCTGAAGGTGAAGGCGGTGGTGCCCGGCATGGACGAGGTGAAGTTCCGCGCGGTGGCCGACGATGCCAAGCAGAACTGCCCGGTGTCCAAGGCGCTCAGCGCGGTGCCGATCAGCCTGGAAACCGAGTTCGCCGGCTGATCCGGCGGCCGGGGCGGTGCCGTTGCCGCCCCGGCGTTCCGGTTCAGGGGCGTTTCACGCGCCGCGCCGGAGCATCCGTCCATCCTCCATCCCATACGCCGGTGCGGCCGCCATGTCCCGATCATTGCCTCTTGCAGGTGTCCTGGTCTTCGGTTGCCTGCTGGCGTTCACCGCCTCGGCGCAGCGCTACGACGACGGCAGCTATCGCCCCTATCCGGGCAGCGGCCAGTGGCGCGACGATGATGGCCGCTACGGCCGCGACGACAACGGCCCGGTCTACGACTACGCGCGCGTGGTGCGGGTGGACCCGATCATCGTCGACGGCGGCGGCCGCCGTGGAGACTGCTACGCGCGCAGCGAGGGCGACTATGTGTACGACGCGGACGGCTACCGGCAGGAGCGCGACGACGCCCGCGACCATGGCGACGGGCGCTACGTCGACGGCTATCGCCAGGGCAACGATGGCGGGCGCCAGGTGGCCACGGTGATCGGCGGTCTGGCCGGCGCGATCATCGGCAGCCGCATCGGCGGCGGCGATGGCCGCTACCTGGGCACCGCGATCGGCACCGTGGCCGGCGGCGCCGCCGGGCGCGCGATCTACGATGCCAACAACCGCCCGCTCTACCGCCGCTCGGACGTGCGCGTGTGCGAGCCGCAGCGCGAGGGCTACGGCTACGAGAGCGAGCGCGTGGCCGGTTACGACGTCACCTACGAATACGCCGGCCGCGAGTACCACACCCGCCGCGACTACCACCCGGGCGAACGCATCCGGGTGCGGGTGGACGTCAGCGCCGACTGACCTGCGCGCGGCGCGGGCCGCGGGCGTCTGGCCGCGGCCCTGCGGCAGCGTGCCCTGGCGTTCGTTGTCAGCCCTGGCCGATGGCGGCATAGTCGCCGTTTCCGTTGGCCAGGAGTGTCCCTGCATGCGCCGTACCGCCGCCTGTCTCGCCGTCCTGCTTCCCTGTCTGCATGTGGCGCCGGCCGCGGCCGGAGTGCGGGTGCTGCTCGCCGACACCATCCATACCGGCGATCCGCAGCAGCCCATGGCCAGTGCGCTGGCGTGGGACACGGACGACGGCCGCCTGCTCGCGGTGGGCGAGCGCAAGGCCGTGCTGCGACGCTATCCGCAGGCCCCGCGCGTCGATGCCGGCAAGGCCACCGTGGTGCCGGGCCTGATCGACGCGCACGCGCACCTGGTCGGCCTCGGCAACACCCTGGCGCAGGCCGACCTCAGTGGCGCGCGCAGCCGTGCCGAAGTGGTGGAACGACTGCAGGCCTTCGAGAAGACGCTGGCGCCGGGCGAGTGGCTGCTGGGCGCCGGCTGGGACCAGAACCGCTGGGACGACACCGCGTTCCCGACCGCGGCCGACCTGGACGCGGCGTTCCCCGAACGGCCGGTGTACCTGGAGCGCATCGACGGCCACGCCGGCTGGGCCAACGGCGCCGCGTTGCGGATCGCGGAAAAGAAGGCCGGCAGGCCGTTGTCCGGCGACTGGCAGCCCGACGGCGGGCGCATCCTGCGCGACGCCGCCGGCAAGCCGGCCGGCGTGCTGGTGGACGCCGCATCCGCGCTGGTCAGCGCGCATATCCCGGCACCTGACGCGGCGGTGCGCGAGAAGCGCCTGCACGCGGCACTGCAACTGGCGGTCAGCAACGGGCTGACCGGCGTGCACGACATGGGCGTGTCGCGCGGGGACCTGGCGGTGATGAAACGGCTGGCCGACCAGGGCAGATTGCCGCTGCGCATCGACGCCTATGCCGACGGCAACAACGCGGCGCTGGACGACCTGTGCGCCAACGGGCTCTACACCCACCCGGGCGGACGCCTGCAGATGCACGGGGTGAAGCTGTTCATGGACGGCGCGCTGGGCAGCCGCGGCGCGGCCCTGCTGGCCGACTACAGCGACGACCCGCACAACCGCGGGCTGCTGATGACCTCGCCGGAGGAATTCGAGGTGGCCGTGCGCAGGGCCGATGGCTGCAAGGTGCAGGTGGCCACGCATGCGATCGGCGACCGCGGCAACCGCATCGTGCTCGACACCTACGAAAAGGTGCTGGGCGCGCACAAGGACAACGACCACCGCTGGCGCGTGGAGCACGCCCAGGTGGTGGCGCTGGAGGACATCCCGCGCTTCGCCCGGCTCGGTGTGATCGCCTCGATGCAGCCCACCCATGCCACTTCGGACATGGGGTGGGCCGAGCAGCGCGTGGGGCCGGAGCGGATCAAGGGCGCCTATGCCTGGCAGCGTTATCTGCACAGCGGTGCGCGGCTGGCGCTGGGGTCGGATTTCCCGGTCGAGCAGGTCGATCCGCGGCTGGGCCTGTACGCGGCGGTGACCCGCCAGGACCGCGATGGCCGGCCGCCGGGCGGGTGGCAGCCGGAGCAGCGCCTGAGCCCGGCCGAAGCGCTGCGTGGCTTCACCAGCGACGCGGCGTATGCCGGGCATGACGAAGCCCGGGTCGGGCGCCTGCGCGCGGGCCTGCGCGCGGACTTCGTCGTACTCGACCGCGATCCGCTCGATGCGGCCGCCGGCCGCCTGGACGGGTTGCAGGTGCTGTCCACCTGGGTTGATGGCGAAGCGGTCTACACCGCGGCACCGCCGGCCAGCCAGGGCTGACGCCGCCGCGGTGCCGCGGCGATGACGGCCCGGCAGCGCCGCGCGGCGGTTGCCAGGTCGCCGCGCATGCATGCCGCACCGGACGCCAGGCTGCGCCGGCATGCCACCGCACATCCATGCCACCTGCGGGCGGCATGGGCGGAAAAGCCGCGCAGTTGCGGGCGATATCCGGTGCCGCAGTCGAGGTTGCGGAAGAAACAATCCGATCTTCGGCGCTTCATCGATTGCGATTCACGTCGCCCTGCGAAACAGGACGGCGCTGGAAACAGCGTCCGGCCAGGTGGCGTCGCGCCCCTTGGAACAAGCGCTTGCGCGCGCCTGCGCCGCGTTTGCATGCAGGCCCCGACAAGCAGATGCACCCGGTTGCATCGGCAATGAAATTTGTCTTCCCGTAGACATTGCGCATTGTTCGTTCACGAGTTGGCACTGTCGGTACGCCCCATGCGGGGCGTCCCCCAGTCATAGCGAATTCGGGTAACGAACAAAAATGCGCAAGCCACTCCCGCTTCATCCCCTGACGTTGTGCGTTCTGGCAAGCCTGGCCGCCTCTGCCGGCGTCCATGCCCAGACCAAGGAAGAAGGCAGCGATCGCAAGGTCAGCGATCTCGCCACGGTCAGCGTCTCCGCCTCGCGCATCGACCGCCCCGACCTGGTGGCGCCGACGCCGACCCTGCCGATCACCGCCGAGGAGCTGAAGCTCGATTCGCGCACCAACATCGGTGCCGCGCTCAATGACCTGCCGCAGTTCCGCGCGACCAGTTCGCCGCAGACCACCGGCTCCAACACCGGTGCCGGCAACGCGCCGGTCGATCTACGCGGCCTGGGCATCTCGCGCACCCTGGTGCTGCAGGACGGTCGCCGCATCTCCAGCGACAACGACCTGAACACGATCCCGTCGATCGTCGTCAAAAGCGTCGACGTGGTGACCGGCGGTGCCTCCGCGGCATGGGGGTCGGGTGCGGTCGGCGGCGTGGTCAACATCAGCCTGGATCACGATTTCGTCGGCTTCAAGGCGGGCGCCCAGGCCGGGCAGTCCACCTACAACGACGGCAAGGAGAAGCGCTTCGAGGCAGCCTGGGGCACGGATTTCGCCGATGGGCGCGGCCATTTCCTGGTCGGCGGCGAGTTCCTCGACAACGATGGCATCGTGCCGCGCAGTTCGCGCAGCCGGGCCGGTCGCTGGTCGACGTTGTCCATCGGCAACGGCCAGTACCAGTTGATGCCCGATGTCGGCTTCGCCGACGCGGGTTACGGCGGCCTGATCCTGTCCGGCGTGCTCAAGGGCAAGGCGTTCAACCCGGACGGGTCGCTGCGCGACTTCCAGTACGGCCGTGTCGTCGGTGCGCTGATGAGTGGCGGCGAGGGACCGTCGAACGACGACTACAGCCCGCTCAGCGCGCCGCAGAAGCGGTATTCGGTGCTCACCAGCGGTCGCTACGATCTCAATGACGACGTGCGCCTGACCGCCGAAGTGCGCCATTCGCGGATGTACAACAACTACATCTGGTTCGGCGACCACAACCGCAACAACCTGGACATCGGCATCGACAACGCGTTCCTGCCGCAGAAGGTGCGCGAGGCGATGCAGCAGGCCGGCGAGACCAGGTTGCGCATCGGCCGCTTCAACAACGACATCAATTACCCGCACATCGATTTCGAGCGCAAGACCACGCAGGCCGCGCTCGCGCTGGACGGCTATGCCGGCGACTGGCGCTGGAGCGCGTACTACAGCCACGGCGAGGCCGAGGCGAATTTCGATACGCCGGGGTTCATCCTGCGCGAGGCATGGGCCAATGCCATCGATTCGGTGATCGATCCGTCCACCGGCGGGCCGGTGTGCCGCGTCAGCCTGGCCAACCCGGCGGTGCACTGCGTGCCGATCAACGTGTTCGGCGAAGGCGCGCCGTCGCAGGAGGCCATCGACTACGTCACCGGCACCCCGCAGCAGCGCGCCAGGACCACGCTGGACGTGTTTGGCGCCAGCCTGCGCGGCGAACCCTGGGAGCTGCCCGCGGGCCCGGTCTCGGTGGCGTTCGGCGTGGAGGGCCGGCGCGAGGCGATCGACCAGCGCGTCGGCGAACTGGACGCGGCCAAGGCTTTCCGTTCGTTCAACTTCAGTGCCATGAAGGGCTCGTTCAACGTCAAGGAGGCCTTCGGCGAGGTGCTGGTGCCGCTGGTCAGGGACGTGCCCGGCCTGAACAACCTGGCGCTGAGTGCGGCCGCGCGCATCTCCGACTACAACACCACCGGCTCGATCTGGTCGTGGAAGCTCGGCTTCACCAATGAGTTCGTCGACGGCTTCCGCGGCCGCATCGCCCGTTCCCGCGATATCCGCTCGGCCAACCTGGGCGAGCTGTTCACCACCACCACCACCGGCTGGAGCTACGTCACCGACCCGACCAACAACCAGACCGTCTATGCGTTGAGCAACGGCGGCGGCAACCCGGGGCTGCGTCCGGAAACGGCCGACACCCTGACCGCTGGGCTGAGCTGGTCGCCGCGGGCGGTCGAAGGGCTGGACCTGTCGGTGGACTATTTCAACATCGACATCAAGGACGTGATCACCACGATCGGGCTGCAGGACATCCTCAACCGCTGTGCCGCCGGCAATGCCGAGCTGTGCAGCCGGGTCGAGCGCGACGCGGGAGGCAACATCACCCGCATCGTCTCCACCTACACCAACCTGTCCCAGTACAAGACCGACGGCGTCGACCTGGAAGCTTCCTACCGCCGCGACGCCCGCCTGTTCGGCGTGCCCGGGCGGCTGCGCCTGCGCACCCTGGCGACCTGGGTCAACAGCCTGAGCACGGACGACGGGGTCAAGCAGATGGAGTACGTGGGCTCGCAGGGCTACGCGTTCGGGCTGGGCGTGCCGAAGTGGCGCGCGGTGTCCAGCATCGCCTTCGACAGCGACGCCTTCTCGGTCAACGCGCGCGCGCGCTACCTGTCCGCAGGCGACTACGACCGCAACCAGAACATCGTCAACAACCGGATCGGCAGCTACGTGTACTACGACGTGGGCGGCGCCTACCGGCTGGGCGGCGAGGGCAGGGTCGAGCTGTATGCCAGCGCCAACAACGTCTTCAACAAGAAGGCGCCCATCGCCGCCACGTTCTCGCCCTATTACGACGTCATGGGGGCCTACTACACCGCCGGCGTGCGGGTGAAGTTCTGAGCGGCGCGGCCGCCAACCGACAAGGAGCAGAAATGAATCATGCACTCCGTACCCTGCTGGCGGCGGCATTGGCCGTCGCCGGCAGTGCGGCCGCAGTGGTTCCGGTGCCGCCGGCGATCCATGCCGACGGCGTTCCCGCCATTCCCGCGGCGACCGCGGAGGCCAGCGCCCGCTACCTGGAATACCGCCGTGCCGCCTTCCTTGGCTGGGACCCGCAGAACCGCTCGGTCCTGATGAAGACCCGCTTCGGCGGCACCGACCAGTTGCACAGCGTGCAGTCGCCCGGCGCCGCTCGCACCCAGCTCAGCTTCGAGGCCGAGCCGGTCCCCTTCGCCAGCCACGCCCCGGGCGACAGCGGCCACCTGGTGGTGCAGAAGGACATCGGCGGCAACGAGTTCTTCCAGCTGTACCTGCTGAAGGACGGCCGCCTGGAGCTGCTGACCGACGGCAGGTCGCGCAACTGGTTCGGCAGCTGGAGCCGCGATGGCCGCCTGCTCGGTTACGCCTCCTCGCGGCGCAACGGCGCGGACATGGACCTCTACGTGCTGGATCCGGCCCGGCCAGGCAGCGACCGGATGGTCGCGCAGGTCAGCGGCGGCGGCTGGAACATCTCCGACTTCTCGCACGACGGCGCGCGCGCGCTGGCCATCAACCGGCTGTCGATCAACCATGCCGTGCTGGCCGAGGTCGACCTGCGCAGGGGCGGGATGAAGGTGCTGACCCCGGCGCGCGGGCGCGCGTCCTATGCCGATGCGCGCTACGCCCGCGACGGGCGGATATGGGTGCTGTCCAACCGCGATTCGGATTTCGTCCGGCTGGGCAAGCTGGACCCGCGCAGCGGCGCATTCGCCCCGGTCAGCCGCGAACCGCGCTGGGACGTGACCGACTACGCGGTATCGGACGACGAGCAGGTGCTGGTCTATGCGATCAACGACGCCGGCGTGTCGCGGCTGCGCGTGGGCGATGGCCAGGGCGCCAACCTGCGGCAGGTCGACGGCCTGCCCGACGGTGTCCTGGACTGGAGCATCGGCCAGCTGCTGCAGATCGCGCCGTGGGGCGAGATCGGCCTGAGCCTGTCGTCGGCCAAGGTGCCCGGCGACGTCTATTCGGTGAATGCCAGGACGCTGGAGGTCCGGCGCTGGACCCGGAGCGAAGCCGGTGGACTGGACCTGGAGCGCAACCGCGAGCCGGAGCGGGTGGAGGTCGCCAGCTTCGACGGCGAGAAGGTGTCCGGCTTCCTGTACCGCCCCGATCCCGCCCGCTTCCCGGGCAGGCGCCCGTTGATCATGGACATCCACGGCGGGCCGGAAGGGCAGAGCCGGCCGGGTTTCCTCGGCGCCGACAACTATCTGCTCAATGAGCTCGGCGTGGCCCTGTTCCTGCCCAACGTGCGCGGTTCCTCGGGCTACGGCACCCGCTTCCTGGACCTGGACAACGGCCCGTGGAAACGCGAGGACTCGGTCAGGGACGTGGGGGCGTTCATCGACGCACTGGCGGCCGATCCGGCGCTGGACGCGGCCCGGTTCGCGGTCTACGGCTTCAGCTACGGCGGCTACATGTGCTACGCCTCGGCGGTGCATTACAGCGACCGCCTGCGCTCGGCCAGCTGCGCCGTCGCCATTTCCGACTTCGTCACTTTCCTGGAGAACACCCAGGCGTACCGGCGCGACCTGCGGCGCGTGGAGTACGGCGACGAGCGCGATCCGGCCCAGCGCGCCCGGCTGGCGGAGATATCGCCGTTGCGCAATGTCGGGAAGATCCGGATTCCGCTGATGGTCGCCGCCGGCGGCAACGATCCGCGGGTGCCGGCCTCCGAGGCCGAGCAGATCGTCAAGGCGCTGCGCGCGCAGGGCGGCGACGCCTGGCACGTGCTGGCGCGCAACGAAGGCCACGGTTTCCACAAGCGCGAGAACCGCGACTACATCTTCTGGGCCGGGATCGAGTTCTGGAAGAAGACGCTGCTCGCCCCGGCGGAGTAGGCGCCACGGCAGGCGTCGGCATTGGCCGGCGCCTCCGCTTCAGCGGTCGTCGTGCAGCTGGCCGCCGGGCAGGAACACCCAGGTGCGGGTGACCTGCAGGATGTCGATGTCGTCGCGGGTGCGCGGCAGCGGCGGGAACGGCTGCGCCAGTTCCACCACGCGCAGCGCGGCGGCGTCGAGCAGCGGCGTGCCGCTGCTGCGCAGGATGCGGCTGCTCTCCACGCTGCCGTCGCGGCGCACGCCCACGGTGATCACCACCTGGCCGCCGAGGCGGCGCTGGCGCGCTTCGTCCGGGTAGTTCAGGTTGCCCACGCGCTCGGCGCGGTCGACCCAGGCGCGCAGGTAGTTCGCGTACGCATATTCGCGGGTGCTGGCCGAGACGAACTTGCGGTTCGGGCGCCTGGCGTACTGTTCCGAGCGCAGGTGCACCTCGGCGGCCAGCCGTGCCATCTCCGCGTCGCGCTGCTCGCGTGCGGTCATCGGCGCGTCCGGCTCGGGGCGTTCGGGCAGCGGCCGCGGCTGCGCCTGGGCCACCACCACCTCGCCGTGGGTGCTGCTGACCACGCGCGCCTGCGGCGGTGGCGGCGCGGCGGCGGCCTGGCGTTGCGTCGGGACCGGCGCGATGCCGTCATCGGGGCGTGGCACGATGCCGGCCTGGCTGTCGCGCGGCCGTTGCGGCGTGTCGTGGTCGCCGCCGCCCTGCTGGTTGGCCTGGGCCATGAAATCGGCCTGCTCCGGCGTCAGTGGCGTGCTGGTCTGGCTGAAGATCACGTCCAGCGTCGGCACCAGCGGCGCGTTGCTGCCGACCGCGAAGCCCACGCCCAGGATCAGCAGCCCGTGCACCAGCAGCGAGAGCGTCAGCGTGGCGCCCAGCCGTTGCTGCTCGGTGATGCGTGCCGGCGGCGGCAGGGCATCCACGGGTACGCTCATCGCGGCAGGCCGGCCTCGATCGCGTCGAACAGCTGGCCGGCGATGTTCAGGCCGAACTGGGCGTCGAGTTCGCGGGCGCAGGTCGGGCTGGTGACGTTGACCTCGGTGAGATAGTCGCCGATCACGTCCAGGCCGACGAAGCGCATGCCGCGCCGCTTCATCTCCGGGCCGACCTGGGCGGCGATCCAGCGGTCGCGCTCGCTCAGCGGGCGGCCTTCGCCGCGGCCGCCGGCGGCGAGGTTGCCGCGGAACTCATCGCCCTGCGGGATGCGCGCCAGGCAGTAATCGACCGGCTCGCCGTCGATCAGCAGGATGCGCTTGTCGCCGGCGCTGATGGCGGGGATGAAACGCTGCGCCAGCGCCAGCCGGCGGCCGCCGTCGGTGAGCGTCTCCAGGATCACGTTGAGGTTGGCGTCGCCGGTGCCGCTGCGGAAGATCGAACGCCCGCCCATGCCGTCCAGCGGCTTGAGCACGACCTGGCCGTGCTCCAGGGCGAAGGCCTTGAGCGCGGCGGCGCTGCGGCTGACCAGGGTCGGCGGGCAGCATTGCGGGAACAGCAGGGCGGCCAGCTTCTCGTTGTAGTCGCGCAGCCCCTGCGGGTCGTTGACCACGCAGGCGCCGGCGGCCTGGGCCACCGACAGCACCTGGGTGTCGTACAGGAACTCGCCGTCGAACGGCGGGTCCTTGCGCATCAGCACGATCTGGCCCGGGCCGAACGCGGTGCGGGTGTAGCTGCCCAGGGTGAACCAGCCGGCCGGGTCGTCGCGCACCTGCAGCGGTGCGGTGTCGGCCACGGCGGTGCCGCCTTCCAGCGCCAGCCCGCCGGGGCGCACGTAGTGCAGGCGGTGGCCGCGCCGCTGGGCCTCCAGCAGCATGGCGAAGGTGGTGTCCTTGGCGATCTTGATTTGGGCGATGGGGTCCATCACCACGATGACGTCCAGCATGATCCACGGCCTTTCGGGTCAGGCGGCGATGGTAGCGCCCCGGCACGACGGGCGCCCAGCGCCATGCGCGGTCCGGAGCGTTGCGGGGCTGAATGGCCCTGCGCAGCGACTGCGATGGGGTTCACACTGTGCGCGGCGATGGCCCCGCGATGACGGCGGCCCTTGACAGTTTGCGGCCGGACTGGGATATAGACCGCTTTCGCAGCAGCTCCACGTTCAGATGGCGCGCTGCGCGCCCGGGGAAATCGCAATGGTTGAAAACATGGCTGCGGGTGGGGAACTCGCAGGGTTGAAGGTGATGGTCATCGACGATTCGAAGACCATCCGCCGTACCGCCGAGACACTGCTCAAGCGCGAGGGCTGCGAGGTCGTGACCGCGACCGACGGCTTCGAGGCATTGGCCAAGATCGCCGACCAGCAGCCGCAGATCATCTTCGTCGACATCATGATGCCGCGGCTGGATGGCTATCAGACCTGCGCGCTGATCAAGGGCAACCAGCTGTTCAAGTCCACGCCGGTGATCATGCTGTCCTCCAAGGATGGCCTGTTCGACAAGGCGCGCGGGCGCATCGTCGGCTCCGAGCAGTACCTGACCAAGCCTTTCACCCGCGAAGAACTACTGGGCGCCATCCGCACATACGTCAACGCCTGACCAGGGGGTAAGGCACATGGCTCGAATCCTGTTGATCGAGGACTCACCGACCGACCGGGCGGTGTTCACGCAATGGCTGGAGAAGGCCGGGCACGAAGTGCTCGCCACCGACAATGCCGAGGACGGCCTGCAGATGGCGCGCAGCCAGGCACCGCAACTGGTGCTGATGGACGTGGTGCTGCCCGGCATGAGCGGGTTCCAGGCCACGCGCGCGCTGTCGCGCGACGAGGCCACCCGCGGCATCCCGGTCCTGATCGTCAGTACCAAGAGCATGGAGACCGACATGGCCTGGGGCATGCGCCAGGGTGCGTCGGATTACGTGGTCAAGCCGCCGCGCGAGGATGACCTGATCGCGCGGATCAACAAACTGGTGGGTTGATGCGATCTCCCTTCGACATCCTCGAAGCCTACGAGCGGCGCAGCCTGGCGCACGCGGTGCAGCTGCCGGAACGGCATTTCTCGACGGACGTCTGGCGCGGCGTGGGCTACCGCATCGGCAGCCGGCGCCTGGTGTCCGATTTCCGCGAGGTGGTCGAAATCGTGCCGATGCCGCCGGTGACCCCGGTGCCGGGGGCGCAGCCGTGGCTGCTGGGCGTGGGCAACCTGCGCGGCAACCTGTTTCCGGTGGTGGACCTGAAGTACTTCCTGGAAGGGCAGCGCACCGTCCAGCAGGAAGGCCACCGGGTGCTGATCATGCGCCAGACCGGCGGCGACGTCGCCATCAGCATCGATGAGCTCTACGGGCAGCGCAGTTTCGAGCTGTCCGCCCAGGTCCCGGCCGGCGACATCGCCGAGGGCCGCTACGCCCATTTCGTCGAGCACGCCTTCAATGACGGCGACCACGACTGGGGGGTGTTCTCGCTTTCCCTGCTGTCGCGCACGCCTGAATTCCGGCAGGCCGCCGCCTGAGTGCGGGCCCGCCTTTCCGTATTGGATACCGAGGTCGAAACATGAGTACTGCTCCGGACGCCGCCAAGACCAGCAAGCTTGGCAACGTGAGTACCAATTTCTGGCTGGGCCTGCTGGTACTGTCGATGATCGTGTTCGGCGCCAACACCGGCGTGGCGACCTGGCAGGGCAGCCGCCTGGCCGGCGCCGGCACCGGTGCGGCCGACCTGCAGGTGCTGTCGCAGCAGCTGGCCAACCAGGGCCGCGAGGCGGTGGCCGGCAACCGCGCCGCCTACGCCGCGTTCAAGGACACCCGCGCCCGGGTCGACCGCACCGTGGGTGAGCTGCAGGGCCGGTTCGGCCAGGAGGCCGGCGTGGCCGCGCCGCTGCGGCAACTGGTCGAGACCTGGCAGCCGCTGTCCAAGAACGCCGAGCAGATCGTGGCCAGCGAGCCCGCGGTGCTGGCGCTTGCCGGCAACGCCGACAATTTCGTCGGCGCGGTGCCGCAGCTGCAGGCGCAGCTGAACGAAGTGGTGCGCGCGATGACCGCCGGCGGCGCCCAGTCCAGCCAGATCTACAACGGCCTGCAGCAGGTCGTGGTGGTGGGCTCGATGGCCCGCCGCGTCACCGAAATCCGCGCCGGTGGCCCCGGCGCCAGCGGTGCCGGCGACGCCCTGGCCCGCGACATGACCGTGTTCACCCAGGTGCTCGAAGGCCTGCGCAACGGCAGCGAGGAACTGGGCATCACCGCGGTGCGCAACCCCAACGCGCAGGTGGCGCTGGAGCAGTCGGCCACCCAGTGGGCCAAGATGAAGAAGGACGCCGACGCGATCCTGGCCAGCTCGCGCAACCTGTTCGCCGCGCAGTCCTCGGCCGCGGCGCTGGCCAGCGGCTCGGACCGCATGCTGGACAACAGCCGCAAGCTGTTCGATGCGTTCTCCGCGTTCGGCTCCACCCGCGACACCCGCATCTTCCCCAACTTCTGGTGGAGCGTGGTGTTCGGCGCGCTGTCGGTGCTGTCGATCATCGGCTTCGTGTGGAGCACGGTGCGCAGCCGTTCGCGCGAACAGGAACTGCGCTACCAGACCCAGGTGGAGTTCAACAGCCGCAACCAGCAGGCGATCATGCGCCTGCTGGACGAAATCAGCTCGCTGGGTGAAGGCGACCTGACGGTGAAGGCCTCGGTGACCGAGGACATGACCGGCGCCATCGCCGACGCGATCAACTATGCCGTGGACGAACTGCGTCACCTGGTGACCACGATCAACGACATCTCCAGCAAGGTGGCGGTGTCGGCGCAGGAAACCCAGGCCACCGCCATGCAGCTGGCCGAGGCCGCCGGCCACCAGGCCGACGAGATCACCAGCGCCTCGGACCGCATCGGCGAAATCGCCTCGTCCATCGAACAGGTGTCGCGCAACTCCAGCGAGTCGGCCGAAGTGGCGCAGCGCTCGGTGGTCATCGCCACCGAGGGTGCCGGCGTGGTGCGCCAGACCATCCAGGGCATGGACCAGATCCGCGACCAGATCCAGGAAACCTCCAAGCGCATCAAGCGCCTGGGCGAGTCCTCGCAGGAGATCGGTTCGATCGTGGAACTGATCAACGACATTTCCGAGCAGACCAACATCCTGGCGTTGAACGCGGCCGTGCAGGCGGCATCGGCCGGCGAGGCGGGCCGTGGTTTCGCGGTCGTGGCCGACGAAGTGCAGCGACTGGCGGAACGCACCTCCGGTGCGACCCGGCGTATCGAAGGCCTGGTGCAGGCCATTCAGGCCGACACCAACGAGGCGGTGACCTCGATGGAGCAGACCACCGCCGAAGTGGTGTCGGGCGCGCGCCTGGCCGAGGACGCCGGTACCGCGCTGACCGAGATCGAACGCGTGTCCAACGCGCTCAACACCCTGATCAAGAACATCTCCATTGCCGCCCACCAGCAGGCCGCCGCCGCGACCGACATCACCCAGACCATGGGCGTGATCCGGCAGATCACCGGCCAGACCTCGCAGGGTGCCGGGCAGACCGCCGATTCGCTTGGACAGCTGAACCAGCTGGCGGCGGACCTGCGGCGTTCGGTGGCCGACTTCAAGCTTCCGGCCTGAACCGGTTGAACGGGCGGGGATGGAAAGGAACCAGCAGATGAAGTGTCGTCATACCGCACAACAGGGCCGCCCGGACGGCAAGCGAACCATGCTGCACGGGAGGGTGCGATGAGTACCTTGCGCGATGCGATGAGCCACGCGGCGCTGGGCTGGGTCAAGCCGGAGCTGGACGAGACCCTGCGCCAGGCGCGCAGCGAGATCGAGTACTTCGTCGAGGATCCGGCCGATGCCAGCCGCATGCGCTTCTGCGCCGGCTACCTGCACCAGGTGCAGGGCACGCTGCGTATGGTCGAACTGTATGCCCCGGCGATGGTGGCCGAGGAGCTTGAGCTGCTGGCCGACGCCGTGCGCGATGGCGCCGTGCCGGACCGCGACGAGGCCTGCGCCACCCTGATGCGCGGCACCGTGCTGCTGCCCGATTACCTGGAACGCCTGCAGAACGGCCACCGCGATATTCCGATCGTGCTGCTGCCGCTGCTCAACGAGATCCGCGCCGCGCGCGCCGCCGAAGGCATCAACGAGGGCGTGCTGCTGGCGTTCGACCCGGAAGCGGGCAAGGCCAGCGAGGCCGAACTGGAGCATGCGCGCGGCAGCCTGCAGGGGCGCAACCGCGAGCTGCTGGACACGGTCGGCAACGCGGTGAAGGAAGAACTGCTGCGCATCAAGGATGCGCTGGACCTGCACGTGCGCATGGGCGGGGCGACCGCCGACCTGCAGACCCAGGTCAACGAACTGGGCGCGGTATCCGACACGCTGGGCGTGATGGGACTGGGCGTGGCCCGCGGCGTGGTCGCGCAGCAGCGCGACGCGTTGCGCGAAGTGGTCGATGGCAGCCGTCCCATCGACGACAACCTGCTGCTGGACATCGCCGGGGCGCTGCTCTACGTCGATGCCTCGCTGGACGACCAGGTCGCCTACCTCGGCGCCGCCCTGGAGGGCGACGAGGATCCGGCCGCGGTGGAGACCCGGCGCACGGTCGAGGTGCTGGCCCACGAGGCCATCGCCAACTTCGCCGCCGCGCGCGAAGCCTTCGTCGCGTTCATCGAGACCAATTGGGACCATGCGCGCCTGCAGGACGTGCCGCGCCTGCTGGACGAGGTGTCCGGCGCGCTGCGCATGCTCGACCTGCGGGTGCCGGCGGACTACATGAACGGCATCCGCCAGTACATCGGCGTGGAGCTGATCGGGCGCAGGCGCATCCCCGGCGGGCGCCAGCTGGACACGCTGGCCGATGCCATGGCCAGCCTGGAGTACTACCTGGAGGCGCTGCGCGAACGGCGCCCCGGTCGCGAGGAGATCCTCGACATCACCCGCAGCAGCCTGGAGGCGCTGCGTTACTGGCCGGTGCCCGTCGCAGGCCGGCAGGAAGACGCCGCCCCGGCGTTCGTGATGGACGCCGCCGGCGAAACGCCGGTGCCGGCATCCCCGGTCGCCGCCGACCCGGCACCGTTCGAGGCGCCGCAGGCGCCCGTCGAGACGCCCACGCCGCTGGTGTTCGGTGACGCCATCCATGCGCCGCCGCCATCGGCTGCACCGGCAGCGGCCGCCGAGCCGCCCGCATTGCCGGCGTGGAATGCGGCCGACGGCTTCGGTGCCTTCGATCCCGTCGCTGCCGAAGGCGTGCCCGCCACCGCCGAGGCGGGTCTCAGCGTCGCCCCGCTGGACCTCTCGGCTGATTCCGGTCTGGCGTTGGAGCCGTTCGCTGCCGAGGCCACGGGCGATACGCACGCGACGGATGCCGGTGCCCCGGCATTTCTCAGCGTCGGTGCCGGCGATACCGCGCCGGAGGAATCCATCGCCCCGCTGTCCTTCGATGCAGCGTCGTTCGAATCCACCGGTGACGAACCGGCCGCCAAGGCCGTCGCAGCCCCGGCCGCAGCCGATGGCGGCAGCGAAGCCGCCGCGCCGGACCATGAAATCGCGGCGTTCCTGGCCGAACTGGACAGGGCCGCTGCAGCGTTCGATCCGCTCACCGTCGAGACCGACGCGCCCGCGGCCCCCGTCGTGGATGCGCCGGCGGCGCTTCCCGCCATGCAGGCCGGCGAAGGCGTGGACGGCGGGTTCGACAATGATGCCGAGCAGATCGACCAGGACATCCGCGATGTGTTCATCGAGGAGTTCGACGAGGAGCTGCAGAACCTGGGCCGGTTGCTGCCGGCATGGCGCGCCGCGCCCGAGAGCATGGAGCGCCTGCGCCCCGTGCGGCGCGTGTTCCATACGCTCAAGGGCAGCGGTCGGCTGGTCGGCGCGCGGACGCTGGGCGAGTTCAGCTGGAAGATCGAGAGCATGCTCAACCGCGTGCTCGATGGCAGCCGCCCGGCCAGCCCGGCGGTGGTCGCGCTGGTGAGCCAGGCCTACGACGTGCTGCCGCAGTTCAATGCCGCCCTGCGCGGCAACGGCCGCATCCACGCCGACGTGGCGGGCATGCAGGACATCGCCGACCGCGTCGCGGCCGGCGAGGAAGCCTTCCATGTCGCCGCCGCGCCCGCCGCCGCGCCCGCCGCGGCCACGCCCCCGGCTACGGCTACGGCCGCGGCGCCCGCGCCTGCGGCCACCGGCGGTACGCCGGCTTCCGTGGACAGCGTGCTGCGCGAGATCCTCGAGGCCGAGGTGGGCCAGCACCTGGCCACCGTCGAGGCGTGGCTGTCGCAGTCGCAGCCGCAGCCGCAGCCGGTGAGCGAGCAGCTGCTGCGCGCGGTGCATACCATGAGCGGCGCCTTCGCCATGACCGAGGTGCCGGAGATCACCGCGGTGACCGCGCCGGTCGAGTCGTTCGTCAAGCGCTCGCTGGCCAATGCCGTGGTGCCGAGCGCCGATGGCGTGGCCGCGCTGGGCGAGGCCGCCACTGCGGTGGCCGCCACCATCACCGCGCTGCAGGCGCCGTCGCCGCTGATCCCGTCGTTCGCACCGCTGGCCGCGCGCCTGCGCGAGCTGGCCGATGCCCTGCCGGAGGCGCAATGGCCGCCGCAGGTACACGACGACTTCGACGACCCGGCCGACGCCATGCCGGTTGCCTCCACGCCGGTTGCAGCCGCGGAGCCGGAGCCGCTGCCGGTGGCCGAGGAACTGGCCAGCATCAGCGATCTTTCCGCCTATTTCGATCCGGCGCTGCTGGAGGCTTCGTTCGCGGATGCCCCCACGCACGATGCCAGTGTTCCCCAGGACGCGCCCGCCACTGCGGTGGACGAGACGGTTGCGCTGCAGGTCTTCGAGTGGCTGGAAGACGATGCGGGCGCAGGCGAGGCGGACGCCGCGACCGCCGCCGCAACCGGGACCGCATCCGGGTTCTCCGGTGCGCCGCAGGACGAGGCGGCAACCGGGGCGGCGCAGGACGGCACGCTCGATGACGCCGTCATTTCGCTGCAGCTGGATGACGTGGAGCAGGAAATCCAGACAAGCGCCGACTTCGTGTCGGAGCCGGTGCTGGACGCAACGTCGATTGTTTTCGAGCCGATCGAGCCGATCGAGCCGATGCAGGCGATGCCGCCCGCCGGCGAGATGGACAGCGATGCCACCGATGCGGGAGTCGCGCCGGTCGAACCGGCGACGGACGCCGCCGCCACACCGCAGGATGAAGCGCGCCACGACGACAGCGTCGCCGGGTCCGATGCCGCTGCCGCGGCGCCGATCGAGATCGAACAGGAGATGGCCGCCATGCCGACGCCGTCGCTGGATGCCGTCGAGCCGGTGGAACCACCGACCGGGCAGGGCGAGGCTGCGGCCGACGCCGTGCCGGCGGAGACCGCCCTCGAGGCCGGAATCGAAACCGAAGCTGCGGGCGAGGCAGAAGCCGAGCCCGAGCCAGAGGCTGAAGCTGAAGCGCAGGCAGAGGCGGAAGCGGAAGCGGAAGCGGAAGCAGGAGCCGATGCGGCGCTCGAGCTGACGCCGCTGACGCCGCCGGTGCAGGAAGCCGAGTCGCCTGCGGTCGCCGCGGAAGCGGCGGCATTCGATGCCGGCCCGCTCGACTTCGACGACCTCGACCGCGAACTGGTCGATATCTTCGTCGAGGAAGGCAAGGACCTGCTCGACCATTGCGACCGCCTCATCAGCGAGCTGCGCTCGGCACCGGAAGACCGCGAACTGCTGGCCGGGCTGCAGCGCGACCTGCATACGCTCAAGGGCGGCGCGCGCATGGCCGGCATCAATGCCATCGGCGACCTCGGCCACGGCATCGAGTCGCTGCTGGAAGCGGTGGCGGCCAGCCGCACCGAGATCGGCCGCGGCGACGTGCAGCTGCTCGAGCGCGGTTTCGACCGCCTGCACCAGTTGCTGATCCGCACCGGCGCACACCGCGCGGTGCAGATGCCGGTCGATCTCATCGAGGCGTTCGAGGCGCGTACCGCCGGTGGCGAAGCGCTGGAAGCGACTGCGTCGGCCGATGCCGTGCCGCCGTCGCTGGCGGCCGTGGCATCGACCGCCGTCGACGTGCCGCAGGCAGCGCCTGAAGCGCAATGGCAGGCGGCGAGCACCGCCGCCGATCCGGCACCGCCGTCGCCGGTCGATGCCGCAGGCGATGGGGCGTCGGACAGCCAGGCCGTTGCCGAAGTTGAAGCGGTCACCGAAGTCGAGATCGAAGTTGGCGCCGACGCCGACGCCGACGCCGTGGCAGTGCCGGCGACCGCGACCGCGACTGCGCCCGTGGTCGAATCGCGGCCGCTGCCTGCCGCGGCCATCGCCAGCGAGCCGCTGTCGCCGCCCGTGGTCGAGGCCCAGGCCGTCGACGAGGAGGGGAGCACCCGCACCCAGGAGCAGGTGCGCGTGCGCGCCGACCTGCTCGACCGCCTGGTCAACCACGCCGGCGAGGTTGCGATCTACCGCTCGCGCCTGGAGCAGCAGCTGGGCGCGTTCCGCAGCGCCATGGGCGAGCTGGACCGTACCAACGCCCGCCTGCGCGACCAGCTGCGCCGCCTGGACCTGGAAACCGAGGCGCAGATCGTCGCCCGTTACCGTCGCGAGCAGGAGCAGGCCGACCAGGCGTTCGATCCGCTGGAACTGGACCGCTTCTCGACCCTGCAGCAGCTCAGCCGCGCGCTGAACGAATCGGCGGCCGACCTGGGTGGCCTGCAGGGCGTGCTCGACGACCTGTCGCGCAACTACGACGCCCTGCTGCAGCAGCAGTCGCGCGTCAGCTCGGAGCTGCAGGACGGCCTGATGCGTGCGCGCATGGTGCCGTTCGATGGCCTGGTGCCGCGCCTGCGTCGCGTGGTGCGGCAGGCCGCGCAGGACATCGGCAAGCAGGTGCACCTGAACCTGGAAGGCACCCACGGCGAACTCGACCGCAACGTGCTCGACCGCATGGTCGCGCCGCTGGAGCACATGCTGCGCAACTCCGTGGCCCATGGCCTGGAAACGCCGGAGCAGCGCCTGGCCGCCGGCAAGCCGGAAGAGGGCGTCATCACCCTGCGCCTGCGCCGCGAAGGTTCGGAAATCGTGCTGGAAGTCGCCGACGACGGCGCCGGCCTGGACCGCGAGGCCATCCGTCGCCGCGGCGAGCAGCGTGGCCTGATCCAGCCCGGCGAGCAGGTGGAAGACGCGCGCCTGGACAACCTCATCTTCGCCTCCGGTTTCAGCACCAGCGAGCAGGTCAGCCAGCTCGCCGGCCGCGGCGTGGGCATGGACGTGGTACGCAACGAAGTGCGCCAGCTCGGCGGCTCGGTGGACATCCACTCGGTACGCGGCGAAGGCGTCACCTTCACCCTGCGCCTGCCGCAGACGCTGGCCGTCACCCAGGCCGTGTTCGTGCGCATCGGCGAAACCACCTTCGCGGTGCCGGTGGCGTCGGTCAGCGGTATCGGCCGCATCGCCCGCGAGCGTTTCGAGTCCGGCCAGGGCGGTTACCACTACAACGGCGAGGACTTCGCGCTGCACGATCTCGGTACGCTGGTCGGGCAGGCCGTGGCCAAGGCCGAAGGCCAGCCGCAGATCCCGCTGCTGCTGGTGCGCGCCGGCGACCTGCGCGCCGCCGTGGCGATCGACCAGGTGCTGGGCAACCGCGAAATCGTGGTCAAGCCGGTGGGCCTGCAGATCGCCTCGGTACCGGGCATCTACGGCGCCACCATCACCGGCGAAGGCAATGTCGTGGTGATCCTGGACGTCGCGCCGCTGGTGCGCCGCCACCTGTCGCAGCCGCAGCAGCCGGTGGAAGCGGCCGCGGTCGGCCAGCAGCGGCAGGTGCCGCTGGTGATGGTGGTGGACGACTCGCTGACCATGCGCAAGGTCACCGGCCGCGTGCTGGAGCGCCACAACTTCGAAGTGGTGGCCGCGCGCGACGGCGTCGAGGCGCTGGAACGGCTCGAGGAGCGCGTGCCGGACCTGATGCTGCTGGACATCGAAATGCCGCGCATGGATGGCTACGAGCTGGCCACCGCGATGCGCGCCGACCCGCGTTACAAGGAAGTGCCGATCGTGATGATCACCTCGCGCAGCGGCGACAAGCACCGCCAGCGCGCATTCGAGATCGGCGTGCAGCGCTATCTCGGCAAGCCGTACCAGGAGCTGGATCTGATGCGTAACGTCTACGACCTGCTGGGGATCGCCCGTGTCCGCGAGTGACCGCTCCGCCGCCAGGCCCGTGGCCCTGCTGGCGCGGCCCGGCGTGGCCCGCGACCGCCTGCGCGAGGCGGTACTCGCCGCTGGCGGCGCGCTGGTCCTGGAAGAAGACCCGGGCGTGCTGGACCCGGCCGCCCTGCAGGCGGTGGGGCCGGCGATGGTGCTGGTGGCGCTCGAACCCGCGCTCGAGGACGCGCTGGAGCGTCTTGCCCCGGCCCTGGAGGCTCCGCAACTGGAGCTGATGTTCGAGGAAGCCGAACTGGCCGCGCGCCGCGAAGGCTGGGATGCGCAGCGTTGGACGCGCCACCTCGCCGCCAAGCTGCAGGGCCATGACCAGGTGTTGCCGCCGGGGCAGGAAGACGAAGCGTTGCCGCTGCCCGAACCGGGCATGCCCGAGCGCCCGGCCGAGCGCCATGCCGACGCGCCGCTGCAGTTCCATGTCGAAGAGGCGGCGCAGCACCTGGACGAAGTGCCGGCCGACACGCTGTATGCACCGCCGCCGGCAGTCCACGACCGCCCCGAGGTGCTGAGCTTCGAGGAGCTGATGGCCAGGGCGCCGGCCAGGGCCGAGCCCGCCCCCGGGTCGGCCGGACCGCCCGAGCTGCCGCCGCTGGAGGATGCCCCGGCCCCGGCGGCCGCTGGCAGCCCATCCCTGCCCGGCAGTTTCCACAGCTGGTCGCTGCTCGACGACGATGCCTATGTCGCGCCCGCTGTGGCCGCCCCGCCGGCCGTGGACGTCGCCCTGGCACAGACCGAGGCCGCGGACGCCATCGGCACCGGCGCGCTGTCGCTGGTCGCGCTGGACGCGGACGCGGGGGCTGCCGCGCAGGGCGCGGTGCTGCTGCTGGCCGGCATCGGCGGGCCCGATGCGGTGCGTCGCCTGCTGAGCGCGCTGCCGGATGATTTCCCGCTGCCGGTCCTGGTGCAGATGCGCCTGGACGGTGGCCGCTACGCCAACCTGGTCAAGCAGATGTCGCGCGTCGCCATGCTGCCGGTCGCCCTGGCCGAGGCCGGGCAGGCGCTTGAAGGCGGCAATGTCTACGTGCTGCAGGACGGTGTCGGGGTGGCCGCGCAGGCCGGTGGGCTGCGTTTCGCCGATGAAACGGTGCCGGTGCTGCAGGCATTGGCGGCGGATCGCTCGGCGGTGGTGATGCTCAGTGGCGCCGACCCGTCGCTGGTGCCGGAGGCGCTGGCGTTCGCCGAGCGCGGCGGCTGGGTGGCGGGGCAGAGCGGCGATGGCTGCTACGACCCGGAAGCCGCCAGCCAGCTGGCCGTGGCCGGGCATCCGGCCGGGCCGCCGGAATACCTCGCCGGCGAGCTGGTCCAGCGCAGCTACGGCTGAGCCGCACACGATCAAGGAATCGACCATGAGTTACGCAAGCAATGACGAAGTCCGCGGCGTCCTGATCCAGGCCGGCGCCGAGCGCGTACTGCTGCCCAATGCCACCGTCGCCGAGATGATGTCGCGGGTGCCGGTGCAGCCCATCGAGGGTGCGCCCGACTGGCTGGCCGGCTACATCGCCTGGCAGGGCTGGGAGGTGCCGCTGCTGTCCTATGCCCGCTTCAACGGCGGCGACGAGCCGGTCTCCGGCAGCAACAAGGTGGTGGTGCTCAAGGCGCTGGGGGGCAACCCGGAGATGCCGTACTTCGCGCTGCTGACCCAGTCCTTCCCGCAGCTGATTGCGGTGCCGCGCGATGGCCTGCTCGCCGACGCCTCCGAGGAGAGCCTGCCGCAGGGCGTGCACATGCGCGTGCTGCTGGGCGAACAGAGCGCGCTGCTGCCGGACCTGGACGCGATCGAAAGCGCGGTGGTCGCCGCGCTGGCGGCGGTGGTCTGAGCCACGCCCGGCTGCGCGCCGGGTCCCGCTGACAACCTTCCCGCCGCCGGGGGATCGTCGCCGACGCCCCCGCCGTGACCGTGGCCGCCGCTACAGGTCGCCCAGCCGTGCCTGCAATGCCGCGATCGCGGCCAGGCCCGCGGTCTCGGTGCGCAGGATGCGCGGTCCCAGCTGCAACCCCTGGAAGCCGGCATCGCCCAGTTGCTGGCGGTCGCGCGGCGACCAGCCGCCTTCCGGACCGATGGCGATCACCACGCCGCCCGCCGGCGCGGGCGGCAGCGCGGACAGGCGATGCTCGCCCAGGGGATCCAGGGTCAGGCGCAGGCTCTGCGCAGGCAACGCCGCCGCCGCCGCGGCCAGCGCCTGCGGGGGCGACAGCGCCGGAATGCGGGCGCGGCCGGATTGGCCGCAGGCCGCGCCGACCACGCTGCGCCAGTGCGCGAGGCGCTTCTCGGCACGTGCAGCATCCAGCTTCACTTCGGTGCGCTCGGCGTTCACCGGGATGATGGCGGTCACGCCCAGCTCGGTGGCCTTCTGCAGGATCAGGTCCATCTTCTCGCCGCGGGCGATGCCCTGCAGCAGGGTGATGGCCAGCGGCGATTCGTTGTCCAGCGCGCGTGCGGCGTCGATACGTACCTGCACCTCGCGCTTGCCCACCGCCAGCAGCGTTGCCGCGTAGTCGCTGCCGTCGCCGTTGAACAGCACGCAGGCATCGCCCTCGCGCAGGCGCATCACCCGTACCAGGTGGTTGGCGGCGTCCTCGGGCAGCGCCAGGGTCTGCCCGGGCTGCAGCGGCAGCGCCACGGGGCAGCGGGTCAGGCGCATGCGCGGCTCCGGCAAGGCGGGTTCAACGGCGCGACGGCGGGGTCTGCTAGCATTTCGGGCTCATGGAAACGTATCTGCCAGTGCGCATTCTAGCGATCCGCCCGTCTTCCGCCCGGGGCCGTGCATGAGCCGCCGGCTGCCGCTCATCCATCACGTGCGTGGGGAGGACATCGGCCCGTTCCACCAGGAGCACCTTGACCTGGAGTTCTCCAACGGCGAGCGCCGGCATTTCCAGCGGCTGGTCAGTCGTGGCCATGGGGCCGTCGTGGTGGTGCCGATGCTGGACGAGGACACCGTGCTGCTGGTGCGTGAATACGCCGCCGGCCTGCACCGCTACGAACTGGGGCTGGTGAAGGGCCGCATCGATGCCGGCGAGACGCCGGAGCAGGCCGCCGACCGCGAGCTCAAGGAAGAGGCCGGCTATGGCGCCCGCCGCATCGACGTGCTGCGCACGCTGACCCTGGCGCCGACCTACATGAGCCACCAGTCGTGGCTGGTGCTGGCGCGCGATCTCTACCCCGAGCGCCTTGCCGGCGACGAACCCGAGGAACTGGAAGTGGTGCCCTGGAAACTGGCTGACCTGGATGCGCTGATGCTGCGCGAGGATTTTTCCGAGGGGCGCTCGCTGGCGGCCTTGTTCATCGCCCGCGAATGGCTGGGGACGGCGCGATGAGCGCCGTGGACGCAGCGCTGCGCGAAGCCGTCATCGGCATTGCCCGGCAGGCCGGCGCGGCGATCATGCAGGTCTATGCCGACGGGTTCGACGTCGAGCACAAGGACGACCTGAGCCCGCTCACCAGCGCCGACCTCGCCGCCCACCATGTGATCGTGCACGGCCTGGCGCAGCTGACCCCGGACCTGCCGGTGCTGTCGGAGGAGTCGGCGCAGCTGCCGTGGGACGCGCGCCGGCAGTGGCAGGACTACTGGCTGGTCGACCCGCTGGACGGCACCCGCGAGTTCATCAAGCGCAACGGCGAATTCAGCGTCAACATCGCGCTGATCCGCGACGGCGCGCCGGTGTTCGGCGTGGTCCAGGCACCGGTGAGCGACGTCGTCTGGCACGCCATGCGTGGCGATGGCGCGTGGCGCCGCGAGGGCGGGCGCGAGGATGCGATCCTCACCCGGCGGCCGCCGGCGCTGCCGCTGCGGGTGGCGGCCAGCCGCTCGCACCGCGATGCGCGCACCGGCGAACTGCTCGCGCGCATGGGCGAGATCGAACTGGTGGCGCAGGGCTCCTCGCTGAAGTTCTGCCGCATCGCCGAGGGCACGCTGGACGTGTACCCGCGGCTGGGGCCGACCAGCGAATGGGATACCGCCGCCGGGCAGTGCGTGCTGGAAGCGGCCGGTGGCGTGCTGCTGGCCGCCGACACCGGCGAGCCGTTCCATTACAACCGCCGGCCGCGCCTGCTCAATGGCGACTTCATCGCGCTGGGCGATCCCGCGCTGCCCTGGCGCGACTGGCTGGCCGCGCCGTGAGCGGCAGCGGCGACCTGGGCGCGCCGGGCGACATCGGTACCCTGCTGCGGATCATGGCGCGCCTGCGCGATCCGCACGGCGGTTGCCCGTGGGACCTGCAGCAGGATTTCTCCAGCATCGCGCCCTATACGATCGAGGAGGCCTACGAGGTCGCCGACGCGATCGACCGCAACGACCTGGCCGACCTCAGGGACGAACTGGGCGACCTGCTGCTGCAGGTGGTGTTCCATGCGCAGATGGCCAGCGAGCAGGGCGCGTTCGCCTTCGCCGACGTGGTCGCGGCGATCAGCGGCAAGATGCTGCGCCGGCATCCGCACGTATTCGGCGACGCACAGGCCGATGACGCCGGCCAGGTGGTCGCCAACTGGGAGCAGATCAAGCAGCGCGAGCGCGCCGATGCCGGCGACACCGACGGCTCGGCGCTGGCCGGCATCGCGCCCGGCCTGCCCGAATGGCAGCGGGCGCTGAAGCTGCAGAAGCGGGCCGCGCGTACCGGTTTCGACTGGCCCGACGTCGCCCCGGTGCTGGACAAGCTGCGCGAGGAAGTGGACGAGGTGCAGGCCGAGTTCGACAGCGCCGCGCACCCGGGCAGCCACGCGCGGCTGGAAGACGAGATCGGCGACCTGCTGTTCGTCTGCGCCAATCTCGCCCGTCACGCCCGGGTGGACCCGGGCAGCGCGCTGCGCCGCGCCAATCTCAAGTTCGAGCGTCGCTTCCGCGCCATGGAAGCGCTTGCCGCCGCGCGCGGGCAGGCGATGTCCGCCCTGGACCTGCAACAGCAGGAAGCGTTGTGGCAGGCGGTCAAGCAGGCGGAGAAGGACGCGCCGTGATCAAGACCCTGGCGCTGTTCGGGGTGACCGCGCTGGCCGAGATCGTCGGCTGCTACCTGCCGTGGCTGTGGCTGCGCCAGCAGGGCAGCGCGTGGCTGCTGCTGCCGGCGGCGGCCAGCCTGGCCCTGTTCGCCTGGCTGCTGACCCTGCACCCGACCGCCAGCGGCCGCGTCTATGCCGCCTATGGCGGCGTCTACGTCTGCGTTGCGCTGCTGTGGCTGTGGCGCGTGGATGGCGTGGCGCCGACCCGCTGGGACCTGCTCGGCGCCGCCCTGTGCCTGTTGGGCATGGGCGTGATCATGGCCGCCCCGCGAGGCGCTGCGCCCTAGGGCGCTATGCTGCGCGCAGTGCCCGCCCCGGGATGCGCCCATGGCCCGCTTCGCCAGCTTCCGCGAGTTCTATCCGTTCTACCTCGGTGAACACCGCAACCGCACCTGCCGCCGGCTGCATGTGGTGGGCAGCGGTGCCGCGCTGCTGTGCCTGCTGGCGGCGTTGCTGAGCGGGCGCTGGCCCTGGGCGCTGGCGGCGCTGGGCTGCGGCTATGGATTCGCCTGGGTGGGGCATTTCTTCTTCGAACACAACCGTCCGGCCACGTTCAGTCATCCGCTGTATTCGTTCGCCGGCGACTGGGTGATGTTCGTGCAGGTGCTGCGCGGCCGGCTGCCGTTCTAGCCTCCGCGGGCTGGCTATACTCGGTACATACCCGGGGATCGGGTTCCACAAGGAGCGTACTGATGGGCAGCGGTGTTTTTCTCGCGGTGGTGATACTGGTGGCCGGTGCCATCGTCCTGTTCAAGACCGTGCGCATGGTGCCGCAGGGGTATGAGTGGACGGTGGAGCGTTTCGGCCGCTATACCCACACCATGTCGCCCGGCCTGCATTTCCTGATCCCGGTCGTCTACGGCGTCGGCCGCAAGGTCAACATGATGGAGCAGGTGCTGGACGTGCCCAGCCAGGAAGTCATCACCAAGGACAATGCGGTGGTGCGGGTGGACGGCGTGGTGTTCTTCCAGGTGCTGGATGCGGCCAAGGCCGCCTACGAGGTCGCCAACCTGGAGGTGGCGATGATCGCACTGGTGCAGACCAACATCCGCACGGTGATCGGCTCGATGGACCTGGACGAATCGCTCAGCCAGCGCGAGACCATCAACGCGCAGCTGCTGAGTGTGGTCGACCATGCCACCAATCCCTGGGGCATCAAGGTCAACCGCATCGAGATCCGCGATATCCAGCCGCCGCGCGACCTGGTCGATTCGATGGCGCGGCAGATGAAGGCCGAGCGCGAGAAGCGCGCGCAGATCCTCGAGGCCGAGGGCCTGCGCCAGGCCGAGATCCTGCGCGCCGACGGCGAGAAGCAGGCGGCGGTGCTGGAGGCCGAAGGCCGCAAGGAGGCCGCGTTCCGCGATGCCGAGGCGCGCGAGCGCCTGGCGCAGGCCGAAGCCAAGGCCACTTCGATGGTGTCCGAGGCCATCGCCCAGGGCGACGTGCAGGCGATCAACTATTTCATCGCGCAGAAGTACGTGGAGGCTTTCCGCGAACTGGCCAGCTCGCCCAACCAGAAGCTGGTGCTGATGCCGATGGAAGCCAGCGGCGTGATCGGTTCCATCGCCGGTGTCGCCGAGCTGGCCCGCGAGGCCTTCGCCAGGCAGGAAGAGCGCAAGGCATCGCCGTCGCGCGGCAACCCGCCGCCGCTGGGGCGCTGAGCCATGCGCTGGGAAGTGGTGGGCTGGGCGGCGCTGGCGGTGATCCTGTTCGCCGCCGAAGCGATGGCCCCGGGCGCATTCATGCTGTGGATGGGCTTTGCCGCCGCCGCCGTGTTCCTGGGGGTGTGGGCGTACGACGGGCTGCCCGTGCTGATGCAGGTCGTGCTGTTCGTGGTGCTCAGTTTCGTCTCGATCCAGGTCTACCGCACCTGGTTCCGCCGGCGTGCGCGGCCCAGCGACCAGCCGCTGCTCAACCGTCGCGCCGAGCAGTTGATCGGGCGGGTGGTGGTGCTGGAGCAGGCCATCGCCAACGGCGTTGGCCGGGCCAGGATCGACGATGCGTTCTGGGTGGTGTCCGGCCCGGACCTGCCGGCCGGCAGCCACGTGCGCGTGGTGGCAGTGGACGGCATGACGCTGAAGGTGCAGGAGGCCTGAGGCACGGCGGCGCGGGTTCCGTGCCGCCATGGGCTTTGCCCGGGGCCATCTGGGATAATGGCGTCTTTCCCCGCATGGAACGGCCATGACCCTGAAGACTCTCCTCAACGAAACCCACCGCTCGCTCGGCGCCAAGATGGTCGATTTCGGCGGTTGGGACATGCCGATCCACTACGGTTCGCAGATCGACGAGCACCACCTGGTGCGCCGCGCCGCGGGCATGTTCGACGTCAGCCACATGACCGTGGTCGACCTGAAGGGTGCGCGCACCCGCGAGTTCCTGCGCCAGCTGCTGGCCAATTCGATCGACAAGCTCAAGGTCACCGGCAAGGCGCTGTATTCCTGCATGCTCAACGCGCAGGGCGGGGTGATCGACGACCTGATCGTCTACTTCCTGGCCGACGACCTGTTCCGCATGGTGGTCAACGCCTCCACCCGCGAGAAGGACCTGGCCTGGATCCGCCAGCATGCCCAGGCCTTCGGCGTGGACGTGATCGAGCGCGAGGACCTGGCGATCGTCGCGGTGCAGGGGCCGCAGGCGCGCGCGCTGGTCGCCGGCCTGGTCGCCGAGGGCGACCGTGCCGCGCTGGAAAAGCTCGGCCGCTTCGCCGCGCTGGACGTCGCCTCCGCCGACGGCGTGCCGCTGTTCGTGGCGCGCACCGGCTACACCGGCGAGGACGGCTATGAGGTGCTGCTGCCGCAGGCGGCGGTGGTCGGGTTCTGGAACGCGCTGCTGGCCGCAGGCGTGAAGCCGGCCGGTCTTGGCGCGCGCGACACGCTGCGCCTGGAAGCGGGCATGAACCTCTACGGCCAGGACATGGACGAGGGCGTCACCCCGTACGAAGCCGCGCTGGCCTGGACCGTCGCCCTCGACGAGGGCCGTGGGTTCATCGGCCGCGACGTGCTGGAGGCGCAGAAGGCCGCCGGCAACGCGCGGCAGATGATCGGCCTGGTGATGGATGACAAGGGCGTGCTGCGCCACGGGCAGAAGGTGCTCACTGCCAATGGCGAGGGCGAAATCCTGTCCGGCACGTTCTCGCCGACGCTGGGCAAGGCCATCGCCTTCGCCCGGGTGCCGGCCGGCGAACCGGGCGACGTGCGCGTGGACATCCGCGGCAAGGAAGTGCCGGTGCGCGTGGTCAAGTTCCCGTTCGTGCGCGACGGCCAGCCGCAACCCGGCATCAACGGCTGACCTTCCATGGGCGCGCGGGGCATCGTCCCGCGCCGTCCGTTAAACTAAGCGTCCATCCCGTCCACCGTTTCTTCCGGAGCAGTTCCATGAGCGAGATCCCCGGCGACCTCAAATTCCTCAAATCCCACGAATGGGCCCGCGTCGAAGGCAATGGCCGCGTCACCGTCGGTATTTCCGACCACGCGCAGGGCCTGCTCGGCGACCTGGTCTATGTCGAACTGCCCGCCGTGGGCGACACGGTGCAGGCCGGCAACGCCGCGGCCGTGGTCGAGTCGGTCAAGGCCGCCTCCGACGTCTACAGCCCGGTGTCGGGCACCGTGATCGAAGTCAACGAAGCGCTGGCCGACAAGCCGGAAACCATCAACGAGGACGCCTACGGCGAAGGCTGGCTGTTCGTGGTCGAGATGTCCGAGCCGGAGCAGGTGAATGAACTGCTGGGTCCGGACGACTACGCCGAACTGCTGGAGAACGACGACCACTGATCCGGTCGCCTCGGGTAAACGGAAACGGCCGCCTTGTGCGGCCGTTTCCGTTTCCGTTTCCGGCCACCGCGACGTCGGCGGCGTGTCGCCGCTCCGTCGCCTTGTCGATGCGGTGGGCGAGCGCGGGCATGCCGCCGGGCATCGGTCGCGGGAGGGCGGTGCGCGGCGGTCGTCGGCCGACGTCCATGCGCGACGTCCGGACCACCCGGCGAAGCGGCGAGCAGAGGTCGCGATCGCGATCGGCGGGAAGCCGGCAATGGCTCTGGCGGGTGCGAAGTGTTTGCGCAAAACCTTCCCCGCGATGCGCGCAGGCACGTCCGCGGCGGATCAAAACCAGGTTGCACCGACATTTTTTTTTCACATGCCTGGAACTGCGCCGCCGCCGGCGGCGCGCGCGCGATGCGCGACGCCGCACAATCGGGCCGGGAACGAATAGTGCTTTTTTTACGGTGTTTTTCGCATGCGCCGGCATTGCGCGTGCGATGCGCGTGGCCGCATCGATGGATGCGCGGGTGGCGAAGACGGGTGTTGCCGGCAGGGTCGGTGTGAAGCTTTCCGTAAAAAGTTGCGCGCGGGTAGTTGACAGTAAAAAAAAACCGTGATTAGGTTTCGCCCAGCAGACCTTTGCTGCGGAAGCGAGTGAGCCGGATCAACATTCAGATGCGAAGCACAACCTGGACGTCCGCCACGATTGCGCAGATGGTGGAGCAGGAGTCGCTTCCTTCCGCGAAACACCCCCCGAACAAGACATGGCACCCGTGGCGGGAATCGTTGCGGGTGTTTCTGTATCCGTCACGATGCGGCTGACGCATCGTCGGTCCTCCGCGATACACCGCGGATTTGCTTCAACTGGGCATTTCAATTCCATAGATCACTGACGAGGAGCCATCCAATGGCCACGAAGAAAGCTGCGAAGAAGCCGGCCGCCAAGAAGGCGGTGAAGAAGGTCGCGAAGAAGGCTGCTGCCAAGAAGGCAGTGAAGAAGGTCGCGAAGAAGGCCACCGCCAAGAAGGCAGTGAAGAAGGTTGCCAAGAAGGCGACCGCCAAGAAGGCAGTGAAGAAGGTCGCCAAGAAGACCACCGCCAAGAAGGCGGTGAAGAAGGCGGCGAAGAAGGTTGCCAAGAAGGTTGCCAAGAAGACCACCGCCAAGAAGGCCGTGAAGAAGGTCGCCAAGAAGGCCACTGCCAAGAAGGCGGTGAAGAAGGTCGCCAAGAAGGCCACCGCCAAGAAGGCGGTGAAGAAGGTCGCGAAGAAGGCTGCTGCCAAGAAGCCGGCCGCCAAGAAGGTTGCTGCCAAGAAGAAGCCGGCTGCCCGCAAGAAGAAGGCGGCTCCGGTCGCGCTTCCGGCCACCCCGGCGCCGCTGATCTGATCCAGCGCTGAAGCTGTACCTGGAACTCCTTCCCCGACTGCCCAGCGGGGAGGGAGTTTTTTTATTTCACGATGACTCCAGCATCGAAATTCGCTGGACTGCGCTCAGACCCGATACAGCAGGTTTATCAATAACTTAGCCGTGTCCATCATATGCCGGTGCTTTCTGAAACCTGACCCGGCTTCCCTCCGCTTGGCCCCCATGTGGCTCTTGGAAACGGGTCTTTCCGAGGAGTCATCATGGCTAAGATCAAGCTCACCAAAACCGCCGTGGATGCGGCGCAACCCCAGGCGCAGGCCGTTGAACTGCGGGATACCGTGGTACCCGGCTTCCTGTGCAAGATCACTCCGGCGGGCCGCAAGGTGTTCATGCTCCAGTACCGGACGAACACCGGAGAGCGCCGCAAGCCCGCCCTAGGCTTGTTCGGCGAACTGACCGTGGAGCAGGCCCGCGTGATGGCGCAGGACTGGCTGGCCGAGGTTCGCCGGGGCGGCGACCCCGGCGGGGCCAAGGCCGAGGCGCGCAAAGCACCGACGGTCGAAGCGTTGTGCAAGAAGTTCATGGAGGACTACTCCAAGAAACGCAACAAGCCGAGCACGCAGGAAGGCTATCAGGCCGTCATCGACCGCAACATCGTCCCGTTGCTGGGCCGCAAGAAGGTTCAGGATGTGAAGCGCCCCGACATTGCCGGGTTGATGGAGAAGCTGGCATACAAGCCGGCCGACGCGAATCACACGTTCGGCGTGCTGCGCAAGATGTTCAACATGGCCGAAGTGTGGGGCTTCCGCCCGGATGGCACCAATCCCTGCCGACACGTTCCCATGTTCCCGGCGGGCAAGGCTACCCGTCTCATCAATGACGAGGAAATGGCGCGGATCTTCCGTCACCTGGATCACTTGGAGGCCGAGGGGCTGGAGAACTACGTCATCCCGCTGGCGATCCGGCTGCAATTCGAGTTCGCCGGCCGCCGCTCCGAAATCTGCGCGCTCGAATGGAGTTGGATCGACCTGGAAAACCGGCGCGTGGTGTGGCCCGACAGCAAGACCGGCGGCATGTCCAAGCCCTTGAGCGAAGAAGCCCACCGGCTGCTTTCGACCGCACCCCGCCGGGAAGGTTGCCCATACGTTCTGCCGTCGCCCAACGACCCAGCCAAGCACCTGACATATGGCGAGCACTACGGCGGCTGGACTCGGGCGCTCAAGGCGGCTGGCGTGCCTCACGTCGGCACGCACGGCATCCGCCACCGCTCGGCGACTGACATTGCCAATTCCGGCATCCCGGTCAAGGTCGGTATGGTGCTGACGGCGCACAAGACCGTGGCGATGTTCATGCGCTACGTCCACACCGAGGACAAGCCGGTGCGCGAAGCGGCCGAACTGGTGGCGAGCCGGCGCAAGACGATCACCGGCACCAAGCAACCTCCAGCGGAGGCGACAGCATGATCAGGAGCAAGGTATCCGCGCCTTTGCCCGCAGCGCCGGCGGTGCTGTTGGGCGACATTCGAGTGCTGATCGAGGCGGCGCGGCAGCGCGCCGCCTCGGCAGTGAATAGCGAACTGACGATGCTCTACTGGCGCATCGGTCAGCGCATCCACACGCAGGTTCTGGAGGGGCGGCGGGCCGACTACGGCGAAGAAGTCGTGCTGACCCTCGCGACGCAGTTGGTGAAGGAGTACGGCAGCAGTTTTTCGATGAAGAACCTGCGCAGAATGGTGCAGTTCGCCGCCACGTTCCCGGACGAGCAGATTGTCGTATCACTGATACGACAATTGAGCTGGACGCACTTCATCGCCCTGATCCCGCTGAAAGACCCGCTCCAGCGGGACTATTACGCGCAGATGGCGAGCGCCGAACGCTGGAGCGTGCGCACTCTGCGCGAGCGCATCGACTCGATGCTGTACGAACGCACGGCGCTGTCGAAGAAGCCGAGCGAGACGATCGCGAAGGAACTGGCGACGATGCGCGATGCGCAGCGCATGTCGCCCGCCCTGGTCATGCGCGACCCGTACATCCTCGACTTCTTGGGGCTGCGGGACACTTGGCAGGAAGGCGACTTGGAGGCGGCGATCATCCGCGAAATGGAATCCTTCCTGCTGGAACTGGGCGCGGGTTTCAGCTTCGTGGCCCGGCAGAAGCGCATCCAAATTGACGGGGACGACTTCCACCTCGACCTGCTGTTCTACAACCGAAAGCTGCAGCGATTGGTCGCGGTGGAGTTGAAGGTAGGCGACTTCAAGGCGGCCTACAAAGGACAGATGGAGCTTTACCTTCGCTGGCTGGACAAACACGAGCGCGAGCCGGCTGAAGCCTCGCCGCTGGGGATCATCCTTTGCACCGGCAAGAAGCGCGAGCAGATCGAACTGCTAGAACTGGATAAGTCAGGTATCCACGTTGCCGAATACCTAACGACATTGCCGCCACGCGAAATGCTGGCCGAGCGGCTACAGCAGGCGACCGCACGTGCCCGGCTGCAAATTGAACAGCGTGACGACGACATAGCTAGGCGCTGATTCAGAGCCCCAAGTCGATCAGGGTCAATATGCACGAAACACTCGTGCTCATCGGTGCAGGAGTGGCACCAATGATGATCGACATGGCATTCCGCCGGGACTTTACAAGTCCCTCCTTGTATGAGCTACTTGACCAGCGGTCAGCACGGCAACGCAACGATCGGCGAAGGCGACTGGCACTGCAAGCACACCAAGATGCTGGGCGCGCGTCAAACCGACGTAGAGCACGCGCTTGGCCTCTGCGTCGGCGCGTGCTTCCCACGACTCGAACAGAGCTTCACTCCGGTTTTCAGGAGCGCGATTGGGTGGAATCACGACGCACACTGCACCGTACTCACGGCCTTTCGCCTCGTGAATCTTGGCACATGCAAGGCCAAGAACGATCGGCATTTGAAGATGGTTCGACCATTGCGCATTGGTTGGCCGACGAAAGAAATTACGCACGGTCACACCGGCTGGCAGCGGTAGTCCCATTCGTTCCATCTCCGCATGCACACAGGCTATCCAGGCGAGCCGATCAGCATCAGTATTCCCGCACTCTCTGGGAAGGCTCATTAGGAAACTCAGCGTACGTCTTCGATGTGCTCGCCGATCCATACCAAGGCGTTCGACGGTTCTCCATAGATGCTCGTTTGGTTGGCGTAGCCCCATGAGATCCAGAAGCACCGTTTCCACTACCTGAACCACAGCCTCTCTCGATCGCGCGGTCGCGGCGGGTGACCAGAACTCCGCCACTTTCCGAGCCAGCGACTCAATCCGCGAACTTCCGTTCGAGTCATTGGTGGTCGCACCCGCAGCCCGCTGCGCAACCTTGCCTGAATGCGCCAGGATAATCGCGTCCGTCGAATCCAAGCCAAGCTCAGCTACCCGATCAAGGAAAGCCTGACCGATCGTCGCTGTTGGGCCTCGGCCACCGTATGTCAGAAGCAAAACTGGATGTTCAACATTCGCGGTGTCACCGACAGACTGATCTACCTGACCAGCATTCCTAAGTGTGGCGGCTAACCGGCAGACCGCAGGGCTACTACGAAAATTGCCCGTTAACCCTCGATGCGATTCAACGGGGTACGTCGCCTTGAATTCATGAACCCCTGCAGGATTGCCGTTACGAAATTCGTAGATTGCCTGGTCGGGGTCGCACACGAACGTGACATGTACGCCGTGCGCTCTGAGCCAAGACAGGATTTGCAGATCGAGCGGATTGCAATCCTGACCTTCGTCCACCATGACTTCGTGGAAACGTGCCGCCAGCGAGCGACCGAGTGCCCCGCCATTCACTGGGTCACGAATCAGCCCCAACGTTTGAACGCGGGCGTCGCCGGCACTCATATAGCCTGCCCGCAACAAGCCACGTCGCCGGTGCGCCGCCGCCTGTTGATATCGGACCTGATGCTGGCGCACATGATTTTGCAATCCGGCGTGTCCGATCCTCTCTGGATCAATGATATTGGTTTCCGGGTCGAACAAATCTAGGCTCACCGGATCACCTCGAAAAGCGAATTGCCCAGACAGCCGGATTTCTATGCCAAGAGTGTCCCAACTATCGAGGATGATTGGTCGCGTCGGGCTTGTTGCCGCGCAGCTTGGCAGTACCACGAAATGCCTAACGAAAGCATCAAGCGTCCCCATGAAACTAGGATGCTTCAAGAGCGAGTCGAGCCCTGCGGCCTGGCAGCGTTCGCGAAACTCATCGACGGCAGAGTTTGTGAACGAGAGTACTGCCACACCACGGCGTAGTGGTAAGGTGGCGGCGATCCTAGCTAGGCGAGCAATGATCGTGCGGGTCTTTCCAGCGCCGGGACAAGCATGAACGAAGGCACCGCCAACGTGTGCGGCAAATGCTTCCTGCTCAGCCGTCAGACCGTGAATGCCGGTCATGCTTGCGAAGCGCCACGAATTGCATCTGCGAGATAGGGCGGTACAACAAATGCTTCGCCCGCCGCAATACGTGAAGCCATGGCCTGGGCCAAGTCGCCCTTGCGGGTCTTTTTCGCCTCAATCAGCTTGAGAAATGCATCGGGACGGTCTTGCACTGCGACTCTCTCGATTTGATCCTCCCAGTCGCGACGCGAGTTGCGATGCAGACGAAGAAACGCACTCTTGAGGAAGGCTTCGTTTCCAGCGCTGAAAATCTCGTGCTCCAACGTGTGCTGATTGGTTAGCACGGTCAGTGCCTGCGGTGCGCCATGCGTTGCGGCTAGGTTTTCCAGATCAACCTTCCGATTTCCCAACACAGTTGGGTCGGCGTCGGTGATCACAATCAGCCGGTCAGCGATGCGTGCATCGCCATGTGGGCGTAGCAGCACCTCTACATAGGGGCGGAAGTCCACACCTTCGATCGGCACGATGACCCCTCCCTTGAATCGGAGCCATCCATCGGCATCACCGACGAGAACAAGCTTCTGCGCCAATACTGGCAGCAGCAGCGCCTCCGCGATTCCTTCCACTAGGATGGCCCTATTGCCGAACAGCAGCGCGGAGCGCGTCACGTCCAGATAGCGGCTGATCTTATCCAGTGTCTTTGGCTTGAGACCGATTTCGGCAATGGGCACACTGACCGATTCTGAAACCGCGACACCGTTTTGGTCGCGACGACGCGAGCGCATGACCACTAGATGCATCGGAGAGACCCATGCCGTCAGGTTCGGCGAATGGGTCGTCACGACGATCTGGATGCGGCCTTCCGGCTTGCCAGGCTCGATGACACGATCAGTCGATTGGCGCGCTTGGTCTAGCAGGAATTCGAGCACAAGAACCTGCAACTGCGGGTGCAGATGCGCTTCAGGTTCTTCGACGAGAAAAATCGTGAGGTCGGCTTCCTTGGCTTTGGCTAGTTCGACCACCACCGTGGCCATATAGAGTAAATTGGAGTAGCCCAGACCAGAAGCCCGGATGTCTTCGGGCACTAGACCGGAATCGGCAAGACGAAACCTCAAATCGCGGGCGACGTCCAGTAGGGTTTCGGCGCCGAAGTCCAACGCTGCCGTTTGCGGGCGGACCCCATTGGTCAGCAAACCTAAGGCGGTACCGATCTCCGTGTTCATCGTAGTCAGGATGTCAGGCCGGTCATCCGCGCGCCTGACGCCAGCGAGGAAATCTTGTTCTTGATCCTTTGGCAGGAAGTTGCGCAGCAGCGCCATGACCCGTGTACCGCTGCCAGTGCCAAGCGCCTGATGCGCATCGCGTAAGGGCGGCAGGTAGACATGCCGGATCAGTTCAGAGGAACCAGCCTCCGGTTCGTTGGTGTCAAAGCGCCCGGCCCAGACAGTGGTTTTGCCCCGCGGCGCGCGCTCGGACCGTGACTCATACCGATAGCCGAAGACGGCTTCGTTCTTGGTGGGATCAGGGACTGCCGAGATCAGCAGTCCTTTCAGCGTGTCGCTGAGTTCTCGGAAAACGCCTTCGATCTGGAAGTTCGGGGCAGTCGCGTGGCGTCGTACATCTTCATCCTCCGGATACCGCTCCCGGCGTCCGCTCAACGGCAAGGTGAGTAACCGGATCGCATCTACGACGTTGGATTTGCCGCCATTGTTCTCACCGACCAAGACCGTCAGATCGGGACGGAGACTGACGGTCACATTGTCGCAAGACCGAAAGCGCGAAATTGTTAGCCCGCCCAAATACATCAAGCCTCCCTTGCCGACTCTAAAAGCCCAGACCAATTTTTAAATGCTTTTTTTCCCTCGCGGTTGGCGGTCAACCGTCATCGGGGTCGTACTAACTGTCCTTCAAAACGGTTGAAAACATGACTCGGTCAAGTTCCCAATAATCGAGCAAACAATAGAGCATGCTACGAAGCTCAGGTGTCGCTGTCGTATCTGAAGAAAAATCCCTGCTCATCGCGAGTTGCTCGAACTCCTTCGCTACAGCAAAGAGTGTTCTGGCGACATCTTGCTTCGCAAAGAACTCGCCAAGGACGGCGGTATTAAGGTTCGCCAACTGTCGTTCAATGCTAGATCGGACTTGCCTGGCTGTCGCCGCACCATCGCTGGCGTGTTGCTCAATGAGTCCCATCGAGACATTCAATATCTTCTTGAGACCTGCACTACCTTTCGAGCCATAGGTGAATCCGTCCTTGATAAGTACACCGCGTTCCGATTGCTCATGGAACGAAATCTCCTTCATGCAAAAGTCAACTGCGACCGCAATGAACGAACAAACCATATACAAGCAGCGTAGAGCAACCTCACGCTGATTGTTCTTTGTTATGGATTGCTCCGCAAAGAACTTGCCTTGCATGAGCCACTCATTGCAACTGTCAAACGAAAGTGATTTCGCCAGCAAGCTTTTGGAATGAGCTATGCGACCACGCCAGTCACCATCCAGCTTGCTCAGAGAATATTCGTCAATCTTTGAGAAGAATTCTTCGTCAGAGAACCTCAACGCATTGGGGGCATCTGCCTTGTCCAGCTTACCCAGAAAGGTGCCATCGAGAACAAGGATTCCCAAATCTCGGCCGAAATCCTTTACTTCCTGACGTTTCTCCGTGGTCGCGACCACCGCGTTGGTGGCTTTGGTTGCAATGCGAAGCCCTTGAACCCAGAATATCCGCTCTATAGCTTGTGGCGTCTTCTTGTTTTTGGCATCCACCAGAGTGATTTCACGTGATACGGATGACGTACGACTGTAGAGCCACAGATCAATATCAGTGACGTCAAAACCTTCGTAGATAAAGGGAACCCCTCGCACCACGTAGTAGCCGGCTTTGAGGAAGTAGCTTCGCAGCAATTCCTCCATTCGGGGGCCTTTAAGCAAAACTTGCTGTCCCTTGGTCATATGCCTCCTCCCGTGCGGAGGATAGAGAGCATGTCATTGGTAGCCTTGGGGCTTGCCTTGATTTGTGCTCGCCTAACTTTCTCACGATTGTGTTCAGGGCCGTTGAATATGGTGACTGCCGCAGTCGGCAGTGAATTGAGAGAATGTTCGCTGACATCACCTTGCCTGATGGCTTGCAATGCAAGCTCACCAACTTCCGTTTTCAGCAACTTCAGCATTGGGCCGCTGCGGCCCTTTTTGGTGCCATGCTTGACTTCGACGACACCCTTCAATTCCAGCACTTTGTAGTCCTGCGCAATGGCATTCACTGGTCCCACGCTTTCACCTCGAACCAGTGCGCTCAGTAGCGCGTCAACCATCTGAATCTGCCCCCTGGCATAGCTGCTCTTCGTCATCCCATAGGTCACGGAACTGACAAATGCCTTAGCCAGATCAAATGCATCATCGACCATTGAGTTGCTGTACTTTGAGAAAGCGGATGGCAGTGTCAGGAACCCAGCATCCTCGGTCGAATTACTGACAACGCTGATATCAAACAACCCAATGGCAGCCACCTTTTTGAAAAGCGGCTCGCCCAGAAGTTGTGTCGCATAGTCCGTGCTGACGCAGGCGCGTTTCTTCAGCGTATCAGTAAGCTCATTGAGCTTTGTCTGCTCGGCGGATGAAAGTGAGTCGAGGACCGCTTTTATTTTTCGGGTTGTTTCACGACGGAATAGATTTCCGTTAAACAACAATCTTTGCCCAGCGCCGAGGTCTTCAGCGTCCACGAATCCAATTTGTTCAGCATCGGACATCAGGCGCTGAATGTCGGGTGTTGCCAGCTTATAGAAGTCGGCCAATTCCGTGGAGACATGGCCGGACAGCACGGGCTCGATCGACGCCTTTTCCGCGAGCGCAATCGAAGCGACTTCGGACGCGCCTGGCATGAGGGCATCGAATATATCTGCGGTATGTTGGAGGGTCTTCGCAGTTGTGACGCCAAGAACGGCAACACCCCCATTCGCGGTGTCAATCAGTTGCTGCTGTTTCAGAACTTCGATGAGTTTTGGAAGCTCGAAGGTCGTATTGATATTTGCCGCTTGCGCCAGAACGTTCAGACGATCGTTGTTGAGTGTTGCGTGGTTGTTTGACGAGATTGCAGAGAGCAAGATGCCCGCCTTACCCGCGAGAAAGGTCTTGTCGTAGCCAGCTTGGTTCGTTATTCCTTGGAGTTTGTTGGTGTGATGAATCAACCATGATCCTTTGGTCTTCTTGTCCATTTCTCCCCCTATAAGAAAAATCTTGTGCAACTAGTGGAATTCCGCCGGCCTTCAGATTTAATTGACCTTGTATTTCTGCGTCATCCAAACCGAATACCGAACAAGCCCCCGTCTTCCGTGGCGTCGGTCAGGCGCTTAGGCAGCACGTAATCGTTGAGGTCGAAACCATCAATGGTCTCTTTGAAGGCATCGTCTTCATTCATCGTCACGATGTACTGGAAGCCAAGCTCCTGCGCGATCTCCGAGCCCAGACGCAACGCGCTGATGACTTGGCGCCCATCGACGCCATCAAACAGATGGCTGTCATGAATTAAGAATCCAGGCCCGATTTTCCGCTTGGCACACAGGCGCATCAGCATCATGTCGAAGCAGAAAATCTGCATATTCTTGATGCCCTTGCTGCGTTGCCCCTGCATCGGAAACTTGAACATCGGGCCGTTGGATGTTTCGTCTATCGTCATGCTGCCGGCCGATTCGTACAGGCGCTGCGAGGTCTCCTCAAAGGCGACGATGGCCTCCGCCAGTCGATCTTTCTGCTCGGCGAAATCGCGCCGCAAGCGGATGGTGAGGCGATTGCGCTCAATCTCCAGTTCGTTCTTTGTGCCTTCAAGCTGTTCGGCCGCTTCAAAGCGTTGCCGCAGCGATTCCACTTCGGACTCCAGCCGGCCCAGTTCTCCTTGCAGCTTGAGGAACTGTTCCAGCGCACCGTGGCTCTTCAGGATGCCCAGCACTTCGCCACGCCGTTGGTCGAACTGCGCCTTTTTGCCATCGCGCAGTTCAATACGTAGCTTTGCAGCTTCGAGTTCGCTGGAGAGGTAGTCCTTGCGATTGCGGACCACCGATTCGTGAAAACTCTTCACGTCCTCATAGCGGCGCTTCACCAGGCCGGGAAGCACAATGCCCGCTTCTTGATAGACGGCCTGCAGGTCTTCGAGATCAGGAGGAACCTCTGACGCTAGTGCGCTTTCCAGATCCCGGATCGCTGAAAAGTCGATGGTGTTGGCGTTGGCCAATTCATTGAGCTGGCGGGTCAGTGCGGCGCTTTCAAGTTCCAGCTCGCGATATTCAGGCAGAACGTGGAACGTCTCTACTTCTACATGAAGCTTCTTGAGACGGGCCTCGCGCAGCGTCAGCTCAGTGCGCAAGTCGGCCGCCTTGCCGATGATCGAGCCGAACGCACCATTCCCTGCCGCCTTCTTCAGCTCTTCCAGCGTCTTCTCTCGATCGCGAACTGCTTGCCAATCGCGCGCAATCTGCCAGTCCAATCCGAGCAGGAACATGAGCGCCATTTGCATGTCGCCAGTGCCTTGCATCGTGGCCTGCTTTTCCGGCGTCATGAAGGCGCCACTTGCTTGCCGGCGCACGAAGTAGGCAAAGAGCGAACGGAACGACGGCGGCTTGCTGCCGGCAGCTTCCAGGCTGCTCAAACCAAACATCTGCTCTCCGAGGAATGCGCACCACTCGGTAGCCGAAAACTTGACCTTCGACGCAGGCGGGGCAGTCACAAAGATTTTTGCTTTTGTGCCACCGCTGCGCTCAACGACGGTGCGCTCCGACTTCAGATCGAAGTCCATACCGAAGGAGTGCTCAACCAGTTCCTGGGTGCGAAAAATTGATTCAGGACCGGCGTCGGCGCCGAGCAGGAAATGCACCAGCTCTACGAAGCTGGTTTTTCCCGCCCGATTGCGCGTCTGCTTGCTGCTTGCACCCTCGGTTTTCTGAGCAAGTAAGACATTCAGACCTGGCTTCAGGTCTTCAATACGCTTGAAGCTGGGTAGCGTACTGAAAATGTGATGAATCAAGGCGCCCTCCGTGCCACGAGGCCGCTTTCGAGTTCAATGGTCCCCATGGCGTACAGAAGGTCGAGTGCGAGCAAGAACCAGTCATAGGTAATTTTCCGAGGCATTGTGGCTACGCCTGTTTCATGCTTGTTCAGTTCCTCCCACAACGCAGAGACGGTCTTCGGCCGCACAAGGTAGGTCAAAACGTGGGCGCCGACGGTCAACAGTGCTCGATCCTGTTGCAGATGCTTGGAGGGCAGAATCATGCAGCCCCCACCGCTTGGGCGTCTTCAAAAATCTCGCATTTGTCGAACAGATATGCCATGACGGCCAGCACTGCCGCCTTATGTGTCGGCGTGGTGTTGGCTGTGCCACCGGCCCACGTTTCGAGCCGGCCGAATATCTCATCGGGGTGCAGTGCGGGAATCTGGTCTCGCAGCGTCAAGTATTCACTTTTGAACGCCTGCGCGATCTGCTCGCCGTACTTCGGGTTCTTCCAGTTATTGAAGAACTGCTCCACGAGCGTTGACTTCTGCATACCGATCTTCAAAAAGTCGGCGACGGCCTGAGACAGCAGGTTTGCCTCGATCTTGCCGCGTGAGACATCTTTCACTTCGCTGGCCGTGGGCACGGGCGTGATACTGATATGGGTCAGGACGGCCACCAGGTCGCCAAACCCCAAATTGACATTCGCTTCCATCGTTAGCGAAGGGCCGAACCAGGATTCGAGATCCTGCAAGTTCAACTGGCGAAACTTCGCCAGCATCTCCTCGTAGCCGCAGTGGCCAATTTTGATCTTTGGGTTTTCCTGCCCGATTTTCGCCAGCGCTTCGATGATGTGAGGGCCCAAACGACCGTCCTGCGCATTGTGGACAAAGGTCCACTCATCGAAATATTTCTCCCAGTGCTCTTTAGCGCCGTCGAAATCCTCATTGATCTTCTTGACCGCTTCGGCGGCTGTCAATTCATTGGGAGCGTAACTTTGGTAGAGGATGCGCGCCGAAGGCAGGTACCCATCATTTTTCCGATCGCCAACATTGCCCCACGGGCGGCATGCCATGAAATCATTGGGATGGGCTTTCGACATTAGCTTCTCGAACAGACGTTGAAAACCGTCCCCTTTGGATTCCAAGAAGGCGATGCGGAAATCTTTTTCGTAATTGAGTTGCTGTAAGCGATCCATGGCTTCAAGCCCGTGATTTGGTGTTTTTAGTTATTTTCAGGCGCTGCCTCATGGCTTCTTGGTATTCGTCTGCTGCTGCCCTCGGTTCACATCAAATGGGAGCGCCTTATCAGCCGCAATTCGCGTCAGCAGTATCCGGATGGCGTCCGATACGGACAGGCCCATCCCCGCCAGCACGTTTGTGGCTTCCTCTTTGATATGCCCGTCAATCCGGGCGCGAACAACGTCACTGGTTGCCATACCTGCCTCAAACATTTTGTAGCTACATTGTGCCTCGTTTGTGCCTCAATGTCATTTACATTTTGATAAAACAGGTTGGCCGTCCCGACGTGCCGCGTCGCGGCTATCCGGCTTTGATCCCTGACGCCTACGGCTCTGTGGGCCTACGCGCTGCCGGTTGCACTCCAGGGGAAAGTCCTGTGGGCTATCCCCGCCGCGCTGCGCTTGGCGCCCCTGCAAGGCCGCCGCCCCGGCTGCGCCGGCGCGGCAATACCGAACCCCGCAAAGGCCGCTTGTCCACCACCGAAGATCCTCGCTGCATCTTCGCAACTGTATTGGCGTCTCCGGCCAGGAACATGGCCGGTCGCGCTGTCGTGCTTCGCATCGAGCCGCCTGCGGCGTCTCGCCCCTGACGGGCTTCCATCGTTCCCTCGCTCCGCTCGGCTGACGCCTACGGCCCGGCTTCCAGCTTCGGGCCTGCGCGCTTCGCTTGCGTGCGGTTCGGCACACAGGGACGGCCGTTGCCATGTCCAGCCGTCTCTCCTGACTCCATCACCTTGTCCGCGACCGTAGCCCGCTCCCGTGTGCCGTCAAGGCGCGCAGGGCCGTGTCCTCGGCTGCGCCTGCGGGCCGCACCAACCCTGCGCTTGTCTCCTTGACGGCCCCCGTCCGCGCGCTCCTTTGGCCGCGGGCGATGAACTCAGGAAAGACGGTGGCAACAGGGCCAACCGGGTTCCTCGTGCCAACCGCACAGAACAGCCAAGAGCTGGGCTTCCGAATCTAGGAATCCGGTGTGCGGTTTGAACAGCAAACCCTTTTCGTCAGGAGAAAGACCATGCAACTCGCATCCCGTTTCGCTTCCCGCTCCCCCTCGATGCGCAGCGATTACCCGCTGACCGATGACCAGATTCACCGCGTGGCCCCGTCCATCTTCGCGGACGCGCCGCATGAGAGCCGTTCGCAGCGGTACGCCTATATCCCCACCGCCGCCGTGCTGGCCGAACTGCGCAAGGAAGGGTTCCAGCCCTTCATGGTGACGCAAACCCGCGTGCGTGACGAAGGCAAGCGCGAGCACACCAAACACATGCTGCGCCTGCGCCACGCCAGCCAGATCAACGGCGCGGAGGCCAACGAAATCGTGCTGCTGAACTCCCATGACGGGACGAGCAGCTATCAGATGTTGGCCGGCATGTTCCGGTTCGTGTGCAGCAATGGGCTGGTGTGCGGCGACACCGTGGCCGATGTGCGCGTTCCCCACAAAGGCGATGTTTCCGGGCATGTCATCGAAGGCGCTTACGAAGTCTTGCGCGGCTTCGACCGGGTGAAGGATTCCCGCGATGCCATGCGCGCTATCACGCTGGACGAAGGCGAAGCCGAAGTGTTCGCCCGTTCCGCACTGGCCCTCAAGTACGACCCCACCGACAACAAGCCTGCACCCATCACCGAATCGCAAATCCTGATGCCGCGCCGTTTCGACGACCGCCGCCCGGACTTGTGGAGCGTGTTCAACCGCACCCAAGAAAACCTGACCAAAGGCGGATTGCATGGTCGCAGCGCCAACGGTCGCCGCCAGCAAACCCGCCCGGTGCAGGGCATTGATTCCGATGTGCGCCTCAATCGCGCCCTCTGGATGCTGGCCGATGGCCTGCGCCAGTTGAAAGCCTGATTCCCCACGCGGCAGGGGCAGGCAGCAGCCCTTGCCGCGTTCTTCGCTGCTGCATCCCTGAACCGATAGGAGTTATCACCATGAACGCCGTTACCCAAACCGAAGCCCGCGCCATCAGTACCGCCGCCGCTATCCCGCTGGAAGCTGCCGACCCGACCAAGAACCTGATTCTGGTTCCGCTGTCGCGGCTGGTGTCGCGCCCGACCGGGCGCAACGTGCGCAAGACCCCGCGCATGTCCATTCCCGAACTCGCCGCCAGCATCCAGCGTGTGGGCCTGCTGCAAAACTTGATCGTCATTGCCGCCGCCGATGGCGAGCATTACGAAGTCGTGGCCGGTGGCCGTCGCCTTGCAGCCTTGAAGCTGCTGGCGAAGAAGCATCGAATCAGCAAGGAATGGGACGTGCCTTGCCTGCTGGTGGCCGATGGCACCGCCCGCACCGCCAGCCTGACCGAGAACGTGCAGCGCGAAGCCATGCACCCCGCCGACCAGTTCGAGGCATTCGCCGCGCTGGTGGCCGAAGGCCGACCCATCGAGGACATAGCCGCCGATTTCAGCGTGTCCCCTCTGGTGGTGCAGCGCCGCCTGAAACTCGCCAACGTGTCGCCCCGGCTGCTGGCCGACTACCGCGCCGAAGCCGTCACGCTCGATCAGTTGATGGCCCTTGCCATCACCGACGACCACGCCGCGCAGGAAAGCGCCTTCTACGATGCGCCGACGTGGCAGCGCAACCCGCACAACCTGCGCGAACGCCTCACCGAACGCGAAATCGACGCATACCGGCATCCGCTGGTGCGCTTCGTCGGGCTGGACGGCTACCAGCAGGCAGGCGGCGGCATCCGCCGCGACCTGTTCGCGGAAGGCGACAAGGGCGTGTATCTGACCGATGCCGCGCTGCTGGAACGGCTGGCGCAAGACAAGCTGGCAGGCATCGCCGCCGAGGTGCAGGCTGAAGGCTGGGCGTGGGTGGATGCCACGCCGGGCATGACCCATGCCGACCTGCAAGCCTTCCAGCGTGCGCCGAGGGAACGCCGCAGCCCGAACAAGCGCGACGCGCAGCGCATCGAGAAGCTGCAAGCCAAGATGCAGGAAGTGGCCGAAGCCGTGGATGCCGCGCTGGACGACGAGGACGAGGAAAAGGCCGATGCCTTGCAGGAAGAAGGCGAACGCCTGGGCGAGCGGTTGCAGGCGCTGGAAGATGGCCTGCTGGACTACGCGGCCAACGTGAAGGCCGCAGCCGGTGCCATCGTCAGCATCGACCGCGACGGGCAGGCAGTGATTCATCGCGGGCTGCTGCGCGAAGCAGAGGCCAAGGCACTGCGCACGCTGGAACGGCTGCGGCAGGGTTTCGGCAGCGAAGGCGAAGCCGCGAACGACGACGAAGGCGAGGACGGAGACGACGACAGGCAGCCCAAGACCGCCGCCATGTCCGACAGGCTGGCGCAGCGGTTGAGCGCCCACCGCACCGCCGCGCTGCAAATCGAAGTCGCCCGGCATCCGCAGGCCGCGCTGGCCGCCGTGGTACATGGCATGGTGCAGACCGTCTTGCAGGAAAGCTACTACGGCCACGATCTGCCGCTGGGTGTGAGCCTGAAACAGCAAGACCGGCTCGAAAGCCTTGCCCCGGACATGTCGGAATCGCCTGCCGCCGTGGCGCTGCGCACCTTGCAGGAAGTCGCGGGCGAAGCCTTGCCGGATGACAGCGCCGAACTGTTCGCCGCGCTGCTGGCGAAGCCGCAGGATGAACTGGTGCGCCTGTTGGCCGTGTGCGTGGCGTCCACGGTGGACGTGGTGACGCCCCGCGCTACGCAGCACCAGCCCGGCGCGGAACTGGCGCAAGCGGTGGGGCTGGACATGGCGGCATGGTGGAAGCCGACCGCAGACGGTTACTTCCAGCATGTGCCGAAGGCCGCGATTCTGGAAGCCGTGGAACAGTACGCCCCGGCGCACGTCACCCGGCTGGCGAAGTTGAAGAAGGCCGACATTGCCAGCGAAGCCGAACGGCTGGCCGATGGCACCGGCTGGATGCCCGCCATCTTCCGCGCCGAAGCCCCGCAGCAGGACGCGCAGGAGGTGGTGACGGACGAGGAAGCCGAACAGCCGGAGGAAGTCGCCGCCGTGGCGGATGAGCAGCCGCAGGCCGAGGCACTGGCCGCGTGATCTGGCACCACAGATAGCGCCCCGGCTCCGGCCGGGGCGCTTCATGCCGAGGATTCCCCCATGAGCCACGACACCACGAACCGCCCCCGCATGGCCGCGACCTACGCCCCCGGAACGGTACGCGCCCGCCGCTGGCATGGCGATGGCGACGTGCGGGGCTACCGCCCGCCTCGCGGCTGGACAGCCCGCGCCGACCTGACCGACCTGCACCCCATCACGGGCCGCGCCTTGCCGCGTGCCGTGTGGTGGATCATCGAAACCAAAGAATAGAGAGCAGCCCCGCGCCCAAGCCGTTCCGTCTTGGGCGCGGGGAATGCCAAAAATCCGGGCGCGGCGGTGGCCGCGCCCGGTTTCAAGGCCCAAAACCAGAGCGCCCCTGCGCCGCCTTCGGGCAGGCCGCGCAGGGGCGGCGCACAAGTAGCCTTGTGCGCGGGAAACCCTCGAAGCCCATAAGTGCGTCGGCGCACAACGCAGACGACATTCCGAATGCGCCCCGCCCCAATGGTCGGGGCTTGTGGGCCTACGCCCCGGCTTGCTGCCGCAGGTTGCACGAAAGCGTGCCGTCCTCGACGCTGGCGGTTCGTCACCTGTACGTCACGAAGGACGGTTCACCGACACGCCACCCGGCCTTGCAATGGAGCTTCCACGCCACGCCTCAAGCAAGAGGCCGCCTGCTACGTCAGGGGCGCTTTCACCTTGTCGCTGGGCGTTGTCCTTGCCCGTGCCAGGGCGCAAGCCGGTGAAGCCGTCACGCGGGAAGCCGAGTCGGCCATGTTTCCTTTCGGGGCGGGGCGGTCCAAGGCGTCCTGTCTGTTTGTGAATCCTGGCGGTGGCCGGGCTTCTATGGCTACAACCTTCCAGCGAAAACAATTTCCCCTGCGCTGCGTGCATTCCTCGCGGGACAAATTCTTTTCGCTTCCAGGCGCTCCACTGCGTTGCGCCCGCAAGCGGTGCAGCCAGCCCGTCCCCCGCCGGTCGGATCACAACAGGACGCGATGGGCGCGAACCCTGTTCAACCGAAAGGAGATTCATCATGGCAAACATCGGCACCTTCACCGCAGAGAAAGACGGCTTCACCGGCACGCTTCGCACCCTGACCCTCAACGTCAAGGTCAAGCTGGTTGCCAACGACAAAGGCGAGAACGAAAACGCCCCCGACTTCCGCCTTCAGGCGGCCGGCCACGACATCGGCGCGGGGTGGAAGAAGACCAGCGAAGCCGGGCGGGCTTACATCTCCGTGACCCTCGACGATCCTTCGTTCCCGGCAACGGTCTATGCCCGCCTGATCGAGAGCGAGGACGGCACGCACGACCTGATCTGGTCGCGCAGCAAGCCCAAGGCGGCCTGACGGCCGCCCACCGCGCCCCGTCCCTTGCGGCGGGGCGCGATGCTGCTGATCGCAGCGCCGCACGCACATGGTTTCGGCAGTTGTCTCATGCGCCGCATGTTCAGGGCCAGCATCGCATCGGTGATGGTCGAATGGCTCGAAGCCCGTGGCGACAAGCGCAAGATGGCGTGTCGGCGCTGAAAGCGCCGCCGGGCTTTCGGGCTGCACCCCGTGCCGACTTCGCCGTCACGGCCATGCGGCTTCAATCCCTCACGCCTTCGCGCCTGAGGCGCTGCGCGCTCCGCTTGCGGCTATGTCTCGGACGCCGCGATCTGGCTTTCCGTCTCGGCCATCAGCACCGCCGTACTGCAATCGAGTGCGCGGGCGATTTTGAAGATGACCGCGAGCGTGGGCATGTGTTCGCCACGCTCGATCTTGCCCATGTGCGAACGCTCGATGCCGGCCAGGTGCGCCAGCGATTCTTGCGCAATCCCTCGCTCCATCCGTAGCGCACGCACCGCCGCGCCGAAGGCTTGCGCCAGGTCGGCATCGAAAGTGGTAGCGCCGGCCGGTCGGCCTGGCTGAACGGATCGCTTCTGCATAGACAGAAGCGTCGAATCGAAGGACAATTAAAACCACGTTATCTTTAACTCATTGGCGAAAAACGCTGTTCCGTGCTTTTACGGAAATCCGTATCTACGGATTCCAACAGAACCGGGGAATCGCATCCGTGTCTTTCCGGCTTCCTACAATTGCGCTTCTGCGCTTGCGTTCTTCCAAGGATGCGATGGCTTGCGCATCCGTGCTTGCGCACGAAAGCACGGAGACGGTTTGGCGGTTCCGTGCTTCGACGCACAAGCGCATCCGCGCATCCTCGGTTTCGTGGGGGTTCCGACCATGACCTTGCCACTTGTCACCGCTGACGAACGCGCCCGGCTGCTCTCCCACGGGGCGGCGCTCGCCGCTGGCCAGCACCTCGACCCGCTGCCCGTGGTGCGGCTGTTCACCCCCGACGCGCATGTGACCTGGCTGCTGGTCTCGCTCGATCCCGCCGATGGCGATACGGCCTACGGCCTGATCGACCTCGGGATCGGGATGCCCTCGCTGGGCACGGTCAAGCTCTCCGACCTGGCCGGCATCGTCGGCCCGCGCAAGCTGCCGGTGCGGCGGGACCGGTATTTCCAGGCGCTGCGCCCACTGTCGGAGTACGTCCGGCTGGCGCAGGAGAACGGCGCGATCACGGACTGATAGAGGCCAGCGCAGCCCGGCCAGCCGGGGCGCATTGTGACTATTTCGGTCTTACCCAAGACCTGTACGGTCTCAATCGGCATTGATGCACCGAAGCGGTGCCAGCCTGATGCAAACAGTCATGATCTTTGGCGCGGCCTGCGGCACGGTATCCGATGCCGCGCACCATTTCCGGGTTGCGCAGCCGTCGCGTTCAGACGATTTCCGCAACACGCCGGAGCCAAACGGTCTTGACACCGACAGTTACAGCTTAACCTTTTTGATGATGACCTGATGGCGTTTCGATAGCTCCCGCACGGCGGAATCCGTGGCGACGCACCCCAAGCACAGGGAGGTCTCGCTATGACTGATCGCAGCGCCGAACACTGGTATCCGACAGCGGCCTATCTCTACGTCCTGCACCTGGACGGCCCCGCGCTTGCTTGGGAATACTTGCGCCGAAACCCCGGCTACCGCCGCGACTGGCTGCGCCGTCGCCGGCGGCCGGACGCGGCGCTGGCTTGGGGCCTGCGCCTGCTGGAAGATCCCACTCTGGATGCGCGCGACGCGCACCCAGCCTGGTTCCCCGATCATGATGCCGTGGTGCAGCTTCTTCCAGATGCCGACCCGCCGCCCGAAGCCTCTGCCTTCGCGTTCTGGCGCGTGCCTGGTCGCAAGCAACTGATCCACGACGGCAAGCGCCTGGTGTTGGTGTCGCACTGGCCCGGCTGCTGCCTGCGGCTCGCGCTCGCGCCGGGCCTGGAAGACGGCATGGCCTACCTCTACGCCACCCGCGCGTGCGCCACGCCCTGCGCGCGCTATCGCACGCTGGCGGCCGAACTGGACGCCTTGGCCGCCGCCACGGTTGCCGCGCCGACGGCAGCGGCCCGCTCCCGGCCCACGCCGGCCGCGGTGCTGGAACTGCACACCTTGCAGGCGCTGGACGCGACCCTGGCGGGTGCGTCCTTGCGCGAAGTCGCCGAAGGGCTGTTCGGCGCGGATGCCGTCGTGGCCGACTGGCACAAGGACAGCGCCTTGCGTGCCCGCGTGCGGCGGCTGGTGCGGCGTGGCGAGGCGCTGATGCGCGGCGGCTATCGCAGTCTGGCGCAGCTTCCGCCAGTGGCATCGCAGTAAGGGGGACGTTTTGGAGTCCCTGCAATTCGTCCCTTAGCAAGAAGCCTCGCTTTCTTGAAAGTGCCTCTATCCGGCCGCGTGGTGTGGCCGGGCTTGATGGAGGTACATCCCATGCGACCCGCTCCCTTGCGGCCTGCCGCCGCTGCTGTCGCTGCGCCCGCGCAGCCCCAACGCTACCTGACAAACGACGAAGCCGCCGAGTACCTGCGCCTTTCGCCGCGCACGCTGGAGAAGCAGCGCGTGATCGGCGGCGGCCCGAAGTTCCGCAAGTTCGGCCGCCGCGTCATGTATGCCGTGAGCGACCTCGACGCCTGGGCCGATGCGCGCAGCTACGCGGCGACTTCCGACCCGGAATATGCCGAACGGCATGCGGGCGACTACCGTGACGGCCGCTGATTTCTGGCTCGCCGGTGGCCATCGCCATGTCCAGCCCATCGCTGCCCCTGCGGCAGCGACCACCGCAGCAACGCGAACAGCTCGACCTGTTCCGCGCGCTGCCGGGCGACATGGCACCACGCGACAGCCAGGACTTGATGGCCTTTCCGTTCTTCTCGCTGGCGAAGTCGCGGCGCACGGCGCCGATCGACTTCCGGGCAGGCGGCATCACCATCCGCGTGGAAGGCACGCAGGAACACGGCATCGCCACGATCTGGGATGCCGACATCCTGATCTGGGCCGCCAGCCAGGTCGTGGAAGCCCGCGATGCGGGCATCCCGACCTCGCGGCTGATGCAGGTGCGCCCCTACGAGATCCTGCGCTTCATCGGGCGCGGTACGTCGCTACGCGACTACCAGCGCCTCAAGGCCGCGCTCGACCGACTGCAATCGACCACGGTGGCCACGTCCATCCGCGAAACCACGGGACGGCGACTGCATCGCTTCTCGTGGATCAACGAGTGGAAGGAACTGGCCGATGCCAGCGGCACACCGCTGGGCATCGAGCTGATCCTGCCGGACTGGTTCTATGCGGGCGTGGTGGACGCGGCCCTGGTGCTGACCATCGACCCGACGTACTTCCGGCTGACGGGCGGCATCGAGCGGTGGCTGTATCGGCTGGTGCGCAAGCACGGAGGCCGGCAGGAGCACGGCTGGCAATTCGATTTCCAGCACCTGTACCGCAAGTCGGGCAGCGTGGCGCGCTTCTACGACTTCGCCGCCGATCTGCGCGCCCTGGTGGCGCGTCAATCGTTGCCCGGCTATGTCCTGGGCATCGAGCGGATGCCTGGCGAGAAAGCCGAACTGCTGACCTTCCGGCCCGTGCCGGCCACGGCACGGGGATAACTGCGGGAAAACCTGTTAATTCACTCGTGCTATCAGGCAACAGGAGGCTCGTGCTATCAGGCAACAAGTCCTCGTGCTATCAGGCACAAAAATCGGCTGCAAACCCGCGCCATTGCTGGGTTTGCGCGCCCCTTAACTTCCCTAACAGTAAATACATAACTTTTAGTAGAAGCGCGCCGTTTCGGTGGACAACCACCAAACGGCACGAAAAGCAGGAGCGAAAGACCGGCTTTCCAGCACGGAGGGCCGCGCCATGATCCTCGCTCTGCTAAACCAGAAAGGCGGTGTCGGCAAGACCACGCTCGCCACCCACATCGCGGGTGAACTGGCGCTGCGCGGCCAGCATGTCGTCCTGCTCGATGCCGACCCGCAGGGTTCATCGCTGGATTGGACGCAGCGCAGAAGTCAGCAAGGCTTGCCACGGCTGTTCAGCGCGGTGGGCCTTGCCCGCGAAACGCTGCATCAGGAAGCGCCAGAACTCGCCAGGCGGGCCGATCACGTCATCATTGACGGGCCGCCGCGCATCGCCGCCTTGGCGCGCTCCGCGCTGCTGGCGGCCGAGCGCGTGCTGATTCCCGTACAGCCCAGTCCCTACGACGTGTGGGCCAGCGCCGAGATGGTTTCGCTGATCCGCGAGGCACAGGTGTTCCGGCCTGCGCTGCGCGCGGCCTTTGTCATCAACCGGCGCGTCAGCACCACCATCATCGGCCGCGAGGCGCGGCAATCGCTGGCCGAGCAGCCGCTGCCCGCGCTGCGCTCGGAGATCCACCAGCGCATCGTCTTCGCCGACAGCGTGGCCGCTGGCCGGCTCGCCCGCGAGACAACGCCCGACGGCGCCGCCGCCCGCGAAATCACCGCCCTGGTGGACGAACTGCTGCGGTGGCCGACATGACAGCCAAGCCACCATCACGCGGCAAGCGCGTCGGCATCGGTGCACGTCCGCCCGCGAATCCGCACGCAGAAGCGTGGATTCGCCAAGGCGACGCCGATGCGCTGGGCAAAGGCGACCTCTACACCGCGCGCCTGACCCTCGATATCACGCCCGCCATGCGCGCGCGCATCAAGGTGTCGGCCTTCACGCAAGGCGTGACCGTGGCCGACCTGCTGCGCGGCCTGCTGGAGCGGGAGTTTCCCGAGCACCACAGGGAGAACACACCATGACGGCATCCGCTTCGCCTGCCGCTGGCGCGGCCACGGCTGCGCCACAGCCATCATTCATCGTGCCTTCCGGCCAACCCGCCAGCGCGCCGCTGACGCGCGTGGCGCTGGCCTACATCGAGGCCCGTTTCAAGCTCTATCTGCGCTTCGGTGAACCGGCGCGCACGCTGCGCCTGGACGACTGGAGGCGCTGCGCGGTGTTCCTGCCGGGCGCGATGCTCTGCCGCATCCGCTGGCAGGCCAACGACTACGGAACGATCCGCTGGCAGCTCATGGTGATGCAGACCACCACGCCGCTCGATGCCGTGCAGCGCATCCCCGGCGTGCGTCCAGGCGCACGCCTGCTGCTGCACGCAGAAGGCGATGCCAACGTGCGCGCCGTGCTGGAACGCATTGACGCCATCGAAACGTTGGGTATCGCCGCCATCGACGTGTCGCCCGCGTACTGGCGCACCCTGGGCAACCGTCTGGCGGCCCGCCATGCGCTGCCCGAATACACCGCCGAGCGGCACTCCGCCTGGCTGGCTGGAAGGGCGCTGCCATGACGACCCAATCCCCCATCGCGCGCACGCCCGAAGCCGCGCCGCATCCTCGATCGCGCCTGCGCGTTCGCATCACGCTGGCGGGCTTCGCCGCCGTCGGCCTCGCTGCGCTGGCCTGGGCGGCTTTCGTGTCGCCTCTGCCGCGTCTGACCTACAACCCGTCCGACAGCGTGGCGGTCGGCTGGTATCGCATCGAACCGTTCGACCCGCGCACCGCCTCGCTGCCACGTCCGCTGTCCGTGGACAGCATCGTGCTGGTGCCGCTGCCCGACAGGGCTGCCATGCTCGCTGCGCAGCGCGGCTACCTGCCGACCCGCGTGCCGCTGCTCAAACGTGTGGGCGCGGTCGCACCTCAACACGTCTGCATCGTCGCCGGCCAGGTACGCATCGACGGCGTGCCTGCGGCCGCCGCGCTGCCTGCCGACCGGCTGGGCCGGCCGCTGCCATCCTTGCAGCTTTGCCGCCGCCTTGAACCGGGCGAACTGTTCCTGTTGAGCGTGACCAATCCGGCATCGTTCGACAGCCGCTATTTCGGCCCGGTCAGCGCATCCGCCGTGATCGGCGTTGCGCATCCGGTGTGGCTGGAGACACGCCCATGATGGCCGCCGATTCGCTGCACGTCGCCGTGCATCACATCGTGCCATCGGGCATGTCGTTCTGCTGGCCGTCGCGGTGTCGTCGCGCGTGCAGTGCGGGTGCATTCGCACCGCACTTCGCGCTGCCTTCGGCGCAGCCGTCCAACGTGCAGGCGTCTTGCCTCGAACGCGCCCGGCCTATGGCCGTCGCCGCGTTTGCCGGCGGGCTGACTGCTTGCGCAGCAGCGCCGCCGGGCCGCCGACGCCCGGAGCGAAAGCGAAGGGCAAAGGCGGAAGGCAAGATTGAAGGGTGCGGCACCAGGGTGCGCGCAAAGCCAGTCTGCACGTGGGGGTGGCGCGGCACGCGCCTGATGGCGGCTTCGTGCCGCGACAGCAGCCAATGCCTTGCAGCCATTGGAGAATCCGCGTGCCTCGCCCGCCAGGGTGCGACGGGCTTGCCTGGAGCCACGCCATGAACCAGCGTGGAAACTCCCCCGGTGACGACCATTTCCGCATCCGGCCCGGCAAGCCCAAGCAGCGCGGCGACACCTTCGTTTCGCAGGTGCTGCGCCAGGCCGGCAAGGCGGCCAACGCGACCGGCAGCAAGGGGGGCAAGGCGCCCGGTTCACGCCTGGGACGCGGCCATGTGGCGGCCCGCTTCACCGGCCAGTCGCTGACGGCAAACGCACGCCGCGCCATGGTCAAGGTGCGGCTGGTGTATCTCCAGCAGGCCAGCGGCCGCTCCACCGTCCGGCACCTGCGCTACATCGAGCGCGAGGGGATGGACAGGCAGGGCGGGCCGGGCCATGCCTACGGGCCGGCGACCGACGAGGCCGACACCGCCGCCTTCGAGGAACGCGGCCGGGGCGACCGCCATCAATTCCGCTTCATCGTCTCCCCGGAAGACGCGGAACAACTCGACGACCTGCGCACTTACACCCGGCACCTGATGCAGCGCATGGAGGCCGACCTGGGCACGCGACTGGACTGGGTGGCGGTCGATCACTGGAACACCGACAACCCGCACACCCACGTCGTGCTGCGCGGCAAGGACGACACCGGCAAGGATCTGATCGTCTCGCAGGACTACATCACGCGCGGCATGCGCGAGCGGGCGATGGAACTGGCGACCGAATGGCTGGGGCCGCGCACCGAGCTGGAGATACACCGCGCCCTGGCCCGCGAAGTGGAACAGGAGCGATGGACAAGCCTGGATCGCACCTTGCAGCGCGAAGCCGTCGATGGCCTGGTTCATACGGAACGGCTTGCCGAACCCAGGCTGCAACGCCGGCGCCTGCTGCTCGTCGGTCGCCTGCAACACTTGCAGCGCATGGGGCTGGCGACGGAAACGGCGCCGGGCACCTGGGCCGTTCATGCAGAAGCTGAATCCACCCTGCGGGCGATGGCCGAGCGCGGCGACATCATCCGCACCATGCAGCGAGCGATGGGTGGCAGGCAGCGCGAGCTGGCCGTGTTCCAGCCCGGCCAGGAAGATGGCGAAAACGGCCACAGCATCGTGGGCCGTGTCGTAGGCAAAGGGCTGGCCGACGAGTTGTACGACCGAGGCTATCTGGTCATCGACGGCGTGGACGGCAAGGCGCACTACGTCGCGCTGCCGCCGCGCACCGAGCTGGAGCAGTACCCGGCCGGCGCCATCGTGGAAGTGAAGGGTTCGACCGAGGTTCGCGCCGCCGACAAGAACATCGCCGCGCTGGCGAGTGGTGGCCTGTACCGTGCCGATCATCACCTGGCCATCGAACAGGGCCGGGCCAAGCCCGGACGCGACCCGCAGGAGGTTGTCGCGGCTCACGTCCGGCGGCTGGAAGCCCTGCGCAGGGCCGGCATCGTGGAGCGCGTGGTCGAAGGGCTATGGAAAGTGCCGGACGACCTGGCCGAGCGTGGCCGCCAGTACGATGCGCAACGGCTGGGTGGCGCGGCGGTGGAGCTGAAATCGCATCTGCCCATCGAGCGGCAGGCCCGCGTCATCGGAGCGACCTGGCTGGATCAGCAATTGATCGGCGGTGGCTCTGGCTTGGGCGACCTGGGCTTTGGCGGCGATGCGAAGCAGGCCATGCAGCAGCGCGCCGACTTCCTCGAAGAACAGGGGCTGGCCCAGCGGCGCGGGCAGCGCATCATCCTGGCGCGCAACCTGCTTGGCACGCTGCGCAACCGGGAACTGGCGCAGGCCGCGAAGGACATTGCCGCCGACACCGGCCTGGAGCATCGCCCGACGGCGGATGGGCAGCGGGTCGCCGGTATCTACCGGCGCTCGGTCATGCTGGCGAGCGGGCGCTACGCGATGCTCGATGACGGCATGGGATTCAGTCTAGTGCCGTGGCGGCCGGTAATTGAACAGCGGCTGGGCCAACAGGTCGCCGCGACCGTGCGTGCAGGTGGTGTGTCTTGGGAGGTCGGGCGGCAGCGCGGCCCAAGCATCGCTTGAAAGTTATTGGAATCGAGCTTCGACCTTTCACCGGAATCTGCGCTTACGGCGCATTGCATGGCTCCGATCAATTACTCTCATACAGTCTTGGTGGTCTCTAGCAGGCGCCGCGCAAGCGCCATCGCGTTATCCGGCCCGGTAATGTTGGCAAACCCCATCAATACCCCTCCCTTGGCGGACTTTCTGATACGCCAGTGGCTCAATGCCTGAACCGCCAAACCGTGGGCCTGCGCCGCGGCAGCAAAGTCGCGGTCGCTACGTTGCCCACTCAGCATCGCGAGCACGTGGGTTCCGCCTGCCTGCGTTGCAATACTGAGATTCGCTCCGAACACCTGAGTCAGCGCATCAACCAGGTAGCCCCGCCGCTCCGCATAGAGCGAACGCATTTTGCGGAGGTGACGGGAAAAATGGCCTTGCTCCATGAATTCGGCCACCGTTGCCTGCGGCAAGATGGAACCTGGACCGGGCAGATGATTCGCCGACTCTCTAAACCGCCCAATGTGCGACTCGGGGACAACTAGGTAACCCAGACGCAGGCCTGGAAACAACACTTTGCTGAAGGTGCTGCTGTAGAGCACGCGCTCATCCCGATCCAGGCTTTTCAGGGCGGGCAATGGTCGGCCGTGGTAGCGAAACTCACTGTCGTAGTCGTCCTCGATAATCCACGCCTGCCGCCGCCTGGCCCATTTCAGCAGCTCCAGTCGCCGAGGCAAGGACAGAGCAACACCCATGGGACACTGGTGGGTGGGCGTGACCACGGCAAACCGCGCTTGGGCGGCGCGTCGCTGCGCGGTACCTACGCTCAGCCCTTCTTCATCCACCGGAATCGGGACCAGGCGCATCCCGATGCGCAGCAGAAAGTCCCGGGCATAGACGTAACCCGGGTCTTCGTACCAGCCCTCGTCGCCGCTTTTCAGCACAGTGCGGCACACCAGTTCCAGTGCCCCTCGGTAGCCAGCCGTGATGAAGACCTGCTCGTGGGAGCAGACGATGCCACGTGATATGCCCAGGTAGGTGGCGATGGCGTGTCGCAGCGGTTCATAGCCGGCGGGGTCTGGATAGTTCATGGCTGCCGCGTCGAGAACACGCAAGCTGCGGCCAGCGAGACGGGTCCATGTCTTGCGGGGGAACGCATCCAGAGCAGGCAGGCCGAACTGGAAGGGTTGAGGCTCGTCGGACGCTGTCTGCCGGCGCACTGGCGGCTGTACATGGGGCTTGGACGGAGCCGCTCGCCTTGACTCGCCCAGGGTGTCCAGGCGCGGGGAAACGACTGTACCGGCTGGGCCACGTGCCAGGAAATAACCTTCGCCGGTCAACATCTGATACGCCAGTTCTACGGTGCCTCGCGCGAGACTGAGTTCGCTGGCGAGGCTACGCACCGATGGCACACGGTCTCCCGGCCGCAGCTTGCCAGCGGCGATCGCTTCCCGAAAGCGCCGATACAACTGCAAATAGATCGGCGCGTCCGACTGCCGACTCGGTTTGAGCTGCCGCAAATCCAAGTTCGATGTCCCAGTCATTTTTCCAATTCTTGCACCTATGGAGTAGGACGTAATTTTCCTAAAATCCCTGACTTATGACAAGGAAATCGAAGATGAGCGAATTACGCCTGCCTTACAGAACTCTCTCGCCCGATGCCTACCGCGGTCTCATTGCCACCAGCCAGGCGCTCGAAAAGAGCAATCTAGGCAAGGAACTGGTCGAGCTGGTGTACCTGCGGGTGTCCCAGATCAACGGCTGCGCGTACTGCCTGGAAATGCACACGACGGCGCTTCGTGCGGGTGGCACGCCACAGGTCAAGCTCGATAGCTTGGCAGGCTGGCGGGTCAGTTCACACTTCAGCGAGCGCGAGCGGGCCGCGCTTGCCTGGGCCGAGTCCCTGGTGAATGTCGCGGACACCCACGCTCCCGATGAAGATTTCGCGCCCCTGAAAGCACACTTCAGCGATGTAGAGATTTCCGACCTGTGCTTCGCCGTCGCACTGATGAGTGCGTTCAACCGTCTGGCGATTGGAGTCCGTCAATAACCCATCCGGCGGGAATCGGCGCAGTCACCTGCCAAGAATAGGGGCGCTGCCCGGATGAAACAGGAGACAAAGCATGCTTGAAATCAGACCCAACTGCGAACTGTGCGACAAGGATTTGCCTGCCGACAGCCTTGATGCGCGCATTTGCAGCTACGAATGCACGTTCTGCGCTGACTGCGCGACCGGGGTATTGAACAACGTGTGTCCCACCTGCGGAGGTGGGTTCGCCCCCAGGCCAATCCGACCGCGCCGATCCTGGCGGCCGGAGCTGAATTTGGGGCTTGCCAATCATCCTGCCGGTACAGCGCGCAAGCACTGCAAGTTCACCACCGACGAGATCGCGAGCCATGTTCAGAGCATCAAAGATATTGCCCCCCAGGACAGGTAGCGAAACGGATTCGACCTCTCATCAAATCGCACAACAGCCGGGCGCTGGGGTGATTGGTGACCGTCGCCACGACAACTCCGAAGGAACGCGAGAGTCTCGCAGGCGCCAGTGGCTGCGGTATCTGATGGAAATGTATGGCGTTGCCGCCAATCGCTGAAAGCGGGCTTCCCTGTGGGGCAACCACCATCCGGGTAACCCAGTCAAAACCATCTCAAAAACTGGAAGGGTAAAGAACAGCATGAGCCAGAATTGCAATCAATATGGACAACCGATCGGAGAAACCCTGGCGAACTGGTCGGCGCGTCCGTTGCCCGGCGATGTGACGCTGGAGGGGACTTTTTGCCGCCTTGAGCCGCTGAATGCGGAGCGCCACGCCGGCGATCTGTACGCGGCATACAGTTCCGCCCCTGACGGGCGCGACTGGACCTACATGTTCGCTGGCCCCTTCAATAGCGCGGACGAGTACCACAGCTACGCTGAAACCGCAGCGCGCAGCACCGACCCCAAGCACTATGCAGTCATCGACACCAGGCTGGGAAAAGCTGTCGGCACGCTATCCCTGATGCGGGTCGATCCTGGCAATGGCGCCATCGAGGTGGGCAATGTCGCATTCTCTCCGCTGATGAAACAGAAGCCCGCCTCTACCGAGGCCCAGTTCCTGCTCATGCAGTACGTGTTCGATGAACTCAAGTACCGCCGTTATGAGTGGAAATGCGACAGCCTGAACGCGCCGTCCCGGAAGGCGGCGGACCGGCTCGGTTTCAGCTTCGAGGGCATCTTCCGCCAAGCGGTGATTTACAAGGGGCGCTCGCGCGATACCGCGTGGTTTTCCATCATCGACAAGGAATGGGCATCGCTCAAAGCGGCGTTTCTCGCTTGGCTCGCACCCGCCAACTTTGACAGCGAAGGGAAGCAGATCAGGACGCTGGCCGAGATCCGAAAGGAGCAGTCGCAAAATTGAAGCGACTGCGTTTTGACCAACTCAGTCGGGCGATTGCCGGATTTCGCAAGGAGGCTATACGGTCACCTCGCATCTTTGGTACCAGTAGAACGCATCTGGACTCAGAGCGCGTTCTCCACCCCGGCGAGATGCGCCCAGCTTTGGCGGCCCTTGTCTGCCGATGCCTGGTCGCCGAGAACGCTTCACCATGACAACTGAAATTGATGAAACCTCCCCAAGCTATCGGGGATGGCGGATCGTTGTTTTGTGCTTCACAGTGGCCGTATTCTCCTGGGGATTCGCCTTCTACGGCCAAAGCATCTATCTCGCTGAGCTGCAACGCCTGCATGGCTGGTCGTCTTTCACCGTCTCGACGGCGAGCACGATGTCCTATCTTGCTGGTGCCCTCCTGGTACTTTTCACTGGCGAGGCCATTAACCGATGGGGACCGCGACGCTTCCTGCTTGGCGGCGTGAGTTGCCTTGCGCTCGCCGTAGTGCTCATCGGGCAAGCACGGGCGGCGTGGCAGATTTATCCAGCCTACCTGCTGATGGCAATGGGCTGGTCGGCCATGAATGTCGTTGCGATCACCACCTTGATCGCCCTCTGGTTCGACACCAAGCGCGGTCTCGCGATCAGCCTGGCGCTCAATGGGGCGAGCTTTGGCGGCATAGCCTGGGCACCTATCCTTCTGGCCGCCATCGGACACGTCGGGTTGGAAGTGGCTTCGCTGGCAGGCTCGGCCATCATGCTCGTCGTTCTTGTTCCGATGATTCTTGCATGGGGCAGCAGGCCACCACCCTCCAAGTCTTCGCGGCGGACGAATGCAAGCGTTTCACACGTGACCAGCGACAGTGATTCGGGCATGCCGTGGACGCGGATACGGGCACTGCATAGCCCGGCGTTCTGGTCGCTGTCCGGTCCCTTTGCCTTAGCGTTGTTCGCGCAGGTCGGCTTTCTTGTCCACCTTGTCGCCATTCTGGAGCCGACGATAGGCCGGGCTTCGGCCGGCCTTGCCATCTCCATCGTTTCCGTCACGGCCGTCGTTGGTCGGGTGGGCCTCGGCTTTGTCATCGACCGCCTGAACATGAGGCGGGCCAGTGCGCTGTCCATGGCGTCGCAGGCTGTGGCCTTGCTGCTGATCGGCCTGTTCGACGACCGGCTCGTGCTTCTGTCCGCCTGCGCGCTGTTCGGGCTTTCAGTGGGCAACGTGATTACGCTTCCGGCACTCATCGTTCAGAAGGAATTCGACGCGAGAGCTTTTGCGCTGATCGTCGGATTATCGACCGCCATCGGCCAAGTGACCTACGCCTTCGGGCCTGGGCTGATCGGCCTGCTGCGCGACACATCCGGCAGCTACTCCGGGCCGATATTTCTTTGTACCGCTTTGCTGACGGTTGCCGCTGTGGTCGTTTCAGTGCCGCAAAAGAGACCCGATCATTTGCAGTAGCGACACCGTAATTTGACGAACCTAGGAGATCCACTATGAGCGATAAAACCGTAATTCGCGATGCCTTGCAGTCTGACCAAGACGATTGGCTCCGGCTTTGGGCTGGCTACAACACGTTCTATGAAACCAGCGTGCCACCCGCCATCACCGCCCGGACTTGGCAGCGCATTCTTGACCCCAAATCATCGACGTTCTGCCGAATAGCCGAGCACGATGGCCGGGTGATCGGTTTCAGCACCAGCGTCTTGCACGACAGTACCTGGACCGCCGCACCAGGCTGCTATCTGGAAGATTTGTTCGTGGACCCCGAGTGTCGGGGTAAAGGCATCGGGCGGAAGTTGATTGAAGACCTGGTGTCCTTGGCCAAGAAAAACGGGTGGGCAAGGCTTTACTGGCATACCCGGGACGACAACCCGGCACGCAAGCTGTATGACGAATTTGTCGCCGCAGATCGTTTCGTTCGCTACCGCTTGCAGTTCTAAAGCCCGCGAAAGCGGGCTTCTCTAGGCGGATGCGCTATGGGGTCGCCTGCTTGCCAAGTAGCGCGTTAAGCTCCGCGCCGGAGGGGGCACCGGCGAAACCGTCGAACCGGCCTTGCTCGGCGATCAGACGGGCCGCAGTCAGGAAGCCACCCCAAGCTGCCCGGGCCAACGCGCCACCGACGCTGACGCGCCGAACGCCGAGGTCGGCAAGGTCCTGTAAAGTCAGATCGCTTTCCCAGCCGATGAGCACATTCACCGGCTTGGGTGCAACCGCCGCGACCACCGCGCTGATCTGTTCGCGTGTCTTGATACCGGGTGCGTAGAGACAATCCGCTCCGGCATCCGCATAAGCCTTCAGCCGCAGGATGGCATCGTCGAGATCGGGGCGGCCCACGAAGAAGTTCTCCGCGCGCCCGATCAGCAAGGCCTCGCCGCCCGTGGCGTCAATCGCAGCGCGTGCCGCGCGCATCCGCTCGACCGATTCAGCCAGGCTGCGCAGCGGTGCCTGCGCGTCGCCTGTCGAATCTTCGATGGAGATGCCTGCCACGCCGGTTTCGACCGCCATGCGCACGCTCTCGGCCACGCCCTCGGGCGTGTCGGCAAACCCGCTCTCGAAATCGGCATTGATCGGCAGGTCGGAGGCCTCGACCATGTAGCGCATGTGCGCCAGGGTTTCATCACGGGAAAGCTGTCCGTCTGCCCGCGCACAAGACCAGGCGTAGCCCGAGCTGGTCGTTGCCAATGCCTTGAAGCCGAGGCTGGCCAGCGCACTGGCGCTGCCGGCGTCCCACGGGTTTGGCAGCACGAAACAGCCCGATTGATGTAGTGCGCGGAATGCCGCGCGTTTTTGGGAAATGCTCGGATGGCTCATGAATATCTCCTTTGATTTTCTTGGGTGGCTGCTAGTGGGCAGCCAGTGCGGGTTTAGCGGCACTGTGCCGCTCCTGGACGAGCACGATCACCGTGGTGATGACCATGAAGCAGACGGAAGCCCAGAGCACGCCGCTGGCTAACCCGCGGTCGAGCAGGAAACCGAACAGAACCGGCCCGATGACACCCCCGACATTGAATCCGGTGGAGACGATGCCGAACGTCTTGCCCTCTGCCCCAGCCGGCGAAGCGGCACGCACCAGCATGTCACGCGACGGCGCCACGATTCCGGTCAAAAAGCCAATCGCCCCCAGCGCCAGGGCCAGCAGCAGCGGTGGCAGCGGTAGGCCGATGACGATCACAACGAAGACCGCCGCCAACGCGAATGCACCCGCAGCCAGGTAGCCGTGCTTGTCCGTTCGGTCTGCAAGCACGCCGCCTGCCAGCACACCGAAGGCGCTGGCGAACATGAAGACGGTCAACGCCATGTTGGCAGCCGGTAGCGTGACGTTGAACCCCTGGACCAGTGCGGAGACAGAGAATTTTTCGATGGCACCAGTGCTGAGGCTGAGCATGGCGAACAGCAGTGTCAGGACGGCCAGGGTTCCCAGCGGTGTGGTCAACGGCCTGGCTCTCACCTTGGCCTTTTCGGTGGCCGTCGGGCTTGCTGCCTTTGCCGGTTCTGGCGAGCCGAGTCCCACGACGAACAGCCCGACCAGCCCGGCCCCGGCGGCGATGGCAAACGACCAGCGCGGCTCCCAGGCCAGCGCAGCGCCCACCATCAGCGGCGGTGCGAGAGCCGCACCTAGAAATCCCGCGAAGGTGTGAATGGAGAAGGCCCGCCCCATTCTTTCGGGAACGATGCCCCGCGACAGCAATGAGTAATCGGCGGGGTGGTAAACGCCGTTGGCCAACCCGGCCAGTCCCATTGCTACGAGCAGGCAAAGATAGGTTGGGAAGATGGCAAGCAGTGAGAAACTCAGTGAACCGAGCGCCAGCGCGGCCAACAGCATCCGTCGCGCCCCAGCGCGATCGACAAGAAACCCGAGTGGGGCTTGCACCAGGGCTGACACGATGTTGAACACGCCGATTGCGATCCCCAGCTCGACGAAGCTGACCTGCATCGCGGTTGGCAGCAACGGCAACATGGCGGGCACCGCCATGATGTGCAGGTGACTGACCAGGTGGGCGGTAGAGACCTGGGCCAGCAGCCCGTTTGATGACGAAGCCATGTGGACATCCTTGTGAGTCACCGATCCAGTGCGCGAAGCACATTGGCGAGCTTCTTGACCGCGATTTCCAGCTCCTTCGGGGCGTAAGCGGCAAACCCCATGAGAAAACCGGCCTTATGCTTGCTCGACGCATGCAGAGGTGTCAGCCCCAGCAAGTCGATGCCGGCACGGCGTGCGGTATCAATGGCCTCCCGCTCCGGGATGTCGCGCACGAAGACACAGGGCATTTGCATGCCGCCATTGGGCACCCTCGGTTCCACGAAGTCGGCCAGGTGTTTGCGGACAAGCAGTTCCAGAGCGTCGCGTCGTTCGGCATAGACGCCGCGCATGGTCCGAACGTGCGAGCCGAAGTGTCCGCCCTCCATGAACCGCGCCAGCGTCAACTGCGGGATGGAGGCGCTATGGCCGTCCTGCAGCGTGCGGGCCACTGTCATTGGCGCGACGAGCTGCGATGGCAGCACCATGTAGCCGATGCGCAGGCCCGGAAACATGGATTTGGTGAATGTGCCGATGTAAATGGTCCGGTCGTGCGCATCGAGACCTTGCACGCATGCGGTCGGCTTGCCGGCGTAGTGGAACTCGCTGTCGTAGTCGTCCTCGATGATCCAGGCTTGGTTCCTATGTGCCCACTCGATGATTGCAAGCCGTCGGTCAAGCGCAAGCGTGGCTCCAGTCGGGAACTGGTGCGATGGGGTCAGAAAAATCGCTTTTGCGGGTTGCGCCGCGTTCTGCAATGATTCGATCCGAATCCCCTGGGCATCCAACGGCACCGGCACGGATTCGAGGCCCGCAGCGTCGAAGGCACGACGCGCGCCGTGGTAGGCGGGATCTTCGATAAAGACCCGGTCCCCTGCATCGAGCAGCACAGTGGCGCACAGCGACAACGCCTGTTGCGAACTGGTCAATACCAATATGCGATCAGGTGTGGCACGGGCTCCACGTTCGAGGTTGACGTAATCCGCGATGGCCCGACGCAGTGCCTCCACACCCTGCGGATGGCTGTGTGTCAGGGCAAGCGTTCCATGTTCCTTCAACACCTGACGCTGCAGCCGCTCCCACGTTTGCAACGGGAAGCTTCGCGTCTCTGGCACCCCCGGCGCGAAGGGGCGCGGTATCAGGGCCTCGCGTACACCGCCGTTCTGGAAGATTGCGGCCCCACGCTGGCTGAGACGTGGTGATTCACGGTGCAGCTTTACCCGCTGGCTCGTGCCTCGCCTCGGAGGCACCTGTGCCCGTTCCGACACGAAGCTGCCGCTACCCACTCGCCGGTCGATGAACCCCTCCGCATGCAATTGGCTGTACGCGGCTTCGACTGTGTCCCGCGAAACGCCCAGCGACTGTGCAAGCGCCCGCGAGGCGGGCAAGGGCCGACCGACTTCCAACGCGCCGTCCAGGATCAATTGCCGGATCGCACGCTGAATGCGGGCGTGCAGCGACAGGGCGCCATGAGCCGGGTCACCTATCCAGGCTTTGACAGATTCGAGTTGGGCGTGCTTGAACAATTGGTAGGTATCTCACCGAGAAATTGGTATGATTGCTCCTACCATTTTAAGGCGAAAATTGGGCATCAACAAGGCTTAGGAGACATCGACAGGTCATGCCTTTTGCTACTTCGCGGCCCACTTTGGGCGCGCGCTTCCCCCGGTTTTATTCAGTGATGGCGCCCTGAGATGTCGCTCGAACTCGTTCTTTCCCTACTGGCTGGCGCGGCTGCTGGCGGCTTTGTCAATGGCCTCGCCGGGTTCGGCACTGCCTTGCTGTCCCTTGGCATATGGCTGCAGGTCATGCCGCCTTGGCAGGCCGTCTCCATCGTGGCAGCGATGTCCGTGGTCAGTGGTGTTCAAAGCCTGTGGTTTATCCGAGGCGAGTTGGGAAGCGGCACCCGGCGCCTCCCGCGCTTTCTGTTGCCCGCTCTGGTTGGCATACCGATCGGCGCTGCAACCCTGGAATTCATCAGCGCGCCACTGCTGAAATTGGTGATCGCCGGTTTCATGCTGCTCTATGGGGCTTTCTTCGCATTTCGCCGATCACTGCCTCATCTGGAGCGACCCATGCCCAAGACAGACGCTCTGGTTGGCTTCTGCGGTGGCTTCCTTGGGGGAGCGGCTTCGCTTTCGGGCGCGTTACCGACCATGTGGTGCGCCATGCAACCCTGGACCAAAGGGGAGACGAGCGCGGTACTGCGTCCTTACAACGTGGTGATCCTCGGGATCGCGGTCGGGATTTTTGCCTGGCAGGGGTATTACACGCGAGAGACATTGATCCTGATGGCTATTGCGTTACCCGCCACGATTGTTTCGTCTCAGATTGGCATTGCCGTTTTTCGCAGGCTTTCTGACCAGCAGTTCAGACGCTTGCTGATCTGGCTGCTGTTCAGTGCGGGTGCGCTTTTGGCACTGCGCGAACTCACTTGACTAGCTGCTACAGATTCCAGTGGTAACTGGTACAGCGGAGCCTATTCACGCGCAGGTCGTTTTCCATTTTTTCTGCGGCACTCCGCAGCATGCCAATCGCTGCAATCTACCCGCAGCCGCGTTTGAGATGACCAACACAGCGACGCCGTAATGTGTCGGTACCCCGCCGCAAACGTGTTTTCCGCTGCTGCCAAGCACTCCTGACCGCTCAGCGCGCACGTGGCGGACAAGCCTGGGTTGATCCTGGGTAATCGCCAATTGGCATGTACGACACGAAGAAAGTGGAGGGGCGCAACAGGCCATTTTCAGGTTAAAACATAACTCCCAATAAAGGTTCTTGGAACCGAGTCCGCAGGAGTTATGAAAAAAACCATGTCATCCGCAACCCCACCTTCATCCATACGGCTGAGCGATCTCACCCACCCTGTCGTCGCCGGCCTGATTTCGGTCATCGTCAATTACGGCGGCACGTTCATTCTGGTGTTCCAGGCCGCCAAAGTGGCTGGCCTCAGCCCGGAGCTGACGGCCTCGTGGGTGTGGTCGATTTCGATCGGTGTTGGGGTGACGGGGATCATGCTGAGCTGGATCGCCCGCGAGCCGATCATCACGGCCTGGTCCACACCGGCGGCGGCGTTTCTCGTCACGGCGCTGGCAACCACGCCCTATGCGGAGGCGGTCGGTGCGTACCTGATTTCCGCAGCGGCTTTCGTTCTGCTCGGCCTGTCGGGCTACTTCGAGAAGGTCATCCGGCTGATTCCGCCCGGTGTGGCCGCCGGGCTGCTGGCGGGCATCCTGCTGCAGTTCGGGATTGGTGCCTTCGGCGGCATGAGCGTCGATCCGCTGCTGGCAGGCCTGCTGATCGTCGCCTACGTCGTGCTGAAACGGTTCACGGCACGCTATGCCGTGGTCGGCATCTTGGTGTTGGGCCTGGCGTTCCTGCTGATCCAGGACCGTGTCGATCTGTCCGGCCTGGCGCTGAAGTTCGCGGCTCCGGTCTTCACCATGCCATCGTTCTCGCTCAACGCATTGCTGAGCGTGGCATTGCCGCTGTTCCTCATCACCCTGACCGGCCAATACATGCCCGGCATGCTGGTGCTGCGCAATGATGGGTTCAAGACCAGTGCCAATCCCATCGTGACGGTCACCGGGCTGGGCTCGCTGCTGATGGCGCCGTTCGGCTCGCACGCCTTCAACGTCGCTGCGATCACAGCGGCCATCTGCACGGGGCGCGAGGCACATGAAGACCCGTCCAAGCGCTGGATCGCCGGCATCGCAGCGGGCGTGTTCTACATCCTCGTCGGCGTGTTCGGCGTGACGCTGGCCGCCGTTTTCATGGCGTTCCCGGCAACGTTCATCACCACACTGGCGGGCCTTGCGCTGCTGGGCACCATCGGCGGCAGCCTGGCCAGCGCCATGGCCGATGCCAAGACCCGGGAAGCCTCGCTGATCACCTTCCTGGCCGCTGCGGCCAACATCAAGATGCTGGGCATTGGCGGTGCCTTCTGGGGTCTGCTGATCGGCCTGGTGGCCTACGCCGTGCTCAATGGTCGGTGTTCGCGTCCCAAGCCGCAGATCGAGGCGGCCCCCACTGCTGTACCGGCAGCGAGCAAAGGAGCGGCCAACTGATGCAAGCCTCGGCTGTCACGCAGACCAGTCACGACCAGCACGGCCTGTACCCGCAGGCAACCACGGTCAAGGACTTCCGCCGGAATCTGGTGAAGGTGCGCGAACGCATCGACGCAGCCTCCCGCCGCGCCGGCCGCGACCCCGCGAATGTGCGTCTGCTGCCTGTCAGCAAGACCTTTGATGAGGCGCACATCCGCTTGGCCTACGCCGCCGGTTGCCGCCAGCTCGGCGAGAACAAGGTGCAGGAAGCCCACCGCAAGTGGACTGCCATGGCAGACCTGGCGGATCTTCAGTGGTCGGTCATCGGCCACCTGCAGACCAACAAGGCCAAACTGGTAGCCGCCTTTGCGACGGAGTTCCAGGCGCTCGACAGCCTGCGTGTCGCTGAAGCGTTGGACCGCCGCCTGCAGGTCGAGGGACGTTCGCTGGACGTCTTCGTTCAGGTCAATACCTCCGGCGAGGCCAGCAAGTACGGGTTGCAGCCGCAAGAGGTGTTGTCGTTCGTCAAAGAACTGCCGGCATTCACAGCCTTGCGTGTGCGGGGTTTGATGACGCTGGCGTTGTTCTCCAGCGAAGCCGAGCGCGTGCGGCAGTGCTTCGTCCTGCTGCGAAACCTGCGCGATCAGTTGCGCGAATGCGCACCAGTGGGCATTGGGCTGGAAGAACTGTCCATGGGCATGTCCGGTGACTTCGAGATCGCCATCGAGGAAGGCGCCACCGTCGTGCGCGTCGGCCAGGCCATTTTTGGTGCCCGCAGTACCCCTGACAGCCACTACTGGCCTGCGGGTTCAACCGCTGAGGAACCGCCGTCATGAAGACCGCCATCGCCATTCACCATGTCTGCTTCGAGGACCTGGGTACGCTGGAGTCCTTGCTTGAAGCCCGAGGCTACGCCATCCGCTATGTGGATGCCACGGTCGATGACCTGCGCACGGTCGATGTCGTGACCCCGGATTTGCTGGTCGTGCTCGGCGGCCCGATCGGTGCCTTCGATGAGGCGCTTTACCCGTTCATCGCCGACGAGTTGAACTTGTTGCACAAGCGACTGGAGAGCCGGAAAGCGCTGTTGGGTATTTGCCTTGGGGCGCAGTTGATCGCCCGCGCACTGGGCGCTCATGTCGCACCAATGGGCATCAAGGAAATCGGCTATGCCCCCTTGAACCTGACAGCGGAAGGACAGAACTCCCCGCTGGGAGCGCTCGGCGATGTACCTGTGCTGCACTGGCACGGCGACCAGTTCGACATCCCGACGGGTGCAGTGCGCCTGGCGGCTACGGACGTCTGCTCCAACCAGGCATTTGCCCTCGGGCATCATGTCCTCGGACTCCAGTTCCATCTGGAAGCAGATGCGCGGCGAATCGAACGCTGGCTGGTCGGCCATAGCTGTGAACTCGCGCAATCGGGGATCGACCTGCTCGAACTTCGCGCCCGAGCCCATGCGCTGCAGGCCCAGTTGCCGGCAGCAGCTTCTGCGGTGCTCTCTCGTTGGCTTGATGCGGTTGAACCAGATTCCCAACGAGGCCGGCCATGAGAGCAGCGTCATTTTCCGAGGACAGACAGCCGCTCAAGATCGACGTTGTTTCAGTGCAATCGCAGGTGGTCTATGGGCGCGTTGGAAACAATGCTGCCGTGCCCACGCTGGAAGCCCTTGGCCTGACCGTGGCTGCCGTGCCGACCGTGGTACTGAGCAACATCCCGAGCTATCCCTCGATCCACGGCGGCGCACTCCCTGTCGAGTGGTTCGACGGCTACTTGCAGGACTTGAGCGCGCGTGGTGCGTTGAATGCGCTGCGTGCCGTCCAAGTGGGGTATCTCGGAAACGCCGGCCAGGCGATAGCGCTGCGTGCCTGGATCGAGACCTTGCTCGCGAATCGGCCCCACCTGCGCGTTGTCATCGACCCCGTGATCGGCGATCAGGAGCATGGGATCTACAGCGCCGACGGGATCGCTGACGTTTACAGAGGCGGGTTCACCGCACTGGCAAACGGTTTGACGCCCAACGCTTTTGAACTGGCCTGCCTGACGGGCATGCCTGCGGACGACCTCAAGGGCGTGGTGTCCGCAGCAAGGTCTTTGCTTACCGGGCGTACCGAATGGGTCGCCGTGACCAGCGCAGTTCCAGATGCCTGGACGCCGGATGAGATGTGGATCGTCGTGGTGACCGAACGGCAAGTGCATTTGATCAGGCATCCGCGTGTCGCTGTTGCACTGGCCGGTACGGGCGACCTGTTCAGCGCCTGCTTGAGCGGGCACTGGCTAAACGGAGTGGCGTTGGAAGCCGCCGCTGCAATGGCCTGTGAGCATGTCGTTCGCGCCTTGCGTATTACCGAGCTGGCACAAGCCAAGGAGCTTGTGCTCCCGCGATGGTCTTTCGAGCCGGAGCCAGAGGAAATCTTCATCCACGACATCACGGCGGACTTCGGGCACCTGACGTGCGCTTTCGCCGAGCCCAAGGAACGATCATGACCAACCCCTCCTACTTGATGCGGGCCTATGCCCGCCAACCCGTCTCCTTCACGCGGGGGAGCGGCGCGCGCCTCTGGGACCAGCAGGGCGTCGAATACCTGGATGCCATTGCCGGCGTCGCCGTGACCAGCCTCGGGCATGCGAACACGGAAATCGCCCAGGTCATCGCCGAGCAGGCGGGCACGCTGCTGCACACCTCCAACGTGTTTCGCATTGACTGGCAGGAGCAACTGGGCGAGCGTCTGTGCGCACTGACGGGGATGGAGAAGGGTTTCTTCTGCAATTCCGGTGCGGAAGCGAACGAAGCTGCGTTGAAGCTGGCACGGCTGTACGGCCACCACAAGCAAGTGGCCCAGCCGCAGATCCTGGTGATGGAGAACGCCTTCCATGGCCGCACCATCGCCACGCTCACCGCGACCGACAACCCAGCCAAACAGCAGGGCTTCGAGCCGTTGCTGCCCGGGTTTCTGCGCGTGCCCTTCAACGATATCGACGCGGTGCACCGGATGGCCGAGCAGTCGTGCGACATCGTGGCGGTACTGATCGAACCCGTGCAGGGCGAAGGCGGCATTCGCGTTGCCGACGCGGCGTACCTGCGGGCCTTGCGCACGCTGTGCGATCAGCAGGGGTGGTTGCTCATGCTCGATGAAATCCAGTGCGGCATGGGCCGCACCGGCGCGTGGTTCGCGCACCAGCACACCGGCATTGTCCCCGACGTCATGACGGTGGCCAAAGCACTGGGCAATGGCTTTCCCATCGGCGCCTGCCTGGCACGCGGAGAAGTGGCCGATCTGCTGTCGCCCGGCCAGCACGGCACGACCTTCGGCGGCAATCCGTTGGCCTGCCGCGTGGGTTACACCGTACTCGACATCATGGCGCGGGACGACTTGCCCAAGCGGGCCGCGACGCTGGGAGATCGCTTGCTTTCCGGTTTGCGTGACGCGCTGGCCGGCCACCCCGAGGTTGTCACGATCCGGGGCCTGGGCCTGATGGTGGGAATCGAACTGAACCGGGACTGCAAGGAGCTGGTCGGCCGTGCCTTGAGCGAGCATCGCCTGCTTATCACGGTGACCCGGAACTCCACCATCCGGCTGCTGCCTGCCCTGATCTGCGACGAAGCGCAGATTGACGACATCGTCGCGCGCGTTGCGGCTCTCCTGTCGCCAGAAGCGACCACGTGTGCGGGCACGGCTGCGATGACCGGACACATGGAGGCGACATCATGAAAACTGAGTCGATCTACAACCAACCGGACGCCGACGGATTCTTCGGCCGCTACGGGGGGAGCTTCATCAGCGAGACGCTGGCTCAAGCGGTGGAAGAACTGCAGCAGGCCTATCTGTTCTACCGCGATGACCCCCATTTCGTCGTCGGGTTTCAGGAGGAACTGGCTGACTACGTTGGCCGCCCCTCTCCGGTGTACTACGCCCGGCGTCTCAGCGAACAAACGGGCGGTGCGCGCATCTTCCTCAAGCGGGAAGACCTCAACCACACCGGCGCGCACAAGATCAACAACGTGATCGGGCAGGCCATGCTTGCCCAGCGCATGGGCAAGCGACGCATCATCGCCGAGACAGGCGCGGGCCAGCACGGCGTTGCCACTGCAACGATCTGCGCGCGCTATGGCCTGGAATGCGTGATCTACATGGGCAGTGAGGATATCCGTCGGCAAAGCCCCAACGTCCAGCGCATGGAGCTGCTGGGCGCGACCGTGGTGCCGGTCGAAAGTGGCTGCCGCACTTTGAAGGACGCCATGAACGACGCGATCCGCGATTGGGTCACCAACGTCGATGACACCTTCTACCTGATTGGCTCGGTGGCTGGCATGCACCCGTACCCGACAATGGTGCGGGATTTTCAGACGGTGATAGGCAAGGAGTGTCTGTTGCAGATGCCGGCGCTGTTCAAGCGCCTTGGCATGGCGAAGGAACACCCTGACGTGGTGGTCGCCTGCGTCGGCGGCGGCAGCAACGCCATCGGCATTTTTCACCCCTACATCGAGCACGCGGCCGTGCGCCTGGTCGGTGTCGAAGCGGCGGGCCTCGGTTTGGAGACCGGCCAGCACGCCGCGTCGATCCAACGCGGCAGCGCAGGCGTGCTGCACGGCAGCCGGTCCCTCGTTCTGCAGGACGATCACGGACAGGTGCAACACACCCACAGCATCAGCGCCGGCCTCGACTACCCCGGTGTTGGGCCGGAACACGCCTGGCTTCATGAGATCGGCCGCGTCGAATACGTCGGTGCTACCGACGATGAAGCCCTGCATGCCTTCCATTTGCTGAGCCGTGTGGAGGGGATCATTCCCGCGCTGGAGGCCAGCCACGCCGTAGCCCACGCAGTCAAGCTCGCGGCAACGCTGCCGCAGGAGCAGGTCATCCTGGTGAACCTGTCAGGACGCGGTGACAAGGACATGGACACGGTGATGGCCCAAACCGGGAGAGACAAACGATGAGCAGGCTCCAGGCCACCTTCAAGCGTTTGCAGCGGGAGGGACGCAAGGCCCTCATTCCTTATGCCACGGCCGGCTATCCATATGCGGACATCACCCCCGCGTTGATGCACGTGCTGGTCGAGGCCGGCGCCGACGTCATCGAACTGGGCGTGCCGTTCTCCGACCCGTCTGCGGATGGCCCAACGATCCAGGCAGCCTCCGAGCGCGCCTTGCAACAGGGCATCGGGATGCCGCAGGTGCTTGAACAGGTGCGGCAATTCCGCCAGTCCGATACCACCACGCCTGTGGTCCTGATGGGATACGCCAATCCCATCGAACGCTACGAGCAGATCCGCCAACCAGGCGCCTTCGCCGCAGATGCCGCTGCCGCAGGTGTCGATGGCGTGCTTGTGGTGGATTACCCGCCGGAAGTGGCGGGCGACCTTAGCGCACAACTGCGCCAGCACGGCATCGACTTGATTTTCCTGTTGGCACAAACCTCGACCGAGCGGCGCATTCGGCAAGTCGCCGAACGTGCGAGCGGCTATGTGTATTGCGTGTCCATCAAGGGTGTCACGGGAGCCAAGACCCTGGACATCGACCAGGTCAAGGCAACGCTGGCGCGGATTCGCCAGCACGTGCGGATTCCTGTCGGTGTCGGCTTTGGTATCCGTGATGCCCACACCGCACGCCAGATCGCCCAGGTCGCCGATGCCGTCGTGATCGGCTCCTGGCTGATCGAAAGCCTGGAAGGCAAGCCGGCGGCGGATGCCTTGGCGGCCGCCAGCGACCTGACCCGCTCTGTCCGCAGACAACTGGAACTGGACGTTCCCGAGCAGACGTCCAGCCCTAAAGCCAAGAACGCCAAACCATAGGAGTATTGCCATGTATGACTCATCCCTGACTCTCGCCCAATTCGATCCCGAACTGGATCAAGCCGTCCAGAACGAAGAACGACGCCAGGAAGACCACGTCGAGCTGATCGCCTCGGAGAACTACGCCAGCCCGTTGGTGATGGCGATTCAGGATTCGGTGTTCACCAACAAATACGCCGAAGGCTATCCCGACAAGCGCTACTACAGTGGTTGCGAGAACGTGGACGTCGCCGAAAGGCTGGCGATCGAGCGGGCAAAGCAACTGTTCGACTGCGATTACGCCAACGTACAGCCTCACGCCGGTGCGCAGGCCAACGCTGCGGTGTACCTGGCGCTGACCAGCCCGGGCGATACCGTGATGGGGATGAACTTGGCTCAGGGCGGACACCTGACCCACGGAAATCCTTCCAATTTCTCCGGCCGGCACTACAAGATCGTGCCCTATGGTCTGAACCCCGAAACGGGCCTCATCGACTACGACGAAATGGAGCGCATCGCGCTGGAAACCCGGCCCAAGATGCTGATCGGTGGTTTCTCGGCGTATTCGCGGCACAAGGACTGGGCACGCATGCGTGCCATCGCCGATAAAGTCGGCGCGATCTTCTGGGTGGACATGGCGCACGTGGCCGGCCTGGTGGCCGCAGGCGAGTATCCGAATCCGCTGCCCCATGCCCATGTGGTGACCAGCACCACCCACAAGACGCTGCGCGGGCCGCGCGGCGGCCTCATCCTGGCCAAAGGACAGAGCGAGGACTTCTACAAGAAGCTCAACTCCGCCGTGTTCCCTGGCATCCAGGGCGGCCCGCTGATGCACGTCATCGCCGCGAAGGCGGTGGCGTTCAAGGAAGCGTTGTCTCCTGCGTTCAAAACCTACCAAAAACAGGTCGTGACCAACGCCCGAGCCATGGCTGCGGTGCTCCAGAAGCGCGGCTACAAGATCGTGTCGGGCGGCACCGACAACCACCTGATGTTGATCGACTTGTCCGACAAGCCCTACACCGGCAAGGATGCGGATGCAGCCTTGAGCAATGCCTACATGACGGCAAACAAGAACTCAGTTCCCAACGACCCGCGCTCACCTTTCGTGACCTCGGGCGTGCGCATCGGCACTCCCGCAGTGACTACTCGCGGCTTCGGTGTTCCTGAGTGTGAAGAGCTTGCCGGGTGGCTATGCGATGTGCTCGACGGGCTGGAAAACGGCACTTGCGACAAGGTCACGCAGCAGGTGCGCGACAAGGTCGTGACACTTTGCCGCCGCTTCCCCGTCTACGAATAAACGACGCACGCTCGTTGAAAAACGATAGCAACCACTGGAACGAATAAACCGATGTAGTGCATTCATGCTTGTGGAGGAACAGGGCTAATGGAATTACGCCATCTTCGTTGTTTTCTGGCCGTCGCCGAAGAACTCCACTTCGCTCGTGCTGCCGAGCGACTGCATATTGAACAATCCCCGCTGTCACGCACCATCAAGGAGTTGGAAGAAGACCTGGGCGAACAGTTGTTCATTCGCACCAGCCGCAGCACACGCCTGACACGGGCGGGTAAGCTGCTTCTGGAGCATGTGCCGCGCGTGTTCACCGCCTTGCAACAGGCCCGCGACAGTGTGAAAGCAGCGACCAATGGCTTCCACGGCCAGTTGCGTATCGCGCTGTCCGATGGCATCACGCCGTCACGCCTGCCGGCTTTGCTCGCAATGTGTAGGCAGGAGGAACCCGAGGTCGATATCCGTCTGTTCGAGGTGCCGTTGGCTCAGCAAATCAAGGGGCTGCACGACGATCTGTACGACGTGGGGTTTGCGCAGTCCGATGAGGTGGGTGAAGGCATTGCAGCCCAAGCGGTGTGGAGCGATCCGCTGATGGTGGCAGTGCCCGCGCGCCACCCCTTGCTCAAGTTCAAGCGCATCCCCCTGGAAGAAATGATGCGTTACCCGCTCGTGCTCTGCGATCCGCTCGCGTGCGAAGGGCATGCGCGCCAGGTCGAGCGCGTGCTGCGACGCTCGGACATGGAGCCGCTGATTGCCGAGCGCGTGGCCTCGTGCGATTTGATGATGGTGATGGTGTCGGCCGGCTTTGCGCTGGGCCTGACCGGCGCACCACACATCGCGGCTAGCCGCGAGCCGGGTGTGGTCGCGCGTCCCTTGGCGGGGCGTGCCCCCATGCTGACGACCTACCTGCTGTACCGGGAAGGCGAATCTTCGGAAGTGCTGTCCCGATTCATCGAAAGGGTGCAGGTCATCGACTTGCCCGAAGGCGCGAGACCCGCACCATCCCCTGAACCCGATCCGCCGGAGGACATCGAGCCATGAAGCGAATAATCCCTTTGCTGCTGCTTGCCGCACTCACCGCCTGCGGCCAATCGGACACGCCGAAGTCGGCCAATTTGCCGACCGTGGACGAACTGGCCGCCGACCCGGCGCGGTTGAAGGAACTGCGCCAGCAATGCAAGACCGACCGTGCGAATCTGGGCGACGTGTTGTGCAACCGGGTGGCAGAGGCCACGCGCAAGCGGTTCTATGGCGATGGGAAGACGCCCTACACGCCATCGGAGACGTCGCCGAAGTTCTGATCGCCTGTCCTTCGCAAAATAATCAGCCGTTCTCTGCAAACACGCCGCAGCGCGCTTGTGCCTGCGGCGTTTCTATTGGGTTCCACCCAACCTGAAACATTGCTTTTTTCATCATCTTGCTTCCGATAACAGTCTTTGACCGGCACTGACCCGGCACTGATCCTCGCGCTATGCGGCACGTCCTTGTGCCGCTTCTGAACGGGGTAAAGCGCAGGAACATCGGAGGTCAGTCAATGCAAGCTCAGGGCGTGCTGTTTGGGCAGATCGCCGCCGTCTTCGGCATCGTGATCGCCGGCGTATGGAGTGCAACGCAATGGACAGCCGCCACCCTGGGCTATCAACTACGCCTTGGCTCGCCGTGGTTCGATTTCTTTGGCACCCCGGTCTATCACCCCTGGCGGCTCTTTGAGTGGTGGTTCTTCTTCGATGCCTACGCGCCGCATGTCTTCGACATCGGTGGGGCCATCGCCGGCGGCAGTGGTTTGGTGGCCGTGGTCGTCGCCATCGCCATGTCGGTGTGGCGCTCGCGGCAAGCGCGCCTCGTCACCACCTACGGATCGGCGCGCTGGGCCGAAGCGAACGACATTCGCAAGGCCGGGCTGACCCAGGCGGCCGGCGTCTTCCTCGGTAAGTATCGCAACGAGTACCTGCGCCATGAAGGCCCGGAACATGTCCTGACCTTTGCACCGACCCGTAGCGGTAAAGGCGTCGGCCTGGTGGTGCCCACGCTGCTGTCGTGGCCCGCGTCGGTCGTCATCCACGACATCAAGGGAGAGAACTGGCAGATCACCGCCGGCTGGCGTTCGCGCTTCTCGCATTGTCTGCTGTTCAACCCGACCGATGCGAAGTCAGCAGCCTACAACCCGCTGCTGGAGGTTCGGCGCGGTGCGCATGAAGTGCGCGACGTTCAGAACATCGCCGACATCCTGGTCGATCCCGAAGGCGCGCTGGAGAAGCGCAATCACTGGGAGAAGACTTCGCACGCGCTGCTGGTCGGGGCCATCCTGCATGTGCTCTATGCCGGCGAGGACAAGACACTGCGCGGTGTTGCCAATTTCCTCTCCGACCCGGCCAGCCCGTTCGAGCTGACCTTGCATCGGATGATGACGACGAAGCACCTGGGCGATGCACCGCATCCGGTGGTCGCATCCGCTGCCCGCGAAGTGATGAACAAGTCGGACAACGAACGGTCGGGCGTGTTGTCCACGGCCATGTCGTTCCTGGGGCTGTACCGCGACCCCACGGTGGCTGAAGTCACCTCGCGCTGCGACTGGCGCATCGCCGACCTGATCGCGTCCGAGCATCCGGTGTCGCTGTATCTGGTGGTGCCGCCTTCGGACATTTCGCGCACCAAACCGCTCATCCGCCTGATCCTCAACCAGATCGGCCGGCGGCTCACCGAATCGCTCGACGGCAGCGACGGCATCGAGCGCCGCCACAAGCTGCTGCTGATGCTTGACGAGTTCCCGGCCCTGGGTCGGCTCGATTTCTTCGAGACGGCCTTGGCCTTCATGGCGGGCTACGGCATCCGCAGCTTCCTCATCGCGCAGTCGCTCAACCAGATCGACAAAGCCTACGGACAGAACCATTCCATCCTCGACAACTGCCATGTCCGGGTGACTTTCGCTACCAACGACGAAAGGACAGCGAAAAGGATTTCCGAAACGCTCGGCACGGCCACCGAGCTGCGCGCGCAGCGCAACTACGCCGGCCACCGGCTCGCGCCGTGGCTCGGGCACCTGATGGTGTCGCGCCAGGAGACGGCCCGCCCGCTGCTGACGCCCGGCGAAGTCATGCAACTACCGCCCGACGAATCGGTGGTCATGGTTTCCAGCATGGCACCGATCAAGGCGAAGAAGCTGCGCTACTACGCCGACGCGAATTTCAAGAACCGCGTATTGCCGCCGCCCGCGCTCGCGGCTGGGCAAATCACTGGACGTTATGCCGATGCGCCACCGGCCCGGCCCGACGACTGGAGCGGCCTGGCGATTCCAGCCGTGCCAACGGCCCCGGCTGCGGGCCTGTCAAGCGATGGCGCGGGCACCGCCGACGACGGCGGGCCGCGCCGCCAGCCAGAGCTATCTGAAGTCACCGAATACAGCCCCGAACCACAGCCTGCCGGCAACGACCTGGCGCTGCTCGATGACGACGACGACCTACCGCTGCCTGGTTTTGCATCTTTCCCCGGCCAGCTCGACCCGGCCATGCAGCGCACGGCCCGGCTGGCTTCCCTCGACCCCAACGACGGAATCGACTTATGAGCCAATACCGCCTCAACCTGTTCATCCAGCCTGAGCACGCCAAGCGTCTCGAAGAACTGGCCGCCAAGAAGGGCGTGTCCAAGTCGTCCATCGTCGCGGCGGCTCTCGCATCGTGGCTATCGCCCGATGCCGGCGACCAGCGCGAGGCCGCCATCGCCAAGCGGCTGGATCGCCTGTCGCGGCAGACCGAACGCCTGGAGCGCGACCAGAACATCCAGATCGAGACGCTGGCGCTGTTCATCCGCTACTTCCTGACCGTCAGCACGCCGGTGCCCGAGGCCCATCAGGATGCGGCCCGCGCCCAGGGCAAGGCGCGCTTCGAGCAATTCGTGGAACAGCTTGGCCGCCACCTGCTGCGAGGCCGAAGCCTGGTGCGCGACGTGGTGGAAGAACTGCACCCCGACCCGATACGGATGGACGACGCGGCGGCGCTGGCCGAAGCCCATGAACGTGCTGCGGAGCGTGCCTCATGAGCGCCGTTCCGCAAACCCCGCCCGAACGCTCCTCCATCGCCGCTTCGATGGATCGCCGCATCCAGATGCTGCGCACGGCGATGGGGCCAGTCATCGCCGCCGCGCTGGCCGACCCGGACGTGGTGGAAATCATGCTCAACCCCGACCGCACCCTATGGGTGGATCGGTTGTCGTCGGGCCGCACGCCGTTGGGCGTGGAACTGTCCGAAGACGATGGCGAACGCATCATCCGGCTGGTGGCCGCGCACGTCGGCGCGGAGGTGCATCGCGGCCGACCGCTGCTGACCGCCGAGCTGCCCGAAACCGGCGAACGCTTCGAGGGCATCCTGCCCCCGGCCGCACCCGGCCCGGCCTTCGCGCTGCGCAAGCGCGCCGTGAGCATCATCGGCCTGGATCGCTACGTCGCCGACGGCATCCTGACCACAGGCCAAGCGGACTTCCTGCGCCGCGCCGTGCGCGAGCGCCAGAACATCCTGATCGCGGGCGCGACCAGCAGCGGCAAGACCACGCTCGCCAATGCCTTGCTGGCCGAGATTGCCGCCACCGGCGACCGCGTGCTGGTGCTCGAAGACACCATCGAGCTGCAATGCGCAGCCCGCGACCATGTGCCGCTGCGCACCCGCGCCGGCGTGGTGTCCATGACCGAGTTGGTGCGGGCCACGATGCGCCTGCGGCCCGACCGCGTGATCGTCGGCGAAGTGCGCGGCGGCGAAGCCCTGGACTTGGTGAAGGTATGGGGCACCGGCCATCCCGGCGGCATTGCCACCATCCATGCCGGTTCCGCGCTGGGTGCGTTGCTGCGCCTGGAGCAACTGATTCTCGAAGTGGCGGTGAACCCGCCCCGCGCCCTGATCGCCGAGGCGGTCAACGTGGTGATCCACATCGCCGGACGCGGCCGCAAGCGCCGCGTCGAAAGCATCGCCCGCGTCGTCGGTTTCGACGGTGTGGGCTACCGGCTGGCGGATGCACTGGAAACGCCGTTTCCCGAGCTGACGCCGGTTCCTCTTGCAGCCGATGCCGCTGCGCCTTCCCCATCCCTTGACCAACCTGGAGAACTGCCATGACGCAGATGCACGTTCCTGCTTTCCGCTTTTCCGTAAATCCGCTTCCCCACCTGTCCAGCCTGGCACGGCTGCGCAGCCTGGCCCGCCCTGCGGGGCAAGGGCTGCTGCTGGCCGCGCTGCTGTTGTTCCTGGCCGGAACGGCGCAGGCCGCCGGTTCCTCGATGCCGTGGGAAGGCCCGCTGCAATCCATCCTCGAATCCATCCAGGGGCCGGTGGCGCGCATCGTCGCGGTCATCATCATCATCGCCACGGGCCTCGCGCTGGCCTTCGGCGACACATCGGGGGGCTTTCGCAAGCTGATCCAGATCGTGTTCGGCCTGTCCATCGCGTTCGCGGCTTCGAGCTTCTTCCTGTCGTTCTTCAGCTTCTCCGGCGGGGCCGTCGTATGAGCGGGCCGGACAGCTTCGCGGCCGGCTTTGAAGTGCCGCTGCATCGTTCGCTGACCGAACCGCTCTTGATGGGCGGCGCACCGCGTACCGTGGCGATCGCCAACGGCACGCTGGCAGCCGCCGTCGGGCTGGGCCTGCAACTCTGGATTCCTGGCGTCGTGCTCTGGATCGTCGGCCACTCGCTGGCGGTCTGGGGGGCGCGCGTCGATCCGCAGTTCATGCAGGTCTTCGCCCGGCACATCAAGCACAAGCCGCTGCTGGACGTGTAGGGGGATGCCGCCATGCTGAACCTTGCCGAATACCGCCAGCGGCCCGCCTTGCTGGCCGACTGGCTGCCCTGGGCAGGGCTGGTCGCGCCGGGTGTCGTCTTGAACAAGGACGGCAGTTTTCAGCGCACGGCGCGCTTTCGCGGGCCGGATCTGGACAGCGCCACGCAGGGCGAGTTGATCGCCACCACGGCGCGGCTGAACAACGCGCTGCGCCGGCTGGGATCGGGCTGGGCGCTGTTCATCGAGGCCGAGCGCCGGCCGGCGGCGGATTACCCGCATTCCGACTTCCCCGAACCGCTGTCTTGGCTGGTGGACGAGGAACGCCGCGCAGCCTTCGAGGAATCGGGCAACCACTACGAAAGCAGCTACCACCTGACGCTGGCCTACCTGCCGCCGGAGGAATCGCGCGCCCGTGCGGCCAAGCTGCTCTACGAGCATGCGCCGGGCGATGGCGTGGACTGGCGGGGCCGACTCGATGCCTTCGTGGCGGAAACCGATCGGGTTTTCGACCTGCTCGATGGCGTGATGCCGGAAATCGCCTGGCTGGATGACGCGCAGACGCTGACCTACCTGCACGCCACGGTTTCGGCGCGACGCTACCGACTGGCCGTGCCCGAAGTGCCTTTCCACCTCGACGCACTGCTGGCCGATTCCGCCCTGGTCGGGGGCCTCGCGCCCATGCTGGGCGACCAGCACCTGCGCGTGGTGTCGGTGCGCGGTTTCCCGACTTCCACCTGGCCGGGCCTGCTGGACGACCTCAACCGCCTGGGCTTTGCCTATCGCTGGAGTACCCGATTCCTCTGCCTCGACAAAGCCGAGGCGGAAAAGGAACTGGGCCGCCTGCGCCGCCAGTGGTTCGCCAAGCGCAAGAACGTCATCGCGCTACTGCGCGAAACGATCTTTCAGCAGGAAAGCCCGCTGGTCGATACCGACGCGAGCAACAAGGCGGCCGACGCCGATGCTGCCTTGCAGGAGCTGGGCAGCGATCAAGTCGCCTTCGGCTACCTCACCGCCACGGTGACGGTGCTCGATACCGACCCGACCGTGGCCGACGAGAAGCTGCGCATGGTGGAGCGCGTGATTCAGGGCCGGGGTTTCGTGACCATCCCCGAAACGCTCAACGCCGTCGATGCGTGGCTGTCGTCCATCCCCGGCAACGCCTATGCCAACGTGCGCCAGCCCATCGTCTCGACGCTGAACCTGGCGCACATGATGCCAGTCTCGGCGGTGTGGGCCGGCCCCGAGCGCAACAAGCATCTGGACGGCCCGCCGCTGATCGTCACGCGCACCGATGGCGCGACGCCGTTCCGGCTGGTGACGCACATCGGCGACGTGGGGCACACGATGATCGTCGGCCCGACCGGCATGGGCAAGTCGGTCTTGGTCGCCATGATGGCCATGCAGTTCCGCCGCTATCGCGGCTCGCGCGTCTTTGTCTTTGACGTGGGGCGATCCATACGCGCCGCTACTTTGGGCCTGGGTGGCGAGCACTACGACCTCAGTGCGGATGGCGAGATCGCCTTTCAGCCGCTCGCCCGCATCGACCGAGAGGGCTACCGCACCTGGGCCGCCGAATGGATCGAAGGGCGCCTGCTGCACGAAGGTGTGACCGTGGGCCCCGACGAGAAGGCCGCCATCTGGTCGGCGCTCGGCAGCCTGGCCGGTGCGCCCGTGGAACAGCGCACGCTGACCGGCCTGTCCGTCTTGCTGCAATCGAACGTGCTGCGCCAGGCGCTCGCGCCCTACGTGCTCGGTGGCGCGCACGGCAAGTTGCTGGATGCAGACCACGACCGGCTGGGCAGCGCGGATGTGCAGTGCTTCGAGATGGAAGAACTCATGCACAGCAAGGCCGCCGTGCTGGCTGTTCTGAACTACCTCTTTGCCCGCCTGGAAGAACGATTCGATGGCTCGCCAACGATGCTTTTTCTCGGGGAGGCGTGGGTCTTTCTGGACGATCCCGTATTCGCGGCCCGGCTTCGGCAATGGCTCAAGACCTTGCGAAAGAAGCAGGTTTCCGTCGTTTTCGATACGCAGTCGCTCGCGGACGTCAAAGAGTCATCCATCGCACCGGCAGTCATCGAAAGCTGCGCGAGCCGTATTTTTCTTCCTAACCCACAGGCCACCGAGCCGCAGATCCGCACGATCTACGAGGGCTTCGGCCTCAACAGCCGGCAGATCGAAATCGTCGCCACCGCGCAGCCCAAGCGCGACTACTACTACCAATCGCGCCTCGGAAACCGCCTGTTCGACCTCGATCTGGGGCCGGCCGCGCTCGCCTTCGCGGGCGCATCCACACCGCAAGACCAGCGCGACATAGAGCGCGTGCTGACGCAGGCCGGCGCTCCCGGCTTCGCCGGTGCGTGGCTGCGCCATCGCGGCCTCGATTGGGCCGCCGACCTGCTGCCGTCCTCACCGGCGGCGGCTTCTTTCCTCGCTTCTCAACTACCGGAGGTTTCACCATGAAGACCAAGCCCCGTTTGCTGTCCGTCTCGCTTGCCGCCGTGCTGTCGGTGTCGCTGCTGGCCGTCCAGCCCGCATCCGCGCTGACGGTGTTCGATCCGTCGAACTTCGTGCAGAACACGCTGACCGCCATCCGCACGCTGGAGCAGATCAATAACCAGATCAACCAACTTCAGAACGAAGCGCAGATGCTGATGAACCAGGCGCGCAACCTGGCGAATCTGGACTTCAACATCGTCAACCGGCTGCGCTCGACGCTGGCGACCACCGAGCGCCTGATCGCCGAGGCGCGCGGCCTGGCCTACGACGTGCAGAGCATGGATGCCACGTTCGCCCGCCTATACCCGGAGCAGTACGCGGCCACCATCAGCGGCGACCAGATGCTGCGCGACGCGCAGGAACGCTGGAAGAACACCTTGAACGGCCTGCATACAGCCATGCGGATGCAGGCGCAGGTGTCGCAGAACCTGACCCAAGACGAAAGCGCGCTGGCCGATCTAGTCAGCCAGAGCCAGTCCGCCACCGGCGCGCTGCAAGCCATGCAGGCGACGAACCAGCTTCTCGCCTTGCAGGCCAAGCAGTCCATCCAGGCGCAGCAGCTCCAGATCACCCAAGACCGGGCGGCATCGCTGGAACTGGCGCGGCAGGCGGCGGCCACGGAGCGCGCCCGCGAAGTGCGGCGGCGCTTCCTGGGCACCGGCACGCCGTACACGCCGCAGTCCGTCAACTTCTACAACAACTGACGGGAGGCGGCCATGCGATGCGTTCCCGTTCTGTCGGTTTCGCTGCTGGCCGTGCTGCTGACCGCTTGCGGCCAGTCGTCCGACCAACAAAGGGCCGACGACCTGGCCGCCACCTTGGCCGCCGATCCCGTGCGGCTCAAGGCGCTGCGCACCCGATGCGAAGCCGACCGGCAAGCCGCAGGCGAAGACACCTGCCGGGCCGCCGCCGAAGCCTTCCGGCGGCGGTTCTTCGCCGGCCAGACCGGGCCGGACGAATACCGGACGCTGGCCGAACTGCCACCGATTCCGGCGAGCTTCGACACACCCATTGACGACGCGCCGGAAGGCGATGCGCCGCCCGCGGCTACGGAGGACACGCCATGAACGACGTGACCATCATTGACCGTTTCCTCGATACCTTCTCGCGCTACATCGACTCGGGTTTCGGGTTGCTGCATGGCGAAGTGGCGTTCCTGACGGCCACGCTGATCGTCATCGACATGACCATCGCCGGCCTGTATTGGGCCATGAGCCATGCCACCGGCCAGGGCGAGGACGTGATCGCCAAGCTGCTGCGCAAGGTGCTTTACGTCGGTGCCTTCGCCTACATCATCAACAACTTCAACTGGCTGGCCGGCATCGTGTTCCGGTCGTTCGCCGGCCTGGGCCTGACGGCCACCGGCTCGGCCATCACGATGGAGAACTTCTTGAAACCCGGCCGGCTGGCGAAGACGGGCATCGACGCTGGGGCGCCGATTCTGGAACAGATCGGCGATATGGCCGGCTTTCCCGAAGTGTTCGTGAACCTCGACCCCATCGTGGTGCTGTTCCTGGCCTGGCTGGTGGTGATTCTCTGCTTCTTCGTCCTGGCGGTGCAGCTTTTCATCACGCTGATCGAGTTCAAGCTGACCACGCTCGCCGGTTTCGTCTTGATCCCGTTTGCACTCTGGAACAAAACCTCGTTCCTCGCGGAAAAGGTGCTCGGCAATGTGGTGTCGTCGGGCATCAAGGTCTTGGTGCTGGCCGTCATCGTCGGCATCGGCTCGGGCCTGTTCGCGGAGTTCCAGGTTCATCCCGACGATCCTTCCATCGACCACGCGCTGGTCGTGATGCTGGCCTCGCTCGCGTTGCTGGCGCTGGGCATCTTCGGCCCCGGCATCGCCACGGGCCTGGTATCCGGTGCGCCGCAGCTCGGCGCGGGCGCGATGGCCGGCGCAGCCGTCGGCGCGGTCGGCACAGGTGTTGCCATTGGTGCCGCCGCGACCGGCGTGGGCGGTGCCGTGGCCGCCGGGGCGCGGATGGCGCCGGCCGCCGCGAAGCTGGCCGGTGCCGGGGCGCGTGCCGCGACCTCGGCGGCTGGCAGCGCGAAGTCGGCCTTCCAGGCCGGTTCCGCCGCTGCGGGCGGCGGGGCCAAGGGCGCGGTGGCTGGCCTCGGTAATGTCGCCAAGACCGGCGCGCAGGCCGCAGGCCGCCGCGCTGCGTCCGGCGCTTCCGCTGCCGGGCAGAAGGTGGCTGATTCCTTCCGGGCTGGCTGGAACGGCACCGATGCCGGCGCCAGCGCTGCCGGTTCCGGCCAGGCCGCCGCAGGCGAAGGCGTGGACGGCGCCGCCAGCGCGCCCAAGCAAGAGCAACCCGCCTGGGCCAAGCGGATGCACCGCCGCCAGCAGATCACCCATGCCGCGACCACCGCCGCCCACACGCTGCGCGGTGGCGACGGTGGCGGCTCGGGCCAAGGCCCGAGCCTGCGCACCGATGAATGACGCGATACCTGACCCTCAAGGAGAACACCAATGCGATTCAAACGCCCGCAGGTGCGCTATGCCGATACGCCGCAGCCTGCCACCCCATATCAATCCGCCGCCCAGGTGTGGGACGAGCGCATCGGCTCGGCCCGCGTCCAGGCCAAGAACTGGCGATTCATGGCCTTCGGCTGCCTCACCCTCGCGCTGCTGATGGCCAGCGGCCTGGTGTGGCGCTCGGCGCAGTCCATCGTCACACCCTATGTCATCGAGGTCGATCAGTCAGGGCAGGTGCGCGCCGTGGGCGAGGCGGCGACGCCGTACCGGCCCGCCGATGCGCAGATCGCGCACCACCTGGCGCGCTTTGTGACGCTGGTGCGCTCGCTGTCCATCGACCCCATCGTCGTGCGGCAGAACTGGCTGGATGCCTACGACTACACCACCGACAAGGGGGCGGCGGTGCTCAACGACTACGCCAGCAAAAACGATCCCTTCGCCCGCATCGGCAAGGAATCGGTCACGGTGCAGATCACCAGCGTTGTCCGCGCCAGCGACACGTCTTTCAACGTGCGCTGGACGGAACAGCGGTTCATCAACGGCGCACCCGCCGGCACAGAGCGGTGGAACGCCGTGCTGTCCACCGTTCTGCAAACCCCGCGCACCGAACAGCGCCTGCGCAAGAACCCGCTGGGTATCTACGTCAATGGCCTGTCGTGGAGCCGCGAACTGGATTCTTCCGAAGGAGCCAAGCCATGAATGCACTTTTCCGTCAATCCGTTTTGCCATTGATTTTGCTTGCCCTCGCGGGCTGCGCCTCGCAGGGCAAGCCGCCGCCGTCCATCTCGCTCGATGAGCCGGTGCAGGCGCAACCGCTGCCGGAGCCACCCGCGCCGGTGGAAGTGGTTGCCGTGCCCGAGCCGCTGGCGCTCCCGGCACAGTTGAAGCCTCAGCCTGAAGTGGACGCGTCCCCGGCCGTGCCGGAGCCGACCGACGAGAAGGTGCGCGTGTCCCGCGCCAACGCCGAGGCACGTATCGCGCCGACCCGCGAGGGTTACATCAATGCGATTCAGGTCTGGCCCTTCACCGATGGCGCGCTCTATCAGGTCTATGCGTCCGTAGGCCGCGTAACCGTGATCGCGCTCCAACCCGGCGAGGAACTGGTGACGGTGGCCGCAGGCGATACCGTCCGGTGGATTGTGGGTGACACATCCAGCGGCAGCGGCGAGGCGCTGCGCGTCAATGTGCTGGTCAAACCGATCCGCTCGGGCCTCAAGACCAATCTGGTCATCACCACCAGCCGCCGCACGTACCTGCTGGAGCTGACCTCGACGGAGAAGGCGTGGATGGCCTCGGTGTCCTGGGACTACCCGAAAGACCGGATGCTGGCCTTGCAGCGCCAGTCGCAGGCGGCCAGCGCCGCCGCGCCGGTCGATACCGGCCTGTCGCTGGAGAAGATCCGTTTCCGCTACGCGGTGTCGGGCAGCAATCCGCCGTGGAAGCCGCTGCGCGCCTTCGATGACGGCGAGAAGGTCTATATCCAGTTCCCGGCGGGCATCGCTCAGGGCGAACTGCCGCCGCTGTTCGTCATTGGCGCGCAGGGCGACGGGCAACTGGTGAACTACCGTTTCCGCTCGCCGTACTACATCGTGGATCGGCTGTTCGGTGCGGCCGAACTGCGCCTGGGCGGCGACGGCGGCGACGTGGTGCGGATCGAGCGCACCGATGGCGTGGCGCGGAGGAACTGACCATGAGCCAGGACGATACCCCCGACCTTGCCGCCCCGCAGGCGGCGAAGGTGGCGCCCGAGGCGGTGGCGCTGCGCGCCCAGCCGCGCCCGGTGACGCGCCTGAACCGGCGCACGCTCGCCATCCTCGCAGGCACCCTGGCGGTCGCCGTGCTCGGCGCGCTGATGTGGTCGCTGCAACCGCAGCGGCGCGGCGCTGGCGAGCAGACCGAGCTTTACAACGTCGATCGCGTGTCGAAGTCGGAAGGTCTGGACGGGTTGCCGGCGGATTACTCCAAGCTGCCGCCGGCCTTGCCGCCTGCCGTGCCGGAGCTGGGGCCGCCACTGCCGGGCGATCTTGGCCCGGCCATCGTGAAATCGCAGCAACCGGTGACGGCCGCCTACGCGGCCCCCGGCCACGATCCGAACGACGCGCTGCGCAAGGAAGCCGAAGCGGCCGCGGCCTCGTCCGTGTTCTTCCGCTCGGGTGCGCAGAAGGCCGCGCCGGTGGCGCAGTCGCAGGTGGCCGCTGCGCCGGGCTTCGCCGCCAATGCGGCCTTCGACCCAATGGCCGCCGGGCCGGCCTCGACGCCGGCCCAGCCTGCCGACCCGACCGCCGTGCAGAATCGGCAAGATCAGAAGGAGGCTTTCCTGAAAGGTGGTTCTACTGAAACCCGTAATTCCGGCAATCTGACCCTGCCGGCTTCGCCGTATCAGGTCATGGCCGGAACGGTGGTCGCCGGCGCGCTGGTGACGGGCATCAAGTCGGACTTGCCGGGTGACGTGATCGCCACGGTGACGGAGCCGGTCTATGACACGGCCAGCGGGCGTTTCCTGCTGATCCCGCAAGGCTCGCGCATCCTGGGGCGCTACAACAGTTCGGTCAGCTACGGACAGAGCCGCGTGCAGGTGGTGTGGAACCGGATCATCCTGCCCGACACGTCATCGCTCACGCTCGATAACCTCGTCGGCACCGATCCGGCCGGCTATGCCGGGCTGGAAGACGACGTGGACTGGCATTGGGATCGCATCTTTGCCGGTGCGGCGCTGACCACGCTGCTGGGCATCGGCGCCGAGCTGGCCGCGCCGGAGAACCGCCAGGACGGTGATCGCGTCATCATCGCCGGGCGCGACAGCGCCCAGGACAGCATCAATCAGGTCGGCCAGGAGATGACCCGGCGCAACCTCAACATCCAGCCTACCTTGACCGAACGGCCGGGCCTGCCGGTTCGCATCATCGTTAACCGCGACCTGGCGCTGCGGCCGTACCAACCGTTGTTCTTCAATCGGGGGACTTCACGATGAGCACGACCAAAAAGCTGCGGCTCGGGCCGCTACCGAAGACCGAAAGCACCAAGCTGACTTTCGCTTGCTCGACCAGCCTGAAAGCCGACCTCGACCGCTACGCCGCGCTGCACGCGCAGACGTATGGCGAGGCGGTCGATGCAGCGACCCTGATCCCGCACATGCTGGAGGCGTTCATGGCCGGGGATCGGGGATTCAGGAAGAGAGGGTTGGGCAAGGCCGCGCCGCCGAAGCCAAGCTGATGATGGCTGTTCCCGCTGGTGCTCATCACTCGAACGCGCAGCCCAGGGCTGCGCGTTCTTCGTTCTGGAGGACTATGACCGATTGGGCTATGATGATCGCACGCGGCCGCCGCCTGCTGGCAATCGTCCCCGATTCAGCACGCTCCGGCTTTATACCGCGACGCTCTTATGTGGCTCCCAGCCCGCAACGCCGCAGTTCTGCAAAGCGGCCCGAAGTAGAGCTAAACCCGCGCCCCATATGGACTTACGGCCATCAAGCCATTTTCAAAAATGACTTGACGCCGCCAATTTTTTATGCGTGCGCGTCACCCGGCGCGCGGCCGGCGTGCTGCCGGGTGCCACGGACGACAGGCACCGCATGCGGACGCCTGCTGGCGAGGGGCGCGCTGGCGCGGTGCATCGCCAGGCGCTCGCGCCGGTCCGTTTCCGGTGACTGCAGGCGCTGCTGCGCCGATGCCGGGCAACGCGGGGTGATTGCGCCCGGGGCGCGCGGCCGGGCGCGGGTGCCGCTGCGGATGCGGGGCAACGAAAAAGGCGGCCGGAGCCGCCTTGTCGGTGCGTACCGTGGGCGCCGGGTCAGCGCGGGGACGCGGTGGCCCGGTCGGAGGCGACGCCCTTCCGCCCACGCGGTGGATTGGCCGGCGTGTCCTCGGCCATCAGGTTGTCGCTGCCGAAGTCGGTATCCACGTCCAGCCAGCGCTGCGTCGGCAGGCCGATGGCGCGATCGAGGATGGTCGGCATCAGCCCGCTGGGCACGCTGCTCTCGCCATTCCACATCACGGCGATGCCGAGGTCGCGCTCGGGCAACAGGGCGACCAGGCCGCGATAGCCCTGCACCGCGCCGGCATGGAACACCACGGTATGGCCGGCGTAATCGAACACGCGCCAGCCCAGCGCATAGCCGGCCGAGTCCAGCCGCTGGCGGCGCCAGCCCGAACGCATTTCGCCCGGCGTGTTGACCAGCGGTGCATGCAGGGTGGCCAGCAGCGGCGCCGGCAGTACGTCCTGGCGGTGCCCGGTATGCGCCAGCAGCCATTGCGCCATGTCGCTGGCGCTGGCGTTGACGCCGGCGGCCGGGGCGACGCGGTAATAGGTGGGCTTGGGCGCCAGCGACACCCAGCCATTGCGGCTGCGCACGTGCGGGCGCGCCCAGCGCGGACTGGCCTGGATGCCGGCCAGGCCGAGGCTGGCGTCGTTCATGCCCAGCGGCTTGAAGATGCGGCGCTCGACGGCCTGCTCGTAGAAACTGCCGGAGGCCGCGTAGACCACGTCGCCGATCAGGCTGAAGGCGACGTTCTGGTAGGCGTAGCAATCGCCCGGCTCGCACTTGAGCGGCGCACTGGCGAGCTTGCGGGTCAGCGTGTAGTAGTCGGCGTTGGCCTCGATGTCGCGGTCGTAGGCGTTGTAAGGCAGGCCGACGCGGTGGCTGAGCACGTCGGCCACGGTCAGCCGGCGGGTCGCATCGGGCGTGCCCAGCTGGAAGCCGGGCACATAGTCGGTGACCTTGCTGTCCCAGCGCAGGGTGCCGTCGTTGACCAGCAACCCGGCCATGGTGCCGGCGAAGGCCTTGGACAGCGAGGCCAGGCGGAACACGGTGTGCGCGTCCACCGGCTGCGGGTTGCCGATATCGGTGACGCCGAAGCCGCGCGCGGACAGCACGCGGCCGTTCTGCACGATCGCCATGGCGATGCCGGGCACGCGGTTGCCGTAGGTGAGCTGTTCGGCCATCGATTCGATGGCGGCGACATTGAAGCCGTCGGGCAGTGCCTGCACCTGGTCCGGACGCAGCGCGACCCGGTAGGGCATCGGCTGCGTCGGCGACTGCATCGGCGCGTTTTCAAGGTTGACCGGCAACTGCGGGGCCGATTCCGGCAGCGGCTGCTGAGCGGTGGGTGTCTGGGCGGTGGTTGACAGTGCGAAGGGCATCAACACACCGAGCAATCCCGATGCCACCGGACGGAAACGCCGGCGTCTGCTGTTGTCTTTCATCGTGATCGATGCCTGCTAGCTAAGGCTGTCGCCGATTCTAGCGCTGCTTTTCTCGATTGCACAAACGGGGAGAAGATGAATAGGCATCATCTTGATATTGCAGGGTTTTGTCGCTGGATCATCGATCAGGGCGGCGATCCGGCCTGCGGGTCGAGGATCAACGCCGCCGCGCGCTCGGCCATCATGATCACCGGTGCGTTGGTGTTGCCGCTGACCAGCGTGGGCATCGCCGAGGCATCGATCACGCGCAGTCCCTCCACGCCGCGCAGCCGCAACTGCGGGTCGAGCACCGCCGCGTCGTCGCTGCCCATGCGGCAGGTGCCGACCGGGTGGTAGATGGTTTCGGCCTTGGCGCGGATGAACGCTTCCAGCCCGGCATCGTCCAGGTCCTCGCGCGCGGGGAAGACCGGTGCGCGCCGCCAGCGATCGAAGGCGGGCTGGCGCAGGAGGTCGCGGCTCAGGCGTGCGGCTTCGATCATCATCCGCAGGTCGAAGCCGTCGCTGTCGCCCAGGTAGTTGGCGTGGATCCTGGGCGGTAGCGACGGCTCCGCGCCGGCCAGGGCGATGTGCCCGCGGCTGCGCGGGTGCAGGTAGCAGGCGTGCAGGGTGTAGCCGTCGCCAGGCAGCCGGTGGCGGCCGTGGTCGTCGAGCATCGCCGGTACGAAATGGAACTGGATGTCGGCGCGCTCGTCGGCGGCGAGGCGCGAGCGCATGAAACCGCCGGCCTCGGCGATGTTGCTGCTGCCGGCGCCGCGATGGCCGCGCAGGAACCAGTCGAACGCGATCTTCAGCTCGCTGGCGCGGTCGTAGCTGACCCCGGGAACGGTGCGGTACAGGGTGCAGATGTCCAGGTGGTCCTGCAGGTTGGCGCCGACCTGTGGCTGGTCGAGCTGCACCGCGATGCCGTGGGCGCGCAGGGCATCGGCCGGGCCGATCCCGGAGAGCATCAGCAGCTGCGGCGAATTGACCGCGCCGGCGCTGAGCAGGACCTCGCATCGCGCGTGCAGGTGCAGCCGTCGCCCGCCGTGGCGCAGGGCGATGCCGTGCGCGCGTCCGGCGTCGACCAGGATGCGCTCGACCAGGGCCCCGGTCAGTACCTGCAGGTTGCGGCGCGGTCGTGCCGGCGCCAGATAGGCGGCGGCCGACGAACAGCGCGCACCTTCCTTCTGCGTCACCTGGTACAGGCCGACGCCGATCTGCGCCGGTCCGTTGAAATCATGATTGTGCGGATGGCCGGCCTGCACGCCGGCTTCGACGAAGGCATGGCTGAGCGGGTTGACGTAACGCAGGTCGGAAACATGCAGCGGGCCGTCGCCGCCGTGCAGCGCGTCGCCGCCGCGGCTGTTGCGTTCGCTCCGGCGGAACCACGGCAGCACGCCGGCCCAGTCCCAGCCGGTGGCACCGGCCGCGGCCCAGCGGTCGTAGTCGCCGGCGACGCCGCGCACGTAGCACATCGCATTGATCGAACTCGAGCCGCCCAGGACCTTGCCGCGCGGCCACCACAGCCGCCGTCCCTGCAACTGCGGTTCCGGTTCGGTGTGGTAGCTCCAGTTGAGGCGGCGGTTGTCGACCAGCCGTGCCAGCCCGGCCGGCATGTGGATGAACGGGTTGCGGTCGCGCGGGCCGGCCTCGACCAGCAGCACCTGCACCTGTGGATCGGCACTGAGCCGGTTGGCCAGCACGCAGCCGGCCGAACCGGCACCGATGATGATGTAGTCGAATTCCCGCATCGCGCTTCCCCGTGGCGTGTCGCCAGCATAGCCGGGACGCAGGCCCGCACTGGCGATGTTGCAGTGCATCGGATACCGTGCGCGCTTTGTTGCGACAGGTGCAGGCCGATGCGGTCCGGTCAGGGCAGGGTACATGCGGGGGAGCGGCTGGCGGTTGCGCTGTCCTTCGCCTATTTCTTTTGCGTGCTGGCCGCGTACTACGTGATCCGCCCGCTGCGCGAGCAGCTGGCCGCCGCGGTCGGCTCGACCCAGCTGCCCTGGTTCTACGGCGCCACGTTCATCGGCACCCTGCTGCTGTCGCCGCTGTTCGCCGCCCTGGTGACGCGCTGGCCGCGGCGGGTGGTGATGCCGGTGGTCCAGGTGTTCTTCATCGCCTGCCTGCTCGGCTTCGTCCCGCTGTTCGCGTGGCCGGAGCTGCTCGGGCCGAAGACGCTGGGGGTGACGTTCTTCGTCTGGGTGAGCGTGTTCAACCTGTTCGTGGTGTCGGTGTTCTGGAGCTTCATGTCCGACATCTGGGACAGCGGGCAGGCGCGGCGCCTGTTCCCGGTCATTGCCGTGGCCGGTACGGTGGGCGCGGTCGCCGGCCCGATGTTGACCCGTTCGCTGGTCGGCGTGATCGGCGTGGCGCCGCTGCTGGTGGTCTCGGCGGCACTGCTGTGCCTGGCGCTGGGGTGCGTCGTGGCCCTGGGGCGCTGGGCGCGGCGGCATGGCGCGCGCCGCCACGAACCCGGCCACGAGGCCGCGGTCGGCGGTGGCATGTTCGACGGCCTCAAGCAGGTGTTCGCCGATCCGTTCATCCGCAACATGTCGATCCTGCTGCTGCTGGCCGACGGCATCGGCACGGTGAACTATGCGCTGGTGACCGACTACTCCGGGGCCACGTTCGCCGACGCGGTGGCGCGCACCCGCTTTGCCGCCAACATCGACCTGGCCGGCAACGTGCTGACCGCCATCACCCAGCTCACCCTCACCCGCTGGCTGCTGCCGCGCAAGGGGCCGGGCATCGTCATCATGATCTGGGCGCTGGTCAGCGTCGGCGCGCTGTCGCTGGTGCTGTTCGCGCGCGACCCGCACGCGCCGCTGCTGATGGGCATGCCGGCGGTGGCGATCGCACTGATCGTCAGTCGCGGCCTGGCCTACGGCATGGCCGAGCCGGCGCGGCACAGCCTGTACACCCGGGTGCCGCGCAGCGTGCGCTACAAGGGCCAGAATGCGGTGGACACGGCGGTATGGCGGTTCGGCGACATGTCCATCGCGCTGGGCATGAACTGGTTGCGCGTGCTGGGCATGGGCACTGCCGGTTTCGCCGGCGTCAGCGCGGCCGCCGCGGTGATCGCCGCCGGCATCGGCTGGCGGCTGTCGCGTCGCCCCGAAGGCGTGCCGGCGGCACAGACGCCGCCCCCGCGCTGATGCCGGCGCAGGGCGCGTGCGGTTCGACGGCGCGTCTCAGGCCAGCGCCAGCGGCACGGCATGCAGCGCCGCGCCCAGCGCGAACAACGCGCTCAGCAGGTGCACGCGCCAGTCGTGGATGCGCAGGAATACGAACTGCTCCAGCATGCGTCCCACCCAGAACAACGCCATGAATCCCAGCAGCGCCCGTCCCAGCGGCGTGGCGGGCAGTTCGCGGCCGAATGCCAGCGCCAGCGCGCCCATGCCCAGGAAGACGTAGACCAGGCGCAGATTGAGGATCTGCATGATCGCGCGGTTGGCCCGGCTGTTGCCGGCGAGGTCGCGTTTCCAGTCGAACAGTCTCCAGAAGGCCAGGTGGAAGGCCGCGAAGCCCAGGCTGTGCACGCCGCCCAGGCGCACCAGCAGTTCGGCGGTGTCCATGGCTCACCCGTTTCCGTGGCGCGGCGACACCCACATCGCGATGTGGGCGACGAACACTTCGGTGCCGGCGGCATCGCTGATGCCCACGCGCACGGGCAATTCGTAGCCGACGGTGGCGCTGGCGATCGGGCGTTCCGGCACGGCGACCGCGTGCAGTCGACCGCGCGCCTTGGCCAGGTAGTGCACCTGCATGCCCTTGGGGATCCAGCGCATGCCGGCCGGAAGCGAGGCGTCGGTCATCAGCCCGGCGGTCAGCTCGGCGAGGTTGCACAGCGCGATGGCATGCACGGTGCCGAGGTGGTTGCGCACGGCGCGGCGGTCGGCCAGCGTGCCTTCGCAGCGGCCCGCTTCGAGCACGGTGATGCGCGGGCGGATGCTGGCGAAGTAGGGCGCCTTGAAGCACACCGCGCGGGTGAACAGCCAGCGCCCGCCCGGCCGGCGCGCCAGGCGCCGGTACAGCGTCAGCAATGGGAGTGTCATGCCTGCCTCGTCGAAAAGGAAACGGCGGGCATGCGCCCGCCGTTCCGGTTGCGTCCGATGGCCCGGTTCAGGCCACCTGCTGCGGCTGCCGGCCGTGGTGGTCGTAATACGACGCGGCACGCAGCTCATGCGGATCGAAGTCGTCCACGGTGATGGTATCCAGGGTGATCGCGCGCAGTTCCTCCAGCAGGGTGCGCTCGTCCTGGGTGATGACCCCTTCGGCGACCGCCTCGTCCAGCTGCGCCGGGAAGGTCAGCGCCTCGATGCCCTTGGTCTTGAGCGCCTTGAGGAACTTGCGCTCCACCGGCTCGGCCATGACCGCCTTGGTCAGGTAGCTGGCGATGCGGCCACCGGGGTTGTTCTCGCACGGGGTCAGGAACACGCCCTGGGCCAGCCGGTCGCGGGCTTCGTTGGGCGACATCAGGGTGGCGGCGACGCGGCGGCTCAGGCGGTCGCCCGGGGCCTCGGCGCGGCGGCCGAACGGGAAGATCAGCGCCCACATCAGCCAGCCGATCGGGCGGATCGGGAAGTTGCGCAGCGCCGCCGACAACGCTTCCTCGATGCGGTGCACGCTGTCGTGGAACGCCCACGCCAGCAGCGGCTGGTCGGCCGTCGGCGCGCCTTCGTCGTGATAGCGCTTGAGCATCGCGCTGGTCATGTAGATGTGGCTGAGCACGTCGCCCAGGCGGCCGGACAGCGATTCCTTGAACTTTAGCTTGCCGCCCAGGGTCATCATCGAGATGTCGGCCATCAGCGCCAGGTTGGCGGAATAGCGGTCCAGCTTGCGGAAGTAGCGGCGGGTGTAGGCGTCGCCCGGGGCGGCACCGAAGCGTGCGCCGGTGAGCCCGAACCAGAACGAACGCACGGCGTTGGAGATGCCGAAGCGCACGTGGCCGAACAGCGCCTGGTCGAACTCGCGCAGGCCGGCCTTGCGGTCCTCGTCCTGGGCGGCCTTCATTTCCTTCAGTACCCACGGATGGCACAGGATCGCGCCCTGGCCGAAGATCAGCAGGCTGCGGGTCATGATGTTGGCGCCTTCCACGGTGATCGCGATGGGCGCGGCCTGCCAGCTGCGGCCGGCGAAGTTGCGCGGGCCGAGGATGATGCCCTTGCCGCCGATGACGTCCATCATGTCGCTGATGCACTCGCGGCTCATGTTGGTGCAGTGGTACTTGGCGATGGCCGAGGGCACCGACGGCACGTCGCCGCGGTCCACCGCCGCAGCCGTGGCCTGGGACAGCGCGCTGATCTTGTAGGCCTTGCCGCCGATGCGGGCCAGCGCTTCCTCCACGCCCTCGAAGCGGCCGACCGACAGGCCGAACTGCTTGCGGATGCGGGCGTAGGCGCCGGTGATCACCGCGCCGGCCTTGGCACCGCCCGAGGCGGTGGACGGCAGGGTGATCGAGCGGCCCACGGCCAGGCACTCGTTGAGCATGTTCCAGCCCAGGCCGCGCTTCTCCGGGCCACCGATGATCTGGCTGAGCGGAATGAACACGTCCTTGCCGCGGATCGGGCCGTTCTGGAACGGCGAGTTCAGCGGGAAGTGGCGGCGGCCGACCTCGACCCCGGGGGTTTCGCGCGGCAGCAGCGCCAGGGTGATGCCGATGTCCTTGGTATCGCCGAGCAGGCCATCGGGGTCGTACATGCGGAACGCCAGACCGATCAGCGTGGCTACCGGCGCCAGGGTGATGTAGCGCTTGTCGAAGGTCAGCCTGAGGCCCAGGACTTCCTCGCCGTTCCAGGTACCCCGGCAGACGATGCCGAAGTCGGGGATGGAGGTGGCGTCGGAACCGGCGAACGGGCCAGTCAGGCCGAAGCAGGGCACTTCGGTGCCTGCCGCCAGCCGCGGCAGGTAGTAGTCCTTCTGTTCCTGGGTGCCGTAGTGGTTGAGCAGTTCACCCGGGCCCAGCGAGTTGGGCACGCCGACGGTGGAGCTGACCACGCTGGAGATCGAGGCCAGCTTCTGGATGACCTTGTGGTGCGCCAGCGCGGAGAAGCCCAGGCCGCCGTACTGCTTGGGAATGATCATGCCGAAGAACTTGTTGTTCTTGATGAACGTCCACAGCTCCGGCGGCAGGTCGGCATGGACGTGGGTGATCTCCCAGTCGTTGACCATCCGGCACAGCTCCTCGACCGGGCCGTCGAGGAAGGCCTGTTCCTCGGCGGTGAGCTGCGGCCTCGGGTAATCCAGCAGCTTCTGCCAGTCCGGGTCGCCGGTGAACAGTTCGCCTTCGAAGCCGACCGAACCGGTCTCCAGCGCGATGCGCTCGGTCTTGGACAGCGGCGGCAGCACCTTGCGGAACACCCCCATGAACGGCGAGGTGATCAGCGGCTTGCGCAGGAACGGCAGCAGCACCAGCGCGCTGACCAGGGCCAGGATCGCCGTGGCGACGATGACCGCGGTCGGGTTGACGCCGGCGAACCAGCAGATGCCCAGCAGCACGGCGCCGATCACCGTCCAGGCGACCAGCCGCATGCGGTGGTAGGCAACGAAGGCCGCTGCCAGCAGCAGGGCCAGGAAGGGAACGACAGTACTCATTGACTTGCTCCGGTAACGTGCTCGGTTCGGGCGGACGCTGCGGCGGCAGCCGGGGGCAGTGCGTCCAGATAGTTCAACACGGCGGCGGTAAACGCGTCGTTGTCATCGCCTGCCACCATATGCGTGGCGTCGGGCAGATGCACGTGCCGCGCATGCGGCACCAGCGCCAGGAATTCTGCCACCGTCTGCGGGGTGACGAGGTCGCTGCGGCCGCCGCTGACCAGCATCACCGGGCATTCGACGCGGCGTGCGGCCTCGGCGATGGCGTCCTGGTGCTGCTCGCTGTCGCGCGCCAGTTCCTCCACCAGCCGCGGATCCCAGTGCCAGCTCCAGCGGCCGCTGCCGGTGGGGCGCAGCAACGCGCGCAGCGCGTCCTCGCTCTTGCGCGGGCGGTGCGGCATATAGGCGGCGATGCTGTCGGCGGCCGCTTCCAGCGATGCGAAGCCGTCCGGATGCGCGCTCATGAAGGCGAGGATGCGCTCGACACCGCGGGTTTCCCAGCGGGGGGTGATGTCCACCAGCACCATGGCCGCGAACAGGCCCGGCCAGCGCGCTTCGGCCATCAGCCCGAACAGCCCGCCCATCGAAGCGGCGACCAGCACCGGCGGCCGCCGCAGCTCGCCGGCGACCACGATCAGGTCATCGGTGAATTGTTCGCCGTGATAGGGCAGGTCGGACGGATTCCAGTCCGAGCCGCCGTGGCCGCGTGCATCGAAGGCCAGCGTGGCATGGCCGGCGGCATGCAGCGCCGCGGCGGTCGCGGTCCAGGCGCCACGGGTCTGGCCGAAGCCGTGCGCGAGCAGGATCGGCGACTTGCTTCCGCTGGTTTTCGAGGCGGCCAGTCCGATGCCGTGGGCACCTTCCAGCCGGGTGTCTTGCGCGTGCATGCGGCTCTCGGGGATATAACCGTACCCGATGGTATGGATACGCGGGGGCGTCGTCAATACTGGTGGGTATGGATTGGCGCGCCTTGTCCGGCAGGGCTTTGCCGGGTATCGATGGCCTGTCGCGCAGGACGCGGGTGCGGCGCATACTGCAACCAGTCCCCGGCGTATGGTTAAATCAGCGGATGAACGAATCTTCAGCTTCCCCGGCGGAACCCCGCGGTACACGCAACAGCCGCCTCAGCGCGGACGACTGGGCCCAGGCCGCCCTGGACCTGATCGCGGAGCAGGGGGTCGGCGCGGTTGCGGTGGAGCCGCTGGCCCGCCGCCTCGGCGTTACCAAGGGCAGCTTCTACTGGCACTTTCCCTCGCGCGACGCGCTGCTGCAGGCCGCGCTGGAGCGCTGGGAGCTGGTCGAGCAGCAGCAGGTGTTCGGCAGCCTGGAGGAAGTGCCCGATCCACGCACGCGCCTGCGCGCGCTGTTCCAGCTGGTCGCGCACGAAGTGACCCCGCATGTGATCTACAGCGAGCTGCTCAAGGCGCTCGACAACCCGCTGGTGCGGCCGGTGATCGACCGTGTCTCGCAACGCCGGCTGGAGTACCTGATGGCCTCGTTCCGCCAGGCCGGGCTGAGCTCCACCGACGCGCGCCACCGCGCGCGCCTGGCCTACGCGGCCTACGTGGGCTTCCTGCAGTTGTCGCTGCAGCTGCAGCAGCCGAAGCAGGCGCGCGAGGAATTCGAGTCCTACGTCGAGCACGTGATCGAGACGCTGATCCCGAACGGGTGAATGCAGCTGCGATGGACGATGGAAGAGCCGCGCATGTCGCGGCTTTTTTTTGCGTCCTCGCCGCGTTCTGCTTCCCGCAAAAAGACAACGGCCCCTTGCGGGGCCGTTGCTTGAAACGCTGATCAATCAGCCGATCAGAACTTCTGGTTGTACTTCAGGTACAGGAAGCGGCCGGTATCGAAGCCACCGTAGTACGAGAAGTTCGACGCAGCCTGGCTGTACATGATCGGACCAACGCGGTTGAACACGTTGTTCGCGCCGATGGCGATGCGGGCATTCCACGGAGCCTGCCAGGAGACCTGCACGTCGTGGAACGTGGTGGCACCCAGGCGGTTCTGCGGAAGGACCTTGTTCGCGGTCGGGCTGAAGTAGTTCGGATCCGAGCAGATGTCGTCGTAGGAGCAGTCTTCCTTGGTGCTGGAGTAGTAGCGGATGCCGTAGTTGGCAGACCAGTCACCCTTGTTCCAGCCCAGGCTCAGGTTGGAACGAATGCGGAAGTACTCTTCGAAGCCATTGACCTGGCTCGGCTTCGTGCCCGGGTCATTGGTGCTCTTGATCTCGAACTTGCTGACGTAGGTCGTCGCCCACTTGGCGCTGAAACGACCCCAATCGGTGTCCAGCGAATAGTTGGCGTCGAAATCGAAACCTTCGGTCAGGTAGTAACCGGCGTTGCGGGTGCCGTAAGTGAGTTCGCTGACGATGTTGCTCTGGGCCGGATCACGCTTGAACATGGCGCAGCGCGACTCGATCAGGTTGACATAGCAGTCGTCCATGATCGCGTTCGGCGAGTCCGAAACCACGGTGTCGTCGATGCGCACCTTCCACCAGTCCAGCGCCATGGTCAGGCCCTGCACGAACTTCGGGCTGTAGACCAGGCCGATGGTCTTGGAGGTGGACATTTCAGGCTGCAGGTTGGGATTGGAACCGGACACGAACGGAACCGGGGTCTGGTTGCCATTCGGGCCGGTGATCGGCACGAAGCCCTGCTTCAGCTGGCGGAAGTTCGCACCGACGTCCTTGAGGCAGCGTGCCGAGTTGGCGGCCTTGCCGTAAACGACGTCGCACGGATCCTGGAAGCCGGTGGCGAAGGTCTGCGAGCCGCCGCCGTACAGGTTGCCGATGGTCGGGGCGCGGAAGCCCTCGGCATAGGTGGCACGGACCAGCAGGTCGTCCATCGGGCGCCACTTCAGGCCGAACTTGTTGTTCGTGGTGTTGCCGAAGGTATCGAACTTCGAGTAGCGGGTAGCCGCGTTGAAGGTCAGTTCCTTGGCGCCCGGCAGGTCGGCCAGGACCGGCACGTTCAGTTCCAGATAGCCTTCATCGACCTTGTACGAGCCGTAGGTCGGGCCCGAGGCGAGGTTGGTCGAATTGCCGGACTGGGCGATGGCGTCCGGGGTGAAGCCACCTTCTTCCTTGCGGTGCTCGTAGCCCAGTGCGAAGCCCAGGTCGCCGGCCGGCAGGGTGATGATCGAACCCGCCAGGTTGACGAAGTAGTCCTGCGTCTTCGTCTTGCCCACGGCGTGTTCTTCCTTGTACAGGAAGTTGCGCACCGCCGGGTCGTCCAGCGAATTCTCGACGGCACCGGTACCGAAGCCGGCGAACGGGTTCCACGGCACGCAGCCGGCGATCACGTTGCCCGGCGTACCGCAGACGATCTTGCCCGTGGTCGGATCCTTGAACGACGGACCCACGGCAGCCTTGACCGACGGGATGTAGAAGTTGCCGTTGTTGATGATGCTGGTGTCGGCCTCATTGAACATATAGCCGGCGTCCCAGTCGAAATACCGGTCACCAATCTCGAACGAACCTTCCAGCGCCGCGGTGAAACGCCAGGTCGTCTGGTCGGTATTGGTGGTGCGCGGAATTTCCCAGCCACGACGACGCCAGTCAACCGCGCTGGCACCCGCGGTCGGGTTGAAGTAGCTGTCCTTCGACATCGGAGCGCCGACCGCAGCGGACTGCAGTGGGTAGCCCGCGATCTGACGGTCCGACGACCGCTTGGTGTAACCCATGTCGCTGGTGAAGCGCACGTTGTCGGTGATGTCGTAGCTCGCGTTGACGAACAGCGAGCGGCGCTCCAGCGGCGTCAGCAGCTGCATCTGGTCGATGGAGTTGCTGGTGTCATTGCTGTTCTGCGGGTGGAAATTGCCAGCGCCGATGGCGCTGCTGCCGCGGTTCGGAGCCTGCCAGGCGCCGGTGCTACCAGACGGACGCCAGTTGCCCCACTGGCCGACGGTGGTGTTGTTGCCACCCGGATCACGCGGATCGGCTTCGGCGGTGTACCAGCGGTCGCGTGCCCACACCGGATCTTCCTTGTGGTATTCGGCACCGATGGTGACCGAGCCGCGCTCGCCGGAGAAGCCGACCATGAAGTCGTAGGTCTGCTTCTGGCCATCGCCTTCGCCATACTGGCCGGTGTAGACATTGGCTTCGGCACCGTCGAAGTTCTTGCGGGTGATGATGTTGATCACGCCGGCCATCGCGTCGGAGCCGTAGATCGCGGAGGCGCCGTCCTTCAGGACCTCGATGCGCTCGACGATGACGGACGGGATGGAGGAGATGTCCTGGTAACCGGCCGGGCTGATGCCCAGGCGCTTGCCATTGACCAGCACGAGGGTGCGCTGGGCGCCCAGGTTGCGCAGGTCGATGTACTGGCCGCCCGCTTCCTGGTTGGAGGTCAGCGGCGAGGCGCGGCTGAACGTGGGGCTGCCGGCTGCGGAGATGTTCTGCAGGATGTCGGCGACGGAGCTGAAGCCCTGGTTCTCGATTTCCGCACGGGAAATGGTCAGAACCGGCTGGGCGGTTTCGACGTCGACCTGACGGATGCGCGAACCGGTGACTTCGATGCGGTCGAGGTTGGTGGCGCCGCTGGTGTCCTGGGCGAAGGCAGTGCCGGTGCTGCCGACGCCTGCGACCAGGGCCAGCACCACTGCGTCACGCAGCTTGTTGGACTTGCAATACATGGGCTCTCTCTCCAAGTGATCTTGGTAGTTACAAGTGGTAGCGCCTGCGCGGCGGGGCGAAAGATTCGGTCCCAAAATCCGTGAGGCTGACCCGATAGTACTTCCGTCTCTTCTGAAATTAAAGCTTCGTTAATGAATTGCGTGGGTTTGGTGAAATTCGGCAAAGTGAATGTTGCAGGTGCAACAAAAACGCCTCCTTGCGGAGGCGTTTTGATGAATACGGGAGCCGTCTGACGAAGAGAGTTCAGAGATCCTGCTCGTAGCGCACGTAGGGGATCGCCCCCTCGTCGTTGTTCTCGTTGCGCGGGGAGAACGGGTTCTTGCCGCGGGTGATGACGTTCTCCGCGCCCACGGTGAGCTGCCCGCTCCAGGGCGTGCGCCAGGTCAGGCCGAGGCCGATGCCTTCCCACTTGCCGGCCTGGCCGGGGACATCGACGACGCGGCCGATGATGTTGGCGCTGAACGGGCCGTAGCCGCCGCCGATGCTCAGGCTCTTGCTGTCCCATTGGTCGACGAGGGCGGGCGAGGCGTCGCTGAGCGGAACCAGGCGCGCCTTGGCGTAGGTACCGCCGATGGAGACGAAACCCTCGCGGCCGATGTTCTTCTGGCCGAACACGGTCAGGTCGTTCTGCTCCACCCGCGCGGCCGGCGCCTTGGCGTTGCCCGACAGCCATGCGGGCAGCGTGTCGCGGCCGGTGCCGGCGCTCAGGCCGACGCGCCCGCCGGGGCGGTTGAAGGTGGTGGTCGCCGACAGGTGGCGGCCGGGACCGGCGTCGTCATCGTCGCCCAGGCTGGCCAGCATGCAGTGGCTGGCCAGTCCGCTGATGCTGCTGCCGCGGCTGCTGTTGCACAGCAGGCCGAGCGAGTCGCCGGAGGAGAGCCCGAAGGCGGCGTCGAGCGAATTGCGGCCGAAGTTCCAGCGCGCGCCGGCCACCTGTTCGCCGGTGGGCTCGAGGTACAGCAGGGCCTCGACCTTGCCGCTGCCCTTGTTCCATACCGGCAGCACGGTGCTGTCCTGGGGGGCGCGCGGCTTGCTCTGCGCATGCGCGCCCGTGGCCACCCCAAGGGCGATCAGCAAGGCCAGCGGCAGGCGCAGGAAGGTGTTCATGGACTCAATCAGACAGGGCAGGGGCCGGGAAGTTCCCGGCGCGTGAGATTCTGATCGTATGTTGTTTATGTTTTCTTAACAAGTCTCCGTCCTCCCCGGAACGTAGCTCGTCGGTGCCGTTACTGCAGCCGCTCTGGAGCGGCCTGACTGGCAGGTATGACGGCAAACAATACGCCGAATTCGGTCAAAGGGAAGTGATACTCGCGCCCGCAGAACTCGCAGCGCACCTCGACCTGGCCGCTGTCCGCGGCGGCGGCGCGGGCTTCCTCCTCGCCCAGCGACTGCAGCATGCCGATCACCCGCTCGCGCGAACAGGAGCAGCCGAAGCGCAGCGGCTTGTCGCCCATCGTCTCGACCTGTTCGTCGTGGAACAGGCGATGCAGCAGCTCGGGGCCGCCCACCGCCAGCAGCTCGTCGCGTCCCAGGGTGTCGAACAGCGCCCCGGCGCGGGCCCAGCCGTCCTCGTCGCCCTGGTCGCCCGGGAGCTTCTGCAGCAGCAGGCCCGCGGCGCGGTCGCCGTCGGCGGCCAGCAGCAGGCGCGTGGGCAGCTGCTCGGAATGGCGGAAGTAGTCCTCGAACGCTTCGTCCAGGCTGCTGCCCTGCAGCGCCACAAGGCTCTGGTAGCGCTGCGGTTCGCGCGGGTCCAGGCCCGGGTTCTCGATGGTGATGGCCAGCAGCGCGCCGTCACCGAGCCGGGACAGGTCGGGCGGGGCGTCCTGGCCGTCCTCGACCTGGGCGATGCCGCGCAGGGTGCCGGCCGAGGTGCACTCGGCGAACAGGGTGCGCAGCGGCGAACTGCTGCGCAGCTGCACGGACAGGCGGCCGTCGATCTTGATGTGGCCGGTGAACAGGGCCGAGGCGACGCAGGCCTCGCCGAGCAGGCGCGTGGCCGAGGGGCGGTAGCTGCCGTGGGACAGGATTTCGCGCCAGCTGCCGGCGAGCTGGACATGGACGCCGCGCACGCCGGCCTCGGGCAGGAGGAAGCGGACAAGGAGGTCGGACGTTTCGGTCATGGGAATCTGCACGTATGGGGACGCCGGTGCCGGATAATGCACCGATGTCGGGATTCATGGGGTCAGGCGACCAGATGGGGACGGAGCAGGACAAGCGCAAGGTGCGGCCCCGGCGCAGGTGGCGGCGCTGGTTGTGGATCACCCCCTGCGCGCTGGCGGTGTTCAGCATCGTGCAGGTGGCGGTGTTGCGGTTCGTCGACCCGCCGTTTTCCACGGTGATGGCGCTGCGCCAGGTCGAAGCCTGGGGGCAGGGCGACTGGGGATTCCGCATCCACTACCAGTGGCGCGACCTGGACGCGATGGCGGCCAGCGTGCCGATCTCGCTGGTGGCGGCCGAGGACCAGCGGTTCCCGCTGCACAACGGGTTCGACCTGGACGCGATCGAGAAGGCGATGGACCACAACGCCCGCGGCAAGCGCCTGCGCGGTGGCAGCACGATCAGCCAGCAGGTCGCCAAGAACCTGTTCCTGTGGCAGGGCCGCAGTTGGCTGCGCAAGGGCCTGGAGGCCTGGTACACGGTGCTGATCGAGGCGCTGTGGTCGAAGCGGCGGATCCTGGAGATGTATGCCAACGTCGCCGAGTTCGGCGATGGCGTCTACGGCGTGCAGGCCGCTTCGCGGCAGTTCTGGGGCAAGGATGCGGCGCGGCTGTCGGCGGCCGAGAGTGCGCGCCTGGCGGCGGTGCTGCCATCGCCGCGGCGCTACAGCGCGACCCAGCCGGGCCCGTTCGTACAGCGCCGCGCCGCCTGGATCCAGCGCCAGGCGCGGCAGTTGGGCGGTCCGGGCTATGCCGTGGATGGAGAGTGACCCCGCCGCCGTGACGGGGCGGGGCGTGCGTTCCATCTTCCGTAGAATGCGCGCATGACACACCGCGACCGGCTGACCGTCGTCATCGCCGCCTGCAACGAGCAGGACGCCCTGCCGTTGCTGCACCAGCGCCTTGGCGCCGAGCTCGAACGCCTGCCCGATATCGATGGCCGGGTGCTCTACGTGGACGATGGCAGCACCGACGCGACCTGGTCGCTGATGCAGCAGCTGGCGGCGGGCGACCCGCGGGTGGCGGCGCTGCGGCTGTCGCGCAATTTCGGCAAGGAGGCCGCGCTCACCGCCGGGCTGGACCTGGTGGACGAAGGCGCGGCGCTGATCCTGGACGCCGATGGCCAGGACCCGCCGGAGCTGATCGCGCAGTTCGTCGCGCTGTGGCGGCAGGGCCATGACGATGTGTATGGCGTGCGCCTGGCGCGCGAGGGCGACGGATGGGTGAAGCGCGCCACCGCGTCCGCGTTCTACCGGGTGATGGGGCGCCTGTCGAAGACGCCGATTCCCGCCGATACCGGCGATTTCCGCCTGTTGTCGCCGCGCGCGCTGGCGGCGCTGCGGCAGCTGCGCGAGCGCCAGCGTTTCATGAAGGGCCTGTTCGGCTGGGTCGGCTTCCGCCGGGTGGCGCTGCCTTACCGGCGCGCGCCGCGCGTGGCCGGGCGCAGCAAGTTCGGTCTCTGGAAGCTGTGGAATTTCGCGCTGGAAGGCATCACCAGCTTTTCCACCGCGCCGCTGCGGGTGGCGACCTATCTCGGGCTGCTGACCGCCGCCTCCTCCTTCCTCTTCGCCGCCTGGGTGGTGGGCAAGGCGGCGCTGTATGGCGACCGCGTCGCCGGCTGGCCGACGATGATGGCGGTGATCCTGTTCCTGGGCGGCGTGCAGCTGATCGCGCTGGGCCTGATCGGCGAGTACCTCGGCCGCCTGTACGTGGAGGCCAAGCAGCGGCCGCTGTACCTGGTTGACACCTGGCGGCCGGCCGACGTGGCACTATCGGACGCATCCGCCAGCAAGGGAGAACGCCATGCAGACCGTTCGTCAGTTGCTCGGGACCAAGTCCCCTGAGATCCATGCGGTAGCGCCGGACAGCGCGGTGATCGATGCGATCCGGCTGATGGCCGAAAAAGGCATCGGCGCGGTGCTGGTGATGGACGGGGCACGGCTGGCCGGCATCCTTTCCGAGCGTGATTACGCGCGCAAGATCGTGCTGCGCGACCGCTCCTCGCGCGATACCTCGGTGGCGGCGATCATGACCGCCGAGGTGGTCACCGTGACGCCTGCGGACACGGTCGAGGACTGCCTGCAGCTGGTGACCGACCGCCGCATCCGCCACCTGCCCGTGGTCGAGGGCGCTGCGGTGCTGGGGGTGATTTCCATCGGCGACCTGGTCAAGTCGGTGATCGAACAGCAGCGCCGCGAGCTGGGCCAGCTGCAGCAGTACATCGTCGGCGGCTGAGCCGGCAGCGGCGGCCTCACCGGGCGTACCGCCCGCCGCAGTCGACATCCTTGCCGGGCCCGGTCTCGACGGTGGCCAGCAACGCCGCCGGCGGGGTGATGCTGCCCAGGGTCAGGGCGATGGCGCCGCGCAGTCCCAGTGCCTTGAAGTCGGGGCGGAACGACGGGTCCTTGAAGGTGCCGCCGATGCGCAGCGGCGAGCGCAGGGCGAGAATGCTCCTGTCCTTGGGCCGCGGCCGCAGCAGCAGGTCCAGGGTTTCGCGCCCGAGGCTGATGCTGCCTTCGCCCACCACCAGGGTGTCGCTGGTGTCGAAGGCCAGTGCGCGCGCCTGCATCAGGCCGTCCTGCACCTGGAAGTCGGCGAAGGCGCAGCGCAGCGGGATCTGGCGGTCGCCGGTGAACAGGAACTTCAGCGATTCGGCCACGTCCAACCCGGCCAGTTCCATCAGCAGGTTGCCGACATGGCCGCGGCCCATGCCGATGGCCACCTCGCCATCGCTGCTGCCGAGCATGGCGGCCACCGAGTTGCCGTGGCCGGACAGGCGCAGGTGGCCGCCGATGCCGCCGGAGGCCTGCTGCGCAAGGCGCGCGCCGGGAAACAGCCGGCCCAGCTGCACGCCGCGCACGCGGGCGCCGAGCGTGGTGGCGATGCGCGGCTGTCGTGCATCCATGCGCACGCTGCTGCGGATGTCGCCGCCGGCGACGCCGACGTTCAGCGGTTCCAGGCGCAGCAGGCCGTCGTCCAGCAGCAGGTGCGCATCCATGTCGTCCAGCGGCAACGACGGCGAATCGATGCGATGGGCCTTCCAGCGCACGTCCGCGTCCATCGCGCGCAGCTTGGCCAGGTCGTAGGGCGTATCGGGCAGTACCGTGGGCCTGGCGTCCCGCGCCGCGGCCGCGGCCTTCTGCCCGGCGTTGGCGCTCTCGCCGCCAGCGGTTGCCGGGGGCGCGCCGACGAAACCGGCGAGGTCGTCGAAGTCGAGCCGGCGCGAGACCAGCTCGGCGGTCAGCCGCGGGCGTTCGCCGCCGACGTCGATGCGCACATCGCCGGCCAGATCGCTGTCGCCCACCAGGCCGCTGAACTGCTCGTAGCGCCAGGTGTCGTGGTCGCGCCTGAGCCGGCCGTCGAGGCGATACGGGGGCGAGGAGGGCATGGCGATGCCGAGCAGGGGATACAGGTCGCCCAGGTCCTTGCCGCCGAGGCCGAAGCGCAGGTCGAACACCTGCAGCTGGAACGGATTGGTCAGCGTGCCGCTGGCCGTGGCGTGGGTGTCGCCGGCATGGGCATCGAGGTGCAGGCGGAACGGGTGGTCGCTGTCGGACAGTTGCAGCGGCGATTCGGTGCCGCCGCGCACGCTGAACGAGACGCCGCGCCAGCGCCCATTGCCCTGCAGCAGCAGCGGTGGCGCGGCGTTGGCCTGCTTCGGCGCACCGCTGTGGACGGCAAGCTGGATGTCGGTTCGACCCGGCGCGTCCACGAACCGCAGGGTACCGTTGTCTACGCGCAGTCGCTTGAGCGGCAACGGCCGGTCTGCGTCGCCGCCGCCGAGGAAATCCCAGTTCCCCGGTTCGCCGGGGCGCGGTGCGGTCTGCAGCAGCACGTCCGGGCGGACCAGGCGCACCTCGGGCAGCTGCAGGTCGCCAAGCAGCAGCGGCCACAGCCGCAGGTCGATCTCCACGCGGTCGGCGCGCGCCATGTCCGCCTGTTGCGCCCACGGCGCATTGGCGAAACCGACGCGGTCGGCGCGCAGCGTGCTGGTACTGCCCAGTTCGACATCGAGGTGGCCGATATGCAGGGCGCGGCCGGTGCGCGCCTGCACCATGCGTTCCAGCGGCCCCTTTAACCAGTTCCAGTCCCACAGCAACAGCAGCACGACGAACGCGGCGAGCAGCAGGCCGGCCACGGCCAGCCAGCGCTGGCCACGCATGCCGGGACGGCGGAGGCGCCAGCGCGACGCGCGCGGCGTGGCGGGGGCAGGTGCGGTATCCACGCGGGCATGGTTGCCGTGCGCTCGTGCACGCGGCGCGAAGCGTTCATTGGCATGGCGTGCAGGCGGTGTCGCCGCGGCGTGCGCGGCGCGCGCCGGGTGCTACAGGATCTGCGCGGTCACCGAGACGAAATGGCAGACGCTGCCGGCGATCACGAACAGGTGCCAGATGGCGTGCGAATAGCGCACCGATTCGCGGTGGTAGAAGTACGTGCCCAGGGTGTAGAACACGCCGCCGGCCAGCAGCCAGCCCAGGGTGAATCCATCCAGCGAATTCCACATCGGCTCGATCGCGACCACCACCAGCCAGCCCATGGCGATGTAGATGGCCGTGGACAGCCGCTTGAAACGGCCGGTGTAGAACAGCTTGAAGATCACCCCGCCCACGGCCAGCGTCCAGATCGCGGCGAACAGCCCCCAGCCCCATGGCCCGCGCAGGCCGATCAGGGTGAACGGCGTATAGGTGCCGGCGATCAGGATGTAGATCGCGCAGTGGTCGAAGATCTTCAGCCGGCCCTTGGCCACCGGGTGCTGGATGGCGTGGTACAGGGTCGAGGCGGTGTAGAGCAGCAGCAGCGCGATGCCGAAGACGATGGCGCTGGCCAGTTGCCAGCCGTCGCCGTAGATCGCGGCCAGCGTGATCAGCACCGCACTGGCGCCCAGGGCGGTGACTGCGCCCAGGCCGTGGGTCAGGGCGCTGGCGATTTCCTCGCGGATGTTCACGACGTGCTGCGGCAGGGGGGCGACGGTAGGCATGGACAGCAACTTACCGCAATGCAGCACGGGGTGCATCCCCATGCCCGCCGGCGGTTGGGGATGCCGTCATGCAGGGGGCAGGAGCGCACCGTGGCGCGCCTGCCGCCTGCCGCCTGCCGCTTACGCCACCGAGACGGTATGCGCGGCTTCGCGCGTGGCCGAGAAGCGCACGTCCGGCGCCCGTTCCTGCGCCAGCTGCAGGTTGACCCGGGTCGGGGCGAGGTAGACCAGTTGCCCGGCGGCGTCCACCGCCAGGTTGTTGGCGTTCTTCTCGCGGAACTCCTCCAGCTTCCTGGCGTTGTCGCAATGCACCCAGCGCGCGGTGACCACGCCGACCGGCTCGAAGATGGCTTCCACCCCGTACTCGTCCTTCAGGCGGTAGGCGGCGACGTCGAACTGCAGCACGCCCACCGCGCCCAGGATCAGGTCGTTGCTCATGATCGGGCGGAAGAACTGGGTGGCGCCTTCCTCGGACAGCTGCGCCAGGCCCTTCTGCAGCTGCTTGAGCTTGAGCGGATCCTTCAGGCGCGCGCGCCGGAACAGTTCCGGGGCGAAGTTGGGGATGCCGGTGAAGGTGACCGGCTCGCCCTCGGTGAAGGTGTCGCCGATCGAGATGGTGCCGTGGTTGTGGATGCCGATCACGTCGCCCGGCCAGGCCTCGGCGGCGATCTCGCGGTCGCTGGCCATGAAGGTCAGCGCGTTGGCCAGCTTCATCTCCTTGCCGGTGCGCACGTGGAAGGTCTTCATGCCGGCGCTGAACCGGCCCGAGCACACGCGCATGAACGCCACGCGGTCGCGGTGCTGCGGGTCCATGTTGGCCTGGATCTTGAACACGAAGCCGCTGAGCTTGTCTTCCTGCGGGGCGATGGTGCGGCCGGTGGTGGCGCGCGGCTGCGGCGCCGGCGCGTGCTCGACGAAGAAATCCAGCAGTGGCTGCACGCCGAAGTTGTTCACGCCCGAGCCGAAGAACACCGGGGTCTGCTGGCCGCGCAGGTAGGCGTCCTTGTCGAACGGGTGGCTGGCGCCCTGCACCAGCTCCAGTTCCTCGCGCAGGTCGGCCAGCATCTTCTCGCCGATGCGCGCGGCCAGGCCGGGCGCGTCCAGCGACGGGAAGATCGTCGAATCCTGGCGGGTGAAGTTGCGGCCCGGCTCGTACAGGTGCACCTCGCCGGTCAGCAGGTGCACCACGCCCTTCAGGCGCTGGCCCATGCCGATCGGCCAGGTGACCGGCGCGCACTGGATGCCGAGCACGGTTTCCACCTCGTCGAGCAGCTCGATCGGGTCCTTGCCCTCGCGGTCGAGCTTGTTGATGAAGGTCATGATCGGGGTGTCGCGCAGGCGGCACACCTCCATCAGCTTGATGGTGCGCTCCTCCACGCCCTTGGCCACGTCGATCACCATCAGCGCCGAATCCACGGCGGTGAGCACGCGGTAGGTGTCCTCGCCGAAGTCGGCGTGGCCGGGGGTGTCGAGCAGGTTGACGATCTTGCCCTCGTACGGGAACTGCATCACCGAGGAGGTGACCGAGATGCCGCGCTCCTTTTCCAGCGCCATCCAGTCCGAGGTGGCGTGGCGGCTGGTCTTGCGCGACTTCACCGAGCCGGCCATCTGGATCGCGCCTCCGAACAGCAGCAGCTTTTCGGTCAGCGTGGTCTTGCCGGCGTCGGGATGGGAAATGATGGCGAAGGTGCGGCGGCGCGCGGCTTCGGATGCGACTTCGGACATGGCGGCTGCGCCCGCGGCGGGCGCGCATTGGGAAAGGGAAGCCGGCGATTATAGCCGTTCAGGGCGGGGCGCCCGTCTCGCGGGCGAAGCGCAGCTCGCCGCGCGGGCCGGCCATGCGGAACGGGATCGAGGCCAGCGCCAGCCCGGTGTTGGCCTGCACCGCGAAGTGCAGGTGCGGGCCGGTGCTGCGGCCGGTGTTGCCGGAGCGGGCCAGCACCTGCCCGGCCTGCACCGCCTGCCCAGGCCGGACCGCCAGGCTGTCCGCCTGCAGGTGGGCATACAGCGCCATGCCGCCGTCGGCGTGCAGGACCCGGACCAGGCAGCCGTCGACGGGCGCATCGGCCACCACCTGCATCACCGTGCCGGCGCGGGCGGCGAGCACCGGCGTGCCTTCGGGCAGGGGAAAGTCGATGGCATGGCGGTTCTGCGCATCGCCGTGGCTGCGCGCGCCGTCGATGCCCTGGCTGACCCGGACCGGCACGCCGGCGAACGGCAACTGGTAGAGGTGGTCGCCGGGGCGGGCGGACGGGTCGCCGGGAAAGGCATCGAGCAGCAGGCGCACGCCGCTGCCGGTATCGGCCAGCCACAGCAGGTCGCGCTGCCCGCCGGGCGGCAACAGTACCGGCGCGGCCACCGTCCTGCCGTCGGCGGCATCGCGCAGGCGCACCTGCAGCGGGCCGGCCAGCAGGTTGCGCACCTGCGCTTCGCGGCCGCCGCCACGGGCCTGGAGCAGCAGCTGCGCGAAACCGGGGGCATGGCCGCCGGCGCTTTCCGCCGTGGCCGCGCCGGTCAGCCCCCAGCTCTGGCGCCAGCGCGGCGCGGGGCCGTCGCCCCGGGCGGGCAGCGCGACCATTGCGGACAAGAGCAGGAGCGTCAGGCGGTGCATGCGGTGGCGGCGGAGGCGGTGCCGGGATTATGCCGGCATGGTTGCATCGGAAATTCCATCGCTCCATCCGAATAAAGAGATTGACACCGGCCGGGGCGACTGGCATCGTGTGTCCACCATCGAGACCGGCGGAGGGACAGGCCCTTTGATGCCGGGGCAACCAGCAGGTGCGCAAGCGCCTGTGCCTGGTGCCAAATCCTGCGGGGACCACCGCGTCCGCCGAAAGATGGTTCGATCCGTGCCCTGCACGGCGAACACGGGCCCGCGAAGCTCGATGGCTGCTCCTTACCGGATATCGCCATGCGTTTCGCCACTGCCACCGCCCTCCGCGACTACCCGCCCGCCGCGCCCGACAGCGCGGCGCATGCCGCTGCCGCCGTGCGCGGTGAAATCGACGTGCGCCTGGCCATGCGCCATGCCGGCGAGCGCACGCTGCGGCTGCGCTACGAACTGGTCGGCCGTGCCGATGCGCCGGTGGTGCTGGTGGCCGGCGGCATTTCCGCGCACCGCCACATCGCCGCCAACGCGGTGTTCGGCGAGAAGGGCTGGGCCGACGGGCTGGTCGGCTGCGGCCGCGCGCTCGACCCGGCGTACCGCCGCCTGCTGGGCCTGGATTTCATCGGCGCCGACGGCGAGCTCGACGTGCCGATCGATACCGCCGACCAGGCCGATGCCGTGGCCCTGCTGCTGGACGCGCTGGGCATCGACTGCCTGCACGGCTGCGTCGGCTATTCCTACGGTGCGCTGGTCGGCCAGCAACTGGCCATCCGCCACCCGCACCGGCTGGGCCGGCTGGTGGCGGTCAGCGGCGCGCATCGCCCGCATCCCTATGCCTCGGCCTGGCGCGCGCTGCAGCGGCGCGCGGTGGCGCTGGGCCAGCTGCAGTGCGCCGAAAGCCATGGGCTGGCGCTGGCGCGGCAGTTCGCCATGCTCAGCTACCGCACCCCGGAAGAGTTCGGCGAGCGCTTCGACGCCCAGCCCGAAGTGGTGAACGGCCGCGTGCGCGTGGCCGCCGAGGATTACCTCGACGCTGCCGGCGCGCAGTACGTGGCGCGCACCCGGGTCAATGCCTACCTGCGCCTGTCCGAGTCCATCGACCTGCACCGCGTCGAACCGGCCGCCATCGGCGTGCCGACGCTGGTGGTCGCGGTCGAGGGCGACCGCCTGGTGCCGCTGTCCGACCTGGTCAGCCTGGTCGAGGGCCTGGGCACGCGCGGAAGCCTGCGCGTGCTGCGTTCGCCCTACGGCCATGACGCCTTCCTGAAAGAGACCGATCGCATCGACGCGATCCTCGCCAACGCCCTTCGCCTTCCCGGAGAAAACGCATGAGCCTGTCCACCGCTTCCGATGTGTCCTGTTGCCGCACCACGGCGGCCGTGCGTGCCGGCATCGATCGCGATACCGCCTATGGCGCGGTGACCCCGCCGCTGGTGCTGTCGTCCAATTTCAGCTTCGATGGCTTCGGCAACAAGCGCCAGTACGACTACACCCGCAGCGGCAACCCGACCCGCGACCTGCTCGGCGAAGCGCTGGCGGAACTGGAAGGCGGTGCCGGCGGGGTGATCACCTCCACCGGCATGGGCGCGATCAACCTGGTGCTCAATGCGCTGTTGCAGCCGGGCGACAGGCTGGTGGTGCCGCATGACGCCTACGGTGGCAGCTGGCGCCTGTTCAACGCGCTGGCGAGCAAGGGTCATTTCGAGCTGATCACCGCCGACCTGACCGACCCGCGCGCACTGGCCGAGGCGTTGGCGCAGGCGCCGAAGCTGGTGCTGGTGGAAACCCCGTCCAATCCGCTGCTGCGCATCACCGACCTGCGTTTCGTGATCGATGCCGCGCACCGGGCCGGTGCCCGGGTGGTGGTGGACAACACCTTCCTGTCGCCGGCGCTGCAGAACCCGATCGCCTTCGGCGCCGACCTGGTGCTGCACTCGACCACCAAATACGTCAACGGCCACAGCGACGTGGTCGGCGGCGCGGTGGTCGCGCGCGATGCCGAGCTGCACCAGCAACTGGCGTGGTGGGCCAATGCGCTGGGCCTGACCGGCTCGCCGTTCGATGCGTTCCTGACCCTGCGCGGCCTGCGCACGCTCGATGCACGCCTGCGCGTGCACCAGGAAAACACCCGCGCGCTGGTCGACCTGCTCGCCACCAGCGAGGTCGTGGCCAGGGTCTACTACCCGGGGCTGGAATCGCACCCGGGCCACGCGCTGGCCGCGCGCCAGCAGAAGGGTTTCGGCGCGATGCTGTCCTTCGAGCTGGCCGCATGCGACGGCGCCGATCCGCACGCGGCGGTGCGCGCCTTCGTCGAAGGCCTGCGCTATTTCACCCTGGCCGAATCGCTCGGTGGCGTGGAGAGCCTGGTCGCGCACCCGGCGACCATGACCCATGCGGCGATGACCCCGGAGGCACGGGCCAAGGCCGGCATCAGCGATGGCCTGCTGCGGTTGTCGGTCGGCATCGAAGCCTGCGAGGACCTGGTGGCCGACCTGCAGGCCGGGCTGCTGCGCGCCGCGCGGGCGCTGGCCGACAGCCGCCGCGACGCCCTGCGGAAAACGGTGGACGCATGAGCGCGCAGCTGCGTCCGCAGGCGGCGGCGGTGCGGCTGGTGCTGCTGGGTACCGGTACGGTCGGCTCGGCCTTCATCGCCCGCTACCAGGCCCTGCGGCAGCGGCAGCTCGACCTGCCGCTGCTGCACGTGGTGGCCAACTCGCGCATCGCGCTGGCCTGCGGCGACGCACCCGAGGCGGTGCTGTCGCGCGCGCGCGCGGCGACCCGGCAGGGCGACGCGCCGGCCCACGCCGAGGAAACCGGGCGCCTGCAGCCCGGCGACATCGTGGTCGACGCCACCGCCAGCGGGGACATCGCCGCCGAACATGCGCACTGGCTGGCACGGGGCATCCACGTGGTCACCGCCAACAAGCTGGGCAATGGCACCACGCTCGCGCGCGCGCGCCGGATCGGCGGGATCGTGGCCGCGGGCAGCGTACGTTATGGCGATTCGGCCACCGTCGGCGCGGGCCTGCCGCTGCTGTCCAGCATCCGCGCGCTGGTGGCCGGTGGCGACCATGTGCATGCCATCGAAGGCGTGCTGTCCGGTTCGCTGGCATGGCTGTTCCATCGTTTCGACGGCAGCCAGCCGTTCTCCGCCTGCGTGCGCGAAGCGGCGGCGGCCGGTTACACCGAACCCGATCCGCGCATCGACCTGTCCGGCGAGGACGTGCGCCGCAAGCTGCTGATCCTGGCGCGCGCGGCCGGGGTGGCGCTGGAGCCGGAACAGGTGGAGGTCGAGTCGCTGCTGCCGCCGGCGCTGGCGGCATTGCCGGCCGCGCAGGTGGACGCCGCGCTGGCGCAGCTGGACGCGCCCCTGGCGGCGCGCCTGCAGCAGGCGCGCGGGCAGGGGCTGTCGCTGTGTTTCGTGGCGCGCCTGGACGGGCACGGCGCCAGCGTCGGCCTGCGCGCGTTGCCGGCCGACCATCCGCTGGCCGGCGGCCGCGGCACCGACAACCGGGTGGCGATCCGCAGCGACCGCTACTGCGGGCAGCCGCTGCTGATCCAGGGGCCGGGTGCCGGTGCCGACGTCACCGCGGCCGCGCTGCTGGACGACGTGCTGGGCATCGCCAGGCGCTGAACGCCGCGCGCATGCGCTTCAGCGGCCCGCCGATCGCGCGGCGAGGCGGCGTTCGACTTCGGCGCGGCCGAGGCGTGTGCCATCGCGGTCGACGACGCTGAACTCCACGCCGTTGTCCCACAGCGCCGGCGCGCCGAGCACCGCGATGTCCTCCGAGGCGGTGCGCGCCTGCAGGTCGAGCAGGTGCTGGTTGAAACCTGCCGCCTGCAGCCAGGCGCGGTAGCTGGAGTCGTGCTCGGTGGCGAACTGGTCCTGGTAATGGCATTCCTCCCGCGCCGGCGAGGGCAGGGCATCGCACTGTGCGTTGCGCTGGTGCAGGCCGATCACCGCGTCCGGCTCCATCTGCCGCTGCGCGGCCGCGGCCCAGAGCGCGACGCAGATGCTGGCGCAGTAGCCGTGCACGCGCACGGTGAGGTTGTTCCTGCGCACGATGCGCGCCGCTTCCAGGCCGGTGATGGCGTAGCCGCCGCCGCTGGTGATGTCGATCCGCCGCACCGACGGCGCCGCGTCCAGCCGTGCCGCCAGCTCGCTGGCGAAGGTGCGGCCGACGCCGCCTTCCACCCGCAGCGCGGTGCCGTGGTCGTGCAGGGTCATGCGCGCTTCGCCGATCTCCGCCAGCGTGGTCGATTTTTCGCCACGCACGACCTGCGCCTGCGCCGGGGGCGCGGCCACGGCGGCCGCAGCAGGCGCATCGGGCGTGGCCGTGGTGGCGGGTGGGTCCAGCGCCGGCGGCCGCTTGCCGATGAACCAGGCGATCACCAGCAGCGCGATCGCCGCCAGCACCAGCCGGGTCAGGGTCAGGCCACCGCCGTTGCGCGGCGCGGCCGGTGTCGCGGTGCGCGGACGTCGGGGTGGCAGCGGTCCGTCGGGTTGCTGTGCGCCCTGCATCCTTGCCCCCGCTGCTGGCTGGTGATGCGTGATTCTGGTGCGCTGCCGGCCGCCGGTGCAATACACGGCCGCCGTGCGCGTCGCCGGCCAGCGGCGCGCGGCGGTTACGGCGGGGTGCCGACGTCGATCCTGCCGTCGATGCCGAACATCTCCAGCACGCCGTTCTCCACCAGCCACCAGGGATCGCCGGCCACCACCGACAGGTCGTCGGGCGGCTGCGCGCCGGGGGCCGGCTGGTAGGCGATCCAGCCGTTGCGCCCGGCGGTCTTGGCCCGGTACAGGGCGCGGTCGGCGAGGGTGACCAGCTGCTCCCAGCCCAGCAGCCGCGGGTGCCTCGGGAACAGCGGGCACTCGATCAGGCCGACGGAGGCGGTGAGGCGATGCTGCTGGCCATTGCCCAGGTCGAAGCTGTGGGCGGCGATGCGGGTGCACAGGCGCTGGCCCAGCCGCCCCAGGCTGCCGCGCGGCAGCGGGCGGAACACCAGCAGGAATTCCTCGCCGCCCCAGCGCGCCACGTAGTCGCCGCTGCGCTTGAGCTCGCCGAGCAGCTGGCCCATCTGCTCCAGTACACGGTCGCCGGCGGCGTGGCCATGGGTGTCGTTGATCGACTTGAAGTGGTCCACGTCGAGCAGCGCGAACACCACCGCTTCGCTGCCGTTGGCATAGCCCTCGTCGCGTTCGTAGAACGACAGGTCGGTGGGAATCTGCTGGGTCAGGTAGCGCCGGTTGTGCAGGCCGGTGAGCGGGTCGGTGAAGCTGATGGCCTTCAGCTGCGCGTTGGCCGCCTGCAGGTCGCGGGTGCGCTCCTGAACCAGGCGTTCCAGCTGCGCGCGCTGGCGCGCGTAGCGATGCTGCAGGCCGAGGTAGCCCAGCCAGATCAGCCCCGCCAGCCCGAACATGGCCAGCAGGCGGAAGGCGAGGGTTTCGTACAGCCGCCGCGGAATCTCCACCGCGACATGGGCGGCGTGGCGCAACGGTTCGGCCTGGCTGAAGTCGGCGACCTCGAAGGTGTAGTACCCGGGCGGCAGGCTGGCGTAGCCGGCGCTGCGCAGGGTCGGGTTGTCCAGCTCGTGCCAGTCCTTCTCGTAGCCGGCCAGCCGGTAGCGCAGCTGCGGGGCATGCATCGGCTGGAAGTCGGGCAGGCTGAACTCGAAGCGCAGGTCGCGGGCGTCGAGCGGCAGCTTGAGCGTGCCGTGTCCGGTGGCCAGGCGCCGGCCCTGGACCTGCACGTGGTCGATCCTGATGTTGCGCGGCGCGCTGTCGGTGTCGGTGCCCACGTCCACCAGCAGGGTGCCGTCGCGGGTGGGCAGCCACAACTGGCCGTCGCGCAGCACCCCGCGGCTGTTGCCGGCGCCGTTGCAGCATTTGTCCTGCTGCCCGCCGGTGCGGTCGGTGCCGGAATTGATGACGATCTGCGCCGCCAGCGGCTGCCGCGGGTTGGCCAGCGCCTGGTCCAGCGAGGCCAGCGGCAGGCGGTAGACGCCGCGCATGCCGGCGACCCACAGGTCGTTGCCGTTCTGCGCCAGGTGGAAGGCGACATTGGCCGGCAGTTCGCGTTCGCGGTCCAGCCAGTGCCAGCGATGGCCGTCATGGACGCGTAGGCTTTCGCCGTTGCTGGTGCCCAGCAGCCAGCGTCCATCGCCCAGCTCGAGGAACGCGGTGACCGGGGTGTCGTCGGACAGCCCGCCGAGCCGGCCGGTCGGCAGGATGCGGCCGTCGCGCCACTCGTACAGGCCCTTGTAGGTACCCAGCAGGATGCGCCCGTCGCGGGTCTCGTAGACCAGGCGGATGCGCGGGTCGGCCAGTCCCTCGCGCTCGCCGTAGCGGGTCAGCCGCTTGCCGTCCTCGAGCAGGAACAGCCCGTGGGTGGTGGCGAACCACAGCCGTCCGGCGCGGTCGCGGACGATGCCGTTGATCTGCGCGTCGCGCAGCGGGGCCAGTTCGGCCGGTTGCTCGAGCCGGTCGCCGCGCAGCACCGCGACCCCGGCGCGGGTGCCGATCCAGGTCTGGTCGCGCTCGGGCAGCAGGCTGTAGGCCTCCGGGTGCGGCAGCCGGTTGCCGGCGACGCGGCTGGAGAAGCGTCCCTGCTGCCAGACGGCCACGCCGTTGCTGCTGCCCACCCAGATGCTGCCGTCCGGCGCCGCGGCGACCGACCACAGCAGCGGGTCCTGCAGCCCGTCGGCCTGGCTCAGGCGCCGGGTCCAGCCGTTCCAGGCCCGGGTCACGCCCTCGACCATGCTGCCCAGCCACAGGTTGCCGTCGCGGTCCTCGAAGATCGCGCGTACCGCGATGGCGCCGGGCGTGTTGTGGATGCGTTCGGGCGGCTGGCCGGGGCGCAGCCGTTCCAGGTACTGCGGCGTGGCCACCCACAGGTTGCCGTCGCGGTCGGCCTGCATCGCTTCCACGGTCAGCACGTCGCCCGGATGCGGGTTCGCCGCCTGCCAGCTGCCGTTGCGCAGGCGGAAGAGGCCGTTGCGGGTGCCGGCCCACAGGTCGCCATCGGCGTACGCCAGCGCGGTCACCGCGGCGGTACTGGCCGCCGGCGGCAGCGGCAGGGTGCGGACCTCGCCGTCCGCGATGTGGAATACCCGGCCCTGGCCGCCGGCCCAGACCCCGTCCTCGCGCGCCAGCAGGCTCAGCGCCGGATCGGGCAGGGCCTGCACGCGCCGCAGCTTGCCTTCCCGCGGCGTGCAGATGCCTTCCGCGCAGCCGGCCAGGATGCGGCCGTCGACCTTCAGCAGCGCGCTGGCGGGGGCCGGATGGTCGGCGACGGTGGGGGCGATGGTGTGGAAGCGCTGGTCCTCCAGCAGCAGCAGCCCCTGCGCGGTGCCGATCCACAGCCGGTCGTCGTCGTCGGCCAGCAGCGCCAGGATGTTGTTGCCCAGTTCCGGGGCGTCGCGCTGGGTGTAGCGCACGAAGCGCACGCCGTCGAACCGCGCCAGTCCGGTCTGGGTGCCGAACCACAGGTAGCCGGCCGGGTCCTGGGTGATGGCCAGCACGCTGATCTGCGGCAGCCCCTGGTCCACCCCCCAGGTATCGGTGACGTAGTCGCGGAAGGGCTTGCCCGTGTCCAGGGCGGCAACGGGCTGGGAAACCGCCAGCAGGAGCAGCAGCCACAGGCGAGCCAACAGTCCGGTGCCGGTTGCCAGCGACCGGCGCGGGTGGCGGATGATGAATGGATGGTCGATCGAGATTCCCCCTGAATCCCGCACTGACGTCAGGTTACAACGAAAGCCTTAGCGGCCCGGCCCGGGCCCACTTGAATGGAGGCGGTCGCGTTCAGCATTCGATGACGTTGACCGCCAGCCCGCCGCGGCTGGTTTCCTTGTATTTGTCCTGCATGTCGCGGCCGGTGTCGCGCATGGTCTTGATGACCTTGTCCAGGCTGACCTTGTGCTTGCCGTCGCCGCGCATGGCCATGCGTGCGGCGTTGATCGCCTTGACCGCGCCCATGGCGTTGCGCTCGATGCAGGGAATCTGCACCAGCCCGCCGATCGGGTCGCAGGTCAGGCCCAGGTTGTGCTCCATGCCGATCTCGGCGGCGTTCTCGATCTGCCCCGGCTTGCCGCCGAGGGCGGCCATCAGCCCGCCGGCGGCCATCGAACAGGCCACCCCGACTTCGCCCTGGCAGCCGACTTCGGCGCCGGAAATCGAGGCGTTCTCCTTGTACAGGATGCCGATCGCCGCGGCGGTCAGCAGGAAGTCGAACACGCCCTGCTCGTTGCTGCCCGGGCAGAAGCGGTCGTAGTAGTGCAGCACCGCCGGGATGATGCCGGCCGCGCCGTTGGTGGGCGCGGTGACCACGCGGCCACCGGCGGCGTTCTCCTCGTTGACCGCCAGCGCGTACAGGTTGACCCAGTCCAGGGTGGTCAGCGGGTCGCGCATGGCCGCTTCCGGGCGCGCGGACAGTTCGCGGTGCAGCGCCGGGGCGCGGCGGCCCACGTGCAGGCCGCCCGGCAGCGTGCCTTCGGAACGGATGCCGCGCGCCACGCAGGCCTGCATGGCGTCCCAGATCTCGCGCAGGCCGGAGCGGATCTCGTCCTCGCTGCGCCAGCACTTCTCGTTCTCGAACATCAGCGCGGCGATGCTCAGGCCGCTGCGCGCGGCCTGGGCCAGCAGTTCGTCGCCGCTCTTGAACGGATACGGCAGCGGCGTCTGGTCGGGCACGATGCGGTCGTCGGCGGCATCGTCGGCATTGACCACGAAGCCGCCACCGACGGAGTAGTAGTCGCGGGTGGCGATGACCGCGTCGTTGGCGTCGAACGCGGTGAAGCGCATGCCGTTGGTGTGGTACGGCAGCTTCTGGCGCTTGTTCAGGGCCAGGTCGCGCTTCTCGTCGAAGGCGATCTCGTGCTGGCCCATCAGGTTGATGCGCCTGGACGAGCGGATGCGCGCCAGCGTGGCCGGGATCACGTCCGGGTCGATCAGGTTGGGGCGGTGGCCTTCCAGGCCGAGCAGCACGGCGGTGTCGGTGCCGTGGCCGCGGCCGGTCAGGGCCAGCGAGCCGAACACCTCGGCGCGGATGCGGGTGACGTCGGCCAGCTGGCCGGGGTCGAGCAGCCAGCGGTGGACGAAACGCTCGGCCGCGCGCATCGGGCCCACGGTATGCGACGAACTCGGGCCGATGCCGATCTTGAACAGGTCGAACGTGCTGACGGACATTGCGTTGTGCGTGCTGCCTGGAGGAGTGGCTATTCTACGGGTTCGCCGCTGACGGCCCTGCCCGCAGCGCAGCATCGGACCTGGATGGGGTGTAGGGAATGGGCTTGATTCTGTACCAGCGCGACGATTGCCACCTGTGCGACCTGGCGCTGGAGGTGCTGGCGCAGGCCCGCGCGCCGGCATTCGACAGCGTGTTCATCGACGACGACGACGCGCTCGAAATGCGCTACGGCACGCGCGTGCCGGTGCTGCGCGACAGCGCCAGCGGCGCCGAGCTGGAATGGCCGTTCGATGCCGACGGCGTGCGCCGGTGGTTGCGATGAGCGTACGCGCCTGCTCGCCACTGCTTGCCGTGCTGGGCATGGCCGCGGCCGGCGCCGGTGCGGCGGACGTGGACCTGGCCAAGGCGCTGCCGGCGGATCGTGCCGGTTTCGCGTGGCAGGGGCGCACCCTGGCGCAGGTGCTGCCGGTGGAAGGCATCGAGCGGCTGGTGCTGTTGAAGGCGGTCACCAGCGCACCGGCAGGGCTGGACATGCGCAACCTGCGGCGCATGCTGCACGACGCCGCGGCCATGCCCCTGCAGGCGCCGGCGCAGGGCGAGCGGCAGCCGCTGCAGGCCGGCGGCCCGGACACGGTGTGGGAGGCGGTGCTGCTGATGCGCGACGGCGGGGTGTTCGGCCTGGCCGTGCGTCCCGGCCAGGACGGGCAGGCGCACCGGCATCGCGCCTGTCTCACCGACGCCTCGGGCCGGCGCGGTTGCTTCGACATCCCGGGCCAGACCCCCGGCTGAACGCGGTGCCGGGGGCGCGTGCGCTTACTTGGCGCGCAGCACGACCTTGGTGCTGATGGCGGTTTCGTCGGGAATGGTCTTGGTGTCGGCCCAGTCGCCACCGCCGACGCCGAAGTCCAGGCGCTTGACCGTGGCCTTGCCGGTCAGCACCGGCTGCGCGCCGGGCGTCCAGGTGAAAGTGAGGGTGACCGGCTTGCTGACCCCGCGCAGCTGCAGCGTACCGTCGGCCGCGAACTGGTTTCCGCCCACGGCGCGGAAGCCGCTGGCGGTGTAGCGCGCCTGCGCGAACTGCGCGACGTTGAAGAAGTCCTTGCCCTGCAGCGTCGAGTCGCGGTCGCTGTTGCCGCTGCGCGCGCCGGCCAGCGGGATGGTGACGTCGAGCTTGCCGGCGGCCGGGTTGGCCGGGTCGAAGCTGAGCTGCGTCTGGAAGCCCGGGAAGGTGCCGGTGAATACCTCGCCGTCGTACTTGGTGGCGAACACCAGGATCGAACCGGGCGCCTGTTCGTAGTCCGCGGCCATGGCCGGGGCGGCGGCCAGCATGCCGGCCAGGGCGGCCGCCACGGCGGTCGGGGTGGTGAGCTTGATTTTCATGCGGATTCCTTCTGTGGGGTATCGAGCCAGCCCTGCGGCAGCATGCGCACAAGCGTGGCGTCGCGCTGCTGGAGATGGTGGTAGAGGGCGGCGCCGGCATGCGCCAGCACCACCAGGATCAGCAGCCAGAAGCCCCATTCGTGGAGCGCGTGCGAGAACTGCGCGGCGCCTTCGTCGGGCGCCACCAGCTTGGGCATTTCCAGCAGCCCGAACAGCTTGAACGGGCGCAGCCCGCTGGCCGAGTCGTACAGCCAGCCCGACAGCGGGATGGCGAACATCATCGCGTACAGCAGCCAATGGGTGGCACTGGCGATGCGCTCCTGCCAGCCCGGGGTGCCCGGGACCGGCCGCGGCGCGCCGGCATACAGGCGCCACGCCAGCCGCAACACCACCAGCGCCAGCACGGTGATGCCGATCGACTTGTGCGCGGTGTAGACCCAGAAATACTTCGGCGTCTTGGGCAGCTCGCCCATGAGCAGGCCGACGATGCCCAGGGCGAGGATCAACAGGGCGATCAGCCAGTGCAGGCTCTTGCTGACGCTGCCCCAGCGGTCAGGCGTGTTCTTCAGGCTCATGGACGGGATTCCGGTTGCGGGGAAAGTCGGGTGGCGGCCTCGGCCGCGGCGGGCGTGTCGTCGTCGGCGGCCGGCGCCGGGTCAGTGGCCTCCGGCGCCCTGGCATCGTCGTCGCGTACCGCCTCGGCTTCGATGCGCAGTTCGACGCGGTTGCCGATCACCGACTGCCAGGCGTCGATGCCGAAGTCCGAGCGCTGCACGCTGGCGGTGGCGGAAAAGCCGGCGGTGCGGCGGAACGGTGGCAGCGGATGCCGCGCGACCGCGTTGAGGTGGACGTCGAGCACGACCTCGCGGGTGACGCCGCGCAGGGTCAGCAGGCCATGCACGCGCGCGTTGCGCGCATCCACCGGCTCGATGCGGGTGGAGACGAAGCGCGCCTGCGGGTAGCGCTGGCCGTCGAGCAGGTTGCGCGCCAGCGTGGCCTGGTTCCACTTGTCGTTGCCCAGGTCGAGCCGGGCGACCGGGACCACCACCTCCAGGCGCGCGCCGGACCAGTCGTCGGGATCGAACTCCAGCACGCCCTCGCTGCCGGACACGGTGCCCAGCGCCTGCGAGAATCCGGCATGTTCGACCGCGAACAGCACCCGCGTATGCACCGGGTCCAGCCGGTAGCGGTCGGCGGCCTGCGCCGACAGCGGCAGCAGGCAGGCCAGCAGCAGGACGAGGGAACGGGGCAAGGGGCGGCTCCGGCGGGGGTTGGTGGATTCTAGGCATATGCCCGTCATGGTTTGTTGCCTGGCGGCGCAATGGATTGTTGCGCGTTTCCTGCTGCGCCGGCCTGGCCGCGTGCCCGCAGCGTGGTGCCGCGGCAACGCCTGCCGGCGCGGACCGGCCATCGTGCGGCGCGGATGGTATTTTTCCCGCTGGCAGGGAGAGCGACGGGCGACGGATGGGAACCAGGGGCGACAACCAGACCAGCGGGCCGGCACCGGCGGGCACGGCCGCAGCCGCCGTGGCTGGCGGTAGCGCCCTGTCCCGGCCCGCGGCCGCGTGCGCGGAGACCGGGCGATGAGGGCGTGGTGGCGCGGGTTGCTGTGCCTGTTGCTGGTGCTGGGGGCGGCGCAGGCCGCGGCCGAGGTGCCGATCACCCCGCAGCCGCGTCGGCTGGGCGTGGCCGATGGGCTGCCGTCGGCCAACATCAATGCGTTCGCCGAGGACCGGCGCGGCTACATGTGGCTGGCCAGCCACGACGGACTGGCGCGCTTCGACGGGCGCAACTTCCGCATCTGGCGCGCCGAGGACGGCCTGCGCGACAACCTGATCTGGAGCCTGCACGTGGACGCCGGCAACCGGCTCTGGTTCGGTACCCAGAACGCCGGCCTGGGGATGCTGTCGGCCGATCGCCGCAGCTTCCGCTTCTTCGACCGCGAGACGTACCCGCAGATCGCCAGCAATACCGTGTGGAGCATCGCCTCCACGCCCGATGGCAGCGTCTGGTTCGGCACCCCGACCGCCGGCCTCTACCGGGTGGCCGTGGACGGCACGATCCAGCGCTTCATGCCGGTCCCCGGGCAGCCCGACAGCCTGCCGTCGGCGTCCATCGCCTACCTGGCGGTCACCCCGGACGGCGTGCTGTGGGTGGGCAGCAAGGGCGGGCTGGCGCGCTGGACCGGCAGCGGCTTCGAGCGCGAGGGCGAGGCGGTGCTGCCGTCGCCACGGATCAACGGCCTGAAGGTCGACGGCGCCCAGCGGCTGTGGATCGCGACCAACGGCGGGGTGGTGGTGCGCCATCGCGACGGGCGTTTCGAGCGCATGCAGTGGCCCGGTTCGGAGTACGGCCACGTGCTCAACGTGCTGCAGTACGCGAGCGACGGCAATTACTGGCTGGACACGCTGCAGGGCCTGGGCCGCAGCCGCAACGGCGCGGAGGTCAACAACGTGCCGCTGTACAGCGCGCAGGAACGCGGGATGGTCAAGCCCAACTGGAGCACCGCCTACGAGGACCGCGACGGGGGCCTGTGGTTCGCCAGCACCAATGCCGGCCTGTGGCACCTGTCGCCGAACTGGCGGCAGTTCTCGGTGCTGGCGCGGCACCTGGACGATCCGTCCTCGCTGCGCAATCCGTATGCGCTGGCGATGGCCGCCTCCGCTTCCGGCGGCATCTGGGTGGTGGGTACCCGCGGCGCGCTGGACCGGCTCGATCCGGCCAGCGGCGCGGTCGAACACCACCTGCAACCGGTCGACGGCATCCACTGGCCGCAGTCGGTGGCCGAGGACCCGCAGGGCCGGGTCTGGATCGGCAGCCTGGACACGCTGGTGCGCTACGACCCGCGCGACGGCGCGGTGCGCCGCTGGCGGCATGACGATGCGGTGGACGCGGCGATGGTCGGCGATGGCGACATCGTGCGGATCTGCGATGGCCAGGTATGGATCTATTCGGAGGACGGCGGCATCCAGCAGCGCGATGCGCAGGGCCGCGTCATCCTGCACCTGGCGCCGGGCCAGCATGGCCTGCCGCAGGGCGCGCTGCAGGACATGCAATGCGGCCCCGGCAACCGCTTGTGGCTGTCCGGCGCCACCGGGCTGTCGGCCTGGCAGCCGCAGGCCGGCGCCTTCGCGCCGGTGCCCGGTGGACCGCAGGTACCGGCGCACGCCTTCAACGTCGGCGCCAGCGGCACTGTATGGGTGGCCCTGCTCGGGCGCCTGGAGCGCTACCGCTGGGACGGCGGGCAACTGCACTGGGAGGACGGCATCGGCGCCGACCAGGGCTTCCCCATGCTGGCGGCCGGCGGGCTGGTCATCGACGACCGCGGCATTGCCTGGGCGAGCAGCGCGCGCGGCCTGATCCGGGTCGATCCGCAGCGGCGTTCGGTGCGCCTGTATGGCGTGCACGACGGCCTGCCGGGGCAGGAGTTCCGGCGCCGCGGCCTGGTGCAGGCGCGCAGCGGCCAGATGGCCGGCGGCACCCCCGAAGGCGTGGTGCTGTTCGACCCGGCCCAGGTCGGGCCGCCGGCGCGGCGGCCGCCGTTGGTGCTCGAGCGGATCAGCGTGCACCGCGGCGACCGCATGCACGACCTCTCCGGGCAGCCGGTGCTGCGGATCAAGGACGGCGACCGCGACCTGCATGTGGTGGCGCGGTTGCTGGCGTTCGCCGACTCCACCAACAACCAGTACCGGTTCCGGCTGAGTGGCTACGACCCGGACTGGGTCAATGCCGGCGCCAGCGGCGAGCGCGTGTTCCCGCGCCTGGCGCCGGGCAGCTACACCCTGCAGATCCAGGGCGCGGTGCCCGGCGGCGGCTGGATCGCCACCCCCGACGTGCGGATCGAGGTCGCGCCGCCCTGGTGGCGCAGCGGCTGGGCGATGGCCGCCTACGCGCTGGCCGCGGCCCTGGCGCTGGGCATCGCGGTGCTGGCCTACCGCGCGCGCCTGCAGCGGCGCAGTGAATGGCAGCTGGCCGAGCAGCGGCGCGAACTGGCCGAACAGGCCTCCTCGGCCAAGACCCGCTTCCTGGCCACGTTCGGGCACGAGGTGCGCACGCCGATGACCGGCGTGCTGGGCATGACCGAACTGCTGCTCGATACCCGGCTGGACGATACCCAGCGCCGCTACGCCGGTTCGATCCAGCAGGCGGGCATCCACCTGCTGCAGCTGGTCAACGATTCGCTCGACCTGGCGCGCATCGAGGCCGGCCGCCTGGAGCTGGACAGCCAGCCGTTCGAGCTGGCGCCGCTGCTGGACGAGGTCGCCGCGCTGATCGCGCCGGTGGTGCGCAAGCGCGGGCTGCTGTTCGTGCAGGAGCCGCGCCTGCCGATGCCGGTGCGGGTGACCGGGGACGCCATGCGCCTGCGCCAGATCCTGATGAACCTGCTCGGCAATGCCGCCAAGTTCACCGGGCATGGCCAGGTCGGGCTGGGGGTGGAACTGCTGCTGGCAGGCGCGGGCATCCGCCTGCAGGTCAGCGATACCGGCCCGGGCATCACCGCCGAGCAGCAGGCGCGGCTGTTCCGCCGCTTCGAACAGGCCGAAGGGCCGCAGACCGCCTCGCGCTACGGCGGCAGCGGGCTGGGACTGGCGATCTGCCAGGAACTGGCGGCGGCCATGGGCGGCAGCATCCGCATCGACAGCCGGCTGGGCGCGGGCGCGCGCTTCATCGTCGAGCTGCCGCTGCCGTGGACGCCGCTTGCCGGCGAAGGACCCGGACCGGCGCGTGCGCCGGGGCAGGGCCCGGAAGGCAGCCTGTGCATCCTGCTGGTCGAGGACGACCCGACCGTGGCCGATGTCATCGCCGGCCTGCTGCGCGCGCGCGGCCACCAGGTGGTGCATGCGCTGCACGGGCTGGCGGCGCTGGGCGAAGTGGCGGCGTGGTCGTTCGACATCGGCCTGCTCGACCTGGACCTGCCGGCGCTCGATGGCATGGCGCTGGCGGCGCAGCTGCGCGGCCAGGGCCATCACTTCCCGCTGGTGGCGGTGACCGCGCGTGCCGACGGCGCCGCCGAACAGCAGGCGCGCGCGGCCGGCTTCGACGGGTTCCTGCGCAAGCCGGTGACCGGCGAGATGCTGGTGGCGGCCATCGCCGCGGCGTGGCGCCCGAAGGACGCACCGGCGGCGCCGGCCGCGGACTGACTACTCCACCACTTCCTCGACCGCGCGCGGGTGCGGTCGGTTTTCCGGCAACTGCCAGAACACCAGGGTCGAGCTGAGCGTGATCGCGCCGACGCAGACGAAGGTGGCGTGCAGCGCGGCGCTGGCGCCGTGGCCACCGAGATGGGTGCCGAAGGCGGACAGCAGGCTGCCGGCGGCGGCTGCGCCGAAGCCGGTGGCCAGCATCATCACCATCGACAGCAGGCTGTTGCCGCTGCTGGCCTGCACGGCATCGAGGTCGCGCAGGGTGACCGTGTTCATCACCGTGAACTGCATCGAATTGAAGGCGCCGAACAATGCCAGTTGCAGCAGTTGCAGCGGCAGCGGCTGTCGTTCGCTGACGAACATGAAGCTGGCCATCGCCAGGCCCACGCACACGGTGTTGATCATCAGGATGCGGCGGTAGCCGAAACGCTCCACCAGGGTCACCGCCATGCGCTTGGCGGCCATGCCGGCCAGCGCCACCGGGATCATCATCATGCCCGCCGCCATCGGGTTCATGCCCAGGCCCACCTGCAGCAGCAGCGGGATCAGCAGGGGCATGGCGCCGCTGCCGATGCGCGAGAACAGGTTGCCGAGGATGCCGATGCGGAAGCTGGCGATCCGGAACAGGGTCAGCGGGAACAGCGCATCGCTGCGCCCGGCCGCGTGCAGCCAGTAGCCGGCCAGTGCGGCGATGCCGACCACCGCCAGCAGCAGCACCAGCGCATGCGCCGAGCCGAAGCCGGAGGCGCCATCCAGCGCCAGCGACAGCGCGACCATGCCGAAGGCCAGCATCAGGTAGCCGGCCAGATCGAAATGATGCCGTTCCTGGCCGTAGTGGTCGGGCATGATCCGCAGCGCGGCCAACAGCCCGGCCAGCCCGATCGGCAGGTTGATCAGGAAGATCCAGTGCCACGATGCGGCCTGCACCAGCCAGCCGCCCAGCGTCGGGCCCAGCAGCGGACCGACCAGCGCCGGGATCGCGATGAAGCTCATCGCCGACAGGAACTGCTCGCGCGGCACCGAGCGCATCACCGCCAGCCGCCCCACCGGCAGCAGCATCGCGCCGCCGATGCCCTGCAGCACGCGCGCGGCCACCAGCCAATGCAGCGTCGGCGACAGCGCGCAGGCCAGCGAGCCCAGGGTGAACAGCACGATCGCCGCCAGGAACGTGCGCCGGGTGCCGACCCGGTCGGCGATCCAGCCCGAGGCCGGGATGAAGCTGGCCACCGCCAGCGCATAGCTGAACACCACCGACTGCATCTGCAGCGGGCTTTCGCCCAGGCTGCGCGCCATCGCCGGCAACGCGGTGTTGACGATGGTCGAATCCAGCATCTGCATGAAGATCGCCAGCGACACCAGCCACAGCAGTGGCTTGTGCGGATCAGCGGCGGGCAGGGGGCTGGACGGGGGCGTGGGCATCAGGCGCGCTCATGGCCGGGGCGGGGCCGCCATTGTCCGGGTCCGCGCGTGCAGGTACCGCGCACGCGCCGGTACCGGGGCGCGGCGCCGGGTGTGGATCGGGACGGCCCGGGCCGCACCCGGGCCGGAGCGCTCAGCGGCGGCTGAGCCGGTGCACGGCGTCCACCAGCACCGCCACATGCTCGGGGTTCATGTCCGGCGACATGCCGTGGCCCAGGTTGAACACGTGGCCCTCGCGCGAGCCGCCGTTGCCGGCGGCATAGCTGTCCAGCACCTTGCCGGCCTCGCGGGCGATGGCCTCCGGCGCGCCATACAGCGTGGTCGGGTCCAGGTTGCCCTGCAGCGCCACCTTGCCGGCGGTGGCGCGCGCGGCGTCCTCCAGCGAGATGGTCCAGTCCACGCCCACGCCTTCGGCGCCGGTGGCGGCCAGCTCGGCCACGTACTGGCCGGTACCCTTGCCGAACAGGATCAGCGGCGTGCGCTGCGCGCCCTGGCCGCGCTCCAGCTCATGGGCGATGCGCGCCAGGTAGGGCAGCGAGAATTCGCGGTACATCGCCGGCGACAGCACGCCGCCCCAGGTGTCGAAGACCTGCAGCGCCTGCGCGCCGGCCGCGCGCTGCGCCGCCAGGTAGGCGACGACCGCGTCGGTCACCACCCGCAGCAGCTGGTGCAGCGCCGCCGGTTCGTTCAGCGCCATCGCCTTGATCCGCGCGTAGTCCTTGCTGCCGCCGCCCTCGACCATGTAGCAGGCCAGCGTCCACGGACTGCCGGAGAAGCCGATCAGCGGCACCTTGCCGTCCAGCTCGCGACGGATCAGCCGCACCGCGTCCATCACGTAGCCCAGCTCGGTCTCCATGTCCGGCACCGCCAGCCGGGCGATGGCCGCGGTGTCGCGCACCGGGTGGTGGAACTTCGGGCCCTCGCCCTCGGCGAAGTACAGGCCCAGGCCCATCGCGTCGGGCACGGTGAGGATGTCGGAGAACAGGATGGCCGCGTCCAGGTCGAACCGCTGCAGCGGCTGCAGCGTCACCTCGCAGGCGACCTCCGGGTTCTTGGCCATCCCCAGGAAGCTGCCGGCGCGGGCGCGGGTGGCGCGGTACTCCGGCAGGTAGCGGCCGGCCTGGCGCATCAGCCAGACGGGCGTGCAGTCCACCGGCTCGCGGCGCAGGGCGCGCAGGAAGCGGTCGTTGCGAAGGGGGCTGGTCACGGAAAACTCCTTGGAACGTGGCCGTTGGGCCGGGGCGGCGCGCACGGCGCCGGGGCCGGTCAGGGGTGCGGCTCGCCGCTGGCGAACACCACCTGGAAACCGCGCTTGATCTGCGCGTCGCGTGCCTTCTCGAAGGCGTGGCGGGCTTCGTCCTGCTGCAGGAACAGCTCGCGGCGCAGCTGCGCGCGGCCGCCGGTCTGCCCGGTCTCGCGCAGCAGCTCCCAGCCGCCGAGCAGGTCCGGCAACAGCGAAAGCTGCACGTAGCGGGGGGATTCGTTGCCGCTGGGCGGCTGCTGCAGGTAGACGCGCATGGTGCTGATTGTAGCCGGCCGCGTCGGGGCCGGGTGGCATTGCCACGCCGGCGCCGGCCGCCGGCGCGGCGTCAGCCGGCGCGCAGCACCGCCAGCACCGCCGCCTCGTCCACGTCCGGCACCACTTCGGCCCGGCCGACGCCGCGCCACAGCACCAGGCGCAGGCGCCCGGCGATGTTCTTCTTGTCCAGGCGCATGTGCGCGAGCAGGGCCCCGGGGTCGAGCCCGGCCGGGATCGCCACCGGCAGGCCGTAGGCCCGCAGCAGGTCGCGCAGCCCGTCGGCGGCATCGGCGCCGGCCATGCCCAGCGCGGCCGACAGCCGCGCCGCCAGCACCATGCCCACCGCCACCGCTTCGCCGTGGTTGAGGTTGTCGTTGCCCGGCGCGCCGTAGCCCTGCGCGGTCTCGATGGCGTGGCCGAAGGTGTGGCCGAGGTTGAGCAGGGCGCGCTCACCCTTTTCCAGCGGGTCGCGCGCGACGATTTCGGCCTTGTGCTCGCAGCTGCGGGCGATGGCCTGCGCCAGCGCCGCATCGTCGCCGGCCAGCAGCGCGTCGCGTTCGGCCTGCAGCCACTGGAAGAACAGCGGATCGCGGATGCAGCCGTACTTGATGACCTCGGCCAGCCCGGCGCGCAGTTCGCGCGCGGGCAGGGTGCGCAGCGCGGCGGTGTCGGCGATCACCGCGCGCGGCGGATGGAACGCGCCGACCAGGTTCTTGCCCTGGGCGATGTCCACCGCGGTCTTGCCGCCGACCGAGGAGTCCACCATCGACAGCAGGGTGGTGGGCAGCTGCACGCAGTCCACGCCGCGCATCCAGCAGGCCGCGGCGAAGCCAGCCAGGTCGCCGACAACGCCGCCGCCCAGCGCCAGCACGCAGGCGTCGCGGGTGGCGCCGAGCGTGGCCAGCGCGTCGATCGCGCCGCCGAAGTGGTGCAGGGTCTTGGATGCTTCGCCGGCGGGAATCAGGTACTGGCCGATCGCCAGGTCCGGGCGTGCCTGCAGCAGCGCGGCGCGCACCCGCGCCAGGTACAGCGGCGCCACGGTGTCGTCGCTGACCAGCAGCACGTGGCGGCCGCGGATGGCGCCGGCCAGCAGCTCGCCCACGCCGAGCAGGCCGGGGCCGATGTGGATCAGGTACGGGCAGTCGCCGCCGACGGCGACGGTGCGGGGGGCATGGCTCATGCGCGGAGTTCCGGGTTCTGCCACTGCGCGGCCAGGCGCACGACCAGGTGTGCGGTGGCCTCGGCGGGGGAATAGGGATCGGTGTCGACGACCAGGTCGGCGACCTCGCGGTACAGCGGATCGCGCAGCGTGGCCATGGCTTCGAGCACCTGTTCGCGGTCCTCGCGCTGCAGCAGCGGGCGGGTCTTGTCGCGCTGCAGGCGCTGCAGCTGCGAGGCCACGCCCACCCGCAGCCACACCACGAAGCCACGCTGGCGGATCCGCTGGCGGTTGTCGGCATCGAGCACCGCGCCGCCGCCGGTCGAGACCAGCTGCCCGCCACGCTCCAGCAGCCGGGCCAGCACGCGCTTTTCGTGTGCGCGGAAACCGGCCTCGCCGACGTTCTCGAAGATGGCCGGGATCGATGAACCCACCTCGTCGACGATGGCCTGGTCGGCATCGACGAACTCCAGCCCGAAACGCTCGGCCAGGCGGCGGCCGATGCAGGTTTTGCCGGCGCCCATGGGGCCGACCAGGATGACGTTGGGGGCGGGATTCATTGCCGGTCGATGCTAGCACCGTGTCGGTGCGTTAACACGGTAGCAGCCAAGCTCGCGGGCACCACGAGTGGTTCGTGGTGCAACCAACGGAGGCGGACATGGCAGTGGCGAAAATCATCGAAGTCAGCGCGTCGTCGAGCGCCAGCGTCGAGGACGCGGTGCGCAGTGGCCTGAAGAAGGTGGCCGAGACGGTCAAGGGCATCCAGGGCGCATGGATCAACGAGACCAAGGTGGTCACCGATGGCGACGGCAACATCACCGAATGGCGGGTCAACCTGCGGGTGACGTTCCTGGTGCAGTAGCCCGCGCTACAGCACGCGGCGTTGCGCATCCAGCGCGATGCTGCGGTCGGCGATGCCCGGCAGGCAGCGCAGCGCCTGCCGGCTGACGCGTTCGTAGAACTGCACGAACCGCTCGACCTGCGCGCGGTTCATGCCGGTGCGCCCGGGCGCGGCCTGCTGCAGCGCCTGCTCCTGCTGCCAGCGCCAGTTGGGCACCACCGAGAAGCCCGGGGGCTGCAGGAACCACAGCCGGTCGCAGCGCTGCCACAGCGCGGGGTAGCCATCGGCCAGCGCCTGGTTGCACCAGCGCCGCCAGGTGCCGTCCGCATCGGCATCGCGCTCCAGCGCGTTCAGCGGCGCGCGCAGGGCGTCGTCGGTTTCCGGTGGGGTGCCCAGGAACCAGCCTTCGAACACCAGCAGGTCCAGGCGCTGGACCGGCTGCCACTGCGCCTGCGCCACGCGCTCGTCGGCGAGCTTGTCGAAGCGTGGCAGCGCGAATGGCCGGCCGGCGCGGGCCGCATCCAGCGTTGCCAGCGCCAGCGGCAGGTCGTGCGTGCCCGGCGGGCCGCGCGTGGCCAGCAGCGGATGCACGCGCCCGGCCAGGCGCTGGCGCTCGGCGCGGGTCAGGTAGACATCGTCGATCGACAGCGCCGCGGCGCGCAGCCCGCGCGCCTGCGCCAGCTCCACCACCTGTGCCGCCAGCGTGGATTTGCCGCTGCCCTGCAGGCCGCTGATCGCCAGTACCGGGGTGTCGCCGCCGCTGGCCAGCGCCTCGTCCAGCGCCTGTGCGGCCAGGGCCTGCGGGAAGCGGTGTGCGGAGAAGCGGTGCGGAACGGACGACATGGCGCCACAATAGCCCAAACCCGTGCCGTACGAAGTGGAGCCATGACCGATCTGTACGCAGAAGCGCTTTCGACCTTCGCCGAGTTGTTCGAGGAGGCCAAGGCCAGCAATGAAATCGAGCCCGGCGCGATGACCGTGGCCACGGCCGACGTCGATGGCCGGCCATCGGCGCGCACCGTGCTGCTCAAGGCCTTCGACGAACGCGGCTTCGTGTTCTACACCCACCTGGACAGCCGCAAGGGCCGCGAACTGCACGCCAACCGCCAGGCGGCGCTGCTGTTCCTGTGGCGCAGCCTGCGCGCGGCCGGCATCCAGGTGCGGATCGACGGCGATGCGCAGCTGGTGTCCGCGGCCGAGGCCGACGCCTATTTCGCCTCGCGCCCGCGCATGAGCCAGATCGGCGCGTGGGCCTCGATGCAGTCGCAGACGCTGGGTTCGCGCGAGGAGTTCGAGGAGCGCCTGCGCAACTTCGAGGCGCGCTTCGAGGGGCGCGACGTGCCGCGCCCGGATGGCTGGAGCGGCATCCGCGTGGTCCCGCAGCGCATCGAGTTCTGGTACGGCGTGAGCTTCCGCCTGCACGAGCGCTGGTGCTACGAGGCCGATGCCGCCGGTGCCTGGAGCAAGCGGCTGCTGTATCCGTGAGCGGCCTGCGCCTGCACCCGGTCTACCGCGTCACCGTGTTCGTGCCGCCGGCGCACCTGCAGGCGCTCAAGCGCGGCATCCTCGCGGTCGACGACCTGGCCGCCGGCGGTTATGCCCACGGCATGTGGGAGTCGGCGCCGGGGCGTGAGCAGTTCCGCGCGCTGCCCCGCACCGCCAGCGTGGTGGGCGAGGTCGGCGAGCTGGTGAGCGAACCGAGCGTGCGGCTGGAGTTCTGCCTTCCGCGCGGGGTGGCGGGCGACCGCGCGCGGCTGCAGCGCGTGCTCGACCAGGGCATCGCCGCGCATCACCCGTGGAACAGCCCGGCGGTGTTCGTCGAGGCGCTGGAGTTCGCCACGCCATGAGCGGACCGCGCCGCATCGTCTGCCTGACCGAGGAGCCGACCGAGACCCTGTACGCACTGGGCGAACAGGACCGCATCGTCGGCATCAGCGGCTTCACCGTGCGCCCGCCGCAGGCGCGCCGCGACAAACCCAAGGTCAGCGCCTTCACCAGCGCCAAGGTGGAGGAGATCCTCGCGCTGCGGCCGGACCTGGCGATCGGATTCTCCGATATCCAGGCCGACATCGCCGCCGAGCTGATCCGCCGCGGGGTGGAGGTGTGGATCGCCAACCACCGCAGCGTGGCCGGCATCCTCGACTACATCCGCCGGCTCGGCGCGCTGGTCGGCGTGGCCGCGCGCGCCGACGCCTATGCCGGCGAACTGCAGCGCGGGCTGGACGCAATCGCCGCACAGGCGGCGCGGCTGCCGCGGCGGCCACGGGTGTACGTGGAGGAGTGGGACGAGCCGATCATCACCGGCATCCAGTGGGGTGCGGAGCTGGTGGAGATCGCCGGTGGCATCGACGTCTTCCCCGAGCTGTCGCGCGAGCCGCTGGCCAGGGCGCGGATCCTCGCCGATGGCGCGCCGGTGATCGCGCGCGACCCGGAAATCATCATCGGTTCGTGGTGCGGCAAGAAGTTCCGCCCCGAACGCGTGGCCGCACGCCCGGGCTGGGCGGCGATCCGCGCGGTGCGCGACGGCGAGCTGCATGAGATCAAGTCGCCGCTGATCCTGCAGCCGGGGCCGGCGGCACTGACCGATGGCGTGCAGGCCATCGCCGCCATCATCCAGCGCTGGGCGCAGCGGTAGCGCGTCCGCCGGGCAGCGATCCCATGCCGTTGTCGGGCGTGGGCCGGCAGGGGTGCCCGGCGTCGTGGCAGCTACTGGCGTGCGCCCACCGCGCGTGAGCGCGCCGCCGCCGGATGCGCGGCGCGCAGGCCGGGCTCAGGGCAGGCTGCCGGCGCGCTCGGCCGCGAGCCGTGTTTCCAGGTTGGCGCGGCCCGCGTCGGCGTAGCGGCGGCAGGCGCCGGAATCGACCAGCGGCGCACCATCGCTGCCCTGCATGCGCGCGAACAGGTTGCTGGCCAGCGGGTGCGGGGTGATCTGGATGTCGCAGGGCAGGGCGGCGAGGGTGTCCAGGCCGCGGCGGAAGGCGGCGACCATCGCCGGATGATCGCCGTAGCGGTACTCCCGGTCGGAGAGCGCGCTGACGCTGTCGGTATAGGCCATGTCCAGGCAGCGCGTGCCCTCGCAGGCGCGCCAGGTCCAGCTGGTGCCGCCGGGGGTGTGCCCGGGGGTCGCGTGCGGGGTGAGGACCAGGGCGCCGACCCGCACCGGCTGGCCATCGTCGAGCGCGCGCACCACCGGTACCGCCGGAAAGCCGGTCTTGAACTCCAGCTGCTGCGGATCGCTGCGCCCGCTCACCCCGGTATGCAGGGTGTGGACGGCCGGCGCGCGCGCCAGCAATGGCGCCCCGGTCACGCCCTGCAGGTAGGCCAGGCCCGCCGCATGGTCATGGTGTTCATGCGAGTTGAGCAGGTACTTCACGTCGCCGGGGTCGAAGCCCAGGGCGCGGATGTTGGCGTCGATCAACGGTCCGGCCGGTGCGGTGGCGCCATCGATGAGGATGTGGCCCTGATCGGAGGTGACCAGCAGGGCGGTCAGGCCGCAGGTGCCCACGTACCAGGTGTTGCCGAAGATGCGGCGCGGCGGCGCGCGCTCGTTCCAGCCGTCCATGGCGCTGTCGCTGGCCGCGCAGGCCGGCACGTCGGTGCCGCGGGTTGCGGAGGGCGCACGTGCGGCAGGCACGGGCGTGGCGACTGCAGTGGCCGGCGTGGCGTCCTGCGGGGCGTGGCAGGCCGCCAGCAGGACGAGGCCGAGGACGGGTGTGGCAAGGCGGCAGGGCCGCCGCAGGGCTGGGCGCATGGCTGGCATCGGCATGGGGCAACAGGTGCCGCAGCATAGGCAGCCCGCGCCGCGGCGACCAACGCGAATAAGCTGCGGCAGGCATGAGCCCGATGCATGCCTGGGCGCCGGGGTCAGCGCCCAGGCGCCAGCCCGGTGTAGCGTGCGCGCGGTCGGATCAGGGTGCCCAGCGCCTGCTGCTCCAGCGCGTGCGCCAGCCAGCCGGTCAGGCGCGCGGCGGCGAACATCACCAGCGCGTGCGCGCCGGGCAGGCCGTGCACGTAGCAGATCGCCGCCAGCAGGCCGTCGATGTTCGGGTGCTGGCCGCTGTGCTCGGCGGTGGCGGCCAGTACCGCTTCGACGTGGCGCATGCGCGGCTGTTCGCCGCACAGTTCGCGCAGCTGGCGCAGCACCTCGGTGCCGCGCGGGTCGCCGTCGGGATAGAGCAGGTGGTTGAAGCCGGGCAGTTCGTCGCCGCGGCGCCAGCGTTCGGCGATGAACGCGGCCGGCGCGCCGCTGGCCTCGGCATCGAGCAGCAGCGCATGCGCGCGCGCGGTGGCGCCGCCGTGGCGCGGCCCGGACAGCGCGGCCAGGCCGGCGCTGACGGTGGCGTGCAGGTGCGCGCCGGTGGAGGCGACCACGCGCGCGGCGAATGCCGAGACGTTCAGCTCGTGGTCGGCGCACAGCACCAGTGCCGAGCGCACCAGTTCGGCGAAGCCGGCATCGCCGGGCCGCCACGCATCGGCCAGCAGGCGGTGCACCGGCCGCGCATCGGGCTGGACGCCGACCAGCAGCGCGGCGTTCTGCCGCAGCAGCATCGCCGCCACCTCGCGCCGCACCGGCGCGGCGGCGTTGAGCGACTGCCGCTGCTCCAGCGCCAGCAGCGGAATGCAGGCCATGGTGCGCTCCAGCGGCGGCAGGCCGGTATCCAGCGCCAGCGCCGCCACCCGCGGCGGCCAGGCCGGCGGCGGCGCCGCGGCGAACGGGTCCTGTTCCTCGCATTCCCACAGCAGCCGCGCGATGTCCTCCAGGGTGGCGCCGGCGCGCGCCGCCGCCACCGCCGAACGGCCGCGGTAGTACGGGCCGTCCGGGCGGATCAGCGAGATCCGCGTTTCCAGCACCGGCAGGCCACGGTCCAGGCTCTGCGCCGCGCCGCGTTCCGCGCCGCGGCCGGCGCGCTTGCGCTGCGCCAGCCGTTCCACCTCGGCGCGCAGGTAGACGCGGCTGCGCGGGTCCGGCCCGGGCCGCGAGCTGAGCTGGCCGCGGCTGACATAGGCGTACAGCGTGGCCGGGCTGATCCCGAGCAGGGCGCAGGCATCGCTGGCGGGGATCAGTTCGGGGGCGGCGGGCTCGGTCATGGCGTTCGATATGTTGATTGTTTGAATCAAGATTGATCAATGGTTTGGATGGTGCCAGATTGTGCGCCATCGCGGAACGGCGCTTTCGCCGCCGCCATACCAGGAGTCCCGCCATGTCCGTTTCCTCCGCCGGCGCCGCGTTCCGCGCCGCCCTGGCCGCCGAAAAGCCCCTGCAGGTGATCGGTGCGATCAACGCCAACCACGCGCTGCTCGCCAAGCGCGCCGGCTACAAGGCCATCTACCTGTCCGGCGGCGGCGTCGCGGCCGGCTCGCTGGGGCTGCCGGACCTGGGCATCAACACCCTGGAAGACGTGTTGATCGACGTGCGCCGCATCACCGACGTGTGCGACCTGCCGCTGCTGGTGGACATCGACACCGGCTTCGGCCCGAGCGCGTTCAACATCGCGCGCACGGTGAAGTCGCTGATCAAGGCCGGTGCCGCCGCCTGCCACATCGAGGACCAGGTCGGCGCCAAGCGCTGCGGCCACCGCCCGGGCAAGGAAATCGTGTCGCAGGGCGAGATGGTCGACCGGGTCAAGGCCGCGGCCGATGCCAAGACCGACCCGGGCTTCTTCCTGATCGCCCGCACCGACGCCATCCAGATGGAAGGCGTGGAGGCGGCCATCGAGCGCGCCATCGCCTGCGTCGAGGCCGGTGCCGACGGCATCTTCGCCGAGGCCGCCTACGACCTGGACACCTACCGCCGTTTCGTCGACGCGGTGAAGGTGCCGGTGCTGGCCAACATCACCGAGTTCGGCAAGACCCCGCTGTTCAGCCGCGACGAGCTGGCCTCGGCCGGCGTCGCCATCCAGCTGTTCCCGCTGTCGGCGTTCCGTGCCGCCAACAAGGCCGCCGAGAACGTGTACGAGGCGATCCGCCGCGACGGCCACCAGCGCAACGTGGTCGATGCCATGCAGACCCGCGACGAGCTGTACGACCGCATCGGCTACCACGCCTTCGAAGCGCAGCTGGACAAGGTATTCGCGCAGAAGGGCGCATGATGGCCGTTCCTGCGGCCACCTGATACCTGCCATGGCGACCCCGTCCTCCCACCGCACCCGTGTCGACCGCCGCGAAGCCGCGCGGCGCCTGCTGCAACGCGACCTGGAGCAGCTGACGCCCGAGGAACGGGTGGTGGTCGAACGCTTCATCTCCGGCGGGCGGGTCTCGCGCAACGTGCGCCGCGAGCTGCACGAGTCGCGCACGCTGGGCGAGCGGGTCGCCGACCGCGTCGCCGAGGTCGGCGGCAGCTGGACCTTCATCATGTGCTTCGGCGTGGTGCTGGTGGTGTGGATGGTGGTCAACACCTTCCTGTTGGCCAGGGCGTTCGACCCGTACCCCTACATCCTGCTCAACCTGGTGCTGTCGTGCCTGGCCGCGGTGCAGGCGCCGATCATCATGATGAGCCAGAACCGGCAGGCGGCGGTGGACCGCATGCGTGCCGAGAACGACTACCAGGTCAACGTGAAAGCGGAGCTGGAAGTGCTGCAGATCCACGAGAAGCTGGACGTACTCCGCTCCCACGAATGGGCGCTGCTGGTCGAACAGCAGAACCGCCAGATCGAAATGCTGCAGCGACTGCTGGAATGCGCCACCGCGGCCCCCGCTGGCGACCCGCAGAAACAACCGTAAACCTTCCCTCGAAAGGCAGAAGACCATGTCAGAACAGACCACCGCCACGCCCGGCTTCAAGCCCAAGAAGTCCGTCGCCCTGTCCGGCACCGCCGCCGGCAACACCGCGCTGTGCACCGTCGGCCGCAGCGGCAACGACCTGCACTACCGCGGCTACGACATCCTGGACCTGGCCAACACCAGCGAGTTCGAGGAGATCGCCCACCTGCTGGTGCACGGCAAGCTGCCGAACAAGGCCGAGCTGCGCGCCTACAAGGCCAAGCTGAAGGCGCTGCGCGGCATCCCCGCCGCGGTCAAGGCCGCGCTCGAGGAACTGCCGCCGTCGGCGCACCCGATGGACGTGATGCGCACCGGCGTGTCGGTGCTCGGCTGCGTGTCGCCGGAGAAGGACGACCACAACCACCCGGGTGCGCGCGACATCGCCGACAAGCTGATGGCCTGCCTCGGCTCGATGCTGCTGTACTGGTACCACTGGAGCCACAACGGCCGCGCCATCGACGTGGAGACCGACGACGACTCCATCGGCGGCCACTTCCTGCACCTGCTGCACGGCGAGCAGCCGCGCGCGTCCTGGGTCAAGGCGATGCACACCTCGCTGATCCTGTACGCCGAGCATGAGTTCAACGCCTCCACCTTCGCCTGCCGCGTCATCGCCGGCACCGGCAGCGACATGTACAGCGCCATCACCGGCGGCATCGGCGCGCTGCGCGGGCCCAAGCACGGCGGCGCCAACGAGGTCGCGTTCGAGGTGCAGAAGCGCTACGAGACGCCGGACGAGGCCGAGGCCGACATCAAGGCGCGGGTGGAGCGCAAGGAAGTGGTGATCGGCTTCGGCCACCCGGTCTACACCGTGTCCGATCCGCGCAACAAGGTGATCAAGGACGTGGCGCGCGAGCTGTCGGCCGAACAGCAGAACCTGAAGATGTACGACATCGCCGAGCGCCTGGAAACGGTGATGTGGGACATCAAGAAGATGTTCCCGAACCTGGACTGGTTCAGCGCCGTCAGCTACCACATGATGGGCGTGCCGACCGCGATGTTCACCCCGCTGTTCGTGATCGCCCGCACCGCCGGCTGGAGCGCGCACATCATCGAACAGCGCATCGACGGCAAGATCATCCGCCCCAGCGCCAACTACACCGGTCCGGAAGACCAGGCCTTCGTGCCGCTGGACCAGCGCGGCTGACGCGCCCGCGCCCTCTCCCCCCTGCGGGGAGGGGGCGTCGCCATTCCCCGGGAGCGGGCCCTGTCCGCTCCCCGCCGGCACCCCGGCGATCACCGCGAAGCACGGGCGTGTCGCTGCCGCCCCCCACGCAAGCCACCCGACCCACAGGCCAGCCATGAACACCGATCACCGCAAGCAACTTCCCGGCACCGCGCTGGACTACTTCGACGCCCGCGAGGCGGTCGATGCCATCGCCCCCGGCGCCTACGCCACCTTGCCGTACACCTCGCGCGTGCTGGCCGAGAACCTGGTGCGCCGCTGCGATCCGGCCACCCTGGCCGATTCGCTTAGGCAGCTGGTCGAGCGCCGCCGCGACCTGGATTTCCCGTGGTTCCCGGCGCGCGTGGTGTGCCACGACATCCTCGGCCAGACCGCGCTGGTGGACCTGGCCGGCCTGCGCGACGCCATCGCCGAGAAGGGCGGCGACCCGGCCAAGGTCAACCCGGTGGTGCCGGTGCAGCTGATCGTCGACCACTCGCTGGCGGTGGAGTGCGGCGGCTTCGACCCGGACGCGTTCGCCAAGAACCGCGCCATCGAGGACCGCCGCAACGAAGACCGCTTCCACTTCATCGACTGGACCAAGCAGGCCTTCGAGAACGTGGACGTGATCCCGCCGGGCAACGGCATCATGCACCAGATCAACCTGGAGAAGATGTCGCCGGTGGTCTACGTGCAGGACGGGGTGGCGTTCCCGGACACCTGCGTCGGCACCGACAGCCACACCCCGCACGTCGATGCGCTGGGCGTGATCGCCATCGGCGTCGGCGGCCTGGAGGCCGAGAACGTGATGCTCGGCCGCGCCTCGTGGATGCGCCTGCCGGACATCGTCGGCGTCAGGCTCGGCGGCAGGCCGCAGCCGGGCATCACCGCCACCGACGTGGTGCTGGCGCTGACCGAGTTCCTGCGCAAAGAGCGCGTGGTCGGGGCCTACCTCGAATTCTTCGGCGAAGGCGCCGCGGCGCTGACCATCGGCGACCGCGCCACCATCTCCAACATGTGCCCGGAATACGGCGCGACCGCGGCGATGTTCTACATCGACCAGCAGACCCTGGACTACCTGCGCCTCACCGGCCGCGAGGAAGCCCAGGTGGCGCTGGTGGAGAACTACGCCCGCACCACCGGGCTGTGGGCCGACGCGCTGGCCACCGCGCAGTACGAGCGCGTGCTCGAGTTCGACCTGTCCACGGTCGTGCGCAACATGGCCGGCCCGAGCAACCCGCACCGGCGCCTGCCGGTGTCCGACCTGGCCGAGCGCGGCATCGCCGACGAGGCCAAGCTGGAAAGCGGCAAGGGCGAGGAAGCCCAGGGGCTGATGCCCGACGGCGCGGTGATCATCGCCGCCATCACCAGCTGCACCAACACCTCCAACCCGCGCAACGTGATCGCCGCCGGCCTGCTGGCGCGCAACGCCAACGCGCGCGGGCTGGTGCGCAAGCCGTGGGTGAAGTCGTCGCTGGCGCCCGGTTCCAAGGCGGTGCAGCTGTACCTGGAGGAGGCCGGCCTGCTGCCGGAGCTGGAAAAGCTGGGCTTCGGCATCGTCGCCTTCGCCTGCACCACCTGCAACGGCATGAGCGGCGCGCTGGACCCGAAGATCCAGCAGGAGATCATCGACCGCGACCTGTACGCCACCGCCGTGCTGTCGGGCAACCGCAATTTCGACGGCCGCATCCACCCGTACGCCAAGCAGGCGTTCCTGGCCTCGCCGCCGCTGGTGATCGCCTACGCCATCGCCGGTACCGTGCGCTTCGACATCGAGAAGGACGTGCTGGGCGTGGACGCCGACGGCAACGCCGTGCGGCTGAAGGACATCTGGCCGTCGGACGCCGAGATCGACGCGGTGGTCAAGGCCGCGGTCAAGCCGGAACAGTTCCGTCGCGTCTACAACCCGATGTTCAACGTGCGCGTCGAGCATGGCGCGCCGGTCAGCCCGCTGTATGACTGGCGGCCGCGCAGCACCTACATCCGCCGCCCGCCGTACTGGGAGGGCGCGCTGGCCGGCGAGCGCACGCTGCGCGGCATGCGTCCGCTGGCGGTGCTGCCGGACAACATCACCACCGACCACCTGTCGCCGTCCAACGCGATCCTGCGTTCCAGCGCCGCCGGCGAGTACCTGGCGAAGATGGGCCTGCCGGAAGAGGACTTCAATTCCTACGCCACCCACCGCGGCGACCACCTCACCGCGCAGCGCGCCACCTTCGCCAACCCGAAGCTGTTCAACGAAATGGTGCGCAACGACGACGGCAGCGTGAAGCAGGGCTCGCTGGCGCGGGTGGAGCCGGACGGCAAGGTCATGCGCATGTGGGAAGCGATCGAGACCTACATGGCGCGCAAGCAGCCGCTGATCATCATCGCCGGCGCCGACTACGGCCAGGGCAGCTCGCGCGACTGGGCGGCCAAGGGCGTGCGCCTGGCGGGCGTGGAAGCGATCGTCGCCGAGGGCTTCGAGCGCATCCACCGTACCAACCTGATCGGCATGGGCGTGCTGCCGCTGGAGTTCAAGCCGGGCACCGACCGCAACACCCTGGGCATCGACGGCACCGAGACCTTCGACGTGGTCGGGCAGCGCACCCCGCGCGCCGACCTGACCCTGCTGATCCACCGCCGCGACGGCAGCACCGTCGAGGTGCCGGTGACCTGCCGCCTGGACAGCGACGAGGAAGTGGCCATCTACGAGGCCGGCGGCGTGCTGCAGCGCTTCGCCCAGGATTTCCTGGAAGGCGCCCGGGTGGCCTGATACCCCCGACGGCCCGGCAACGGGCCGTCTTTCATTGCAAGGAACCGTTCCATGGCATTTCTCCCGCAACTCCGCATTCCCGCCACCTACATGCGCGGCGGCACCAGCAAGGGCGTGTTCTTCCGCCTGCAGGACCTGCCGGAAGCGGCGCAGGTGCCCGGCCCGGCGCGCGACGCGCTGCTGCTGCGGGTGATCGGCTCGCCCGATCCGTACGGCAAGCAGACCGACGGCATGGGCGGGGCGACGTCGAGCACCAGCAAGTGCGTGATCATCGCCCCGGCCTCGGTGCCGGACCACGACGTCGACTACCTGTACGGCCAGGTTTCCATCGACAGCGCGTTCGTCGACTGGTCGGGCAACTGCGGCAACCTCAGCACCGCGGTGGGGCCGTTCGCCATCGCCAACGGTTTCGTCCCGGCCGCGCGCATCCCGCGCGACGGCACCGTGGCGGTGCGGGTGTGGCAGGCCAACATCGGCAAGACCATCATCGTGCACGTGCCGGTGCGCGACGGGCAGGTGCAGGAAACCGGCGATTTCGAACTGGACGGGGTGACCTTCCCGGCGGCGGAGATCGTGCTGGAGTTCATCGATCCGTCCGACGACGAAGGCGACGGCGGCTCCATGTTCCCCACCGGCAATCTGGTGGACGACCTGCAGGTGCCGGGTGTCGGTACGCTCAAGGCGACGATGATCACCGCCGGCATTCCCACCGTGTTCGTCGATGCCGCGGCCATCGGCTACGACGGCACCGAGCTGCAGCCGGCGATCAACGAGGACAAGGCCGCGCTCGCCAGGCTCGAGGCCATCCGCGTGGCCGGCGCGCTGCGCATGGGCCTGATCCGGGCGCCGGAGGACGCGGCCACCCGCCAGCACACGCCCAAGGTCGCGTTCGTGGCGCCAGCCAGGGACTATGTCGCCTCCAGCGGCAAGCACGTCGCCGCCGCCGACATCGACCTCAACGTGCGCGCCATGTCGATGGGCAAGCTGCACCACGCGATGATGGGCACCGCCTCGGTCGCCATCGCCACCGCCGCGGCGGTGCCGGGCACGCTGGTCAACAGCGCCGCCGGTGGCGGCCTGCGCGAGGCGGTGCGCTTCGGCCACCCCTCCGGCACCCTGCGGGTGGGCGCGGCGGTAGCCAGCGTCGATGGCCAGTGGGTCGTGACCAAGGCGGTGATGTCGCGCTCGGCGCGGGTACTGATGGACGGTGCGGTGCGGGTGCCCGGCGACACGCTCTGAAGGGGCCGGGCGCAGCCGGTACGCCGCAGCGGGCGTGCCGTCGCGCACACGAGGTGTTCCCGGGCGGCGGCTATACTCGCCGCGTCTGCAGGAGAACGCCATGGGCAACAGGAAGTGGAAGCACATGCGCTGGGGCGCCGCCGCGCTGGTGGCGCTGGTGGTGCTGGCCGGCTGCAAGCGCAACGAGACCGGGCAGCTGCCCGGCGCCAGCGGCGAGGCGATCCAGGCCAAGCGCGACGAGGTCAAGGGCTTCGCGCTGGTGCGCGTGTGGCCCGACCAGAAGGGTGGCGACGGGCTGTCGCTGGCGGTGGAGTTCTCGCAGCCGCTGGTCGGCACCCAGGACTTCGACAAGCTGCTGCGCTTCGAGGAGAAGGTCGGCACCGAGGACAGCAGCTGGTCGCTGTCCGATGACGGCAGGACCCTGCGCTATCCCTACGTCGAGGCGGCCCGGGACTACACCCTGGTCGTGTCGGCCGACCTGCTCGCCGCCGACGGCAGCCGCCTGGGCCGCGAAGTGCGCCAGCAGGTGTTCACCGGTGAACTGAAGCCGGCCGCCGGCTTCGCCTCGCAGGGCAGCGTGCTGCCGGCGCGCGAGAGCCGCGGCCTGCCGGTGGTGTCGGTCAACGTGCCGGAAGTGGACGTCGAGTTCCTGCGCGTGGGCGAGAAGAACCTGCCCACCTTCTTCAGCCAGTACCAGCGCGGCGGCCGTCGCGGCAGCTGGGAACTGGACAGCGAATACGGCGAGCACACGCCGATCTCGCAGCTGGCCGAGCCGGTCTACCTGAACCGCTTCGTGCTCGGCGGCAAGCCCAACGAACGGGTGCTGACCTACCTGCCGATCCAGGAGATCCGCGAGCTGCAGCAGCCGGGCCTGTACTTCGCGGTGATGAAGCGCGCCGGCCGGTTCGAGGGCGAGTACGACACCGCGTTCTTCACCGTCAGCGACATCGGCCTGCACACCCGCGCCTACAAGGAGCAGTTGTTCGTGCACACCGCCTCGCTGGCCTCGGGGGCGCCGCTGAAGAAGGTCGAGCTGCGGGTGCTCGACGGTAAGGGCGAGACCATCCTCAAGGGCCAGACCGATGCCAACGGCAACGCGCTGCTGAACTACACCCTGGACGCATCGCACGTGCTGGTGGCCACCAGCGGTGCCGACACCACCCTGCTGCCGTTCAACCAGCCGGCGCTGGACCTGAGCGAGTTCGCCGTGGCCGGGCGCCAGAACGCGTGGTTCGACGTGTTCGCCTGGTCCGGCCGCGACCTGTACCGCCCCGGCGAGACGGTGCGCGTATCGGCGCTGCTGCGCGACAACGACGGCAAGCCGGTCGCCGGCCCGGACAAGGGCGCGCAGCCGGTGTTCCTGCGGCTCAAGCAGCCCGACGGCAAGGTGTTCCGCGAAACCCGCCTGCAGCCGGGCGCGCAGGGCTATTTCAGCTTCGAACAGGCGATCCCGGCCGAGGCCCCGACCGGCCGCTGGCAGGTCGAGTTCCGTACCGACCCGGCCAGCAAGGAAGCGGTGCAGGGCCTGACCCTGCGCATCGAGGAATTCCTGCCCGAGCGCATGAAGCTGGACCTGGACAGCGCGCAGAAGACGCTCAAGCCGGGCGAACCGCTGAAGCTGCAGGCCGATGCCGCGTACCTGTACGGCGCGCCGGCCGATGGCAACCGCTTCACCGCCAAGCTGGCGGTGGCGGTGGAGCAGCACCCGCTGGAATCGATGCCGGGCTGGTTCTTCGGCGACCCGACCGTGAGCTTGCCGCGCGAAGCCAACGACGTGATCGACACCTCCCTGCCCAGGGACGGCAGGCTGCGCCAGGACATCGCCCTGCCGGAAGAGGTCGGCAAGGGCACGCCGGTGGCGGCGCTGGTCTCGGGCAGCGTCTACGAGACCGGTGGCCGTACCGTCACCCGCACCCTCAAGCGCGTGCTGTGGCCGGCACCGGCGCTGGTCGCGGTGCGCCCGCTGTTCAGCGACACCGATGGCGCCGATGCCAACGCCAACGCGCGTTTCGAGCTGCAGCGCGTGGATGCCGACGGCAAGCCGCAGCCGGCCAAGGGGCTCAAGGTCACCCTGGTGCGCGAACTGCGCGACTACCACTGGACCTTCACCGACAACCGCTGGGACTACGATTTCACCCGCCGCTTCGAGAACAAGGAAACCCGCACCCTCGACGTCGGCGCCACCGCCGCCCGGTTCGATTTCCCGGTGGAGTGGGGCGAGTACCGGGTGGACGTGTTCGACCCGGCCACCGGGCTGACCATGCGCTACCCGTTCCGCGCCGGCTGGAGCTGGAACGACGACAACCGCGGGCTCGACGCGCGCCCGGACAAGGTCAAGCTGGCCCTGGACAAGACCGGTTACAAGGCCGGCGACACGCTGAAGGTGACCCTGACCCCGCCGCATGCCGGGCGTGGCGTGCTGATGGTCGAAAGCGACCGCATGCTCTACGTGCAGGACATCCAGGCCAAGCCGGGCAGCACCTTCGAGATCCCGGTCACCGAGGACTGGGAGCGGCACGACGTGTACGTCACCGCCCTGGTGTTCCGCGGCGGCAGCGCGTCCAGCAAGATCACCCCGGCGCGCGCCGTGGGCGTGGCGCACGTGCCGATGGACCGCCGCGACCGCCGCATCGCGGTCGGCCTGGTGGCGCCGAAGCAGATGCGCCCCGAACAGCCGATGACGGTCACCGTCAGCGCGCCGGAGCTGGCCGGCAAGCCGGCGCACGTCACCGTCTCGGCGGTGGACGTGGGCATCCTCAACATCACCCGCTTCGCGGTGCCCGATGCCAACGCGCATTTCTTCGCGCAGCGCCGGCTGGGCGTGGACGCCTACGACATCTACGGGCGCGTGATCGAGAGCTTCGAGGGCAACAGCGGCAAGCTCAAGTTCGGCGGCGACATGGCGCTGCAAGCGCTGCCGCAGGCGCGGCGCCCGACCGCCCGGGTGCAGACCGTGGACCTGTTCTCCGGCCCGGTCGCGCTCGATGCCCGCGGCAATGCGCGCATCACCCTGCCGGTGCCGGATTTCAACGGCACGCTGCGGGTGTCGGCGCTGGTGTATTCGGATACGCGCTACGGCAACCGCGACGTTGAAACGGTGGTGCGCGCGCCGATCCTGGCCGAGGCCAGCATGCCGCGGGTCATGGCCCCCGGCGACCGCAGCACGGTGACGCTGGACGTGCAGAACTTCACCGGCAAGCCCGGCGAGTTCACGGTGCGCGTGGATGGCGAGGGCCCGCTGGCGATCGGCGAGGCCGCGCGCCGGCTGCAGCTGGCCGCCGATGCCAAGCAGACCCTGAGCTTCCCGCTCACCGCGCAGGAGGGCTACACCGTGGCCAAGGTGCGGGTGCGGGTGGACGGCAACGGCTTCAAGGTCGACCGCCGCTACGACCTGCCGGTGCGCGCGGCCTGGCCGCAGGTGCTGCGCTCGCAGACCCGCACGCTCGACCCGCTGGCGCCGGTCACCCTGGACAGCGCCTTCGCCGGCGGGCTGATGGCCGGTTCGGTCAACGCGCGCATGCTGGTCAGCCCGCTGCCGCCGATCCCGTTCGCCTCGGCCCTGCAGGGGGCGCTGAACTACCCCTACGGCTGCGCCGAACAGACCACCAGCAAGGGCTATGCGGCACTGCTGCTGGACCAGGCCACCTCGGCCATGCTCGGCGCCGACGGGCTGGACGCCAAGGCCCGCCGCGAGCGCATGGAAGGCGCGTTCGGGCGGCTGGCCTCGATGCAGGTGGCCAACGGCAACTTCTCGATGTGGGGCAACGACGACTACGTCAACCCGGCGCTGACCCCGTACATCGCCGAGTTCCTGCTCGATGCCAAGGACGCCGGCTTCGCGGTGCCGGACAACGTGCTGCAGAAGGCGTTGAACCGGATCAGCGAGGACCTGCTCAGCGGCGGCAACCAGTTCTACGGGCAGGAGCGCCGCGATGCGCTGAAGTTCGCCAACCAGGCGTATTCGGGCTACGTGCTGGCGCGGGTCAACCGCGCCCCGCTGGGCACGCTGCGCGCGCTGTACGACAACGAGCGCGGCAAGGCCGCCACCGGCTTGTCGCTGGTGCACCTGGGCGCGGCGCTGTCGCTGCAGGGCGACGGCAAGCGCGGCCAGGCCGCCATCGCCGCCGGCTTCGGCATGGCCGGCAAGGACCGCCCGGCGTATTTCGGCGACTATGGCAGCCCGCTGCGCGACGACGCGCTGATGATCGCGCTGCTGCACGAGCGCGGCCTGGCCAAGCCCGAGTACGACGCGCGCGCGGTCAGTCTGGGCCGCGAGCTGGACGCGCGCCGCAACGGCGGCTGGCTGTGGCTGAGCACCCAGGAGCAGGTGGCGCTGGCGCGGCTCGGCAAGGCGCTGATGGTCGACCAGAAGAAGCAGGTGTCCGGCGAGCTGGCGGTCGGCCAGGCGCGCGAAGCCATCGACGCGCGCAAGCTGTTCGCGCGGGTGTTCGACGCCACGCAGCTGGCGCAGGGCGTGCGCTTCACCCCGCAGGGCCAGGCGCCGATGTTCGCCAGCCTGGAAGTAGCCGGCATCCCGCGGCAGGCACCGGCGCCGGACAACAGCGTGATCGGCATCGAGCGCGCCTGGTTCACCACCGACGGCAAGCCGTGGACCCCGCGGCCGCTGAAGGAGGGCGAGGCGCTGATCGTGCGCCTGAGCGTCACCGCCAACACCGCCATGCCCGACGCGCTGCTGACCGACCTGCTGCCGGCCGGCCTGGAGATCGAGAACTTCAACCTCGGCGATGCCCGGCAGTGGGCCGACGTGGTGGTGGACGGCATCCAGATCAACGACCGCGCCGGCGCCGCCGATGCCCGCCACGAGGAGTTCCGCGACGACCGCTACGTGGCGGCGCTGAACCTGTCGCGCGGCAGCACCGCGCGGGTGTTCTACCTGGTGCGCGCGGTCACCCCGGGCACCTACACCGTGCCGCCGCCGCTGGCCGAGGACATGTACCGTCCCGAGCTGCGCGGCGTGGGCCGGTCCAACCCGACCACGATCACCGTCGTGCAGCCGTGACAATTACCGCGGGCGCGTGCCACCGCACGCGCCCGCGCTGCAACGAATGGACGATGGATGGCGAGCGCTACACCACGCACACAGGCCCCCGCCGGCCCCGCTCCTGGCGTGAGCGCCGCCGGCGCCGGACCCGGGCGCGGCACTGATCCGGCAATGCGCCCGCCGCGCGGGCGCCTGCGGCGCTGGCTGCGGTACCTGCTGCCGTGGCTGCGCTGGGGCACGGTGGCGGTGCTGTCGTTGCTGCTGGTGCTCGACCTTGCGTTCCCGCCACCGCTGCCACGATCCCGCGACACCGGCACCCTGGTGGTGGCCGGCGACGGCACGCCGCTGCGCGCCTTCGCCGATGCGCAGGGCGTGTGGCGTTACCCGGCCGACGCGCGCAGCGTGTCGCCGCTGTACCTGCAGGCGCTGCTGACCTACGAGGACCGCTGGTTCTGGCGCCATCCGGGCGTCAACCCGTGGGCGCTGCTGCGCGCCGGCAGGCAGATGCTGGCCGAGCGCCGCATCGTCTCCGGCGGCTCCACCCTGACCATGCAGGTGGCGCGCATCCTCGATCCGCACACGCGCACGCCATGGGGCAAGGCCAAGCAGCTGCTGCGCGCGCTGCAGCTGGAAGTACACCTGGACAAGGCGCAGATCCTGGGCCTGTACCTGGAACGGGCGCCCTACGGCGGCACCATCGAAGGCGTGGAGGCGGCCAGCTGGGCCTACCTGGGCAAGCCGGCGGCGCGGCTGTCGCATGCCGAGGCGGCATTGCTGGCGGTGCTGCCGCAGTCGCCGAGCCGGCTGCGCCCGGACCGCCATCCCGAGGCCGCGCGCCGCGCCCGCGACAAGGTGCTGGCGCGCATGGCCGAACTGGGCGCCTGGTCGGACGAAGCGGTGGCCGACGCGCGCATCGAGCCGGTGGTCGCGCGTTCGCTGCAGCAACCGCTGCACGCGGCCCTGCTGGCGCAGCGGCTGCGCAGTGCGCAACCGCGCGCGGCGCACATCCAGACCACCCTGGACAGCGGCCTGCAGCGCACCCTGGAAGAGCGCGTGGCCGCGTATTTCTCGCAGTTGCCCGAGCGCACCTCCGCCGCGCTGCTGGTGATGGACAACGCCTCGCTGGAGGCGCGCGCCTATGTCGGCTCGGTGGCGTTCGGCGACAAGGCGCGGCTGGGCCACGTGGACATGGTGCAGGCCTGGCGCTCGCCCGGCTCCACGCTCAAGCCGTTCCTGTACGGCATGGCGCTGGACGACGGGCTGATCCATTCCGAAAGCCTGCTGGTCGATGCGCCGCAGAGCTTCGGCGGCTACCGCCCCGGCAACTTCGACGCCGCGTTCAACGGCCCGGTCGGCGCGGCCACCGCGCTGCGGCTGTCGCTGAACGTACCGGCGGTGGATCTGCTCGACCGCGTCGGCCCGTCGCGCTTCGCCGCGCGGCTGGGCAATGCCGGCATCAAGCTGCGCTTCCCGCACGGGGTGCAGCCCAACCTGGCGCTGATCCTGGGCGGCACCGGCGCGCGCCTGGAGGACCTGGTCGGCGCCTTCGCCGCGCTCAACCGGCAGGGCATCGCCGGGCGCGTGCGCTACACCCCCGACGCCCCGCGGATCGAACGCCGGCTGGTGTCGCCGGGCGCGGCGTGGATCGTGCGCGACATCCTGCAGTCCAACCCGCGCCCCGGCTACGGCCTGGGCACCTTCGACACCGGCAGCCGCCCGCCGGTGGCATGGAAGACCGGCACCAGCTACGGCTACCGCGACGCCTGGGCGATCGGCAGTACCCGCCGCTACACCGTCGGCGTCTGGGTCGGGCGCCCGGATGGCACGCCGTTGCCCGGCCAGTACGGTGCGGTGACCGCGCTGCCGCTGATGTTCGAGGTGATCGACAGCCTGCCGCGCCAGCCCGGCGACGGCGACGCACCGCCGATGCCGGCCAGCGTCGGCGCGGTGGACGTGTGCTGGCCGCTGGGCCTGGCCGCGGCCGCCACGCCGCCGGCGCTGTGCCAGCGGCGACTGCAGGCGCTGGCGCTGGACGGCACCGTGCCGCCGACCTTCGCCGAGCGCGATGCGCGGCTGTGGCAGTCCGGGCAGGTGCGCTTCGAGGTGGATGCGCGCAGCGGCCAGCGCCTGTCGGCCGGCTGCGACGGCCACCCGCAGCGGCAGGCGCGCGAGGTGGCGCGCTGGCCGGCGCTGGCCTCGCCATGGCTGTCGCAGGCGCAGCGGAAGGCGCAACAACTGCCGCCGCTGGCGCCGGATTGCCCGGACGACGGCCGCGGCCATGCTGCGGCGCTGCATATCGACGGCCTCACCGACCGCGCCACGCTGGCGCGTGCGCCCGGCGCCACGCATGGGCCGCGGCTGCAGCTGCGGGCGGTCGGCAGCGAGGCGACGGTGCAGTGGCTGCTGGACGGGCGCTGGATCGCGCAGACCGAGGGCGCGCGCAGCTTCGTGCGCGATTTCGACGAACCCGGCGAGCACAGCCTCACCGCGCTGGCCGCGGACGGCGCCTGGACCCGCATCCGCTTCCGCGTGGCGCATTGAGCGCGCCGCTGCCGGCACGCGCGCCCAATGCGGTCGTGCGCGGCCGAGGCTGAGGTCGGGACTTGGTCTGAGGCTGAGGCTGAGGCTGAGGCCAGCGTGGCGTGGCGGACGGCGTTCAGCCGTCCGCCCTCACGGTTACTCGCCGATCCAGCCGTCGAGCAGGTCGGCGAAGTCGTCGGCGTGTTCCTCTTCCTGCGCCAGGATCTGCTCGAGGATGCGCTTGGTGGTGGTGTCCTTGTCGCCGACGAAGTTGATCATCTCGCGGTAACTGTCGATGGCGATGCGCTCGGCGATCAGGTTCTCGCGCACCATGTCGCGCAGGTTGCCGCCTTCCTTGTACTCGGCGTGGGCGCGGGCGGTGAGGGTGTCCGGGTTGAAGTCCGGCTCGCCGCCGAGCTGCACGATGCGCTCGGCCAGCATGCCGGCGTGCGCCTGCTCCTGCTGCGCATGCTCCAGGAACTCGGCCTTCACCGCATCGGCGAGCATGCCCTTGGCCATGTAGTAGTGGCGGTAGTAGCGCAGCACGCACACCCACTCGGTGGCCAGCGCGTCGTTGAGCAGCTTGATCACCATCTTGCGGTCGGCGGCATAGCTCGGCGTGATCGCGCCGTCCTCGATGCTCCTGCGCGCGTTGGCGCGCAGGGTCTTGCGGTCGCTGATGCCGCTGGCCGGGACGGCCGTGGCCTTCTTGCTGGCGGGCTGCTTGCTCATGGCGGGCGTGCTCCTTGGTGGAAGGGAATCGCTACTCCGGGAGGTGGGCCAGTACGTAATCGGCCGAGGACACCTCGAAATTGCCGGGCTCCTCCACGTGCACCGCGCGCACGATGCCGTTGTCCACGTACAGCGCGAAACGGCGCGAACGCATGCCCATGCCCGAGCCGCTGGCGTCCATCTCCAGGCCCAGCGCACGGGTGAGGTCGCCATTGCCGTCGGACAGCATCAGCAGCCCGTCCGGCACCGACTGCGCCTTGCCCCAGGCCTGCATCACGAACGGGTCGTTCACCGCCATGCAGAACACGTCGATGCCGCGGCTGCGGAACTGCTCGAAGCGCTCGACGTAGCCGGGCAGGTGGCGCGCCGAGCAGGTCGGGGTGAACGCACCGGGCACCGCGAACAGCACCGCCTTGCGGCCATCGAACAGCGCCTGCGTGTCGATGGTTTCCATGCCCTCGCGGATGCGCTTGAGGGTCACTTCCGGGATGCGGTCGCCGACGTGGATGGTCATGGGCTTCTCCAGAGTCTGAATCGAAGTTTAGTGAGCGGGGGTTGAGGGCCGCGTCAACGGCTTGAAAGCGCGGCCTTCACGCAGCATTTCCCGTGCATGGGCGCCAGGGCGCCATTCCGGCCGCCCGCCCGCATCCTTGCAGGAGGAGATGATGAGCATCGTACGTTACCGCCAGTGGCCGACCCAGTCCGATATCCGCCATCTGCTCGCCCCGTTGCTGGACATGCCGGGCGACGCCGCGGCGGCAGGCGCCTGGCTGCCGGCCGTGGACATCCGCGAACACGACGCGCAGTTCGTGCTGCACGCCGACCTGCCGGGCGTGGACCCGGCCTCGATCGAGGTGCAGATGGACAAGGGCGTGCTGTCGATCAAGGGCGAGCGCCGCGCCCCGGAACCGCTGGAAGGCCAGCGCCTGTCGCGCATCGAGCGCCGCCACGGCGCGTTCGAACGCCGCTTCGCGCTGCCCGACAGCGCCGACGCCGAGGGCATCGTCGCCAGCAGCCGCGACGGCGTGCTGGAAATCCGCATCCCCAAGCGCGCCGAAGCCGCGCCGCGCCGCATCCAGGTGGCCAGCGCCGGCGGCACCGCGTAAGCACGCGCCGCGCGCACATCGGCAGCGCCGTGGCCCGCTAGAATGGCGCCACGGCGGCAGCCGAACCCGTATCGGCCCGTTCGCCGCAAGGCGGCGGGCCCGACTCTTTCCGAAAGGGTGTCTGGATGGAATTCAAGGATTACTACGCGACATTGGGCGTGGAGCCCACGGCCGGCGATGCCGAAATCAAGACCGCCTACCGGCGGCTGGCGCGCAAGTACCACCCGGACGTGAGCAAGGAGGCCGGCGCCGAGGAGAAGTTCAAGGCCGTCAACGAGGCCTACGAGGCGCTGCGCGACCCGGCCAAGCGCCAGGCCTACGACCAGCTGCGCGCCCAGGGCTACCGCCCCGGCGAGGAGTTCCACGCGCCGCCCAATTTCGGCGGCGGGCAGGGCTTCGACTTCGAGGAGGTGTTCGGCGGCGCCGGTGCCGGCGGCGGCTTCAGCGATTTCTTCGAGAGCCTGTTCGCGCGCCAGCGCGGGGGCGGCCGCGCGCGCAGCGGTTTCGATGGCTTCGGCGGCAGCGCCGGGCCGCAGCCGATGCGCGATACCCGCGCCAAGCTGTCGGTACCGCTGGAAGCGGCCTACAACGGCGACACGCTGCGCATCAACGTCGATGGCCGCCAGCTCGACGTGCGCGTGCCCAAGGGCATCCGCCCGGGGCAGGTGATCCGCCTGGCCGGGCAGGGCAGCGGTGGCGGCAACCTGATGCTGGAAGTGGAATACGCCGCGCACCCGCAGTTCGAGGTGGACGGCCGCAACATTCTTTACACCCTGCAGGTCACCCCCTGGCAGGCGGCGCTGGGCACCAGCATCAGCGTGCCGACCCTGGGCGGGGCGGTGGAACTGAAGGTGCCGGCCGACTCGGACAGCGGACGCAAGCTGCGCCTGCGCGGCCGCGGCCTGCCGGGCAAGCCCGACGGCGACCAGATCGTGGAACTGGAAGTGATCGCCCCGGTGGCGACCAGCGAGGCCCAGCAGAAGGCCTACCGCGCGCTGGCCAAGGCGTTCGGCGAGAAAATCTGAGGCATCACCGGCGGCAGGCGCGTACCCGGGAGGGCGCGCCTGCGGCCGCAATCAGGCTTCGGGCAGGTCGCCGCCGCCTTCGAACACCCGTGCGATCACCTCGGACAGCTCGTCCTCCGAAAACGGCTTGGTGATGTAGGCCTTGGCGCCCTGGCGCATGCCCCACAGGCGGTCGGTGTCCTGGTCCTTGGTGGTCACCAGCACCACCGGGATGTGCGCGGTGCTGGCCTCGCGCTTGAGCGTGCGCGTGGCCTGGAAGCCGTTGAGATTGGGCATCACCACGTCCATCAGCACCAGGTCGGGCAATACCGACTTGGCCGCTTCCACGCCGGCGGCACCGTCGGTGGCGGTGAAGGTTTCATGCCCGAGTTTTTCGACGATGCGCTGGATGCCGAGCAGCTGCGATGGCGAATCGTCCACGATCAATATGCGCGCCACGTTCTTCCCCAAGATGATGTCGCGGCCATAGTGTCGGGCCGGCTGCGGTGTGAAGCAACCCGCGGCGCCGTACCCGGTGCCGCATTCAGTCGATCCGCACCAGGGTGCGCCCGAACGAGCCGCCGCCCAGCATGGTGGCGAACACCTCCGGCAACCCGTCCAGGCCCACCTCGCGGGTACAGATGGTGTCCAGGTGGCGCGGCTTCCAGTCGTCGCCCAGGTGCTGCCACACCTGCCCGCGGATGTCGCGCGCGGTGCCGGCCGAGGCCACGCCCAGCAGCGACACGCCGCGGATGATGAACGGCATCACCGTCATGTCCAGCTCCGCGCTGGCGGCCAGCCCGGCCGAGGCCACGTTGCCGTACGGCGCGGTCTGCGCCAGCAGGCTGGTAAGCATGGCGCCGCCGACATTGTCCAGGCCGCCGCCGAAGCGCGCCGATTCCATCGGCCGGGTGGTGGCCAGCGCCTCGCGGCCCAGCACCTGGGTGGCGCCGAGCGTGGTGAGGTATTCCTTCGCTTCGGCCTTGCCGCTGATGGCGTGCACCTCGAAGCCGGCGCGGCTGAAGATATCCACCGCCAGCGAGCCGACCCCGCCGGTGGCGCCGGTCACCGCCAGCGGGCCGTGCGCCGGGGTCTGCCGGTTGTCCTTCATGCGCAGCAGGGCCAGCGCGGCGGTGAACCCGGCCGTGCCCAGCACCATGGCCTCGCGCAGGCTCAGCCCGGGCGGCAGCGGGATGGCCCACTTCGACTCCAGCCGCACATACTGGCTGTAGCCGCCGTCGCGGGTTTCGCTCAGCCCGCAGCCGGTGGCCAGCACCGCATCGCCCTCGCGGAAGGCCGGGTCGCGGGAGGCTACCACCTCGCCGGCTACGTCGATGCCGCCCACCAGCGGGAACCGGCGCAGGATCTTGCCCTGGCCGGTGCCGGCCAGCGCGTCCTTGTAGTTGACCGAGGACCAGCGGGCGCGCACCACCACCTCGCCCGGGCTCAGCTGGTCCAGGGCGACCTGCTCCAGCCCGGCGCGGTAGCCGGCGTCGTCGTTGTGGATGCGGAAGGCGGTGAACGGGGCGTTGGCGGACATGGCGCGGCCTGCGGCGGAACGGGAGACAACCAAGATAGCGGTTGCGAAACGTCAGGTCTGCCCCATCTAGTAGAATCCGGATTCGATTGACCACGGCCAGGACTGCGGGAACGCCCCGCATACAGGCCCTGACAGATGGAGCATGCATGGCCTGGAACACACCTGGCGGCAACGATAGTGGCGGCCCCGCCGACAACCGGCGCGGATCGCGCTCGCCGCGCGGCGGCAATGGCGGTGGCGGATGGGGCGGATTGCCCGGCCCGCTGCGCGACCTGTTCGACGGCGGCATCTGGCGCTGGGTACTGCTGGGGCTGGCGCTGCTGCTGCTGCTGTCCAGCTTCCAGCTGATCGGCGAACAGCAGCGCGGCGTGGTGCTGCGCTTCGGCCAGTTCTCGCGCATCCTGCAGCCGGGCCCGAACTTCAAGCTGCCGTGGCCGATCGAATCGGTGGTCAAGGTCAACGCCACCCAGATCAAGACCTTCAGCAGCAACGTGCCGGTGCTCACCCGCGACGAGAACATCGTCAACGTGGCGCTGAACGTGCAGTACCGCGTGGACGACCCGCGCCTGTACCAGTTCGGCACCATCGACGCCGACCAGGTGCTGGAGCAGTCGGCGCAGAGCGCGGTGCGCGAGCAGGTGGGCCGTGCCGACCTCAACACCGTGCTCAACAACCGCGGCCCGCTGGCCGTGGCCGCCGAGCAGCGCCTGGAAGCCTCGCTCAAGGCCTACCGCACCGGCCTGGTGGTCACCGGCCTGACCCTGCCCGACGCGCGCCCGCCGGAAGAAGTGAAGCCGGCCTTCGACGAGGTCAACGGCGCCCAGCAGGTCAAGGAACGGCTGATCAACGAAGCCCAGGCCTACGCCGCCAAGGTGGTGCCCGAAGCGCGCGGCCAGGCTTCGCGCGCACGCACCACCGCCGAAGGCTACAAGCAGGCCATCGTGGCCCGCGCCGAAGGTGACGCGCGCCGCTTCAGCCTGCTGCAGGCCGAATACAAGAACGCCCCGGAAGTCACCCGCAAGCGCCTGTGGCTGGAAACCGTGCAGGACGTGCTGGCCGAGAACCGCAAGGTCATCGGCGGCGACGGCCGCCAGCTGATCTACGTGCCGATGCCGGCCGACGCCGGCAAGACCGCCAACGCCCCGCAACTGACCCCGGAAATGGCGGTACCGGCGCTGCCGGCCGCCACCGACAGCATTCGCAACGCGGACCGTTCCGGTTCGCGCTCGGCAAACCGTGAGGAGGCCGGCCGATGAAGAATTCCCTTGTGATCGGCCTGCTGGTCGCCGTGCTGCTGGGCCTGCTGGGCTCGGTATACGTGGTGCGCGAAGACCAGACCGCCATGGTGCTCAACCTGGGCAAGGTGGTGCGCTCGGACATCAAGCCCGGCCTGCACTTCAAGGTGCCGCTGGTGGAAACGGTGCGCGTGTTCGACCGCCGCTTCCAGGTGCTGGACACCGCCCCGGCGCGCTACTTCACCGCCGAGCAGAAGGACGTGAGCGTCGACTTCTTCGCCATCGGCTACATCTCCGACGTGCGCGCCTACTACCGCGCCACCGGCGGCGACGGCAAGGTGGCCAACGCCCGCCTGGCGCCGATCATCACCGACTCGCTGCGCAACCAGATCAACGCGCGCACCCTGCAGCAGCTGGTGTCCGGCGACCGCGGCGAGCTCATCGCCGGGCAGCTGCAGGGCATCAACGAGGCGGTCAAGACCCTGGGCATGCAGATCATCGACCTGCGCATCAAGCAGATCGACCTGCCCACCGACAGCCAGGTGATCACCGACGTCTACGAGCGCATGCGCGCCCAGCGCAAGCAGGAAGCGGCCAAGCTGCGCGCCGAAGGCGAGGAGCAGTCGCTTACCATCCGCGCCCAGGCCGACCGCGAAAGCACCGTGCTGGTGGCCGAAGCCGAGCGCGACGCCCAGCAGCTGCGCGGCGAGGGCGACGCCCAGGCCGCGGCCATCTACGGCAAGGCCGGCTCGGCCGACCCGGCGTTCTACGCCTTCTACCGCAGCCTGGAGGCCTACCGCGCCTCGATGACCGACGGCAACGGCGTGATCGTGCTGGACAAGAACGACCCGTTCCTGCAGTACCTCAAGAACGACCGCTGAGCCCAGGCCCGCGCCGCCCAGCCCCTCTCCCGCCGGGAGAGGGCGGGGGCCGGGCCCTTACAGGAAACAGGAAGCCGCGGCCGCGGCGCTGCACTGGAATGCGCCCCCGGCCGCGGTGTTCCCCCGCCTCGCCATCCCCATGCAAGACCTCTTCTCCGCGCTCTGCCTCGTCGCCGTCCTCGAAGGCCTGTTCCTGTTTGCCGCGCCTTTGGCGTGGAAGCGCATGGCCGCGCGCCTGCTGGAACTGCCCGCCGCCGCCCTGCGCCAGTCCGGCGCGGTGGTGCTGGCCATCGGCCTGGCCGCGCTGTGGTGGCTGCGCCACTGAACCGCGGCCGGCCGCCCACCCCGGCCCGGGCCGGCGGGGGTGGTAGCCGTCAGCCAAAACCCGGATAATCCAGAAAAGCCGGCCGGGGCACTCCCGTTCGGCTTTTTCCGTGTAAGGCCCTGGCGTTTGCCCGGCACTCCCCGATGGAGCGCCACCCCGGCAGGCCCGCCGGCCCCGCGCGGTCCCGTCCGCGGCCCCGATGGCCGCAGCCAACTCAGGAGTTCACCCGCCATGGGTCAATCAGTTGTTGTTCTCGGCGCCCAGTGGGGCGATGAAGGCAAGGGCAAGATCGTCGATCTGCTCACCGAGGAAATCGGTGCCGTCGTGCGTTTCCAGGGCGGCCACAACGCCGGCCACACCCTGGTCATCAACGGCAAGAAGACCGTCCTGCACCTGATTCCGTCCGGCATCCTGCGCGACGACGCGCTGTGCCTGATCGGCAATGGCGTGGTGATTTCCCCGGCCGCGCTGCGCAAGGAAATCGAAGAGCTGGAAACGGCCGGCGTTGAAGTGCGCTCGCGCCTGAAGATTTCCCCGGCCGCGCCGCTGATCATGCCGTACCACATCGCCCTGGACCAGGCGCGCGAAAAGGCCGCCGGCGGCAAGGCCATCGGCACCACCGGCCGCGGCATTGGCCCGGCCTATGAAGACAAGGTGGCGCGCCGCGGCATCCGCATCGCCGACCTGCACTACCCGGAACAGCTGGCCGAAAAGCTGCGCACCGCGCTGGACTACCACAACTTCGTGCTGACGAAGTACTTGGGCGTGGAGCCGGTGGATTTCGACAGCGTCTACGCCGAAGCGCTGGCCTTTGGCGAGTACGTCGAGCCGATGAAGAGTGACGTGGCCGGCATCTGCCACGACCTGCGCAAGCAGGGCAAGCGCGTGCTGTTCGAAGGCGCGCAGGGCGCGCTGCTGGACATCGACCACGGCACCTACCCGTACGTCACCAGCTCCAACACCACCGTGGGCGGCGCGCTGGCCGGCGCCGGCGTGGGCGCCGACGCCATCGACTACGTGCTGGGCATCGCCAAGGCCTACGCCACCCGCGTGGGCGGCGGCCCGTTCCCGACCGAACTGGACGACGAAATCGGCCAGGGCATCCGCGACCGCGGCGCCGAGTACGGCGCCTCCACCGGCCGCCCGCGCCGCTGCGGCTGGATGGACATCGTCGCGCTCAAGCGCGCCGTGGCCATCAACGGCATCAGCGGCCTGTGCATCACCAAGCTGGACGTGCTCGACGGCATGGAGAAGCTCAAGGTGTGCATCGCCTATGAGTACCGCGGCAAGCGCACCGAATACGCCCCGCTGGACGCGCAGGGCTGGGAAGAGTGCACCCCGGTGTACCTGGAATTCCCGGGCTGGAGCGAGAACACCCACGGCATCACCGAGTGGGACCAGCTGCCGCCCGCCGCCCGCGCCTACCTGCGCGCGCTGGAAGAACTGGCCGGCTGCCCGATCAGCATCGTCTCCACCGGCCCGGACCGCGACCACACGATGGTGTTGCAGGATCCGTGGGGTTGAGGCGTTAGCCCCGTAGGAGCTAGGTCACTAGCTCCGAAATGATGATGTTTAACCAAGAAGCCCCGCATTTGCGGGGCTTCTTGTTGCTGCTTCTTAAAAAAATAATGGAGCGGTCCTTTGGCGCCGACTTGGAGGCTTTCATTTGCCAGTTTGCACGTCAGGGAATTGGCGGGAATCACAAGAAATCATCAAAGTAATGCCCGCTCTCGACCAGTAGCAGACATCTAGACCATTTAAGGCGGCGGCATCCTTTACGTGCTGCAAATGACCCCAAGGTCGCAACCAATGGTTTCTTTCAAATAGGTTGCCGCCGAGGCGATCACCATGTCTTGGTCGGTCGTCCTGTTTGCCAATGACAGGCCCGGCTGCACCACGAGGATTTCCGCATCAACGCGTTTGAATCGGTAGGCCTTCACGATGTTGTTCAACTCTGTAGGACTGCCCGCGAGGAACCGGCTCGGTCGAACATTTGTCGCCAATTTCTGATTCCGGCTGTTGATGTGCTGGCCAAGATCCCTGAAGCGCCACTTCCATTTCGCTGAGCGCACAGCCTGTGAGCAAACTTCGACCACGTCCTTGACGCGTTCGCCAGCCGTCTGACCCCCCGAGAATTTGCAGTGGGCCAGCACCAGACGGATGCGATCCGGCTCTTCCTTAAGGCAAACTAGGTCGGCCGCTTCGCCCGCTGCGTCATCGTCGAACACAACGTCGAAACCACCTTGGATGAAATGCTGCGCGGCCTTCCACTGGATTGAGTCCATGCGCATTTGTCCATTCCGCCACAGTGACTCGACCGTCAAATCCACCCCCTGCCAATCCCATGTTTCGAACTGGCTCGCATCGAGCTGTAGTTCTCGCGGATCTTGGGGCTTGATCAGGAGATTCCCGTCCAACTCAGAAAGATCTACGAAGCGGACCAGGGGCGGGTACGAGCTGAAGTACTGGGATGCCCCGTAATCGCGATTTCCTATCTTGATGGATAGCTCGTCCCCGCCTGTCTGGCGAACCTGAAATCCGTATTCACCTCCAACCGTTAACGTGAAGGCGGCCAAGTCAGGAACATCGTCGGTCCTGAGCTCAAATCGTAAGCTGCTCCCTTCTTTATCGCGGAATTCTATGTCCACCAGATAGAGCGGCCACTCAGCGTCTCCAGAGGCAAACACGACCCGTTCCACCGATACGCCCAGCAGCTCTGCCGGCCACTCCACGACAAGCACTTCCTCATCGGGGATTCCATCGATTTCCTGCGGGACGAGGACGTTTGCAATGATGTCGGCGACGTTGATCGTATCGTCCACGAGCTTCGAACCAATCTCCTTGCACCATTGGATAAGCGAAGGAATGGAGCCTTGTTCCCTCGACCATACGCGACCTTTATAGGAACACCCAATCGCGACCTTGTTTCCTTCTTCCCAACCCGTTCCGCTCACATTGTTTTTGACGGAACCAGCACGCTCGGAAACTCCCAACGCGTCCGCGACATCCGCTCCGGTGTACATGGCAAAGCTCAAGTTCCGCCTGCCGTGCTTTTTTACGCCCAGGCTTTGGAACATGAGACGGTTGATGCGGCCCAACGACCGAAACACCTGTTCGCCACTGATCAGCGTCACCTCGCCGGAAACAGCCTGAGCCAGCTCCTGGAATATGGAGCCATGATCTGTCGATGATAGAAACAGCAGTCGCGCATCCGCGTGGTAGTGGAGCACAAACAGGGCCCATTCCCGATCGCGAACTTCCTTGGATTGCATCCAGCGCAGGCGAGGCTCACTCCTTGTCACGAAGTACAAGGTCTTCGTTTCATCATGCAGCCAAACGGCATGGACATGACGCTCCTTGCCGAGGCCCAAGTGAAATCTGGCGGGAACGAATTGTTCTGAATTAAAGACAACCGTGCTGAAGATCGGGCGGAGCAGCTTGTGCGAGATGGAAACATCGTCTGTCGACGGCGTGTCAAGTCGCTGCGACGATTGGAGGAATTCGATCAGTTCCGCATGGTCTTGCGCTGCTTCCGAACTGAGCTCGCTCAGCAACTTGTTCCAGTCGGCATCTTCGCTATACAGGCGTTCCAGTGCACCGGAAACCCGTGTGTCGGCGATATTCGCGACAACGGTGGCATCCCCGATGTTCTGGCCCGCGACCCGGGTAAACCGACCGGTAAATTGCAGCAGGATGGCTAGGCTGCGGTGCATATCATGGATCGCCGCTACCTTCAGGCGGGGAAGGTCGAACCCCTCTCCGAGCATGTTCACGCAGACTGCGATCTTGGACCGACCCGCCTTCAGCTCTTCGACCCTGGCATTAGCGACAGGGCTCTCCGAGTGAATGAGGACCGGTTCCAAGTCGGGGGCCAATTCCCGATAGATTTGCTCCACTGCCTCGGCACGTCCGATGCCCTCACACCGGGCCATGAGCAGGTGGTCATATCCCGCGTCCAGATCCTCCCTCAACTGTTGGATGGCCGCCTCGGCAATGGCCCGGTCAGCCCGCACCGTCCCGCGGACTTCGAAGACGGACTCGAACCGGATCGGTTTGAAGTAGCCGTCTTGCTGTGCTTGACTGAGCGGGTAGTTGAATATGACCTTTCCGTCGACCAGCTGCGCATCGCGTCTGAAAGGAGTCGCCGTGAACTGGAGCGTGTGAACGTTCTTGAATGCATCCCTGACCCGCGTCCAGTTGGATGCTGGAACATGGTGTGCTTCGTCTAAAATTAGTGCACTGCAACTTTGTGCCAACGCATCTAGGATCGTGGTTTCCGCACCCATGCCGAGCGCACTGGCCGTGACCACCACGACATTGCATGCCGCTATCAGTTCAAGGTCTTCGGCTGTCTGGGGGCGTTTGTTGATGACCCCGACGATGGGATTGGGTACGTCTTCGGGCAGCACCTTGAGTTTCCTGAGCAACCCGAATGACAGGAACTTTTGCGCAGTCTGGGCTCGAAGGGCGTCCCACGGGACCACGACCAGCAATGGTGACCGCCCAAAAGCGGCAAGGGCAGCCAGCATTGTCTCTGTCTTGCCCGTACCGGTTGGCATGACGATCGTCGCTGGCTGATGTCCCAGGCTCCAGTGCGCCCCGATGGCATGCAACGCACCTAGTTGCGGCGGCCTCAATCCCTCCTGACCCGGCAATATGGTTCCATCTTCCTGTTTGACCTCGGACCGGAAGGACAGTCGCCCATCCCACGAGGTCGCAATCTCCTTGGCCACGCAGGGCCAACCGACTTGCGCAACCCTTGCATCGAACCCTTCGAGCAGGCGGTGACTCCTCCATTGATAGCCGCCTTCGGGACGTTCCTTCAGAATGCCATCAACGCTGGCTGGACGATCAATGTTCGGCCTCGAGGTCACCAGCACTCGGTCGCCGTTCGCCAAATGCAGGACTGGCAGTGTGGTTCTCGACGTAATCCGCACTTCGCGTCGTTCCAGAATTTCTACCTCGGCACCCTGTCGCAAGACGTGTCGAACCCGTCCCTTCGGAAACGGCTTGTTCACTACCAAAGGCGGCAATTGGATCATAACCAGGCCCCTAACCTGCGGTCGTCACACCCAGATTAACTCATGTCCACTTTGGGTCGTATGACGCCCTGCGGTCAAAAGCGGATCAAATTAATAGGGGGAAAAGGTCGGTTCCGGCTTAAATCGGTGCTTTTCGCAGCCCGTACGCGCCTTGAAGTCATATCGTCAATCTGCACCAGAACTCAGGCCTAAGTGCCTGATGGTTCAATTCAGCCACCCTATCCAGCTTCCGCCTCCTCGCACACTTCGTAATACAGCCAACGCGATCCGCTCATGGAACTAAATCGCGCTGTGCCTTACTCTTAAGGAATATGGCCGACGGCAACCATCGGCAATTGAATTTGGGGTGTCCTGGCGGTTCACCCCGCGCGGTTCGTTGATGTCTACAGCTGTGGAGGCATGAATGGCAGAAGATCAAGGCGGCGAAGAGGTAATTATGGAGATAGCGAAGGCGCTAGCCCTCGCGTCTGAGCTTGATCCACAAATTGTTAAATCGCTTCGCTCCGCGATTGTCCAAGCGATGTCGGATTACGAGGACGGCACGAACGCGCAGGCTGCAGCCGCGCTTGCGGCGGTTCTCGATTTTAGGCCTGTGACGACCCAAGACGCACTCTCGCAAACCTTGGATGAGATCGGGGGGCTGGTCGAAGGTCTCACCGGACTGGAGGACGTCCGTTACACCGTTGAGACGCCAGAAGGACGCCGTGTTCGCTCAATCCGGTCACGTCTACCAGCTGTATCACCCCGGGGTTTGACAGATGACGAGCAGGCAGATCTTGAGGCCTATATCGCCCGATATCTGCCACCGGACGACCCTCGCGAGGAGCACGCGCCACGAGGGCCACGACTGTGACGATCAATAAGTTAGCAATCCTAAAGGCTGTGAAAGCAGCCATTGCGCGTGCGAAGGCGAGCGGGTCTCCCTACGCGCAAGGAAAGGCATACGAACTTCGGGTACTGCTCAGGCTTCTGCGAATCATCGATAGTGCGGGCTACAAGCTCACGTGTACCCCCAAGAAGGCAGGCGTCCTGACATTTGGAGGGGCTCCATGCAAAGCAAACCATCCGCAACACGATTACATCAGTGGATCTACGTCTACCGAGAAGCTCGAGATTCGGGTTTCAGTGCAGGTCACCACGCTAAGCCATAGCTTGAAAGGCGCGACGATGGTCAAAGCGGCTGACCGTCACGAGATTGACGTCGGTGTATATCGTCCGATTACGAGCCGTCGCTATCCTGCATTTACGGAGCTACTTCTTGGGGCCTCGTGCAAGACTGGCGGCTGGCACAAGGCGTACGTCCGCGAGGCGCTAGGTATGCGTAGGGAGCTAGGATTCTTCAGGTCACCCATGATGAGCTCAGCTCCGTGGTTCACCGCAACCGTTCCCTGCGATCCTCCGGTTCCCTTTGTCTTGTACGCAACTAGCGCTGGGTCCGCCGTGTATGCGTCGTTGGCAACTTTGGGGCTCTACGTCGAGCACTACAAGGGTTAGCGGAAACCGGCTTTGGAGTTCGGATCAGCTCAGGTGTTTCGAGAACGATTTCCGCTTTGGGTCGAAAGCAGTCATTCCGATATCGCCGTTCTCAATGCTTGATCACTGACGTAGACATAGCACCCTTTCATCCCCCGACTCATCAGGGTCTTGTAGGTATTCCGGATGATCCCGTCCACCCGGTCGTGAACCTCGGGGTTGCTCTTGGCCTGCGACTTGTAACCCCGAATCGAACGGTCCTGCTTTGATCGTTTACCTGGGTCGGTGACGAGCCGGCCATCGCGCCAGGCAAGGTCGGGGCCGATGATTACGCCCACGTAATCCATCTCCAGGCCTTGGCTGGTGTGGATGCAGCCGACCTGCTCGACGGAGTTGTCGGCGATGGCCCACAGGCTGCCATCGCTGCCCAGGTTCCATTGGGCGCGGTAGTCGTGTTCGGGGATTTCAATGTCCCAGGCGTTGGGGTCTTTCTTGCTCTTCCAGTCCCAGCAGTAGCCGGCAACCATGCGCGATTTGTTGTTGTCGCGGTTCTTGTCGCGGATCAGTTGGTGCAGGTCGCGTGGGGAATCGACGATGCCGAATTCGAAGGCGCCGCGGTCGAAGTCGGTATTGGCGGTTTGGCGGATGCCGAGAAAGTTGTCCAGCCATGCGATGTAGCCGTCCGAGCCGGCGCAGCGGAACTGGGACGACAGTTCGAGCAGGCTGACCTCGGCGTCGAAGTAGGCGGCCCAGCGGCGCAGCTCCTCGGTATGGCCGATGTCGGACAGGGTGACTATCTGGTCGTCGTCCACGAAGAACACGGTGCAACGGGCGCTGCGGATAAGCTCCATGACCTGGTTGTCGCCGAGGTTGCCGTACAGGCCGCTCTTTTCATTGAGGCGGTGGGCCTCGTCCACCACCAGCACGTCGAAGATGTTGGGCTCGGTGGTATGGAAGCCGCCGGAGCCGGAGAACAGGCTGGTGATTTCGTGCTTGCGGAGATGCCCGGCCAGCTTCTGCGCGTAGACGGCACGCGGCGCGGCGTTCTTTGAGACATATTTGGTGGTCAGGGCACGCTTGGTCAGTTCGACCAGCAAGTTGATGGCCACGACCGATTTGCCGGTGCCCGGGCCGCCCTTGACGATGACGGCCTGCTTGCGGGTGTCGCTGGCCTGGGCGGCGCGGGCGAGGCAGTTTTCGTAGACCAGTTTCTGGTCGTCGATCAGGACGAATTCCTCGTTGCCCTTGAGCATGCCGGCAACGCTGTCGGCCAGCATCTTGGACGGGCGCACGCGGCCGTTTTCGATGCGGTACAGCAGCTCGGCGTTGTCGCCACGCTTGACGTGCTGTTTGATGAAGTTGCGCAGCTTCTGCCTTTCATTTGGCCCGCGCAGGAACACGGGCGCCTTGTCCAGATGGGCGCCGTAACGTGGATCCATGACGCCGCCATTGTGGACGTGGTTGTGCAGGTAGGCGCAGGGCTTGAGCTGGATGCCGCCTTCGTGCACGGCCGTGTTGAAGCCTTCCAGCAGCGCGGCGTACGACCACGCCTGGTAGCTGGGGTGGATGCCCTCGCTTTCCGCCGGGCCGCCGCGCTGGGCAATGATGATGCCGTCCTTGTCGGTGACCCTGGACTCGGACCACTGCTTGAGTTCGACGATGATCGCGCGCGGGTCGCTGTCGGCGGCATGGCCGCTCAGGATGAAATCGATGCGCTTGTTGCTGTAGGGAATGCCGAACTCGATGCCCACGCCCATGTCATCGGGCAGGTCGTCATCGGCGAGCACGTCCACCATCTGCATCAGCGAATGGCGCCACGCGCGGAATTCCGGGGTGGGGGCATACCGCTTGGTCTTCTGGAGGAAGGCCTGGGCGACGATTTCCTCGATGGCGTTTTCTTCCGAATCCCTGAGGAATCCGGCCCGTGTGGACTGATAGACAATCACGCTGGCTCTTTCCCTGATGTTTCCCCGCTTCCGTGAAGCTCGGTGTACTTGTCGCTGCGTCCTTTTGCAAGTTCAACCGGGTATTTCTTCGCGTTGAGCGCGAGTTTGCCACGCGCGGCGGCAACCGGGTCGATCTGCAATACATCGCACAGGCGCAGCAGGTAAAGCAGGACATCGGCAATTTCCGTGCCGACTTGAGCCTTGCGCTCGTCGCTCAGGTTCCGGCTCTGGGTTTCGGTGAGCCACTGGAAGTGTTCCATCAGCTCGCCGGCTTCGATGCTCAGGGCCATGGCAAGGTTCTTGGGGCTGTGGAACTGTTCCCAGTCGCGTTCCTGCGCAAACTGGCGCATGGCAGACTGGAGTTCATGGAGTGCGTCGGGCATGGCATCGAATTGCTGTAGGAAATTTCCGATAATGGTAATCCGCCATTGACCCCGGTGGGGCCCGCTCGCATGCTGGGTCTCGGAGCCTAGAAACTCCTCACGAAGCGGTACCCACCTCCGACAAACCGGTGGGTTTTTTGTGCCTGCCTCGCAGGCACAACCGACGCGATGCCTGCGTCGGGAGGGCGGCTAATACAAGACCCGCAAGGGGAATACGCCCGCCGTCTTCGTGCGGTTTCTAGCCTCCCGACTTCCCGTCCGCCGTTCGCGGCGGGCGGCCACTTCATGGAAGGAGGCGGCAACGATGGCGATGCACACGTTGGACGATGACAGGCCGGGCTACTACCTGCCCGAAGACAGCCAGCAGCGGCTGGTGCGGCTGAGCGACCACATCAAGTTCCTGCTGCGGTTGATGCGGCCACTGGACGATGCGACGGATTCGCCCGCACGCGAGGTGCGCCTGGCCGAGGTGGCGTTCTGCCTGGAGCTGCTGGGCGACCAGGTGGACCTGGTGCTGGATGAGGTGTCGTGGCCCGCACGGCGTGCGGCGCAGGCGGGCGCGCCCGCGCGCGATGCGGCGGATCAGGTGCAGGGCTACGCCTTCGGCGTCACGCTGGCGCAGGTGGATACGCTGGATGTCCTGGTGCGCACGCTGGCCGCGCAGGGCGATGTGCTGGCCACCGGCGATGCGGCCGGGTGGGCGGGCGGTACGGTGCCGTCGATGGGGCGTGCGGTGTGCGATGCGGCGGCGGCCATGCGCGGCGTGCTGGATGCGGTGGAAACACAGCGGCTGGCAGCCGGTGCGGATGCCCCCTTGCGGGTGGGTGAGGCGCAGGCGGTGTATGCGGTGCCGCGTGCGCTGCCGGCAAGGGTGTCGCGGGACCCGGCACGGGTGGAGGCGGAACTGGCGTACGGCGATTCCCTGCACTGACGGGGCGCAGCACGCGCGGGGCGCACGGCCAACGGCCATGCGCCGGCGTGGGCTCAGGCCGCGGCCAGTTGCTGCAGGTGCGTTGCGAAGCCGCCTTCGTCGCTGGCGGCGTTGATGTGGTCGAAGTAGGTGTACCAGCCGCTGGCGTGGATGCCGGCGAGCAGGGCATCGCGCGCCTGCGTGTCGGGGAAACGCCAGATGCCGAGGAAGCGGTGGGCGCTGGCGTGGTCGATGCCGGGGTCGGTGGGGCCCAGCGCCAGCACGTCGATGCCGTGGCTGGACAGGCCGCCCATGGCGGCGCCGATGGCGTCCAGGAACTGCTGGCGCTGTGCGGCGGGCAGGGCGGTCCAGGCGGCGTTGGGCGTATACAGTTCCACGAGGTAGTGGGGCATGCGGGGCTCCTTTCAGGCGAGGTTGCGCAGGGCGCGTTGGCAGATGCGGGCGGTGGCGGCGCCGAGGGTGTCGCGTTGCCACTGGGCGCAGTGTTGGCGCACCCAGTCCGGCTGGTCCTTGGCGGCGTCGTTGAGCCAGTTGCCCACCGAGTCCTGCACGTAGGTGGAGGGGTCGGCGCGCAACTGGGCGAGGATGGGCAGCATGCGCGCCGGTTCGCGCTTGAGCGCGGCGATATGCGCGCACCACACGCCGCGCGGGCGCAGGGCTTCGCAGGCGAAGCGGCGCAGGCGGTCGGACGGGCTGTCGGTCCACGCCGCCAGGTGGGCGATGGCCGTATCCAGGTCCGCGGCCAGGTGCGGGCGCACGGCCATCCATGCCCATTCGCGCACGCCGAAGTGCGGATCGTCGGCCAGCGGGCGGATGGCCTGCAGCCGCGTGGGCAGGTCCAGCCCGGGCTGGCGGCCGATCATGAAGCAGGCCCATCCACGCACGGTATCGGCGGCGTGCAGGCGGCAGGTGGCGATGGCAGCGGCGCCGTGGTGGGCGAGCAGCACGGCGGCAATGGCGTCCATGCGCTTGAGGATGCCCAGGGTGCAGGCCGTGTCTGCGGCCGCCAGCGCCGCCAGCGCCGCCGGGGGCAGGCCGGGGAACACGGTGCGCAGCAGGGTGGCCTGGTCCAGCGCGAGCGCTTCGGCGAGGGTGGCGCTGGGCAGTTCGCCGCGGGACAGTGCCTGCAGCACCGGGGCGGGAATGTCGGCGGCGCGGCTGGCGCCTTTGCGTGCGGCAGTGGTCATGCGGCGGCGCCGTCGCCACCGCTGAGGTGGGTGGCGACCTTGCCGAGCAGCGCGCCCAGTTGCGTGCGTTCGCTGGCCGACAGCCCGCCGAACAGGCTGGCGATCCAGCGGCCGTGCTGCTCGAACACGGTTCTGGCCACGCGCTTGCCCTTGCGGGTGAGCGTGACCCGCAGGGCGCGGCGGTCGCTGGCGTCGGCCTGGCGCTCGGCCAGGCCTTCGCGCTCCAGCCCGTCGAGCAGGCCGGTAACGGTGGCGCGGGTGATGCCGGCCTGTTCGGCCAGTGCGTTGGGGGCCAGCCCGTCCGGCACCGCGTCGAGCAGGAACAGCAGCACGAAGCGGCCTTCGGACAGGCCGTGCGGCGCCAGCAGCGCGGCGCAGTCGCGGTCGATCGCGGTGGCCAGCGACAGGGTGCGGAAGCACAGCTGGATGCCTTCCACGTCGGGCAGCTGCCGGCGCTGCGCTTCCTGCAGCAGGGCAAGGTATTTCTGTTCGAGCATGAAAGTAGTGCGGCTTATTATAAGGTGGCTAACTATATCCGCATGGATAGGCGCGCGCCAGTGTGGTTTTGCCAGGGGCGGGTGTGTCACACCGCGGGTGCCGCCCGCGTCGCTTCCCACGGGTGGGGCAAATCGGCGATGCTCGCGGCAGCGAAAGGGGGAGTGCATGACGCACGCAGGGCAGGACGACAAACAGGCGGCGCCGGCTGGCGCGCCGCCCGCCACGCCGATGAACTGGTCGCCGATTCCCGACGTGGGCACGGGCGATGAATCGTGGGTGCTGAACCTGTGGCGGCGCGGGTGCCGCGAGCCGGCGCTGATGTTTTCAGCGGCGTACGTGCTGGTGGGCTTCCTGGGGCTGTGGTCGAGCGCGTGGTTCTACCACGGCTTCGGCATCAGCATTGCCGATTACCTGCAGGCCAGCGATTACCTGGTGGCGGGCCTGCGCGACCCGGGCAGTGTGCTGATCTTCGCCATCGGCGTGCTGCTGGCGGTACTGGTGAGCTGGCCGGAGGCACTGCGCCGCCGTTACCCGGACTACGTGGCCGACCTGCGCCGGCGGCGCTGGTGGGCGCGCATGGCGTTTCCGAAGGCGCGGATCATGACCTGGGACGGCATTGGCATCCACCCCATCACCGGGGTGAGCCTGGTGGTGGCGTTGTTCATGCTGTTGGGCTCGGCGGTGTACATGCAGACCAAGGGCGAACTGGTGCGCGAGAAGGGCCGCGGCACGCCGGTGCGCGTGCACATGCTGGGCGATGCGGCGCCGCAGCCCGGCCAGGCGCGCTTGCTGGGCACCAGCAGCGCCTTTGTCTACCTGTGGTGGCCGGCGCAGCAGCGCGCCGAGGCCGTGCCCATCACCTCGGTGCGCCAGGTGCAGGCCGTACCCGGAAGAGCGCGCGGCGCCGCGGTGGCGGCACCGCCTGCGGCACCGGCGGCGACGCCCGCCACGCGCTGAGCCGGGCCGGCCACGGCCGGCGTGGCAGGGCCAGCACGCGCCGGCCGTTGCGTGCCTGCCGGGTGCCGGCGCCGCGCTGGCGCGCTTAGTGGCTTGTGTCGTGCGGTTTGCGCCCGCTGCCGGATTTCTTGCCACCGCCATCGTGCTTGTTGACCGTGGCCCAGGCGATGCGCTCGGCGGTTTGGGGGCTGGCACCGCGGGCTTTTTCGCTCTTTTCGATGTGCGCGGCCTGGCGCTTCTGCTTGTCGGTGTAGCTGGATTTGTCGCCCTGGGTCATGGCGGTACTCCCGTGGGTGTGGGCCTGCAGGTATAGGCCGGGCAATGCGGGGAGAAGGTGAAGCGGCCGTTGCCGGTGCGTTATGCCGGCCCGTGCCCGGCGGCGACGGAGGGCTTGGCTAGAATGCGGTTACTGCACCGCTGCCGGACCCCCGCTTGATGCGTATCGACCCCGCCGAGATCGAAGCCCTGTTCGACGCCATTCCCAGCGTGCTGTTCTTCGCCAAGGACGCGCAGGGCCGCTACACGCACGTCAACAAGACGATGATGCAGCGGCTGGGGGTGAAGTCGCGCGGCGAGGTCATCGGCAAGCGCGCCGACGAGCTGTACCCGGCGGGCATGAGCGAGGCCTACGTGGCCCAGGACGCGCGCGTGCTGGGCGGCGAGGTGATCGAGAACGTGATGGAGCTGCAGCTGTTCGCCAACCGCCAGCCGGGCTGGTGCCTGACCTGCAAGCGGCCCATCGTGGAGAACGGCAGGGTGGTGGGGCTGGTTGGCATCTCGCGCGACCTGGGCCAGCGCGGCGGGCTGGAATCGCAGTACGAACCGCTGCGGCTGGCGCTGGATTACCTCAACACCCATTACGCCGAAAACGTGCGCATGCAGACCCTGCTGGACATCACCGGGTTTTCGCTGAGCAAGCTGGAGCGCAGTTTCCGCAAGGTGTTCCAGATGACGCCGCAGCAGGTGCTCACGCGCCTGCGCATCCAGATCGCCCTGCACCTGCTGCACGGGCAGGACAGCGTGGCCAGCATCGGCCAGGCCTGCGGCTTTACCGACCAGAGCGCGTTCACCCGCAAGTTCAAGGCCGAGGTGGGCATGGCCCCGCGCCAGTACCGGGCGATGATCGCGGCGCGGCAGCAGGAGACCGCCGCCCGGGAGTAAAGGGCGGCGGCGGGGCCGCGTGGCGCGGCTCAGCGGCGGTAGCCTGCGCGCGGTTCCTGTACGTGGCCGCCGGCATCGATGCGGATGCGCGGGCGCAGCCAGGCGGCGAACTCGGCTTCGCTGGTGGAGCCTTCGGCCAGGCCCAGGTACAGCGGATAGAGCGCGAGGTCTTCGGCTTCAAGCTCGCCGCCATTGAGCATGATGAACACTTCGCAGGCGACGGCCGCCATCCGCTTGTTGCCATCGACGAACGGGTGGTTGCGCGCCAGGCCGAAAGCCAGACTGGCGGCAAGGTCGGCCAGGTCCGGCGGTGGCTGGCCATAGGCGTGCAGTTGCTGCGGGCGCGCGAGCGCGGAGTCGAGCAGGCTGTCGTCACGCACCCCGCTGGCGCCGCCGTGCTCGGCCAGTTGCCGGTCGTGGACGGCCAGGGCGAGCGCGCGGCTGATCCAGACAATCATGGCCGCTCCTTATTGCGCGAGCTTGTGCAGCAGGGTGCGGCGCTTGCGCATCACCGCCTCGGCCACCTCCATCTGCGCGGCAAGCTCCGGGTCGAATACGGTCAGACGGATGCCGTCGGGCGTTTCCAGCGCATGCAGCTCGTCGCCTTTTTCCAGGCGCAGGCGCGCAAGCAGTTCCTTGGGCAGGATGATGCCGGACGAGTTGCCGATGCTGGTGATCTTGAGCTTCATGGTAGGGGCTCGTTGTTTGTTATAACGAACGTTATCACTGGGTGGCCGGATGGACAAGCGGGCCACAGCAGGCGCCGGCCGTAGGCGTACGCCGCATGCTCGCGTCAGAAGTACGCACGCAAAGCGAACGGCCCGCTTGCGCGGGCCGTTGCCTTTTACCTTTTACCTTGCATCGCTGCCCGGTCAGGCCTCGACGTCTTCCTTGTAGGCATCCACCGGGATGCAGGCGCACATGATGTTCTTGTCGCCGTAGACGTTGTCCACGCGCGCCACCGGCGGCCAGTACTTGGACTGCTTGAGCGAGGCCAGCGGGAACGCCGCCAGCTCGCGCGGGTAGGCGTGGGTCCACTGGCTGGCCGACACCGCGGTGGCGGTGTGCGGGGCGTGCTTGAGCGGGTTGTCCTCGCGGTCCAGGCGGCCGTCCTCGATCGCCTGGATCTCGGCGCGGATCTGGATCATCGCGTCGATGAAGCGGTCCAGTTCGTACTGCGACTCGCTCTCGGTCGGCTCGACCATCAGCGTGCCGGCCACCGGGAAGCTCAGGGTCGGGGCGTGGAAGCCGAAGTCGATCAGGCGCTTGGCCACGTCCTCGGCGCCGATGCCGGAGGTCTTTTCCAGCGGCCGCACGTCGAGGATGCACTCGTGCGCCACCAGGCCGTTGCGGCCGGTGTACAGGGTCTTGTAGTGCGGGGCCAGGCGCGTGGCGATGTAGTTGGCGTTGAGCAGCGCGACCTGGGTGGCCTTGCGCAGGCCGGCCGCGCCCATCAGCGCGATGTACATCCAGCTGATGGGCAGGATCGAGGCGCTGCCGAAGGTGGCGGCCGAGACCATGGCGCCGTTGCCCACGCCCTGGGTGCGCAGGCCGTCGGCGACCAGCGCGCCCGGCAGGAACGGCGCCAGGTGCGACTTGACCGCGCACGGGCCCACGCCCGGGCCGCCGCCGCCGTGCGGGATGCAGAAGGTCTTGTGCAGGTTCAGGTGCGATACGTCCGAGCCCCACTTGCCGGGCTTGGCCACGCCGACCAGGGCGTTCATGTTGGCGCCGTCGGTGTACACCTGGCCGCCGTGCTGGTGGATGATCTGGCAGATCTCCACCACCTCTTCCTCGAACACGCCGTGCGTGGACGGGTAGGTCATCATGATCGCGGCCAGGCGGTCGCTGTACTTCTCGGCGTTGGCGCGGATGTCCTCGACGTCGACGTTGCCGTTGGCGTCGGTCTTGGTGACCACCACCTTCATGCCGCACATCTGCGCCGAGGCCGGGTTGGTGCCGTGCGCCGAATCCGGGATCAGGCAGATGTCGCGGTGGCTCTCGCCGCGCGAGGCGTGGTAGGCGCGGATCGCCAGCAGGCCGGCATATTCGCCCTGCGCGCCGGAGTTCGGCTGCAGGCTCACCGCGTCGTAGCCGGTGCATTCCACCAGCATCGCTTCCAGCCCGTCGATCAGTTCCTTGTAGCCCTGGGCCTGGTCGGCCGGGGCCAGCGGGTGGATGTTGGCGAACTCCGGCCAGGTCACCGGGATCATCTCGGCGGTGGCGTTGAGCTTCATGGTGCACGAGCCCAGCGGGATCATCGTGCGGTCCATCGCCAGGTCCTTGTCGGCCAGCGAGCGCAGGTAGCGCAGCAGTTCGTGCTCGCTGTGGTGGGTGTTGAACACCGGGTGGGTCAGGAACGCGGACCGGCGCACCAGGGCGGCCGGCAGCGCGTCGGCGGTGGCCGCGTCCAGCGCGTCCACGTCGACGCTGGCGCCGAACAGCGCGCCCAGCGCGACGATGTCCTCGCGGGTGGCGGTTTCGTCCAGGCTGATGCCCACCGCCTCGCTGTCGATCACGCGCAGGTTGATGCCCGCGGCCACGGCCTGGGCCTGCAGCGCGGCGGCATCGACGTTGCGCACGTGCAGGGTGTCGAAGAAGTGCTCGCCCACGTCCACGCCGTTGCCGCGCAGCGCCGCGGCCAGGATGGCGGCCAGGCGGTGGGTGCGGCGGGCGATGCGGGTCAGCCCTTCCGGGCCGTGGTAGACGGCGTACATGGAGGCCATCACCGCCAGCAGCACCTGCGCGGTGCAGATGTTGGAGGTGGCCTTCTCGCGGCGGATGTGCTGCTCGCGGGTCTGCAGGGTCAGGCGGTAGGCCGGCTTGCCTTCGGCGTCGACCGACACGCCGATCAGGCGGCCCGGCATCGAGCGCTTGTAGGCGTCGCGGCAGGCCATGAACGCGGCGTGCGGGCCACCGAAGCCGAACGGCACGCCGAAGCGCTGGCTGTTGCCGACCACGATGTCCGCGCCCCATTCGCCGGGGGCGGTGATGAGGGTCAGCGCCAGCAGGTCGGTGGCCACCGCCACCAGGCCCTGGCGGGCATGCACGGCCTCGACCAGCGCCTTGTGGTCGCCGATGTGGCCGAAGGTGTCCGGGTACTGCAGCAGCACGCCGAAGCAGTCGGCGTCCAGCGCCTCGGCCGGGGTGCCCACGCGCAGGGTGATGCCCATCGGCTCGGCGCGGGTGCGCAGCAGCTCCAGGGTCTGCGGGTGCACCGCGTCGTGCACGAAGAACACGTCGGACTTGGACTTGGCCGAACGCTTGGCCAGGGTCATGGCTTCGGCCGCGGCGGTGGCTTCGTCCAGCAGCGAGGCGTTGGCGATCTCCATACCGGTCAGGTCGGCGACCATCTGCTGGAAGTTGATCAGCGCTTCCATGCGGCCCTGCGAGATTTCCGCCTGGTACGGGGTGTAGGCGGTGTACCAGGCCGGGTTCTCGAGGATGTTGCGCAGGATCACGTTCGGCGTATGGGTGCCGTAATAGCCCTGGCCGATGAAGCTGCGCAGCACCTTGTTCCTGCTGGCGATGGCGCGGATCCTGGCCAGTGCCTGCACTTCGGTCAGCGACTCGGGCAGGGCCAGCGGGGCGGGCGACTTGATCGCGGCGGGGACGATGGCGTCGGTCAGCGCGTCGAGCGAGTCATGGCCGACCACGCGCAGCATCTGCGCGATTTCGGCATCGTTGGGGCCGATATGGCGGTCGACGAAGGCGGAGGCGTGTTCGAGTTCGCGCAGCGAAGGCGTGTTCTGGGGCATGACGGACGTCCGGAGGGTGGCGTGCGGGGCTGGGTCGGCGAGCCCATGCCTTCCGGCGGCGGTTCCGCGCACGCGGCACCACGGCCGGCAAGCCGGTGGCTCGCCTCGTGCCCCTCTGTCCTTTTGCCTGAGAGTTTGGAAGGCACGACCTGCGGGTCGCGCGCCTCGTGCACCTTCGGCGCCGGATTGAACCGGTCTCTCCAGAGTTTTGACGCAGGTGGTATCGGGCCTGAGCGATTGCGGGCGTTTGCGCCTTCGGCAGCGATGAACCGCTTCTCCCACCGTGTAGCGCGCCGATTATAGCCGTTGCCCCGGGCCACCGGCGTGGCCGCCAGGCTGAACGGGCCGCGCTCCCGCGGCCGCCCGGGTGCCCGCCTGCATGGCGCCGCCGCCGCCACGGGCCTATCATGCACGGCTTCCCGTTTTTCCCAGGCGCCGCCCGCACAGGGCCGGCGCCCGTCGTGCGTCGCCGCGCACGCCCCGCCGGATACGCCATGACCACCGCTTCGCCGTCCACCCGCCGCCTGGCCCTGCTGCTCGCCGGGTTGTCCATGTTCGGGCCGTTTTCCATCGACACCATCTTCCCGGCGTTCCCGCTGCTGGCGCGGGAGCTGGCGGTGGACGAGGTGGCGGTGCAGCAGACCATCAGCGTCTACCTGCTGTTCTACGGCCTGATGAGCCTGGCGCACGGCCCGCTGTCCGATGCCTGGGGGCGCAAGCGGGTGATCCTCGGCGGGTTGGTGCTGTTCGCCGCCGCTTCGGTCGGCTGCGCGCTGTCCACCCACCTGGGCACGCTGCTGGTGTTCCGCGCGCTGCAGGGCGTTTCCGCCGGCGTCGGCATGATCGTCGGCCGCGCGGTGATCCGCGACCTCTACCACGGCCCCGACGCGCAGCGGCTGATGAGCCAGGTGTCGATGATCTTCGGCATCGCCCCGGCCATCGCCCCCATCATCGGCGGCTGGATCCTGCTCGGCGGCGGCGACTGGCCGCTGATCTTCTGGTTCCTGGTGGTGTTCTCGCTGCTGCTGGTCGCCACCACCGCGCGCTGGCTGCCGGAAACGCACCCGCCGGCGGCACGCACCGCGCTGTCCCCGCGCGGCCTGCTGCGCGATTACCTGCGCATCGGCTTCAACCCGCGTTTCCTGCGCCTGGCTTTGGCCGGCAGCATCAACTTCGGCGGCATCTTCCTGTACATCGCCTCGGCGCCGGTGTTCGTGATGCAGCACCTGCGCCTGGGCGAAGGCGGCTTTGCGTGGCTGTTCATTCCCACCATCGGTGGCATGACCACCGGCGCGTTCCTGTCCGGGCGCATGGCCGGGCGCACGCCGCCGGTGCGGCAGATCAGCATCGGCTTCGCCTGCTGTGCGCTGTCGGCGGTGTTGAACATCGCCTATGCGGCCTCGGTGGCGCAGTTGCAGCTGCCGTGGGCGGTGCTGCCCATCTTCCTTGGCGGGCTGGGCATGGCGCTGATCTTCCCGGTGCTGGCGCTGGCGGTGCTGGACATGTACCCGCAGCAGCGCGGCCTGGCCTCGTCGCTGCAGGCCTTCGTGCAGCTGATGATCAGCACCGTGGTGGCCGGCGTGGTGTCGCCGCTGCTCAGCGGCAAGCCGCTGCACCTGGCGCTGGGCATGGCCGGTTTCATGCTGCTGGGCTTCGCGTTCTGGTACTGGGAACACCGCCGCGAGCGTTACCTGGCCGGCCCGCACATGCACATCTAGGCCAGGCATCCCTTCCCGCATCACCCCGCCTGCGTCACTCTCCCCCTTACCGGCCAGCATGGCCGCCACCGGAAGCTGCAACCATGTCCATCCACTCCAAGGGCCGCCGCGAGGCGAAGAAGAAGCTGGCCGAGCGCGAGCGCAACCAGGCCGCGGCCAACCCGGCGCCGAAGCCCGCGGTGGAACCGCATGCCGAACTGCGCGACCAGCAGCGCACGCTGCTGGCCGGCATCGTGCGCCGCGATGGCGAGTGGGTGCTGGGCATGGACGGCAAGATCGCCGGTGAGACCCCCAGCGCCGCCCGCGTGCTGGCGCTGATCATGCAGGCCGCCGAGCTGCACGAGCGCAGCGGCACCCCGGTGCGGCTGATGTACTCCGATGCGCTGAAGGACGCCGCGCACGCCGAAGCGGCGGAGCAGGGCATCGACTTCGACACCTGGAAGCGCAACCTGGCCACGGAACTTGGCCTCGGCGCGAAGGACGCCGCGGCCACGCATTGAGTTCCTGATGCGCAGTGAACGGACAAGGGCGCCGCGTGGCGCCCTTGTTGTTTACATACGTGTGATGGATCGGGCAGGGCCTCGGCGCGTGCCGCACGATGGCATGCCGGCATCCGCGGTGCCCGACGCAGAGCGCGTTGTGGCCTGGGGAACGGGCGTCGACGATTGCCCGGATGGCAGGCGCTGCAGCCCCACCGCGAAGCGTCAGCGGCGTGATGGTCGAAGCCGAAAACACGGGCGAGACGCCATCCCATCGTGCAGATGCCACACGCTGACGAACTGCGCCAGCGTGCTGGCAGCCACGCCACGCTCGTCGAACCGGTGTTTCCCGCCCTGCATGGCGCCGTAGTCCTGGATGGGGCAAGTGCGCAGGGTGCCGGGAACGACCGTGTGGGTGATGCCGCGATCCGCCGGGCATGAGGCGGCCGGTCGATGGGTGTTTTTCCGCACCTGCCCGCCTACGGACAGGCCATCCGCGCCGTGATGGAACTCGACATCATCCGGAAAAATGGCATCGGACTCGTCGGCGTCGCACGACACGGACGATGCATCGAAAAGCAGGCCGCCCATTCGCGCCGGCTCTTCGAACAGAGCGCCCGCGCGCAGACCGCCATCGTCATCGGGAATGGGCGGCGCCCGGAGGACGCCGCTGACCGCTGCCAGGAACTGCGACGGCGGGAGCGAGGGCTTCCGGTGCCGTGCGCACATGAGCCTGGGCCTGTTCCGTCCGGATGCGGTAGCTGATCGTACCGCCACCGTCCGCGGTCGCCAGGCCCGAACCGCGGTACGCCGCAGGGCCGCAATCAGGCGGGGCCCGAAGGCATGCCGGCGCCGGCTGGTTGCGCACCGGGCCGGGACGTACGCAGCGCCGCCAGTGCCTTGCGGATCAGTCTCCAGTGGATCACCCACATGACCAGCGCCAGCAGGGCGAACAGGGAGCCGACGTCATTGGGAATCAAGGAGCCGATCTGCGCCGCGCACCAGCCGAACCCGGTGCGGGCACCAAACGATTTCATCTGCCCCAGCCCGCCGCGGCATTGCGCTTCGCGTCGCAATGACGTGGTGACGGCATGGATGATGAAGAAGTCCTCGACGAAGTTGTAGGGAAGTACCAGCATCCACCAGACAGAGCGGGGCGTCGCCGTCCTGTTGCCGGCGGAAACACGCGCCAGCACCCGGCGTAGATCATTCGCGTACGCCGCCACCAACGCCAGGAAGACGAGGCCGAGGAACAGGGCGCCGTATACGCCAAGCACGGAAAGCTCTTTCGCCAGGCCCACGGGTTCGGGCTGGAGGAACGGATACGCCAGTGCCCATGCCACAAGGGCCGATAGAAGTACCTTGATGGCCACGAGTAATGCCGGATGCAGGGGGCGAAGCATGGTTGCAGGCTCGGGTATCCGGGACGGGCCGGCCCACGGGTTGGGCGGCTGGGGTGAATTATCGGGCCCGATTCACGAACTGGCGAATACCGCCATGTAGAACGCCGCTGCGCCGAGGGGCAGAGCCAAGCGCATGTGGCGTGCATGGCGTGCGGCAGAGTGCGTGGTGAGCGGGCGGGCCTGGAGCTGCAGGCGACCTTCACCCCTGGAACCGGGCCTTGGCCGGAAGGATCCGCGGGAGGCCCGCATCAACCCGTGCCGATGGCTGCCCGACCGGGATCCACCCCGGCCTCTCTGCGGCAATGATCCGGTACAGGCGAAACGACGCATGCAGGAGCCGCAGCGTCGGGAAGCCAGCGATCGCTACCCGCAGATGCCGCATGCAGGGCCTGTCGTCTGGACTGGGCCGCGCCGCGAAGCGGTGCCGGCGTGAGTGGACTGCCAGGCTCGCCGCGATTTGCCCGGGCACCTGATCCCCGCGCGCAGTCCTGGATCATCTGCGCCCTGGTCGATGGAATCCTGCCGGGAAGGTGCGGACGAACTCGGCCCGCGCTCAGGGCCGTGGCAAGACGACGCGTGACCGGATCGGGGGCAAGGCGCCCGGATCGAGTGTTGCGGCAAGGCGGAGTCGGCTCGAAATGCCCGGTCGACAGCGCCAGGGGCAGGCTCAGGGCGCACGCCGGTAGTGCACGGCCACCGCACCGCAGCGCATGGGCTGCGCAGCGACCAGCTCCAGCCGTCGTGTACGGGGCAACCCGCTGCCGTACAGGGCAGGGCCATGGCCAACGATCCTGGGGTGGACCAGGAACCTGTATTCGTCGATCAGATCCAGCCGGTCCAGCTCGGTCGCCAGCTTGCCGCTGCCGAGCAGCACCCCGCCCGGTGTCGCGTCCTTGAGCCGCTGCACGCCCGCGCGCAGATCGCCGGCGATGAGGTGGCTGTTCGCCCAGGGAAACGCCTTCCGCGTCGTCGACACCACGTATTTCGGTTTGGCGTCCAGTTTGACCGCCCATTCGCGCATCGACGCGGGCGCCTCCATGTCGCCACGGGCGACTGCCGGCCAGTGGCTTTCCATCATCTCGTAGGTGACACGGCCCCACAGCATCGCGCCGCTCTCGTCCATGAGGCGGGTGAAAAAGGCATGGGTCTCGTCGTCGACGACGCCCTCGCGGTGATCGATGCAGCCGTCCAGGGTGACGTTGATGCTGAAGGTCAGAAGTCCCATGGTGCCCTCCGTTGGAGATGCGCGATGCGTTGCTATCCACCCGGCTCCAGGGGGCGGGCACGAGCGGTGATGCGCGCGCCCGCGTCGCCTTGTGCCTGGATCAGGCTGGGGGGGGGCGGCTGCGCCGGCAGGCGTCTCACCATTTTCCGAAGAAGGATGTGACGTCGAAGTAGTAGGCCATGCGCTTGCCGTCGGCCGTGGTGATCTCGATCAGGTCGTAGGCCCTTTTACCTTCCAGCAGGAGTGACTGGCTCTCCCGCTTGAAGCCGGGATGCTTACGGGCAATCCAGGCGTACTCGGCGGCAACCCCCTCCGCGCTGTTCGTGGCTTTGATGGGGACGGCGGTCTGGATGGAGGTTCCCTCCTGGCCGATGGGAGCATGTGACGAGGTGCGCTCGAGGCCGGTGGAAGCGCACGATGAGCAGAGCAACGCCAGGACGAGTAGTGAGTTGCGCATGATTTCCCCTGTGGAGCCTGATGTGTGAACCATGCCGGCGCGTTCCATGCGCACCGGCGTGAATGAACGGCTTGGCCGCGGATCTGATCGGGCCAGTGCCCAGTTCCAATCGTCCGCCAAAATGCTGTCCGTTACGGGCAGCTCCATTGGTGTCCGGCGCTTCATTGGCAGTGATCGCTTGGGCAGCCATGGCCTATGCCAGATTGAATGACCAGCCCGTTGCAACGGCGATCAAGGCGGTGAAGAAGCCATGCAAGCGGGAGCGGGGACGGAATGGCAGGAACACGATGGCGGGAAGCGCCAGGGGTGAGCCACAGAACGGAGATGGCGAGCTTTTCCATATGAGCCCTGGCGTCGGGATTGAGCTGGGCCGCGAGGCAGCCTCTGCTTCAACGCATTGTCAGGTCTTCCCGGGGCTGATTCCTGGCATGAGCGCAAATACGCCCCAGCCCAGATACTCGCGCGTGTAGGCGGCGTGGCGCCCAGGCTCTGTACTGAGCTTGGAGCGGATTTCATCCGCCAGTTCATCGCCGGGGTTGTTCTCCAGCCATCGGCGCATCGTAAGCCACTTGGCGGCCTCGTATCTGTCCCAGCCATCCTGATTGGCCAGAACCATCTCAACGACGTCGTAACCAAGCTTGCCGAAGGATGCGAGAAGCTCGGGAAGAATGAGGAAGTCGGAGATTGAACTGGCAAGACATTTCCTGGCGATATCTTCTGTTGGCGGCAACTGCCGCCAGTAAGGCTCGCCAATCAGGATGACTCCGCCGGTACGCAGGCTCCTGGCCAGAAGCTCGATGGTGCCAGCGACGCCTCCGCCGATCCAGGTGGCACCGACACAAGCCGCCACATCCGCTTTCTCGTCAGCGATGTAGCCGCTTGCATCGTCGTGGATGAAATTGACCTGATGGGTGACGCCGAGTTCTTCGGCACGCTGTCTGGCGTGTGCGGTGAACAACGAACTCATGTCGATGCCGGTGCCGACGATGTCGTGGTCGCGTGCCCAGGTGCATAGCATCTCGCCCGAACCGCAACCAAGATCAAGCACGCGGTCTCCGGACTTCAGGCGCAGTGCCTCGCCAAGCGTTGCGAACTTGTCTGGCGTGAACGGATTGTGGATTCGGTGCGCACTTTCCGTGATGTTGAAGAATCGCGGGATGTCCAAGTCGGAGACTTCCTGAAGATTGCGAAAAATCGGGTAAGAGGTGAGTGGCCTGAATCAGGCCCAGCCACGAGGCGGCTTCGGCCTGGATGGGCTGCTAGCCTGCTCGTCGGACGCGCAACACCTTGGTCTTGCTGAGCGAGTCATGCCACCAGGTGTCGGCGAGTGTAAAAGATACGGGCTCAAGGGGTATCAGGCGGGAAAGTGTTCGGACAAGGACCGCAGATAACGGCGGTGTGGTGCCGGATTCGGTCACCACCCTCGTGCCCAAGAGTACTTTTCCAAGTGTGCGTCCGAAGATGGACTCCAATGCGAGGTAGTAGAGGACCTACAGAAGCACAAATGCCACAGATGACCAGGCCGAGCTGGTTGCTGCGTCGTGTGCCGCGGGACGTGCCTACAACGCCGACATCAGCTGGATCATCGGCAGGTAGGCCGAAACCAGAGCCAGCGGTACGCCAGCGAACAGGGTGAGCAGCCCGAATACGCCCGCTGCGATCGCGCGGCTGGCCTTGCCCGGCCAGCCCAGCCGGATAAGGAACACCAGCGCCGGGGCGAGCCAGATGGCGGGGTAGAAGCGCATGGCCAGCCGGGTCGGTAGTGGCAGGTCGGTGCCGCGCAGGGTGAAGGCGGTGAAGGTGTCGGCGAACTGCGGGTAGACCACCCTGCCGATCACGGTGATGGCCACGGCGGCCAGCACGCTGGCGATCAGGCCGGTGAGCAGCCACACGGTGTCCCTGGACAGTCCGGGCGCGGCCTGGGCGCGGGGCAGTTCGGGTGGTCCGCTTGCGGGTAAGTCGGTCATGGGCGTCTGCGGGAGCGTCGCGTTGGCATGCGCTGCATGCATGGGGATGCGAACGAAGGGCGCCTTGCCGGCGCCCTTCGTGTGGATGCCTGAACCGGAACCGGGGTTACGGCGCGGCCGGCTTCACCGGCTGCGCGGGACCGGCCTGCCAGCCGCACATCTGGCCTTCGTTCTGCTGCTTGAGCCATTCCTGCAGCGGGGCGAAGTACTCCAGCATCGGTGCGGCGTCGAGCTTGTCGGTGCCGGTCAGTTCCTTGAGCGTGGCCTGCCACGGCTGGCTGGCGCCCTTGCTGAGCATGGCCCAGTACTTCTGGCCGGCTTCCTTGTTGCCATAGAAGGTGCACTGGTTGAGCGGGCCGGTGTAACCGGCGGCGTCGCACAGGCCCTTGTAGAACTGGTACTGCAGGATGCGCGCCAGGAAGTAGCGCAGGTACGGGGTGTTGCCCGGCACGTGGTACTTGGCGCCGGCGTCGAAGAACTCCTCGCCGCGTGCGCCGGCCGGGGCCACGCCCTGGTACTGGGCCTTCAGTTCCCACCACTTCTGGTTGTACTGCTCGGGCTTGATCGAGCCGTCGAACACGCCCCAGCGCCAGCGGTCGATCATCAGCCCGAACGGCAGGAACGACACGCCGCTCAGGGCCATGCGCATCTGCGCGTTGATGGTGGCCTCGCGGCTTTCCTGCGGCTTGTCGACCAGGCCGATGGAGTTCAGGTACTGCGGGGTCATCGCCAGCACGATGGTGTCGCCGATGGCCTCGTGGAAGCCGTCGTTGGCGCCGCCCTGGAACAGCGGCGGCAGCGGGTTGTAGGCCAGGTCGTAATAGATGTGGCCCAGCTCGTGGTAGATGGTGGTGAAGTTCTCTTCGGTGGGCGTGATGCACATCTTGGTGCGCACGTCCGCGCCGACGTCCTTGCCGTCGCCGCCCATGTTCATGTCCCAGGCGCTGGCGTGGCAGACCACGTTGCGGTCCAGCGGCTTGATGAACTGGGTGTTCTGCCAGTAGCTCGGCGGCAGCTTGGGCATGCCCAGGGACACGTAGAAGTCCTGCGCGCGCTCGGTCATCTGCCTGGCGGTGGCCAGTTCGGCCTCGCGCTGGGCCTTGAAGCGGGCGGCGACGTCGGCATTGGCGCCGGCCTTGGCCAGGGCCGCGCTCAGGTTGCCCTGGTGCTGCTTCTCGAGCGCGGCGGTGATGTCCAGGCTGCCGGCGCCGGGGTAGGGCTGCAGCTGGTCCCACAGGTTGCTCCAGTCCTGCTGCCACATGTTGCCGGTCAGGTGCGCGGCGATCAGGCCGCCGCCGACTTCGGCCTTGTCCTTGCCGTATTCCTTGTCCAGCTTGGCGCGGGTGTAGCAGTGCAGCTGTTCGTACAGCGGCTTGACCTGCTGCCACAGGCGGTCGGTTTCCGGGCCGACCTGTTCGGCCGGCATGTCGTAGCCGCTGCGCCACATCTGCCCGGCATCGGCGTAGCCCAGCTCGCGCGCGCCCTCGTTGACCAGCTCGACGAAGCGCTGGTACGGCTTGCGCGAGGCCACGGCGGTGGAGTGCCAGCCCTGCCAGGCGTCGAGCTGCTTGTCGTAGTCGTGCGAGCGCGCCAGTACCTGTTCCAGTTCGCCGAGCTGGCGGCAGTTCTGCTGGTCGCCTTCACCGGTGCAGTAGGTACCGGCGCCGTAGTCGCCCTCCAGCTTGGTGGCGATGGCGGCCAGCTCGGCCAGCTTGGCCGGGTCGCGCGGGGCCGGCATGGCGGTCATCAGCTTGAGCAGGTGCAGGGCACGCCTGGTGTCCTCGCTCATCGGCTGGCCTTCGTACTTGCCGGCCTGTTCGATCCAGCCATTGAGCGTGGTCAGCCAGCGCTCGTTGGCCTTGGCCGCCACGCGCGCGGAATCGTCGTTGATGTAGGTGGAGGACAGCCACTGCGCCGAGGTCATTTCCGGGTACATCGCCTTGAACTCGGCGTTGATCCGGGCGACGAACTGGTCGGCGCTCTCGGCCGGCGCGGCCTGTGCCGCCGGCGCGGCGGTGTCGGTGGCGGCTTCCTTCTTGCAGGCGGCCAGCGACAGCACGCTGGCGCTCACGGCAAGGGCCAACAGCAGATGACGTTGTTTCACGCGATTCCCCGATGGTGTTCGATCGGCGAAGGCTAGAGGGCCGCGGCGGTCGCGGCAAGGGGGTGGGTCAGCGCTTGAGCGCCATCAGCAGCACGCCGCCGCCGATCATCGCCACCCCCAGCCATTCGCGCCAGGCCAGGCGCTCGTGCAGGAAGGCGAAGGCGAACACCGCCACCAGCACCACGCTGAGCTTGTCCACGGGCGCCACCTGCGAGGCGGGGCCGCGTTGCAGGGCGCGGAAGTAGCACAGCCACGAGGCACCGGTGGCCAGCGCCGAGAGCAGCAGCCACAGCAGGGTCCTGCCCGGCAGCGCCAGCGGGTTGCTCCACTTGCCGGTGGCTGCCACGAACAGGCCCAGCACGGCGACGATGGCGATGGTACGCAGCAGCATCGCCAGGTCGGCATCGACCTGCTGCAGGCCGAGCTTGGCGAAGATCGCGGTCAGCGCGGCGAAGGCCGCCGACAGCAGGGCCCAGGGCAGCCATTGCGGAAAGGTGGCCATGGCGGGTTCTCGCAATGCCGGTTGGATGATCCCGCGGCGCTTTGCCGCGGGAACGACGGGCGTCGCTCCCGCGGCGGGACCGGTTGCTAGCCTCCGCACCCGGCGAACACGTCGCGCTCGCGCTCGTATACCGAGGTGGTGACCTGCATCAGCCCCAGTACCGAGGGGAACAGGTTGTCATGGTCGGCGCGGCGGCGCGCACGTTCGCGCACGCACTGCAGGTCCAGTCCGCGGTTGGCCGCGAACTGCGGGGAGAACCACATCACCATCGGCACGCGGGTCTGTTCGTCCGGGGCGATGGCGTACGGCATGCCGTGCAGGTACAGGCCCTTTTCGCCCAGCGATTCGCCGTGGTCGGAAAGGTAGATCATGGCGCTGTCGTAGTCGTCCATGCCGCGCAGGGCGGCGATGGTCTGGGCCAGGAAGTGGTCGGTGTAGCGGATGGCGTTGTCGTAGCTGTTGACGATCTGCCCGCGGCGGCACTTGCCCAGGTCCGGGGTATCGCAGGTCGGCACGAACTGGCGGAACTGCGCCGGATAGCGCTGGAAGTAGCTGGGGCCGTGGTTGCCCAGCTGGTGCAGGACGACCACGCGGTCGCCCGGCTTGGCGCGCACCTGCGCGGCAAGGTCGTCGAGCAGGATTTCGTCCATGCAGCGGCCATCGGCGCACAGGCCGGGCTTGGTGGCGTCGCCCAGGCGCTGGATCTCCAGGCCCTCGCACACGCCCTTGCAGCCGGACTGGTTGTCGCGCCACAGCGTGGGGATGCCGGCGTGTTCGAGCACGTGCAGCAGCGACTGGTGGGCGCGGATCTTCTTGGCGTCGTAGTCGTGGCGGCCGAACGGCGAGAACATGCACGGCAGCGATACCTCGGTGCTGGTGCCGCAGGCATGCATGTCGGGGAAGTTGATCACCCCGGCCTTGGCCAGCTCCGGCGTGGTCTGGCGGGCGTAGCCGTTCAGGCCCCAGTTCTGCGCGCGCACGGTCTCGCCGACCACCAGCACCAGCAGGCGCGGCTTGCTGTCGGCCGCGCGCGGCGTGGCCCGGGCATCGGTGCCGAGCGGCAGCTTGGGCTTGTTCTTGATCGGGTTGGAGCTGATCAGGTTCTGCTTCAGTGCGATCAGGTAGTTGGCCGGCGTGGCCAGGTAACGGACTTCGCGGTGGTTGCGCATCAGCGCCGACACGTTCTGGAACGAGGCCAGCGTACCGGCACCGGACACCACCACCACGCCCACCAGGAACAGCAGCCGCCACAGCAGGGCACGGCCCCAGCTGCGCCGGCGCAGGCGCAGGCGCCACAGCAGCACGCAGGGCACCAGCGCGTAGACCAGCAGCGGCAGGAGCAGGGCGGGCGTCATCAGCTCGCTCGATTCCTTGTGGTCGGTGGCCAGCACGTTGCGCAGCATGTCCGCGTCCAGGTAGACGTTGAAGCTGTTCATGTAGTGCGTGGCGAACGCGGTGGTGACGAACAGGACCGTCAGCAGCACCTTGGCGTTCCAGCGCCACACCAGCAGGCCGAGCAGCAGCGCGTGCACGCCCATCAGCAGCGCGAACAGCGACAGCGCGAACAGCACGCTGCCGGGGTTGGTGGCCATGGCGTTGCGCCAGAACAGGCCGTTGCAGACCAGGGCGAAGAACGCGCTGGCCAGCAGGATCAGTGCTTCGGTGGAGATTTCCGGACGCCAGCGGCGCAGCCGTGCCAATGCGCTGGTCGATGCGGGCAGATGCGGGGAAGCGGTGCTCATGCGTGGGGTTCTTCCTTGAGCGTGGAGGCCGTGGCCGGTGGGAACATCAGCAGGTAGAGCAGTACCGCCACGGTCCAGCTGACCGCCAGCGACCACACATCATGCGAGAGAAAGTGCGCACCGCGCAGCTGCTGGGAAAAGCCGAACGCCAGCCCGGTGGCCACGGCCGTGGCCAGTGCCGCCCAGCGCCAGCGTGGGCGCACCTGCAGGGCGAAAAAGTACAGCGCCACCCAGCCGTAGCCGGCGCTGGCATGGCCGGCGGGGGAAGCAGGCGGCGCGGCCGAGCAGCTCCGGGCGCGATTCGAACAGGCCGATGAACGGGCGCAACCCGCCGTAGCGCTGCAGGTCCCAGGGGCAGTCCATCTGGGTCATGGACTTGAGCAGGGCGACCATGCCGGTGGACAGGCCCACCGCCAGCAGCAGGTACAGCAGCGGCCGGCGCAGCGCCTTCCAGCGGGTGTCCAGGCAGGCCCGCAGCAGCGCCAGCATCACCAGCACGCCGGCCAGGGTGCTCAGGTTCTTGCCGCCGCGATGGATGACATGGGTGGTCCACCACGCGTCCTTGAAGGCCCATCGGCTGCCCTCCCAGCGGTAGAGCTGGTCGGCCAGCCACTGGTCGCCGTTGCCGGCCATCAGCACCACGCTGGCGGCCACCGCGAGCAGCAGGGGAATCAGCAGGTGGCGGCCGAGGAAGCCGCGCCGGGTGGCTGCGAGCCCGGGGGCGGGCAGGGCGCAAGGAGGCGGCGAGGAGGGAGCGGCAGGCACGGGAGCTGTACGCCATCGACGATGAATGGCGGCATGGTGGTTGCCGCCATGTCGGAGACTGGTCGGAGGCGCGTTGGCGGGGCGTTAACGCCCCCGCCGGCTTCAGTCCTCGTTGTCCTCGTCCGGCGTGCCGGCGACCTGGCCGTGGGTGGTGGCCACGCAGGCCGTATCCAGCGCGGTGCCCGGCAGCAGCTGCCACTGGTTGCGGTTGGCACTGCCGATATCGATCACCCGTGCCGGGTCGGCGCAGGGGGTCATCGCCTGCTTGAGGACGAACAGCCAGCGTCGCTCCGGGGCGGCGGCCACCCATTGCCCGGCCATCTCCCACTGCTCGGGCCAGGGGCGCTTGAAGCCGAAATCCATCGCCTGCGGGTGGGTCTGCAGCAGGTTCTGCTCACGCCAGGCGACCATGCCCAGTTCGCCGTCGCCGATGCGCTGGCGCACCTTGTCCATGACCCCCGAGGCCGAACTGTAGGGGTCCAGCGCCGGCATCAGCCCCAGCCCGTACATCGCCCACAGCAGCACCGTGGCCAGCACCGCCGCCAGTCCGGCGCGGCGCAGGCGCAGCGCCGCCACCAGCGCCAGCGCTGCGACGCCGAAGCCCAGCAGCCAGGCGCCCACCCACGGCACCACCGAGGGATCGATCGCGCGCTTGGCCGCGCTGCGCTGTGCCCAGCCATCGCCGTGCTGCAGTGCGTCGTAGCCGACCGCCAGCATCGCCACCGCCAGCAGCGCCACGTACAGCAGCAATGCCCAGCGCACGCCGGTGCGCCGCAACAGGCCGGCCAGCAGCGGCGCGGCCGCCACCGCCAGCGCCGGCAGCATCGGCAGGATGTAGACCTCGCGCTTGCCCGGGCTGGCGCTGAAGAACAGCAGCACCAGCAGGGCCCAGCCCAGCAGCACGACGTAGCGCGGATCGGCCCGGCGCAGGCGCCGCCACCAGGCCGGCACCAGCCACGGCAGCAGCAGGCTGCCCGGCAGCCACAGCGTGGCGATCACCTGCAGGTAGTACCAGGCCGGCTGGTGGTGGTGCCAGGCATTGGCGTAGCGGGTGCCGGTCTGCTTGAACAGCAGCTCCTGCGCATAGGACTGCAGGCCCGGGTCGGGGTTGCGCAGCAGGGCGATGCCCAGTGGCGCCAGCCACACGCAGGTGCCGGCGATGAACAGCGGCAGGACCAGCCACCAGCCCCAGCCGCGCCCGGCGCCGGCCGCACCCGGATGGCGCCAGCGCCAGATGGCCCAGGGCAGCAGCGCCAGCAGCGGCAGGAAGCCCACGCCCTTGGTCACCGTGCCCACCCCGGCGGCGAAGGCGCCCAGCGCCAGCAGTTTCCAGTTGGGCCCCAGCAGCATGTGCCGCAGCAGCGCCCACAGCGACAGGGTGGTCATGCCCACCAGCACCATGTCGATCTGCGCGCGCTTGGCCATCAGCCCGAACTGGATGCATACGAACAGCCCCAGCACCGCGTAGCGCGCCACGCGCCGGTTCCACAGCCGCCGCGACAAATCCCAGGTCAGCCACAGGGTCAGCAGCGCGGCCAGCAGCGACGGCAGCAGGAAGGCGATGTTCCAGTTGCCCAGCACCTTGTAGGTGGCGGCCTGGATCCACATGAAGGTCGGCGGTTTTTCGGCGTACAGCTCGCTGCCACGGTGCGGCAGCAGCCATTGCCCGGTCTCCACCATCTGCCGCGCGGCCAGCACGAAGCGCGGCTCGTCGGGCGGGGAGGGCTCGCGCATGCCGAGCCCGGCCATCAGGCTGGCCACGACCAGGGCCAGCAACAGCAACCAGGGGGCGGAGGATCGTAGGCGGGTCGGGCGCACGCTGGGCTCGTCTGGAGAGTGGATGGGGGAGGATCGCGCGGCCGGCGTGGGAAGCGCGTCGTAGGACGCATTGTGACCTGTTTCGACATCGCTCCGACCAGCGCTGGGGCTACGATGGGCGGGTACTGCCGTGCCGCCGGCGCCCATCGATGGGGCCGGCGCGTGTCCGCCGGCGAAGCGTTCTTCCAAGGGTTCTGCACATGCGGCTGCTGGTCATCGAAGACAATCGCAACCTGATCGCCAATCTTTTCGACTATTTCGAGGCGCGCGGGCATGTGCTCGATGTCGCGCCCGATGGCATCACCGGGCTGCACCTGGCCGCCACCCAGGCCTATGACGCGATCCTGCTGGACTGGATGCTGCCGCGCATGGAGGGGCCGGAAGTGCTGCGGCGCCTGCGCGAGGAGCACCGTTCCGAGGTGCCGGTGATCATGCTCACCGCGCGCGACGAACTGCCGGACAAGATCGCCGGCTTCCGCGCCGGCGCCGACGACTACCTGACCAAGCCCTTCGCCCTGCCCGAACTGGAAGTGCGGCTGGACGCGGTGCTGGCGCGCATGCACGGCCGCAACCCGCGCAAGGTGCTGGAGGTGCACGACCTGCGCCTGGACCTGGCCACGCTGGAAGTGCAGCGTGGCGGCCAGCCGCTGCACCTGTACCCGGCCTGCCGCAAACTGCTGGAAGTGCTGATGCGCGCCAGCCCGGCGGCGGTGCCGCGCGACCAGCTGGAGTACGCGTTGTGGGGCGACGAGCCGCCCGACGGCGACATGCTCCGCTCGCATATCTACGAGCTGCGCCGCAGCGTCGACGGGCCGTTCGAGGCCAAGCTGCTGCATACCCTGCCGCGGGTCGGGTACCGCCTGTGCGCGCCGGATGCGTCGTCCCTGGCCGATGCGCCGGGGGCCGGCGAGCGATGAAGCGGCGTACCCTGCGGCGCAAGCTGCTGGTCTGGCTGGCCAGCTACCTGGCGCTGCTGACCCTGGTGGTGTTCAGTGCGGCCAACTACGTGCACGAGCGCGCCGAACACTCGGTGTGGCGCGCGCTGCTCAACTCCGAGCTGGACAGCGTCATCGCCAGCAAGCGCACCGACCCGGACTACCGCTGGCAGGACTCCGATACCCTGCATTTCTTCAGCGACCACGATGCCCACGGCATCCCGGACATGCTGGCGCACCTGAAGCCGGGCCTGCACGACGGCGTCCGCCTGGAAGGCCACCGCAGCGCGGTGATGGTGCGCCAGACCAGCGATTTCGGGCGCACGATGCTGGTGCTGGACATCACCGATTTCGCCGAGCTGGAGCATTTCATCACCCGCTGGGCGGTGCTGGCCGGCATCGCGATGGTGGTCGTCACCCTGTTGATGGCATGGGTCGGCATGAACCGCCTGGTGCGCCCGCTGGCCGGGCTGGCCGCCGACATCGCCGGGCTGCAGCCCGAGCGCAGCGGCCAGCGGGTGCAGGTCACCGCCCGCGGCAGCGCCGAGATGGAGGTGATCGCCGACTCGGTGAACGACTACCTGGAGCGCAACGAGCGCTTCGTCGAGCGCGAACGGGCCTTCATCAGTACCGCCAGCCACGAACTGCGCACGCCGATCGCGGTGATCACCGGCGCGGCCGAACTGGCGCTGGAGCAGCCGGGCCTGCCGCCGCGCGCGCGCCAGCAGTTGCTGCGGGTGTGCAGCACCGCGTCCAGCATGGAGCAGTTGATCCAGCTGATGCTGGTGCTGGCGCGCGAGCCGGCGCGGCTGGCGGCGTTGAGCGAACCGCTGGCGCTGGAGCAGCTGTTGCCGGAGATCGTGGCCGACCATGCGTACCTGGCCAGCGGCAAGGAATTGTCGGTCGAGGTGGTGGACGTGGCGCCGTGCACGATCGTGGCGCCGGTGGGCGTGGTGCAGGCCGCGGTCGGCAACCTGCTGCGCAACGCACTGGAAAACAGCGACCGCGGGGTGATCCGCCTGTGGCTGACGCCGCAGGCGGTGGTGACCATCGAGGACCCCGGGCATGGCATGAGCCCGGAGGAAGTGGCCGTGGCCTATGCCAAGACCGCGCGCGGCGAGCGCAACATGCGCACCGGCATCGGCCTGGACCTGATCGGTCGCCTGTGCGAACACCTGGGCTGGAAACTGGACATCCATTCCGGCCCGCAGCGCGGTACCCGGGTCACCCTGGACATGGGCGCGTCGCTGCCGTAGCGCGTCGTGCCGGCGCCGGCATGCCTGCGGCCAGGCGCGTTCAGCGTGCCGCGCAGGCGTTCGTGCCGGGCGCCAAGCGCCGCCGGCTCATGCCGGCAGCAGGCCGCGCTCGGCCAGCCACCGCCTGGCGTCGTCGGCGTCGTGCTCGAACCAGGCGCGGGTGGAACCGAGCCGGTAGGTGTAGCCCCAGGTGTCCATGTCGGCCATCAGCCGCGCGCTGCCGACCCCGGGCAGTTGCCCGGCGAGCACGATCTGCAGGTAGCAGGTGGCGTCTTCCTCGGGCACCGAATCGGTGGCGTCGGTATGCACCAGGGCGCGCCGCTCCGGTGGCAGCACGATCAGGTGGCAGGCTTCGTGCAGCATCGAGTGCACCGGGGTGTCGGCGCGCACGTAGACGTCGCTGGCGATGATGCCCGCTTCGGGTTCGCCCCAGTAGCTGCCGGGAATCTGCTGCCCGTCCCCGACCCGGTTCAGGCGCAGGCCGTGGCGCGCCAGCAGGGCGACGCTGGCGTCCCAGGCGATATCGCCCACGCACAGGACGGCGGCGGGCGCAGTGGCGGGCGAAGTCGGCATCGCTACAGGCGGGGCCGGGACCGTCGGCCGGCCCCGGCTGTCGCAATCAGCCCTGCGGGCCTTCGGGCAGGGCCACGGAAATGTCGAGCACGTCGTGCTCGCCGTCCTTGACCAGGTCGACCTTGACCGCGTCGGCGTCGATGTTGACGTACTTCTTGATCACTTCGAGCAGTTCGCGCTGCAGCAGCGGCAGGTAGTCCGGGCCGCCGCGGGTGCTGCGCTCCTGGGCAATGATGATCTGCAGGCGGTTCTTGGCGGTTTCGGCCGTGCTCTTCTTTGCCTTGAAGATGTCGAACAGTCCCATCGTCACCCTCCGAACAGCTTGCTGAAGAAGCCCTTCTTCTCCACGGAAATGAAGCGCATCGGGCGCTCCTCGCCGAGGATGCGGCCGACCGCGTCCTCATAGGCCTGGCCGGCCATGGATTCGGTGTCCAGGATCACCGGCTCGCCCTTGTTGGAGGCGTTGAGCACGTCGCCGGACTCGGGGATCACGCCGATGGCCTTGAGCCCCAGCACTTCCTCCACGTCGCCGATGCTGAGCATCTCGCCGCTTTCCACGCGCACCGGGCTGTAGCGGGTCAGCAGCAGGAACGCGGGCACGTTCTTGCCGGCCTCGGCGTTGGCGGTCTTGGAGTCGAGCAGGCCGATGATGCGGTCCGAGTCGCGCACCGAGGACACTTCCGGGTTGACCACCACCACGGCGCGGTCGGCGAAGTACATCGCCAGGAACGCGCCCTTCTCGATGCCGGCCGGCGAGTCGCAGATGATGAAGTCGAAGCCGTCGGCGGCCAGGTCCTTGAGCACCTTCTCGACGCCTTCCTTGTTCAGCGCGTCCTTGTCGCGGGTCTGCGAGGCGGCCAGCACGTACAGGTTGTCGAAGCGCTTGTCCTTGATCAGGGCCTGCTTGAGCGTGGCCTCGCCGTGGACGACGTTGACGAAGTCGTACACCACCCGGCGCTCGCAGCCCATGATCAGGTCCAGGTTGCGCAGGCCGACGTCGAAGTCGATGACGGCGACCTTCTTGCCGCGCCGGGCCAGGCCGCACGCGATGCTGGCGCTGGAGGTGGTCTTGCCGACGCCGCCCTTGCCGGAGGTGACTACGATGATTTCAGCCAAAGGATTTCTCCTGAATGTTCCGTGGTGGGCTGCGCGTCAATCCAGCGCAGCGATCATGATCTGGTCCTGCTCCAGCCAGACCTGCACGGCCTTGCCGCGCAGGTTGTCGGGAATATCGTCCAGCACCTTGTAGCGTCCCGCAATCGCGACCAGTTCAGCGTGGAAGTCGCGGCAGAAGATGCGGGCGCCGGTATTGCCCTGCGCGCCGGCCAGGGCGCGGCCACGCAGCGTACCGTAGATGTGGATGCTGCCGTCGGCGATCACCTCGGCGCCGGCGCCCACCGTTGAGAGTACGGTCAGGTCGCAGTTCTCGGCATACAGCTGCTGGCCCGAGCGTACCGCGCCCAGCTGCATGCGTCCGGGTTGCGCGGCGGCTGCCGGTGCCGGTGCCGGCTCGGGCGCGCGGCGCGCGGGGGCGGGCGCCGGTGGCGGGGCCGGCGGCGGGGCGGCATCGGCGCGCTCGTACTGGGCGCGGAACTTGGCCAGCAGCGGCAGCCCGAGCTGGACCGAGAGCTGTTCGACTTCCGTGGTGCCATAGGCCAGCGCCACCGGCAGCACGCCGGCATCGCGCAGCCCGTCCAGCAGTGCCTGGGCGCTGGCGCGGTCGGGGACGCGGCTGAGGCCGCCGAAATCGAGGATGACCGCCGCGCGCCCGAACAGCTTGGGCGCGCGCGCCACGCGCTCGCGCATTTCCTGTACCAGCCGCTCCACGTCGAGGGTGCGGATGCGCAGGTTGGCGATGCCCACCTGCCCGATCTTCAGTTCGCCTGCCTGTTCGTAATCCGGATTCACTGCCATCTCAGGTTCCCGTCGGCCGCTGCTGCACGGGCCGGCGTGTGTGGCCCGCCCACGGAACGTCGGGCAGGTTGTCGCCATAGGTCTCCTTCACCCACTCGTAGCTGCACAGGTCCTTGAGCAGCATGCTGGCACGCACGTCCACGGCCGGCATGGTGTTCTGCCCGACCTCGCGGAAGCCGAAGCTGCCATGGAACAGCAGGGCGGCGTCGGCGCCGTGGTCCAGGAACACCTCGCAGGCCATCTGCGGGTAGCGCAGCTCGGCGTAGCTCTGGGCGTCGGCGTAGAACGCACGGCCGACACCGCCACCGCGGCGGCGGCTGGCGACCACGATGCGGTCGATATAGAAGAAGCTGGGGTAACGCTGCTGGAACCAGGCGAAGTTGCAGCTGTCGTGCTCGGCGTTGCTGCCGTAGCCGACCAGGAAACCGGCCATGTTGCCGTCGCGCTCGGCGACGCGGAAATACTCGGCGGTCTCGTAGAAGCGGCGGATCTTGGCGGCATCCAGCGGCAGGATGGCCAGGCCGGCGTTGTTGTTCAGTGCCAGGACGGAATCGAGCTCGTGCTCGCGCACGTCGCGGATGACGATCGACATTGTGACTCCGTGGGTGAAGCGGTCGGCCCCGAGTGAGGGGTGGGGGCTGGCCGGCGATTATCGCATGGCCGGCCGGACCGGGCGAGCGCCATCCGGGCATGACTTCCGTGGGAGGGCGCAAAGCCGCCGGGCTCCTTACCATGCACCCATGTTGGGATATCTCAGCCATACCCGGGTCCTGCGCCTGGCCGGCCTCTTCACCTGGGGCCTGGTCAGCCTGCCGCTGCTCTATACCCAGTACGCGCCGGCCGAAGGCGAGCTGCCGCCGAGCCTGGGCGAAGCCACCTGGCTGCTGGCCGCCTACCTGGCGTTCGGCGTGTGCTACTTCTGGCTGACCCGCGGCCTGGCGGCCGGCGGCCACACCAGCTGGTACGACCGCCTGGCGCTGCTGGTGCTGACCCTGTCGGGGCTGGCGGTGAGCTACCTGAGCGTCACCGGGCTGGGCAGCATCCTGCTGATGGTCGCGGCCGGGGTGATCCCGTGGCTGCTGAGCAAGCGGGTCGGGGTGGTCTGGCTGGTGCTCAGCCAGCTGGCGGTGCTGCCGGTCTACCACCTGATCATGGGGCTGCCGCTGTTCGAGGCGCTGCTGCAGTCGCTGTTGTATGCCGGGTTCTCGATGTTCATCTTCGTGACCAGCCTGGTGGCGCGGCAGCAGGCGCAGGCCCGCGAGGAGCAGCGCCGGCTCAATGCCGAACTGCGCGCCACCCGCCTGCTGCTGGCCGAGAGCGCCCGCATCAACGAACGCACCCGCATCTCGCGCGAACTGCACGACCTGCTCGGCCACCACCTGACCGCGCTGAGCCTGAACCTTGAAGTGGCCGGCCATATCACCGAGGGCCAGGCGCAGGAGCACGTGCGCCAGGCGCACACCCTGGCCAAACTGCTGCTCACCGACGTGCGCGAGGCGGTCAGCCAGCTGCGCGAAAGCGGGGCGATCGACCTGGCCGCGGCGCTGCGGCCGCTGGCCGAGCGGGTGCCTTCGCTCGAGATCCACATGGACATGGACGACCCGCTGAGCGTGGAAGACCCCGAGCGCGCGCATGTGTTGCTGCGCTGCACCCAGGAAGTGATCACCAACGCGGTGCGCCATGCCGGCGCCCGCAACCTGTGGATCCGGGTCGAGCGCGAGCACGGGCGGATCGTGATCGACGCCCGCGACGACGGCGTCGGCGGCGAGGTGGAGGACATCCTGCCCGGCAACGGGCTGCGCGGCATGCGCGAGCGCCTGGCGCAGTATGGCGGCGAACTGGACGTGTCGGCACGGCGCGGCGAAGGCTTCCACCTTCGTGCCTCGCTGCCGGTGGCAACCCATATGATGCTGGCCTCCGGGCCGCAAGGAGTGAACTGATGATCCGCGTCTGTCTGGTCGATGACCAAACCCTGGTACGGCAGGGCATCCGTTCGCTGCTGGCGCTGGACGACGGCATCGAGGTGGTGGCCGAGGCCACCGACGGCCGCCAGGCCGTGGAGATGATTCCGCAGGTGGCGCCGGACGTGGTGCTGATGGACATGCGCATGCCGGTGATGTCCGGGCTGGAGGCGCTGCAGACCCTGTCGCGGCTGGGGCAGCTGCCGCCGGCGATCATCCTGACCACGTTCGACGACGACCAGCTGGTGCTGGCCGGGCTCAAGGCCGGCGCCAAGGGCTACCTGCTCAAGGACGTGACCCTGGAGCAGCTGGTCGGCGCGATCCGCACCGTGGCCGAAGGCGGCTCGCTGGTGCAGCCGGCGGTGACCCAGCGCCTGCTGTCCGGGCTGGAGCACATGCGCAACGAGTTCGTCAGCCTCGACCGGCCCGATCCGCTGACCGACCGCGAGACCGAGATCCTGCGGCTGATGGCCAGCGGCTTTTCCAACAAGGAGATCGCCAATTCGCTGGGCGTGGCCGAGGGCACCATCAAGAACCACGTCTCCAACATACTGAGCAAGCTGGGCGTGCGCGACCGCACCCGCGCGGTGCTCAAGGCGTTCGAACTGCAGCTGGTGTGAACGCAAAGCCCGTCGCCGGCCCGGGCCATACGGTCGCGTCCGGTGGCGGGCGCGGTGGCCGGCGAGGCCGACATGGCGGAACCTGCTTTCGAATGAATCTCATGGAACGACTGGTGCGGAGGCCGCCGCTGGAGGGAAAATAACCGGCGTCGTACCCCTCGCCAGCCAGGCCGTCGCATGGCATCGTGCATGGCCCCGGCGGCGCGGCGCCCGCCTTTGCGGCCTTCGACCCGCATGCCTGCACCGGACACGGAAACCGGTGCGCCAAATCCGTCAACAACCTGCGCAAAGCCTGATAGGATGGGGGCTTCGCTTCAATCAACCCGGCCGTGGGATCGGCCCCGGAGACTCCTGAATGACCCGTATTATCGAGTTCCTGATCGCCTTGGGGATCGTGGCTGGCCTGTTCGTCATCATTGGCGTGTGCCTGCCGGGCGAGCGCCATATTTCCGAAAGCATCGAAACCAACCGCAAGATGACGATCGTGTACGACACGGTCAACAGCCTGCGCCGCTTCAAGGACTGGAACCCGCTGGTGCTGCGTGACAAGGGCATCGAGCTGAAGTACAGCGGTCCGGACGCGGGCGTGGGCGCCAGCATGGAGTACACCTCCAAGGACCTGGGCTCGGGCAGCTGGAAGATCACCGACAGCGAGCAGAACAAGCGCGTCGTGATCGCCATCGAGGACCAGACCAAGGGCAAGGACAAGGTCACCACCTTCACCCTGGAGCCGACCGGCAAGAACGACCGCAACGTCAAGATCACCCAGGACTATTCGGTCAACTACGGCTTCGACCTGTTCGGCCGCTACGCCGGCCTGTACGTGAGCCGCCACATCGGCGACGACCTGAAGCTGGGCCTGTCGCGCATGGCCAACATGCTGGCCTCGGTGCCGAACGTCGACTACCGCGCCGCCGAAGCTCCGCTCACCGACCTGAAGCTGGTGGACGTTCCGGTCGAGGACCTGCTGGTGGTCAACGCCGGCAACATCGACCGCAGCAACGAGAGCATCCGCAAGTCGATCCTGGACAACCAGGAGTGGATCAAGCGCGCGATGGAAGCCAACGGCCTTGAGGCCGCCGGCCCGGTGCGCATCGTGACCACCGACTTCGGCGCCGAGAAGTACGCCTTCGACGTGGCCCAGCCGGTCCGCAAGAAGAGCGGCGCCGCCGCTGCCGGCGACAAGAAGGAAGGCGAGGCCGCCAAGGCCGAGGCCGCCCCGGTCGCCAGCGCCGACGGCAAGCTCGACGTCAAGATCCCGTCCGGCAACCCGGTCACCTACGTGCAGGCGGCTGCGCACCGTTCGGCGTTCGCCTCCTACACCGGCCACATGGCGGGCCTGGACGTGGCGCGCAACGCGCTGCGTGCGTGGGCGACCACCGCCGGCTACGAGGTCACCGACCGTCCGTACGAGTCGTGGAAGGGGGGCGTGGACAAGGCCTTCACCACCGACGGCACCTACGACGTGTACTGGTCGGTCAAGTAACCGGCCCGTCGCGGAAGAATGAAGTGATGCACAGAAAACGCGCCGCCCACAGCGGCGCGTTTTTTGTTGCCTGCTGCCTGGAGGCGAGCGGACGCCGGCCCGGGCAGGCGATGCGATCGGCGTCCGCATGTTCATGGCCACGCCGTGGTGGCCGACCAACCGGGGGAAGATGATGCTGGGACTGGAACGGAGGGTGCGCAGACCCTCGGCGCTGGCGTTCTGCGGGGCGCTGCTGGCGGCACTGGCGGTGGGCCTGTCCGCCTATGCTTCGCATGCGGTGAGCGACCCGCTGGCGCAATCCCACCTGGAGACCGCCGCGCTGTATGCCTTCGGCCATGGCGCCGTGCTGGCGGTACTCGGCCCGGCGTCGTTGAATGCCGCCGGGCGCACTGCGCTGTACGTGCTGCTGCTGGGTGTGCTGCTGTTCTCCGGCAGCGTTGCCGGCGGGGCGCTGGGCTGGTGGCCGACGCGCCTGGCCCCGGTCGGCGGTACCGCGCTGATGGCCGGCTGGGTGCTGCTGGCGTTCAGTGCGTTGAGGCGCTGAGCCCGATGCCGCTGCACCGGCGCGGCTTCGACGTGGAGCAGGCGCTGGCGCACCTGCAGCGCCATGATCGGCGCCTGGCCCGCTGGATCGACCGCGTCGGCCCGCTGGATGCGCCGCCGGGATGGCGGCGTCCGTTCGACCCGGTCGATGCACTGGCGCGCGCCATCGTGTTCCAGCAGCTCAGCGGCAAGGCGGCCGCGACCATCGTCGGGCGGGTGGAGGCGGCGATCGACAGCAGGCGCCTGCATGCCGCGACGCTCGCCCGGATCGATGACGCCGGGCTGCGCGCCTGCGGCGTTTCCGGCAACAAGGCGCTGGCGCTGCGCGACCTGGCGCGGCGCGAGCTGGCCGGGGAAATCCCTTCGACCCGGCAGATGGCGTGGATGCATCACGACGCCATCGTCGAGGCGCTGGTACCGGTGCGCGGCATCGGCCGCTGGACGGTGGAGATGATGCTGATGTTCCGGCTCGGGCGGCCGGACATCCTGCCGGTGGACGACCTGGGCATCCGCAAGGGCGCGCAGCGGGTGGATGGCAGCCAGGGGCTGCCCACCCCGCGCGAGCTGCAGGCGCGGGGCCAGTGCTGGGGGCCATATCGCACCTGGGCCAGCCTGTACCTGTGGCGCATCGCCGACCTGGTCGATGCCGGCGGCGCGAAGACCCCGCGCTCGCAGGCGTGAGCGGCCCCGGCGATCGCCGGGCTGGATCGAGGCATCAGCCCCAGGGGCCGCCGTGTGGTGCGGCCGGCGCGTGGCTCACGCAGGCGTGCCGCCGAAGCGCCAGTGCCAGGGCTCGTAGACGATGCCGTGCGGGTTGCCGCGCGGGTAGCTCATGTGGAAGCCGAAACCGCCGGCATGCGCCTGCAGCCAGGCGAAGGCCGCGGTGCGTTCGAACGATTCTTCCGCCGGCGGCTCGCCGGGCGCGCCGATGTCCAGCGCATTGCCGCCGTGGTGCTCGCTGTAGCCCGGCGCGGCATTGACGCTGAGGATCTCCGCCACGCGCTGGCCGCGTGCGAGTTTGCGTTCGAAGATGCCCAACTGGTAATCGTGGCTGCGATAGCCGGAAATCGCATCCAGCGCGATGCCATCGGCCGCGGCGGCGGCGCGCAGGTTGTGCCAGGCGCGAGCGGCGCCGCGGGTCAACCACAGCGCGCGGCGGTAGCGGTCCAGCCCGGCGAAATGCAGGCAGGCCGGTTCCGCGACGCGTGGCAGTCCGCTGTCCGCGGCATAGCGGTGGTCGAGCCCGAGGCGCTGCAGGCGTTCGTCGAGCCGGTCCAGCGGCAGCTGCGTCTCAGCGGGTGGGCCGCAGCGGGGCAGGGCGGTTTCAAGGCGCTGCAGCGCCGCGTCGATGCCCGGCTCGCGGGCCAGGCGTTCGACCATCGGCATCAGCCCTTCCGGGAGCAGCGCGGCCAGGTAGCGCCCGTCGCGTTTGCGGCGCAGCACCGTGCGCGCCCGCGAAAGCAGGCGCGCGTCATGGTTGCTGCGCGCGCGCAGCAGGCCGCCCGGCCACAGTTCGATATCGGGGGTATTGAGCAACAGGCGTGGAGCGGTACGCATGGCGGTAGCTTGGGGCATCGCCGCGGGCCTGTCGATTGCCGGCCCGGTGCCGTGCGCGGCGTGGAAGCCGGGTCTCTACGGCGCGGCGTCGCCGGCCGTCCGCTTCAGCGCATCGAGCAGGGCACGCGGCTGCTCCGGCGACAGCAGCAGCTGCGAGCCGTCGCGCAGCGGCAGCACCAGCACGCGGCTGTGGTCGGTGATCAGGCAGAACGCCTTGCTGCCGTCGCCCATGCGGTAATGGCCTGAACGGAAACCGGGCAGGCCGTAGCCGTTGGTCTTGATCGCCGGCTTCAACGCACGGTGTTCGGCCAGGTCGACGATGCGCGCGCGCTCCAGTTGCAGCGAGCCGATGGCCACGGTCCGGGTATAGAAGGTGGAGCGGACCACCAGGTTGCCGGCATCGAGCGTGATGCGCCTGCGCAGGTAGCCCAGGCTGACCCCCACGCCGGCCAGCGACAGCAGCGCCGGGCCCAGCCAGGCGCGCGGGCTGGCCAGCTGCGCCAGGCCCTTGTCGCCGATCATGAAGGCCAGCGGCAGCACGGTCGCCGCCAGCAGGATGGCCCACAGGATCAGCAGCGGCATGCCGGTTGGCGGGGCAACCGGGTAGTCCTTCGAAGCGTGTATCGCGGTCGGCATTGCTCGGGTTCCTCCGGGAAAGGTCATGGCGCGCCGAGCTTCAGCAGGGGCGCCAGCACGTGCAGCACGATGTCGGCACTGAAATGGGCGAGCATCGCCATCTCCAGCCCGCGTCGCCAGTACAGCCAGCCGCAGACGCAGCCGACCAGCGCGTTGAGCACGACGGTGCGCAGCACGACGATGGCATCCAGTCCCCAGATCTGCGCGGCAGCTGGCAGGTGGCCGACACCGAACAGCACGGCGGCGAGCACGATGGCGACGTGGAAGGCCGCGTTTCCCGGCATGCGCCGGCGCACGCGGGCGACGACCCACAGCATCAGCGTCATCAGGAACAGCCGCAGCTGCAGTTCTTCGGCGATGCCGCCGTAGAACGAGGCCAGTAGCCCATTGAACGCCGATACGCTGGCGGCGGTGGCTGCGGGTGGATTGACCATCGTGGGCAGCCACGGGTCGATCCAGTGCGCGCACAGCAGCACCAGCGCGCCCGAGGCGATGCCGGGCAGGATCGCCTGCAGGGGCGCAGGCCGCTGGAACGTGGCGTTGCCGCTGCCGCCGCACCAGCGCTGCAGCAAGGGCGCGCCGAGGCCAAGGCGGTGGCCCATGCGCAGGCCCAGCAGCGACAGCGCGCCGAGCAGTACGAAGGCCTGCAGCGCCTGCGCGGTCACCAGCACGGACAGCGGCAGCGGGATGCGTTCCAGCTTCTCCGGCATGAGCTGCTGCAGGTAGGGGAACAGTCCGGCCGTGGCCAGTGCCGCGGCCAGCCCGAGCACGCCGGCCATCTTCAGGTCGATCTTCCACGGTGGCGTTGCCACCCTGGGGATCATGGCTGGGCCTTCACCCAGCGGGCGATGTCGTCGATCAGCGCGGTATCGACATGGCCCGGCCTGCGGTATTCGTCCAGCGTGCCCTTGCCTTCGCCGGCGATGCCCAGGTGGTTGAGCGCGGGGTAGAGGTGGAAACGGTAGCGCGGCCCCTGCAGTCCCTGTTTCCAGCGCTGCCAGTCGGCATCGACCACCTGGAAGTCGCGGCCGCCCTGCAGCAACAGCACCGGGAGTCTGCTGTCGCGCGCATCGGCCACCGGGTCGATGCGTTCAAGCTGCTGCCAATAGTGGCCGGGCAGCTCCAGCAGCTTCGCCGCGGGATCGTGGCGCACCTTGGCGATGGCCGCATCCAGCGCGTCCAGGTGCGCCTGTTCCTCGGCGCTGATGCTGCCGTCGAGATCGGCCAGGTAGCGGTTCTGCTCGCCCAGCAGGTCGAGGATCGGGCGCGCCGGCGCCGCCAGCAGGATCAGCCCGGCCACCTTGCCCTGGCTCCTGGCGGCGATGCGGCCGGCCAGCAGGCCGCCCTGGCTGTGGCCGAGCACGTGGATGCGGTCGTGGGCGATGGCGGTATTGCCGGCCAGCGCGGCGACCGCGGCGACGGCATCGTCGGTGGTTTCGTCATCGATGCCGAACGTGCCGCTGAAATCCTGCGGCCGCGCCCGGGTGCGCTTGTCGTAGCGCAGCGAGGCGATGCCCTGTGCGGCCAGGCCGCGGGCGATGTCGAGGAACGGGCGGTTGCCGCCGATGGTCTCGTCGCGGTCCTGCGGGCCGGAGCCATGCACCAGTACCACCGCGGGGAACGGGCCCTTGCCCCGCGGCAGGGTCAGCGTGCCCGGCAGTCCGGGCTTGCCCGACGCCAGCGCAGGCAGGGTGATGGCCTGTTCGCTGAAGGACGCATCAGCGGCCGGCGGTGGCGGTGGCGGTGGCGGCGGCGGGGGCTGCACCAGGAAGCCGGCGATGCGGTCGTCGCTGTCCAGCACCACGCGCGCCAGCACGTTGTCGCGTGCGTAGGCCAGCGGGATGACCACGATGCGGAAGCCGTCGGCTTCGCTGACGCTCGCTTCGCCGCGCGCGCCCGCCGCGCCCAGCAGCGCGGGCAGCGATTCCCACACGGCCTTGAGCTTGTCGGCAGGGACCGCGGCCTTCATCTGCGGCGAGAACGTGGCCTCGGCCGCGGCGTACTGGCCGGCGTCGAGCTGGTCGAGCAGGCGCGTGGCCAGCGCGGTGGGAGAATCGGCGGCCGCTGCGCTGGCCGTGGCCGCGATCGCCACGGCGGCGATCCATGCCTGCAGGCGCTTCATCTCAGGCTTCCTTCTTGAAGACCAGGGTCGGCGAGGAGATGGTGGGCGTGGCGTGCACCACGTTGACCAGTTCCCAGCCGAGCCGGCCGTGCCGGTCCAGTTCTTCCTGCAGCGTTTCCATCTTGAAGTCGCCGAGCATGCCGGTCTTCACTTTGACGACGAGATACTTCCATTGCGTACTCATGGTTCTTCCTCGGTGGATTCGTTCCTGGGTGCGGGCAGCCGCCCGGCCTTGCGCAGCGCATCGCGTATCACATACTCGATCTGCGCGTTGAGGCTGCGCAGTTCGTCGTCGGCCCAGCGCTGCGCCGCCGCCAGTACGTCGGCGTTGATGCGCAGCGGGTAGGCCTTCTTCTCGCTCACCGGCGTCCCGTCCCCACCGGTGCGCGGCGCAGGTGCAGGACCAGCGCCACGCCCAGCGCGTTGACCACCACCACCAGCGCGATCACCACGGCATAGGTGGCCATGCGGTTGCCGGCGGCCAGGTAGAGGCCGATGGCGCCCAGGAACAGGCTCAGCGCGATCAGCGCCCAGCGCAGCCCGAGGCCGCGCGAGTGGCGGCTGCCGTCGCGGCTGCTCCAGGCGGCGATGCCCAGGGCGGGCAGGCCGGTGAGGGCGACGATCAGCGCGGCGAGCAGGTCATTCATCGACGGTGCCTCAGTACAGCGAGCCAGTATTGACCACCGGCTGGGTGCCGCGGTCCGAGCACAGCACGGTGAGCAGGTTGCCGACCATCTGCGCCTTGCGTTCCTCGTCCAGCGCGACCAGGCCGCTCTTCTGCAGTTCGGCCAGGGCCATCTCGACCATGCCCACCGCGCCGGCGACGATGCGCTGGCGCGCGGCGATCACCGCGTTGGCCTGCTGCCGCTGCAGCATCGCCTGGGCGATTTCCGGGGCGTAGGCCAGGTGGCTGATGCGCGCGTCGAGCACCTGCACGCCGGCATCGGCCAGGCGCTCGGCCAGCTCGTCCTTCAGGTGCTGGGAGATCTCGCTGGCATGGCTGCGCAGCGACAGCTGGCCTTCCTCGTGCTGGTCGTAGGGGTAGCTGGTGGCCATCGCGCGCAGCGCCGACTCGGACTGGATGTGCACGAAGCTCTCGTAGTCGTCGACGTTGTAGACCGCCTCGGAGGCGTCCACCACCTGCCACACGATCACCGCGGCGATCTCGATCGGCGAGCCGTCCAGCTCATTGACCTTGAGCTTGCCGCTCTCGAAGTTGCGCACGCGCTGGCTGACTTTCTTCTTGGTGAAGAAGGGGTTGTTCCAGCGCAGGCCGTTGTCCTTGACCGTGCCCACGTACTTGCCGAACAGGCTCACCACCGCGGCCTGGTTGGGCTGGACCATGTACAGCCCGCAGCTCAGGAGCAGGCCGGTGACCGCCAGCAGCAGCCCGCTGAGGACCAGCATGCCGGCCCCGCCGGCCCCGGACTTGGCCAGTACCACCGCGTAGACCAGGGCGGCGGCGCCGGCCAGCATCAACAGCAGCGAGCCCAGCAGGCTGGGGATGCCGGGCAGGGAACCGAGGGCTTTCTCTTTCATGGCGCGTCTTCCGTGGTGGTTGTAATGAAAGATATCAAATTGATATCAACATGCAAGAGGGGGACGGCCACCCGCCGCGGCTAGAATGTGCGCCCCGTTCCCGTCCGGATCCGCCCGATGACCTCGCTTGGTACCCCGCTGTCGCCTTCCGCCACCCGCGTGCTGCTGCTCGGTTCGGGCGAACTGGGCAAGGAAGTGGCGATCGAACTGCAGCGCTTCGGCGTGGAAGTGATCGCCGTGGACCGCTATGCCGATGCCCCGGCGATGCAGGTCGCGCACCGCAGCCATGTGATCGACATGCTCGACCCGCAGGCGCTGCGGGCGGTGATCGCGCGCGAACAGCCGCACCTGGTGGTGCCCGAGATCGAGGCCATCCACACCCCGACCCTGGTGGAGCTCGAGGCCGCGCAGGGCCTGCGGGTGATCCCCACCGCGCGCGCCGCGCGCCTGACCATGGACCGCGAGGGCATCCGCCGCCTGGCGGCCGAGACCCTGGGCCTGCCGACCTCGCCGTACCGCTTCGTCGATACCGAGGCCGAGTACCGCGCCGCGGTGCAGGCCATCGGCCTGCCGTGCGTGGTCAAGCCGGTGATGTCGTCCTCGGGCAAGGGCCAGAGCACGGTGCGCGGCGAGGCCGATATCGGCCCGGCCTGGGACTACGCGCAGACCGGTGGTCGCGCCGGTGCCGGGCGCTGCATCGTCGAGGGCTTCATCGATTTCGACTACGAAATCACCCTGCTTACCGTGCGCCACGCCGGCGGCACCGCGTTCTGCGCGCCGATCGGCCACCTGCAGCGCGACGGCGATTACCGCGAAAGCTGGCAGCCGCAGGCGATGTCGGCCACCGCGCTGGCGCGCGCGCAGGCGGTGGCGCGCGCGATCACCGACGACCTCGGTGGCTGGGGCGTGTTCGGGGTCGAGTTGTTCGTGAAGAACGACGAGGTGTGGTTCAGCGAAGTCAGCCCGCGCCCGCACGACACCGGACTGGTGACGCTGGCGTCGCAGGAGCTGAGCGAGTTCGCGCTGCACGCGCGCGCCATCCTCGGCCTGCCGGTCGGCGCCGGCGACAGCGGGGTGATCGGCCACCACGGCCCGTCGGCGTCGTGCGCGCTGCTGGCGCAGGGCAATGGCGTGCCGTTCTTCAGCAACGTGGCCGATGCGCTGGCGCACCCGGATTCGGCGCTGCGCCTGTTCGGCAAGCCGGTGGTGCAGGGCCAGCGTCGTGTCGGCGTCACCCTGGCCCGTGCCGTGGACGTGGACCAGGCCCGCGCCATCGCCCGCGACGCGGCCGCGGCCATCGGCATCGCGCTGCGCTGACCTGCCGGCCCGCGCGGCAACGGAAAACGCCGGCAGTCGCCGGCGTTTTTTCTTCAGTCGCTGCTGCCTGCGGGCAGGCTCAGCGCACGTCCACCCATACCAGGTGGTGGTCGCTGCCGTCGGCGATCGCGGCTTCCGGGGTGCCGGCCGCGGGCCAGAACACGCCGCCGTCGAGATAGCTGAAACCGGTCGAAGGCAGCACGTAATCCAGCCGCATGGTGCCCGAGCGCGGGCCGAAATCGCCGGTGGCATGCTGCGGCGCGCCGCGGCGCACGATGCCTTTTTCCGCATACGCCAGGCTGGTCTGCTCGCCGCCGGGGCTGGCCGGGGTCGGGTAGCGCAGTACCCGCGGGTGCTCCAGCAGTTCCAGGATGGCGTCATGGCGGCCATCGCCATCGGCGGGGTCGTTGTTGAGGTCGCCGACGATCACGAAGCGCGTATCCGCGGCCAGTCCGCCGCAGCGGCCCTGGTCGTCGCACAGCCATGGCGCGTCGCCGCCGTCGAGGTATTCCTTCCACAGCCGCAGTTCGTCATGGTTGCGCGCGGCGTTGCGCTTTTCCCGGCCGTCGAACACCGGCGGCGTCGGGTGCGAGGCCAGCACGTGCACCGTGCCCAGCGGGGTACGCACCGGCACGTCCCAGTGCGACTTGGACGAAAGCCGCAGCTGCGACCAGACCGTGTCGTTCCAGAACGGCTTGCCGGTGTCCGGGTCGAGCGGGCGGGTCGCGCCGGGCAGCGTGCTCCACTTCAGCCGCTGGAAGCTGCGCACGGCGGCGCTGTCGATCGGGTACTTCGACAACACCAGCATGCCGTACTGGCCCGGGTGCAGGCCGTAGCCCCAGGCATCGTTGCCGCGTTCGCGGCCCTTGCCGCCGACGCTGCCGTTGTTGTCCAGGTCCAGTCCGCTGGGCACGCCGGTGTTGACCGGGGCCAGGTAGCGATACGGATAGCGCAGCGCCTCGCCGCCGCCGACCTGCGCGGTTTCCAGGTAGCGCTGCTGGAACAGGTCCGCGGCGCGATGGGCCTCGTCGAAATCGAACTCGTTGAGCAGCACCAGGTCGGGACGGACGCGCTGCAGCACCGCGGCGATCTTGCGCGCATGCGCGCTGTCGCCTTCCAGTTCGCGGATCAGGCCGCCGGCGTCGTCCGAATACAGCGAGGTGTTGTAGGTCGCCAGCCGCAGCTGGGGAGTGGCCGGCGCTGCCGGCGCGGTGGCCGGGGCAGTGCTGGTGCAGGCGGTGCCGAGCATCGTCAGGGCCAGGAGCAGGGTGTGTTTGTTCATGGCGGCATTCTCGCACCCGGGCGATGAAGCCGGGATGGCAATGCCGCTGCCCGGGGGGCGGGCTAGGGGATGGGGGCGGTGCCGGTGCCGGTGTCCACGTCGAGCCAGCGCCTGCCATCGAAGCTCTCCAGCGGGCGGTAGCGGCGCTTGTAGTCCATCTTGCGGTGGCCGTCGATCCAGTAGCCCAGGTACAGGTGGGGGACCCGGCAACGCTGCGCCCAGTCGATCTGCTGCAGGATCGCGTAGGTGCCCAGCCCGCGCCCGCGTTCATCCGGATCGAAGAACGTGTAGACCGCCGACAGGCCCAGCGGGGTGACGTCGGTGACGGCCACCGCCAGCAGCCGGCCACGCCGGCCGGGGGTACCCGGGGCGCGGATCTCGAGGAAGCGCCCATGCGACCAGCCGCCGATCAGGAACTGGTCGAACTCGTGCGGGCCATGGTCGTCCATGCCGCCCTTGGCATGGCGTGCGGCCAGGTAGCGCCGGTACAGCGCGAACTGCTCGTCGGTGCGTGCGGCCGGCAGCACCCGGCAATCGAGGTCCTGGTTGCGCGCCAGGCAGCGGCGCTGGCTGCGGTCGGGTGCGAAGCGGTCCACCGGCACCCGCACCGGCACGCAGGCCCGGCACTGCTGGCAGTGCGGGCGGTAGACCAGGTCGCCGGAGCGGCGGAAGCCCCAGCCCAATGCCATCGGGTAGAGCTCGCCGAGGCGGCTGTCCTGCGGGTCGAGCACCAGGTCGCGCGCGCGCCGCTCCGGGAAATAGCCGCAGGGGTGCTCGCCGGTCTGGAACAGGCGCAGTTCTTCGTGGGAGTCGCCGTGCAGGGCCATGGCCACAGCATAGCGGCCGGCGGTCTCAATACATGCGTCCGGCAGCACTGCGTGAACGGGGACGGGCTGTCTGCGCCATGAACATCCCCGGCACCGGCGTCAACGCGCGCGGCCGACAGGCGTTGATTGCCATGAGGACGCAGCCGCTGCGCCCGATTTCCCACCACCGGAGCCAGACCATGACCCACCGCAAACCCCTGATCCTGCTGGCCGTATTGCTGGCCGCTTCCGCCACCGGCGCCACCCTGGCCGCCACCGCGCCCACGCAGAAGCCGGGCCCGGCACGGCTGGATGCCAACGGCGACGGCGCGATCGACCGCCAGGAAGCCGCCGCGCACCCGCGCCTGGCGCAGCGTTTCGACGAACTGGATGAGAACAAGGACGGCAGGCTGTCGCGCGAGGAGATGCCGCGCCGGCATGCCCGCGGCGGCGACGGCCACCGCGGCATGGGCGGCCACCCGCGCGGGCACGGCGGCCACGGCTTCATGCGGATGATGGACAGCGACCACGACGGCCGCGTCAGCAGCGCCGAGTACCAGGCCTTCTTCCAGCGCATGGACGTCAACAAGGACGGCTTCATCGACCAGGCCGACCGTGACGCGCGCGCCAAGCAGCGCCGCGAGGAATGGTTCCGCAATGCCGATACCGACAAGGACGGCAAGCTGAGCCCGGCCGAACTGGAAGCTGCCCGCGCCAAGATGGGCACGCGCGGTCCGCGCCCGATGCAGGGGCCGGCGGCCAAGTGAGCCAGCGCCGATGAAACAGAGCCCCGCCATCGCGCGGGGCTCTGCTTTTACCGCCCGCCGCATTGGCCGCGGGCGCGGCGGTCAACGCGCGAGCAGCACGTACAGCACCGCGGCGACCACCAGCACGCTGGACACGGCTACCGCGCTGCGGCCGAACAGGCTGTTGTACAGGCGGGTAGGGCCGCTGCGGCCGTGGCGGGCGGCATCGCGGGCAAGCATCGGGCCCATGATCCGCGGCAGCGTGACCAGGTACTGGTAGTTGATCGCGCACATGCCCACCAGCAGCGTCGCCAGCGACACCACCAGCCCCAGGTGCAGCACCACCACCAGCAGCGTGCTCCCGCAGAACAGCGCGGCGGTGGCGGTGTGCAGGCGCATGAAGCGCTGTACCTGTGCGCGCTCGGCGGCCGATTCGGCGTAGTGCAGCAGGTACAACCCGCCCACCCAGGCGGCCGCGGTGCCGCCGATGGTGGCGCCCAGGGCCAGGCCGAAGTTGAAGCCATCGGCCATCAGCGTGTTGGCCAGCATGCCGACGGAACCGCCCGCCGCACCGCCGCCCACGGCGCTGGCGCCCATGCCGCCGGCGCCGAGCTTGCCCGCGCCGGCCAGGCCGGCGCTGCTGCCGATCACCACGGCGCTGGCGGTGCCGGGCGCGGCCACCATCAGCAGCGAGCCGATGGTGGCGGCGAACGCGGTGCCCGGCGCGCTGCTGCGCGCGAACTCGCCGAAGCGACGCAGCATTTCCTCGCGCACGGTGGCGCGCGCGCGCGACAGGCGCTTGCGCACCGCCGCGTCGCTCAACCCCAGCAGCGCGGCGACCTGTTGCGAACTCTGGCCCTCGCGGTAGAACAGCAGCAGTGCCTCGCGGCTGTCCTCGGGCAGGGCGGAGATGATTTCCTCGGCGACCAGTTCCTCCTCCACCCGCGCCATGGTTTCGGCGGCATCGGGGGTGGGGTCGGCGGCCATGCCGATGGCGATCTCGGCCGCCTGGCCGCTGAGCGGGCGGTTGCGGTTGGCGCGCAGCCAGTCGCGGGCGAGATTGCGGGTGATCTGCCGCAGCCAGGGCAGGAAACTGGAGGGGTTGTTGAGCTGGTTGAGCTGTTGCCAGGCCTTGATGAAGGCTTCCTGGGCGATGTCCTCGCTGGCCTGCACGTCGCGGGTGATGGCCAGGGCGATGGCGGTCACCGTGTTCTGGCAGGCCACCACGATGCGCCCGTAGGACTGGGTGCAGCCGCCGCGGGCGGCGGGCAGTTCGCGGTGCAGCAGGGATTCGAGCGTGGCAGCGGTCATGGGCGGCTCCCGGTGGTCTGCAGCACAGGACGGAGCCCGCCGGCCGATGTGACTGCCCGCTTGCCGGTCAGGGCTTCGGCGGTGGCGGCGGCGTGGCCGGTGCCGGCTGGCTGGGCTGGATGCGTACGCGGAAGCCGTCACCGCTGTCCTGGGCCGGTGCCGGCTGCACCTGCGGCGCGGGTGCCGGTGCGGCCGGCGGTGTGGCGCGGTGGCGCAGCATGATCACCAGGGCCACGCCGGCGATCACCAGCAGCAGGGCGATGCGGATGCGCCAGGCCCAGCCGCGGCCGCCGGACTGCGCCGGAGCGTCGCGGAACGCGTAATCGGCGACCGGATGGTCGCGGCGGGTGGTATCGAGCAGGCGGGCATCGCGCAGGATCTCGCGGGCGCGCGGCTGGTCGTCGGCGCGCACCACCCACACCGTGGGCAGCTGGCTGTCGTCCTTCTTGTCCAGGTAACTGAACTGGCCGCGGCGCCTGCTCTGGTACGAGCGGCCGTTGGTGAGGCGGACCTCGATGCCGGCCTCGCGCAGCAGGTTGGCCACGCCTTCGGCGTTTTCCACGCGCTGGCTGGAGAAAATCTTGCGCATGTTTACTCCCCGCCGCCTTCGCCGGCGGCCGGCGCGACCCGGATCAGCCCTTCCTGCGCGGTGCTGGCCACCAGCACGCCCTGGCGGGTGAAGAACTGGCCCCGCGCCAGGCCGCGCGCATCCTGCGCGCTGGGGCTGTCGAGCGAGTACAGCAGCCAGTCGTCCACCCGGAACGGGCGGTGGAACCAGATGGCATGGTCGAGCGAGGCCATCTGCACGTGCGGCTGGTAGTAGCTGATGCCGTGCGGGAAGGTCGCGGTGCCCAGCAGGTGGAAATCCGAGGCGTAGGCCAGCAGCGCCTGGTGCAGTTCCGGCGCGTCGCCGACGCGTTCGTTCAGGCGCATCCACACCTGGTGGTAGGGCGGGCGCTTGGGCGGATCGAGTTCGTCGCGCGGGTAGACGTGGCGGAATTCGAACGGGCCGCCGCGCGAGAGCCAGCGCTGTACCTTCACCGGCAGCCGCTCCAGCACTTCCGGCGGCAGCGGGCGGTTGGGCTCGATGTCTTCGGGCTGCGGCACCTCGGGCATCTTGTGCTGGTGCTCGGCGCCGCGCTCGGCCTGCTGGAACGATGCCGCGCAGAAGAAGATCACCTTGCCGTGCTGGATCGCGGTAACCCGGCGCACCGAGAAGCTGCCACCGTCGCGGGTACGGTCGACGTCGTAGATGATCGGGTGGTCGATGTTGCCGGCGCGCAGGAAGTAGGCGTGCAGCGAATGCACGTGGCGGCCGTTGTCGATGGTGGCCTGGGCGGCGGCCAGCGCCTGCCCCAGCACCTGCCCGCCGAACACGTACTTGGTGCCGATGTCGCGGCTCTGGCCCCGGAACAGGTTGTCCTCCAGCCGCTCCAGCGACAGCAGGTCGATCAGTTCGGGTACCACGGGGTCGGCGTTGGGGAGCAAGACGGCGGGCCTGGGTTTCGACAGGCGGCGATTATAGCGGCCGGGGCCCGGCGGCCACGGGGTCGCCATGCATGGCCTCAGGCCTTGCCCAGCTTCGCCGCCAATGCCTGCAGCGCCGCCTGGGCGTCGGCCGAGTACCAGGCCTCGACGAAGCGCTCCAGCTGGATGTGCTGCGGCTGCATCGCCTCGTGCAGGTCGGCGCGGGCGATGGCGCGGGTCTGCAGCATCGGCTGCCGCGGCAGCTTCAGCTGCGCCTGCAGCCAGGCCAGCGCGCGCGCGACCACGGCATCGGCGCCGTCGGCCAGCTCGTCCACCAGCCCGATCTCCAGCGCGCGCTCGGCGCTGACCAGTTGCCCGCCCGCCAGCAGCACCCCGGCCCGGTGCGCACCGACCACGCGCCGCATCAGGCGCTGGATGCCTTCCGGCGCGACCAGTCCCACCTGCACCTCGTTCAGGCCGATCAGGTACGGCTTGGCCGGGTCGGCGCTGCGCGCCATCACCCGGTAGTCGCAGCACAGCGCCAGCACGCAGCCGCCGGCCGGGGAGTGCCCGGTCAACGCGGCCACCACCGGGATGCGGCTGTCGGCCAGCGTGCGCGCGGCGCCGAAGAACGCCTGCCAGCTGTCCATCAGCCGCTGCCGGTCCTCGCCATGGCGCAGCAGGTAGGGCACGTCCATGCCGCCGGTGAAGACGCGCTCGCTGCCGGACAGCACCACGCCCTGCACGTCCTCGGCCATGGCCTGGTTCATCGCCGCGATGAGCGCGCGGCACAGCTCGGTATCCAGCGCGTTGACCGGCGGCCGTGCCAGCCGCAGTTCGCGGACGGGGCCGTGGTTGATCGTGTCGATGAGCGTTGTCATGCTGCGGCCTCGAATTACGGCAGGGAGTCGATGGTCCGATGATAACCAAACCATTCGCGTGCGTACTGTTGGCGGTCGCGGGCGTCGCCGCCAGCGCCGTGGCGCAGGCCGCCCCATCCCCGTGCGTGCGCCTGGACGGCGGCTGGATCCGCTTCCCGGCGATGGCGCACATGGCCGGTGGCTTCGGTCGCATCGACAACGCCTGCAAGGCGGACGTGGCGGTGACCGCGGTGCGCAGCCCGGCGTTCAAGGACGTGTCCCTGCATGAGACCACGCTGGTCGATGGCGTCAGCCGCATGCGCGCGATCGAACGCTTGCCGGTCGCGGCGGGCAAGGGCGTCGAGCTCAAGCCCGGCGGCCTGCACCTGATGCTGATGGACGGCACCGGTCCGTTGCGCGAGGGCCAGCGCGTGCCGTTGTCGCTGGTCCTGTCCGATGGCACCGAGGTGCAGGGCGAACTGGTGGTGCGCAAGCCCTGAGCCGCCCGGCCGCAACGGCCCGGGCCCGGGGCGAACGGGCAGGTTGCCGCCCGTCCGCCATGGCCTGGGCGCGGTGGGAGCGGGGCTTGATGCGCCTTCGCGGTAAAATGCGCCGATTCCCACTTTCCCGCTCCTCATGACCGTCCGCACCCGCTTCGCTCCCAGTCCCACCGGCTACCTGCACATCGGTGGCGCCCGTACCGCGCTGTACTGCTGGCTGGAGGCCCGCCACCGCGGCGGCGAATTCGTGCTGCGCATCGAGGACACCGACCGCGAGCGCAGCACCCAGGCGGCGATCGACGCGATCCTGGAAGCGATGGACTGGCTGGGCCTGGACTATGACGAAGGCCCGGTCTACCAGACCGACCGCGTGGCCCGCTACAAGGAAGTGGCCGAGCAGCTGATCGCCGTCGGCAAGGCCTACTACGCCTACGAGACCCGGGAAGAGCTCGATGCCATGCGCGAGGCCGCGATGGCCCGGCAGGAGAAGCCGCGCTACAACGGCGCCGCGCGCGACCTGGGCCTGCCGTTCAAGGACGACCCGAACCGCGTGATCCGCTTCAGGAACCCGCTCGACGGCAGCGTGGTGTTCGACGACCTGATCAAGGGCCGCATCGAGATCGCCAACAGCGAACTGGACGACATGGTGATCTTCCGTCCGGACGGCTACCCCACCTACAACTTCGCGGTGGTGGTGGACGACTGGGACATGGGCATCACCGAGGTCATCCGCGGCGACGACCACATCAACAACACCCCGCGCCAGATCAACCTGTACCAGGCCATCGGCGCGCCGGTGCCGAAGTTCGGGCACATGCCGATGATCCTCGACGAGCAGGGCGCGAAGCTGTCCAAGCGCACCGGCGCGGCCGACGTGATGCAGTACAAGGACGCCGGTTACCTGCCCGATGCGCTGTTGAGCTACCTGGCGCGCCTGGGCTGGTCGCATGGCGACCAGGAGCTGTTCAGCCGCCAGGAGCTGATCGATCTGTTCGACGTGAAGAACTGCAACTCCAAGGCCTCGCGCCTGGACATGGCCAAGCTCGGCTGGGTCAACCAGCACTTCCTCAAGACCGAGGCGCCGGAGCGCATCGTGCCGCACCTGGTCTACCAGCTGGAAAAGCTGGGCCTGGACCTGGCCGCCGGCCCGGCGCCGGTGGACGTGGTCATCGCCCTGCGCGAACGCGTGCAGACGCTGAAGGAAATGGCCGACAAGGCGGTGGTCTGGTACCGGCCGCTGACCGAGTACGACGAGGCGGCCGTGGCCAAGCACTTCAAGGCCGGCGCCGAACTGGCGCTGGGCAAGGCGCGCGAGCTGCTGGCGGCGCTGCCGCAGTGGACCGCCGAGAGCGTCGGCGTGGCCCTGCACGACACCGCCGCGGCGCTGGAGACCGGCATGGGCAAGGTCGCACAGCCGCTGCGCGTGGCCATCACCGGCACCCAGGTCAGCCCGGACATCTCGCACACGGTGTACCTGGCCGGCCGCGACGAAGCCTTGAAACGCATCGACGCCGCACTCATCAAGGTCCCGAAGGGTTGATCCCGCCGAGGCAGACATGACCGGACACGAGCACAGCTGTACCGCCCCCCACCACCACGTCGACGACGCGGCGGATTTCATCGCGGTGGTCGAACGGGTGTGCCGCGAGCGCGGACTGCGGCTCACGCCGATCCGCGCCAACGTGCTGCGGCTGATCGCCGAAGCCGGCAAGCCGGTCAAGGCCTACGAACTGCTGGACTGGGTGCGCGAGGGCAAGGGCGTGGGCGCCGATGCCCCGCCCACCGTGTACCGCGCGCTGGATTTCCTGATGGCCAACGGCTTCGTCCACAAGCTGTCCTCGGTCAACTCCTTCGTCGCCTGCCACCACCCCAGCAGCAACCAGCATTCGGTGCCGTTCCTGATCTGCGACCGCTGCCACAGCGCGGTCGAGCTGGAGGACCGCGACATCGTCCGCCAGCTCGAAAACCGCGCCCGCGAACTGGGCTTCAAGCCGCAGGCGCAGACCCTGGAAGTGCACGGGTTGTGCGCCGACTGCGCGGGCTGAGCTGCGTGGCAGCCGCGGGAGCCCGTCCCGCGCCTTATTTCCCCGGTTGCCCCACGGGGTAGACGACCTCGCCGTCCTTGATCGTCTGCAGCACCTTGATGGTGTGCAGCCGGGCCGGCGCGATGGTCAGCGGATTGTCCGAGAGCACCACCAGGTCGGCGCGCTTGCCGGTTTCGATCGATCCCTTGCGGTCCTGCTCGGAATACTGCCGCGCAGCCCACAGGGTGATGGACTTGAGCGCCTGTTCCGGCGTCACCCGCTGTTCCGGGCCGAGCACGCGCCCGCTGCGGGTGGTGCGGTTGACCGTGGCGTCCAGCACCCGCATCGCATCGGGGAACACCACCGGCGCATCGTGGTGCGAGGTGAACACCATGCCCGCATCCAGTACCCAGCGCGTGGGCGAGATGTTCTCGGCGCGTTCCGGACCGAGTACCGAATCGCGGTGCCAGTCGCCCCAGTAATAGGTGTGCATCGGGAACAGCGAGGGGAAGATGCCGAGCCGGCGCAGTTCGCCCACCTGGTCGCGGCGCAGGGTCTGGCCGTGGATCAGCACCGGCATCAGCTGCCTGCCCGGGTGCGCGGCTTCGGCCGCGGCCACAGCGTGGATGAACTGGTCGATGGCGGCATCGCCGTTGGCATGCGCCAGCACCTGCCAGCCATGGTCCCAGGCCTTGCCGATCAGCTCGTTCGCCTGCGCGTCGGTGTAGGCGGGGTAGCCGGCGTAATCGGCTTTCTCGCCCGCGGGCACTTTGTAGTACGGCTGGCTCAGCCAGGCGGTCTTGCCCTGCGGCGAGCCATCCAGGCTGATCTTGACCCCGCCGATGCGGAAATGGTCGATGTAGTCGGGGCCGTAGTACGGGCCGCGCATGGCCGGGCTGTCCAGGGCCACGTGGATGTCGGGGTAGGCGACGACGTCGATCTTGAGCCTGCCGGCCTTGCCGGCCAGCGGCAGCATCGCCAGGGTGCCGGCATCGGTCTTGCCGTCCTGTGCAGTGGTGTAGCCGTACTTCATGTACAACGCCTGGCCGGCCTCGAACATCGCCATGGCCTGTTCCAGGCTGAGCGTGGGCATCAGCCTGGCCAGGGCCAGGCTGTGCGCGCTCTCCTCGAGCACGCCGTCGGGAACGCGGCTGCCGGGCTCGCGGCGGATCACCCCGCCGGCGGGGTCGGGGGTGTCGGCGGTGATGCCGGCCTGCTCCAGCGCCTTGCTGTTGTAGGCCCCCAGGTGCCCGGACTGGTGCATCAGGATGACCGGGATGTCGGTGGCGATGGCATCCAGTTCGGTGCGCGTCGGGTGGCGCTTTTCCGCCAGCTGCGAGTCGTCGTAACCGAAGCCGATCAGTATCGGGCGGCCGCCGGGCACGGTGTCGGCGGCACGGTAGCTGCGCATGATCCGCTGCAGCGCGGGGATCGAATTGCCTTCGCCGTCGGGCGCGGGCAGCAGGTTGGCCGACAGCGCCTGCAGGCCGACGCCGGACACATGCCCGTGGCCGTCGATGAAGCCCGGGACCAGGGTATGGCCGTGCAGGTCCACCTGGCGCGCGTGCGGGCTGAAGGCGCGCGCGGCCTTGCGCGAGCCGACGAAGGCGATGTCGCCGTCGCGCACCACCACCGCCTCGGCCTGCGGCTGCCGGTCATCGAGGGTGATGATCGGTCCGCCCGAGTACAGCGTGTCCGCCGCATCGGCGGTGCCATGCAGTGCCGCCAGGATCGGCAGGGCCAACAGCAGTTTCATGGGTGCGCTCCATAGCCACGGACGATGCCCGGAGCTTAGCGCGTGGCGTGCCAGCGCAAGGTGAGCGTGGCGTCGCCGCGTGGGCGTCAGGGCCTGCCGCTGCCCATGCCGGGCGCGGCGGCCGTATCCACGTCCACCACCACCGACATGCCCGGTCGCAGGCGTGCGGCCAGGGGCTGGCCGGCATCGATGGCGATGCGTACCGGCAGCCGCTGCACGACCTTGGTGAAGTTGCCGCTGGCGTTGTCCGGCTTGAGCACCGCGAACTCCGAGCCGGTGGCCGGGGCGATCTGCTCGACATGGCCGCGCAGGCGCTGGCCCTGGAATGCATCGACGCTGAAGGTCGCCGGCTGGCCGATGGTCATCTTCCAGGTCTGGCCTTCCTTGAAGTTGGCCACGATCCAGGGGGCGTCCGGCACCAGGAACAGCAACTGGGTGCCGGCGGTGACGTACTGGCCCAGCCGCACCGAGGCCTCGGACAACTGGCCATCACGCGGGGCGCGGACCACGGTGTTGTCCAGGTCGATCCGTGCCAGTTCCAGCGCCGCCTGCGCACTGGCGACCCTGGCCTCCAGCCCCTGCCGCGCGACGCGCGTGGCGGTGAGGTCTTCCTCGGCGATGCGGATGGCCGCCTGCGACTGCGCCACGCCGGCGCTGGCCGCCTGCGCGCTGGCGCGCAGCTTGTCGCGGTCGCTGCTGGATACCAGCTGTTGCGCGGCCAGGGTTTCGTAGCGCTGCAGCTCGGTGCCGGTGCGCTGCCGTTCGGCCTGGCCGGCTGCCAGGTTGGCCCGCGCCGAAGCGATCTGCGCACGGTTCTGCGCCTGGCTCTGGACGGAGTTGGCCAGTTGCGCGCGTGCCTCGGCCAGCGCCGCCTCGGCCTGCTCGACCTTCTGCCGGTAGCTGCGGTCGTCGATGCGCAGCAGCGGCTGGCCGCGCTTGACGCGGTCGAAGTCCCTGGCCAGCACCTCGGTGACATAGCCGCTGACCTGTGGCGCCAGCACCGTCACCTGCCCGCGCACATAGGCGTCGTCGGTATGCACGTGGTCGCTGGTGAACGGCCACAGCTGCCAGGCGCGCAGGATCAGGGTCAGCCCGACCAGGGCGATGACCACCATCACCACCACGCTGGCGCGGCTGGGGGTGTTGTATTTGGAGATCGGCGCCGATGCCGATGCCGCGGCGGCTTCGCCATCGCTGGCGTCGGTGATCTGCGCGTTGCCGCTGCCGGGGTTTTCCTGTGTATTGCTCATGTCGGTCGCTTCGTCTGCAGCGTCGCGGCCGTGGCCGGTCGCATCGCTTTTCTTACGGTGGGGTTGCGGAACAGCACTTCCAGCAGCAGCCAGCCGAGGAAGCCGATCGCCAGCCAGCCGCTCAGCGCGAACACGTCGTTGAACGCGCGCACGTTGGCCTCGCGCCGCGCCGCCTGGGCCAGTGCCGCGGCCGCCTGCGCCTGGCGTTGCGCCGGGTCGGTGATGACACGGGCATAGCCCTGCTGCAGCGCATGCAGGCGCTGGGCGACGACCGCATCGGCCGGATCCAGCTGGCTGACCAGCTGGCTGGAATACACGTGTTCGCGGTGCAGCTGGTAGCTGCCCAGCAGGGCCGAGCCGGCCAGGCCGCCGAAGGTCTGGGTCAGCGACAGCACCACGATGAAGGACACGATGTGGTCCAGGCCGCGGGCCATGGCCTGGCGGATGCCCATCAGCATCAGCGGGCCCATGAACATGCCGCTGCCCACCGCGGCCAGGAACTGGCTCAGCGCGAAATCCATCGGCCGGTCCAGGCTGGTGCGGTGCTGGTCGAGGAAGGCCGCGCTGCCGAGCAGGAGGATCGAGGCCAGCAACTGCGGGATCAGCGCCTTCGGCCCGAAGGTCAGCGCACCGGCGGCAATGCCGGCCAGCACGCCGAGCAGGATCACCGCGAACAGCGGCGCCATCTGCTCCGGGCCCATGCCCAGCGTGCGCATCATCGTGACCATGCCGTACGACTGCTCGTTGGTCAGGAAGCGGATCAGGAACGCGCCGGCGATGAAGCGCAGCATCGTCGGCCCCATCAGCCAGCGGATCTGCAGCAGCGGGTTGCGGCGATAGTGTTCGATCAGGAACGCCGCCAGCACCAGCACCGTCGCCGCGGCCAGCAGCGCGCCCAGCCATGGCGTGTCGAACCACCAGTGCAGGTAGCCCTGGCTGAGCACGATGACCAGCATCGCCAGTGCCGGTGCGAGGATGGCGAAGGTCACGAAGTCCAGCGGCTCGAACACCTTGATCTGGATGCCCGGCGGCAGCTTGAGGATCACCACCGCGGCGAACGCGCACAGCGCCAGCCCGGCCTCGAACAGGTACAGGTTGTGCCATTGGCCGTGGTCGAGCAGGCCCGGCGAGACCAGCCACGCCAGCGGCACCGCCAGCTGCGACAGGCTCATGCCGACCACCAGCAGGTTGCCCACGTAGCGGCGCGGCAGCGCCTGCAGCATGTACAGCGTGCCCAGGGTGGTGCAGGCCGCGCCGGCGAAACCACTGGCCGCGCGCACCAGGAGCGTCGTCGCCAGCCCGCCCACGGCAAGGTGCAGCACCGCCAGCGCGGCGTAGACGCCCAGCCCCAGCTCGGCGAACAGGCGGATGCCGTATTCCTGGCGGAACTTGAACACCAGCAGGTTGGCGGTGACATTGACCATCACGTAGGCCGTCGCCAGCCAGTTGGCCTCGCTCGGCTGCAGGCCCATCTGCCCCTGGATCCACGGCAGGTTGGCGCTGAGCAGCGCATTGCCGAGCCCGCCGGTGATCGCAACCAGCACCGCCACCGCGGCGTAGGCCGCGCGCCGGTGCGGCGGATGCCAGGGCATCGACGCGGAGCCGGGCAGGGTGGGTTTTTCGTGTTCCTCCCAGTCCGGGATCGGCTTGAGCGGCTTCATCCGCCGGCGCCCCCGGTCGCGGCCAGCCCGGGGCGCAGCAGCTGCAGCGCGCGGGTGGCGAGGCGGGCGCGTTCGGCGCGGGTGCGCCCGCGCAGCGCCGCGCCAAGCATGCTCGATACCAGGGACAGGTCGGCCAGCGCCAGGTCCGGGCGACACAGGCCCGCCGCCCGCGCCCGCTCCAGGGCCGGTTCCATCAGCTTCAGCACGCGCAGGCGGGCGGCACGGATCGGCGGGTCGTTCTGGTCCACGGCGCGCCAGTAGTCGGCCAGCGCCGGTGAATGCACGATGCGCCTGGCCATGCCGTCGAGCAGTTCGAACAGGGCATCGTCGCGCTCGCCCAGTTCGGCCACGTGCGCCTGGATCTTCTCCAGCGTGCGCTGCAGCATCGCCTCGATCAGCGCGGCGCGGTCGGGGAAGTTGCGGTACAGGGTGGCGCGGCCGACGCCGGCGCGCTCCACCACCAGGTCCAGCGGCGCGGTGATGCCGTGTTCGCCGAACACGGCGTCGGCCGCATCCAACAGCTGGGCGCGACGCGCGGCGGCATCGGAACGGATCGAGGTCATGCGCACATGATCCGGACAAAAATGTCCGCTTGCAATGAGCGCGGCGTGAAATGCAGTGCCCGGCAAAGCGGCCATTCATGCGTGCGCCGGGGGTGTTGCCCGGGTGCCGGAAAAGCGGAAGGGGCCTTGCGGCCCCTTCCTCACGCAGTGGCGCTGCGGCGCGCGCTCAGAACCAGGCGCGGATGCCGAAGGCGACGCCGCGGCCGGGCAGCGGTGCGTAGTCGCGCAGCAGCGAGGTGTGCGGACGCGCCTGGCGGTTGCCCAGGTTGCTGCCATCCAGGAACACCTCGTAGCTGTTGCTGCCGCTGCGGTCCCAGCGGTACGCCAGGTGCGCATCGACCAGGGTGTAGCCGGCGCTGGGCGCCTCGTTCAGCGCGACGTCGCGCTGGCTGGCGTAGCGGACCGCGCCCAGCGAAGCGCGCCAGCCGTCGCGTGCCCAGCGCAGGTCGGCGCCGAGCCGTGCCGGCGCGATCCGCGGCAGGTAGCCGCCGTTGGCCAGGTCCACGCTGTAATCGTGGCTGTGGTCGCCATGCGGCACGGCGATCTCGGCGCGGCGGCTGCCGTTGCCGTCCAGCTCGGCCTTGACGTAATCGCCGAACACGCGCAGGTCCCAGTCGCCGCTGTCGCCTTCGACCAGGTGGAACATGGCTTCGGCCTCGGCGCCCTTGAAGGTAGCGTCCTGCTGGGTCCAGATCCGCACCGGCAGGCCCTGCTCGACCACGCCGGTGTCGGCCAGGTAGATGAAGTCCTTGAACTTCGTCTGGTAGACCGCGGCCGAGACGTCGATGCGGTCACTGTGCGCGTGCAGGCCCAGCTCCATGCGGTGGCCGCGCTCGGTGTCCAGGTTGGCGTCGCCGATCTCCAGCGAGCGGGTGGCGATGTGCGCGCCGGCCGCATACAGCTCCTCGTTGGTGGGTGCGCGCTCGGAGCGGTCCACGCCGAAGCGCAGGTCGAAGTGGTCGTTGACCGTCCAGATGCCGGCCGCCGACAGGTTGGTGGCGCCGAAGTCGCGGTCGGGCGCGGTGCCCTCCGGGCTCAGCCGGACCCGGTCGTGGCGGCCGCCCAGTTCCAGCTTGAGCGGGCCGAACTGCTTTTCCTGCAGCACGAACAGGCCCAGGCTGCGGGTGGTGGTGCCGGGGACGAAGGCTTCCTCGCCCTGCGCGCCGAAGTCGCTGTCGCCGAACTGCAGGCCGAAGGCGCCGTTCCAGCCGGCGAGCGGCTGCTGCACTGCTTCCACGCGGCCCTCCACGCCCTTGTTGGTGAAGCGCGTGGACGGGGTGCCGGCGTCCAGCTCGGTGTGCTCGTAGTCGGTCCAGGCGGCGCGGACGGTGAGGCTCTGCAGGAACGGCAGCGGGTCGTACAGCCCGCCCTTCAGGTCGAAGCGGTTCTGCACCATGTCGATGCGCACGTCGTGTTCGCCGGGGTCCTCGTCGGCGTGGTCGTCATGGTCATGGTCGTGATCGTCGCCGGCGTGGACATGGGCGCCGTTGGGGATGCCGTAGTTGCTGCGGTAGGTGCCCAGCGAGGCGCCGAGGAAGCCGGACTCGCCCAGCCAGGTGGCGCCGACGCCACCGGCGCGGGTGCGCATGGCGCTGTTCTCCAGGCGGCCGCGCGGACCCAGTTCGTCGCCGTGATCGGCGTGGTCGTCATGGTCGTCGTCCAGCGCGGCCGGGTCGATCGCACGGCCGGGAATGCGGAAGTCATCGCCGTTGCGCACCAGACCGTCGACATGCAGCACCAGGTTGCCGCCGCTGACGCCGTCGAGCCGGAACATGCCGCTGCGCTCGTTGTTGACGCTGTTGCCGCGCAGTTCGGCGCGGCCGCTGAGCGGGCGCCCGGGCAGGTCGCGGGCGATGCGGCCGTCGACCACGTTGACCGCGCCACCGATGGCACCGCTGCCGAACAGCAGGGTCGCCGGGCCTTTCAGCACCTCGATCTGGTCGGCCAGGAACGGCTCGATGCTGGTGGCGTGGTCGGCGCTGACGGTGGACGCGTCCATGTTGCCGACGCCGTTGGCGACCACCGCCACGCGCGGGCCTTCCTGCCCGCGGATGATCGGCCGGCCCACGCCGGGGCCGAAACTGCTGGTCTGCACGCCGGGCATGCGCGCGATGGTGTCGCCCAGGGTGGCGCCCTTGCGCGCATCCAGTTCCTCGCCGGTCAGCACGGCGACCGGGCGGGCAAGCGATTCGGCATCGCTCTGCAGCGGCGAGGCGGTGACCTTGACCGTGGACAGCTCGGTCAGGTGATGGCTCTGCCCATCGGTATTGTCGGCAGCCTGGGCGGCGGCGGGAAGGGCGGCGACAAGCGCCACGGACAGGGCGTGGCGGGCGAGATGCGGAAAGCGGCGGGAAAGGACGGGTCGGGTCATGGTGTTGTTACTTTGTATCAATTGAGGGGCGTGGGACGGCCGGGACGGGCGGAGAGGAACCGGGGCTCAACCGGGTGGTTGGATAATGTTATATTATTCCATAACGCGCCACCGCCCCTGCTGGAAGTCATGCCACCGAAATCGTCCCGCCAGTTCCTCGACCGCTTCGGTGCCGCCGGCTCGCTGCTGTGCGCGGTCCACTGTGCGGCGCTGCCGGCCCTGCTGGCGCTGGCGCCGTCGCTGGGCCTGTCGTTCTGGCTGAGCGACGGGGTCGAGCAGGCGGTGGTGCTGTTCGTGACCTTCCTTGGCCTGTTCAGCCTGCTCTGGGGCTACCGTCGCCACCGCGCGCTGCGCGCGCTGGCGCTGCTGGTCCCGGGGCTGGTGCTGCTGTGGGCCGGGTTGCTGCATGCCGAACTGCACCACTCGCGCATACCGCATGCGGTGGTGATGACCCTGGGCGGCGCGCTGGTGGGCCTGGCCCATCTGATGAACCTGCGCCTCAACCACCGCCACGTGCACGACGCCAGCTGCGCGCATTGAGGGGCGCATGTTAGGCTTCCACTTCACGCGCGGGGGCGCTGCTACAGCGGCCTCGCCGAACCCGTGTCAGTACGGGGCAATCTGATTTCACACTAAGGAGTTGACGACATGGGTAAGGGTGACCGTAAGACCGCCAAGGGCAAGCGCTACAACGCCAGCTACGGCAACGCGCGCTCGCATTCGGTGAGCAAGGTGGCCGTGGGCGCAGCTGCGCCGGTCGCCAAGAAGACTGTCGCCAAGGCCCCGGCCAAGAAGGCCGTGGCCAAGAAGACGGTGGCCAAGGCCGGTTGATCCCGGGCTGGCATCAGCGAAAAAGCGGCGCTTGCGCCGCTTTTTTTTTTTGGAGGCCGCCTGGCAGCGCGCTGCCAGGCGGCTGGTCACCAGATGGATCCACGGCAGGCCATCGGTGGTTGCCGCTCAGTCCTGCCCACGCAGCGCCTGCCGCAGCGCCTGCGGATCGCCGTCGTTCGGCGCCGCGGTGATGCCGGTCAACCGCGCCAGCAGCGGGTAGACATCGACGTTGTCGAACCGCGGCAGCAGCACCCCCTGGCGGAACGACGGGCCACGGGCGACGAATACCGCCTGCATCGACGGCAGCGCCGGGTCATAGCCGTGCGAGCCGCGGCTGCCGGGCGGGCGCCTGGCGATGCTCTTGCGGGTCAGCGCATCCCAGCCTTCATGCATCTGGCAGACGATGGGCGGAATGCGCGGGTGGCTGCCGTAGTGCCAGCGTGCCGGCAGGCGGTCCTTCTTCCAGCAGTCGTAGTGCGGGTGGGCGCCCAGCAGGGCCTTTTCCGCCTCGCGTTCGCGCCCCGGCTGCGGCGCGAAGCCGACCGACTGGCCGACCGACACCTCGCGCGCGATCTCCGGCGCGACCATGTCCTCGGTGGCGATCACCTGTCCGTCCGGGACAGTGGCCATGCCATGGTCGGACACGACGATCACGTTGGTCTGGTCGAGCAGGCCGTCGCGGCGCATGCCGTCCAGCAGCTGGCCGATGGCGGCGTCCACCTGCTGCAGCGCGTTGGCGTACTCGGGCGAATCCGGGCCATAGGTGTGCCCGGCCTTGTCGACCTGCTCCATGTAGGCGGCGACCAGGCGCGGCTTGTGGCCGTCGGGCGCGCCCTGCAGCCATGACAGCACCAGGTGCATGCGCTCGGGCAGCGGCACGCTTTCGTCGTAGGCGTGCCACTGGCTGGCGTGCACGCCCTGGATGGCGGCCTCGCTGCCGGGCCATGACCAGGTCGCGCTCTTGTAGCCGGCCTTCTCCACCCCGACCCAGATCGGTTCGCCGCCCCACCAGGCCGGGTTGGTCACCGCGTCGCGGTTGTCCAGGCGGAAATCGCCCAGGTCCTCGGCGCGCATGCTGTTGTGGATGATGCCGTGGTGGTCCGGGCGCAGGCCGGTGACCAGGGTGTAGTGGTTGGGGAAGGTCAGCGAAGGATAGGACGGCGACATGCCGACCGAGCGCACGCCTTCGCGCGCGAGCCGGGCCAGGTTGGGACTGTGGCCGCGCTCGACCATGTCCGCGCGCAGGCCGTCGATGGACAGCAGCAGGACGGTGGGCGGCGCCGTGGTGGCGGTGGCGACGGATGGAGCCGGGCCGGTCGAGGCGCAGGCGGCAAGCAGGCTGGCGCCGAGCAGCGCGAGGGAGGTGCGGAACTGAATCATCCGCCCATGATAGTCCCGCTACGATGACAGCAGGCATACACCGGGCATGCCCGGTGCCGTGGTTTCAGTCGAACAGCGAAGGCGCCGCGGCCGTGTCGGGCAGCGCGCCTTCCAGCCGCAGCAGCGCGGCCTTGGTGGGCAGGCCGCCGCCGAAGCCGGTCAGCGAGCCATCGTTGCCGATCACCCGGTGGCAGGGCAGCACGATCGGCAGCGGGTTGCGGCCATTGGCCGCGCCCACCGCGCGCGTCGCGGTGGGGCGGCCGATGCGCTGGGCCAGCTGGCGATAGCTCCAGGTGCCGCCGAACGGGATCTCGGCCAGTGCATGCCAGACCTGCAGCTGGAATTCGGTGCCGACCGGTGCCAGCGCCAGCTCGAACCCGCGGCGCCTGCCGTGCAGGTAGTCCAGCAGTTGCCGGCGCGGTTCGGCGACCGCGTCGGGTGCGTGCTGCCACTGTTCGCGGCCCTTGGCGTCGTGGCGGTTGCTGGCGAACAGGATGTGGCGCAGCCCGGCGTCGTCGGCGGCGATCGTGAGCGGGCCGATGGGGCTGTCGAAGCGGTCGTAGAACAGGGTCATTGCGCGGGTTCCTGGTTGCGGTCGGCGGCCATGTGCCAGAGGTGCAGGACGGCGTAGGCGCGCCAGGGCCGCCATGCCTGGGAGCGGGCCTCGGTGGCGCGCTCGCCCAGCCGTTGGCCCTCGCCCAGCACCTGCTGCAGGACCAGGTCGCCGGCGGGGAAGGCGTCGGGCATGCCCAGTGCGCGCAAGGCCATGTAGTGCGCCGTCCACGGGCCGATGCCGGGCAGGGCGGTGGCCTGGTGGACGAACTGTTCAAGGGTCTGGGCGCGGCTGAACTGCAGCCGGCCTTCGCTGCAGGCCCGGGCCACCGCGCGCAGGGTGGCCGCGCGGGTACGCGGCAGGCCGATGCTCTCCAGCGGCGCCTCGGCCAGTACATCGGGGCCGGGGAACTGCCGGTCCAGGCCGTCGGGCTGGTCCGCCAGCCATTGTCCGAAGCGATCCACCAGCCGCCGCGCCAGGGTGGTGGCCGCGGCGACGCTGACCTGCTGCCCCAGCACCGCACGCGCGGCGACCTCGAAGCCGTCCCAGCCGCCGGGGATGCGCAGGCCCGGACGCCGCGCGATGCCCCGCGCCAGCAGCGGCTCGTGCACCAGGCAGGCATGCACGGTGGCCAGGTCCGCATCCAGGTCGAACACGCGCCGCACCCGGGCCACGATCGCCGGGATCGCGCGCGCGTCGGTGGTGCCCAGCTGCAGCCGCAGCTCGGGGCGTTTCGGGTCGGCGCTGACCCGGATCAGGCTGGCGCGGCCATCGGTGACGATCACCCGCTGGTAGCTGTCGGCGTCGATGCGCTCGATGCCGGGAATCGCGCGCTTGCGCAGGAAGCCGAGCATCGCCGGGAAATCCAGTGGGGGGCGGTAGGCCAGCCGCAGCACCGGCTCGCCGCCGGCCACCGTGCCGTGGCGCTTGCGCAGCGCGCTTGGCGGCATGCCGCAGCCGGCCAGGAACGCATCGTTGAAGCGGCGCAGGCTGTTGAAGCCGGCGGCCAGCGCCACCTCGGTCACCGGCAGGTGGGTTTCGGTCAGCAGCTGCTTGGCCAGCAGCAGGCGGCGGGTGGCATGCAGCTGCGCGGGGGTGGCGCCGAGCCGGGCCACGAACAGCCGCTGCAGCTGGCGCGCGCTCAGCTGCATGGCCTCGGCCAGCGCGGCGGCCGGGCGGTCCTGCAGGATGCCTTCGTCCAGCAGTGCCAGCGCCCGGTGCAGGGTGTGGTCCTGCATGTAACTGGCATCGTCCGGCGACAGTTCCGGCCGGCAGCGCAGGCAGGGGCGATAGCCGGCCGCCGCGGCGGCCGCGGCAGTGGGGTAGTAGCTGACGTTGTCGCGGCGCGGCGGCGGCGCCGGGCACACCGGCCGGCAGTAGATGCCGGTACTGCGCACGGCGGTGAAGAACAGCCCGTCGAAGCGCGCGTCGCGGGCCAGGCGGGCCTGTTCGCATTGGTCGTGGCTGGGCAGCACGGGATGGCTCATGGCGCCAGTCTAGGGCCGGTGGCGATCGCGTACTGGCCATTTCCGGACATCAATGCCCGTGCGGGCCGCCCGGTTCAGGGCGCATTGCGGCGCTGGCGCCAATGCGGACTAGACTGTTGTCCCCCTGGCGCGCCGCGCCCTTGCACGGATCCGATCGTTGTCCATGTTGCGCAGATTCTGGTGGTCGCCGTTGCTGTGTGCCGGGCTGCTCGCCTGCAGTCCCGCCGACAAGGGCAGGCCGGTGGCGGCCGCCGATCCGGCCGCGGCGCTGGCCGCCGATGGCGACCACATGGTGTCGATCAATGCGGCCGATGCGCCGCCGCCGCCGCCGCCGGTGAAGCCGGCGCGCGACAAGGCCTGGCCGGAGGTGGTGCTGGAGAACGGCAAGGCCTGGGTCAGCTGCGACACCGACTATGCCGGCGAGGCCGGCGATGGCGCCGCGCTTGAGGCGCTGGACCGCAAGACCCTGGATGCCGCGCTGGAACCGTGCCGCGAGCGCGGCCTGGTGCGGGTGCGCTACGCCGGCAAGATCAACCCGTCCTTCGCTGCGATGGTTTCGCGCCTGGCGGTGGTGGCCGACGCGAAGAAGATCGGCAAGCGCGTGCTCGACCTGGACTCCAGCGGCGGCCAGGTGGAGGCGGCGATCGTTGCCGGCGACAGCATCGGCGAGTCCGGCTGGACCATCTGGGTGCGCGAGGGCTCCATCTGCCACAGCGCCTGCGTGTTCGTGCTGGCTGCCGGCGACAACCGGCTGATCTCGGGCAAGGTCGGCATCCACCGGATGATGCGCATCAGCTCCACCGCCACCTCGCGTGCCGAGCTGAACAAGGAACTGCACGAGGTCTACGACAACGTGAAGGACTACCTGCAGCGCAACGGCGTGGCGGTGGGCGTGGCCGACCTGATGATGACCGTGCCCAACCGCAGCCTGCGCCTGCTCACCAGCGAGGAGCTCAAGCAGTACGGCCTGGACGGCACCAACGCGGTGCAGGACGACCTGGAGCGGATCAAGCAGATGCGCAAGTGCGGCGACGATTTCGTGCGCCGCAAGGATGCGTTCCTGATCGCGTTCGACCGCCAGTGCAAGCTCGAGGGCGCCGAGCTGGACGCGGTGACCACCTGCGGGCAGGCGCTGAAGGAGCATTTCGGGTTTCCCGACGAGACCTGCCCCGACGAGAGCCCGCTGTCGGAGATCGACACCGCGCTGCTGGCGCTGCCGGCCGACGCCGCGCCGCTGCCGGCGGTGACGCCGGCCACGGCCGGGGTGGAGCCGCGCCGCGGCGACCTGTGAGCGCCGCGGCCCGGTGCCGGCCGCCGGCCGCACCGGGGCGGCACGATCCGCGGCGTACATGATCCGGATCAAGGCCGCTGCCGGCCGCCGGCCCTAGGCTGTGCCGGACACGGAATGCGGAGGCGGAAGATGGCTGCTGTGGATGTGCTGGTGGTGGGCGCGGGCCCGGCCGGACTGTGCCTGGCGCGCGGACTGGCCGATACCGGGCTGTCGGTGACCCTGGTGGAACTGCAGCCGGCCGCGGCGCTGGCCGAGCCGGCCTTCGACGGCCGCGAGATCGCGCTGACCCATGCCTCGCGGCAGATCATGCGCACCCTGGGGCTGTGGGAGCGGATCGATCCGGCGCAGGTGTCGCCGCTGCGCAGCGCCAAGGTCATGAACGGCGCTTCGCCGTTCGCGCTCGGCTTCGCCGCCGGCAACGAGGACGCCGATCCGCTGGGCTGGCTGGTCCCCAACCACCTGATCCGCCGCGCCGCCTGGGAGGCGGTGCAGGGGCAGGCCGGGCTGGAGCTGGTGGATGGCGCCAGGGTGACCGCGATCGAGACCGGCGAGGCGGCCAACACGGTGATGCTGGACGATGGCCGCCGCCTGTCGGCGCGGCTGGTGGTCGCCGCCGACAGCCGCTTCTCGGCGACCCGGCGGATGATGGGCATCGGCGCGCAGATGCGCGACTTCGGCAAGTCGATGCTGGTATGCCGGCTTGCCCACGAGCAGCCGCACCAGCACACCGCGTGGGAGTGGTTCGGCTATGGCCGCACCCTGGCCATGCTGCCGCTGCCGGGCGACCAGTGCTCGGCGGTGATCACGCTGCCGCCGCAGGGCATCCAGGAACTGATGGCGATGGACGATGCCGCCTTCGGCGAGGCCGTCACCGGTTTCTTCGAGCAGCGCCTGGGGCGGATGCGGCCGGTCGGCACGCGCCATGCCTATCCGCTGGTGGGCGTGTACGCGCACCGCTTCGCCGGGCACCGCTATGCGCTGGCCGGCGATGCCGCCGTGGGCATGCACCCGGTGACCGCGCACGGGTTCAACTTCGGGCTGCAGAGCCAGCAGCGGCTGGTGAAGGAAGTCGCGGCCGCGGCCGCGCGCGGCGGCGACATCGGCGCGTCGGCGGTGCTGGCCCGCTACGAGCGCGCGCACCGGCTGGCGACGCGGCCGCTGTACGAGGCGACCAACGCCATTGCCGCGCTGTACAACGACAGCCGCCTGCCGGCGCGGCTGCTGCGCGGCGCCGCGCTGCGGGCCGCGCACGGGGTAGCGCCCTTCAGGAAGATGATTGCCGCGCACCTGACCCAGCGCGCCGCGGGCTGAGCGCCCGCGGCCGGCGTCAGCGCACCCGGATCAGGACGTCGCCCAGCTCCACCTGCTGGCCCGCGCGGATCTTGCAGGCCTTGCGCAGCTCGACCGCGCCGTCGACGCTGACCTGGCCTTCGCCGATGATCATCTTGGCTTCGCCGCCACTGGCCACCAGGTCGGTCAGCTTGAGCAGCTGCTTGAGTTCCACGTACTCGCGGTCCAGTTCGAAATCGATGGTCTGCATGGGGAGGCCGGCAGGAAAAGAGGGCGATTATCGCCCGCCGCAGCCGCGAACCGCTGCAATCGACACCGTCCCGCGATACGCCGCCGTCCGGGGCGAGGCGGTGGCGCCCACCCGGCCCGGGCTGCGCGGTCAGCGGATGGCGCCGATGCCGGCCCGGTGCGGGCGCTGGGGGCGAGGGCGGGCAGGCTGGCGCGGGGTGGGGACGGAGGCCCACCGGCCACCGCCGTGGGGGGCAGCTGAACGGATGCCATCGGGGGATTTCGACAGCGGCCGGCGCAAGGCGCACAATACGCCCCATTTTCCTGCCCGCTGCGTTCGCCGCGGTGCCCCCGGAGTTCCCATGTCCCAAGAATCCCCCGCGCCGCTGCTGTTCGCAGACCTCGGCCTGTCCGACGCTGTGATGAAGGCCGTGGCCGCCGTCGGCTACGAGACGCCGTCGCCGATCCAGGCCGCCACCATCCCGGCGATGCTGCAAGGCCGCGACGTCCTCGGCCAGGCGCAGACCGGCACCGGCAAGACCGGCGCCTTCGCGTTGCCGGTGCTGTCCAACATCGACATTTCCGCCACCAGACCGCAGGTGCTGGTGCTGGCCCCGACCCGCGAACTGGCCATCCAGGTCGCCGAGGCCTTCCAGAGCTATTCGGCGTCGATGCCCGGCTTCCGCGTGCTGCCGGTGTACGGCGGCCAGCCCTACGGCCAGCAGCTGTCGGCGCTGCGTCGCGGCGTGCACGTGGTGGTCGGCACCCCCGGCCGCGTCATCGATCACCTGGACCGCGGCACGCTGGACCTGTCCGAGCTGAAGACGCTGGTGCTGGACGAGGCCGACGAAATGCTGCGCATGGGCTTCATCGACGACGTCGAAGCCGTGCTCAAGAAGCTGCCGGAAACCCGCCAGGTCGCGCTGTTCTCGGCGACCATGCCGTCGCAGATCCGCCGCATCGCGCAGACCTACCTGCGCGACCCGGTGGAAGTGACCATCGCCTCCAAGACCACCACCTCGGCCAACATCCGCCAGCGCTACTGGTGGGTGAGCGGCATGCACAAGCTCGATGCGCTGACCCGGATCCTGGAAGTGGAACCGTTCGACGCGATGATCGTCTTCGCGCGTACCAAGGCCGGCACCGAGGAACTGGCCGAGAAGCTGCAGGCGCGCGGGCTGGCCGCCGCGGCCATCAACGGCGACATGCAGCAGGCCCAGCGCGAGCGCACCATCGGCCAGCTGAAGGAAGGCAAGCTGGACATCCTCGTCGCCACCGACGTGGCCGCGCGCGGCCTGGACGTGGAGCGCATCAGCCACGTGCTGAACTACGACATCCCGTACGACACCGAAAGCTACGTGCACCGCATCGGCCGCACCGGTCGCGCCGGGCGCAGCGGCGAGGCGATCCTGTTCGTCACCCCGCGCGAGAAGGGCATGCTGCGCCAGATCGAGCGCGCCACCCGCCAGCCGATCGAGGAAATGCAGCTGCCGACGGTGGATGCGGTCAACGACCACCGCGTGGCCAAGTTCATGGAGCGCATCAGCCAGACCCTGGCCGATGGCGACACCGATTTCTACCGCGACCTGGTGCAGCGCTACGAGAACGAGCACAACGTGCCGGCGGTGGAGATCGCCGCCGCGCTGGCGCGCCTGCTGCAGGGCGATGCCCCGTTCCTGCTGGCCCCGCCGGTGCGCGAGCGCCGCGAGCCGCCGGCCGGGCGCAACGAGCGTCCGGCGCGCGATGGCGGCTTTCCGCGCCACCGCGAGGACCGTGGCGAGCGCCCGGCGCGGTTCGAGCCGCGCTTCGAGCGTGCCCCGCAGGCGGATGACGGCGAGCGCCCGGCGCGCGCCGAAGGCGCCTTCGAGCCGCGCCAGCGCCGTGAGATGCCGCCGCGCGGCGCGCCGGAATTCGGCATGGAGACCTACCGCATCGAGGTCGGCCACATGCACGGCGTGAAGCCGGCCAACATCGTCGGCGCCATCGCCAACGAGGCCGGGCTGGAGAGCCGCTACATCGGCCGCATCGACATCCACGACGACCACTCGGTGCTCGACCTGCCGGCGGAAATGCCGGCCGATACCCTGCAGCACCTGCAGAAGGTATGGGTGTCGGGCCAGCAACTGCGCATGCGCAGGGTGGAACCGGGCGAAGCGCAGGATGCCGCACCGGCGTCCAAGCCGCGCTTCGGCAAGGGCCCCCGGCCTGCCGGGCGTCCCGGCGGTCCGCGGGCTCCGGGCGGGCGCCCGGGGGGCTTCAAGCCACGCGGTCCGCGCGGTGCCTGAGTCCCGGCGGACGCGGCCCGGCGCCACCGCGGCGGCGGCGTCCGCTCCGCTGCCGGCTGCACCGGTGGCGTGACAGGGGCCGAATACCCGCATGCGATAATTGCGGACGCATCTGGATGTGCGCAGGGGAATGGATGGTGATCGCGGGGCGTGGGGCGCAGGCACGGCGGTTGGCGGGGCAGATGCTGCTGTCGCTGCTGCTGTTGCTGTTGCCGCTGGCCACCCTCGCGCAGACCCCGACGCCCGACCGGGATTACCTGCTGATCGGCGCACCGACCGCCGAACAGGCGCCGATCCGCGCCTGTCCGCCCGAGGTGCTGGAACGGCTGGGCGACGGCATCCTGATCCCGGCGCCCGCCGGCGGCTGGTCCGGCGCGCCCCAGGCCGTGGACGTGTTCAACGTGTTTGCCGGCGAGGTGATGATCTCCCATGGCGACCGGCAGATCTGCGGCAACATGCAGGACGCGCGCACCCGCGACTCGCGTTTCCGCGCCGGCATCGGCATGGTGATGGTGCCCAAGCCCGGCGACATGGAGCCGATCCGGGTGGCCTGGGAAAAGCCGCTCAAGGCACGCTTCATTCCCACGCTGCAGCTGGGCGCGCCCAGCCCGGTGCAGCAGGTCGACACCATGCGCCTGCTGGTGCGCACCGCCTGCATCGCCATCGCCATCGCCCTGGCGCTGTCGGCGCTGATGGGCTTCCTCACCACCCGCGACCGCGATTTCCTGGTGTACACGCTGGCCACTGCCCTGCTGGTGGTGTGGCAGGCGGTGCTCAGCGGGCTGAGCGGCTATCCCGAGCCCTGGCTGCCGGTGGGCAGCCTCGCCTCGTGGTGGATGGTGTCGGCTTCGGCGCTGGGCATCGGGGTGATGGGCTGGGTGTTGTGGCGCCTGTGCGGCGGCCTGCAGACCTGGCCGCGGTCGCGCCCCTGGGTGCGGCGCCTGGCGCAGTTGCTGATGGTGCTGGCACTGGTCACGCCGCTGTTGCCATGGGCCGGACTGGCCTGGGTGGCCGCCACCCTGGACCATGCCTTCACCCTGGTCTGCGTGCTGGCGCTGGTGGCCGGTATCGCATCGCTGCGCCGGGGCGACCGCCAGGCGATGGACGGCATCGCCGCGGTGGCGCCGCTGCTGCTGATGGCCCTGGCCGATATCGCCGGCAGCCGCGAACTGGTGCGGTACCGGGTCGAGGCCGTGCAGCTGTCGGTGACCTGGTTCCTGATGATGTATGCCTATGGCCTCAACCGCCGGCTCGGCAACCTGCGCCAGCAGCGCGACGAGATGCGCCAGCTGGCCGATACCGATGCGTTGACCGGGCTGCCCAACCGCCGCGCCGGCCTGCGCCAGCTCGAGCGGCACATGCTGCGCGCGCGCAAGGACGGCCTGCCGCTGTCGATCGGCTTCCTCGACATCGACCTGTTCAAGCAGATCAACGACCGCTTCGGCCACGAGGTCGGCGATGCGGTGCTGGTGTCGGTGGCCAATGCCCTGCTCGCCGCGGTGCGCGACCGCGACGACGTGATCCGCATGGGCGGCGAGGAATTCCTGGTGCTGCTGCCGGGCACCCGTGCCGAGGTGGCGCTGCCGCGGCTGGAGCAGTTGCGCGAGAAGATCGCGCGGCAGGCGGCCGAACTGCGCCACGACGGCCTGGTGGTCACGGTCAGCATCGGCCTGGCGGAGATGCTCGCGCAGGGCGACGACCTGACCGCGCTGCTGCGCCGTGCCGACAATGCCATGTACCAGGCCAAGCGCGGTGGCCGCGACCGCGTGGTCGCCGCCGGCGACGATGCCAGCGCGCTGTCCGCCACCCCGGGCGATGGCGGATAATGGGTCGATGACGACCCGACTCAACAAGCACATCGCCGAATCCGGCTTCTGTTCCCGCCGCGAGGCTGATCGCCTGATCGGCGCCCGCCGCGTGACCGTCAACGGCATCGTGGCCGGTACCGGCGCGGTGGTCGGCGAGGGCGACGAGGTGCGCGTCGATGGCCAGCCGCTGCGCGCGCGCGCGGTGCACAAGGGCACCGGTCGCAGGCATGTCTACATCGCGCTGAACAAACCGGTCGGCATCACCTGCACCACCGAGAGCGCGGTCAAGGGCAACATCGTCGACTTCGTCGGCCATGAGCAGCGCATCTTCCCGATCGGCCGCCTGGACAAGGATTCGGAGGGCCTGATCCTGATGACCAGCAACGGCGACATCGTCAACCAGATCCTGCGCGCCGAGAACGGCCACCAGAAGGAATACCTGGTGGCGGTGAACAAGCCGGTCACCGAGGAATTCCTGCGCGGCATGGCGCGCGGCGTGCGCATCCACGACCAGATGACGCTGCCGTGCCGCACCACGCGCATCGCCAAGTTCGGTTTCCGCATCGTGCTGCAGCAGGGCCTGAACCGGCAGATCCGGCTGATGGCCGCCGCCTTCGGCTACCGCGTCACCCAACTGCGCCGGGTGCGCATCGACAACATCAAGCTGGGCGCGCTCAAGCCCGGGCAGTGGCGCAATCTCACCGAACAGGAGCTGGGCGGCCTGCTGCCGCAGCAACGGGAATGGTGAAGTGTGACCGGTTCGCCGCGTTGACCGCGGCGGGGTGGGGCTAGACTCACCGCTGTTTCCGTCACGCCCAAGGACTGGTCCGGTTTCCGGATGATCAAGCCGCCCCTTCCTGCCAACGAGGCCGAGCGCCTGGCCGCGTTGCAGCGCTATCGCATCCTCGATACCCCGCGCGAGCAGGAGTTCGAGGACCTGGTGACCATCGCCCGCGCCATCTGCGGTACCTCGATGGGCGCGGTGACCCTGGTCGATGGCCAGCGCCAGTGGTTCAAGTCACTGCAGGGACTTGAGGGCGAACAGACCCCGCGCGACGAGGCGTTCTGCGCCCACGCCATCCTGCAGCCGACACGCCTGACCGTGGTCGAGGATGCGCTTCTGGACGAGCGCTTCCGCGGCAACCCCTCGGTCACCGCCGATCCTTTCATCCGTTTCTATGCCGGTGCGCCGTTGCTGAGCAGCGACGGTTACGCGCTGGGCACGCTGTGCGTGTTCGATTCGCGTCCCGGCCAGCTCGCCGGTCCCCAGGCCGAGGCGTTGCAGGCGCTGTCGCGGCAGGTGGCGCGGTTGCTGGAGATGCGCGGCCTGCGCCGCCGCATCGATCACCACCAGAGCGAGCACGAGTGGTACGAGGCACGCCTGGCCGAGTACTACGTGCAGCTGGAGCAGCAGAACCTGGAGTTGTCCGAGCAGACCCGCACCGATCCGCTGACCGGGCTGCCGAACCGGCGTGCGCTGGCGCTGGCGCTGGCTGAGGCGATCGAGCGCGGTACCGGGATGCCCCCGGCCGTGGCCATCGTCGACATCGACCATTTCAAGCAGGTCAACGACATCCACGGCCACAACGAGGGCGACAGGGTGCTGGTCGAGCTGGCCGTGGTGCTGCGGGCGCAGTTCGCCGGATGCGGCATGGCCGCGCGCTATGGCGGCGAGGAATTCGTGATCCTGATGCCGCGCACGCCGCTGGCGCAGGCCGAACTGCAGTGCCAGTACCTGCGCCAGGCGGTCGCGCACCTGCCGCTGGGGCTGCCGCTCACGGTCAGCATCGGGCTGGCGTCACAGCACCCCGGCGAGTCGGCGCAGGACATGCTGCGGCGCGCCGACGCGGCGCTCTACCAGGCCAAGGCACAGGGCCGCGACCGGGTGGTGGTGGCGGAGTAAGCGCGGCTATTCCGGCTGTGCGCTGGCCGAGGGCGCTGGGCGCGCGCGGTTCAGCAGCGGGTGCAGGAACACCGCGCCGATGATGATGGCCACGCCGAGGTAGAACAGCGGCGTGAGCTCGTGCTGTTCGCCCAGGAACAGCATCGCCAGCACGATGGCATACACCGGCTCCAGGTTGGTCACCAGTTGCACCGTATAGGCGCTGAGGTGGCGCAGCGCCACCAGCGCCAGCGCGAACGGCAGCAGCGTGCACAGCCCCGACAGCACCAGCAGCAGTACCGCGTCGTGCAGGTCGGGGAGCACCCACGGGCTGCTGGCCAGGGCCGGCAGCAGCAGCGGCAGGGCCGGCGCCAGCAGGGTCAGGGTCAGGGTGCCCGCGCCCAGCTCCAGCGCGGTGACGGTCAATGGGTCGGCATGGCTGACCAGGCGCTTGTTGAACGAGCCGAACACCGCCACCAGCAGCGCCGACAGCGCGCCCACCGCAACGCCCAGGCGCATGCCGTGCGGTACGCCGCCCACCACCAGCGCCACGCCTGGCAGCACCGCCAGGCCGAAGGCCAGTTCGCGCGGCTGGAACGGCCGCCGTGCGATCCACGGCTCGACGATGGCGGTGAACACCGGCGCCAGCGCGATGCAGGTGGCGGCCACCGAAGCGTTGGCCAGCTTCACCGCGCCGTAGAAGGTGAGCCAGTGCAGCGCCACCAGTGCGCCGACGCCGCAGTAGCCGAGCGCCAGCCGCGGGGTCAGTGCGGACAGTCCGCGCCACACCCGCGGCAGCAGCGCCAGCATCGCCACCACCAGCAGCATCCGCCACCACACCAGGGGCAGCGCGGGCAGGGTGATGAGCTTGCCGAGGATGGCGGTCACGCCCCACAGCAACACGCAGAAATGGATCTGCAGCAGGGCCTTGCGGGTATCGGGATTGGACATCGGCGGATTGTCGCCGATGTGCGTCGCCGGCGCCGCAATCGATGCTTCAGTTTCCGCCCAGCAGGCGCAGCAGTTCGCGCGCCGCCGCCGGGTTGCGGTGCTTGGCCGCGCCGATGAAGTAGACGAACACCTCGCGCGGGGCCGCCGCGGCCGCGACCGGGCTGGCGTGCGGCAGGTCCGGGTGGTCGCGGCCGTGCCGCCAGTCGCCGATGCGGCGCGCCCACTGCGCCAGTGCCTGCGGCGGATAGCCGGCGGCGCAGTCGTCGCGGCTGCGCATCAGCCGCGCGTAGACGAAGTCGGCGCACAGGTCGGCGGCATTGGGGTAGTCGGCCGAATCGGTGAAGACCAGCGCCATGCCGCGCTGCCGTGCCAGCGCCACCAGTGCGGCGTCGAGGAACGCCGGGTCGCGGATCTCCAGCGCGTGGCGTTGCGTGCGACCGTCCAGCGTGGCCGGCAGCAGGTCGAGGAAGGCGGCGAAGTCGTCGCGGTCCAGCGTGCGCCCGGCCTCGAACTGCCAGACCAGCGGCCCCAGGCGGTCGCCCAGCGCGGTGATGCCGGCGATGAAGTCCTCGATCTGCGCGCCGGTGCCGGCCAGGCGCCGGGCGCCGGTGATGCGTTGCGGCGCCTTGGCCGAGAACACGAAACCGTCCGGGGTGGCGTCGCGCCAGCCGGCGTAGGTCGCCGGCTTCTGCGTGCCGTAGTAGGTGCTGTTGATCTCGATGGCGCTCAGCTGGCGGCTGGCGTACTCCAGCTCGCGCCGCTGCACCAGTCCGGCCGGATAGAACGCGCCGCCGCGCCACGGCGCGTAGATCCATCCGCCGATGCCGACGTGCACGCCCGGCGCGGTGGGGGCGGGGGCGGCGGCGAACAGGTCATCCATGGGCATGCGGGTCCGGGGGCGTCATCGCGCCGATTCTATCGGCACGCGCCGCCGGCGCCGGCCTATGCCGTGGCCGCGGCCCAGGGGTCGTAGCTGCCGAACCACCACAGGTGGCCTTCCGGGTCGCGGCAGGCGTAGCCGCGGCCGCCGTAATCCTGGTCGGCGATGTCGATGACGATCTCCGCGCCGGCCGCGGTCGCGCGCGCGTAATGGGCATCGGCGTCCCTCACGATCACGCATGCGCTCTGGGTCTCCATGCCGCCCACCTCATCGGGCTGGATCATGTGGCTGCCCCAGGCGCCGGGCTGCACCGAACCCAGCATCACCATGCCGTTGCCGAACACCAGCTGCGCATGGTGGACGGTGCTGCCGTCCTGGTAGACGGCATGGCGCTGGAAGCCGAAGGCGCGGCACAGCCAGTCGATTGCCGCCGGTGCGTCGCGGTAGCGCAGGCAGGGCACGATGGTGGCGGTGGTCGTGGCGGCAAGCTCCATGGCGCGGCTCCGGTGGCGTGGAAGGCGAGGGTGGCGGTGGCCGCGTTACCATCGCGAGAAGGCCGGCATGCCGGTATCGATCCCGAGGGAGAACGCATTGAACAAGTGGCTGGGCAGCGGGCTGGTGCTCGCGATGGGCGTGGCGGCACAGGTGGCGGACGCACAGGAGGCGGCGATGCCGGCGGAACTGCAGCAACTCGATGCCACGGTGGAGCGGGTGCGGCAGCAGTTCGACGTGCCGGGCGTGGCGGTGGCGGTGGTCAAGGACGGCAAGGTGGTGCTGGAGCGCGGCTGGGGCCTGCGCGAGATCGGCAGGCCCGAGCCGGTGCAGGCCGATACGCTGTTCGCGATCGCCTCCAACACCAAGGCGTTCACCGCGACCTCGCTGAACCTGCTGGCGGAGGAAGGCCGGTTGAAAATGAGCGACCGGGTGGTCGACCACCTGCCCGGTTTCCGCATGTCCGACCCCTACGTCACCGGAGAGATGCGCATCCGCGACCTGCTCTCGCACCGCAGCGGGCTGAGCCTGGGGGCTGGCGACCTGCTGTTCTGGCCGACCACCCGCTACAGCAACGCCGAAGTGGTGGCGCGGCTGGCGCACGTGCCGCTGAAGAACGGCTTCCGCGACCGCTACGCCTACGACAACATCCTCTACGCGGTCGCCCAGCAGGTGATCGAGAAGGTGTCCGGCCTGTCCTATGCCGACTTCCTGCAGCAGCGCATCTTCGACAAGGTGGGCATGGCCGGCACCCGCTACAACGCCGACCACCTCAAGCCCGGCGACACGGCCGCCATCGGCCATGCCAAGTTCGACTTCAAGGACCTGCGCCCGGTGGCGCCGCTGACCTGGTCCAACAACGCCGGCGCCGGCGGCCTCTATTCCAGCGTGCACGACCTGGCGCTGTGGATGAACGTGCAGCTGGCCGGCGGCCGCCTGGCCGATGGTTCGCCGCTGTTCTCGGAGAAGACCCAGCAGCAGATGTGGCAGATGCAGATCCCGCAGGTGGTGGCCGCGCCGTCGGTGCCGGAACTGGCCCCGGCCAGACCCAACTTCGCCGGCTACGGCGAAGGCTGGAGCCTGAGCGACTACCGCGGCCAGAAGCTGGTATGGCACACCGGCGGCTGGCCGGGGCAGGTGTCGCGGCTGACCCTGGTGCCCGACCAGAAGCTGGGCGTGGTGGTGCTGACCAACCAGGAATCCGGCGCGGCGTTCAACGCCATCACCATGAGCGTGCTCGACGCGATGCTGGGCGCGCCCGCGCATGACTGGGTGGCCGCCTACGCCGCCAGCGTGGCCAAGGCGCAGGACAACGCCGACGCGGGCTGGCAGAAGCACGTGGCCGCGCGCGACGCCCGGAGCCGGCCTTCGCTGCCGCTGTCCGGCTACGCCGGTACCTACCGCGATGCGTGGTACGGCGATGTGTACCTGGAGCACAAGGGCGGTGCGCTGCGGCTGCGCTTCGGTGCCACCGCCGACCTGGTCGGCCGCCTCGAGCACTGGCAGCACGACACCTTCATCGTGCGCTGGGACAACCGCTCGCTCAACGCCGACGCCTTCGTCAATTTCAATCTCGATCCCGACGGCAAGGTGCGCGAAGTACGCATGCAGGCGGTGTCGTCGCTGACCGATTTCAGCTTCGACTTCCAGGACCTGCTGCTGGTGCCGGTGAAGGACTGACCGTTCGCGTGGACGCGGCACGCCCGGTGCGACCGGCGGCCGCGGCCGCGCGGACCGGGGAGCGGCCCGGGCGCCGCCAACGCGTGGTCATGCCAGCCGGCGTCGCGCTGCCCCGCCGTGCCTGTCGCACGCGACGTGATCGCCGCATGCGATGGAGCCGGGGCCGGGCGAGGGCATGCGCGGTGCCCTCCCGTATCGACGTCCACTCCGGTCGCGCGTATACGCGACAATGCGCGCCACTGTCCGTTCGCAGGCCCGTCTCCATGTTCCGCTGGTTCGAATCCCGCCTCGACCCGTTCCCGTCCGATCCGCCGGCGCAGCCGCCGCGCGGGCTCTACGCCTTCTGCCGCCACTACACCCGCGGTGCCGAGAAGTGGCTGGTGCTGATGGCGCTGACCACGGCCGGCATCGCGGTGGCCGAGCTGGCGCTGTATGCCTACGTCGGCGCGCTGGTGGACCGCCTCGGCGCCAGCACCCCGGCCACTTTCCTCGATGCCGAAGGCCGGCGCCTGTTGTGGATGGGGCTGCTGGTGCTGGCCGCGCTGCCGCTGCTGGTGCTGCTCAACTCGCTGGTGCAGCACCAGACCCTGCTCGGCAACTTCCCGATGCGGATCCGCTGGAGCGTGCACCGCTACCTGCTGCGGCAGTCGATGGGGTATTTCCAGGACGAGTTCGCCGGGCGCATCGCCACCAAGCTGATGCAGACCTCGCTGGCAGTGCGCGAGACGGTGGTCAAGCTGTTCGACATCGGCAACTACGTGCTGGTGTTCTTCGTCGGCACGCTGGCGGTGGCCGGCGCCGCGGACTGGCGGATGATGCTGCCGTTCGTGGGCTGGATGGTCGGCTATGCGCTGCTGATGTGGCACTTCGTGCCGCGCATGGAGCGCATCTCGCGCGAGCAGGCCGATGCGCGCTCGGAGATGACCGGGCGCATCGTGGACAGCTACACCAACATCGCCACGGTCAAGCTGTTCTCGCATTCGCGGCGCGAACAGGCCTATGCGCGCGAGGCGATGGCCGGCTTCCTGGACAAGGTGCACCCGCAGATGCGGCTGGCCACGCGCATCTATTCGCTGCTGTACGCGCTGAACATGCTGTTGCTGTTCTCGGTGGTGGCGCTGGGCCTGTGGCTGTGGCACGGCGGCTCGGTGAGCGCCGGTTCGGTGGCGGTGGCGGTGGCGCTGGTGCTGCGCATGCTGGGCATGTCGCAATGGATCATGTGGGAGTTGTCGGCGCTGTTCGAGAACATCGGCACCGTGCACGACGGCATCAATTCGATCTCGCTGCCGCCGACGGTGGACGACGCGCCCGGCGCGCCGGCGCTGGCGCATGTGCGGGGGGATATCCGCTTCGAAGGCGTGTCGTTCCACTACGGCAAGAACCACGGGGTGATCGAGGGCCTGGACCTGCACGTGCGCGCCGGCGAGAAGATCGGGCTGGTCGGGCGTTCCGGTGCGGGCAAGTCCACGCTGGTCAACCTGCTGCTGCGCTTCCATGACGTCGAGCGCGGCCGCATCCTCGTCGACGGGGTCGATATCGCCACGGTGCAGCAGGACTCGCTGCGCGCGCAGGTGGGCGTGGTCACCCAGGACACCTCGCTGCTGCACCGCTCGATCCGCGACAACCTGCTCTATGGCCGTCCCGATGCCAGCGAGGCGCAGCTGCGTGCGGCCGTCGCCAAGGCGCGTGCCGACGACTTCATCGCCGAACTGCGCGACAGCGAGGGCCGCAGCGGCTACGACGCCCATGTCGGCGAGCGCGGGGTGAAGCTCTCCGGCGGCCAGCGCCAGCGCATCGCCATCGCCCGGGTGCTGCTCAAGGACGCGCCGATCCTGGTGCTGGACGAGGCGACCTCGGCGCTGGATTCGGAAGTGGAGGCCGCGATCCAGGACAGCCTGGACGAACTGATGGGCGGCAAGACGGTGATCGCCATCGCCCACCGCCTGTCCACCATCGCGCGCATGGACCGGCTGGTGGTGATGGACCAGGGGCGCATCGTCGAGACCGGCACCCATGCCGGACTGCTCGCCGCCAACGGCCTGTACGCGCGGCTGTGGGCGCGCCAGACCGGGGGCTTCGTCGCCGCGGAGGAGTGAGTCCGCGCCCGGTGCCGGGGGGGGCGGGTGCGGCTCCCCCGGGCAGGATGCCGGCGGCGTGCCGCCGGTTGCCGTTTGCGGCGCACATGGCCGCAGTGCACTGCGACCGATGCGGCTGTGCCGCGCGCTACTTCAGCACTTGCCTGCCGCCTTCAGCAGCGCATTGCACGCACCGCCAGCCGCGGGCTTGCCGATGGTGCCGCCTTTGCCGAGCTCGGAGCAGATCGCGTCGGACACCGCGCGGCCCAGTTGCGATACCCCGCCGGTGACGTAGCAGGAGTACTGTTTTCCGCTGTCGGTCCTGACCATGTAGCTCGCCTTGACCCCGTCGTTGCTGCGATCGGTGACAGTGAACGTGCCTTTGGCCAGCCCGAGCGCCTGGGCGGTGTTGCGCTCGATGGCATCGTCGGTGACCGAGAACGAGGCGCAGGCCGATGTCAGCGCAGCGAGGATGGCCGCCGTGGCCAGGGCAATCGGTTTATTCATCGTGGAGCTCCTTTTCCAAGCGGTTTTTGAAAGGAGACGAAGGATGTCCAGCGCAGCCGGAGCGGTTCAACCCTACTGCGGTAGGGTTCCGCCCAGGGCGGGGCGGCTACGCATAATTGCCCGCGCCTGGCGGTTGCCGACGGCCACGCGCGCTCCCGTCATTGGCCGGATCCGGATTCGCGAATGATCGCCACACGCTGGTTGTGGATGCCGCTCGTTGCCGCGCTGGCGCTGTTGCCGCCGGAGGTGCGGGCCTTTTCCGTGGTGCTGCAGTACGCGGGCGCCGTGGATGACCGCATCGCCTACTTCGCCGATGTCCGGGTCATCGCCAATCGCACACCACCGACCGAGGTCGGGGGCGCGACCGAGGTCCGCGAGATCGATGTGACGGCCGTGTACGAGAGTGCGGACAAGCCCGAATTCGTGCACATGAAACTGCAGTTCCAGTGCCCCGGCGCCTTCCCGATGGACAAGGCCGGCGCGCGCGCGAGGGAAAACACGCCGCGGGTGCGTGCCGGCGATGCGGTCACCTTCCGCATCGGGCCCGGCAGCTACCAACTGAGGCGCGCGGACCTGAAAACCGAGCCGGTCGCCGCCACCGGCTGGAACACGTCCGCCGCCCCTGCGCTCTCCCGGGCTGGTGCGATTGCCTGCAATCACATCGCCTTCGACCACGCCCTGCATGCCGCCATCAAGGCCGGCGGCACGTTCGATGCCGGCGAGTTCGGCAAGCGCGTCGTCGCGCTGGGCCTGCCGGTGGACATGCCGTTGATCGCGGAGACGCTGCCGTCCGAATTCCTGGAATTTGCCTGGGAGAATTTCTGGTGGGAGAAGGTCCTCGCCGGCAAGCGCCCCGACCCGAGCGGCAAGTGGGCCACGCCGCTGTCCGAGGCCGATCGCCAGGCCGCGATGCAGAAACTGAAGCAGAAGCAGCGGGAACTGGAAGCGGGCACCGCGTCGATCCAGGCCGACCTGGGGCAGGGCATCGCGCAGCTGCAGGCACGGATGCGGGCCGACACGCAGGCCGCGGGCGCCGGCGGCAGAGGGCCCGATGGCCGCAAGCTGACGCCGCTGGAATCCAGCCTGATCGCCATCTGGAAAGGCCGGCCCGAGCAGGACATCGTCGCGCTCATGGGCAACCCGCAGTTCGACGAGGCCGGCGAAACCCGTTTCCTGCGCTACACCCGCACCTGGGAGCGGGACGCGGTGACGGCCTACGGCAGCCAGGGCGTGGTGGGCGGCGATGCCGGCGGCTTTGCGATGTGTTTCGTGGAGTTCCGGACCCGGCGCGATGCACAGGGGCAATGGCGCGTGGACGACATCCTGGTCCGGTCCGACTACGAAGGCGCTGGACTGGGGCGCACCCGCAGCATGTGCGAGGCGCTGGCGCGCCATGCGGCCGGTCCTTGAGCGCCCTCGCCATGGCGGCGGATGCGGCAACGCACGACAACGGACGAAGGAGGATGGCGATGATCAGGAACATGCTGCTGGCCGCGGGACTGTCGCTGGCGAGCGTGCCGTGCGGGGCCGCATCCGGCGTGGACGGCGCATCGTTCGACGTCCTGGGATCGATGATGGAAACCCGGCGGGCAGAGATCAATTCCGGGGACGTCCTCGAATCGAACAAGGAAGAAGCGATCCGCTACCGGGAGAAAGTCATCGCTGGCTGGTGGGAGTTCATGCAGGCCCGCTCGGGTGCCCGCCCGGGCGAATACTGTGCGGCTTCGTTCCTGCGCGGCAAGCGGGTCAAGCGTGAACGGGTCGACGGCATCAACGACGGAATGGTAGTGACCCTGTTCGGCCCGGGCGGGGGCTACGGCGGCGCGCTGCTGGGCTTTTCGCCGCTGGGCAGCGAGCACGCCTTTCCCCGGCTCGGCAGCGGCACGCCGGTGCGCGTGACCCTGAAGCAGGGTAATCTGCAGCCGGCTACCTTGAACGCCATCTACACCAAGGCAGGCGCAAATGCGCCGCCGATGCTGCTGTTTGCCGTGCCGAGCATCGAAGCGCTGCTGGCGGGGATGCGGGATGACTGGCATTTCGAGGTGATTTACCAGGGCACGTCGATTGCCGACATCGCATGGCACGACGGACTCAAGGCACGCGATGAACTGAAGCGGTGCCTGGCCGGCGGGGGCGGGCATGGGTAGTCGGTGTGGCCCGCTGGCACCACGGCGGGTGGCCCGGACCGCCGCTGTCGCGGCAAGGGGGACGCAAAGATGGCTGGCAAGCGCACGACCCGGGCACCGCACGTGAATCCCGGCCTTCGCCCGGTCGCACCGGCATCGCGATGATGTTAAGGAATGAACGCTCGGCCGTGATCGTGGACGACCATCCGCTGGTCGCGCGCGGCATTGCCGACTATCTGCGCACGCATTGCGGGTTCGCGCGCGCCGAGGCGATCTGCCACGCCGATGGCCTGTGGACGCACCTGGCGCAGGTCGAGGTGCCGAGCCTGGCCCTGGTGGATTTCTGGCTGCCGGAAGGCACCGCACTGCCGATGCTGGCGCGGCTTCGCGCCGAGTATCCGGGCATGCGCCTGCTGGTGATCAGTGGTGACGGCGACCCGGCGATCCGCGACAAGGTGCACCGGCTGGCGGTCGATGGTTTCGTGCCCAAGCATGCCGAGCCCGCGGTGTTCGCCCGGGCGGTGAGCGCGGTGCTGCGCGGCGACGCATGGTTCGACGATGCTCCGCTTGCCGCGCAGGCGAACGATGAGGCACGCAGCCTGCCGCTGAGCCCGGCCGAGCTGGGCCTGACCCCACGCCAGGGGGAGGTGCTGGCGCTGATGCTCAAGGGCTTGCCGAACAAGCGCGTGGCGCAGCAGCTGTCGCTCAGCGAACAGACGGTCAAGGAGCATGTGAGCGGCATCCTGGAGCGACTGGGCGCGCGCAACCGCATCGAACTGATAACCCGGCTGAGCGGGAAGCGGATCGATGTCTGAGCAGGGCCCGGCGCGGCCGCCCGCCACCGACAGGGCCCCCGGCTACGCCGATATCAGCCCCGCACGCCGGGTAGGCCTGCTGGAGGTGGCGTTCGCCCGGATCAATTACGGATTCGGGGCGATGGTGGTGGTCAGCCTGCCCTTCATTGCCTGGTATGCGCGGCTCGGGCAGGACCCGTTCGGGCTGGTGCTGTGGTCGGCGTGGTATTTCGTTGGCTTCTGGGTCGTCCGCTGGCTGTACCGGCGCTACCAGCGCGCCTGCGCACGGGATGCCGCCGATGCGGTACTGCGCCGCTGGTCGCCGTTGATCCATGGGGTGGCGCTGGTTTATGGCGCCAGCATGGCCGTGCCGCCGTTGCTGACGGCCGCGCACGCCACGTTCGAATTCCAGTTGCTCTACCTGGTGACGATCGCGGCGATCGTGGCCAGCAATTCGGTGCATGCCTCGCCGGTGCTGTCGGTCTTCCGCTGCTTCTTCCTGTCCGGCTGGGGAAGCCTGACCCTGCTGGTGCCCTACAGCTTTCCGGGGCACGGGTATTACGTGATGCCATTGGCGCTGATCTACATCCTCACGATCCTCAGGCATTCGGCCATCTCCCTGCGCTTCTTCGTGCAGAACGTGGTGCTGCAGGAGGAGGCCGCGCGCCTGGCCGAGGACTTCCGCCAGGCCAAGGAGCAGGCCGAAAAGGCGCTGTACGACAAGAACCTGTTCCTGACCACGGCCAGCCACGACCTGCGCCAGCCGGTACATGCCATGGGCTTCCTGGTGGCGTCGATTTCGCGCAGCAACCGCGACCGTGCGCTGGATACCGCCCTGGCCGACCTGCGCGAAAGCGTGCACTCGGCCACGCAGATGTTCGACGCGCTGCTCGACCTGTCGCGGATCGAAAGCGGCCGCGTGCAGGTCCGCAGCGAGGCCGTGGACCTGGCCGCGATGATCGCCCATGTCGCGGCGGTTTTCCGCGAGGAGGCGCGCGATCGCGGGCTGGCGCTGCGCGTGCACCTCCCCCCGGGGGAGGCGATCGCCATCGCCGACGCAACACTCCTGCGCCAGGCATTGAACAACCTGCTGCACAACGCGCTGCGCTACACGCGCCGGGGCGGCATCCTGCTGGCCCTCCGCCGCCGCGGTGGCAGTTGGCGCTGCGAAGTCTGGGACACCGGCATCGGCATCGCGATGCGCGATGGCAACGCCATCTTCTCGCCGTTCTTCCGCAACGCCCATGCCTGGGACATCGACAGTGCCGGCCACGGGCTGGGGCTGGCGGTGGTCGCCCGATGCTGCGTCATGATGGGCGCGAAGCACGGCTTCCGGTCCCGCGAAGGCAAGGGTTCGTGTTTCTGGATCCACCCCGATGCGGGTGGGCCGGCGGCGCTCGCGGCCATCGCCCGGCCGGTCGATCCGGCCATCCGCGATGCGGTCCCGCAATGGTCGGGTGCGTGCCTCGTGGTCGATGACGACCCGCTGGTGCGCAGCGCCTGGCAGATCCTGATGCAGTCCTGGGGCCTGCAGGCCACCTGCGTCGAATCGGGGGGACAGGCGCTGCACCTGATCGAATCGGGCTTCAGGCCCGATGTCGTGTTCTGCGACCAGCGCCTGCGTTCGGGCGAGAGCGGCTTCGAACTGCTGTGCGAACTGCTCCAGCGCGTGCCGGGAGCGAACGGCGCCATGATCAGCGGCGAACTGGATTCGGCCGAGTTGGCCCACGCCCAGGAGCAGGGGTATCTGGTGCTGCGCAAGCCGGTGGAGACGGCGGAGCTGCAGGCGGTGCTGGGATGCTGGCTGCCGCCGCCGGCGCGCACCTGAGCAGGCGCCGGTTGCAGTCGCGCGGCGGGTGCCAGCGTCCAGGCCAGCGCCGTGGATGCTGGCCGCGGCGGCACGGCATGCCGGGTTTACACGGCTAGTGCTCCAGTTCGTGCTCGATGCGCCGGTCCGGAATCAGCCACAGCAGCGCGACCAGCGCGTACAGCGCCTGGCCGAGCCGCGCATCGGCCAGGGTGGCGCCGATCCCGGCAAGGTAGAGCAGCGGCGAGAGCTTGCCCTTCCAGTCGCCGCCCAGCGCGTGCCGCAGCACCGACGCGCTGCCATCGGCGGCGATGATGCGCCGCTGCAGCAGCCAGTAGGCGATGGCCGAGGCCAGCAGGACCAGGCCATAGGCCACCGACGGCAGCGGCGCCAGGTGGTTGTTGCCCATCCAGCGGGTCGCAAAGGACAGCAGCGACAACCAGAACAGCAGGTGCAGGTTGGCCCACAGCACGCTGCCGGTGACGCGCCTGCAGGCCTGCAGCAGGTGATGGTGGTTGTTCCAGTAGATGCCCACGTAGATGAAGCTGAGCACGTAGCTCAGCAACGACGGCGCCAGCGGCAGCAGCGCGTCGAGCGTGGCGCCCTCCGGCGCTTTCATTTCCAGCACCATGATGGTGATGATGATCGCCAGTACGCCGTCACTGAAGGCTTCAAGACGTCCCTTGCCCATGCGTTGTCCCCGTGGATTGCGGTGTTGGGTGGCTCTGCTGCGGATGAGGTGGCACCGGTGCCGGTTCAGCCGGCGGCCCGGCGCACCAGTGCGGTCAGCGTGGTGGCCTCGGCATCGCCGAACCGGTGGATGGCGAAGGCCGTCGGCCACAGCCCGCCCTCGTCCAACTGCGCCTGGTCGCTGAAGCCGAAGGTGGCGTAGCGGGTCTTGAATTTGCCCGCGCCCTGGAAGAAGCACAGCACTTTGCCGTCCTTCGCCCACGCCGGCATGCCGTACCAGGTGCGCGGCTGCAGGCCCGGTGCGGTGGCCATGACCAGCGCATGGATGCGGCGCGCCATGTCGCGTTCGGCCGCGGGCATCTCGTCGATCCGGGCCAGCAGCTCGGCCTCGCCGTCGGCGCTGCTGCGCTGGGCGCGGGCCTCGGCCTTGAGCTCCCGCGCCCGTGCTTTCATCGCCGCCTGTTCTTCGGCGGTGAAGCCGGCGGCGCGCCTGGCCGCGGCCGTTCTGCCGCGCGCGCTGGTCCTGTCGGTGGTGGTGCGGGTCATGGGCGTCCTCGGCAGGAAAGCGACGGAGGCCGGCGAAGGCGCCGGATCAGCCGCCGCGGCGCGCCAGCCACAGCGCCGCCAGCGGGGCGAGATTGAACAGCAGGATGCCGATCTTGTACGCGGCCATGCCGCCGTAATGGATGGCATCGAAGCTGGCATCGGGCAGCGCGAACCAGCGGCCATGCAGCCGCCGCAGCGCGTCGCGCGCGGTCACGAAGGCAAGGAACCAGGCCAGCAGGACGGCGTAGTTGAACGCCAGCGACCACAGCAGGAATCGGCACAGGAAATCGCTGTCCATGGGGTTCTCCGAAGGGTGTTACAGCAGGCGGGTGCCGAGCGGGACATCGTGCTCGGGCACGCACAGCGATACCTGGCCGTGGGCATTGTGGAAGCCGGTGACCAGGCATTCGGACATCAGCGGGCCGATCTGCTTGGGCGGGAAGTTCACCACCGCCACCACCTGCTTGCCGACCAGCGCCTCGGGCGCATACAGGTCGGTGATCTGGGCGCTGGACTTGCGGATGCCGATCTCCGGGCCGAAATCGACCTGCAGGATGTACGCCGGCCGGCGCGCCTTGGCGAACGGCTCGGCGGCCACGATGCGGCCCACGCGCAGTTCCACCTTGCTGAAGTCGTCCCAGTCGATCGTTTGCATGGCGTGCGCCGGCAGGATGAGTGCCGATCAATAGCGCCGGCGCGGGCGGGCGTCAACCGCGCCACCACCGGGGCGGTTCGCGTCCGGGGCAGGGCGGCGGGCGCGGTCAGCGGGTACGCCCGGCGCGCTTGAACAACGCCGTCCGCAGTACCGGCGTGCCGTCCTTGAAGTAGGACTCCGTCTCGGTCATGACGTTGCCGTCCGCACTGACCGAATACACCCGCGTCGAGCGCGGTATGCCTTCGTAGACGAACTGCATGACCAGCACGTTCGGCGCCGGCATCTTGGCGGCCAGCACATCGACCCAGTACGTGCCCGACGCGCGGCCGGGGGTGCCGTCCAGCGACAGGGTGGATTCGGCGTGCATGATCTTGTCGTCCTGGCCGACGATCCGGACGCGTTCGTTCCAGCGGCCGTCGGGCGTGGCGGCGAACACCAGGTCCACGCGCTTCGGGCGCGCTTCCGGCGGCATCGGCAGGCTGTCCACGTCCAGGAGCCACTGGCCCACCAGCGGCGAGTCGGCCGGCGCCGCGGCGGATGCGGGCGCGGGTGCGGTGGCCAGGGCGGCGGACAACAGCGCGGCAAGCATCACGTTCATGCGATCTCCTGGAGACAGGGGGACTGGAGCCGATCATGCCCCGGCGCGGCACCGGCCTGCGTGAACGCGGCGTTGCGCAAGCGGGACCTGCCGGCGATCGCGTACCGGCATGCGCGGGGCCGCGGCGGTGCTGGCCGGCGCCGCAACGACGAAGGCCCGGGAATCCCCGGGCCTTCGCGCATCCCCTCGCGGGGCGGTTACTCGATCGGCTGGTCCAGCATCAGCTGGCGCGCGAAGCGCACCGGCGGCGCGCCGTAGGACAGGATCTGGTCGTGGTAGGCCTTGAGCTTGAAGTCCGCGCCGAGCTTGTCCTGCACCGCCTTGCGGGTGTCGAAGTGCTCCTGCGCGCCGACGAAGTAGGTCGGCAGCTGCGCCGAGGTCAGCTGCGCGCGCACCCACTTGCCCGCGGCCTCGCTCTCCTGCTGGAAGGCGTCGTGGGTCATCAGCTGCATCGCCTGCTCGCGGCTCCAGTTGTCCACGTGCACACCCTGGTCGAGGATGGCGTTGGCAATCGTGCGCAGGTAGAACTTGAGCTGCACCAGGTGGAACAGCGGGTCGCTGTCCAGGTAGCCCTGTTCCTGCATCATGCGTTCGGTGTAGACCGCCCAGCCCTCGGCGAACAGGCCCGAGCGCAGCACCGCGCGCAGGGTGGAGGGGAACTTGCCCGAGTGCCAGCCTTCCAGGTAATGGCCCGGGGTGCCCTCGTGGATCGACAGCAGGTGGATCATGCGGCTGTTGTATTCGCGCAGGAACGAATCGACCTGCTTGTCGTTCCAGTCCTCCGGAATCGGCGAGACCGCGTAGAAGGTCTTCAGGTTCTTGTCCAGCGGGCCGGGCGAGTCGCAGTAGGCCACCGCCACGCCGCGCTGGAACTCGGGCATCAGGATGATGTCCACCGGCGCGTCCGGCAGGGTCACCAGGTCATGCGTGCGCACGAACTCGGTGGACTGGTCCAGCGCCGCCTTGGCATCGTCGACGACCTTGTCGCGCGCCGGTTTGTCGGCATAGGCCAGTTCCAGCGCGGCCTCGATCGCCTTCTGCTGCTGTTCGTCGGTCGGGTCGGCCGGCATTTCCGGCGCACCCGGCTTGTCCTTCAGCACCACCTGGGCGATGCCGTACATGTCCTTGCGTACGCGGGTCAGCTCGGCGCGGGCGCGCTCGCCGATCTCCGCGCGCGACAGCGAGGAATTGAGCGAGAACTTCAGCTTCTGGTCGTACTTCTCCGCACCGATCCGGAACTCGCCCTTGGCGTTGGGTACCAGGGTCTTGTCCAGCCAGGTCTGCTGCTCTTCGACGGCGGTGGTCAGCGTGGCGATGGCGGCCTTCAGGCGTTCCTGGTCGGCGGCTTCGAGCTGGCCGATGTTGGGGACGATGAAGGTCTCGACCAGGCTGAGGATGCCGCGGTTCTGCTTGGCCACGGTTTCGGCGTGGATCTTCGGTACACGGGCCGGGTCGAGGTTGGCGCGTGCGGCGGCGAAGATCTGCGGGATCTTCTCGATGCGCGCGGTGGCCGACTTCAGGCGCTCGGGCAGCGGCGCGAACTCGCGCGCCATCAGGCCGTAGATGGCGCTGCCGGCCAGGCCGGTATAGACCTGCGGGTCCCACTGCCACGACTGCAGGGTTTCGTTGCCCCAGATATCGGACTGCAGCTGGTTGCGCAGGATCGCGGCGTCCACCTGGTTCTCGCGGCCGAGCTTGCTGGTGTCGATCCTGTCCAGCTCGGCGAGCAGCGCCTTGCTGGCCTCCAGGCCCTTCTGCTGGCCGGCGGCGCTCAGGTCATCCAGCTCGGCGTCGTAACGGTGGTCGCCGATCTGGGTGGCGCTGACCGGGGACAGCTGCATCCAGGTATCGAGCGCCTTCTTCGACAGTTCGGCGAACTGCGCGTCGGCCTGGCTCTGGCCGGCCTGTTCGGTGGTGGCGGACGGGGAGGACGGGGCGTCGCTGTTCTGGCAACCGGCCAGGCTGGCGAGCAGGGCGGCGGCGAGCAGGTGCTTGCGCATCGGGATACCTGTTGCGGAGGGAATGGCGCAGGATAGGCCAGCATCGCGGCGGACGCCCATGCCATTGGCTTACCATGGCCGCCAGACAGCCCCGTGGAGGTCGTGCGATGCATTACGAAGGCAGCTGCCACTGCGGACGCATCGCGTTCGCTTTCGAATCGGCCGAGCCGATCGCCAGCGCGGTGTCCTGCAACTGTTCGATCTGCCGGCGGCGCGGTTCGCTGCTGTGGTTCGGCCCGCGCAGCGGTTTCGAGCTCAGGACCGATCCGGCCCACCTGGAAAGCTACCGCTTCAATTCCGGGCACATCGACCACCACCATTGCCGCGTCTGCGGCGTGGCCCCGTTCAGCGAGGCGGTGGACCCGCGCAGCGGCCAGCCGACCGTGGCGATCAACCTGCGCTGCGTGCCGCAGGTCGATCTGGACGCACTGGAAGTCAGGCACTACGACGGGGCCAGCCGGTGACGGCGGCGCGGCGCCGGCCGTGGCTGCTGGCCGGCATGCTGCTGGCACTGGCGTTGGGCGCCGGCTGCACCAGGCACGGCGCCGAGGCCGCGGGCGTCGCCGCCGAGGTGGCGCTGGCGTCGCCGGAAGGCGCGTTCCTGGCCTATGAACACACGCTGCAGCTGCAGCTGCCCGGCGCGCAGATCGGGCCGCGGCTGAAGGCGCTGGCCGAGGCCTGCCAGAGCGCGAAGTTCGGCGACTGCGCGGTGCTGCAGCTGGCGCAGGCCGGCGGCGACGCCGCTTCGGGCTCGATCGAGCTGCGGATTGCGCCGCAGGGCGTGGAGCCGATGATCGCCCTGGCCAGCGAGAAGGGCGAAACGATACGCCGCGACACCCGTGCCGAGGACCTGGCGCAGCAGGTGGCCGACACGCGCCTGGCCCAGGCGCGGCTCAAGGGCGAACACGCGCGCCTGGGCGAATACCAGCAGCGCAGGGACCTGGCGGTGGCCGACCTGCTGGCCATTTCCCGGCGCCTGGCCGAGATCGAGGCCGCGCTGGAGCAGGCCGGGCGCGATGCCGCCCAGCAGCACCGGCGCATCGACACGCAGAAGCTGACCATCCAGCTGGATTCGACCAGCAGCCAGCGTAGCCGCAGCGAGATCGGCCGCGCGCTGGGCGAGTTCGGCAGCATCTTCACCACCAGCCTGGCCTACCTGATCCGCATCGTTGCCGGCCTGCTGCCGCCGCTGCTGGTCGCTGCGGTGCTGCTGTGGGGCGGATTGAAGCTGTGGCGCCGACGCCGGCGCCAGCAGCGGGGGTGAGCCGGTCGCAGGGCGCACCGGAGTGCGCCCTGCGATCTCACGGCCGCCAGTAGTTGTTGGCGGCGGCCACCGTCTGGAAGTTGAGCGCCAGGACCTGCGCGGCGGCGGTCAGGCCATCGGCGGAATCGGCGTACTCCGGGCGCAGCTTCTGCAGGATGGACAGGTCGGGCTGGGTGTACTTGACGCTGCGGCGGCTCAACAGGACCGCAAGCTCGAAGCCTTCCTGCGGGGTGGCGGTGATGAGGGTGTCGAGCCAATGGTCGGTCATCGCGGTGCTCTCCTGTAGCGGTGGGTGGACAGCGGAATGTGCGCTGCCACCGGCCGCGATGTCTTGACCTGGATCAAACCGCGCCGGCGACGCGCTGCTTCTCCCGGCGGTGGCCGTGCCTGCCGCGCGGCTCAGCCCTCGTCGTGCTCGTATTCGATGACCAGCCCGCGTTCGCGGGCCAGCAGTTCCACCGCCCGCCGCGCCTTCTGCGCAGTGGCGGCGTTGCCGATCTCGACTTCCAGCTCGTGGATGCCGGGGCCGATGTCATCGGACAGGCCGGCCGAGCTGGAGTCCTCATCGTCCATGTGCGGCATCAGGTCGTCGGTTTCCTCGACGTGCTCGATGCCTTCCAGGCCGTGCAGCAGGTCGCTCACGGCCAGGGCGTCGTCGGCGTTGCCGGTGATGCGGATGCGCAGCAGGGGCATGGGAAACTCCGTGGGAAGGGGGCCCCAGCCTGGGCAGTCGCCGGGCAAGGGAACGTGAAGTGCGCTGGTGCGGGCACGCGCTGTTTGTCAGCGGGCGCGGTTGCAGGGATGCTTGCGTTCCACCAACGGAGGGATGTCCATGGCGTGCGTGGTGCGGGCGGAGACAGTGGCGATGGGGCCGGGGCCATGAGCGGGGCGACACCGGCGCCGGTGGCGCGCGACTGGTCCACGCCGCTGGAGCTGCTGGGCCTGGGCATGGTGTGGGGCGCATCGTTCCTGTTCATGCGCATCGCGGTGCCGGATTTCGGCCCCTATGCGCTGGTGGAGGTGCGGCTGCTGCTCGGCGCGCTGGTGCTGATGCCCTTCCTGTGGCGCGCGCGGGCCCTGTTCCCGGCGCGGCGCTGGCTGTGGCTGGCCCCCATCGGCCTGATCAATTCGGCACTGCCGTTCGTGCTGTTCGCCTGGGCGGCGCAGCGTGCGCCGGCGGCGATCGGCGCGATCTGCAACGCGATGACCGTGTTGTTCGCCGCCCTGGTCGGGTATCTGTTCTTCGGCGAGAAAATCGGCCCGCGCCGGGCGCTCGCGCTGCTGGTCGGCTTCTCCGGGGTCGTGGTGCTGGCCACGGCGAAAGTCTCGGGGCTGGCGATCGGTACGGCGGTGGCGGCCGGCACGGTGGCGGCGCTGCTGTACGGGGTGGGGGCCAACCTGGTCCGCCGCCACATGAGCGGGCTGCCGCCGGCCGCATCGGCCGCGGCCACGCTGGGCTGCGCCGCGTTGTGGATGCTGCCGATGGCCTTGAACCACTGGCCGCGGCAGCCGGTATCGGCGGCATCGTGGGCCAGCGCCATCGCTCTGGGCATCGTCTGCACCGGGCTGGCGTTCCTGGTGTTCTACCGCCTGATCGGCCGGGTCGGGCCCTCGCGCGCGGCCACCGTCACCTACCTGATCCCGCTGTTCGGGGCGCTGTTCGCCTGGCTGTTCCTGGGCGAGCCGGTGACCCTGCAGATGCTGCTCGCCGGCGGCCTGATCCTGGGCAGCGTGGCCGTCAGCCAGAAGGGCTGAGATTAGTGATCGTATACCCGCCGCCGACTAAACGGCTAAGGAGCCTGTTGAGGAGGGTTTTGCTAATCCTTAGCAAGATACTATTTTCCGGCTCGCGTAATGGCGGATGTTGGCTGCAGGAGGCGCGAGGGATCGCACCTCCTGCAGCGATTTTTAGTAGTGAATCTAAGATCTTTTCTTATGTGCCTGGTCGAGCAAGTCTATTACTCTCTGGGCGAGTGAATCGCAAAATGCCTTGTTGTTTCTCACCCATAGGGCGAAGAATGCACCTCTTACAATGTTCTCGGGAACAAACCCTATTTTGATCCCCAGTTGTACAAATAGCAGGTGTGGATCCCTGTTGGTATGGAGAATCTCCTCCAAAGCTTGCTGCACAGTTGCCTGCGCCTCCGGAGGGCGCTGGCAAGACACTGTGAGAACCGCGAGATCCCTGTCGATGTTGTTGCGAACATCTTCATAGACACTGAGTTCTGGTTGAGATCCGGGCAGTCTGATGATCCCGTTTGCAGCATCTTCTTCGCCGCTTTGCTTTGAGTCGCCATCAATGATGCAAAGAGACTTGAATGAGATGGATGGGTTGCGAGCATGAGCCTTGTGAATGCTGACTGCAGTGCCGTCTCCGGCGACTGCGTGCACTTCAACCTGCTCGAATTCCGTGCCAAGCTTCTCACGAAGAATCGCATTAACCCAGTGCTTAGCAAATTCGTCTTCGACAAAGATAGCGAGAGCGCGATCGACTCGGCCAGAAACAGCGCGAAGCGCTTCAACTGAAAGTTTGCCCTGCTTGAGTTTTCCGTCGATGCAGGCCCAGATGCCTTCGTTTGGAAGTGGCAGTAGTGCGTAATCACTATGGGTTGTGAAAACTGCTTGAAGCGCCTTTCGTTCCGCTACGTCAATGAGGTATTCAACCATTCGCCTCGTGGCAATTGGGTGAAGTCCATTTTCTATTTCTTCGATAATTATTAGTGCGTTATTTGGTGCTTGTTCAATTTCATTGATCATTCTAATGATTGATGATTCGCCGGCGCCGAAGTGGAATTCGGAGTACTTGTGGTCGCCATTTTTGCCGACAAGAAATTTGTCGCCATGGCCGACCGTCGTGATTTTGAAGTCGGAAACGGACTTTCCAAGTACGTGCTGAATTTGGCGCACTACTTCTGGTTTGAGTGACTCCATCGCACTTCGGTGAATGTAAGAAGACTTTGTGAGTTTCTTGAACTTGGATTTTTCGCCAGCAGGTACCGTTCGTTCGATTCCGAAGAAGAGGACTGCCCTGTCTGCGACGTCGGCGCGGACCCACTTCGCTTGACGGAAGTTGCTGTTTCTTTTTATCAGCTGTCTCGCACTCAGCGACTTGTCTACGAGTTCATACTCCACTCGCCATCCGGCCATCGATTCATCACCGATCGCACTCTTCGGAAAGAAGTATCCAGGCTTGATTGGTTTGTACGCGCATCCTGCCACCCCAAGTACGGAAGACTTGCCGCTGCCATTGGGTCCAATCAGTGCTGTCACAGGGAATTCAAAAGTAATGTCCTCGCCCGAGAACCCTCTGATCTTTTGGATGCTCGCTTTGTAGAGATACTTTCCATAGTCGTTGTCTCGGACCTTCTTGAGTAGGTCGAGCTTCGTTGATTCTCGAATTTCGCTGCGTTCCATGGCTTTCCTAATTGCTCCTTTTGGACATATCTCTATAAAAATTGCGTGTTCTGCTGGCGTATTTCAATCGGGTTCTAGTGCGAACGTCCCAGGTCTTAAGCTTGCTATGCCGCTGCGGTATTTACCGTACCGGCAGCGGAATGTTGCACAGGTCGATATGGCCGGCCGCGCGCTTGTAGAAGTCGTCGCGGCGGTTGCGGCGGGCCTCCACCATATCGGCGAAGGTCCTGGAGTCGGTGCGCAGCACCCGTAGCGGCGTGCGCTCGGCGGCCGGCACGGCGCTGGCCAGGCGAATGGATCTGATCGGCGTGCGCTGCGCGGTGTCCTCGTAGAAGCCCATCGGTTCGGGCCCGCGTTTGATCGTGCTGAGCAGTTCCATGCCCTTGAGCACGCGCCCGACCAGGGTGATGTTGCGGTCGAGCTGGCGCGGCGACTGCCCGGTGACCACGTACAGCTCGGCGCCGATGCTGCTGTCCTCGTCGTTGTTGCGGCCGGCGCCGACCGCGCCGTAGCAGTGCGCCAGCCAGGTGTGTTCGCCGTCGCTGGCGACGGCGAAGTCGCCGACGAAACCGGTTTTCGCGGCCCAGCCGTCGCGGTCGGGCAGCGCGGTGAACGCCAGCCCCCGCGCGGGCCGCTGGAACTCGGCCGGCAGGTGGGTCCTGGCACTGCCCAGCGGCCGCGCCCTGGCCGGGTCGTCGGCATCGGCGTCGCCGAACTGGACCACGAAGTTGTCCTGCGAACGATAGATGCTGGTGCCGTTCCAGAAGCCTTCGCGTGCCAGGGTGCGGATGTTGCCGGCGTGTTCGGGGGCGAATCCAGGGGCCAGTTCGATGATGACCCGGCCGCCGTCCAGGTCCATGTACAGCAGGTTGTCGGCGGCGGGCACGTGCCAGTCGCTGTCCGGCGAGGCGGCCAGGATCTCCTGTGCGCTGCGGTACTTGGCCGGCGCGTCGGCGGCCAGCGCAGGCAGCGGTGACAGCATCAGGGCCAGGGCCAGCAGGGTCGGGCGTAGCGTCATCGGGCGCGTTCCGTGATCGGGTGTGGGTCGATTCTGCGGGATCGCCCGGGGCCGCCGCCAGACCGTGCCGGGAGTGGGGTGACTACCGGCACATCCGCTATAGCGAAGTGAGTAATAGTGTTGGCTTCAGGCTAGTTGGCAGGAGCAAGGCGATGGGTGAGTTCGAAGCCCAACTGCGCAAATTCCAGAAGGAGCTCAGCGCCGGCACGGTGTCGCTGGCGTTGCTGGCGGTACTGGCCAAGGCGGGGGAGCCGCTGTACGGCTACCTGATCGCCAAGGAACTGGAGCGCACCGGCGACGGCGTGCTCAGCGGCAAGCAGAGCGCGCTGTACCCGGTACTGCGCAACCTGGAAGGCGCCGGCCTGCTGGAAAGCCATGTCGAGCCGTCGGTGGCCGGGCCACCCCGGCGCTACTACCGCATCAATGACGAGGGCCGCGCCGTGCTCAGGCAGTGGATCGCGGCCTGGAATGCCACCCGGGACTCGCTGGAGTCCGTACTGGAGGGAGTCGAACGATGAACAACGAGACCAACGCACGGCCGCTGCCGACCACGATTCCCGAATACCTGGAGCAGCTGCGCGCCGCGCTGGCCGGTGCCGACCCGGCGATGATCCAGGACGCGCTGTACGACGCGGAGGAGTACCTGCGCTCGGAGCTGGCCGAGCAGCCCGGCAAGAGCGAGGCCGACGTGATCGCCGGTGTCGCCGGCAGCTACGGCGCGCCGGAGGAGGTGGCCGAGATCTACCGCGAGACAGAGGTGACGGTGAACCGCGCGCTGCGCACGCCGTCGCCCGGTCGCCGGCCGCTGCCACCGCCGGTTGCCGCGGTCGCGCCGGGCGTCGCCGCCGCGGCAGCCGGGGCCGGCCCGGCCGGCCCGGTCGCGGCCAGGCCGCGCTCGGCGGCCGCGCGCTTCTTCGGCGTGGTGCTGGACCCGCATACCTATGGCGCGCTGTTCTACATGCTGCTGTCGCTGGTCACCGGCGTGTTCTTCTTCACCTGGGTGGTGACCGGGCTGTCGCTGTCGGTGTCGCTGATGATCCTGATCATCGGCATCCCGGTGCTGCTGCTGTTCCTGGGATCGGTGCGGGTGCTTTCGCTGGTGGAGGGCCGCATCATCGAGGCGCTGCTGGGCGTGCGCATGCCGCGCCGGCCGATGTACACGGACAGGAGCCAGGGCTGGCTGGCGCGGATCGGCGCGATGTTCACCGACGTCCGCACCTGGCTGACGATGCTGTACTTCGTGCTGATGCTGCCGCTGGGCGTGGTCTACTTCAGCATCGCCACGACCCTGCTTTCGACCTCGCTGGCACTGCTGTTCGCACCGCTGGCCGATGTGGCCCTGGACCAGCCCGTCAACCTCTGGATCAACGACGTCAACGTGGGCGATGGCGTGTGGCTGTGGCCGCTGGCGATGGCCGCGGGACTGGTGCTGCTGTTCGCGACCCTGCACCTGGCGCGCGCCATCGGCAGGCTGCATGGCGCCATCGCCAAGCATCTGCTGGTGCGGTTGTAAGCCACAGACCGGATCCAGCCAGACGGGGCACCTGTGTGCCCCGTTTTTCTTTGTGGCGATGGCAACGCCCGCGGCGCGCCGGGCTTCAGCGCTGCGCGCGGCGGCGCAGCGGGGTGACGTTGCTGGCGGCGGCCTTGCGCGGTTTCTTCGCCGCGGCCGGCTGCGATTGCGCGATGAAGAAGTCGCGCACCTTCGGGTACACCACCTCGCGCCAGCGGCGGCCGCTGAAGATGCCGTAGTGGCCGGCGCCCTCGACGATGAAGTGGCTGCGGCGCGCCGCCGGGATGCCGGTGCACAGCGCCTGCACGGCTTCGGTCTGGCCGAGGCCGGCGATGTCGTCCAGCTCGCCCTCGATGCTCAGCAGCGCGGTGTCGCGGATCGCCGACGGATCCACGCGTTCGCCACGCACGTGCCACTGTCCGCGCGGCAGCAGGAACTCCTGGAACACCACGCGGATGGTGTCCAGGTAGAAGCGCGCGGGCATGTCCAGCACCGCGTTGTATTCGTCGTAGAAGCGGCGGTGGGCATTGGCGTCGTCCAGGTCGCCCTTGACCAGGTCGGTGTAGAAGTCCCAATGCGACATCAGGTGGCGGCTGGGGTTCATCGCCACGAAGCCGGCGTGCTGCAGGAAGCCGGGGTACACGCGCCGGCCCTGCCCGGGGTAGGGCGCCGGCACGGTGTGGATGACGTTGTTCTCGAACCACGACAGCGGGTTGCGCGTGGCCAGGTTGTTGACCGCGGTGGGGCTGCGGCGTGCGTCGATCGGCCCGCCCATCATCACCAGCGAGCGCGGCGTGGTTTCGCCGCGGCCGGCCATCAGCGCGACCGCGCCCAGGACCGGTACGGTCGGCTGGCAGACGCTGACCACGTGCAGGTTGGCCGCGCCGAGGTGGCGGATGAACGCCTGCACGTACTCGACGTAGTCGTCCAGGCCGAACTCGCCCTGTTCCACCGGCACCATGCGCGCGTCGACCCAGTCGGTGACATACACGCGGTGGTCGCGCAGCAGCGTACGCACGGTATCGCGCAGCAGGGTGGCGTGGTGGCCGGACAATGGCGCCACCACCAGCACCGCAGGCTGGGCCAGCAGGGCTTCGACACGGGCGCCGTCGTTGCTGTGGCGCTTGAAGCGCAGCAGGCGGCAGAACGGCTTTTCCAGTTCGGTGAGCTGGGCCACGGGCACGACTTCGCCGTCGAGCTCCAGCTCGTGGATGTCCCACTCCGGCTTCTCGTAATCCTTGCCGAGGCGGTGGAACAGTTCGTTCATCGCCGCCAGCCGGTCGGCGCCGGGCATGGACGACCACCAGTGCCCCGGGGTGTTGAAGAACGCCGCGTTGGCCTGCGCCTGGTGGACCCAGGGCGCGAGCAGGTTGCGGGTCATCTCATGCAGTTGATAGAGCATGCCGGGCAATATGTATGGTCATATGGTGCCATGCAGCATAGCGCAAACAGGCGGGTGCGGCGTTAAGCGGAGAATGACGGATGTGGGGCCTGTGGGATACGGCCTGCCGCGCGGGATCGACCCGTACCAGCGGAAAGTGTCTGGAGAAAAGCCCTTGAGTCAGGGGGCGCGCCGAAAGGCGCGGGGTGTGGCAGGCGAAAGACGGGCCCCGCGGTCTGCGGCGCAGACCGTGGGGCGACAGCGCGGCGCGATGGCGTGTGCCGGGCTCAGCCGCCGCTCTCCAATGCGGCCACCTCGTCGGCGCAGTGCGGGCCCAGCCAGCAGTGCGAGCCGGCCGCGCGGAAGCCGGCCTGCGCCAGCTGGCGGCGGTACCAACGCGCCGGGCGCGACTGGAATCCCTGGTGATCGCCATGGAACGCGTCCTCGGCGGCGAAGGTTTCCAGGAACGCCACGCCGCCGCACAGCTCGGCCAGCCCGGGCAGGCCCTGGCGCAGTTCGCGGCTGGGCACGTAGTGCATGACGTCGGCGCAGACCAGCAGGTCGACCGGCGCGCACGGGCGCAGCCATTGGAAATCGCCGAAGCGCGCCAGGTGCAGGTTGCGGGTGCGGCCGTAGCGCTGCACGGCGTATTCGCTGCCATCGAAGCCCATGTACTGCAGCTTCGGCCGCAGCTTGAGCAGCGGCGCACGCCACGCGCCTTCGCCGCAGCCGATGTCGAGCACGCTGCGGATCGGACGCTCCAGGTAGTACTCGGCGGTGGCCACGGCCAGGTGCACCTTGCGTGCCAGCCGCGCCGGCCCGCCGATGTCGCCGCGGCGGTACCAATGGTTGAAATAGGCGGCGTCGTATTGCTTTTCCTGCATGTGCGTGTCGGCGGCGGATGGGCGAAAATGCGGCCATCCTACGCCGCCGATGGAGCCAGTGCATGCAGTCGTATTTCTGGGTGAAGACCTTCCACATCGTGTTCGTGGTGGCGTGGATGGCCGCGGTGTTCTACCTGCCGCGGATCCTGGTCAACATCGCCGAGGCGGCCGGGCAGGCGCAGGTCGGGCAGCGCCTGCAGCTGATGGGCCGGCGCCTGTACCGTTTCGGCCACGTCATGTTCGGCCTGGCCTTCGTACTCGGCCTGGTGCTGTGGCTGGGCTACCGGGTGCTGCCGGACTTCCCGACCATGGTCGCCCCCGGCGCCGCCGGCTGGCTGCATGCCAAGCTCGGCCTGGTCGTGCTGCTGCTGGTGTATTTCATCTTCACCGGGCGCTGGCTCAAGGGCGTGGACAGCGGCCGCGCGCTGCCGTCGTCGCGCGCGCTGCGCTGGTTCAACGAGCTGCCGCTGGTGCTGTTCATCGCCATCGTCTACCTGGTGCTGGCCAAGCCGTTCTGACCCGCCTGCCGGCATGCGCACCGCACTGGAAACGGAAACGGAAACGAAAAAGGCCGGCGGATGCCGGCCTCTTTCCAGTGCCATACCGCAGCAGGCTCAGGCGGCCTCGTAGGCGCCATAGCCGCGCAGTCGCGCATAGCGCCTGGCCAGCAGCTCGTCGACCGGCAGCTTTTCCAGCGCGTCCAGTTCGTTGAGCAGGACCGCCTTCAGGCGCCGGCCCATCTGCTTCGGGTTGCGGTGGGCGCCGCCGATCGGCTCGCGCACGAGCTTGTCGATCAGGCCCAGCTGCTTCAGCCGCGGCGCGGTCATGCCCAGCTGCTCGGCCGCTTCCTTGTTCTTGCCGGCGTCCTTCCACAGGATCGAGGCGCAGCCTTCCGGGCTGATGGTCGAATAGACGCTGTATTCCAGCATCACCGTGCGGTCGCCCACGCCCAGCGCCAGCGCGCCGCCGGAGCCGCCCTCGCCGATCACGGTGCAGATGACCGGCACCTTGAGCTCGGCCATTTCCATCAGGTTGCGGGCGATGGCCTCGGACTGGCCGCGCTCCTCGGCGTCGATGCCCGGCCAGGCGCCGGCGGTGTCGATCAGGGTCAGTACCGGCAGCCCGAAGCGCTCGGCCATCTTCATCAGGCGCAGCGCCTTGCGGTAGCCCTCGGGCTTGGGCATGCCGAAGTTGCGCTTGATCTTTTCCTTGGTGTCGCGGCCCTTCTGGTGGCCGATCAGCATCACCGGGCGGCCGCCGATGCGGGCCAGCCCGCCGACGATGGCCTTGTCGTCGGCGAAGGCACGGTCGCCGGCCAGCTCCTGGAATTCGTCGCAGAAGATGCCGATGTAATCCATGGTGTAGGGGCGCGAGGGGTGGCGCGCGACCTGCAGCACCTGCCAGGAGGAGAGGTTGCGGAAGATCTGCGCGGTACGCAGGCGCAGCTTGTCCTCCAGCGCCCGGACCTCGGCCTCGACATTGACCGCCGGGCCGGCGCTGGCGCTGCGCAGCTCCTGGATCTTGGCTTCCAGATCGGCGATGGGCTGCTCGAAGTCGAGGTAATTCGGGTTCATCGGAAACCGTCTTGAATGAAAGTGGGGAAGTGTAGCCGAACGCGTCGGGCGCACCCGTACGCGGCCGTCCGGACCTTCAGCTGGCCCAGGGCGGGCTGTAGGCGAGCTTGACGCGGCGTACCGCCGGGTCCTCGCGCAGGGCGTCGAGCAGTTGCGTGCTGACCCGCACCGCACCGGCGCCGCCGAGGTCGAGCATGCCGGCGACACCGCCGTCCCTGCCCTTCAGCAGCAGGTCCAGGCGGATCGGCGTGCGTCCGGGGCGATGCGTGGCCAGCAGCGGCTCGATGCGCTGCCAGATGGGGCCGCCGCGGCCGTCCACGCGCAGCGACAGGCGCACCGCGTGGTCGGCGCACAGCTGCTCGAAATCCCAGCACTGGCGGATGCGCAGCGCATAGCCGCCGTTGAATTCGTCCTCGCGCAGGCCGCCCTTGACCACCAGGATGCGGTCCTTGGTCATCAGGTGGCCGAATTCGGCCAGGCCATCGGAGAAGGCGCTGCACTCGACCCGGCCCTTGCCGTCCTCCAGCTGCACGAACACCTGGCTGTCGCCCTTGCGGCGCATGCCCACGACCATGCCGGCCAAGATCACCTGCGCTTCCTGGCGCCAGCCGCGCTTTTCGCCGTCGCGCGGCGGCGGTGCCGGGGCCACCAGTTTGTCCAGCGCGCCCAGGTCGGTGCCGACCAGTTCCTTGACGTCGTCGGCATACGGGTCGAACGGATGGCCGCTGAGGTAGAAGCCCAGCGTCTCGCGCTCGCCGCCCAGCAGCTGCGCCACCGGCCATTCGCGGCTTTCCGGCAGGTCCAGCTGCGCGGCGGCGTTGACCGGGTCGGGCGCGCCGAACAGCGAGTTCTGGCCCGATGCCTTCTCGCGCGCCATCTGGTCGGTGGCCTTGAGCACCTCGGGCAACTGCAGCATCAGCGAAGCGCGGTTGCGGCCGAGGCCGTCGAGCGCGCCGCACTGGATCATCGCCTCCAGGGTGCGCCGGTTGAGCTTGGCCGATTCCACCCGCGCGCAGAAATCCAGCAGCGAGCCATACTCGCCGCCGCGCAGGCGCTCGGCCACCACCGCTTCGCAGGCGCCCTGGCCGACGCCCTTGATCGCGCCCAGTCCGTAACGGATGGTGTCGGCGGAGGACGCCTCGAACATGTAGGCCGATTCGTTGACCCGTGGCGGCTCCACGCGCAGGCCGAGGTTGCGTACCTCGGCCAGGAAGCCGACCACCTTGTCGGTGTTGTCCATGTCCGAGGACAGCGTCGCGGCCATGAACTCGGCCGGGTAGTGGCGCTTGAGCCAGGCGGTCTGGTAGCTGACCAGGGCGTAGGCGGCGGCGTGCGACTTGTTGAAGCCGTAGCCGGCGAACTTCTCCATGAGGTCGAAGATCTCGTCGGCCTTGGGGCCGTCGACGCCGCCCTTGGCCGCGCCTTCGCGGAAGATCTCGCGGTGCTTGGCCATCTCCGCCGGCACCTTCTTGCCCATCGCGCGGCGCAGCAGGTCGGCGCCGCCCAGCGAGTAACCGCCGACGATCTGCGCCATCTGCATCACCTGCTCCTGGTACACCATGATGCCGTAGGTGTCCTTCAGGATGGCTTCGGTGCGTGGATCGGGATAGATGATCTCTTCCTGGCCGTGCTTGCGCGCGTTGAACGAGGGAATCAGGTCCATCGGGCCGGGGCGGTACAGCGACACCAGCGCGATCAGGTCCTCGAAGCGGTCCGGGCGCGCGTCCTTCAGCAGCCGGCGCATGCCCGAGGATTCGAACTGGAACACCGCGCCGGTGTTGCCGTTGGCGAAGATGTCCTTGTAGGTGGGCGCGTCGTCGAGCGGGATCGCGGCGATGTCCACCGGCGGGATGCCGGCGCGTTCGTGGCGCCGGTTGATCGCCTTCACCGCCCAGTCGATGATGGTCAGCGTGCGCAGGCCGAGGAAGTCGAACTTCACCAGGCCCACTTCCTCCACGTCGTTCTTGTCGAACTGGGTGACCGGGTTCTTGCCCAGGCTGCCTTCGTCGTGTTCGGCGTACAGCGGGCAGAACTCGGACAGCGGCTCGGGCCCGATCACCACGCCGCCGGCGTGCTTGCCGGCGTTGCGGGTCAGGTCTTCCAGCTGCAGCGCCAGGTCGATCAGGTCGCGGACGTCGTCCTCGCTCTGGTAGCGCTGGATCAGCTCGGCCGAGGCCATTTCCGAATCCGGTCCTTCCTTGCCCTTGCCCAGCGCGTCCTTCAGGCCGATGCCGAGGATGTTGGGGATCAGCTTGGACACGCCGTCGACCAGGCCGTACGGGAAGCCGAGCACGCGCCCGGAATCGCGCACCACCGCCTTGGCCGCCATGGTGCCGTAGGTGATGATCTGGCTGACCCGCTCGCGGCCGTACTTGCGCGCGACGTAGTCGATCACCTCGTCGCGGCGGTCCATGCAGAAGTCGATGTCGAAGTCGGGCATCGACACACGTTCCGGGTTGAGGAAGCGCTCGAACAGCAGGTTGTACGGCAGCGGGTCCAGGTCGGTGATCTTCAGCGCCCACGCCACCAGCGAGCCGGCGCCCGAGCCGCGGCCCGGGCCGATCGGGATGCCCTGGTTCTTTCCCCACTGGATGAAGTCGGCCACGATCAGGAAGTAGCCGGGGAAGCCCATCTTGATGATGGTGTCGAGCTCGAATTCGAGCCGCTCGAAATAGTCCTCGCGGGTCATGCCCGGCGCCAGCGGGTTCTTCTGCAGGCGTTCTTCCAGGCCTTCGCGCGACTGCTTCTGGATCCAGGTGTCCAGGGTCTCGTCGTCGGGCACCGGGTAGTTGGGCAGGAAGTAGGTACCCAGCCGCATTTCGACGTTGCAGCGCTGCGCCAGCGCCAGCGTGTTGTCGATGGCGTCGGGGATGTCGGCGAACAGCTCGCACATCTGTTGCGGCGACTTCAGGTACTGCTCGCGGCTGTACTCGCGCGGGCGCTTGGGGTCGTCGAGCACGCGGCCGGTGGAGATGCACACCCGCGCCTCGTGCGCGTCGAAGTCCTGCGGCGACAGGAAGCGCACGTCGTTGCTGGCGATCACCGGCAGGCCGCGCTGGCCGGCGGCCATCAGCGCGAACTGGTTGAACGCTTCCTCGCCGTCGCGGCCGGTGCGGGTCAGCTCCAGGTGCAGGCCATCGCCGAACACGCGCTGCCAGTCGGCCAGCTGCTGTTCGGCCAGGTCATGGCGGCCTTCGCCGGCCAGGCGCCCGGCCAGGCTCTGGCGCCCGGCCAGCGCGAACAGGTTGTGGCAGCCGTCCTTCAGCCATTGCGGGTGGACGGCAACGCCGCCCTCGGGGCGATGGCCTTCCAGCCAGGCACGGCTGAGCAGGCGCGACAGGCTCAGGTAGCCGTCGCGGTCGCGGCACAACAGGGTCATGCGCCACGGGTCGTGGCCATCCTCGGCGATCAGCACATCGGCACCGGCGATGGGCTTGATGCCCACGCCTTCGGCGGCCTTGTAGAACTTCACCAGCGCGAACATGTTGTTCAGGTCGGTGACCGCAAGCGCCGGCGCCTGCATTTCCACCGAACGGCTGAGGAGGTTGGCCTGCTTGGCCTTCTTCGGGTCGGCCTGGTCCGGCTTGGCCGGGACGCGGATGGTGGAGTCCACCATCGAGAATTCGGTGTGGACGTGGAGGTGGACGAAGCGGGGAGTGCTCATGCCGGATCACTGCGGTGAAAGGGCAGGGTAGCGGCGGGGGCGGGAGCGGACAAGGCTTGACGGGCGGCGAATGCGCCCGCGGGCAGGGGTTACGCCAGGGCCAGGGCGTCGCGGACCGGCGCGAAACTGCGCCGGTGCTCGGGGCAGGGGCCGTGCGCGCGCAGCGCGGCCAGGTGGGCCGGGGTGCCGTAGCCCTTGTGCTGGTCGAAGCCGTATTCGGGATGGCGCAGGTGCAGGTCCAGCATGTAGCGGTCGCGGCTGACCTTGGCCAGGATCGAGGCGGCCATGATCGCGCGGTCGATGGCGTCGCCGCCGACCAGCGCTTCGGCCGGGCACGGCAGGCCCTTGGGCACCTTGTTGCCGTCGATGCGCGCGAACTGGGCCACATGGGCCACGCCCTGCACGGCCCGGCGCATGCCCTGCATGGTGGCCTGGAAGATGTTGATGTCGTCGATCTCGGCCACGTCCACCAGCACGATGCTGTGGGCCAGGGCGCGCTCGACGATACGCTCGAAGAGCTGTTCGCGGCGCGCGGCGGTGAGCGCCTTGGAGTCGTCCAGGCCGTTGATGCGCGGCCGCTGCGGGTCGAACACCACCGCGGCCACCGCCACCGGGCCGGCCAGCGGGCCGCGTCCGGCCTCGTCCACGCCGGCGGTCAGGCGCGGGCCCTGGCGGGCGGCCAGCAGGCCGTCGTCGAACAGGGCCAGCGTTGCGGCCGGGGGCCGGCTCATGCGGGTCGCGCCAGCAGCGACGCCACCGCGTCGGCGGCGCGGGCCGAGGCGTCCTGGCGCAACTGCAGGTGCAGGCGCCGGTAGTCGTCCTGCAACCCGGGCACGTGGCCGGGGTGCTGGAACCACCGCAGTACGGCCGCGGCCAGCCGGTCCGGCGTGCAGTCGTGCTGGATCAGTTCCGGCGCCAGGTCGCGCCCGGCCAGCACGTTGGGCAGGGCGTAGCGGTCGACCTTGACCAGTTTCAGCGCGCGGGCGATGCGGTAGGTCAGTTCCGACACGCGGTAGCCGACCACCATCGGCCGCTTGACCAGCATGGTCTCCAGGGTGGCGGTGCCCGACGCCAGCAGCACCACGTCGGCGGCGGTCAGCGCGTCGCGGGCCTGGCCATCGAGCACGTGCAGGCGCGCGGCCGGCAGCGCCGAGGCGGCGATCTGCTGGTCGAGCAGCTGCCGGCAGCGGGCATTGGCCGCCGGTACCACGATATGCAGCCCGGGCATGCGCTCGGCCACCTGCCAGGCGGCCTCGAAGAACGCCGGGCCAAGCCGGCCGACCTCGCCCAGGCGGCTGCCCGGCAACACCGCCAGCACCGGCGCGGTGGCCGGCAGCGCCAGCCGGGTGCGTGCATCGGCACGGTCGCTGTCCAGCGCGATCGCATCGGCCATGGGGTGGCCGACGAAGCGCGCGTCGACGCCATGGCGCGCGTAGATCGGCGGCTCCATCGGGAACAGGCACAGCACCATGTCGGCGCTGCCGCCGATCTTCTCGGCACGCTTCTCGCGCCAGGCCCAGACCGAGGGGCTGACGTAGTGCATGGTGCGGATGCCGCGCTGCTTGAGCCAGCGTTCGACGCCAAGGTTGAAATCGGGCGCGTCGATGCCGATGAACACGTCCGGGCGCCAGTCGAGCACGCGCTCGCGGAACGCGCGGCGCAGTTTCAGCAGGCGCGGCAGGTGGCGCAGGATCTCGGCCAGGCCCATCAACGCCAGCTCGCTGGCATCGAACCAGGTCTGGCAGCCGGCGCCGCGCATGGCGTCACCGCCGATACCGGCGAATTCGGCGTCGGGGAAACGCTGGCGCAGTTCGGCGATCAGGCCGGCGCCGAGCTGGTCGCCGGAGGTTTCCCCGGCCACCAGCGCGATGCGCGGGCCACGGCCCACGCGCGCGGTGGTGATGGCCGCCGCGCCGCCGCCGCCGTCCCCGGGCCCTGCGTACCCGTTCACGGTGCTGCCTTCGGCACTCATCGCTGCAGCGGACGGTCCGCGTGTTCGATGAAGTCCAGCATCTGCCGCACGTCGTCGCTGTCCCGGGCCTGTTCGGCCAGCTGCTGCTTGGCCTCGGCCAGCGGAATGCCGGCCACGTACAGGGTGCGGTAGGCGCGCTTGATGGCGCCGATGCGCGCGGGGTCGAAGCCGCGGCGCTTGAGGCCTTCGCTGTTGATGCCGCGCGGACGGCCGTGGCCGTCGATGCCGACCATGGTGAACGGCGGGATGTCCCCGGTCACCAGCGCACCCATGCCGAGGAAGGCGTGGTCGCCGATGCGGCAGAACTGGTGGGCACCGGCGAAGCCGCTGATGATCACCCAGTTGCCGACGCTGACGTGGCCGGCCAGGGTGGTGTTGTTGGAGAACACGCAGTGGTCGGCGACATCGCAGTCGTGGGCGACATGGGTGTAGGCCAGCAGCCAGTTGTCGTTGCCGATGCGGGTGACGCCGCCGCCGCCGCCGGTGCCGCGGTTGACGGTGACGAACTCGCGGAACACGTTGCGGTCGCCGATCACCAGTTCGGTGCGCTCGCCGGCGTATTTCTTGTCCTGCGGCTCGCCGCCGATGGCGGCGTGGCCGATGAAGCGGTTGTCGCGGCCGATGCGGGTCGGGCCGTGGATGCTGCAATGGGGGCCGACCACGGTACCGGCGCCGATCTCGACGTCGGCGCCGATCAGGCTGAACGCGCCCACGCGGACGTCGTCGGCCAGCCGTGCCGACGGATCGATGACCGCGGTGGGGTGGATCAGGGGGGCGCTGTCATTCATGCGCGGGCTCCGGTCGGGATCATTCGCGGGTGCCGGCGCACAGCACCTCGGCATGCGCCACCACTTCGCCGTCCACCTTGGCCTCGCCGTAATAGACGGCCATGTTGCGGATCACGCGCTTGACCTGCACGTGCAGCTCCAGCACGTCGCCGGGCACCACCTGCTTCATGAAGCGCACGTTGTCCACCTTGACCAGGTAGAACAGTTTGGACTGTGCGTCACGGCCCAGGCTCAGCTGGGTCAGCACGCCGCCGGCCTGCGCCAGCGCCTCGATGATCAGCACGCCCGGCATGATCGGCTGGGAAGGGAAGTGTCCCTGGAAGAACGGCTCGTTGATGGTGACGTTCTTGTGCGCGACGATCGTCCTTGCCTCGGTATCCAGCGCGACCACCTTGTCCACCAGCAGGAACGGGTAGCGGTGCGGGATCAGCGTGCGGATCGTGTTGACGTCGATGGGCAACGGCAGCGGTGAGTTCATTCCTTCTCCTTGCTCACAGCCAGGACCCGGCGCGCCAGGCTGTCCAGCTGCTTGAAGCGCGCGGCGTTCTTGCGCCACGTGCGGTTGTCGGTCAATGGGGTGCCGGACGAGTACTCGCCCGGTTCGGTAATGGAGTTGCGCACCACCGACTTGCCGGTGACGACGACGTGGTCGCAGATTTCCAGGTGCCCGACCACGCCGACCGCGCCGCCGAGCAGGCAGTAGCGGCCGATCCGGGCGCTGCCGGCGATGCCGGTGCAGCCGGCGATCGCGCTGTGCGCGCCGATATGGCAGTTGTGGGCGATCTGCACCAGGTTGTCCAGGCGCACGTCTTCTTCCAGTACGGTGTCTTCCAGCGCGCCGCGGTCCACGCAGGTGTTGGCGCCGATCTCGCAGTCGTCGCCGATGTGCACGCCACCCAGCTGCGGCACCTTGATCCAGTGGCCGGCATCCATCGCCAGGCCGAAGCCGTCGGCACCGAGCACGGCGCCGGGATGGATGCGCACGCGCTTGCCGAGGCGGACCCGGGTGACCAGGGTGACGCGGGCGATCAGCTCGCAGCCGGTATCCAGCGAGCAGTCCTCGCCGATGATGCTGCCGGCGCCGATGATGCAGTTCTCGCCGACCACGCTGCGCGCGCCGATGCTGACGAACGGGCCGACGTGGGCGCTGGCGGCCACCTGCGCGGACGGGTCGATCACCGCGCTGGGATGGATGCCGGGCTCGCGCAGCGGCACCGTCTCGAACAGCGCGCCGATCTTGGCGAAGGTGGTGTAGGGGTCCTTGGCGACCAGGGCGGTGCCGGGGGCGGCCTCGGCGTCATCGGCGCGCAGGACGACGATGGCCGCCCTGCTCTCGGCCAGCTGTGCGCGGTAGCGCGGATTGGCCAGGAAAGTCAGCTGCCCGGGGCCGGCATGGGCCAGCGTGGCCACGCCGTGGATGACGGTGGACGGGTCGCCGTGCACCTGCAGCCCGAAGCGGTCGGCGAGGTCCTGTGCGGTATGGGTCGGAGTATTCACGCCGGGAGTTTAGCGTCTGGAAGTGGCGCGGTCATGCGGCGGCAGCCAAGAGCCCGCGTGGGTGCGGGCAGCGGCCGGACCGTTCTGGAGGAAAGCCCCCTTTGGTGAAAGGAGGCACGCCGAAGGCGGGGGGAATCGGAAGGCAGGGGCGCGACCCATCGGTCCGCCATGGCGGACCGATGGGTACCCGGGACATTGCCCCGGGGTGCGCGGGCAGTTCGTCAGAACTGCCCGCCGAAGGTGAACTGCAGGCGCTCGATCTCGTCGCCTTCCTTCTTCTTGAGCGGGAAGGCGTAGCTGATCGAGATCGGGCCGACCGGGGCGCGCCACAGCAGGGCGACACCGGCCGAGGCGCGCAGTTCGCCCGCATCGAAGTTGTCGGTTCCGTTGTAGACGTTGCCGAAGTCGAGGAACGCCGACACGCGCGCCGAGGGGCTGTCGAACAGCTTCGGGAAGTACGCCTCGACCGAGCCGACCGTCTTCAGCGAGCCGCCCAGCGGCTGGCCGCGATAGTAGCCGCCGATGATCTCCGAGCGCGGGCCCAGGGTGTTGTCGCGGAAGCCACGCACCGAGTTGGTGCCGCCGGCGTAGAAGTTCTCGAAGAACGGCAGCCCCGACGCCTTCACCTGGCGGTGCTTGGCGGTGGGGTTGGTGGCGCAGTCCACCACTTCGGTGGTGGCCGGCGTGCCCGGCACTGCGGGGGTGTCGCCATCGGCCGGGGTGCCGGGGACCGCAGGCGTCTCGAACCAGCAGATATCGCGCACCTTGTCGTTGCCGTACGAGTCGCCGTAGCCGAACTCGACGCGGGTGTTGATCACCAGCGACGGCATGATCGGCCAGTATTTGGAGATCTGGTAGCTGATCTTGTAATACTCGGCGGTGGACCCGGGCAGCGTGGCTTCCAGGCCCAGGCGCTGGTAGGTGCCGCGGGTCGGCATGAAGTACTCGTTGCGGGTGTCGCGCGCCCAGCCCAGCTCGGTACGCCAGGAGTGGAACGTGCGCGTGCCCATCGCATCGATGTAGTCGATGATCGACTGCGGGGTGTAGGACGGGTACGTGGTGATCTGGTTGCTGTCGATGCCGAACATCAGCGAGAAGCTGTCGTTCTCGGTGATCGGCACGCCGAAGATCATCTGCGCCGAGCCGTTGGTGCTGTTGTACTGGGCGGTGTTGAAGTCCGAGTAGTCCAGCTCGCGCCAGGACAGGTTGTAGCCCAGCGAGACGCCGTCGTCGGTGAAGTACGGGTTCATGTAGGAGAAGCCGTAGCGCTGCAGGTAGCTGCTGCGCGAGGCCTCGACCGACACGCGGTTGCCGCCGCCCAGGAAGTTGTTCTGCGACAGCTGCACCGAGGTGGTCATGCCGTAGGACTGCGAATAGCCCAGGCCGAACACGAAGCTGCCGGAGGTGGTCTCCTTGACGTTGTAGACCACGTCGACCTGGTCGTTGCTGCCGGTGACCGGCGAGGTCTCGACGTCGACCGATTCGAAATAGCCCAGGCGCTGCAGGCGGATCTTGGAGCGGTCGATGGCGGCCTGCGAATACCAGGCGTTCTCGAACTGGCGCATCTCGCGGCGCAGCACCTCGTCGGCGGTGCGGGTATTGCCCTTGAACACGACGCGGCGTACCGACACGCGCGGCCCCGGCACCACCTGCATGTTGACCGCCACCGTGCGTTCGGCGCGGTTGCTGGTCGGGATCGGGTTGACCTTGGCGAAGGCGTAGCCGACGTTGGACAGGGTATTGGTGATCGCGTTGGCGCTGAACTCCAGCAGGCCGCGCGAGAACGTGTCGCCGGCCTTCTGGAACACCATGCGCTCGACATCTTCCTGCGGCAGGATGGTGTCGCCGGTGACCTTGATCTCGGAAATCTTGTACTGCTCGCCCTCGGTCACCCCGGCGGTGATGAACATGTCGCGCTTGTCGGGGCTGATCGAGACCTGGGTGGAATCGACGCTGAAATCGACGTAGCCGCGGTCCAGGTACCAGGAGTTGAGCTTCTCCAGGTCGCCGGACAGCTTTTCCTTGGAGTACTGGTCGTCGCGGCGGTACCACGAAGCCCAGTTGTGCTCCTTCGATTCCCAGGTATCGAGGATGTCCGCGGACTCGAACTTCTCGGTGCCGACCAGGTTGACGTGGCGGATCTTGGCCGCCTTGCCTTCCTTGACCGCGATGGCCACGTCCACGCGGTTGCGGTCCAGCGGGCTCACCGTGGGGGTGATCTCGACGTTGTACTTGCCGCGGTCGTTGTACTGGCGGCGCAGCTCCTGGGTCACGCGGTCCAGGCTCAGGCGGTCGAAGGTGCCGCCCTCGCTCAGGCCGATGTCGGACAGGCCCTTGAGCAGCTGCTCGCTCTTGATGTCCTTGTTGCCGGTGACCGTGAGCTTGTTGATCGCCGGGCGCTCCTTGACCGTGACCACCAGGATGTCGCCCTGGCGGTCCAGCTGCACGTCCTCGAAGAAGCCGGTCTTGTACAGGGCGCGGATGGTCTCGCCGACCTTGGCGTCGTCGACGCGGTCGCCGCGTTCCACCGGCAGGTAGGTGAAGACGGTGCCGGAAGAGATGCGCTGCAGGCCGTCCACGCGGATGTCGCTGGCGGTGAAAGGCTCGGCTGCCTGTGCGAGCGCGGGCGCGGCCAGACCGGCGGCGAGGGCGAGGGCAAGCAGGCGGCGATTGGGAAGTCGCGTCATGTCACGTCCGGTTGGAGTCGATTTCATTGTTGCGTGGGTGCCGGCGTATGACGACGTCAGCGGGAAAAAGTTCATCGCGGAAACAGCCCGAGGATGTCGTTGTAGAACGCCAGCCCCATCAGCCCGGCCAGCAGCGCCAGGCCGACATATTGCCCGGCGGCCATGGCGCGTTCGCTCAGTGGGCTCCCCTTGAGCAACTCGATAAGGTAATACAGCAGGTGACCGCCGTCCAAGATCGGGATCGGCAGCAGGTTGATGATGCACAGGCTCAGCGACAGCAGGGCCAGGAAGTACAGGAACCAGTCCACCCCGCGCTCGGCCGAGGCATTGGCGACGCGGGCGATGGTGATCGGGCCGGAAATGTTCTTGACCGAGGCGTGGCCGGTCAGCATCCGCCGCATCATGCCCAGCGAGTCGCTGGCCAGGCGGCCGCTCTCGCGCAGCGCGGCCGGCAGTGCCGCCAGCGGTCCGTACTGCTGGCGCGCGTCGTAGGCCGGCGCCTGGCCGCTGACGAAGCCCACGCCGAGCAGCCAGCGGCCGTCGCCGGCCCCGCCCGGCGCCTTGCGCGGGAGCACTTCCAGGGCCAGGCGCTGGCCGTCGCGCTCGACCTCGATCATGCCCGGGCCACCGCGCTCGCCCAGCTGCTGCACCAGCGGCGCGACCTGGTCGGCGCTTTCCACGCGCTGGCCGTCGACGGCCAGGATCAGGTCGCCGCGCTGCAGGTGGCCGCTGGCGGCGGAGTCTTCGGCGACCGAGTCGACCTGCGCCGGCTGCAGCTGGAACCGCCAGCCCAGGCCGGCCTGCGCCGGTACCGTGCGTTCGTCGAATCCGGCCGGCAGGGTGGACAGCGGCAGTACCCGGGTACGCGGGGTGTCCAGCGCGTCGAGCACCCGTACGCGGGCATCCTGGCGGTCCATGGCGGCGGTGGTCAGGGCCATGCTGGCCTCGGCCCAGGTCGCGACCGCGCGGCCGTCGATGTCGATGATGCGGTCGCCGGCCTCGAGTCCGGCGGCGGCGGCCATGCCGGTGCTGCGGCCGAGCGTGGCCGAGTAGTCCTGGCGGCCGATCACGAACATCGCCCACAGCAGGGCGATGCACAGCAGCAGGTTGGCGGCCGGTCCGGCGGCCACGATCGCGATGCGCTGCCACACGCTCTTGTTGTTGAAGGCCACGGCGCGCTCGCCGGCCGGCACTTCGACCTCGCGCTCGTCGAGCATCTTCACGTAGCCACCCAGGGGGATGGCGGCGATGACGAATTCGGTGCCGTTGCGGTTGCGGCGGCTCCACAGCGGGCGGCCGAAGCCGACCGAGAAGCGCAGCACCTTCACCCCGCAGCGCCGGGCGACCCAGTAATGGCCGAATTCGTGGAAGGTCACCAGCACGCCGAGGCTGACGATCATCCACCACACGGAACCGAGGAAGTCAGCCATGGGCGCGGCTCGGTTGGAAGACGGGGTCAGGCATGGGGCAGGCGGGCGATGGCGGTGGAGGTGACCTGGCGGGACCGTGCGTCGGCCGCCAGCAGGGCGTCCAGTGTATCGGCAGCCATGTGAGGCAGTGTGGACAGCGCGTGTTCCACCAGCGCGGGAATCGACAGGAAGCCTATGCGGCCCTGAAGAAAGGCTGAAACGGCAACTTCGTTGGCGGCGTTCAGGATCGCCGGGGCGCTGCCGCCGGCCTCCATGGCCTGCCAGGCCAGGCGCAGGCAGGGGAAGGCGTCCAGGTCGGGCGCCTCGAAATCGAGCCGGCCCTGGGCCAGCAGGTCGAGCCCGGCCACGCCCGATTCGACGCGCCGCGGCCAGCCCAGGCCCACCGCCAGGGTGGTGCGCATGTCCGGCAGGCCAAGCTGGGCCAGGGTGGAGCCGTCGATGAACTCGACCAGCGAGTGCACCAGGCTCTGCGGGTGCACCAGCACGTCGATGCGCGCACCCGGCACGCCGAACAGGTGGTGGGCCTCGATCACCTCCAGGCCCTTGTTCATCAGCGTGGCCGAATCGACCGAGATCTTCGGCCCCATCGACCACTTCGGGTGCGCCACCGCCTGCGCCGGGGTCACCGCCTCCAGTTCGGCGCGGCTGCGGCCGCGGAACGGGCCGCCGGACGCGGTGAGCAGGATGCGCCGCACGCCTGCACCCTCGACGCTGGCGTCGCGCGAGCGCAGGCACTGGAAGATGGCGTTGTGTTCGCTGTCGATCGGGATGATGTCCGCGCCGGCCGCTGCCGCTTCGCGGGTCAGCAGTTCGCCGGCCAGCACCAGCGATTCCTTGTTGGCCAGCAGCAGGCGCTTGCCGGCGCGGGCGGCGGCGAGCGTCGAGGACAGCCCGGCCGCGCCGACGATGGCGGCCACCACGGTGTCGCAGGCGTCGCCGGCGGCAAGCGCATCGATGGCCGCGGCGCCGGCGTGGGCCGCGGTCGCCAGGCCGGCATCGCGCAACCCGTCGCGCAGGCGCTCGTACAGTGCCGGATCGGCGATGGCGGCGTGCTCGGGGCGGTGGCTCCGGCACAGCGCGATCAGCGCGTCGACGTTGTTGCCGGCGGCCAGCACGCTGGCGCGCATCTGCCCCGGGTGGCGGGCGATGACGTCCAGTGCCGAACTGCCGATCGAGCCGGTGGCGCCCAGGATCGCGACCCGTCGCGGGCCGGCCTGGTGGGGAAGCGGGTTGGCGGACATGTCAGAAGCCGAAGATTTCCTTGCCCAGCGCGAACACCGGCAGTGCGGCCAGTACGCCGTCGATGCGGTCGAGCACGCCGCCATGGCCCGGGATCAGGCTGCCCGAATCCTTGAATCCGGCGTGGCGCTTGAGCAGGCTTTCGAACAGGTCGCCGAGCACCGAGGCCAGCACCGTGACCGCGGCCACCAGCAGCAGCCAGCCGATGGCGCCGGGCTGCACGCCGGCCAGCCAGCCGAAGCCGACGGCAACGACCAGGCCGGCAACCAGCCCGCCCAGCAGGCCCTCGATGGTCTTGTTCGGGCTCACCCGCGGCGCCAGCTTGTGCCGGCCGAACGCGCGCCCGGCGAAGTACGCGCCCGAATCGGCGGCCCATACCACCGCCAGCGCGGTCAGCAGCCAGCGGTTGCCGTGCGGCTCGCCGGCATGGATCAGCACCAGCGCCGCCCAGGCCGGGACCACCGCCAGGGTGCCCGCGGCCAGCTTGAGCATGCGCGCGGCGCTTTCCTCGTGCGCACCGAAGTCGAAGAAGCGCAGCCACAGCAGCGCCAGCAGCCAGAAGCCGACCCCGACCAGCGAGGCCAGCTGGAACAGCACCAGGCTGCCGGCCGACGCCCATACCAGCAGCACCATCAGCAGCAGGTTCAGCACCAGCAGCACGGTACGCGGCAGCCCGTCCACGCCGGCCATCCGGAACCATTCCCACAGGCCGGTCAGGAACACCAGCGCGGCGGCGGCGGCCAGCCATTGCGGGGGCAGCAGCAGGATCGCGCAGATGGCCGTCGGGGCCATGATCAGCGCGGCGATGACTCGGGTCTTGGTCATGGGGAAACGGTCTCCGGGGCCGCCGCGGCGACCTGTGCGCTGGTCAATCCATAGCGGCGTTCGCGCCGCGCGTAGTCGTCCAGGGCCTGCTGCAGGACGCCGGCGTCGACATCCGGCCACAGCACGTCGGTGAACCACAGTTCGGTATACGCCAACTGCCACAGCAGGAAATTGCTGATGCGGGTATCGCCGCCGGTGCGTATGAACAGGTCCGGCGGCGGCAGGTCGGTGAGCGCGACATGGCGGCCGATCAGGTCTTCGTCGATCTGTTCGGGCCGCAGGGTGCCGGCGGCGACCTGCTCGGCGAGCAGCCGCGCGGCATGGGCGATGTCCTGGCGGCCGCCATAGCTGGCGGCCACGCTCAGGGTCATGGCGCCGTTGCCGGCGGTGCGCTGTTCGGCCCGCTGCATGCGCTGGACGATGCCGGCGGCAAAGCGCGAACGTTCGCCGATGAAGCGCACGCGCACGCCGCGGCGGTCGAGTTCATCCACCTCGCGGTCGAGCGCGCCGAGGAACAGCTTCATCAGTGCATCCACTTCTTCCTGCGGCCGCCCCCAGTTCTCGCTGGAGAACGCGAACAGCGTGAGCGCGGCGATGCCGCGCTCCAGGCAGAAGTCGATGGTGCGGTTGACCGCGCGCGCGCCGGCGCGGTGGCCGATCATGCGCGGGCGGCGCCGCTGCTGCGCCCAGCGGCCGTTGCCATCCATGATGATGGCAACGTGCGCGGGCAAGCCGGGTGCTGGCATGCCGTTGGGCATGGCGGACGGCACCGGTCAGACTGCCATCAGTTCCTGTTCCTTGAGCTTGACCACTTCGTCGACGTCCTTGATCGCCTTGTCGGTCAGCTTCTGGATCTCGTCCTGCGCGCGGCGGTCCTCGTCCTCGGTGATCGCCTTGTCCTTGAGCAGCCTGGCCACTTCCTGGTTGGCGTCGCGGCGGACGTTGCGGATGGCGACCTTGCTGTCCTCGCCTTCCTTGCTGACGGTCTTGGCCAGCTCCTTGCGGCGCTCCTCGGTCAGCGGCGGCAGGTTGAGGCGGATGGTGGTGCCCACCGTGGTCGGGGTCAGGCCCAGGTCGGAAGCGTAGATGGACTTCTCCACTTCCTTGATCATGCTCTTGTCGAACAGGGTGATGACCAGGGAGCGGCCTTCGGAGACGCTGATGCTGGCCACCTGGTTCAGCGGCGTGTCGGTGCCGTAGGCCTTGACCTTGATGCCGTCCAGCAGGGCCGGCGACGCGCGGCCGGTACGGATGGTGGTGAGGGTGTGGCGCAGAGCGTCGATGCTCTTGGCCATGCGCGCCTGCGCATCTTGCTTGATGTCGTTGATCATCGCCGGAATCCTGGATGTTTCTGGAACCGGCCGATTATAGGCGAACAGCCCTGCTGGCCGGGCGGGAATCGTGAAGCGGGGCGCGGCCGATCCCCGCGCGCCCGGTGCGTGGCGCCGCGCGCGGCGGCCGCCGCCGGCATGGCCCGCAGCGCGGGCCGGGGGTCAGTGGGCGTCGCGGCCGTGCACCAGGGTGCCGATGTTCTCGCCGCGCAGGATCTTCAGCAGTTCCCCGGGCTGGCCCATGTCGAACACGCGCAGCGGCAGGTCGCTGTCGCGGGCCAGGGCGAAGGCGGCGGTGTCCATGACCTCCAGGCCCTGGCTGATCACCTGGTCGTAGCTCAGGGTGTCGTAGCGCACCGCGTCGGCATGCTTGTTCGGGTCCTTGTCGTAGACGCCGTCGACCTTGGTGGCCTTGAGCAGCAGGTCGGCGCCGATCTCGATGGCGCGCAGCGCGGCGCCCGAGTCGGTGGTGAAGAACGGGCTGCCGACGCCGGCGGCGAAGATCACCAGCCGGCCCTTCTCGAGGTGGCGGATGGCGCGGCGGCGGATGTAGTCCTCGCACACGTCGTTGATCTTGATCGCGCTCATCACGCGCGCCTTGGCGCCGAGCTTCTCCAGCGCGTCCTGCATGGCCAGCGCATTGATGACCGTGGCCAGCATGCCCATCTGGTCGCCGGTGACGCGGTCCATGCCGCCGGCGGCCAGGCCGGCACCGCGGAAGATGTTGCCGCCGCCGATGACCAGCGCCACTTCGGCGCCGGCCTGCTGCGCCTCGATGACCTCGCACGCCAGGCGGTTGATGACCTTGGGGTCGATGCCGTAGTCCTCGTCTCCCATCAGCGCCTCCCCGGAAAGCTTCAGAAGGATGCGTTGGTAGGCGAGCTGGGACATGGGCGACCTCGATGGCTGGAAAACGCGGGAATTCTAACGGATTGGAGGCCTGCCGGGCAGCGCTTTTGTTGCACTGCAATGACGAACTCCGCTTCGCGTCCGCCCGTGTTCAGCCGGAAGCCGGTTGCGGCTCGGGGGCGCGGGCGATCACCCGGTTGCGGCCCAGGCTCTTGGAGCGGTACAGCACGTCGTCGGCGGCCCTGAGCAGGTCCTGCACGTTGGCGAAGCGCTCATAGTCGCCATGGGTGGCCACGCCGGCGGAAAAAGTGATGTGCAGCGGCGCGCCTTCGATCTCGGCCATCGGCGTGTGGGCGATGGTGTCCAGTACCCGCCGCACCACTTCCAGCGCGATGCGCTCGTTGGTGTCGGGGAACAGCACCACGAACTCCTCGCCGCCGAAACGGGCCACGGTGTCGCTGGTGCGCAGCTGCTCCTGCAGGTGCGAGGCGAAGGACTGCAGCACCCGGTCGCCGGCCAGGTGGCCGTGGGCGTCGTTGATCTTCTTGAAATCGTCCAGGTCGATGAAGGCGATCGACAGGGGCCGGTTCATGTGCGCGGCGCGGGCGAACTCCTGCTCCAGCACGGTTTCCAGGTGCCGGCGGTTGAGCACCCCGGTCAGGGCGTCCAGGTGCGCCTGTTCGGCCAGGCGCCGGGCCATCAGTTCGAAATCGTCGGCACGCCGGCGGGTGGCCGAGGCATCCTGCAGCTCGCGCAGGTTGCGCAGCTCCTTCAGTTCCTCGGCGTGGTCGAGCAGGAAGCGCAGGCGCGCGGAGCTGGGCACCGGCACGTCGAGCAGGGCGCACAGCTCGGGCAGCATCTGGCTGATCCGCTGCAGCACCTGCTCGAAGCCCTGGCTGTCCATGCCCAGCTCCCGGTAGGCCCGCTGCAGCGCATGGCTGCGCGCGGCGTCGGCATCGGCCGCCAGCCAGATCTCGGCCACGCAGCCGGACAGGGCGATGCAGCGCTGGAACAGGTCTTCCGGTTCGGCCGGCGGTTCGCTGTTGGCGATGGCCTGGACAAGGTAACGCGGCAGGTGCCACTGCTCGCACAGCTGGGCGCCGGCATCGGCATGGCTGCAGCCGAGGATCGCGCGCTCGTGGACGAGCAGTTCCTCGTTGCTGGTGGCGTTGTCGAACAGCGCCGGGTAGGTGTCCGGGCTGGCCTGCATCAGCGCCAGCGTGCCCACGTCCTGCAGCAGCCCGGCGAGCATCAGTTCCTCGACGCGGCGCACCCCGCTGCCGAGGCCGAGGAACCGCGCGGCCAGCGCGCACAGCACGCTGCGGCGCCAGATGCGCTCCAGCAGGCGCGGGTCCAGGCCTTCCTTGTCCACCGCATTGGCCAGCGAGAAGCCGAGCGCCAGCTGCAGGGTCGCGTTCAGCCCGAGCATGGTCAGCGCCTGCCCGAGGTTCTCGATGCGGCGCCGGCTGGCATACAGCGGGGAGTTGGCGATGCGCAGCATCCGCGCGCTCAATGCCATGTCCATCGCGATGGCGTCGGCCGCGGTGGCGATGTCGGTCTCCGGGTCCTGCGCCAGCTCGATGATGCGGATGGCGATGCCCGGCGGCGAGGGCAGGTTGCGGCAGAGTGACAGCGCTGCGTTGAGCTCGGGGGACATGTCGGGGAGGTGTTCAGCAGGCCATCAAGGATACAGGCGGGGCGGGTACGGGGATGTTTGCGCCACAGTATCGGGCAAAGGGACTTGAAGTCCACTGGAAAAGCCGGGGTGGCCCCGGATGGCGGAAAAAAAAGAAGCCGCGGAGTCCGCGGCTTCTTCTGGGTTCCGGATCGGGGTCTGGTCAGACCTGCATCGCCTTGGCGACTTCGGCGGCGTAGTCCTCGACCACCTTCTCGATGCCTTCGCCGACCACCAGGCGCTGGAAGCCGACGACGTCGCCACCGGCGGCCTTCACGGCCTGCTCGACGGTCTTGTCGCTGTCCAGCACGTAGTTCTGGCCGTACAGGGTGACTTCGCTGATGATCTTGTTGATCTTGCCGCTGATGATCTTCTCCAGGATCTCGGCCGGCTTGGCCTTGTCCTTTTCGCTCATCTTGGCCAGCTCGATTTCCTTTTCCTTGGCCACGAACTCGGCCGGCACGTCGGCGGCCTTGTTGTGCGGCGGGTTCATCGCGGCCACGTGCATGGCCAGGCCGTTGGCCAGCTCGGCGTTGCCGCCGGCCAGGTCGACCAGCACGCCGATCTTGCCGTTGCTGTGCACGTAGGCGCCGACGGTGTTGTTGCCGTCGACCTTGGCCAGGCGGCGGATCTGGATGTTCTCGCCCAGCTTCTGGATGGCGGTGGTGCGGGATTCCTCGACGGTCTCGCCGGTAGCCAGCTTGGCCGACTTCAGCGACTCGATGTCGCTGGCGCCGGAGGCCAGGGCGGCAGCGGCGACGGCGTCGACGAATGCCTTGAAGTTGACGTCGTTGGCAACGAAGTCGGTTTCCGAGTTCACTTCGACCAGCACGGCCTTGCCACCGTTCAGGGCGACGCCGATGCGGCCTTCGGCGGTGACGCGGTCGGCCTTCTTGTCGGCCTTGGCGGCGCCGGACTTGCGCAGGGCTTCGGCAGCGGCGTCGATGTCGCCGTTGTTTTCGGCCAGGGCCTTCTTGCATTCCATCATGCCGGCGCCGGTGCGCTCGCGCAGTTCCTTGACCAGGGAAGCGGTGATTTCAGCCATGGGATTACCTCAACGATAGAAAGGGGCAGGCCGGCGATGATCGCCGGCCGTTGTTACGTGGCCCTGTCAGTGGCCGGCGCCGCTGGGCGTCGCTGCAGGGAGGGCGGGCGCCGGGCGCCCGCCGGGTGTGCATCAGGCCGAAGCCTCGTCGCCCTTCTTGGCGCCCTTCTTGGCCGGAGCGCGGCGGGCCGGCTTGGCTTCTTCGGCGGCAGCGGCGTCGGCGAACTCTTCCTCGCGCACCGAAGCGGCGTTCGGGGCCGAGGCCTTGCCTTCCAGCACGGCGTCGGCGGCGGCGCGGGCGTACAGCTGCACGGCGCGGATGGCGTCGTCGTTGCCCGGGATGGCGTAGTCCACCAGTTCCGGGTTGTAGTTGGTGTCGACCACGGCGATCACCGGGATGCCGAGCTTCTTGGCTTCCTTGATGGCGATGTCTTCATGGCCGATGTCGATCACGAAGATCGCGTCGGGCAGGCGGTTCATGTCCTTGATGCCACCCAGCGAGGCTTCCAGCTTGTCGCGCTCGCGGCGCAGGCCCAGCACTTCGTGCTTGACCAGGCGCTCGAAGGTGCCGTCGGTTTCGCCGGCTTCCAGTTCCTTCAGGCGGGCAACGGACTGCTTGACGGTGCGGAAGTTGGTCAGGGTGCCGCCCAGCCAGCGCTGGTTCATGAACGGCATGCCGCAACGCTCGGCCTCTTCCTTGATGGCATCGCGCGCGCTGCGCTTGGTGCCCAGGAACAGGATGGTGCCGCGCTTCTGGGCAACGGACGAGATGAAGTTCATCGCGTCGTTGAACAGCGGGACGGTCTTTTCCAGGTTGATGATGTGGATCTTGCCGCGGGCGCCGAAGATGTACGGGGCCATCTTCGGGTTCCAGTAACGGGTCTGGTGGCCGAAGTGGACGCCGGCTTCCAGCATCTGGCGCATGGTGATCTGGGACATTGCAGAACTCCTGACGGGGAACCGGCGATTCCGCCCGCGGGCAAAGTGTGCGGGACGCGTGGAAGCGCGATGGGTTCCGGGGTTGGGCTTCCCTGTTGCCTCCGTGGCCGAACTCCTTGCGGAGCACCCCGGCACGGATGGGGGCAGCAGGTGTGGATTCACCGGTGACGCCCGGTGTGGGCGGCCCGCGCTGGCATGGGGTCGGCAGCGGAGCCGCGGAATTATAGGGCGCGCGGGGCCGTGGCGCAAATTGCCCGCCTGGCCGGGCGGAGGGGGCGCGGGAAAACTCGTTCAGGCAGGCGCCGATGGGTGATAATGGCGGCCATGAGCGTGAACCTGAAAACCCCCGAAGAAATCGCCAAGATGCGCATCGCCGGCCGGCTGGCGGCCGAAGTGCTGGACATGATCGGCGCGCACGTCAAACCCGGTGTCACCACCGAGGAACTGGACCGCATCTGCCACGACCACATCGTCAACGTGCAGGGTGCGGTCCCGGCCAACGTGGGCTACCGCGGCTTTCCCAAGACCCTGTGCACCTCGGTCAACAACGTCATCTGCCACGGCATCCCCAGCGAGGCCAAGGTGCTCAAGGACGGGGACATCGTCAACATCGACGTGACCGTCATCAAGGACGGCTGGCACGGCGACACCAGCCGTATGTACTACGTCGGCACGCCCTCGGTGATGGCCAGGAGGCTGGTGGAGACGACCCGCGAAGCCATGTGGCGCGGCATCCGCGCGGTGCGGCCCGGGGCCACGCTGGGCGACATCGGCCATGCGATCCAGGAATACGCCGAATCCGAGCGCTTCAGCGTGGTGCGCGAGTACTGCGGCCACGGCATCGGCAAGGTCTACCACGACGAACCGCAGGTGCTGCATTACGGCCGCCCCGGGCAGGGGCTGGTGCTCAAGCCGGGCATGACGTTCACCATCGAGCCGATGATCAACGAGGGCACCCGTTACACCAGGGTGCTGCCCGATGGCTGGACGGTGGTCACCAAGGACCGCAAGCTTTCGGCGCAGTGGGAGCACATGGTGGCGGTGACCGAGGATGGCGTGGAGGTGCTGACGCTGTCGCCGGCCGAGGCCGAACACGCGCGATCCGGGGCGGCATGAGCCCACTGCCGGCGGATCTGGTCCAGCACGTACCGGACGCGCCGGCCGACCCCGCGGGCGACGCGCAGTGGGCGGCCGCGGCGCGGCAGTCGCTGGCCCAGGCCGATGCGCGGTTGTGCCGGCGCTTCGAGCAGGGCGACAACATCGAGCGGCTGCTGGCGCTGCGCGCGCGCAGCGTCGACCAGTTGATCCAGCAGGCCTGGCGGCGCTGCCTGGCCGCTGATGACGGCCTGTCGCTGTTCGCGGTCGGCGGTTACGGCCGCGGCGAACTGTTCCCGCGCTCGGACATCGACCTGCTGGTCCTGGGCGAGCCGCACGTGCAACAGGCCAGCGAGGCCGCGCTGGCGCGGCTGTTCGCGCTGTTGTGGGACGCCGGGTTGCCGGCCAGCCATGCGGTGCGCTCGGCCGCGCAGTGCGTGCAGGCCGCAGCCGACCAGACCGTGCTCACCGCGTTGATCGAGGCACGACCGCTGTGCGTCGCCGCGGGGGCGCAGCAGGCGCTGGCGCGCGCGGTATCGCCGACCCTGATCTGGCCGGCGCGCGACTACTTCCTGGCCAAGCGCGAGGAACTGCTGCTGCGCCACCAGCGGTTCGGTGACACCGCCGACAACCTGGAACCGGACATCAAGGATGGCCCCGGCGGCCTGCGCGACCTCAACACCCTGGGCTGGATGGCGCTGCGCGCGTTCGGCGTGAGCGACATCGACGCGCTGGTCGGGCTCGGCCACCTGGGCCTGGACGAGGCCGCCGCGCTCAAGCGCGAGCGCGCGGTGCTGGCACGGCTGCGCTTCGGCCTGCACCTGGTCGCGCAGCGCGCCGAGGAACGGTTGCGCTTCGACCACCAGAAGGCGCTGGCCGAACGCATGGGGTTCGCCGACGACGCCGGCAACCTGGGCGTGGAAAAGATGATGCAGGGCTTCTACCGCAGCGCGGCGGTGGTGCGCCGGATCAGCGACCGCCTGCTGCAGCGCTTCGAGGAACAGTTCGACGGCGAGGCGTCGCCCGAACCGGTCGGCGACGGTTTTTTCGCTGCGCCGCGGCTACCTGTCGGCCGACGATCCGCTATGGCCGCATGGCGACATCGCGCGCATCTTCGCCCTGTTCGCCTGCTGGGCGCGCACGCCGCAGGTACGCGGCCTGCATTCGCTGACCGCGCGCGGCCTGGCCGAGATGCTCGACGAGATTCCCGCCTATACCGAAGTGGACGCGGCGGTGCGCGAGCAGTTCATCGCCCTGCTGCGCGGCCCGCGCGCGGTGGACACGCTGGCGCGCATGGCGCGGCTGGGCGTGCTCGGGCAGTGGATACCGGCCTTCGCGCAGGTGTCCGGGCGCATGCAGTTCGACCTGTTCCACGTCTACACCGTGGACCAGCACACGCTGATGGTGCTGCGGAACATCGGCGTGTTCGCCGCCGGCCGCGCCGATGAGCGGTTCTCCATCGCCCATGAAGTCTGGCCGCGGCTGCGCAAGCCCGAACTGCTGCTGCTGGCCGGGCTGTTCCATGACATCGCCAAGGGCCGTGGCGGCGACCATTCCGAACTCGGCGCGGTGGACGCGCGCGCGTTCTGCGCCGCGCACGGCCTGAGCGCCACCGACACCGAACTGGTGGCCTGGCTGGTGGAGCAGCACCTGCGCATGTCGGTCACCGCGCAGAAGCAGGACATCACCGACGCGGAGGTGATCCACCGCTTCGCCGGGCTGGTCGGCAGCCGCGAACGGCTGGACTACCTGTACCTGCTGACCTGCGCCGACATCGCCGGCACCAGCCCGAAGCTGTGGAACGCCTGGAAGGACCGGCTGCTGGCCGACCTGTATTTCGCCGCGCGCCGCGCCCTGCGCGAGGGCCTGGAGCAGCCGCTGCCCGAGGCCGAGCGGGTGCTCGAGGCGCGCGCCAGCGTGCGCGAGCTGATGCGCGCGCTCGGCCATGCCGATGCGGTGATCGAGCGCCAGTTCAGCGCGATGCCGGACGAGAGCTTCGTGCGCTTCCGCCCCGAGCAGCTGGTGTGGCAGGCCACCTCGCTGATGGAAGTGGCGCGTGGCGGCACCCTGGTCAAGGCACGCCGGATCGCGCCGGAAAGCGACGCGCTGGAAGTGTTCGTGCACTCGCCCGACCGCGACGGCCTGTTCGCCGCGATCGTGATGACCCTGGATCGCGCCGGCTACAGCATCCACCGCGCGCGCGTGCTCGACGGGCCGGAAGACACCATCTTCGATACCTTCGAGGTGACCCCGGCCGGCAGCTTCGCCGACGGCGACACCGCGCGCCTGGAACTGCTGCTGCGCAAGGCGCTGGCCGGGAACATCCTGGTGCTGCGCCCGGCACGGCGGGTGATTCCGCGCCAGCTCCGGCATTTCCGCTTCGCGCCGCGCATCGAGTTCATCGAGAACGCCGAGCATGCGCGCACGGTGCTGAACCTGGTGGCGCCGGACCGGCCGGGCCTGCTGGCCGATGTCGCGCACGTGCTGCGCGACCAGCAGCTGCGGGTGCAGGATGCGCGCATCGCCACCTTCGGCGAGCGCGCCGAGGACCAGTTCCAGCTGACCGACCGCCACGACCGCCCCCTTACCGAAACCTCCCGGCAGGCCCTGCGCGATGCATTGCTGGCCTGCCTGGAGCCCGACAGAACGCCAGGAGACCCCCGCTGATGGCCACCCGGAAGCCCGCCGCCAAGAAGTCCGCCCCGACCAGGGCCGCCGCGAAAAAGACTGCGCCCAGGAAGGCCGCGCCGAAGAAGGCCGCCGCTGCGGCGGCGCCGGCCACGAAGCCGGCGAGGACCGCACCCGGGAAAGCGCCGGCGGCCCGGCCGAAGGCGATCGAATCGATCGGCCCGCGCAGCCTGCGCAAGCCGCCGGCGCCGGGCGTGGCGGAAATGAAGTTCGGCATCGAGAGCGCGTTCGAGCGCCGCGCGATGCTGACCATGGACGAGATCGAGGGCTACACCCGGCCGCTGGTCAACCGCGTCATCGACGGCCTGGAGTCGGGCGAATTCCGGGTCGCCGAGCCGGACGGCAATGGCGGCTGGAAGGTCAACGAGTGGTTGAAGAAGGCGGTACTGCTGTACTTCCGCGTCAACGACATGAGCGTGATGGATGGCCGCCCGGCGCCGTTCTGGGACAAGGTCGAGTCGCGCTTCGCCGGTCATGGCGAGGCCGAGTTCCGCGCTGCCGGGGTGCGCGTGGTGCCCGGCGCCATCGCCCGCCGCGGCTCCCACTTCGGCCGCGACGTGGTGTTGATGCCGAGTTTCACCAACATCGGCGCGTACGTGGGCGAGGGCACCATGGTCGATACCTGGGCCACGGTCGGTTCCTGCGCGCAGGTCGGCAAGCACTGCCACCTGTCCGGCGGCGCCGGTATCGGCGGCGTGCTGGAACCGCTGCAGGCCAGTCCGACCATCATCGAGGACCACTGCTTCATCGGTGCGCGCTCGGAAGTGGTGGAAGGCGTGGTGGTCGGCCACCACAGCGTGATCGGCATGGGCGTGTTCCTGAGCCAGAGCACGCGCATCTACAACCGCGCCACCGGCGAAGTCAGCTACGGCTACATCCCGCCCTACAGCGTCGTGGTGTCCGGCTCGCTGCCGAGCAGGGACGGCACCCACTCGCTGTACTGCGCGGTGATCGTCAAGCAGGTCGACGCCCGCACCCGCAGCAAGACCAGCGTCAACGACCTGCTGCGCGGCCTGGCCGACTGATGTTCCTCCTCTCCCTCGCCGGAGAGGGCAAGCCCTGGATCCTGCAATGACCACTCTCTACGGACTCAAGAACTGCGACACCTGCAAGAAGGCCAGCAAGTGGCTGGACCGTTTCGGCGTCGCTTACACCTTCATCGACTACCGTGACCAAAAGCCCAGCCCCGAGACCCTGCTCGAATGGGCGGGCAAGGCCGGTGGTTTCGAGGCACTGGTCAACAAGTCCTCGACCACCTGGCGGCAGCTGCCCGATGCGCGCAGGGCGCCCGGCTCCGAGGCCGAGTGGAAGCTGCTGCTGCGCGAGTACCCACAGCTGATCCGGCGCCCGCTGGTCGTCACCAGTGATGGCGCCTTGAGCCAGGGCTTTTCCGACAACGGCTTCAAGCAGCGCTTCGGCGTGGGCTGACGGCATGCGGCCGATGAGCGATGTGGTGGAGCTGGCCTGCGAACTGATCGCGCGGCCGTCGGTGACGCCGGACGACGCCGGCTGCCAGCAGCTGGTGGCCGACCGCCTGCAGGCGGCCGGTTTCCAGTGCGAACACCTGCGCCTGGGCGAGGTCGACAACCTGTGGGCCACCCACGGCAGCGGCGCGCCGGTACTGGTGCTGCTCGGCCATACCGACGTGGTGCCCAGTGGCCCGGTCGCGGCATGGCGCAGCGATCCGTTCCGGCCGGAGGTGCGCGATGGCGTGCTCTATGGCCGTGGCGCCGCCGACATGAAGGGCAGCGTGGCCGCGTTCGTGGTCGCCGCCGGGCAGTTCGTCGCCGACCACCCCGACCATCCCGGCACCCTGGCGGTGCTGCTGACCAGCGACGAGGAGGGCGATGCCATCGATGGCGTGCGCCACGTCGCGCGCCTGTTCCGCGAGCGCGGGCAGCGCATCGACTGGTGCATCACCGGCGAGCCCTCGTCCACCGCGACCCTGGGCGACCTGCTGCGCGTGGGCCGCCGCGGCAGCCTGTCGGCGAAGTTGCAGGTCAGGGGCGTGCAGGGCCATGTCGCCTATCCCGACAAGGCGCGCAACCCGATCCACCTGGCCGCCCCGGCGCTGGCCGAACTGGCGGCGCGGCACTGGGACGATGGCTACGGGAGCTTCCCGCCGACCAGCCTGCAGATCTCCAACATCAACGCCGGCACCGGCGCCGGCAATGTCATCCCCGGCGACCTGCAGGTGATGTTCAACCTGCGCTACAACCCGCACTGGGACGCCGGGCGGCTGGAGGCGGAGATCGCCGCGCTGCTGGATCGCCACGGCCTTGATTACACGCTGCAATGGCACCGCAGCGGCGAGCCGTTCTATACCCCGGAAGGCCGCCTGCGCAGCGTCGCGCACGAGGTGCTGGCCGGGTTCGCCGGCGCCGCGCCCGAGGAAAGCACCGGTGGCGGCACCTCCGATGCCCGCTTCATCGCGCCGCTGGGCGCGCAGTGCATCGAGGTGGGGCCGGTGAACGCCAGCATCCACCAGGTGGACGAGCACGTGCGACTGGACGACCTGCGGGCGCTGCCCGACCTGTACCGGCAGTTGATCGCGCGGTTGCTGGCCTGATCCGCCCGCGGCGGCCGCGGGATCGCGCGGACGGGCGCATCGGTTGCCCACGAAACAGTTGCACGCCGTCGCAGGGCCACGCTATCGTCGGCCCCATGAACCGCAACGCCTGCGCCAACGTGAACGTGTCGAACAATCGCAATAATGCGATTGCGAACAATCGCGCGCGGCCGATGCGGGTCTGCGACTGAGCCACAAGCACCATACGCCCAGTGACCAGAAAACCCGCATCGGCCGATGCGGGTTTTTTGTTGCGCGCGTGGGTCCCTCCACAAGAACCCGGCCCTCCGTGGCCGGGGATTCAACGAAACACCCCCACAACCAGGAGCAGTCCCCATGTGTTCCATCTTCGGCATCTTCGGCCTGCAACCGGGCGATGACCTGCAGGCATTGCGCCGGCAGGCACTTGTGCAATCGCAGCGCCAGCGCCATCGCGGCCCCGACTGGAGCGGCGTGTACGTGGACGAGCGCGCCATCCTCGTGCACGAGCGCCTGGCCATCGTCGACCCGGCCGGCGGTTCGCAGCCGCTGCTGTCCGAGGACGGCACGCTGGCGCTGGCGGTCAACGGCGAGATCTACAACCACCGCGAACTGAAGCAGGAACTGGTGCAGCCCTATGCGTTCCAGACCGGCTCGGACTGCGAGGTGATCAATGCGCTGTACCGCGAGGACGAACCTGCGTCGTTCCTCAACCGGCTCAACGGCATCTTCGCCTTCGCCCTGTGGGACAAGCGCGCCGGACGCGCGATCATCGCCCGCGATCCGATCGGCGTGGTGCCGCTGTACTGGGGCCACGACAAGCAGGGCCGCCTGTGCGTGGCATCGGAGATGAAGTCGCTGGCCGATACCTGCGCCGACGTGGCGCAGTTCCCGCCGGGCCACTGGTACGACAGCGCCACCGGCGCGCTGACCCGGTACTACGAGCGGCCGTGGCGCGACTACGACGCGGTGCAGGGCGTTGAGGTGTCCCGGCAGGAACTGCGCGAAGCCTTCGAGGCCGCGGTGCACCGCCAGCTGATGACCGACGTGCCCTATGGCGTGCTGCTGTCCGGCGGCCTGGATTCGTCGCTGGTGGCGGCGGTGGCCGCGCGCTACGCACGCCATCGCATCGAGGATGGCGACCGCAGCGAGGCCTGGTGGCCGCGCCTGCACAGCTTCGCCATCGGCCTTGCCGGGTCGCCCGACCTGGCCGCGGCGAAGATCGCCGCCGACATGCTCGGCACCGTGCACCACGGCTTCGAGTACACCTTCGAGGAAGGCCTGGACGCGCTGCCGGAAGTGATCCGCCACATCGAGACCTACGACGTCACCACCATCCGCGCCTCCACGCCGATGTTCCTGCTGGCGCGGCGGATCAAGGCGATGGGGGTGAAGATGGTGCTGTCCGGCGAGGGCAGCGACGAGATCTTCGGCGGCTACCTGTACTTCCACAAGGCGCCGAACGCGCGCGAGTTCCACGAGGAGCTGGTGCGCAAGCTCGACGCGCTCAACAACTACGACTGCCTGCGCGCCAACAAATCGATGATGGCCTGGGGCGTGGAGCCGCGCGTGCCGTTCCTGGACCGCGCCTTCCTCGACGTGGCGATGCGCATGGACGCCAGCCACAAGATGGTGGACAAGGCCAGCGGCCGCATCGAGAAAGCGGTGCTGCGAGAGGCGTTCGAGGGCTACCTGCCGAAGGAAATCCTGTGGCGGCAGAAGGAGCAGTTCAGCGATGGCGTCGGCTACGGCTGGATCGATGGGCTGAAGGCGCATGCCGAGGCGCAGGTGAGCGACCGCGAGCTGGCCGCCGCCGACAAGCGCTTCCCGTACAACCCGCCGCAGACCAAGGAGGCGTACTACTACCGCAGCCTGTTCGAGCAGTTCTATCCGACCCCGGCCGCGGCCGAGACGGTACCGGGCGGCAAGTCCATCGCCTGTTCCTCGCCGGCGGCGATCGCCTGGGACGCGAGCTTCGCGGCCATGGCCGACCCGTCCGGCCGCGCGGTGGCCGGCGTGCACGCGCAGGCGCTGGCGGGATGAGCAGGGCGGCGGCGCGCTGCTGCGCCGCCGGTCTTTCCTCATCGCACGGCGCGTCTGTCCCTGGAGCCGGCGCGTCCGTATCCATCGCGACGACGGCGGTCCCTGCCCGGAGCCGCTGCCGCTCATCTCACTGTTGCGCTCAAGGGGGTTCTTCGATGCGTGCGTATTCGTTGCTGGTGTCCGGTCTGTTGTGCGCTGCGCCTGCCGCTGCCGCGGAGGTGCCGCTGGAGCGCCACGCGCTGGGCAGCTGGGAAGCGGATATCGGCTATGCCGGCGTGGTGCGCGACGGCGACACCCTGCATGTCTCCGGCGTGCCCTGCCGCGGGCAGGACATGCAGGCGGCGGTACAGGCGTGTTATGGCGCGCTCACGAAGATCCTGCAGCGGTTCGGTGCCGACAGCAGCCAGGTGGTGAAGGAAACCGCGTATACCACCGACATGGATGCACTGGTCAAGGCCATTCCCGCGCGCAAGGCGTTCTTCGCCGACGGCAGGTACCCGGCCGCGAGCTGGGTGCAGGTCAGCCGCCTGTTCAACGCGGAGGACATGCTCGAGATCGAGTGGACGGTGCGCCTGGAATAGCCCCGTCGCCCTGCGGGCCGGCATGCCGCCCGCGCTGTTTCAGCGCGGGCGCAGTACCAGGGTGTGGGTGGTGGCGCCGGGCAGGAACGGTGTCGGCCGGCCCTGTACCCAGTCGTCGTGGCCGGCGCCCCAGAACGGCGACAGCGGATGTCCGCTCTGGCCGCCGGGCATGTGCACGATGCCGTCGGCCTCGAAGCCGGGCGAGACCACCATGCGCTCGGATGCGCCGAAGTCCGGCGTCTGTACCCGCGGCATGTTGCCGTCGCCGGGCAATGCCTGCGCCGGCATGCACAGCCAGCGCTTGAACAGGGCGGGCAACGCGCGCGACAGCGGATGGCAGATGGCGGCGGTGTTGCGCTCGCCCCAGGTACGCGCGCCGAGGTCGTCGCCCTGTGCAGCCAGGTCCGCTTCCAGCTGCCGCGCGCTGTGCGCCAGCAGTTCGTCCCAGCGCTTGAACGGCGGTGGCAGCAGGTGCGGCGGGCGCTGTTCCAGCAGCGGCCAGGCCACGCCTTCCAGTTGCGGCAGGCGCGGCGCCACGAAGTCCTCGCCCAGCCGCTGGCGCGCAGGGGCCAGGAGGCCGGTTTCCAGCGTGTCCAGGGTGATGCCGCGGAAGCCGCGGGCGATGCGGTAGCTGGCCGATTCGACCGCGGCGCGGCCGTCCCACTGGCGGCTGGCCGCTTCCAGCCGGCGCAGCGCCGGATCGTCGCTGTGCTCGACGGTGGCGCGCAGCAGTTTCCACCAGCGCTCCATCAGCACGGCACGATCGTCGAGCTGGATGGCGAGCAGGTCGCGCTCGTCGAACTGTTCGCGCGCGAACAGGCCATCGCGGACCTGGCGTGCCCGCGCGCCCAGGTCGTAGCCGCCATCGCCGGCCCCGGCCAGCATGGCGCCGTCGAGCACGCGGCCATTGGCGGTCCACAGGCGGTGGTTGGCGGGATCGACCAGCGACGGGGCCTGATCCGTGCGCAACGGCCACGGATGGCAGGGCTCGTTGAAGGGCGACGTGTCGGGCGGCAACGGCGCGTCGGGCATGTTGGCGATGCCGTCGGCGGTGCACGTCCCGCTGCGATCCGGGCGTGCGCCGACCAGCCGCCAGGCGATGCGGCCATGGCGGTCGGCCAGCAGCAGGTTCTGCGCGGGAATGCCGGCGCGGTCGGCCACTGCCAGTGCGGCGTCCAGGTCGGCGGCGCGGGCCATGTCGGCGAAGTCCAGGCGCACCGCGCCCGGCAGCTGCGCGGTCCAGCGCAGCGCCAGCCGGCTGCCATCGGCGTTTTCATGCAGCACCGGGCCCCAGTCGCTTTCGCGCACGACCAGGGTGTCGGCCGGCGCACCGGCCACGGCAATGGTCTCGCGATACTCGCGCAACGGCGCGGTGGCCGGCAGGCGTGCGAAATCGGCGGTGTCGATGTAGCTGTTGGTGAAGCCCCAGGCGACGTGGGTATTGCTGCCGACGATGACCACCGGCAGCCCGGGCAGGCTGAAGCCGGCCACGTCGACCTTGCCGCCCGGCGCGGACGCATCGGGATGGCGCAGGCGCACGCGGAACCAGAGGTTGGGCGCGCGCAGGGCCAGGTGCATGTCGTCGGCCAGGATCGCGCGGCCATCGCGGGTGAGCGCGCCGGCGACGGCGAAGTTGTTGCTGCCCGGCGAGCTGTCGGCCGCCACCGGTGGCCCGCCGATCCCGCTGTCCCGCAGCGGCGCGGGGGTGCGGGCAAGGCGGGCGGCCGTGGCGTCGCCGCCGCCACCGCCGGCCAGCTGGCGCAGGTCCAGCGTCGCGGCATCGGGCAGCGGCGCATCGCCGCGCGCGGCGCCGAACAGCGGCGCATCCCAGCTGCTGCCGTCGTGCGCGAGCAGGGCGTAGAGCGCGGGCGGTACCACCTCGCGGATGCGGGCCAGGGCCAGCTCGCGGCTGTTGCCGGGGTCCTGCAGGTCGGCGTACATCGCCAGCCCGGCCAGCACCGAGTCCTCCAGGCTCCAGGCGCGCGGCCGCTGGCGCAGCAGCAGGTAGGGCCAGGGCCGTACCGGCAGCGCCGCCAGCCCGGCGTTGACGCCGTCGCGGTAGGCCTCGAGCACCGCGCGGCGGTCGCCCAGGGCGATGTCCAGGTCGTCGTGCGCGCGCGTGCGCAGGCGGTGCACGCGCATGCGCCGGTCCAGCGGCAGGGCATTGGCGCCGAACAGTTCGGACAGTTCGCCGGCGGCCGAGCGCCGCATCAGGTCCATTTCGAAGAAGCGTTCCTGCGCATGCACATAGCCCAGCGCGCGGGCCATGTCGCGCTCGTCTGCGGCATCCACCGTGACCATGCCGTTGCCGTCGCGCTGCACCTGGACCGGGGCCGACAGCCCGGGCAGGGCGAGCTCGCCGTCCAGTTCCGGCAGGCTGCCGCGCAGCAGCAGCCAGATACCACCCGGCACAAGGATCGAAAGCCCCAGCAGCACCCACAGCGAACGCAGCAGCCAGCGCCTCATGCGCCTCTCCCCCGGTCCCAGGAAAGGGCGATTGTAGGGGAGGGCGCTGCCGCACGCAGGGCGCAACTGAAACTGATTCCGATTAGATCATCGCCGCCCCGGATCGGGCATCCTGTGCGCATACGAACATCAGGAGCACCCCCATGCAGGGACACCCGGAAGTCATCGAATGCCTGAAGGAGCTGCTGCGCGGCGAACTGGCCGCGCGCGACCAGTACTTCATCCATTCCCGCCGTTACGAAGACCAGGGCCTGCATGCGCTGTACGAGCGCATCGGCCACGAGATGGAAGAGGAAACCGGGCACGCCGACGCGCTGCTGCGGCGGATCCTGTTCCTGGGCGGCGACCCGGACATGCGTCCGCCCGTCTTCGCCCCCGGCAAGAGCGTGGTCGAGATGCTGGAGAAGGACCTGCAGACCGAGTACCAGGTGCGCGCCAACCTGGCCGCGGCGGTCAAGCTGTGCGAGTCGCACGGCGACTATGTCAGCCGCGACATCCTGATCGCGCAGCTGCGCGACACCGAGGAAGACCATGCCTGGTGGCTTGAACAGCAGCTGGGCCTGATCCGGCGCATCGGCCTGGAGCTGTACCAGGCCAGCAAGATCGACGCGAAGGGCACGCCGGCGCATTGAGCCGCGACGGACGCATCGCGCAGGCAAGGCCGGGGATTCCCGGCCTTTTGCGTTCATGCGGGGCGGAATTTCAGCCGGCGTTGCGCCGCATGCGGTAGACCGCGGTGGACAGCGCGCTCACGCCTTCGGCGCGGAAGCCGGGCTCGTGCGCCAGGATGTCGCGGCGCTCGGCCAGTTCCACCTGCCAGGACGGCGCGAACGCGTCCACTTCCGCCTGCGCCACCGAGAACGGCGGGCCGGCCTTCTCCGCCTGCGGGTACTCGAGGGTGATCAGCAGCGCGCGGCAGCCGGCCGGCAGCCGCATGTATACGGTGTCGCGATAGCGCTGGCGCAACGCCGGCGGCAACGCGATCAGCGCGGCGCGGTCGTAGAGCCCGGCGATGCCGGCCAGGGTCTGGTCGTCGAGGGTGAAGGCGTCGCCGAGGAGGATCTCGATCGGTCCGGCGCTGAAATGCTCGCCCAGCGCGCTGCTGCGGCGTTCGGGCCGCAGCCCGGCCTCGTCGAAGAACTGCTGCACCGCCAGCGGCGAGAGCTCGACGCCGAGCACGCGGTAGCCCTGCGCGGCCAGCCAATGCATGTCCAGGCTCTTGCCGCACAACGGCACCAGTACCCGGCTGCCGGTCGCCACCTGCAGCGATGGCCAGTGTTCCTGCAGCAGCGGCATCACCTGGTCGCGGTGGAAGCCGATCTGTCCCTGTTGCCAGCGTTGCAGCCAGAAATCGGGTTGCATGGGGGGGCTCCTCAGCGGGTCTTGCGCCAGCCGTTCTCGGGGGTGATCCGGGCCAACGCCTCGTTGCCGGCGTAGAAGCGGACCAGACCGCAATCGCGGCAGACGACACTGCGCATCTTGGCACTGGCGAACACGCCGCTGGCGCCGGGCAGCAGGTCGGGGCCGTAGCCACCGCGGGCATTGACGCCGCCATGGGCATACAGATTGTCGCCATGGCATTCGGGGCAGGTGCTCTGCGCTGGGGTATCGTGCGGTGTCGTCATGGGGTTCCCTGTAGAACGGATTCGGCGGTTGTTGCCATGGCCGCTGCACAGTATGGATCGCCATGCCGCGCAGCGGTGAAACGGCCTGCTGCCGGTCCAGGCCGCGCCACGCATGCACATGGCGACGACGATGCCGGCCGCGCCGCCGCGCGCCAGTGAACCGGCTTACTGGACGACGAGTCCCTCGACTTTCTGCCGCGCCACGCATGCACATGGCGACGACGATGTCGGCCGCGCCGCCGCGCGCCAGTGAACCGGCTTACTGGACGTCGAGTCCCTCGACTTTCTGCCGCGCCACGCATGCACATGGCGACGACGATGCCGGCCACGCTGCTGCGCGCCAGTGAACCGGCTTACTGGACGTCGAGCCCCTCGACCTTCTGCCACCCCCTCGGCAACAAGTGTCCTCGCGAGGCCCGCGCACCCACGTACGCATCCAGTTCCTTGAACGACAGGTTCATGGTGCGCTGGCCGCTGCGGACCTGCAGGGTGGCGCCCGGCGATACCGCGACCACCGCGACCACGCGTTCGGTGGCGAGCTTGGCCTTGGGGATCTCGATGATCTTGTTGCCCTTGCCCTTGTCCAGCTCGGGCAGTTCGGTGGCCGGGATGGCAAGCATGTTGCCGGCGCTGGTGACCGCGACGATGCGATCGGCCTGCGGGTTGGCCACCACCATCGGCTGCAGCACCGCCGCACCGGGGGACAGGTTGAGCATGGCCTTGCCGGCCTTGTTGCGGCCGGTGAGGTTCTCGAAGCGGGTGACGAAGCCATAGCCGTGCGAGGAGGCGAGCACGAAACGGGTGTCGTTGTCGCCGCTGGCCAGGGTGACGAAACTGCTGCCGGCGGCCGGCGAGAAGCGGCCGGTCAGCGGCTCGCCGTTGCCGCGTGCCGAGGGCAGGGTATGCGCCGGCGTGGAGTAGGCGCGGCCCTCGCTGTCGAGGAACGCCACCTGCTGGGTGCTGCGCCCGCGCACCGCCGCCAGCAGGCTGTCGCCTTCGCGGTAGGACAGGCCGGCGGCGTCCACGTCATGGCCCTTGGCCGCGCGCACCCAGCCCTTTTCCGACAGCACCACGGTGACCGGTTCGCTGGCCACCAGTTCGGTCTCGTCGATGGCCTGGGCGGCATCGCGCTGCACCAGCGGGGAACGGCGCGCGTCGCCGAACTTCTTTGCGTCGGCCAGCAGTTCGTCCTTGACCAGTTTCCTGAGCCTGGCGGCGCTGCCGAGGATGGACAGGATCTTCTCGCGCTCGGCGGCCAGTTCGTCCTGCTCGCCGCGGATTTTCATTTCCTCCAGGCGCGCCAACTGCTTGAGCTTGGTCTCCAGGATGTACTCGGCCTGGTCCTCGGACAGGCCGAAGCGGGCGATCAGCGCCGGCTTCGGCTCATCCTCGGTGCGGATGATGCGGATCACCTCGTCCAGGTTGAGGAAGGCCACCAGCAGGCCTTCCAACAGGTGCAGGCGGCGCTCGACCTTCTGCAGCCGGTGGTTGAGGCGGCGGGTGACGGTGTCCTGGCGGAAGCGCAGCCACTCGCCCAGCAGCTGCCGCAGGTTCTTGACCTGCGGGCGGCCGTCCAGGCCGATGACGTTGAGGTTGACCCGGTAGCTCTTCTCCAGGTCGGTGGTGGCGAACAGGTGGCCCATCAGCTGCTCGGCGTCGACGCGGCTGGAGCGCGGGATCAGTACCACGCGCACCGGGTTGGCGTGGTCGGATTCGTCGCGGATGTCCTCCAGCCAGGGCAGCTTCTTGGCGCGCATCTGCTGGGCGATCTGCTCGATCACCTTGGACGGCGACACCTGGTGCGGCAGCGCGGTGATGACGATGTTGCTGGCTTCCTTCTGGAACGTGGCGCGGGCACGCACGCTGCCATTGCCGGTCTCGTAGAGCTGCCGCAGGTCGCTGGCCGGGGTGATGATCTCGGCGGTGGTCGGGTAGTCCGGGCCCTTCACGTGCTCGCACAGGTCGGCGACGCTGGCGTCCGGGTCGTCGATCAGCCGCACCAGCGCGCTGACGATCTCGTTCAGGTTGTGCGGCGGCACGTCGGTGGCCATGCCCACGGCGATGCCGGTGGTGCCGTTGAGCAGCAGGTGCGGCAGCCGCGCCGGCAGCCAGCTCGGCTCCTCCAGCGTGCCGTCGAAGTTGGGCGACCAGTCGGTGGTGCCCTGGCCCAGTTCGCCCAGCAGCACTTCGGCGATCGGAGTCAGCTTGGATTCGGTATAGCGCATGGCCGCGAACGACTTGGGGTCGTCGCTGGAGCCGAAGTTGCCCTGGCCGTCAATCAGCGGGTAGCGGTAGGAGAACGGCTGGGCCATCAGCACCAGCGCCTCGTAGCAGGCGCTGTCGCCGTGCGGGTGGTACTTGCCGATCACGTCGCCGACGGTGCGCGCGGACTTCTTCGGCTTGGACGCGGCGTTCAGGCCCAGCTCGCTCATCGAATAGATGATGCGGCGCTGCACCGGCTTGAGCCCGTCGCCGATGAAGGGCAGGGCGCGGTCCAGTACCACGTACATGGAGTAGTCGAGATAGGCGCGCTCGGCGTACTCGCGCAGCGGCTGCTGCTCGAAGCCGTGGAAGGCGGGGCGTACGAGTTCGGTCATGCGGGGCTGTTACCTGGTGCTGGGGGGCGGCGACGGCCGTCGCCCCCGCGAGCCGGTGATTATCCGGATGCGGTCGGGGATGCCAAGCCACGGGCCGTGCCCCGGCCCGCCAGGGGGCGGGATTGATCCAGTGCTGCAACAGCGCATTTCATGCCGGATGGAATATTTCCATTGAGAATTATTCCGGATGGAATAAAATCCCCGCCCATGATCTGCGCGACCTCCAATCCCCCCAGCTTCGGCCTGCTGCTGCGCCAGACGCGCGATGGCCTGGCCCGGCAGCTCGACGCCTCGATGGCCGAAGAGAACATCGGCATCGGCTTCACCCATTTCGTGGGCCTGAAGACGCTGGCGCACATGGCCCCGTGCACCGCCAACGAACTGGCGCAGGCGCTGGACCAGGTACCCAGCGCGGTGACCCGCCTGCTGGACAAGCTCGAATCGCTGGGCTGCGTGCGCCGCGAAGCGCATGCGCAGGACCGGCGCGCACTGCAGATCGTGCTGACCGAGCAGGGCCGCGAGCTGTGCGCGCGGCTCAAGAAACGCGGCGACGCGGTGATGGATTACGCGATGCGTGACCTGAGCCCCGACGAACGCGAGCAGCTGATGTCCCTTCTCACCCGCATCCGCGACTCCCTGACGCCCCCATGACCCTCTCTTCCCTCTCCCCCTCCCTGCGCCGCCGTGGCCGGACGCTGTTGCCGGCAACGCTGGTGCTGGCGCTCGCGGCCTGCGCCAGCAGCGGCGGCCTGCAGCCGCAGGGGCGGCTGCTCGATGCCGACAGCCTGCACAGCGAACGCACCCTGGCGACCAGCGACCTGTCGGTGGCCGGGTTCCCGGCCAGCGACTGGTGGCGCGCCTTCGGCGACCCGCAGCTGGATGCGCTGGTGGCCGAGGCATTGGCCGGCCATCCCAGCCTGGATGCGGCCGATGCGCGCCTGCGCCAGGCCCAGGCCCAGGCCGGCGTCGCCCGCGCCGACCGCCTGCCCAGCCTGTCCGTCTCCGGCGGCTACACCGGCGTGCGCCTGCCCGAATCGATGGTCGGCGAGGAGCTCGGCGGCCGCTACATGGGCAGTAGCCAGGTCGCATTCGATCTCAGCTATGGCTTCGACCTGTGGGGCGGCAAGCGCGCCAGCTGGGAAGCGGCGGTGGACACGGTGCATGCCGCGGCCGTCGATGCCCAGGCCGCGCGCCTGAAGCTGGCCTCGGGCATCGTCCAGGCCTATGTCGAACTGGACCGGGCCTGGCGCGCCCACGACATCGCCGAGCAGGAACTGGAGCGTGCGCGCAAGGCCCTGCAGCTGGTGCGCCAGCGCCGCGCCGCCGGCATCGACAGCGACCTGCAGGTGCGGCAGGCCGAAGCCCGCATTCCCGCCGCGCAGCAGCAGCTGCAGGCCGCGCAGCAGCAGATAGACGCCGCGCGCACCGCACTGGCAGCGCTGCTGGGTCAGGGCCCGGACCGCGGCCTGGCCATCGCCCGTCCGCAGGCGCTGGACGTGGCCGCGCTGCAACTGCCGGGCGTGCTGCCCAGCGAACTGCTCGGACGGCGCCCGGACATCGTCGCCGCGCGCTGGCGCGTGGAAGCGGCCGGCAAGCAGATCAAGGTCGCCAAGGCCCGGTTCTACCCCAGCTTCAACCTGACCGCGCTGGCCGGCGTGGTCGCGCCCAACGTCGGCGACCTGCTCAGGAGCGGTTCGACCTTCGCCTACCTCGGCCCGGCGCTGAGCCTGCCGATCTTCGAGGGCGGGCGCCTTCGCGCCGGCCTGTCCGGTGCCGACGCCCAGTACGACCTGGCGGTGGCCGGCTACAACCAGGCGCTGGTCGATGCGCTGCGCGAGGTGGCCGACCAGGTCAACGCGGTGCGCTCGCTCGAACAGCAGGTGCAGTCGCAGCAGCAGGCGGTGGCCACCGCCGGCTCGGCCTTCGAGCTGGCCGGCCAGCGTTACCGCGCCGGCATCGGCAATTACCTGGACGTGCTGTCCGCGCAGTCGCAGCTGCTCGGTGCGCAGCAGGCGCTGGCCACGCTGCATTCGCAGCAGCTGCTGGCCGCGGCGCGGCTGGCCCAGGCCCTGGGTGGCGGTTACGCGCCGCCGGCCGACGGCGTTGCCGCCCCGGCGTCTTCCTCCTCCTCCGTGTCCCCGCATTCCTGAGAAACACCCCATGAGCCAGACCCACACTCCTGAAGCCCCCGTCGTTGGCAGCCGCCGTGGCCGGCTGCTGCGCGGACTGCTTGCCATCATCATCCTGCTGCTGGCGGCGTTCGCGCTGTGGTACTTCGCCTTCGGCCGCTGGTTCGAGGAAACCGACGACGCCTACGTGCAGGGCAACCAGGTGCAGATCACCCCGCAGGTGGCCGGCACCGTGGTCGCCATCGCCGCCGACGACGGCATGCGCGTCGAGCAGGGCCAGCTGCTGGTGCAGCTGGACCCGGCCGACACCGAGGTGGCGCTGCAGCAGGCCGAAGCCAATCTGGCCCGCACCGTGCGCCAGGTCCGTGGCCTGTACCGCACCGTGGAGGGCGCGCAGGCCGACCTGAACGCCCGCCAGGTCACCCTGCGGCGCGTGCGCGAGGACTTCGCCCGGCGCCGTGATCTGGCTGCCAGCGGCGCGATCTCCAACGAGGAACTGGCCCATGCCCGCGATGAGCTGGCCGCGGCCGAAGCCGCTGTGGCCGGTTCGCGCGAGACGGTGGAGCGCAGCCGCGCGCTGGTCGACGACACCGTGGTCGCCACCCAGCCTGACGTGAAGGCCGCCGCCGCGCAGCTGCGCCAGGCGTGGCTCAACAACGCCCGCGCCGGTATCGTCGCGCCGGTCGCCGGTTATGTCGCGCGACGCTCGGTGCAGGTCGGCCAGCGCGTGCAGCCGGGCACCGCGCTGATGGCGGTGGTGCCTGCCGAGCAGATGTGGGTGGATGCCAACTTCAAGGAAACCCAGTTGCGGCACATGCGCCTGGGCCAGGAAGTGGAGCTGCGCTCGGACCTGTACGGCGGCGACGTGAAGTACAAGGGCCGCATCACCAGCCTCGGGCTGGGGACCGGGTCGGCGTTCTCGCTGCTGCCGGCGCAGAACGCCAGCGGCAACTGGATCAAGATCGTGCAGCGCGTACCGGTGCGCATCGCCATCGATGCCAGGCAGCTGGCCGAGCATCCGCTGCGCATCGGCCTGTCGATGAAGGCCGAGGTGAGCCTGCGCGACCAGAAGGGCGAGGTGCTGCCGGCCACGCCGGCCAAGGGCAACGTGTTCGACACCGACGTCTACGCCAGGCAGCTGCATGATGCCGATGCGGCGATCGCGCGGATCATCCACGACAACCTGCCGCGCCAGGCCCAGGCCGGCTGAGGTCGCCACGCATGTCCGCTCAAGCTCCGGCCCTGCCGCAGCCGGCCGCCGGTTTCGCACCGCCCAGCGTGGCGCTGTGCACCATCGGCCTGGCGATGGCTTCGTTCATGCAGGTGCTCGACACCACCATCGCCAACGTCTCGTTGCCGACCATCGCCGGCAACCTCGGCGCCAGTTCGCAGCAGGCGACCTGGGTGATCACCTCGTTCGCGGTCAGCACCGCCATCGCGCTGCCGCTGACCGGCTGGCTCAGCCGCCGTTTCGGCGAGCGCAGGTTGTTCGTGTGGGCGACGCTGGCCTTCGTCATCACCTCGCTGCTGTGCGGCCTGGCCCAGAGCATGGGCATGCTGGTGCTGTCGCGTGCGCTGCAGGGGTTCGTCGCCGGTCCGATGTACCCGATCACGCAGTCGCTGCTGGTGTCGATCTACCCGCGCGAGAAACGCGGCCAGGCACTGGCGCTGCTGGCCATGATCACGGTGGTCGCGCCGATCTGCGGGCCGATCCTCGGTGGCTGGATCACCGACAACTACAGCTGGGAATGGATCTTCCTGATCAACGTGCCGCTGGGCATCTTCGCGGCGCTGGTGGTCGGCAGCCAGCTCAAGGGCCGGCCCGAGCACATCGACACGCCGAAGATGGACTACGTCGGCCTGGTCACCCTGGTGATCGGCGTCGGCGCGCTGCAGCTGGTGCTGGACCTGGGCAACGACGAGGACTGGTTCGCCTCGACCAAGATCGTGGTGCTGTCGTGCGTGGCGGTGGTCTCGCTGGCGGTGTTCCTGATCTGGGAACTGACCGACAAGGACCCCATCGTCGACCTGCGCCTGTTCCGCCACCGCAACTTCCGCGCCGGTACCCTGGCGATGGTGGTGGCGTACGCGGCGTTCTTCAGCGTGGCGCTGATGATGCCGCTGTGGCTGCAGCGCGACATGGGCTACACCGCGATCTGGGCGGGCCTGGCGACGGCGCCGATCGGCGTGCTGCCGGTGATCCTGGCGCCGCTGGTGGGCAAGTACGCGTCGCGCTACGACATGCGCATGCTCGCCTCCATCGCCTTCGTGTTCCTGTCGTTGACCAGCTTCATGCGCTCGGGCTTCAACCTGCAGGTCGACTTCCAGCACGTGGCCGGGGTGCAGCTGATCATGGGCGTGGGCGTGGCCCTGTTCTTCATGCCGGTGCTGCAGATCCTGCTGTCGGACCTGGACGGGCGCGAGATCGCCGCCGGCTCGGGCCTGGCCACCTTCCTGCGCACGCTGGGCGGCAGCTTCGCCGCGTCGCTGACCACCTGGCTGTGGGCACACCGCACCCAGCAGCACCATGCGCACCTGACCGAGCACGTCTCGGCGTATACGCCGGGCATGCAGGAGCAGGTGCTGGCGATGGGGCGTGGCGACCTGCAGCACGGCGCGGCGCTGTTGAACAGCATGATCGACCACCAGGCCTCGCAGATGGGCTTCAACGACATCTTCTACTTGCTGGGCTGGACCTTCCTGGCGATCATCGCGTTCCTGTGGCTGGCCAAGCCGCCGTTCGGCGCCGGTGCCGGCGCGGCCAGAGCCGGCGGCCATTGAGTCACCGCGATCCCCGCCGGCAAGGCGGGGATCGTCGTATCCGGGCAGGGTTGCTGGGCTGGACGCAACGCCGACGGAGTCGCAGCGGACCGCAGATACGAAAAAACCCGCTTTCGCGGGTTTGATCTGTTGAGTCGTGGTGCCCAGGAGAGGACTCGAACCTCCACGGTTTTACCCGCTAGTACCTGAAACTAGTGCGTCTACCAATTCCGCCACCTGGGCGACTCAGGGCGGCAATTGTGCCGATGGCCGGACGCGGTGTCAACGCTTCGTGCAGGCGTTCGCACGCAGGGTGCAGCCGATGGCGCAGGAAAGGACGCGTGCGATGCAGGGCGTGCGCGCCGAAGCGGAAGCGTGCACGGGCGCCGCCTGTCGATGGCCGCCCGAAGCGTCATGGAGTGGAGCGCGTGCAGCCGCTTTCCAGGGAATCGCACGCAACATGGCGCACGCGGCCGCAGATACGAAAAAACCCGCTTTCGCGGGTTTGATCTGTTGAGTCGTGGTGCCCAGGAGAGGACTCGAACCTCCACGGTTTTACCCGCTAGTACCTGAAACTAGTGCGTCTACCAATTCCGCCACCTGGGCGACTCAGGAGCGGAATTATGCAGGGCATTGGCAGGGGCGTCAACAACAAAATGCGGTGCGGGCCACGGCCTTCCGTCGCCCGCGCCACGGGCGGCATGCCTCGGTTCCGGTCCCCGGCGCAGGCCGCCGCGTGCGGCCCGGGCACGGGCCTGGCGCGGGCAACAAAAAACCCGCTTGCGCGGGTTTCTTCGTCTCGAATCGTGGTGCCCAGGAGAGGACTCGAACCTCCACGGTTTTACCCGCTAGTACCTGAAACTAGTGCGTCTACCAATTCCGCCACCTGGGCGATCCGAGCCGGTAATTCTGCTGACCGTGCCTAGGTTTGTCAACGTGTTTCGGGATGGCGGCGGCCGCGTGGCGTACGCACTTCATCCACGCCGCAGCGGGTACCATGGGGGCTGATGAAAAACAAAAAGACCCCCGGGGCCGGCAAGGCCCCCAAGTCCGCCCCCGGCGCAAAGCCGGGCACGCCCCGCAAGTCGGCCAAGCTGCCGCCGTGGATGCCGGAGAGCCTGGCCACGCCCGCCAAGGGCGGCCGCGGCAAATCCCGCGACAGCGCGCCACCGAAGAGTTTCGTGCGTGGCCGCTCGCGGCCGGCGCCGGCCGCTGTCCTCGACGACCCCTATGCCGCGCGCGAAGCCGAGCGCTACGCCCAGCCCATTGCCAGCCGCGAGGCGATCCTGCAGCTGCTGGACCGCTGCGACGGACCGCAGAACGCCGAGGAGATCGGCGCGCGGCTCGGCCTGACCGAACCGGAGCGCGCCGACGCGCTGGCCAAGCGCCTGGGTGCGATGGTGCGCGACGGGCAGCTGGTGCAGAACCGCCGCGGTGGCTTCGCCCCGGTGCTGGTCACCAACCTGATTCCCGGCGTGGTCATCGCCAACCCGGAAGGGTTCGGCTTCCTGCGCCCGGACGAGGGCGGCGACGACCTGTTCCTGCCGCCGTACGAGATGCGCAAGGTCATGCATGGCGACCGCGCGCTGGCCAATGTCACCGGCATCGACCGCCGCGGCCGCCGCGAAGGCAGCATCGCGCGCGTGCTCGAGCGTGGCGTCAACCGCCTGATCGGCAACTTCAGCGTGGAGCTGGGCATCAACTACGTGGTGCCCGACGACAAGCGCATCCAGCGCAGCATCCAGATCCCGGCCGACGCCACCGGCGGTGCGAAGGACGGCCAGCTGGTGGTGTGCGAACTGACCCAGGCGCCGGATACGCGGCGCCCGCCGATCGGCAGGGTCATTGCCGTGCTCGGCGACAAGCTGACCCCGTCGCTGGTGGTGGAAACCGCCATCCACGGCCACGACCTGCCGCATGAGTTCCCGCCGGAGGTGCTGGACGAGGCGACGGCGATCCCGATGACGGTGGACCCGACGATGATCGGCACCCGCGTGGACCTGCGCGCGCTGCCGCTGGTGACCATCGACGGCGAGGACGCCAAGGACTTCGACGACGCGGTGTTCTGCGAGCCGAACCGGGACGGCTTCCGGCTGGTGGTAGCCATCGCCGACGTCTCGCACTACGTGCGTCCGGGCACGCCGCTGGACGATGAGGCGCTCAGGCGCGCCACCTCGGTGTACTTCCCCGGCTACGTGGTGCCGATGCTGCCGGAGACGCTGTCCAACGGCATCTGCTCGCTGCGGCCGAAGGAAGACCGCATGTGCTTCGTCTGCGACATGCAGGTGGACCGCAAGGGCGAGGTGGTGCAGTCGCGCTTCTACGAGGCGGTGATGAACTCGCATGCGCGCCTGACCTACACCCAGGTGTGGAACGCGGTGGGCGAGGACGACGCCGACGCCAAGGCCTTCATCGGCCCGCTGCTGCCGCAGATCCAGAGCCTGCACCAGCTGTACCGCATCCTGGCCAAGGCGCGCGAACGCCGTGGCGCGATCGAGTTCGAGTCCTCGGAAGTGCGCTTCGTGCTGGACAACCGCGGCGAGGTCACCCAGGCCGGCATGCTGGTGCGCAACGACGCGCACAAGCTGATCGAGGAGTGCATGATCGCGGCCAACGTCGAGGCCGCGCGCTACCTGCTTGCGACCCACATCCCGGCGCCGTTCCGGGTGCACGAGCGGCCGCCGGAATCCAAGTTCGCCGACCTGCTGGAGTTCCTCAAGGAATTCAAGCTGAGCCTGCCGGCGTGGAGCAAGGTGCAGCCGGGCGACTACACCCGGCTGCTGAAGAAGGTACGCGAGCGCCCGGACGCGGCGCTGCTGGAGTCGGTGCTGCTGCGCAGCCAGTCGCTGGCGGTGTACTCGCCGGACAACAACGGCCACTTCGGCCTGGCGCTGGAGGCCTACGCGCACTTCACCTCGCCGATCCGGCGCTATCCGGACCTGCTGGTGCACCGTGCCATCAAGTACGCGCTCACCGGCGGCCCGCGCGACAAGTACACCTACACGCCGCGCGAGATGGCGGCGCTGGCGCTGCAGTGCTCCGAGCGCGAGCGCCGTGCCGACGAAGCCGAGCGCGAGGTGGACGAGCGGTTCCGCGCGGCCTGGATGGAGAAGCACGTCGGCGGCCAGTTCGATGGCGTCATCAGCGGCGTGACCAGCTTCGGGCTGTTCGTGGAGCTGGACGAATCCAAGGTCAACGGGCTGGTGCACGTCACCCAGCTGCCGCACGACTACTACCAGTTCGATCCGATGCGCAAGACGCTTACCGGCGACCGTCGCGGCAACCAGTTCCGGCTGGGCGACCGGGTGCGCATCCTGGTGCTCAAGGCCAGCATGGAGGACCGCAAGATCGACTTCCGCCTGGTCGAGCGGCTCGATGGCGACGCCAGCGCGGCGGACCAGGGCCTGCCACCGCTGCCGCCGCGCGGCAAGCCGGCCAAGCGCGCCAAGCAGAAGTACTGAGGCACGCAACGGCCGGTGCCCTGCACCGGCCGTCGCCGTCACGCTCGCGGGGCCGCGTGGCGCTCAGAAGAACAGGCCGTAGACGACCTGTTCCACCCGCCCGCTGCCCAGGTCCACCAACAGCGCGTCGTGGCCGTAGCGCACCCATTCGCAGCCGACCGGCGGTGTTTCCAGGTTGAACAGCCAGTAGTCGCCAAGCCGGTATTCGGGCGCGAAGAACGCATCCGGCAGCAGGTCGCCGAAGTACCAGGTGCGCTCCACCCAGCCGGGCGGCGGCAGGTAGGGGCCGATGCCATAACGGCGGTGGGCGCGGAAATTGTGGTTGAAGTGGTCACGGTCGATCCGCTCCGGGCGGCGGTCCCAGCCCAGCGGCGGGCTGACCGGGCGGTAGCCGCGGGGGCCGCGGAAGGCTTCCGGCGCGTGCTCGCGCCCGGCGACCGGTGGATGCCCGGTGCGCGGGTGTGGGTGCGCCGGGTCGTAGCCCTGGGCCGCGGCGGCCGCGGACAGCGTGCCCGCCAGCAGCACGGCCCAGGCCATGGGCGGAGCAATGCGTATGCCAGTCATGATCGCGCTCCTGTCGTGTCGATGGAGCCGGGCGGCAGTGCGGTCGGCAGGGTCGCCCCAGCGCCTTCACCCTGCGCGCCGCTGCGTTAGGCCTGGCGCAGGAACCCATTAACGCGGGTTAATTCCGGGCCGCCGGCGGGCGTCCGTTCAGCCGGCGCGGTACCGGCCGGGCCGATGCACTACCATTACGCGCCCAACTCCCCCTTCGCGCGGTCGCAATGAGCAAGCAGAACCAGTGGATCGTCGGCGTCAATGCCGTGGCTTCGTCGATCGAGAAGGACCCGGACAACGTCCGTGAGGTGCTGATCGAGGCCGGCAGCAAGAACGCGCGGCTGGTGGAGATCGAGGAGAATGCGCGGCGCAAGGGCATCGACGTGCGCCGCGTGGCCGCGCAGGCGCTGGGCGGCGTGGCCGGGCAGGTGCGCCACCAGGGCGTGGTCGCGCGCTACGCCGCGGCGAAGCTGTGGGGCGAGAACGAGCTGGAAGGGCTGGTCGAGGCCGCCGAGGGCAAGGCGCTGCTGCTGGTGCTGGACGAGGTGCAGGACCCGCACAACCTCGGCGCCTGCCTGCGCAGCGCCGCCGCCGCCGGCGTCACCGCGGTGGTGATTCCCAAGGACAAGAGCGCGCCGGTCAACGCCACCGTGCGCAAGACCAGCGCTGGCGCGGCCGACCGCATCCCGGTGGTGGCGGTGACCAACCTGGTGCGTTGCCTGAAGGACCTGCAGAAGCAGGGCGTGTGGCTGTACGGGCTGGCTGGCGAGGCGGAGCAGACCATCCACCAGCTGGACCTGCGCGGCAACGTGGCGCTGGTGATGGGCGGCGAGTCCGACGGCCTGCGCCGGCTGACCCGCGAGACCTGCGACGGCCTGGTGCGGATCCCGATGCCGGGCGACGTGGAAAGCCTCAACGTATCGGTGGCCACCGGCGTGGCGCTGTTCGAGGCGGTGCGCCAGCGGCTTTGAGCAGCGCCGGCAACTGACCGACGCCGCACGCGGAACGCCGGGCCTGGCCCGGCGTTCGCGTATCAGGTGTGATCCACCGAACTGGTCTCGTCGCGCTTCTCGCGCGGCGGCAGCGGCACGTCGCCGTGGACCAGGAACCATACGTTCTCGGCGATGTTGGTGGCGTGGTCGCCGATCCGCTCCAGGTTCTTGGCCATGAACAGCAGGTGCGTGCACGGGGTGATGTTGCGCGGGTCTTCCATCATGTAGGTGAGCAGCTCGCGGAACAGCGCGGTGTACTGCGCGTCCAGCCGGGCGTCGTCCTCGCGCAGCGCCTGGGCGGCCTCGGCGTCGTTGCCGCGATAGGCATCGAGCGCGCGCCGGACCTGCTGCGCGGCGAGCCGGCCCAGGGCGCGCAGGCCCTGGACCTGCGGCAGCGGCGGTACCGCGGCCAGCGCGATGGAGCGCTTGGCGACGTTGGCGGCGTAGTCGCCGATGCGCTCGATGTCGGCCGGGATGCGCAGCCCGGCGAGGATCTCGCGCAGGTCGCGCGCCATCGGGCCGCGCAGGGCCAGGCGCATCACGTCGTGGCTGATCTGCTGCTCCAGCGCGTCGATGGCCTCGTCGTTGGCGATGATGCGCCGCGCGGCGCTCTCGTCGCGGCGCTCGATCACGTCCAGCGCGGCCTCGAGCTGGGCGACGGACATCTCGCCCATGCGCACGATCTCGGCCACCAGGCGGTGCTGTTCTTCGTCGTAGCTTCTCACGATGTGGTCGTTGGGATGGGTGTTCATGGGCGTCTCTGGGCTATGACGGAAGCAGGAGTACGGAAGGTGGATTGTTCGAGGCGGATCGCCGCTGCCGCATCGTCAGCTGATTCGCGCCGGCCGTGGCGGCGACAGCGCCCGGGCGCGTGGCCGGTGGACTGCGCGGTGCGGCCTGGCGGTCGTGGCCGATGCCGGCGGGGCAGCGGCCAGGCGCGCGCCCTCAGCCGAATCTGCCGGTGATGTAGTCCTCGGTCTGCTGCCGGGACGGGTTGGAGAAGATCACGTCGGTGCGGTCGTGCTCGATCAGGTCGCCCAGGTACATGAAGGCGGTGTAGTCGGACACGCGCGCGGCCTGCTGCATGTTGTGGGTGACGATGGCGATGGTGTAGTCGTTCTTGAGTTCCTCGACCAGCTGCTCGATGCGGCTGGTGGAGATCGGGTCCAGCGCCGAGGTCGGCTCGTCCAGCAGCAGCACGTCGGGCTTGAGCGCCACCGCGCGGGCGATGCACAGGCGCTGCTGCTGGCCGCCGGACAGGCCCAGCGCGCTCTGGCCGAGCTTGTCCTTGACCTCGTCCCACAGCGCGCCCTGGCGCAGCGCGTGCTCGACGCGGTCGGCCATGTCGGCCTTGGACAGCTTCTCGTGGTGGCGGATGCCGTAGGCCACGTTCTCGAAGATGGTCATCGGGAACGGCACCGGCTTCTGGAACACCATGCCGACCTTGGAGCGCAGGCGGTTCATCGGGTATTTCGGCGAGAGGATGTTCTCGCCGTCCAGCAGCACCTCGCCGCGGGCTTCGAGCTTGGGGTACAGCGCGTAGATGCGGTTGAAGATGCGCAGCAGGGTGGACTTGCCGCAGCCGGACGGCCCGATCAGCGCGGTGACGCGCTTTTCCGGGATTTCCAGGTTGATGTTCTTCAACGCATGGAACTGGCCGTAGTAGAAGTCCAGGCCGCGCGCGGCGAGCTTGACCGGTGCCGGGGTCTGCAGGTCCTGGTGCGCGGAGGGCACGGCGATGCGCTGCATCGGCACGGCATTGGTGAGGTCGTTCATGGGCAGGTCCATGGAAGGAAGTCGGTCGTTCGGATCAGTCGTTCGAGATGCGGTTGCGCAGCAGCAGGCCGCGCGCGGACAGGCTGACCAGCAGCACGAACACGGTCAGCACCAGGGCGCCGGCCCAGGCCAGCACCTGCCACGATTCATAGGGGCTGCCGGCGAACTGGTTCATCACCACCGGCACCGAGGCCATCGGCTGGAACACGTTGCTGTTCCAGTACTGGTTGCCGAAGGCGGTGAACAGCAGCGGCGCGGTCTCGCCGCTGATTCTTGCCAGGGCGAGCAGGATGCCGGTGACGATGCCGGCCATGGCGCTGCGGTACAGCACCTGCACGATCACCTTCCACTGCGGCACGCCCAGCGCCAGCGCCGCCTCGCGCATCTGCACCGGCACCAGCCGCAGCATCTCGTCGGTGGTGCGGATGACCACCGGCAGCACGATGAAGGCCAGCGACAGCGCGCCGGCGAAGGCCGAGAAATTGCCGCCGGTCTGCATCACGTACAGGGTGTAGACGAACAGGCCCAGCACGATCGACGGCGCCGACAGCAGGATGTCGTTGACGAAGCGCACCACCGTGCCGGCCTTGCGCGCATTGCCGTACTCGGCCAGCCAGGTGCCGGCGGCCACGCCCAGCGGGGTGCCGATGGCGATGGCCAGAGCGCACATCACCGCACTGCCGAAGAAGGCGTTGAGCAGGCCGCCTTCCTGCATCGGTGGCGGCGTCATCCGGGTGAACAGGTCCAGGTTGATGCCCGGCAGGCCCTTGGACAGCAGGGTCCACAGGATCCAGCCCAGGAACAGCAGGCCGAACGCGGCGGTGGCACAGGCCATCAGCAGCGCCGCGCCATTGACGATGCGGCGGCGCAGGTACAGCGCGTCGCTGGTTTTCATGGCGGCGGACATCAGTTGCCCTCCTTGCGGGACAGGCGCAGCAGCATCAGGCGGGCGATGGCGAGCACCACGAAGGTGACGATGAACAGCACGAAGCCCAGCAGCAGCAACGCCGAGCGGTAGGTTTCGGTGGCTTCGCCGAAATCGTTGGCGATCAGTGCGGCGATGGTGGTGCCCGGCTCCAGCAGCGACGGCGTCAGGCGCACGCTGTTGCCGATCACGAAGGCCACGGCCATGGTCTCGCCGAGGGCGCGGCCGAGGCCGAGGAAGACGCCGCCGATCACCGCCGAGCGGGTGTAGGGCAGGACGATGTCCCAGCTCACTTCCCACTTGGTCGAGCCCAGCGCATAGGCCGATTCCTTCAGGCGGGTCGGCACGGTGAGGAACACCTCGCGCATCACCGAGGAGATGAAGGGGATCACCATGATCGCCAGCACGAAGCCGGCGGTGAGCATGCCGATGCCCAGCGGCGGGCCCTGGAACAGCACGCCGATCACCGGCAGTTCGCCCAGGTGGTCATTGAGGAACGGGGTGACGTACTCGGTCATCACCGGCACCAGCACGAACAGGCCCCACATGCCGTAGATGATCGAGGGAATGCCGGCCAGCAGCTCGATGGCGGTACCGACCGGGCCGCGCAGCCAGCGGGGGGCCACCTCGGTCAGGAAGAAGGCGATGCCGAAGCTGACCGGCACCGCGATCAGCATGGCGATGACGGCGGTGACGATGGTGCCGTAGATCGGCGCCAGCGCCCCGAACCGGTTTTCGACCGGGTTCCAGTCGGCGGTGTAGAAGAAGCTCAGCCCCTGTTCCTGCAGGGCGTGGCGTCCGCCCCACAGCATCGACAGCGCGGCGCAGGCCAGTGCGGTAAGCACCAGCACCACGGTGACGATCAGGAACCCGCGGAACAGGCGGTCGTTGCGGGCGTCGCGCTGGTCGCGCGTGCTGGGCAGTGCAAGGGACGATGCGGTGGCGTTCATGGCTGCGGCATGGCCTGTGGGGGAGGGTGGCGGGAGGTGGAGCGGAACGCCGCGCGCGGAGGGCGCGGCGTCCTTTCACGGGGTCCCGGTCACTTGAACTCGCTGGCCCAGTAGCCCTCGATCTGGGTCACCAGTTCGGCCGGCAGCGGCACGTAGTGCAGGTCGTTGGCTTGTTGCCGGCCGTTCTCGAACGCCCACTTGAAGAACGCCAGCGTGTCCTGGTTGCGCTTGGCATCCTTGGGCTGCTTGCGCATCAGCATGAAGTTGGTGGCGGTGATCGGCCAGGCGTTGGCGCCCGGGGCATTGGTGATGACCAGGTTGAAGTCCCTGGCACTGGCCCAGTCGGCGCTGGCGGCCGCGGCGGCGAAGGTCTCGGCGGTCGGCTGCACCCAGTTGCCGGCGGCGTTCTGCATCGACGCGTACGGCATGTTGTTCTGCAGCGCATAGGCCAGCTCGACGTAACCCAGCGAGCCCTTGATCTGCTGCACGTAGGAGGCGACGCCTTCGTTGCCCTTGCCGCCGACGCCGTCCGGCCACTGCACCGAGGTGCCTTCGCCGACCTTGTCCTTCCACTCGCCGCTGACCTTGGACAGGTAGTTGGAGAAGTTGAAGGTGGTGCCCGAGCCGTCGGAGCGGTGCACCAGGGTGATCTTGGTGGCGGGCAGGGCCACGCCGGGGTTGGCGGCGGCGATGGCCGCGTCGTTCCAGGTCTTGATCTTGCCCAGGAAGATGTCGGCCAGCAGCGCGCCGCTCAGGCGCAGCTGGCCCGGCTGCAGGCCTTCCAGGTTGACCACCGGGACCACGCCGCCGATCGCCGACGGGAACTGGCCCAGGCCGGCCTGCGCCAGCTCCTCGGAGGACAGCGGTTTGTCGGACGAGCCGAAATCCACGGTGCCGGCCTTGATCTGGGCGATGCCGCCGCCCGAGCCGATGGACTGGTAGTTGATCCTGGCGCCGGTGGCGGCGTTGTAATCGGCCGACCACTTGGAGACCAGCGGGAAGATGAACGAGGCGCCGGCGCCGGAGATCTCGGCGGCGACCTTGTCGCCGGCGGCCGGTGCCGCTGCCGTTGCGGCCGCCTGGCCGCTGCTGGTGTCGCTGTTGCCGCCGCAGGCCGACAGGCCCAGCGCGATGGCCAGGGAAAGGGCGGCAAGGCCGGTCGTGTGCAGTTTCATGCGGGGCTCCATGACGGGAGAAGTGCCGGCGGCGCCAGCGGATGCGGCTATGAAATGATGTTTTTGTTACAGGCTGATTACATGGCCCCGGGCAGCGGGCCGGCGCCCATAAAAAAGGCGCGGATCACTTGATCCGCGCCCGAGGCGACGAGGGAGAGGGACCCGCCGGCTCTTTGCCCGCTTACTTCAGGTTCTGCTGGTTCCAGTAGGTCTCGATCTGGCGCACCAGGGTGTCCGGCAGCGGAACGTAGTCCAGCGCCTTGGCCTGGTTCTTGCCGCTGCTGTAGACCCAGCGGAAGAAATCGGTGGTGTTCTTCAGGCTGCCCGGCTTGGAGCGCTTGCGCACCAGGATGAAGTTGGTGGCGGTGATCGGCCAGGCGTTGGCGCCCGGGGCGTTGGTGATCACCAGGTTGAAGTCGCGGGCATTGGCCCAGTCGGCGCTGGCGGCCGCGGCGGCGAAGCTGTCGTCGCTGGGCTGCACGAAGCGGCCGGCGGCGTTCTTCATCTGGGCGTAGGCCAGGCGGTTCTGCAGCGCGTAGGCCAGTTCGACATAGCCGACGCCGCCGCGGATCTGCTTGACGTAGGCGGCCACGCCTTCATTGCCCTTGCCGCCGATACCCACCGGCCACTGCACGGTGGTGCCTTCGCCGACCTGCTTCTTCCAGTCGGCGCTGACCTTGGACAGGTAGTTGGTGTAATTGAAGCTGGTGCCCGAGCCGTCCGAGCGGTGCACGACGGTGATCTTCAGGTCGGGCAGGGCCAGGCCGGAATTCAGTGCGACGATCGCCGGATCGTTCCACTTGCTGATCTTGCCCAGGAAGATGTTGGCCAGGGTCGGGCCATCCAGCTTCAGCGCGCCCGGCTGCAGGCCCGGCACGTTGGCCACCGGCACCACACCGCCGATCACCGACGGGAACTGCGCCAGGCCCGAGGACGCCAGGTCTTCGGACTTCAGCGGCGCATCGGACGAACCGAAGTCGACGGTGCCCGCCTTGATCTGGGCGATGCCGCCGCCCGAGCCGATGGACTGGTAGTTGACCTTGTTGCCGGTGGCGGTGGCGTAGTCGGCCGACCACTTGGACATCACCGGGAAGACGAACGACGCACCTGCGCCGGTGATATCGGCGGCCTGCGCGGCCAGGGCGAACGATGCAATGGCGGCGCCGGTGAGCAGGCGGAGTTTGAAGGAAGACATCGCGGTGTGGCTCCTGAGGGTAGTGGTGACCGGCGCTGGCCGGCAGACCGCTATTGCAGGGGCTGTCGATGAATCTTTTGCGACCCGGCGATGACGGTTCGATGACAGGCGTTACGCTTGGCGCTGTCGTGCCCGCGTCATCGCGTTGTCGCATTGCTGTCACATGGTTAACGGAATCTTCGCAAAACGCTTGCCCGGCGGTCGTGCTGGACGGGCGTCCACCTGAAGCCCTTCCACATCCCTTGGAGAGATCCCCGATGCGTTCCCATTCGCTCGCCCTGGCAGTCGCCGCCAGCCTCGGCCTGGCCTCGGCGCCGGCCCTTGCCGCCGGCCCCGCCGTGACTCCCGCGCAGATCGAGCAGTTGCAGGCGCAGATCGCCGCCCTGCAGGCGCAGGTGCAACAGCTGCAGAACCAGTCCGAATCGCTCCAGGCCCAGTCCGACGCGCAGTCGGAAGTGAACATCACCCAGGCGCAGGCGCTGGAATCGGCGCAGAAGACCCAGACCAACGTCGACAAGCTGGCCAAGCTGGTCAACGACAACAAGATCGGCGGCCGCATGTTCTTCGACGTCAGCAGCATCGACCAGAAGACCAACGGCAAGAAGACCGATGCCACCGGCACCGGCTTCGACGTCAAGCGCTTCTACCTGACCGTCGACCACAAGTTCAACGATATCTGGTCGGCCAACCTGACCACCGACTTCCAGTACAGCTCGGCCATCGGCAATACCGAACTGTTCATCAAGAACGCCTACGTGCAGGGCACGTTCGACCCGGCCTTCGTGCTGAAGGTCGGTGCGGCGGGCATGCCGTGGACCGGTTACGTCGAGAAGTACTACGGCATGCGCTACGTCGAGAACACCCTGACCGACCGCCTGAAGTACGCCAACTCGGCCGACTGGGGCGCGCATGCCAGCGGCGACCTCGGCAACGGCTTCAACTACGCCGTGGCGGTGGTCAACGGCGCCGGCTACAAGAACCCGAGCCGCAGCAAGGGCGTGGACGTGGAAGGCCGCCTGGCGTGGGAAATCACGCCGGAGCTCGCGGTCGCCGTCGGCGGCTACAGTGGCTACCTGGGCCAGGAGAAGCAGAACAACGGCGCCGAGAAGCGCTACAGCCGTGGCGACGTGATGGTCGCCTATGCCGGCCCGGTGTTCCGCCTGGGTGGCGAGTACTTCACCGCCAAGAACCTGGCGCAGGTGCAGCAGACGGCGGTGCCGGCGGTCAGCGACAAGGCCACGGGCTGGTCGCTGTGGAGCAGCGTGCGCCTGGCGCAGACCGCCAATGGCGATGTCAGCGTGTTCGGCCGCTACGACAACACCGACACCAGCAAGACGCTCAACCCGTTCCGCGAGGACAAGTACTGGAACATCGGTGTCGAGTACCCGGTGCTGAAGAGCTTCAAGCTGGCCGCGGTGTACAAGGACACCGACGCCACCGTGGGTTCGCTGGCCAGCCCGTCGCAGACCAAGACCAAGGAACTGGGCATCTGGGGCGACCTGAAGTTCTAAGCCCCGGCTCCGCGCTGCAGGCACACGACGGCGGGCTTCGGCCCGCCGTCTTCGTTTCCAGCAGCCGGCCCGCAGCATTGGACCGGCGTCATCGGGGTCGATGCCGCGCCCGCGGCTGGCCCTGCCGCCGCATCAGGCGACGGTCTTGTCCTTGTAATGGCACAGGTCGCGGATGACGCACTGCGGGCAATCCGGTTTGCGTGCTTTGCACACATAACGGCCATGCAGGATCAACCAATGATGCGCATCCTGCAGGAACTCCCCCGGAATCACCTTCAGCAGGCCATCCTCCACCGCGCGCACGTCCTTGCCCGGCGCCAGCCCGGTGCGGTTGGAGACACGGAAGATGTGGGTGTCCACCGCCATGGTCGGTTCGCCGAAGGCGGTGTTGAGCACCACGTTGGCGGTCTTGCGGCCGACCCCGGGCAGGGCTTCCAGCGCGGCGCGGTCGGCGGGCACTTCGCCGCCGTGCTTCTCGACCAGGATCGCGCAGGCGGCGATCACGTTCCTGGCCTTGGCGTTGAACAGGCCGATGGTGGAGATGTAGGGCTTCAGCCCGTCTTCGCCGAGGGCGAGGATGGCCTGCGCGGTATTGGCCACCGGGAACAGCCTGCGGGTCGCTTTGTTCACGCCGACGTCGGTGGCCTGCGCCGACAGCGTCACCGCCACCAGCAGTTCGAACGGCGTCTGGTACTCCAGCTCGGTGGTCGGGTGAGGATTCAGTTCGCGCAGGCGCGTGAACATCTCGCGTACTTCCGCGCCGTTCATGCGCCTGGCGCGGGACGCGCGCGCGACCGGCAGGCTGGATGCCGACCCGGGGCGTGGGCGCCTGGTCTTTGCCGCGGTCTCCGCACCGGCCCGGGCCGTGGCGCCCGCCTTGGCCCGGGCGCGGGGCGTCGCCGGCTTTGGCGGCGGGGTCATGGCTGCCTCGCCTTTGCCTGGGCACGGGCCAGGATGGCCGCCGCGGCCGGGGGCAGGGCGGGCTTGCGGTCCGGGGCCGGCGGCGGTGCGCGGCGTGCCTCGCGCTCGGCCGCGCGCCGCGCCAGGCGCACGGCGCGGGCGCGGTAACGGGCGCGTGCGGCCCAGGCCGTGCGCAGGCGCTGCTGGGCCTGCGCCAGCCGTTGCGGCAGGTCCGGGTGCCGCGGGTCCAGCAGCGCGTCGCCGGGCCGTGGCGCGTAGTCCATCAGGCCTGCGTCCAGCGCGGCGTCCAGGTCGTCGTCCAGCACGTACTGCAGCAGTTGCCGGGGGGATGCGGGAGGAGCGTGCATCACGGCGCGGGTCAGCAGTTGTGGAATTCCGGGGCGCGGCGTTCGAGGAAGGCGCCGGTGCCTTCGCGCATGTCCTGGGTGGAGAACATCAACCCGAACTGCGCGCTTTCGTACTCCAGCCCTTCCTCGATGCCGCATTCGCCGCCGACGTTGACCGCATCGAGCATGCCGCGCAGGGCCAGCGGCGCGGCCTTGGCCAGGTGCGTGGCGATCTTCAGGGTTTCCGCTTCCAGGTCGGCCGCGGCGACCACCCGGTTGACGATGCCCAGCTGCTGGGCGCGGGCGGCGTCGATCGGCGTGCCGAGCAGGCACAGTTCCAGGGTGGCGGCGCGCCCGGCCAGGCGCAGCAGGCGCTGGGTGCCACCGAAGCCGGGAATCAGGCCGAGGTTGATCTCCGGCTGGCCGAGCCTGGCGCTGTCGGCGGCGATGCGCAGGTGGCAGGCCATGGCCAGTTCCAGGCCGCCGCCCAGGGCAAACCCGTTCACCATCGCGATCACCGGCTTGGGCAGGCGCTCGATGCGCCGCATCAGGCGCTGGCCGAGCAGGGAGAAGTCGCGCCCCTGCACCGCGCTCAGGCCGTTCATCTCGGCGATGTCGGCTCCGGCCACGAAGGCCTTGGCGCCGGCGCCGGTCAGGATCACGACCCGGACGTCGCCGGCCGCGGCGGCCGCGGCGAATGCCGCGTCCAGCGCTTCCAGGGTCTGGCGGTTGAGCGCATTGAGCTTTTCCGGGCGCTGCACGGTAATGGTGCGCACGCCGTCGCGGGTGCTGATCGAAACCGGTGCCTCGGACATGCTGACTCCAGGAAAAAGTTAAGAAAAAGTGATTGGGGAACTCCAGCCGCGACCGTTGGTCAGAAGCCGTTGTCGTCAGTGGCGGTCCGCCGTTGTGACGGCTATCCTAACCCGTCGCCTCTAGCGGCATGGTTGCCCTGAGACATCTTTCCTGGAGAACTGTTTGATGAAGTTGCGTTCTATCGCGGTCGCCGTGGCCGCTCTGGCCGTCACCGGCACTGCAATCGCCCAGGACGTCTCGTCCGAGAAGGGCAAGCTGAGCTACTACTTCGGATACGACTACGGCAACAACCTGGCCGAGCTCACCGCGCGCGGCGAACAGCTGGACATCGCTTCGGTGGTGAAGGGCCTGCAGGACGCCTACGCGAAGAAGCAGCCGGCGATCACCGCCGAGCAGCTGAAGCCGGCCGTCGAAGCGTTCCAGAAGCGCGAGCAGGGCCGTGCCCAGGCCGCCAAGGCCGAATACGAGAAGGTGGCTGCGGAAAACAAGACCCGCAGCGACCAGTTCATGGCTGCCAACAAGGCCAAGGCCGGCGTGCAGACCCTGCCCAGCGGTGTCCAGTACCGCGTGATCGAGACCGGCAATGGCGCCAAGCCGACCCAGGCCAGCACGGTGCAGCTGCAGGTCGCCGGTCCGTTCGCCTACGGCCAGCGTCCGGAGAACGTGCAGGCGCATGACGTGCCGGCGCTGAAGCTCAGCGACGTCGAAATGCAGGCCATGCGCGAAGCGTTGCTGCAGATGCCGGCCGGCTCGAAGTGGGAGATTTCCCTGTCGCCGGACAAGGCCTTTGGTGCGGATCCGCGTACCGGCTTCCCGCCGAACGTGGCCGTCCAGTACGAAGTCAAGCTGGTCAGCGTCAAGTAATCGCTGTCCAGTAGCGGGAAAGACGAGTGCGCCGGCGGCCAGTACGCCGGCGCATTTTTCGTTGGGGCTTCCCGCCGGCGCCATGTTCGCCCTGTGTCCGCGCGCTGGCCGGTAGCGACCGGCGACGGGCGCGCGCCGCGCATGACCTTCCGCGGGACGCCCCATGCCCGCGTTCGCGCTAGGCTTGCCGGATGTCGCACTCGATGGATGCCATACGCCGTGTCATTTCCAGTCCCTGCATCGGAATCTGCTCGCTGGACCGGGCCGGCCGCTGTCGCGGCTGCCTGCGCACGCGCGAGGAGATCGGCGGCTGGATGGGCATGAGCGAACACCAGCGCCGGCAGCTGATGCAGGACGTGCTGCCGGCGCGCGCGCGCGACGCCGGTTCGCTGGCCGCGGCGTTGCCCGGGCACGAACGCCTGCTGCGCGCGTTGAACCCGCTCGCTGCCGCACCGACCGACAAGGGCTGGAACTACGGCGAACTGGCCGACCTGCTGCCGCCGGGGCCGCCGGCCGAGGCGGCGGTGCTGGCCGGGCTGGTGCCGCGGCCGCAGGGCGTGCAGGTGCTGCTGACCCGCCGTACCGAGACGCTGCGCAACCATGGCGGCCAGGTCGGCTTCCCCGGCGGGCGCATCGAACCCGGCGACCGCAACCCGGTGGCGGCGGCGCTGCGCGAGAGCGGCGAGGAGATCGCGCTGCCGTACGAGCGGGTGCAGGCGCTGGGCTACCTGGATCCGTTCGTCACCATTTCCAGCTTCCGGGTCACGCCGGTGGTGGCGGTGATCGACCCGGCGTTCGTGCCGGTACCGCAGCCGGCCGAAGTGGCCGAGGTGTTCGAGGTGCCGCTGGATTTCCTGATGGACCCGGCCAACCTGCGCCAGGTCGAGATCGACCATCGCGGGCGGGTCCGCCACGTGCTCGAGTACACCTGGCCGGGCCAGCGCATCTGGGGCGCCACCGCGGCCATCCTCTACAACCTGCGTCGCCGACTGGAGCAGACCCCATGAATGCCATCGACCCGCCGTGGACCACGCTGGTGGACGCCGCGTCGCTTGCCGCCGCCCTTGCCGCGGCAGCCCCGCGCCTGCTCGACGCGCGCGCCACCGCCAGCATCGCGCCGCGGCTGGTGGACGCGCGTTTCGCGCTGGCCGACCCGCAGTCCGGCGCCGCGCAGTACGCGGCCGGGCATCTGCCGGGTGCGGTGTACGCCGATCTCAACCGTGACCTGTCCGACCTGTCGCGGCAGGGCCATGGCCGGCATCCGCTGCCGGACAGCGATGCCTTCGCCGCCACCCTGGGGCGCTGGGGCATCGGCCCGGACACCCAGGTGGTGGTCTACGACGCCGGCGACGGCAGCATGGCCGCGGCGCGGCTGTGGTGGCTGCTGCGGCTGATCGGCCACCGCCGGGTCGCGGTGCTCGATGGCGGGCTGGCGGCCTGGCAGGCCGCCGCGCAGCCGGTGGTGGCCGATCCACCGCAGGTACAGGCGCTGCCGCCGTATCCGGGGCGTTTCGACCTGGCCCAGGTGGCCGATGCCGATGAAATCGCCGCGCGCCTGGGGCAGGCGCCCGGCTGGCTGATCGACGCGCGCGCTGGCGAGCGTTACCGCGGCGACGTCGAGCCGCTGGACCGTGTCGCCGGGCATGTGCCCGGTGCGTTGAACCGCCCGTTCGCGCTCAATCTGCGCGAGGGCCGGTTCCGCCCGGCGGCGGAGCTGCGCGCCGAACTGCAGCCGCTGCTGGGCGCGCACGCGCCGGGCGAGGCCGTGGTGATGTGCGGTTCCGGGGTCACCGCCTGCCACCTGCTGTTGGCCTTCGAAGTCGCCGGCCTGGGTGGCGTGCGGGTGTTCGCCGACTCCTGGAGCGGCTGGTCGTCCGATCCGGCGCGCCCGGTCGAGCGCTCCTAGCGGCGCGCGACGGCGCTGCGGCGAACCCCAGTGCGCGCGCCTACATGCGCTGCAGGGGTACCGCCGCCAGCACCTCGTCCCACGGGAAGCGCGGGCCGGGGTCGCGCTTGCGCGGCACCCGCAGCGACGGATCGTCGCTGGCCGCCACCTGCTCAGTGTCCAGGTCCTCGTGGCCGGCGATCCAGCGCAGCGCCGGCAGGCGCTGCGGCAGCCAGCGCAGCAGCGCCACCAGGGCGTCGACCTGCGCCTGCGGATACGGCTCGCGCATCGCCTGGTGGCGCGAATCCAGCCAATGCGGATAGCGGCCGCTGTTGACCAGTTCGATGCCGAGCGCGCGCGGATTGATGCCACGCACGTGGTGGGCGCTGCGTTCCGGCGCGATGTACTGGTGGATGCTGCCGTCGCGGTCGATGTAGTAATGGCCGCTGTTGCCGGTGCCGCTGTCGTACAGCACGCGTTCGCCGTACTGGCGCGCCATGGCCAGGTCCGGCAGCTCGGTGCAGTGGATCACCACCAGGTCGACCGCCGCTGCTTCGCGCAGCGCCAGCAGCGGCTCGTAGGGCAGGGGATCGATGTGGATCGCGGGCATGGCGTGCATCGACCGATGCTAGCATTGCCGCCCCGTTCCGCTTCGTCCTACGGTGCCCCATGAGCCGCGGCCACTGCATTCTTTCCCACGGTTTCGAGAGCGGTCCCGACGCGACCAAGGTCACCGCGCTGGCCGAGGTGGCGCAGCGCCTGGGCTGGAGCCACGAGCGCCCCGACTACACCGATCTCGATGCCCGCCGCGAGGTCAGCGAAGTGGGCGATGTGCCCGCGCGCCTGCAGCGCCTGGTCCGCCTGGCCGCCGATGCCGCCCGCCGTGGCCCGGTGGTGCTGGCCGGGTCCAGCCTTGGCGCCTACGTCTCGGCCATCGCCTCGCTGCAGGTACCGGTGCGGGGGCTGTTCCTGATGGTGCCGCCGACCCGGATGGGGCCGATGCCGGCGCTGGATGCCGCGGCGGTACCGACCAGCGTGGTGCATGCCTGGGGCGATGAACTGATCCCGCCGGCCGCAGTGATCGCCTGGGCGCAGGCCCGCGCCGCGCGGCTGCTGCTGGTCGATGACGGGCACCGCCTGGAGAACCACGTGCAGGCGGCCGCGCACGAGTTCGAGGCCCTGCTGCAGCGGGTCTAGGCAGTGCCCGGGCGCGTGGCCGGGCCGGCCCGCCGGCGTCGGCCCGGCGCCTGTCCGGGGCAGGCGGGCAATGCCCCGTACAATACGCGCCCCGGCGCCGCCGCCGTTCCTGTGATCGTTCCCCCGTGAAATTCTTCGTTTCCTGCGCCAAGGGCCTGGAGTACCTCCTGGCCGATGAACTGCTGGCGCTCGGTCTGCCCAGGGCCACCGCCACCATCGCCGGGGTCAATGCCGAAGGGGAACAGCGCGACGCCCAGCGCGTAGTGCTGTGGTCGCGCCTGGCCAGCCGCGTGCTGTGGCCGCTGGCCGAGTTCGATTGCCCGGACGAGGCCGCGCTGTACCAGGGCGTGCTGGCGATGCCGTGGGAAGCGCATCTCGATGCCGAGCTGACCCTGGCGGTGGACGCGCATGTTTCCGGTACCGCCATCACCCACGCGCGCTTCGCCGCGCAGCGGATCAAGGACGCGGTGGTGGACCGCCTGCGCGGGGAAGGGCTTGAGCGGCCGTCGGTGAACGTCGAGCTGCCGGACGTGCGCATCAACCTGTCGCTGCGCAAGGGCCGCGCCACGATCTCCATCGACCTCGGCGGCGGTTCGCTGCACCGGCGCGGCTGGCGCCTGGCGCAGAACGATGCGCCGCTCAAGGAGAACCTCGCCGCGGCGGTGCTGCTGCGCGCCGGCTGGCCGAAGATCCATGCCGAAGGCGGCGGCCTGCTCGACCCGATGTGCGGTGGTGGCACGCTGCTGATCGAAGGCGCGCTGATGGCCGCCGACGTCGCGCCCGGGCTGCAGCGCCATGGCAGCCTGCCGCCGAGCCGCTGGCGCGGTTTCGACCAGGTGCAGTGGCGCGAGCTGATGGCCGAGGCGCGCGAGCGCGAACGCATCGGCCGCGCCGCGCTCAGGCAGGTCATCCATGGCAGCGACCTGGATCCGCAGGCGATCCGCGCGGCCAGGCAGAACGCCGAGGAAGCCGGTGTCGGCGAGGCGATCTGGTTCGGCGTGCGCGACGTGGCCGACCTGCAGGTGCCGCCGCAGGAGAACGGCTGCGTGGTCTGCAACCCGCCCTATGACGAACGCCTGGCCGCCGACGCCGCGCTGTACCGGCGCCTGGGCGATGCGCTCAAGCGCACGGTGCCGCAGTGGCGCGCCAGCCTGCTGTGCGGCAATGCCGAGCTGGCCTTCGCCACCGGCCTGCGCGCGCGCAGGACCTACCAGCTGTTCAACGGTGCCATCGAGTGCACGCTGATCGTCTGCGACCCCATCGCGGTGGCCGGGCGCGCGGACGACGGCCAGCCGCGCGAGCTCAGCGAGGGCGCGCAGATGGTGGCCAACCGCCTGCGCAAGAACCTGAAGAAGTTCAAGAGCTGGCGCGCGCGCGAGAACGTGAGCTGCTTCCGTGCCTACGACGCCGACCTGCCGGAGTACGCGGCGGCGATCGACGTCTACCAGGAGGACGGCGGCAAGCGCCGCACCTTCCTGCACGTGCAGGAGTACGCGGCACCGGCGGCGATTCCGGATGCCGATGTGCGCCGCCGCCGCAACGAGCTGCTGGCCGCCGCGCGCGAGGTGTTCGAGGTGCCGCCCGAGCAGGTGGCGTTGAAGTCGCGCGAGCGCGGCAAGGGCGGCAGCAAGTACGGCCGCTTCGAACAGCGCGGCGAGTTCATCCTGGTGCGCGAGAACGACGCGCTGCTGCGGGTGAATCTGTTCGACTACCTGGATACCGGCCTGTTCCTCGACCACCGCCCGCTGCGCCGGCACATGGCCGAGCAGGCGCGCGGCAAGCGTTTCCTCAACCTGTTCTGCTACACCGGCGTGGCGAGCGTGGAAGCGGCGGTGGCCGGTGCGGCCTCGACCACCAGCGTCGACCTGTCCGGTACCTACCTGCAGTGGTGCGCCGACAACCTGGCCCTGAACGGCATGGGCGGCAGCCGCCACCAGCTGGTGCAGGCCGATGCGGTCAAGTGGCTGGAGGCCGAGCAGGGCCGCTACGACGTGATCTTCTGCGACCCGCCGACCTTCTCCAACTCCGCGCGCGCCGAGGACTTCGACGTGCAGCGCGAACAGCTGCGCCTGCTGCGCGCGGCGGTGGCGCGGCTGGCGCCGGGCGGCGTGCTGTATTTCTCCAACAACTTCCGCCGCTTCAAGCTGGAAGAGAACGCGATCGCCGGGTTCGCGCGCTGCCGCGAGATCAGTGCCAGGACCATCGGCCCGGATTTCGAACGCAACGCGCGCATCCACCGCGCGTGGGAGCTGCAGCGGCTCGAGTAAACGCTCCGCGATGACGCGCGCGCAACGCACCCGCTGCGCGCGCCTGTCATCTACGGGAAACGCGGTGCGCCGATCATGCGCGTCCCGGGTCGGCGCCGCCGGCCCGTTTCCCGCATACCGGAGTGCCCCGTGAAGCGTTGCCTGCTGCCGATGGCCGTTGCCGCCATCCTGTTTCCCCTTGCCTGCGCCGATGCGCGCGCCGATACCGCCGACTCGGCCACTGCCGTTGCCGGCGAAGTCGCCGCGCCGACCACGCTGGACGCGATGATCGTCACCGGCACGCGCGGCTCCAACCGTACCCAGTTCGATACGCTGGCGCCGGTGGACGTGTTCTCGCGGGAGGAAATCCAGGCGATCGAATCGACCGACCTGTCCGACGTGCTGGCGCAGCTGGTGCCGTCGTTCGTGGTGCAGCGCCTGCCGATGGCAGACGGCCAGGTGTTCGTGCGGCCGGCCACCCTGCGCGGCCTGTCGCCGGACCAGACCCTGGTGCTGGTCAACGGCCGCCGCATGCATCGCTCGGCGCTGCTCGGCTCGCGCGGTGCGCAGGGGCCGGATCTTTCGCAGATCCCGACCAGCGCGATCAAGCGCATCGAGGTGCTGCGCGACGGCGCTTCGGCACAATACGGTTCCGATGCCATCGCCGGCGTCATCAACATCATCCTCGACGACAGCATCGGCAGCGAGTTCACGCTGGGCGTGTCCGAGTATGCCGAGGGCGACGGCAGCGGCCGCCGCTTCGGGGCCCGCACCGGCGTCGGCCTGGGGCAGGCCGGCGTGCTGTCGCTGTTCCTCGACTACGACAGCTCCGATGCCACCTCGCGCAGCCGCCAGCGCCCGGACGCGATCGCGTTCCAGAACGCGCATCCCGAGCTGAAGGTGCCCGATCCGGTGCAGCGCTGGGGCCAGCCCGACCTGGAGAACCGGCGGCTGGGCTTCAACCTGAAGCTGCCGTTCGGGCAGACCGCCGAGGCCTATGCCCATGGCCTGTACAACAGCGGCGAGGGCGTCAGCGATTTCAACTGGCGCAATCCCGACGGCACCACCTCGGTGTACAAGCCGACCGCGGTGTTCCCCGGCTGGGACGTGCGCAGCCTGTACCCGACCGGCTTTTCGCCCAAGTACGGCAGCGATTACGACGACCTGCAGCTGGTGGCCGGCGTGCGCGGCCAGTTCACCCCCGACCTGAGCTGGGACGTCAGCGGCGCCTATGGCCGCAACCGCATCGAGTACACCCTGGACGAGTCGATCAACGCCTCGCTGGGCCCGGCCAGCCCGACCTCGTTCTACCTGGGGCGGCTGTCGCAGGTGGAGAAGAACCTCAACGCCGATTTCGTCTACGGCCTGCCGCTGGCGGTGCTGGCGGCGCCGCTGAACATCGCCTTCGGTGCCGAGTTCCGCGAGGAAACCTACGGCGTGGATGCCGGCGATCCGGCGTCGTACGCGATCGGCCCGGGCGCGGCGGCCGGACTGGCCGGCAATTCCAACGGCGCGCCGGGCTTCGGCCCGGACAACGCCGGGCGCTGGAGCCAGCGCAGCCATGCCGCCTATGTGGACGTGGAGGCGCCGTTGAGCACGCGCTGGAACGTCGGTGCGGCCGCGCGCTACGAGCGCTTCTCCAGCTTCGGCGGCACCCTCGACGGCAAGCTCTCCACCCGTTTCGAGGTCACCCCGGCGCTGGCGCTGCGCGGCTCGGTGTCCACCGGCTTCCGCGCACCGACCCCGGGCCAGCTGTACACCACCAGCACCGTGCAGGGCCTGGACACGGTGACGCTGCAGGTGTTCACCTCCGGCCGCCTGTCGCCGAGCGATCCGCTGGCGCGGCAGCTGGGCGCCAGCGCGCTCAAGCCGGAGCAGTCGCGCACCACCTCGCTGGGCCTGGCCTGGCGCAACGATGCGGGCCTTTCCGGCTCGGTGGACCTGTACGACATCAAGGTCACCGACCGTTTCAGCCAGTCCGCGGCGTTCCAGATCCCGGCCGGCATCCCCAACCCGATGGGGTACACCTCGGTCAGCTACTTCACCAACGATTTCGACACCACCACGCGCGGCGTGGACCTGGTCGGCAGCTGGGTGGGCGACGCCGGCCCGGGCCGGCTCAACCTGACCCTGGGCTGGAACTACAACCGCACGCAGGTGGACAAGGGCGCGACCAGCGTCGCCACCAGCCAGACCCAGCGGGTGATCTTCGAGGAACGCCTGCCGCGGCAGAAGGGCACGTTCAGCGCCGACTACGCCATCGGCAACTGGAGCGTGCTGGCCAAGCTGCGCCACTACGGCGCCTGGACCGACTCCACCGGCAACGCCACCGGCGACATCTTCCAGCGCTTCGGTGACATGCAGTTCTTCGACCTGGCGCTGGCCTACCGCTTCAACGCCGGCAACAGCCTGCGCATCGGTGCCGACAACCTGTTCGACCGCTATCCGGACGAGGCGGTGTTCCAGGCCAGCCGCGGCCTGGTGTATTCGCGCAACGCGCCGTACGACACCGACGGGCGCAATGTCTATGCCGAATACCGGGTGAAGTTCTGAGCATGGACGGCGGGCGACGACGCTTGCTGCGCGGTGCCGCGCTGATGCCACTGGCTGTCGGCGCGGTGACGGCGGCCACCGCGGATGTGCCGGACCTGCCGGAGGCGCCGGCCGGCCGGTCGCCGGCGCAACTGGCCGGCGACGAGGACTATTGGGCGGCGGTGGCCGCCCAGTACGACCTCGGCGACGAGGTGGTCATGCTCGACAACGGCTACTGGGGCGCGATGGCGCGGCCGGTGCTGCAGGCGTACACGCAGGCAACGGCCGAAGTGAACCGGGGCAACGCCTGGTTCGGGCGGGTGGCGTTCCCGCAACGCATGCGCGAGGTGCAGCGCCAGCTGGCCGGCTTCCTGGGCGTGGGCGAGGACGAGGTGGTGCTCACCCGCGGCGCGACCGAAGCGCTGCAGGCGCTGATCGGCGGCTACAACCGGCTGCGGCCGGGCGACCAGGTGCTGTATGCGGACATCGACTACGACAGCACCATCACCGCGATGCGCTGGCTGCGCGCGCGGCGCGGGGTCGAGCCGGTGGCGATCGCCCTGCCCGAGCCCTGCGGCCATGCGCAGGTGCTGGAAACCTACGCGCAGGCGCTGCAGCGCAACCCGCGCCTGAAACTGATGCTGCTGACCCAGGTGAACCACCGCAACGGCATGCTGCTGCCGGTGGCGGAGATAGCGGCCATGGCCCGCGCCCGCGGCGTGGACGTGATCGTCGATGCCGCCCACGCCATCGGCCAGGTCGAGACCCGCATCGATGCGCTGGGCGCGGATTTCGCCGGCATCAACCTGCACAAGTGGATCGGCGCCCCGGTGGGCGTGGGGGCGATGTACGTGCGCCGCGGGCGGGTAGCCGACATCGACCCCTTCATGGGCGATCCGGATCGTGGCATTGCCAGCCGCGTGCACACCGGCACCGCCAACTTCGCCGCGTTCCTGGCGCTGCCGGCGGCGCTGGCGTTCCACCAGCGGATCGGGACCGCGGCCAAGCGGGCACGCCTGCTGCGCCTGCGCGACCACTGGCGCGACGCGGTGCGCGCGCTGCCGGGGCTGCAGCTGGTGGGCCCGGACGAGCCGCGGCTGAGCAGCGCGATCGCGTCGTTCCGGCTGTCGGGGCAGGTCACGCTGGAGCAGAACATCGGCGTGGCCAGGCGCCTGCTCGAGGAGCACGGGGTGTTCACCGTGCACCGCGACGGACTGGCGCATGGCGCCTGCGTGCGGGTCACGCCGGGCATCTTCACCTCGCCGGCGCAGATGGACCGGCTGGTGGCGGGCCTGCGCGGGCTTGCCGGCGCCGCCTGAAGGAACGCATGGGGACGCGGGACGGCCGTGGGGCGGGGATACAGCCCCACGGCCGTGGGGCGGTCACGCCGGCTGCAGCACGATGCAATCCACCGGGCAGGGCGGGATGCACAGTTCGCAGCCGGTGCACAGCTCGGCCAGCACGGTGTGCATGAACCTGGCGCCGCCGACGATGGCATCCACCGGACAGGCCTGGATGCACTTGGTGCAGCCGATGCAGTCGGCTTCGACGATCAGCGCGACCTGCGCCGGGGTGTGCGCGCCGCGGCTGCGGTCGTAGGGCCGCGCCGGCACGCCGAGGATGTGCGCCAGCGTGCGTGCGCCGGCGTCGCCGCCGGGCGGGCAGTGGTCGATGCCGGCTTCGCCGCGCGCCATCGCCTCGGCATACGGGCGGCAGCCGTCGTAGCCGCATTGCCCGCACTGGGTCTGCGGCAGCACCCGGTCCAGGCGTTCGATCAGGTTGTCCTGCGTATCGTGCATGCGTGTGGTCAGGAAACGGGTCTGCCGCGGTACCAGCGCTCGTGCGCCAGTGCCAGCATCGGCCTGTCCTCGCCGCTGTCGCCATAGGCGTGGATGCGCCGGAATGCGCCCAGGTCGAACCGCTGCCGGATATGCGCGACCTTGCGCGGCCCGCAGTCGCCGTCGGCGTAGCGCCCGGTCAGGCGGTTGTCCTGCACCTCCAGCCGGTTGCAGATCAGCTGCAGGCCCCATTGCCGGCACCACGACTGCAGATACAGGTCGATGGAGGCCGAGACCACGGCCACGGTGTGGCCCTGCGCCTTGTGCCACTGGATCTGCTCCAGCATCTCCGGGCGCACCATGCCGGGCAGGTGGTCGCGCGCATAGTCGGCGGCCATCTGCGCGATCTCGCCGGCATGGCGGCCGCGGAACACCTGTGCGGTGACGCGGCGGCGGATGCGGGTGGCGGAGACCAGCTTCAGCCGGTAGCCCAGCAGCCACGGGCCGAGGCGCCACCACGCCTGCGCGCGCTGCTCGGGCGTGGCCACGCGGCGCAGGAACCGGCTGTAGGTATCGCAGGCGGTGATGGTGTGGTCGAAATCGAACAGGGCCAGTTCCATGGTTCCAGTGCCGATGCGGGGCCTTCTCTGGCAAAGGGGACGCGAAGCAGCCGGGGAAATGGCAGGCGCGGAGCGCGGCCCCGGGCCCGCATGCGCAGGCCCGGGACCCACGGCCGTACCGCGGCCGGCGTCAGCGTACCGGCATGCCCGGCTGCGCGCCGGCATCGGCGTCAAGCAGCGCCAGCGCGCCGCCATCGAAGCCGGCCGACAGGATCATGCCCTCGCTCAGGCCGAAACGCATCTTGCGCGGCGCCAGGTTGGCGATGAACACCACGCTGCGGCCCACCAGCTTCTCCGGCTCGCCGTAGCTGCCGCGGATGCCCGAGAAGATCTGCCGCTGGCCGAGGTCGCCGGCATCGAGCAGGAAGCGCAGCAGTTTGTCCGAGCCCTCGACGAAACCGCATTCGAGCACCTTGCCGATGCGCAGGTCGAGCTTGGCGAAGTCGTCGATGCCGATGTACGCGGAGGCCTCACCCCTTGCTTCGACCTTCGCAGGCTTTTCGGCCTTGGCCGGCTTGGCGTCGGCGGCGGGTGCGGCGGCGAGGGTGTCCCTGGAGGCGTCGGTCATGGCGTCGATCATCTTGGGGTCGATACGGGTGAACAGCGCCACGTAGGTGGCGATGGTGTGGGCGGTGAGCGGGGCGTCGATGTCGGCCCAGCCGTGCATCGGTGCATTGAGGAAACCTTCGGCCTGCAGTGCGGTGGCCGGCAGCACCGGCTTGAGTGCGGCCACCAGCACGCGGAACAGGTTCAGGCCCTGGGTGCAGACCGCCTGCAGTTCGGCCTCGGCGCCTGACCGGCCGTTATCAAGCTCCTTGGCGATCACCCACGGCTTGGTGTCGTCGATGTACTTGTTGGCCTCGTCGGCCAGCGCCATGGTCAGGCGGATCGCGGCGGCCGGGTCGTTGCGCTCGTATGCCTCGCGTACCGGCGCCAGCGCGGCGACGAAGCGGTCGTACTGGGCCGGATCCGGCAGCGCGTCGGCCAGGCGGCTGTCGAAGCGCTTGCTGATGAACCCGGCGCAGCGGCTGGCGAGGTTGACGAACTTGCCGACCAGGTCGGCGTTCACCCGCGCGCTGAAGTCGGCCAGGTTCAGGTCCAGGTCGTCGACGCCGCCGGAGGACTTGGCCGCGAAGTAGTAGCGCAGCGCCTCCGGCGCCAGGCCCACGTCCAGGTAGGTGCGGGCCATGACGAAGGTGCCGCGCGACTTGCTCATCTTGGCGCCGTCCACGGTCAGGTAGCCGTTGACGTGCAGCTTCGTCGGCGCGCGCAGGCCGGCGCCGTGCAGTACCGACGGCCAGAACAGGCCGTGGAAATTGACGATGTCCTTGCCGATGAAGTGGTGCAGCTCGGTGTCGCTGCCGGCGGCCAGCACCGCGTCGAAATCGTCGCCGGTCTTCGCGCACAGGTTGCGGAAGCTGGACAGGTAGCCGATCGGCGCGTCCAGCCACACGTAGAAGTACTTGCCCGGCGCGCCGGGGATCTCGAAGCCGAAATAGGGCGCGTCGCGGGAGATGTCCCAGGCGCGCAGGCCGCCCTCGGCGTCCAGCCATTCGGCCAGCTTGGCCTTCACCCCGGGCAGGGCGACGTCGCCGGCCAGCCAGTCGCGCAGGAAGTCCTGGAAGCGGCCGACCTCGAAGAAGTAGTGCTCCGAATCGCGGATCTCGGGCGTCGCGCCGGACACCACCGACTTCGGGTCGATCAGGTCGGTCGGGCCATAGGTGGCGCCACAGACCTCGCAGTTGTCGCCGTACTGGTCCGGCGACTTGCACTTCGGGCAGGTGCCCTTGATGTAGCGGTCGGGCAGGAACATGCCCTTGGCCGGGTCGTAGAACTGGGCCACCGAGCGGCGGCTGATGTGGCCGGCGGCGTCGAGCCGGTTGTACAGCGCCTCGGTCAGCTCGCGGTTGGCGGCCGAATTGGTCGAGTCGTAATGGTCGAAATCCACACCGAAAGCGGCGAAATCGCGCTCGTGGCCGGCCTGGATGTTGGCGATGAAGGTTTCCGGGCTGACCCCGGCCTTTTCCGCGGCCAGCATGATCGGCGTGCCGTGGGTGTCGTCGGCGCAGACGTACCAGACCTTGCCGCCCATCAGCCGGCGCGCGCGTACCCAGATGTCGGCCTGGATGTAGCCGACCAGGTGGCCCAGGTGCAGCGGGCCGTTGGCATAGGGCAGGGCGTTGGTGACGAGCGCGGTACGGGTCATGGCCGTTGGGGAGAACAGGGGGACCGCCGATTATCGCATGCCGCGCCGTGGCGACCGGTAAACCCGCCCCGCAAGCGCGAAACCCGGCCTGGGCCGGGTTTCGCGGGGTGCGTCGAGGGGGCGGGTTACATCCGCTCCCACACCTGCGACTTGCAGATGAAGGCGATGCAGCCGGAGACCTGCAGCTTGCGGCCGCCTTCGATCAGCTCCATCTTGGATTTGTAGACCTTGCCTTCGTCGGGCTTGAGGATGCTGCCGCCGCTCCACTTGTTGGCGCCATCGGCGCGCATGCCGCGGATGATCTCCATGCCGGTGATCGGCTTGCCCTTGCGGTCGTCGCTGCACTTGTCGCAGGTCGGGTTGGGGCGGCTGGGGTTGAGCAGCTCGATGATCCGGCCGTGCAGCGCGCCGTTGCTGGTGCGGCTGATCTCGACGATCGACTTGGCCCGGTGGGTGTCCGGGTCGATCTGCCGCCAGCGGCCTTCGGCACTGGCGTTGTCGGCCTGCGCGGCGGTGATGCCGGCCATGGCCAGCGGCAGGGCCAGCAACAGGGTCTTGAAGGTCTTGCGCATGTGTCCCCTCCCAGGGCGGATGGCGTGGTCCGGTGCAACCGGATGCTGGCGAATGTATACCCATTCGCTGCGGTACGGAATCCGCACCGCAGCACGCCCGGTCAGGATCGGATCAGCACCGTCAGCGGTAGCCGACCCGCTTGCGGTTGTCGGCCGACACGCGGTCGATCAGCTTGTTGTAGGGGTCGAAGCCCACCTCGTCCGGGCGCCCGTCGACGGTCACGGTGAACTCCGGCGCGGCCGTGGTGACGTGGTGGCGCTGCAGGTACAGCACCTTCTCGTCGCGCTCCTTGCCCGAGGGGCCCTTCGCGAACACGCCGACCTCGATCCAGTCGTCCAGCGTCCCCGGCGTCTCCTTGCCCACGCCGTCGGCGTAGCGCTTGTCGGCATGCAGCTTCATGGTCACGTCGTAGCGGCCGTCGGCACGCCGGGTCGCGGTCGCCTCGACCACGCGGTTGTCGTAGAAGCCGATCTTCTCGAACAGGTCGGTGATCAGCGCCTGGTGCGCCGGGCCGGCCTCGGCGCGGATGAACTCCAGCAGCTCGACCGAGGTGGTGTAGGGCGGCTGCTGGAAGGCCTTGGCCTGGATGAAGCGCGACAGGGCGCGGTTCAGGGCCTGCTCGCCCATTTCCTCGCGCAGGCGGTAGAACACCAGCGAGCCCTTCTGGTAGTGGATGTACTGCTGGTTCTCCACCCGGTACAGGGGCAGCTCCTCGACGTCCTCGCCACCGCGGCCGGAGAGGTACTTGTCCAGTTCATCCTTGAGGAACTGGCGCATGTGGCCGCGCCCGTACTCCTTCTCCATCACCATCAGCGCCGAATACTGCGACAGCGATTCGGACAGCACGGTCGCGCCCTGCATGTTGGCGCCGATCACCTGGTGCGCCCACCACTGGTGTGCCACCTCGTGCGCGGTGACGTAGAACACGTAGTCCACGTCATCCTTGTCGCGCAGGTCGGCGATGAAGCCGATCGATTCGGAGTACGGGATGGTGTTGGCGAAACTCTGCGCGAACGAGCGGTAGCCCGGGAATTCGATGATGCGCACCTGCTTGTGCTGGTACGGGCTGAAGTTGGCCTCGTAGTAGGCCAGCGACTTCTGCACGCCTTCGATCATCCGGTCCACGTTGTACGGATGCTTGGCGTCGTAGTAGATCTCGATCGGGATGCCGTTGTAGGCGGCCTTCTTCACTTCCCAGCGTGCCGACAGGTAGGCGTAGAAATTCAGCATCGGCCGGTCCATGGCATAGCTGAAGCAGCGGCGGCCATCGCGTTCGAACTCCTTCTGCAGGTAGCCCGGCGCCAGCGCGATCTGGTCCGGCGCGGTGCAGATGGTGCTGCGGAAATCCAGCCAGTCCGCGTCGTTGGAGATGTAGTTGTTGGCGCGCGCGGCCTGGTCCTCCAGCCGCGGCATGCGGGTGGGTTCGCCGAGATCGCGCTTGCGGCGTTCGTTGCGGTCGCTGATCTCCACGCCGCTGTCGTAGCCGAACGCCGGCAGCACGCGGCTGTTGAAGAAACTGCCGTTGTCGACGATCTCGGTCTGCGCCTGGCCGGCGGTGATGCCGTCGGGGTGGATGTCCACGGTGAAGGTGATGTCGCGCTCCTCGCCGGGCTGCATCGGCGCATCCAGCGTGTAGATGCGGTAGCCCAGCTGCGCGTCGTGGGTGGTCAGCCGGGCGCCGCCCAGCTCGATGCCGGCAAGCGTGCGGTCGTCGGCCATCGCCACATGGATGGCCGGGATGGCCGTGGCATGGGTGTTGCGCACCCGGTAGCGGCCGTCGATGCGCACGCTCTGGGTTTCCGGGTGCAGGTCGACGCGGTTGTCCACGGCGACGATGCGCGGCTGCGGCAGGTCCTTGTACTTGCGGTACTCGCGCTCGTAGCGGGCCTGGCGGTCCAGCACCTGGTCCGGCGACACGAACTCGTTGCGGATGTTGGTGCTCCAGTACAGCCAGCCGCCGCAGGCGATGAAAGCCAGCGTCGCGGTTGCCAGGCCCGCGCCCAGCGGGCCGCGCAGGCGCTGCCGGGCCAGGCGCAGGCGCTGGCGCCAGGCCGAGTCGACGCCGCGCACCCACAGCGCCGCGCACAGCAGCAGCAGGATCAGCAGGAACAGCGCCCAGTAGCCCTGGAAGGCCAGCTGCCCGGTCACGAAATGGCCGTAACCGTTCATGTCCGAGTACGGCGCGTTCGGCCAGCTGCCGAAGTTGTACAGGTTCTGGGTGTAGTCGAGCATGCCCAGCACCGACTGCCCGATCAGCAGCAGGATCAGCAGGGCATAGCCGACGAACTTGTTGTTGCTCAGTACCTGCAGCACCAGCGCCATCCCGCCCATCAGGATGTAGACCACCGAGTTCAGCGCCAGCGTCTTGACGTACAGCAGCGGCTCGACCTGGGTGTAGCCCTTGCCCAGCTGGATGGCGATGGCGGTGAGCCCGCCAATGGCCTGGAACGCGGCGACCACGGCGACCAGGGTGAGGAACTTGCCCAGCAGCGGCACCCAGTTGGGCACCGGCATGGCGTCGCTGATGCCGGCGATGCGCGCGCCACGCTCGCGCCATACCAGCTCGCCCGCATAGAACAGCACGATGATGATCAACAGGAAGCTGTAGCTGCCCTGCAGCGCCTCCAGCATCTGCGAGGTCACCGGCCAGCTGGGCGTGCCGTACATCGTGCGGCGGTGCAGGGCGCTGGGGATGAAGTTGGCCATGCCCAGCACCAGCAGCACCAGGAACGGCGCGCTGCGGAACACGCCCAGGGCATCGAAGCCGACCTGGCGCAGCAGCTGCCGCCAGCCGGTGGCGGCGGTGAACGCCGGGGTGACCCGGGGGGCGACCGCCTGGCTGCGCTTGCCGTCGGTGGTGGCGACGCTGGCGGTCTTCCTGCCGCGCCTGCGGCCGGTGCCGCTGCGCTCGGTGCGGAACAGGGCGAAGGTGGCGGCGAACAGGGCGGCGGTGACCGCCAGCCACAGCAGGCGGTTTTCCAGCAGGTAGCCGGTGAAGGCGGGCAGGCCGGTGTTGCGCTCCTCGGCCGACCAGTAGCGCATCGCCTGGCCCATCGCACGCATGCCCAGCGGGTCAAGCAGCGAGACGATGCGCAGGTTGTCGATGTCGGCCAGCAGCGCGCGGCTGACGCCATACAGCACGAAGAACACGATGACGCCGATGTAGACCCACAGGATGTTGCGGGTGGTCACCGCCAGCAGCGACAGCAGGGCGGTGGTGAACAGTACGTTCGGCAGCACCATGAACGCGAACGACCACAGGTACGGGCGCAGCGACACCGGGCCGAGCCGCGCCGCGTCGATCCATGGCATGAACTGGGCGGCGAACAGGCCGATGCCGATGATGGCGTACATCAGCAGGCTGGCCAGCAGGGCGGCGCCGAGCCGGCCCAGCAGGTAGTCGCGGCGCCGGATCGGGCTGGAGAACACCAGTTCCGAGGTGCCCAGCTCGAAGTCGCGCAGCAGCGCATTGCTGACGAACAGGGTGACCACCAGCAGCCCGATCAGGGTGAAGGAGGTCATGAAGGTGGCGATCACCGACGGTGCATTGCGGTGCACGTTGCCGATGCCGCCGCCGATCTGGACGGCATCGCTGGAGGCGGCGCCGAAGGCGAGCAGGGCGAACAGCGCCGCCAGCAGCCACAGCAAGGGGGAACGCAGCTGCTCGCGCAGCTCGAAGCGCAGGAAGGCCAGGGTCATGGTCGTCTCCGTCAGGCGGCCTGCGCCTGCAGGCGCAGACGCTGGAAGTAGACGTCCTCGAGGCCCGGCGCCACCGGCTCGAAGCCGGCTTCCGGGCAGCTGTCGGCGAACACATGGATCACCGGGTGGCCGCCCACCAGTCGCGTCGACAGCACGGTGAAGCGGCTTTCATAGTCCGCCAGCGCGGCCTTGGCCACCTGTTTGCGCCAGACCTGCGCCTGCAGCGCGGCGATCGCATCGACCGGCTTGCCGGTCAGCAGTACCTGACCCTTGTTCATGATGGCCATGGCCGGGCACAGGTCGGTGACGTCCTCGACGATGTGGGTGGACAGGATCACCACCACGTTCTCGCCGATCTCGGCGAGCAGGTTGAGGAAGCGGTTGCGCTCTTCCGGGTCCAGGCCCGCGGTCGGCTCGTCGACGATCACCAGCTGCGGATCGCCGAGCAGCGCCTGGGCGATGCCGAAGCGCTGGCGCATGCCGCCGGAATAGGTGCCGAGCTTGCGCTTGCGCGCATCCCACAGGTTCACCTGCTGCAGCAGGCCCTCGACCACTTCCCGGCGCTGCGCGCGCGCGGTCAGGCCCTTGAGCACCGCGAAATGGTCGAGCAGGTCCAGTGCGCTGACTTTCGGATAGACGCCGAAATCCTGCGGCAGGTAGCCCAGCCGGCGCCGCAGCGCGTCCTTGTCCTTGAGTACGTCGATACCGGCGCCGTCGGCGGTGGTCAGCGTGGCGCTGCCGGCATCGGCTTCCTGCAGCGTCGCCAGGGTGCGCATCAGCGACGACTTGCCCGCGCCGTTGGGACCGAGCAGCCCGAACATGCCGCGCGGAATGTCCAGGTCGACATTCCTGAGCGCATGCACGCCGTTGGCGTAGGTTTTGGACAGACCGCGGATCTGCAACATGGACGGGCACCCCCTGGAAGATATGGACATCTTTCCGGTGCCGCTGTTGGCCACGCAATGCGCCGGAAGTCATTGGGAGCAATGACGTGCCGGGGGCGGCGATGTGACCGCACGCGGCTCAGCCGCTTTCGTACAGTTCCAGCGGCAGGTCGTCGGGGTCGGCGAAGAAGGTGAAGCGGTGGCCGGTGTACTCGTCCACGCGCACCGGTTCGCAGGCCACGCCCTGGGCCTGCAGGTGGGCGATGGCCGGGTCCAGCGCGGCGACCCGGAACGCGAGGTGGCGCAGGCCCCGCGCTTCCGGGCGGCTGGGGCGCGCGGGGGGCGCGGGGAAGGAGAACAGTTCCAGCCCGGTGCCGTCGGGCAGGCGCAGGTCCAGCTTCCACGACTGCCGCTCGACACGGAAATGCTCGGCGACCACCTCCAGCCCGAGGATGCGGGTGTAGAAGTCGCGCGAGCGCGCGTAGTCCGACGCGATCAGCGCGACATGGTGGATCCCCGCCAGCTTCACTGCCCGGGGGCCAGCCAGCGCCGGGCGATCTGCAGCGCCAGCGCATAGGGTTCCGGGTCGTTGCGGTTGCTCAGCACGACCACCGTCAGCTTCTGCTTCGGGTAGCGCACGATCACGTTGCGGAAGCCGATGCTCTCGCCGCTGTGCCACAGCGCGTCGCCGTTGATGCGCCAGCCGAAGCCGTAGTGCGGCACGTCGGGTTCCGGCGTCGCCGTGGCCGCGCTGAAGGCCTGCTGCAGCGAGGCGCGGCGCAGCAGGCGCTCGTCGTAGAGCGCGGCGTCCCACTTGGCCAGGTCGTCGATGGAGGAATAGATGCCGCCGTCGCCGAGCACCGCGCTGGTGGTGCTCTGGTCGGTGCGCTGCCAGTGGCCGTCGATCTGGCTGTAGCCGTAGGCGCGCTCGGGCACCTCGTCGACGCCGTCCTGGTGGGCGAAGGTGGCGGTCATGCCCAGCGGCAGGAAGATGCGCTGGCGCAGGAAGCTGGCGAAGTCGCTGCCGGAGGCCTTGCCGACCACCAGCGCGAGCAGGGCATAGCCGCTGTTGCTGTAGCGGTAGCTGCTGCCCGGCGCGAAGTAGGTGCGGTTCTCCTTCTGCAGAAGATGCAGTACGTCGATGTCGTGTACCTGGCGCGTGTCGACCGGGTCCATCAGGTCTTCGTAGTCGAGCAGGCCGCTGGTGTGGCTGAGCAGCTGGCGCAGGGTCATCGCGTCGGCCACCGCCGGCAGGCCGGGCAGCCATTTCTTCAGCGGGTCGTCGATGGACAGCCGGCCGTCCTCGGCCAGCAGCAGGATGGCGGCGGCGGTGAACTGCTTGCTCACCGACGCCAGCCGGAAGTTGGTGGCCGGCGACACCGGCGTGCCGTCCTCCACCACCGCCAGCCCGTAGCCGCGGCGGAACACCGGCTGCCCGTCCTTCAGCACCAGTACCGCGGCGCCGGGCACGCGGCCGTCATAGCGCTGCATCAGGCCGTCGATGCCGGCATCGGGTGGCGCCAGCGGCGCGGCGCCGGCGACCGTGGACAACGCGAACAGGCACAGCGGGGCGAGTCGGGACATCCACGGCAGCATGGCGGCTCCTTGCAGGGTCAGTTCTGTTTGCTGGCGATCCAGCGGTCGATCTTCGCTTCCAGAATATCCAACGGCATCGAGCCGTCCTTCAATACTTCGTTGTGGAACTCGCGCGGATCGAAGCGCTCGCCCAGCGCCGCCTGCGCTTTCTCGCGCAGACGGCGGATCTTGATCTCGCCCACCCGGTAGGCCAGCGTCTGCCCGGGCAGGGCCATGAAGCGCTCGACCTCCGCGGCGGCGTCGGCGGCGCTGATGTCGGCGTTCCTCACCATGTAGTCGATCGCCTGCTGGCGGCTCCAGCCGGCCGCGTGCAGGCCGGTGTCGGCGACCAGCCGCACGGTGCGCAGCAGGGTGGTCTGCAGGTAGCCGAGGCGGTCGTAGGGGTCGCGGTACAGGCCCATTTCATCGCCGAGCGATTCGGCGTACAGGCCCCAGCCCTCGATGAAGGCGACGTCGCCGCCGAGCCGGCGGAAGCGCGGCAGCGTGGACAGTTCCTGCTGCAGGCCCAACTGCAGGTGGTGGCCGGGGATGGCTTCGTGCAGGTACTGCATCGGCACCGCCCAGCGCTTGCGCGACGCCAGGTCGCGGGTGTTGACCTGCAGCACCCCGGGCTGGCTGCCGTCGGCCGGCGACGGCGGCTGGTAGCTGGCGGCGCTGGCGGTCAGCGCGTGCTCGGCCGCCACCGGCTGGACCTGCAGCGCCGCCCTGGGACGGGTGGCGAACAATGCCGGCAGCGCCGCATCGACCTGCTGGCCGACCTCGCGGTAGCGCGCCAGCAGCGCGGCCTCGTCGCGGAAGGTGAACTGGCGGTCGTTGCGCATGGCGTTGAACGCCTTCTGCATCGAGCCGCGGATCTTCGCTTCCTTCATCACCCGGGCGACGCGCTCCTGCAGGTCCTTGACCTCCTGCTCGCCGAGCGCGTGGATCTCGGCTGGCGTGCGCGAGGCGCTGGTCAACCCGGCGATGGTGTGCGCGTACCAGGCCTGGCCACCGGGCAGGGCGCCGAGGCCGTCGCTGGCGCGGGTGGCCGGCAGGTACTGGGTGGCGATGAAGCCGCGCAGGGCGCGGTAGGCCGGCAGCAGCCGGTACTCGATCATGCGCTTGTACTCGGCGCTCAGCCGCTCCCGGTCCGCGGCCGGGAAATCCTCCGGCATGTTGCGGATCGGCGCCCAGAAGATGCTTTCCTCGGCGGTCGGGGTGATCACCGCATCCAGCTGCGGCAGCACCTTCTCCATCAGCGCGCGCGGCTGCACCACGCCGGCGGCCATGCCTTCGCGCATGTTGGCGATGGCCTGGTCGAACAATGCCGGCACCCCGAGCGAGCGCCGCGACCAGTTCTCATAGTCCTTCACCGTGCGGAACGGCTGCGCGCCGGCCCCCGAGCCGAGCACCGCGATGATGCTGGCGAGGTTGTTGTAGGGATTGATCGGCAGCATCCACGACGGGTACTGCTCGGCGGCCAGCGAGATGTGCGCATCGCGCACGAAGATCTCGTAGCTGAGCAGGTCCTGGCCCTGCAGGCCTTCCCTGCCCAGCGCCTCGGCCTTGCCCTGCCATTCGACCATGAAGTCATGCGCCTGCCGGCGCGAGGCCGGCGACAGGAAGTTGGGCAGCTGGTCGTTGAAGCGCGGGTCGCCCTGGAACGTGGCCTGCAGCGGGTTCAGCCGCATCGACGCATCCCAGTATTCATCGTAGAGCCGGTTCAGGCGGGTGGCCTTGTCCTGGGTGACCGGCAGCGGCGCGCGCGCCGGGCGCGGCGCCGGACGCGCCGGGGGCCTGCTGCCGCGCGCCTTGGGCTTGGCGGTGCGCGATTGCGTCGCGGTCGGGCGCTGGCTCTTCTTCTTCGCCGCCTCGGCGGGCGCGGCGGCGGAGAACATCAGGACGGAGGCCATGGCAAGCGCGAGAAGGCGAAGCGGGCTGGAGGTCATCGGTGGTTCCGGAAACGCACAGGCCCGGGAGCTTGCCTCAGCAGCAGGCACTAGTGAAGAGCAACCGGCAACGGATAAAGGCGGCAGTCACCCCATTGCCTGCCCGGCGCACCCTGTTCCTGCCCTGGCGGGCGGCGTTTCAGCGCTCGCCGGCGCGGGTGAACGGCACGCTGTCCGGGGCCACCGCACCGCCGGAGATGATGAAGCTCATGGCCTGGTCCACGGTCCAGTCGGTCGGGGTCAGCAGCTCCACCGGCACGATTTCCAGATAGCCGGAGGTCGGGTTCGGCGTGGTCGGCACGTACACCGCGGCCAGTTCGCGGCCGGTACCGTGTTCGCGGATGACGCGGGTCACCAGGCCCACCGATTTCATTTCGCGGTGCGGGAAGTCGATCAGCACCACGCGCTGGGTGCTGCCCGGCTGGGTCTGCAGGATGTCCAGCAGCTTCTTGGCGCTGTCGTAGATGATGCTGGCCAGCGGGATGCGGCGGATCACCGCGCCGAACCAGCGCAGCAGGCGCTGGCCGATGACGCGGCGGCTGAGCACGCCCACCAGCAGGATCACCAGCAGCGTGGCGAGCAGGGCGAACACGTCCTGCATCCATTCCACCCGTACCCAGCCCAGGTAATGCGGGAAGGAGGCGGCGATGCGTTCGGACAGTGGCACCACCAGCGGGCTGCTGATGCCGGACAGCAGCACGAACACGAACTTGATCACCACCCAGGTCAGCCATATCGGCAGCAGGGTCAGCAATCCGGTCAGGAACAGGCGCTGCAGGGAGGGGCGGTGGGGGACGGCGGAAGCTTCGGGCGACATCCTCCAATTGTAGCGGTGCGGCGATGCGCCGGGCATGACGCTTGCGCGCCGCTGCGTTGCCGGATATATAACAGTGCTGGCGCCGCGTCCGCCCGCGGAAGGCGGCATGACACCAGGGAGAAACGCAATGGGCAGGACGCTGGGACGCGTGGTGGCGGGTGTGGTCGGACTGGTGCTGCTGGTGCTGGTGGCGCTGCTGGTCTCCTGGGTATGGCCGCCATCCGCGGCGCAGCAGCGCGCGCTGGCCGCGTTGCGGGCGCCGCACGACCTGCCCGGCAGCAACGCCTACGTCACCCTGGCGACGCTGGAGATGCAAGCTCCGCTGGTGCACAGGCAGGCGCAGGTGGATGAACACGCCCGCCGGTTCCAGGCATGGTACGACGACAGCTACGCGCCCGGTTTCATCCGCGGCGACGCCGAAAGCGAAGCGGGCGTGCCGCCGCCACTGCCGATGGACGGGGCGGCGCGGACGCCCGCCGCGGACCCGGCGCTGTGCAGTTTCCGCGATGCCGCCACCTGCCTGGAGCGGGTGCGCCGCGCGCCCGAGGCCGTGGCCGCCGCATTGGCGACGCGGGCCACGCTGCTGTCGCGCATGGACGAACTGGCGGCGCATGGGCACTACCACTCGCCGCTGGTACAGGTGCCGCCCAGTCCCTGGCCGGTGCTGGGTCCGCTGGCGGTTCCCCTGGGCGCGCATGCACTGGCCCACGTGCAAGGCGACAGTGCGCGTGCCCTGGCCGGGCTGTGCCGTGATGCCGGGAGCGGACGCATGCTGATGGCGCACGGCGACAACCTGCTGGCCACGATGATGGGCATCGCCATGCTGCGGGCCAACGCGGAGCTGTTCGCTGCGGTGCTGGCCGAGCTCCCGGCGGATGCGCCGTTGCCATCGGGGTGCGCCACGGCGTTCGCGCCGCTGTCGGCGGACGAGGCCGCCGTCTGCAACGGCATGCGCGGGGAATTCGCCATGCAGCAACGCTTCGCGCTGTTGATGGACCGCAAGATCGAGGCTGGCCCGCGCTCGGGCAGGCTGTTCTACAACGGTCGCAAAACCCTTGCGAGGCAGGCCGAGGCGCTTGCCTGGCCCTGCCTCCCGGCTGCGCGCCAGGCCGTGGCCGAGGATCGCAGGGCGCCGCTACCATCCCTGCCGGCCGTGGCGTGGTGGCAGCCGCAGTGCCTGACCAACGCCATCGGCTGCATCCTCAGCGACATCGCCGGCCCCGCCTACACGGGATACCTGTACCGGGAACAGGATGCCGCCGCGCAGCTGCGGCTGCTGCAGGCGGTACTGTGGATGCGCGGACAGGCATTGCAGGACACCGAAGCGGTGAGCGCGCGCCTGCGCGAGCTGCCCGCCGGGCTGCGCAGCGTACACCGCCTCATCACCCTGTCCGCCGACGGCACCGCGCTGGAAACGCCGGCCTATGCCAGGCAGGGGCAGGTGCTGCGGATGCCGTTGCCGCTGGCCGCCTCCAGCCCCTGAAGCGCGGCCGGCGGGCCTGCGCCGCGGCCGTGCAATGCCGGCCGCGCGTCTCCGCGGTCACTGCCGTGACTACCCGCGCGCTTGGCGCGCTTCCGGCTTGGGGCGGACGTAGACCTGCTTGCGGACGCGTGCGACCACCTCGCCCTGCGCATCGAGCACGTCGTTGCTGAACCAGCGCAGGTGCTTGGCGCCCTCGGCGGTGGCCGCGCGCACCTCCTCGAGCGTGGCCGCGTCGAGCCGGAACTCGGTGGTGACGGTGCCCTTGCCGGGCTTAATGAACTCGATCTCCCCGGCCTTGTCCCACACGTAGTAGTCGCGCCCCAGGTTGTGCAGCAGGCACAGCATCCAGAACGGATCGGTCATGGCGAACAGGCTGCCGCCGAAATGGGTACGTACGTAATTGAGGTTCCACGGGCGCTCGCGCAGTTCCACGCGCACATAGCGGTAGTCGGCGTGGAGCTCGGCGACGTGGATGCCGGTAAACAGGAACGGCGGCCACAGGTTGATGCCGAGGCGGAACGTGCTGGCTTTCATGGCGGAGTGGGGCGTACGGGGGGACGGGAAGTCTAGCATTCGCACCCGTATGGTGAGGCGACTGGCGCCTCAGTCGGCTACCCGGTAGCCGTCCCTGCCGGCGGCCTTGGCCTGGTACAGCGAGGCATCGGCATCGCGGAACAGCTGTGCCGGCAGGCCATCGACGTCGGGGACGATGCTCGCCAGGCCGACGGTGACGCTGATCCTGGCCTGGCGCCCCTTGCCGACCGCGACACCGGCCTGGCGGACCCGGGCGACGAGCGCCTCGACCAGTTGGACCGCGCCCTCGCTGCCGGTGTCCGGCAGGATCAGCGCGAACTCGTCGCCGCCGAAGCGCGCGGCCAGGTCGCGCGGCCGCCGCGCCAGTTCGCCGATCATCTCCGCGGTCTGCTGCAGCACCAGGTCGCCGATGTGGTGGCCGAAGGTGTCGTTGTAGTGCTTGAAGTTGTCCAGGTCGATCAGGGCCAGGCTCAGCGGCCGGCCACTGCGCCGGGCCGCCTCGTATTCCAGCTGCAGCGCTTCTTCGAAGCGCATGCGGTTGGCCAGGCCGGTGAGCGGGTCGCGGTTGGCCTGGCGGCGCCAGTAGCGCAACTGCCACAGGCCCCAGCCCAGCAGCGTGAGCAGCGCACCGCCGATGGCCGCGGCCGGCGCGAACCACAGGTTGAAACCGCGCAGCAGCATCGCGCTGAGCAGCAGCGGGAGGACCAGCGACAGCACCGCGACCAGCCACGGCGACAGCCGGCGCTGGGTCATGCCCAGCGCGCACAGCGCCACCAGCACGAACACCGCGGCCAACTGCACCGGCGGGCGCAACGGCAGGATCACGTGCCCGCCGAGCAGCATCGAGGCGACGTTGGCCTGGTATTCGGTACCGCTCATCCAGTACTCGCGCGAGGTGGGCGTGAGCAGGCGCGGGGCGATGCCGCTGGCGGTCATGCCGACGATCACCAGCCGGTCGCGCAGCAGCCCGGGCGGCAGGCGGCCTTCGAGCACGTCGATGTAGGACACCTGCGGGAAGGTTCCCGGCGGCCCGGCGTAGCGCAGCCGCACGTAGTTGTCGCGTCGCCATTGATAGGGCGAGACCGTCTCCGGTGCCGGATCGACCAGCCCCGGGATCGGGCCGCTGCCGCCGTTCAGCGCCAGCCCCAGCGCCGGCCAGTAGGCCGAGCCCACGCCGGCCTTCAGGTACAGGCCGCGGGCCACGCCGTCGCCATCGACCTCGATGTCGGTATGCGCCAGGCCGTCGGCCACCGCAGCCAGCACCGGCACCGGCAGCAGTTCCTCGGGCACGGCTTCGTCGCTGGCCGCGGCCGCCAGCACCGGCAGCACGACGTTGCCGCTGCGCTTGATCGCCGCGGCCAGCTGCGCGTCCTGGCTGCCATCCTTGCGGTCGGGCTCGGGGAACATCAGGTCCAGCGCGACCCGGCGCACGCCGGCTTCGCGCAGGCGGTCGAGCAGCCGCGCATGGGTGCCGCGCGGCCACGGCCACTGCCCCAGCTGCTGCAGGCTGCGCTCGTCGATGGCGACCAGCGCCAGGCGGTCGTCGGGCGGGTAATCCCAGCCCCCCACCAGCCGGTCATAGACGTGTTCGTCCTGCTGCCAGAACAGGTGCGCCTGGCTGGCCCAACCGGCCAGCGCGCCCAGGGCGACGGCCAGCAGCAGCCGCCACGGCCAGGGCATCAGGAACAGCTTCACAGGGCCAACAGCAGCAGCGCGCCGGCGCCGGCGCCATAGCAGAGCTTGCAGGGCAGCCGGATCTGCTGGGCGGTCGAGAACGGGGCTGCGTAGCCATCATCGTCGATGTACTGGACGCGCACATGCAGGGTACCGCCGCGCCACGGCTGTTTCATCACCACCTCGGGCGCGCTGGTTTCGCGGTCCAGCAGGGGGGCGCTGAAATCGCCGCGGCGGTCCACCTGCACGCGATAGCGCTGGCCTTCGGCGCCTGCCTGCCAGCGCAGGGTCAGCTGGCCCTTGCCGGCCTGCGCCGGCTGCAGGCCGGACTCCGGCGGGGCGTCGCTGATGCGCAGCGGCAGGGCCTGCCCAAAGCGACCGCTGCGGCCCTGCGCGTCCACCGACGCGACCCGCCAGTAGTAGTCGCCGGGGGCGAGCGCGACGGGCGAGCGCAGGCGGGTGGCATCGGTACGACGCTCGACCAGCGGCTGGCGGAAATCCGTGTCCTGCGCGATCTGCAGCACGCTGCCGCTGGCGCCAGGCACCTGCGCCCAGGCAAAACGCGGCTGCGCCTGGGCCAGGGTCTGGCCATGCACCGGGGCGGTGGTCAGCGGCGGCGGCAGGCCGTCGGGCACCTGGAAGTCATGGGCGCTGTCATGGCCCTCGACACCCTCGGCGGTGACCGCGCGCACCAGCAGCCGCAGCTGGCCGGGAGGCAGGTCGTCGATACGGATGCTGGAATCGGGGGTGTCGCGCGCGAACAGCAGGATCTCGGGCGCATCGGCACGCACCACCTCCACGCGGTAGCCGCGCGCCTCCGGCACCGGCTGCCAGGCGGCCAGCAGCGGCAGGGGGTCGAGCCGCAGCCGCGCCGCGTCGATCACCGGCGCGGCCGGCAGCGGCTGGGCCGGTGCCGGTGCCCGCGCGGCCGATGCGCTGAGGCTGGCCTGGCCCGGATCGACCAGCCGCTGGCCGTGGCGGTTGCCGACCTGCACCCGGCCTTCGACCACTTCGGTGACGGCCGGGTCGCCGTCCTGCCCGGCACTGACCCGGAACACGGTGCCACGCACGCTGCTGGTGGCGGTGGGGGCGGTGATCATGTAGCGCGACGCCGGCCCCTGTGCCGGGGTCACCCGGCTGCCGCTGCGGCCGCGCTGCAGGCGCAGCCGGGTATCGACCATGCCGGTGGCGCCATAGCTGCTGAGCTGGTCCAGGCGCAGTTCCGAGTTTTCGCGCAGCAACAGGCGCGAGTCGTCGGCGAAGGCCAGGGTGATGCTGGCGTCGGCGCCGGTGCGGATGTGGCTGCCGATCGGCAGGCGCATGCCCTCGCGGACCGCGGCGGCCGGCTCGCCACCGGCGCTGACGTCGACCTGGCCGCGCACGGCCACCACGCGTGCCGGCGCCGGCTCCACCCGCAGCCAGGCGATGGGGAAGCGCAGTACCTGGCCCGGCGGCAGCCGGTAGGGGTTGGCGACCGCGTTGTGGTTCTGCAGCTCTTCCCAGGACACGGTGGGCTTGAGATAGCGGGTGCCCAGGTCCCACAGGGTGTCGCCGGGGCGTACGCGGTAGCTCCAGTCCTGGGCGCTGGCCGCCGCCGAGCACGACAGCGGCAGCGTCGCCAGCGCGATCTGCAGCAGAACGGTCAGGCGCAGCGCCCCCCGGTTGAACAACATCATCGGCAATCGGTCCTTCCGTCGCGGGAACCGGCGCCCTGCATCGCGCGCCCCCACTCCCCATGTGGCACGGCAGGAACTGCCGCGCGTCATCACCACGATGAACGGCGCATTATCCGGCAGGGCTTACTTCACCTGCATGAACGAGTAATGACGGGTCAGAACAGGAGCGACGACATCCGCCGGCGGTAACGGCCGACGAGGTCGTCGTCCTCGACCACCCGGAATGCATCGATCAGCGCCTTGCGTGGCGTGCCTTCGGCATAGTTGCGGTCGATCCGCAGCATTTCCAGGAACTGCTCCAGCGCCGCCTCGTCGTTGCCGTCCAGCAACTGGCGGATGCCCAGCAGGTGGCGGGCCTCCAGGTCGTTGCCATCGGCCTGGACACGGGCGGCCAGGGCGTCGGCCGGCGGCGCGTCGGCCACCGCGGCATGGAAATCCAGGCGCGCGCGGGCGCGGATGGCGCGGTCATCGGTGGCCAGGTTGGCGGGCAGGGCGTCGAGCAGCTGCCCGGCCTCGGCGACGTCGCCGGTGCGGATCAGCGTCAGCGCCAGGTCGAGCTTGAGCTCGGCCTTGTCCGGCTCGGCGGCGACGGCCTCGCGCAGCGCCGCGACCTGCGACAGCGGGTCCAGCGGGGCGGGTGCGTCCTCGATGGCGGCCGGTGCCTCGGCCGGGGCGATGCCGTGCTGGGCCAGGAACTCGCGCAGCTGGCCTTCCGGCAGCGCGCCGGGGAAGCCGTCCACGATCTGCCCGTCCTTGACCAGGAACACGGTCGGCACCGAACGGATCTGGAACGCGGCGGCGATCTGCTGCTCCTTGTCCACGTCGACCTTGGCTAGCTCGAACGCGCCGTGGTACTCGCCGGCCAGCTTCTCCAGGATCGGGCCCAGCGTCTTGCACGGGCCGCACCAGGTCGCCCAGAAGTCCACCAGTACCGGAGTCTGCAGCGACTTCTGCAGGACGTCGGTCTCGAAGGTCTCGGTGGTGGCATCGAAAACGTGGGGCAGGTCGGACATCGCGGGACTCGCAGTGGGAGGTTTCGTCGGAGATGGTGGCAGAGCGCGTGGATGCAAGTCGATGTAAACAATATCTGACATGGTGGCGGGCGAATGCCAACGTCGCATTCCATCGCGCCGGTGCTGCCAATCCGGCGTGCGTACCGCCGCGGCAACCTTCACAATCGCCGCCATCGGCTGGCGCCGCCCGCGCCGGCGTGCAGGGGATCGGATGTCGATGGTGTGGAAACAGATGGCGCGCTGGGCCGGACCGGCGTCGGTGGCGATATGGCTGGTGGCGCTGGCGGTGTTCGGCGCGCGGCTGCCGTTCTATGACCAGATGCGCCATCCGGTTTCGCTGCTGGGGGCGACCGGGGTTCCCGGCGCCGGCTCCTTCAATGCGCTGGGCTTCGTGCTGCCGGGGCTGCTGGCGGCGCTGGCCGCGCTCGGGCTGGTGCTGCGCATGCCGGCCACGGCCTCGCGTCCGCTGCGGGTGGCCGGGCAGATGCTGCTGCTGGCCGGGCTGGCGTTCGCCGCCATGGGCGTGTTCCCGCTGGATGCGCAGGACATCGAGAACCGGGCCAGCCAGGCCCACGCCAGCGTGTGGCTGCTGTGGCTGGTGGCGTTTTCCGGCGGTGCGGCGATGCTGCGCGTGGGCGCGGCGCGGGACGCGGCGTGGCGTCCGCTGGCCACCCTGGCGGTGGCCTGCGCGGTATGGATGCTGTGCAGCGCGTTCGTGTTCGGCAGCGTGATGCCGGTGGCGATGGCGCAGCGGCTGGCCTTCCTGGGCTGGGCGCTGTGGCTGGCGCTGCTGGCACGGCTGGCGCCGCGCTGAGGACGCGCGGCGCTTCCCTGCGGCCAGGCGCCGTCGTCACTGCTTGTAGATCACCCCGTCCTTCATCACGAAGCGCACGTCCAGCACCGCGTTGATGTCCTCCAGCGGGTCGCCGGCCAGGGCGATCACGTCGGCCCGCTTGCCGGGCTCCAGCACGCCCTGGTCGTCCACGCCGAGCACCTGCGCGGCATGCACGGTGGCGGCCTGCAACGCGTACGCGGCGGGGATGCCGGCTTCGACCATGTAGACGAATTCGCGCGCGTTGTCGCCGTGCGGGCCCACGCCCTGGTCGGTGCCGAACGCGATCCTGACGCCGTTGCGGTAGGCCTTGGCCGCGGTCTGGCTGATCAGCGCGCCGATGCGCGCGGCCTTGGGCCGGACGACTTCGGGGAAGTAACCGTCGATGGCCGCCTTCTCGGTGACGAAGCGCCCGGCGTAGAAGGTGGGCACGTACCAGGTGCCGTGCTGCTTCATCAGCCGCATGACCTCGTCGTCCATGTAGGTGCCATGCTCGATGCTGGTGACCCCGGCCTGCACCGCGCGCTTCATGCCCTCGGTGCCGTGGGCATGCGCGGCCACGCGGAAACCGTAGTCGCGCGCGGTATCGACCACGGCCTTGATCTCGTCCACCGTGAACTGCGGTGCATCGCCGGAGCGCGCGTAGCTGAGCACGCCGCCGGTGGCGGTGATCTTGATCAGGTCGCTGCCTTCCTTGTAGCGCTGTCGCACGGCCTGCCGCGCCTCGTCCACCGAGTTGACCACGCCTTCGGTGGGGCCGGGCGCGCCGACCAGGTGCGCGAGCCGCTCGTTCCAGCCGTTGGTCGGGTCGGCGTGGCCGCCGGTGGTGGCGATGGACTTGCCCGCGGCGAAGATCCGCGGGCCCCTCACCAGCCCCTGGTTGATCGCATCGCGCAGGTGCGGGCTGACTTCGCCGCCGAGGTCGCGCACGCTGGTGAAGCCGGCCATGAGGGTTTTCTCGGCATAGCCGACCGCACGGAAGGCATGGTCCACCGGGTCCAGGCGGAAGTCCTCGGAATAGCTCTGCGGGCTCGACTGGCTGCCCAGGTGCACGTGCAGGTCGGTCCAGCCCGGCAGGCAGACCTTGTCGCCCAGGTCGACCACGCGCGTACCCGCGGCGTCGGCACCGGTGCCGGGCAGCACCTGGCGGATGCGGCCATCGGCCACCAGCAGCGTGTGCGGTCCCTTGAGCTGGCCGCTGCGCGCGTCGAACAGGCGCCCGCACTGCACGGCGACGGGCTCGGCCCAGGCCGGTGCGCAGGCCAGCAGCAGGAGGGAGGCGAGGCGGCGGCGGATCGGCATCGGTGTCTTTCCCCTGGGGTGGAAGCGGCAGCATAGCGGGCCGGCGCGGGAAACCGGCGCGGCGCCCGGGGCTGCCGCGGCCGGTGCCGGGCGGCGACATGCAAGCGATTGATATTGCAGGGAACGGGTTTTTCCCGGGGGAGGCGGGGTGGGCCGGATTGGAGCACTCTGGTGCACTGCGGTACGCTGTCCCGCTTTGCCGCAGCCCCAACGCTTTCATGTCCAGCGTCGAAACCAACATCTACGATCCCCAGCAGGTCGAAACCGCTGCCCAGAAGTACTGGGACACCACCCGCGCGTTCGAGGTCGACGAAACCTCGGACAAGCCCAAGTACTACTGCCTGTCGATGCTGCCGTATCCGTCCGGCGCGCTGCACATGGGCCACGTGCGCAACTACACCATCGGCGACGTCATCAGCCGCTACAAGCGCATGACCGGGCACAACGTGCTGCAGCCGATGGGCTGGGACGCCTTCGGCCTGCCGGCCGAGAACGCGGCGATCAAGAACAACACCGCGCCGGCCAAGTGGACCTACGCCAACATCGACCACATGCGCGGCCAGCTCAAGTCGCTGGGCTACGCCATCGACTGGTCGCGCGAGTTCGCCACCTGCACGCCGGATTACTACGTGCATGAGCAGCGCATGTTCACCCGGCTGATGCGCAAGGGCCTGGCCTATCGCCGCAACGCGGTGGTGAACTGGGACCCGGTGGACCAGACCGTGCTGGCCAACGAGCAGGTCATCGACGGCCGCGGCTGGCGCTCGGGCGCGCTGGTGGAAAAGCGCGAGATCCCGCAGTGGTTCCTGCGCATCACCGACTACGCCCAGGAGCTGCTGGACGGCCTGGACGAGCTGGACGGCTGGCCGGAATCGGTCAAGACCATGCAGCGCAACTGGATCGGCCGTTCCGAAGGCCTGGAGATCCAGTTCGACGTGCGCGACGTGGACGGCAGCGTGCTGGATCCGCTGCGCGTGTTCACCACCCGCCCGGACACTGTGATGGGCGTGAGCTTCGTTTCCATCGCCGGCGAACACCCGCTGGCGGTGCACGCGGCCAGGAACAACCCGGCGCTGGCGGCGATGCTGGCCGAGCTGAAGCAGGGCGGCGTCTCCGAGGCCGAGCTGGAAACCCAGGAAAAGCGCGGCATGGACACCGGCCTGAAGGCGGTGCACCCGGTCAGCGGCGAGCAGGTGCCGATCTGGGTCGCCAACTTCGTGCTGATGGGCTACGGCACCGGCGCGGTGATGGCCGTACCCGGCCATGACCAGCGCGATTTCGAGTTCGCCGGCAAGTACGGCCTGCCGAAGAAGCAGGTCATCGCGCTCAAGCACCCGAAGAACGACGACGAGCGCAGCTACGACCCGGAACGCTGGCAGGACTGGTACGGCGACAAGTCCCGCGAGACCGAACTGGTCAATTCGGCCGAGTTCGACGGGCTGGATTTCCAGGGTGCCTTCGAGGCGCTGGCCGAGCGCTTCGAACGCAAGGCCCAGGGCCAGCGCCGCGTGAACTACCGCCTGCGCGACTGGGGCGTGAGCCGCCAGCGCTACTGGGGCTGCCCGATCCCGGTGATCTACTGCGACACGTGCGGCGCGGTGCCGGTGCCGGAAGACCAGTTGCCGGTGGTGCTGCCGGAGAACGTGCAGTTCACCGGTACCGGCTCGCCGATCAAGGCCGACCCGGAATGGCGCAAGTGCACCTGCCCGGAATGCGGCGCGGCCGCCGAGCGCGAGACCGACACCTTCGACACCTTCATGGAGTCGAGCTGGTACTACGCCCGCTACACCTCGCCGGGTGCGCGCGAGGCGGTGGACAAGCGCGGCAATTACTGGCTGCCGGTCGACCAGTACATCGGCGGCATCGAGCACGCGATCCTGCACCTGATGTACTTCCGCTTCTTCCACAAGCTGCTGCGCGACGCGCGCATGGTCGACAGCAACGAGCCGGCACGCAACCTGCTGTGCCAGGGCATGGTGATCGCCGACACCTTCTACCGGCTCAACGCCGATGGCTCCAGGGACTGGTTCAATCCGGCCGACGTGGACGTGGTGCGCGACGAGCGCGGCCGCATCACCGGCGCCACCCTGCGCAGCGACGGCCAGCCGGTGGTGATCGGCGGCACCGAGAAGATGTCCAAGTCCAAGAACAACGGCGTCGACCCGCAGGCGATGGTGGCCAAGTACGGCGCCGACACCGTGCGCCTGTTCTCGATGTTCGCCGCGCCGCCCGAGCAGTCGCTGGAGTGGAACGAGGCCGGCGTTGACGGCATGGCGCGCTTCCTGCGCCGGCTGTGGGCCATGGTGCACCGGCATGCCGCCGACGGCAGCGCGCCGGCGCTGGACGTCGCCGCACTGGACGCCGGGCAGAAGGCCATCCGCCGCAAGACCCACGAGACCATCGGCAAGGTCGGCGACGACTATGGCCGCCGCCACGCCTTCAATACCGCCATCGCCGCGGTGATGGAGCTGCTGAACGTGCTGGCCAAGTTCGACGATGCCAGCGCCCAGGGCCGTGCGGTGCGCCAGGAAGCCCTGCAGGCGGCGGTGCTGCTGCTCAACCCGATCACCCCGCACGCCTGCCATGCCATGTGGCAGGCGCTGGGCCACGGCGAGACCCTGCTGGAGGACCAGCCCTTCCCGCAGGTCGATGCCGGCGCGCTGGTCAAGGATGCGCTGACCCTGGCGGTGCAGGTCAACGGCAAGCTGCGCGGCACCATCGACGTTGCCGCCGACGCCAGCCGCGAGCTGATCGAGGCCGCGGCGAAGGACGAGCCCAACGCGGCCAAGTTCCTGGAAGGCCTGGCCGTGCGCAAGGTCATCATCGTGCCGGGCAAGATCGTCAACATCGTGGCGGGGTGATCCGCCTGCGGCGCGTCCTGATGGTTCGCCATCCGGGCGCGCGGCGGCGCGTTCGTCATCGGGCGCGGCGTGCGCGCCATTGCGGCGCCCCCATCCGCGCTGCGCGCGGATGGCCCCCCGACCGGGGGCTTGGGAGGGAAGAGCAGCTTTTCCGCAAATGCTTTCCCGGCAGCGCGGGCGCATGCTCCGGTTCTGTCCTGCCTTCGCACGCACCGGTGTCCGCTCCGGAACAGCTGAACCGGCGATCCCCGGTTTCATCCGCGCTCACGCCCGATGGGCGATGATGCCGGCGGTTTTCTGTTGCCGCTCCCGGCCGGCTCCGCCAGACTGTGCCCATGATCCGATACCTGACCGCCCTCGTCCTTGCCGTGAGCCTGACCGGTTGCGGCTTCCACCTGCGCAACAAGCTCACCCTGCCGGACGACACCCCCGCGGTGAAGGTCGAGTCGACGGTGCGCTACAGCGAACTGGTCAAGCTGCTCGAGCGCGGTCTGCATGCGTCCGGCGCGATCGTCGTCGGCGAGGACGCACCCGGCAAGGGCGCGGCCCGGCTGCAGATCCGCTCCGAGCGCTGGGGTGACCTGCCCATCGCCATCGATGCGCAGGGCCGCACGCAGGAATACAGCATGCGTTACGCGGTGGTGTTCGTATTCCAGCATCCCGACGGCAGCGTGCTGGTGCCCGAGCAGGTGATCGAACTGTCGCGCGACTACGTGTCCGAGCCGACCGATGCCACCGGCACCACCACCGAACGCGAGATCCTTGCCGACGAGCTGCGCCGGGAAATGTCCGCCTCGATCCTGCGCCGGATCGACAGCGTGGTGCGCGCGCAGATGGAAAAGCAACGCAGCGCCGCTCCCGCCACCTCCGGCAAGGACGGCTGAGCGATGCCGATTCTGGCGGCCCCGGCGCGCGGGCGCTGAGCGATGGAACTGCGTCCCGAGCAGCTCGCCAGCCAGGCCGGTGCCCAGCCGCTGGCGCCGGTCTACCTGATCGCCGGGCCGGAACTGCTGCGCGTGCTGGAAGCGGCCGATGCGGTGCGCGCGAAGGCGCGCGCCGAGGGCATCGGCGAGCGTGAGGTATTCGATGCCGACGGGCGCGATTTCGACTGGGGGCAACTGGCGTCCAGTTTCAACGCGCCGAGCCTGTTCAGTGCGCGGCGGCTGGTGGAGCTGCGGCTGCCCGGCGGCAAGCCGGGCAAGGAGGGCGCGGAAGTGATCAGCGCGTTCTGCGCGCAGCCGCCGGCCGACGTGGTGCTGCTGATCACCGCCGGCGAGTGGAGCAAGTCGCACCATGGCAAATGGGCCGATGCGGTGGCGCGCACCGGCGTGCTGTCGGTGGCCTGGTCGATCAAGCCGCACGAACTGGGCGACTGGATCGAGCGTCGCCTGCGCTCCAGGGGGCTGCGTGCCGAACCGGCCGCGGTGCAACGCCTGAGCGAGCGCGTGGAGGGCAACCTGCTGGCCGCCGCGCAGGAAATCGACAAACTGGCGCTGCTGGCCGAAGGGCAGACGCTGGACGTGGCGAAGATGGAAACGCTGGTCGCCGATGCCGCGCGCTACGACGTGTTCCGGCTGGTCGAGGCCGCGTTCTCCGGGCAGCCGCAGGCAGTGGTGCGGATGCTCGCCGGGCTGCGCGCCGAGGGCGAGGCGGTGGCCGCGCTGACCCCGATCCTGATCCGCGAGCTGCTGCTCACCGCCGGACTGGCGCGGGTGCAGGCCGCTGGCGGCAACCTCGCCGGCGAAATGAAGGCGCGCGGCATCTGGGAGTCGCGGCAGGCGCCGTTCAAGCGCGCGCTGCAGCGACACCCGGCGGCGCAGCGCTGGGAACGTTTCGTGGCCGAGGCGGGCCAGGTCGACCGCATGGCCAAGGGCCGCGCCGACGGCGATCCGTGGCTGGCGCTGGAGCGCCTGCTGCTGGCGGTGGCCGAGGCGCAGGCGGTGCGCCTGCTGGCGCGCGGGACGCGCTGAGCGTGGCGCCCATGCCGGGGCCGCGCCCGGATCGGCCCGGTGGCGGCCTGGTGCTGCTCTACGGCGGCACCTTCGACCCGGTCCACAACGGCCACCTGGCCATTGCCCGCTGCGCCCGCGACGAGCTGCATGCCCCGGTCCGGCTGATGCCGGCCGCCGATCCGCCGCACCGGCCGCCGCCGGGCGCCGATGCCGCCCAGCGCACGCGCATGCTGGAACTGGCGGTCGCCGGCGAGGACGGCCTGCGGGTCGACACCCGCGAACTGCGTCGCGCCGCCCGCCAGCCCGGGGTACCGTCGTGGACCGTGGACACCCTGCGGGAACTGCGCGCCGAAACCGGCGCCACGGCTCCGGTGGCGCTGCTGATGGGCGCCGACAGCCTGCTCGGCCTGCCGACCTGGCATGAATGGGAACACCTGCTGGACCTGGCGCATATCGTCGTCGCCGAACGCCCCGGCAATGCGCTGGACGGGCAGCTGCCCGCCGCGCTGGCCGCACGGCTGCGCGATGCCTGGGCGGACGATGCCGCGCGCCTGCGCGAGCACCCGGCCGGCCGGGTCTGGCGCCTGCGCCAGCCGTTGCAGGCCGAGTCGGCAACCGCCGTGCGCCGGCTGATCGCCAGTGGCGGCCGCTGGCGCGAGCTGGTGCCCGACGCCGTTGCCGGCTACATCGGCGCCCATGGCCTGTATGGCTGCGCCACGGCGTGAATGCCGGGCGCGGCCGGGTTCTCTATAATCGTCGCTTCATTCATCGAGTTCTGCCGCTTTGACCACCGAAGCCCAAGTCATCAAGACCCAGTTGCCCAATCCGCCGCCGTCCGTTCCCGCCCTGCTGGCCTCCGTGCATGCGGCGCTGGAAGAACTCAAGGCCAAGGACGCCGTGGAGATCGACGTCCGTGGCAAGTCCAGCGTGGCGGATTACCTGGTCATCGCTTCGGGCACCTCGACGCGCCACGTCAAGTCGATCGGCGACGAAGTGGTGCGGTTCGCCAAGGACCTGGGGGTGATGCCGCTGGGCGTGGAAGGCGAGCGAGAGGCCGAATGGGTGCTGGTGGACCTGGGCGACGTGATCGTGCACGTGATGCTGCCGCGCGTGCGCGAGTTCTACGCGCTCGAGCGCCTGTGGACGGTGGGCGACCAGCCGCCATCGTCCGCCGACGGGGAGCAGCAGGAAGCCGGCTGATCTGCCCGGCGACATGCCACGCGACGGCGCCGCAGGGCGCCGTCTTCGTTTCGACGCCATGCCGGGAGCCGCGCCATGAAAGCCAGACTGATCGCCACCGGGGAACGCGCGCCGTCTTGGGTGGCGCAGGGATTCGCCGAATACCAGAAGCGCCTGTCGCACTGGTTGCCGCTGGAGCTGGTGGAGATCGAGCCGGGCCTGCGTGGCAAGGGGCGCGACCCGAAGCGCGCCATCGACGACGAGGGCCGGCGCGTGCTGGCGGCGCTGCCGAAGAATCCGTACGTGGTGGCGCTGGACGTGCCCGGGCGCCAGCTCAGTTCCGAGCAGCTCGCGCAGCGGCTCGAGCACTGGCGCGCGCAGGGGCGCGACCTGGCGTTCCTGATCGGTGGCCCGGAAGGGCATTCGCCGGAGGTGTCGGCGATCGCCGACGAGAAATGGTCGATCGGCCCGCTGACCCTGCCGCACATGCTGGTGCGGCTGGTCGTGGCCGAGCAGCTGTACCGTGCCGCGGCGATGCTGGCCAATCACCCCTACCATCGCGCCTGACATGCGTATAGAATGCGCGTCCCCGCCCGAATAGCTCAGCCGGTTAGAGCACTTGACTGTTAATCAGGGGGTCGTTGGTTCGAGTCCAACTTCGGGCGCCAGATTCGAAGGCCTGCATCGCGCGATGCAGGCCTTTTTCGTTGTGGGCCCGGCGCCGGCCGGCAATGCGCAGGCCCGGGGAGCCCGGGCCTGCGCGATCGGCGATCCGTGGCCGATCAGTTGAACGTGTACTTCGCGCCCAGCGTGTAGTAACGGCCGATGGCGCCGCTGTAATGCAGCGGGTTGTAGTTCACTGCGCCATAGGTCAGCGGGTCGAGCGGGGCGATGCGGTCGGTCAGGTTCTGCACCGAGCCGAACACCTCGAACGCATCGGTGACGCGCCAGCGCCCGGACAGGTCGATGCTGTAGAACGAAGGCAGCTTGCAGCCGTCCGGGGCATCGCTGCCATCGGTGAAGTGGTTGGCGCAGCTGTCGCCCTTGAACGCGACGTTGTCGAGGCTGCCGATGTAGTTGGCGATGGCGCTGACGCTGAAGCGGTCCATGTCCCAGGTCAGGCCCAGGTTGACGCGGTCCTTGGGCGTGCCGATGCAGTTGGTGACGTCGCAGTTGCCGTGGGTGCCGGCGTATTCGTACACGGCGCCGGCGCCATCGTCGCGCTTGAACGAGTTGATGCGGGTCCACTGCAGGTCCGCCACCAGCCTGCCGTAATTGCCCAGCTGCACGCGCTGGCGGATGTCGAAGTCGAAGCCGCGTACCGTGGTCTGCGCCGAGTTGATGTAGTCCACGCTCACGGCCAGCAGGCTGCCGCTGTTGGGAATGCCGGGCAGGTCGTTGTCCGAGCGCACGCCACGGCCGGCGGCCAGGGCCTGGTCGGTATCGCCCTGGTTGATCTCGTTGGTGCGCTTGATCTGCCAGGCATCGAAGGTCAGCGTGGTGGTCGAGGTCGGGTCCAGCACCAGGCCGGCGGTGTAGCTCTTGGATTTCTCCGGCTTCAGGTTGGGATTGGCCGAGGTGATGATGGCCAGGTTGACCGCGCAGTCGGCCGCGGTCGCGCCCGGCGCCGGGGTGCCGCCGGGGCAGCGGACCGGGTCGCGGGCGGTGCTGAACGCCGCCAGCCCGCCATCGCCGGCTTCGGCCGCGCCCGGGGCGCGGAAGCCCTCGGCGTAGGTCGCGCGCAGCGCGATCCACTCGGCGGGCGTCCACTTCACGCCGAGCTTGGGCGTGGTGGCGGTATCGCCGCCCTCGTACTTGTCCACGCGGAAGGCGCCGGACAGTTCCAGCGACGGCAGTACCGGCGCCACCATTTCCACGTAGGCGTCGGTCACCTTCTGGGTGCCCCTGTAGGCCGAATAGCCCAGGCCGATGATGTCGCCGATATCGGTATAGGTCTGCGGATCGAGCTGCGCCTTCTGCCGCCGGTACTCGGCGCCGAAGGCCAGCCCCAACGGGCCGCCGCGCAGGTCGGTGAGGGTGCGCGAGGCCTTGAAGTCGATCATGTCCAGGCTGGTGGTGGCGTTGGCGTGGATCGTGGGCGAAATGTAGTCGTACAGGGCCTGCGAATTGAGTCCGGCATTGGCCCCCAGGCGCCACCAGCCGACCGGGCTGTTCGGGTCGGACAGCGCGGTGCGCACGTGGCTGTAGCGCAGGAAACCGGTGCGCTCGTTGACCAGCTGCGTGGCCGAGTGCAGGTAGGCGGTGTCGATGTCCCACGCACCGAGGGTGCCCTTCATGCCGACCAGGAAGCGGGTGAACTCGTTGGTGTTGCGGGTGATGCGCGGGCCAACGTCGAAGGCGGCGTAGCGCAGGCGCGCGTTGGCGCCCAGCGGATTGTCCGGGTGGCCGGCGCCGAGCACGGTGGCGCCACTGCCGCTGCTGGCGTTGACCGGCCCGCCGGGATAGCCCCAGGAGCCGGACACGCCGCTGGGGGTGTTGTAGAACTCGGTCTTCTTCTTCGAGTAGCCGAACTCGCCGTACAGCTCGAAGCTGTCGGACAGCGCGAAGGTGCCGCGCGCGAACAGATTGCCGAACTCCTCGCTCGGGCTCAGGCTGCGGAAGTCCTGGGTCTCCCACAGGCAGCCGCCACCGGGGTCGGCCGGGGTGATGCGGGAAAACTGCGCGCATCCCGGCAGCGACTGGTAGAGCCCGGTCAACGGATCGCGGATGCTGCCCACCGGCGAATTGCCGGCCACCGTGCCGCCGGCGGTGATGGCGCCGTTGAGCGGGAAGTTCTGGCCACCGGCGACGCGGTCGTAGCCATAGGGGCTGAGGTCGCCGTTGCCGATCCACTTGCGGTTGCGCCGGTCGGAAATGCGGATGCCGTCGGTCTTGCTGACGTCCAGGCTGATGAAGGCATTGAAGCCATCCTCGGCCAGGCTGCCGATGCCGGCGGTCAACGAGCCGCGGCGCGCATTGCCGTCGCTGTCGCCGGACATGCCGTAGGACGCCTTGGCGATGGCGCCGGTGAAGTCCGAGCGCAGGATGATGTTGACCACGCCGGCGATGGCGTCAGAGCCATAGATGGCCGAGGCGCCATCCTTCAGCACCTCCACCCGCTCGACCGCGTCCATCGGGATCACGCTGAGGTCGGTGAACACCTTCTGGCCGTCGTCGGCCAGGCCGTAGGGCGCCATGCGGCGGCCATTGAGCAGGACCAGGGTCGAGGCCGCGCCGAGGCCGCGCAGGGAGATGCCGGAACCGCCGCCGGCGAAGCCGGTACCGAAACTCTTGGGGATGGAGCCGGCGCCATCGCTGGTCAGGGTCTGCAGGTACTCGGCGATGGTGGCCTTGCCGGTGCGGTCGATTTCCTGGCGGGTGATCACCTGCACCGGCGAAGCGGTTTCGGTGGTGACCCGCGGAATGTTGGAGCCGGTGACGGTGATGCGGTCCAGGGTGGTGGGCTTTTCGGCCGGGGCGCTCTGCGCGAGCGCGGCCGGGGCGGCAATGGCCAGCGTGGCCGGGACAAGCAGCAGGCGCGCGAGGCTGGTGGCAATGCCGGCACAGAGGCGGTTCTGGCGGCAGGCGGGCTGCCGATGGGTCGGATGTTTCACAGTCTTCTCTCCAGGGGAACTGCGGCAGGAGACCGCCGGACCGGCGGCCAGGGACATCGACGGCCGCGAATCTATGTTTTCCCCCGGTGAGACAACTGTGAAAAATCGATTAATTAAAATGCAGGCTGCCGCGCCATGCCCGGGGGAAGCGTTCAACCGCGCTTCCCCGCGGGCGGATGGGGCTCAGTTCAGCCTGAAATCGACCGGCACCAGGCCATAGGCCTGCACCGCGCGGCCGTTGTCGGTGGCCGGCTGGAACTTCCACTGGCGCAGTACCTGGTTGCGTGCGGCGTTGTCGAGGCTGCGGTTGCCGCTGCTGCGCTCCACCCGCACTTCCAGCGGCGAGCCGTCGACGTCGACCAGCACCCGCAGGGTCACCGTTCCCTGCGCGCCCACGCGCAGGGCGTCACGCGGGTAGGCCGGTGCCGGCGCATGCAGGTAGCGCAGCTGTACGCCCGCCAGTGGCATGGGGGGCGCCACCGAATCGGCAACCGCGCCGGTATCGGTGGGGGTGGCGGCCGCGGCCGGTGGTGCGATGACCGCCTCGGTCGCGAAGACCGGCATCGGCGCGTTCTCCACCGGTGCCGGCAGGGCGTGGTGCGTCGGCGGCGGGGTGTGGCTGACCACCGGCACATCCGCCGGTGGCGGCACCGGCGCAACGGGGACGATTTCCCGCAGCTGCCAGCGCGGCTCCTGGCGGACGGCGTCGCTGCGGATGGGGGCCTGCGACAGCGGAATCAGCAGCAGTCCTGCCGCCAGCGCATGCAGGGCGATGGCCGTGCTGTAGGCGAGGATGCGGGAGGTGTCGAAACGGATCGGGGAACTGCCGGAATGCGTGCGGACCATGTACCACCTCCATGCAAGGGGCGTGTGCCGGATACAACGCTCGGTGACGCGGGGCGGGGTTGCAGGGGGTGCACCGGTCCGGCCCGCGTGGACCCAGTGCGCCCGTAAATCCACGATCCGGCAAGCGGGGGCGGAGTTCCCGGTCAGCCGCCAGACAGGAAAACGGCGCCCGCAGGCGCCGTTTCAGGGACGCAGGTGTCCGGGATTCAGCGGCCCAGTTCGAACACCACGTCCAGGCTGACCGACAGCGTGGTCTCGCCCGGCGCCACCGCCGTGTCCATTTCGGCCTTGCCTGCGCGCGCCATCGCCATCATCGGCATCGGCGGGCGGAAGCCGCCACTGCTGCCTTCGGAGATGCTGACGATGCGGCGCACGCGCAGGCCCAGCGACTTGGCATAGGTCTCGGCGCGGGCCTGGGCCTTCTTCAGTGCGGCCAGGCGGGCTTCGTCGTAGACCGGTTCGGGCTGGTCGATCTCGAAGCTCGGGCCGTTGATCTGGTTGGCGCCCTGCGCGGCCAGGCTGTCGAGCACCTTGCCCAGCCTGGTGATGTCGCGCACCTTCAGGCTGACGGTGTTGCTGGCCTGGTAGCCGGTGATCTTCGGCGCTTCGTTGTCGGCGTAGCGGTACTGCGGGCTCAGGTTGATGCCGCTGGTCTGGATGTCGCGTTCGGCGATGCCGGCGGCCTTGATCGCGGCCATCACCTTGTCCATCTGCACCGCGTTCTCGCGCATGGCGGTATTGCCGTCGGCGGCCTGGGTGACCACGCCGGCCGACAGCGTGGCCACGTCCGGGACGCGTCGCGCTTCGGCCTGGGCGGAAATGTTCAGCAGGGTGGCGTCGCTGGCCACGACGGCCGGGGCGTTCTGGGCGTGGGCGGTCATCGGGGCTCCCGAGGCGAAGGACAGGGCGAGCAGCAGCGGGGCGAGGGTGGAATGGCGCATGTGGATCCTCCTTGGATGGATGCGAGGGTGGTGTGGTGGCGATGAACGGGTAGTGAGGCCGCGCGGGGTCGCGACGGTGGCGGGGGCTTTGCCGATCGTTCAGCATGCGACCGCCCAAGCGTAGGCGGGAAGGGGCCGGTATGGCGAGCACGGGCATGCGCCGTCGATGACAGGCGCGGCCGCAACGGGCGCAGGTTATGCTTCGCCGATGCTCTATCTCGCTTCCCGCTCTCCCCGTCGCAACGAACTGCTCGCGCGGCTGGACATCCCGTTCCGCGCGCTCGATCTGGATGTCCCGGAAATCCGTGGCGCCGACGAATCGCCGCTGGCCTACGTGCGCCGCGTCGCCCTGGACAAGGCGCGCGCCGGGCTGGCGCGGGTCGCCGCCGAACCCCGCCCGGTGGTGCTCGGTTCGGACACCGAGGTGGTGCTCGGCGACCGCGTCTACGGCAAGCCCGCCGATGCCGCCGACGCCGCGGCGATGCTGCGCTCGCTGGCCGGGCGCACCCACCTGGTCATCACCGCGGTGGCCCTGGCGGCGCCCGCCCGCGAGGAACAGGTGGTGGTCGAATCGGAGGTGACGTTCGCGGCGATGGGCGAGGATGAGATCGCCGCCTACGTCGCCAGCGGCGAGCCGATGGGCAAGGCCGGGGGCTATGCCATACAGGGAGGCGCCGAGCGCTGGATCAGCCGGCTCTCGGGCAGCTATTCGGGCGTGATGGGATTGCCGTTGCAGCAGACCGCCGCGCTGCTGCGCGGGTTCGGCGTGACCGGAAAGGATTGAACCGATGTCCGAAGAAATACTGGTGAACGTCACCCCGCGCGAAACCCGGGTGGCGGTGATCGAGAACGGCATGCTGCAGGAGCTGCACATCGAGCGCGGCTGGCGCCGCGGCGTGGTCGGCAACATCTACAAGGGCCGGGTGCAGCGGGTGATGCCGGGCATGCAGGCCGCCTTCGTCGAGGTCGGGCTGGAGCGCGCCGCGTTCCTGCACGCCAACGACGTGGTGCGGCCGGCGCCGGTGGCCGCCGACACCGAGGAAACCGCGCCGAGCCTGCCGCTGCCGTCGTCGGTGCCGATCGTCGAGCTGCTGCGCGACGGCCAGGACGTGGTGGTGCAGGTGGTCAAGGACCCGATCGGCAGCAAGGGCGCGCGGCTGACCACCCAGGTCAGCATCCCGTCGCGCTACCTGGTGCTGCTGCCGCAGTCGAAGATGGTCGGGGTGTCGGCGCGGATCGAGGACGAGGCCGAGCGCGCCCGGCTCAAGACGCTGGTCACCGAGATATCCGCCCAGCATGGCGGCTACGGCTACATCGTGCGCACCAACGCCGAAGGCCAGCCGGCCGAGGCGCTGGCCGAGGACATCTCCTACCTGTCGCGGGTATGGAACGTGGTCGAGCGGCGTGGCCGCGAGGCGCCGCCGCGCAGCATCATCTACGAGGACCTGAGCCTGCCGCTGCGTTCGGTGCGCGACCTGATCCGCAAGGACGTGGAGAAGGTGAAGGTTGACTCGAAGGAAACCTTCGGCCAGCTGCAGGCCTTCGTCGCCAAGTACATGCCGGTGCTGGCCGAGAAGCTGGAGCTGTACACCGGCGACCGCCCGATCTTCGACCTGTACGGCGTGGAGGACGAGATCGGCCGCGCGCTGGACAAGCAGGTGCCGCTCAAGTCGGGCGGCTACCTGGTCATCGACCAGACCGAGGCGATGACCACCATCGACGTCAACACCGGCTCCTTCCTCGGCCAGCGCAACCTGGAAGAGACGGTGTTCCGCACCAACCTGGAGGCGGCGCAGGCGGTGGCGCGGCAGCTGCGGCTGCGCAACCTCGGCGGCATCATCATCATCGACTTCATCGACATGATCGATCCCGAGCACCGCCGCCAGGTGCTGCGCACGCTGGAGAAGTCGCTGGCCCGCGACCATGCCAAGACCACGGTCTACGATTTTTCGCCGCTGGGCCTGGTGGAGATGACCCGCAAGCGCACGGTCGAGAGCCTGGAGCGGCAGCTGTCCGAGCCCTGCCCGGAATGCGGCGGGCGCGGCAGCATCAAGACCACCGAGACCGTCACCTACGAGATCTTCCGCGAGATCACCCGCGCCGTGCGCCAGTTCGATGCCGCGCGGCTGCTGGTGATCGCCTCGACCAAGGTGGTGGCGCGCATCACCGACGAGGAGTCGGCGGCGGTGGCCGAGCTGGAGGAATTCCTCGGCAAGAGCATCCGCTTCCAGGCAGACGACCAGTACCTGCAGGAGCAGTTCGACGTGGTCCTGCTGTGAGCCGCGGCGCGGACGGCCCCGGGGGCGCCGGCCCGCGGCGGCGCGGGCCGCGTTCATTGCCGGTGTGGCAAGGTGGCGTGCTGCCTGCCGCCTGCCCCTGATCCCCAGCCCCTGCGAACCCGATGTCCGTGCTGTCGCGCTACCGCCTCCGCCATCTGCGCCGCCATGCGATCTATGCGCTGGCCGTGGTGCTGGTGGTCGTGGCCGTGCTGGTGGGCAGCCTCAACCAGCTGTTGCCGCTGGTCGAGCGGCACCCGGACAAGGTGGCCGCCTGGCTGAGCGAGCGTGCCGGCCAGCCGGTGGCGTTCGACCACCTGGATACCGCCTGGACCCGGCGCGGCCCGCTGCTGCGGCTCGATGGCCTGCGCGTCGGCCAGGGCGAGGGCGTGCGCATCGGCCAGGCCGAGGTGCTGGTGTCGCTGTATTCGGGCCTGCTGCCGGGCGCGCCGCTGACCGAACTGCGCCTGCGCGGGCTGGTGCTGACCCTGCAACGGGCCGATGACGGCCGCTGGTCGGTGCGTGGTCTGCCTGCCGCCGCTGATGCCGGCGATCCGTTGGAGACCGTGCGCCGGCTGGGCGAGCTGCAGGTGATCGGTGGCCGCCTGCGGCTGGATGCGCCGTCGCTCGGGCTGGACGCGGAACTGCCGCGCATCGACCTGCGCCTGCGCGTGGACGGCGAGCGCGTGCGCGCCGGTGCCCGCGCCTGGATCGCCCACGATGCCGCACCGGTGACCGCGGTGCTCGATTTCCAGCGCCAGCGCGGCGACGGCACCGCCTGGATATCGGCCACCCCGGCCGACCTGGCGGCGTGGCGCGGGCTGCTGCATTTCGGTGGGATCGACGTGCGCAGGGGCACCGGCACGATCCGCACCTGGGTGGCGTTGAACGACCACCGCGTGGCGTCGGTCATCGCCGATGCCACGCTGGAAAAGCTGGAACTGGCGGGCGCCCCCTTCGCCACCGGCGGCAAGCCGCCGAGCGCAGGCTTCGACAGCCTGCGGCTGCGTGCGCGCTGGCGCCAGGATGGCGACCGCTGGCGGGTGGATGCGCCGCAGTTGCGGGTCGCCACCGGGAAGGGCGGCACGCAGGTACTCGACGGCCTGCACCTGGGCGGCGGGCGCGACTTCGCGCTGCGCGGCCGGCGCATCGATGCGACCCCGCTGCTGCGGGTGGCCGCGCTCAGCGACGCGGTCGAGCCGGGGCTGCGCCATTGGCTGTACCGCGCCGCGCCGGTCCTGCGCTTTGCCGACGTGGATATCGGCGGGCGGACGGGCGGGGCCATGCATGGTGCCGGGGAGCTGGAGGAAGCCGCGTTTTCGGCGGTCGATGGCAGCCCGGGACTGAGCGGCCTGCGCGGGCGCTTCGAGGGCGATGGCCAGGCGGTGGCGCTGCGGTTGCTGCCGGCCCATGCCATGCGCTTCGACTGGCCGACCGGATTCGGCGTTGCCCACACCCTGAAGCTGGATGGCCAGGCGGTGGCCTGGCGCGAAGGCGATGGCTGGCATGTGGCCACGCCGGCCATGCGCGTGCAGGGCAACGACTACGCGGCCAACGTGCGCGGCGGCCTGTGGTTCCAGGGCGACGGCACGCGGCCATGGATCAGCCTGGCGGCGGCGCTGGACGACGTGCCGATCACCGCGGCCAAGGGATTCTGGGTGCGCTCGCACATGAGCCAGGCTTCGGTGGACTGGCTGGACGGCGCGCTGGTGGACGGGCAACTGCGCGGCGGCGTCGGCCTGGCCGTGGGCGATCTCGACGACTGGCCGTTCGACGGCAACGACGGCCGCTTCGAGGCGGGCGGGCGCATCGACAACGGGACCCTGCGTTTCTCGCACGGCTGGCCGGCCATGAGCGGCGTGGATGCCGATATCACCTTCATCGCCAATGGCTTCGCGCTGCAGGGCAAGGGCAACCTCGGCGGGGCCAAGGTCGATGCCTTCCGGGCCGGCATCGCCGATTTCCACGAGTCGCGGCTGAAGGTGGACGCGCGCACGCTCGACGACAGCAGGCACCTTCTGGCGTTGCTGCGGCAGAGTCCGTTGCATGGCACGTACGGCGAAACGCTCGACGCGCTCAGCGCCAGCGGCCCGGCCGCGGTCAATTTCGGCCTGTCGTTGCCGCTGCATGAAGGCGAGGGCCAGGTCAGCGGCGACGTGGAGCTGCGCGGTGCGACCCTGGCCGACAGCCGCTGGGACCTGCGCTTCGACAATGTGCGCGGCAAGGCCGAGTACGGCAGTGGTGGCTTCCATGCGGCGGCACTGCAGGTCAGGCACCGCGAGCACGACGGCGTGCTGTCGCTCAGCGCGGGCACGCCGGTGAACGATCCGGGCAATGCGTTCGAGGCGGAACTGACGTCTTCGCTGGCCGCCAGCGATCTGCTGGAGCGTGCGCCGGAACTGAAATGGCTGCAGCCCTATGTGCACGGCACCTCGCGCTGGACCATCGGCGTGGCCCTGCCGAAGGCGCCCGATGGCAGCCGCAGCGCGCCGCCGACCACGCTCAGCCTGCGCTCGGACCTGCAGGGCACGCGGCTGCAGTTGCCGGCGCCGCTGGACAAGCCGGCCGCCGACACCCTGCCGACCCGGGTAACGGCCAGTCTGCCGCTGGGCAGCGGGACCACCGAAGTCGCCTTCGGCCGGCGCCTGGCGCTGGCCGCGCGTACGCACAACGGCCGCACCGGCGTGCAGGTGACCCTGGGCAGCGACCGGGTCAGCCGCGAGCCGCCGGGCGACGGGCTGGTGGTGGACGGGCGCACGCCATCGCTGGACGCGCTGGAATGGATCGGCCTGGCGCGCGGGGGCGGCGACGGCGGCGATGCCGATGGCGTCGCGCTGAAGCAGGTGGACGTGCTGGCCGACCAGTTGCTGCTGGTCGGCGGCCGCTTCGAACAGACCCGGCTGCGCCTGCGCCCGGGCAAGGACGCGGTGGCGGTGCAGCTGGAAGGGCCTGCGCTGGCCGGCGACCTGCTGTTTCCCGCCGCCGATGGCGGCACCGTCAGCGGCACCCTGGCGCGGGTGCACTGGCAGGCGGCCACGGCCGCGGCCGGCGAGGCGGGCGACCGTCCCGCGGACCCGCTGGATCCGGCGAAGGTGCCGCCGCTGGCGCTGGACATCGGCGACCTGTCCTTCGGCAAGGCCGAACTGGGACAGACCACGCTGCGCACCCGGCCGCTGGCCGACGGCCTGCAGGTGTCGCAACTGCAGTTCCGCTCGCCCAAGCAGGCCATCGACGTGACCGGGCAATGGCGCGGCACCGGCGCCCAGGCCCGGACCCGGTTCGAGGCGGCCGTGCGCAGCGAGAACCTGGGCGGGTTGCTGGACAACCTGGGCTATGGCGGGCAGTTGCGCGGCGGCCAGGGGCAGCTTCAGTTCAACGCCGGCTGGGACGGCGCGCCGGCGGCGTTCAATCTGGCCGGACTGGAAGGCACGCTGGACATCGATATCCGCAACGGCCAGATCCTGGAGGTGGAGCCGGGGGCGGGACGGGTGCTGGGCCTGCTCAGCATCGCCCAGCTGCCGCGCCGGCTGATGCTGGATTTCCGCGACTTCTTCTCCAAGGGCCTGGCGTTCAACCATGCCGAGGGCCGGGTCGCCTTCGGCGACGGCCTGGCCCGTACCGACCGCATCGGCATGCAGGGGCCGGCGGCGGACATCACCATCCGCGGCCAGGCCGACCTGCGCGCGCAGCAGTTCGACCAGACCGTCGAGGTCAACCCGCGCTCGGGCAACCTGCTCACCGTGGTCGGTGCCGTCGCCGGCGGCCCGGTGGGCGCGGCGGTGGGCGCGGCCGCCAATGCGGTGCTGGGCAAGCCACTGGGCGAGATCGGCGCCAAGACCTATCGTGTCACCGGCCCGTGGTCCGACCCGAAGGTGGAAGTGGTCGACCGCGATGCCCCGCGCCCGCCGCCGCCGGCGCTGGGCCCGGCCGGCGCCGGCCCCCCCTGACCGCTGCTGCCGCAGGCTTGCGAACCCAGCGCCTGCCCCCATCTGGAAAGCCATGACCGACAACGCCCTGATGCTCGCCGAATCCCGCCTGCTGCTGCCGGCCGGGCTGGATGCCACCCGCCTCGAACGCACCTTCGGCACGCTGCTGGGCCCGGGCGTGGATTTCGGTGACCTGTACTTCCAGCATTCGCGGCGCGAGAGCTGGAGCGTGGAGGACGGCATCGTCAAGGACGGCGCCCATTCCATCGAGCAGGGCGTGGGCGTGCGCGCCATTGCTGGCGAGAAGACCGGCTTCGCCTATTCCGACGACATCCAGCCGGCGGCGCTGCTGGCGGCCGCGCAGTCGGCACGGGCGATCTCGCGTGACGGCGGCACCTGCGACGCGCGCGCGCTGGCGCATGGCCAGGCCCGCGCACCGGCCACCCGGCAGCTGTATCCGGCGCTGGATCCGGTGGACAGCCTTGGCAACGAGGCCAAGGTGGAGGTGCTCAAGCGCCTGGACCGTTACCTGCGCGCGGCCGACCCGCGCGTGCAGCAGGTGATGGTGAGCCTGTCCGGCGGCGTCGACACGGTGCTGATCGCGCGCAGCGACGGCGTGCTCGGCGCCGACGTGCGCCCGCTGGTGCGCTTGAACGTGCAGGTGATCGTCGAGCAGGACGGCCGTCGCGAGTCCGGCTACGCCGGTGGCGGCGGCCGCCATGGTTACCAGGAACTGTTCGCCGATGGCCGCCCCGAGGCCTTCGCCCGCGAAGCGCTGCGGCAGGCGCTGGTGAACCTGGAGGCGATCCCGGCGCCGGCCGGGGTGATGCCTGTGGTGCTGGGGCCGGGCTGGCCCGGCGTGCTGCTGCACGAGGCGGTGGGCCACGGCCTGGAAGGCGACTTCAACCGCAAGGGCACCAGTGTCTATGCCGGCCGCATCGGCGAGCGTGTCGCCGCCCGTGGCGTGACCATCGTCGACGACGGCACCCTGGATGGCCGCCGCGGCTCGCTCACCATCGACGACGAAGGCACCCCGACCCAGTGCACGCCGCTGATCGAGGACGGCATCCTGGTCGGCTACATGCAGGACACGCTCAATGCGCGGCTGATGGGCGTGGCGCCCACCGGCAACGGCCGCCGCGAATCGTTCGCGCACCTGACCATGCCGCGCATGACCAACACCTACATGCGCGCCGGCAGCCACGACCCGCAGGAAATGATCCGCTCGGTGAAGAAAGGGCTGTATGCGGTCAACTTCGGTGGCGGCCAGGTCGACATCACCAGCGGCAAGTACGTGTTCTCCGCGACCGAGGCCTACCTGATCGAGGACGGCCGGATCACCGCCCCGGTCAAGGGCGCGACGTTGATCGGCAACGGCCCGGAAACCATGCAGAAGGTGCGCATGGTCGGCAACGACCTGGCGCTGGACGAAGGCGTGGGCATCTGCGGCAAGGACGGCCAGAGCGTGCCGGTCGGCGTCGGCCAGCCGTCGCTGCTGATCGACGGGCTCACCGTGGGCGGCACCCAGGCGTGAGCCGTGGCGCGCTGGCCAGGGCCACGGCCACGGCCACGGCCACGGCCACGGCCTAGCCGTTGTACATGTAGATCACGCGTTGCCGCGCCGGGTCGATGACGATCACCCCGCTGCGGCCGATGGCGTAGTAGCTGCCGGGCGTGGAAATGGCGTGCCGCACCGCGCTCCAGACCCGGGCATCGACCGCGATGCAGAACCCCCCGTCGCCATCCTCGCAATGATGGGTGACATGGCGGCGCGCGTTTTCGTCGAGCGGCGTCTCATGCCAGTGTTCATAGCGGCCGCGGGTACGCGGGTCGTCCAGCCGCAGCGGCATGTCCGGCAGCCCGCGCAGGTAGGCGATGCCGTGCTGCCGCAGCGCCTGCGCCGCACGCGGAGGCAGGGGGAAGACGCGGATGCCGGTCTCGTTGTCGCCCGGCAAGGCGAGCAGCGGCAGCCCCCAGCGTCGTTCCTTGCGGTACGCGATGTCATGTACGTCCAGTTGCCAGGGCACCACGGCCAGATAGGCGCTGCGCAGCTTGAGCTGGACGCCCGCGGCCAGCGCCAGCGGTGGCAGCAGCAGCGCGCAGGCCAGCGCCAGCGCGAAGGTGCGTCGCGAACACCGGCGGTGGATGGCCGACAGGCCGGCGATGGCGACCCAGGTGATGGCCAGCAGCGCGGCCGCCCCCAGGCACAGCCCGCCGAGCACGGCGCCGAAAAACCCCGCCAGGGCGAACCGCAGCGCCAGGCCGAGGCCGGCCAGCAGCATCGCCGCCAGCAGCACGGGCAGGGCCCACGCGCGGCGCATGTCAGGCGGCCGGTTCGTCCGCGTCGTCCGCCTCGTCCCCGGCCATGTCGGCATCGGCAGCGGCGGCCTGCGCCGGCAGCATCAGGTCGCGCAGCGCCTGGTAGATCTCGCGGAAGGCGCGCGGCGGCTTGTTCCTGGCCTTTTCCGCCAGCGCATTGCGGACCAGGGTGCGCAGGGCCTGGCGGTCGGCGTCCGGATACTCGTCCAGCAGCTCGGCCAGGGCGGCGTCGCCTTCGGCCAGCAGGCGCTCGCGCCAGCGCTCGATGCGGTGCATCAGCGCCACCGCGCGCTTGGAGGTCTCGCTGTTGGCTTCCATCGCGTCGCGGATGGCGTCCAGGGTGGCGTCGTCCTCGCGGCGCATCTGCTTGGCCAGGAACGCCAGCTGGCGCTTGCGCGCGCCGTGCGAGGTGATGCGCTTGCTGTACTCGATGTGCTCGAGCAGCTCCGCGGGGATCGGCAGGCGCGCCAGCTGCGCGGCCGTCAGTTCCACCAGCTTCTCGCCCAGCGCCAGTACTTCCAGCGCCTCGCGCCGGTTCTGGCTGCGGCTCTCGCTGAAAAATTCGCCGGTATCTTCGTCGCGTCCGCGCATTGCCTTGTTACTCGATTAAAGTTGATCCGTTGTACCCCTCTGCCGCCGGGGAGAGGGGGGAATGGGCGAAGTCCCGCGATGCCGGGTGGCATGGCCCGTACCCGCATCCGGCGCTTCACGCCAGCCTCCCCCGCCGGGGGAGGAAACGGCCGGCTCCGGCCTGATTCGTTGAAAGGATAAAGCATTGAACACCATCACCACCGGAACCTTCGCCGCCGACGACAGCCTGCAACGGCTGGAGCACCTGGCCGGCATCTCGCAGCGGTTGCTGGAAAAGGCCCGCGCGCTGGGTGCCAGCCAGGCCGAAGTCAGCTGCAGCGAGGACCGCGGCCTGGACGTGAACGTACGCCTGGGCGAAGTGGAAACGGTCGAATCCACCCACGACCGCGGCATCGCCGTCACCGTGTATTTCGGCCAGCGCAAGGGCAGCGCCAGCACCGCCGACCTGCAGGAGGGCAGCCTGGAGGCGACCGTGGCCCAGGCGTGCGCCATCGCCCGCCACACCGAGGACGATGCGGCCGCGGGCCTGGCCGACGCGGTGCTGATGGCGCGCGACTTCCCCGACCTGGATACCTGGCACCCGTGGTCGCTGGACGCGCATGACGCGGTGGAGCTGGCCCTGGCCTGCGAAGCGGCCGGGCGTGGCGCCGATCCGCGCATCGCCAATTCCGACGGCGCCTCGGTGGCCACCGCGCAGAGCCTGTCGGTCTACGCCAACTCGCATGGTTTCATCGGCCGCGAACGCAGCAGCCACCACTCCATCGGCTGCGCACTGATCGCCGGGCAGGGCGACGGCATGCAGCGCGACGGCTGGTACAGCAGCGCGATCGCCCGTGCCGACCTGCAGGACCCGGAGGCCATCGGCCGCCGCGCGGCCGAGCGCACGCTGGCGCGCCTGCAGCCGCGCTCGCTGGCGACCGGGCAGGTGCCGGTGCTGTTCGCCGCGGAAGTGGCGCGCTCGCTGGTCGGCCACCTGTTGTCGGCCGTTTCCGGCGGCGCGCTGTACCGGCGCGCCAGTTTCCTGCTCGACAGTGCCGGGACGCAGTTGTTCCCGGAGTGGTTCGCCATCGACGAGCGGCCGCTGCTGCGCCACGGCCTGCGCTCGAGCGCGTTCGACGGCGAGGGCGTGGCCACGCGCGATTCGGCGCTGGTAAGTGGCGGCGTGCTGCAGCGTTACATCCTGGGCAGCTACTCGGCGCGCCGGCTGGGCCTGCAGACCACCGCCAACGCCGGTGGCGTGCACAACCTGGCGGTGGCGGCCAATGCCGGCGACCTGCGCTCCATGCTCTCGGGTATGGGCAGCGGCCTGCTGGTCACCGAGCTGATGGGCCAGGGGGTCAACGGCGTGACCGGCGACTACTCGCGCGGCGCCAGCGGTTTCTGGGTGGAGAACGGGCAGATCGCCTGGCCGGTGGACGGCATCACCATCGCAGGCAATCTGAAACAGATGTTCGCCAGCATCGAGGCGGTGGGCAGCGACATCGACCCGCGTTCACATATCTCGACAGGATCGATCCTTGTCGGGACAATGACGGTCGCGGGCGACGAGTGACGTAATTCTTCGGCTGCCGCCGCTGCGGGCAATCCGGGGGACCGCGGATGACAGCACCCCACACATTCCACAGACCAAGGTAAAGGGAAACACCATGAGCGATTACGAGAACACCGCGGCCAACGGCGTCAGTGCCGAAGAAAAGCAATGGGGCATGTTTGCGCACCTGGCCGCACTGGCCGGCATCGTCATCCCCCTGGGCAATCTGCTGGGGCCGCTGATCGTGTGGCTGGTCAAGAAGGACACGATGCCGTTCGTGGCCGACCAGGGCAAGGAAGCGCTGAACTTCAACATCACCGTGTTCATCGCCGCGTTCGTCTCGGGCATCCTGACGCTGGTGCTGATCGGCTTCCTGCTGCTGATCGTCGTGGGTATCGCATGGCTGGTGCTGACCATCCTCGCAGCGCTCGCCGCGAACAAGGGCGAAACCTACCGCTACCCGTTCACCCTGCGCCTGATCAAGTAATCCGGCGGCAGCATGCAGCAACGAAAAGGCCCGGGATTCCCGGGCCTTTTCGTTTTCGTCGCGTGGTGTGTGGCGGCCGTGCGCGCGATGCGTGCCCGGCGGGGCATCAATGCGAGCGCCGGATCGCCAGCTCGGCCAGCGCCGACAGTGCATCGGCACGCGCACCGAACGGTGCCAGCGCGTCGCGCATGTCGACCGCCAGTGCTTCCAGTCGCGCCTTGGCGCCGTCCATGCCCAGCAGTGCCGGGAAGGTGGACTTGTCCTGCGCCGCATCCTTGCCGGCGGTCTTGCCCAGCTGCTCGGAGCTGGCCTCGACGTCGAGGATGTCGTCGCGCACCTGGAAGGCCACGCCGAGCGCGTCGGCGAAGCCGTCCAGCCGCGCCAGTTCGGCATCGCCAGCGCCACCGCACAGTGCGCCCATGCGCACCGCGGCGCGGATCAGCGCGCCGGTCTTGAGCGCGTGCATGCGTTCCAGGCCGGACAGCGGCTGCCGGCGGCCGGTAGCGTCGATGTCCAGCGCCTGGCCACCGCACATGCCGGCCGCGCCGGCCGCGGTGGCCAGGGTGCGCAGGCAGGCCACCGCCAGCACCGGTGGCAGCGGGGCGTCGGCAAGCAGCTCGAAGGCGCGGGTCTGCAGCGCATCGCCGGCCAGGATCGCGGTGGCCTCGTCGAACGCGACGTGGGTGGTGGGGCGGCCGCGGCGCAGGGCGTCGTCGTCCATCGCCGGCAGGTCGTCATGCACCAGCGAATAGGCGTGGATCAGTTCGACCGCGCTGGCCGGTGCGTCGAGCAGCGCCGGGTCGGCGGCGAACAGGTGGCCGGCGGCACGCACCAGCAGCGGCCGCATGCGCTTGCCGCCGCCCAGCGCGGCGTAGCGCATGGCCTGGTGCAGGCGCTGCGGCGCGGCGTCGGGATCGGGCAGGGCGGTGTGCAGGTGCTGCTCGGTGCGTGCGATCCAGCCGGCGAACAGGGCCTCAGTCGACATCGCCGGCCTGTTCGAACGGTTCGGATTTCTCCGGCTGCGCCGGATCGGTGAGCAGGCGCACGCGCAGTTCGGCCTGCTCCAGCGCCTGCTGGCACTGGCGGTACAGGCCGACACCGCGTTCGTAGGCGGCCAGCGACTGCTCCAGGCTCAGTTCGCCGGTTTCCATCTTCTGCACCAGCTGCTCCAGCTCTTCCAGCGATTGCTCGAAGTGGGCGACCGGCGAGGTCTCGTTGGGGGACTTCTTGGGCATGGGGGAAGTGTGAGCGGCGGGCGCTGACCGGTCAATTCGCGCTGCCCGGGGGCTGCCAGTGCAACTGCGCGCCGCGGGCCCGCAGCCAGTCCTGCAGGGGGGCGGCGACGATGCCGTCGCCGGCGGCGAGCACCTGCGCGCCGTCGCACAGCAGCGGCAGGTGCGGGCGCAGCCACGGCGGGATGTCCGACGCCTGCAGGCGGTGCTTGAGCAGGTGCGAGTGGGCGCGGCCGGGCAGTTGGATGCGCTCGCCACCCCGGCGCTGGCGGACCCGCAACGGCGCATCGAAGCCGGGCGTGCCGCGCAGCGCCAGCACGCCGCCGTCGGGCAGTGCCAGCGGCGTGCGGCCATCCCAGTCTGCCTGCCAGCCAGGCGGCCACGGCGGGGCGTCGGCGACCGCGTGCAGGCGGTCGCGCCAGCGCACGACGCGGGCCTGTCGCCAACGGAACTCCGCCTGCCGGTCATGGCCGGCGACGAGCAGGTCGTGGCGGATGCGGTCCACGCCATGCCCCGGCAACGGCGGCAGCCCGCGCTGCCGCGCCCACAGGCGCAGCACGCGCGCGCACGCCGGCGCCGGCAGCGCCGCCAGCGCGGCGACCGACAACGTACCGGCGTGGTCGCTGCAGCCGGGCAGCCACTGCCCGTCCTGTGCCTGCAGCAGTGTTGCGGCCTCGCCAGCGAGTGCGGCGCTGCGGGCGAACTGCGCGGCGGCGTCGGGCCAGCGCGTGGCCAGCAACGGCATCAGCGTGTTGCGCAGGAAGTTGCGGTCGAATGCGTCCTGGTCGTTGCTGGGGTCCTCGATCCAGTGCAGGTGGTGCTGGCGGGCATGGGCTTCCAGCGCCGCGCGCGGGACGTGCAGCAGCGGCCGCCACAGCTGGCCGGCGCCGAAATCGCGGTGTTCGCGCATGGCCGCCAGGCCCTCCACGCCGGAGCCGCGCAGGGCGCGCAGCAGGAAGGTCTCGGCCTGGTCGTCGCGGTGATGCGCCAGCGCCAGGCGTTCGCCCGGGCGCAGGACAGCGGCGAACGCCGCATGGCGGGCGCGGCGCGCGGCCGCCTCGGGGCCCTCGCCGGTGTCCGTGTCCACCTGCACCCGCACCACCTGCAGCGGCACCTGCCATTGCCCGCAGACGTGCTGGCAGTGCGCGGCCCAGGCGTCGGCGGCGGGCTGCAGCCCGTGGTGCACATGCACCGCGCGCAGGCCGCGTGCGCGCACCGCCGGGGCATGCGCGAGAAGGTGCAGCAGCACGGTCGAATCCAGGCCGCCGCTGAAGCCGACCAGCACTGGCGTGGTGGCGTCCGGCAGCGGTGGCAGGCGCGATTCCATCGACGCCATTGTAGGCGGGGCGTCAGCCACGCAGGGACCGGCGGGCGCGGTGCGTCATCGCTGGCGGGCGCACAGGGCAGGTAATGGCGATGACGTGCGGGGAGTGTCGCCATGGGCACCGGTGCAGGCTGCCCGGGAACCTGCCCGCTCTGCCTGCGCGTCCCCGGCAGACGGTATCCATCGCGGCGCCGGCAGGTCAGCCCCGAGGGACCGGGAAAGGCGGCAGCGGCGGCCGTGGTGGCGGCCGCCGCCGCGCCGGGTCACGGTGCCTTGCGTTCGAACTTCGCCGGCTGCGGCAGCGCCACCGGCACGCCCTGCGCGTCACAGGTGCCCTGCGCGCACAGGCGCTCGCGCAGGCGCGGGGTGGCCTGCACGATCAGGTGGTAGATGGTGTTCTGCTCCAGCGTGCCGCGTACCGCGGTGCTGCCCGGGCCGCGCGCCCAGATGCCGACGTCCTCGCCGCCGTGCGACTCGGCCTTGGCCGGGACCAGCGCTTCCTGCATGTAGTCCGGGTGCTCGGTGTCGACATGGGTCAGGTCGGGGCGGCCGCGGGCCGGCTCGTAGCTGCTGGGGGCGTGCGGGAAGGTCTTCGGGCCGGCCGGCTGGCGGTTGCTGGCGCCGGTGTAGCCGGGGCCGTTGGCGTAGCTGAGCGTGGTGTAGGGCAGGCCGGTGGCGTCGCGCGCCAGCTCCAGGCCGCCGGCGCCGTCTTCGCCGCCCTTGTCCTTGACCTTGCCCAGGATCGGGTTGCCGCGCGCCGGGTAGCCGACGAAGTTGAGCGTGTGCGAGTGGTCGGCGGTGACGATGATCAGGGTGTCCTCGGCCGAGGTCGCCTCGACCGCCGCACGCACCGCGTCGGACAGGGCGATGGTGTCGCCCAGTGCGCGCGCGGCGTTGCCGCTGTGGTTGGCGTGGTCGATGCGCGCGCCTTCCACCATCAGCACGTAGCCTTCCGGATGCCGCGACAGGTTGGCGATGGCGGCGCGGGTCAGCTCGGCCAGCGACGGTTCGCCGGCCGGATCCCGCGCGCGGTCGTGCTCGTACTGCATGTGGTCCGGCTCGAACAGGCCCAGCAGCGCCGGGGCGTCGGCCGCGGCCTTGAGCTGCGCGGCGTTCCACACGTAGGCGCCCTGCGGGTGCGCGGCCTGCCACTCGGCCACCAGGTTGCGGCCGTCCAGGCGCAGGCCGACCTTGTCGGCGTATTCCGGGTCCTGCTCGTTGACGGTGGTGTACTGGGCGCGGCCGCCCCCCAGGGCGACCAGCGGGCCGCGGCCGTAGCGCGAGGTCGCCAGCAACTGCTGGGCGATGTCCACGCAGCCGGCGGCGCGGGCCGCTTCCGGCACGTCGGTGTCGTTCTCCCAGTTGCGGTCCGGCGAATGCGCGTAGGTCGCCGCCGGGGTGGCATGGGTCAGGCGCGCGGTGGAGACCATGCCGGTGGCCATGCCCGCGCTGTCGGCCAGCTGCAGCCAGGTCAGGGCATGCTTGCCCAGGCTGTCGGCGCAGTCGCTGCGGTTGCCGGCGCTGACGCCGATCGCGCCCATGTGGGTCTTCACGCCGGTGGTGATGGCGGTCATGGTGCCGGCCGAGTCCGGCGTCTGCGAGTCGGTGTTGTAGGTCTTGCTGAAGGCGGTGGCCGGGAAGCGCTCCCAGGACAGCAGGTTCTCCTCGCCCGGGTTGCCATGGCGCTGGCCTTCGAGGATGCGCGCGGCGGCCACGGTGGTCAGGCTCATGCCGTCACCCAGGAACAGGATCACGTTCTTCGCCTTGCCGGCCATCGCGCCGTTGCCGGCGGCCTGTGCGGCACCAGCGCGGTACCACCATTGCGGCGTCTCGCCCTGCGGGTGGCTGGCGGCCGGCACGTCGACGGCGAAGGCCTGCGGCGCCCTGGGCGCGGCGGTGCTGGCGCAGGCGCCGAGCAGCAGGGTGGACAGGGCGGCGAGCAGGGGTGTGGCGTGGCGCATGCGATCGACCATGAATCCGGGACAGGCGGCCATTATGACAATCCTGAAAAGGCATGCCGATGACACGCAGCTTTTCCGCCCGGGGATCGTGCCGCCAACGGGCTTGCGCTATCGTGCCGGTCCCTGAGAATTTCCCGGAACACCCTTATGAAGCTGGTTTCTGCCTGGTTGCGGATTCCGTTCTGGCAGCGCGTGGCGGGCGGCTTCGTGCTCGGCGCGCTGGCCGGCTGGGTGCTGGGCCCGGCCGCCGAGGTCTGGTTCGGCCCGCTGGGCGAGCTGTACGTCACCCTGATCAAGATGATCGCCGTGCCGCTGGTGTTCTTCGCGGTGATCAGCGCCATCGGCTCGCTGCACGGGCAGAAGTCGGTGGTGGCGCTGGGCGGGCGCACCTTCCTGTGGTTCATCATCACCGCCGCGCTGGCGGTATGCGTCGGCCTGGGCGTGGGCACGGTGATGCAGCCGGGCACCGGCGGCCTGAGCCTGGCCATGGACAGCGCCTACACCCCGCGCGACGTGCCTTCGGTGGCCAAGGTGCTGATGGACGTGGTGCCGTCCAACGTGTTCTACGCCCTGTCCGGCATCGGCACCCGGATCAATGCCGCCGGCGACACCGTGCTGGCCGCCGGGCGCGGTTCGATCCTGCCGGTGATCTTCTTCGCCGGCCTGGTCGGCTTTGCCATGGTCAAGCTCGGCGACAAGGTGGGAGAGGCGCGCAGGCTCACCGGGCAGATGAGCGAGATCATGATCCAGGTCACGCGCTTCGTGCTGGAAATGACCCCGCTGGGCACCTTCGGCCTGATCGCCGGCCTGGTCGGCAGCTATGGCTTCGAGAAGCTGCTGCCGCTGGGTAATTTCGTGCTGGCGCTGTACGTGGCCTGCGCGCTGCACATCGTGGTGGTCTACAGCGGCCTGCTGCTGGCGCACGGGCTGAACCCGATCAAGTTCTTCCGCGGCGCCGCGCCGGGCATGCAGGTGGCGTTCGTGGCCTCGTCCAGCTTCGCGGCGATGCCGGCGGCGATCCGCTCGATCACCGCCAACCTGGGCGTCAACAAGGACTACGCGTCGTTCGCGGTGCCGCTGGGCGCCAGCATCAAGATGGATGGCTGCGGGGCGATCTATCCGGCGCTGTGCGCGGTGTTCATCGCCCAGTACACCGGCGTCCCGCTCACCCCGGAGCAGTACGTGGTGGTGCTGATCGCATCGGTGCTGGGCAGCTTCGGCACCGCCGGCGTGCCGGGCACGGCGGTGGTCATGGCCACCGTGGTGCTGAGCGCGGCCAACCTGCCGCTGGAGACCATCGGCTACCTGTATGCCATCGACCGCGTGCTGGACATGATGCGCACCATGACCAACGTCACCGGGCAGATGGTGGTGCCGGTGATCGTGGCCAAGGAGACCGGGCTGCTCGACCGCCAGGTCTACGACGCCCCGGTGCGTCCCGGCGTCGGCGTGGACTGACCGCCCGTCGCCGGCGCGGGATCGCCGGCGGATATCCGCGCGACGCGGGTGCATCATGGGGGGCGGCGGCCGTCCGGCCTGCCTGCCCATGACAACGAAAGGAGTCGCTCCATGATGCTGCAACGAATGCTCCTGCTGGCCGGCTGTGCGCTGGCCGGCACGGCGGCTGCCGCCACTGCCGACCAGTGGCGGGTACCGGTGGCGGTCGAGAAACTCGACAACGGCCTGACCGTGGTGGTGTCCGAGGACCACAGCGCGCCGGTGGTCGGGATCAGCGTGGTCTACCGCGTCGGCATGCGCCTGGAACCGCGCAACCGTACCGGCTTCGCGCACCTGTTCGAGCACCTGATGTTCCAGGGCACGCCGCAGGCGCGCAAGGGCGTGTTCGACAGCGTGATCACCGGCGGCGGCGGGCGCAACAACGGCTCCACCCGCGCCGACTTCACCAACTACATCGAAACCGCGCCGGTCTCGGCGCTGGAACCGATGTTGTGGCTGGAAGCGGACCGGATGCGCACGCTGGACTTCAACCCGGAAACGCTGAAGAACCAGCAGGACGTGGTCAAGGAGGAAATCCGCAACAACGTCCAGAACCAGCCCTATGGCGGCTTCATGTGGATCGACATCGGCCAGCATGCGTTCTCCAAATGGGAGAACAACCATGACGGCTACGGCAGCTTCCACGACCTGGAGAACGCCAGCCTCGACGATGTCCGCGCGTTCCATCGCGACTACTACGGTCCCAACAACGCGGTGCTGGCCATTGCCGGCGACGTCACCCCGGCGCAGGGCTTCGCCCTGGCCAGGCGCTACTTCGGCGACATCCCGGCGCGGCCGACGCCGCCGCGCCCGGATTACCGGGAAGGGCTGAACACCCGCGAGGTCCGCCTGCAGCAGTCCGACGCACTGGCGCAGGTGCCGGCGCTGGCGGTGGGCTGGAAGATGCCCGACCGCGGCAGCCGCGACCAGGCGCCGATGGCGGTGCTGGGCGCGCTGCTGGCCAACGGCGAGGCATCGCGCCTGCACCAGGGGCTGGTCAAGGAACGCCAGCTGGCGCTGAACGTCGATTCGCTCTACGGCCTGACCAGTGCCTGGGAGTACGACGGTCCCACCCTGTTCGTGGTGTTCGCGCTGTACAAGCCCGACCACGACGCCGATGCGGTGTTGTCCGGGATCGACGCCGAGATCGCCCGGGTCGCCAGCGAAGGCGTGGACGCGGCGACCCTGGCGCGGGTCAAGACCCAGTTGCTGGCGCAGTGGTACGACGGCCTGGAGATGTTCCTGGACCGCGCCGACGCGCTGGCCAAGCTGCAGGCGCTGTGGGGCGATGCCCAGGTGGTCAACCGGATCCCGGGATGGATCGAGGCGGTGGACGCCGCCGACGTACAGCGCGCCGCGCGCACCTACCTGACCACCGCCAACCGCACCGTCATCGACCGCAAGCCGGCGGCGATGCTGGCCCCCGCCGAGCAGAAGTGAGGACACCGCCATGATCAAGCCGATACCCTGCCTGCTCGCGATGGGCCTGGCCCTGTCGCTCGCCTCGACCGGCGCGGGCGCCACCCCCGCGGCGCTGCCCGCCGGCCTGCCGGACTATGCCGCCGACAAACCGCTGCCGGTGCCCGAGATTTCGCGCAGGACCCTGGCCAACGGCCTGGAAGTGTGGGTCGTGCCGCGCCAGGGGTTGCCACGCGTGGACTACGTGCTGGCCATGCGCGGTGCCGGGCTGGCCGCCGATGCCGCCGCCACGCCCGGCTTCGCCACCGTGCTGGCGCGGCTGCTGAGCGCCGGCACCCAGTCGCACGACGCACGCCAGATCGCCGAGCTGGCCCAGGGCATGGGCGGCAGCCTCAGTGCCGCCGCCAGCGTCGACGGCCTGCTGCTCAGCGGCTCGGCACTGGCCTCGCAGGCCAAGCCGATGCTGGCGCTGCTCGCCGAAGTCGCACGCACCCCGGCCTTCGCCGACAACGAAGTGGAACTGGCCCGGGCCAATGCCGCCCAGGAACTGAAGGCGGCCGAGGCGCAGCCGGGTTTCCGCGCCTCGCGCGCGCTGTTGCAGGCGGTCTACGGCGACCACCCGTATGCGCGCAGGCAGCTCGACCACGCCACCTTGCCGGCCCTGACCCCGGCGGCGCTCAAGCGCGAGCACGTGCGCCGCTTCCATCCCGGGCATGGCCTGCTGGTGATCACCGGCAGGATCGATGCCGCCACCGTGTTCGCCGAGGCCGAACGGGCGTTCGGCGACTGGCGGGGGCAGGGCGAGGCGGTCGCCGACACGACGCCGGCTCCGCGGCAGGTGCCGGCACAGCGCACGCTGTTGCCGCGCCCCGGCAGCGTGCAGTCGACATTCCGGATCGGCCGCCCGGCCATCGCCGCCACCGACCCGGACTACGTGCCGCTGCAACTGGCCAGCACCGTGCTGGGCAGTGGCATCAGCAGCCGCCTCAACCAGAACCTGCGCGAGGAAAAGGGCTATACCTACGGTGCCGGCGCGGGTCTGGCGGCGCTGCGCGCCGGCGGCAACCTGGTGGCGTCGGCCGACGTGCGCAACGAGGTCACCGGCGCGTCCCTGCACGAGTTCATGACGGAGTTCGACCGGCTGGGCAAGGAACCGGTGCCGGCCGCCGAACTGGAGTCGACCAAGCGCTATGTCGCCGGCGGCTACCTGATCAGCAACCAGCTGCAGGCCGCGGTGGCCGGCACCCTGGCCAGCAACTGGCTCGCGGGGCTGCCGCCGGAATTCCTGGGCCAGTACGTGGGCAGGATCCGTGCGGTCGACGCGGCTGCGCTGCAGGCGGTGGCCGCGCGCTACTACGCACCGGATACGCAATCGGTGATCGTGGTCGGTGACCGCGACGCGGTCGCACCGCAGCTGGAGCCGTTCGGCCCGTTCGGCGTCGAGCAACGCTGAGGCACCCCCATCCGGGCCGGGGCGACTCCGGCCCGGATGCACGGCAGCCAGGGGCCGGCATCGCCCGTGGACAGGCATGAAAAAAGCCGCGGCGGGGCCGCGGCTCTGCAGGAGGCAATGCGGGTGCTGGCTACAGGTCCAGGCGGCGCGCCTGCATGAACTTGTCGCCCCAGTAACCGCTGAGCAAAGTGTCGGTGCGCACGTCCTTGCCGGTGCTCGGCGCATGCAGGAAGCGGCCTTCGCCGACGTAGATGCCGACATGGTCGACGCGGCCCCTGCGGCCGAAGAACACCAGGTCGCCAGCGACCAGGGCCGAACGGTCCTTGATCAGCTCGTTGCTGGCCTGGCTGGCCATCTCGCGCGACACCCGCGGCAGCTCGATGCCCAGCGCGGTGCGGAACACGTATCCGACCAGGCCGCTGCAGTCGAAACCGGCGTCCGGCGAGGTGCCGCCCCAGCGGTACGGGGTGCCCAGCAGGGTCATGGCGCGGCGCAGGATCGACTGCACCTTGCCGTCGCTGTCGTTGGCCAGCGCCGAGTCGGTGGCGCCGGCCACGCTCTTGGACGCGTCATAGGCCGAGAGCAGGCGGCCGAGGTCGCCGGCGAACATGGCCGAGCGGTCCATCAGCGGAATGGTGTCGTTGGCGGCCAGGTGCGGGAGCAGGGCGGCCAGGGTGGCGGTAGCGGCGGCGTCGGCCTTGCTGCGCTGGGTGTCGGGCTTGGCCGCGGCCGGCCGGGCGGCGGGCTCGGCTTCGGTGGCGCTCTGGGCGAACGCCGGCACGGCGGTGATGGCCAGGGCCGCGGCGCACAGCAGCCGGCGGAAGGCGGGAATTCGGTGACCGGGTTGACCCGGATGGGACGGATTTTCGTTCGTCACGCGGCAGTCACGGAAAAAATCGATGGGCGATCATGCCCTGTGAAAGGAGGGCATAGGTATAAATTTCGTTAAATTTTCATTATTCCCTATGACTTTTTTCACACTTCAGCGCAGCACGCGCTTGGCGCCGGTGTAGTGGTCCCGCCAGTAGGGGCCTTCCAGGTGATCCAGCCGGACCGTGCCGCCGGTGCTCGGCGCATGCACGAAACGGCCCTCGCCGACATAGATGCCGACGTGCCAGACGTTGCCCTTGTCGCCGAAGAACACCAGGTCGCCGGTGGCCAACTGGCGCGGCGCGATGCGGGGCCCCTGCAGGGCGGCCAGCTCGCGCGAGGTGCGCGGCAGGTTCAGCGCCAGCATGTCGCGGTAGACGTAGTTGACCAGTCCGCTGCAGTCGAAACCGGACTCGGGCGTGTTGCCGCCGTAGCGGTAAGGGGTGCCCACCAGTCCCAGCGCCCGCATCAGGACCGAGGCGGCCGCCGCCGGATCGGCCGGGGCCACCTGTGGCCAGGCATGGGCGGCCGGAGGCGGGGCGGGGTGCCTGGCGGGCGCATGGCCGCAGGCGGCGAGGACCGCGGCCGCGGCGAACAGGGCCGGCAGCCGCCAGCGGCGGTACCGGAAAACTGGCGTGATGTGCATGGAGCCCGGATAATGCGCCACCTCAAGACGGCTGCCATGATGGCCGCCTCCCCGTCGGCCGGCAAGGCCGTCCCAACGTCTGCCAGCGGGCAGCCACTGAAGAGTTGCGCATGAAGATCGAAAAAGACCGCGTCGTCCGTTTCCACTACACCGTGTCCGAAGTCGGCCAGGAGCCGATCGAAAGCTCCCGCGAGCGTGGTGAGCCGCTGGCGATCCTGATCGGCCACGGCAACATCATCCCGGGCCTGGAGACGGCGATGATGGACAAGGAGGCCGGCGAGAGCTTCGGCGTGGACGTGAAGTCGGCCGACGCCTACGGCGAGCGCCGCGAGGGCCTGACCCAGCGCGTGCCGAAGAAGCACTTCAGCAACACCCGCCTGGTGCCGGGCCAGCAGGTGATCCTGCAGACCAACTTCGGCCCGCGCGCGGTCACCGTCGAAAAGGTCGGCATGACCGTGGTCGACGTCGACCTGAACCACCCGATGGCCGGCAAGGACCTGCACTTCGACGTGGAGATCGTGGAAGTCCGCGAGGCCAACGAAGAAGAAGTGCAGCACGGCCACGTGCATGGCGACGGTGGCCACCACCACTGATCGCCCGCCCGGCGATCTCGCAGCGAACGGCCCGCCCTGTGCGGGCCGTTTCGTTTCCGTCGCCGCGGACGGGGGGAGTGGCCGCATGCTCTAATCGCCGGTCCATCCACGGGGGAACCACGGACGTGTCCAACGCCACTTTCCAGCCCATCGCGCCGGACGAGCGCATCGCCACGCTCGATGTCCTGCGTGGACTGGCGCTGCTGGGCATCCTGCTGATGAACATGGAGGCCTTCGTCGGCCCGCTGGACCTGTCCACCGGTGGTATCGATCCGCACTGGCAGGGCGTGGACCGCTGGGCGGACGCTTTCGTCTACATCTTCGTGCAGGGCAAGTTCTTCACCCTGTTCTCGCTGCTGTTCGGCGCCGGCTTCGCGGTGATGGCGCAGCGCGCCGAGGTCGCTGGGCGCGATTTCACCCGCTTCTACCTGCGCCGCAGCCTCGGCCTGCTGGGCATCGGCCTGGTGCATGCGCTGCTGCTGTGGTCCGGCGACATCCTGGTCGCCTACGCGCTGCTGTCGTTCCTGTTGCTGGCCTTCCGCGAAGCACCGCGTGCCTGGCTGCCGGTGATGGGCGTACTGGCCTACCTGGCGGCGGTCGGGTTGATGCTGTTGCTGGGCGCGCTGATGCTGCTGGTGCCGGACGAGGTCACCGCCGCGCAGGCGACCCATGCGCAGGCGGCGATCGAGGCGCAGCGGCAGGCCTACGGACACGGCACCTATGGCCAGGCGGTGCTGCAGCGGCTGCGTGATTTCGGCGCGTCGCTGGGTGCGCTGCTGGTGGTGGGGCCGCAGGTGCTGGGCATGTTCCTGATCGGCAGCTGGTTCGCGCGCAGCGGCGCCATCGCACATCCCGATGCGCACCAGCGGTTGTTCACCTGGCTGCGCCGGGGCGCGCTGCCGCTGGGGCTGGCGTTGATGCTGGCCTGCGCCTGGTACCAGCCGTGGCTGGCGCCGGGGCGCTTCGACCTGCGTTCGGCCGCCGCCTACGGCGGTACCGCGGTCGCCGGCCTGCTGATGTGCCTGGGCTACCTGGCCTGGGGCGTGCGCTGGAGCCACGCGCTGCGCTGGCTGGCGCCGGCCGGGCGCATGGCATTGAGCAACTACCTGGCACAGTCGCTGGTGTGCACGCTGCTGTTCTACGGCTATGGCCTGGGATGGTTCGAGCAGATGGGGCGTGCGTGGCAACTGCTGTTCGCGGTGGCGTTGTTCGCCACGCAGGTGGCCCTGAGCCGGGCCTGGCTGCGCCATTTCCGCTTCGGGCCGATGGAGTGGCTGTGGCGGGCCATCACCTACTGGCGGTTGCCGCCCCTGCGCCGCGACGCAGCGGGCGCACCGCAACGGTAGCCGCCTGGCGCCGGCCTCGCCGGTCGGTCTGCTCGGGGCGTGCACAGGTCGGCGACGGCACGGCATGGCATGCTCGGGACCTGCATGGGCAACAGGAGTGGACGACCGATGGCCGATTTCATCAGCAGACATGCGCCGGTGACCGATCCCTTGTCCCGCCGCACGGGGGCGTTCGGATGAGCCCGCCGTCGTTCGACGTCATCGTGCTCGGCGGCGGCTCCGGCGGACTGGCGGCTGCGTTCCGTGCCGCGTCCCACGGCGCGAAGGTGGCGATGCTGGAACCGGCGCTGCTGGGCGGTACCTGCGTCAACGTCGGCTGCGTGCCGAAGAAGGCGATGTGGCTGGCGGCCGACCTCGCCGGGCGCATCGCGCTGGCCGCCGGGCTGGGGTTCGAGGTGCCGGCGGCGCCGCGCCTGTCGTGGCCGCGGCTGCTGCAGCGCCGGCAGCGCTACATCGACGGCATCCACGCCAGCTACCGCCAGCGGCTGCAGGACAGCGGCGTGGCGCATATCGCCCAGCGCGGGCGGCTGCTCGACGCGCGCACCGTGGAGTGCGGCGACGGCACCTTGCTGCATGCACGCCACATCGTCATCGCCACCGGTTCGCATGCGCTCAAGCCGCAGTTGCCCGGCGCTGCGCTGGGCGGGACCTCGGACGATTTCTTCGCCCTGAAGGCGCCACCGGCGCGCGTGGCCATCGTCGGTGGCGGCTATATCGCGGTCGAACTGGCCGGCGTGCTGCAGGCGCTGGGCAGCGACGTGACGCTGCTGGTGCGCGGGCAGCGCCTGTTGACCGGATTCGATGCCGGCATGACCGAGCAGCTGGCGCGGAACCTGGTCGCGCAGGGCGTTGCCGTGCACTTCGCCTGCCAGGTGCAGGCGCTGCAGCGGCACCGGGACGGCATCCAGCCGCACCTGCAGGGCGGCCCGGCCAATGCGGTGTTCGACACCGTGCTGTTCGCCACCGGCCGTGCCCCGAGCACGCATGGGCTGGGGCTGGAGGCGGCGGGCGTGGCGCTCGACGGCAAGGGCGCCATCGTGGTCGATGCGTTCCAGGACACCTCGGTACCGGGCATCAGCGCGGTCGGCGACGTGACCGCGCAGGCGATGCTGACGCCGGTGGCGATCGCCGCCGCACGCCGGCTGATGGATCGCCTGTACGGCGGCCAGCCGGAGGCGCGGCTGGACTACGACAACATCCCCAGCGTGGTGTTCTCGCACCCGCCGCTGGGCAGCGTCGGCCTGAGCGAGGCGCAGGCACGCGAGCGCTTCGACAGCGTGAGCACGTACCACAGCCGGTTCCGGCCGATGCTGCAGGCGCTCGGCGACGGCGAAATGCGCTCGCTGTTCAAGATGGTCTGCGCCGGCGCGGACGAAAAGGTCGTCGGCATCCACCTGCTTGGCGAGGGCGCCGACGAGATCCTGCAGGGCTTCGCGGTGGCGCTCAAGGCGGGGGTGACCCGCCGGCAGATGGAGGATACGGTCGCGATCCACCCGACCTCGGCCGAGGAAGTGGTGCTGATGCGCTGAGCGCGCCGCAGGCCGGATAATGCCGGGCTCATCTCCCCCGGATGCGGTCATCCCGTGAATGCTTCCCCCAGGGGCGCCGCTGCGGCGGCGCCGCCGGCGCCTGTCGCCTCGCCGCTGCCGACCACGTCGCGGCGCCTGCTCGCCAGCGGCCTGCTGCTGGCCGGCGTGGGCGCCATCGCCGCGTCCGGCAAGGCGGTGATCGTCAAGCTGGCCTACCGTCATGGCGCCGACGCGACCACGCTGCTGGCGCTGCGCATGCTGGTCGCGCTGCCGTTCTTCGTGGCCATGGGCGCATGGGCGTCGCGCCGGGTACCGGCGCTGTCGCGCGGCGACCTGGGGCGGGTGGCGCTGCTGGGCTTCAGCGGCTACTACCTGTCCAGCTACCTGGATTTCCTGGGGCTGCAGTACATCAGCGCCACGCTGGAGCGGCTGATCCTCTACCTGAGCCCGACCCTGGTGGTGTTGATCGCGCTGGTGGTGCTGCGGCAGCGGCCGACGCGGCTGCAGGTGCTGGCGTTGCTGGTCAGCTACCTGGGCGTGCTGCTGGCCTTCGGCCACGACATCCAGCTCGATGGCCGGCGCACGCTGCTCGGCTCGGCGCTGGTGTTCGCCAGCGCGCTCAGCTATGCGGTCTACCTGTTCGGCAGCGGCCAGGCGGTGGTGCGGATCGGCGCGGTGCGCCTGACCGCCTACGCCAGCACCGTGGCCTGCGTGCTGTGCATCGGCCAGTACCTGCTGCTGCAGCCACTGGCGGCGCTCGGCAGGCAGCCGGCGCCGGTGTACTGGCTGTCGCTGCTCAACGGCACCGTGTGCACGGTGCTGCCGGTGCTGGTGATCATGCTCGGGGTCAAGCGCATCGGTTCCTCGCTGGCCGCGCAGGTGAGTATGCTGGGCCCGGTCTCCACCATTGTGCTGAGCGTATGGCTGCTGGACGAACCGATGGGCCCGTGGCAGGGCGCGGGCACCGTGCTGGTGCTGCTGGGCGTGCTGCTGGTGGGCAGCGGCGTGGCCCGCAAGCGGTGAGCGCGGCGACCGATGCGGCGGCGGCCCAGGCACGCATCCTCGCGGTGATCCGCGCCATCCCGCGCGGGCAGGTGATGGGCTACGGCGAGGTCGCGGCCAGGGCCGGGCTGCCGGGCCGCGCGCGGCTGGTGGCGCGGCTGCTCGGCGGCAACGATGACCGGACCCTGCCGTGGCACCGGGTGCTGCGTTCGGATGGGCGCATCGCCCTGCCCGAGGGGTCGGCCGGCTGGCGCGAACAGACACAACGCCTGCGTGCCGAGGGGGTCCCGGTCGAGAACGGCCGGGTCCGCCGCGTGCGGCCACGACGCGACCTGGATGCGGAGATCTGGGCGCCGGGCTAGGGGGATGGGCTGGCGGCCCGGCATCGTTCCAGCGGCCTGCACGGAATCGTCCCCCGCAGCGCCAGCGGTGTGCCGCCGGCGCGAGGGCGATGGCGCATCCCCGGCTATCATGGCGGCAGTTCCCAAGGATGCCGCCATGTTCCCCCGATTGCCCACCGTCACCAAGGCGCTGCTGATCGCCAACGTCGTGCTGTTCGTCCTGCAGCAGCCGTTCCTGCTGGGAATGCAGACGTTCGAGCCGTTCATGCTGTGGCCGCTCAACGGCGGCGGCTTCGATCCGTTCTCGCCCGGACAGAACTTCCAGCCCTGGCAGCTGCTGACCTACGGCTTCCTGCATGGCGGTTTCACCCACCTGCTGTTCAACATGCTGGCCCTGTACATGTTCGGTGCGCCGCTGGAGCTGACCTGGGGCGAGAAGCGCTTCGCCACCTATTACCTGGTGTGCGTGGCCGGCGCCGGCCTGTGCCAGCTGCTGGTGGCGGCGCTGATCGGCGAGGGCGGCCCGGTGCTGGGCGCGTCCGGCGGCGTGTTTGGCCTGCTGCTGGCGTTCGGCATGCTGTTCCCGAACCAGCGGGTGATGCTGCTGTTCCCGCCGATCCCGATGAAGGCGCGCACCTTCGTCATCGTGTTCGGCGCCATCGAGCTGATGCTGGGGTTCACCGGCTGGCAGCCGGGCGTGGCGCATTTCGCGCACCTGGGCGGCATGCTGTTCGGCTGGCTGCTGATCCGTTACTGGCGCGGGCAGCCGCCGTTCAACCGCCGCGGCGGTGGCGGGCGCCCCAACCACCTGCGCCGGGTGAAGTGAGCCGGCGCCGGCTGCGGCAGGAATGCCCGCGCGTGCGCTGAACAGGTCACGCGCGGGACGCGAAAAGGAAAAAGGCGCGGAATTCCGCGCCTTTTTCGTGGGCCCAGGGGGGCGTCAGCGCCAGATCCGGATCTGCTCGGCCTCGGTGCGCTGCATCGGCTGGCCCGGCTTGCACTGGAACGCCGCGCCGAAGGCCGGCAGGTTGGCCAGCGGGCCGTTGGTACGCCAGCGGCCCGGTGCACGGGGCTCGGCGGTCAGGCGCTGCACCGCCTCGTTGGGCGAGAGCTGCTGCGGCCACAGCGATGCCCAGGCGCGGAAGAAGGCCTGGCGGTCGGCCGGCTTGGCATCGGGCTGCGCGGCGGTGAACGCCTCCCAGGCGATTTCCACACCGGAGATGTCGGCCATGTTCTCGTCGCGGGTCAGTTCGCCGTTGACCCTGGCATCCTTCACCCCCGGGAACGGATAGGCGCCGTACTGCGCGGCGACGCGGTTGCCGATCAGGGTCCAGGCGCTCTTGTCGGCCGGCGTCCACCAGCTGCGCAGTTCGCCCTTGGCATCGACCAGCGCGCCCTTGGCGTCGATGGCGCGGCTGATCTCGTGCGCGACCAGGCCGCCGTAGGCGCCGAACTTGCCGGGCAGGCCGTCGGCATCGGTGAAGATCGGCCCCTGCAGCGCGGCGGCGGTGACGATCAGGCGGTTCTGCGCCAGGTCGTAGGACAGCGCCGGCTGCTGCGGCAGCACGTCCCAGCGGCGGTCGGCGTTGCCCTTGCCGATGCGCTTCATTTCCTGCGCGTGGCGCCAGGTCGAGGCGATCAGGATGTTGCCGCCGAAGCTGCCGCGGCCCATCGGCTGCACGGTGTAGTCCAGGTCGCGCAGCGGCTTGCCGATCTCGATCTTCAACGCGGCCAGCTTGGCCTCGGCCTCGCTCCTGGCCTCGGCGCTCATCCAGGTGCTGCGCTTGACCGCGGCGATCTGCGCTTCGCGGATCTGGTCGACCATCAGCCCGGCCTGGCGCAGCGCGTCGCGGCTGACATGGGCCGCGGCGTACTCGTGGCCCAGCATCGGGCCGGCGGCGACGTTGATCGCATCGAGCACCTGTTCCCAGCGCGCCGGAGCGATGGCCTGGCCGCGCAGCACGCGGCCGCGGAACTCGAATTCCGCATCGCGGTAGGCCTTGGACAGGTACGGCGCCATCGCATCGCCCACGCGCCAGCGCAGGTAGGCCTTCCACTGCTCGGCCGGCAGGCGGGTGATCATGCCGTTGAGCTGCTGGAACAGCGCCGGATCGGACAGCGACACCAGGTCGTCGTTGACGCCCTGCGCCTTGAGGAACGCGTCCAGCTGCAGGTTGCGGTAGCGGCTGTTCAGGTCCTTGGTGGAGACCGGCGCGTAGTTGTTGAACGGGTTGTTGATGCCGGCCAGCGACTGCGCGTTGCGCGCCAGCTCGGTCTCCAGCTGGATCACCAGCGCCGACTCGGCGTCGAGCTTGTTGGCCGGGGTACCGGTCAGCGCCAGGATCTGCTTCACGTAGGCGCGGTAACGGCCCATCAGCGCCACGGTGTCGGCGTCGGTGCGGGTGTAGAACGCCGGGTCGGGCAGGCCCATGCCGCCCTGCATGAAGTAGCCGATGTGGCGGTCCAATGCCTTGAGGTCGACGTCCGGGGCGAAGTTGAACGCCACCGGGATGCCGACCTGGTGCAGCGCGGCGATCGAGGCGGGGATGTCCTTGGCCTTCTTGATCGCGTTGATGCGGCCCAGCAGCGGCGCGATCGGCCTGGAGCCGTCGGCTTCCACCGCGGCTTCGTCCAGGCCGCTGGCCCAGAAGTCGCCCAGCAGCTTCTGCACGTTGCCCTGCGGCGCGGTCATCGCGCGCTCCAGCAGCTGGCGCTGCTGGGTGCGGGCGTTGTCGGCCAGTTGCCCCAGCGCCGTCACCGCACCGACCTGAGGTACCGGGTTCGCCTTCAGCCAGGCCGCGTTGGCCTGGTCGTGGAAATCGGTGCAGGCCGGACTGACCGCCGGTGCGGGAGCCGCCTTCTTGCGGGCCGCGTCGGCGCCGGGCGCCGACAGCAGGGCTGCCAGGCCGAAGGACAGTGCCAGGGAAAGCGGGCGAACGTTGGGCATGTGGAGCGAATCCATCGAGGATTGGAAGTGGGCGGAGTTTAACAAGCCGGCACCGGCGCGGGTGTGGGCCCGCTCCCACCGCGGAAACGCGAAGGCCCGGATCGCTCCGGGCCTTCGCGGGCAGCGTGCCGTCAGCCGCGGCTTACCAGATCACCACCTGCTTGTCGCCGGTGCGGACCATCGGCGCGCCGGCCTTGCACTGGAACGCGGCGGCGAAGGTCGGCAGGTTCGACGGCGCACCCATGGCGCGGAACTGCGCCGGGGCGTGCGGGTCGGTGGCCAGGCGGACCTTGGCGTTCTCCGGGGTGTACTTGGTGCGCCACACGGTCGCCCAGTTGAAGAAGAAGCGCTGGTCGCGGGTGAAGCCGTCGATCTTCGGGTCTTCCTTGCCGGCGCTGGCCTTCTGCAGGGCATCGTAGGCGGTGGCCAGGCCGCCGAGGTCGGCGATGTTCTCGCCCAGGGTCAGCGAACCGTTGACGTTCTGGTCGCCCACCTTGTACTCGTCGAACTGCTTGACCAGCTTGCCGGTGAGACCGGAGAAGCCCTTGGCATCGGCCTCGGTCCACCAGTTCTCGAAGTTGCCGGTCGGCCCGAAGCGGCTGCCCTGGTCGTCGTAGCCGTGGGTCATCTCGTGGCCGATCACCGCGCCGATGCCGCCGTAGTTGAGCGCGTCGTCGGCCTTGGGATCGAAGAACGGCGGCTGCAGGATGGCGGCCGGGAACACGATCTCGTTCTGCAGCGGGTTGTAGTAGGCATTGACCGTCTGCGGGGTCATGCCCCACTCGGTCTTGTCCACCGGCTGGCCGATCTTGGACAGCGCGAACTTGTAGTTGAACGCGTTGGCGGCGCGGATGTTGCCCAGGTAGTCGTCGTGCTTGGTCTGCAGGCCGCTCCAGTCGCGCCACTTGTCCGGGTAGCCGATCTTCGGGGTGAAGGTCTCCCACTTGGCGATGGCCTTGGCCTTGGTCTCGGCGCTCATCCACGGCAGGTTCTGGATGCGGTCCTTCAGCGCGGCGGCCAGGTTCTTCACCAGTTCTTCCATCTTGGCCTTGGCTTCCGGCGAGAACGCGACCTTGACGTACATCTGGCCGAAGGCTTCGCCGGCGTCGTTCTCGATGGTGCCCAGCACGCGCTTCCAGCGCGGCTTGATTTCCTTCTGGCCGTTGAGCTCCTTGCCGTAGAACGCGTAGTTCTCCTGCACGAACGCATCGCTCAGGTACGGCGAGGCGCCGTCGACGGTGTGGAAGCGCAGGTAGGCGCGCCATGCGGCCGGGTCGGTGTCGCCCAGCATCTTGCTCACTTCCTGGTGGAAGCCGGGGATGGCCAGCGAGAACTTCTCCGGCGCGGCGATGCCCTGCGCCTCGAAGAACTTGCTCCAGCTGAAGTTCGGGGTCAGCGTGTCGGCATCGGCCACGGTGACCGGGTTGTAGTACAGCGAGACATCGCGCGACAGCTCGACGCTGGACTTGGAGGCCTTGGCCAGGCGGGTCTCGAACTTGACCACGTCGCCGGCCTGCTTGGCGGCATCGGCGGCGGCCACGCCCGACAGCTCCAGCACCTTGGCCACGTGCGCCTGGTAGGCCTTGAGCTTGTCGGCCTTCTTCGCGTCGGTGTAGTAGGTGGTGTCCGGCAGGCCCAGGCCGCCCTGGCTGGCGTAGGCCATGTTCATCGACGAATTCTTGAAGTCCGCTTCGGGGCCGAAGCCGAACAGCACGTTCTCGCCCTTGGCCGCGCTGGTGCGCAGGTAGTTGGCGATGGCGTCCTTGTCGGCCAGCGCGTCGATGGCGTCCAGGTCGGCCTTCAGCGGGCTGATGCCCAGCGCGTTGATCTTGGCTTCATCCATGCCCGAGGCCCAGAAGTCGCCGACGATCTTTTCCACGCCGGTGGCGTTCTTCATCGCCGCGGCCTGTTCGGCCAGCTGGTGCTGCACGGCGACCGAGCGCTCGTCCAGGATGGTGAAGGCGCCCCAGCTGGTGCGGTCGCCGGGGATCTCGTTGGCGTTGAGCCACTTGTCGTTGACGTAGCCGCCGAAGTCGGTGCAGGCGTCCTTGCTGGGATCCAGGTCGGCCGCGGTGAAGGCGTTGTAGGCCGGCAGCTTGGACTCGTCCAGCTTCAGTTCGGCGGCGGCCTCGGGCGCCGGCGCGGGGGCGGCCGCGGCCGGGGCTTCTTCTTTCTTGCAGCCGACCAGCGCGGCCGAGACGGCCAGGGTCAGCAGGAGAATCTGGGGTTTGCGAACGATCACAGGAGGCCTCCGGGCCGGATTCGGTGCATGGGTTGAGACCCCGATCACAGGGGCGTGCGCAGAAGATACGCCTGTAACCGTCGTGGAAAGGGTGTCGAAGGTCATGCCGGTCGCCGGCGCCGGCGGCCGGCGCGGAGTGCTATACAGGCGTGATGACAGACAACGCTTCGCGGCAGTGGGATGCGCTCCTGGTCGGCGGCGGCCACAACGGGCTGGTGTGCGCGGCCTACCTGGCCAGGGCCGGCAAACGGGTACTGGTGCTGGAGCGGCGCGAGGTGGTCGGCGGCGCCGCGGTCACCGAGGAGTTCCACCCGGGGTTCCGCAATTCGGTGGCGTCCTACACGGTGTCGCTGCTGCAGCCGCGGGTGATCGAGGACCTGCAGCTCGAACGCCACGGCCTGCGCGTGGTCCCACGGCGGATCAACAACTTCCTGCCACTGCCCGGCGGCCGCTACCTGCTGGCCGGCGGCGGGCGCACAGGCGAGGAGCTGGCGAAGTTCTCCGCCCGCGATGCCGAGCGCCTGCCGGCGTACGAGCAGCGCCTGGAGATCTTCGCCGACGTGCTGCGCGCGGTGGCGCTGCAGTCGCCGCCGAACGTGACCGGCGGCGGCTGGCTGCACGCGCTGCCGGAGCTGTGGAAGGCCGGCCAGCTGGGGCGGCGCCTGCAGGACCTGGATACCGCCTTGAAACAGGAACTGCTGGACCTGTTCACCCTGTCTGCGGCCGAGTACCTGGAGCGCTGGTTCGAAAGCGAGCCGATCAAGGCGCTGTTCGGCTTCGACGGCATCGTCGGCAATTACGCCAGCCCGTATGCGCCGGGCACCGCCTATGTGCTGCTGCACCACGTATTCGGGCAGAGCAACGGGGTCAAGGGTGCCTGGGGCCATGCCATCGGCGGCATGGGCGCCATCACCCAGGCGATGGCGCGTTCGGCGCGCGAGGCCGGCGCGGTGATCCGCACCGGGACCGGCGTGGAGCGGGTGCTGGTGGAGGGCGGGCGCGCCACCGGCGTGGTGACCACCGGCGGCGAGGTGATCCGCGCCCGCGCGGTGGTCGCCAACGTGAACCCGAAACTGCTGTACGAACGGTTGCTGGAACCGGCGGACGTGCCGGTGGCCACCCGCGAGCGGATGGCGAACTGGCGCTGCGGTTCGGGCACGTTCCGCATGAACGTGGCGCTGTCGCGGCTGCCCGATTTCAGCGTGCTGCCGGGGCAGGGCGACCATCTCACCGCCGGCATCATCATCGCCCCGAGCCTGGATTACATGGACCGTGCCTGGCAGGACGCGCGCCGCCACGGCTGGTCGCGCGAGCCGGTGGTGGAGATGCTGATTCCCAGCACGCTGGACGATTCGCTGGCGCCACCGGGCCAGCACGTGGCCAGCCTGTTCTGCCAGCATGTGGCGCCGCAGCTGCCTGACGGGCGCAACTGGGACGACTACCGCGAGGAGGTGGCCGACCTGATGATCGCCACCGTCGAGCGTCATGCGCCCGGCTTCGCCGCCTCGGTGCTGGGCCGGCAGATCCTCAGTCCGCTGGACCTGGAGCGCACCTTCGGCCTGGTGGGGGGCGACATCTTCCACGGCGCGCTGAGCCTCAACCAGCTGTTCAGCGCGAGGCCGATGCTGGGCCAGGCCAATTACCGCGGCGCGATCCCCGGGTTGTACCTGTGCGGCTCCGGTACCCATCCCGGCGGCGGCGTGACCGGGGCGCCGGGGCACAATGCGGCGCGGGAGATACTGAAAGACAACGGCCGCTGACGCGGCCGTTGGGGGATCAGGGCTTGTCGCCCATCCGGGGCATCGCGTCCTCTGTTTTCGGTTCCTCCGCATCGATGATCGGGGAAACCTCGGGAATGCGGCTTTCCGGCTTGGGCTGCTCGACCTGGGTCAGTTCGCCCACGTCGACCTTGGCGATACGCGGTTCCATCCAGATGTCGTCATGCCACTGCAGGTACTTGTCCGGATTCCAGTAGCGCTCGTCGTAGAACTTGGAGCCATCGATCGCTATGCCTTCGCCGTCTGGGCCGGGAACATAGATCTTGAGATTGCCGACGGTACCCAGCCGGCTGCCGGTCATGCGCATGCGCTCGCGCCGCAGCACGGTGGCCAGGCGAGGCTTGGCGGCCTCGTCGCCATAGGTTGCGTAGACGGTCCGCCCTTCTTCAACGGCGCGCGCGCGTTGCTGCTCGTCCAGCCTGGACCAGTAGCGCTCGCGCAACCCGGCGAATCCCTTGTAGCCCCGCTCGGCGGCCAGGTCCATCCAGGCATAGGCCAGGGCCGGATCGGCCTCGGTTCCCTGGCCGTTCCACAGCATCTCAGCGACCATGCCCTGCGCCGGCTTGTCTGCATAGTAGGCGGCGCGCTTGAAGAACTCGAAGGCTTCCTTGGCCTTGCCGTCGCGCATGCGCTCCAGGCCCAGCAAGCGGTAGCGCAGGTCAGGGTGGCTTGAGAGAAAGCCCGCGGTGGTCATCAGCGGATCGCGGGTAGGGTCCGGCGGCGCTTTGCCTGGTTGGGCGGCACTGGCGGTCGGTGCGGCCGCGATACAGGCCAGCAGCAGAGCCGCCGCCAGCGATGACTTCACTGTCATGTGTACTTGTTCCTGTGTGGGCGGCCGTGGGAGTGGTCGCAGTCCTGCTAGGTTTGCAGATCACCCGGGGCAGGACACCTGCCATCAGTTGGGGCCGATGGCAGGTGCGGCGACCTCAGCGCTTCCCGCCGATGTGCCGGTTGAAGAAGCCGAGCATCTCGCTATAGAGGTTGAGGCGTGCCTCGTCACCATAGAACCCGTGCATTTCGCCCGGCTGGATGATCATGCCTTCGGGCGGGTTGCCGGCCGCGGCCAGGGCTTTGCCCATCAGCTCGGTCTGTTCCGGCACCGCGCGCGCATCGCGGGCGCCGGCTGCCAGGTAGACCGGGATCTTGACTTCGGCGGCACGCTGCGCCGGCGAGGCGCGGGTCCAGTCGGCCTTGTCGCTGCCGTGGGTCCGGCGCAGGTAGCGCAGGCCCGAATCGCGTGCGGGGATGTCACCCTTGGTGAACAGCATCGGCACGTCGTAGACACCGACGTAGCCGAAAGCGCACTTGAACAATCCCGGCTCCCGGATCGGCGCCATCAGCGAGGAATAACCGCCGAAACTGCCACCGTAGATGCAGATCCGCTCCTTGTCGACGTAGCCACGGTCGATGGCCCAATGGGTGGCGTCGAGGATGTCGTTCTGGATGCCTTCGTCCCACTGGCGATGGCCCGCGTCCTGGAACTCCTTGCCGTAACCGCTCGAGCCGCGGAAGTTGACCTGCAGCGTGGCGTAACCGCGGCTGGCGAACAGCTGGGCTTCGGGGTTGAACGACCAGTCGTCGCGCGGGCCGATCGGGCCCCCGTGCGGATTGACGATCAGCGGCATGCGCTTGCCTTCCGATTCCTGCGGGAGGGTCAGGTAGGCATGGATCAGGCGCCCATCGCGTGCGGTGAAGGAGAACGGCATGGTGCGCGCCATCTTCTTCGGGTCGATCTGCGGCCTGCGTGCCAGCAGCGGACGGGCCGTGCCGGCGTCGCGGTCGAACAGGTACAGCTGGCCGGGGTTGTGGTCGCTGGTCACCGAAACGAGGATTTTCCTGCCGTCGTTGGTATAGCTGGCGAAATCCACCTTCTGTCCCTCGAACGCCGAGGCCAGGGACATGTACAACGCGGCGTCGGGGTGTTCCTCGTCCAGCAGCGTGACCTTCGGGGCGCCGGCCTCGGTCACCACGCCGAGCAGGGTGGTCTGGTCGGTGGACCAGATCCGTTGCGATACCTCCGCTACCGGGTCGCTGAACAGCTGCGTGTACTCGCCGCTGCTGGTATCCAGGGTTCCGATCGAAGCAGGCGATTTGTTGTCGCTCTGCATCGCGTAGACCGTTCCGTTCTCGGTGGTACGCAGGACGCTGAGGTGCTTGCCCGCGGTCTTGGAAGCATTGACCAGTGTCCACGACTGGTCGTCGCGGCGATACAGTTCGGTTCGTTCCTCGTACTCGCCGAACTCGTCGCGTGTCGAGGAACAGACGGCAAATCGCGGCTGCTTGGTGGCATCCAGCGTGACGCTGCAGTTTTCCTTGGGGGCCCGGCCCAGCGATGTCCGGCGGCCGTTGAGGACGTCCATCTTCACCAGTTCGGTACCGACGCCCTCGCTGGAGCGCGCGCTGGTCGCCTCCATGATGACGTACTGGTCGTCGTTGCGGAGCGTATCGACCAGCGAATAGCGCTCGTTGCCAACGGCCTTGCTTGCCTGGGTGGCGTCGCGGGTTCCATAGAACACCAGCGGCCGCGGTTGGCTGCCATCGGCGTTGACCGCAAACCACTCGCCAGTGCTGAACGGCTGGGCGTAGCCGCCCATCTTCTTGATGGCGGTGAACATCAACCGCTCGCCGCTGACCCAGTGGAAGTCGCCGATGCTCTTCTTGTCGGGCAACTGGTTGATCTTGATGGGGCCCATGTCGGCGGTGCGGAGTACCACCAGCACGTCCTGCTCGCCCTTGTCCACGGTCATGGCCAGATACCTGCCATCAGGCGAGATCTTGGCGGTTCCGTATGCGGGGCGGCCGACGAAGTCGGCGATCGGCTGTTGGGCGGTTGCCAGGGCCGGCGCGATGCAGGCCGCCAGGCACAGCAGTGCCTTGCTGCGAATTCTCATGTGTGCTCCTTGCAATCTTCTGTCTCGAAACAGAGACGGGGCTGGCGCGGCGTGCCGCCAATGCGGGCGTTGCTGAAGTCCCCGCGTGCGCATGAGAGAAAGCCCGGCGGGGGCCGGGCTTTCTCCTTGTTGCCAGGTACTCTCGTACGATCAGAACTTGTAGTTCAGCTCGGCCGAGATCTGGCGGCCCACTGCCGAGTAGGCGCGCCAGAAGTACGGGTACGAGTTGAAGGTGTCGTCGTTGCCGCCGGCCTTGTCGAACAGGTTGACGACCTGGATGCCCACCGAAGCCTTGTTGGTGATCTTCTTGTTCACCGTCAGGTTCCAGGTGAAGTACGGCGAGACGCGGCCGGTTTCGGCCCAGTTCGGCAGCGAGCCGGCACGGGTGCCGTACACCGAGGCGCTCCAGTCGTCCTTGCTCCACGCACTGTTCAGGGTGACCTTGCTGCGGTAGTTGAAGTACTGCAGGTCGTCACGGGCGTTGTGGAGTTCGCTGTCGGGCAGGTCACGCTCTTCCAGCTTCAGGACATGGGTGTACTTCATGCCGAAGGAGAAGCGGCCCCAACGATCGGTGTCGAACTTGTAGTCCAGCGAGGCGTCGATGCCCGAGGTGCGCATCATGGCCTGGTTGAACGGAACCGACAGCTTCTCGGTCACCTTGTTGGTGCCCAGGTCGGTGTTGTCGCGGGTGATCAGGCTGGTGAAGTACTTGCACGCCTGGGAGTTGCCGTCGACCGGATTGCCGTTGATGTCCTTGCCCAGGAGGCAGTCCGCTTCGTTGCGGAACAGGTAATCGGAGTCGATGTCGGAAACCGCGCCTTCCAGCTTGATGTTGTAGTAGTCGACGGTCATCGCCAGGTCATCGATGATGTCCCACACGAAGCCGACGGTGAACGACTTGCCGGTCTCTTCCTCAAGCGCGCGGCTGCCCTGGCGGGTGCTGAACACCTGGTAGTAGTAGTCGGTGTTGCCGGTGCAGGCGGTGGACTTGGGGTCCAGGTTCGCCTGGCGGCAGCGCAGCTGGTCGACGATGTAGGAATACGAGCCCGACGGACCGGCGAACACGTAGTGCATGTCCGGCGCGCGGAAGCTGGTGGAGTAGTTGCCGCGCAGCAGCAGGCTGTTGAACGGACGCCATTCCAGGCCGGCCGACCAGGTGCCAGCGCCGTCGACGTTGGTGACGTCGTCGTACTTGTCGAAGCGGCCGGCCACGCTTGCCTTCAGCGAATCGAAGATCGGGATGCTGAGTTCCAGGCCCATCGCGTAACGGTCGCGCTCGCCGCCGCCGCCGGTGGCGGTCAGGTTGTAGATCTTGTCGGCACCGGTGTAGGTGACGGTGGAGCGGATGTCCGGATCCAGGGTGTACTCCTGGGTCGCGGCTTCCACCACCAGCGCCGCACCCAGCGGGCCGGCCGGCAGGTCGAACAGGTCGCCGCTGATGGTGAAGCTACCCGTGGTGTTCTTCGACGAACCGCTGTTGCGCACGTTGGTGATCAGCGAGTTGTAGACGTCCGGGGTCAGCGGGCTGAACAGGCGATCCACGTTCATCTTGTAGATCGGGTAGCTGCCCTGCATGCCGTCCTGGGGGCCCAGGAAGTAGTCGTTGATCTTGTTGGTCAGGAAGCGCGGGCGGGTGGTGTCGTAGTCGAACCTGGAGTGCGAGATGCTGGCATCCCAGTCGAAACGGTCGGCGATGATGCCGCGCACGCCACCGACCACGTTGATCGAGGTTTCGTCATAGACGGTGGCCTGCGGGCCGCCGACTTCCTCCGGGGTGAAGATGCGCTGGGCCTGGACGTATCCCAGGGTCCGGTCGTAGACGTAACCCGGGGTCTGCCAGAACTGCGTGGAGCTGTAGCCCTTGTTGGTGCTGTCGGTGACCAGCGCCTGGGCGTATGCCTGCAGGCCATTGCTGAAGTCATAGGTGCCGGCGACGTAGCCCGAGAGCTTGTCGAACGAGTTCTGCACCGACTGGGTCGCCGGGTAGCCGAAGTAACCGCAGCGGTTCGGGGTGCTGTTGGAGACGCTGGCCGAGCTGTTGTACGGGGTGAATTCGGACGAGGTGGCCGCGCAGGCTTCACGCAGGTTCTTCACCGAATTGTTGATGCTGCCGTCGCTGCCCTTCCACACGTACTGCGCGCCGGTATTGCGGTACAGGTACACGCCGCTGGTGGCGGTGGCGAAGTCCGGGCGGCCCTTGAAATCCGGGTTGTCGTAGTACGAATCCATGAAGTCGCGCTGCGACGCCTGGATCTCTTCACGGTTCAGGTACTCGGCCGCGTAGGTCACGCTCCAGTTGTCGCCGCTCTTGCCGCCGGTGAACTGGAACAGGCCGGTGTCGCCACCGCCACGGGTGGAGGTGCCGGCGCGGATCTTGACCGCGTTGCCGTCGTAGTTGCTCTTGGTGATGATGTTCACCACGCCGGCCACGGCGTCGGAGCCGTAGATGGCCGAGGCGCCGCCGGTCAGCACTTCGATGCGCTCGACGGCCGCACCCGGGATGCTGCTCAGGCTGACCGCGTTCGAACGGCTGTTGTAAGGCTGCGGATAGTCCGCCATGCGCTTGCCGTTGATCAGGATCAGGGTATAGCCCGGACCCATGCCGCGCATGTTCAGGAACTGGGCGTTCGGGGTGAAGCCGCTCTGGGTCAGCTCGTTCTGCACGTCGCCGGTGATCTGGCTCAGGGTGGTGAGCGCCTCATAGACGGTGTTGAAGCCTTCCTTTTCGATGTCCGCAGCCGTCAGGACCACGACAGGAGTCGGGCCTTCGACGTCGGCACGCTTGATGCGGGAGCCGGTGACCGTGACCTTGTCGAGGTTCGTGGCGCGCTCGGCGGAGGCGTTGCCGGCCTGAGCGGTTGCGTCCTGCGCGAATGCGGCGGGGGCGCTCATTACGCCCAGCAGGGCGCTGGCCAGAACGGTACGCTTGAATGTGGTTTTGCGAATCACTTTAGTGAATCCCCTGAAGTTGGCTAGGATGACAGCACCGGGCCGGAAGCGTTCCGGAATCACGGGAGTAGCTGAACGGCAGCCGGCTGTAGGTTGAACGTAACATGACTTTAACGATATGTGCACGTTGTCGCGGCAAGTTATGCACATTTTTTTTATGTGAACAGGTATAAGAGCTGCGAATTCTGTTCCAGCGTCGAGCTCAAACGCCTGTAATGACAGGCGCCGGCATTGCCACAGGGGCTTCCGGCACCGACGTGATGATTTTTGTGCATATCAGGCCGCGGTTTTTCGCCGATGCGGTGCGCATTGGCGGCGTGCGCGGGCAACCCGCCTGGCACGGCGGGCATGGCTGCTACCATTTCCGGCCCCCCCAGTACGGTCCTTGATCATGTCCCAGCCAATGTCACGGGTTGCCGCCCATGCCGTCCAGAAGGGCCTTTCGCCCCATCCCCGCATCCGCAACGTCATTGCCGTGGGCTCCGGCAAGGGCGGGGTCGGCAAGTCGACGACGGCGGTGAACCTGGCCGTGGCGCTGCAGCAACTGGGCGCGCGGGTGGGGGTGCTGGATGCCGATATCTACGGGCCCAGCATGCCGGCGATGCTGGGGCTCAGCGGGCGCCCGGAGAGCCCGGACAACAAGTCGATCGAGCCGATGCGGGCGTTCGGGGTGGAGACCATGTCGATCGGGTTCCTGGTCGAGCAGGATTCGCCGATGATCTGGCGCGGGCCGATGGCGACGTCGGCGCTGACCCAACTGTTCAACGACACCCGCTGGGACGACCTGGACTACCTGCTGGTCGACCTGCCGCCGGGCACCGGCGACATCCAGCTGACCCTGGCGCAGAAGATCCCGGTGGCCGGCGCGGTGATCGTGACCACGCCGCAGGACATCGCCACCCTGGACGCGCGCAAGGCGCTGAAGATGTTCGAGAAGGTCGAAGTGCCGGTGCTGGGCATCATCGAGAACATGGCGGTGCATACCTGCTCCAGCTGCGGCCACGTCGAGCACCTGTTCGGCGAAGGCGGTGGCCAGCGCATGGCCGCCCAGTACGGCGTGCCGCTGCTGGGTTCGCTGCCGCTGGAGATCGGCATCCGCGAGCAGGGCGACGCCGGCACCCCGATCGTGGCGGCAGCGCCTGATTCGGCGGCCGCCAAAGCCTATGTGGCCGCGGCGCGGCGCATGGTCGAGGAGCTGGGCAAGCGTCCGCGGGCGGGCATTCCCATCGTTTCCTCGCTGGTCTGAACCGGCCGCCGCGACGACCCGGCCGCCATGCCGGGCGCCGGGCTTGGGCTAGAATCGCTGTCCCTCCGGCCTGCGGGCCGGGTTCCATCGCCACCAGGAACGTCGAATGAGCATCAAGAGTGACCGCTGGATCCGCCGCATGTCCGAGCAGCACGGCATGATCGAGCCGTACGAAGCCGGGCAGGTCAAGCAGCTTGATGGCCAGCGCATCGTCAGCTACGGCACTTCCAGCTACGGCTACGACGTGCGCTGTTCGCGCGAATTCAAGGTGTTCACCAACATCAACTCGACCATCGTCGACCCCAAGCACTTCGACCCGAAGAGCTTCGTCGACATCGAGGCCGACGAGTGCATCATCCCGCCGAACTCGTTCGCGCTGGCGCGCACGGTGGAGTACTTCCGCATCCCGCGCGACACGCTGGTGGTGTGCCTGGGCAAGAGCACCTATGCGCGCTGCGGGATCATCGTCAACGTCACCCCGCTGGAGCCGGAATGGGAAGGCCACGTGACCCTGGAGTTCTCCAACACCACGCCGCTGCCGGCGCGCATCTACGCCAACGAGGGCGTGGCGCAGATGCTGTTCTTCCAGGCCGACAAGGACGACGTCTGCGAAACGTCGTACCGCGATCGCGGCGGCAAGTACCAGGGCCAGACCGGGGTGACCCTGCCGCGTACCTGAGCGCGGGACCCTGCGGCACGCGAAAAGGGCGCGGAATTCCGCGCCCTTCGTGTTTCCATCGGTCGCCGGGGCCTACTTGCCGCGCCCGAACAGCATGCCGATGCCCACGGCCACCAGGATGGCCGGCCACCAGGTGGCCAGCATCGAGCCGATGTTGCCGTTGATCCAGCCCAGGTTCTTGGCCAGGAAGAACAGGCCGACGACGATCAGGATCAGGGCGGCGATCAGGTTGGAGCGCATCGACTTGCGGGTCCTTGGATGAAGTGGCGGCTATCGTAGCCGCTGGCGCCAGATTTCGACACGCTCGGCCAGCACCCCGGGGTCGAAGCGCTGCGCCGGGCCGCTGCCCCAGACCGGACCGGGCCAGGCGGCATCGCCTTCGTGGCGGCCGACCAGGTGGATGTGCAGCTGCGGCACGATGTTGCCCAGCGCGCCGATGTTGAGCTTGGTGACGTTGGGTTTCTGCTTCAGGTGGCGCGAGACCTGGTTGATCTCGGCCAGCAGCAGGCGCTGCTGGCTGCCGTCCAGGTCGATCCACTCGCTGGCGCCGGGGACGCGCGGGACCAGCACGACCCAGGGGAAGCGGTCGTCGTTCATCAGGCGGATCTGGGACAGCGGGCCGTCGGCGATCAGGACGCTGTCGGCGGCAAGGCGGGTGTCAAGCTCGAAATCGGACGTCACAACTTCGGTCATCGCAGGTTCTCGCTGAGGAAGGCCAAGGTGCGTTCGCGCGCCAGCGCGGCGCTCGGAGCGTGGTAATGCGCGCCGACCTCGCGGTTGAAGGCGTGGCCGGCCGGGTACACGTATACCTGCATCGACGGTTGCTTTTCACGGTGCGCTGCAACGGCAGCCGGTGGGATCGAGGGGTCCTGCGCGCCGAAATGGAAGATCGCCGGGGCCTTGAACGGCGCATCCAGGAACGGCACGTTGCGTGCGCCGTAATAGCTGGCCGAGGGCAGGCCAAGCCGCTGCGCGGCGAGCAGGGCGATGGTGCCGCCCCAGCAGTAACCCACGGTCCCGACCCTGCCGTGGCCGGCCAGGGCGCGCGCGGCGGCATCGACGATGTCCACGGCGCGGTCCACGCCCAGCGCGTCCGCCAGCGCCTTGCCCCGGGTGGTGCCGGCGGCGTCGTAGTCCAGTTCCAGCCCCGGTTCGAGCGGGTCGAAGAACGCGGGGGCCAGCACCGCGTAGCCCTCGCCTGCGTACTGGTCGGCGACGTGGCGGACATGGGCGTTGGCGCCGAATATCTCCTGGATCACCACCAGCCCGCCACGCGCGGGGCCGTCGGGCAGGGCCTGCCAGGCGCGTACCGGGCCATGGGCGGTTGCGAGGGTGATCCAGTGGTTCATGGGCGACTCCGTGGCGCGCGGGGAATGATCGATGCCCATGTTAAGGCCGCTGCCGGGTAGCGCCGGCACCCGGCCGGTATAATCGCCGCCCTCACGGCCCCGCGGCCATTCCGGCCCCGGCCCTACAGAACCGCCAGACCCCATGTCCCAGCTGAACCCAAAAGTCGGCTTCGTCAGCCTTGGCTGCCCGAAGGCCCTCGTCGATTCCGAGCGCATCCTCACCCAGTTGCGGGTGGAGGGCTACGACATCGTGCCGTCCTACGACTCGGCCGACGTCGTGGTGGTCAATACCTGCGGCTTCATCGACTCGGCCGTGGCCGAATCGCTGGACGCCATCGGCGAGGCGATGAACGAGAATGGCAAGGTCATCGTCACCGGCTGCCTGGGCAAGAAGTCGGAGATGATCCGCGAGCATTACCCGGACGTGCTGTCGGTGTCCGGGCCGCAGGACTACACCAGCGTGATGGACGCGGTGCATGCCGCGCTGCCGCCCAGGCACGACCCGTTCGTGGACCTGGTGCCGGATTACGGGATCAAGCTGACCCCGCGCCACTATGCGTACCTGAAGATTTCCGAGGGCTGCAACCACCGCTGCAGCTTCTGCATCATCCCGTCGATGCGCGGCGACCTGGTGTCGCGCCCGGTGGAGGACGTGCTGCGCGAGGCCGAGCGCCTGGTCAAGGGCGGCGTGCGCGAACTGCTGGTGGTGTCGCAGGACACCTCGGCCTACGGCGTGGACCGCAAGTACGCGCCGGGCACCTGGCGCGGCAGGGAGTACGCCACGCGCATGAAGGCGCTGTGCGAGGGGCTGTCCGAGCTGGACGCATGGACCCGCCTGCACTACGTCTACCCGTATCCGCACGTGGACGACATCGTGCCGCTGATGGCCGAGGGCAGGGTCCTGCCGTACCTGGACATCCCGTTCCAGCACGCCAGCCCGCGCATCCTCAAGCTGATGAAGCGCCCGGGCGCGGTCGACAAGACCCTGGAGCGGGTGCTGCGCTGGCGCGAAACCTGCCCGGACATCACCGTGCGCTCGACCTTCATCGTCGGCTTCCCGGGCGAGACCGAGGCCGAGTTCGAGCAGCTGCTCGAGTTCCTCGATGCCGCCCAGCTCGACCGCGTCGGCGCCTTCGCCTACTCGCCGGTGGAAGGGGCGACCGCCAACCAGCTGCCGGACCCGGTGCCTGAAGCAGTGAAGCAGGAGCGTCTGGCCCGTTTCATGGAAAAGCAGGCGGCCATTTCCGCGGCCAAGCTCGAGGCCAAGGTCGGCAGCGTGCAGCAATGCCTGGTGGACGCCATCGAGGACGGCATCGCAGTGGCGCGCTCCAAGGCCGATGCGCCGGAGATCGACGGCCTGGTGCATATCCAGAATGCCGACGCGGCGGGGCTGCGCGTGGGCGATTTCGTCGACGTGGACATTACCGACAGCGATGAGCACGACCTGTTCGGCGACGCGCGCGTCAGGCCGGCCGCCACGCCGTTCGACCTCAAGGTGCTGTGACCGGCCAGCCGCGTGGCGCGCGCGCGGCGCAGGACGATACCGGCGCCGGCATCGGTCCGGATCGACGGCGCTTCGTCGCGCCGCCGCGCGGGCAGGTCGATCCGGCGTGTTTCGGGCATCCGTTGCTGGAGTGCGATGCCGCTCACCGCGCGCTGCTGGCGGCGACGGAATGGCCGGATATCGATGCGCTCAACGCGGCGCTGCCGCTGCCTGGGCGGCGCTTCGTGGTGCAGGACAAGGCGCTGCTCGGCGATGGCCTGCACTATGAAACGCGCATCGCCGCGCAGGGGCGCATCGCCACCCGCCCGGAGAACTGGCACGACCTGTTCAACGCGCTGGTCTGGGCGCGTTTCCCGGCGATCAAGTCGGCGCTCAACGCGCGCCAGTGCCTGCATATCGACGCGATGGGTCCGCAGCGGCGCAACCGTGCGCAGCAGGCGCTGACCCAATTCGACGAATGCGGGGTGATCGTACGCATTGCCGACCCGGCCCTGCTGCCGCTGTGGGATGGCCATCGCTGGCACGCGCTGTTCGCCGCGCAGGCCGCACGCTGGCATGACGGCGGCATCGGCGTGGCCGCGGTGATCGGGCACGCGCTGATGGAGCAGGTGCTGGTGCCCGGGCGGCGCCTGGTCGGGCGCTGCGTGGCGGTACACGGCGCGGACGATGCGGCCTGCGTGGCGCGCGTGGCCGCGGCGATAGCCGCCGGCGAGATCCTCGGCGATCCGCTGCAGCTGCGTCCGCTGCCGCTGGCCGGGGTGCCGGGCTGGCAACCGCGGCAGGATGACGCCTTCTACGCCGAAGCCGGCTATTTCCGGCCGCTGCGCGAAGGGCGCACGTACCCCGCGCCGCTGCGCTGACGCATCCCGGGTTCGTCGGCCACGATCCGCTCGACCGCGCTCGCGGGGGATGCCGGACAGGCGTGCAGTCCCGGTGGCCTGGCCGGCGCGAAGCCGGGGGCGGGGCCCGGTCGCACGGCCGTTGCGGGCCGGCGCGCGGTGCCGTGGCGGGGCATCACCCGGCGTCGTAGTCGATGCCGATGATGGCGAACCCCTGCCGTCCGCCGGGCAGTTCCACCTCGAATTCGTCGTCGATGCGCTTTTTCAGCAGCGCGCGGGCCAGCGGCGAATCGATGCTGATCCAGCCAGCGGTCGCATCGGTTTCATCCGGGCCGACGATGCGGTAGACGTGGACCTGGCCGGACTGGACGTTCTCCAGTTCCACCGTGGCGCCGAAGAACACCGCCTGCGGGTCGCTGGGGCGGGTATCCACCACGCGCAGCGCTTCCAGGCGCTTGCTCAGGTAGCGCACGCGGCGGTCGATCTCGCCGAGCTGCTTCTTGCGGTAGGTGTACTCGGCGTTCTCCGAGCGGTCGCCTTCGGCCGCGGCGGCGGCCAGCGCCTTGACCACTTCGGGCCGGCGCTGGCGCCACAGCTCGTCCAGTTCGGCCTTCAGCCGCGCATGGCCCCGGGCGGTGATCAGGGCGGTACTTTTTTCTGCAGGGGGGCGCCAGCGGCTCATTGCGATGGAACATCGGGAAGACCGGGCGCATGGTAGCCGCGCACGCTTGCGCCAGGCCAATCGATGGCCGAAGCTGCGGCGCATCGACATGGATGCCGGACGATGCTGATCCTGCCGTTGCACAAGCCGTTCACGCTGGCGACGCTGCCACTGGTGACGCTGCTGCTGGTCGTGGCCAATGCACTGGTCTATTTCGGCTGGCAGCTGGGGGACGCGCGCCGGCTCGAGGCGGCCCAGGCCTGGTACCTGCAATCGGGGCTGGGCGGGTACGAAGTGCCGGCTTACGAAAAATACCTGCGGCAGGCCGCACGGCGCGATGCGCTGGCCGCGTTCGAGGCCCTGCCGGAAGCGCGGCGCGCCGGCTTCGTGGGCATGTCCACCCTGAGCGACGTGGCGTTCGTCACCGCGATGGAGGAGGGGCGGCTGCTCGAATCGGCACAACGGCATGCCGCCTGGCAGGCATTGCGTCGGCCGTACCAGGCTCGCCTGGACGAGGTGTTCACCCTGCGCCACGTCATGCGCAGCTCCGAGTGGTCGCCGGCGCGGATGTTGTCCTCGGCGTTCCTGCATGGCGGGTTCATGCACCTGCTCGGCAACATGCTGTTCCTGGTCGTCCTGGGGCTGTTGCTGGAAGGCGCGCTGGGTGGGTGGCGTTTTCTCGGTGTCTACCTGCTGGGCGCGTTCGGCGCCAGCCTCGCCAGCCTGTGGTGGCGCTGGGGGGAGAGTGGCAGCGGGCTGGGGGCGTCGGGCGCGGTTGCCGCGCTGATGGGGGCGTTCTGCGTGGTCTGGGGGCGGCGCCCGGTGCGCTTCTTCTACTGGTTCGCGGTGGTGTTCGACTACGTGCGGGCACCGGCGATCTGGCTGTTGCCGCTGTGGCTGGGCTGGGAGGTCTACAACCTGCTGGCCAACACGGACGCCGGCATCGGCTTCGATGCGCATGCCGGCGGACTGGTCTGCGGCGCCGCGCTGGGCGGCCTGCTGGTGGCCACGGGCCAGGTCCGCGAGGATTACATGGCCGACGATGCGCGCGCGGGAGCCATCGTCGACGGACGCTGGGAGCAGGCGCTGCAGCACATGGGGCGGTTGCAGAATGGCGCCGCCGAGCGGCTGCTGGGCGAGCTGGCCGGCGAGCAGCCGCAGCGCCTGGACGTGGCGGTCGCGCGCTACCGGGTGGCCTGCAACGCCGGCCGCCCCGCCGATATGCAGGCCCGCGCACTGGATGTGCTGCGGCTGGATGCCGGTGCGGACGCCGCAAGCCAGGCGGTGCAGCACCAGATCGCAAAGACGTGGCTGGCCGGGGCCATGCCGCTGAACGCCGAAGCCGGGCGGCTGCTGTTCGAGCGCTGCCTGGCGGCCGGGTGGCTGCGGGAGGCCGAAGCCGCGCTCGAACGCGATACGCCGCGCCCCGGCGGCGAGCCGGCGCAGGCATGGCTGCGGCTGGCATTGCGCCACGGCGAGCTGCACGCCCGCGAGCAACAGCGGCGCCTGCTGGCGCTGCTGGAACGGCGCTACCCGCAGGCGCCACAGGCGGCCAAGGCGCGGTTCCTGCTGGAGAACGACTAGCGCCGTACCCGGTGCCCGGGCACGCCGGTCGTCAGCGGGCGGGGCTCATGGCGGATCGCACACCGGTTCCCGGGGCGTCCGGGGCCGCAGGGCGTCGCGCGCGCTGGCGAGCCGGTGGCGCTGCGCGTCGTCGTCGCAGCGCGCAAGCGCATCGTCCAGCAGCTGCAGGGCTTCGGCGTCGCGGTTGTAGCGTTCGCCAAGCAGCATTGCGGCCTGCAGCGCCCACTGCGGCGCCTGGGCCGCACGTGGCCAGGCCCGCAGCATGGCGCGCAGCAGGTCCATCTGCAGGGCGAACTGGCCGCCCATGGCGGCGCGCGCGGCCAGCAGTTCGGCCTGCTCCGGCTCGGCGGGCGTGAAGTCCGGGTCGTGTTCCAGTATTTCCCGCAGCACGCTCATCGCCACCCGTTCCTGCTTTTCCATCAGCAGCCGGCTGATGTACTGGCGGCCATGCTCGCGCAGTTCGCCGGACGCGCCGTCGCGCACCAGTAGCCGCTGGTAGAGCGCATGTACGGGCAGGCCCACCGCGCGGCTGCGGATCGCGCCGCGCAGCGTCTCCAGCGCTGCCTGCCGGTGGCCTTCGCGGATGAAGTGTTCGGCCTCGTCCAGCAGCGCGCGATCCGGATCGTGGCGCGACAGCGGCTCGGCGGCGCCCTCCGGGTCGAAGCCGAGCACGCCGTGGTACTGGTAGACCAGGTAGCCCAGCAGATGGAACGCGGAGAACAGCCCCCAGATGGCGAACAAGTTCAACGCGAGCTCGCCGACGACCGGTGGCATCCACGCGTGCAGCCAGCGCCCGGCGGTCAGCGCGCTGGCCTGGATCACGAACAGCAGCAGGAAGGCCGCCAGATACGGCCAGCCGATGCGGGTGGCCAGGGCGATCGACGTGGCCGGGTTGGCGGCGGTGCGCAGGCTGCCATCCAGCGCCAGCGAAATCACGCAGCCGGGCTGCAGGAATACCACAACCGCCAGCGCCAGCAGGCCGGCGACCGGACCGAGGAACACCGTCATCGCGACCACGAAGATGCCCATCAGGATCATCAGCCCGAGCAGGCGCAGCACGGTGCCGTCGCTGCTGCCCAGGGTGTGCTCGGGCGAGCGCATGCGGCCATTGGCGGTCTCGCGCAGGATCTCGAACGCGTAGCGGTAGATCGCCACCCAGGTGATGAGGTTGAGGATCCAGCCGATGCCCGGCAGCAGCTCCAGCAGGGTGCACAGGGTCAGCGCGACCAGCGAGTACAGCGCCGGCCCGCGCAGCGGGTACAGGGTGATGGCGCGCAGCCGCTGCCAGAACGGCTGCGGTGCGTGTGCGGGTGCGCGGGTGCGCAGGCGGTCTTCCATGATGTCCCCTTGTGCGTGCGGTGGTGTCTGCCGGTATCGGTCAGCGCTTGCCGCCGAATATCCCGCCGAGGATGCCGCGCACGATCTGGTTGCCCAGTTTGGTGCCGACCGTGCGCGTGGTCTGCTTGGCCATGGTCTCGATCATGCCCTGGCGGCGCCTGGTGCCGAAGATGGCGTCCTTGATGGCCTGGCTGAAGCCGCCTTCCTGGCCATCGTCCTGTTCGCGGGTGCGGGCGGCCGGCGCCTTGGCCTGTTCGGCCGCCTGCTGTGTGCGCCGCGCCAGGATCTCGGCCGCCGATTCGCGGTTGACCGCATTGTCGTAGCGTCCCCCCACCGGGCTGCCGGCACGCACCTGGGCGCGTTCGGCGTCGGTGATCGCCCCCATGCGACAGCGTGGCGGGGCCACCAGGGTCTTCTGCACGGGCGAGGGCACCCCCTTGTCCTGCAGGGTAGAGACCAGTGCCTCGCCGGTGCCCAGCTGCGACAGCGTGGCGACCACGTCGAGCCGGGGGTTCGGGACGAAGGTCTCGGCCGCGGTCTTCACCGCCTTCTGGTCGCGCGGGGTGAAGGCGCGCAGCGCGTGTTGCACGCGGTTGCCGAGCTGGCCGAGGATGTTGGCCGGGACATCGTCGGGGAACTGCGAGCAGAAATACACGCCCACGCCCTTGGAGCGGATCAGCCGCACCACCTGCTCGATGCGCTGCACCAGTGCGGCCGGGGCGTCGTCGAACAGCAGGTGCGCCTCGTCGAAGATGAAGACCAGCTTCGGCTTCTCCAGGTCGCCCACTTCCGGCAGTTTCTCGAACAGCTCGGACAGCAGCCACAGCAGGAAGGTCGAGTACAGGCGCGGCTTGAGGATCAGCTGCGCGGCGGCGAGGATGCCGATCACCCCGCGGCCGTCGTGGTTGACGCGCATGATGTCGGCCAGTTCCAGCGCCGGTTCGCCGAAGAACTTCTCGCCGCCGTCCTGCGACAGGCGCAGCAGCGCACGCTGGATCGCCGCCACCGACTGCGCGCTGACCAGCCCGTACTCGGTGGACACGTCCTTGCGCTCCTCGGCCACCAGGTTGAGCAGGGCGCGCAGGTCGTCAAGATCGAGCAGCAGCAGGCCGCGGTCGTCGGCCAGCTTGAACACGATGTCGAGCACCCCGGCCTGGGTGTCGTTGAGTTCGAGGATGCGCGCCAGCAGGGTCGGCCCCATCTCGCTGACCGTGGTCCGCACCGGGTGGCCGAGCTGGCCGTACAGGTCCCAGAACACCACCGGGCTGGCGGCCGGGGCATAGCCGGCCACGCCGATGTCGGCGGCGCGCTGGGCCAGCTTCTCGCCGCCGTCGCCGGGCACGGCCAGGCCGGCCACGTCACCCTTCACGTCGGCCAGGAACACCGGCACGCCCAGCCGCGAGAAGCCCTCGGCCAGGGTCATCAGCGTCACCGTCTTGCCGGTGCCGGTGGCGCCGGCCACCAGGCCATGGCGGTTGCCGAAGCGCGGAAGCAGGGTGACGGCGATGTCGTCGGTGATGCCCTTGCCGATCAGGATGGGGTCCATGCAGTGCTCCCGGATGTTCGTGGGTGGATTCTAGCTGCCGACTGTATCGCCTGATCGTTCCGGTTGCCGGGCAACGAGGCCGGCGGCTACCCTGCCAGCCTTTCCGCCCGTAATGCCGCAGATGCCCGCTTCCGTTCCGTCCGCCCGTCGTTGCTCGCTGCTGGTCGCCGCCTCGCTGCTGATCGCCATTCCCACCGCGCATGCGCAGCGCGTGTCCGCCCGCGACAAGGGGCGGATCGAGGCGATCGAACAGCGCATGGCCGCGGCCGAGAAGCGTTATACCGACGCGCTGCTGCTGGTCGCCAACGCCGACCCCAAGGGCACCGCCGAGGGCAATGCGGCGCTGGAGGACATGGAGGACGTGATCGACGCCTGCATCGGCCAGAAGGGCTGCCAGGTGGGCAACCTGTTGTCCACTTACAAGCGGCTGCTGAAAAAGCAGGCCGATGACAGCGCCGGCGATGCCGCGGACGAGGCCGGCGACACGCTGGAGGCAGACCCCGACCATGTCGGCCCGCTGGTGGCCGATGTGCCGGAGGCCGCCCGCGCGGCGGCGCTGCTCAACGACCACCGCCATGCCTTCGACGAGATGGTCGAATACAACCCGGCCATCCAGGCCGGTATCCGCCGCTGGCTGACCGACATGCGCCCGGCGCTGCTGACCAGCTACGAGAACTACATGAACCTGCGTGCGGTGATGTGGCCGGAGTGGGAAAAACGCGGCCTGCCGGAGGCGATGCTGTTCGGCATCATGGCCAAGGAGTCCAACGGCCGCGTGCACGCCTCCTCGCGCGCGGGCGCGGCGGGGCTGATGCAGTTCATGCCGGCCACCGGCCGCCGCTTCGGCCTCGGCCCGGACGGCACCGGCTTCGATACCCGCTTCGACGCGCGCAGTGCCGCCGAGGCCAGCGCCTCCTACATGAACGAGCGCATGGGCCAGCTCAACCGCAACATCGAGCTGGCGCTGGCCGCCTACAACGGTGGCGAAGGCCGCGCGCAGCGGGTATTCAACCAGGGCGGCGGGCAGGGCTTCTGGACCGATTCGATCTACAACCAGTTCCCGGGCGAGACCAAGGACTACGTGCCGATGGTGATCGCCGCGGCGTGGATCTTCCTGCACCCGCAGCAGTATGGCGTCGAGTTCCCGAAGGTCAGCGCGCAGCCGGCGACGATCCGCCTGGCCAGGTCCACCACGATCTACGAACTGACGATCTGCCTGGGCAGCGCCGGTACCCGCGACGGCTACATGCGCGTGCTGCGCAACCTCAACCCGCGCTACGAGGCCGATGGCTGGATTCCCGCCGGCACCACCATCAATGCCACCACCCGCATCGCCGGGCTGTACAACCGGCATTGCGTGAACGGGCCGCGCGCGGACCTGGCGCGGGCATTGATCACCGCCGACGTGAATGCCGCGATCAAGCGGCCGCAGGCCGCCAGCTATACCGGCAACGTGGCGGTGGGCGACGTGCAGGCGATGCAGGCGGCCGCGCCTGCCGCCACCGCGCCGGTCGCGCCGGCACGCGCGGCGCGGCGCCCGGCCGCGCGCAGCTACAAGGTCGCCAAGGGCGACACCCTCGGTCGCATCGCGGCACGTTTCCAGTGCGAGGTGCCGGCCCTGGCGCGTGCCAATGGACTGCGTGCGCCGGCCTATGCGATCAAGCCCGGGCAGACACTGAAGCTGGAAGGCTGCGACCGCTGAGCGCGGCGGACGCGGCGGCGGTTTCGCCGCCGCGCGTTTTTCGTTACAACGGGACAACCGTTCACGCAGGCGACGACATGGCCACCACGCCCGACGATCTCGAACTGGAGCGACTCGCCACCCGCATCGGCGAGCGCCTGCGCGCTGCGCGCGACCGCGTGGTCACCGCCGAGAGCTGTACCGGCGGCTGGATCGCCAAGGCCATGACCGGCGTGGCCGGCTCCTCGGACTGGTTCGACAGCGGCATGGTCGCCTACAGCTACGAAGCCAAGCAGGCGCTGCTCGGGGTGCGCCCGCAGACGCTGGAAAGCCAGGGCGCGGTGAGCCGCGAGACGGTGATCGAGATGGTTTCCGGTGCGCTGGTGCATTCCGGCGCCAGCGTCGCGGTGGCCGTCACCGGCATCGCCGGGCCGGGCGGCGGCAGCGCCGACAAGCCGGTCGGCACGGTGTGGATCGGCTGGAAGCGGCGCGGCGGCTACACCCATGCCGAGCGCTTCCACTTCGATGGCGACCGCGATGCGGTGCGACGGCAGACCGTGGCCCGCGCGCTGGAGGGGTTGGAGGCCCTGCTGTGATGCGTGGCCAGCGGCCCCGCTGCGGAGGGCGCGCCTGATGTGGGAGGCGCTGGGTACGGTGCGCGACCTGGGGCGGCTGCAGGAAATCGCCGCCGTCCTGATCCGTTACGGCTTCGGCGACGTGGTCCGCCGCGTCGGCCTGGCCGATGTCCTGCAGCGCGCCGGGCGCCTGCTGCACTGGAATGATCCCGGCCAGATCCTGCAGATGTCCGCGCCGGTGCGGGTGCGGCGGGCGATGGAAGACCTCGGCCCGACCTTCGTCAAACTGGGGCAGGTGCTGGCCACGCGCGTGGACCTGTTCCCGCCGGAGTGGATCGCCGAGTTCAGCGAGCTGCAGAACGCGGTGCCGGCATTGCCCTACGAACAGGTGCGCGGGCAGCTGGAAGCCGACCTCGGGCAGCCGCCGGAACAGGCCTTCGCCCGGCTGGAGCAGCGGCCGATGGCCGCCGCCTCGCTGGCGCAGGCGCACCGGGCCTGGCTGCACGACGGCACGCCGGTGGTGCTGAAGGTGCGCCGGCCCGGCATCCGCGAGGTGATCGAGGCCGACCTGCGCCTGCTGGCGCGGCTGGCCGTGATCATCGAGGCGCGCTTGCCGGACCTGCGCCGCTACCGGCCAGCGGAAGTGGTGGAGCAGTTCACCCGGTCGCTGCGCCGCGAGCTGGATTTCGCCGCCGAATGCCGCAATGCCGAGCGCATCGCCGGCAACTTCGCCGGTCATCCGGAGGTGCTGATCCCGCGCGTGCACTGGCAGTGGACCTGCGAGAGCCTCAACGTGCAGGATTTCGTCGACGGCATTCCCGGGCGCGACCTGGACGCGGTCGATGCCGCCGGCCTGGACCGCGTGGCGCTGGCGCACACCGGTGCGTCGATCATCCTCAAGATGGTGCTCGACGACGGCTGTTTCCACGCCGATCCACACCCGGGCAACATTTTCTACATGCCCGATGGCCGCATCGGCATCATCGATTTCGGCATGGTCGGGCGATTGTCCGAGCAGCGCCGCTTCCAGGTCGCGCGGTTGCTGCACGGGCTGGTGACCCAGGACCCCGAAGCGGTGACCGACGTGCTGCTGGAGTGGGCCGGTGGCGTGGAGGTGGACGAATCGCGCCTGCAGCAGGACCTGGGCAGTTTCGTCGACCAGTACCGCGGGGTGCCGCTCAAGGACCTGCGCATCGGCCTGATGCTGGGCGAGGTGACCGCCCTGCTGCGCCAGTACGGGCTGACCCTGCCGGCCGACCTGGCGTTGATGATCAAGACCTTCCTGACCCTGGAGGGCATGGGCCGGCAGCTGGACCCGGACTTCGACATGGCCGGCGCCGCGCGTCCGTTCCTGGAGCGGATCATGCGCCGCCGTTATGCGCCGCGCGCGGTACTGCGGCGCAGTCGCCGCAGCCTGCTCGGCGCGCTGGACCTGGCCGGCGACCTGCCGCGCGACATGCGCCGCCTGCTGCAGGCCGCGCGGCGTGGGCGCATGCGCCTGATGGTCGACACGCCGGGACTGAAGGGCTTCGGCGACCAGGTCAACCGCGCCGCCAACCGCCTTACCGTCGGCATCGTCACCGCTGCCCTGATCATCGGCTCGTCCATCGTCATGAACAGCATCGGCAGCGGCAGCAACCGCTGGCTGCTGGCGCTGGGCGTGGCCGGTTTCCTCGGCGCCGGCCTGTGCGGGGTGTGGATCCTGTTCTCGATCTGGCGCAGCGGCAGGCGCCCCTAGGTGTGTAAACCCAGTATGTTGTTCAGCGGGATTCGGGAGATGGGCGGCTTGTAGCCTAGGCTGGCGTGGAGCCGGTGCCAGTTGTAGTGGTGCAGCCAGTCATGGAGGGCGCCGGCCCGCTGCACGGAGTTGTCGTAGGCGCGGGCATAGGCCCACTCGCGCAGGCTGGTCTGCACCAGGCGCTCGGCCTTGCCGTTGGTGCGCGGGGTGTAGGGGCGCGTGCGCAGGTGGCGCAGGCCGAGGCGACGGAGCAGGCGCTGGAAGCGGCGCGACCTGTAGCACGTGCCGTTGTCGGTCAACACCCGCTCGAAGCGCACGCCCAGGCTGCGGTAGTAACGCACCGTGCGGATCAGAGCCTTGCAGGCACTGGTTCCGCGCTCGTCCGGTGCGATGGAGGCGAAGGCCACGCGCGAGTGGTCGTCGATGGCCAGGTGGACGTATTCCCAGCCGATGCCCCGGTGCCGGCGCGAGCGGTCGCCGGTCACACGGTGGCCCGGGGAACCGATCCGCCCCAGCTTCTTGATGTCCAGATGCAGCAGTTGGCCGGGCCGGGCGTACTCGTAGCGGTTCTCCGGCAGCGCCGGTTCCAGTTCGGCCAGGCGATGCAGCCCGGCACGGCGCAGTAACCGGGCGATGGTGCTGGGCGCCACGGGCAGTCGCTGGGCGATCTGGCGATAGGTCCGGCGCGAGCGACGCTGCTCCAGCACCTGCGCCACGATGGCCGGCGGCGTGGCATGGGGGCAGGTCTGCGGCCGGGAGCTGCGGTCAACCAGACCCGCAGGGCCTTCCTCCCGGTATCGCTTGAGCCACTTGTAGGCCGTGCGCACGCTCACGCCGGCCGCGTGGGCGGCCTCTTCGATGCGCAGGCCCTGCACGAGGATGCGCTCCACAAGCAGGGCTCGACCGCGAGGCGTCAAACGGGCATGTTTATGCAGGTTCATCCGGGGCTCCTGGGGGCTGGGTTGGTGTCGTAACCCCCATCTTCCAGCGATGCCCCGGATGAACAACCTACTGAGAGATCACACCTAGGCCGGCCTGCCGGCGGCCCTTGAGCGGGTGGGAACCCGGCCGTCACGAGGTACTTGCGGTGGCGTTCGTTAGTAGTAATACTACTAACCATGGACCTGACCCAGACCCAGCAGGCGATCCTGCAGATGATCGCCGAGCGCATCGATGCGGAAGGCATGCCGCCGTCGCAGACCGAGATCGCCCGCGCCTTCGGCTTCAAGGGGGTGCGCTCGGCGCAATACCACCTGGATGCACTGGAAGCGGCCGGCGCCATCGAGCGGGTGCCGGGCCGGGCGCGGGGCATCCGCCTGGTACGCCCGGCCGGGGAGGCCGATGCTGCCGCGCAGCCGGCAGCGTCGGCGGCCGCCGAGCAGGTGCTGCGGCTGCCGGTACTGGGGCGCGTGGCCGCCGGCCTGCCGATCGGCGCGGACATCGGATCGGACGATTTCGTGGTGCTCGACAAGGTGTTCTTTTCACCGGCGCCGGACTACCTGCTGAAGGTGCAGGGCGATTCGATGATCGACGAAGGCATCTTCGACGGCGACCTGATCGGCGTGCACCGTACCCGCGACGCACGCTCCGGGCAGATCGTGGTGGCGCGCATCGACGACGAGATCACGGTCAAGCTGCTCAAGGTCGGCAAGGACCGCATCCGTCTGCTGCCGCGCAATCCGGACTACGCGCCCATCGAGGTCCTCCCGGACCAGGATTTCGCCATCGAAGGGCTGTATTGCGGGCTGCTGAGGCCGAACCGGTGACGGCATTTTCCCCATCGCAGGGGCGATGGTTTTCCTACGGGCGATGGGCGTCGGCGCGGCTGCCGGTATCCTTCCCGTCCCGATAATCTGGCCGCATCGCTAACAGTCTCAGCCTGTGCGATACGCCCCCGCTACAGTGGACCCATGACGAAATCCATGACATCAACGACGAGGAAGACCCCGATGGACGATAACAAGAAGCGTGCGCTCGCTGCCGCCCTGGGCCAGATCGAAAAGCAGTTCGGCAAGGGGTCGGTGATGCGCATGGGCGACCGCGTGGTCGAGCCCGTCGAGGCCATTCCCACCGGCTCGCTGATGCTGGACATCGCGCTGGGCATCGGCGGCCTGCCCAAGGGCCGCGTGGTCGAGATCTATGGTCCCGAATCCTCGGGCAAGACCACCCTGACCCTGCAGGCCATCGCCGAGTGCCAGAAGCAGGGCGGCACCGCGGCCTTCATCGACGCCGAGCATGCGCTGGACCCGATCTACGCCGCCAAGCTGGGCGTGAACGTGGACGACCTGCTGCTGTCGCAGCCGGACACCGGCGAGCAGGCGCTGGAAATCGCCGACATGCTGGTCCGTTCGGGCTCGGTGGACATCCTGGTGATCGACTCGGTCGCCGCGCTGACCCCCAAGGCTGAAATCGAAGGCGAGATGGGCGACCAGCTGCCCGGCCTGCAGGCGCGACTGATGAGCCAGGCGCTGCGCAAGCTGACCGGCAACATCAAGCGCTCCAACACCCTGGTGATCTTCATCAACCAGCTGCGCATGAAGATCGGCGTGATGATGCCCGGCCAGAGCCCGGAAACCACCACCGGCGGCAACGCGCTGAAGTTCTACGCTTCGGTGCGCCTGGACATCCGCCGCATCGGCGCGATCAAGAAGGGCGACGAGATCATCGGCAACCAGACCAAGATCAAGGTGGTCAAGAACAAGCTGGCGCCCCCGTTCAAGCAGGTGATCACCGAGATCCTGTACGGCGAAGGCATCAGCCGCGAAGGCGAACTGATCGACATGGGCGTGGATGCCAAGCTCGTGGAGAAGGCCGGCGCCTGGTACAGCTACGGCGACGAGCGCATCGGCCAGGGCAAGGACAACGCCCGCGGTTACCTGCGCGACAACCCGCAGGTGGCCGCCAGGCTCGAAGCCGAGCTGCGCGAGAAGTTCCAGCCCGCCGATGCCGCGCGTGAAGCCGGTGACGACGCGGACGAGGAGTGATTTTCCCGCGGGGACGGGCGGCGCATCGTCAGTGACGTCGCCCGGTCCCCGCGGTTTTCGCCGGTGCAGGGCGTGCCCGGCACCCATGCAGGGTGATGGCCGGCAATGAACGACAGCGAGGAACGGCCGGGGCGCCGCACCCGGCGGCCGCGTGAACAGACGCCGTTGCAGCGCGCGCTCGGGCTGCTGGTGCGGCGGGAACATTCGCGCAAGGAGCTGGGGCGCAAGCTCAAGGCCCGCGGGGTCGATTCCGACGCGGTGGACGCCGCGGTGGCGCGGCTGGCCGAGGACGGCTGGCAGGACGACACCCGGTTCGCCGAGGCCCTGGTGCGCAACCGCACCGGGGGCGGCTACGGCCCCCTGCACATCCGTGCCGAACTGGGTACGCATGGCCTGGACAGCGAGTCGATCGAGGCGGCGCTGGCTACCTTCGAGGGCGACTGGGCGGAGCTGGCCAGGGACCTGGTCCGCCGCCGTTTCGGCCCCGACGGGCCCCAGGACCTGGCGCAGCGCCGCAAGGCCGCGGACATGCTGGCCCGGCGCGGCTTCGACGGCGGCTGCATCCGCAAGGCCACCCGCTACGATCCTGAGGACTGAACGGACCGGGCCTGATACCCTTTCAGGGTTTCGGCCGTCCCGGGTCCACGCACCGCGTGGGGAGCCGGCTGCCGCCAGCCCGCCTATCGCCAGTCCTCATGAATACACCCGTAAAGTTCACCACCTCTCAGATCCGCGCCGACTTCCTCGAATTCTTCAAGGGGAAGGGCCACACCATCGTGCCTTCGGCGCCGCTGGTGCCGGGCAACGACCCGACCCTGCTGTTCACCAACTCCGGCATGGTGCAGTTCAAGGATGTGTTCCTGGGCGCGGAGAAGCGCAGCTACGTGCGCGCAGCCGATGTCCAGCGCTGCCTGCGTGCAGGCGGCAAGCACAACGACCTCGACTCGGTCGGCTACACCGCCCGCCACCACACCTTCTTCGAGATGCTGGGCAACTGGTCCTTCGGCGACTACTTCAAGAAGGACGCCATCGCCTGGGCATGGGAGCTGCTGACCCAGGTCTGGAAGCTGCCGGCCGAGCGCCTGCTGGTCACCGTCTACCACAACGACGACGAAGCCTATGCGCTGTGGCGCGACATGATCGGCGTGCCGGAAGCGCGCATCGTGCGCATCGGCGACAACAAGGGCGCGCCGTATGCCTCGGACAATTTCTGGCAGATGGCCGATACCGGCCCGTGCGGCCCGTGCACCGAGATCTTCTTCGACCATGGCGAGCACATCGCCGGTGGCCCGCCGGGCTCGCCGGATGAGGATGGCGACCGCTTCATCGAGATCTGGAACCTGGTGTTCATGCAGTTCGACCGCCAGCCCGACGGCACCCTGGTGCCGTTGCCGGCGCCGTGCGTCGACACCGGCATGGGCCTGGAGCGCCTGGCGGCGATCCTGCAGCACGTGCACACCAACTACGAGATCGACCTGTTCCAGGCGCTGATCCGCCAGGCGGCCGGGCTGACCGGCACCGCCGACCTGGAGAACAAGTCGCTGCGCGTGATCGCCGACCATATCCGCGCCTGTTCGTTCCTCATCGTCGATGGCGTGCTGCCGTCCAACGAAGGCCGCGGCTATGTGCTGCGCCGGATCATCCGCCGCGCCCTGCGCCATGGCTGGATGCTGGGCGTGCGCCAGCCGTTCTTCCACAAACTGGTGCCGACCCTGGTCGAGCAGATGGGCGAGGCCTATCCGGAGCTGCCGGCCGCCACCACCACGGTGCACAAGGCGCTGCTGGCCGAGGAAGAGCGTTTCGCCGAGACGCTGGATGCGGGCATGAAGATCTTCGACGACGTCGCGGCCAAGGTCGACGATGGCGTCATTCCGGGTGGTGATGCCTTCCGCCTGTACGACACCTATGGTTTCCCGGTCGACCTGACCGCCGACATCGCCCGCGAGCGCGGCATGACGGTGGACATGGCCGGCTTCGACAGCGCCATGGAGCACCAGCGCGAGATGGCGCGCGCCGCCGGCAAGTTCGGCGGTGGCGTGACGCTGCCCGCCGAACTGGTCGCGACCCTGTCGCCCACCGTCTTCCTCGGGTACGACCAGCAGCAGGCCGACGGCCTCAAGGTGGTTGCCCTGCTCAAGGGGGGCCGCCCGGTGGAGGGTGTGCAGGCCGGCGACGAGGTGATCGTGTTCACCGACAGGACGCCGTTCTATGCCGAATCCGGCGGCCAGGTTGGCGATACCGGCATGCTGTCCGGCAACGGCGTGGAGCTTTCGGTCTCTGATACGCAGAAGTTCGCCGGCCAGTTCCACGGCCACGTCGGTACCGTGAAGCAGGGCGTGATCAAGCTCGGCGACATGCTTGCCGGCGGAATCGACAGCGCCCGTCGCGGTGCCACCATCCTCAACCACTCGGCGACCCACCTGCTGCATGCCGCGCTGCGCGAAGTGCTGGGCAGCCATGTGCAGCAGAAGGGCTCGCTGGTGGCGCCGGACCGCCTGCGCTTCGATTTCTCGCATTTCCAGCCGATCAGCAGCGAGGAGCTGGCGCTCATCGAGCGCAAGGTCAACGAGCAGGTCCGTGCCAACAATGCCGCCGAAGTGCACCACATGGGCATGCAGGAGGCGCTGGATTTCGGGGCGATGGCGCTGTTCGGCGAAAAGTACGGCGAGAACGTGCGCGTGCTGAAGATGGGCGACTACTCGACCGAGTTGTGTGGTGGCACCCACGTGTCGCGCACCGGCGACATCGGCCTGTTCAAGATCACTGCCGAGGGGGGCGTCTCGTCCGGCGTGCGCCGCATCGAGGCGGTGACCGGGCAGGGGGCGCTGGACCATGTGGATGCCGAGGAAGCCCGCCTGGCCGAGGCCGCGAGCCTGCTGGGCGGGGCGGCGACCGACGTGGTGGAGAAGATCCGCCAGCTCGGCGAGCGGCAGAAGCGGCTTGAGCGCGAGCTGGAGGCACTCAAGGACAAGCTGGCCTCGGGCGCGACCGCCGACCTGGGCGCTTCGGCGGTCGAGATCGGCGGTGTGAAGGTGCTGGCCGCGCGCCTGGAGGGTTTCGACGCCAAGGCGCTGCGCGAGGCGATGGACCGGCTCAAGCAGCAGCTGGGCGACGCGGTGATCCTGTTGGCCGGTACCCAGGACGGCAAGGCCTCCCTGGTCGCAGGCGTGAATGGCTCGGCAATGGGCAGGGTCAAGGCCGGGGAACTGTTGTCCCATGTCGCCGGTCAGATCGGGGGCAAGGGCGGTGGTCGTCCCGATCTGGCACAGGGTGGCGGTGAAGACGGTCCCAGGCTGGTCGCCGCGCTCGACGGCGTGCTGGAATGGATCAAGCCACACTTGGCATGAACGTAGGCAGCCGCGCGCCTTGAAGGCGCCTGCTGCCTGCCATTAACATTGGGAGTCTTTTCCCTTTGTCGTGGGGCGCAGGTTCTTGGCGCGCCAATGCCGGTGGGAAACCCCCACCGGTTCCATGGAGACTCGCACAATGTTGATCCTGACTCGCCGTGTAGGCGAAACCCTGATGATTGGTGACTCGGTCAGCGTGACCGTGCTCGGCGTCAAGGGCAACCAGGTACGTATCGGTATCACCGCGCCCAAGGACGTGGCGGTGCACCGTGAGGAAATTTTCCAGCGTATCCAGCGCGGCGACGAGCCGGCTGCACAGGGAAGTGAAGAAACTTCCGAATAAGGGTTTACCTTTCACCCCGTTAAACGGTATTCTTCGCGCCCTGCCACGGAACACGCGGCAGGGCAAAGAGAAAACGGAGTGATGCCCGAGAGGCCGAAGGGGCTCCCCTGCTAAGGGAGTATAGGGTCAAAAGCTCTATCGAGGGTTCGAATCCCTCTCACTCCGCCAACCTCTAACTTATTGATATTGCATAAGTGTAGAGCGTTGCGTTGGACAATCGCATGGACACTTCCATGCGACTTCCCCAGTACATCATCCGCCAGCGTGGCGGCTTCTATTTCCGCCTTGTCGTTCCGGCTCGCCTGCGGCCGCGCGTCGGCTTGCGCGTCGTCAAGCGCTCGCTGTGCACGCGCGAACCCCTCATTGCCCAGGTGCGCGCACTGGCGCTGGCCAGTCGCTACCATCGGGCTTTCCGGGCAATGGAGAAGGCGATGACAAAATCGCTTGACGAACTGCTAGCAGGGGCTGAGGCCGCCTTTCAGGAGGGCCGGACCAGGGACCTGACCCTGACCCTGCCCAACGGTGCGCGACTGGAAACCTCGCCCAACGATCCGCCCGAGGTCCACGCCGAACTGTTGAACATGGCCCGCAACCTGGCCGCCGCAGGTCTTGCCCCCGCAACGGCCACACCCGCGCAGGCGCCGGCAGTACCGGCGACGAATGGCCCTGGGCCCACCCTGGGCCAGGCCATCGCCGACTTTATCCCCTACAAGCGCCAGTCAGTCACCGGCAAGACCGCCGACAGTTACGCCGAGCGGTTGGCCGCGTTCCGCGACCATGTGGGCGCGGATGTCCTTTTGCGCGACATCGGGCCGGATATCTGCGGCGCGTACTACTTGGCCCTGATTTCGCCGCCGACCTCCTACACCAAGAACTACGCGGGCAATATCTTGTCCGCGATTTCCGGGCTGTTTGCGTGGGCGATGACGCACCGGCATTACCCGAAGGGCGCCAACCCCACTCATGGGCACAAGGAACTTTCACGCGAGGAGTTGAACGCCAAGGCGAACGGTATGGGCTGGGAGCCGTTCGACGCGATCCAGTTGATCGACATTTTCAACCCCCTACGCTTCTCCATGCTGCCCACGCACCATCGCTGGTTGCCGGTGTGCCTGCTCTATACCGGGGCAAGGCCTGACGAACTGGCCGCGCTGGAACTGGCGAAGATCAAGCGGGCAGGTGATTGGGATTACATCGAAATCAACCGGGGCAAGACGGCCAGCGGTATGCGACTGGTGCCACTCCACCCGGAACTGGTTGAACTGGGTTTCATGGAGCACGTCGAACAGTTACGGGCGGCCGGTGAAGTGCGCCTGTTCCCGCAATACGAGCAGGCCGAAGGCTCGACCACCAGCACAAGCAACGCAGGCGGCAAGGCGTTCTCTACCTACCTGGCGCGCACGGGCGTGGTGAAGGAGAACGAGGGCGCGAAGATCGGGCTGCGTTCGTTCCGCACGACGGTGGCGGCCGTTATGGCCTTCTCCGGCACTGACCATGGGCTACAAGAGCGCTTCATGGGGCACCAGGAGACGACCGGCCCCCTGACGATTGACCCAGGGGCTGCGAAGAAGGGGGCCATCACCCAGTCCGTCCATCACGCGAACTACGCGGGCAAGGCCATGCTGAAAAAGCAGATGATCGGGCCGTGGCTGGACGCACTGGCGAAGGCGTGTCACCCGGCGCTGAACTGGGCGGACCAAGGGGTGGTTGATATCGAGCGCTTGCGGCACCTTCTCGGCCAGGTCGAGGAGCGCCGCGACGGCGTGGAGTGACTCCGCCGGGGCATAATGGCCACACCAGGGGACGCGAACGGTGGGGAGCCGATGACGCCACAGGATTTCATCGCCAAATGGCGTAACGGCGGCGACGAGCGCCGGGACTTCCAGTCCTTCTTTGATGACCTGTGCCGGCTCCTGGGCCACCCCACCCCCCGCGAGGCGGACCCGGAGCACACCTGGTTCACCTACGAGTACGGGGCCAGCAAGACCAGCGGCGGCGAAGGCTGGGCCGACGCCTGGAAGCGCGGATTTTTCGGGTTCGAGGCCAAGGGCACCGGCAAGGATCTGGGCAAGGCCTATGCGCAGTTGAAGATGTACGCGGACGCGCTGGAAAATCCGCCGCTGTTGATCGTCAGTGACCTCCAACGCTTCGAGATCCACACCAACTTCACCAACGCGGTGAAACAGGTCCACCGGTTCACGGTGGAGGACCTGGCCAACCACGACACGCGCCGCCTGCTGGCCGCCGCGTTCAACGATCCGCAGCAACTGCGCCCAGGGACGAGCCGCGCGGACATTACGAAAGAAGCGGCGGCGAAGTTCGCCACCCTGGCCGACGCCCTGCGCAAGCGCGGACACGAGCCGCACGCGGTGGCGCATTTCCTCAACCGCCTGCTGTTCTGTATGTTCGCCGAGGACATTGGCCTGCTGCCCGACCACATCTTTTCCAAGTTGGTGCGCAGCGTCCAGGACAAGCCCGACCAGTTCGAGGCCCGCGCCGCTGCGCTGTTCGCGGCGATGAAGGATGGCGGTGATTTTGCGCTGACCGAAATCGAACACTTCAACGGCGGCCTGTTCGAGGACGCCAGCACGTTGCGTCTGGAAGCGCCGGAACTGGCGACCTTGGACCAGGCGGCCCGCCTGGACTGGTCCGAGATCGATCCGAGCATTTTCGGCACGCTGTTCGAACGTGGCCTGGACCCGAGCAAGCGCAGCCAGTTGGGCGCGCACTACACAGACCCCGATACGATCATGAAGATCGTTGGGCCGGTGGTGGTGGACCCACTGCTGGCGGAGTGGGAGACGGAGAAGGCGGCCATCGCCGCCACCTTGGCCAAGGCCAAGACCAAGGGCATACCGAAGGCTGCCCAGCAGCGGTTCAATGCGTTCCTGGAGCGGCTGCGCGGGCTCCGTGTGCTTGATCCGGCTTGTGGCTCCGGTAACTTCCTGTTCCTGGCCCTGCGTGCATTGAAGGGGTTGGAGGCGCGCGTTCTGTGGGAGGGCGAAGCCCTGGGACTGGGCCGACAAGCGCCGAGCGTCGGCCCGGCCAACGTTCTGGGCATTGAGTTGAACGAGTACGCCGCCGACCTAGCACGGCTGACCGTCTGGATCGGTGAAATCCAGTGGATGATCCAGAACGGCTATGGCGTGCGACGTAATCCGATCCTTCAAGCCCTGGGCGGGATCGAGAACCGCGACGCGCTGATGAACCAGGATGGGAGCGAAGCCGCCTGGCCGGCGGCGGATGTGATCGTAGGCAACCCGCCTTTTCTGGGCACGAAGAAGCAATGGGGCGAGTTGGGCCGCGACTACACCGACCGCATGCGGGCGCTGTACAGCGGGCGTGTGCCTGGGTTTGCTGATTTGGTGTGCTACTGGTTCGAAAAGTCTACCGACGCAATCAAGGCAGGCCGGACGCAACGCGTTGGACTTGTTGCTACCAACAGCATTCGCGGCGGCGCTAATCGCGAGGTCTTGAAGCACGCTACGGAAGCCGCGCGCATTTTTGAAGCATGGAGCGATGAGCCGTGGACCAACGAGGGCGCAGCCGTTCGCGTGTCCTTGGTCTGCTACGGAAACAGCACCCAGGGCGCAGCACTTGACGGCCAGCCGGTGGCCGAGATATTCGCCGACCTGACGGCAAGCGATGGCGCAGGCGGTGGCGTTGACCTGACCAGCGCCGCCAAGTTGCCGGAGAACGCAGGGGCCGCATTCGTCGCCACTGTGAAGGCGGGGCCGTTCGACATTCCAGGCGCGACCGCGCGCGAGTGGCTGAAACTCCCGAACCCGAACGGACGCCCTAACGCCGACGTTGTGCGGCCCTGGGCCAACGGCATGGACATGACGCGGAGGCCGTCGGATACCTGGATCATCGATTACGGCGTAGACATGCCGGAGGCTGACGCCGCGCTGTATGAGGTTCCCTTTGAGCATGTTCAACACGCTGTCCACAGCAAGCGCGAAGCGAGCACCAAGGAGACGAAGTACAAGCGTTTTTGGCAGATGGCGCGGCCCATTCCCGCAATGCGTGCGGCGCTGGTGGGCCTCCCGCGCTATATCGCTACGCCAGTCCTGGCCAAACATCGCCTGTTTGTCTGGATGGACGCCGGAATACTGGCCGACCACCAACTAATCGCTATTGCCCGAGATGATGACACCGCCCTAGGCGTTCTTCATTCGCGGTTCCATGAACTGTGGGCGCTGCGCATGGGCACTAGCCTTGAAGATCGACCGCGCTATACGCCAACGACCACATTCGAAACCTTCCCGTTTCCGGAAGGCTTGACGCCGAACATTCCCGCTCAGGATTACGCGGAAAATCCGCACGCCCAGGCCATTGGCGATGCCGCGCGGGCGCTGGTGGAAGCCCGCGACCGCTGGCTAAACCCGCCGGAGTGGGTGGACTGGCAACGCACGCCAGAGGAAGAAGCCGCCGGTTTCCCCGCGCGTCCCGTTGCCAAGCCTGGGCACGAGACGGCGTTGAAAAAGCGCACGCTAACCAATCTCTATAACGAGCGCCCGGCCTGGCTGGACATGCTCCATCGCGTCCTGGATAAAGCCGTGGCCGCCGCCTACGGCTGGGAATGGCCGCTGACCGATGACAGAATCCTGCGCCGCCTGTTCGAGTTGAATCAGGCGCGCAGTGGCGCAGCCTCATAACGCCACACGGGCGCGCGATGACGCCGCGAGTTGTGCGGCGTCCAGGTGGCGCACATGCGCCGACTTGGACGCCTTAGCCTGGCTGTCGAGCAGTAGCACGCGCGTCGGTTCCTTGTGGAGCGTTAGCACGCCGTGGGCGATTTCGTAGCGGGTGAAGAACGAGGCCGAGGCCTGGACCTGATCCAGGGCGCGCCTCAGGCGTGGCTTGAAGTGATGGGCGGTCAGGCTGGACCCGCACAGTTCGCGCAGCGCTTCTAGTTCGATTTCATACGCCCGGCGATGGGTGGCGATGTAGTCATGTAACCAGGTTGCCAGCGGGTACGCGCCTAGGGCTGCGCGCCCGTCCAGGGGCAGATAAACGGCCTCATCTTCCAGCAGGTCACGCATGCCAGGCGGCCAGGTCATGGACACGCGCCCCCTGGGCAGTTTGCGATAGGCGAACAACGGCCCCTGGTAATCCTGGCGGCGCGTGTTGATCTCCACGCGACTGGTGGCCAGGTCATCGAACAGGGCAAGCAGGCGGCGCTTTGCGGAGGTCTGGACCGAGGTCAGGCCGAGCGCGCGGAGCGCGTCGATCAACCGCACTTCATCGCGCGGGGACTTGGCGGCCAGGGTGGTGGCGACTTGCCAGGCCGCGGCATGGGCCTGGGTCAGGCAAGGCCCGGAGTGGCGGAGCGTGATCCGGTAATCCTGGGCGGCGGGGATGACGCGAAGCGGAAGCACTGGCACCCCTGGGCGGTAGGGCTTGGGCGCGAACAACGCGGAACGCGCGAAGGCGAACGGGACATGGGTAATCAATGACATGGGGCAGGCCAGGCAGCGGAGGGACTGCGCTTGTAATCGCTCCCAGCGTGTTGTCCAGCCCGGACTGGTTGGCGCGTGCGATGGTCCGCATTGGCCCGTGCGAGAAATCGGATGGCGCGTGCGAGCGTGGACCGGTTAGGGCGTGCGAGCGAATGCGCCGCAACCCGTTGAGGCCTCGCGGAAAACGGCGCAGGAGGCTAATGCTCTTTCAGGCTTTGGAGTACTAAAAGCAAGGGGCCGCATACGCGGCCCGGGTCCCCACTGCGTGGGGTGTAAAAGCAAAAGCCCGTGAGCCAGGGCCGCCCTTTCGGCATGGCTACATCGTCTCCATTCACAGCGGGGGCCATGCCCCCGCGCCCCCGACTCTTGGGAAAAGCAACGACCTGGCAAGCGCTACGCGCTTGCGCCTCCGGCCTGATCTGCTAGGTAACGTCCTCCCGTCCCGAGTACGACCATGCCCGACAGCACGAAGGAAACCCGCGCCGCGTTGCGCTTGCTCCTGGACCAGATGGCCAAGGCCCTGGCGAAGCCGAAGCCGCAACCGACAGAAGGCGAGGAGTTCATCCCGCCGCCTGGCTACCGCACGCGCGTGAATGTGCGCGAGTTCCTGCGGGGCCAGAAAGGCGACGGCGAGGAAAGTTGGTGGGATAGCGGCAGCGACGGCGACCCGCTGATCGGCTTGCGCCCCCCGCGCAGGCGGCGCGGTCCGCGCCCGCGTCGCTGACTACCAGCCAGGCCTGGGCAGGCGTCGCCTGGGTGGCGATGCATTAGTTGCAGATTGCGAAGAAGTCCGCGCGGCCAGCCGTGTGGCCACCTGGGCGAAGCGTTCGGCCAGGGTGGGCGGCAGGGTCTTGGTCCGCCGTACCGGGCGCGAGGCGGTGGCGGCCTTGATCGCCACCGCGCCCCTGGCGCTGCGCGCGTGGCCATAGCCCTGCTGTGTCCTATCGTTCGCATGGCCGAGCCAGGCCGCCGCACCGGCCCGCCCCTGGGTGGCCTTGGCGTCGCTCGCTCGGGCGTGTCGGTACGCGTAGGGGCTTAGCCCCGGCTGGGCCTGGCGCATGGCCCGGCGGACGGCCACCACATCGGCAGGGCTGGCGTCCAGGTCGCCGCCTGTTTCGTCCACATAGGCCCGCAGGAAGGCCACCGCCAGGCCGGACTGGCCGCGCCGTGTCGGCTCCACTTCCAAGACCCGCAGCGGCTGGCCGCGCACGGCGTCCACCTTCGCCCCGGCCACCGCCAGCCGCAGGCCGGTGGCGGTCTTGTCCAGGACCAGGCCCCGCGTGGCCTCAGCGGGGCGAATGCCGAACAGGGCGAACACCATGGCCAAGGCCTCCACCCTGGCGCAGCGCCCAGGCTGTTGGGCCAGGGCCACCAGCAAGCGATCCGGGGACAGCGCACGCCGCCCCGCCTGGCGCTTGGACTTACACGCCGAGCGCAGCCCCTCCGCGCGTAACGCCGCCGCCTTCTGCGCCCAGGTGGGCCGATCCTGGGCCAGGTACAGCGCCCGGTAGACCGTCGCCCGCTCGAAGGCGGCCAGCGTGTAACCGCGCATGGCGTCCAGGTCCTTGGCCTTGCGTGCCGACTCGGCCAGGGACCGAAGCCGGGCGATTTCCTGCGCCTCTACCCACCGGCAGGCGCTGCGCAGCCGGTCGAAATGCGCCCGCGTGCTGGCCTGGTCCAGGGGCGTAGCCCCAGCGATCGACAGCCGCGCATGGTCGCGCCGGTACGCGGCCACCGTCGCGGGCGACGGGTTCGCCCCGCTGGCGTTGGCCAGGTCCAGGACCGCGCGGATAGCGCGATCCTGCGCCACCCCCACCGGCACCCGGTAGCGCAGCCCCTCGGCCTGGGCCAGGGCGTGTGCCTCGCCCAGGGTGTCGGCGTAGCGTGCCCGCAGCCCATCCGGCAGCCCATCGCCTGGGCTGGGGCGTGTCGTCTCGGCGGCTGGCGCGCTGTTGCTCCTCATCTCCTCCCCACCCCAAACACCCCGGGACGGCGAAGCCGTCCCGCGTCGTCGGGCGTCAGCCCGACGACAGGCCCCAGGCTCCCGCCTGGGGCCCAGCGGCCTGCGCTGGTGCGCAGGCCGTGGCCCGGTCGCTCCCGCTTTCCCCTTGGCCTGCTGGACGCAGCCCAAGGGCCGGGCCGCCTCCCTGCGTCCTAGTGCTACGCGCCAGGACTTCGAGAGGCCACATTGTCGGCCAGTGCCGACAATGTGAGGACCGTTCCCCAGTGTGTGGCGGTGATGGGTAAAGGCAAGACGAGCCGAGCCGGCCAGGAATAAGCCGCGCTTGTTTCGCAGGTCGGCGGAGTGTCAGACTGTTGGACACCTTGTTGGACACTCTCACTCGAGCGATTGTCTGGCGCAAACGATTGATAGGATTAGGATTTTCAATCGCGGGCGGGGTGGTGTTGGACACTTTCGGTCTGTCCCTCTCACTCCGCCAAGACCTGATCTAAGCCGCTGATTCCAGCGGCTTTTTTCATGCCGCGAGGTCTTGCCCCATGTTTTGCCCCATGTTCGGGGACCAGGGTTTGCCGGCCGCAACGGCGAGGATGAATTCCTCGATCTCCGGCGAGAACCACAGCGATTTCGTGCCGATCTTGCGCGGCTTCGGGAACAGGCCCTTGGCCATCATCCGGTAGATCGTGGCCGTGCTGAGGCCGACCCGGAGCTTGACCTCCTTCAGCGGCCACAGGGCGATCTCGTCAGCCATGTCGGCTACCTCCATTGCGTTGCAAGTTGGGGGTCATGCTGCAGCCCTCAGTGCTTCGATCACATCGCGCACAACCGGCGGGCAGACCGCGTTGCCGAGCATGTGCATGGCGTCCCGTTGGCGATCGGGCAGCTGGTAGGTCGCGCGGAAGCCCATGGCGCGGCGGGCCTCATCGACCGAGAGCATGCGCATCCTGCTGCCGTCCACCACTGCCCAGCGATCCCGGGTCGTGATCGTGCCGACCGGCCGCGACAGGCTCCGTCCGCCTCGCTCCTTGCCGTAGAACGCCGTCAGGAACCGGTCGCCGTGCTGGCGCCGACCGTTCTGCACGCGCCCCAGGGTCGCGGCGCTGCGGCCTGGTTTCTCGACTGCGGACCAGCGGCCCGCGTCGAAGTCGATGATGCTTGCAGCCGGCACATGCTCGCGCCTGGGCAGCGCCAACTGGATCGGGTGCTTGCTGCGGGTCAACGCGATCAGCACGCGCTCCCGGTTCTGGGGCACGCCGTGGTCCGCGGCATCGACCAGATGCGGCGAGATTGCGTAGCCGAGCGCGTTGATGGCCGAACACCACGCGGGGAACAGCTGCCACCGGGTGAACTCTGGAACGTTCTCGATCAGGCCGAGCGCCGGACGGTGGCATTCCAGCGCCGAGACAACAGCCCATGCCGTGGCTCGGGTGGCATCGTGGTGCGGGCGCTCCTTGCCGCGCGCGCGGGTGTGGCCTTGGCAGGCCGGCGACGCCAGCAGCAGATCGTGTGCTGGCACCAGTGTCCAGTCGGCCTGCTGCAGGTCCTGGCAGACGTGCGCCGTCGCCGGATGGTTGTTGGCGTGGACCTGGACGGCAGCCGGCCAGTGGTTCGCCGCCCACACGACCTGGCAGCCTGCCTGCTCGGCGCCCTCGCTGAAACCGCCCAGGCCGGCGAAGAGGTCAATTGCTCGCATCGCTCGCCTCCTGCGGGCGGGCCGCTTGAGCGCGCGGACGCATGGCAGAATGCCGCCCAATCCACAGGGGGATCAGGGAATGAGCATGCTGGATGGTGTGAGCCAGTGCTGGTTGTTGAGCAAGAGCTGTGTCGTGAACTGGGATGCTTGGGGCGTGGTTGTGGCGCTTGCTTCTGCTGTTGCCGTCGCTTTTCTTGGTTGGCAAACATATAGAGTCACTTCCGCTACAGCGAAGCTTGCAAAGGACGTAAAAGAGCGGGACGACGCAAAAGCTCGACGGGAGGAACAGATCCTTGCCGCGCATATCTTTCCTGAGATTGTCCGCGCCGCTGTCCACTACAGGGGGCTCGCAGAAGAGCTCAAGCAGCCTAGTAAGCTTGAAGATATTTATGAAATTGCTGAGGGCCGTGCAATTTTGTTGGCTGCAGTGGGGGACGTAGGCCTTGATGTGGTTTCGGAGTCTGTCCCGCGCCTCTCCTCGCTGTCTATTGGCATTGCGAGTGCAGTGACACAGGCTATTGGACACGTGACGGTGGCTAAGGACATAGCACAGCGCTTCCAAAGCTACCTTCCGAAAGATCATGATCGTGTTCGATTCAATATCATCGTCCGCTCGGTTGAGAATGCGGCTGAAGCCTTCGAGAGGGCTCAAATTGCAATCCGCGGGGATACGATTGGTGTTGCCTAAGAGCTCAATCATGCAGCTACTCCCAAGGCCTGAAGGTCGATGGTGTCCACGCGGTCGTGCAGCTGGCGCTTGGCGTGGCGCAGGACCTTGGCGATGTAGGTGGGAGCGGCGCTGGTGAAGAAGGTCCGGGCCTCGAAGTGCAGGCGGCCGGTGTGGTCGCGCCGGAACAGGCGGTAGGTCACCGCGGATCCGTCGTCGGTCGGGAACCGGCCCCAGCTGAGCCCTTCGTTGCGCTTCGGGGCGCGGCGGGTGAAGTGGCGGCTCATGCAGCCTTCCTCCGCTTGCTGGCCAGGGCGTCCCAGGTGAGGGGGAACGGTCCCCGCTTGGCCCGGCCCAGCGCCGCGTGTTCGGTGATGCCCAACCGGCGCGCGATCTGCGCGGTGGTGACGTTCTTGCCCTCGACCACGTGCGCATACAGCGCAGCCCGAGCAGCACTGCCGCGGCGCGATCCGGCGCGGCTCTCTTCGGGTTGGAAGGTGACGGTGCCCATCAGGCCGCCTCCGGCATCTGGCGCAGTTCGGCGACGATCTTCTCCACCTCCAGATCGGCCGCCTTGATCGCGGCGCGAAGCTCGGCGATGGCCGCCTCGTCGCGCTCCACGCGGGTGATGGCCAGCTGCAGACGGTCGGGGAAGCGCGGGTCGTAGCTCACCGCGTCCACCCAGGGCGCGCCGACGACCAGCATCTGGTGCTGCAGCTGCCAGCGGTACTCGACCGCATGCGCGCCGGTGCGCAGGGCCTCCAGGTGCTTCTGCATGCTGGCCGGGCACTTGATCTCCACCAGCCCGTCGCCCACCAGCCCATCGGGGCTGCAGCCGGTGTTCGGGAGCTCGCTGCACAGCACGAAGCCGGCTTCCTCGACAGCGCGCCCGGTGGTGAAGCTGTAGGCGTCACGCGCCTCGGCCTCCAGTTCGATGCCCCGGTCCATCGCCGAGTTGCGGTAGGTCTCCACCGGCTGGCCAGTCAGGCGCTCAACGGCCAGCAGTGCGAGCAGGTTGGCCCGGGACGCGCTCGGGCCAGACTTCGTTCGGGCCATCAGGTCGGCGGCGCGGGACGCGGTGAACATGCCGCAGCGGGCCAGCATCCAGTCCTGCGACTCCTGAGCCTCGTTCGCCTTCATGCCTTGACCTCCTTCGCCCGGGAGGCCCACAGGGCGCGGACCTGGCGCATGGCAGGAGCAGGGATGCCGGTCTTGGTGCGCAGGTCCGCGGCGATCCGGTCCAGGCCATCCTTGTCCAAGGCGTCCTTGATCGCGTCCGCCCAGCTGGTGATGTCGAAGCCGGTGGAGGCAGTGAAGGCGTCGTCGTCCTCGCCGTGGCTGGTGAGGTTGAGCAGCGCGCCTGCGGTGTACCGCTTGCCGTAGCTCACGCTGGAGGCCACTGCCTGCACAGCGTTCTTGTTGCCGCTCGCGTCGGCGGGCAGCTTGATCGTGGTTTCCTCCCGGTCAATTGGCCTGGCTTGCTAGCGGGCGTGTTTGCCGGTCGAACGGTAGGCCGCGCGTTGAATAATCCGCGCTTGGCGGACTTCATCGTCAGCAACGAGGCGCGGCCTGCAGTCGCCAATGCGCTGGCAACGGTCCCGTCACCCCTCAGTCTTGCCCTCGCCAGCGCCCTCCGCGGGGCTCCGGTCACCGTCGAAACCGATCCGAGGCGGCCCAACAACGGTCGCTGAGGTATAGCGCGGATCCTTGGCGGCCAGCTTGGCCGCCTTTTGTGCCGCCTTCTCGGCCTTCTTCCTGGCGACCTTCTCTTCGTGAGCAGCCATCCGTCGGTTGTCGTAGTCGTCAACCTTCTTCCACCACCGGGTGATGATGGGCGCGAGCATGAGTGCGAGAGCCACGCCCAGCCCAGCCGAGATGCCGTTCCAGTTCACTTCGCCGCCCTGATCCGTAGACCTGGCGATCCTACCACCGGGCCGGCGGGTCGCTAGAACGGACTCCCCGTTGATCAACAGGAAGTAGCCGGTAGCGTTGGCTCATCACAGCCGCCAGCGCAGGTGAAGCCCATGGAAGCCATAGTCCTAGCCCCGCGCGGGCTGTTCTTCGACGGCGTTCGCGCCGAAGAGGATGAGTTCGTCGTAAAGCTGAATGCGGAGAGCTACATCCGGTTTCGCCGGATGGCGTCTATCCCAACATGCTTTGAAGCAGTGGAAGTGCTTTCTGCCAGTTCTCCAGGCCAGCATCAACCATCTTCAGTACAAGGTGTTTGGTGGTCTCGGCAGGCAGCTCTCGCAGCCGATCGAGATATCGCTTCTTGTCGGGCGGGGCTAGGTCAGACGCGTTGATCTGCCTCGCAATCAGCTGCTTGATGGAGTCTTCGTGGAGCCGAATGGTAAGCACGCCAAGGATGGCGCCAAGGCCACCATCGTCAGCGAGAAAGTCCAGCCCCTTGGCCGTGATCTTGGCCGTCAGGAGTGGATTCCCCATATCCAGGCTCCCCATGAACGTCGCAACGACAAGCTCGTGTTCGCCTAGGTAGGCGATGTTCACCTCTAGTTCGGAGCCGGGCGCATGCTGACGAAGGAAGTCCGCATAGACCGGCTCGGGGTAAGAGGCGGCAAGTGCTTCCAATAGCGTCCGTTGCAGGTCGCGGTTGAGCTTATCCATAAGTCTGTCCGTGGTGGGCTGGCTGGGTCGTGCCTGCCAGCTTACTCCTTGGCGGCCTTGCGTCTTTCAACATCTGTTGGTGCTGGTATGAAATCGGTAGGTGCAGTGGTGCCGTGCACATCCAAGCGGGCTTTGGTCACCTGCAATCTGAGAAGCTCATCGTGAAGCGGCTGCTCCTTGATCCAGCGGTAGAAGCCGAATCCGAAGAGAGCGAGGCCCATACCGCCAGGGAGGGCGAGGACCTTCAGGTAAAAGCCCCTGTCCGACGCGGCGATCTCAGCGCGACGATCATGGATGGCCTGCATGGCCATGTCTTCCTCCTGAAGCGCTTTGGTGATCTGTTTGGAGTCAGCTTTGCGCGCAGCGAGATATACTGTCAGCCGGTACTTGGCTTCAGCAATGGCCAGCAGCTCGTCGTTCGTTGACTTGTGCACATACACCGTCGAGACCACGGTGGTAACAAGCAACATGAACCCGAAAAGGGTCATGAATTTGTAGATGCTATCGGTGGGAATCGGGACGTTCGGCTGCATCCTTGCCGCTCCTGGTTACTTGGCCTTCTTGGGCTTGCTGTTGGCACGCTCGGTGAGGTCTTGGGGCGGGGTGTAGTGGGCGGTCGCCTTGTCGGATAGCACGATGCCACTTTGGGATTTGAGCAGGACATCTGCTTCTTTGAACATGTCTATCAGCCGCTGCTGCTCATCGGCGTAGTGCCGTTCAGCTTGGGCTTTGGCTTGTACGATGGCAACAAGTTCTTCTGGAGTTTCTGGAGTGAACTTTTCACCTTTCCCCAATGCACCTCTGATGGATGAGACGACCTCACGGAGATTGGCGGCAATCTTCTCGTTCATGAGTGCTGAGAGTCGCTCTTGGAGCATTTCTTTCAGAAGGCGGTCTTCAATCGGCTGGGGGAAGGTGCGCTCCAAGCGGCCGATGATCTCAGCGTTCATCGACTTGGAGGTCCGCGCGGCCTCCTCGGTCAACTTGGCGTGGAGGTCATCAGGGATGCGCAGGGTGATCCGGGTGTAGCCGTCGTCGCTCATAACTTTGGTTGTAGTAAAGCACTCGGCCGGCATTCCACCATTTTCGTGTCGGAAAGTCTTGACACCGTTTCGGTGTCATTCGTCAATGTGATTGACACGGAAATGGTGTCACGTTGGCGCGGACAGCTATCAACTCGACTATCTCCGTTGACTGCGTTCGCCGCTATTTGATAGTGCGCGCACCAGGCCGCCGGCTTGGGCAAAAACCGAGGATTTCCGATGAAAGATGAGATCGTCCCCCTCGTTCTGAGGGTTCCCGAGTCGCTGCGTGACTGGCTTCGCAAGAAGGCCGAGGCCGACACCCGCAGCATGAACTTCCTCACCAATCGCCTGCTTCGCGAGGCGATGGAGGCAGACCAGGAGAAGGCCGCATGAACGAGATGATCCTGTCGCCCGGCGAGGCTGCCATCACCAGCCGGGAGATTGCCGAGCTGGTGGAGAAGCGCCACGACAACGTGAAGCGCACCATCGAGACCCTTGTAGAGCAGAGGGTAATTGCTTCTCCTCAAATTGAGGAAAAGCCCACCGCAGGTCGACCAGCAGCCGAATTCGTGTTCTCGGGCGAGCAGGGCAAGCGGGACAGCATCATCGTGGTGGCCCAGCTCTCGCCGGAGTTCACGGCCCGGCTGGTGGACCGCTGGCAGGAGCTGGAGGCCAGGGTCGCCAAGTTCGACCCGGTGGCGGTGCTGGCCGACCCGGCAGCGATGCGTGGGCTGCTGCTGACCTACACCGAAAAGGTGCTGGCGCTGGAGCAGGTGGTGCAGGTCCAGGCGCCGAAGGTCGAGGCCCATGACCGGATCGCGGCGGCGGAAGGCTCGCTCTGTATGCGAGACGCGGCGAAGGTACTCCAGATGCGCCCCATCGACCTGCGGAACTGGCTCATCGTGAATCGCTGGATTTACGGCCGGCCGGGCCATAGCGGCTGGCTGGCATACCAAGATCGCATCCAGCAGGGTGTGATGTGCCACAAGGTCACGACGGTGCAGCGCGAGGATGGCACCGAAAAGGTGGTCGAGCAGCCCCGGATTACCCCGAAGGGCTTGACCCGGATCGGCAACGAGCTGGCGAAAACGCCGGTTGCAGCATGAAGAAGCGGCCGAACCGGGAGCGACAACTCCCGGCCCGGCCTACCACAACCGTCTAATGGGAGACGATCATGGCAACGGCAAGTGTAAAGCAGCGGGTGATGGCGGGCGACGAGGTGGTGGCAGAGGTCGACGGCGACGTAGTGACCCTCCACCTGGGCGAGAGGCCACGCCTTTTCACGGAGAGCGAGAACCCGCGGCTCGCCCCATACGAGAACCAAAGCGTTCAGTACATCCGCGAGGCGATCGAAGGAGCCGATGCGGTGGCGGATTTACTGATGACGGACGCCATCCATGCCGCGCAGGTGGAGAGCGAGGATGGATATGCCTATCAGCCGCTGCCCAGCTTGGCGGCCGAAGGGCTGCACATCGCGCTGCGGTCGCTGCTCCGCGATGCTCGGGGGAGGCTGGAGCGCCTGGCCAGTAAGTGATCCAGCGGCCCGAAGCCCCAAACGAAGAACCCGCCTCTCGGCGGGTTTCTTATCTAAGGATGATACTGCGGCTGGTCTTTAGCTGTGATAGAAGGCCCCCAGCGGCAGCATGTCGCTGCCGGTACAGGGGGCAAGGATGAAGGTGTTTCCAGCAGTTGTGCTAGGCGTATGTGCGTTGGTATCAGGCTGCGGGGTTTACAAGATCACAAGGCAAGATGCGAAGGAAGCAGGCACTGAGACTACCCTTGGGGGCGTGCCATTTCTTACTCGAGTCCCTGCGACTTATCAGGTAACGAAGCTGGTCCAGACCCGTTGGAAGGTCCAGTACGTGATGAAAGTTGGTGGGGAGGAATACCGCGCGCCTGCGGCTCCATTCGACATGCTGCTTAGCGAAGATGGGACGGCTGCACTGTTAAAGATCAACCGTGATCTTGATAGCAAGGGGGCGCAATTAACCCCTAAGTCGTTCCATGAGGCGGTTGAAAAGCTTGTCAATGAGAACGCGCAAGCTTGGCACACGTGCGGGGTATCGAAAGCTTATGACAGGGTTTGTGCAGATGGCGCGGATGCTAACTCAACACTCATTTCAAATGCGCTGGTAATAAAGACGGAAATTTCCAGCCAGCAGCACTACATCAATGTGCGGCGGCCTTGGGTAGGAAAGGCCTCGGCCTCAGTAGAGCTTGCGTCTGATGGCACGCTGACCAAGTCCACGGGTGAAATAGAGAGCAAGACGGTCGAAACAATAGCGGGCATCATCCCGTTCGCTGACTACGCAAAAAAAGTGCTGAAGCTCGGGGATTATGCAGTTGGATTGGGTAATGCAAGCAATGCGTACTCGTTGTTCTCAGAGGGTACGGCCCCATTGGCGAGTAGGAAGATTTCTATCTCATACGAGATGACGCCGGAGCCTTGGCTGTACGTTCTTCAGAAGAAAGGCAAAACACTTGAGGGCTCGCTGTCTTACAGCCCTACTGGGCAGGTGGAACTAGTGGAGGCGAGCAAGGTAGCCGCGGCCCCTGCCAAGAAGGATGAAGAAGCCCCCAAGGGGTGGAGCATCAGCGGAACCGTGACGCCACCAGCGGCCAAAGGGAAGTAACAGAGACTAAGAAGCCCCGCACTCGCGGGGCTTTTCATTTCCCCGTTGAAGCCTTGCCAAGCCCTGCCAGCATGTCCGAAACGGAACGGGGCAGGGCATGAAAGATCAGGCGGCGGAAGCAACTATTGCGGCGGTGGCGCAGAAGGTCGCCTATGGCGGCGGCGTTGCGTTCTTCGGCGGGCTGACGGCGAACGAAATTGCTGCGTTCGGCGGCCTCTTCATCGCCTTCCTGGGCCTGCTGGTGCAGGTCTACTTCAAGGTCCTGGACAACCGCCGGAAGAGTGAGCTGCACAAGCTGATGCTCTCCGGCCGCCGGTTCGATCCGGTGCAGGGGGACTCCGATGACTGACGCCAAGACCAAGGCGGTTGGCGGAGGCGTCGCCGCGGTGGCGCTTGCGGGTGTCTTGGCCCTGGCTGCGCCGCTGATCCAGAAGTGGGAGGGCGTCCGCTACGAGCCCTACCGTGACAGCGTCGGGGTGCTGACGGTCTGCTACGGGCACACCAAGACCGTGCAGGCCGGCAAGCGATATACCCGTGCCGAGTGCGACGCGCTGCTGGCCCAGGACATGGCTGAGGCGAACGGGTACGTCCGCCGGTGCATGGGCGTGCCGATGCTGCGGCATGTCGAGGCGGCCCTGACGAGTGCGGCCTTCAACCTGGGCCCGAAGGTCGTCTGCGGCTCGACCCTTCAGCGCAAGGCCCAAGCCAACGACTGGCCAGGGGCGTGTGCGGAGCTCGACCGATGGAACAAGGCAGGCGGCCGCGAGCTCCGTGGGCTGACCCTGCGGCGGGGCGATGAGCGCGCGATGTGCGAGGGGCCGCAGTGAACCGGGTCTACGCCGCTGCCGCCGCCCTGCTCGTCGGGCTGTCCTTCTGGGCGGGCTGGGAATGGCGCGACCGCTCCGCCGACCTGGCCCAGAGCCGGCAGGCCACCAAGCAGGCCCAGGCCGAGACCAAGGCCGTAGAAACCGCTCGCAGCGCCGAGCACCAGCAGGCCGACACCCTGGCCACCATCGGAGAGACCCATGAGCAAGCCCGCGCCGCGGCCCCGGCCGTCGCTGATGCTGTTGTTGCTGACCTGCGTGCTGGCAATCTCCGGCTGCGCGACGGCTGGGCGAGCTGCGAAACCCAGCGTCTGTCCGACGCCAGTACCGCCGCCCGCGAACGTGATGCGGCCGCCGAGCGCCGAGCGGAATTTGCGGGGGCTGTTGTTCGAGCCGGCCGAGACGCCGACGACCAGCTCGCGGCCTGCCAGGCCGTAATCCGGGCCTACGTGGCGCAGTGATGGCCGGCACCAAGATCAAGCTGAAGGACCAGCTCGGGCGCGTCGTCCGGGTCGGGGGCGATGGCACCAACGGGGCGACCGTCGGCAAGGATCTGCGCTGGCCGGACGGCTCGCTGGTGCAGGAGTCGCAAGTCCGCAACTCCGGCGGCCAGGCCGGCGGGAGCTCGGGCAGCAGTACCGGTGGCTCCACGGGCGGCATCGCGTCGACCGTCTGGAGGCTTGTCCGCGAGGTGCCGGCGAACCTGCAGAAGCTGGCCGCTCTGGTGGGGGCGGGCCTGGCCGTGCGCGGGAGCGATGGGACCTGGCACCAGCGATCGATCGCTGCCGGCGAGGGCATCCAGGTCGAGAACGCCGACGGCGCCGCCGGTGATCCGGTCGTCTCGCTGGCACCTCTGGTTCGCCCTGCTGCGGCCACGGTATCGGCCCTGCGGCTGGTCTCGGAGGGCGCCGATGGCGTCCGCCACCTGGATCCCACTGACGCGGCGTCGGTCGCCGGGATGCTGGGCATCTCGATCACCGCGGGCGATGCAGGCGCCGCGATCAGCATCAAGGCCGGCGGATCGATCGATGACGCTGGCTGGTCCTGGTCCCCCGGATTCGTGTTCGCCGGGCCCAACGGCGCGCTCACCCAGGCCCCGCCGACCACCGGCTGGGAAATCGTGGTCGGGTACGCCCCTGCGCCGACCCGCCTGAACCTCACTTTCGATGAGCCAGTGAAGCTGGCATAGGAGCAAGCAAATGGTGGACAAGGTCCTCTATCGGAACGCCGGCGAGACCAAGCAGTACACGCCGATCACCGCGTCGGCTGGTGCTGGCGATGCCGGCAAGATCCCGGCCCTGGGCAGCGACGGCAAGCTGGATCCGTCGATGTACGACCCGGGCGCAGATCCCAGCGAGCCGATCACCGCCAGCGAGGCGATCGGCGCCGGCAAGTTCTACAACCGCTTCTCCGACGGCGGGGTTCTCAAGGCGCGCCTGGCTGACAACTCCAACGCGCGCCCGGCCCACGGCTTCGTGCGCGAGTCCATCGCCGCGGATGCGGAGGGGACGGGCTACCCGCTCGACTCGGTCAACGACGCACTCACCGGCCTGGCCGTGGGGACCAACTACTACCTGGGCACTGCCGGGGGCGTCATCGCAGTGCCCCTGGACGCGGCCGACGCCGGCAACACCGGCAAGATCGACCAGAAGCTGGGCATGGCCAAGAGCGCCACGGAGCTGGTCACGGACGACTACGACTACGTGGTGCTGTAAATGGCCGAGCGTCGCCCGTTGGTCCGCATCAACGGCCAGAGCGTGCAGCTCCCAATGGGTGACTTTCTGCCGCACCGGCCGCTGTACCCCAAGACGTACGTGGGCACGACCAGCGGCACGTTCACACTGCCGGCAACCGCGCTTCCGGCGGTAGATGCACTGGCCGTTGGGGGCGGTAGCGGCGGGCACACCAATGGCGGCACCGGTGGCAACACCACCATCTCGGATGCCCTCGGTAACGTGCTCCTGGAAGCCGAGGGTGGCGCGGCCAACCGGCCTGGCCGCGGCGGTGGAATCGGCGCATACCAAGGCACGGCCAATGCAACGTCAGGCGGCGCTCCTGCGCAGCGCGGCGTCATGGGCTACGGCAACGGTGGCGGCGTGGGCAACTGGACGGCTGCCGGCAGTGGGTTGAGCGCCACCAATGCCGCCGCTGGCACCGGTGACGGAGGTGGGGGAAACCCTGGCGCCACGTCACGAGGTGGATGCGGGGGCGGGGTGGCCAAAAAGACCCTCTCTCTTACCCCCGGAGCCACCTACACGCACGCCATCGGGAGTGGGGGAACTGCTGGAACATCGGCCGGCGCCGGCGGTTCCGGTCGAGTGGAGTATCAGTACTGGGACACTGTGCCATGAGTCGCATCGCGCTGATCCGTGGCGGATGGGTCGCCAACGTCATCGAGGCAGAGCTTGCGTTCGCGCAGGCGCTGCCGGGCTACGACCACGTGATGGAGGCCGGGAGCGCCGGCCCAGGCTGGCTTCTGGTCGATGGCGTGCTGGTGCACCCTGCGCAGGTCAGCACCGAGGACCTGGCGGAGGCGAAACGCCGGCTTCGCGAACGCGCCACCGCGCTGCGCTGGGAGCGAGAGACCGGCGGCATCACGGTCGGCGGGGTGCGGGTGCTGACCGGCATCGAGGACCAGAACCGGATCGCCACCGCCTTGATCGGTGCGCCGGCCACGCTTGATTTCAAGGCGGAGAGTGGTTGGGTGACACTCACCCTGGCCGATCTTCAGGGCATCGCCGACGCGATCACCACCCATGTGCAGGCGTGCTTCAGCGCTGAGCGTGCGCATCACGAAGCGATCGACGCCATCGCTTCGATCGAAGCCGCCGCGCAGTACGATCTGGATAGCGGATGGCCAACCCCGTCGGGCTCCCGCATGGACGCGGGGGCAGCTGACGCCTAGCGTCGGCTAGGTCCGACCGATAGCGGTTCGCCTACACTAGCTACCCATCCAATGGGGGGGAGGCGCATGGCCAGACCGGGCAAGGGAACTACGAGTATCGGGTTCACGAACGGGAACAAGCAGAAGAACATCCGTGCCACTGGCCTGCCTGGCACGGATCATGGTCAATCGGTCTATGTCATGCACTGCCAAGAGTGCGGCGAGATCTATGGTGCAAACGGCAGCGATATCCATCTTCGGAAGTGTCCTGTATGCCAAGGCGGCCGCCCTGGGCTGCCCTATGAAGTTGCATGACCATGCCTGACGGTTCGCCAGCGGCCCGCCAAGACTTCCCGTTGGACATATTCGGCATACGCCTTGGAGTCGGGTGGAACCGGAAGGCGGTGGCGTTGCTGATTGCAGTACCAACATGCTGCCGCGATGTTTCCTCTGGAATTCGAACCGCCATCGCACCTAGCCTGTAGGTGCTCAGCGGTGCACCGTCGCTCCTTAGCTTGGCGTTTACCGATGGAAGCAATTGCAGCGAATGCCTTGAGATGGGCGCCATTCCACATGGGCTGCTTGCAATAGTAGCAACTGCCATTCTGGCGATTGAACGCTAATACGCGGAGTGTCGATATTTTGGTCGGCATGGGTTCGGACTCTTGAGGTGAAGAGTCCTGGTAGCCCGTGCCGTGGCTCCGCAGGAGGCAGCCCGGGTATCCCGGGCAAGCGTTCGCAGACGCAAGGTCGCCTTGCTGGTGTCCGCGTTACTGCGCCACTCATTTCTGGCGCAAGCCCGATCATAGCGCTGCTTTTGCCGAAGCGCTACGCAGATGGTGTTGGCGCCAGTCAGCGGGGGGGCTTGCTTCTCGCTTGGTGCGATTGGCGCCTGCCAAACTGCAGGCCATGGACGCATCGACCAAGAAGCAGGCGTGGCATCCCGGCAAACTCATATGGGCAAGTGGGGGCTGTGGCGGCGACAATCGCTGATCGGATAGGATTCGTTTCGTGGCTCTGTCGTCAGTTTTGAGTCTGGTCGATGCCGTTTATTTCAACAGGGGGTTTCAATGTCTTCAGATAATTACCAATCAGCTTATTCAGATGCGAGCTTTTGGGATAAGGCGAAGAGCCATGCCAAGAGCGCAGGCAAGTCTGCGATGGAGCCCGCTTTGAAGATGTATTACGCCGCTCAAGATCCGGAAACTCCCGCTTGGGCCAAGGCCGTCATCTATTCTGCGCTGGGGTATTTCATCCTTCCTTTGGATGTGATCCCAGATGTTGCGCCTGTCGTCGGGTATAGCGACGATGTCGCTGTTCTGGCTGCCGCACTCGCCACCACCGCGGCCAACATCAAAGATGTGCATGTAACTAAGGCCAAGGAAACACTGGCAAGGTGGTTCTCGTAGCACAGTATCTAGGTCGCTGGGTGCACCGATTTCCTGCAGATGGTGCAGGAGCGGCACCGGCGTTAGTAGCCGCAGAACGTGGCCCGTGCTTCCATCAGGACGCGCCGCCGGTCTAGAAGTGCGCCGCGCCGATAGGCAGCCTCGGCCTTGTTCCGGATCGCATGGGCCAGAGCCATCTCGACCACTTCGTTCGGCGTCTCGGTCGTCTCGGCCGCCCAGTCGCGGAAGGTGGAACGGAAACCGTGGACGGTGAAGGGGAGCTCCAAGCCCTTCGGTGCCGGCTTTTGGACCAGGTACAGCATGGCGTTCTCCGACAGCCGGAAGGGCGGCTCCTTCCGGCTCAGTGGCTTCAGGATCGCCAACGCGGCCGATGTCAGCGGCACCGAGTGTTCCCGACCGCCCTTCATCCGGCCTGCAGGGATCGTCCAGACCGCGGAGTCCAGGTCGAACTCAGACCACTGCGCCCCGACCACTTCCTCAGTTCGGGCGGCGGTGAGGATCGTGAAGCGGAGCGCACGCCTGGATCTGGCGTCCCGCTCGGCGAGCGTGGCCATGAATGCCGGCACCTCGGTATAGGGCATGGCCGCGTGGTGCCGCCCCTTGGTGACCTTGGACGGCTTGGGCAGGAGGTTCTGCAGGTGCCCCCGCCATCTGGCCGGGTTCTCGCCTTCACGCATGCCATGGACCTTGGCCCAGTCCAGAACCCGCTCGATGCGGCCGCGAACGCGGGTGGCCGTGACCGTCTTCTTCTCCCAGATCGGGCGCAGGCAGGCCATCACCATCTGGGTGTCGACCTCGGCCACCGGCGTGGCTCGGGCCGGGCCGTAGTCCCTCAGGGACTGGATCCACTGTTCGGCCTGGGCGTCGTTCTTCCAGCCGGAACGGTGCGCGGCGATGTAGGCATCCGCCGCCTCACCAAACGTCGCGCCGGCGGACTTGGCGGCCCGCCGGGTAGCGATGGGGTCGTCTCCGGTCACCAGCAGCTTGCGCTGGGCCACGGTCGCCTGCCTGGCTTCTGCCAGCGACACGACGGCCGCTGATCCCAGCCCCATCTCGCGACGCCTGCCGGCGCGCTGGTAGCGCAACACCCAGGACTTTGCTCCGGTCGGGCCGATGAGCAGGTACAGGCCGCCGCCGTCCGCGTGGTAGCCTTGCTTGGTCAGGGTCTGAACCGCCCGGGCACTCAGGCGGTGGATCGGTCGAGCCATCGAATCTGCCCCATCATCTGCCCCATGTTTCGGGCCGGGATTGTATGAGAAGGCAGGATAAGGGTGCGGAGTCGCAGGCCTTGATACTGCTGGGTTTTGAGCCTCGCAGAGAATGCTAGGGAAGGCCGAATCGGCCTCTCACTCCGCCAGTTGAAAAACGTCTGCAAACCCAGGGTTTGCGGACGTTTTTCGTTTCAGGGGATCTGTTCGTGCCGCGCCCCTGGATTGGGCGGGCAGGGCGCATGACTGGAAGATGTCCGCCCGGTCGCGTGCAGGTGACGCATCACGCCGCATCGCGTACCATGGCTACTGTCGAGCATCGACCGGACCGCATCGTGGATCCGGGCGATCAGGACGGAAGAATTCTTGAAGAAATCGGGGGTGCACTGGTTTCGACGGGGGTTGTGAAGTCGCTTGGCGCATGCCGAGGGGGTAGCTTTCCTCGTAAATCCAGCTGCACAACTCATAGTTGCCAACGACGACAACTACGCTCTGGCCGCTTAAGGCCTAAGCCCCGAAACAGCTTGTGTCCGTGCTCGCTGCGTAGGGTCATCATCACGGAATCGCATGGGGTGGCTGCCCGTCAGCCCCAAGCTAGATAAAGCGGGCTGGTTCCGGGATGCGCTTTGCGCGCCGTGCTGTTCCGGGGCGAGATACAACGGCGAGCTAAGCATGTAGTGCCGGGGATGGAGTGCCTTCGGACGGCGGTTCAATTCCGCCCACCTCCACCATATTGAGATGCCGGGATTTCCCGGGAAGTCACGAAACCCCTGGGAAACCAGGGGTTTTTCTTTGCTCGTTGTTCGTCAGTGTACGTGGCGGTCGCCGGGGTGCCGGGGGCCGAGGAGTGGTGGTAGGCAGTGGGCAGGCGGCCTGGGAGGCGCGTGCCGCCCGGCCGGATCCCGGTGGTGACCGGGGCGTGCACAGCCCGCAGCCCGCATGGCGTGCGGGCGTCCTTGCCGATGCCCTGTCTCCTGGTTGGCGAGCCCATGCGGGTTGGCAGTGACCGCCGTCGACAGTGCCGGTGGTCGCCCGCTTCTGCCCGCCGCCGAAGCCGGGCGGGCGCGTCGGCATGTTTTCCGTGCGCCTTGTTGACCGGGGCGCCGGCAGCACCGCGTCGGGGCAGGTCCCGGGCCTGCGAACAGGGTGGCCCCGGCTTCCGCGGACGTATCCGTGGACACGGGGCGCCAGCCCGGTTTTGCCCGTGCCGGCCGCGTCCGCGACAGGGCAGAGCGGTCATGGTTCCTGGCGTGGCTGGCGGGCGTTGGGCAGGGTGGGGTTCCGCGCAGCGATTTCCGTTGCGATTCCACGTTCTGGCGCCGCGCCGGGCCACCGGGGCGGGGCGGCAATGCAAACAAACGCTATCGCGTGAATGTCCGGGGATACACATTTTTCAGCGTTCCGAATCGCGCAGACTGCCCCGCAGGATGAGGGGAAACCATGCGTAGCAAGCTGTTCGTGCCCGGCGCACGCCCGGAACTGTTCGACAAGGCGATGGCCGGCGCGGCCGATGTCCTGTCATTCGACCTGGAGGACTCGGTCCCCGAGGCGGGCAAGGCCGCCGCACGTGCGCAGGTCGCCGGCTTCCTCTCCCGGCCAGGGGTCGCGGACAGCGGCCGCCTGCTGATCGTGCGCAGCAACGGTACCGACACGCCCCATTTCGCTGCCGACGTTGCAGCGGTGGCGCTGCAGTCGGTGTGGCTGCTCAACCTCCCCAAGGTCGAAACGGTGGCGCAGGTGCACGCGGCGGTCGCGTCGCTGGAGCGCGCGGAGGCCGCCAACGGCGTCACCCGCCCCATCGGCCTGCTGCTCAATATCGAAACGCCATGCGGCCTGCGCATGGCCCCCGCGCTGGCCGCCGCGCATCCGCGCGTGGCCGGGCTGCAGCTCGGGTTGGGCGATCTGTTCGCGCCGCACGGCATCGCCCGCACCGCCGCCAATGTCCACGCCACCCTGTTCGCGCTGCGCATGGCGGCTGCCGAAGCGGGCGTGTTCGCCTGCGATGGCGCCTTCCCCGATGTCGGCGACGACGATGGCTTCCGCGCCGAGGCCAGGCTGGCCCACACGCTGGGCTTCATCGGCAAGAGCTGCATCCACCCGCGCCAGGTCGGACTGGCCAACGAGGTATTCGGCGCGTCCGATGCGGCGCTCGACGAGGCTTGCCGTATCGTCGCTGCCGCCGCGGATGCCGCTGCCCAGGGACGCGGCGCGTTCCTGTTCGAGGGACGCATGATCGACCTGCCTTTCCTGCGTCGCGCCGAAGCACTGCTGGCCGGCGCCGCCCGCCGCGCGCCCGCCGCGTCCTGATTCCCATGCCCTGCCGAGCCACATCGATGCCGATACCCGCAGTAGCGCACGCCTCCTCCCTGTCCCGACGCCTGCTGCGCGGGTTGCGCCTGTTCACTGCAGCGACGCTGCTGGCGCTGGGCGGAACCGCGGCGGCGGACAACCTGACCAGCGTCGCGTCCGGCACGCTGGCGCCATTGCCGGCGGAGGCCACCCAGCCACGGCTGCTGGTGGTCGATGGGCGTGACCTGGCGCTGTCCGTCGATGGAGCCTGGGCACTGGCCGGCGACGGCAAGACCTGGCAGCCGCTGGCGCTGGCGCCGGCCGGGGCCGGCGCCGACATCCGCATGGCGGTCAACGCCGGTGGCCAGGCCTGGTTGCTGCGCGGCGGCGACAGCGACAGCAGCGACCGCCTGCAGAGCGCCCGCCTGCAGGGCAATACGCTGTCGCTGGGGCGCACGCTGGCGCTGCCGGCGACGCTGCGCCAGGCGCAGGTCACCGCGCTCGGGGACGTGCTGTACGTGGCCGGTACCGGTGCCGACGGTTCGATGCACCTGTATCGGCACGCGCTGGCGGTCGAGGGGGGCGGCTGGCAGGCGCAGCCGGCGTGGCCTGCCGCCGGGCGCCTGGTGGCGCTGCAGGGCCAGAAGGGTGGCCTGTACGCGGTCGTCGGCGATGCCACCGGCGACGCGCTGTGGCGCTGGACCGCGGATAACGGCTGGCAGGAAGCGCCGGCGCCGGCGGGTCACATCCTGCCCGGCTCGCTGCGCGCGCTCGGCCAGGCGCACCTGCTGATGCTGGTGCGCGATGCCAACGGCATCGGCCTGCGCACCTTCCACACCATCACCAGTGCCTGGGCCACGCTCGACGCACCGGCCATGCCGGCCGACGCGGCGCCGCTGGCGATCGCCGCGCGCGGCAACGGCCTGGCCTGGGCCGGCGCCGACGGTGGCATGCACTACGCCGAGGTGCAGGGCGGCAAGCACCTGCTCGGGTGGCTGGACTGGAGCGTGATCGTCATCTACCTGGCCGGCATGATCGGCATCGGCGTGTACTTCTACCTGAAGGACCAGACCGCGTCGGAATCGGAGTTCTTCGTCGGCGGCCGCAGCATCCCGTTCTGGGCCGCCGGCATCAGCCTGTATGCCACCAACACCAGCTCGATCAGCTTCATCGCCATCCCGGCCAAGGCCTATGAGACCAACTGGCAGTACCTGACCAACAACCTGGTGGCGGTGCTGGGGCTGATGTTCGTGGCGGTGTGGATCGTGCCGCTGCTGCGGCGGCTGGACCTGATGAGCGTGTTCTCCTACCTGGAGACCCGCTTCCACCCGGCCATCCGCATGCTCGCCAGCGCCCTGGCCATCGCCATGCAGGTCGGCAGCCGGCTGAGCGTGATCCTGTTCCTGCCGGCGCTGGCGATTGCCACCATCACCGGCATCGACGTGGTCTGGAGCATCCTGATCATGGGCGTGTTCACCATCATCTACACGGTGATGGGCGGCATGCGCGCGGTGGTGTGGACCGATTTCGTGCAGGTGTTCGTGAAGATGGGCGGCGCGATCTTCGCCATCGGTTTCATCGTGTGGACCCTGGGCGCCGATTTCGACGGCATCCGCGAAGCGGCGATGGCCGAGCACAAGACCAAGCTGCTGGACTTCAGTTTCGACCTGACCAAGGCCACGGTGTGGGGCTTCATCTTCCTGGTGGTGTTCGACGTGGTGTTGACCTTCCCCAAGGACCAGGTGCTGATGCAGCGCACGCTGGCGACCAAGTCGGACAAGGAGGCCGGGCGTTCGATCTGGATCTTCGCCGCGATCATGATCCCCGGCGGCTTCATCTTCTACAGCATCGGCACCGCGCTGTGGATGTACTACAAGCACAACCCGGGCCGGCTGGACCCGCTGCTGCCGATCGACGCGACGTTCCCGCTGTTCATCGCCGCCGAACTGCCGCCGGGCGTCACCGGCCTGATCATCGCCGGCATCTTCGCCGCGGCCATGTCCACGCTGTCGAGCATCATCAACAGCGTGGCGACGCTGCTGTCGGTGGACTTCTACGACAAGCTGGCGAAGAACCCGACCGAACGCGGCAGCGTGCGCTTCGCCGAGATCATGACCGTGGTCGTCGGCCTGGCCGGCATGGGCCTGGCGCTGGTGCTCTCGCGCTATGACATCCACTCGCTGTTCGACGTCTCGATCGAACTGGCCGGCCTGCTCGGCGGCGGCTTCGCCGGTGCCTACACGCTGGGCATGTTCACCCGCCGCGCCAACTCGCCGGGCGTGGCCATCGGCATCGCCGGCAGCATCGCGCTGACCCTGGTGGCATGGTCGCTGGACCTGGTGCACCCGTACTTCTACCTGGGCATCTCGATCCTGCTGTGCATCGTGATCGGCTACCTCGCCAGCCTGTGCTTCCCGGCGCCGGCGCGCTCGCTCAAGGGCCTGACCATCTACCGCCAGGACGCCACGTGAACGGCCGGCGCGCGACCGTGACGTTGGTCGGATGCCGCGCGCCGTGGCCTGCTGTAGCGTTGCCCCGGATCCAGAGGGCATAGTCGTGGAAACCCAGTTCCTCAACACGTTCGTCACCGTGGTCGATCGCGGCTCGATGGCCGCGGCGGCGCGCATGCTGCACATCACCCCGGCGGCGGTGGCGCAGCAGATCCGCACGCTGGAACGCGAGCTCGGCGCGCCGCTGATCGCGCGCGCCGGGCGCACCGTCAGCGTCACCGCCGAGGGTGCGCGCATCCTGCAGCGTGCGCGCGACCTGCTGCGCGACGTGTCCGACCTGCGCAGCGTGGCCAACGAGAGCGGCATGGCCGGCGAACTGCGGCTGGGGGCCTGCCCGACCGCGCTGGCCGGGCTGGTGCCGGACATCCTGGCGCGGATGGTGGCCAAGTTTCCCGAGATCAACGTATTCATCCGTCCCGGCTATTCGGCCGACCTGTACGGCGCGGTGGAAGCCGGCGACCTGGACGCGGCGATGGTACTGCAGGCGCCGTTCTCGCTGCCCAAGACCTGCGACTGGCAGCTGCTGCGCGAAGAGCCGATGGTGGTGCTGGCACCGGCGCGGCTGGCCGCGCGCGACCCGCACGACCTGCTGCGCGACGAACCGCTGATCCGCTATGACCGCCATGAATGGGGCGGGCGCCAGGCCGACGAGTACCTGCGCCGCGTGGGCATCGTGCCGCGCGAGCGTTTCGAGCTCAACGCGCTCAACGCCATCGCGGTGATGGTGGACCGTGGCCTGGGAGTGTCGCTGGTGCCCGACTGGGCGCGGCCATGGCCCGAAGGGCTGGCGGTGGCGCGGCTGCCGCTGCCCGAGCCGTGCGAGCCGCGTCGCATCGGCATGGTCTGGTCGCGTTCGTCGGTACGCATCCGCCAGGTCAACGCGCTGCTGGAAGAAGGCCGCGCCGAACTGTTGCCCGGCAGGGCCTAGTCGCGCCTGCCGGCGCGGCCCGGGCGCCTTTGCCGCACGCCCGCGACCGGCACGATCCGCAACAAATCCTAGGCAGTGAACATACGATTGCGCGCTTCTATCGTCATGAAGTCGCACCTAGTCTTCGGCCAAGACCGGCCGGTGCGTGACCAGATCCCGTAGAGGATCGTCCTCCACCCCGGCCCGACGGGCGCGAGCCCGGACGCGATATCCGGCACGTGCGACTCCCCGGTCGTCGGTGCCGCAATCCACTTCGGGGGGAGAGAATCAATGATCAAGCCACTTACGGCCGCCATCGGCATGGCCCTGCTCGCCGGCATGAACGGTGCCGCCTGGGCGCAGGACGCCCAGGACAAGAACCAGGACAAGGCCGTCGACCTGGACCAGGTGATCGTCACCGGTACCCGCACCGCCACCGCCATCGACAAGATTCCCGGCGCCATCACCCTGGTGTCCAGGGAAGAAGTGCAGCGCACGCTGAGCCTGACCGAAGACGCGACCGCGGTGCTGGCCCGCACCGTCCCCGGCTACGCCGAGTCCTCGCAGGCCATGAGCAACACCGGCGAAACCCTGCGCGGCCGCATCGCGCTGCGCCTGTTCGACGGCATCCCGCAGGGCTCGCCGCTGCGCGAAGGCAACCGCAACGGCACCTTCACCGACATGGGCGTGGTGGGACGCATCGAGGTGATCAACGGCCCGTCCGCTTCCGAAGGCATCGGCGCGGCCGGCGGCATCATCAACTACATCTCCAAGGTGCCGACCGTCGAAGGCCACGAGACGGAAGTGATCTCGCGCTACTCCACCCAGTTCGGCGACGACAGCGCCGGCTGGAAGCTGGGCGTGAACCATGCCTACAAGGGCGATGACGTGGATGCGCTGCTGAGCGCCTCGTACATCGACCGCGGCATCTCCTACGACGGCAATGGCCGCCGCATCGGCATGAACACCAGCGGCTCGACCTCCGACTCGGAGGCCCGCAACCTGTTCCTGAAGGCCGGCTACAACTTCGGCGAATCCGGCGCGCAGCGCCTGCAGGCCAGCTACAGCCGCTTCAAGATCGACGGCAAGGCCAACTACCACCAGGTCGAAGGCTGCCGCTACGACCCGGTGTCGTGCCCGGTGCCGACCACCAATACCTCCGAGCGTGGCGCCATCGCCGGCTCGCTGGCCGAATTCAACGATTTCAAGCAGTTCGCGCTGAACTACAGCAACGGCGACCTGTTCGGCGGCACCCTGGTGGCCGACTACTACTGGGCCGACCAGGCCATGCGCTACCTGCCGGAGAACGGTGACGACAAGCAGCTGGTCAAGGTCGGCGCCGGCTTCGACGAAAGCCAGCGCATCTACGACCAGTCCGAGATCACCTCGAAGAAGCAGGGCCTGCGCAGCTCGTGGACCCGCGGCGACATATTCGGCCTGGAAGGGCTGCAGCTGCGTGCCGGCGTGGACCTGGTCAAGGACGAGGCCGCGCAGCGGCTGGCGCTGACCAACCGCCTGTGGGTGCCGCCGATGAAGTACACCAGCACCGCGCCGTATGCGCAGCTGACCTGGGACATCGGCCCGGTGACCGTCAGCGGCGGCCTGCGCCGCGAAGACGGCGAGCTCAAGGTCGACAGCTACACCACCACCGCCTACCGCAACGGCGTGTTCGTGCAGGGCGGGGGGCTCAAGTACGCCGAGAACATGAAGAACCTCGGTGCGATCTGGCGCGTGACCGACGAGCTGTCGGTGTTCGCGTCCTACGGCGAGGGCTTCGGCCTGCCCAACATCGGCATCCCGCTGCGCAACATCAACGTGCCGGGGCAGTCGGTGGACCGCATCTCCGACCTGCAGGCGATCATCGTCGACAACCGCGAGTACGGGTTCAACTGGCGCGGCGACCGCGGCGCGCTGGGCATGTCCTACTACGACAGCCGCTCCGAGTTCGGCACCTCGCTGGCCATCGATCCGCGCAGCAATGACTTCATCCTCAGCCGCGCACCGACCCGCATCAAGGGCTTCGAGGCCAACGGCGAGTGGCGCTTCAGCGATGCCTGGAAGGTGACGGCGCTGTATTCGCGCATCCGCGGCACCACCGAGTACTACCCGGGCTCGGGCCTGATCAAGAAGATGGGCGTGCTGGACATCAACCCGGACAAGATCGGCGCCTCGGTGGCCTGGAACTTCCTGCCCGAGGCCAATGTCACCCTCGGCGCGACCAAGCTGCTCGACCGCGACCTGCGCGCCACCCACACCCGCCCGAGCGATGGCGCGGTGTATACCAACGCGGAGAAGACCGAAGGCTACGTGCTGTTCGACCTGGTGGTGAACTACGACACCGGCCGCTACGGCAAGCTGTCGCTGGGCATCGAGAACCTGTTCGACAAGCAGTACATCCTGAGCTGGTCGCAGTTGCCCGGTTGGCAGAACTACTGGTCCGGCCGTGGTCGCATGGTCTCGCTGAGCCACAGCATCAAGTTCTGATCGTTTCACCCCCAGCGGCGTCCCGGTTCTCCGGGGCGCCGCTTTCGTTTGCAGGACCCGGCGCTGCCGCCATCACCCCGGGATCGGTGTGGCCTGAAGCAAGCGGAGTTCCCTTTGCACCGGCGCGCCCTGCGTCTAGGCTGGTCCCGGCAAAGCGCACCCGGCGCCAACGCACGCCCCGCTCCCTCCCGCGCCTGCACGGCCGGGCCATACGGAACCGCAGCATGCACTCCACGGCATCCACAACCGGCACCGCAGCATACCCGGCATGGCGATCGCCAGCGCGCTGGCTGCTTTGCTGGATGCTCGCGGCCGCCTGCATCGCCCCGGCCGGCGCCCGCGACGATGACCGCTGGCAGCGGCTGGACGGTTTCCTCCAGGACAGTACCGGCAGCGGTCGCTTCCCCGGCGCGGTGGCGCTGGTCGAGCACCGCGGCCGCATCGTTTTCCATGGCCACTGGGGCCATGCCGACAGCGCGGGCACCCGGCCGCTGCGCGAAGACGCCATTTTCCGCATCTACTCGATGACCAAGCCGGTGACCTCGGTCGCGGTGCTGATGCTGATGGAGGAGGGGCGGCTGGCGCTGGACGATCCGCTGTCGCGTTACCTGCCGGCATTCGCAGACCGCCAGGTCGTGGTCGGCGGTGACGCGCGGCATCCGCAACTGGCGCCTTCGCCGCGGGCGATCACCCTGCGCCACCTGCTGACCCATACCAGCGGGCTGGCGGCGGACTCGGCCGCGCACCCGGTCGCGACCGGGCTGCTGGATGCCGCCGGCATCGATGCGGCCACGTCGCTGGAGGACGTAGCCGCACGTCTGGCGACGCTGCCGCTGGCCGATGCGCCCGGTACCCATTTCCATTACGAAGGCAGCAACACCGAACTGCTGGCGCGGGTGGTGGAAGTCGTGAGCGGGCAGCCGTTCGCGCAGTTCCTGCAACACCGCATCTTCGATCCGCTGGCGATGCGCGATACCGGTTTCGTCGTGCCCGTCGCACAGCGCGGGCGCGTGGTGGAGCTGCCGACCGGCACCGACGATGGCCGCCTGCGCGTGGCCGGCACGCCCAGCGCGCTCAGCCCCGGCGTGCGCCTGAAGGGCTATGACAGCGGTGCCGGCGGCCTGTACTCCACGGCCGCCGACTACCTGGCATTCGCGCGCATGCTCCGCGACGATGGCCGTGCGGGCGGGCGCCGGCTGCTGGCGCGCAAGACCGTGGACCTGATGATGGCCGACCAGCTCGGCGGCTTCGTACCCGCCGTGCGTGGCCCGGCGCCCGGCGAAGGCTTCGGCCTCGGCGGCTACGTCGTCGTCGACCCGGCCGCGCGCGGCAAGCTGGGCAGTGCCGGGCAGTTCGGCTGGTCCGGCGCCGCCTCGACCTACTTCACCATCGACCGCCGGGAACGACTGGTGGCGATCCTGATGCTGCAGTACCTGCCCGCCGGCCCACGGCCGCTGGCGTCGCCTTCGACCCGCTTCTACAACCTCGTCTACCAGGCCATCCCATGAGCTCCACCGTCCTCGTCGCCGGCTCGGCCAATCTCGATTTCGTGGTGCGCGCCGCGCATGTGCCGGCGCCGGGAGAAACCGTGCTCGGTCGCCAGTTCCGTACCTTCCCCGGTGGCAAGGGCGCCAACCAGGCGGTGGCCTGCGCGCGCGCCGGCGGCGCCGATACCCGCATGCTGCTGGCCCTGGGCGAGGACGATTTCGCCAGACCGATCGAGGCCTCGCTGGGCGACGCCGGGGTGCGGCTGCATGTGGTGCGCGACGCGCAGCTGCCGACCGGCACCGCCTTCATCTGCCTGTCCGACGATGCCGAGAACGCCATCACCGTCGCGCCCGGCGCCAACATGGCCCTGCAGCCGATGCACCTGCCGCCGCTGGACGGCGTGCAGTGGCTGCTGCTGCAGCTGGAAACCCCGCTCGATGCCGTGCTGGCTTACGCACGCACCGCACGCGCGGCCGGGATCAAGGTGGCGCTCAACGCCGCACCGGCGCAGGTGCTGCCGGCCGCGCTGCTGGCGCAACTGGACATGCTGATCGTCAACGAGGGCGAACTGGACGTGGTCGCCGGCCACCCGCCGGACCTGGCCACCGGCCTGGCGCGACTGCAGGTGCCGTGCGTGATCGTCACCCTCGGCGCGCGCGGCTGCCTGGCGCGCAGCGAGGGCCACATCCTGCTGCAGCCGGCATTTTCCATCGAGCCGGTGGACACCACCGCTGCCGGCGATACCTTCTGCGGCACGCTGGTGGCATCGCTGGCGCGCGGCCAGACGCTGCAACAGGCGCTGCTCCGCGCCAGCGCCGCGTCCGCGCTGGCCTGCACCCGGCTGGGTGCGCAGTCCAGCATCCCCGACCATGCCGAGGTCGCCGCAATGCTGGCCGATACCGCACGCGTCCCCGGTGCCGCCGCCCATGCCGCGCTGGCGACCGCCTGCGCGCTCTGACCCTTTCCGCTTTCCGTTGGATGAATGCCATGACCACGCCGTACACCACGCCCGATTACGACAACGAAGCCGCCGACCACGGGCGTGAGGCGATCACCACCGAATACAAGTTCTCCCACGTCACCACCGGCCGCTACCTGCCCACCCCGGGCAAGGCGCCGGCGTGGCCGTTCGCCGACATCGGCAGCTGGATGATCGACGCCAATGCCAGCGCCGCCGACTGGCTGACCGAACTGAAGGACTGGCGCCGCGAGCACCTGGTGCGCATCGGCTACACCGACGCCAACTACCGGCGCCCGGAACTGCAATGGGCGCAGCGCAACTTCGTGCATGCGCAGATGATGGTCGAGGACCGCTACTTCTTCGACGTGGATACCGCGCAGTACACCGTGGACCGCTACCTGGACGACCTGGTCGCGCGCTTCGGCGGGCTGGACTCGGTGCTGATCTGGTACATCTATCCGAACATCGGCATCGACGACCGCAACCAGTTCGACCTGGCGCACACGCTGCCCGGTGGCATCGAGGGCCTGAAGGCCGCTGTGCAGGCTTTCCAGAAGCGCGGCGTGCGCGTCTTCCTGCCGGCCAAGCCTTGGGACCACGGCACCCGCGACCCGGGCGTGACGCACTGGGACGGCATGGCCGCGATCATCAAGGCCACCGGCGCCGACGGCATCAACGGCGATACCTTCAACGGCGTGCCGCGCGCGTTCTTCGATGCGTGCGACGCCAACGGCACCCCGGTGGTGGTGCAGCCGGAGTCGACCATCAGCTCCGAGGAGCAGCTGATCTGGAACGTGCAGAGCTGGGGCAAGAAGGCGCCGGACGGCCCGGTGCCGCCGGTGTCCAAGTGGAAGTGGCTGGAACCCCGGCACATGGTCAACTACGAGAACCGCTGGGGCCGCAACCGCAACCACGACCTGCAGTACTGCTTCTTCAACGGCATCGGCTACAACGCGTGGGAGAACATCTGGGGCATCTGGAATGCGTTCACCCCGCGCGACGGCGAGACCCTGCGGCGCATCGCGGCGATCTACCGCCAGTTCCCGCAGCTGGTGGTGTCGCTGGACTGGGAGCCATACCAGGTCTGCTTCCAGGGCGGCATCTTCGCCAGCAGGTTCCCGGTCCAGGGCCTGACCCTGCATACCCTGGTCAACCGCAACGAGTACCCGGTCGACGGCGAGCAGATCGGCCTGGCGCACGTGGAGGGCACCCGCTACTACGACGTGTGGCATGGCGTGGAGCTGTCGCCGGTGGTGCGTGACGGCGTGGCGGTGATCGAGCTGCCGATGGAGGCGCGCGGCTTCGGCGCGGTACTCAGCGTGCAGCCGGGCGTGGTGGTGGATGGTTTCGACGCCTTCATGGCCGCGGCCGCCACGCGCGCCCGGCAGCCGCTCAACAGCTACTCCGGCGCCTGGAAGGCGGCCCCGCAGCAGCTGCGCGAGATCCCGCCGACCGCGGCGCAGGCGGTCGCGCCGGACGGCATGGTCAGCATTCCCGCCGGCGAATTCGTGTTCGCCGTCGGCGGCGTCGAGATCGAGGGCTTCAACTGGGCCGGGCAGGACGTGCAGTTCCCCTGGGAAGACTGCCCACGCCGCCACCACCGCCGGCGCATGCAGATGGCGGCGTTCCACATCGACCGCCACCCGGTCACCAACGCGCAGTTCAAGGCGTTCATCGACGCCACCGGTTACCACCCGGCCGACGACATCAACTTCCTCGCCCACTGGGTGGACGCTGCGCCGCGCGCCGGCTGGGACAACAAGCCGGTGACCTGGGTATCGCTGGAAGACGCGCGCGCCTATGCCGCCTGGGCCGGCAAGCGCCTGCCGCACGAATGGGAATGGCAGTACGCCGCACAGGGCAGCGATGGCCGGCTGTATCCGTGGGGCAACGACTGGGACCCGGCCCGGGTGCCGCGGGTGAACCGCGGCCGCCGCATCCTGCCGCCGGACGACGTCGACGCGCACCCGGACGGCGCCAGCCCGTTCGGGGTGGAGGACCTGGTCGGCAACGTGTGGCAGTGGACCGACGAGTTCGTCGACGACCATACCCGCGCGGCGATCCTGCGCGGCGGTTCCAGCTACCAGCCGCAGACCTCGCACTGGTATTTCCCGCAGGCATACCGGCTTGACCAGCACGGCAAGTACCTGCTGATGGCGCCGGCCAAGGACCGCAGCGGCATGCTCGGCTTCCGCTGCGTGGTGGACGCGGCATGAGCGCGGCCATTGCCTGCGGCCAGCAGTGGGTGGGCCCGGCGGCGGTACGGCTCGACGGCCTGTTCGGGCAGATGCTGGCCGCCAACCGTGGCGGCCGGCTGAGCCACTTCATCGTCGATGAGGACAGCCCGTCGATCAGCATCTTCGGCCAGGCGCACAAGTGCCGGAACCAGGAAGGCGACTGGTACGGCGAGCATGCCGGCAAATGGCTCTCCGCCACCGCCCGGGCGGTGGCGCAGGGCGCGCAGCCGCAGCTGGAGGCCAACCTGCGCCGCGTGGCCGACTGGCTGGTCAGCCAGCAGGACGAGGACGGCTACCTCGGCAACTACGCCGCCGACCGCCGCTTCACCGTGCCGCAGCCGCCCAGGCCCGAAAGCTGGAACGGCGAACCGGCGCTGCGCACCTGGGACATCTGGACCCACAGCTACCTGGTCCTGGGTTTCCTGGAAACCTGGCGCGCGCTGGGCGAGGTGCGCTACCTGCAGGCCGCGTGCCGCATTGCCGACCTGTGCTGGCAGGCGCTGGAATCGGGCATCGACATCACCACGCTCGGCAACCACCATGGCATGTCCGCCACGGTGCTGCTGGACCCGGCCGCCGACCTGTACCTGGTCACCGGCGAGCCCCGCTATCTGGCGCTGGCCGAGAAGATCCTGCAGCAGGCCAACGCCAGCCCGCGCCTGGCCCTGCTCGACAAGGCACTGGCCGGCGAGGACGCGGCCTTCATCGCCACCGGCAAGGCCTACCAGCTGTGCTGGAACCTGGTCGGGCTGGCCAAGCTGTACAAGGCCACCGGCAAGGACGAATACCGCGTCGCCGTCGATGCGCTGTGGAACAGCATCCGCACCCACCATCTCACCCTGGGCGGCGGCCCGTGGGGCGGGGTGGCGCACCGGTCGCGCGAAGTGTTCAACGCGCCGCGCACGTTCTTCCCGCAGGCCTACGTGGAGACCTGCTCGGTGCTGGCATGGATGCAGTTGAACCGCGAACTGCTCGCGATCACCGGGCATGCGCGCCATGCCGACGAGCTCGAACGCACCGCCTACAACGACCTGCTGGCGGCGATGGCGCCCGATGGCGAGGACTGGTGCTACTACACCTTCCCCAACGGCAGGCGGGTGCACACCACCTACTGGCGCTGCTGCAAGTCCTCCGGTGCGATGGCGGTGGAGGAACTGCCGCAGGTCGCCTACGGCACCACCGCCGACGGCAGCCTGCGGGTCAACCTGTATGGCGCCGGGGAGGCGACCCTGCACCACGCCGAGGCCGGCGCGGTGACGCTGCAGCAGCAGACGCGCTATCCGTTCGACGGCCGGATCACGCTGCGGGTGACGCCGGAAAACCGCGCCACCTTCGGCATCGGCCTGCGCATCCCGGCCTGGGCCGGGGATGCGCGCATCCGGGTCAACGGCATCGAGGTGCCGGTGCAGGCAGGCGCCGATGGCTTCGTGCAGCTGCGGCGGCAATGGCAGGCCGGCGACAGCATCGCCGTGGTGCTGCCGATGCAGCCGCAGCTGCAGCGTGCGGCCAACCTCAACGTCCAGGAGTCGCGTGCCCCGGATGGCTCGCCGGTGGCGCAGGAAGTGCTGCGCTGGGAGTACGTCGGCCTGACCTACGGCCCGCTGGTCTACGCCACCACGCTGATCGACGGCTACAAGACCGACGAGACGGTGAAACTGCCGGCGGGCGACCCGTCGCAATGGTTGCAGGTCGGCGAGGACGCGGGCGAGGGCGCGCCGCTGACGATGCAGCTGGAATGCCGCGCACCGCTTCGGTTCGAGCCTTACTACCGCTGCGGTGGACGCGTGCACGGTGCCTGGCGGCTGACCTGGCTGTCGCTGGCGCCGGCGCCCTGACCGCGCCGCGCCACGGCCATTCGCCGCTTTAAGTCCTCGCTGAAAATACCCGCACGATATGTTTCTTCCCGGCCCCGCGGAGGAAACTGCAATCAAGGAATCGAGTGCGCCCCATGTCCGCAAGCCCCAGCCCGTCACCCTTCGACATCGCCCGCCGCGACGGCGCCAGTGGCCCGCTGAGCGGCGTGCGCGTGCTCGATCTCAGCGCGTACATCGCCGGCCCCTATGGCTGCACGCTGCTGGCCGACCAGGGGGCGGAAGTGATCAAGGTGGAGCCGCCGGCCGGCGACAACCTGCGCAAGTATCCATCCACGCTGGAAGCGGAAAGCCGCGCCTTCCTCGGCGTCAACCGATCCAAGCGCGGCGTGGTGCTCGACCTGAAGCAGCCCGACCAGCGCGCGGTGCTGATGCGGCTGGTGCGCGAGGCCGACGTGCTGGTGCACAACTTTCGCCCCGGCGTGCCGGCGCGGCTGGGCATCGACTTCGACAGCCTGCAGCGGCTCAACCCGCGGCTGGTGTACTGCGCGGTCACCGGCTACGGCGAGACCGGCCCGCTGCGCGACAAGGCCGGCTACGACCAGGTGCTGCAGACCATGACCGGCATGTGCGCGATGCAGGGCAAGCCCGGCGGCGCACCGGAAATCCTGTATGGCTCGGTGGTGGACTACTACGCCGCCGCGCTGGTGGCCGCGGGCGTGTCCTCGGCGCTGTACGAGCGCGAGCGCAGCGGCGAGGGCCAGTACGTGGGCGTGTCGCTGCTGCGCAGCGCGCTGACCATGCAGTCGGCACGGATGATCTGGGCCGAGGGCGAACCGGAAGCGGTCGGCCGCGACATGCGCTCGGGGGGTGTCACCGGCATCCATCCCACCGCCGATGGCTGGCTCTACATCTCGGCCAATACGCCGCATTTCTGGCAGGCGCTGTGCGAAAAGACCGGACTGCCGGAACTGGCCGCCGACCCGCGCTACGACACCGTGCGCAAGCGCGCCGCGCACTCGGACGAGCTGCTGGCGCGGTTGCACGCGGCGCTGGCCGCGCGCAGCGCGCTGGAATGGGAAGCGCTGTTCGGCGAGGACGTGCCGTGCGCGGCCGCGCGCAAGGTCGAGGACATGTTCGAGCACCCGCAGGTGCAGGCCGGCGAGATGATCGCATCGCTGCCGCACCCGGTGCTGGGCAGTTACCGCGGCATCACCCGTCCCATCGTGTTCGGCCGCACCCCGGGCCCGCACCCCTTCGCCGCGCCGGTATTCGACCAGGACACCGCCTCGGTCCTCGCCCGCGTCGCCGAAGACGGCGCCACGCCCTGACCTGGAACCTGCAATGACCCGATCCAAGCTCGCCCAGCTGCGCGGACTGTCCGTCGTGGTCGCCGATACCGGCGACTACGACGCCATCAAGCGCCTGCGCCCGGTCGACTGCACCACCAACCCGACGCTGGTGCGCAAGGCCCTGGACCTGCCGGTGTACGCCGGGCTGATCGAACGCGAGCTGCAATGGGGCCGCGCCCAGGCCGGCGACCGCGCCGAGGTCGCCAGGGCCGTGGTCGACCGCCTGACCATCGGCGTGGGCGCGATGCTGGCCGAGCTGGTGCCGGGCCGCGTCTCCACCGAGGTCGATGCCGACCAGGCCCACGACACCGCCGCGACCATCGCCAAGGCGCGCCAGTTCATCGCCATGTACGCAGCGGCCGGCGTGCCGCGCGACAAGGTGCTGATCAAGATCGCCGCCACCTGGGCCGGGGTGGAAGCCACCCGCGTGCTGCAGGCCGAGGGCATCGACTGCAACCTGACGCTGATCTTCAACCCGACCCAGGCGCTGGCCTGTTCGGAAGCCGGCGCGTTCCTGATCTCGCCGTTCGTCGGCCGCATCCTGGACTGGTACGTGGCCCACGGCCAGGCGCCGGCCAGCATCGACGAGGACCCGGGCGTGAGGTTCGTGCGCGGCGTGTACGCCGAGTTCAAGCGCCGCGGCTCGCCGACGGTGGTGATGGGCGCCTCGTTCCGCTCGACCGCGCAGATCGAGGCGCTGGCCGGCTGCGACCGCCTGACCATCTCGCCGGACCTGCTGGAAAAGCTCGACGCCGACCTGGGCGAGCTGCCGCGCAGGCTGGTGCCGGGCGCCGCCGAAGCGGTGGACGTCGCGCCGATCGACCAGGCGAAGTTCGACGCCGACATGGCCGCCGACCCGATGGCCACCGAGAAGCTGGCCACCGGCATCGACGCTTTCGCCAAGGACCTGCAGGCGCTGCGCCAGCGCATTGCCGACGAACTTGCCTGAGCCGGCCATGATGGCAATGCGCCCGCGGCTCCCGCGCCTGCTCGCCACCGGCCTGTGCCTGCTGGCCAGCGCCTGTGCCACGCCGGCCGCGCGCGAGCCGGTGGCCGAGCTCCGCCCCGGCATCGCCCGCGGTTACCTGGAGCCGGGACAACTGCCCGACAGCATCGCCCTGCTGCCACCGCCGCCGGCGCCCGGATCGGCGGCGTTCGCGCTGGACGAGCAGGTCAACCAGGCGCGCGCGCTGCGTGGCACGCCGCGCTGGCGGCAGGCCGCCGCCGACGCCAACCTGCGCTTTCCCGAGGCTGCCTCGGTCTTCGCCTGCGCGATCGGCAGCAGCGTCGACCAGGCCACCACACCCGGCCTGTACGGCCTGCTGCGACGTACCCTCACCGACGCGGCGGTGGCCAGCGATGCCGCCAAGCACCGCTATGACCGCCAGCGGCCATTCGTGGTCAACGGCGATCCGACCTGCACGCCGGACGAACAGGCCGGGCTGGCGCGCAATGGCTCGTATCCTTCCGGCCACGCCGCCATCGGCTGGGCCTGGGCGCTGATCCTGGCCGAGCTGGCCCCGGACCGGGGCGATGCCATCCTCGCCCGCGGCCGCCGCTACGGCGAGAGCCGGCTGGTGTGCAACGCGCATTGGCACAGCGATGTGCTGTCAGGGCGCTTCATGGGGTCGGCGGTGGTCGCGCGCCTGCATGCCGATCCGCAGTTCCGCCGCGACATGGACGCCGCACGCACGGAACTGGCCATGGCGCGTGCGCGCGGCGTCGCGGTACCCACTGACTGCGATGCCATCGCGGCGGCGTTGGCGCAGCCGTTGCCGGCCGCGGCCTACTGATTTCCACCAGGTTACGTTACCGGTTGCTCTCTCCCTCCCTCCGGTATCGCCACGACCGTGCCGGCATGGCACGGTCGTTTTTTTTGCCGGGGAAGAACCGGGGGCCGCGTCGGATTGCCCGAGGCCACCGGCGTCCGCGGGGGGAGTGGAAAATTCGACTCCACCCGCAGGTTTTGCCGCGCTCCCGGTTTTACCGGTTTCATGGCGGAGCCAGCGGCCGCCGCCTCACTCAGGCATTGCGGTTGTGGGCACGCAGCGCGCGCTGCTTCTCGCGGGCCCAGTCGCGGTCCTTGGCCGCATCGCGCTTGTCATGGGCCTGCTTGCCCTTGGCCAGTGCGATTTCCAGCTTGATCCGGTTCTTGCTCCAGTACATCGCGGTCGGTACCAGGGTGTAGCCGTCGCGCTCCACCCGCCCGATGAGCTTGTCGATCTCGCGCCGGTGCAGCAGCAGCTTGCGCTGGCGCCGGTCCTCCGGGATGGTATGGGTGGATGCCTGGATCAATGGCGTGATCTGCGCGCCGATCAGGAAGATCTCGCCGTCCTTCACGTAGGCGTAGGCGTCGGTCATGTTGCCGCGCCCGGCGCGGATGGCCTTGATCTCCCAGCCCTGCAGCACCAGCCCGGCCTCGAAACGCTCCTCCAGGTGGTATTCATGGCGCGCGCGCTTGTTCAGCGCGATGGTTTTGTCGGCCTGCGCGTTCTTTGCTTTATCCTTACCGGGTTTCTTGCTCATTTCCGTATTGTCTCCGATTCGGAGGCGTTCCGAACATCCGTCCGTATCCCGCATGCCTATCATCCGCCGCAGCGCCCTGGTCGAACAGTCGGCCGAGCGCATGTTCGACCTGGTCAACGACGTTGCCGCCTATCCGCGGCGTTTCCGCTGGTGCGAAGCGGCGCAGATCCTGGAATCGGGCCCGGAGCGCCTGGTGGCCCGCCTGGATCTGGGGCTGGGGTCGTTCCGCACCTGGTTCATGACCGAGAACACGCTGCAGCGCCCGGGCAGCATCGACATGCAGTTGAAGGACGGCCCGTTCAAGCGCCTGCATGGCCGCTGGCAGTTCCAGCCATTGTCCGACGCCGCCTGCAAGGTGAGCCTGGAGCTGGAGTTCGAGCCGACCTCGCGCCTGCTCGGGCCGGCGCTGGCACTGGGCTTCCAGGGGCTGGCCGACCGCATGGTCAATGACTTCGTGCGCGTGGCCGAGCAGGGGGACTGAGGCATGCGTGTGGAGGTGGTGCTGGCCTGGCCGGAGCGCTGCCTGCGGCGGGAGCTGGTGCTGCCGGAAGGGAGCACGGTCGCCGATGCGGTGGCGGCGGCGGCGCTGGATGCCACTGCTGAATCCGTGGCCATGGCGGTGCATGGCGTGTTGGCACGGCCGCAACAGGTGCTGCACGACGGCGACCGCGTCGAACTGCTCAGGCCACTGCTGGCCGACCCCAAAGAGAATCGCCGCCGGCGGGCACGCGGCGGCGATTGATGCGATGCGTGGCGCCTGGAATCAGCGGCCGCCGCGCTTCTTCTTGTCGCGGTTCAGGTTGGGGCCGAACTGGCGCACGCTGCGCTTCGCCAGTTCCCCGTCCTGATTGGGGAAGTAGTCGCCTTCCCAGCGGGTGACGCGGTCGTTCTCGAAGAACACGGTGAAGTTCTTCACCTCGGTCTTGCCCAGGCGGTTCACGCGCTGGCTGGAGGTGTAATCCCAGCGCTGCGCATGGAACGGGTCGGGGATGGACGGCGTTCCCAGCAGCGCATTGACCTGCTGCTTGCTCTGGCCCGCCTGCAGTTGCGCGACGGACTTTTCTTGAAGCAGGTTGCCCTGGTAGATGGGCTGCTTGTAGATGATGCCGCAGCCGGTGGTGGACAGGGCGACAACGGCGATCAGCAGGAGGTTGCGCATTGGGACGGGCGAATGAGGAAATCCCGGCGATGATACACTCCCCGGCACCCAGCGCGATCTGACCGGAGGCAACTGGCGTCAAACCGCCAATGAACACGATGGCCATGGAATCCAACGACCTGCGCAAAGTCGGCCTCAAGGTGACGCATCCGCGGATGCGCATCCTTGCGCTGCTCGAGCAGAATACCCCCCACCACCACCTGACCGCCGAGGACATCTACCGGCAGCTGCTCGACTGCGGCGACGAGATCGGCCTGGCGACGGTGTACCGCGTGCTGACCCAGTTCGAGGCGGCCGGCCTGGTACTCAAGCACAATTTCGAAGGTGGGCAGGCGGTCTACGAACTGGACCGTGGCGGTCACCACGACCACATGGTCGACGTGGACACCGGCAAGATCATCGAATTCGAGAGCCGCGAGATCGAGGAACTGCAGAAAAGGATCGCGGCCGAGCACGGCTACGAGCTGGAAGAGCACTCGCTGGTGCTGTACGTGCGCAAGAAGCGGCGCTGAGCCGCCCGCACCGCCTGCATGCGTGAAGACACCGGCCTTGCGCCGGTGTTGTCGTTTCCAGGGGGCTTCACGCCTTTCCGCCGCCAGGGCCGGGGGAAGGGCGCGGCGGGCGGGGCCCCGGCGGCATTCGCCGGCGCCGGGGCATGGCGCCCGGCTGGCCCCACGCGTGCGGCCAGCCCGCGCGAGGGGGCTCAGGCCTCGGCCAGCAGTTTGCGGGCCGCGGCGCGGGCTTCCCTGCTGACTTCGGCGCCGCCGAGCATGCGCGCCAGTTCTTCCTCGCGGCCCTTGGCGTCGAGCAGTTCCACCGCGCTCTGGGTCATGCCCTCCACCGGGGCCTTGCTGACCCGGTAATGGGCGTGGCCCTTGGAGGCGACCTGCGGCAGGTGGGTCACGCACAGCACCTGGCGGCGCTCGCCCAGGGCGCGCAGTTTCTTGCCGACGATGTCGGCCACGGCACCGCCGATGCCCGAGTCGACCTCGTCGAACACCATGGTCGGCACGGCATCCAGGCCCAGTGCCGCCACCTCGATGGCCAGCGATATGCGCGACAGCTCGCCGCCGGAGGCGACCTTGCGCAGCGCCCTGGGGGGCTGCCCGGCGTTGGCGGCGACCAGGAACTCGAGCCGTTCGGCGCCATTCGGGTCCGGGCGCAGCTGCGGCTGGGGCTCCAGTTCGATCAGGAACTGGCCGCCGCCCATGCCCAGTTCGCCGATCAGCGCGGTGGTGGTGTCCGACAGCGACCTGGCCGCGGTGGCGCGGCTGGCGGTAAGCAGGGCGGCCTGCGCCTGCCAGTGCGCGGCGGCCTTGTCGATCTCGCCCGCCAGCTGCGACAGCCGGGCGTCGGCGCCCCGCAGTTGTTCCAGTTCCCCGGCGATGCGCTCGCGGGTGGCCGCCAGCTCCTCCATCGACACCCGGTGCTTGCGCGCCAGGTCGTGCAGGCGGCCAAGCCGGCGCTCGATGTCCTCGAACGCTTCCGGGTCGCTGTCCAGGTCGTCCTGGACCCGGTCCAGCTGGGCCAGGGCTTCGTGCAGCTGGATGCCGGCGGCGTCGAGCATGCCGTCGATCTCGCCCAGCCGCGGGTCGTGCTGGCTGACCCGCGACAGCTCGTGCCGTACCTGCTGCAGCAGGCCGAGCAGGGATGGGCCGTCATCGCCGTTGAGCGCGGCGCCGGCGTACTGGCAGGCGTCGATCAGCGCGGTGGAATGCGCCTGGCGGCGGTGGCTGGCGGCCAGCGCGGCCACCGCCGCCGGCTCCAGTTCCTCGCGCTGCAGCTCGCCGAGCTGGTGTTCCAGGAAGGCGATGCGGTCGGAGACGTCGCCCTGCTGCGACAGCGCGTCGCGCTCGTCGATCAGCGCCTGCCAGCGGCTGCTGGCGGCGCGTACCGCGGCGCGCTCGGCGTCGTTGCGGGCATAGGCATCGAGCAGGGCCAGCTGGCTGGGGCGCGACAGCAGCGCCTGCTGCTCGTGCTGGCCATGGATCTCGACCAGGAAAGCGGCCAGCTCGGCCAACTGCGACACCGGCACCGGGCGGCCGTTGATGAAGGCGCGCGAGCCGCCATCGGCGCGGATCACCCGGCGCAGCTGGCACTGTTCCTCGTCGTCGAGCTCGTTGTCCCGCAGCCAGCGGCGGGCAGGGGCCTGGTCGTCGAGGTCGAACTCGGCCGAAAGCTCGGCCCGGCTGGCGCCGTGGCGGACCACGCCGCTGTCGGCGCGCAGCCCGGACAGGAAGCCCAGGGCATCGACCATCAGCGATTTGCCGGCGCCGGTTTCGCCGGAAACCACGGTCATGCCTGGCCCGAACTCCAGTTCGGTGGCGCGGACAACGGCGAAATCCTTGATCGAGAGATGTCTGAGCATGGTCGGCAGTGTGTGTGGCCGCGCAAAACTAGCATGTGCATGCTGCGGGTCAATCCGGAAAGGGCGTTCCGGGCGTCACATTAATGCGCGCCGGTCGCACCGGATGAGCCGCAGCCTTGAAACCCGGGGGGCAGCCCACATACGGGTGAGCAGGCAGGCGGCAGAACGACCGCCAGGGAACCGGAAATGAACCAAGACCACCCCGAATTCGAGACCGACAACAGCGCCGACGGCATGGCCGGGGCGCAGGACGCGCAGGTCCAGGCGCTGCGCGCCGAGATCGAGCAGCTCAAGGGCGAGTCGCTGCGCGAGCGCGCCGACCTGGAAAACCAGCGCAGGCGCGTGGCGCGTGATATCGAGCAGGCGCGCAAGTTCGCCAACGAGAAGCTGCTGGGCGAACTGCTGCCCGTGTTCGACAGCCTGGACGCCGGGCTGGCCGCCGCCGGCAGCGAACCCAGCCCGCTGCGCGAAGGGCTGGAGCTGACCTACAAGCAACTGCTCAAGGTCGCTGCCGACAACGGCCTGACCCTGCTCGACCCGGTGGGCCAGGCCTTCAATCCGGAGCACCACCAGGCCATCAGCCAGGTCGATGCCCCGGCCGGGACGGCCCCGGGCGCGGTGGTCACCGTGTTCCAGAAGGGCTACCTGCTCAACGAGCGCCTGCTGCGGCCGGCGCTGGTGGTGGTGGCCCGGGTCGACTGACCCCGGCTGGCTGGCCGCTGCCTTAACGCGGGCGGCCGGCGGCAAACAGCGTTCCGGGGGTGGCTTGAATGTCATCCGGCCATCCCCCACATCCCGTTCATACCCGGCGGCTGCCGGCACACGAATCCTCAGGAGTCCCCCATGGGCAAGATCATTGGTATCGACCTCGGCACCACCAACTCGTGCGTGGCGATCATGGACGGCGGCAAGGCCCGCGTCATCGAGAACTCGGAAGGCGACCGCACCACGCCTTCCATCGTCGCCTACACCAAGGACGGCGAAGTGCTGGTGGGTGCCTCGGCCAAGCGCCAGGCCGTCACCAATCCGAAGAACACCTTCTATGCGGTGAAGCGCCTGATCGGCCGCAAGTTCACCGACGGCGAGGTGCAGAAGGACATCGCCCACGTGCCGTACGGCATCCTGGCCCATGACAACGGCGACGCCTGGGTGCAGACCAGCGACGGCCGCAAGATGGCGCCGCAGGAAATCTCGGCCAAGGTGCTGGAGAAGATGAAGAAGACCGCCGAGGACTTCCTGGGCGAGAAGGTCACCGAGGCGGTCATCACCGTTCCGGCGTACTTCAACGACAGCCAGCGCCAGGCGACCAAGGACGCCGGCCGCATCGCCGGCCTGGACGTCAAGCGCATCATCAACGAGCCGACCGCCGCGGCCCTGGCCTATGGCCTGGACAAGGGCGACAACAAGGACCGCAAGATCGTCGTCTACGACCTGGGCGGCGGCACCTTCGACGTGTCGATCATCGAGATCGCCAACGTCGACGGCGAGAAGCAGTTCGAAGTGCTGGCCACCAACGGCGACACCTTCCTCGGCGGCGAGGACTTCGACAACCGCGTCATCGAGTACCTGGTGGACGAGTTCAACAAGGACCAGGGCATCGACCTGCGCAAGGACCCGCTGGCGCTGCAGCGCCTGAAGGACGCGGCCGAGCGCGCCAAGATCGAGCTGTCCAGCGCGCAGCAGACCGAGGTCAACCTGCCCTACGTCACCGCCGACGCGTCCGGTCCGAAGCACCTGAACATCAAGCTGACCCGCGCCAAGCTCGAAGCGCTGGTGGAAGACCTGATCAAGAAGTCGATCGAGCCGTGCCGCACCGCGCTGAACGATGCCGGCCTGCGTTCGAGCGACATCAACGAAGTGATCCTGGTCGGTGGCCAGACCCGCATGCCGAAGGTGCAGCAGGCGGTCAGCGAGTTCTTCGGCAAGGAGCCGCGCAAGGACGTCAACCCGGACGAGGCCGTGGCGCTGGGCGCCGCGATCCAGGGCGGCGTGCTGGGCGGCGACGTCAAGGACGTGCTGCTGCTGGACGTGACCCCGCTGTCGCTGGGCATCGAGACCCTGGGCGGCGTGTTCACCAAGATCATCGAGAAGAACACCACCATCCCGACCAAGGCCTCGCAGGTGTTCTCCACCGCCGAGGACAACCAGTCGGCGGTGACCGTGCACGTGCTGCAGGGCGAGCGCGAACAGGCCCGCTACAACAAGTCGCTGGCCAAGTTCGACCTGACCGGCATCGAGCCGGCGCCGCGCGGCCTGCCGCAGGTCGAGGTGTCCTTCGACATCGACGCCAACGGCATCCTGCACGTCTCGGCCAAGGACAAGAAGACCAACAAGGAGCAGAAGGTCGAGATCAAGGCCGGCTCGGGCCTGTCCGAGGACGAGATCAACCGCATGGTCGCCGACGCCGAGGCGCACCGCGAGGAAGACAAGAAGTTCCAGGAACTGGTGCAGGCGCGCAACCAGGCCGACGGCCTGATCCACGCCACCCGCAGCGCCATCACCGAGCACGGCAGCAAGGTCGGCGGCGATGTCATCGGCAAGGTGGAAGCGGCCCTGGCCGACCTGGAAACCGCGATGAAGGGCGACGACAAGGCGCAGATCGAGGCGCGTTCCAAGGCGCTGGAGGAAGCCGGCCAGTCGCTGTACGCCGCCGCTTCGGCCGGCGAGCAGGGCGCCCCGTCGCAGGGTGCCGGCGCCACGGGCACGCCGAACGACGACGTGGTCGATGCCGAGTTCACCGAGGTCAAGGACGACAAGAAGTCCTGACGTCCAGTGCCCCTCTCCGTGCGCGGAGAGGGGTTGGGGTGAGGGTTCGGGAACGCATCGCGGTCCCGGGCCCTTGTCGCATCAACGAACCCCCGCCGCAGCCCTCCCCTGGAGGGGGAGGGAGAGGTAAAGCATGAGCAAGCGCGATTACTACGAAGTACTGGGTGTCTCCCGCGACGCCGGCGACGAGGAGCTGAAGAAGGCCTACCGTCGCTGCGCGATGAAGCACCACCCGGACCGCAATCCGGGCGATGCCGCGGCCGAGGCCGCCTTCAAGGAGTGCAAGGAGGCCTACGAGGTCCTGTCCGACGGCAACAAGCGGCGCATGTACGACGCCCACGGCCACGCCGCGTTCGAACACGGCATGGGCGGCATGGGTGGCGGCCCCGGCGGCCCGGACATGGGCGACATCTTCGGCGACATCTTCGGCAACATCTTCGGGGGCGGCGGCGGCGCCCGCCAGGCCCGTCGCGGCGCCGACGTCGGCTACGTGATGGAACTGGACCTGGAAGAGGCGGTGGCCGGCGTGGAGCGCCGCATCGAGATCCCGACCCTGGTCGAATGCGGCGACTGCGATGGCAGCGGCTCCGAGGACGGCAAGGTCGAGACCTGCAACGTCTGCGGCGGCCGCGGCCAGGTCCGCATGCAGCGCGGGATATTCGCCATGCAGCAGGCCTGCCACAACTGCGGCGGCCGCGGCCAGATCGTCGCCCGCCCGTGCAGGACGTGCCATGGCAACGGCCGCGTCGAGGAAGACAAGGTGCTGTCGGTCAAGGTGCCTGCCGGCGTCGATACCGGCGACCGCATCCGCCTGCAGGGCGAGGGCGAGGCCGGCCCGGCCGGTACCCCGCCGGGCGACCTGTACGTGGAAGTGCGCGTGCGCGAGCATGCGATCTTCACCCGCGATGGCGACGACCTGCACTGCGAGGTGCCGATCCGCATTTCGCAGGCGGCGCTGGGCGACGCCGTGCGCGTGGCCACGCTGGGCGGCGAGGCGGAGATCCGCATTCCCGCCGAGACCCAGACCGGCAAGCTGTTCCGCCTGCGCGGCAAGGGCGTCCGCTCGGTGCGCAGCCGTACCGAGGGCGACCTGTACTGCCGCATCGTGGTGGAAACGCCGGTCAACCTGACCGCCGAGCAGCGCCGGCTGCTGGAGCAGTTCGAGGCCACCTTCGGCGGCGAGGAGGCGCGCAAGCATTCGCCCAAGTCGGCCACCTTCCTGGATGGCGTGAAGGGCTTCTGGGACCGCATGACCTCGTCCTGACCCGGCGCGATCGATGCAATGCGATCACGAAGCCGCAGTCCGCTGCGGCTTCGTCGTTTCCGGTATTTGGTTGCGTGCGCATCCATGCCGCCGGCCGCCGTTTGCGCAGGCGTAGAATGCGGCGATGAACGACGTCGACCACAGCCATCTCGTGCACGGTCGCCGGCAACGCCCGGACGGGCCCTCGCCGGTGGACGTGATTTCCGTACAGTCGCAGCTGGTCTACGGCCATGCCGGCAACAGCGCGGCAGTGCCGCCGCTGCGCGCGCTGGGCCTGCGCGTGGCGGAGATTCCCACCACCCTGCTCAGCAACGCGCCGTTCTATGCGACGCTGCGCGGCCGCGTGCTGCCGGCGGACTGGTTCGCCGAACTGCTGCAGGGGGCCAGCGAGCGCGGCCTGCCGCAGCGCGCCGGTGCGCTGGTGTCCGGTTATTTCGGCAGCGTGGCCAACGGCGCGGCGTTCGCCGACTGGCTGGACACGGTGCTGCCGTCCTGCCCGGGCCTGCGCTACTGCCTGGACCCGGTGATCGGCGATACCCACACCGGCCCCTATGTCGAGCCGGGGCTGGAGCGCATCTTCGCCGAGCGGCTGCTGCCGCACGCCTGGCTGGTCACGCCCAATGCCTTCGAGCTGGGGCGCCTGACCGGCATGCCGGCGCTGCAGCAGGACGATGCCATCGCCGCTTCGCGCGTGCTGCTCGAGCGCGGCCCGCAGTGGGTGATCGCGCATTCGGTGTCCGGGGTGCCGGGCGAACTGGTGACGCTGGCGATCGGCCGCGAGGAAGTCTGGCGCTGGGCATCGCCGCACCTGCCGGTGGACGTGGCCGGCACCGGTGACGTGCTGATGTCGCTGCTGGTGGCGTTCCTGCTCAAGGGCCATCGCTTCGAGGATGCGGTGGGGCGCGCGATCGCCGGCGTGCATGCCGCGCTGGAGGCGACGCTGGCGCATGGCGTGGAGGAGTTCGACGTATTGGCGGCGGCGCCGGCGGCGCTGGGCACGCCGCACCGCTTCCGCGCCGAGCGGCTGGCGTGAGCGCAGTGCAGGCGCCGGTCGTCGGCATCGTCGGCAGCGGTGGCGCCTATGGCCGCTGGCTGCGGGGGTTCTTCCAGTCGCGCATGGGGCTGGAGGTGATCGGCCATGATCCGGTCGACGCCGCTTCGCAGACGCCGGAACAACTGCTCGAGCGCGCCGACGTGCTGTTGTTCTCGGCGCCGATCCGGCATACGCCGGCCCTGATCGACGCGTACGCGCGGCGTTCGGATGGGCGCGAACGCGGCAGGCTGTGGCTGGACGTGACCTCGATCAAGAGCGCGCCGATGGCGGCGATGCTGCGGTCGCAGGCGTCCGTGGCCGGGTTGCATCCGATGACCGCGCCGCCCAAGGCGCCCACGCTCAAGGGCCGGGTGATGGTGGTCTGCGAGGCACGCGTGCAGCCGCACTGGCAACCGTGGCTGCAACGCCTGTATGCCGCGCTGGAGGCCGAATGCGTGCCGGCCACGCCCGAGCACCACGACCGGGTGATGGCGCTGGTGCAGGCGCTGGTGCATGCCAGCCACCTGGCCCAGGCCGGCGTACTGCGCGGTTACGCGCCGCTGCTTGGCGAACTGCAGGCACTGATGCCGTACCGCTCGACCGCCTTCGAGCTGGATGCGGCGGTGATCTCGCGCATCCTGTCGCTCAACCCGGCGATCTACGAGGACATCCAGTTCGGCAATCCGCACGCGGGAGAGGTGCTCGATCGCCTGCTGGAGCAGCTGCAGCAACTGCGCGCGCAGCTGGCCGATGGCAGCGACGCGGCGCGGGCGGCCTTCCGCAGGCAGTTCCTCGACGACAACCGCCAGGCGGTGGGCGAGCAGGCGCTGCGCGATGGCAACTACAGCTTCGAGCGCCTGGGCTACCTGCTGGCCGACCTGACCGACACGCGCGCGATGAGCGTGCACCTGCCCGAGGATCGAGCCGGTTCGCTGCGCGAGCTGCTGCATGTATTCGAACGGCATGGCATCAGCCTGTCCTCGATCCACTCCTCGCGTACGCCCGGCGGCGAAGTGCATTTCCGCATGGGCTTTGCCCAGCGCTATGCGCCGGAAGTGCTGGAAGCGGCCGCGCGCGAAATCGACCACAGCGGCATCGGCCGGGTACTGGATCGCTGAGCCGGCGTCATCCACAGCGGGTGTGGATGACCTGCGCACAAGCCTGTGGATGAACGCCGGCAGCCCTTGCGGCGCAAGGCTGTCAAGATGGATGGCGAAATATTGACCGGGCATCGCCCGCGTCGCGGCGATGGCATCGGATGTGGCCGCGCGGACCACGAATGCGCGCGCGCCGGCATGGCCGTCGTCGCCATGCGCATTCATCCACAGCGGGTGTGGATGACCTGCGCACAAGCCTGTGGATGAACGCCGGCAGCCGTTGCGGCACAAGGCTGTCAAGATGGCTGGTCAATTATTGGCCAGGCGGATGCGCGCAGCGGTGGCGATGCCAGCGGGTACGGCGGCAAGGCTGGCGTGCGGGCGGCAGTCGCGCGCGGGTCGCTGCCGCCGGCTGTTCAGATGTGCAGCCGCACCTGTCCGTCGAAGGTGACGAATTCGCGCGCGTTGCGCCGCAGGTGGCGGCCATCGTCCAGTTCATAACGCGGCGTGGTATCGCCGTTGCCGGCGCTTCCGGGCTCGGGAACGAACTCGATGATGATGCGGCTCTCGCCGTTGCTGTCGGTGGCGGGGAACTGGCGGAACGACATCGGCAACCTCCTGCGTGGCATGCAACCCGGTACGTCCGGGCCAGCCTGCATCGGCGCGCGTTAGCGCGGCGTCGTCAGTCGATGAACTGCAGCCGCGCCAGCTCGGCGTACAGGCCGCCCTCGCGCAGCAGCTGCTCGTGGGTGCCCTGCGCCACGATGCGGCCATGGTCCATCACCACGATGCGGTCGGCCTTGAGCACGGTGGCCAGGCGATGCGCGATCACCAGCGTGGTGCGGCCGGCCATCAGCCGTTCCAGCGCCTGCTGCACCGCGCGCTCGCTCTGCGCGTCCAGCGCGCTGGTGGCTTCGTCCAGCAGCAGGATCGGCGCGTCCTTGAGCAGCGCGCGGGCGATGGCGATGCGCTGCTGCTGGCCGCCGGACAGGCGCGCGCCGCGCTCGCCCAGTTCGCTGGCATAGCCCTCGGGCAGGGCACGGATGAAGTCGTCGGCCTCGGCGGCGCGGGCGGCGGCGTACACCTCCTCGTCGCTGGCCTGCAGGCGTCCGTAGCGGATGTTCTCGGCGGCACTGGAGGCGAACAGGGCCGGTTGCTGCGGCACCAGCGCGATGCGTTCGCGCAGCGCCGCCGGTTCGGCCTGGCGCAGGTCGATGCCGTCGATGCTGATGGTCCCCGCCTCGGGGTCGTGGAAGCGCAGCAGCAGCGACAGCACCGTGCTCTTGCCGGCGCCCGAGGGGCCGACCAGGGCCACGGTCTCGCCCGGCCGTACGTGCAGGGTGAAGCCATCCAGCGCCGGGTGCCCGGGGCGCTGCGGGTAGTGGAAGACCACGTCCTGGAAGCGGATGTCGCCGCGCAACGGCGTGGGCAGCGCCAGCGGCGCGGCCGGCGCGTGCACGCCGGGGCGTTCCTGCAGCAGCTCGGCGATGCGGCCCATGCCGCCGGCGGCGCGCTGCAGTTCGTTCCAGACCTCGGCGAGCGCGCCGACCGAGCCGCCGCCGATCAGCGCATAGAACACGAACTGGCCCAGTTCGCCCTTGCTGATGCGCCCGGCGATCACGTCGTGCGCGCCGGACCACAGCACCAGCACCACCGCGCCGAACACCAGGGTGATGACGATGGCGGTGACCAGCGACTGGGTGCGGATACGCCCGCGCGCGGTGGCCACCGCCACCGCCACCGCGTCGGCGAAGCGGCCGGTCTCGTAGCCTTCGCGCGCGTGCGCCTGCACGGTACGGACCGCGCCGAGGGTCTCGCTGGCGAGGTTGTTGGCATCGGCGACGCGGTCCTGGCTGGCGCGCGAGGCCTTCTCCAGCCGGCGCGCGCCGAAGATGATCGGCAGCACCGCCAGTGGAATGCCGACCAGGGTGAAGGCGGCCAGTCGCGGACTGGTGACGAACAGCATCGCCAGGCTGCCGACCACGGTGACGGTGCTGCGCAGCGCCACCGACATGCTGCTGCCGACCACGCTGCGCAGCAGTTCGCTGTCGGCCGACAACCGCGAGACCAGTTCGCCGCTGCGGTTGCGGTCGTGGAACTGCGCGTCCAGCGCGATCAGGTGCGCGTAGAGCTGGCGCCGCAGGTCGGCCACCACCTTCTCGCCCAGCAGCGATACGAAGAAAAAGCGCGCGGCGCTCGCCACGGCCAGCACCACCACCACCGCGAACACCAGCAGGAACACCTGGTCGATGTTGCTGCCGTTGCTGAAGCCGTCGTCGATCATGCGCCGGAACGCGACCGGGAAACTCAGCGTGGCCACCGAGGCCACCGCCAGTGCCACCAGCCAGGCGGTGAACAGCCCCATGTGGCGGCGCACGAACGGCCACAACGCCCGCAGCGTGCCCAGCCGTGCCTTGGCGGAAGAAGAGGGAGCGACGGCGGTATCGGTCATGGGCGTGGCAGTGGGAAGGGAAAGGGCGGTGCCGGCATCAGCCGCCGGCGTCGAGCCAGCGCACCCTGTCACGGGTGGCGTCGCGCAGGTGGGTTTTCAAGCCGTCCACGCGCTCGGCGGGCAGTTCGATGGCCAGTTGCGCGCCGTGCTCGTCGAATGCCTCGCCCAGCTTGTCCGCCGCGTGCGTGGCCAGTTGCGTGTACACGGTGCCGAGTTCGTCGAACGGGCAGGCCAGCCGCAACCGGCACATCGCCACCAGCGGCAGGCGCGGCGCCAGCCGCAGGCATTCGGCCGCGGTGCCACCGTAGGCGCGCACCAGGCCGCCGGCGCCGAGCTTGATGCCGCCGTACCAGCGGGTCACCACCACCGCGACGCGGTCATAGCCCTGGCCGTCGATCGCGGCCAGGATCGGGCGACCGGCGGTGCCGGCCGGCTCGCCGTCGTCGCTGGAGCGGTACTCGTTGCCGCAGCGGTATGCCCAGCAGTTGTGGGTGGCATCGGCCACCGAGACCGCGGCGACGAAGGACAGCGCATCGGCCGCGTTGCCGATCGGCGTGGCCTGGGCAAGAAAACGGCTGTGCTTGATCTCCAGCAGGTGGCTGGCGGGCGCGGCGAGGGTATCGGGCATCGTCCCCATTCTAGGCCGCTGGCCGATGGTTTGCCGCCCTGGCCAGGCGCGGTCGCCGCGGCCGCCGGCCCGGCGCCGCTCAGTTGCCCAGCAGCGGCCGCAGATCGCGCGGGATGCGGGCTTCCGGGTAGGTCTGCACGAAGCGCTCCAGGCTGGCACGTGCGCCGTCCAGGTCGCCCTCTGCACGACGCGCGCGGATGCGCTCCAGCCATTGCCGGCGCGGAAGCCGCGCGTCCGCGTCCGCGTCGACAGCGGCCGGTGCCGCCGGCACGACCGCGACCCGGGCCTGCTCGCGCAGCGCCGGGGCGGAGGTGCGCACCGGTGCATCGGCGGGTGCGGCCGCCGGGGCGGCGCGCAGACGCATCTCCGGCTGCGCCGCTGCCTTCTCCGCGGCAACCGGAGCCGGTTCCAGCGCGTAGGTGGATGCGGCCGGTTCCGGCGCGGTCGCCGCTGCCGGCGGAGGCGGCGCGGGTGCGACCGGCACGCGCACCGGTGAAGGTGCGGCCCGGGAGGGCGCTGCCGGTTTCCGTGCGGGGGTGTCGGCGGGGGGGCGCGCGGGTGCTGCCGCCACCCCGGGCGCGGGGATGAAGGGCGCTGGCGCGGGCATCGACGCCGCCGGTGCGGCCGCGTCGCGCGCATCCGCGGCGGCCGTTGGGGCTGGCAGCGTGGCCGCGGGCAGCGCTGGCGGCGCGGGCCGCAACTGCCAGGCCAGGCCGACAACCAGCACCAGCGAGGCGGCGACGGCCAGCGACGACACCAGTCCGCGGCGCCAGCCGCGCCGTGTCGGGCCGCCGGCGCTGAACATGGCCGGTGGCGCGGAGGGGCGCGGGGCCGGCGCGGATGCGGCGGGTTCGCGCGCGAGCGCGGCGATGGCCGCATCGATCCGCGCCGACGGCGCGATGCCTGCGGCGGGACGGCCCAGCAGCCGTGCCAGTTCGCGCTCTTCGGGAGTCAGGGGTTCGGACGTGTTCATTCGCTCAACCTCGCGCGCAGCTTGTCCATCGCATAGCGCAGCCGCGACTTGACGGTTTCCCGGCCCACGCCGGTGATCTGCCCGATCTCCTCCAGGCTCAGTTCCTGCTCCAGGCGCAGGATCAGGACTTCCTGCTGCTCCTGCGGCAATTCGGCCATGGCCTGGCGCAGCCGCAGCCGCTCGTCCTGCTCGTCGGCCAGCAGTTCCGGGGTGCAGGCGTCGGCCAGGCGCGCGGTGCGCTGGTCGGCATCGTCCGGGGCGGCGGGCCGGTGCCGCGCCGCGCGCCAGTGGTCGTTCAGGCGGTTGTGGGCGATGCGGAACAGCCAGGTGGCGAAGCTCGCCTCCGGCTTCCAGCGCGAGCGGGCCAGGATCATCCGCTGCCACACGTCCTGGAACAATTCCTCGGCCAGCGAGCGGTCGCGCAGCTGGCCCAGCAGGTAGTGGAACAGCCGCGCGCGATGGCGCGCATACAGCTCGGCGAAGGCTTCGCCGTCGCCTTCGGCGTAGGCCAGCATCAGCGCTTCGTCGGTCGGGGCTTGCAGGGCGGTATCCACGCGCCCCAGCCTAAGCGCTCGCCGCGCCACTGCCTAGTCGCCGCCGGGCAGGGGGCGGGGCGGGTTCAGCCAATCCCGATGCGGGCGCACCGGAGGCGGGGGTTGCGGCATTATGCTGCGACAGGGGAGTTCCGGAGTGCCGGAACCCGGAACACGCATGGAGATCATGTCCCACAGCCAACTCGACGTGCATGCCGGCAACGGCCGCGTGGACACCGATTCGCCCACCAACCGCGTGGTGGCGACGCTGCATGGCCTGCTGCCACAGGGCAGCGCCGTGGCGTTGGCCTGGGACGACGCGGTGCTCGGGCAGGGCGATTGCGTCAGCCCGGGAGCGGATGGATTGCGCGGGGCCGTGCGCGGGCTGCTGGCCGGCGCGCCGTTGCCGGGCGGCCTGCGGCAGCCGCTGGTGGAACGCTGGACCGACGGTGACGACGGTGCCCGCATCGTGGTGCTGGCCGAGATCGACGCCAGCTTCTCCGATGCGCAGCGACAGGCCTGGCTGGGTACCGCGCACGCCCTGGTCGCGGCGGTGCTGGTGTCGTTGCGGCAGGGCGTGCAGATCGAACAGCTCGAGCGCGCCAAGCGCCTGCAGCGGGCCCTGTTCGAGATCGCCGACCTGGCCGGCAGCGACCTGGAAATGCCGCAGATGCTGGCCCAGTTCCATCGCATCCTGTGCACGCTGATGTATGCGGACAACTGCTACATCGTCGAATGCGACGAGCACCAGAGCAGCCTGCGTTTCCTGTACTTCGCGGACAACCTGGACAACTTCGCGCCGCATCCGGAGCGGCGTTTCCGCTTCGAGGAAATGCAGGACAGCCTGACCTTCGCGGTGCTGCGCCTGGGCAAGACGATGCATGGCCCCTCGCGCGAGCTGCTGCAGGTGCTGGACCGGCAGCATTCGGTGCATAGCGGCCCGGACAGCGCCGACTGGCTGGGCGTGCCGATGTGGCGCGACGGTACCGTGTGCGGCGCGATCGTGGTGCAGAGCTACGAGAGCGGCGTGCAGTACGGCGACGAGGACCGGGCGGTGCTCAATTTCGTGGCCAAGCACATCCTGACCGCGATGGACCGGCGCCAGGCGCATGTGCAGTTGGAGCAGCACGTGCAGCGGCGCACGCTGGAACTGGAACGGGCCAATGCCAGCCTGCAGGAGGAGATCCAGGAGCGGCGGCGCGCCGAGGCGCTGCAGGCGGCGCTGTTCAATGTTTCCGAACTGGCGATGAGCGGTGGCAGCCAGGCGGTGTTCCATGCCGAAGTGCACCGGGTGATCGGCGGCCTGCTGGACGCGAGCAATTTCTACATCGCGCTGGTCAACGAGCAGGGCGACGGGCTGGATTTCGTCTATTCGGTGGACGAGTTCAACCGGGTGCGCGCCTCGCGCGCGTTCAGCGGCGGCCTGACCGAGTACACCATCCGCAGCGGCCAGCCGCTGCTGGCGACGCGGGCGGAGATCGACCAGCTGATCGCGCGCGGCGAGGTGCGCGAGTTCGGCGCCAAGTCGCAGTGCTGGCTGGGTGTTCCGCTGTTCAGCGACGACGAAGTGGTGGGCGTGATCGCGGTGCAGAGCTACAGCCCGCAGGTCAGCTTCACCGCGCACGACCAGCGGCTGCTGGCGTTCGTGGCGCGCAACATCGGCAACAGCCTGGCGCGGCAGCGCGACCGCAACCGCCTGCTGCAGGCGCATGCCGAACTGGAGCGGCGCGTGGCCGAGCGCACCCGCGAACTGGGCGAGGTCAACCAGAAGCTGCTGGCGCAGATCGGCGAACGCATGCGCGTGGAGCAGCGCCTGACCCACCTGGCGATGCACGACGTGCTGACCGGCCTGCCGAACCGCCTGCAGTTGCTGGAAAAGCTGGAAGAAGCCATCGAGCACGCGCAACTGGGCATGGGCCCGTTGTTCGCGCTGCTGTTCCTCGACCTGGACCGCTTCAAGTGGGTCAACGACAGCATTGGCCACGCCGCCGGCGACCGCATGCTGGTGGAGGTGGCGCAGCGCCTGGTCGGCATGCTGCGCAGCGACGACGTGGTGGCGCGCCTGGGTGGCGACGAGTTCGCGCTGCTGGTGCGCTGCGACGGCGCCAAGAGCGCGATGGAGGTGGGCCGCCGGCTGTTGCGCTCGCTGGAACATTCGATGTGGGTCGACGGGCGCGAACTGTTTCCTTCCGGCAGCATCGGCATTGCACTGTGGAGCCCGCGCTACACGTCCGGCGCCGAACTGCTGCGTGACGCCGATGCCGCGATGTACCGGGCCAAGGGCATGGGCCAGGACCGCTGCATGCTGTTCGACGAGGCCATGCGCGAGCAGTCGCTGCAGAGCCTGGAGCTGGAAGCGGACCTGCGCCGGGCCATCATCAACAACGATTTCCTGCCGTTCTACCAGCCCATCGTGTCGCTGGCCGACGGCAGCGTGGTCGGCCACGAGGCGCTGCTGCGCTGGCAGCACGAGGGCAGGGGGCTGCTGCTGCCGGGCGAGTTCATCTCGCTGGGCGAGGAAAGCGGCCTGATCGAACAGGTGGACTGGCTGATCTACGAGCAGGTGGTGCGCGACCTGGCCGGTACCGCCTCGGGCTACGTTTCGGTGAATGTCTCGCCGCGCCACTTCCGTTCGTCCGAGTTCGCCGCGCGCCTGCTCGGGCTGCTGGATGCGGCCGCCGCCGACCCGGGCCGGCTGCGGGTGGAAATCACCGAGATGGCGCTGCTGGAGGATGCCCCGCGCACGCTGCGCACGCTCTACCAGCTGCGCGAGCGCGGTATCGTGGTGCAGCTGGACGATTTCGGCACCGGCTATTCGGCGCTGTCCTACCTGCACCGGTTCCCGATCAGTGCGCTGAAGATCGACCGCAGCTTCGTGGCCGGGCTGCATGCCGACAACGGCAAGAGCACGCAGGCGCTGGTCGAGGGCGTGGTGTCGCTGGCGCGGACCCTCGGCATCGAGACCATCGGCGAGGGCGTGGAGGACGAGCGCCAGCTGCGCACCCTGTTCGAGATGGGCTGCAATTTCGGCCAGGGCTATCTGCTGGGCCACCCGATGCCGCGCGAGGTGACGCTGCACAAGACAGCGTGAGCCGCTGCGTCGTCGCGTGGCGGATGCCGCGCCACGGATGGAACCAGGCGCGGGCGAAGCCTGCCGCGTCGCTGCGCGCCAATGGGCTTGCCGCAACGCAGCGCGCAGTTTCTCGTCCAACCGCGCCCTGCTGGAAGCGAGGCGCCGTTGATGCCGGCCGCGTCGCCACGTGACAGTGGACTTACCGCAACGCTGCGCGCAGTCTTTCGTCGAACCGCGCCAGGCAGGGAAGGAGGCGCCAGCGAAGTCCACCGCGTCGCCACGCGCCAGTGGGCTTGCCGCAACGTCGTGCCAGTGGGCTTACCGCAACGCTGCGCGCAGTTTTTCGTCGAACCGCGCCAGGCAGGGAAGGAGGCGCCAGCGAAGTCCACCGCGTCGCCACGCGCCAGTGGGCTTACCGCAACGCTGCGCGCAGTTTTTCGTCGAACCGCGCCAGGCAGGGAAGGAGGCGCCAGCGAAGTCCACCGCGTCGCCACGCGCCAGTGGACCTGCCGCAACGTCGTGCCAGTGGGCTTACCGCAACGCTGCGCGCAGTTTTTCGTCGAACCACTTCTCCGCCTGCGCCGGCGAGTACGCGCGCATCCATGCCAGCATCTGCCCGGCATCCTCGCCGTACCACAGGTCCTGGCGCTGCTCGGGGTGCAGGAAGCGTTCTTCCACCATGTGGTCGATCATGCCGATCAGCTGCGCGTAGAAGCCGTCGACGTCGAGGAAGGCGCAGGGCTTCTTGCCGATGCCGAGCTGGCGCCAGGTCAGCATCTCGAAGATCTCTTCCGCGGTGCCGAAGCCGCCGGGCAGGGCGACGAAGGCATCGGACAGGTCGAACATGCGCGATTTGCGCTCGTGCATGGAGCCGACGATTTCCAGCGTGGTCACGCCCTGGTGCGCGACTTCCATGTCCACCAGGTGCTGCGGGATCACGCCGGTGACCTCGCCGCCGGCGGCCAGTACGCCATCGGCCACCGCGCCCATCAGCCCGGTGCGGCCGCCACCGTAGATCAGGCGCAGGCCTTCATGGGCGATGCGCGTGCCCAGTGCGGTGGCGCGCTCGATGTACAGGGGATTGGCGCCGGGGTTGGAGCCGCAGTAGACGCAGATGGATTTCATGGAGGTTCCTGCCGGGGAGGTGTGCGGATCGCGTAGATGGACAGGGCGCGATCTGGGGAATGCAAAAGCAAGAAGGCTCCGCCGGGGCGGAGCCTTCTCGGTCAGGCCGGTGTCGCTCAGTTGGCCTTGTGGATGGCGCGCTTGCTGACCGCCATCGCCGCGTCGTGGATCACTTCCGACAGCGACGGGTGGGCGTGGCAGATGCGGGCCAGGTCATCGGCCGAGCCGCTGAACTCCATGGTCAGCACGCCCTCGTGCACCAGTTCGGAGACATTGGCGCCGACCAGGTGCATGCCCAGCACGCGGTCGGTTTCGGCATGGGCCAGCACCTTGACGAAGCCGGCCGGCTCGATCATCGCCACGGCACGGCCGTTGGCGGCGAACGGGAAGCTGCCGGCCTTGTACGGGATGCCCTCGGCCTTGAGCTGGGCTTCGGTCTTGCCGACCCAGGCCAGTTCCGGCTCGGTGTAGATGACCCACGGGATGGTGTCGAAATTGACATGGCCCGGCAGGCCGGCGATCAGCTCGGCAACCGCGATGCCTTCCTCGAAGCCCTTGTGCGCCAGCATCGGGCCGCGCACGCAGTCGCCGACCGCCCAGACGCCGTCGACGCCGGTGTGGCAGTGCTCGTCGACCACGATCTGGCCGCGCTCGTTGACCTGCACGCCGGTGCCATCGGCCAGCAGGCCCTTGGTCGCGGCGCGGCGGCCCACGGCCACCAGCAGCTTGTCCACGGTCAGGGTCTTCTCGCCTTCACCGTCGGTGTAGGTGACCACCACTTCCTTCTTCTTGCCCTTGCCGGTCACGTCGGTCTTGCTGACCTTGGCGCCGAGCTTGATGTCCAGGCCCTGCTTCTTGAACTCGCGTGCGGCGACCTTGGCCACTTCGGCATCGGCGGCGGCCAGGAACTCCGGCAGCGCCTCGAGGATGGTCACTTCGGCGCCCAGGCGCTTCCACACGCTGCCCAGTTCCAGGCCGATCACGCCGGCGCCGATCACCGCCAGGCGGCCCGGCACTTCGGTGAAATCCAGCGCGCCGACGTTGTCGACGATGGTCTCGCCGTCGAACTTGGCGAACGGCAGTTCGATCGAGTCCGAGCCGGCGGCGATGATGACGTTGGTGCCCTTCAGCTCGACCTCGGTGCCGTCATGCTGCTTGACCTTGACGACGTTGCCGGCCTGCAGCTGGCCGAAGCCGTAGTAGGCGGCGACCTTGTTGGCCTTGAACAGCTGGGCGATGCCACCGGTGAACTGCTTCACGATGGCGTCCTTGCGGCCGACCATCTTCTCGACGTCCATCTTGGCGTCCTTGAAGCTGATGCCGTGGTCGCCAAAGATGTGGCCCATGTTCCAGTACTGGCGCGAGGAATCCAGCAGTGCCTTGGACGGGATGCAGCCCACGCGCAGGCAGGTGCCGCCCAGTGCCGGCTTGCCGTCCTTGCCCAGCGCCGCGTCGATGCAGGCGGTCTTCAGGCCCAGTTGGGCGGCGCGGATGGCGGCGTGGTAGCCGGCCGGGCCGGCACCGATGACGACGACGTCGAATTGTTCAGCCATTTGAGGTTCCTTGGTGCTTTCCTTCGGCCTCGGGGGCGAAGCCGGTGGCGCGGGGCGCCGGGGAAGGGGCGGGCGCTGGGCCGGCCCCGGAGCGACCGACCCCTCCGCCGGGGGAGGGGTCGGCGGGTCTTACAGACCGAACAGCATGCGGCCCGGGTTTTCCAGCTGGTTCTTGATGTCCACCAGGAACTGCACCGCGTCCTTGCCGTCGATGATGCGGTGGTCGTAGGACAGCGCGATGTACATCATCGGCGCGATCACGACCTGGCCGTTCTCGGCGATCGGGCGCTCCTTGATCGTGTGCATGCCGAGGATGGCGCTCTGCGGCGGGTTGACGATCGGGGTCGACATCAGCGAGCCGAAGGTGCCGCCGTTGGTGACGGTGAAGGTGCCGCCCTGCAGGTCGTCCAGGGCCAGCTTGCCGTCACGCGCCTTCTTGGCGTAGTCGGCGATGCCCTGCTCGATCTCGGCGAAGGACATGCGCTCGACGTTGCGCAGCACCGGGGTCACCAGGCCCTTGTCGGTGGACACGGCGATGGAGATGTCCGAATAGCCGTGGTAGATGATGTCGTCGCCGTCGACCGAGGCGTTGACCAGCGGGAAGCGCTGCAGCGCATTGGCAGCGGCCTTCACGAAGAAGCTCATGAAGCCCAGCTTGATGCCATGGGCCTTCTGGAACTCGTCCTGCAGTTCCTTGCGCGCGGCCGAGACCTTGGCCAGGTTGACTTCGTTGAACGAAGTCAGCATGGCGATGGATTCCTTGGACTGCATCAGGCGCTCGGCGATGCGCTTGCGCATGCGGGTCATCGGCACGCGTTCTTCCGGACGCGCGCCACCGGCCTTGCCGACGCCGCCGTTGCGGGCGAAGTTGACGATGTCTTCCTTGGTCACCGCGCCATGGCGGCCGGTGCCGGCGACATCGGCCGGGTTCACGCCTTCGGTGATGGCCGAGAAGCGGGCGCCCGGCGGCAGGCTGTCGGCGGCCGACTTGGCGGCCGGGGCCGGCGCGGCGGCGGCAGCAGCCGGGGCCGGGGCCGCAGCCGCAGCCTTCGGTGCCTCGGCGGCAGCCGGGGCCGGAGCGGCGGCAACCGCGCCTTCCTCGATGATCGCCACGACCTGGCTGCTGGTCACGGTGGCGCCTTCGGCGAACTTGATCTCCTTGATCACGCCATCGACCGGCGACGGGACCTCGAGTACGACCTTGTCGGTTTCCAGGTCAAGCAGGTTTTCGTCGCGCTTGACGGCGTCGCCGACCTTCTTGTGCCAGGTGGCGATGGTGCCGTCAGCGACGGATTCGGGCAGTACCGGGGCTTTGACTTCGGTGGCCATGCAGGGGCTTCCTGGTTCGTATTCTTGGTGAAAGGGGGAGAGTTATTCAGCGAACTGGTCGTTGAAGAGATTGACCAGCGCATCGGCAAGCAGCTGCTGCAGTTCGCGCAGGTGGTCGGCCATGTGGCCGACGGCCGGCGACGGCGAACGCGGGCGGCCAGCGTAGTGCAGGTTCTGGCCGTCGGCCAGGCAGGCCTGCAGGTGGTGGCGGATCTGGTACCAGGCGCCCTGGTTCATCGGCTCCTCCTGGCACCACACCACGTCCGCGGCCTTGCCGTACTTGTTCAGTTCGGCGGCCAGCAGCGTGCGCGGGAACGGGTACAGCTGCTCCACGCGGATGATGGCCACGTCGTCCTGGCCGCGCTTGGTCTGGTCTTCCAGCAGGTCGTAGTAGACCTTGCCCGAGCACAGCACCACGCGCTTGACCTTCTTGGCGTCGGCGTTGGCGTCGCCGATCAGGTGCTGGAATTCGCCATTGGCCAGCTCGTCCAGGGTCGAGACCGCCAGCTTGTGGCGCAGCAGCGACTTGGGCGACATCACCACCAGCGGCTTGCGGGTGGTCATGCACAGCTGGCGGCGCAGCATGTGGAACGCCTGAGCCGGGGTCGACGGCACGCAGACCAGCATGTTCTCCAGCGCGCACAGCTGCAGGAAGCGCTCCAGGCGCGCCGAGCTGTGTTCCGGGCCCTGGCCTTCGTAGCCGTGCGGCAGCAGCAGGGTCAGGCCGGAGATGCGGCCCCACTTGGCCTCGCCGGAGGCGATGAACTGGTCGATCACCACCTGGGCGCCGTTGGCGAAGTCGCCGAACTGGCCTTCCCAGATGCACAGCGTGTTCGGATCGGTGGTGGAGAAGCCGTATTCATAGGCCATCACCGCTTCCTCGCTGAGCAGCGAATCGATGATGGTGGCCTGCTCCGGCGACTGCACCAGCTGGCGCAGCGGCAGGTAATAGGCGTCGGTCTTCTGGTCGTGCAGGATCGCGTGGCGGTGGGTGAAGGTGCCACGGCCGACGTCCTGGCCGACCAGGCGCAGGCCATGGCCCTGGTCGAGCAGGGTGGCGTAGGCCAGGTTTTCGGCAAAGCCCCAGTCGCCCGGGATCTCGCCGGCGGCCATCCTGCGGCGGTCGTCATAGACCTTGGCCACGCGCGAGTGCAGTTCCACGCCCTCGGGGATGGTGTTGATCAGCTTGGCCAGGCGGGCCAGCTCGGCCATCGGCACCTGGGTGCTGACCGGGTCGGACAGCTTGCCGGCCAGCAGCTTCGGCCAGTCCACGTACAGCTTGCTGGTCGGCGGGGTCTTCTCGACCTGCGCCAGCTCGGTGGTGACTTCGCCCGAATCGAGCTTGTCGCGGTAGGCATCGACCAGCGCCTTGCCGCCGTTGGCGGGGATCACGCCGGCGGCCTCGAGCTTCTCGGCATACAGCTCGCGGGTGGTCTTGTGCTTGCGGATCACCTGGTACATCAGCGGCTGGGTGATCGCCGGCTCGTCGGCTTCGTTGTGGCCCCAGCGGCGGTAGCACACCAGGTCGATCACGACGTCCTTGTGGAACTGCTGGCGGAAGTCGTAGGCCAGCTGCGCGGCGAACACCACCGCTTCCGGGTCGTCGCCGTTCACGTGCAGGACCGGTGCGCCGACCATCTTGGCGATGTCGGTGCAGTACAGGGTCGAGCGCGAGTCGTCGCGGTTGGAGGTGGTGAAGCCGACCTGGTTGTTGATGACGATGTGCATGGTGCCGCCGACGGCGAAGCCGCGCGCCTGCGACATCTGGAACAGCTCCATCACCACGCCCTGGCCGGCGAACGCGGCGTCGCCGTGGATCAGGATCGGCATGACCTGCTTGCGCGCGGCGTCGCCGCGGCGTTCCTGGCGCGAACGCACCGAGCCGGCGACCACCGGGTCGACGATCTCCAGGTGCGACGGGTTGAATGCCAGTGCCAGGTGCACCGGGCCGCCGGCGGTGGCGACGTCGGCCGAGAAGCCCATGTGGTACTTCACGTCGCCGGCGACGGCACGGTCGTCGTGCTCGAAGCGGCCTTCGAATTCGTCGAACAGCTTGCGCGGGTTCTTGCCCAGGGTGTTGACCAGCACGTTCAGGCGGCCGCGGTGGGCCATGCCGATCACCACGTCCTTGACGCCGTCCTTGCCGGCGCCGCGGATCACCGTGTCCATCATCGGGATCAGCGAGTCGCCGCCTTCCAGCGAGAAGCGCTTCTGGCCGACGTACTTGGTGTGCAGGTAGCGTTCCAGGCCCTCGGCGGCGGTCAGGCGCTCGAGCGTGCGGCGCTGGGTGTCGGCATCGAGGTGGTAGTTGCCGCCGGCGTTTTCCAGGCGCTGGTACAGCCACTGGCGCTGGTCGACTTCGGCGATGTACATGAACTCGGCGCCGATGGAGCCGGTGTAGGTCGCCTTCAGGCGCGCCAGCAGGTCGCGCAGCTTCATGCGCGGCTGGCCGCCGACGCCGCCGGTGCTGAACTCGTCGTTGAGGTCGGCGTCGGACAGGTGGTGGAAGGCGAGGCCCAGGTCGGGCGGGTTGACCGGCGGGGTCAGGCCCAGCGGGTCGAGCTGCGCGCCGAGGTGGCCGCGCGAGCGGTAGGCGGTGATCAGGCGTCCGACGTTGCGCTCGCGCTCGTCGCCGCCGGCGCTGCCGGCCACGGCGCTGGAGGCGTTGCGGCCGGCTTCGGCGATGTGGGCGATGACGGCCGAATGCGGGACATCACCTGCCTCGCGGCCCTTGAAACCGTCGAAGTAGGACTTCCATTTGGGGTCCACACTGTCCGGGGAGACGAGGTACTGCTCGTACAGGTCCTCGATATAGGAGGCGTTGCCGCCGGCGAGTTGCGATGACTGCGCAAACTGCTTCAGGAGATTGTCCACGATGGAGGGTCGGATTCGCTTGTGGGGTATGGCTTCTGGAACCGGCGGGGACCTTGCAGCAGGGCGCCGCGCGGGCGTGTTGAAACCGCTGAATTATACCCTCGCGGGGACAGGAAGGGGCACACACGCTGTCCCCCGGGTTAATGTCGGGCCATGCGTTGACCGCACCCGACAGCGCTCAGATGCCGAGCGTCCGGAACCCTTCGCAGACCGTCGCCGCGTCCCATGCGCGCTGGAACAGCGCGTCCTGCTGGCGGGCCGGTGCGGGCATGTCCAGGCACAGCTCGCCCTCGAAGCGGTCGCCCATTGGACGAAAGTAGCAGTCGCCGTTGTCATTGATGACGCTGGCCGGCGCCAGCGACGGGTCGCCCGGGTCCGCCGGCAGGCGCAGCGCGAACACGCTGGGCAGTCGCTGCAACAGCGCCAGCAGCGCCGTGGGCATGGCCGCGGGCTCGCCATCGTGGAGCAGTACCAGGGCCTGCTTGTCGTGGCGGCGGGTGGCGAAGTGGCGCAGCGCCTGCAGCACCGCCGGTTGCGCGAGCAGCGCGGTATCGCCGCCGCGGCAGCCGAGCAGGAGCCTGCGGCGGGCGCGGTGGATCACCGTCGCCATGGCCGCCTCGGCCTGGTCGGCATCCTGCACGCGCATGGCGCCATCCATGCGGCGGCGCATGGTCTGGTGGACGATGCCGGCCTCGGTGAACGGCGCGCCCTCGGGCAGGAAGCCGTTGCGGGCATAGAAATCGCGGGCGTGGACCTGGGCATGCAGGGTCACCTCGCCCCAGCCACGGCGTGCCGCCTCGGCCACCAGGGCCTGCAGCAGCGCCTCGCCGACGCCCTTGCCGCGCCATCCGGCCAGCACCGCCATGCGGCCGATGCGATGCTGCGGCGTCAGCCGGCCGGTGCCGATGGCATGGCCATCGGCATCCAGCGCCAGGACGTGATGGCTGAGCGGGTCCAGGTCATCGCGTTCCAGCGTGGCCGGGACCTGCTGTTCGCCGACGAACACGGCGTGGCGCACGCCGTGCAGCAGCGCCTGCCGCGTGGCGTAGTCGGCCGCCTCGACATGGAACGCCGCCGGCGTCATGCCGCCGGGCCGTCCTCGTCGTCGCCGTCGTCGCAGATCACCACGACCTCGACGCCTTCCTCGTTCACCTGCACGGTGTCGATGGCGCCGCTGGCCGGCTCGCCTTCGCCGGCCTGGGCGTACTCGAACACCTCGATTTCCAGCTCGGGTGCGTCGGCTTCGTCGTCGAACGCGTCATCGAACGCTTCTTCCATGACGTCGAGCGCGTCCTGCTCGGCCTGCATCGCCGCCAGGGTCTCGGCGTCGAGCAACTGGTAGTGGCCGCCGGCAAGCAGTTCCATCACCGCGCTGCGGCCCTTGGCCGACAACTTGCGGAACAGCGGCGCATCGATCCGTTCGGCCGCGGCCAGGCCCTGCGCGTCCTTGACCGGCAACGGGAAGGCATGGCCGCTGCTGTACAGCACGGCACCGCGGGTGGCGCGACGCCAGGCCAGCCGCGCCCACGGATGGCGCTCGAGCAGGCCACCCTCGTCCAGCACCCCGTCCACGTCCGTGGGGGCGGGCGGGGCCTGCGAGGGCAGGATGTCGCCGGCGGCGCGGTAGGTGGTGATGAAGCGGCCGAACCAGTCGCCCAGGCGGTCGGGGTCGTTCATGCGCAGCGCATTGAGCGCGGTGACCACGCGCTTCATCGCTGCCGCGTCGATCTCGTTGGGGTCTTCCGGCAGCTTCAGGTCCGGGTCCTGGTAGCGGATGGCCTCGTCGGCGTCGGCCACCAGGTCATCCAGCCAGTCGCTGATCAGCTCGGCCGAGGACGGCGCGCGCATGCCGAAGGAGAACGTCAGGCAGGGATCTTCGGCGACGCCGTGGTGCGGCACGTTCGGCGGCAGGTACAGCATGTCGCCCGGTTCCAGCACCCAGTCGTGGGTCGGCTTGAACTTGCGCAGCAGCTTCAGTTCGACGTCGGGGCGGAAATCCAGCGGCGGGCGCTTGCCTTTGGTCGATTCACTGGCGTCGATCTGCCAGCGGCGGTGGCCGTGGGCCTGCAGCAGGAATACGTCGTACTGGTCGACATGGGCGCCGACCGAGCCGCCGGTGGCGGCGAAGCTGATCATCACGTCGTCCATGCGCCAGCGCGGCAGGAAGTTGAAGTGCTCGATCAGCGCGCGCACGTCCGGGTCCCATTTGTCCACGTCCTGCACCAGCAGGGTCCAGTCGTGGTCGGGCATGCCCGGGAAATCCTCTTCGCGGAACGGGCCGTTGCGCAGCGTCCAGCCGTCGGTGGCGCGGTCGTGGGTGACCAGGCGCGCCAGCGAGCCTTCTTCGCAGGCCAGCCCGGCCAGGTCTTCGGGCATCACCGGGGTCTGGAAATCCGGGAACGCGCCACGGATCAGCAGCGGGCGCTTCTGCCAGTAGTCGCGCAGGAAGCGCTCGGCGGGCATGCCCAGCGGATGGCGGGCGCTGGCCCTGATCTCGAGGGGCAGGGAGGAGGAGGTCTTTTTCATCGCGCGCAATACCATTGGAAAACGGGGGCGGCGGTGTCCGCCGACGGAAACCGCATTGTCACCCAGTCGCCGCCGACGCGCCTAGCGCCGCCGGATGCGGGGCCGCCAGCGGCGGTGACGCAGCACCGTCCTGGAGCAGGCGCTCCAGCACCGCGGCCGGGCAGGGCGGGCTGAAGCCGTAGCCCTGGGCCAGCGGGCAGCCCTCGGCGCGCAGGAACTCCAGGTGGCGGGCGTGCTCGACGCCCTCGGCCACCACCTCCAGGCCGAGGCTGTGGCCGAGGCCGATGATGGCGCGGCTGATCACCCCCAGCTCGGCGTCGCCGGGCAGGCCGGCGATGAAGCTCTTGTCGATCTTCAGCATGTGCAGCGGGAAGCGCTTGAGGTAACCCAGCGATGAATAGCCGGTGCCGAAGTCGTCCAGCGCCAGCCGCACGCCCAGCGCGGCCAGGCGCCGCAGCGCGCCCAGGGTGGCGTTGCTGTCCTGCATCAGGTGGGTCTCGGTGATTTCCAGCACCAGGCTGGCCGCGGGCAGGCCGGTGTCATCGAGGATGGCGACCACCCGCGCGACGAAATCGTCCTGCTGCAGCTGGCGCCGGGACAGGTTGACCGAACAGTACAGGTGGCGGTGCCCGGCCAGCTGCCAGGCCCGCGTCTGCCGGCAGGCCTCGCGCAGCACCCAGTCGCCGACCTGGACGATTTCCCCGGATTCCTCCAGCGAGGGGATGAACTCCAGCGGCGGAACCAGGCGCCCGTCGTGGCGCCAGCGCAGCAGCGCCTCGACCCCGACCATCGGCGGGTCGTGCGCGTCCAGGCGGTGGATCGGCTGGTAGTGCAGCACGAACTCGCTGCGTGCCAGCGCCTGGCCCAGCGCGCTCTCCAGTTCCAGCTGGCGCTGCGCGCTGGCCTGCAGCCCGGCGCTGTAGTGGGCGAACTGGGCCTTGCCGGCCTGCTTGGCCTGGTGCAGGGCGAGGTCGGCGGCCTGCAGGGCGTCGTTCAGGTCGGCGCTGGCCTGCAGGGTGGCGATGCCGATGCTGGCGTTGACCACCAGGGTGCGTTCGTCCACGCGCATCGGCTGGTGCAGGTGGCCGAGGATGCGCTGGGCGACCTGTTCGGCGCGCCCGGCGCTGCCGGGGTCGGCCAGCAGCACCACGAATTCGTCGCCGCCGAAACGGAACAGGTGGTCGTCGGCGCGCAGGCACTGCGCGAGCCGGCGGCCGACCTCGACCAGCACGCCGTCGCCGAACAGGTGGCCGAAGCTGTCGTTGATGAGCTTGAAGCGGTCCAGGTCGATGAACAGCACCGCGGCCTGGCCGTTGCCGGTTTCGTGCAGTTGGCGCTGGGTGTGCAGGAGCAGTTCGTCCAGGCGCAGGCGGTTGGCCAGCCCGGTCAGCGGATCGTGGCGGGCGGCGTGGTGCAACTGGTGCTCGACGGCCTTGCGCCGGCTGATGTCGCTCTGCGAGCCGGTGATGCGCAGCTGCCCGTCGCGTTCGGCCTCGGCCACGCCGCGGCTGAGCACCCACAGCCAGTCGCCATTGCGGCAGCGGATGCGGTACTCGTGGTGGATCCAGTGCGATTCGCCGTGCAGGTGCGCATTGATGGCCTGGTGCAGGCCCGGCAGGTCATCGGGATGGACGCGGGAAAACCAGGCGTCGCTGGTCTGGCCGAGGTTGCGCCGCTCCAGCCCGATCATTTCGGCCCAGCGTTCGGAGACGTAGAGCGTGTCCGCGCCCGGGTGCCAGTCCCAGATCCCGTCATGGGCGCCGCGCAGGGCGCGCGCGAAGCGGGCCTCGCTGTCCTCCAGCGCCTTGCGCTGGGCGGCGCTGTAGGTGTCGATGGCCAGGGTCATGTCGAAAAACACCGCCTTGAGCAGGCTGGAAAACAGCTGCGCGTCGGCGCCCTGGCCGCACAGCGGGGCCAGCATCTGTTCCAGGTACAGCCGGTAGGCGGCCAGGTACCACTTCAGTTCGACCCCGTTGATGTGGTGGATCAGGCCGATGCGCAGGCGGTTGTCGATGTAGTCGCGGTCGTAGGGGCCCTGCCACAGCCGCTGGTAGTACTCCAGCTGCCGTTGCTTGAGCCGGTGCACGGTGCCCGCGTCGCCGAGCAGCGCGGCCGGGGCGGGAAAGTCGTCGAGATGGCGGTAGAGCCGCTCGATGAAGGCGGCCTGCGCGTCGGCCATGCGCGCGGCGTTTTCGTTCAGGCGCTGCGCATCGTCCTGCCGCCATTCCAGCAGGCGGCCGCGTTCACTGATCTCTGCCTGCCCCAGGCCAATGCGCCGCATCAGCTCCTGCAGTGTGTCGACGGCACCCATGGTTTCCTCTTGCGTTGAAGACCAGCATGAAAAAAGCGCCGTGGCGGCCGTCCCGTCGGGAACGGCCGTCGCAGCGCTTCGTCTTGCAGGCCCGTGCGTCCTGCCCGGCAAAGCGGGTCCGCGCGCGGCGCGGCACCCGGGTCAAGCGGCGCCTGCCAGATCCTCCAGCAGGCGGGTAAGGCGTTGCCGCAGCTGCCCCATCTCGCGCGAGCGGAAGGCGTGCCGGCTGCGCTCCAGGGTTTCGATGGCCTCGTACAGCGTGGCCTGCACCTGCCCGCTGGGCCCCAGCGGATCGGGGTCGAGCCAACGGCACAGCGGTGCGCGGTCGCAGTCGCAGCTCTGCTGGATGACCTCGGCCTCGCCGGTCTCGGCCAGGAGCGTGCGCAGCCGCGTGGCCAGCCCCGGGTCAGTGCAGATGATCCGGGCCATGCCGCATTCCTGTGGTGGGGGGCGCGGGCGGTGCCGCGGGCGCGGCGTCCGGTTCCGGATCGGGCCGGCCGCGTCCGGCGCCGGTCGTGGGGTGGGGCATGCTCGACATCTGTTCCTGTTCCATGTTTGCGTGAAAAGCTTCCATCGTTTCCCGGCATGCGGGCATCCTTTCACCATGCCATCGCCGGTGCCGCGCGGGCGACCTCCGGCGCGGCGCCCGGCAACGGGGCAGCCAGCCGGAAGCGGGCCGCGGCGTGCGCCAGCCCGGCGGCCTCGTGCTCCATGTCATGGGTGGCGCGGCCGGTTTCCTGCACCAGCAGCGCATTCTGCTGCGTGCTCCTGTCCATCTGCGCGATGGTCTGGTTGAGCTGCGCGATGCCCGCGCTCTGTTCGCGCGAGGCGGTCGATATCTCGGCGGTGAGGGCGGTGACGTGCTGCACCGAGGACACGATGTCGACCATGGTGCGGCGCGCCCTCTCCACCAGCACCGAGCCGTCGGCGACCCTGTCCACCGAGTTGCCGATCAGGTCCTTGATCTCATGGGCGGCGATGGCCGAGCGCTGCGCCAGCGTGCGTACTTCGGCGGCGACCACGGCGAAGCCACGCCCGCTGTCGCCGGCGCGGGCGGCCTCGACCGCCGCGTTCAGGGCCAGGATGTTGGTCTGGAAGGCGATGCCGTCGATCACCCCGATGATCTCGCCGATCCTGCGCGAGGCGGTTTCGATGGCGCGCATGGTCAGCACCACCTCATCGACCACCTCGCCGCCCTGGCGGGCGACCGTCGCTGCGCCCTCGGCCAGTTGGCTGGCGTGGTGCGCCGCCCCGGCGTTGTCGCCGATGGTGGCGGTGAGCCGGTCCATCGAGGCGGCCGCCTCGCGCAGCGTGGCCGCCTGCCGCTCGGTGCGCGCCGACAGTTCGTCGTTGCCGGCGGCGATGCGGGTGGCGGCCGCCGAGATGTGGTCGGCCGATTGCTGGATGCCGGCGACGATGGCGGCCAGTTGTTCGGCGGTGGCATTGGCATCGGTCTTCATCTGCCCGAACACCCCCTCGAAATCGCGGGTGATGCGCCGGCCCAGGTCGCCGCGGGACAACGCCGACAGCAGCTGGCACATTTCGTCGGCGCTCTCGGCGGTGGCGTCGAGCAGGCGGTTCACGCCCAGCGACAGGCGTCCCATCAGGCCGGCCTCGCCGGTGGCGTGCAGGCGCTGGTCCAGCCGGCCCTGCGCGGCGCCATCGATGATGGTGGCGATGTCGTGCTCCATGCGGGTTTCGGCGGTGCGGTCGTGCCATTCGACGACGAAGCCATGGCGCTGGCCGTCGCCATCGACCATCGGCGTGACGTTCAGGCTGAAATGCGCCTCGCCGATCTGGATGCGCCCGGAATGGGGGCCGTCGAGCGTATCCAGCAGGGCGCGGATACGCGCAGGATCACGGTGGAAGCAGTGGATGCTGGCGCCGATCAGGCGCTCGGGATCGAAGTCGGGAAAGGCCTTGAGCAGTTCCCCGCGCTGGTTGCGCAGGATCGCGATGACGGCCTGGTTGGCGTAGACGATGTGATGCTCGCGGTCGGCGATCATCATGCCGGTGCGCAGCGCGCACAGCGCGGCCTCGACATGGAAGCCGGCGGGGGCGGCGCCCGCTGCGGCGGGTGCCGGCGCGGTCGCCGGCGGCTCCTCGTGGGCAGGCTGGCGCACCGCCGCACCGGAACGCCGCAGCCGCACGGCGACCATGCAGGCGAACCCCGCCATGGCTGCGGCCCAGGCGATATGCGGCCATGCCACCGTGGCGGCCGGCTGCAATGCCAACTGCGGCAGCAGCAGGCCCGTCGCCGCCAGTGCCAGCGGCACCCAGTCGCGATAGCACAGCAGCATGGCAACGACGGCCAGGCCGCCGGCATCGCCCAGGGCGGGCGGGGCGGCGGCCAGCGCCGCCGCCAGTGCCAGTGCGATCGCCAGGCGGCTGCGCCGGGTGCCGGGCGACCGCCAGGCCTGGAATCCGGCGAACCCGGCCGTGGGCAGGCACGCCACCACGAACAGGCTCCACCTGCCCGAATCCAGTGCATGGGCCAGCGCCGCCATCCCCAGAAGCGCCAGCATCAGCAGGAACAGCCGGTCCGCCTCGATAGCCTCCGCATCCCGCGTCCACGATGTGTCGACAGCACCCATGAATCCCCCCTGTTGAAAACCTGGGCATGAAAAAAGCGCCATGACAGCCACCCCGGGGGAGTGGCTGTCATGGCGCTTCGTCTTGCAGGCCCGTGCGTCCTGCCCGGCAAAGCCGGTCACCGCGGCTGGCGGTACCTCAACCGCGCTTTTCTACACGATTGGCGGCGATTGTTCCAGATGCCGGCTGCGTGCCGGTGGCAGGCCGGCGTGGGGGGGGGGGGCGCCGCCGGGTGGGGCCGGCAGTGGCGATGGCCCCGGCGGATACGACAACGGCCAGGCGCTGGCCTGGCCATTGTACGCGCGGCGAACCCCGATACCCGCGGGATATCGGCCGGGCCGCGGTCAGATCGCCCGGGCCAGCTGCGCGGCCAGGCCGGCGTAGCCGCCGGGGGTGAGCTCGCGCAGGCGCTGCTTGGCATCGGCCGGCAGGTCCAGCGATTCGATGAAGCCGCGCATCGATTCGGCGGTGATGCCCTGGCCGCGCGTCAGCGCCTTGAGCTGCTCGTACGGATTGGGCAGGCCGTGGCGGCGCATCACCGTCTGCACGGCTTCGGCCAGGACTTCCCAGGCCGCGTCCAGATCGGCGTCCAGGCGCTGCGGGTTCACTTCCAGCTTGCCCAGGCCCTTGGCCAGCGATTCCAGCGCCACCTGGGTGTGGCCGAACGCGGTGCCCAGCGCGCGCAGCACGGTGGAGTCGGTCAGGTCGCGCTGCCAGCGGCTGATCGGCAGCTTGGCGCTGAAGTGTTCGAACAGCGCGTTGGCCACGCCGAAGTTGCCCTCGGCGTTCTCGAAGTCGATCGGGTTGACCTTGTGCGGCATGGTCGAGGAGCCGACTTCGCCTTCCTTGAGCTTCTGCTTGAAATAGCCCAGCGAGACATAGCCCCAGATGTCGCGGGCCAGGTCGATCAGGATGGTATTGGCGCGGCGCGTGGCATCGCCGATCTCGGCGACGTTGTCATGCGGTTCGATCTGGGTGGTGTAGGGGTTGAACACCAGGCCCAGCGAGCTGACGAAGCGTTCGGCGAAGGCCGGCCAGTCCACGTCCGGGTACGACACGAGGTGGGCGTTGTAGTTGCCCACCGCGCCGTTGATCTTGCCGGTCAGCTCGACTGCGCCGATCTGGCGGATCTGCCGCTCCAGGCGCGCGACGACATTGGCCACTTCCTTGCCCAGCGTGGTCGGCGAGGCGGTCTGGCCGTGGGTGCGCGAGAGCATCGGCTGCGCGGCCTGGGCATGGGCCAGCTGGCGCAGCGAGGCGGCGATGCCCTGCAGGGTCGGCAGCAGCACCTGGCTGCGCGCCTCGGCCAGCATCAGGCCGTAGGACAGGTTGTTGATGTCCTCGCTGGTGCAGGCGAAATGCACGAACTCCAGCGCCGGCGCCAGTTCGGCGTCGTCCTTGAGCCGCTCCTTGATGAAGTACTCCACCGCCTTGACGTCGTGGTTGGTGGTGCGCTCGATGTCCTTGACGCGGGCGGCGTCGGTCACCGAGAAACCATCGGCCAGTGCGCGCAGGCGCGCCTTGGCGGCGTCGGAAAAGCCAGCCAGCTCGCCGATGCCGGGCTCGGCGGCCAGCGCCAGCAGCCACTCGATCTCCACTTTCACCCGCGCGCGGATCAGGCCGTACTCGGAGAAGATCGGGCGCAGCGCGTCGACCTTGGACGCATAGCGGCCGTCGAGCGGGGACAGGGCGAGCAGGGCGGCTTCCGGGCGGGACGTTTCGGTCATGTCGGCGGGCAGGGGCTGGGGCGGGGGCGCATATTCTACGGCCTGCGTGGACCGGCCGCCCGCGACGCCGGTCCAGGCGCAGCGCGCACCCCGGCGTGCGCGCGTGCGGCGTATCCTCGGGCCCTTCCTTGGGCAATGGCTGGGAGAATGCCGATGAGCGGGAAATACCGGATCGAACACGACAGCATGGGCGAGCTGCAGGTGCCGGCCGAGGCCTTGTGGGGCGCGCAGACCCAGCGCGCCGTGGAGAACTTCCCGGTATCGGGGCAGCGCATGCCGCGCGCCTTCATCCGCGCGCTGGGGCTGATCAAGGCCAGTGCCGCCGAGGTCAATACCGGGCTCGGGCTGCTGCCCAAGGGCGTGGGCCGGGCGATCCGCGCGGCGGCGCTGGACGTGGCCGCCGGTGGTCACGACGCGCATTTCCCGATCGATGTCTACCAGACCGGCTCGGGCACGTCCTCGAACATGAATGCCAACGAGGTGATCGCCACGCTGGCCAACCAGGGCGGCAAGGCCGGCAAGACCCGCGTGCACCCCAACGACCACGTCAACCTCGGCCAGAGTTCCAACGACGTGATTCCCACCGCCATCCGGGTCTCGGCGCAACTGCAGACGGTGGAGACGCTGCTGCCGGCGCTCCGGCACCTGCGCCGCACCATCGACCGGCGCGGGCGCGCGCTGGGCAAGGTGGTCAAGACCGGCCGCACCCACCTGATGGACGCGATGCCGCTGACCTTCGCGCAGGAGTTCGGCGCGTGGTCGGCGCAGCTGGAATCGGCGCAGGGACGCATCGAGGATGCCCTGAAACGGCTGCGCCGGCTGCCGCTGGGCGGCACCGCGATCGGCACCGGCATCAACGCCGATCCGCGCTTCGGCGGCAAGGTGGCGCGCGCGCTGTCGGCCGCGACCGGCACCCGCTTCGAGAGCGCCCAGAACAAGTTCGAAGGGCTGGCCGCGCAGGATGACGCGGTGGAACTGTCCGGCCAGTTCAACGCGCTGGCGGTGGCGCTGATCAAGATCGCCAACGACCTGCGCTGGATGAACTCGGGGCCGCTGGCCGGGCTGGGCGAGGTCGAGCTGCCGGCGCTGCAGCCGGGCAGTTCAATCATGCCGGGCAAGGTCAACCCGGTGATCCCGGAGGCGACGGTGATGGCCGCGGCGCAGGTGATCGGGCACCACACCGCGATCACCGTGGCCGGGCAGACCGGCAACTTCCAGTTGAACGTGGCGCTGCCGCTGATCGCGGCCAACCTGCTCGATTCGATCCAGCTGCTGTCCAGCGTGATGACCCTGCTGGCCGACAAGGTGTTCGCCGGGCTGGTGGTCAAGCAGGAGCGGGTGCGCGAAGCGCTGGCGCGCAACCCGATCCTGGTGACCGCACTCAACCCGATCATCGGTTACGAGAAGGCCGCGGCCATCGCCAAGCGCGCCTACCGGGAACAGCGTCCGGTACTGGAAATCGCCCGCGAGGACAGCGGCCTGCCGGAAGCGGAGCTCAGGCGCCTGCTGGACCCGGCGGCGTTGACCCGCGGCGGCATCCACGACCATTGATGCGCTGGCCGGTTTGCGCCGCCGTGCGGCGGCGCGGACCTGCGGGGCGGTATCGCGGGTATCCCGGGTGTGCTACATGGACAGCCGGTGGCCACCATGGAAGACAGGGGAATTCATGGCGTTCCTGGCATTCGCGCTGTATTCGGCACTCTGCTTCTGGGTGGTCTTCATGGACGGTGCCGACATCCTTGAAGGGGGGAAGTCCTTCTTCCTGTTCGGTGGGTTCGCCGCTTCGCTGACCGCCAGGGAGCTCAGGTTCTACGCCGGCATTTCATGGCTGGCCTCGCTGGCCATCCTGTTGTTCGCGAGCCTGGGCGGCGGGTGAGGCACTCGCGCAGGCCGGTCAGCGCAGCGCGCGCGGATTGGCCAGCGCTTCGCTGTACTGCTTGAACTCGGGAATGCGCTCGGCCAGGTCCGGCGGGAACGGGGTCTGCCCGGCGGGCACGTCCAGCGGGAGGGTGCGGCCGCTGGCATCGGCCGGCGCGCTCGATTCGGTCAACGTGTTCTGGCGCAGGATCTGCAGCTTGACGAAGCTGGTCCGCAGCATTTCGCGCTGCCCGTCGTCGAGCGGGATCTCGATGTCGTCCACGCGCAGCCTGCCATCGGGCAGGATGTCCAGGTTCGGGTACGGCGCACGCCGCACCGACACCATGTTGGCGCCCACTTCCATCTTCGGCTTGCTGCGCTCGGCGCGGTGGGCGGTGTACTGCTCGCGGTCGCCGCAACCGGCGACGGTGGCGATGCAGGCCAGCAGGAGGGACAGCAGCAGCTTGTTCATGGCGGGGTGCAACGGTACGGCGGGGGAGCGGCGATTCTACCGCTCCCCCGCCGCGGGCGGTCAGCGCGCGGTCACCCGGCCGTCGCGGCATTGATCGATGTCGCTCTGGTCCATCTTGGCGTAGGGCTTGAACTCGGGGATGGCCGCGGCCAGCCGCTGCTGGGTGGCGAGCATCGCCGGCAGCTGGTCGCAGATCCGGGTGGCGCTTTCCTCCAGCTTCCTGGCCTCGGCCTCGATCCGCTTCTCGATCTGGTCGGTGTCGCCGGACAGGACGCCCTTGAGCGCCTCGCCGGCGGCGCGCACGCCGAGGTTGGCGCCCTGCACGCCGATCTCGATGCCCGCCTCGGCCACCTGGACGACCTGCGCGCGGTATTCCAGCAGGAGCTTGCGCTGGCCCTCGTCGACTGCGATCGCGCGGCCGTCGATCAGCAGGTCGCCGGTGGGCGAGATCTCGACCTTGGCACCGCCGTCGCTGGAAATGCTGATGTTCTTCTCGGTGATTTCCTTGCGTGCGCGGTTGGTCGCTTCGCGTACTTTCTGACCGATGCCGGCTTCGGCCAGCGGGTCGTCGGCCTGGGGGCGTTCGCCGCAGGCGGCCAGCGGCAGGCACAGCAGCAGCGCGAACAGGGGGGCTTTGAGCGTTTTCATGTGGGTGCTTCCGTGGCGGACGGGAAAGGGAGTGGGATCAACGCTTTTTCGGCAGTTCCACGGCACCGCGGATGCCGGAGTGGTCGACCGAGCCGCTGCCGGTGTGCCGTACCCGCAGGCTGCCGGCATCGCGTACGCGCAGGTCGCCCGAGCCCAGGGTGCCCAGGGTGACCGTGCCGCGGACGGCACCGACGTCGGCGTCGCCCGAGCCGATGCTGGCGATGTCGACGTTGCCCTGCACGTCGCGCAGTTCCAGGTCGCCCGAGCCGATGCTGCCGATCCTGGCGTCGCCGCGCACGCCGCCGACGCGGACATCGCCCGAGCCGATCGAGACCACGTGCAGCGCGCCGACGTTGTCCAGCTCGATGTCGCCGGAGCCGACCGCGGCGGTGGCCAGCGCCTTGATGTCGCGCGCCTTCACGTCGCCGGAGCCGACGTCGGCGCTCATCGCCTGGGCGCCACTGAGCGAGGCATCGCCGGAGCCGACCTTGAGCTGCACCATCATCGTGTCGGGCAGGGTGCCGGCGATGTCCAGCCAGGCGTAGCTGGAGCCGAAGCTGATGTTCATCCCGCGGCTCTCGCGCTGCAGGCGGACCACGAGCTTGTCGCCGGCTTTTTCCTGGGTGAGCGACAGCTGGCCGAGCAGGTCCTGGCTGGAGGCGCAGGCGCGGCCGGACAGCGCGGCGCGGGCAGCGGGCGATGCCTGCAGCCTGAGGTCATGGCTGTTGACCTCGAACACCACCGCCTTGACGCCGGCCAGGTCCAGGTCAAGCGACTTGGGCTGGCTGAACTTGCAGTGGTCGTCGGCCAGGGCCACGCCCGGCAGCAGGGCCAGGGCGAGCAGCAGGGGCTTGATCGTCGTGTGCTTGATGTTCATCGGGGTTCCTCGGGATAGCGGCAGGCGGGAAAGGCGGCTCAGGTGTCGTCGCGGCGCTGGCGCAGCCAGATCGCCGCGACGATGAACACGGCGCCGACCACCACGCCGATCCACAGCTCGGGGTTGGCCAGGCCGGCCAGCTGCACGCTGGGCGAGAAGCCGTTGAGCATCGACTTGACCGACTCGCCGGTGGGCGTGGGGCTGCGGTAGGCCAGCTCGATGCCCGGGGTGGCGCTGAGCAGCAGGCGGCTGACCACGTGGCCCCAGAACCAGCCGCTGTTCAGGCCGAACAGCTTCATCACGTCGAACCAGCTGACGATGACGCCGGCGAACACCGGCAGCATCACCGCCCACAGGAACGGCTTGCTGCGGGCCCAGGCCGAGCACAGCAGCAGCCAGCCGGCGGTGGGCATCGCCCACAGGGCGTAGACCGGGATCCATGCCAGGTGGCTGGCGGCGATCGAGAACGGGTTGGACGAAGCCCAGATCAGGGTGACCGGGTTGCCGCCGTGGAACAGCACCACCAGGCTGATCATGATCATGAAGCCGAACATGGTGATGATGGCCGCGACCACCGCCAGCAGCGGGGCGATGACCAGCGCGCCGACCAGCTTGGACAGCACCGTCTGCGTATCGGAGATCGGCATCGATTTCCAGAACAGCACGCTGCGGTCGCGGCGGTCGTCGTACAGCGCACCCAGGCAGTAGAAGAACACCACGAACGCCAGGGTGATGAACGGCCACGCCGAGCTGAGCAGCAGGGTCATGTTCATGCCCTCGCCGAACTTGGCCATGTCCGCCGGGGTCATGTGCTGGGTCAGCATGCCCAGGTCCAGGCCGTTGACCTGGATGCCGTTGATGTGCAGGTCGCCCTTCTCGGCGGCACGGCGGGCGGCGATCAGGCCGGCGACGATCGCCATCAGCGACAGCAGCAGCGAGATGCCGCCGGCCACGAGCGGCGCGCGCAGGAAGCCGCCGCGGTTTTCCCAGTATTCGCGCTTGAGCAGCCACTTGAACCTGCCCAGCGGGGTGATGTGATGGACGGCGTTCATGCGTAGGTTCCCTTCATGATGGCCACGAACAGGTCGGCAAGGCCGGGGTTGCGGGTTTCGCCCAGGGCGTCGAGCTGGTTGCGGTCGGCGCCGTCGTAGAGCAGCACGGTCTTGCCGAACGGCAGCGAACGCTCGTCGATGGGCGCCAGCTCGCGCGCGGCCTGCAGGGTATCGGCCGACGCCAGCAGCTCGACGTAGCGCTCGGATACGCTCTCCATGTCGGCCGAGAGCACGATCCTGCCGTCGCGGATGAACAGCACGTCGGTGAGGATGTGCTCGATCTCCTCGACCTGGTGGGTGGTGACGATGATCGTCTTCTGCTCGTCGAAGTAGTCCTCCAGCAGGCGCTGGTAGAACTCCTTGCGGTAGAGGATGTCCAGGCCCAGGGTCGGCTCGTCCAGCACCAGCACGCGCGCGTCGATGGCCATCACCAGCGCCAGGTGCAGCTGCACCACCATGCCCTTGGACATCTCGCTCACCCGCTGCTTCGGCTGCAGCTTGGTGTTGGCGAGGAAGCGCTCGCAGCGGGCGCGGTCGAAGCGCGGATGCACGCCGGCGACGAAATCGATGGCTTCCTTGACCCGGATCCAGCGCGGCAGCACCGCCACGTCGGCGATGAAGCACACATCGTTCATCAATGCGTTGCGCTGGGTGCGCGGGTCCATGCCGAGCACGCGCAGGTCGCCCTCGACCGCGGTCAGCCCGAGCAGCGCCTTGAGCGCGGTGGTCTTGCCGGCGCCGTTGGGGCCGATCAGGCCGACGATGCGGCCCGGGGCGATGGTGAAACTGGTGTTGTCCAGTGCCGGCTTCTGCTTGTAGGCCTTGCGCAGGCCCTGGGCGGAAACGACGGCTTCGACGGCGGCATTCATGGTGTGGTCCCCGGTGGCAGCAGATCTTCCAAGGTCAGGCCCAGGCGCTGGATGCGTTCCAGCACGCCGGGCCACTCTTCATTGAGAAAACGGTCGCGCTCGCTGCCGCGCAGTTTGCGCGCGGCTTCCTCGGTCATGAACATGCCCAGGCCGCGGCGCTTCTCGACCAGGTTCTCGTCGGCCAGTTCCTGGTAGGCGCGCGAGACCGTGATCGGGTTCAACTGGTACTCGGCCGCCACCTGGCGTACCGAGGGCAGGGCGTCACCCGGCTTGATGACCCCGTCCAGCATCATCGCGATCACGCGATCCTTCAGCTGGCGGTAGATGGGAGCGCCATCGCTCCACTGGATATCGCTCATGGTCAGCTCCGTGGGTTCAGCGACTGTGCGAATGAGAAGTAGGGCAGGGAAAGGCTGGTCCGCATCCGCCGGATCGGGCGCTTCTTTTCCTGCGCGTTGGCCTCCTGCTCTTCGCCGGTGGTCCCGGCGGCATAATCCTGGACCTGGCCACGGCCGGCAGGCAGGGACAGCGTGCAACCGATCAGCAACAACGTGCCGGCAGCGGTCAGTGCCGGGAGAAGATGTCGGTGGTGCCTTCGGTTCATGGCGGTCCCCCTGTGTAGGGTGGCTGGTGTTGTATGCAACTATAACACCGACACGCCGGCATGCAACTCCCCTGTAACCCAACTGATGGCCTAGTCTGCGCACGCCGCTGCCACACCCCCCAGGAGAACTCCGATGTCCATCCGCAAGTGTCTGATTGGAATTATTTTTTTCCCTGTCCGTGGCAGGCGCGGCCGGCGCCGCCGATGGCGCGTTGCTGGATCGCGACTACCGGCCGCTGGCCGGAAAGGACCCGGTGAACCTGAACCGTGAGTACGGCGGCAAGGTGCTGCTGGTGGTGAACACCGCCTCCAAGTGCGGCTACACCCCGCAGTACGAGGGGCTGGAGGCCCTGCACCAGGCGCTTGCCGGGCGTGGGTTCTCGGTGCTGGGCTTTCCCTCCAACGACTTCAAGGGCCAGGAGCCGGGCAGCGAGGCGGAGATCCAGGAATTCTGCACGCTGACCTACGGGGTGAAGTTCCCGATGTTCCAGAAAGTGCACGTGACCGGCGCGGAGGCCACCCCGCTGTACCGCGACCTCGCCCGCCTGACCGGCGTGGCGCCGGGCTGGAACTTCCACAAGTACCTGATCGCGCGCGACGGCCGGGTGGTGGCGCAGTTCCCCAGCAAGGTGCGGCCGGACGACCCGGAACTGCGCGCGGCGATCGAGCGCGAACTCGCGCGGCCGGTGCCGGGCCGCCGCTGATGCGCGCGGCGGCGTACCGCCTCGACATCGCCGGTGTGCGTGCGACAATGACGCCCCCCACGCCGATGCCGGCGTCTGTTCACTTCCAGGAAAGCAGCGAATGAAGATGGGAAAGCGCGGCGCCGTGGCGTCGCTGATGATTCTGGCGATGGCGGTCCCCGCGGCCGTGATCGCGCAACAACCTGCCGCTCCGGCGGCCACCAAGGAGAAGTCCGTTTTGACCTCGGAACGTGAAAAGATCGGCTATGCCATCGGCGTGGACGTCGCCAGTTCGTTCGAACCCATCGCCTCGGAAGTCGACGTCGCCGCGCTGCGCCGTGCCGTGGAGAACGCCTTCGCCGGCGGCCAGCCGCTGCTGTCGCAGGAAGAAGCGCAGAAGACCGACCAGGCGCTGCGCATGGCGATGATGATCCGTTCCGGCCAGCAGGTGCCGGGCATGGCGCCGGGCAGCCAGCCGCCGGCGGTCGACCGCGAGAAGGTCGGCCTGATGCTGGGCAGCTACGCGGTCGGCCCGTCGCTGGCGCCGATCCGTGGCGACCTCGACCTGGACTCGGTGTTCCAGGCCATCGGCACGATCTTCGCCAAGGGCACGCCGCTGATGGACCGCCAGCAGGCGCAGGCCACGCTGCAGGCGTTCAGCACCGCCAAGCAGGCCGCCGCCGCCGGCAAGAACCGCGAGGAAGGCAATGCGTTCCTGGCCAAGAACAAGACCCAGCCGGGCGTGGTGACCACCGCCTCGGGTTTGCAGTACCAGGTGCTGCGCGCCGGCAGCGGCGAGCGCCCGGTGGCCACCAGCCGCGTGCGCGTGAACTATGAAGGCAAGCTGCTCGACGGCACCGTGTTCGACAGCAGCTACCAGCGCGGCCAGCCGGCCGATTTCGGCCTGAACCAGGTGATCAAGGGCTGGACCGAAGGCGTGTCGCTGATGCCGGTCGGCTCCAAGTACCGCTTCTGGGTCCCGTCGGAACTGGCCTATGGCAGCAACGGTACCCCGGGCGGCCCGATCGGGCCGGACGCGACGCTGACCTTCGACGTCGAGCTGCTGGGCGTCCTGCAGTAAATCCCACGGAGCCACTGCACCCATGCGCGTTGCGATTTTCGGTACCGGCTACGTCGGACTCGTCACCGGGACCTGCCTGGCCGAGGTAGGGCACGACGTGGTCTGCGTCGACATCGACCAGGCCAAGGTCGACGGCCTGAACCGGGGCGTCATCCCGATCTACGAACCGGGACTGGAACCGATGGTCAAGGCCAACCATGCCGCGTCGCGGCTGGCCTTCACCACCGACGCCGCCAGCGCGATCGCGCATGGGCAGGTGGTCTTCATCGCGGTCGGCACGCCGCCGGACGAGGACGGCAGCGCCGACCTGCAGTACGTGCTGGCCGTGGCCCGCACCATCGGCCGGCACCTGCAGGTGCCGACCGTGGTGGTCAACAAGTCGACGGTGCCGGTGGGCACCGCCGACAAGGTGCGCGCGGCGATCGCCGAAGAGCTGGCCGCGCGTGGCGTCGAGATCGCCTTCGACGTGGTTTCCAACCCCGAATTCCTCAAGGAGGGCGATGCCGTGGCCGACTGCATGCGCCCGGACCGCATCATCATCGGTGCGGCCAGCGACGCGCCGGTGGCGGTGATGCGCCGCCTGTACGCGCCGTTCAACCGCAACCACGACCGCGTGGTGGAAATGGACGTGCGTTCGGCCGAGCTGACCAAGTACGCGGCCAACGCGATGCTGGCGACCAAGATTTCGTTCATGAACGAAATCGCCAACATCGCCGAGCGCGTCGGCGCGGACATCGAGCATGTCCGCCAGGGCATCGGCTCGGACCCGCGCATCGGCTGGCATTTCATCTACCCCGGCGCCGGCTATGGCGGCTCGTGCTTCCCCAAGGACGTGCAGGCGCTGGCCCGCACCGCCGCGCAGTACGGCCATGCGCCCCTTCTGCTGCAGGCCGTGGAAGCGGTGAACGAGGCCCAGAAGGGACACCTGTTCGAACTGGTCCAGCGTCATTACGACCGTGGCGAGGACGAAGGCGTGCGCGGCAAGACCTTCGCGGTGTGGGGGCTGGCGTTCAAGCCCAACACCGACGACATGCGCGAAGCCTCCAGCCGGCGCCTGCTGGCGCAGCTGTGGGAGGCCGGCGCGCAGGTACGCGCCTACGACCCGGAGGCGATGCACGAGGCGCGCCGCGTCTTCGGCGAGCGCGACGACCTGGTGCTGTGCGACTCCGCGTTCGAAGCGCTGGAAGGCGCCGATGCGCTGATCGTGGTCACCGAATGGAAGCAGTTCCGCAGCCCGGACTTCGCCCGCATCCGCCAGGCACTGGGCGACGCGGTGGTGTTCGACGGGCGCAACCTGTACGACCCGCGCGAGATCGAAGCGGCGGGGCTGGCCTACTACGGCATCGGCAGGGGGCGCTCCCTGCATGTCTGACCTGCTGCCGAGCGCCCGCGAACAGGCACTGGAAGAGCGCCTGATCGAACTTGAAATGCGCGTGTCCTTCCAGGAACAGGCGCTGGCCGAACTGAGCGAAGCCCTGGCCGATGCGCGCATGCAGGGCAGCCGCAACGCCGACGTGCTGCGCGTGCTGCTCGAGGACCTGGGCAAGGTGCGCAACGCGCTGAACGCCTCCGATCCGGCGAGCGAACCGCCGCCCCCGCACTACTGATACGACGTACTCCACGCATGAGCGACACTCTCCGCGACCAGCTCCTGGGGCTGGGTTTCAAACCCGCGCCCGAACCCGAGCGCAAGTCCGAGCGCAAACCCGATACCCGCCGCGACGGCCGCCCGCAGGGCAGGCCGGCGCAGGCCCGTCCGCAGGCTGGCAACACGCCCGGCCATGCCGGCAGGCCGGCGCACGGCCCCAAGGCCGCGCACGGCGGCCCGCAGGGGCCGCGCAAGCCGCGCTCGCAGGAAGACATCGACCTGGCCAAGGCGTATGCGATCCGCGCGCAGCGCGAGAAGGACGAACGCATCGAGGCCGAGCGGCAGAAGCAGGAAGAAGCCCGCCTGCGCCGCGAAGCCAAGGCCCGGCTGGACGAACTGATCAAGGACAAGGGCCTCAACGACCCGGCTGCCGACATCGCCCGCCACTTCCCCTATGGCGGCAAGATCAAGCGCATCTATGTCACCGCCGACCAGCTCAAGGCGCTCAATGCCGGGCAGCTGGGCGTGCTGCAACAGAACGGCCGCTACCTGCTGGTGACCGCCGAACTGCTGGCCGAGGCCGAGCGCATCTTCGCCCCGGCCGTGGCGTTGAAGGTCGACCCCGACGCGCCGGCCGAGGACGACCCCTACGCCGACCCGATGTACCAGGTGCCCGACGACCTGGTCTGGTGAGTCCGCAGGTGCGGGGCGCGCCTGCGCACCCCGCCGATCGCGATGTGCGCAGGTGCGCTCCGGTCCCGATGGGGCGTTCCTGGCGCGGCCGGTCGCGGTAGAGGCCGCTGCTACTTGCGCCGTTCCGGCACGAAGCAGAACGCGATCACCGCACCGGCCAGCGCAAAGCAGCCGCCGGCGATGAAGGCCACCCTGCCATCGCCGAACGGCCACAGCTGGCCGGCGATCAGCGCGCCGAGCACGCCGCCCAGGCCCGACGAGAACCCGTAGAACAGCCCCTGGCCGTGGCCGTTGAGGTTGCCCGGGAAGTAGCGCGCCAGCAGCTGCATCGCCGAGGCGAAGAACGCGGCGAAGCCCAGGCAGTGGGTGGCCTGCGCCACCAGCATCACCGGCAGGTTCTCCGGCCACAGCGCGGTGGCCCACCAGCGCAGCGCGGCGCTGGCCATGGAGATGATCAGCAGCCAGCTGGCATCCCAGCGCCGGAAGAAGCGGGCGATCAGGAAGAACACCGCCACCTCGAACACCACGCCAACGGTCCACATCAGGCCCAGCAGCGAGGTGCTGTAGCCATGCTGGTCCATGTACAGCGAGAAGAACGTGTAGTACGGCCCGAACGAGAGCTGCTCGAGGAACGCGGCGATGAAGAACGCCAGCACCGGTGGCCGCCGCACGATCGACCAGAAGCCCTGCACGTGCGCGGCATGGGTGCCGACATGGCGGGCATAGCGGTTGACGAAGGACGCGCCGGTCATCAGCACGAACAGCGGCAGCATCAGCCATGGCAGCAGGCCGGCGCCGTGGCGTTCGATGACCCAGCCGAACAGCGTGACCACGGCGATGAAGCCCAGCGAGCCCCAGACCCGGATCATGCCGTAGCGATGGCTGTCGCTGCCCAGGTGGGTGAGGGTGATGGACTCGAACTGCGGCATCACCGCGTTGTAGAAAAAGCAGAACCCGACCATCACCGCGTACAGCGTCCATGTCGGCTGCGGCAGCAGGAAGCCGGTGAAGCTGAGCACGGTCAACACGCAGCCGATGCGCAGCCAATGGATCGGGTGCGGCGATACCGCCGCCAGCGAGGTCCAGGTGCTGGGCGCGACCACCCGGGTGGCGTACCACAGGCTCATCATCACGCTGATCGCGGTCACGCCCATGCCGCGCGACTGCAGGTACAGGCTCCAGTACGGGGTGAACGCGCCCAGTGCGGCGTAGTAGAAGAAATAGAAGCTGGACAGCCGGGCGACGGGAACCGCTGGCTGCAGCGTGGTCGGGGAGGTCATGAACGGGCGCGCGGGCGCGGAAAGCAGGGCGCCTATTGTGCGCCCTGCGCCGCGCTTCGTCCCGTCGAAGGCGTGCCGTCGCCTGCCGGCCGGGAACGGGTCCGGAGCGGCTGCGCCCGCATCGTGGGCGGCGGGGGATCAGCGGGCGGCTTCGGCGTTCCAGGCCGCGACCCGGGCGCGGACCCCGGCGAGCATGGCGTCCAGCGCGGCACGGTCGTACACGACGCCGCGCATCACCACCGTGTCGATGCCGCGGGTGGCACCGATGTCCTGCAGCGGGTTGCGTTCCAGCAGTACCAGGTCGGCGGCCCTGCCGGCGGCGATGGCACCGTAGCGGTCGAGCCTGCCGAACCAGGCCGGGCCGTTGCGGGTGGCCGTGGCCAGTGCCTGCGCGGGCGTCAGCCCGTGGCGGACATACAGCGCCAGCTCGTTGTGCAGGCCGATGCCGGGGTAGTTGTAGGAATTGAGGAAGCCGGCGTCGGTGCCGGCCATGATGCGTACGCCGGCCTCCTGCAGCAGCGGCAGCACCGCCGCGACCCGGGCATGGCGCGCATGGCGCGCCTGGATCTGTTCGGGCGTGGCGCTGGCGGCGCGCTCCACGCGCCAGGCGTAGGTCCTGCGCAGGCCGGGGCCGATGTAGGCCAGGTACGGGTCGTCGGCGTGCGTTTCGCTGTCGAGGAAGCTGAGGATCCGGCTGCCGTCGAGCGTGGGCGTGACCGCGACCCCGCGTTCGGCGAAACGGCGATAGGCGGCCATCGCGGTGGCGCGGTCGAAGCCTTCGTGCAGGCGGCGGCTGGCCTCGGCGCGGTCGATGCGGCCGGCGGCGAAATCGGCGGCGATCGCAGCCTCGTCCGGGATCCCGGCCTGGAACGCGTAGTCCAGGTGTTCGATGGAACTGATGCCGGCATCGACGGCCTGGCCGACGGTCAAGGCCATCGGGATATGGCCGGAGGTGCGCAGGCCGCGCTTCTTCGCTTCGGACAGCGCGTACAGGAACAGCTCCGGCTTGAGCGTGCTGTCGGTGATCTTGACGAAATCCACCCGGTCGCGCTGTTCGCGGTCCAGCGCGGCGTCCACGCCGGCCTCGTCGCCGGCTTCTAGGGTGCCCTTCCACACCGGTGCGATGCCCTCGATCTTGGCGCCGGAGGTGAACAGCTGCGGCCCGAACAACTGGCCGTTGGCGATCTGCGCGCGCCACGCCAGCACCTGCCCGGGCAGGTCGCCGGACGCGTCGCGCACGCTGGTGATGCCGTGGGCGACGTACAGCGGCAGCAACGCCTTGTTTTCTTCGACCAGCGCCGGGCCGCCGCCGAAGTGCACGTGCATGTCCCACAGCCCCGGAATCAGGTAGCGGCCGCGTGCGTCGACGGTCCTGCGCGCGCGCCACTGCGCGGCCAGCGTCGCGTCCTCGCCCACCGCGACGATGTCCGCGCCGCGGATCGCCACGGCCTGGCCGGGCAGGGCGCGGGCGTGCTCGACATCGACGAGGGTGGCGTGGCGGACCAGTACATCGGCGTCCTGGCGCGCCGCCAGGGCGGGTGACGCCAGCGCCAGCAGCGAGAAAAGGGCGAGGCAGAGCGTGGTTTTCATTGGGCAGGTTCCAGTGGCGCGCGGCGGGCCGCACGACGGGCAGGGGAGACCGGTGGATGCCGGCCGGTCACGTGGCGGGCATCGGCGCAGCCAGGTGGTAATGGCCGGGCATCGCCTGTCCCGGTCGGCATCGCGTGCGGGTGCGCCGTGAGGGGGGCGGGCCGGTGTTTGCGTGCGGTCCGGGTCGATGCTACAAGCCGTTGCCTCCATCCAGAAATGAAATGTGTCGATGGAAAACAGTCCGAAATCGAATAGGGTGCTGTTCGACCTCGACCTGCTGCGTGCCCTGTTGACGGTGGCCGACTGCGGCAGCTTCACCGCCGCCGCCGCGCGTCTGCATTCCACCCAGTCGACGATCAGCCAGAAGGTGCGGCGGCTGGAGGAGCTGGCCGGGCACCGCCTGCTCGACCGCGGCGTGCGCGACGTGCGTCCCACCGATACCGGCGAGACCGTGCTGGGCTATGCGCGGCGCCTGCTGGCACTGAACGAGGAACTGGGCGAGGCGCTGTCCGGCGCGCACGTGGCCACCACCCTGCGGCTGGGCGTACCGGAGGATTTCGCCGGCGGCCGGACCACGCACCTGCTGGCCGATTTCAGCCGGCGCCACCCGCGGGTGAAGCTGGAGGTGAGCAGTGGCCTGAGCCGTGCGCTGGCCGAGGGCTACGACCGTGGCGAACTGGACCTGGCGCTGGTCAAGCAGCGCCGCGGCAGCCGCGAGGCGCTTGCGCGCTGGCCCGAGCCGATGCGCTGGATCGACAGCGCGGCCAGCCCCGCGTTCGCGCTGGACCCGGTGCCGCTGGTGGCGTTCCCGCCACGCGGCCTGTACCGCGAGGACATGATCGACGCGATCGAGGCGCTGGGCCGGCGCTGGCGCATCAGCTTCACCAGCTCCAGTCTCGGCGGCATCCAGGCGGCGGTCGCCGATGGCCTCGGCATCAGCCTGCTGCCGGCGCGCACGGTGACGCCGGCGCACGTCGTGCTGGGAGCGGAAAGCGGCCTGCCGGAGATCGACAGCATCGAGCTGGCGATCCTGATGCGGCCCTCGGCCGACCCCGAGGTGCGGGTGTTGGCCGACATGCTGGTGGAGATGCTGGGCCAGTCGCGCGTCTGAGGCGCGGCCGGATCAGGACACGGTTGTGTCCACTGCCCATTGGCCGCGGCGGACGATGCGCCGGCGGCCTGGCACCCCGGCCACCGCGGCCGCGGCATTGGGTGCATCCAGCACCAGGAAGGTGGCCTCGTTGCCGACTGCCAGGCCATGGCCCTGCAGGCCGATCACGCGCGCGCCGGCGCCGCTGGCCATTTCCAGTGCCATGCACAGCTCCTCGTCGGCATGGAATCCGCAGCGGTAGCCGAGCAGCATGGCCCGTTGCAGCATGTCGCCGTTGCCATAGGGCCACCAGGCGTCGCGGATGTTGTCGTTGCCCAGGAACACCTCCACGCCGGCCGCGCGCAGATACCGCACCGGCGGGAACGGGCGGTCGCCCGGGGCGTTGGTCATGATCGCCACGCCGGCATCGGCAAGCGTCGTGGCGATGCGCTCCAGCTGTGCCTGGCCGACCTCACCCAGCGCATAGGCGTGGCTGACCGCAACCCGCCCCTGCATGCCCAGGGCGCGGCTGCGTTCGGCGATGCGCCGCAACTGTTCGATGCCGCCCAGGCCGGGTTCGTGCAGATGGATGTCGACCTTGGCGGCGTAGCGCCCGGCGATGCCGAAGACCACGTCGAGCTGGCCCGCGCTGTCGCCATCGAGCGTGTCCGGGTCGATACCGCCGACCACCTGCGCGCCTTCGCGCATCGCCGCATCCAGCACCTGTGCGGTGCCGGGGCAGGACAGCACCCCGGCCTGCGGGAACGCGACCAGCTCGATGTCGACGGTGCCGCGCCAGCGTTCGCGCACCGCGTTCACCGCGTGCAGGTTGTCCAGCCCGGTGGTGGCGTCGACGTCGACATGGCTGCGCATCGCCACCGTGCCGAACCCGGCCGCCTGCGCCACCAGCGCGTCGGCGCGTTCGACGATGGAGGGCGATACCGCCAGCTCCTGCTTTTCGATGGCCAGGCGCTCGCGCAGGGTGCGTGCGGGGCGATGCGGATGCCAGCGGTCGCCGACGAAACTCTTGTCCAGGTGGATATGGCCATCGACCAGGCCCGGCAGCACCAGCTGCCCGCCTAGGTCGATCTGTTGCACGCCATCAATACGTGGCAGGGCCGGACCGATGGCGGCGAAACGGCCGCTGGCGACGGCCAGCTCCAGCGGCGCACCGTCGGCACCGACGGCGTTGGTGAACAGGTGGTCGAACATGGCGGTGTCGTGGGCGAGGACTCGGGGCCGCCACCATAGGCCCGCGGCCGACGCACCGGAAATGAAGTATCGCGATGGGGGCCATTCGGCCCGGCACTGGCCGGCCGCCGGGGCCGCGGGTCCGGGCATGCCCGCCCATCGACGGCCATGCGCGCTGCCATCAGCGCCGCGCGGAGACACTCACTCCGGGGCGTGGTCGACGCCGTGGGAAAACCGGGGCGCCGAGCGCGCCGGGTGCGCCGCCACGTGCGCGGCGCCGACACCGGCTGCGAGCTGCCTGCTCATTCGGGGTCGTAGTCCAGGTTCGATGCCAGCCACCGCTCGGCCTGCGCGCGGTCCACGCCCTTGCGCCGCGCATAGTCGGCCACCTGCTCCCGCGACACCCGCCCGACCACGAAGTACTGGCTCTGCGGATGGCTGAAGTAATAGCCCGACACCGCCGCGGTGGGCAGCATGGCGAAGCTCTCGGTCAGCGACATGCCGATGTCTTCGGCGCCGAGCAGGGCGAACAGCGTGCGCTTCTCGCTGTGTTCCGGGCAGGCCGGGTAGCCGGGCGCGGGGCGGATGCCGACGTAGCGCTCGGCGATCAGCGCCTCGTTATCCAGCGCTTCGTCGGCCGCATAGCCCCAGTACCCGGTGCGCACGCGATGGTGCAGGCGCTCGGCCAGCGCCTCGGCCAGGCGGTCGGCCAGGGCCTTGAGCAGGATCGCGTTGTAGTCGTCGTGGTCGGCCTCGAAGCGCGCCACGTGCGGCTCGATGCCGATGCCGGCGGTGACCGCGAAGGCACCGATCCAGTCCTGCCTGCCGCTGTCTTCCGGGGCGATGAAGTCGGCCAGGCAGAAGTCCGGGCGCTCGGCCGGCTTGTCCACCTGCTGGCGCAGGAAGTGCAGGGTGGCCTGGCCATCGGGCAGCGATACCACCACGTCGTCGCCGCGGCTGTTCGCCGGCCACAGCCCGAACACGGCGCGCGCGGTCAGCCATTTTTCCTTGATGATCGTGTCCAGCATCGCGCGCGCGTCGCGGTACAGCGCGCTGGCCTGGGCGCCGACGATCTCGTCGTCGAGGATCGCCGGGAACTTGCCGGCCAGCTCCCAGGCGCTGAAGAACGGGCTCCAGTCCAGGAACGGCAGCAGGTCCTGCAGCGGCCAGTCCTCGAACACATGCAGGCCCGGCTGCGCCGGTACCGGTGGCGCGTACTGCGCCCAGTCGCAGCTGAAGCGCTGGCCGCGCGCATGTTCCAGCGAGACCAGGCGCTTGGCGTCGCCGCGGTTGCGGTGGCGCTGGCGGATGTCGGCGTAATCGGCATCGTTGGCCGCGACGAACGCGCCGCGCAGCTCCTGCGAGATCAGCGACTGCGCCACGCCCACCGCGCGCGAGGCGTCCTTCACCCACACCGTGGGCGCGCTGTAGTGCGGGTCGATCTTCAGCGCGGTATGCGCGCGCGAGGTGGTGGCGCCGCCGATCAGCAGTGGCGTGCTGAAGCCCTGGCGCTGCATCTCGCGGGCGACGTGGCTCATCTCCTCCAGCGAGGGCGTGATCAACCCGGACAGGCCGATCAGGTCGGCATTCTCGGCGCGCGCGGTGTCCAGGATCTTCTGCGCCGGGACCATCACGCCCAGGTCGATCACCTCGAAATTGTTGCAGGCCAGGACCACGCCGACGATGTTCTTGCCGATGTCGTGCACGTCGCCCTTGACCGTGGCCATGACGATCTTGCCGTTGCTCTTGCCGGCGTCGCCGGTGCGCAGCTTCTCGGCCTCGATGAAGGGCAGCAGGTAGGCCACCGCCTTCTTCATCACCCGCGCCGACTTGACCACCTGCGGCAGGAACATCTTGCCGGCGCCGAACAGGTCGCCGACCACGTTCATGCCGTCCATCAGCGGGCCTTCGATCACGTCCAGCGGCCGGCTGGCCTGCTGCCGCGCTTCCTCGGTGTCCTCTTCGACCCAGCTGTCCAGGCCATGTACCAGCGCATGCGCCAGCCGCTCGCGCACCGGCTTGCGGCGCCAGGCCAGGTCCTCGGCCTTCTTCTCGCCCTTCCTGCCCTTGTAGCGCTCGGCGATCTCCAGCAGGCGCTCGGTGCCGTCGCGGCGGCGGTTGAGGATCACGTCCTCCACGCGCTCGCGCAGTTCCGGTTCCAGTTCGTCGTAGATCGGCAGCGCACCGGCGTTGACGATGCCCATGTCCATGCCGGCGCGGATGGCGTGGTACAGGAACACCGCGTGGATCGCCTGGCGCACGGTCTCGTTGCCGCGGAAGGAGAACGAGACGTTGGACACACCGCCGGACACGTGGCAGTGCGGCAGCGTGCGCTTGATGATGCGGGTGGCTTCGATGAAGTCCACCGCATAGTTGTCGTGTTCCTCGATGCCGGTGGCGACGGCGAAGATGTTCGGGTCGAAGATGATGTCCTGCGGCGGGAAGCCGACCTGCTCGACCAGGATGCGGTAGGCGCGGGTGCAGATTTCCACCTTGCGCGCGCAGGTGTCGGCCTGGCCGTCCTCGTCGAAGGCCATCACCACCGCGGCCGCGCCATAGCGGCGCACCAGCCGGGCGTGCTCGATGAACGCCGCTTCGCCCTCCTTGAGCGAGATCGAGTTGACCACGCTCTTGCCCTGCAGGCACTTCAGCCCGGCCTCGATCACGCTCCACCTGGACGAATCGACCATCACCGGGATGCGCGCGATGTCCGGCTCGGACATGATCAGGTTGAGGAAGCGGGTCATCGCTTTCTCGGAGTCGATCAGGCCCTCGTCCATGTTGACGTCCAGGATCTGCGCGCCGCTGGCGACCTGCTGGCGCGCCACCTCCACCGCTTCCTCGTAGCGCTCTTCCTTGATCAGCTTGCGGAACTGCGCGCTGCCGGTGACGTTGGTGCGTTCGCCGACGTTGACGAACAGCAGGTCCGGGGTGACGACCAGCGGTTCCAGGCCGGACAGGCGGGTATATGGCAGGGTGTTCATGCGGTCTGCTCCCGGGCCTGCGGCAGCGCCCGCGGCGGCACCCCGGCCACGGCCTCGGCGATCGCCTTGATATGCGCAGGAGTAGTGCCGCAGCAGCCGCCGACCAGGTTCAGCAGCCCGGAGGTAGCGAACTCCTTCAGCGTGGCGGCCATTTCCTCCGGCGTCTCGTCGTACTCGCCGAAGGCGTTGGGCAGGCCGGCGTTGGGGTGGGCGCTGACGTAGCCGTCCGATACCTGCGCCAGCGTCTCCACGTGCGGACGCATGTCGCTGGCGCCCAGCGCGCAGTTGAAGCCGATCGACAGTGGCTGGCCGTGCGCGACCGAAGCGTGGAAGGCCTCGGCGGTCTGCCCGGACAGGGTGCGGCCGGAGGCGTCGGTGATGGTGCCGGAGATCATCACCGGCAGGCGCCCGCCCCGCGCGTCGAAGGCCTCCTCGATGGCGAACAGCGCGGCCTTGGCGTTGAGCGTGTCGAAAATGGTCTCCACCATCAGCGTGTCGGCACCGCCGTCGATCAGGCCGTCGATGGCCTCGCGGTAGGTCGCGCGCAGTTCGTCGAAGCTGGTGTTGCGGAAGCCCGGGTCGTTGACGTCGGGGCTGATCGAGGCGGTGCGGCTGGTCGGGCCGAGCACGCCGATCACGAAGCGCGGCTTGTCCGGGGTCTTCGCCTCGATGGCGTCGCAGCATTGCCGCGCCACCTGCGCGCCGGCCTTGTTCAGTTCGTACACCAGGTGCTGCAGGTGGTAGTCGGCCTGGCTCACCGAGGTGGCGTTGAAGGTATTGGTCTCCACCAGGTCGGCGCCGGCTTCCAGGTAAGCGGTGTGGATGCCGGCGATGATGTCCGGCCGGGTCAGCAGCAGCAGGTCGTTGTTGCCCTTCAGGTCATGGCCGCAGCCGGCGCCGTGCACGTGGGCGCTGTCGAAACCCTCCACGAAGCGCTGCCCGCGGTAGTCGTCCTCTTCCAGCCCATGGCGCTGGATCATCGTGCCCATGGCGCCGTCGATGACCAGGATGCGCCGGGCGAGGGCGTGCAGCAGCTTGGCGACGCGTTCGGGATGGAGCCAGGGGAGGGCGTGCATGGGCGGACCGTGGGGGGAATCAGGGAGAGGACGGGTACGCCCACTCAGGGGCGGTGGGCGATCAGCGAGATCACCTCGAAATGCGGCGGGCGCTTCTCGCGGGTGACGGTTTCCAGGCTGGACACCTCCAGCCCGGCCTTTTCGACGAACCTGCGCAGTTCCTTGCCGGTGAAGCCGAGGTTGACGTGGCCGTAGGCTTCCACCGCGGCCTTGTGCTCGTGGCGGGCCAGGCTGCACAGCATCAGCCGCCCGCCCGGGCGCAGCACCCGCGCGCCTTCGGCCACCGCCCTGGACGGGTGGCTGGCGTAGGTGAGGGCATGCATCAGCACCACCAGGTCGAAGCTGCCGTCGTCGAACGGCAGCTGGTGCATGTCGCCCTCGCGCACTTCCACGTTGGGCAGCCTGCGCAGGCGCTCGCTGGCCGCGGCGACCACGCGCGCGCTGGTGTCGATGCAGACATAGCGCTGCGCGTGCGGGGCCAGCAGTTCGGCCAGCACGCCGTCGCCGGAGGCGATGTCGAGCACGTCGCCGGTTTCCAGCAGCGGCAGCGCGCTGCGTGCCAGCGCTTCCCAGGTGCGTCCGGGCGAGTAGTGGCGTTCCATGTCGCCGGCCACGCTGTCGGCCCAGTTCTGGTCGGCCGCGCGCATCGCCAGCACCGACGGCACCCGCTCGGCGTCCTGGCGCAGCAGCGGGTCGTCGCTGCCGTTGCTCAGCGCATGCCACAATGCGCGCTGCGCCGGATCCAGCGCGGCGTCGTCGAAGCGGTAGTAGGCCGATACCCCGGCGCGGCGATCGCGCACCAGCCCGGCTTCCTTCAGGCGGGCCAGGTGGGTGGACACGCGCGGCTGCGCCAGCGTGGTGATGGCCGACAGCTCGGCCACGGTCAGCTCTTCCTGTTCCAGCAGCGTCAGCAGGCGCACGCGGGTGGCGTCGGCGAACACCTTCAGGCGGGTCGACCAGTCTTCCAGATCCATAAATATCTACCTATCGAGATAGAGAGATATTTTGCTGCTGCGGCGCGGCAGGGTCAAGGCGCGGCCTGCGTGGGCCGGGTGAACGGGCTCGCAGGTCGACGTGAATGGCGCTGCCCACCCAGCGCCGTCTGCCGCGGCCGGACCCCCTCTTTGCCGATCACGGCAACAGTTACAATCGCAACTTCGTAATGCCCTGGGAGGGGTGTAGTGGATTTCAGCTTTTCCGACGAACAACTGATGCTGCAGGATGTCGCCCGCCGCATCGCCCAAGAGAAGATCGGCCCCAGTGCCGAGCACCACGATGCCACCGGCGAATATCCGCTGGAGAACATCCGCCTGCTCGGCGAGAACGGCCTGATGGGCATCGAGGTACCCGTCGAGTACGGCGGTGCGGGCATGGACCCGGTGTCCAGCGTGCTGGCGATCATCGAGGTGTCCGCCGCCGATGCCGCGCACGCAACCATCATGTCGGTCAACAACTCGCTGTTCTGCAACGCCGTGCTCAGCCACGGCAGCGAGGAACAGAAGCAGCTGTACGTGCGCGCGATCGCCGAGGGCCGCGAGATCGGCGCCTTCGCCCTGACCGAATCGCAGTCCGGCTCCGACGCCACCGCCATGCGCTGCCGCGCGGTGAAGCAGGCCGACGGCTCGTATGTGATCAACGGCCAGAAGAGCTGGATCACCTCCGGCCCGGTGGCACGCTACATCGTGCTGTTCGCGATGACCGACCCGTCGCAGGGCGCGCGCGGCATCACCGCCTTCATGATCGACACCACCCGCCCGGGCTTCGGCCGCGGCAAGACCGAGCCCAAGCTCGGCGTGCGCGCCTCGGCCACCTGCGAGATCGAGTTCCAGGACTACGTGGCCCGCGCCGAGGACGTGATCGGTGCCGAGGGGCAGGGCTTCAAGATCGCCATGGGCCTGCTCGACTCCGGCCGCATCGGCATCGCCGCGCAGGCGGTGGGCATCGCCCGCGCCGCCTACGAGGCGTCGCTGGCCTACGTGCGCGAGCGCAAGTCCTTCGGCGCGCCGATCGGCAGCTTCCAGATGATCCAGGCCAAGATCGCCGACATGAAGTGCAAGCTGGACGCGGCGCTGCTGCTGACCCTGCGCGCGGCCTGGACCAAGGCCCAGGGCAAGCGCTTCTCCACCGAAGCCGCGGTCGCCAAGCTCACCGCCTCGGAAGCGGCGATGTGGATCGCCCACCAGGCCGTGCAGATCCATGGCGGCATGGGCTATTCCAGGGAAATGCCGCTGGAGCGCTACTTCCGCGACGCCAAGATCACCGAGATCTACGAAGGCACCAGCGAGATCCAGCGCCTGGTCATCGCCCGCAACGAAACCGGCGTGCGCTGAGCCGCCGGCGGATGCCGGGCGGGCCCCGGCGTAGCGGGAGTCGGCGGTCCAGCCGCCGGTTGAGGAACAAACAAGAAGCCCCGGCATTGCCGGGGCTTCGTCGTTTCAGGATCCAGGTCCGGTCAACGGTCCTGCTGCACCGTACGCACCTTGTGCTGCTCGATGAACTGCCTGGACGGCTCGTCCAGCTTGTCGCCGAGCACGCGGCGCACGGTGACGAAGAACAGCGGGATCAGCAGCACGCCGATGACGGTGGCGAACAGCATGCCGCCGATGACGCCGGTACCCAGCGAGTGGCGGGCGTTGGCGCCGGCGCCGGTGGAGATGGCCATCGGCAGCACGCCCAGGATGAACGCGAACGAGGTCATCAGGATCGGCCGGAAGCGCAGGTGCGCCGCTTCGATCGCGGCCTCGCGCAACGTCTTGCCGGCGGCGCGCTGTTCCACCGCGAACTCCACGATCAGGATCGCGTTCTTCGCGGCCAGGCCAATGACCGTCACCATGCCGATCTTGAAGTACAGGTCGTTGGGCAGGCCGCGCAGCAGCGAGAACACCACCGCGCCGAGGATGCCGACCGGCACCACCAGCAGCACCGAGACCGGGATCGACCAGCTTTCGTACAGCGCGGCCAGGCACAGGAACACCACCACCACCGACAGCACCATCAGCAGCGCCGCGGCGTTGCCGGCCAGGATTTCCTGGTAGGACATGCCGCTCCAGTCGTAGCCGAAGCCGTTGGGCAGGTCGTTGCGCACCAGGTTCTCCATGGTCGCCATCGCCTGTCCGGAGCTGCCGCCCGGGGCCGGCGAGCCGACGATGTTCACCGCCGAGTAGCCGTTGTAGCGGCTCAGCGCCGGCGGCGCGTAGATCCACTCGGACTTGACCACCGTGCTGAGCGGGATCATCGAGCGCTGGCCGTCGGCGTCCTTGCTCAGCGCGCTGGGCACGTAGTAGCTGCGCAGCGATTCGGGCCCGGTGCGGTAGGCGGCATCGGCCTGCATGTTCACGCGCTTGATGCGGCCGCCGTAGAAGAAGTCGTTGACGTACACCGGTGCCAGCATCATCTGGATCGCGGTGTAGACGTCGTTGACCGACACACCCATGGCCTGGGCCTGCACGCGGTCCACCTTCAGCTGCAGTTGCGGCGCGTTCTCCAGCGTGTTGGGGCGCACGCCGACCAGCGACTTGTCGGCCGATGCCGCGCCGATGAGGGTGTTGCGCGCCTCCATCAGGGCATCCTGGCCGGCGCCGGCGCGGTCCTGCAGCCACATGTCGAAACCGCCGAACTGGCCCAGGCCCTGCACGGTGGGCAGGTTGACGAAGAACACCTGCGCGTCCTTGATGCCGACGAACGCCTTGCCGTTCATCTTCTGGATGAACTCCGGCGCGGTCTCCTTGCGCGCGTCCCAGTCCTTGAGGCGGATGAAGGCCATGCCGACGTTCTCGCCGGAACCGACGAAGCTGAAGCCGGTGACCTGCATCATGCCCTCGAAGGACGGGTCGTCCTTCATCATCCCCAGCAACTGGTCGAACACCACCGAGGTGCGGGTCTTGGTCGCGCCCGGCGGCAACTGCACGATGGCCAGCGCATAGCCCTGGTCCTCTTCCGGCAGGAAGCTGCCGGGCAGGCGGGTGAACAGGAAGCCGCACAGCACCAGCAGCAGCGCGAACACCATCAGCCAGCGCGGGCTGTGGCGGATGACGCTGCCGACGCTGCCGACATAGCTTTTTTCCAGCTTGCCGTAATAGGTGTTGAAGGTGCGGTAGATCCAGTTCGGCCTGTCGTTGTGGGTCGGCTTGAGGAAGGCCGCGCACAGTGCCGGGGTGAAGCTCAGCGCCAGCAGCGCCGAGAAGCCCATCGACATGGCGATGGTCAGCGCGAACTGCTTGTAGATCTCGCCCGAGGCGCCGGGCTGCATGGCGCTGGGAATGAACACCGCGGCCAGCACCACGGTGATCGCCACCACCGCGCCGGTGATCTGGCCCATCGCCTTCTGCGTGGCCGGCTTGGGGTCGAGCTTGTCCTCGCTCATGATGCGTTCGACGTTCTCGATCACCACGATCGCGTCGTCGACCACGATGCCGATCGCCAGCACCATCGCGAACAGGGTCAGCTGGTTGATGGTGAAGCCGATCGCCAGCATGCCCATGAAGGTGCCGAGCAGGGCCACCGGGATGACCAGGGTGGGGATGATCGTCGCGCGGAAGTTCTGCAGGAAGATCAGCATCACCAGGAACACCAGCACGACGGCTTCCACCAGCGTGTTGACCACCTCCTTGATGGAGATGTTGACGAAGGTGGTGCTGTCGAACGGGGTGAACCAGCTCACCCCCGGCGGGAAGCTGGGGGCGAGGTCGTCCATCTTGGCGCGTACCGCCTTGGACACGTCCAGGGCATTGGCGCCGGGCAGCAGCTGCACCGCGAACGCGGCCACCGGCTTGCCGTTGTAGCGGGTGTCGAAGCCATAGTTGGAGGCGCCGAAGGCGACGCTGGCAACGTCCTTGAGGCGCACCACGCTGCCGTCGGCGTTCGCCCGCAGGATGGTGTTCTCGAACTCCTCCGGCGAGCTGTAGCGGCCCTCGGCGGCGACGGTGGCGGTGAACGCCTGGCCGTTCGGGGCGGGGTCGCCGCCCACCGAACCGGCGGCGAACTGCAGGTTCTGGGTGCCGATGGCGTTGTACACGTCGGTGGCCGACAGGTGGTAGCCCTGCAGCTTCTCCGGGTTGAGCCAGATGCGCATGGCGTACTCGGAACCGAACTGCTGGGTACTGCCGACGCCCGGCACGCGCGAGATCTGGTCGAGCACGCGCGAACCGACGATGTCGTTGAGCGCGTCGCGGTCCACCGAGCCGTCGTCCGAGCGCACGCCGATGGCCATCAGGAAGCCGGCGTTGGCCTTGGCCACCACCACGCCCTGCTTGGTCACTTCCGAGGGCAGCCGCGGGGTCGCCAGCGCGACCTTGTTCTGCACCTGCACCTGGGCGATGTCCGGGTCGGTGCCGCTGTCGAAGGTCAGGGTGATGGAGACGCGGCCGGTCGAGGACGAGGACGAGCTGAAGTAGACCAGGTTGTCGATGCCGGTCAGCTGCTGCTCGATCACCTGGGTGACCGATTTCTCCGCGGTGGCGGCACTGGCGCCGGGATAGGTGGCGCTGACGGTGACCTGCGGCGGGGCGACGCTGGGGTAGGACTCCACGCCCAGGTTGAGGATCGAGATCACGCCCGCCGAGCGAGATCAGGATGGCCACCACCCAGGCGAATACCGGGTGGTCGATGAAGAATTTAGGCATGGCGGGTTCCCGTTTCCCTTACTTGGCCGGAGCCGGCGCGGCGGCGGGCTTGGCGGCGGGCTTGGCCGCGGCCGGCTGCCACGGCGAGGGCTTGGCCGGCGCGCCTTCCTTGACCTTCTGCACGCCCGAGACGATGACCTTGTCGCCGCCGGCCAGGCCGGAGGAGACCAGCCAGCTGCCGTTCTGCTGGCCGTCCAGCACCACGTCCTTGCGGACCACGTTGCCGTCGCTGCCCACGACCAGCACGTAGCCACCGCGGGTGTCGCGCAGTACCGCCTGCTGCGGGATCAGGAAGGCGTTCTTGCGCTCGCCCAGGTTGGCCTTGAAGCTGACGAACGAGCCAGGCAGCAGGGTGCGTTCGGGGTTGGGCAGCTGCGCGCGCAGCGAGACCGCGCCGGTGGCCGGGTCGACCGTGGTGGCCGAGAAGTCCAGCGTGCCCTGGTGGGTGTACGGGGTACCGTCGGGCAGGTTCACCTGCACCGTGGTCCTGCCATCGCCGGCCAGGGCCACCGCGCCCTTGTCCTGGGCGGCACGCAGCGCGCTCAGTTCGTCGGCGGTCATCGAGAAGTTGACGTACAGCGGATCGACCTGGTCGACGGTGGTCAGCAGGGTCGCCTCGCCCTGTCCAACCAGTGCGCCCTCGGTCACCTGCTGCTTGCCGGCCACGCCGGCGATGGGCGAGGTGACGTTGGCATAGCCCAGGTTGATGCGGGCGGTGGCCACGGCGGCCTGCGCCTGCTGCACGGCCGCGGCGGTGGTGCGTTCGGCGGCCTCGGCGTTGTCCAGGTCGGACTTGGACACGTAGCTCTGCGGCGCCAGCGAGCGCGCGCGCTCGGCGGTGGTCCTGGCGTTGGCATGGCTGGCACGGGCCGCGGCCAGCGCCGCTTCGGCCGAGGCCAGCGAGGCGCGCAGCGGCGCCGGGTCGATCTGGAACAGCAACTGGCCTTCCTTCACCGCGCTGCCTTCTTCATAGGCGCGCTTGAGCAGCACCCCGGAAACCCGTGCGCGCACATCGGCCGAGCGGAACGGCGACAGCCGGCCGACCAGTTCCCGCTGCAGCGGCAGGGTCTGCGCCCTGGCTTCGATGACACCGACGTCCGGCGGCGGCGGGGCGGCCTGTTCCTGGGGCTTCTTGCAGGCGGTCAGGCCCAGGGCCAGGGCGCCGGTAAGGGCGAGGATGCGGAGCGGGGAGGTCATCGTGAAACTCCGGAGGTTGTTTAGCGAGTGCCGGGGATGCCGGCCGGCGGCGCCGGGAAGGCGCGCAGGAAGGCATCAACGGCGAATTCGGCCCACCGGCGGCGCAACTCTGGGGCGTCGCGGTAGGGAGCGTGGAACCGTTGTCGTTCGAAATCCTGGCCAGCGATCATGCTTATTAACATTTCAGCCATGAAATGCGCATCGTCATGGATGACGCGGCCGCGGGCCATCTCGGTTCGCATCCATTCAGCCAACTGGTCGCGGAGCACGTCGGCACTGTCGTGGTAGAGCGCGCGCGCCTCCTCGCGGAACTCCAGGGTGCCGCTGGCGATCACCTGCGCGGCCTGGCGGACGCGCGGCTGGTTGCGGTGTTCCAGATAGTGCACGGCGAAATCCAACAGTACCTCACGCAACGGGCGCGCGTCGCCGGCGGCCAGCGGGGCGGCGGCGACGCTGGCATGCCGCCGCATCGCCAGGCTGAGCAGTTCGCGCTTGCTGCCATAGCGGCTGTAGAGGGTCTGTTTGGAGCAGCCCACGTAGGCGGCCACCGCGTCCATGCTCAGGTGCATGCCCTGGGTCGCGAGCAGCTCGCGCACGGCGTCGAAAACGCGCTGGTCGCGCGCCTCGGCAGGCGTGGGTCGGGAGGGGGTGGAATGCACGATTTGGACTATACCGTCCAGTTTACAATTGGTAAAGCGGCGCGAAAACGGGTTTTTCCAGGCTGGGCGTGGTTCGTCGGACAAAGCGTAATGCGCGTCATTTTGTTGTTTAAAAACAATAATTTGCATTGATTTTCGGGGGTGTTTCGAGGGGCCGATTGCGGCCCTGCAACAATGCTCTTCGAATGGCGGGAGCTACAATCGCGCCTCCCCAGGAGCCCACTGAAAGCTCAACCATGAAATCGCAAAACAACGCTGCCAAGTCCGCAAAAACGAAATCCCAACCGGCTGCCAAGCAGAGTGTCTCCGAGGCCGGCCTGTCCCTGGAGCCGGTTTTTGCGGCTTTGCGCAAGCGTTACCCCGCCGCGGCCCAGGCCCAGGCGGTGGCCTTCGCCTCGGCGTTCTACAAGCGCATGGAGACTGATGAGTTCGGCGCGCATCGCGCCGAGGACTGGGCGGCGCTGGCCGCCGGCATGCTCGAGTTCGCCCGCGTGCGCAAGCCGGGCAAGGCCAATGTCCGCGTGTTCAATCCGGGCCTGAAGACCGACGGCTGGGAAACCGCCCACACCGTGCTGCAGATCGTCAATGACGACATGCCGTTCCTGGTGGATACGGTGTCGCTGGCGCTGGCCGACATGGGCGTTGGCGTGCACGTGCTGGGCCACCCGGTGATCGCGCTGGGTCGCGACAAGGCCGGCAAGCTCACCGCCGTGGGCGAGGGCGCGCTGGAGTCGGTGATGCTGCTGGAGATCGACCGGCAGCCGGCCGACGCCATGGAAGCAGTGGCCAGGCGCGTGAACGAGGCGCTGGAAGACGTGCGCGCCATCGTCAAGGACTGGGAGCCGATGCGCGACAAGGCGCTGGCCCTGGCCGACGACCTGGGCCAGCGCACCCTGCCGGTGAGCGATGAGTCGCGCCAGGAGGCGCAGGAGTTCCTGCGCTGGGCCGCGGACAACCATTTCACCTTCTTCGGCTACCGTGAATACAAGGTCGAGAAGCAGGGCCGCGAGGACGTGCTGGCGGCGCAGAACGGCACCGGCCTGGGCCTGATGCGCGGCAAGGACACCTCGGTGGCGCGCCCGGTCAAGGGGCTGGCGGCGCAGGGCCTGAACACCACCAGCGGCCTGACCGACGCGCTGATCCTGACCAAGACCAACGCCCGTTCGCGGATCCACCGCGGCGGCTACATGGATTACATCGGCGTGCTGGAATTCGACGCCAAGGGCCGCATCATCGGCGAGCAGCGCTTCCTCGGCCTGTTCACCTCCAGCGCCTACAACCGCCGCCCGTGGGAAATCCCGCTGGTGCGCCAGCGCTACGAGAACGTGATGAAGCGCTCGGGCCTGAGCCCGTCCAGCCACAGCGGCAAGGCGCTGCGCCACATCCTCGAATCGCTGCCGCGCGAGGAGCTGTTCCAGTCCAGCGAGGACGAACTGTTCCGCACCGCGATCGGCGTGCTGGGCCTGCAGGAGCGCGTGCGCAGCCGCCTGTTCCTGCGCCGCGACAAGTTCAGCCGCTTCATTTCCGCGCTGGTGTTCCTGCCGCGCGAACGCTTCAACACCGACGTGCGCCTGCGCATCGAGGGCCTGCTGCGCGATGCGCTGCAGGGTGAGTACGTGGATTCCAGCGTGGTGCTGGGCGACTCGCCGCTGGCGCAGGTGCACCTGATCGTGCGCCCGAAGGCCGGGCAGAGCCTGGACCTGGACACCGACGGCCTGGAGAAGCGCCTGGCCCACGTGCTGCGCAACTGGCAGGACGACCTGCGCGAGGCGCTGGTCGGCCGCCACGGCGAAAGCGAAGGCCTGCGCATCGCCTCGCGCATCGGCAAGGCGCTGCCGGCCGGTTACATCGAGGACTCCAGCGCCGAGATCGCCGCCGCCGACGTGGTCCAGCTCGACGCGCTGACCGGTCCGGACGACCTGCGCCTGAGCCTGCAGACCATCCACCGCGAAGGTGCCGATGGCCTGCGCATGAAGCTGTACCGCCAGCTCAAGGACATCCCGCTGTCCGACGTGCTGCCGATGATGGAGAACATGGGCCTGCGCGTGATCGCCGAACGTCCGTACCGCCTGATGGTGGACGACGCGCCGGTCTACGTGCAGGACTTCGAGGTCGAATCGACCGTCGGCGCCATCGATGCGACCGCCGCCAGCGCGGCCTTCGCCGACGCCTTCGCCCGGGTGTGGCACGGCGAGGCCGAGAACGACGGCTTCAACCGCCTGGTGCTGGCCACCGGCCTGGACTGGCGCCAGGTCTCGATGCTGCGCGGCTACTGCAAGTACCTGCTGCAGATCGGCGTGCCGTTCTCGCAGGCCTACGTCGAAGGCACCTTCAACCGCTACCCGCTGCTGGCGCGGCTGATCGTGGAGCTGTTCGAAGCCCGCTTCGACCCGGCACCGGCCACCGACAAGGCCACGGCCGATGCGCAGTTGGCGCAGTTCAAGGCGCTGGCCGGCGGCGATGCCGCCACCATCAAGCTGCTCGAGGGCGTGGTCAAGGCGCGCGGCGGCAGCCGCGACGCGCGCATGGCGCTGGTCCACGACACCCTGGTCAAGCTGCTGGACGGCGTGTCCAGCCTGGACGAGGACCGCATCCTGCGCAGCTTCATCGGCGTGATCCAGGCCACGCTGCGCACCAGCTACTACATGCCGCGCAAGGACGGTCTGCGCGCCGACGGCGGCCCGGCCGACTACATCAGCTTCAAGTTCGATGCGGCCAAGGTGCCGGACCTGCCCAAGCCGCGCCCGTACCGCGAGATCTTCGTGTGCGGCCCGCGCGTGGAAGGCACCCACCTGCGCTTCGGCCCGGTGGCCCGTGGCGGCCTGCGCTGGTCCGACCGCCGCGAGGATTTCCGCACCGAGGTGCTGGGCCTGGTCAAGGCGCAGATGGTGAAGAACACGGTGATCGTGCCGGTCGGCTCCAAGGGCGGTTTCTACGCCAAGCAGCTGCCGGATCCGGCGCTGGACCGCGATGCATGGTTCGCCGAGGGCGTGGCCTGCTACAAGCGCTTCATCAACGGCCTGCTGGACATCACCGACAACATCGTCGGCAACAAGATCGTGCCGCCGCAGGGCGTGGTGCGCCACGACCAGGACGATCCGTACCTGGTGGTCGCCGCCGACAAGGGCACCGCGACGTTCTCCGACACCGCCAACGGCATCGCCCGCGCGCATGGCTTCTGGCTGGACGACGCCTTCGCCTCGGGCGGCTCGGTGGGCTATGACCACAAGGGCATGGGCATCACCGCGCGCGGTGCGTGGGAGTCGGTCAAGCGCCACTTCCGTGCGCTGGGCCGCGACTGCCAGAAGCAGGACTTCACCGTGGTCGGCATCGGCGACATGTCCGGCGACGTGTTCGGCAACGGCATGCTGCTGTCCGAGCACATCCGCCTGGTGTGCGCGTTCGACCACCGCCACATCTTCCTCGATCCGAACCCGGTGGCGGCGTCGTCCTTCAAGGAACGCGCGCGCATGTTCAAGGTGCCGCGTTCGAGCTGGGCGGACTACGATGCCAAGCTGATCAGCAAGGGTGGCGGCGTGTACCCGCGCTCGCTCAAGTCGATCGAGATCACCCCGCAGGTGCGCGAGGCGCTGGGCATCGACGCCGGCATCAAGTCGATGACCCCGACCGATCTGATCAACGCCGCGCTCAAGGCGCCGGTGGACCTGGTGTGGAACGGCGGCATCGGCACCTACGTGAAGTCGGCCAGCGAGAGCAACGCCGACGTCGGCGACCGCGCCAACAATGGCCTGCGCGTCAATGGCGGCGAGCTGCGCTGCAAGATCGTGGGCGAGGGCGGCAACCTGGGCATGACCCAGCTCGGCCGCATCGAGGCCGCGCACAACGGCGTGCTGCTCAACACCGACTTCATCGACAACTCCGCCGGCGTTGATACCTCCGACCACGAGGTCAACATCAAGATCCTGCTCAACGACGTGGTGCGGGCCAAGAAGCTCACCGTCGAACAGCGCAACAAGCTGCTGGCGTCGATGACCGACGAGGTCGCCGGGCTGGTGCTGATGGACAATTACCGCCAGAACCAGGCCATCAGCCTGATGGAGCGGATGAGCGTCAAGCGCCTGGGCTCCAAGCAGCACTTCATCCGCACGCTGGAGCAGCAGGGCCTGCTCGATCGCCAGATCGAGTTCCTGCCCTCCGACGCCGAGCTGTCCGCGCGCAAGGTGCGTGGCCAGGGCCTGACCCGTCCGGAACTGGCGGTGCTGCTGTCCTATTCCAAGATCGTCGCCTTCCAGCAGCTGCTGGAATCGGACATCCCGGAAGATCCGTACCTGTCCAAGGAGCTGCTGCGCTACTTCCCGCAGCCGTTGCAGAAGAAGTACGCCGACGCGATGAACGGCCACCGCCTGAAGCGCGAGATCATCGCCACCGCGGTGACCAACCAGACCATCAACCGCATGGGCGCCACCTTCCTGATGCGCATGCAGGAAGACACCGGCCGCAGCGTGGCCGAGGTCGCCAAGGCCTACACCATCAGCCGCGAGACGCTGGATGCGCGCGCGCTGTGGACGCAGATCGACGCGCTCGACGGCACCCTGCCCGAGGCCGTGCAGGTCGATGCCCTGGAAGTGATCTGGAAGCTGCAGCGTTCGTTCGTGCGCTGGCTGCTGAACCGTCCGGGCGCGATGCCGGGCATCACCGCCGCGGTCGAGCGCTACCAGGGGCCGTTCAACGACATCCGCGTCGCTTCGGGCGTGCTGCCGGATTCGCAGCGCCCGGCCTACGAGGCCAGCGTCAAGCAGTGGAAGGAGAAGGGCCTGCCGGCGGCACTGGCGCAGCAGCTGTCCGAGCTGCAGTTCCTGGAGCCGGCGTTCGACATCATCGAGCTGGCCCGTACCCGCAAGCTCAAGCCGGTGGACGTGTCCAAGGTCCATTTCCGCCTGGGCGAAGCCCTGCAGATGCCGTGGCTGTTCGAGCAGATCGACGCGCTGGAGGTCAACGGCCGCTGGCACGCGGTCGCCCGTGGCGTGCTGCGCGACGAACTGGCCGCGCACCAGCGCAACCTGGCCGGCCAGGTGCTGTCGATGAAGGGCGGCAACGCCGAGGCCAAGGTGGCCGCGTGGCTGGGCCGCGACGACAGCAGCCTGCGCTTCACCCTGGCGATGCTGGCCGAACTGGCCGAGCAGAAGACGCTGGACTACCCGACCGTCTCGGTCGCGGTGCAGCGCCTGGGCCAGTTGGCCGCGCACGGGGTTTGACCCCGTGGTCGGGCCGGTTTTACCGGCCCGACCCAAAAATTCGCGCCGCGAACTGTTGGCACCGCCCTCGGTTTGCCTATCTCCGCGGCTGTCGCCGCACCCCCTTAACAAAGGGGGCTTTGCTCCAGAACGTTGACAGAGAGGTGCCGACCGTTGGTCGGCACCTGCCGGATGAAGCACTGCGGCCAGGGCCGCTTCTGTGCAGGCAACGGATGTTGCGGCAGGAGCGGCCCCGGCCGCGGTGCTTTCCGGCTCCCGGCTCCCGGCAAAGGCAGGGTTCGCGATTGCGGGTTATCCTCGGTAATCCTCACCGCAACCGACGATGGCCATGTCCCCCCGCATCGCCTTTCTCGCCAGCAGTACCGACGCCGCGCAGCAGGCGCGTGAACGCCTGGCCGCACGCTATGGCGACCACGCCCCGGATGCGGCCGACGTGCTCTGCCCGCTGGGCGGCGATGGCTTCATGCTGCAGACGCTGCACCGCTTCGGCAGCATGGGCAAGCCGGTGTTCGGCATGAAGCTGGGCACGGTCGGCTTCCTCATGAACCACCATCGCGACGACGACCTGCTGCATCGGCTGTCGCAGGCGGAGCCGGCGCACCTGCGCCCGCTGGAGATGATCGCGCGCACCGAATCCGGCACCACGGTCGGCTCGCTGGCCTATAACGACGTGTCGATGCTGCGGCAGACGCGGCAGGCGGCGCACATCGGCATCGACCTCAACGGCCAGCAGCGCGTGGAGGAGCTGATCTGCGACGGCGTGCTGGTCTCCACCCCGGCCGGCAGCACCGCCTACAATTACTCGGCGCACGGGCCGATCCTGCCGCTGGGTTCGAACACCATCGCCTTGACGCCGCTGGCACCGTACCGGCCGCGGCGCTGGCGCGGGGCCATCCTCAAGGCCGAGACCGAGGTGCGCTTCCGGGTGCTCGACCCCTACAAGCGGCCGGTCAGCGTCACCGCCGACTCGCACGAGACCCGCGACGTGGTGGAAGTCACCATCCGCGAGTCGCGCGAACGCCAGGTGACGCTGCTGTTCGACCCCGAACACAATCTGGAAGAACGCATCCTCAGCGAACAGTTCATGTTCTGAGCGGGTGCGCGGGCAACAACGCCGGCAACGGCAAGGCAATGGATCAGGAACATGGGTGACAACACTCCCAGGCTGTTGACGGTGGCAGTGACCTCGCGGGCGCTGTTCGACCTCGAGGAAGGGCATGCGCTGTTCGAGCGCGAGGGCGTGGAGGCCTACGCCGCATACCAGCGCGAACACGAGGACGACGTGCTCAAGCCGGGGGTGGCCTTCCCGGTGGTGCGCAAGCTGCTGGCGCTGAACGAGGGCGCTCCCATGGAGACGCCGCGGGTGGAGGTGATCCTGCTCTCGCGCAATTCGGCCGATACCGGGCTGCGCATCTTCAATTCGATCCAGCACTACGGGCTGGGCATCGTGCGCGCGACCTTCACCGCCGGCGAGCCGACCTGGCCGTACGTCAAACCGTTCGGTACCGACCTGTTCCTGTCCGCCAACCCTGAATCGGTGCGGCGCGCGCTGGTGCACGGCATCGCCGCGGCCACCATCCTGCCGCGCGGTCCCGGCGAGGTATCCGCGGCGGCGGCCACCGACACCGGCCGGCCGCCGGCGCAGCTGCGCATCGCCTTCGATGGCGATGCGGTGATCTTCGGCGACGAGGGCGAGCGCATCTCGCGCGAGCACGGCGTGGAAGCCTTCGGCCGCCACGAGCGCGAGAACGCGCACGCGCCGCTCAGCGGCGGGCCGTTCCGCAGCTTCCTGTCGGCCCTGCACGCGTTGCAGGCCGCGTTCCCGGCGGGCGAGGAGGCGCCGATCCGCACCGCGCTGGTCACCGCGCGCTCGGCGCCGGCGCATGAGCGGGTGATCCGCACCCTGCGCGAGTGGGGCGTGCGCCTGGACGAGGCGTTGTTCCTCGGCGGACGCCACAAGGGGCCGTTCCTGGAAGCCTTCGGCGCCGACATCTTCTTCGACGACTCCCAGCACAACATCGACAGCGCGCGCCAGCACCACAGCGTCGCCGCCGGTCACGTGCCGCACGGTATCGCCAACGCCGACCGCGCCGGATGAGCGGCGGCGGAGGCGCGCACGTGCACCGTACCTGGCGGCACGTGGAGCTGCAGTTCCAGGGCGACGTCACCCAGACCCGGATGTCGCGCTGGTTCCCGCAGCGCCTGCACGTCGGTTACACCCGCACCATGCTCGCCGCGCTGTGGCTGCATCCGGCACCGCAGCGCATCGGCATCATCGGGCTCGGTGGTGGTGCGCAGGCCAAGTTCTGCCATCGTCACCTGCCGCAGGCATGCATCGAGGTGGCCGAGAACAATGCCGGGGTGATCGCGCTGCGCGATGCGTTCCGCATCCCGGCCGACGACGCGCGGTTGCACGTGGCATGCGTCGATGGCGCGCGCTGGCTGCGTGGCCAGCGCGGCCGCTTCGACCTGCTGCTGCTCGATGCCTACGATGCGCACGGCATTCCCGCGGCGCTGTCCACCCAGGCGTTCTATGACGATTGTCGCGCCGCGCTGGGTGCCGACGGGGTCATGGCCAGCAACCTCTACGACACCGACACCCGCGCGCACCTGGCGCGGCTGCGGCGCAGTTTCGACGGCCGCGTGCTGAAGCTGGACGAGCCGGGCATGAGCAACAAGGTCGCGATTGCGTGGAACGGCACGCCGCATCCGGCGCCGGTCGATGCCGCGCTGGCGGCGTTGCCATGGGCGGCACGGGGGCAGCTGCGTGCCGGTTTCCGGCGGCTGTCGCAGGCCTGGGCACGGTCCGCGCCGCACTGAGTTCCGCGCCGGCGGATGCGCGGCCGGCAGCCGGCGCGCCGGTCACGATGTAGTGCGTGCCTGGCGCCCGAGGCTGAACCGCGGCCAGCACCAGATTTGCTTTGCGCGCGCCAAGCCTCTACCGTGGTCGCGCTGAATGACAAGGGTCACCTTGAATCGTGGCCCGATGCTGTAGAGGTTGCCTTCTACACTGTTGCACCCGCTTCTCAATTCTCCTTGGAATCAGCGTCCTGCCGCAGTCCGCGGCGCCCATCCGCAACAAGGAGTATTGAAATGTCCCAGTCCCAGACCGGTACCGTGAAGTGGTTCAACGACGCCAAGGGTTTTGGTTTCATCACCCAGGACGGCGGCGGTGAAGACCTGTTCGTCCACTTCCGTTCGATCGAATCGTCCGGCTTCAAGTCGCTGCAGGAAGGCCAGAAGGTCACCTACGTGGCGGTGAAGGGCCAGAAGGGCATGCAGGCCGACCAGGTCCGCGTGGTCTGAACTGACCGGCAATCGCCGTGATCGGAAAGCCCGGCCTCGCGCCGGGCTTTTTCGTTGCGGTCGCGCGTGGCGCGCAGGCGCCATCGGGCGAGGGCCGCCCGCATCCGGCAGGCGCAGGCGTGGGCGGCATGCATGCGGCCGCCGGTCTTTGCCCGTGCCCGCTGGCTGGCGGATGCCGCCAGGGCACCGGCGCGCCGGTGGCGCTTCCATGCCACGCCCGCGCGTCAGCGTGGCATGGCGTCCGTCGATCCCGCGCCGCGGCGCGGTGCGGAGCCCTGCACCGGCCGGGCGGGCGTGGCCATGGCCGTCAGGACGCGGATGCCGGCGGGTCGGCCGGATCGGTTGCCTGGGGACCGTTTGGGGCGCGCTTCCTGGCGAGCTTTTCGTCCTTCTGCTTCTTCTTGGCCAGCTCGCGCTGGCGCTTTTCGTATGAGTAGTTGATCTTGGCCAAGGTCGTCGTCCGTCGGGGGAGGGGAGGGTCAGGTCTTTTCCGGGGTGCGCTCGGCAGCCGGCGCCTTGCCGCCACGGCCGGGCGGTTTCGGGCTTTCGACCTTGCCGCGCAACGGGGTGTTGCCGAGCGTTTCTATCTTTCCGCCGGCGCGGTCGAACGCGGCCAGGTCCTCGGCAATGCGCTCACGGGTCAAAGGTCCGGATGCGGAGGGGCCGGCGAAGGCCGACGTCGTTTTCCTCGGTGCGATGGAGCCGGATTTGCGCGGTGTACTCATGTGCTCTCCTCATGCCAGTGTCGATTCGATGGTGCGGCTTCCGGAGCGCGCGTATGCCGCGCGCACCGAGCGGCAGCAGGGCCCGCCCATGGCGAAGGATCTGCAGACCGCCGGCCGGCTTGCATGGATCCGGCAGTTCATCCGCTGCCCGTCCACGGCCACGCACCAGCCCTCCGGATCGCGGGCCATGACCCGCAGCCCGTGGAGCCGGGTGGTCATGTGCGCGGGCACGTCGTCTTCGCTGTCCAGCACCACGGTCAGGCGGCAGCAGACCGCGTCGCAGGACGTGCAGTGGACGCTGGCAGCAGCCTGCCTGGATGACGGGTTCAGGCCCCGTCTCCACGCAGGTCGTGCGCTGCCTGCGCCCTTGCGGGCAGATGCCTGGCGACGCCGATGCCGGGCCGGCGCGATGCCGGTGTTTCGCGGATGGAATGTGCGGTCATGGAGACTCCCGTTGAGCGGCCGCCCGGACGCACCGGAGCGGATGACGCAGGAAAGGGAGCGGAGCGGGCAACTGCCTGGGCGGCTGCGCGGAACGCGCGGGGCAGGCATTGCCTGCCCGGCCATGCTAACACCTTGCGGCAAGGCCGGTTTCACGCACCGTGCCGTTTCCGGCATGCGCAGGATCGATCGCGCCCGCGATCGATGTGGAGCGATGGCGAACGCAGTGCTCAGGCAACGCCATCCTGGCCCTGTCTCGTGCGCCAAGGCCCGAGCCCCCGGGGCGGCGCGGCAGGGGGCTCAGTGCGGTGCGTCCAGGGGCAGGGTGATGTCGGTCAGGCGCCAGCGCAGCCCCTGGCGGGACAGCACGAAAACCACGCTGCCGCCATCGTCGAGCGGCCGGGTAGCGGTGAAGCGGGACAGCGATTCGTAGCGCCCGCGCGCGCCCTGCAGCGGGCGGGCCGGCGCGGGCGGCCCCCAGGTGTCGCCGTCGGCGGTATCGCCAGTGGCGCGCTTCCACACTCCATGCCCCTGCAGCAGGGCGGAGATGCCGGCGGGGGTGACCATCACGTCCACCGCCGCGCCGGTCAGGCGGCCGGCCACGCCCAGCGCCATGACGCCGAACAGGCTGGACTGCATGTCGCTGCCGGCGCGCCGCACCAACTGGTCGTCGAGTTGCGCCTTGAGGTTGATCCGCAACGCCGGGAAATCGACATGCCGGGCAAGTCGCGCGGCGTCGCGCTGTTCGATCGCCTCGGAGATGCCGCGGATCGCCAGCCAGGGGCCGGCGGCCACGTAGCCGGCGAGCAGCGCCAGCAGCAGGGCGATGGTCGGCAGCAGCCATTTCTTCATCGTCGCGCTCCCCGGCTCAGGCCGGCCGTCCGGGGTGGGATTCGGCCCAGCGCCGCAGCAGCACCAGGGTCTCGGCCCACGCCTGGCTGCAGAAGCCGAGGAACTCGCTGTCCGGGTCCCAGCCCAGGTGGCGGAACTCGAGCACCGTCATCGGTTCGCCCTCATGCGGCAGGCCGCGCCAGGCGCCGGGACTGGCGCGGCGCGACAGTTCGAAGCGGATCTCGGTGCCGGTCCACGCCGAGGCCGGGCTCTGTACCGGGTGCCGGCTGATCACCTCCCAGCGCACGCAGTGCGCGGAGGTTTCCAGCACCTTCATGGCAACCACGCCATGCGCCGGCCCCGGGTTGTGGCTGAGCACGGCGTCGCCGTCGATCACGCTGGCGGTGTGGGCGACCCACCAGCGCCCGAGTCCCTGCGCGGTGGCCAGGCCGGCGTGTACGGTGGCCAGCGGTGCGTCGATCCAGATCTGGTGATGGATGGCGGCCATGGCGGCGGCTCCGTCGGGCGTTGCCCGCTAGGGTGCCGCAAATCCACCGGCGTGGCGTGAATCCCTGCGTGCGCTCAGAACTCCAGGTCCAGCGCCGCGCACAGGTAGTCGACGAACGGCCCCAGCGCGGCGAGGTCGGCGGCCAGGCTCTGGCGCAGCCGCGGGCCGGTCATGAGCGTGTCGTCCAACGGGCGCCACAGCACCCAGTTGCGATGCTTGAGGTCGTCGATGAACTCGAAATCGGCCGGGAACCCGCGCGGTGCGCGTACCAGTTTCTCGCTGGTTTCGAACGCGTAGCGGCGGCGCGTGGCCGGCGCATGCGCGGCTGCCTTCCAGCTGCCGGGGTTGTCGAAGATGAACTGGCGGATGCGGCGTTGCGTATCCGGCTCCGGGTGCCAGATGCCGGCACCCACGAAGCTCTCGCCCGGTGCCAGGTGGATGTAATACGACGGCGCCGGCACCTGCTTGCGGCGCTCATGGAACAGGCGCGCGCCCTGCCAGGTCTTGTACGGCGTCTTGTCGTTGGAGAAGCGCGAGTCGCGGTAGATGCGGAACAACGAGCCGCCGACGGTGCGCGGGTCTGCGCGGAAATGCGCGCTGACCTGCGCCAGGTCCGGTTGCAGGTCGGCGATCAGGCGCAGGAACGGCTGCCGCACGTGTTCCTCGTACGCGTGCTTGTGCTCGGCGAACCACGGCTTCTCGTTGTGGCGGGCGAGTCCGCGCAGGAAGGTGAAACTGGCGTCGCTGAAGTATCGGCTCATAGCGATTGCTGCAGGTTCTGGCCCCACTGGTCCAGCGCATCGAGCAGGGCCAGCGCGGCGGGGTTGTCGTGGTGTTCGGTACGCAGGGCAAGAACCTGCGCGAAGTAATCGGGCAGGGTCTGCTCGCCGAGCCCGGGGCTCTCCAGCAGGCGCTGGCGGCGATAGCCGTCCCAGCGCGCGCGCTCGCCGGCGTCCAGGGTCTGCGGGTGGTTGCGTGCGCGATAGCGGAACAACAGCTCCGGCAGGCGCGGGTCGCGGAAGCTGCCGGCCATCTGCGCCAGCGCCTCGGGCGGGCAGGCGCGCACGCGCGCCAGCTGTGCCCGGTCACCCTCGGCCAGGAAGCCGTCGTACAGCGCGCCATCGGGATCGGGCGGACCCTCGGCCGGACGCTCGCGGGCGAACACCCGGCGCACCTTCTCGGCCAGCGCCGGGCCGTGTGCGCGCAACTGCGCGGCGCGTGACTCGGTCGCCACCGGGTCGATGCCCAGCCGCTCGAAGTCGGGCGCGCGCAGATGATTCCAGGCCACCAGCGCCGGCACCTTGTTCAGGTGCACTTCCTTGAGCGGAATGCGCTGCTGGCCCTCGGGCAGGTCGGCGGCGCGGGTGTACAGCCGCTGCGCGATCTCCTCCACGGACAGGTCGAGCAGCATCTGCGGATCGCCGTCCAGGTCGAACACGATCACCCGGTTGCCGATGTGCGGGTGGGTCGCCAACGGCAGCACCGGCGCCGCGCACAGGCGGCTGGCGGGGTAGCGCATCGAGATGTGCAGCGCCGGCTGCATCGCCACCACGTCCAGCAGGCTGGCGGTGAAGCGCTTGTCGCGCAGCTTCAGCGCGTAGTCCCACATGCGCGGCTGCGCCTGCCGGAACGCGCGGGCCATGCCGATGGTGGCGTGCACGTCGGACAGCGCCTCATGCGCATCGCCCTGGCGCACGCCGTTGGCCAGCGCCAGGTGCTCGAGCTTGAACGAGGTGGCGCCATCCTCGCGCCGTGGCCAGTGGATGCCCTCAGGGCGCAGCGCGTGCACCAGCCGCAGCATGTCCAGCAGGTCCCAGCGCGAATTGCCGCCGCGCCACTCGCGCTCGTACGGATCGAAGAAGTTGCGGAACAGGCCGTGGCGGACGAATTCGTCGTCGAAACGCAGCGTGTTGTAGCCCAGCGTGCAGGTCTGCGGACGCGCCATCAGTTCGTTGATGCGCGCGAACGCCTCGGCTTCGCCCAGGCCCTCGGTCAGCGCGTGCTGCGGGGTGATGCCGGTGATCAGGGTGGCGATGGGCGAGGGCAGCAGGTCGTCGGCCGGCCTGACGAAGAAGCTCACCGGCTCCTCCACCACCTGCAGTTGCGCATCGGTGCGCACCGCCGCGAACTGCGCGATGCGGGTGCGGCGCGGGTCCTGGCCGAAGGTCTCGAGGTCGTAGAACAGGAAGGTGTCGGGCATGGGAGGTTACCGTGGCCGCGATGCCGGTGCGATGGGGCGCTGGCCGATGCGTGCCATCAGTGCGCGCCCTCCAGGACCGGCAGCTGGGCGAAGATGGTGCGCTCCAGCGCGGGCCAGTCGATGCCGGCCAGGCTGGCATGGCCGGCGGTGGCCTCGGCCAGGATCCGCTGCTGCAGCCGGGTGCGTTCCAGCGCCAGCGCATACGGCGTGTGCAGGAAGGTCACCATGGTGTAGTGCGGCACGAAGCGCGTCGGCCAGCGCCGCTGCAACTCCTGCTCCAGTTCGCGCTGCAGCAGGAAGGCCGGGTCGGCGACGTGGTCGCGCATCTCCAGGTAGTTGTCCAGCGCCATCTGCTGGATCGCCGCGGCGTTGGGCTTGCGCTCGCTCTCGAACGCGGCGAATGCCTGCGCGGTGTCCGGGTGCGCCTCCAGCAGTTCCGCCAGTGCGACGCAGTCCTCGAAGGCGCAGTTCATGCCCTGGCCGTGGAACGGCACCATCGCGTGCGCGGCGTCGCCCAGCAGCACCGCCTTGCCGCCCAGGTGCCAGCGTTCCAGGTACAGGGTGCCCAGCAGCCCGGGCGGATGCTGCTCCCAATCCCGGCGCAGGTGCGGGATCAACGGCAGCGCATCGGCGAACTCGCGGGCGAACAGCGCCTCGGCCTCGGCGCCGCTGCGTACGCTGGAGAAACCCGGGTCGCCTTCGTTGGGCAGGAACAGGGTGACGGTGAAGGTGCCTTCGTCGTTGGGCAGGGCGATGCACATGTAGCGGCCGCGCGGCCAGATGTGCAGGGCGTTGGCCTCGATCTGGAAGCCGCCATCGGCGCCGGGCGGGATCTCCAGTTCCTTGTAGGAGTGGTCCAGGAACTCGGTGCGCTCGCCCAGCGGCGACTTGCGGTTCATCGCCGCGCGCAGCGCCGAACCGGCGCCGTCGGCGCCGACCAGCGGGGTGTCGAAGTGGATGTCGTGCGGGCTGTCGTCGCGGTCGTCGATGAAGCGCGCATAGCCGGCATCGAAATCCACCGTATGCAGGCGGCGGTGGAAATGGAAGCGTGCGCCGGCGTCCTCGGCCAGTTGCAGCAGGGTGACGTTGAGGTCCTTGCGGTGCACCGACCAGATCACTTCGCTGTCGTCGCGGCCGTAGCGCTGCAGTTGCGGCGGGCCGCCATCGCGCGGGTGCACCATGCGCCCGCGCATCATCACCGTGCGCGCCATCACCGCGTCCTCGACGCCGGCATGGCGCAGCGCGTTGCGCCCGCGCTCGGCCAGCGCCAGGTTGATCGAGCGGCCGCTTTCGTAGTCGGCCACCCGCGGATCGCCACGGCGCTCGTAGACGGTGACGCGCCAGCCGCGGCGGGAGAGCAGGATGGCGAGCAGCGAGCCGGCCAGGCCGGCGCCGATCAGGGTCAGGTGACGCGGGGGGGAAGGGTTCAATTCAGTGTTTCCGGTGGATCAGGGGCCGGCCCAGGCTTCCACTTCCTCGACGAAGCGCAGCACGTCGCGGTAGCGGTTGTACATCGGGGTCGGGGAAATGCGGATCACGTCGGGTTCGCGCCAGTCGCCGAGCACGCCGACCGACTGCAGGTACTCGAACAGCGAGCGTCCCTGTTCGCGCCCGCCGGCCACGCGCAGCGACAGCTGGCAGCCGCGCCGCTCCGGCTCGGCGGGGGTGATGATCTGCAGCACGCTGGACAGGCGCGCGCGTACCAGCGTTTCCAGGTAGCCGGTCAGCCGCAGCGACTTGGCCCGCAGCGCCTGCATGCCGGCCTGGTCGAACAGCTCCAGCGACGCGCGCAGCGGCGCCAGTCCCAGTACCGGCGGATTGCTCAGCTGCCACCCCTCGGCGCCGAGCTCGGGTACGAACTCCGGGGCCATGCGGAAGCGCGTGGCCTGCTCATGGCCCCACCAGCCGGCGAAGCGCGGCAGGGTGGTGTCACGGGCATGGCGCTCATGCACGAAGCAGCCGGCGACCGCGCCCGGGCCGCCGTTGAGATACTTGTAGTGGCACCACACCGCGAAGTCGGGGGCCACGTCATGCAGCGCCAGCGGCACGTTGCCGACCGAATGGGCGAGGTCGAAACCGATATTGGCGCCGTGCGCGCGCGCCAGCCGGGTGATCGCGTCCAGGTCGAACGCCTGGCCGGTGCGGTACTGCACGCCCGGCCACAGCACCAGCGCCACGCGCCGGCCGTGCTCGGCCCAATGCGCGCTCGACCGCGGCCATCGACAGCGTGCCGTTGGTCTGGTCCGGCTGCACTTCGATCAGGTCGGTGGCCGGGTCGAAACCGTGGAAGCGGATCTGCGCTTCGACCGCATGGCGGTCGGTGGGAAACGCGCCGGCTTCCATCAGGATCGCCGGGCGCTCGCGGGTCGGCCGGTAGAAACTGACCATCATCAGGTGCAGGTTCACGCTCAGCGTGTTCATCGCCACCACTTCCACGGGCTGCGCACCGACCACGCGGGCCAGCGCGTCGCGCACCAGGCGGTGGTAGTTCATCCAGTGGGTCGGGCCGGTGAAATGGCCTTCGACCGCGATGCGCGCCCACAGGTCCATCACCTCCTGCACCATCGCCTGCGCGCCGCGCGGCTGCAGGCCGAGCGAGTTGCCGACGAAGTAGGCCTGGTCGGCCCCCTGGTGTTGCGGGAACAGGAACTGGCCGCGCAGGTGGCGCAGGGGATCGGCGGCATCGAGCGCAGTGGCGTGGGCCGGGGACAGGAGTTCGTTCATCGGGGCGCGCGCATTGAAAACGTGCCCGCAGTGTACCGCCCGGCCGCGGGACACGGTTGCAACCCCGGCAGTGGCCGCGCTCGTCGTGCGCGCCGGCCGTTCAGTCCTGCGCGGCGGGCAGCGGATGCAGCGCGCCGCATGCCCCGCAGGTGCGGTGCGCCAGCGAGGAATGGAAGCGGTCGAACACCTTGGGCAGGTCGGTCTCGATGTTGCCCAGGTGGAAGAACTCCTCGTACAGCTTGTGGTTGCATTGCTCGCAATGCCAGGCCACGCCGTCGAGCTCGTGCGGCAGGCGCTTGCGCTCGACCACCAGGCCGATGCCGCCGGGCGGGCGCCGCGGCGAATGCGGCACCCGCGGCGGCAGCAGGAAGATCTCGCCGGCGCGGATCGGGATATCGCGTACCGCGCCGTCCTCCTGCACCTTGAGCACCATCTCGCCCTCGAGCTGGTAGAACCACTCCGGGCCTTCGTCGTAGTGGAAGTCGGTGCGCGCGTTGGGGCCGCCGACCACCATGACGATGAAGTCGCCGTTGTCGATCATCCTGTTGCCCACCGGCGGCTTGAGCAGGTGGCGGTTGTCCTCGATCCAGGCGTGCAGGTTGATGGGCGCGGCGAGCATGGTCGGTTCCGGTCGGTCAGTCGCGCCGGCCCTGGCGCGGTACGAAGGCCAGGGCGTTCTCGTAGGCCTGCTTCAGGTCTTCGGACGCGCCCACGTCGATCCCCATCTCGCTGACGCGGCCGTCCTTGAGGCTGTACACCCAGCCGTGCACCATCAGCTTCTGGCCGCGGGCCCAGGCGTCTTCGACGATGGTCGAGCGGCACAGGTTGGCGACCTGCTCGATCACGTTCAGTTCGCACAGGCGCGCATGCTTGAGCTCGTCGTCCTCGATCGCGTCGAGGATCGCCGCGTGCTTCTGCACCACGTCGCCGACATGGCGCAGCCAGTTGTCGGCCAGGCCGACGCGGGTGTTGTGCAGGCAGGCGTGGACGCCGCCGCAGCCATAGTGGCCGACGATCAGGATGTGCTTCACCTTGAGCTGGTCGACCGCGTACTGGACCACGCTAAGGCAGTTCAGGTCGCTGTGCGCCACCACGTTGGCGACGTTGCGGTGCACGAACACCTCGCCCGGCGCCATGCCGATGATCTGGTTGGCGGGCACGCGCGAATCGGAGCAGCCGATCCACAGGTATTCCGGGTGCTGCTGCTTGGCCAGGTGCTGGAAGAACTCGGGGTCTTCCCGGGCGATCCGGTCGGCCCATTCGCGGTTGTTCTGCAGCAGCTTGCGGATGTCTTTCATTTCGGGTGTCCCTGACGTTGATGGGAAGGAAGGCGCGGCCGCGGTGGCCGCGTCGTCGGGAATCGGGGCGCTCAGTCGCCGGTGGCGGCCTGTTCGCGGTGCCGGCGCATCCATTGCGCCAGCTCATGGGAAGCGGGGTCCGGCAGCCGTTCCAGTGCGGCGATCACCGCCTGCTGGTTGGCGTCTGGATGGTTCTGGCTCAGTTTCAGCTTGATCTGGACCTGTTCGACCTGAAAGCGGAAGCCGACGATGCCGCGCAGCTGGCGGCGCTGCTCGTCGCGCTCCGGTTCGAAGCGCCAGGCCTGGCCGACCCCGGCCTCGAACCGCGCGCTGAGCGTGCCGACCAGCGCGGCCAGCGCATCCTCGCCGTCGAAGGGTTCCAGGCGGCCGCGCAGTTCGGCGCTGGCGTAGTTCCAGGTCGGCACCCGCGCGGCGCTGTCCTTGTCCGGATACCAGCTGGCCGACACATAACCGTGCGGGCCATCGACCAGCACTTTGGCCGCGCCGGCATCGCGCGCCTGCGGATTCGCCCGGGCCCAGTGGCCGCGCAATTCGATGCGTTCGCCGTCGCGCCGGTACAGCACCGGCAGCCGGGTCAGTTCGGGCAGACCGTCGGCGCCGGTGGTCAGCAGCGTGACGAACGGATCGCGCTCCAGCAGGCGATCCAGCCAGACCAGATCATGCTCGGCGAAGGCGCGCGGGGTGAACATCGGCCGCTCAGGCGCGCCCACCCAGCGACTGCACCATGCGTCCGCGCAGTTCGGCGTCGCTGGCCGCCTGCGGCGGCTGCACCTCGTGCAGCGAGAAGCCGCGCGCAAGCGCATCTTCCTCGTCCAGCCCGTCCCAGGCGACGAATTCGGCGTCGAACAGCTGCGCGCGCGCGGTGTCTTCGCTGTCGTAGCTCAGGGTGTTGCCGTCGCTGTCCAGCACTTCGGCGGTACCCGCCGGGCGCACGCGCAGGCGCGCCCAGACCAGGGTGGTGCCGAGGCTGGCCAGCCACCATTGGTCGGCGCAGGTGTCGATGTCGTTCATTTCAGTACCAGGGAATAGAGCCAGAGCAGTCCGGCCATGCCCAGCCCCGCCCAGATCACCCACATGGCGATCCGCGCCGGGGTGGCCAGGCCGCTGAGCGCACGGTCGTCGAGCGCGCGGTAACCGCCGCCGACCAGCCAGCGCAGCGCGCTGCCGTCGAGGAAGGCGAAGTCGCCGAAGCCGGCGGCGACCGCCGGGTGGCGGTCGCGGACATGCACCAGGGTGAGTGGCCAGAAGATCAGGAATGCGCTGAACCCGGCGATGGCCACGCCGACGAAGCACAGGGCCAGGAACAGGGTCATGGCCGGCGCGGGAACGGGGAGGCGGACAACGAGGGAAGGGCGCGCCGCCGCGCCGGTCTGGCTGTTGTTCGTTCCGTGTTCCTCATCATTCCTTCCTCGTTGTCAGAATTCCGCCGAGCCCGGCGCGCGCGGGTAGGGGATGGCGTCGCGGATGTTGGACAGGCCGCAGACATATACCACCAGCCGCTCGAAGCCCAGCCCGAAGCCGGCGTGCGGCACCGAACCGTAGCGACGGAAGTCGCGGTACCACTGGTAGTGCTCCGGATCCAGGCCGAACTGCGCCATGCGCGCGTCGAGGATGTCCAGGCGCTCCTCGCGCTGGCTGCCGCCGATGATCTCGCCGATGCCCGGGGCCAGCACGTCCATCGCCGCGACGGTCTTGCCGTCGTCGTTCAGGCGCATGTAGAAGGCCTTGATGTGCTCGGGGTAGTTGGTCACCACCACCGGGCGGCCGACATGCTCCTCGGTCAGCCAGCGCTCGTGCTCGGTCTGCAGGTCCAGGCCCCACTCGACCGGGTAGTCGAACTTCCTGCCCGACTTCTGCAGCAGGCTGACCGCATCGGTGTACTCGATGCGCTCGAACGGCGCGTTGACGAAGGTCTCCAGGCGGGTGATGGCGTCCTTCTGCACGCGCTCGGCGATGAAGGCCATGTCGTCGGCGCGCTCGTCGAGCACGGCGCGGAACAGGTACTTCAGGAAGTCCTCGGCCACGCGCGCGTCCTCGGCCAGGTCGGCGAAGGCGATCTCCGGCTCCACCATCCAGAACTCGGCCAGGTGGCGGGTGGTGTGGCTGTTCTCGGCACGGAAGGTCGGGCCGAAGGTATAGACCTTGCTCAGCGCCAGGCAGTAGGCCTCGACGTTGAGCTGGCCGGACACGGTCAGGAAGGTTTCCTTGCCGAAGAAGTCGCGGCTGAAGTCGATGCCGCCGTTCTCGCCGCGCGGCAGGTTGGCCATGTCCAGGGTGGAGACGCGGAACATCTGCCCGGCGCCCTCGGCGTCGGACGTGGTGATGATCGGCGTGCTGATCCAGTAGTAGCCGTTCTCGTGGAAGTAGCGGTGCACGGCCTTGGCCAGGCAGTCGCGGATGCGGGTGACGGCGCCGAACAGGTTGGTGCGCGGGCGCAGGTGCGCCACTTCGCGCAGGAACTCGGGCGACATCGGCTTGGGCTGGATCGGATAGGTCAGCGGGTCCTCGACCCAGCCGACGATCTCCAGGCCCTGGCCCTGGATCTCGAAGCTCTGGCCCTTGCCCTGCGACTTGACCAGCTTGCCGGTGGCGATGACCGAGCAGCCCGGGGTCAGGCGCTTGATGTCGTCGAAATTGGCCAGCGCGTCGGTGGCCACGACCTGGATCGGGGCGAAGCCGGAGCCGTCGCTGACATTGACGAAGGCCAGCCCGTTGGAGGCACGGACCGTGCGAACCCAACCGCGAACCGTGACTTCTCCGCCTTCCGGGATCTTCCCGGCCAGGGCGTGCGCAACGCTGACCACCGTCATGACTTGAATCCTCTGCTGATCGACTCGATCTGTGAACACGGAATTCTAGCGGCTGCGCGGCCGGACAGGCGAGGGATCCGCCATCCGGGGCCGGTACAGCCGGGTTTTCCTATAATCGCCCCGCAATCCCCGGAGTCGCATGCCCATGGCCATCCATCTCACTCCCGTCGCCTTCGCCCGCGTCCAGCGCTTCGTCGAGCAGACCCCCGGCGCGCTGGGCCTGCGTTTCGGCGTGTCCCGCACCGGCTGCTCCGGCTGGGGCCATACCACCGACCTGGCGCGCGAACAGCGCGAGGACGACACCGTGTTCGAACAGGACGGCGTGCGCATCTTCGTCGACGCCGAGAGCCTGGCGCTGGTGGACGGCACCGAGATCGATTTCGGCAAGCAGGGCCTGAGCGAGACCTTTTTGTTCAGGAACCCGAACGCCACCGCCGAGTGCGGGTGCGGCGAGAGCTTCACCACCGACGAAACCCACCGCTGAGGCCATTGCCCGCCTGGCCGGTGCCTGGCGCCGGCCTACCGGCGGTGCGCGGTCGCGGCGTGCCGGGCGGCCGGCAGGTCCGGGTGGAAGGCTGTCCGGCACGGGGTGACTTGCCCGCAGGCCGGGGGCGGTGGATAATGCGCGGCTCCCTGCGCCTCCGGTGCGGGGGGTCCTTGCCCCACCGCGTCGCATGGCGGGGGGCTGTCCGGCCCAACAGGGCTACATCCGAAAGGTAGAAAAACATGAGTCGTCATTACGAAGTCGTGTTCCTGGTCCACCCGGACCAGAGCGAACAGGTCCCGGCCATGGTCGAGCGCTACAAGGCGCTGGTCGAGGGCGGCAACGGCAAGATCCACCGCCTGGAAGACTGGGGCCGCCGCCAGCTGGCGTACCCGATCCAGAACCTGGTCAAGGCCCACTATGTTCTGATGAACATCGAAGCCGACCAGTCGGTGCTGAACGAACTGACCGAAAGCTTCCGTTTCAACGACGCCGTGCTGCGCAACCTGGTCATCAAGCGTGACGAGGCCGAGACCGAGCAGTCGCTGATCATGAAGAGCAAGGACGAGAAGGGTGACAAGCCCGAGCGTGGCGAGCGCCGTCGTCGTGACGACGAAGAAGCTGCCAATTCCAACAATGAAGAAGCCGGCGACGACGCCGCCTCTGCCGAATAAGGAGTCAGCTCATGTCCAAGTTCTTCCGTCGCCGCAAGTTCTGCAAGTTCACGGCTGAAGGTGTGAAGGAGATCGACTACAAGGATCTCAACACCCTGCGCCAGTACCTGACCGAGAACGGCAAGATCGTGCCGAGCCGCGTCACCGGCACCAAGTCCAAGTACCAGCGCCAGCTGTCCACGGCGGTCAAGCGCGCCCGTTTCCTGGCGCTGATCCCGTACACGGACAACCACGACGTCTGATACGTCCAACCGTCCATTCGGACAGCAAGCGTTGCGGTGTCCCTCGCGGGACATCGCTAACGAATAACGGAGCAATAAAATGAAGCTGATTCTGCTGCAGAAGGTGACCAACCTGGGCAACCTGGGTGACCTGGTCGACGTGAAGCCGGGCTACGGCCGCAACTTCCTGGTGCCGCATGGCAAGGCCGTGCCGGCCACCGAAGCCAACGTCGCCGCCTTCGAAGCCAAGCGCGCCGAGTACGAGGCCAAGGCCAAGGCGTCGCATGACGATGCCGAAGCCCGCGCCGCCAAGTTCGCCGACGCCAGCGTCACCATCGGTGCCCACGCCTCGACCGAAGGCAAGCTGTACGGCTCGGTCGGCCCGCGCGACATCGCCGAAGCCTTCACCGCTGCCGGCCTGCCGCTGGAGAAGAGCGAAGTCATCCTCGGCGAAGGCGCTTTCCGTGCCGTCGGCGAGTACGACGTCCTGATCAAGCTGCATGCCGACGTGGAAGCCACCGTCAAGGTCATCGTCGAAGCCGACGCCTGATCCCTGCGGTTCAAGCTGTACCCGGAACGGGCGCCGCAAGGCGCCCGTTCTTTTTGCCCCTCCCCGGGCCCCGGCGGCCCGCCGCCGCGCCCCCCCGCGCCACGGCGGAAGAGGGGCTTATACTCCCCGCAGACTGCTGTTCCCAAGCCCTGATCCCCCGCAGAACCCACGGTGCCGCCCCCGGCCCGGCACTGGAACCTTGCCTGCCCCATGCGTCTATCCACGATCAAGCTCTCCGGTTTCAAGTCGTTCGTCGATCCCACGACGCTGCACCTGCCGACCAACATGACCGGCGTGGTCGGGCCCAACGGCTGCGGCAAGTCCAACATCATCGATGCGGTGCGCTGGGTGATGGGCGAGAGCTCGGCCAGCCGCCTGCGCGGCGACTCGCTGACCGACGTGATCTTCTCCGGTTCGGCCGGGCGCAAGCCGGTGTCGCAGGCCACGGTCGAGCTGATCTTCGACAACACCGACCACACCATTGCCGGCGAGTACGCCTCGTTCAACGAGATCTCGGTCAAGCGCACGGTCAGCCGCGACGGCAGCAGCAACTACTACCTCAACGGCACCAAGTGCCGGCGCCGCGACATCACCGACCTGTTCCTCGGCACCGGGCTGGGCCCGCGCAGCTACTCGATCATCGAGCAGGGCATGATCAGCCAGATCATCGAGGCGCGCCCGGAAGACCTGCGCGTCTACCTGGAAGAGGCCGCCGGCATCTCCAAGTACAAGGAACGCCGCAAGGAGACCGAAACCCGCATCCGCCACACCCGCGAGAACCTGGACCGCCTGAACGACCTGCGCGAGGAGATCGGCAAGCAGCTCGAACACCTGCGCCGGCAGGCGCGCCAGGCCGAGCAGTACCAGGCGCTGCAGGAAGAGCGCCGGGTCAAGGATGCCGAATGGAAGGCGCTGGAGTACCGCGGGCTGGACGCGCGCCTGGGCGGCCTGCGCGAAGCGCTGGCGCGCGAGGAAACCCGGCTGCAGCAGCTGGTGGCCGAGCAGCGCGACGCCGAGAGCCGCATCGAAACCGGGCGCGTGCGCCGCGAGGAGGCCGCCGAAACGCTGTCCCGCGCGCAGGCCGATGTCTACCAGGTCGGCAGCACCCTGGCGCGGCTTGAACAGCAGATCCAGCACCAGCGCGAGATGGCGCAGCGCCTGCACAAGGCGCGCGACGAGACCCGCCAGGCCCTGGCCGAGCTGGGCCAGCACATCAGTGGCGACGAAGCGCGGCTGATGGTGCTGCGCGAGGCGGTGGAGAACGCCGAACCGCAGCTGGAACAGCTGCAGGAAGAAAACGAATTCCGCCAGGAAGGGCTGCGCGAGGCCGAGGCCGCGCTGCACGACTGGCAGCAGCGCTGGGAAGCGCACAACCGCAACACCTCCGAAGCCACGCGCTCGGGCGAGGTGGAGCGCACCCGCGTCGATTATCTCGACCGGCAGATCCTGGAGGCCGACCGCCGCCGCGAGGCGCTGGCGGCCGAGCGCGCCGGGCTCGACGTCGAAGCCCTGGCCGAGGCGTTCGAGCAGCTGCAGCTGCAGCACGAATCGCAGGCCGCGGTGCTGGACGAGCTGAACGAGCAGGTGGAGCTGCGCAAGGAAGGCGCGGCGACGCTGCAGGAACGGCAGCGCGCCAGCCAGGCCGAACTGGCCGAGGTACGCAAGCAGGCACAGGCCGCGCGCGGCCGCCTGTCCTCGCTGGAAACCCTGCAGCAGGCCGCGCTGGGCCAGGAACAGGGCGCCGCGGTGGCCTGGCTGAAGGCGCACGGGCTCGACTCGGCCGCCCGCGTGGGCGAACGCATCAGCGTCGAAAGCGGCTGGGAAAACGCGGTGGAAAGCGCACTGGGCCAGCTGATCGAGGGCGTGCTGGTCGAGGCCCCCGAAGCGCTGGTCGATGCGCTGGGCGAACTGGGCGAAGGCCGCATCGCGCTGGTGTCCGGCGCCGAGGGCAGCGCCGACTTCGCACCGACCTCGCTGGCCGCGCGCGTGCAGGGCCCGCTGGCGATCCGCCGGCTGCTGGCGCGCCTGCATGGTGCGCCGGACCTGGCCGCCGCACGCGAGCTGCAGCAACGGCTGGACGACGGCGATTCGGTCATCACCCGCAACGGCGAGCGCCTGGGCGAGGGCTGGGTGCGGGTGTCGCGGCAGGGGGCGGCCAAGCAGGGCGCGCTGCTGCGCGAGCGCGAGATCGTCACCCTGCGCGGGCAGATCGAGGAACTGCAGGAGCGCGAGGGCGAGCTCGAACGCCAGCTCGGCGCGTTCCGCGAACAGTTGCTGGCGGCCGAGCAGCAGCGCGAGGAAGCGCAGCGGGCGCTGTACCAGGCGCATCGCAGCGTGTCCGAGCTGGCCGGGCAGGTGCAGAGCCAGCGTGGCCGGCTGGAATCGGCGCGTACGCGCATCGAGCGCATCGAGGCCGAGCTTGCGCAGTTACTGGAAGCGCTGGACGCCAGCCGCGAGCAGGCCGGCGAGGCCCGCGTGCGCCTGGAGGACGCCGTTTCCAGCATGGGCGACCTGGAGACCTCGCGGCAGGCGCTGGAGGGCGAGCGCCGCCAGCTGACCGAAGCCCGCGACCTGGCCCGCGACGCGGCGCGCAACGTGCGCGACAGCATGCATGCGCTGGCGCTCACACTGGAGTCGCAACGCGCGCAGATCGCCTCGCTGTCGCAGTCGCTGGAGCGCATGAGTACCCAGCGCGGGCAGCTGGATTCGCGCCTGGGCGAGCTGCATTCGCAGCTGGACCAGGGCGACACGCCGGTGCAGGCGCTGGAGGCCGAACACCAGAACGCCCTGGCCGAGCGCGTGCGCGTGGACCGGGTGCTGGCCGAGGCGCGCGCACACCTGGATGGCATCGATGCCGAACTGCGCACGCTGGAACAGACCCGCCACCAGCGCGACGAGCAGGCCCTGGCGCAGCGCGAGCGCATTTCCCAGCGCAGGCTCGACCAGCAGGCGCTGGTGCTCAGCGCCGAGCAGCTGCAGGCGGCCGTGGAGAAGGCCGGCTTCGTGCTGGAGGACGTGGTCAATACCCTGCCCGAGGACGCGCGCATCGGCGAATGGGAGCAGGCGGTGCAGCAGATCGACGCGCGCATGCGCCGGCTGGAGCCGGTCAACCTCGCCGCCATCCACGAGTACGGCGAGGCCTCGCAGCGCTCGGAATACCTGGAATCGCAGAACGTGGACCTGACCACCGCGCTGGAAACGCTGGAAGAGGCGATCCGCAAGATCGACCGCGAGACCCGCGGCCGCTTTAAGGACACCTTCGACCGGGTCAACGCCGGTGTCCAGGCGCTGTATCCGCGCCTGTTCGGTGGCGGCCATGCCTACCTGGAGCTGACCGGCGAGGACCTGCTCGATACCGGCGTGACCATCATGGCGCGCCCGCCCGGCAAGCGCGTATCGAGCATCTCGCTGCTGTCCGGCGGCGAGAAGGCGATGACCGCGGTGGCGCTGGTGTTCGCCATCTTCCAGCTCAACCCGGCGCCGTTCTGCCTGCTCGACGAGGTGGACGCGCCGCTGGACGAGGCCAACGTCGGCCGCCTGGCCAACATGGTCAAGGAAATGAGCGAAAAAGTGCAGTTCCTGTTCGTCAGCCACAACAAGGCGACGATGGAGGCCGCGCACCAGCTCTCCGGCGTCACCATGCGCGAGCCGGGCGTCAGCCGCCTGGTCAGCGTGGACCTGGAAGAGGCGGCGCGTTTGGCGGGCGCGGCCTGACGTGCCATTCTAGTTACCTGAACGAACCAGCCGGAGAACCTATCGAATGTCCGACACGGCACTGTTGCGTATCGGCATCCTTGCCGCCGGAGTGCTGCTGATCGCGGCGATCCTCCTGTTCGGACGGCCCCGGAAGCCGGCGCAGGGCAAGCGCCGCGAGCCGGCCGAGAGCGGCGAGCGGCCACGGCGCGAGCCGGTGCTGGGCGCGGGCGAGGAGACGGGCGAGGGCGTCGCCGGGGCCGAGGCGGGCGAGGTGGCAGCCCAGCAGGAACTGGGGTTGCCTGACGTGGAAGCGCCCGGCAGCGAACTGGGCAGGCGCGCCACCCAGGATTTCGACAAGATCGTCTCACTGTACGTGGCCGCGCGCGCCGGGTTGTCGCTGCGCGGCGAGGACATCGTGGTCGCCGCGGAGAAGACCGGGCTGGTGTTCGGCTACATGAACGTGTTCCACCGCATGGTTGAAGGCCATCCCGAGCGCGGGCCGATCTTCAGCATGGCCAGCATCATGAAGCCGGGCAGTTTCGACATGGCCCACATCCGCGAGATGGAAACCCCGGCCATCGCCTTCTTCCTGACCCTGCCGGCGCCGATGACCGCGCTCGATGCCTGGGAGAAGATGCTGCCCACCGTGCAGCGCATGGCCGAGCTGCTCGACGGCGTGGTCCTGGACGACAGCCGCAACGCGCTGGGGCGCCAGCGCATCGCCCACATCCGCGACGAACTGCGGGCCTACGACCGCCAGCACCAGGCGCCACCGCTGACCAAGCCGCCGCGCTGGTGAGCGCGGCGCGGTAGCCACGGCAAGGGGCGTCGCGTGCGGCGCCCCTTGCCGTTTGCGCGGGCGGCCACACGCGTTGCATGCACCCGTGCGCGGGTAAAATCCGGGGATGACTTCCGAAGCCACCGCCCGCCGCCGCATCGCCGAACTCCGCCAGCAGCTGGCCACGGCCGCGCAGGCCTACCACGAGCACGACGAGCAGCTGATTCCCGATGCCGATTACGACCGGCTGCTGCGCGAACTCGAAGCGCTGGAGGCCGCCCATCCGCAGCTGGACAGCGACGATTCCCCGACCCACCAGATCGGCGGCAGGCCGTCGTCGCGGTTTCCCGAGGTGGTGCACGCGATGCCGATGCTGTCGCTGGGCAATGCCTTCAGTGACGAGGAAGTGCGCGACTTCGTGCGCCGCATCGACGAGCGCCTGCAGCGCCGCACGCTGGTGTTTTCGGCCGAGCCCAAGCTCGACGGGCTGGCGATCAGCCTGCGCTACGAGGACGGCGTGTTCGTGCAGGGCGCGACCCGCGGCGACGGCAGCCGCGGCGAGGACGTCACCGGCAACCTGCGCCAGATCAAGGTGATCCCGGCCCGGCTCGAAGGCGCGGGCTGGCCGGCGGTGCTGGAAGTGCGCGGCGAGGTGTACATGCCGCGCGCCGATTTCGAGAAGTACAACGAGCAGGCGCGGCTGCACGGCGGCAAGGTGCTGGCCAACCCGCGCAACGGCGCCGCCGGCTCGCTGCGCCAGCTCGACCCGAAGGTCAGCGCGCAGCGTCCGCTGAGCTTCTACGCCTATGGCACCGGCGAGGTCGACGGCGGCCAGCTGCCGCCCACCCATTCGGCGACGCTGGCACGGCTGGCGCAGTGGGGGTTCCCGGTGAGCGAACTGTGCCGGGTGGTCGAGGGTGTCGATGGCCTGCTGGACTATTACCGCGACATCGGCGCGCGCCGCGACGGGCTGGCGTTCGACATCGACGGCGTGGTCTACAAGCTCGACGACCGCGACGGCCAGCGCGAGATGGGCTTCGTCGCCCGCGCGCCGCGCTGGGCCATCGCCCACAAGTTCCCGGCGCAGGAGCAGACCACCACGGTCGAGGCGATCGAGATCCAGATCGGCCGCACCGGCGCGGCCACGCCGGTGGCGCGCCTGCAGCCGGTGCAGGTGGCCGGGGTGACCGTCACCAACGCCACCCTGCACAACGCCGACCAGATCGCGCGCCTGGACGTGCGCGTGGGCGACAGCGTCATCGTGCGCCGCGCCGGCGACGTGATCCCCGAAGTGGTCAGCGTCATTCCCGGGCGCCGCCCGCCCGGCGCGCTGCCGTGGACGATGCCGCCGGCGTGCCCGGTATGCGGCGCCGAGATCGTGCGCGAGGAGGGGGCGGCGGTGTGGCGCTGCTCGGGCGAGCTGAGCTGCCCGGCGCAGCGCAAGGAGGCCATCGCGCATTTCGCCTCGCGCCGCGCGATGGACATCGACGGGCTCGGCGACAGGTACATCGAAATTCTGGTCGACGCCGGCATCGTGCGCGGCGTGGCCGATCTGTACCGGCTGCAGCGCGACACCCTGCTGCTGCTGAAGCTGGCGCTGGACGCGGCCGATCCCTCGGCGCTGGCCAACGGCATCGCCCCGCACCTGCCGGCCGAGGGCAGCGGCGACTGGCTCAAGGCGCTGCTGCGCCTGGACGGCAACGATCCGGGGTGGCGCGCGCAGGCGCTGGCGTTGCCGGCACGCTTCGAGTGGAACCCGAAGAAGATCGCCACCCGCTGGGCCGACAACCTGATCGCGGCCATCGACGCCAGCCGCACCACCACGCTGGAGCGGCTGCTGTTCGCGCTGGGCATCGAGCATGTCGGCGAGAGCACCGCCAAGGCGCTGGCGCAGTGGTTCGGCGACCTGGAACTGATCCGCCAACTGCCGTGGCCGCTGTTCAAGCGCGTGCCCGATATCGGCGGCGAGGTGGCGCGCTCGCTCGGCCATTTCTTCGAGCAGGAAGGCAACCAGCAGGCGATCGACGCGCTGCTGCAGGTCGGGCGGGTACGCATCGGCGACGTCCACCCGCCGTCGCCGCGGCTGCGCGAAGGGCTGGACCTGGCGCAACTGCTGGTCGAGGCCGAGATTCCGGGCATCACCCGGCTGCGCGCGGAGAAACTGGTGGCGGCGCTGCCGTCGGCGCAGCAGATCCTGGATGCCGAGCCGCAGCACCTGCTTGCCGCCGGCCTGCCAGAGGACACCGCGCACGGCCTGGCGCAGTGGCTGGACAGCGACAACCACGGGCAATTGCTGCTCAGGGGCGAGGCGCAGATGCAGCGCCTGCTGGAACTGGCCCCGGTGGCGGCCGCGCAGCCGGCCGGGCCGCTGGACGGCCAGACCGTGGTGCTGACCGGCACGCTGTCGGCGCTGACCCGCGACGCCGCCAAGGCGCGGCTGGAAGCGCTGGGCGCCAAGGTCGCCGGCAGCGTTTCGAAGAAGACCGCCTTCGTGGTTGCCGGCAGCGAAGCCGGCTCCAAGCTGGACAAGGCCACCGAACTGGGCGTGGAGGTGTGGGACGAACCGCGCCTGCTCGCCTTCCTCACCGAACACGGACACCACCCATGAACCTGCGTTTCCGCCTCGCCACGCCCGAGGATTTCCCGCGCCTGCTCGCCATGGTGCGCGCGTTCTATGCCGAGGACCAGATCGCCTACGACGCGGCGCTGGTCGAGCCCGGCCTGCGTACGCTGCTGGCCGAGCCGGCCTGCGGCGCGGCCCTGCTGCTGGAGGGCGGCGACGTGGCCGAGGCCGGCTACATCACCCTGGGCTGGTGCTTCAGCGTGGAGCAGGGCGGTCGCTTCGTGCTGCTGGACGAACTGTACCTGGCCCCTGCCGCGCGTGGCCGCGGCTGGGGGCGGCAGGCGCTGGCGCTGGCGCGCGACTGGGCGATTGTCGAGGGCGCCAGCGTGATGCGGCTGGAAGTGAACCACCACAATGCCAGGGCCAAGGCGCTGTACCTGTCGGCCGGCTACCGCGACGACGAGCGCGACATCCTGACCCTGCCGCTGGCGGTGTCGCCGGCGGGCCTGCATCCGTGATCGAGGCGCTGCGCCGGCGCGCGCGCCTGAACGCGCTGATCCGCGATTTCTTCGCGCGCCGCGAGGTGTTGGAAGTGGAAACGCCGATCCTGTCCGCGGCCGGCAACACCGAGCCCAACATCGAGGGTTTCCAGACCCGCTTCAGCGGCCATGTCGATGCGGGTTCGGCGGTGCGCTGGCTGCGCACCTCGCCGGAGTATCCGCTCAAGCGGCTGCTCGCCGCCGGCGTCGGCGACTGCTACGAGCTCGGCCGGGTGTTCCGCAACGGCGAGGCCGGCGGCCGCCATAACCCCGAGTTCACCATGCTCGAGTGGTACCGCGTCGGCTGGGATCACCATCGCCTGGTCGAGGAGACGGTGGAACTGGTGCGTGCGGCGCTGGCGATGGTCGGGCGCGAGGCGGCGCTGCAGGTAATGACCTACCGCGAGCTGTTCGTCGGCACGCTGGGCGTGGATCCATTCAGCGCCGACGAGGCGCAGCTGCGTGCACCGCTGGCCGGCGTCGGCATCACTGCCGACGGCCTCACCCGCGACGACTGGCTCGACCTGCTGATGACCCACCGCATCCAGCCGCACTTTCCCGTCGACCGCATCACCGTGATCCATGACTGGCCGGCCACGCAGGCCGCGCTGGCGCGCATCCGCCCGGGCCAGCCGCCACTGGCCGAGCGTTTCGAGCTCTATCTGGGCGCGGTGGAACTGGCCAACGGCTACCACGAGCTGAACGATGCGGTGGAGCAGCGCCAGCGCTTCCAGCGCGACCTGGCGGTACGTGCCGCGCGCGGCGACGTGCAGCCTCCGCTGGACGAGCCATTCCTGGCGGCATTGCCGACGTTGCCGCGCTGCGCCGGCGTGGCGGTGGGCGTGGACCGGCTGTTGATGGCGCTGGCCGGGACCGGCCGCATCGCCGACGTGCTGGCCTTCGATTTCGCCAACGCCTGAGCGCCGTTCCAGTGGCGGCGGGCCCGTGAAACGGGCGGCGATCGCTGCCCGTGCGTCGTTGTCCGCGCGGCATGCCGCGCACGCACGTATTGCCTGCGCACCGCCGATGATGCTCTGATCATGCCTGCGGACGCAGCGTCTGTGCCGGCGGCGTCCATCGGATTGCAGGGTGGGAAGGTCTGATGAAAGGTGTGTGCGGCCTGTTGCCAACGCTGTGGCTGTTGCCGATGCCGGCCCTGGCGGGGCAGGACGGCGCGACGCCGGCGGAGACCCCGGTGGTGCGTTGCGAATCGGACGAAGGTACGCGCCAGCGCTGCGCGATGGACGTCTCGCGCGGCGTGCAGCTCGTGCGCCAGCTTTCCACCCAGAGCTGCATCCGCGAGACCAGCTGGGGCATGGACGAGCAGGGTATCTGGGTCAGCCGTGGCTGCCGTGCCGAGTTCGCTCCCGAGCAGCCTGCGCCCGGGCAGCGCCTGGTGCGGCGCATGGTGCGCTGCGAATCCAAGGGCCGCACCGTGACCTGCCCGGTGCTGCTGCGCGGCGCGCCGGTACGCCTGATCCGCCAGCAGTCGCTGCTGCCCTGCCGCGAAGGGCGCACCTGGGGATACGGGCGCAACGAGATCTGGGTGAGCCGCGGCTGCCAGGGGCAGTTCGAAGTGGGCGCCGAGGACGGCTCCGGTTTCGTGGACGTCCCGCGCCAGGTCATCTGCGAATCCAAGAGCGAGCTGCGCCGGGAGTGCGGGGTCAGCGTCGAGCGCAAGGTCACGCTGGTCCGGCAGCTGTCCAATGCGCCCTGCGAGGAAGGGCGCAGCTGGGGCTGGGACCGTGCCGGCGTCTGGGTGGACAAGGGCTGCCGCGCCGAGTTTTCCGCCGACTGACGACGGCCCCGTACAATGGCGCGATGAACGACAACCACGCCATCGATTACGCCCGTTACGACCATATCCGCCCGATCCGCTGGACCGGCGACGCACTGGAACTGCTGGACCAGCGCAAGCTGCCGTTCGTCGTCGAGCACGTGCTGTGCAGCGACAGCGACGCGGTCGCCGCGGCCATCCATGCGCTCACCGTGCGCGGCGCGCCGGCGATCGGCATCGCCGCGGCCTGGGGCGTGGTGCTGGCCGCGCGGGGGCTCGATGCCGGCGCCGGCGCCGCCGCGCTGCAGGCGCTGGAACCGGCGATGGCGCGGCTCAATGCCGCGCGCCCGACCGCGGTCAACCTGGCCTGGGCGCTGGCGCGCATGCGCGGTGTTCTGGCCGCCGCCGGCAGCGACTGGAAGCAGGTGCTGGCGCTGGAAGCGCAGGCCATTGCCGACGAGGACCTCGCTGCCAACCGCCACATGGGCGAGCGGGGCGCGGGCCTGATCGCGCCGGGCAGCGGCGTGCTGACCCACTGCAACACCGGCTCGCTGGCCACCGCCGGCTTCGGCACCGCGCTGGGCGTGATCCGTGCCGGCGTCGCCCAGGGCCGCATCGCCCGGGTGTTCGCCGGCGAGACCCGGCCATGGCTGCAGGGCGCGCGCCTGACCGTGTGGGAACTGCAGCAGGATGGCATCGACGCGACCCTGGTCGCCGACTCGGCGGCATCGCACCTGATGAAGACCGATGCGGTGCAGTGGGTGGTGGTCGGCGCCGACCGCATCTGCGCCAACGGCGATACCGCCAACAAGATCGGCACCTACCAGCTGGCCATCGCCGCGCGCCACCACGGCGTGAAGTTCATGGTGGTGGCGCCGTCCTCGACCGTGGACATGGGCACCGCGCATGGTGACGCGATCGAGATCGAACAGCGCGATCCGGGCGAACTGTTCGGCGTCGGTGGCGTGCGCACCGTGGCCGAGGGCATCCAGGCCTGGAACCCGGTGTTCGACGTGACCCCGGGCAGCCTGATCGACGCCATCGTGACCGAAAAGGGCGTGATCCTGGACCCGGACGCCGCGGCCATGCGGGCGGCTTTCGGCGGCTGAACCCGGGCCCGGTCCCGGTACCGGCGGCGGTATCTGCGCGGCGGTTCGTGGAAACCGCCGCCCACCCCCGCGGACAGCGGCTAAGTCCCTGATTTGCTCAGTTAAAAGTACTGCTTCCCGAGGCGGCAGACGGCGCCGTGTGGTAAACTCGGCGACTTGAATCGGGCTTGTGCCGGGACCGCCCACAAAGGCCGTCGGCGCTGCTCCGGACCGCTACCAGAATACGGAATCCGAATGGCAGAAACCGCCAAGGAAATCATCCAGGTCAACCTGGAAGACGAGATGCGCAAGAGCTACCTCGATTACGCCATGAGCGTGATCGTGGGGCGCGCGCTCCCCGACGCCCGCGACGGCCTCAAGCCGGTCCATCGCCGCGTCCTCTACGCGATGCAGGAGCTTGGCGCGCACGCCAACAAGCCGTATTACAAGTCGGCGCGTATCGTCGGTGACGTCATCGGCAAGTACCACCCGCACGGCGACAGCGCGGTCTACGACACGCTGGTGCGCATGGCGCAGCCGTTCTCGCTGCGCTACATGCAGATCGACGGCCAGGGCAACTTCGGTTCGGTCGATGGCGACAGCCCGGCGGCGATGCGTTACACCGAATCGCGCCTGTCGCGGATCAGCCACGAGATGCTGGCCGACATCGACAAGGAAACCGTCGATTTCCAGCCCAACTACGACGAGAAGGAGCTGGAGCCGACGGTCCTGCCGACGCGCTTCCCGAACCTGCTGGTCAACGGCTCGGCCGGCATCGCGGTGGGCATGGCCACCAACATCCCGCCGCACAACCTGACCGAGAGCATCAATGCCTGCATCGCGCTGATCGACAACCCGTCGATCGACGTGGACGGGTTGATGGAGTACATCCCCGGCCCTGACTTCCCGACCGCCGGCATCATCAACGGTACCGCCGGCATCATCGCCGGCTACCGCACCGGCCGTGGCCGCGTCCGCATCCGCGCCAAGGCCGATATCGAAGTGGCCGACAACGGCCGCGAGTCGATCATCGTCACCGAGATTCCCTACCAGGTGAACAAGGCGCGGCTGATCGAGAAGATCGCCGAGCTGGTGAAGGAAAAGAAGCTCGAGGGCATCAGCGAGCTGCGCGACGAGTCCGACAAGGACGGCATGCGCATCTACATCGAGGTCAAGCGCGGCGAATCGGCCGAGGTCGTGCTGAACAACCTGTACCAGCAGACCCAGATGGAGTCGGTGTTCGGCATCAACATGGTGGCGCTGGTCGACGGCCGCCCGAAGCTGCTGAACCTCAAGGAGATGCTGGAGGCGTTCGTCCGCCATCGTCGCGAGGTCGTCACCCGCCGCACCATCTTCGAGCTGCGCAAGGCGCGCGCCCGTGCGCACGTGCTGGAAGGCCTGACCGTCGCGCTGGCCAACATCGACGAGATGATCGAACTGATCAAGACCTCGTCCAACCCCGCCGAGGCCAAGGAGCGGATGCTCGCCAAGGTGTGGGAGCCGGGCCTGGTCGGCGCGCTGCTGGGCGCCGCCGGGGCCGAGGCCTCGCGTCCGGAGGACCTGCCCCGCGGCATCGGCCTGGTCGATGGCCGCTACCAGCTGTCCGACGTGCAGGCCACCCAGATCCTGGAAATGCGCCTGCATCGCCTCACCGGGCTGGAGCAGGACAAGCTCACCGAGGAATACAGGCAGCTGCTGGACGTGATCGCCGGGCTGATCCACATCCTGGAGAACCCCGACCGGCTGCTGCAGGTGATCCGCGAGGAGCTGGAGAGCGTGCGCGCCGAGTACGGCGACGAACGCCGTACCGAGATCCGCCACAGCGAGGAAGACCTGGACATTCTCGACCTGATCGCGCCGGAGGACGTGGTGGTGACGCTGTCGCGCGCCGGTTACGTCAAGCGCCAGCCGGTATCGGCGTACCGCGCGCAGAAGCGCGGCGGCCGCGGCCGCAGCGCGGCGGCGACCAAGGACGAGGATTCGATCGAGCAGCTGTGGCTGGTCAACACCCATGACACGCTGCTGACGTTCACCAGTTCCGGCAAGGTGTTCTGGCTGCCGGTGTACCAGTTGCCGGAGGCCGGCTCCAACGCGCGCGGCCGCCCGATCATCAACTGGATCGCGCTGGAGAACGGCGAGCGCGTGCAGGCGGTGCTGCCGGTGCGCGAGTACGACGACAACCACTTCGTGTTCTTCGCCACCCGCAACGGCACGGTGAAGAAGACCCCGCTGAGCGAATTCGCGTTCCGCCTGGCGCGCGGCAAGATCGCCATCAACCTCGACGAGGGCGATGCGCTGGTCGGCGTCGGCCTGACCGATGGCGAGCGCGACATCCTGCTGTTCGCCTCCAACGGCAAGACCGTGCGCTTCGGCGAGGACCGCGTGCGGTCGATGGGCCGGACCGCCACCGGCGTGCGCGGCATCAAGATGGCCAAGGGCGAGGAAGTGGTCAGCCTGATCGTGGCCGAAAGCGCCGGTGGCGCCGAGGACGAGAACGAGGACGACACCGGTGCCGAGGACATGCCGTTCGACACCGGCGAGATCATCGAGTCGGCCGACGATGCGGGCGTGCAGTACATCCTCACCGCCACCGAGAATGGCTACGGCAAGCGCACGCCGCTGGCCGACTACCCGCGCAAGGGCCGTGGCACGCAGGGCGTGATCGGCATCCAGACCAGCGAGCGCAACGGCAAGCTGGTCAGCGCGGTGCTGCTGGGCACGGGCGACGAGGTGCTGCTGATCTCCGATGGCGGCACCCTGGTGCGTACCCGCGGTTCGGAAATCTCGCGCGTGGGCCGCAACACCCAGGGCGTGACCCTGATCCGCCTGTCCAAGGGTGAGAAACTGCAGGCGGTCGAACGCCTGGATGCCTCGCTGCAGTCGGGCGACGATGCCGACGAGGATGTGGCGTCCGGGGACGCGGAGCCGGCCGTGGCGCCGCCGCAAAGCTGAAAGGCAGCGGTTCGCGTTGAATGAAAGCGCCGGCGCAAGCCGGCGTTTTTTTTGGGCGCTCGTCCATGCGCGGCGTCCTCGGGGAATCGCCAGGCAGGGTTGTGGGCGCGGCGCTTTCTGCCGGCGATGCGCGCGGTGGGGCGAGGGCGGGCGGCGGGCGCGGCGGCAGGTCCATGGTCGCGGTCGTGGCCGTCTGCAAGCGCAAAAAAAAAACAGCAGGCAAGGCCTGCTGTTCGGTGTAATGGCGCGCCCGGAGAGATTCGAACTCCCGACCGCCTGGTTCGTAGCCAGGTACTCTATCCAACTGAGCTACGGGCGCGTTTTACCTTTATTGTTCTGACGGGGAACGCTGCTGGTGCAGTGTTCCAAACTGGCGCGCCCGGAGAGATTCGAACTCCCGACCGCCTGGTTCGTAGCCAGGTACTCTATCCAACTGAGCTACGGGCGCGTCGTCAGGAGCGGAATTATGCGGATATGACGCGCATGCGTCAACGCTTTTGTGAAATTTTCCTATAACGATGCCGATGCCAGCGCATCGGCGACGATGGCGGGCGATTTCATCCAGCTGAAGTGGTCGGCACGCGCGCCCAGTTCGTCGCCGGACAGGATCCGCAGCGTCGCCGGCGCGGCCGGCATCTTGGACAACAGGTGGCGCATGGAGCCGGCCGGGGCGAGCCAGTCGGCGTCGAACAGCAGCGCCTGCACCGGCAGCGCGAGGGCATGCATCGCCGCATCCAGGTCGACCGCCAGCCCTGCCGCGGCGTAGTGCCCGCTGAGGCCGACCCGGGCCCAGTCGTGGATCAGGCTGCGTGCCTCGGTGCCGCCGAAGCCGAGCCGGCGTCCGGGCAGCGCCCCGCGCCGTTGCGCCAGCCAGGGCAGGAAGCGATAGGCCGGTGGCAACAGCCAGCGCCGCGGCGCCGGAAAGCCCTGCCACCACGGGGTGCCGCTGGCGACCAGCCAGAGCGCGGCGAAGGCGTCCGGATGCAGGCCGGCATGGCAGCACGCCAGTTGCCCGCCGAGGCTGTGCCCGCCCAGCCGCAGCGCGAGGCCGGGCAGCGCCGAGCGGACCGCTGCCTCGGCGGCAGGCAGGTCGTGCTGCAGCAGTTCGCGGTAACCCCAGTCGCCGTTCCTGCCGGCGCGCAGGCTGCTGCTGCCGTTGCCACGCCATTCATGCACGAACACGGCGGTGCCGCGCCCCGCCAGGGCGTCGGCCAGCGGCAGGTAGTGGCGGGCGGCCACACCCAGTGCGGGCAGCCACAGCACCGCCGCACGGGGCTGCGATGGCAGGTGGGCGAGCAGCTGGAAGCGGTGTCCGTCCGCCGCCGCGACGTCGAGGACGGAGTGCGCGCTCATGCCGGGCCGGCCGCGCCGAAGTGATCCAGCACCATGACCTCGCCGCGCCCCGGGTGGTAGCCGTTGCGCAGGCCGCGCGCCACGTAGTCGATGGCGGCGCCGCAGGCATTGGGCAGCGACAGCCCGCGGCACAGCTGCGCGGCGACGGCCGCGGCCAGGGTGCAGCCGGTGCCGTGCGCCTCCACCGGCAGCCGGGCGTGGCTGAATTCCTCGCCGGTGACGCCATCGAAGTAGCGGTCGATCACGCGCGGGCCTTCATCCAGGTGCCCGCCCTTGAGCAGGACCGCCCCGGCGCCGAGCCCGAGCAGCGCGGCGGCGGCGTCTTCGGCCTCGGCGGCATTGCCGATGCGGCGCCCGAGCAGCAGCTCGGCCTCGGGGGTATTCGGGGTGAGCAGCGTGGCCAGGGGCAGCAGGCGCTCGCGCAGCGCGCGCAGCGCGCTGGCTTCCAGCAGGCGGGCGCCGCTGGTGGCGACCATCACCGGGTCCAGCACCACCTGCGGCGGGCGGTGCGCCTCCAGCACGTCGGCGACCAGGTGGATGACGTCGGCGTTGGCGAGCATGCCGAGCTTGACCGCGTGGATGTCGAAATCATCGAAGCAGGCGTCGAGCTGGGCCTGCAGGAATTCCAGCGGCGGTACGTGCACGGCGGTGACGCCGCGGGTGTTCTGTGCGGTCAGCGCGGCGATCGCGGACAGGCCATGCACGCGATGCGCGGCGAAAGCCTTGAGGTCGGCCTGGATGCCGGCGCCGCCGCCCGAATCGGAGCCGGCGATGGTCAGGGCGGAAACGGGTGTGGACGGCGTCATTGCACGATTGTGCCGTGTTTGGCCTGCTGCTGCCGTCAGGGTGCGGTGTACAGGCGCTGGGACAGCCGGTAGATGATGTAGGTGGCACCGGTGCAGCCGGTCAGCAGCGCCGGTGCGAGCAGGGCGTCGTAGCCGTAGCGCTGGAACAGCCAGGCGCCGATGACGCCGCCGGCCAGGAAGCCGCTGATGATCAGGCCGCTGAGCGTCAATCGCCGCATCTGCAGCGGCAGCCCGCGCAGCAGGTGGCCCAGGCCGATGCCCAGGTCGGTGAACATGCCGCTGAGATGGGTGGTGCGCACCACCGCGCCGCTGAAGGTGGTGACCATGGCGTTCTGCAGGCCGCAGGCCATGGCCGCGGCCAGCGCGCCCCAGATCTGCTGCTGCTTGAACAGCGGGATCGCCACCAGCAGCAACAGCGATTCGATGGTCAGCACCACGCCGTAGCGACGGCCCAGCCGCAACGTGCCGTCCTGCACGATGAGCCCGCTCAGCATCGCTCCCAGCGAGAACGCGATCAGCATGCCCCACAGGTGCGCGACGCTGCGCCAGTCGTGCTGCACCAGCGCCATGCCGAGCTGGCTGGTGGTGCCGGTGAGGTGGCTGACCGCCTGGTGCTCGAAGCCGAGGAAGCCGACCACGTTGACCATGCCGGCCACGCAGGACAGCGCGATCGCGCCGATCCATACCCAACGGGGGAGCTGTATGCCCATGGCGCTGACGGTACGGCCGGCCCGCTCAGAAACCGCCGTTGGTGGCGATCCCGGAGAAGCTGCCGGTCTGCGGGTCGTACACCGCGCCCCAGAAGGCGGCGCCGCCATCGCAGACGCGCACCGCTTCGCGCGCCGGGTTGGTCTTGTCGTGGTCGGGCAGGGTGAAGGCGTTGATGTAGATCAGCTGCCGGCCGCCGGCGATGAAGCCCACGTACTGGCGGCCCGAGCGGGTGGGCTCGGCGATGGTGGGCTGCAGTTGCTGCAGGCGGCTTTCCAGCGCGTCGATCTGCGCACGGCTGGGCGCCCAGTAGCCGCTGATGCCGTCGGGTTGCCTGGCCGGGCTGTCGCGCGAGCAGGTGTCGAGCACCTGCGCGGCGATGATCGGGCGCGTGACCACCCACGATTGCCCGGCCTTGATCGCCGTTGGTACGGACGCGCCGGGCTTCACGTTGGCCGGCGTGCAGGCGGCCAGCGCGAGCAGGCAGGTGGCGAGCAGGGGCAGGGAATGGGCGGCTTTCACGGCGACTCCGGGCGGTGCATGGCGGGCTTCAGGCGGCGGGGGTGGGGGCGTAGCTCTCAAGGTAACCACAGCCCGTGCAGCGGTAGGTGCGCGTGGCCAGTTTCTCACGCGGCGTCTTCAGGCCCATCCAGAACGATTTCTGCGGCTGGCCTTCGACCCAGGCCGTGATCGAGCGTTCGTTGGCATGGCCTTCCTCCAGCAGGTAGCCGGGGTGCATCGGGGCGTGGCATTTGCAGCATTCCAGTTCGGGAGCGGTCATGGGCATGGGCGGTCGGGAGGGATGGGCATCGCGTCGGCGAGGTCACAGTACTTCGGATGCGTAGTCGGCCAGCCGCGAGCGTTCGCCCCGGCGCAGGGTGATGTGCGCGCTGTGCGGCCAGTTCTTGAAGCGGTCCACGGCGTAGGTCAGGCCCGAGGTGGTCTCGGTCAGGTAGGGCGTATCGATCTGCTCGACGTTGCCAAGGCAGACGATCTTGGTGCCCGGGCCGGCGCGGGTGATCAGCGTCTTCATCTGCTTCGGGGTGAGGTTCTGCGCCTCGTCCAGGATCAGGTAGCGCGACAGGAAGGTGCGCCCGCGCATGAAGTTCAGCGAGCGGATCTTGATGCGCGAGGCGAGCAGGTCGTTGGTGGCCGCACGGCCCCAGGCGCCGCCTTCCTGGTTGTGGGTGAGCACTTCCAGGTTGTCGGTGAGCGCGCCCATCCACGGCGTCATCTTCTCTTCCTCGGTGCCGGGCAGGAAGCCGATGTCCTCGCCGACGCTGACCGTGGCGCGGGTCATGATGATTTCCCGGTAGCGCTGGGTATCCATGGTCTGCGCCAGGCCGGCGGCCAGCGCCAGCAGGGTCTTGCCGGTGCCGGCGGTGCCGAGCAGGGTGACGAAGTCGATCTCCGGGTCCATCAGCGCGTTGAGCGCGAAATTCTGCTCGCGGTTGCGTGCGGTGATGCCCCATACCGAATGCGCGCCGTGGCGGAAGTCATCCACCAGGGTCAGGGTGATGCGGCCGTCGGCCTCGACCCTGGCGACCTTGAGTTCGACCTCGTCATCGCCCGGCAGGTAGACGTATTGGTTGGGGAACCACTGTTCGTCGTCGGTGGCGCGGATCTCGTAGCTGGTGCGGCCCTTGTCGCTCCAGCTGCGCAGGTCGCCCGCATGCTTCTTCCAGAAATCCTCCGGCAGGGCCGAGGCGCCGGTGTACAGCAGGCTGAAGTCGTCCAGCGCGCGGTCGTTCTCGTAGTCCTCCGAGTCGATGCCGGCGATGGCCGCCTTGATCCGCAGGTTGATGTCCTTGGAGACGAACACCACCGGCACGTCCGGGGTCTGTTCCTTCAGCGCGAGGATCGCGCCGAGGATCGCGTTGTCCGGGATCACCGCGCCGAAACTCTTGCCGGCCTCGAAATGGCTGGTCTGGAAGTACAGGTGGCCGGCGCTGCGCGCGCCGCGCAGCTGCAGTCCCTGCGGCAGCACCAGCGGGACGCCCTTGGCGATGCCGCCGATGCCGGAAGCCTCGATCAGCTCGTTGAGGAAGCGGCTGACCTGGCGCGCGTTGCGGCTGGCCTCGGAGGTGCCCTTCTTGCCGTTGTCCAGTTCCTCGATCACCTGCATCGGCAGGTAGACGTCGTGCTCCTCGAATTTGAACAGCGCGGTCGGATCGTGCATCAGCACGTTGGTATCCAGCACGTAGATGCGCTTGCCTCGGGTCATCGTCGATTCCTGGTTACGGGCAGGGAAAAACCGCCACGACCTGCGGGGCAGGGGCGCGGCGGACGAGGTGGGCGATGGGACTCACTTGGACCGGGCGGCCTTCAGGGCGTCGAGCACGGCCTGGGCATGGCCGGCGACCTTGACCTTGCGCCAGGCCTGCACCAGGGTGCCGTCGGGCGAGACCAGGAAGGTGCTGCGTTCGATGCCGCGCACCTGCTTGCCGTACATGTTCTTCATGCGGATCACGTCGAAGGCCGTGCACAACGCCTCGTCGGCATCGCTGACCAGCGGGAACCCGAAGCCCTGCTTCGCGCAGAAGTTGTCGTGCGACCTGACCGAGTCGCGCGAGACCCCGAACACCACGGCGCCGGCCCGCTTGAGCTGCGGCAGCAGGGCGTTGAAGTCGATGCCCTCGGTGGTGCAGCCGGGGGTGCTGTCCTTCGGGTAGAAGTAGAGCACCAGCCAGTGGCCGGCCTGCGCGGCGAGGGTGGTGGTGGCGCCGCCGGACAAGGCCAGCGGCAGCTCGAGGGTGGTGCGGTCCAGGGTATCGCCGATGTTCATCAGATCCTTTCCGGAGCCTGGGGTACTTCCATTGCAGCTACATGAAACGCCGCCCGCGCGTGACGGACGCGCGAATGTTCAGAACTTCATCGGGTCCATGATGGCGTCCAGGTTGAGGTGGTCGCAGAACTCGAGGAAATCGTCGCGCAGGGCGGCGATGTGCATGTTGGCCGGCACGCCGATGGTGATCTGCGCGGAGAACATCTCCGCGCCGGTCTGCATGGCCTGGTAACGGGTGCTCTGCAGGTTTTCGATGGTGATGCCCTGGCGGTCGAAGAAGTCGGCCAGCTGGAACAGGATGCCGGGCTTGTCCGCGGCGATCACTTCCACGATGTAGGGCAGCAGGTTGGACTGGGCCTGCTTGGCGGCGGTGCGGTACCACACCAGCTTCAGGCCTTCCTCGCGCTCCAGCCGGGTCAGCATCGCCTCGAGCTTGGCCACCGCGTCCCACGAACCGGTGGCCAGCGTGGTGACCGAGACATCGCGCCCCACCGTGGACAGCCGTGCATCGACCAGGTTGCAGCCGCTGTCGGCGATGCGGCGGGTGACGGACAGCAGGGGAGACTCCGGATGCGTCGTATAGGCGTTGATCAGGAGGTGGTTTTCGGTCGGCTGCGGCCGCGGGGTGCTGTTGGTCAAGGTGGTTCCGGGATGCTCTGTGAGTCTGAACGGCGCCGGCGCGGGCACGTTCGCTGGCACCCAGCATACTTGCCCGTGCTTTCGACCGGCAAGTAACATGCCCCCGGTCACGAACCCGCCGCCAGGCGGGATTCCCAGCCCCCTCGAAGAACGGCGTTTCCCTTGTCCATTTCCGGCCTCATCACCGCCCTGGCGACGCCATTCCTTGCCGACGGCGCGCTCGATGGCGAGGGTTGGCGGCGCCTGCTGGCGCGGCAGGTGGCCGGCGGTGCGCAGGGCGTCGTGGTGGCCGGGTCCACCGGCGAGGCGGCGACTCTGTCCGATGCCGAATACGACACCCTGCTGCGCACCGCCGTGGAGGCCCTCGGCGGCCGCATGCCGGTGCTGGCCGGGACCGGCCATTCCGGTACCGCCCGGACCATCGAGGCGACCCGCCGCGCCGCGCGCAACGGCGCCACCCATGCGCTGGTGGTGACTCCGCCCTATGTGCGCCCGACCCAGGAAGGCCTGCGCCAGCATTACCTGGCCGTGGCCGAACAGGGCGGGCTGCCGGTGGTGCTGTACAACGTGCCCGGCCGCACCGGCTGCGACCTGTTGCCCGACACCGTGGCGCAGCTGGCGGCGCATCCGCGGATCGTCGGCATCAAGGAGGCGGTCAGCGACATGACCCGCATGAAGGCGCTGCTGGCGCTGCGCGGCGATGGCTTTGCCATCCTCGGTGGCGACGACGCCAGCGCCGCGCGCGCGCTCCTGGCCGGTGCCGACGGCCTGGTGTCGGTCGGTTCCAATGTCCTGCCGGGCGCTTTCCGTACCCTGTGCGACCTGGCGCGCGCCGGCAACCATGCCGCCGCCGAAGCCTGGGATGCGCGCTTGCAGCCCTACCACGATTTCTTCACCCTCGAGTCCAACCCGGTCCCGGTCAAGGCATTGCTGCAGCGCCTGGGCATCGGTCATGGACTGCGCCTGCCGCTGTTGCCCCTTTCCGCTCCGCACCACGCCGCCGCCGACCACCTGGCGGCCGACGTGGGCGCGCTGGAAGAACTATCCAGCCACTGAACCTGCAGTGGCCAGAACCTGGAGATCCACCATGCGTCATTCCCGTTCCGCTGTCCGCGCACTTTCGCTGGCCCTGCTGGCCATCGCCACCACCGTCACCGCGACCGGCTGCTTCAAGCGTGGCGCGCGCGGCGACTATGCGCTGGCGCCGGAAATGCGTCCGCTCGAAGTGCCGCCGGACCTGACCCTGCCCAACACCGCCGGTGCATCGCAGGTGCCGGCGCTGGCATCCGCCGCGCGTCCGGCCCAGCCCGCCGCGGCCCAGCCGGCGCAGGGCGGTTTCACCGTCAGCGGCAGCCGCGACGAGGTGTTCGGCAAGGTCGGCGACGCGCTGGCCACGGTCGACGGGGTCACCATCGCCAGCCGTGCGCAGCTGCTGGGCTCGTACGACGTGGCCTATGAGGGCAGCAACTTCCTGGTGCGCGTGGTCGGCGTCGATGCCGGTGCCTACGTGTCGGCGGTCGATCCGCGTGGCCTGCCGGCCACCGACCCGGCGGCGGTCAAGCTGCTCGGCGCGCTGAAGGCCAAGCTGGCGCCGTAAGCGCCGCCGCCGCGACCCATGGCGGCGTGCCGCCATGGGCAGTGCCGCTTCCCGGGCCGGGCATCACCGGCGACCGGGCGCGGGAAACGAAAAGGGCGCCTATGGCGCCCTTTTTCGCGTGGCCTGTTGCCGGGTCAGCGTTCCAGCAGCTTGAGCTTGTCCGGCTTGCCATCCCATTCGGCGGCATCGGCCGGCGGGTCCTTGCGCACCGTCAACACCGGCCAGACCTTGGCCAGTTCGGCATTCAGCGCGACAAAGCCCTCCTGGCCGCCGGGCACGTCGTCTTCCGGATAGATGGCGTTGACCGGGCATTCCGGCTCGCACAGGGTGCAGTCGATGCACTCGTCCGGGTCGATCACCAGGAAGTTGGGGCCTTCATGGAAGCAGTCCACGGGGCAGACTTCGACGCAATCGGTGTGTTTGCACTTGATGCAGTTTTCGGTGACGACAAAGGGCATGACGGGGTCCGGCGTTGAACCCGGTAATTCTAGAGCAGGATGCGGGTGCCGGGCGGGACCATTTTCATTCGCGATGCCTGCCGGCGCGCATGCAGGCAGGCCGCGGTGGCGGAGTCACTGCATGGCGCTGGCGCGGCGTCGCGGCCGAAGCCGGTGGCGGCCGTCCTTGCGGCCGGCCGTGGCGCGGGCAACAAAAAACCCCGCACAGGCGGGGCTTTTTGATTTCGCGGACGGAGTTGGCGCTCCCTAGGGGACTCGAACCCCTGTTTTAGCCTTGAGAGGGCCACGTCCTAACCACTAGACGAAGGGAGCGTTTGGTCGCGTCCGGCGAGCGCGCTAGTATATGCACCTGTTTGCCGTCAGGCAACCCTGCAACCCCAACCGGAATCGCCAACATCAATTCCACAGTTACAACGCCGTTCACCCTGCGCGTCATCCCGCGCGACCAGCACACCATTTCGCGCAAGGACGTCAGTCCCAACGCGCTGCGTGTGCTCTACCGCCTGCGCGAGGCCGGGTTCGGCGCCTACCTGGTCGGCGGCGCCGTCCGCGACCTGCTGGTGGGGGGGCGGCCCAAGGATTTCGACGTGGCCACCGACGCCACGCCGGAGCAGATCAAGCAGCTGTTCCGCAACTGCCGCCTGATCGGCCGCCGCTTCCGCCTGGCGCACGTGGTGTTCGGCCGCGAGATCATCGAGGTCGCCACCTTCCGCGCCAACAGCGACGACGGCAGCGGCGACCGCGAGGTCGAGAACGGCATGCTGGTGCGCGACAACGTCTATGGCAGCATCGAGGACGATGCGCTGCGCCGCGACTTCAGCTGCAACGCCCTGTATTACGCCATCGAGGATTTCTCGGTGCGCGACTACGTCGGCGGGTTCGAGGACGTGCTGGCGCGGCGCATGAAGCTGATCGGCGACCCCGAGCAGCGCTACCGCGAGGACCCGGTGCGCATGCTGCGCGCGGTACGCCTGGCGGCCAAGCTCGATTTCGGGATCGAGCCGGCCACCGCCGCGCCGATCCCGCGCCTGGCCGGGCTGCTGGAAGAGGCCGCCCCGGCACGCCTGTTCGAGGAGGTGCTCAAGCTGTTCCTGTCCGGGCATGGCGTGGCCAGCTTCGAGGGGCTGGAGCGCCATGGCCTGCTGCCGGCCCTGTTCCCGGAAAGCGCGGCCGCGCTGAAGAGCAACCGCAGTGGCGCATTGCGCCGCTTCGTGGTCGAGGGGCTGCGCAGCACCGACGAGCGGGTGGCCAACGACGAGCCGGTGTCGCCGGCTTTCCTGTTCGCGCTGCTGCTGTGGCCGGCGTTCTGCCGCACCCTGATCGCGCTGCAGCGGCAGGGTCTGGCACCGGAAGAGGCACAGCGTCGCGCCGCCGACCGGGTCACCCTGCACCAGCTGAACACCATCGCGCTGCCGCGCCGGTTCTCGCTGCCGATGCAGGAGATCTGGCTGCTGCAGTCGCGCTTCGCCACGCGCCAGCGCAAGCGCGTGTTCCGCACCCTGACCCATCCGCGCTTCCGCGCGGCGTTCGATTTCCTGGTGCTGCGCCAGGCCGCCTCCAGCGAACATGCCGCCGACATCGCCTTCTGGCGCGAGGCGCAGCAGCAGTCCGGGCGCGAACTGGAGTCGGCGCTGGACTCGCTGCATGCCGAGGGCGTTGCCGAAGAGGGCGCGGCGCCGCGCCGTCGCCGCCGTCGCCGCCGCAGCAGCGCCGCCGCGGGCGAGTAAGCCACATGGTCATGGCGTGCGTCGGGCTGGGCGCCAACCTCGGCGACGCGCCGGCGACGGTGCGTGCGGCGGTGCAGGCGCTGGCGGCGCTGCCGCAGTGCCGGCTGCTCGCTGCCTCGCGGCTGTACCGCACCCCGGCCTGGGGCAACCCGGACCAGCCGGACTTCATCAATGCCGCGGTGGCGCTGGAGACCACGCTGCCGGCGCCGGTCCTGCTGGAGCGCCTGCTGGCCACCGAGCAGGCGTTCGGCCGCGTGCGCATGGCCGGCGAGCGCTGGGGGCCGCGCACGCTCGACCTGGACCTGCTGCTGTACGGGGAGCAGGTGATCGACCTGCCACAGCTCAAGGTGCCGCACCCCCACCTGCACGTGCGCGCATTCGCCCTGCTGCCGCTGGCCGAGGTGGCGCCGGAGGCGGTGATTCCCGGCCATGGAACGGTGCGTGGCGCGCTGGCCGCCACCGAAACCTGCGGTATCGCGCCGATAGGGGGATAATGCGCGGCTCATCACCGATCGTTATCCCCACATGAGCACCCACGCAGACAGCAAGCCCTGGACCGTCCCGGCGCTGGCCGAGGCCAAGCGCAACGGCCAGAAGCTGGTGATGTTGACCGCCTACGACGCCGGTTTCGCCCGCGCCTTCGACGCCAACGGGGTCGACCTGATCCTGATCGGCGATTCGCTGGGCATGGTGGTGCAGGGGCACGACTCGACCCTGCCGGTCACCGTCGCCGACATCGCCTACCACACCACCGCGGTCGCGCGCGTGCTGCAGCGCGCGCTGCTGGTGGCCGACCTGCCGTTCGGCGCCGACGCCACCCCCGAGCGCGCGTTCGAGGCCTCGCTGCAGCTGCTGCGCGCTGGCGCGGAGATGGTCAAGATCGAGGGCGCCGGCTTCAAGCTGGACGTGATCCGTTACCTGGTCGAGCGCGAGATCCCGGTGTGTTCGCACCTGGGCCTGACCCCGCAGTCGGTGCTGACCCTGGGCGGCTTCAAGGTGCAGGGCCGCGGTGAAGCCGCCGAGCGGCTGCGTGCCGACGCCCGCGCCGTGGCTGCCGCAGGCGCCGCGCTGCTGGTGCTCGAATGCGTGCCGTCGCCGCTGGCCGCGCAGGTCACCGCCGACGTGGCGATCCCCACCATCGGCATCGGTGCCGGCCCCGGCTGCGACGGCCAGGTGCTGGTGATGCACGATTTCCTCGGCCTGGACAGCGGCCACCGCCGGCCCAAGTTCGTCAAGGATTTCCTTGCCGAAGGCGGTTCGGTGGCCGGTGCGGTCCGCGCCTACGCCGACGCGGTCCGCGCCGGTACCTTCCCCGACGCGGAGCATGCGTACGCATCATGATCGAAACCGTCACCGAACTTTCCCGGCTGCGCGCCATCGTTGGCGGCTGGAAGCGCGAAGGGCTGCGGGTGGGCTTCGTGCCGACCATGGGCAACCTGCACGCCGGCCACTATTCGCTGGTCACGCTGGCGCGCCGGCATGCCGACCGCGTGGTGTCCAGCGTGTTCGTCAACCCGACCCAGTTCGGCCCGAACGAGGATTTCACCCGTTACCCGCGCACTCCCGAGGCGGACACCAGCGGGCTTGAGCAGGCCGGCTGCGACGTGCTGTGGCTGCCCACGGTCGAGTCGATGTATCCATTTGGCGTGGAACTGGCGGTCAAGGTGCACGTGCCGGGGGTCAGTGCGCTGCTCGAGGGCGCCCACCGCCCGGGCCATTTCGACGGCGTATGCACCGTTGTCTCGCGCCTGTTCAACCAGGTGCAGCCGGACATGGCCGCATTCGGCCGCAAGGACTACCAGCAGCTGGCGGTGATCCGGCAGATGGTGGCCGACCTGGCGTTCCCGATCGAGATCGTCGGTGGCGACATCGTGCGCGAGGACGATGGCCTGGCGATGAGCTCGCGCAACCAGTACCTCACCGCCGACACCCGCCCGCAGGCCGCGTTGATCCGGCGCGTGCTGCTGGGCATGCGCGACGCCAGCCTGGCCGGCACCCCGCGGGCGCAGGTCGAGGCCGAGGGCGCGGCGCGGCTGCAGGCGGCCGGCTTCCAGGTCGACTACGCGGTGGTGCGCCAGCCGGACCTGGGCGAGCCGGGCGAGGGCGCCAGCGGCGCGCGCGTGGCGCTGGTCGCCGCCCGGCTGGGTAACACCCGCCTGATCGACAACATCGAGTTCTGACCCGGCCCCGGCCGGGACTCCCATTGTCCTGGCCGAGGCGGCCCGATGTCCTGCAATGGCGCCCTCGTGGCGCCATTTTCATGCCCGTGCGGCCGGGCGCGGCCGCTCATGTTGCAGTGCGGGCGCGGGCCCCCGCCGGTGCTAGACTGCGTGCTTTCTTTCGCAGTTTTCCGGCATCGCCATGCAACTTTCCCTGCTCAAGACCAAGATCCACCGCGCCACCGTCACCCATTCGGAGCTGAACTACGAAGGCTCCATCGCGATCGACGGCGACCTGCTGGAAGCCACCGGCATCCGCGAGTTCGAACAGGTGCACATCTGGGACGTGACCAACGGCGCGCGTTTCTCCACCTATGCCATCCGCGCCGAAGCCGGCAGCGGGGTGATCTCGCTCAACGGCGGCGCCGCGCGCCACGTGCAGGTGGGTGACGTCATCATCATCGCCGCCTTCGCCAGCATGAGCGAGGCCGAGGCCGACAGCTTCCAGCCCAAGCTGGTCTACGTCGACGGCAACAACCGCATCACCCACACCAACCACTCCATCCCCACACAGGCCGCATGACCACGCACAACGGATTGACCGCATTGCACGCCCACGCCCAGCGTCTGCAGGGCACGGGTATTCCTTCGCTGTTGGCTGCCGAGCCGGACCGGGTGAAAGCCCTGGCGCTCAAGGTCGGTCCGTTGTACGTGAACTTCGCGCGGCAGAAATACGACCGCGCCGCCCTGCAGGCGCTGCTGCAGCTGGCCGCCGAGCGCGATGTCGCCGGCGGCTTCGCGCGCCTGTTCGGCGGCGAGCGGATCAACCTCACCGAGGACCGCGCGGTATTGCACAGCGCGTTGCGCGGTACGGCCAGCGAAGCCCCGGCAGCGGTCGCCGCGCATGCCGAAGCCACTGCCGTGCAGGCGCGCATGGGTGCCCTGGTGCAGGCGCTGGAGGCCAGCAATGTCACCGATATCGTCAGCGTCGGCATCGGCGGTTCCGACCTGGGCCCGCGGCTGGTGGCCGATGCGCTGCGCCCGGCCAGCGGCGCGCGCTTCCGCGTGCATTTCGTCTCCAACGTGGACGGCGCGGCGATGCAGCGCACGCTGGCCGCGCTGGACCCGGCGACCACCGCCGGCATCCTGATCTCCAAGACCTTCGGCACCCAGGAAACCCTGCTCAACGGCGCGATCCTGCGCGATTGGCTGGGCGGCAGCGAGCGCCTGTACGCGGTCAGCGCCAATCCAGAGCGCGCCGCCCGTGCCTTCGACATCGATGCCGCGCGGGTGCTGCCGATGTGGGACTGGGTCGGCGGCCGCTATTCGCTGTGGTCGGCGGTGGGTTTCCCGATCGCGCTGGCGATCGGCTTCGAGCGCTTCGGCCAGTTGCTGGCCGGTGCGGCGGCAATGGACGCGCATGCGGCCAGCGCGCCGCTGGAGCGCAACCTGCCGGTGCTGCATGCGCTGACCGACATCTGGAACCGCAACGTGCTTGGCTGCGCGACCCACGCGGTGATGACCTACGACCAGCGCCTGGCGCTGCTGCCGGCCTACCTGCAGCAGTTGGTGATGGAAAGCCTGGGCAAGCGGGTCAGGCTCGACGGCAGCCCGGTCGAGACCGACACCGTGCCGGTGTGGTGGGGCGGGGCGGGTACCGACGTGCAGCACAGCTTCTTCCAGGCGCTGCACCAGGGCACCAGCATCGTGCCGGCCGATTTCATCGGCTGCGTGCGCGGCGACGACCCGTACACCGTCAACCACCAGGCGCTGCTGGCCAACCTGCTGGCGCAGACCGAGGCCCTGGCCAACGGCCAGGACAGCGACGATCCGCACCGCCAGTACCCGGGGGGACGCCCGAGCACGCTGATCCTGCTCGATGCGCTCACCCCGCATGCGCTGGGCGCGCTGGTCGCCATGTACGAGCACGCGGTCTACGTGCAGTCGCTGATGTGGGGCATCAACGCCTTCGACCAGTTCGGCGTCGAACTGGGCAAGCAGCTGGCCAACCAGCTGTTGCCGGCGCTGCAGGGCGAGGCGGTGGAGATCGCCGACCCGATGACGCGCGAGGCGCTGGCCCAGCTGCGCGGCTGAGCGGTCGCGCCCGGTGCCGGGCCATGGGGGCAGGACCGACGCCGCGCAGTGATGCGCGGCGTTGTCCGTCCTGCCGCCGGCATCCGTCACGGTGCGCCGCACCCGCGGCCCTGCGTGCCTTCAATCGCCGGAGCGTCGTGCCTGGCTCGGCGCGCGTCCGGTCCAGCGCTTGAACGCGCGGCGGAACTCGCGGGCGTCGTTGAAGCCGAGCCGGCCGCCGATGGCGACGATGGACAGGCTCGGGTCGCGCAGCAGTTCCATCGCCCGCTTGGTGCGCACGCGGTCGTGGATCGCGCTGAACGAGGTGCCTTCCTCGGCCAGCTGCCGGCGCAGGGTGCGTTCGCTCAGGTGCAGCGCCGCGGCCATCTCGGCCATCTGCGGGTTCTCGCGCAGGCGGGTGCGCAGGTGGCTCTCCAGCGCGGCGGTGGTCTCGCCGCATGCCGGGCGGGCGTCCATCTGCATGCGGCACAGGGTCATCACCTGGTTCGACGTCACCGGGTTGTAGCTGGTGAATGGCAGTTCCAGCCAGCGCCGGTCGATCACCAGCGCGTGCCGCGGCTGGTCGAAGCGCACCTCGCAGCCGAACACGTCGCGGTAGCGCTGCGCATGGTGCGGCGCCGCGTATCCAAGCTCCAGGCGCTGCGGGCAGAACCCGGGGCCGACCAGTTCGCGCACCAGCTGCAGCACGCTGGAAAACAGTTCCTCGCACAGGAATGGCTGCAGGTCGCGGGCCTCCTCCGGCGCGCTGGCGACCGCCGCCACGCAGCCGTCGCCCTGTTCGGCCAGGGTGATGTCCATCAGCGCGCCGCTGTTGCGCTGGTAGGCCAGGCCGACGCGTACCGCCTCGCCGAAATCGGGCGCGGTCTTCATCGCCAGCCCGAGCAGGCCGAAGTTGCCCAGGTTCTGGCGGCCACCCAGCACCAGGCCCAGGCCCTCGACCGCCAGCGCGGCCAGCGCACGCCGGATCACCGTGCTCGCCTGCCGGTAGGAGATGCGGGTGTCGGGGTTGCTGATTTCCTCGGGCTGCAGGCGGGTTCCGGCGAACCAGGCGTTGCAGTCGGTTCCCCTCTCGGCGGCGAACTGCATCAGCCCGCAGAGGATGTTGGTCGGCCGGTCGGCGGAGGACAGGTCGTCGCCGATTGCGGTGTTCAAACGCATCCGAAGTCCTTCCGATTGTCCGTTTTGCCCCCCTTTGTATGCCGCTTATGCCCTTCGCGCAATGTGCCCCGGCGCACCAGACTGCGGCGCAGACTTGGCGAGCACGTACGGGAGAGAATTCATGCAATGCAGCATTCTTGTCGGCACGATCGGCGCTGTTGCGCTCGTCCTCTCCGGGTGCCGGAAGGCGCCCGAGGCACCGGTTCCGGCGCCCGCTGACGCCGGCTTCGCCAGGGTGCTGCAGGAGAAGCTGCTCGACGCCAGGCCCGGCGACGTGATCGAGGTGCCGGAGGGTACCTTCCAGTTCGACCGCAGCCTCAGCCTGCGCGTGGACAACGTCACCCTGCGCGGCAAGGGCATGGACAAGTCGATCCTCAGCTTCAAGGGCCAGAAGGCCGGCGCCGAGGGCCTGCTGGTGAACGCCAACGGTTTCACCCTGGAGAACCTGGCGATCGAGGACAGCAAGGGCGACGGCTTCAAGATCAGCCAGTGCGAGAACGTCACCGTCCGCGGCGTGCGCGTGGAGTGGACCGGCGGGCCGAAGACCAGCAACGGCGGCTATGGCCTGTACCCGGTGCTGTGCAGGAACGTGCTGATCGAGGACTCGGTGGCCATCGGCGCCTCGGATTCGGGCATCTACGTGGGCCAGTCGCGCGATGTCATCGTCCGCAACAACCGTGCCGAGCGCAACGTGGCCGGCATCGAGATCGAGAACACCATCAACGCCGACGTCCACGACAACCTGGCCACCGGCAACACCGGCGGCATCCTGGTGTTCAACATGCCGGCGCTGACCCAGCAGGGCGATGCGATCCGGGTGTTCCGGAACAAGGTGGTGGAGAACAACCACGACAATTTCGGCGCCAAGGGCACCCCGGTGGCCAGCGTGCCGGCCGGCAGTGGCGTGGTGATCAACTCCAACGACAACATCGAGATCTTCGACAACGACATCGGCGGCAACCGCACCGCCAACATCATCGTTTCCAGCGTGTACTCCACCGGCTACAAGGACGACAAGGCCTCCGACGGGTTCGATCCGTACCCGGAACGCATCCACGTGCATGGCAACCGCCTGTCCGGCGGCGGCGATTCGCCCGACCGCATGGACTTCAAGGCCCTGAAGGTGGCGATGTACGGCTTGACCGGGCATTTTCCGGACGTTCTGTTCGACGGCTACGTCAATCCGCGGCGTGCCGAAGGCCCGCAGATCTGCCTGCGCGGCGTCTCCGGCGTGCTCAATGCCGACGGTCCCGGCGGCTACAAGAACCCGAGCAAGGACGCCTCGCGCTACGACTGCACATTGCCGTCGCTGCCGGCGGTCGACCTGAAGCGCGGTTGAGGTGGGGCGCATGTCGCTGCATCGGATCCTGCTGGGACTGGCCGGACTGCTCGCCCTGGGCGCCTGCGCGCGTGCCCCGGCGCCCGTGCATTTCTTTGCCGAGGGCCAGCCCGAACACCTGTCCGACTGGAACGTGGTGTACGTGGCCGACGGCCGCCTGCGGCTCAATGCGCAGGTGCTGCCGTACGACCTGGACAGTGCGCTGTTCACCGACTACGCGCACAAGCTGCGCACGGTGTGGATGCCGGCCGGAACGCCCGCGCGCTACCGGCAGGACGGGGCGATCGATTTCCCGGTCGGCACCATCATCAGCAAGACCTTCTATTACCCGCGTGGCGAAGGCGACACGGTGCTGCGCAGCGACGACACCGGCGCGGACGCGGACGGCGGGCTGACGCTGGGCAAGGTGCGGCTGGTGGAGACGCGGCTGCTGGTGCGTCGTGCCTCGGGCTGGATCGCGCTGCCCTATGTGTGGAATGCCGGGCAGACCGAGGCACGGCTGATGCGCACCGGCGAACTGGTGCCGCTGACCCTGGCCGGCGCGGACGGCAGGCGCCAGCCGCTGGAGTACATGGTGCCCGACGAGAACCAGTGCGCCGGCTGCCACGGCACCGACCTCACCTCCCGGCAGATCTTCCCGATCGGCCCCAGGGCACGGCATCTCAACCATGACTTCGCCTATGCCGGCGGCAAGGCCAACCAACTGCGGCACTGGCAGGACGTGGGCTACCTGGGCGACCTGCCTGCCGGCGAACTGCCGCGGAACGTAGCCTGGAACGACCGCGCCGCGCCGCTGGAGGCGCGCGCGCGTTCGTACCTGGACATCAACTGCGGGCATTGCCACAGCCCGCGCGGCGCGGCACGCACCTCCGGCATGTGGCTGGACGCCGACACCCGCGATCCGCTGCGGCTGGGCCGCTGCAAGCTGCCGATCGCCGCGGGGCAGGGAACCGGCAACCGCGCCTGGGACATCGTGCCCGGCGCGCCGGACGATTCGATCCTGACCTACCGCATGCAGAGCGTGGACCCGGGCGTGATGATGCCGGAGCTGGGGCGCGGCCTGGTCCACGAAGAGGGCGTGGAGCTGATACGGCAGTGGATCGCGGCGATGTCCGCGCAGGACTGCGGCGCCTAGCGCCGGAACCGCACGTACGACGGGAAGGGCGCGGCCCGGGTATCGCCGCGCGCCAACGGTGGCAAGGGGGACTCACATGGGAAAGGGGAACGCGAAGACATACAACCGATTGTCGCGCGGCGTCCGCAGGGCGCTGCTGGGCTCGCTGCTGGCCACGCCGGCACTGGCCGTGCAGGCGCAGGTGCAGCATCCGCCGCCAGCGCCACCGGAGGCGATCGAGCTGGACCGGATCGTGGTGACCGCGCAGAGCCGCGAGCAGGAACTCAAGGATGTCCCCATCGCCCTGCAGGTGGTCGGCCAGAGCGTCATCGAACAGACCATGGCCGAGAATCTGGGCGACCTGGACAGTTTCGTCCCGGGCCTGTCGATCAGCGACGACCAGCCCACCCAGGCCAGCTTCAAGCTGCGCGGCCTGAGTACCGGTGACTTCGGCATCGGTACCGACCCGACCGTCGGCGTCTATGTCGATGGCGTCTACGCCGGCCGCGGCGGCGGCACCGTGCTGCCGTTCCTGGACGTCGAGCGCATCGAAGTGCTGAAGGGCCCGCAGGGCACCCTGTTCGGGCGCAACACCGCCGCCGGTGCGGTGTCCATCGTGACCCGGCGGCCCGACGACCAGTTCGGCGGCCGCGCGCGGGTGCGCGTGGGCAACCATGGCAAGCAGTACTTCGATGGCATGCTCAACCTGCCGGCCGGCGAGACCGCGGCCTTCCGCTTCAATGCGATGAACAGCCAGACCGACGGCTGGGTCAGGGACGCGGCCACCGGCAGGCCGCTCGACGACGGCCGCAACTGGGCCACGCGCGCGGCGTTGCGCTGGGACATCGACGACAACACGCAGATGCTGCTGAGCTGGGACCACGAGGACCTGGACCAGCGTTCACGCCCGGCCATCGGCATCGTCGCGCTGCCGCCGGCGCCGGGGCTGCCGCCGGTGCCCGCCGATCCGGCGCACTACCAGGACCCGATCGGCCACGCCGCCTATACCGACGTGGTGGACAACAACGAGACGCGCACGTTCGATGGCGCGACCCTGATCCTCGACCACGCGTTCGAATGGGGCCACCTGGTGTCGACCAGCGCCTGGCGCAGCTTCGATACCTACAACCGCGCCGAGGAAGACGGCACCCCGCGCCGCGAGCTGTACCTGGACACCATCAACATCGAGGACAACACCACCTGGTACCAGGAGTTCAAGTTCAGCGGCAACACCGGGCGGCTGGACTGGGTGGCCGGTGCCAGCTGGTTCCAGGAAAAGGCGCGCCAATCCAGCGTGGTCGACCTGACCAGCGACAGCATCAATACCGCGGCGGCCGGCCTGTACGGGATGCCGCTGTTCGGCATGCTGCAGGATGCGGCCGACTTCTACGGCCTCCCGGTGCAGCTGTTCGGCCACCCGTGGCGCGAAGCCTATGACAACACCGTCGATTCCACCGCCTACGCGCTGTTCGGCGACGTGATCTGGCACGCCACCGACACGCTCAACCTGACCTTCGGCCTGCGCTATACGCGCGACCGCAAGGCGTTCACCTGGTTCAACGACCACCACCGCGCCGATGCCCTCAACCAGGCGCTGCAGGCGCTGGAGCAGTACGGCGTGCTGCCGCAGCCGGTGCCGTGCCAGGCGCTGGGCCTGTGCGCCATGGACACCGATGGCGACGGCCTGATTCCGATCGATGCCGCGTTCCTGGCCGGTTTCGACCTGGCCTTCAGCGACCCGGTCTCGATGGCCAACAAGGGCGTGACCAACCGCGCCAGCCACGCGTGGAGCGACTGGAGCCCGCGCCTGGTCATCGACTACCACCCGTCCGCCGACACCATGCTGTTCGCCTCGGTGGCCAAGGGCTACAAGGCCGGCGGCTACAACGCGTTCTCGCCGGGCGCCAGCTTCGCCAACGAAAGCGTCTGGAACTTCGAGGCCGGCATCAAGCGCGACCTGCGCGACCTGCGCATCCAGTACGAGGCGTCGGTGTTCCACTACGTCTACGACAACCGCCAGGCGATCCGGCTGGACACGACGTCCGACATCCCGCGCTATGTGGTCAGCACCAGCGACCTGGCCGCGCGCGGTGTCGATTTCAGCGCGCGCTGGCAGGCCAGCGAGCATCTGAGCATGGATGTCGCCGTCGAATGGATCGACTCCACCTACAAGAACTACGTCACCCCGGAAGGGGTCGACCTGGGGGGGCAGCCGACTGGCGAGCCGAGCCTGTCCTTCGCCGCCGGGGCCGCCTACACCGTGCCGCTGGGCGCACATGGCGAGCTGATGTTCTCGGCACGCCATTCCTATGGCGGCAGCGCGCGCTGCAACGCCGGTTCCCTGAGCCAGGGCAACTGCGGGCGCTATCCCGCGTTCACCATCGGCGAGGAACGCAACCGCACCGACCTGTACCTGCGCTGGCGCTCGCCGTCCACGCACTGGAGCGTGGCTGCCTACGCCAACAATGTCTTCGACAACCGCTACGTGAACGGGCTGTACACCTATGGCACCACGGTGGTCGGCACCACCGCTGCCGGCGTCAGCGAGCCGCGGTTCTACGGCATGGAACTGATGTACCGGTTCTGACCGCCCGGCCAGCGGGGCGCCGGTGCGCTGCCGGTACCCCGCTGGCCCGGGCAGCCCCTGCTTCTGGCCCGCCACCGGCGCCGCGTCGCGCGCATCGCGGTGCAGCCACTAGACTCGAGCCCATGGACACCACCACCACGCCCATTTCCGAACTGCGCCCGACGCTGGATCGCCTGCGCGCCGCCTGGCAGGCGCGCAAGCCGGACCGCGCGCAGCGCAGCGCCGACCTGCTGCGCCTGCGCCAGGCCCTGAAACGGCGGCTCGAGGCGATGGCGCAGACCATTGCCGCCGATTTCGGCCACCGTTCACTGCACGAATCGCGCATCGCCGACGGCATGGCCGTGCTCAACGAGATCGACCACCTGCGCCGGCACCTGCGCCGCTGGATGAAGCCGCGCCGGGTCGGCGTGGGCTGGCGCTTCCTGCCGGCACGCGCGGAGATCCGCGCCGAGCCGGTGGGCGTGGTCGGCGTCATCTCGCCTTGGAACTACCCGGTCAACCTGGCGCTGATCCCGCTGGCCACGGCCATCGCCGCGGGCAACCACGTCTACCTGAAGCCTTCCGAGCACACGCCGCGCACCAGTGCCTTCCTGCGCGAGCTGCTGGCCGAGGTGTTCCCTGACGGGCGCGTCGCCGTCGCCGAGGGAGGGGCCGAGGTCGCCGCCGCGTTCGCCGCGCTGCCGTTCGACCACCTGGTGTTCACCGGCTCCACCGCGGTCGGGCGCAGGGTGATGGCCGCGGCCGCGCCGAACCTGACCCCGCTGACGCTGGAGCTGGGCGGCAAGTCGCCGGCGATCGTCTGCGACGACTATCCGCTGGAACTGGCCGCGGCGCGGCTGGCCACCGGCAAATGGTTCAACGGCGGGCAGACCTGCATCGCCCCGGACTACGTGCTGGTGGGGGCGGCGCGCCGCGACGCACTGGTGCAGGCGCTGCGCACCCAGGTGCGCGCGCGCTACGGCCAGGCGCTGGCCGGCAACGAGGACTACAGCCGCATCATCAACGCCGGCCAGTACGCGCGCCTGCAGGGGTATGTGGACGACGCCCGCGCCCGCGGCCTGGAGGTGATCGAACTGGGCCAGGCCGACCCGGCGCAGCGGCTGTTCCCGCCGACCCTGGTGCTGGAGCCCGGCGACGACGCCACGGTGATGCAGGAGGAGATCTTCGGCCCGGTGTTCCCGATCCGCAGCGTGCACTCGCTGGACGAGGCCATCGACTACGTCAACGCGCACGACCGGCCGCTGGCGCTGTACCCGTTCAGCCACGACCGCGCGCAGGTGGAGCGGATCCTGCGCGGTACCCTGGCCGGCGGCGTCTGCGTCAACGACACGCTGTTCCATTTCGCCATCAACGACCTGCCGTTCGGCGGCATCGGCCCCAGCGGGATGGGGGCCTATCACGGCCGCGCCGGTTTCGATGCGATGAGCAAGCAGCTGCCGATCCTGTGGCAGGCGCGGCGCAGCGGCGGCGACCTGCTGAAGCCGCCGTACCGGCAGGCGCAGTGGCTGATCGACCTGATCGTGCGCTGAGTCGCTCCCGGTCCGGGCCAGGCGGTCCGTGCGCCCCGGCGCCGGGCCTGCCGCGGCGGTGGGGGGGCGGGGGCGCCGTTCCCCGGGCGACAGGCACAAAAAACCCGCCATCCGGTGCCGTGAGGGGAGGGAGACAAACGGCGCGGTACTGCTGGCGGGTGAGTGGATTCTTGCTCAGTTGATGTTGCTTTGCAACATCAGGATTCGTCGGGGGCGGGCCTGGCGCTGGCCTGCGCTTCGGTGCGGTTCAGCCGCGCATTGAGCGCGTCCAGGCGCGCGTTGAGCGCCTCGATGTCCGAACGGCTGGGAATGTCCATGCGCCGCAGCACCCGCTGCACCCGGTCCTCGAAGGATTTCTCGACCCGGTCCCAGGTGCCGGCCGCGCGGTCGCGGGCGTTGCCTAGGGTGGTCTCGACCGAATCGCGCAGGCTTTCGCCGCGCGGCGATTCCTCGCGGCTGCGGGCCTCCATCGATTCGCCTTCGCGGACCAGCGACTCGAACAACCGGCTGCCCTCGGCCTGGGCCCGCGACAGCGCGCCAAGCCCGGCCAGCCAGACCTGCTGCGCCGATCCGCCGAGCGTGCGGCCGGCGCGCGTATCGCGCTCGGCGCCGCCCGCGTCCGCGGCGCGGCCTGCATTGCCGTGTTCATGGGTACTCATGGGGACGTTCCTCCGTTCGGGCAGTCACCGCTACCGTAGCGGCAGCGATGCCTGCACCGCGTGATGGAGCCGCGGTGCCATGCGCAACCGTTCAGCCGAGCTTTTCGGACAGTACCCGCCGGATCTCCGCTTCCACCATGCCCTTCATGGCCGACAGCAGGAAGCCGAGTTCGGCCTTCACCCGCACCGCACCGGGCAACAGTTCGATCACCCCGTCGACCCCGGAACGGGTGAAGTGCAGGTGGGCGCCCTCCCAGCGCGTGCTCACTTCGAAGCGCTCCTGCAGCTTCCGTGCGACTTCGCCGATGGCCTCGCGGGCGCGCTCGTCGGTCAGCGGGTGGGCGTGGTGGATATCGATGGTGGACATGCAGGGCTCCTGGCAGTGGGGCGTGGAACGCGGGTGCGGCATTGTGCGGACCGGCGCGGCGCAGTCCAAGCCCCGCGCCTACCTTATGCACGCTCTGCCAACCTGCTAGGCTGCCGCCGGTGCGCACCCTGCAAGTCCATTTCAGCAATCGCCAGCAACCGGATCAGCGCCTAGCGCCGGGGGTGCAGCGCATCGTCCGCGATGCCAGCGGGCAGGTCCGCCTGGGCGACGACAGCGTCGGCCCGCTGCTGCTGGCCCGGTTCTGCACCGACGAGCGCGGGGTCTGGCTGCAGGTGGCCAGCGGCAGCCGCGGCATCCACGTCAACGGCCGCCCGGTGCGGCGCATGGCGCTGCTGCGCGCCGGCGACTCGGTCTACGCCGATGGCGTGGAGATGCTGTTGCGTGGCGAGTCCGAACCGGTCGTGCAGCCGCCGGCGGCGAACGGCGAACAGAGCGACGACCTGCGCGTGCTGCTGCGTGGCGTCGGCGGCCAGCACCACGGCCGCTGCTACCCGCTCGACCGGCCCCGCACCATCGGCCGCGACCGCGCGGTGGACGTGGTGATCGACGACCCGGCCTTTCCCGAGCGGCATGCCCGGTTCGAGCGCCATGGCGACCGCGTGCTGCTGCGCGACCTCGGCTCGCCCGACGGCTGCCAGGTCAACGGCATCGCGGTCCGGCACTGCTGGTTGCAGGGGGGCGACCAGGTGGTCTTCGAGGGCAACCAGCGCTTCGTGCTGGAAGTCCCGCTGGACGCCCGCGCGGCCATGTTCTCCGCGGTGGCCGATGCGCCGGGCATGGCGCCGGAAGCGCGTACGGACGACGACCCGCCGCCGCGTGCGCGGCGCTGGCCCTGGCTGCTGCTCAGCGCGCTGCTGCTGGGCGGCGCGATCAGCGCGCTGCTGCTGTTCGGCGCCCGCTGAAGCCGGGCGCCGTTTCCGTGCGCGGCCGCCTGGCCGGCGGCTGTCGAACCCCGGGCAATTGGCTGCAGATGCAACCTTTTCCGCGTCCCCAAAGCCTGTTGCGCTGCGGCATACTTGGGGTTCCCCTCGGACAGGTGTGACATGACGCGCGCGTTCAATTTCAGTGCCGGCCCAGCGACCCTGCCGGAATCGGTCCTGCGCCAGGCGCAGGCGGAAATGTTGGAATGGAACGGCGTGGGCGCGTCCATCGTCGAGATCAGCCACCGCAGCGCCGACTTCATGCAGGTGGCGGCGCAGGCCGAAGCCGACCTGCGCACCCTGGTCGGCATTCCCGACGACTACGCCGTGCTGTTCCTGAGCGGCGGCGCGACCACCCAGCAGGCGCTGCTGCCGTTGAACCTGGCCGCGCCCGGGCAGCGCGTGGACTACGTGGTCAGCGGCCACTGGGGCAAGACCGCGGTCAGGCAGGCGCGGCCCTACGTGGACGTGAACATCGCCGCCGACAGCGAGGCCGGTGGTTTCCGCGACATTCCGGCACGCGCGCAGTGGCGGCTGTCCGCCGATGCGGCCTACGTGCACATCACCGCCAACGAGACCATCCATGGCGTCGAGTTCCGCGATGCGCCGGACGTGGGTGCGGTGCCGCTGGTAGCCGATTTCAGTTCGTCGATCGCGTCCGAGCCGATCGATGTCACCCGCTATGGTGTCATCTACGCCGGCGCGCAGAAGAATCTCGGCCCGGTCGGCATCGCCGTGGTCATCATCCGCCGCGACCTGCTCGAACGTGCCGGCCAGCCGCGCGCGGACATCTTCGATTACCGCCTGCACGCCGCGCGCGATTCCATGCTCAACACCCCGCCGACGTGGAACTGGTATCTGCTCGGCCTGACCGTGAAGTGGATGCTGGCGCAGGGCGGCACCGCCGAGTTCGCCCGCCGCAACGCCGCCAAGGCGTCGCTGGTCTACGCCGCCATCGACGGTTCGGGCGGGTTCTACCGCAACCTGGTCGCGCCGGCGGTACGTTCGCGCATGAACATCCCGTTCTTCCTGCCCAGCGCCGAACTGGACGCGCGTTTCGTCGCCGACGCCAAGGCCGCCGGCCTGTTGGCGCTCAAGGGCCACAAGGCGGTCGGCGGCATCCGCGCCTCGCTGTACAACGCCATGCCGCTGCAGGGCGCGCAGGCGCTGGCGTCGTTCATGCACGACTTCCAGCAGCGCAACGGTTGAAACACATGCCGCTGCCTGCGGGCAGCGGAAAGCAGACGTCATCGAGGAAGGCAACGTGGCCGCAAAGCCGAAGAAGTCCACCGTAGACAAGCCGCCGGCCAGGGCCGCCGACGCAGCGGCCGCTCCGCCGGCGCTGGCCGACGTGCGCGCCAAGATCGACCAGATCGACCGCAGCATCCAGTCGCTGATCGCCGAACGCGCGCGCTTCGCCCACCAGGTCGGCAAGGCCAAGGGCAAGCTCGCCGCCGCCGTCGATTACTACCGCCCCGAGCGCGAGGCGCAGGTGCTGCGCATGGTGGTCGACCGCAACGAAGGCCCGCTGTCGGACGAACTGCTGGTGCACGTGTTCCGCGAGATCATGTCGGCCTGCCTGGCGCAGCAGGAGCCGCTGAAGATCGGCTACCTCGGCCCCGAAGGCACGTTCAGCCAGCAGGCCGTGCTCAAGCATTTCGGGCGCTCGGCGCTGGGCCTGCCGCTGGCCAGCATCGAGGAAGTGTTCCAGGAAGTGGAGGCGGGTAACGCCGACTTCGGCGTGGTGCCGGTGGAAAATTCGGGGCAGGGCACCATCCAGATCACCCTGGACATGTTCCTGACCTCCTCGCTCAAGATCTGCGGCGAAGTGGAGCTGCGCGTGCAGCAGTTCCTGATGTCGCGCAACGGCCGGCTGGAGGACATCGAGCGGGTCTACGCGCACCCGCAGTCGTTCATGCAGACCTCGGCATGGCTGCGCGCCAACCTGCCCAAGGCCGAGAAGGTGCCGGTGTCGAGCAACGCCGAAGGCGCGCGCCGGGCGCGCAACGCCGACGACGCGGCGGCCATCGGCGGCGAGAGCGCCGGCCACGTGTACGGGCTGAAGAAAGTGGTGACCAAGCCGATCCAGAACGACGCGGACAACACCACGCGCTTCCTGGTGATCGGCCGCCAGTTCTTTCCCTCCTCGGGCCACGACCGCACCTCGGTGCTGGTGTTCATCCACGACAAGCCCGGCGCCCTGTTCGACGTGCTCAGCCCGTTCGCGCGGCACGGAATCAGCATGAACCGCATCGAATCGCGCCCTTCGCACCAGGCCAAGTGGGAGTACGCGTTCTTCATCGACCTGGCCGGGCATATCGAGGACGCCTCGATGCAGGCGGCGCTGGCCGAGCTCGAGGCCCATTCGGCGCAGATCAAGGTGCTCGGTTCCTACCCGGTCGCCGTGCCCTGATCTGAAGCCGCTTTCTTCCCGGCGTGCGGCGGCGGTCGGCGAACCTCTTCCGCTCCGCCACCGCGCACACGGCATCGCGCCGGCGCATGGCGCGGCGGACGGGCACGGGCCTGATCCGCCCTGCATGGCAATCGAACAACCAGAGAGACCCGCATGACCTCCCAGCCCCACTGGATCGCAAGCAAAGGCCAGCCCCTGCAGGGCGCGCTCGACATCCCCGGCGACAAGTCGGTTTCGCACCGGGCGGTGATGTTCGCCGCGCTGGCGGACGGCGTGTCGCGCATCGACGGCTTCCTCGAGGGCGAGGACACCCGCGCCACCGCCGCGATCTTCGCCCGCATGGGCGTGCGTTTCGAAACCCCGTCGCCGTCCACGCGCATCGTCCACGGTGTCGGTGTCGATGGCCTCAAGGCACCCGACGGCGAACTGGACTGCGGCAATGCCGGTACCGGCATGCGCCTGCTGGCCGGGTTGCTGGCCGCGCAGCCGTTCGACAGCGTGCTGGTCGGCGACGCGTCGCTGTCGCGGCGGCCGATGCGTCGCGTCACCGGCCCGCTGGCGCAGATGGGGGCCCGCATCGACACCCGCGACGACGGCACGCCGCCGCTGCGCATCCATGGCGGCCAGCCGCTGCACGGCATCGACTATGCGTTGCCGGTGGCCAGCGCGCAGGTGAAGTCGGCGGTGCTGCTGGCCGGCCTGTACGCCCGTGGCGAGACCTCGGTGGTCGAACCGCATCCGACCCGCGACTACACCGAGCGCATGCTGCGCGCCTTCGGCGTGGAGATCGAGTTCGAACCCGGCAGGGCACGCCTGCGCGGTGGCCAGCGGCTGCGCGCCACCGACATCGCGGTGCCGGCGGATTTCTCCTCGGCCGCGTTCTTCATCGTTGCCGCCAGTGTCATTCCCGGTTCGCGGGTGCGGCTGCGCTCGGTGGGCCTGAATCCGCGCCGCACCGGCCTGCTGGCGGCGTTGCGGCTGATGGGCGCGGACATCGTGGAGGAGAACCCCGCCGAACACGGGGGCGAGCCGGTGGCCGACCTGGTCGTGCGCCACGCACCGCTCAGGGGAGCCCTGATTCCCGAGGAACTGGTGCCGGACATGATCGACGAGTTCCCCGCGCTGTTCATCGCCGCGGCCGCGGCCGACGGCCCGACCGTGGTGCGTGGTGCGGCCGAGTTGCGGGTGAAGGAATCGGACCGCCTGGCGGCGATGGCCACCGGCCTGCGCACGCTGGGCCTGCGCATCGACGAGACCGACGACGGCGCCACCATCCACCCCGGCGCGCTGGGCGGCGGCACCATCGAGAGCCATGGCGACCATCGCATCGCCATGGCCTTCTCCATCGCCGGCCAGCTGAGCAGCGGGCAGGTGCGGATCAACGATGTCGCCAACGTCGCCACCTCGTTCCCGGGCTACGACCGGCTGGCGCGCGGGGCCGGCTTCGCGTTGACGGCCGGCTGAGCACGGAAGATTGCATGACGGGCCGGCCGTGGCATGCGGCCGGCCCGTCGTCGTTGCAGCGGCCTGCGGTCAGCGGCCGGTGCGGAAATCCACCGGCACCCGGACCACGGTCGCCACCGCGCGGCCGTCGCGCAGTGCCGGCTCGAAGCGCCAGCCACGCAGGGTGTCCAACACGGCGCGATCAAGGTCGCGGCTGCGCTGGCCGTCATGCGACACGATGCTGGCATCGGTGACCTTGCCCTGCGCGTCGACCTGCAGGCTGGCCACGACGCTGCCCTCGATCCCGGCGCGGAGCGCGGCCGGCGGGTAGGCTGGGGCGGGATTGTCCGCCAACGGCCGCGCCTGGCGGTCGCGCACCACCGCCGGCTTGCGCTGGAGGGGAGCGGGTGCCGTTGCCGGGGGTGCCGCATCCGTCGCGGGCGATACCGTGGTGGGGGTGACCGGATCGCTGGCCGGCAGCGCCGGTGCCGGCGCGTCATGGCGCCGGATCAGGGTGAACACGCCGAGTAGGATCGCCAGCAGCAGTCCCATCCACAACACGGGCGAGACGGCATGGTTGCGCGATTGTCCGCGCTGTGCGGCGGCATCCAGTTCATGGGCATGGGTGGCACTCATCGTCGGCTCCTTATGCGTCCAGTGACGCCTGGAGTCTGGCCCGATGCGCGCGGCGCTGGTGTAAGCGGGGCGTCAATCCAGTGCCGCCGGGTCCGCCGCAGTTCAGCGTGCGGCGTACGTACGGTTCAGCTTACTGGGCGGGCTGGAAGTCGATCGGGATTTCCAGGCTGCCGGCCATCGGCTGGCCGTTGCTCTGCGCCGGCTGGAAGCGCCAGCCGCGCACCGCTTCCAGTGCCGCGCGGTCGAGGTCGCGCGAACCGCTGCGCTGGATGATGCGGGCGTCCAGCGGCATGCCGCCGGCATCGACGTCGACGCGTATCACGACGGTGCCGCTTTCGCCGCGCCGCAGTGCGGCCGGCGGATAGGACGGGGGCGGGCTCTGGCCCGGCAGCGGCACCGGCCGGTCGCTCGGCGCGGCGGCGACCGGCGGCGCGGCCGGGTTGGCCGGTGCGGCCGCGGGTGCTTCGGGCAGCGGCTGCGGCGCGGCGGGTGCGGTCTCCAGCACCTGCGGCGCATCGTCGGCGACCGCTTCCGGGCGCGCGTCGGGCATGTCGCTGGCGCCGGTAGCGGCCGGCAGCGGCTCGGGCAGCGGCATCGCCTCGTTGGCCTGGACCTGCGGCTGTGCCGGGTCGGCCCGGTAGAAATCGTTGTGCCGGCGTGCGTTCAACCACACCACCGCGAACAGCAGCAGCCCGCCGCAGAAGGCGATGCCGGCGATCTTCAGGGCGTTGCGGGGCAACTGGAAGGTGATGGTCTGGTCGGAGCGGGAGGCGGGCATGGGCGGCGCGGGCAGGGGCGTGGCCGGAAGGAACGCCCGGATTCTGGCACAGGAACATGGTGGCGCGCGGCAGAGCGGCGCGGTTCGGGCGATAATCGCGTTCCGTATCCGTTTACAGTGCCGCCCCATGCTCGATCCCGCCCTTCTCCGACAGCAGCCCGCCGAACTGGCGCAACGCCTGCGCGACACGCGCGGCTTCGAACTCGACGTGGCCGCGATCGAGTCCCTTGAAGCCGACCGCAAGCGCATCCAGGTGCGTACCCAGGAACTGCAGAACCTGCGCAACAGCCGCTCCAAGGCGATCGGCCAGGCCAAGGCCAGGGGCGAGGACGTGTCGGCGATCATGGCCGAGGTGGCCGCCTTCGCCGATGAGCTGAAGGCATCGGAAGTCCAGCTGGACGAGCTGCGCGCGCGGATCGAGGCGATCTCGATGGGCATCCCGAACCTCCCGGCCGATGACGTGCCGGCCGGGGCCGACGAGAACGACAACGTCGAGCAGTCGCGCTGGGGCACGCCGCGCACGTTCGACTTCGCGGTGCTCGACCACGTCGAGCTGGGCGCCCGCAACAAGTGGCTCGATGGCGAGACCGCGGCCAAGCTGTCCGGTTCGCGCTTCACCGTGCTGCGCGGTCCGCTCGCGCGCCTGCACCGCGCGCTGGCCCAGTTCATGCTCGACCTGCACAGCGGCGCGCACGAGTACCAGGAAACCAACGTGCCGGTGATCGTCAATGCCGACAGCCTGTACGGCACCGGTCAGCTGCCCAAGTTCGAGGAAGACATGTTCATCACCCAGCTGGGTGAGCAGAAGCGTTATCTGATCTCGACGTCGGAGATCTCGCTGACCAACATCGTGCGCGACGAGATCGTCGAGGCCGAGCGCCTGCCGCTGCGCATGACCGCGCACTCGCTGTGCTTCCGTTCCGAGGCCGGCAGCGGTGGCCGCGACGTGCGCGGCATGATCCGCCAGCACCAGTTCGAGAAGGTCGAGCTGGTCTCGATCTGCCGCCCGGAAGAAAGCGATGCCGAGCACCAGCGCATGACCCGCTGCGCCGAAACCGTGCTGGAGAAGCTGGGCCTGCCGTACCGCAAGGTGCTGCTGTGCACCGGCGACATGGGCTTCTCGGCGGTGAAGACCTACGATCTGGAAGTCTGGTTGCCGTCGCAGCAGACCTACCGCGAGATTTCCTCGTGCTCCAACTGCGGCGACTTCCAGGCGCGGCGCATGCAGGCGCGCTGGCGCAACCCCGCCACCGGCAAGCCGGAGCTGGTGCACACGCTCAACGGCTCCGGCGTGGCCGTGGGCCGGGCGATGATCGCGGTCATGGAGAACTACCAGAACGCCGACGGCTCGATCACCGTTCCCGAGGCGCTGCGCCCGTACATGGGCGGCGTGGAGCGGATCGGCTGAGCCCGGCCGTCGTTTCCGTCCATTCCGGAGGCCCGCAGCGATGCGGGCCTCTGCGTTGTGGGGAGCGGGAAGGGACGGCGGGTTCGTTCATACAGGACCGTTTGAGGCCTGATTTGTAAAATCAGGACAAAGGTGGTTGAATTTCACCATTCGTTCCAGTTGTGGGATCAATCCATGCAGGACCTCAACGACCTCTACTACTTCGCGATGGTGGTGGATCATGGCGGTTTCGCCGCCGCCGAGCGTGCGCTGGGCATCCCCAAATCGCGCCTGAGCCGGCGCATCAGCCAGCTGGAAACCGACCTGGGCGTGCGCCTGCTGCAGCGCTCGACGCGCCGCTTCGCGGTGACCGACGTGGGCATGAGCGTGCACCGCCATGCCCAGACCATGCTGGCCGAGGCGCAGGCCGCGCGCGAGGTGGTGGACCGGCTCAGTGCCGAGCCGCGCGGGCTGGTACGCGCCAGCGTGCCGGTGTCGCTGGCGCAGATGCAGCTGCCCAAGCTGCTGCCGAAGTTCCTCGAGCAGTATCCGAAGGTGCGGCTGCAGCTGAACATCAGCAACCGCCGGGTGGACATCATCAACGAGGGCTACGACGTGGCGCTGCGGGTACGCTCGCGGCTGGACGACGACGGCAGCCTGGTGATGCGCAGCTTCGGCCAGGTGCAGGAACTGCTGGTGGCCAGCCCGAAGTACCTGGACCGCGCCGGCCGCCCGAAGACGCCCGAGGACCTTGCCCAGCACGTCACCCTGAGCATCAGCGAGGACGAGGCGCGGCAGCGCTGGGAACTGCACGGCCCGGGCGGCGTGGTCAGCCGCGTGGACCTGCAGCCGCGCGTGGCCGGTTTCGATTTCCCGCTGCTGCAGAGCATGGTCAAGGACGGCTTCGGCATCACCATGCTGCCGGAAACGGTCTGCGCCGAAGCGGTGCGCAGCGGCGAGCTGGAAGTGGTGCTGCCGGACTGGTCGCTGCCGCAGGGCATCTGCCATGCGGTGTTCGCCTCGCGGCGCGGGCTGTTGCCGGCGGTACGGGTGTTCATCGATTTCCTCGCCGAGCACCTGCCGCCGCAGCTGGAAGCCTCGCGCCTGGACTGCGGCGGCGCCTGCGAGCGCGCCAAGGAGAAGATCCGCGCCTCGACCATGGGCGCGCTGGCGATCGAGGCCGGTTGAGCAAAAGCAATGGCAGCGTGCGAGAATGCGCGCCGCTGGCCGGTGCGCAGGCATCGGCGCCACAGACAAGGGCAGATGGCCGAGCGGTTTAAGGCACCGGTCTTGAAAACCGGCGAAGGGTCAAACCTTCCGTGGGTTCGAATCCCACTCTGCCCGCCATTCCCGCGGCCCGGGCACGCAATGTCCGGTACCCGTTGCGGGACTCTTCCGGATTTCCGAAGCATGCCGACACTGCGTCCATCGCGCCCGCAAGACGGCGCCCGGGTCATCGACATCTGGCGCCGCGCCGTCGCTGCCACGCACCACTTCCTGGCCGACGCCGACCGCCAGGCCCTCGACGCCGAGGTCAGCGCCCTGCTGCCGCAGGCGCCGCTGCTGCTGGCGGTGGACGCCGACGACGTGCCGCTGGCCTTCATGTGGGTCGTGGACGGCCACATGGAAGCGTTGTTCGTCGATCCCCTGCATCACGGCCGCGGGCTGGGACGCCGCCTGGTGCAGCAGGCGCTGCGCGAACACCCGCGCCTGGGCACCGACGTCAATGCGCAGAACCCGCCGGCCATGGCGTTCTACGCGCGGCTTGGCTTCATCGAGACCGGGCGCTCGGCGCTTGATGGCCAGGGGCGGCCGTATCCGCTGGTGCACCTGCGCCATGCCGGTGCGACGGCCATGCCGGAACAGGCGGCATGAGCGACCCCGTCGTCGTGTCCGATGCGCAGGCCGACGAGCGCTGGATGCGCCACGCGCTGGCGCTGGCCGAGCGCGCGCAGCGCGAGTTCGACGAGATTCCGGTGGGGGCGGTACTGGTCGGTGCCGATGGGCAATTGCTGGGCGAGGGCTGGAACCTCAACATCGCCCGCCACGACCCCAGCGCGCATGCCGAGATCGTGGCGATGCGCGAGGCCGGCGCGCGGCTCGGCAACCACCGCCTGGTCGGCTGCACGCTGTACGTGACGCTGGAGCCGTGCGCGATGTGCGCGATGGCGCTGGTGCACGCGCGGGTGGCGCGGGTGGTGTATGCCGCCACCGATCCGAAGACCGGTGCCTGCGGCAGCGTGTTCGACCTGCTGGGCGACCCGCGCCACAACCACCGCGTCGCGGTGGCCGGTGGCGTGCTGGCGCGCGAGGCCAGCCTGCGCCTGACCAACTATTTCCGGGCCAAGCGCGGCCGCCCGCTGCTGCCCGCGGACGGCGGCTGAGGCATGGCCGCCGCGCACGCGGCGTGGTGAACCCGCGGCGTATCATGTGCGCCCGATACCACGGCCGGCAGCGTCGCCGCCGGCCCCCTGCACGAGGCGCCACATGACGGACAACAGCACAGGCAACGACCGGTTGATCTGGATCGATCTGGAAATGACCGGGCTGGACACGGACAACGATTCGATCATCGAGATCGCCACCGTGGTCACCGATGCCCAGCTCAACGTGCTGGCCGAAGGCCCCGAGTTCGCCATCGCCCACCCGCTGGCGACGCTGGAGGCGATGGACGAATGGAACCGCAACCAGCACCGCCGTTCCGGCCTGTGGCAGCGCGTGCTCGACAGCGAGGTCAGCCTGGGCCAGGCCGAGGCGCGGACCATCGCCTTCCTGCAGGACTGGATCAAGGCCGGCGCGTCGCCGATGTGCGGCAACTCCATCTGCCAGGACCGCCGCTTCCTGCACCGGCAGATGCCGCGCCTGGAACGCTATTTCCATTACCGCAACCTGGACGTGTCCACGGTCAAGGAACTGGCCAGGCGCTGGGCACCGGCCATCGCCGCCGGGGTGGGCAAGAATTCCAGCCACACCGCGCTGAGCGACGTGCACGATTCGATCGCCGAACTGCGCCACTACCGCCAGTACATGGGCGCGCTGGCCGGGTTGCCGGGCGCGGTGGAACCGGCCTGAGCGATGGGCTCACTGGCGCCGACCCTGGCCGACAGCCCGCAGGACATGGCCGACCTGCGGCGTGCGGTGGCGCTGCTGGAAGCGCCGACGCTCAGCGCACGCATGGCCAACCTGGTCGGCTCGCCGCTGGAGTTCGCCGTGCGCCGCTTGCCCGCGGGCGTTTCCAGGCGCATCCAGGGGGTTGCCGAGGCCGCCCTGCACAAGGCCGCGCAGGCCGCTTTCTGGAGCATGGACCGTACCCGGCCGGGCAAGCCGGCGTCGCCGCGCCTGCACAAGCTGGCGGCGGCCGCTTCCGGTGCGCTGGGCGGTGCCGGCGGGCTGCCGGCTCTGGCGATCGAGCTGCCGCTGTCGACCACCATCATCATGCGCGCGGTGGCCGACATCGCCCGCAGCGAAGGTTTCGACCTGGATGACTTCGCTACCCGCCAGGCCTGCCTGGAGGTGTTCGCGCTGGGCGGCAACTCGGGCGGCGACGACGCCAGCGAAACCGGCTACTACCTGGCACGTGGCTTCACCACCGAACTGATGCGGCACCTGTCGGCCGAGCTGGCCGGCACCACCCTCGGCGGCAGCCACGGCCTGCTGCTGGGGCTGGGGCCGAAGGAAGCCGGCAAATGGCTGGCACGGATCGTGGAAAAGGTCGCCGCGCGCTTCGGCGTGGTGGTGTCGGAGAAGTTCGCCGCGCAGGCGGTGCCGGTGCTCGGCGCGGTGGCCGGCGCCACCTTGAACACCCTGTTCACCGGCTACTACCAGGACATGGCGCGGGGCCATTTCATTGTCCGCCGGCTGGAACGCAGGTACGGCTTCGAGACCGTGCGCCTGGCCTACGGGGCGGTCAGCGGGCGCATGATCGCCTGAGCGCGGCGCGGTGGTAGCGTGGCCTGCCGGATACATGGAGAGCCCGCGATGAGCATTTTCGACCTGCGCCTGGAGACCGGGCGGCTGCTGCTGCGGCCACCCTGCGCGGAGGATTTCGCTGCGTTCGCCGCGTTCTGCGCCGACCCGTTGCCGATGCGGCACCTTGGGGGCGTGCAGGCGCCGTCGGTGGCGTGGCGCAGCCTGGCCACCCTCACCGGCAGCTGGCACCTGCTCGGCTATTCGATGTTCTCGGTGATCGAGAAGGACAGTGGGCGCTGGGTGGGCCGGGTCGGTCCCTGGCAGCCGCATGGCTGGCCGGGGCCGGAGGTGGGCTGGAGCATCGTGGCGGACCGGTGGGGCCGCGGCTACGCGGCGGAAGCCGCGCGCGCGGCCATCGACTGGGCCTTCGACACGCTGGGCTGGGAGCAGGTGATCCACACCATCGCCCCGGACAACTCCAACTCGCAGGCGGTCGCGCGCAAGCTGGGTTCGCAGGTGCTGCATGCCACGCGCCTGCCGCCGCCGCACGAGGTCGATGTCGAGGTGTGGGGCCAGTCGCGGCAGGCGTGGCAGGCGCGCCGCTGAGACATCGTTTCGGTTGTATCCATCGTGCCGGGCGAGGGCATGGCACGCGTCCATGATGGTGCCGGATCCGTGGCATCGCGACCGGCGGCGGATTTTGCTGCGGTCGCAGCTTTACCAAAGGGCCCCGATTCCGGTCATATGGCAGGATCGCCTGCCAGTCGGCAGTGTGGGGAATCGTGTCGTTGAGCAATCCACGTGCTGCGTTGACGGTGTATGGCATGTCCACTTCGGGCAACTGCCACAAGGTCCGTTTGCTGCTGGCGCAGCTGGGCACGCGCTACCGCTGGGTGGAGGTGGACAGTGCCGCCGGCCAGACCCGCACCGCGGCCTTCCTGGCGCTCAATCCGAACGGCAAGGTGCCGCTGGTCGAGCGCGGCGACGGGCGCGTGCTCACCGAATCCAACGCGATCCTGTTCTGGCTGGCCGAGGGCACGCCGTTCCTGCCGGCCGATGGCTGGCAGCGTGCGCAGGCGCTGTCGTGGATGTTCTTCGAGCAGTACAGCCATGAGCCGTATATCGCGGTGGCGCGTTTCATCCGGGGCTGGACGCCGCCGGATTCGCCGCGGCGGCAGGAGCTGCCACGGCTGCGCGAGCGTGGCCATGCGGCGCTGGCGGTGATGGAGCGGCACCTGGCCGACCATGCCTGGTTCACCGGGCCGGAGTACGGCATCGCCGACATCGCCCTGTTCGCCTATACCGCGGTCGCCGCCGACGGCGGCATCGAACTGTCTTCCTATCCGGCCATCGGCCGCTGGCTGCAGGCGCTGCGCGCCCGGCCCGGCTTCGTGGCCATGCCCGATCCATCCCCGGAGGTGCTGCGCAACTTCGCCGCGTCACCCTGATCCTTCCTTTCCCAACCTGTCTGCACCGTGGAGTCCTGCCTGATGTTCGCCCGTGTACCCAACCCCATCCCGGCCCGCATGAAGGGCCTGAACCGTGCCGAGATCTGCGATACCAATTTCATCGAATTCGTGAAGGGGCTGGGGCAGGGGCCGGCCGGCGCGCCGCAGGAGGGAGCCCCGGTGCTCCCGGGCAGCGCGCTGGACGTGCGTGGATTCCGCGAACTGTTCGAATCGCAGCTGGTGAGCCGCCATCTCGACCTGATGGCGCGCGTGCTGCGCGTGCAGAACAAGGTCTTCTACACCATCGGCTCGTCCGGGCATGAAGGCAATGCCATGGTGGCGCGCGCCGCCCGGCATACCGATCCGGCGTTCCTGCACTACCGCTCCGGCGGGTTCATGGCCGAGCGCTTCCGCAAGTTGCCGGGCATGGACCCGATCATGGACTCGGCGCTGAGCTTCGCCGCCAGCGCCGAGGACCCGGCCAGCGGTGGCCGCCACAAGGTGTGGGGCAGCAAGCCGTTGTGGGTGTTGCCGCAGACCTCGACCATCGCTTCGCACCTGCCCAAGGCGCTGGGCACGGCCATGGCGATCGAGGCCGGCAAGCGCCTCGGCCTGGAACTGCCGGTACCCGCGGACAGCATCGCCATCTGCTCTTTCGGCGACGCCTCGGCCAACCATGCCACCGCGCAGACCGCGTTCAACGCGGCCTCGTGGACGGCCTACCAGAAGCTGCCGGCGCCGGTGCTGTACGTGTGCGAGGACAATGGCATCGGCATCTCGGTGAAGACGCCCAGCGGCTGGATCGCCGAGAGCTTCCGCAACCGCCCGGACCTGGATTATTTCTTCGCCGACGGCCTGGACCTGGCCGCCGGCTACGCCGACGTGCAGCGCGCGGTCGAGCATTGCCGGCGCACGCGGCGGCCGACCTTCCTGCACCTGCGCACCACCCGCATCATGGGCCACGCCGGTACCGACTTCGAGATCGAATGGCGCGCGCTGGAGGAACTGTGCGCGGTGGAGGCGGGCGACCCGCTGCTGCGCTCGGCGCAGATCGCGGTCGAGTCCGGGGCGATGAGCGCCGACGAGGTGCTGGCGCTGTACGAGCGCACCCGCGCGCGCTGCTTCGCTGCCGCCGAGGATGCGGACACGCGTCCGCGGCTGACCTCGCTCAAGGACGTGATGGTGCCGCTGGCGCCGTATACCCCGGAACGGGTGCGCGCCGAGGCGACCCGCGCCGACTACGCGCCGCGCCGCCTGCAGGTGTTCGGCAGCGAGGCGTCGTTGCCGGAGAACCTGCCGCCGCGTCACCTTGCCATCCAGATCAACCAGGGCCTGCACGACCTGTTCTGCAAGTACCCGGACACCCTGCTGTTCGGCGAGGACGTGGCGCAGAAGGGCGGCGTGTACACGGTGACCAAGGGCCTGCACAAGGCGTTCGGCCCGCGCCGCGTGTTCAATACCCTGCTCGACGAAACCATGATCCTGGGCATGGCCCAGGGGTTCGCCAACATGGGCATGCTGCCGGTGCCTGAGATCCAGTACCTGGCCTACCTGCACAACGCCATCGACCAGGTGCGCGGCGAAGCCTGTTCGCTGCAGTTCTTCTCCAACGACCAGTACCGCAACCCGATGCTGATCCGCATCGCCGGGCTGGGTTACCAGAAGGGCTTCGGCGGCCATTTCCACAACGACAACTCGATCACCGCCATCCGCGACATCCCGGGGCTGGTGGTCGGTTGCCCGTCGCGCGGCGACGACGCGGCGATGATGCTGCGCACGCTGGCGGCGCTGTCCAGGGTCGACGGGCGCGTATGCGTGTTCCTCGAGCCGATCGCGCTGTACATGACCAAGGACCTGTACGAGCCGGGCGACGGCCAGTGGCTGTTCCCGTACCCGGCGCCGGAGCAGGCACTGGAGCTTGGCCAGGGCCGCGTCTACGGCGAGGGCAACGACGACCTGGTGGTGTTCACCTACGGCAACGGCGTGCCGATGGCCCTGCGCGCGGCCAGGGCCATCGAGGCGGCACAGGGCTGGAAGGTGCGGGTGGTGGACCTGCGCTGGCTGGTGCCGCTCAACGCCGCCTATGTCGCCGAGCAGGCCCGCGGCGCCAGGCGGATCATCGTGCTGGACGAGGGCCGGCACAGCGCGGGCGTCGGCGAGGGCGTGATCACCGCGCTGGCCGAGGCCGGCTTCGGTGCCGTGCCGCTGCGCCGGGTCACCGGCGCCGACACCTACACGCCGCTGGCCGGCGCGGCATTGCTGGTGCTTCCGGGCGACAATGACGTGGTGAGCGCCGCAGCCGAGCTGGCGCGTGGATAACGATCTGTATGTGCGGACTGGCAGGAATCCTGCAATCGCAGGCGCGGTTGCAGGAAGCGGAGTTGACGGCCCTGGCCGGCGCGATGGGCGATGCGCTGGCCCATCGCGGTCCCGATGACCGCGGCGTCTGGATCGATGCCGCCGCCGGGGTGGCGCTGGCGCACCGGCGGCTGAGCATCCTCGACCTGTCGCCGCTGGGCCACCAGCCGATGCGGTCCAGCGACGGCCGTTACTGGCTGGCCTACAACGGCGAGATCTACAACTTCGCCGCGCTGCGCGCCGAGCTGGAGCCGCTCGGCCACCGCTTCGGCGGCCACTCCGATACCGAGGTGCTGCTGGCCGCGGTCGTGCAGTGGGGGCTGGAGGCGACGCTGCGGCGTTGCAATGGCATGTTCGCCATCGCCCTGTGGGACCGCCGCGAGCAGCGCCTGTCGCTGGCCCGCGACCGGGTCGGCAAGAAGCCGCTGTACTACGGCTGGGCCGGCGACGCGCTGGTGTTCGGTTCCGAGCTGAAGGCGCTGTGGCGGCACCCGGCCTTCGACAACGGCATCGACCGCGATGCGCTGACCCTGCTGCTGCGGCTGGACTACATCCCGGCGCCGCACTGCATCCACGAGCGTGCGTTCAAGCTGATGCCGGGCCGGGTGCTGCACCTGGACGCGGCGGCGGTGGCGGCCGGTGCCGCCGCGCACCGGCCGGCGCAGGCGCAGGTGGCCTACTGGGACGCACGCGAGCGCATGGCCGCCTGCCTGGCCGCACCGTTCGCCGGCAGCGAGGCCGAGGCGGCCGATGCGCTGGACGGGCAGCTGCGCCAGGCCGTGGCGCTGCGCATGGTGGCCGACGTGCCGGTGGGGGTGTTCCTGTCCGGCGGCACCGATTCGGCCCTCGTCGCGTCGCTGATGCAGGCGCAGAGCGCGGCCCCGGTGCACAGTTTCAGCATCGGCTTCGAGGATTCCGACCACGACGAGGCGCCGCTGGCCAGGGAGGTGGCCGCCCACCTGGGCTGCGACCACACCGAGCTGTACGTCAGCGGCGCCGATGCGCTGGCGGTGGTCCCGGAGCTGCCGGCAATGTTCGACGAACCGTTCGCCGATGCCTCGCAGGTGCCGACCGCGCTGGTCGCGCGGCTGGCGCGGCGCGGGGTCACCGTGGCGCTGTCCGGCGATGGCGGCGACGAGCTGTTCTTCGGCTACACCCGCTACCAGCGCGCGCTGCGCAACTGGCGCGCACTGCAGCGCGTGCCGGCGCCATTGCGGCGCTGGCTGGGGCGCCATGCCCGCGCGCAGGGCGAGGCATCGCGTGCCGGCGGCCTGGCCGCGCTGCTGGCCGAGGCCGGCGCCACCGGCGTCGGCGATGTCTACCGCAACCGCATCTCGCGGTGGCGCGATCCCGCCGCGGTGGTGCGCGGGGCGCACGAGCCGGCCACGTTCTACAGCCTGCCCGATCCGCTGCAGGGGCGGGGCGGGGCGGCCGATGCGATGATGCTGGCCGACTTCACCACCTACCTGGCAGACGACCTGCTGTGCAAGGTCGACCGCACCAGCATGGCGGCCAGCCTGGAGGCGCGCGCGCCGCTGCTGGACTGGCAGGTGGCCGAGTTCGCCTGGTCGCTGCCGCTGGACATGAAGCTGCGCGACGGCATCACCAAATACCTGCCCAAGCAGGTGCTGCGGCGCTACCTGCCCGACGCGATGGTGTTCCGCGGCAAGCGCGGCTTCGGCGCGCCGGTGACGCAGTGGCTGCGCAGCGACCTGCGCGACTGGGCCGGCGACCTGCTCGATCCGCGGCGGCTGCGCCAGGACGGGGTGTTCGAAGAGGCCGCGGTTTCGGCGCTGTGGCAGCGCTTCGGCCAGGGCGAGCGCAAGTGGCATACCCACCTGTGGAACGTGCTGATGTTCCAGGCCTGGCAGGCCCACTGGCAGGCGCAGCGGGCGCAGGCCGGCACCGGCTGACGGCCCGCCGGCCTTCACCGGCCGCGAAGGCGCGGCCGGCTAGGCTGGCCCTCCCTTTCCGGAGTGAGGTCGTCATGCAACCGCATCGCATCGCCGTACTTGTCGGCAGCCTGCGCAAGGAGTCCCACAACCGTCGCCTGGCGCTGGCCCTGGAAAAGCTGGCCGGCGAGCGCGCGCGGTTCGACTACCTGCGCATCGACGACATCCCGCTCTACAACCAGGACCACGACGGCGACTTCCCGGCGCAGGGCACGCGCCTGAAGAATGCGATCCGCCAGGCCGACGCGGTGCTGTTCGTCACCGCCGAGTACAACCGCTCCATTCCCGGCGTGCTCAAGAACGCCATCGACACCGCCTCGCGTCCCTACGGCGACGGCGCTTTCGACGGCAAGCCGGCGGCGGTGATCGGCACCTCGCCCGGCGCGGCCGGCACGGCGATGGCGCAGCAGCACCTGCGCAACGTGCTGGTGTTCGTGAACCTGTCGGTGATGGCCCAGCCCGAAGCCTTCCTGCAGTACAAGGACGGGCTGATCGAGGCCGACGGCAGCGTGACCAACGACGGTACCCGCCGCTTCCTGCAGGCCTATGTCGACCGCTTCCTGGACTGGGTCGGGACGCACGCGCCAGGCTGAACACCCCAAGCTGAACGCCCCGACGGGACGCGAACAGGCGATAATGCGGGCCCCGGTAGCGGCAAGCGGCCGGGGCGCCCGTGCCGGTGGCGCGGCGGCCCTTGAGAAGCGGGCCCGGCGGCCACATCCACGGGCTGCCGACAACTTGTCCACGGACTTATCCCCACATTGCCGGCCTGCATCGGCCTACCATGGCCGGGTCGTTTCCCGCTGCACAAAGGTTTTCATGTCTGCCCGTCCTGGCTTCCGTTCCGACCGCAACGACCGCGCAGAGCGCGGCGAACAGCGCATCGACACCCTGCGCGTGCCCCCGCATTCGGTCGAGGCCGAACAGGCGGTGCTCGGTGGCCTGATGCTGGCACCGGAGGCGTTCGACCGGGTCAACGAGGCATTGACCGAAAAGGACTTCTACCGCCGTGACCACCAGCTGATCTACCGCGCCATCCGCGAACTGTCCGAGCGCGACCGCCCGTTCGACGCGGTGACGCTGGGCGAGTGGTTCGAATCGCAGGGCAAGCTGGAGCAGGTCGGCGACGGCGCCTATCTGATCGAACTGGCCAGTACCACGCCGTCGGCGGCCAACATCGGTGCCTATGCCGAGATCGTGCGCGACAAGGCGGTGCTGCGGCAGCTGATCCAGGTGGGGACCGACATCGTCAACGACGGCTTCCAGCCCGAGGGCCGCGACAGCACCGAACTGCTGGCGTCGGCGGAAAAATCGGTGTTCGCCATTGCCGAGCAGGGCGCGCGCGGGCGCACCGACTTCGTCGCCATGCCCGGTGCCCTGAAGGATGCGTTCGAGGAACTGCGCAACCGTTTCGAGAACGGCGGCAACATCACCGGCCTGCCGACCGGTTACAACGAATTCGATGCGATGACCGCCGGCCTGCAGCCGACCGACCTGATCATCCTGGCCGCGCGCCCGGCGATGGGCAAGACCACCTTCGCGCTGAACATCGCCGAGTACGCGGCGATCAAGTCGAAGAAGGGCGTGGCGGTGTTCTCCATGGAAATGTCGGCCTCGCAGCTGGCCATGCGCCTGATTTCCTCCAACGGCCGCATCAATGCCACGCGCCTGCGCACCGGCCAGCTCGAGGACGAGGACTGGAGCCGCGTCACCAGCGCCATCCGCATGCTCAAGGAGACCAAGATCTTCATCGACGACACCCCGGGCGTGTCGCCGGAAGTGCTGCGCTCCAAGTGCCGCCGGCTCAAGCGCGAGCACGACCTGGGGCTGGTGGTGATCGACTACCTGCAGCTGATGAGCGTGCCGGGCAACAGCGAGAACCGCGCCACCGAGATTTCCGAGATCAGCCGCTCGCTCAAGGGCCTGGCCAAGGAGCTGAACGTGCCGGTGATCGCCCTGTCCCAGCTCAACCGCTCGCTGGAAACGCGTACCGACAAGCGCCCGGTGATGGCCGACCTGCGCGAATCCGGCGCCATCGAGCAGGACGCGGACATGATCGTGTTCATCTACCGCGACGAGTACTACAACAAGGAAAACTCGCCGGACAAGGGCCTGGCCGAGATCATCATCGGCAAGCACCGCGGTGGCCCCACCGGCTCGTGCAAGCTGAAGTTCTTCGGCGAGTACACCCGCTTCGACAACCTCAGCCACGACAGCGTCGGCGCGTTCGAGTAACGCGCCGCGGCGGCGTCAGCCGTCGCTCCAGATGTCGCCGAAGGCGCGGGCGAAGTTCGCGCCCAGCACCTTGTCCACCACGCGCGGCGCATGCCCGCGGCGGAGAAGGGCATCGGCCACCTGCAGCAGCTTGCGCGGAGTATTGGCGTCGGGCAGGTAGGGCGTGCGGTTCTCGCCCGGCGCGCCGGTGCCGGCCAGCCTGCGCTCGCGCATCTGCCGGTCCATTTCGCGGATGTCCTCCTCATCGACAGGGAAGAACAGCGCGTCGGTGCCGATCCCGACGTGGTCTTCGCCACATACGCGCAGCGCATGCTCCAGATGCGCGATGTAGTCGGCCAGCAGCGGCTGGCGGCTGTCCTCGGTGAGGAACGGCAGCATGTAGATGCCAACCACGCCGCCCTTGTCGGCCATCGCCCGCAACTCGGTGTCGCGCTTGTTGCGCGGATGGTCGAACACCGCGCTGCAGCCGGCATGGGTGATCAGCGGTGGCGCGCGGCTGGCGTCGATGCCTTCGCGGGTGGTCAGGGCGCTGGAGTGGCTCAGGTCCAGCGCCACGCCGCAGGCGTTCATGCGGGCGATGGCCTCGCGCCCGAGCGGGCTCAGGCCGCTGGGTGCAGGGTCCAGGCAACCGCCGCCGAATGGCGAGGCATGGTTGTAGGACAGCTGCATGACGCGCACGCCGAGTCCGCGGAACAGGTCGATGCGCTCGACCTTGTCCTCGAGCATCGTGGCGGCCTCGAACGAGAAGATCAGCGCCACCTTGCCTTCGCGCTTGGCACGCGCCAGGTCGCCGTGGTGGGTGACCTTCAGGAACATCGCCGGCTGCGACTCGACCAGTTGCTGCGCGCGGGCGATGTCGGCGACGGTTTCCTCGAATGAACCGGCCGCGCCGCCGAGGGTGGTCTTGATCACGCTGATGCCCGACTCGCGGATCTGGCGCAGGTGCAGGGCCTGCGCGTCGTCGTGCAACAGCGCGCCGACCGAGGCCAGCGCATTGGCATCCAGGACCAGCGCGCTGGCGTAAAGCGCCGTGCTGTCCGGACCGGCGGCGAGGGGGGGCGCTGTGGCGGCCGTCGCGACGGCCGGTGGCAAGGCCAACCCCGCCAGCAGGCCGCTCCCCCATCCCAGCACGCGGCGACGCGATGCATCGATACCCATCGAACTCCCTTCGTGGCGATGACAGAAGGCGATGATGGCCCAGGGGGGCGCCCGGCACAAACCCGGGCCCGGGCCTGCGCGTTTCAGCAGGCGGTCGCGCCGCTTTCTTCGCTGCCAGCTGGCGGAGTACGTACTGCGGCAGGCCGCCATTGCGGGTGAGGGCGGACCGTCCGCGCTGCACTGCCGCGCGGTCCAGGCGAACGCCCCGCGCGCTGCGCGGGGCGGGTCTGCGTGTTTCAGCAGGCGATCACGCCGCCTTCTTCGCTGCCAGCTGGCGGAGTACGTACTGCAGCAGGCCGCCATTGCGGAAGTACTCGACTTCCTTCGGGGTCAGCAGCAGCACATGCGCCTGGAAGGTGGCCGTGCGGCCGTCGGCATGGGTCGCGGTGACGGTGGCGCGCCTGGAGTGGCCGTCTTCCAGTCCGCTGATGTCGAACACCTCCGAGCCGTCCAGCCCCAGCGTCTGCGCGTTCTCGCCCGGCAGGAACTGCAGCGGCAGCACGCCCATGCCGACCAGGTTGGAGCGGTGGATGCGCTCGAAGCTCTCGGCGATCACCGCCTTGACCCCGAGCAGGTTGGTGCCCTTTGCCGCCCAGTCGCGCGAGGAGCCGGTGCCGTACTCCTTGCCGGCCACCACCACCAGCGGCGTGCCGGCGGCCTTGTACTTCATCGCCGCGTCGTAGATGGACATCTTTTCCGGCGGCTGTGCGCCGAAGTACAGGGTGTTGCCGCCTTCCTCGCCACCGAACATCAGGTTCTTGATGCGGATGTTGGCGAAGGTGCCGCGCACCATCACGTCATCGTTGCCGCGACGGCTGCCATAGCTGTTGAAGTCGGCCGGCTGCACGCCGCGCGACTGCAGGAAGCGGCCCGCGGGCGAATCCTTCTTGATGTTGCCGGCCGGGGAGATGTGGTCGGTGGTGATCGAGTCCCCGAACAGGCCGAGCACGCGCGCGCCGTGGATGTCGGCGATGCGGCCCACGGCCATGGTCATGCCGTCGAAATACGGCGGGTTCTTGATGTAGGTCGACTCGGCGTTCCAGCGGTAGGCCTGGCCTTCCGGCGACTCGATCTGCGCCCAGCGGCTGTCGCCCTTGAACACGTCGGCATAGTTCTGCTTGAACATCTCCGGGCCGACGGTGGCGGCGATGACGTCGCCGATCTCCTTGTTGCTCGGCCAGATGTCGCGCAGGTAGACGTCGTTGCCGTCGCGGTCCTTGCCCAGCGGTTCGCGGGTCAGGTCGATGTTGACCGTGCCGGCGATGGCGTAGGCCACCACCAGCGGCGGCGAGGCCAGGTAGTTGGCCTTGACCTCCGGGTGCACGCGGCCTTCGAAGTTGCGGTTGCCCGACAGCACCGAGGCCACCACCAGGTCGCCGGCGGCGATGCCGGCGCTGACCTCGGTGGGCAGCGGGCCGGAGTTGCCGATGCAGGTGGTGCAGCCGTAGCCGACCACGTAGAAGCCCAGCTTCTCCAGTTCCTTCAGCACGCCGGCCTTTTCCAGGTAGTCGGTGACCACCCGCGAGCCCGGCCCGAGCGAGGTCTTGACCCAGGGCTGGCGGGTCAGGCCGCGCGCGGCGGCGTTGCGCGCCAGCAGGCCGGCACCGATCATCACCGCCGGGTTGGAAGTGTTGGTGCACGAAGTAATGGCCGCGATCACCACCGCGCCGTCCTTCAGCCGCACCTTGCGGCCGTCGATCTCGACGTCGGCATGGCCCTTGGCCAGCTGCTCGTTGCCCACCGCGGCGCCGCCGCCCTCGTTGATGAAGTCGGCGACCTCGCCGTTGCGCCGGTCACGGTTGGCGGTCAGCCCACCCAGCGCGTCGGCGAAGTTGCCGCGCACGTCCTGCAGCAGCACGCGGTCCTGCGGGCGCTTGGGCCCGGCCAGCGACGGCTGCACCGTGGACATGTCCAGTTCCAGCGTGGCGCTGTAGTGCGCGTGCGGCGACCCGGGCGCGTGCCACAGGCCCTGGGCCCGGGCATAGGCTTCCACCAGCGCGATCTGCGCCTCGCTGCGCCCGGACAGGCGCAGGTAGTTCAGCGATTCGGCATCGATCGGGAAGATGCCGCAGGTGGCGCCGTATTCCGGGGCCATGTTGGCGATGGTGGCGCGGTCGGCCAGCGGCAGGTGCTGCAGGCCATCGCCGTAGAACTCGACGAACTTGCCGACCACGCCCAGCCTGCGCAGCATCTGGGTGACGGTCAGCACCAGGTCGGTGGCGGTGGCGCCCTCGGGCAGGCGGCCGCTGAGCTTGAAGCCGACCACCTGCGGGATCAGCATCGAGGACGGCTGGCCGAGCATGGCCGCCTCGGCCTCGATGCCGCCCACGCCCCAGCCGAGCACGCCGATGCCGTTGATCATGGTGGTGTGCGAATCGGTGCCGAACACGGTGTCCGGGAAGGCCCAGCGGGTGCCGTCGACCTCGCGCTCCATCACCACCCGGGCCAGGTTCTCCAGGTTCACCTGGTGCACGATGCCGGTATTGGGCGGCACCACCTTGAAGTTCTCGAACGCCTTCTGGCCCCAGCGCAGGAAGCTGTAGCGCTCGCGGTTGCGCTCGAACTCGATGCGGCCGTTGAGGTCCAGCGCGTCGGCGCGGCCGAACACGTCCACCTGCACCGAGTGGTCGATCACCAGTTCCGAGGGGATCAGCGGATTGATCTGCTCGGCGCGCCCGCCCAGCCGGGTGACCGCGTCGCGCATCGCCGCCAGGTCCACCACGCAGGGCACGCCGGTGAAGTCCTGCAGCACCACCCGTGCCGGCATGAAGGCGATCTCGGTGTCCGGTTCGGCCTTCGGGTCCCAGGTGGCCACGGCCTCGATGTGCTCCGGGCCGACCGTCTGCCCCCCATCCTCGTGGCGGAGCAGGTTCTCCAGCAGGATCTTCATCGAGTAGGGCAGGTGCGAGATGTCGAAGCGCTCGCCCAGCCGGGGCAGGCTGCAGTACGTATAGGTCTGGTCGCCGACGGTGAGTTGGCTGCGGGTGGAGAACGAATCGCTCATGGCTGACTCCTGTGTTGCGGATGGCGTGCGGCGGCGCGCGGGGCGCCTGCTGGCTGGGGGCGGACCCCGTTCAGTAACGGCTGCCCGAGTATGGACGATCTTCCCCGGGGCGGGGCCGCGCATGCCATCGAGCATACGCACCGGTTTGTTGCAGCCGTGTCACGAGGCCGTTGCCGGCCCTTGCGCGGCAAGGGCTGCGCCGTCGCCGGCGGTACTGGCAGGGTTTGGGTATGCCCGTGCAGGTATGTATAATTCGTACATACTCAGGAGGGCGCCCGATGGAAGCCACCGTTGCTGAACGTGGACAGATCACCCTGCCCAAGGCCGTGCGCGACGCACTGGGCCTGACCAAGGGCACGCTGCTGAAGGTCGAGCTCGAAGGCAGCCGCATCATCCTGCGCAAGAGCGTGGACGACGCCATTTCCCGTGCCCGCGGCAAGTTCGCGCTGGACGGCTTCCCGTCGGCCGAACAGGCCGTGCGCACCGTCCGCGACGAGGCCGGCGAGGCATGATCGCGGTCGACTCCCCGGTACTGATCGAACTGCTCAGCGACGGCCCCCGCGCCGACGCGGTGGAGGCCTGCCTGCGGCAGGCGCTGGTCGGTGGCCGGGTGGTGGTCTGCGGCACCACGCTGGCCGAACTATGCGCCTCGCTGCGCGGCGGCGCGCAGGTGCAGGAGGCGCTGGAGGAAATGGGCATACATTTCAGTCCGCTGGAGGCCAAGTCGGCGCTGCGCGCCGGCGAGATGCACCGCCGCCACCGCCAGCGCAATGCCGGCGACACCCGCCGCATCGACGATTTCATGGTCGGCGCCCACGCACTGCTGCAGTGCGACGGCCTGATCACCTGGAACGACACGTTTTACCGCGACTACTTCAAGGGCCTGAAGCTGATCGTGCCGCAAGCCTGAGCCCATACCCCATTCCTCATCCGTACCACCCGGGAGTTGTCATGTTGGAAGCCTACCGCCACCACGTAGCCGAGCGCGCCGCGCTTGGCATCCCGCCGCTGCCGCTGAGCGCACAGCAGACGGCCGACGTCATCGAACTGCTGAAGAACCCGCCGGCGGGCGAGGCCGAGTTCCTGCTCGACCTGATCACCCACCGCGTGCCGGCCGGCGTGGACGATGCGGCCAAGGTCAAGGCGTCCTACCTGGCCGCCATTGCCTTCGGCACCGAGAAAAGTGCCCTGATCAGCCGCGAGCGCGCCACCGAGCTGCTGGGCACCATGCTCGGCGGCTACAACGTCGCGCCGCTGATCCAGCTGCTGGACGACGCCCAGGTCGGCGCCATCGCCGCCGGCGCGCTGAAACACACCCTGCTGGTGTTCGATGCGTTCCACGACGTGCAGGAAAAGGCCAAGGCCGGCAACGCCAACGCGCAGTCCGTGCTGCAGAGCTGGGCCGACGCCGAGTGGTTCACCAGCAAGCCGGAAGTGCCGCAGAGCCTGACCATCACCGTGTTCAAGGTGCCGGGCGAGACCAACACCGACGACCTGTCGCCGGCGCCCGACGCGACCACCCGCCCGGACATCCCGATGCACGCCCTGGCGATGCTGAAGAACAAGCGCGACGACGCGCCGTTCACCCCGGAGGAAGACGGCAAGCGCGGCCCGATCCAGCAGATCCTGTCGCTCAAGGACAAGGGCCACCTGGTCGCCTACGTCGGCGACGTGGTCGGCACCGGTTCCTCGCGCAAGTCGGCCACCAACAGCGTGCTGTGGTGGACCGGCGACGACATCCCGTACATTCCCAACAAGCGCGCCGGCGGCGTGTGCCTGGGCGGCAAGATCGCGCCGATCTTCTACAACACCATGGAAGACGCCGGTGCGCTGCCGATCGAGCTGGACGTGTCGAAGATGGAGCATGGCGACGTCGTCGAACTGCGTCCGTACGACGGCAAGGCGCTGAAGAACGGCGAAGTGATCGCCGAGTTCGAAGTGAAGTCCGAAGTGCTGTTCGACGAAGTGCGCGCCGGTGGCCGCATTCCGCTGATCATCGGCCGTGGCCTGACCGCCAAGGCGCGTGAGGCGCTGGGCCTGCCGGCCACCGACCTGTTCCGCCTGCCGGTGCAGCCGGCCGATACCGGCAAGGGCTACTCGCTGGCGCAGAAGATGGTCGGCCGCGCCTGTGGCCTGCCGGAAGGCAAGGGCATGCGCCCGGGCACCTACTGCGAACCGAAGATGACCTCGGTGGGCTCGCAGGACACCACCGGGCCGATGACCCGCGACGAGCTCAAGGACCTGGCCTGCCTGGGCTTCTCGGCCGACCTGGTGATGCAGTCGTTCTGCCACACCGCCGCCTATCCGAAGCCGGTGGACGTGAAGACCCACCACACCCTGCCGGAGTTCATCTCCACCCGCGGCGGCGTGTCGCTGCGTCCGGGCGACGGCGTGATCCACAGCTGGCTCAACCGCATGCTGCTGCCCGACACCGTCGGCACCGGTGGCGACTCGCATACCCGTTTCCCGGTGGGCATCTCGTTCCCGGCCGGTTCGGGCCTGGTCGCCTTCGCCGCCGCCACCGGCGTCATGCCGCTGGACATGCCCGAGTCGGTGCTGGTGCGCTTCAAGGGCCAGATGCAGCCGGGCGTGACCCTGCGTGACCTGGTCAACGCGATTCCGCTGTACGCCATCAAGCAGGGCCTGCTGACCGTGGCCAAGGCCGGCAAGAAGAACATCTTCTCCGGCCGCATCCTGGAGATCGAGGGCCTGCCGGACCTCAAGGTGGAGCAGGCGTTCGAGCTGTCCGACGCCTCGGCTGAGCGTTCCGCCGCCGGTTGCAGCGTGCGCCTGAACAAGGCACCGATCATCGAGTACCTCAACAGCAACATCACGCTGCTGAAGTGGATGATCGCCGAGGGCTACCAGGATGCCCGCTCGCTGGCGCGCCGCGTCGAGAAGATGGAAGCGTGGCTGGCCGACCCGCAGCTGCTCGAGCCCGATGCCGACGCCGAGTACGCCGCGGTCATCGAGATCGACCTGGCCGACATCCACGAGCCGATCGTGGCGTGCCCGAACGACCCGGACGACGTCAAGACCCTGTCCGAGGTGGCCGGCGCCAAGATCGACGAGGTGTTCATCGGCTCGTGCATGACCAACATCGGCCACTTCCGCGCGGCCGCCAAGCTGCTGGAAGGCAAGCGTGACATCCCGACCCGCCTGTGGGTGGCCCCGCCGACCAAGATGGATGCCTCCGAGCTGACCAAGGAAGGCGTGTACGGCACCTTCGGCAGCGCCGGCGCGCGCATGGAAATGCCGGGCTGCTCGCTGTGCATGGGCAACCAGGCGCAGATCCGCGAAGGCTCCACCGCGATGTCGACCTCGACCCGCAACTTCCCCAACCGCCTGGGCCGCAACACCAACGTGTACCTGGGCTCGGCGGAACTGGCGGCGATCTGCTCGCGCCTGGGCCGGATCCCGACCAAGGAGGAGTACATGGCCGACATCGGCGTGATCAACGCCAACGGCGCGCAGATCTACCGCTACATGAACTTCGACCAGATCGCGGACTACAAGGACGTGGCCGACACCGTCGCGGCGTAAGCCACGACGAATGCAGCACGCGGAAAGCCCGGCACATGCCGGGCTTTCCGTTTTCATGCGTGCGCCAATGCCATGTCCGATAGCGGCGAGCGCCATGCGCCGCGCGCCTTCATCCTGCGCGCTCCATCCATCGGGAGCAGGACATGAAGGCATTGCACGACAAGACCGTATTGATCACCGGCGCCAGTTCCGGCATCGGCCGCGCCGCCGCGCTGCTGTTCGCCGCCGAAGGCGCACGGGTGGTGCTGGGCGCACGCCGCGGCGCCGAGCTGGAGGCGCTGGTCGCGCGCATCCAGGCCGGGGGCGGGGCCGCTACCTGGCTGGCCGGCGACGTGCGCGAAGAAGCCTATGCGCAGGAGCTGGTGCGCCATGCCGAGGACACCTTCGGCCCGCTGCATGCGGCGTTCAACAACGCCGGCGTACTGGGGCCGCTGCAGCCCACGCCCGAGGTCGCGCTGGCCGACTGGCGCCACGCGCTGGAGGTCAACCTGACCGCTGCCTTCCTCGGCGCCAAGTACCAGATCCCGGCGCTGCTGCGCGCCGGCAGCGGCAGCAGCCTGGTGTTCACCTCGACCTTCGTCGGCCACACCGCCGGTTTTCCATGCACGGCCGCATATGCGGCCAGCAAGGCCGGGGTCATCGGCCTGGTGCAGTCGCTGGCCGCCGAGCTCGGGCCGTCCGGGGTGCGCGTCAACGCGCTGCTGCCCGGGGGGACCGACACGCCGATGGCCCGCGAGATGAACCCCGACGAGGCGGCGCTGGGCGCGGTGGCGCGACTGCATGCGCTGCGGCGGCTGGCGCAGCCGGAGGAAATCGCGGCCGCGGCGCTGTTCCTGGTCTCGCCGGCATCCTCGTTCGTCACCGGCACCGCGATGCGGGTCGATGGCGGGGTGTCCATCCAGCGCGGGTGAGGCGCGCCGTTTCCGGGGCGGCGGTGCGCAGCGTCAACGGTGCGGGTCGCGCTCCGGGCTCGGCCGCTTGAGCAGCTTGCGCTGCAGCGAGCGGCGGTGCATGCCGAGCAGGCGTGCGGCGGCCGAGACGTTGCCGCCGGTTTCGTGCAGCGCCTGCTGGATGTGTTCCCACTGCAGGCGGCTGATCGGCGTCATCGCGTCGGGGGGCTCGATGTCCTCGTGCTCCTCGCCGTTCTCGTCGGCCTCGCCGAGCGCGCGCAGGATCATCGGCACCGTCGCCGGCTTGGGCAGGTAATCGTCGGCGCCAAGCTTGATCGCTTCCACCGCGGTGGCGATGGAGGCGTAGCCGGTGACCAGCAGGATGCGCATGTCCGCGCGCAGCGTGCGCAGCGGCTGGATCAGCGCCAGTCCGGATTCGCCGCCGAGCTTGAGGTCGATCAGCGCGAACGCCGGCGGCGACCGCGTGGCCTGCTCCAGCGCGCTGGCGATGTCGTGGGCGGTGACGGTCTCGATCTCGCGGCGGGCGAGGCTGCGCTGCAGGGTGCGCACGTACAGCGGGTCGTCGTCGACCAGCAGGCCGTGGGAAGAGGAGGTCATGGATTCGCTTCCATAGTGACAAGGGGCAGGCGGAAACCGACGCGGGTACCGCGGCCTTCGGCCGGGCGCATCCACAGTTCCCCGTGCAGGCGTTCTATCGTGGCGTGCGACAGCGCCAGGCCCACGCCCATGCCGCCGCTCTTGCCGCTGTTGAACAGGGTACCCGGCAGCGCCGCGTGGGCGGCGTCGTTGGCCTTGAAGCCGGGGCCATAGTCGCGGACTTCGCCGTACAGGTGGTCGTCGCGGATGCGGATGTCCAGGTCCACCTGGCCATGGCCGGTCTGTTCGCCGGCGTCGGCGGCGTTGTTCAACAGTACCTGCAGCAGGTGGCCGACGCCCGGGTCCAGCGCCAGCTGCAGCGGTGCGTCGGCATTGCGCCGCAGGTGCACGGTCGGGCGCACCAGGCGCCATTGCTCGAGCACGTTGCCGATCGACACGCGGGCGCGGCTGCGCGCGCCTTCCGCCGGCGCCGCCAGCGCCAGGACCCGCTCGCGGCATTGCACCAGCAGGCCGCGCAGGGTGTCCATGTCCTCCAGCATCGCCGGGTCGTCGGCGTACTGCTCGGCGATGTCGTCGGCCAGCAGGGTCATGGTCGCCAGCGGCGTGTTCAGTTCATGCGCCACCGAGGCCGCGTGGGTGGCCAGGGCGACGATGCCCTCGTTGCGCACGAAGCGCTCGCGCAGCAGCGCCAGCTGGTTCTCGCGCTCGCGCAGCGCCGCGGCCAGCCGCGTGGAAAACACCAGCACGACCACGCTGGAGAGCAGGAAGTTGGCTGCCGCGCCCCACAGGTGCAGGCTCATCGAATCGAAGTAGCCGCCGTGCAGCGGCAGCCCGAAGATCGCGCTTACCGCATAGCCGGCCACGCAGGCCGCGGCCACCGCATGGGTCCAGCGCAGGGGCAGGGCCAGCGCGGCCAGCGCGATCAGGATCAGGAACAGCGAGCCGAACGGATTGGCGATGCCGCCGCTCCAGCCGACCATCCAGGTCAGCACGGTGACGTCCACCAGGATGTGGCCGAAGGCGGTGACCGGGGCAGGGTCGCTGTCGTGCACGCGCAGCTGCACGTAGAGGTTGAACAGCGCCAGCACGCACACGCCGCTCCACAGCGGCAGCTGCGGCAGGTCGAGCCCCAGCAGCCCGGTGGCGACCAGGATCGCGCTGGCCTGGCCGGCGGTGGCCAGCCAGCGCAGGCTGCACAGGGTGCGGAGGAACGAGGTATCCGGGGAATCCATGCGTGCATCGTAATGCGTCCCGGCCCGCCGGCGCTCGCCGTGGTTCATCCCGGGACGGCGGCCGGCGCGCTAAAATGCGCGCCATGCACGACGCCGTCACCCGCCCGACTCCTCCCGCCGACGCCACCGCCTGGCCCCGCCGCATCACCCATGCCGTCGATATCGGCGGAGTGAAGGTCGGTGGCGGCCACCCGGTGGTCGTCCAGTCGATGACCAATACCGACACCGCCGATGTCGCCGCCAGCGTCCGCCAGGTGGCCGAGCTGTGGCGCGCCGGTTCGGAAATGGTGCGGCTGACCGTCAACAACGCCGAATCGGCGGCGGCCATTCCGCGCATCGTCGACAAGCTGCGGATGATGGGCATCGACGTGCCGCTGATCGGCGACTTCCATTACAACGGCCACCAGCTGCTGGCACAGGAGCCGGCCTGCGCCGAGGCGCTGGCCAAGTACCGCATCAACCCGGGCAACGTGGGCTTCGGCAAGAAGAAGGACACCCAGTTCGCGCAGCTGATCGAGTTCGCCGTCCGCTACGACAAGCCGGTGCGCATCGGCGCCAACTGGGGCTCACTGGACCAGAGCCTGGCGGCCCGGCTGATGGACGAGAACAGCCAGCGCGAACAGCCGTGGGACGCCGGCCGGGTGCTGCGCGAGGCACTGATCCGCTCGGCGCTGGATTCGGCGCAGACCGCGGTGGAACTGGGCCTGCCGCGCGAGCGCATCGTGCTGTCGGCCAAGGTCAGCGGCGTGCAGGAGCTGATCGCGGTGTACCGCGACCTGGCCAACCGTTCCGATTTCGCCCTGCACCTGGGGCTGACCGAGGCCGGCATCGGCAGCAAGGGCATCGTCGCCTCGTCGGCGGCGCTGGCGGTGCTGCTGCAGGAAGGCATCGGCGACACCATTCGCATCTCGCTCACGCCCGAGCCGGGGCAGCCGCGCACGCAGGAAGTCATCGTCGCCCAGGAACTGCTGCAGACCACCGGGCAGCGTGCGTTCACGCCCATGGTCACGGCCTGCCCGGGCTGCGGCCGCACCACCTCCGAGTTCTTCCAGGAGCTGGCCAAGGTGGTGCAGAACCACGTGCGCGAGAAGATGCCGGTGTGGCGCGTCAGCCACCCGGGCGCGGAGAACATGACCCTGGCGGTCATGGGCTGCATCGTCAACGGCCCGGGCGAGTCGCGCCATGCCAACATCGGCATCTCGCTGCCGGGCACCGGCGAGGCGCCGGCCGCGCCGGTGTTCGTCGACGGCGAGAAGAAGGTGACGCTGCGGGGCGAGAACATCGCGCAGGAGTTCGTGGCGCTGATCGACGAGTATGTCGAGAACCGCTATGCGCGCGACGCAGGCTGAATCCCGCCGCGAAGCCGCCGGCGTGCGCGACTGGCTCGCGCACAACGCCTGGCGTCTGCTCGTGCTGTTCGTCTGCCTGCTGCTGCCGCTGGCCGGGTTCGTGGCCCTGGCCGAGGAAATCCACGAGGCCGAGTCGCTGTACTTCGACCAGGCGCTGCTGTGGCGCATGCATGGGCTTGCCTCACCCGCGCTGGATGCGTTCTTCCTGCTGATGTCGCGGCTGGGCTACCAGTGGGGCGTGATTCCGCTGGACCTGCTGCTGGTGGCCGTGCTCGCATTCCGGCGGCGCTGGCGCAACACGCTGTTCGCCGCCACCGCCTTCGCCGGCTCGGCGCTGTTGAACATCGGCAGCAAGCAGTTGTTCCAGCGCGAGCGCCCGGGCCTGTGGGAATCGATCGCGCCGGAAAGCACCTTCAGTTTTCCCAGCGGGCACGCGATGGGGTCGATGACGCTGGCCGCCACCGCGCTGTTCCTGGCATGGAACACGCGCTGGCGCTGGCCGGTGGCGATCACCGGCGGCATCTTCGTGTTCTGCGTCGGGTTGTCGCGCGTCCATCTGGGCGTGCATTACCCCTCCGATATCCTGGGCGGCTGGTGCGCTGCGCTGGCGTGGGTGACCGGCGTGCATGTACTGCTGTTCCGTCGCCGCTGGTCGCCATCGGCTGCGGCGAAACCCTAATTGCCTGCGAGGGATGCACTGATGGCCGCACAACGCTGCGGCGCACAGCATGTCATGGCCGGTCACCCGGCGCCGATCACGGCCGGGTCATGCGTGGACAGGGGAGTTGTCCAAGTGTGCCGTCCCCATGGGGCGGGACCGGCTTCTTGACTGATAATGGGCGCGGCCTGCGCGATGGCGGATCCACCGCCCGGCTCCGGATGGCGGAGCTGCATGGCCGGCTGCGACTGTCACTGGGTGTCGGGGGGAGGAAGCGGGTAGTGACGATAACGGTATTTCTCATTGACGACCACGCGCTGGTGCGCACCGGTCTGCAGATGATCCTTGCCGGTGAAACCGGTATCGAGGTGGTTGGCGCCGCGGACAGCGGCGAAGCGGCCCTGCCGCAGATCCGCCGGCTGAAACCGGACGTGGTGCTCTGCGACCTGAACCTGCCGGGGCTGAGCGGGCTGGAGATCACCGAGCGCATCGTCAAGGGCGACCACGGCACCCGCGTGATCATCGTGTCGGTACTGGAAGACGGGCCGATGCCCAAGCGGCTGCTGGAAGCCGGTGCCTCCGGTTATGTCGGCAAGGGCGGTGACGCCCGCGAACTGGTGCGCGCCATCCATGACGTGGCGCTGGGTCGACGCTATCTGGCCAGCAACATCGCCCAGAACCTGGCCCTGTCCAACATAGGCGGCGACGAATCGCCGTTCGATGGTCTCTCGCCGCGCGAACTGGAAGTGGCCCTGCTGCTGGTGCAGGGGCACCGCCAGGAGGAGATCGCCCGCCGCCTCAGCCTGAGCGCCAAGACCATCAACACGCACAAGTCGCGCCTGTTCCAGAAGACCGGCGTGCACGACAACATCGCACTGGCGCGCCTGGCTGCCCAGTACGGCGTGGGCGATCCATCGAAGGCGATATGACAGCCTCCGCCGGCGCCGGAGGCACATGAAAAAAGCGGCCCGTGGGCCGCTTTTTTCATTCCGGGACGCGCTGCCTTCAGGCGTTGCGGTGCGGCTCGTCCGGGTTCGCTGCGCTGACGCCGGCCTCTGCCTCTGCCTCGACTTCGGCGGTGGCGATCGTGTCAGCTGCGGATTCCACATCTGTGGCCAGCGGCGCCTGGTCGCCGGACGCGTGCTGCTCGCCGGTTGCCGGCGCCGTCACCGGTGCCTCGGCGAACAGCTGTCCGTTCTCCGGCAGGGCCGGTTCCGGCGTGGCAGCCGGGACCGGCATCGGCTCTACCGCAACCGCAACCGGTTCGACGGCCACCACCACTGCCTCGACCGGCGCCGCAGGCTCGGCGACGACCGCTGGCTCCGGGGCATCCTGCTGCACGGCTTCTTCCGCCACCGGTGCGGCGACCGGTGCGGCTTCCACTGCCGGTACGACGACGGGCGTGGCTTCCGCCGTTGCCACCACGGTCTCCAGCACGGGTTCCGGCTGCGCGATGGCCGTGGTTTCCGGTTCGGCGGCGATGCTCACCGCCGCGATCGCGGCGGCAGGCGCTGCAGCGGGCTCGGCCTGCGGCGCGACCGGCGCTTCGGCGCGCGCAGGGCGCGGTGCACGTGCGGGCGCATGGGCGATCGCCGGCTCGTCGTCGAAATCGAACTCCGGCTGGGCCGCGGCCGGTACGGCGTCCGTTCCGGTGGACTCGCTGCCGGCGTCCTCGCCCTCGTCGGCGATGTCGTCATCGTTGCCCAGCACGTCGGTATCGGCGTTGCCGGTGCCTTCGGCATTGCCGCGGCGGCGGCGGCGGCCGCCACGGCGACCACGGCGGCGGCGGCTGGCGCCGTCGCCAGTGCCATCGTCGGTGGCCGGAGCGATGGTCTCATCGGTCGCAACAATGGCCTGCTCGGCGGTGGTGGTCACCGCTGCGGTGTCCTCCACGACCGGCAGCTGCACCTTGGCCGGGGCTTCGGTGGCGTCCGTATCCACGGTGGCGACCACGGTTGCCGCGGCCATGGCCGGGGCGGCTGCCACGACCGGGCGCGGGGCCTCGGCCTGCGGCTGCCGTGCCGGCTTTTCGCTGGCCGGCTGCACGGCCTTGTCCGCGTCCTGCTGCGGCTTGGGCTGCTTGGGCTGCTTCTGCGGCTTGGGCTGCTGCTGTTCGTTGTTGCGCTGCTGCTTGCCCTGCGGGGCCTGCTGTTCGCCGCGCTGCTTGGGCTGCTGGCCGGCATTCTGCTGCTGCGGGTTGCCGCCGCCGCCCTGGCGACGGTCATCGCGACGCTCGTCGCGGCGCTGCTCGTCGCGACGGTTGCCGTTGCCGTTGCCATTGCCGCCGTTGCGTGCCGGCTGGCCGTTGGCGCCATTGTTGCCATTACGGCCGTCGCGGCGCGGATTGTTGCGGTCGTTGCGGTCGTTGCGGTTGCCGCGGCCGCTGTCCTGGCGCGGCTGCGGCTGGGCCGGTGCCGCCGGGGCGGTCTCGCCACCGAAGACCCGCTTGAGCCATCCCATCACACCGCCGCTCGCCGGCGCGGCGGGCGCGGGTGCGGCGACCGGGGCCGGTACCGGCGCCGGTTCCGGGACCTCGCGTACCGGGGCCGGCTGGCTGTGCTTGACGTGGGTCACCGCCGGGGCCGGCGGGATGTTCAGCTGCGCCTTGGTCAGGGCGTGCACCGGCAGCTTGCGCGGGGTGCCGCGCTGGTAGCTCGGCCTGCCCGACTCCTCGCCCAGCTCGTTCTCGCGCAGGCGGGTGACTTCGTAATGCGGGGTGTGCAGCTGCTCGTCGGCGACGATGATGATCGGCGCGTCGTGGCGGCGCTCGATCTCGCGCAGCGCGCTACGCTTCTCGTTGAGCAGGAAGTTGGCGATCTCGACCGGGGCCTGGACCAGCACCTGCCCGGTGTTTTCCTTCATCGCATGCTCTTCGGCGACGCGGATGATCGACAGCGACAGCGACTCGACGCTGCGCATGCGGCCCTGGCCGTCGCAGCGTGGGCACACGATCTGGCTGGACTCGCCCAGGCTCGGGCGCAGCCGCTGGCGGCTCATTTCCATCAGCCCGAAGCGCGAGATGCGGCCCAGCTGCACGCGCGCGCGGTCGTACTTGAGCGCGTTCTGCAGGCGGTTCTCGACTTCGCGCTGGTGCTTGTTGGAGGACATGTCGATGAAGTCGATCACCACCAGGCCACCCAGGTCGCGCAGGCGCAGCTGGCGGGCCACTTCCTCGGCGGCTTCCAGGTTGGTCTGGAACGCGGTGTCCTCGATGTCGCTGCCCTTGGTGGCGCGGGCCGAGTTCACGTCGATGGCGGTCAGCGCTTCGGTCTGGTCGACCACGATCGAGCCGCCGGACGGCAGGCGCACGTTGCGCTCGTAGATCGCCTCGATCTGCGATTCGATCTGGAAGCGGTTGAACAGCGGGATGTCGTCCTTGTAGTGCTTGAGCTTGCGCAGGGTCTGCGGCATCACCTGCTGCATGAACTCGCGCGCGGTCTCGTACAGCTCCTCGGTGTCCACCAGGATCTCGCCGATGTCGGCGCGCAGGTAGTCGCGCAGGGCGCGCACGATCAGGCGCGACTCCTGGTAGATAAGGAACGGCGCGGGCTTGGCCAGCGCGGCCTCGGCGATGGAGCGCCAGACCTGCAGCAGGTAGTCCAGGTCCCACTGCAGTTCCTCGGCATCGCGGCCGACGCCGGCGGTGCGGATGATCACGCCCATGTCGTCGGGGATGTTCAGCTTGTCGAGCGCGTCCTTGAGCGCGGCGCGATCCTCGCCCTCGATGCGGCGCGAGACGCCGCCGGCCGACGGCGAGTTCGGCATCAGCACCATGTAGCGGCCGGCCAGGGAGATGAACGTGGTCAGGGCGGCGCCCTTGTTGCCGCGCTCCTCCTTGTCGACCTGGACCACGACTTCCTGGCCCTCGCGCAACAGCTCGCGGATGCCGGCCTTGTTGTGGTCGACACCGGCCTGGAAGTAATCGCGGGAGATTTCCTTCAGCGGCAGGAAGCCATGCTTGTCACCGCCGTATTCGACGAAAGCCGCTTCGAGGGAGGGTTCGAGCCGGGTGATGCGGCCCTTGTAGATGTTGGACTTCTTCTGTTCCTTGGACGGCTGTTCGATGTCGATGTCGTACAGGGTCTGGCCGTCCACGATGGCCACGCGCAGCTCTTCGGCCTGCGTGGCATTGATCAGCATTCGCTTCATTGTGCGTTCCTCGCGCGCTGCTACCGCGCGGAACGCCATGGCGTTTCGCCTCTGGACACGGGTCGCCGCCCCTCGCGCAGGCGCGGGCAGGGGCGGCTTGGGTTTCCAGCGCTACGACACCACGGCAGGCCGCGGGAGCGCTTGTGTTCTTGGTTTCAGGTGTTTCGGGGCCGGCGGCCGCTCCGGCCGTGGCCGGGGCGTCGCACGGGACATGTTTTTTCGTCCAGCACGGATGCTTTTGGCATCCGGCGATGGCCGGGAGCGCCGACGAGCCGCTAACATGGCCGCCCCGGGGGCGGTGGCCGCGCACTGTGCCGGACCCGTCGGAAGCCGGGCTTCTGGCCCTGATCAACTTCCAACGAAATCAAACCCTTATATCGCTCCCCGAGTGTAACAGAATAAACAGGCAGATGACTGACTCCGAAGACCGCCGCATACCGCCTGCGGGCAAATCCAGCGTGCGCCTGATCAAGGTTCCGGAAGACCGGGCCGGGCAGCGGCTGGACAACTTCCTGCTCGGCCAGCTCAAGGGCGCCCCGCGCAGCCTGGTCTACAAACTGGTGCGCAGCGGCCAGGTGCGGGTCAATGGCGGCCGAGCCAAGGCCGAGCGCAAGCTGGAGGCGGGCGAGGAGGTGCGCGTGCCGCCGGTCAATCTCGCCGAGGTCGGAGACAAGGCGCCACCGCCGGCCGGCTTCCTGCAGCGCATGGAGCAGGCCATCGTGTTCGAGGACGCGCGGCTGCTGGTCATCAACAAGCCTTCCGGGGTGGCCAGCCATGGCGGCAGCGGCATCAGCCATGGCGCGATCGAAACCATGCGCGCCCTGCGTCCGAACCAGGGGCTGGAGCTGGTCCACCGTCTGGATCGCGACACCTCGGGGCTGCTGGTCATGGCCAAGAAGCGCTCGGCGCTGTCCGAGCTGCAGGCGCTGCTGCGCGAGGACCACGACGGCACCGGGCCCGGCGGCATCCGCAAGCGCTACCTGACCCTGCTGGTCGGGCGCATGCCCGATGGGGTGATGAGCGTGGATGCGCCGCTGCACGTGGGCCTGCGCCAGGGGGGCGAACGCCATGTGCAGGTGAATGCGGCCGGCAAGCCGTCACTGAGCCATTTCAGGGTGCTGGAGCGGCGCGGCGGTCATTCGTACTGCGAGGTGAAGATCGATACCGGGCGTACCCACCAGATCCGCGTGCATGCCCAGCACATCGGTCATCCGGTCGCCGGTGACGACAAGTACGGCGATCCTGCGGTCAACAAGCGGTTTCGCGAGCAGATCGGGCTGAAGCGGCTGTTCCTTCACGCCGCCTCGCTGGAGTTTGCGCTCGATGGCGGCAAGGTGCCCTATGTGCTCAACGCACCGCTGGCGCCGGAACTGGCCGAGGCGCTGGACCGGTTGCGCTGATCCGGCGCGCATGCGCTGACGCCGCTTGGGCGGCATCGGGTCTGGTGCCCGTGCCGCCGCGCCGCATCGATGCGGGGGCGGTCAGCCGCCGCGGCGCATGCGCTCCTCGATGGCGAAGCAGCTGTCCGGCTTCGGCTGCGGCGGGTTGAAGCTCACCGGAACCTGGATGGTGGTCGGCACCGCCTGGCCATTGCGGGTGGCGGCCTTGAACTTCCATTCGCGCACGCGCTGGATCGCCGCATCGTCGAGCTGGCTGTTGCCGCTGCTGGTGAGCAGCGTGACTTCGGTCGGGGTGCCCTGCGGCCCGACCACGACCTTGAGCACGCTCTGTCCGCCGACGCCGCTGCAGGCCAGTTCGACCGGGTAGTCCGGCGGTGGCGTCTGTACCGCGGCCACCTCGGTGGGGGCGATCACCGGCGCGGCCGGTTCGGAAGGGCCGCAGGCGCTGAGCGCGATGGCGGTGGCGAGGGAGCCCAGCAGGAGATGCGCTTTCATGTCATTGCTCCACAAGTGCGGATGCCTTGGCGGCACAGATGAAATCGTTCTCGCTCAGCCCGCCCACGTCGTGGGTGGAAAAGCGGACGATCGCGCGGTCGTAGTGCACCCCCAGGTCGGGGTGGTGGTCCTCGCGGTGCGCGACCCACGCCAGGGCATTCACGAACGCCATGGTGCCGTGGTAATTGTCGAAGCTGAACGTGCGCACCAGGGCGTGGCCGTCCTCGGCCAGCTCCCAGCCCGGGACCTGCGGCAGCAGTTCGGCCAGCCGCGCCGCCCCGAGCCGGTGCTCGCTGCCCCTGCGCGGAATGCAGTGCGCCTGCGCGAGTGGAATCAGATCGGCCATGGGAATCTCCATCGACAAGGGGCTGAACGGCGCTGCGCGTGGAATCAGTGTCCCATCAGCAGTTGCCAAGACACGGCTAGAATACCCCGCATGATCCAGATTTCAGATACCGCACAGAGCCATTTCCGCAAGTTGATCGAACGCGAGGCCGTGCCCGGCATGGGCGTGCGCCTGAGCGCGGTCGAACCGGGGACGCCACGCGCCGACGCGCGCCTTGAGTTCGCCGAGCCGGCCGATCTGCTGGGCGACGAATGGGCGGTGGACTGCGACGGCTTCACGCTCTACGTGGCGGCCACCAGCGTGGCCTGGCTGGACGGCGCCGAGATCGACTACGTCACCCAGGCGGCGGGTACCCAGCAGCTGACCATCAAGGCGCCGAAGATCAAGGGCGAAGCGCCCGGCGAGGCGGCGTCGATGGTCGAGCGCGTGCATTGGGTCATCGAGAACGAGGTCAACCCGCAGCTGGCTTCGCACGGCGGCCGCGTCGCGGTGCAAGAAGTGTCCGCCGACGGCGTGGTGCTGCTGCGCTTCGGCGGCGGCTGCCATGGGTGCGGCATGGCCGACGTGACCTTGAAGCAGGGCATCGAGAAGACCTTGATGGCCCGCGTGCCTGGCGTCACCGCGGTGCGCGACGCGACCGACCACGCCAGTGGCCAGGCCCCCTACATTCCGCGCGGCAGCGCGGGCTGAGCCTTTCCGCACGTGCCGGTGACGACGGTTGCCGACCTGATCGACCTGCTGGCCGCCCGGCGCAAGGGCAGCCTCCTGCATGACCGCCGCACCGGTTTCCCATACAGCTGGAGTGCCTGGCTGCGCGGTGGGTCGCCGGCGAAGGCGCTGGCATTCGCCGGCGCGGATGCGGCCGCCGCGGCGCCTGCATGGAATGGTCCGCGTTCCCGTGGAAGCGGACGGGCGACGTCGTTTCCGCATGCGCTGCTGCAGGTGCTGCGCTGGGCAGGCGACGATCCGCCTGCCGGCGACCAGCGTCGCCTCCGCTGGTTTTCCGCCGTGTGCAGCGTGGCCCTGCATCTGCTGTTCGCAGTGCTGCTGGTGTGGGTGGCGCTGGTCCGCAGCAACGTGCCCGAAGCGGGGACGGACGCGGGCGAGCGCGTCCGGATCGAGTACATGGGCCGCGGCACGCCGGAGGACCCGGGCGGCGGCGCGCCGCAGGCCGCAGGCGCGCCGGCCACCACGGTGCCGGGGGCGGCGGCCAGTGCCGTAGCCGCTGCCGCGTCGCCGCAATCCCGATCACGGCCGCAATCCGCAGCGCAGGACAGCAGCGCCGGCAGTGCGTCGGACGCAGCGCCGGCGGACGTGCCGCAGCCCGCGTCGGCCACGGAGGCGCCGCAGCCGCTGCAGGTCACCGAGGTGCCGCGGCCGACCGGCGATTTCGTGTTGCCGCCGGCCACGGTGGCCGCGCCGGCGCTACGGGTGCAGGCGCCGCAGGTACGCGAGCGCACCGTCGAGACCCTCCTGGAACGGCCGACTCAGGTGCGGGAGTTGCCGGTGCCCGATGTCGCCACGCGGGCCCCGGCGATGCCGCAGGTGCAGGTGCGCGAGCGCCCGGTCGAGACCGGGCCCGTGCAGCCGGTGGCGATGGCGCAGGTGCGCCCGCGCGAGGCCGAAGTGCGCCTGACGGGGGCGCCGGCGGTACGCGAGCGGCAGATCGAAGCCGCGCCGCGGCAGCAGGTGACGATGGCCACGGTGCCGGCGCGCGACAGCGGCGTGCAGGTGACGACGGCAGACCTGGCGGTGCGTGAGCGGCAGATACCCGGTGTGGCCGATGCCGTTGCCGTGCCTGCGGCCGGTTCCGGTGCGGCGGCGCCGATCAACCAGGGCGCCGCGGCGCAGGCGTCGCAGGGCGCGGCGGCGGGCGGGCAGGGGACGAAGAGCGCACCGCAACCAGGCACCAGCACGGGGGCCGGCCCGCGGTCGCAGGACCGCAGCGGTGGCTGGGCCGCACCGGTCCGTTCGGACGACTGGGGGGCTTCGCAGCGGCAGGCATCGGGTGGCAGCGGCGCCGCGTCCGACGCTGGCCGCGGCCTGTACAACAGCGACGGCAGCGTGCGCCTGGCGGGCGATGCCGGAAAGGATGCGGCGCCCGCCGGCCGCGGTGCGCCGGGCGGCGGGTCGGACAGCTGGAGCCGCGAGCAGATCGATCGTGCCGGCACCTGGCTCAAGCGTCCGCCCTATGACCACACGCCGACTTCATTCGACAAGTACTGGGTGCCCAACGAATCGCTGCTGGCCGAGTGGGTGCGCAAGGGCGTCAAGAGCATCGAGATCCCGATCCCGGGGACCGGCACCCGCATCTCCTGCGTGGTGTCCATCCTGCAGTTCGGCGGCGGCTGTGGCCTGAGCAACCCGAACATGCAGGAGCAGCCGGCCAGCGCGCGGCCGCCGCCGGACGTGCCGTTCAAGCAGGAACTGCAGGAAGACAACGGCAGCCGTTGAGCGCGCGAAGGCGTGCCTGTGCCGCTGTGCTGCGGGGCGTTGGCCGTTGCCGATCCCCGCCGCGCCGCAGGCTGCGCGCCACGGTATGCATCGGATGGGCATCAGACGGGCATCGGCAGCATGCCGCAGACGGGCAGCGCGACGCGTCCGGTCACTGCCGCCGGGCCGGCCCATGCCGGATCGGTGGCGGGCAGTGCCGGGTACATGGACGCCGGCGGATCCCGCCAGTGCCGCCCGCAGGGAAACCCGGGCGAAGGCAAGGCTGCCGTCCACGGGAGGGCTGCATCGGCGGTTCATGCGCGGCTGGGCGGTTCTCATGCCCAGCCAGCCCATGCCGCCTGGATCAGTGGCGCCGGCACCCGCACGGGCCGGCGCGCTGCGGCTACTTGAGGCCGTGCAGATCGCGCAGCTGGCTCGGGCGCGAGCCGAAGTAGGCCGCCAGGTCGGAGATGTCCTGGTCGCTCAGGCCGGCCGCCTGCGGCGACATCAGCATGTGCTCGCGGTCGCCGCTGCGATACGCCTGCAGGGCATGGGCGAGATAATCGCCATACTGGCCGCCGAGCCGCGGATAGCCCGGATCGATCGGGGCGTTGCCATCGGCGCCGTGGCAGTCGATGCAACTCTGGCCGGTGGCCTTGCCCTTGCTGTTGGCCAGCTGCTCGCCGGCGGCGATGCGCCCCTGCGGCAGGCCGGCCGAAGAACTGGAACCGTGTTCGCCGCTGGCATGGCCGGGGTCGGCGGCGGACTTGCCACTGGACTCCACCTCCGACTGGGTACAGGCGGCCACGGCGCAGGCAGCGAACAGTGCGATGGCGAGACGCGAAGCGTGCTTGGCTTTCGACATGAGCGGTGCTTACTTGAGAGTGGACAGGTAGGCGGCGAGATCAGCGATTTCCTGCGTGCTGAAGCTCATCGATTGCGCCTGCATAGTCGGATGCTTGCGCTTGCCTTCGCGGTATTCGGTCAACGCCTGGGTCAGGTACTGCGCCGACTGCCCGCCGATCTTGGGCACGCGGTAGCTCGGGTAGGCGTTCTTGTAGCCGGTGATGCCATGGCACCCCTGGCAGGTGTAGGCCAGGGTACGCCCGGTTTCGGCATCGCCCACGGCCGACGGCGCCGCGGCGGCAGGCGCAGCAGCGGGGGCCGGAGCAGGCGCGGGAGCGGAAGGTTCAGACTGCTGCGGGTCGGCTTGTGCGGCCCCGAAGGGCAGGGCCAGAGCCAGGGCGAGACATACGGCAAACGGCTGCGAGCGCATGGTTTCCTTGTCCGGTATGCGGGTCTGTTCGTTCCGCCGTGGGGACACGGAACGGGCCGAGTATAGCCCGCGTATTCACCGGTTCGGAACCATTCATGAATGCTGCGGTGCGGTATGCATGCATGACCTTTGGGGCATGGTGTCGTCGTGGGGTGGTGCAATACTTTGCTACAACACCAGCCACTGCATCTCCAGGGACCCCACGATGTCGCCACTCCTTACCCCGTACGGCCGCACCGGACGCTGCGCCGCCGCTCTCCTCGTCACCACGGTGCTGCTGCTGGGCGGCTGCAAGGCCGATGGCGAGGGCGCCAAGGACACGCCCAAGGAAGCGCAGAAGGCCAGCGATGCGGTCCCGGTCGAAGTGGCCAAGGTGGCACGCCGCGCCATCGCCGCCAGCTATACCGGTACCGCCTCGCTGGAGCCGCGCGCCGAGTCGCAGGTGGTCGCCAAGACCTCGGGCGTGGCGCTGGCGGTGATGGTCGAGGAAGGCCAGCGCGTCAGCGCCGGGCAGCCGCTGGTGCGGCTGGATCCGGACCGCGCGCGCCTGGCCGTGGCGCAGAGCGAAGCGCAGATGCGCAAGCTGGAAAACAGCTACCAGCGCGCACAGAAGCTGGTCCAGCAGCAGCTGGTCAGCGCCGCCGACGTCGACCAGCTGCGCTTCGACCTGGAAAACGCGCGCGCGCAGTACCGCATGACGGCACTGGAGCTGTCCTACACCACGGTGGTGGCGCCGATTTCCGGCGTGATCGCTTCGCGCGACATCAAGCCGGGCAACTTCGTGCAGATCAACTCGCCGATCATCCGCATCGTCGATGCCGGCAAGCTGGAAGCCACGCTCAACGTGCCCGAGCGCGAGATCGCCAAGCTCAAGCCGGGACAGGCGGTTGAACTGGTCGCCGACGCGTTGCCGGGACGCAGGTTCGGGGGTGTCGTGGACCGCGTGTCGCCGGTGGTGGACACCGGCACCGGCACGTTCCGCGTGGTGGCTTCGTTCTCGGGCGAGAGTGACCTGCAGGCGGGCATGTTCAGCCGCCTGAGCATCAATTACGACCAGCGCGCCGATGCGCTGGTGGTACCGCGCACCGCACTGCTCGAGGACGGCGGCGAGCCCGCCGTGTACGTGGTGCGCGACGGCAAGGCGATGCGCACCCGGCTCAAGCTGGGCTACGACGATGCCGGTTGGATCGAAGTGCGCGAAGGCCTGCAGCCCGGCGAGGAAGTGGTCGTGGCCGGCAAGGCGGCACTGCGCGAGGGCAGCGCGGTTCAGGTGATCGGCAAGGAAAAGGCGGTCGCCGCCGCCGTTCCCGCCAAGGCGCCGGCCGCACAGGCGGCCAAGCAATGAGTGCGCGTGATCCGTCGGTTCCCGGCGGTGGCGGCTTCGACCTGATCGAGTTCGCCACCCGCCGTCGCGTCACCATCGCGATGATGACGCTGACCCTGGTGTTGTTCGGCCTGATCTCGCTGTCGAGCCTGAAGGTCGAGCTGCTGCCCGACCTGAGCTATCCCACGCTCACCGTGCGCACCGACTACGAAGGAGCGGCGCCAGCAGAGGTGGAGACGCTGATCTCGCAGCCGGCCGAAGAAGCGCTGGGCATCGTCAAGGGGCTGCGCAAGCTCAAGTCGATCTCGCGCACCGGCCAGAGCGACGTGGTCCTGGAGTTCGCCTGGGGCACGGACATGCAGCAGGCCGGGCTGGACGTGCGCGACAAGATGGAGACGCTGCAGCTGCCGCTGGAGGCCAAGCCGCCGGTGCTGCTGCGCTTCAATCCGTCGACCCAGCCGATCATGCGCCTGGCGCTGTCTTCCAAGCAGGAGGGCGGCAGCGACGCCGACGCCGTGCGCCGGTTGATGGAGCTGCGCCGTTATGCCGACGACGACCTCAAGCGCAAGCTCGAGCCGGTCAGCGGCGTGGCCGCGGTCAAGGTCGGCGGTGGCCTGGAGGACGAGATCCAGGTGGACATCGACCAGCGCAAGCTGGCGCAGCTGGGGCTGTCGCTGGACAGCGTGATCCAGCGCCTGCAGCAGGAGAACGTCAATCTGTCCGGCGGCCGCCTGGAAGAGGGCTCGCAGCGCTACCTGGTGCGCACCGTCAACCAATTCGCCACGGTCGAGCAGATGCGCGAGATGCTGCTCAATACCGCCGCCGGCTCGGGGGCCTCCTCGGCCGGTGAGAACCGCCAGCTGATGACCGCCATCCTCGGCAGCCGCGATCCGAACGTGATCGCCGCGCTGCGCAGCGATGGCAGTGGCGGCGGCAGCTCGCCGGTACGCCTGAAGGACGTGGCCGACGTGCGCCAGGGCTACAAGGAGCGCGAGGCGGTGATCCGCGCCGGCGGCCACGAGGCCGTCGAGCTGGCCATCTACAAGGAAGGCGACGCCAACACCGTTTCCACCGCCGATGCGCTGGAAAAGAAGCTCGAGGCGATCCGCAAGCAGATGCCCAAGGACATCGAGATGACCACGGTGGAGGACCAGTCGGTCTTCATCCGCCATGCGATCAAGGACGTCAAGATCGATGCGGTGATCGGCGGCCTGCTGTCGGTGCTGATCATCTTCCTGTTCCTGCGCGATGGCTGGAGCACGTTCGTCATCTCGCTGTCGCTGCCGATCTCGATCATCGCCACGTTCTTCTTCATGGGCCAGCTCGGCCTGAGCCTGAACGTGATGTCGCTCGGCGGCCTGGCGCTGGCCACCGGCCTGGTGGTGGACGACTCGATCGTGGTGCTCGAATCGATCGCCAAGGCGCGCGAACGCGGCATGGGCATCCTCGAGGCCGCGATCAAGGGCACCCGCGAGGTGTTCATGGCGGTGGTCGCCTCGACCCTGACCACGATCGCGGTGTTCCTGCCGCTGGTGTTCGTCGAGGGCATCGCCGGGCAGCTGTTCCGCGACCAGGCGCTGACCGTGTCGATCGCCATCGCGGTGTCGCTGGTGGTGTCGATGACGCTGATCCCGATGCTCAGCGCACTGAAGGGCCGCCCGCCGCTGGAGTTCCCTGCCGAGGATCCGCGCCAGCCGTGGCGCCCGGAGCGCCGCTGGCAGAAGCCGGCCGCGTTCGCCGGCCGCGGCATCGGCGCGCTGGTCCGCTATGGCTTCTACGCCGCGGCATGGCTGGTGGTGCGGATCTTCCGTGGCATCGCCGCGGTGGTCGGCCCGGTCATGCGCAAGGCCAGCGACATCGCCATGGCGCCGTACGGGCGTGCCGAACGCACCTACCTGCGCCTGTTGCCCGCGGCGCTGGCGCGGCCCTGGCCGGTACTGGGCGGCGCGGCGCTGGCGTTCGCGCTGACCCTGGCGGCGTTGCCGATGCTGGGCGTGGACCTGATCCCGCAGCTGGCGCAGGACCGCTTCGAGATGACCGCCAAGCTGCCACCCGGCACGCCGCTGGCGCAGACCGACGCACTGGTGCGCGAAGTGCAGCGCAAGCATGCCGGCGAGGACGGCGTGCGCCTGTTGTACGGCGTGTCCGGCACCGGCACTCGGCTTGACGCCAGCCCGACCGAGAGCGGCGAGAACATCGGCAAGCTGTCGGTGGTGATGAGCGACACTTCGCGCGAGCCGGAGCTGACCGAGAAGCTGCGCCAGACCATGAAGGCATGGCCGGCCGCGCAGGTGGATTTCGCGCGCCCGGAGCTGTTCGCGCTGTCGCCGCCGCTGGAGATCGAGATCGAGGGCAACACGCTGGACGCGATCCGGGTGGCCGGCAACCGCCTGGCCGGCATGCTGCGGCAGAATCCGCACTACGCCGACGTCAAGTCGACGGTCGAGCAGGGCTTCCCGGAAATCCAGGTGGTGTTCGACCAGGACCGCGCCGCGGCGCTGGGCCTGACCACGCGCCAGATCGCCGATGCGGTGGTCAACAAGGTGCGCGGCAACGTCGCCACCCGCTACAGCTTCCGCGACCGCAAGATCGACGTGCTGGTGCGCGTGCAGGAGTCCGAGCGTTCCTCGGTCGAGGACATCCGCCGCCTGATCGTGCACCCGACCGGTGGCAAGCCGGTTGAGCTGTCGTCCGTGGCCGACGTGGTGGCGACCACCGGGCCCAGCGAGATCCACCGTGCCGACCTGCGCCGGGTGGCGATCGTCTCGGCCAACCTGCGCGGCATCGACCTGGGCACGGCGATCACCGAAGTGCAGAAGATGGTGGCCGACAACCCGCTGGGCACCGATGTCGGCATGCACATCGGCGGGCAGGGCCAGGAGCTGGGCGAATCGATCCGCTCGCTGCTGTTCGCCTTCGCCCTGGCGGTGTTCCTGGTGTACCTGGTGATGGCGTCGCAGTTCGAGTCGCTGCTGCACCCGTTCGTCATCCTGTTCACCATCCCGCTGGCGCTGGTCGGCGCGGTCGCGGCGCTGCTGCTGTCGCGTTCGCCGGTATCGGTGGTGGTGTTCATCGGCCTGATCCTGCTGGTCGGGCTGGTGGTGAAGAACGCCATCATCCTGATCGACAAGGTCAACCAGCTGCGCGAGGAAGGCCTGGGCAAGCGCCAGGCGCTGGTGGAGGGCGCACGCTCGCGCCTGCGCCCGATCATGATGACCACGCTGTGCGCGGTGTTCGGCTTCCTGCCGCTGGCGCTGGCCTTCGGCGAGGGCGCGGAAGTGCGCTCGCCGATGGCGATCACCGTGATCGGCGGCCTGCTGGTCTCGACCCTGTTGACGCTGCTGGTGATCCCGGTGGTGTACGACCTGCTGGACCGCAAGGCCGATGCGTTCTATGCCGAGCGTGGCCGCCGCGCGCGGCAGCAGGCGCAGCAGGTCGAGCAGGTGCTGGCGCACGAGCATGACGCGCTGGGCGAAGGCACTGCCGGCGGCGACGGGCTGAAGGGCTGATACGGATGAACATCACCGAGCTGTCCATCCGCCGCCCCGTCACCACCATCATGCTGTTCGTGTCGATGGTGGCGATCGGCCTGATCGCCGCTTTCCGGCTGCCGCTGGAAGCCGAGCCTGAAGCCACCATCCCCTTCTTCTTCGTGTCGCTGCCGTACCCGGGGTCGACGCCGGAGGAAGTGGAGCGCAACCTGCTGCGGCCGGTCGAGGAAGCCATCGCCACGATGCCGGGCATCAAGTCGATGAACGCCCGCGCCAATGCCGAGGGCGGGCAGATCCAGGTCGAATTCAGCGACTGGAACCGCGATATCGCCATGGCCGCGTCCGAGGCGCGCGAGCGCATCGATGCGGTGCGCGACCAGTTGCCGGACGATTTCCGCCGCTACTACGTGCAGCGCTGGAGCACCAGCGACCGCGAGGCGATGAGCCTGCGCCTGACCAGCGACGAGGACCTGACCGCGCGCGCGGACCTGATCGAGCGCAGCATCAAGCAGCGCCTGGAACGCCTGCCCGGGGTGGCCCGGGTCGAGGTCGAGGGCGTCGCCAAGCAGGAAGTGCTGGTGGCGCTGGACAAGGACCGGCTGAGCGCGCACGGGGTGGCGCTCAACGAACTGGTGCAGAAGCTGCAGGCGGCCAACTTCTCGGTGTCGGCCGGGCAGATCACCGAGGCCGGCCGGCGCCTGCGCGTGCAGCCGCGCGGCGAGCTGCTGGAACTGCAGGCGCTGCGCAACCTGCCGGTCGACAAGCGCGGTACCCGGCTGTCGGATATCGCCGAAGTCAGCCTGCAGCCGCAGCGCATGAACTACGTGCGGCAGATGGAGGGCAGGCCCAGCGTCGGCGTCGACGTGTACAAGGAGCGCTCGGCCAACCTGGTGGATCTCTCGCGCGCGGTGCGCGCCGAGATCGAGCGGCTGCAGGAAGACCCGGCGATGCGCGGCGTCGGCATCGAAGTCACCGACGACCAGGGGCAGGCGGTGACCAGTTCGTTGCTGGCGCTGGCCGAGGCCGGCGCGATCGGCCTGCTGCTGTCGGTAATCGTGCTGTACGCCTTCCTGCGCCACTGGCCGTCGACGCTGATGGTGTCGCTGGCCATCCCGATCTGCTTCATCATGACCCTGGGGTTCATGTACTTCGCCGGCATCACCATGAACATCATTTCGATGATGGGCCTGCTGCTGGCGGTGGGCATGCTGGTGGACAACGCGGTGGTGGTGGTGGAGAGCATCTACCAGGAGCGCGAGAAGTACCCCGACCAACCCTCGCTGGCCTCCATCATCGGTACCCGCCACGTGGCCATCGCGCTGTCGGCCGGCACCCTGTGCCACTGCGTGGTGTTCCTGCCGATGATGTTCGGCGAGAAGAACATCATCACCATCTACCTGTCGCAGCTGGCGGTGACGATCTCGGTCTCGCTGCTGGCCTCGTGGCTGGTGGCGGTGAGCCTGATCCCGATGCTTTCTGCGCGGATGAAGACCCCGCCGGCGCTGAAGTCGCCGCTGATCAACCGGATGCAGGAACGTTATGCGCGCGCGCTGCGCTGGACGCTGCAGCACCGCGGCTGGGCGGTGGGCGGCATCCTCGCCATCTCCCTGGCCAGCGTGTATCCGATGACGCATACCACCGGTGGCGGCGACGACGGCGATCCGAGCGAGATCAACATCTTCTACCAGTGGCGCGGCGCCTACTCCAAGGAGGAGATGGGCCGGGAAGTGGCGCGGGTGGAGGCGTTCGTCAATGCGCGCCGCAAGGAATTCCACGTCGAACGCGTGTTCAGCCGCTACAGCGAGCAGGGCTGGGCGCAGACGCGCCTGTTCCTGGACACCGAGGACCCGGCGCTGAGCGAGAAGATCAAGGAGGAGGTGCGCAAGGGGCTGCCGCAGTCGGCGCGCGCCAAGATCGGCATCGGCTGGCCCGGCGGCATGGGCAGCGACGGCCAGGGCATCCGCTTCAGCCTGGTGGGCGACTCGACCCAGACGCTGAAGGAGCTGGCCGAAGACATCGTGCCGATACTCGCACGCGATCCGAAGCTGCGCGACGTGCGCGTGGACACCGGCGACGCCAACACCGAACTGGCGGTGCGGGTGGATCGCGAGCGTGCCGCCGCCTATGGTTTCAGCGCGCAGCAGGTGGCGCAGTTCGTCGGCATGGCGCTGCGTGGCTCCTCGCTGCGCGACTTCCACCGCGACGACGTCGAGATCCCGGTCAACGTGCGCTTCGCCGGCTCGGAGAACTATGGCATCGAGGACCTGTCGTCGTTCATGGTGCGCACTGCCGGCGGCAAGGAAGTGCCGCTGCTGGCGATGGTGGACGTGAGCGTCACGCCGGCGGCCAGTTCGATCCAGCGCCTGAACCGGCAGACCATGCTGCGGGTCGAGGCGGGGCTGGCCAAGGACGTGCCGATGGACCAGGCGCGCAAGGCGATCGAGACCACGCTGGAAGGCGTGCAGTTCCCGCCCGGCTACGGCTACACCTTCGCCGGGGCCGGCTTCAACATCAACTTCGATGGCATGCAGCAGATGGTGAACAGCATCTTCATCGCGCTGATCCTGATGGTGGTGATCATGGCCGCGGTGTTCGAGTCGCTGCTGTTCCCGGCGGCGATCATGTCCTGCGTGCTGTTCTCGATCTTCGGCGTGTACTGGCTGTTCTGGCTGACCGGCACCGAGATGAACATCATGGCGGTGATCGGCATCCTGGTGCTGATGGGCGTGGTGGTCAACAACGGCATCGTGATGATCGAGCACATCAACAACCTGCGCCGGCGCGGCATGGCGCGTACCGATGCGCTGGTGGAAGGCAGCCGCGAGCGCCTGCGCCCGATCATGATGACGATGGGCACGGCGATCCTGGCGATGATCCCGATCGCGCTGAATACCAAGACCGCCGACGGCATGCCGCCGTACTACCCGATGGCACGCGCCATTGCCGGCGGCCTGGCGTTCTCGACCGTGGTCAGCCTGCTGTTCCTGCCGACCATCTACGCCATCCTCGACGACCTGCGCACGGGAACCGCGCGCCTGGTGCGGCGCGCGCGCGGTCTGGCGCCGCTGCCGGCGGCCGGGGCGGCGCCCGTGCAGGAGTAAGGCTGTCGCGCTCCCGCCACTCCGGCGGGAGCACTTTCCAGGGAGACCGCGGATGCCACATGCACTTCCCCCGGGCGGCCGGCTTGCCGGTGTCCTGTACCTGATCGTGGTCGTCACCGGCATCTTCTGCCTGGCTTACGTGCCGGCGCAGCTGGCCGGCGCCGACGCCGGCGCGATGCTGGACAACGTGGTCGCCAGGCAGGCGCTGTTCAAGCAGGGCGTGGCGGCTTTCGTCGTCGAGCAGGTGGCCTATCTGCTGCTGGCACTGGTGCTGTACCGCAGCTTCCAGGATGTCAGCCGCAGCGCGGCGACGCTGATGCTGGCGTTCGTGGCGATGGCGGTTCCGTTGGCGCTGGCGGCGTTGTCGCACCGGCTGCAGGCGCTGTCGCTGCTGACCGATGCCGACAGCGCGCAGCTGCTGTCGCCGGAGCAGCGCCAGCAGCTCGCGCACGCGGCGTTGAAGGCCTACCGCGGCGGCATGCAGCTGGTGCGCGTGTTCTGGGGGCTGTGGCTGTTGCCGCTGGGCTGGCTGGTGCTGCGCTCGCGGCGCCTGCCGCGCCTGCTGGGCGCGCTGCTGGTGCTGGGCGGGCTGGGCTATGTGCTGGATGTGCTGGCGGAACTGCTGGTACCCGGCTACGCGGATTGGTGGATATCGGCCCACCTGACGCTGCCGGCCTCCGTCGGCGAGATCGGCACCTGCCTGTGGCTGCTGCTGTTCGGCCTGCGCGCGGCGTGCCCCGCCGCATCCCATTCCCGTGCCCAGTGAGGTCATCATGCAGACCCGATCTTCCCGGACCGTGCTGTCCGATCCGCCGCTTCCCCTGCGCCTGAAGCTGTCCGCGCTGTGGGCCAGCCTGACCTTCTGCTACCTGTATGGCGATTACTTCGGCCTGTACCGGCCCGGCAAGCTGAAGTACATGCTCGATGGCGGCGGTCCGATGGGGCCGAGCAGCCAGGGCTCGCTGCTGTTCGTGGCCCTGCTGCTGGTCGTGCCCGGACTGATGGTGTTCCTGTCGCTGGCCCTGCCGGCGCGGGTGACGCGCTGGCTCGGCATCGGGCTGGCCCTGTTCTACGCCGCCTTCGTCGCGCTCACCATGCCGGGCGCATGGTGGTTCTACCTGGCCTACAGCAGCATCGAGATCGTGCTGTGCCTGCTGATCGTGGGCCTGTCCTGGCGCTGGCCGCGGGCCTGATGGCCGCGGTGGCGCCGTGGCCGGTCACACCAGCTTGCCGTAGACGGTAAAGCCGGTCAGCCACAGGCCGAGCATGCTGCCGAGGTTGGTGAGCATGAAGGTCAGCACGATGCGGGTGACCCGGTTGCGGTACCAGCCCTTGAGCGACTGTGCGTCGTCGCGCAGCCGCAGGAAGTCGGCATAGGCCGGCCGGCGCAGCCGCGTTTCCACCAGCGCGGAGAAAGCGCCGGTGGGGATGCTCAGGCGGAACGGCTTGAACGGCGCCACCACCACCGCGGTCAGGATGCTCAATGGATGGCTGCCGGCCAGCAGTGCGCCGAGGCCGGCCAGGCCGCCGGTGTAGAGCGCCCAGGTCGCGAGCATGTCAGCGCCCATGCCCATGCCGCCCTTCCAGAAGCCGACGCCGATGCCGGCCAGGATCACGGCCAGGATGGTCAGCGTGATCCACGGGACGTTGCGCTTCTTCGGTACCGCTTCCAGCGCCTGGCGCAGCGGGCCGGGGGCCACGGTGTCGGTTTCCAGGTAGCGCGCCAGCCCGGCCAGGTGGCCGGCGCCGACCACCGCGAGCACGTTGCGCTGGCTGTCGCTGCGCTCCTCGCGCAGGCGCGTGGCCATGTAGCGGTCGCGCTCGCCGATGATGCTCTCGTACAGCGCCGGGCTCTCGCTGGCGAATTCGCCGAAGCTGGATTCGAGCATGTCGCCCTGCTTGAGCTTCTCGATCTCGTCCTCGCCCACGTCCTCGGACGAGAACAGGCCGGCGCCGAGCCCGGCGACGAGCTTGAGCTTGCCGATGAAGCCCAGGCGCTGCGAGGCGCGGCGGAAGGTCAGGCCGACATCGCGGTCGATCAGGTGCACCGGCAGGCCGCGTTCCTGCGCCAGCGTCACCGCGCGCTTGAGCTCGGCGCCCGGTTCGATGCCCAGTTGTTCGGCGAGCCGGCGCTGGTAGGCGGCCAGGGCCAGGTTGGCGGCGAACAGGGCGACCCGGTTCTTGCGGATCACCTCGATCAGGTCCAGCTGCGCCAGCGCGTCCGGATTGGTCAGGGCCTGCAGCCGCTGCGGATCGAGCTCGACCGCGACGGCGTCGTACTGGCCGCTGCCGATGGCCTGTTCCACCGCCTGCACGCTGGCGGCGGAAACGTGGGCGGTGCCCAGCAGGGTGTAGCGCACGCCATCGCGTTCGACGATGCGCAGCGGCTGGCCGGCGAGCAGTTCGCTGCCGCTTTCGGAGTGGGTGTCGGTCATTGCGTCATTCATTGGAGGGGGCGCGCCCGCAGCCATCGCCGAGCGCGCGTTGCATCTGCACCGTGTCGAGCCAGCGGCCGTGTTTGCGGCCCAGGCCGCGGAACACGCCCACGAGCTGGAACCCGAAACGCTCGTGCAGCCTGATCGACGCGGTATTGGTCGGTTCGCCTATCACCGCGACCATCTGCCGGTAGCCGCGTGCGGTGCAGGCGTCGATCAGCGCCTGCAGCAGCGCGCTGCCCACGCCGCGGCCCTGGGAGCGCGCATCGACGTAGACCGAGTTCTCCACCGTCCACTGGTAGGCGATGCGGCTGCGGTAGGTGTTGGCGTAGGCATAACCGGCGACCTGGCCGTCGATCTCGGCGACCAGGTAGGGAAAGCCGCGGGCGAGGATGTCCTGCATGCGCCGCAGCATCTCGGCCTCGTCCGGCACCTCGTATTCGTAGGTGTTGACGAAGTCGGTCACTTCGACCGCGTAGATCGCGGTGATGGCGGCGATGTCGGCCGCGCCGGCATCACGGATGTGCACGGCCATGCGCAGGCGTCCCGGTCAGTCGATGTAGCGCTTGAGCAGGTCGCCGTAGGCGTCGATGCGGCGGTCGCGCAGGAACGGCCAGATGCGGCGCACGTGTTCGCTGCGCTGCAGGTCCACTTCGCAGACCATCACGGTCGGCTCGGCGCCGGCCTCGGCCAGGAACTCGCCCTGCGGGCCGAGCACGTGGCTGTTGCCCCAGAACTGGATGCCCGACGCGCCCAGCGGCGAAGGCTCGTGGCCGACGCGGTTGCACGACAGCACCGGCACGCCGTTGGCCACGGCATGGCCACGGTGGCTCAGTACCCAGGCGTCGCGCTGGCGGTTCTTCTCGTCCTGTACGTCGTCCGGATCCCAGCCGATGGCGGTGGGGTAGAGCAGCAGCTCGGCGCCGGCCAGCGCCATCAGGCGCGCGGCTTCCGGATACCACTGGTCCCAGCACACCAGCACGCCGAGGCGGCCCACCGAGGTGTCGATCGGCTTGAAGCCGATGTCGCCCGGGGTGAAGTAGAACTTCTCGTAGAAGCCCGGGTCGTCGGGGATGTGCATCTTGCGGTACTTGCCGAGCAGGGTGCCGTCCTTCTCGAACACCACCGCGGTGTTGTGGTACAGGCCGGCGGCGCGGCGCTCGAACAGCGAGCCGACGAGGACCACGCCGTGCCGCCTGGCCAGCGCGCCCAGGCGCTCGGTGCTCGGGCCGGGGATCGACTCGGCCAGGTCGAACTCGTCCACCGATTCGTGCTGGCAGAAATACGGGCCGTTGTGCAGTTCCTGCAGCAGCACCAGCTTGGCGCCCTGCGCCGCGGCTTCGGCGACGCGGGACTCGATCACGGCCAGATTGGCGGCGGCATCGCCGTGGTTGCGCTCCTGGATCAGGGCGACGGTCAGGGAATGGGTCTTCATGCGGGCATTGTAAACCGGGAGGAGCAACCGCCCCTGCACAGGGGGGCGGTTGGCGGCAAGGGCGTGAATGGGGGTGCGGCAAGCCGGGACCCCGGGCCTGCCAGGCAGGCCGGGGAAACAGGCGAGGGTGCCGGGTTTCAGTCGATCAGGCCGCTCGGCAACTGCATGGTGATGCAGTGCAGGCTGCCGTTCTGCCAGATCAGCGGGCGGCATGGCACCTGCACGATCTCGCGGTCCGGGAAGGCACGCGCCAGCACGTCGCGCGCGGTGTCGTCGGCGGGGTCGCCATAGGCCGGCATCAGCACCGCGCCGTTGATGATCAGGAAGTTCGCGTAGGACGCGGCCAGGCGGCGCCCCTCGTCGATCACCGGTTGCGCCCACGGCAGCGGGAACAGGCGGTAGGGCTGGCCATCGCGGGTGCGCAGCGCGGCCAGTTCGGCCCCCATCGCCTTGAGCTCTGCATGGTGCGAGTCCTGCGGGTCATCGCAGTCCTGGTAGACGATGCTGTCGGCCGAGGCGAAGCGGGCGAGGGTGTCGACGTGGGCGTCGGTGTCGTCGCCTTCCAGATAGCCGTGGTCCAGCCACAGCACGCGTTCCTGGTGCATCCACTGCGCCATGTCGGCGCCGAGCGATGCGCGGTCGCGCTCCGGGTGGCGCTCGTGCAGGCACTTCCAGGTGGTCAGCAGGGTGCCGTCGCCGTCGGTGTCGATGGCGCCGCCTTCCAGCGCGAAGGCGATGCTGCGTACCTGGGCGTTGTTGAAGGCGCCGGCCTCGTGCAGCGCGCCGACCAGCTGGTCGTCCAGGCTCGCCTCGAACTTGCCGCCCCAGCCGGTGAAGCGGAAATCCAGCAACTGGAAACCGCCGTCGGCCCGCCGGAGGGTGATCGGGCCGGAGTCGCGCAGCCAGGTGTCGTCGTACGGCGCGGTGATGAAGCGCACGCGCTGCATGTCGATGCGGTTGGAGCGCAGGCGCATTTCCGCATAGGTCTCGATGTCGTCGTCGGCCACGCAGATCAGCACCGGCTGGAAGCGGGTGATGGCGGCGACCAGCGCGATATAGGTCTCCTCGACCTCGGCCAGGCGTTCGGCCCAGTCGGTGTCGACGTGCGGCCAGGCGATCAGGACGCCGGACTGGGCCTCCCATTCGGCGGGAAAACGAAGTGCATCGGTCATTGCGGGTGGGTGCTCGGATCGTGCCCGGAGTGGCGTCCGGTGCGTTGGCGCACCTCCCGGTGCCGGGAGGTGCAGGGAGTAATGGCGTGCCGGCCGCCGACGTGGCGACGGGCGTGGATCAGCGGACCGGCGGTTTGGGGCCGATCTCGTCGGGGCCCGCCTGGTTGGCGACCACGTCGATCACCCGCTGCTTCTCGAAGTAGACGGTGAAGGCGGGATAGACCCAGCGGTTGATCGTCGGCCACTGGCGCTTCTGGCCGCCGCGCGGCTCGAGCCGCTCCTGCGGGGCGCCGAAGCGCGCCTGGACCTGCCCCATCGACTCGCCGCGCGCCGGGAGCGCGCCCGCCGGCTTTTCCTGCGCCCGCTCGATCAGCAGGGTGTCGGCCATCGCCGTGGTGGGTACCGCGATGATCGCGGCGGTCAGGGCCAGGGCCCGGATGGTCTGCTTCATGGTCGCTTCTCCCCGGAGGACAAGTGGCGATTACAGCAAAAAAACGGCGTCGATAAAGCGGCACGCAACCCTGTTCCGCGCTGCCGGGCGCGGCATGCGCGCGGCGGACACGGCGGGTGCAGGATACGCGGCCGGCCGTGAGCGGGGGACGAAGATGCAAAAAGCCGCCCGGGGGCGGCTTTCTGCGAATACCGGAATCCTCGCGGATTCCGCTGGCGGCGGGCGCCAGTCGGCTCAGCGCTGGCGAGCCTTGAAGCGCGGATTCGACTTGCAGATCACGAAGATCTTGCCGCGACGGCGAACCACCTTGCAGTCACGGTGACGGGCCTTCGCCGACTTCAGGGAGGACAGGACTTTCATGGCATACCTCGGCGGATACGTTGGAGTTCTACAGGGAGCGTAGCCGCGGATATGCAGGTTGACGCTCGTTCAAGCCCGCCATTCTACCGGGCAATTCCATGTGGGTTCAAGTGGTTGCGCGCAATCGGCGTCAGCCGGGCCGGAGCGGGCGCTAGAATGGCCCGATTCCCGTTCCCGTGCAGGCCGCAGATGAGTCCACTTCCCCCCGTTCTTACCATCGACGGCCCGTCCGGGGCCGGCAAGGGTACCGTCAGCCGCATCGTCGCGCACCGGCTGGGCTGGCATTACCTGGATTCGGGGGCGCTGTACCGGGCGGTGGGCGTGGCTGCCAGCTGGGCCGACATCGATACCTCCGACGCCTCGGCGCTGGTGCGCTGCACGTTCGACACCCGGATCCGCTTCGTCGAGCGCGGCGAGAGCCTGCGGGTGCTGGTCAACGATACCGACGCCACCGACGAGCTGCGCCTGGAGACCACCGGCGCCCTGGCCTCGGCGATCGCCGCCATCCCGGAGGTGCGGGCCGCGCTGAAGGAGCGCCAGCGCGCATTCAGGATGGCGCCGGGGCTGGTGGCCGACGGCCGCGACATGGGGACGGTGATCTTCCCGGACGCCCCGTTCAAGGTGTTCCTGACCGCCAGTGCCGAGGAGCGGGCGCACAGGCGGCATAAACAGTTGAAAGAAAAAGGGGTTTCGGTTAACTTTGATGACCTCCTGCGCGAGATCATGGCCCGCGACGCCCGTGATGCACAGCGCGCAGTGGCGCCCCTGAGGCCGGCCGATGACGCCGTTCTCATCGACACCAGCGGTATCGGCATCGACGACGTCGTTGCCAAGGTGCTGGGCCTGCTTCCTTCGCCGGAAGCGTGACCCGCGGTTCCGTGAGAGCGGCCGGTGACGGCCGCCGTCGCGCAAATCGAAGTCGTACAAGGCTCCGTCGTGCAGGGTGCACGGCGGTTTTACCACTCCACACACGGCCGCCGGCACGGGGTCGACCAACAGGCGGGCGGCACGCATTCCCCGAAGGGAGCGGCCTGCCCATGTGTTCAACTGAGTAAATCCAATGACCGAATCATTTGCAGAACTGTTTGAAGCCAGCCAGGCCAATCTGGCCAAGCTGAAGCCGGGCGCCATCGTCGTCGGCACCGTCGTCGACGTCCGCGGCGACGTGGTGGTGATCAACGCCGGTCTGAAGTCCGAAGGCATCGTGCCGATCGAACAGTTCCGTAACGACGCTGGCGAAATCGACGTGGGCGTGGGCGACCAGGTGAAGGTCGCGCTCGACTCGATCGAGAACGGCTTCGGCGAAACCGTCCTGTCGCGCGAGAAGGCCAAGCGCGCCATGGTGTGGGACGAGCTGGAAGAAGCGTTGGAGAAGAACGAGACCATCACCGGCCGCATCAGCGGCAAGGTCAAGGGTGGTTTCACCGTCGACATCAAGGATGTCCGCGCGTTCCTGCCGGGTTCGCTGGTCGATGTGCGCCCGGTGCGTGACCCGGCCTACCTGGAAGGCAAGGAGCTGGAGTTCAAGCTCATCAAGCTCGACCGCAAGCGCAACAACGTGGTCGTTTCCCGCCGTGCGGTCGTCGAGAGCGAGCACTCGGAAGAGCGCGAGCAGCTGATGGACAAGCTGCAGGAAGGCGCGATCCTGAAGGGTGTCGTCAAGAACCTGACCGACTACGGCGCGTTCGTGGACCTGGGTGGCATCGACGGCCTGCTGCACATCACCGACATGGCGTGGAAGCGCGTGCGCCATCCGTCCGAAGTCGTGAACGTCGGCGACGAGCTGGACGTGCGCGTGCTGAAGTTCGACCGCGAGCGCAACCGCGTTTCGCTGGGCCTGAAGCAGCTGGGCGAGGATCCGTGGGACAACATCTCGCGTCGTTACCCGGCCAACAGCCGCGTGTTCGGCAAGGTCTCCAACGTCACCGATTACGGCGCGTTCGTCGAGATCGAGCCGGGCGTGGAAGGCCTGGTGCACGTGTCCGAGATGGACTGGACCAACAAGAACGTCAACCCGTCCAAGGTCGTGCAGGTCGGTGACGAAGTCGAAGTGATGGTGCTGGACGTCGATGAAGAGCGTCGCCGCATCTCGCTGGGCATGAAGCAGGTTGCCGCCAATCCGTGGGAAACCTTCGCCGCCACCCACAAGAAGGGTGACAAGGTCTCCGGCCAGATCAAGTCGATCACCGACTTCGGCATCTTCATCGGCCTGGACGGCGGCATCGACGGCCTGGTCCACCTGTCCGACATCAGCTGGAACACCACCGGCGAAGACGTCGTTCGCAACTTCAAGAAGGGCGACACCCTGGACGCCGTCGTCCTGGCCGTCGATCCGGAGCGCGAGCGCATCTCCCTGGGCGTGAAGCAGCTGGAGCAGGATCCGTTCGGCCAGTACATGGCGGCCAATCCGAAGGGCTCCAAGGTCGAAGGCGTGGTGAAGGAAGTCGACGCCAAGGGCGCCGTGATCGAGCTGGCCGATGGCATCGAAGGCTACGTCTCGGCCCGCGACATCAGCCACGACCGCGTCGACGACGCTTCGCAGCACCTGAAGGTGGGCGACAAGGTCGAAGCCAAGTTCGTGGGCATGGACCGCAAGGGCCGTACCATGCAGCTGTCGATCAAGGCCAAGGACGAAGCCGAGACCGCCGAAGCGCTGGCCGAGTACAACAAGTCCTCGACCGAAGCCGCTGCCGGCACCACCAGCCTGGGTGCGCTGCTGCGCGCGCAGCTGGGTGGCAACAAGTCCGAGTAATCGGCCTTGAGCTTGTCGTAGATGCAACCTGGGCGGCCCGGACGAAAGTCCGGGCCGCTCCGGGGTTTACCTTCGTGACGAGTCCGCAATGACCAAATCCGAGCTGATCGAAATCCTTGCGCGCCACCAGGCGCACTTGAAGGCCGATGATGTCGATCTGGCCGTGAAGTCGTTGCTGGAGATGATGGGCGGCGCGCTGGCTTCCGGCGACCGCATCGAGATCCGTGGCTTCGGCAGCTTCTCGCTGCACTACCGGCCGCCGCGCATGGGACGCAACCCGAAGACCGGCGAATCGGTCGCCCTGCCGGGCAAGCACGTCCCCCATTTCAAGCCGGGCAAGGAGCTGCGCGAGCGCGTGAGCGACGTCGTGCCGCTGGAAAGCGACCCGGCCTGAGTTTCTTTGATCCGCCTGCTGCGGATCGACGCCACGGCCGTTAAGCTAGTGGCTCCGTGGACATGGAGCAGGCTGCCGCATGAAGGCTGTCCGTCTGTTGATTCTGCTGGCCGTACTGGTCGGCGGCTTGGTGATAGGCTCGCTCAATTCGCAGCCTGTCGATATCCGGCTGGCGTTCTGGGCGCTCCACACCACCTCCGGGCTCGCGATCATCGTGTCGCTGCTGCTGGGGGCGCTGGTGGGCGGAGGGCTGGTGCTGGCGGGCGTGGTCATTCCCCTTTATTCCAGGCTCCGGCGAGCCAACAAGGCCGCTGCAGCCCCTGCCGCCACGCCCGCGCCGCAGGCGCCTTCTCCCTTCGACGGACGCTGATCGACGATGGCCTTCATCAGTGAGTGGTTCTGGTTCTTCCTGTTCCTGCCGATCGCCGCGCTCTGCGGCTGGGTGATTGGCCGGCGTGGCGGGCAGCGCCACAGCGAGAACCAGGTCAGTCGGCTGTCGAGCACCTATTTCCGTGGCCTGAACTACCTGCTCAACGAGCAGCCGGACAAGGCCATCGAACTGTTCCTGCATATCGCCGAACTGGACAGGGAGACCTTCGAGACCCAGCTCGCGCTCGGCCACCTGTTCCGGCGCCGCGGCGAGGTGGACCGCGCCATCCGCCTGCACCAGGGGCTGGCCAACCGCCAGGACCTGTCGGACCACCAGCGTGTCCAGGCCCTGCTCGCGCTGGGCGAGGACTACATGAAATCCGGCCTGCTGGACCGTGCCGAGACCGTGTTCACCGATCTTGCGCGCATCGACCAGCGCGCGCCGCAGGCATTGAAGCACCTGATCGGCATCTACCAGGCGGAGCGCGACTGGGAAAAGGCGATAGAAAACGCGACCCGCTACGAGCAGGTCACCGACGAACCGATGGGCAAGCTGATCGGGCAGTTCGAGTGCGAGCTGGCCGAGCGCCATCGTGCCGCCGGCCGCCTGGACCAGGCGCGTGCGGCGATCGAGCGCGCCAACGCCGCCGACGCGATGAGCGTGCGTGCCGGCATCATCGAGGGTCGCCTGGAAAGCGATTTCGGCAACGATGAAGCGGCCGTGCGCGCATTCGAGCGGGCCGCGCGCAACGATCCCGACTACCTGCCCGAGATCCTGCCGCAACTGCTCAAGAACTACCGCAACGTCGGCGACCTGGCCGGTGCGCGCGCGTTCCTGGCGGAGATGACCGAGCATTACCGCGGCATCGCCCCGGTGCTGGCGCTGTCGCGGCTGATGGAGGAGCAGGAGGGCGTTGGTCCGGCGCGTGCCTACCTGGGGCGCCAGCTGAAGGACCGTCCGTCGGTACGCGGCGAATCGGCGCTCATCGACCTGACCCTGGCCGAGGGCGCCGACCCGGTGGCGACGCTGCAGGACCTGAAGCACATCACCGACCAGCTGCTGGTGCGCAATCCCGCCTATCGCTGCACCCGCTGCGGTTTCGGCGCGCGTACCCACCATTGGCAGTGCCCGAGCTGCAAGGAGTGGGGGACGGTCAAGCCGCTGCTGAACTACGCGGTGCTCTGATCCATGCAGCCGGCATGGATGGTCCCGGGGCTGCTTGCGGTCGTGCTGGTCGCGGCATGGCTGACGGCGATGGCGCGCGGCTATGCGCTGCGCCGGCAACTGCTGGACCAGCCCGGGGAGCGCAGGAGCCATGCGGTCGCGACGCCGCGCGGGGGGGGCATCGCCATCGTCGCTTCGCAGCTGCTCGCCTGCGCGTGCATCGGCCTCCTGTTCCCCGCGGCAGCGGCGACGCTTGCGGTATTTTCCGCCGGCCTGCTGCTGGTTGCGGGAATCGGCTGGTGGGACGATCACAGGCCCTTGCCGGCACTTCCGCGGTTGGCCGTGCATGTCCTGGCCGGCCTGCTGCTGGCGGGCCTGGTGTGGCATTGGACCGGCGATGCGTTCCGCGCCGTTTCCAGCGCAGTACTGGCCATCGGTCTGATCAACGTCTGGAACTTCATGGACGGGATCGATGGCCTGGCCGCCACGCAGGCGCTGCTGGCAGCGCTGGCCTACGCCCTGCTGCTGCCCACCCCGGTTGCCGGGCTGGCGCTGGTCCTGGCGGCGGGCGTAGCGGGGTTCCTCCCATTCAACTTCCCCAGGGCGCGGATCTTCATGGGCGACGTCGGCAGCGGCGCCCTCGGCTATCTGCTGGCCGGACTGGTCGCATTGGGGCTGGCGACGGACAGTGCGCCCCTGGCCGTGCTGCTGATCCCGCTGTCCGCGTTCCTCATCGATGCCGGGCTGACGCTGGCAGGGCGCATTCTCGCGGGGGAGCGCTGGATGCAGCCGCACACCCGGCATCTCTACCAGCGCTGGGTGAAATCCGGCCACAGTCACGTCACAGTCACGTTGTGCTACGCATTGTTCGGCGTTGCCGGAATCGGACTGACACTGGTGTCCCTCCGGCTTCCTTCGCCGTGGAACCAGCTGGCGGCCATCGCGTGGGGGGCGGCGGCAGCGGGTCTCTGGTTCGTTCTACGGAAAAAAGCTCATCGATAGGGAAGGGTGACCAATGGCGGTCTGGCGACAGCTGGCAGGAAATTTTCCGCGCATCGCGGTGATGCTGCATGACCTGGTCATGGTATGGGCGTGCTGGCAACTGCTGCACATTGCCCGCTATGCGATGCTGGAGGGCGCCCCGGCCATTCAGCCGCTCAGCTTCGATATTGCCATCGTGATGCTGCTGCAGGCCATGGCGTTCCATTACGTGGGCCTGTACCGCGGGCTTTGGCGCTTCGCCAGCGTCACCGACCTGGTCAACATCTTCAAGGCCTGCTTCATCGGCGTGGGCGCGATCGTCCTGGTGTTCAGCTACCGGCGCCTGAATGGCATTCCCATGTCCGTGCTCGCGATCTATCCGTTCGCGCTGGCGGCCCTGCTCGGCGGGCCACGCCTTCTGTACCGTGCATGGAAGGACCACCAGTCGATCCATTCCGATGCCCGGGCGCGGCGGGTGCTGGTGCTGGGGGCCGGGCATGCCGCCGAAGCGCTGGTCAAGGACCTGCGCCGATCGGGCGACTACGAACCCGTGGGCCTGCTTGACGACTCGCCGCACCTGAAAGGGGCCAAGCTGCAGGGCATCCCGATCCTGGGGACCATCGCCGACGTGGCGTCCGTTGCCAAGGAAACGGCGGCGAAACTGCTGGTGATCGCCATTCCCACCCTGGATGCGGCGGGTATGCAGCGGATCGTGGCGCTGTGCGAGAGCACCGGCCTGCCGTTCCGGACCGTGCCAAGGCTGAGCGATGTCCTGGAAGGAAACTCGCTGCCCGGGCAGCTCAAGGAAGTGGCGATCGAGGACCTGCTGGGTCGCAAGCCCATACAGCCGGACTGGGCGCTGATCCGGGGTTGGCTGCGCGGGCGCACGGTGATGGTGACCGGTGCCGGTGGATCCATCGGCTCCGAGCTCTGCCGCCAGTGCGCGCGCCATGGCGCGGGCAGGATCGTGCTGCTGGAAATCAGCGAGATTCTCATGCTGAACATCCAGAGCGAACTCTGCCGCAACTTCCCGCACCTGGAAATCGAGTGCGTGCTGGGCGACTGCGGCGATCCGGCGGTCGCCCGCCGTGCGCTGGGCCTGTACCGGCCGGATACCGTATTCCACGCCGCGGCCTACAAGCAGGTCCCGCTGCTCGAGGGGCAGATGCGGGAAGCCATCCGCAACAATACGTTGGCGACGGAGTGCATGGCCCGGGCCTGCCAGGAACACGGCGTGGACAATTTCGTGTTCATTTCCACCGACAAGGCGGTCGACCCGGCCAATGCGCTGGGTGCGACCAAGCGTTATGCGGAAATGATCTGCCAGAGCCTCAACGAGAAGAAGGGAACCCGCTTCGTCACCGTGCGCTTCGGCAATGTGCTGGGTTCGGTGGGCAGCGTGGTTCCGCTGTTCCGCGAACAGATCCGCAAGGGCGGGCCGGTGACCGTGACCCATCCCGAGGTCAGCCGCTATTTCATGACGATCCCCGAAGCCTGCCTGCTGATCCTGCAGGCGGCGGCCTCCTCGTCGCGTGGTGCGATCTACATGCTGGACATGGGCGAGCCGGTGCTGATCCGGGTGCTGGCCGAGCAGATGATCCGGCTGGCCGGGCACCAGCCGGGTACCGATATCGCCATCGTCTATACCGGGCTGCGTGCGGGCGAGAAACTGCATGAAAGCCTGTTCTATTCGGATGAGAACAGCCGGCCGACCGCCCACCCCAAGGTGCTCGAGGCCGGCGTCCGCGAATTTTCCGTCGAACGCGTGCTGGGCAGCCTGCCGCGCCTGCGCGAGGCGGTAGCCAGTTATGATGCCGAGGCCATGCAGGCCATTCTGTCCGCCGTCATTCCCGAGTATTCGCCAATGCGCGAAACGAAGGGCGCGAGCACGAAAACCAATATTGTCCCGTTTCCCAAAGAGGCTGGTAGGAACTGATGTCCCGACGCATTCGCAAGGCGGTTTTTCCTGTCGCAGGTCTCGGTACGCGCTTCCTGCCGGCCACCAAGACCGTTCCCAAGGAGATGCTGCCGATCATCGATCGCCCGTTGATCCAGTACGCCGTCGATGAGGCGATCGAGGCCGGGTGCGACACCCTGGTGTTCATCACCAACCGCTACAAGCACGCGGTCGCGGACTATTTCGACAAGGCTTACGAGCTGGAGCAGAAGCTCGAGCGCGCCGGCAAGCAGGAACAGCTGGAAATGATCCGCCACGTGCTGCCCGAGGGCGTGCGTGCGGTGTTCGTGACCCAGGCCGAAGCGCTGGGCCTGGGCCATGCGGTGCTGTGCGCCAGGGCAGTGGTCGGCGACGAGCCGTTCGCCGTGCTGCTGCCGGATGACCTGATCTGGAACCGTGGCGAGGGCGCGTTGAAGCAGATGGCCGATCTCAACGAGGCCAGCGGTGCGAGCGTGATCGCGGTCGAGGACGTGCCGCACGACAAGACTGCCAGCTACGGCATTGTCGCCACCGAGGCGTTCGACGGCCGCAAGGGCCGCATTTCGCAGATCGTGGAGAAGCCGAAGCCGGAGGATGCCCCCAGTGATCTGGCGGTGGTTGGTCGCTACGTGTTGAGCCCGAAGATCTTCGACCTGCTGGAGCAGACCGGCAGCGGCGCCGGCGGTGAGATCCAGCTGACCGATGCCATCGCACAGCTGCTGAAGACCGAAGAGGTCGATGCCTACCGCTTCGAGGGCACCCGCTTCGACTGCGGCACGCACCTGGGGCTGGTGGAGGCGACGATCCGCTTCGCGCTGGACAACCCCAAGCTGGCGGGCCCTGCCCGGGAGAAGCTGGCGGCGATGCTGGCGGAATAAGGGGGTTTCTGGCGCCCCGTCGGCGCCGTCCCGCCGGATGGGGGAGGCGTGCAGGCAGGCCCTGCAGGACATGCCATGACCCCATCGTCGGGGATTCGTTGGCGCCATCCATGGCGCCAATGGTCCTGCGGCGACCAGCGCACGCCTCTGGACAGTTGCCTGTGGGTGCTGAAGGGAAGGGCGGAATGAGGCGCAGCGCAGAAGCACGAAAGGCAGCCATTGGCTGCCTTTCATGTTTCCGGGGCGAGCGTTGAATCAGGGACGCATCCCTTCGCGTGGCAAAGGCCGCCGTCCCGGCGCCTGATCCTGCCTTTGCCCAGCCCGCCACCGCGTGGAATGTGGGGCGGCACGGGGGGGACGAGGCTGACCGGGGCTGTCAGCGGCAGGCGCGGGGCGGGTTGCGGCAGGAGCCCAACCCGGTTTTGCCGTGTATGGGGCGATGGCGCACGCGGGGAGGCCGCTGGCGAACCCCGATGGACGGGTTCGCGGCGTGTCCCGGGCGGTCTCGCCGCCCCGGGCTCCACCGCAGACCAGCACGCCCTTGAACGTCACAGCGCCTCGAAAATACCTGCTGCGCCCATGCCGGTACCGATGCACATGGTCACCATGCCGTACTTCTGCTGGCGACGGCGCAGGCCGTGCAGCAGGGTTGCGGTACGGATCGCGCCGGTGGCGCCGAGGGGATGTCCCAGCGCGATCGCGCCGCCCAGCGGGTTGACCTTGGCCGGGTCCAGGCCGCAATCGCGGATCACCGCCAGCGACTGCGCGGCGAAGGCTTCGTTGAGCTCGATCCAGTCCAGCTGGTCCTGGCTCAGGCCGGCCTGCTTCAGTGCCTTCGGGATCGCGGCGATCGGGCCGATGCCCATCACTTCCGGGCGCACGCCGGCCACCGAGAAGCTGACGAAGCGCGCCAGCGGAGTGAGGCCGTAGTCCTTGATCGCCTGCTCCGAGGCCAGCAGCACGGCACCGGCGCCATCGCTCATCTGCGACGAGTTGCCGGCGGTGACGGTGCCGCCGAACTGGCCGTTGCGGAACACCGGGCGCAGCTTGGCCAGGCCTTCGGCCGAGGAATCCGGGCGCGGGCCTTCGTCGGTGTCGGCGATCCTGTTGCGGGTGATGATGCGTTGGCCGTCGGCCAGGTCCGGCAGGTGCGAGACGATCTCGTACGGGCTGATCTCATCCTTGAATTCGCCGGCCTGGATCGCGGCCATGGCCTTCTGGTGCGAGGCCAGGGCGAACGCGTCCTGGTCTTCGCGCGAGACCTTCCACTCTTCGGCCACCTTCTCGGCGGTGATGCCCATGCCGTAGGCGATGGCCACGTGGTCGTTGTCGAACACGCTCGGCGCCATCGCGATCTTGTTGCCCATCATCGGCACCATCGACATCGATTCGGTGCCGCCGGCCAGCATCAGGTCGGCGTTGCCCAGGCGGATCGCGTCGGCGGCCTGGGCCACGGCCTGCAGGCCGGAGGAGCAGAAGCGGTTCACGGTCTGCGCGGCGATGGTGTTCGGCAGGCCGGCCAGCAGCACGCCGATGCGCGCCACGTTCATGCCCTGCTCGGCTTCCGGCATGGCGCAGCCGATGATCGCGTCATCGATGCGGTTGACGTCCACGCCCGGCGCCTGGGCCACGACGCTGCGCAGGACGTGCGCCAGCATATCGTCGGGGCGGGTATTGCGGAACATGCCCTTGGGCGCCTTGCCGACCGGGGTGCGGGTGGCGGCGACGATGTAGGCGTCCTGGATTTGCTTGGTCATTGCGGTGATCTCTCGAATAGGGGTTGGAAGAGGGGCCGGCCCGTGGCCGGCACTGCCGTTGTCTTCCGTCAGTTCCGCAGCGGCTTGCCGGTCTTGAGCATGTGCGCGATGCGGGCCTGGGTCTTTTCCTGCTGGGCCAGCTCGACGAAGTGCCTGCGCTCCAGGGCCAGCAGCCACTCTTCGTCCACCAGGGTGCCGCGGTCGACCTTGCCGCCGCACAGCACGGTGGCGATACGCTCGGCGATCTCGTAGTCGTACGGGCTGATGAAACGGCCTTCGAGCATGTTGACCAGCATCATCTTGAAGGTCGCGATGCCGACGTCGCCGGCGACCTGGATGCGGCGCGCCGGCAGCGGCGGACGGTAGCCGGCTTCGGCCAGCGCACGTGCTTCGGCCTTGGCGATGTACAGCGCCTCGTAGCTGTTGAACACCACCTTGTCGGTGCCGCGCAACAGGCCCAGCTCCTTGGCGTTGACCGCCGAGTTGGACACCTTGGCCATCGCCACGGTCTCGAAGGTCTTCTTCAGTTCGGCGAACACGTCGCCGCCCGGGCTCGCGGCCTGCGAGGCGCGCACGGCCAGTTCCTTCAGGCCGCCACCGGCCGGCAGCAGGCCAACGCCGGCCTCGACCAGGCCGATGTAGCTTTCCAGGAAGGCTACGGTCTTGGCGCTGTGCATCTGGAATTCGCAGCCGCCGCCCAGGGCCAGGCCGCGCACCGCCGCAACCACTGGCACCAGCGAGTACTTGATGCGCTGGCTGGTGCGCTGGAAGTTGGCGACCATCTGTTCGAACTGGTCGACCTTGCCGGCCTGCAGCAGGCCCAGCGCGCCGGCCAGGTCGGCGCCGGCGGAGAACGGCTCCTTCTGCTGCCAGATCACCAGGCCCTGGAAGTCCTTCTCGGCGCGGCTGACGCATTCCTGCAGGCCGTCCAGCACCTGGTCGGAGACGGTGTTCATCTTGGTCTTGAAGCTGACCACGGCGATGCCGTCGCCGTCGTGCCACATGCGCAGGCCGTCGTTCTCGAACACGGTCTCGCCCGGGGCGAACTTCTCGCCCAGCAGCGGGTCCGGGAAGCGCTGGCGCTGGTAAACCGGCAGCGACGAGCGCGGCAGCTTGGCGTTGCGCGATGGGCTGTAGCTGCCCTCGGCGGCATGCACGCCGTTGCGGCCGTCGAACACCCAGTCAGGCAGCGGCGCGCTGCTCATGCTCTTGCCGGCGACGATGTCATCGGCGATCCACTGCGCCACCTGCTTCCAGCCGGCGGCCTGCCAGGTTTCGAACGGGCCCAGCGACCAGCCGTAGCCCCAGCGGATGGCCAGGTCCACGTCGCGCGCGGTCTCGGCGATGTCGGCCAGGTGATAGGCGCTGTAGTGGAACAGGTCGCGGAAGGTCGCCCACAGGAACTGCGCCTGCGGGTGCTGGCTCTCGCGCAGCCTGGCGAATTTCTCGGCCGGGTTCCTGATCTTCAGGATCTCGACCACCTCCGGCGCGGCGGTGCGGTCGGCCGGGCGGTAGTCCTGCTTTTCCAGGTCCAGCACGACGATGTCCTTGCCGACCTTGCGGAAGATGCCGGCACCGGTCTTCTGGCCCAGCGCGCCCTTGGCGATCAGCGCCTCCAGCCACTTCGGCGACTTGAAGAACGCATGCCACGGGTCGTCCGGCAGGGTGTCGCCCATGGTCTTGATGACGTGGGCCATGGTGTCCAGGCCGACCACGTCGGAGGTGCGGTAGGTGGCCGACTTCGGGCGGCCGACCAGCGGGCCGGTCAGGCCGTCCACTTCATCGAAGCCCAGGCCGAACTGCTGGGTGTGGTGGATGGTGGACAGGATCGAGAACACGCCGATGCGGTTGCCGATGAAGTTCGGGGTGTCCTTGGCGTACACCACGCCCTTGCCCAGGGTGGTGACCAGGAATTCCTCCAGGCCTTCGAGCACGGCGGCGTCGGTGGTGGTGGCCGGGATCAGCTCGGCCAGGTGCATGTAGCGCGGCGGGTTGAAGAAGTGCACGCCGCAGAAGCGGTGGCGCAGCTGCTCGGGCAGCACGTCGGCCAGCTTGTTGATGCCCAGGCCCGAGGTGTTGGAGGCCAGCACCGCGTGGTCGGCCACGAACGGCGCGATCTTCCTGTACAGGTCCTGCTTCCAGTCCATGCGCTCGGCGATGGCCTCGATGATCAGGTCGCAGTCCTTCAGCTGCTCCAGCCCGGACTCATAGTTGGCCGGGGTGATGGCTTCGGCCAGCGAGGTGCTGGCCAGCGGCGCCGGGCTGAGCTTGCCCAGGTTGGCGATCGCCTTGAGCACGATGCCGTCGGCCGGGCCTTCCTTTGCAGGCAGGTCGAACAGCACGGTGTCGACGCCAGCATTGGTGAGGTGGGCGGCGATCTGGGCACCCATGACGCCGGCACCCAGCACGGCGGCGCGGCGGATCAGCAGGGAATTGGACATGGTGTAGGGCCTTTGTTGGTACCGGGTGGAATCAGGGGGAGGCGGGCGGGATGGCGCCATGCGCGCTGGCGCGGAACCCGGCCTCGGCGAAATGGATCAGTTCGTTGGCGGCCTTGCTGCGATGCGCGGCCTCGCTGATGCCGTGCGGGCGCTTGATCAGGCCGAAGTCGGCCATCGCATAGGTCAGCGCGCCGGCGAGGAAGTCGAGCCGCCAGTACAGTTCTTCCTTGCTCAGGCCGGGCACGCAGGCGCCGATGGCCTTGCCGAACTCGCGCAGGACATGGCCGTAGTGGTCGGACAGGAACTTGCGCAGGTTGTCGTTCTTCTCGGCATAGGCGCGGGCGATCACCCGTACGAACGCGCCGCCACTCTGCCGGTCCTGGGCCATCGCCAGCGCCGGCTCGACGAAGGCGGCCAGCACCGCGCGCAGGTCGCCCGGGCGGGTGGAGCGGGCCTGCTCCAGCTGCGCCAGGCGGGCGGCGGTCATCTCGTCCATGCGCCGGCGGAACACCTCGTTGACCAGGTTTTCCTTGGAGCCGAAGTGGTAGTTGACCGCGGCGATGTTGACGTCGGCGTGACTGGTCACCTGGCGCAGCGAGGTGCCGGAGAAGCCGTATTGCGCGAACAACTCCTCGGCGGCGCCGAGGATGCGGTCCTTGGTGGAGAAGCTGGCGGGTTTGCCCATGGCGATGGAATCAATCAAACGATTGTTTGGATGCTACGCCCGGTGGGTGCCCGGGTCATGCTGCTATGCAGCATCATTCATCTGGCGCTGTGCAAAGCCCCGGGCCACCCGTTAGAATTGGCGACCGCAATTCAGGCTAAGCCCGCGTCCGCACGCGGGTTTTTTTTCATGTACCCTCGGGCCGACCGGCCCCAAATCCGGAGAATTCCCATGGCGCTGGAGCGCACCCTTTCCATCATCAAGCCCGATGCCGTCGCCAAGAACGTGATCGGCGAGATCTACGCCCGCTTCGAGAAGGCCGGCCTGAAGGTCGTGGCCGCCAAGTACAAGCAGCTGTCGCGCCGCGAGGCCGAGGGCTTCTACGCCGTGCACCGCGAGCGTCCGTTCTTCAACGCGCTGGTCGAGTTCATGATCTCCGGCCCGGTGATGATCCAGGCCCTGGAAGGCGAGAACGCCGTGCTGGCCCACCGCGACCTGCTGGGCGCCACCAATCCGAAGGAAGCCGCGCCGGGCACCATCCGCGCCGACTTCGCCGAATCCATCGACGCCAATGCCGCCCACGGCTCGGACTCGGTCGAGAATGCCGCGATCGAGATCGCCTACTTCTTCGCCGCCACCGACGTGGTTTCGCGCTGAGCGGCAGGTAAAAGGTTGAATCCGTGAACGAGGTCGTACAGTCCCCCGCCATCCAGCCGCTGCCGAAAACCACGCCGGCGGCTGGCAAGCAGAACCTGCTCGACCTCGATCGCGCGGGCCTGGAGACGTTCTTCGTCGAGACCCTCGGCGAGCAGAAGTTCCGTGCCCACCAGGTGATGAAGTGGATCCATCATCGCTACGTCACCGATTTCGACCAGATGACCGACCTCGGCAAGTCGCTGCGCGCCAAGCTGCAGCAGCATGCCGAGGTCGTCGTCCCCAATGTCGTGTTCGACAAGCCTTCCGCCGACGGCACCCACAAGTGGCTGCTGGCGATGGGCGTGGATGGCAGGAATGCCATCGAGACCGTGTACATCCCCGACAAGACCCGCGGCACGCTGTGCGTGTCCTCGCAGGTCGGCTGCGGCCTGAACTGCACGTTCTGTTCGACCGCCACCCAGGGCTTCAACCGCAACCTGACCACCGCCGAGATCATCGGCCAGGTGTGGGTCGCGGCCCGCCACCTGGGCAACGTGCCGCACCAGATGCGCCGCCTCACCAACGTGGTGATGATGGGCATGGGCGAGCCGCTGATGAATTTCGACAACGTCGTGCGCGCCATGAGCATCATGCGCGACGACCTGGGTTACGGCCTGGCCAACAAGCGCGTGACCCTGTCCACCTCCGGGCTGGTGCCGCAGATCGACCGCCTCTCGGTCGAGAGCGACGTGTCGCTGGCGGTGTCGCTGCATGCGCCCAATGACGAGCTGCGCGAGACACTGGTGCCGCTCAACAAGAAGTATCCGATCGCCGAACTGATGGCGTCCTGCGCGCGCTACCTGCGCGGCAACAAGCGGCGCGATTCGGTGACCTTCGAATACACCCTGATGAAGGGCATCAATGACCAGCCCGAGCATGCCCGCCAGCTGGCGCGGCTGATGCGCCAGTTCGACAACGCCGTGCAGGCCCGGGACTCGGGCAAGGTCAACCTGATTCCGTTCAACCCGTTCCCCGGCACCCGCTACGAGCGTTCCGACGAAGAGCAGATCCGTGCCTTCCAGAAGATCCTGCTCGATGCGCAGGTGCTGACCATGGTGCGGCGGACCCGCGGCGACGACATCGATGCGGCCTGCGGCCAGCTCAAGGGGCAGGTGATGGACCGCACCCGCCGCCAGGCCGAGTTCAACCGCCTGCTGCAGGCCCAGGACGCGCTCCCGGCGCAGCGGGACGCGCTTGGCTGAGCGCCTGCTCGCGGCGGTGCTGGTCCTGCTGCTGCTTGCCGGCTGCGGGCATGGCACCAAGGCGACCCGGGTCCGCTGGGGCCAGGAGATGGCGCAGCCGGTCGAGGTGCATGACGACCGCCAGGTGCGCGCGCGTCTGCGCTACCAGGAGCTGTTGCGGTTGGTCGGCGACCGGCTGGGCCGCGGCGATCTGGATGGCGCCTTCAAGCACGCCCGCTCGGCGCAGAAACTGGCGCCGGACGATCCGGCGGCCTACACCCTGCAGGCGGTGATCGAAGGGCGGCGTGGCCACGTGGAGGCAGCCGGCAAGCTGTACCGGCGCGCCGCCGAGCTTGCGCCGGCCCAGGGCGACGTGCTCAACAACTATGGCGCCTGGCTGTGCGCCAACGGGCATCCGGCCGAAGCGCTGGTCTGGTTCGACCGCGCCGTGGCCGATCCCCGCTACCAGCAGCGTGCCGACGCGCTGGCAAATGCCGGCGGCTGCGCACTGGAGGCAGGGCAGGGCGAACGCGCCGGGCAGGACCTGCGGCAGGCGCTCGAGCTTGACCCGGACAATGCCTACGCGCTGGAGGCGATGGCGCGCAACGAGGTCCGGCTGGGGCGGTATTTCGAGGCGCGGGCCTTCTACCAGCGGCGGCTGGCGGCTGCGCCAGCAACGGTTTCCGTGTTACAACTTGCCATTCAGATAGAAGAACGGCTGGGCGACAGCAGTGCCGTCAGCCGATACCAGCAGCGGTTGCGTGAGGAATTTCCTGCCGGCGCAACCCCGAATTCCCAGGGCTGATGCATTGTGAGCAATGATCCGGGTATGAACGCTTTTGAGGGGGCGGTGGGCTGCGGGGAGCAGCTTCGCCAGGCGCGTCAAGCCGCCGGCCTGTCGCTGGAGGAGGTAGCAGGGCGGCTGCACATGCCGCTGCAGGTGGTTGCCGCGCTGGAGGAAGAGCGTTGGGAGCGGCTGGGGGCGCCGGTGTTCGTGCGCGGCCAGCTGCGCAGCTACGCGCGCCTGCTGGGCGTCAACCTGGACGGGCTGCTGCAGCAGGCACGGATCGCGCCGGTCGAGCCGCCCAGGCTGGTCAGTCATACGCATACCCCGCGCGTCCGCCGCGTGGCCGAAAGCCTTGGTCGCCGGGCGGTATACGTGGTGATCACCGCGGTGCTCGCGGTACCGGTCTGGTATGCCTTCCAGAGCAAGTTCGGCGATGCCGCGCCCAGTACCGCGTCGCTGGACGTGGTGCCGGATGCGGCCTCGGTGGCTGCCGCCAGCGCTGCCGATGGTACCGGCACCGATGAAGCGGCGGTGCGCCCGGCATCCGAGCGCGCGCCCTATATCGCATCGATGGCGCCGCTGGCGCGGCAGGCGGCCGAGCCGCAGCTGGTGGCGGCCTCGCCGGGCATGAGCCTGGAGTTCCGTGGCGACAGCTGGGTTGAGGTCTCCGCGCCGGACGGTTCCATCGTCGAGAAGGCGCTGATCCGCGCTGGCGAGAAGCGCAGTTACACCCCCGGCCAGGTCGGCCGGATGAAGGTAGGCAACGCCTCGGAAGTGGACTTCCGGCAGGGCGCTGGCAGCGTCGACCTGGCGCCGTATACAAGCGGTAATAATGTTGCCCGCTTTACGGTATCCTCTGACGGCTCCGTGGCGCCGGTTTCACACTGAAACAAGCGCAGATCAAAACACCAAGGCTCCCCCGGCAGGATTGGAGCGAGAGTTACGCATGGCGATTGACGACCTGCTCGACGAGCATGAACAAGGCGAACGTGTCCGCACCTGGCTGCGCCAGAACGGCGCTGGAATCATTGGCGGGGTGCTGCTTGCGCTGGCCTTGATCATGGGCTGGAAGTGGTGGCAGAACGAGCAGGTGAGCAAGCTGGCCCAGGCCAACAGCCGCTACGATGCCGTTTCCCGCAGCCTGCAGTCCAGGAACCTGGACGAGGCGGCCAAGGAAGTGGCGGCGCTGGAAGGCAGCAAGGCCGGCATCTATGCCGACCTGGCGGCGCTGGAACTGGCCAAGGCGCAGGTCGAGGCCGGCAAGAACGACGACGCGATCAAGACCCTGCGCGGGTTGAAGGTCGAGGGCGAGTTCAAGATGCTGATCGACCAGCGCATCGCGCGCCTGCTGATCGAGACCGGCAAGCCGGCCGAAGCGCAGGCCCTGCTCGGCAACGCCGACGACAGCGCCGGCCTCGAGATCCGCGCTGACGCACTGGTGGCGCAGGACAAGCGCGAGCAGGCACGCGAGCTGTACGCGCAGTCGCTGGCCAAGCTCGACGTCGCCGCGCCGCAGCGTCGCCTGCTCGAAATCAAGCTGATGGACGCCGGCGGTACCGTCGCCGACCCTGCGGCGGAGAAGAACTGATGAAACTCAAGCATGTGGCGGGCATCGCGCTGGTCGCGGTGGCGCTGAGCGGTTGCTCGACGGTGAAGGGCTGGTTCGCGGGCAAGGATGCCGAGGCCAAGAAGGCGCTGGAGCCGGCCGAACTGGTCAAGTTCGAGCCCACCCTCAAGGTCAACCGCATCTGGTCGGCCAACGTCGGCAAGGGCGAAGGCCGGATCGGCGTGCGCCAGGCGCCGGCCGTGGCCGATGGCCGGGTCTACGCCGCGGCGGTCGAAGGCGGCGTGCATGCGCTGGACCTGCAGACCGGCAAGCAGGTGTGGGAATACACCCCTGCCAAGGAAAAGAAGAAGGCCAGGCTGCGCCTGTCCGGTGGCCCGGGCGTGGGCGAGGGGCTGGTCGTCATCGGCACCCTGGACGGGCAGGTGATCGCGCTGGACGCGGCCAACGGCAGCGAAAAGTGGCGCGCGCGCGTGCCCGGCGAGATCATCGCCGCCCCGGCGGTTGCGCAGGGCCTGGTGTTCGTGCGCAGCAACGACGGCCGCACCACCGCGCTGGATGCCGGCAGCGGCGAGCGGCGCTGGTTCAATTCGCAGGAGCTGCCTTCGCTGACCGTGCGCGGCAACGCGCCGGTGGTGGCGGGGCCGGGCGTACTGTTCATCGGCAACGACGATGGCACCCTGGCGGCGCTGGCGATGCAGGATGGTCGTCCGCTGTGGGAGCAGACCATCGGCACGCCGGAAGGCCGCACCGAGCTGGAGCGCATGGCCGACGTGGACGGTGCCCCGGTGCTGGAAGGCAACAACCTGTACGTGACCAGCTTCAAGAACGAGACCATGGCGATCGAGGGCCCGAGCGGCCGTCCGCTGTGGTCGCGCGACCACGGCGGCGGTGGCGGCCTGGCCGTGTCCTCCGGCCACGTGCTGGTGACCGACGGCAAGGGCATCGTCTACGGCCTGGACAAGACCTCGGGCGCGGCGATGTGGTCGCAGCAGGCGCTGGCGCGGCGCTCGGTGACCGGCCCGGCGATCCAGGGCGACTACGTCGTGGTCGCCGATTACAAGGGATACCTGCACTGGCTGCAGATGGGCGATGGCGCCCTGGCAGCCCGCGAGAAGAGCGGGGGCGACCCGGTGGTCGCGCAACCCATCGTCGCCGAAGGCGTACTGCTGGTGCAGAACGTGGACGGCAAGCTGACCGCCTGGCGGTTGGCGAACTAAGGAGTCCAAGCGATGCTGCCTTTGGTCGCCCTGGTTGGACGGCCGAATGTCGGCAAGTCGACCATCTTCAATGCCTTGACGCGTACGCGCGACGCCCTGGTCCATGACCAGCCGGGCGTCACCCGCGACCGCAACTACGGCGTGTGCCGGCTCGACGAGGACAACCCGTTCCTGATCGTCGACACCGGTGGCATCGCCGAGCAGGAGGAGGGCCTTGCCGGCGCCACCGCGCGCCAGGCCCGTGCCGCCGCCGCCGAGGCGGACCTGATCCTGTTCGTGGTCGATGCCCGCGACGGTACCTCGGCGCTGGACGACGAGATCCTGGCCTGGCTGCGCAAGCTGTCGCGCCCGACGCTGCTGTTGATCAACAAGATCGACGGCACCGACGAGCAGGAAGTGCGTTCGGAATTCGCGCGCTATGGCTTCGGCGAGATGCTCACGGTCTCGGCCGCGCACCGCCAGGGCCTGGACGACCTGCTGGCGGAAGTCGTCGAGCGGCTGCCGGAAGAGGGCACGACCGAGACCCTGGACAACGATCCGGCACGGATCCGCATCGCGTTCGTCGGCCGTCCCAATGTCGGCAAGTCCACGCTGGTGAACCGCCTGCTCGGCGAGGAGCGCATGATCGCTTCCGACGTGCCCGGCACCACCCGCGATTCGATTTCCGTGGACCTCGAGCGCGACGGGCGGTTGTACCGGCTGATCGATACCGCCGGCCTGCGCCGCAAGTCGCGCGTGGACGAGGTGGTCGAGAAGTTCTCGGTGGTCAAGACCCTGCGCTCGATCGAGGAGTGCCAGGTCGCGGTGCTGATGCTCGATGCCAGCGAGGGCGTCACCGACCAGGACGCCAGCGTGCTGGGTGCGGTGCTCGATGCCGGCCGCGCACTGGTGATCGCGATCAACAAGTGGGACGGGCTGACCGACTACCAGCGCGAACAGGCCGAAACCCTGCTGTCGCTCAAGCTCGGCTTCGTGCCCTGGGCCGAGGTGGTGCGGATCTCCGCCAAGCACGGTTCGGGCCTGCGCGAACTGTTCCGCGCGGTGCACCGCGCGCATGCTTCGGCCACCCACGAATTCAGCACCAGCGAAGTGAACAAGGCGCTGGAAATCGCCTACGAGAGCAACCCGCCGCCGAGCATCCGCGGCCATGTCTCCAAGCTGCGCTACGTGCACCCGGGCGGCACCAATCCGCCGACCTTCATCGTGCACGGCACGCGCCTGAAGGAGCTGCCGGATTCGTACAAGCGCTACCTGGAGAACTTCTTCCGCAAGCGCTTCAAGCTGGTGGGCACGCCGGTGACCTTCCTGTTCCGCGAGGGCGCCAACCCCTACGAGGGCAAGAAGAACGTGCTGACCGAGCGCCAGGTCAAGGCCAAACGGCGCCTGATGAAGCACGTCAAGGGCAGGAAGTGAGCATCCCGGGGCGGCCGCAAGGCCGCCCTTTGCGGTAGTGGCCAGCGCTTGAAGGCCGCCGCTTCCGCCCACGGCGGGCGCATGACCGATAATCCCGGCATGAGCATTCGCGAGCTGACCCCGGAACAGGCCCGCGCCCGGCAACAGGCCGGCGCGGCGATGATCGACGTGCGCGCGGCGCACGAGCGCGCCGCCGGCATGGCCGAAGGCGCGCACGGGGTTGCCGGCGACGCGCTGCTGGCGGCGCCCGGCAGCGTCCTGCCATCGCCGGAACAGGAAATCATCCTGATCTGCCAGAGCGGCAGGCGCTCGCTGGAGGCGGCCGTGGCCTTGCAGGCGGTTGGCTACACGCAGCTGGCGTCGGTCGCTGGCGGAACGGTCGCGTGGCGGGCGGCGGGACTGCCGCTGGTGCAGCCCGGGCTCGATGCCGGCGAGCGCGACTTCCACGACCGCTATTCGCGGCACCTGCTGCTGCCGCAGGTGGGCGAGGCCGGGCAGCGGCGCCTGCAGCGCTCGTGCGTGCTGGTGGTCGGTGCCGGCGGGCTGGGCGCGCCGGCGGCGTTCTACCTGGCCGCGGCCGGGGTGGGGCGTCTGCGCATCGTCGACGACGACGTGGTGGAACGCAGCAACCTGCAGCGCCAGATCATCCACACCGATGCCGCGATCGGCAGCGCCAAGGTCGAATCGGCGCGCGGGCGACTGCTGGCGCTGAATCCGCACATCCAGGTGGAGGCAGTCGCGCAGCGGCTGACATCGGCCAACGTCGACGCGTTGATGCAGGGCGTGGACGTGGTGCTGGACGGCTCGGACAACTTCCCGCTGCGCTACCTGCTCAACGACGCCTGCATCAAGCACGCGCGGCCGCTGGTGTACGCCGCGATCGAGCGGTTCGACGGGCAGGTCGGCGTGTTCGATGCCGGCCGCCGGCGTGGCCACGCGCCATGCTACCGGTGCCTGTTCCCCGAGCCGCCGCCGCCTGAGTTCGCGCCCAACTGCGCCGAGGCCGGGGTGCTCGGCGTGCTGCCGGGGCTGGCCGGCGTGATCCAGGCCACCGAAGTGCTCAAGCTGCTGCTGGAGATCGGCCAGCCGCTGGCCGGGCGACTGCTGCGCTTCGATGCGCTGGGCATGCGCTTTGCCGAGACCCGCGTGCCTGCCGACCCCGGTTGCGCGGTGTGCGCGCCGGGCCGCGCGTTCCCCGGCTACATCGACTACGCCGCGTTCTGCGCCCATCGCGGCTGATCGCGGCCGTCGGCCACCCGCCGCGGCGCGGGATGTCGTGCCGCGCCGAATCGGGGACAATAGCCGGCCCGTTCCCGCCCCCACGCCCATGACCCTGCCTGCCGAAGCCTCCGCGGCCACCTCCCGCATTCTCGATGGCCGCCGCATCGCCGAAGAACTGCTCGACGACCTGAAGCTGCGCGTCGATGCGCGGATCGCGGCCGGGCGTTCGCGGCCGGGGCTGGCGGTGGTGCTGGTCGGCGGCGACCCGGCCTCGGCGGTGTACGTGCGCAACAAGCGCCGTGCCGCGCAGAAGGTCGGGATCGAAGCCTTCGACCATGACCTGCCCGAGGGCACCACCGAGGCGCAGCTGCTGGACCTGATCGACCGGCTCAACGCCGACCCGAAGATCCACGGCATCCTGATCCAGCTGCCGCTGCCGGGCATCGCCGACGCCAACCGGCTGATCCAGCGCATCGATCCGCGCAAGGACGTGGACGGCTTCCACCCGCAGAACGTGGGGCACCTGGCGCTGCGCGAATTCGGCCTGCGCCCGTGCACGCCGCGCGGGATCATCACCCTGCTGGCGCATACCGACCAGCCGGTGCGTGGCCGCAACGCCACCATCGTCGGGGTCAGCAACCACGTCGGCCGGCCGATGGGGCTGGAACTGCTGATCGCCGGCTGCACCGTCACCAGCTGCCACAAGTTCACCCCGCGCGAGGAACTGGAGCGGGCCGTGCGCAACGCCGACATCCTGGTGGTGGCGGTGGGCATCCCGCAGCTGGTGCCGGGCGAGTGGGTCAAGCCGGGTGCGGTGGTGATCGATGTCGGCATCAACCGCATGGACGACGGCCGCCTGGTCGGCGACGTGGGGTTCGAGGCGGCGTCGCGTCGCGCCAGCTGGATCACCCCGGTGCCGGGCGGCGTCGGCCCGATGACCGTGGCCACGCTGATGCAGAACACCATCGAGGCGGCCGACGCGGCGGGCTGAACCGCCGCCGTGGCGGCGGCCATCCACCGGCAATCGAGGTGATCCCCACGCCGGGCCGGATCGCCGGACGGCGGCGGGCCGGTCCCGCGGCCCTGAACCGCGGGACCGGCGCGACACTGCGTCGCACCGGCCCCCTGCCATCGGCGCCCGAACAAGGGTAAAATGACGCGCTTCCCCACATCTCGGGTATGCCGATGCTGCGCATCCAGGCTGAAGCACTGACCTACGACGACGTCTCGCTCGTCCCCGCCCACTCCACGATCCTGCCCAAGGATGTCGACCTCGGCACGCGCCTGACCCGCGACCTGCGGCTGAAGCTGCCGATCGTCTCGGCGGCCATGGATACGGTCACCGAAGCGCGCCTGGCCATCGCCATGGCCCAGCTCGGCGGCATCGGCATCATCCACAAGAACCTGCCGCTGGAGCAGCAGGCCGCCGAAGTGGCCAAGGTCAAGAAATTCGAATCCGGCGTGATCCGCGACCCGATCACGGTCGGTCCGGAAACCAGCATCCGCGAGGTGCTGGCGCTGACCCAGGCGCACAACATCTCCGGCGTGCCGGTGGTGGGCAGCGACGGCCAGCTGGCCGGCATCGTCACCCACCGCGACATGCGCTTCGAGACCGAGCTGGACGACCCGGTCCGCCACATCATGACCAAGAAGGACCGCCTGGTCACGGTCAAGGAAGGCGCGGCCTCGGACGAAGTGCTGTCGCTGCTGCACCGGAACCGCATCGAGAAGGTGCTGGTGGTCAACGACGCGTTCGAACTGCGCGGCCTGATCACCGTCAAGGACATCCAGAAGAAGAGCGACAACCCGAACGCGGCCAAGGACGCGGCGACGCGCCTGCTGGTCGGTGCCGCGGTGGGCGTCGGCGGCGACACCGACCGCCGTGTCGAGGCGCTGGTCGCCGCCGGCGTGGACGTGCTGGTGGTGGACACCGCCCACGGCCACTCGCAGGGCGTGCTGGACCGCGTGCGCTGGGTGAAGAAGCACTTCCCGCAGGTACAGGTCGTCGGCGGCAACATCTGCACCGGCGAAGCGGCGCTGGCGCTGCTGGACTGCGGCGCGGACGCGGTCAAGGTCGGCATCGGCCCGGGCTCGATCTGCACCACGCGCGTGGTCGCCGGCGTCGGCGTGCCGCAGGTCACCGCGATCGACCTGGTCGCCGAGGCGCTGCAGGACCGCATCCCGCTGATCGCCGACGGCGGCATCCGCTACTCCGGCGACATCGGCAAGGCGCTGGCCGCCGGTGCGTCGACGGTGATGATCGGCGGCCTGCTGGCCGGTACCGAGGAATCGCCGGGCGAGACCGAACTGTTCCAGGGCCGCTCGTACAAGAGCTACCGCGGCATGGGGTCGCTGGCGGCGATGGAAAAGGGCTCCAAGGACCGCTATTTCCAGGACGCGGCCACCGCCGACAAGCTGGTGCCGGAAGGCATCGAGGGCCGCGTGCCGTACCGTGGCCCGGTCGGCGGCATCATCCACCAGCTGGTCGGCGGCCTGCGCGCGACCATGGGCTACGTGGGCTGCGGCACCATCGAGGACATGCGCAGCAAGCCGAAGTTCGTGAAGATCAGCGGCGCCGGCCAGCGCGAGAGCCACGTCCACGACGTGCAGATCACCAAGGAACCGCCGAACTACCGCGCCTGACGCGGAACGAGCGAAGAGGAACGCGGACCCGGTCCCGTTCCTCTTTCTCTATACGCCGCCGGCACCCGCATCGCCCCGCAACCCGACTCATCGATCCGTTCCAGGCCCCATGACCAACATCCACAACGACAAGATCCTCATCCTCGATTTCGGCGCCCAGTACACGCAGCTGATCGCGCGCCGCATCCGCGAGTTCGGCGTGTATTGCGAAATCTGGGCCTGGGACCATGATCCGGCCGAGATCGCCGCTTTCGGCGCCAAGGGCATCATCCTGTCCGGTGGCCCGGAATCGACCACGCAGGCCGGTGCGCCGGCCGCGCCGCAGGAGGTGTTCGACAGCGGGCTGCCGCTGCTGGGCATCTGCTACGGCCTGCAGACCATGGCCAAGCAACTGGGCGGTGGCACCGAAGCCGCCGACCAGCGCGAATTCGGTCACGCCGAAGTGCGGCTGCTGGGCCACGACGGCCTGCTGGGCGGGCTGTCCGACCACAATGGCGAGCCGCGCCTGGACGTGTGGATGAGCCATGGCGACCACGTCACCCACGTGCCGCCGGGCTTCGTCATCACCGCGGTGACCGATCGCATCCCGGTGGCGGCGATGGCCAACGAGGAAAAGCGCTGGTACGGCGTGCAGTTCCATCCGGAAGTGACCCACACCCGGCAGGGCTCGGCGCTGCTCAAGCGTTTCGTCACCGAAATCTGCGGCTGCGCCACGCTGTGGACCGCGGCCAACATCATCGACGACCAGATCGCCCGCGTGCGCGAGCAGGTCGGCAGCGACGAGGTGATCCTGGGCCTGTCCGGTGGCGTCGATTCGTCGGTGGTCGCCGCGCTGCTGCACAAGGCCATCGGCCCGCAGCTGACCTGCGTGTTCGTCGACACCGGCCTGCTGCGCTTCCAGGAAGGCGACCAGGTCATGAAGATGATGGCCGAGAACATGGGCGTGAAGGTGGTGCGGGTCAATGCCGCAGACCGCTATTTCAAGGCGCTCGAAGGCGTGTCCGACCCGGAAGCCAAGCGCAAGATCATCGGCAACCTGTTCGTGGAGATCTTCGACGAGGAGTCGAACAAGCTCAGCAACGCCAAGTGGCTTGCGCAGGGCACGATCTACCCGGACGTGATCGAATCGGCCGGCAGCAAGACCGGCAAGGCGCACGTGATCAAGAGCCACCACAACGTGGGCGGCCTGCCGGAGGACATGAAGCTCAAGCTGGTCGAGCCGCTGCGCGAACTGTTCAAGGACGAGGTGCGCCGCCTTGGCGTCGAACTCGGCCTGCCGCGCGCCATGGTCTACCGCCACCCGTTCCCGGGCCCGGGCCTGGGCGTGCGCATCCTCGGCGAAGTGAAGCGCGAGTACGCCGAGCTGCTGGCCAGGGCCGATGCGATCTTCATCGAGGAGCTGCGTGCGGCCGACCTGTACGACAAGACCTCGCAGGCGTTCGCGGTGTTCCTGCCGGTGAAGTCGGTGGGCGTGGTCGGCGACGCGCGCGCCTACGAATGGGTGATCGCGCTGCGCGCGGTGGAGACCATCGACTTCATGACCGCGCACTGGGCGCACCTGCCGTACGATTTCCTCGGCCGCGTGTCCAACCGCATCATCAACGAACTGCGCGGCGTCTCGCGCGTGGTCTACGACATCTCCGGCAAGCCGCCGGCGACGATCGAGTGGGAGTGAATCCGGGCTGAGGGCCTGGCCCGGGCTGCACGGGGCAGGCCAGCCAGGGCCGCCTGCTGGCCCTGGCGTCCGCCACCCTCGTGGCCACGCGTACCTGTGGGGTGCCGCCGCCGGTCCGGCCCTCAGGGCGCCTGGGTCCGCCGACGGCGCGCCAGTACCGCCTCGCGGTGGGCGATGTAGGCGTTGGCGGCGAGGATGATGGCCGCGCCCAGCAGGGTCCAGCGGTCCAGGGTTTCACCGAACAGCAGCCAGCCCAGCAGCACCACCAGCGGCAGCTGGGTGAAGCTGATCGGGGTCAGTGCCGAGACTTCGCCCAGCCGCAGCGCGCGCGTCCACAGCAGTTGGCCCACGGTCCCGAGGATGCCGGTGGCGAGCAGCCACAGCCAGGCGATGCCGGTTGGCCAGGTCCACACGAACAGCGCCGGCAGCAGCGACAGCGGCACCCAGAACACATAGGTGTAGAACACCACCGTATCCGGGCCGTCGACGCGGGTGAGCTGCTTGATCTGGATCGATACCAGGGCGCTGAGCATGGCCGCCGACACCGCGATCAGGCTGCCGGCCTGGAAGCCGTGCGCGCCGGGCCGCACGATCACCAGCACGCCGATGAAGCCGGCGATCACCGCCGCCCAGCGGCGTACGCGCACGGTTTCGCCCAGCCACAGTACCGCGGCGATGGTCACGAACAACGGCGTCGAATAGGACAGCGAGACCGCCTGCGACAGCGGCAGGTGGCCCAGCGCCCAGAAGCCGCACAGCATCGAGGCCAGGCCGATCGCGCTGCGCAGCAGGTAGCGCGGCAGCTGCTGCGTGCGCAGCGGCGCGTGGCCCGGGCGCAGCAGCACCGGCAGCAGCGCGAGCAGGCCGAAGGCGTTGCGGAAGAACGCCACTTCCTGGGTTGGCACGTAGGCCGTTGCCAGGCGGATGGCGATGGCCATCAGGCCGAAAGCCATGGCACTGCCGAACATGAGCAGCGCCGCACGCAGCGGGGCAGGGCCGGGCGCGGCCGCGACGGCGTTCACCAGCGCGCGCCGACCAGCCGCGGTTCGGGTTCGATGGGGACGCCGAAGGTCTCCAGCACCGAGGCGGAGATGCGGCGGGCCAAGGCCAGCAGCTCGGCGCCGCTGGCGTTGCCATGGTTGACCAGCACCAGCGCATGGTCGGGCGAGACGCCGGCATCGCCCTCGCGCCGCCCCTTCCAGCCGCAGGCCTGGATCATCCACGCCGCCGACAGCTTGCGGTTGCCGTCGTCGTCGCCCGGGAACACCGGCAGCGCCGGATGCTGGCGGGACAGCAGCTCGGCCTGTTCGCGCGGCAGCATCGGGTTCTTGAAGAAGCTGCCGGCATTGCCGAGCACGTCCGGGTCGGGCAGTTTGCGGCGGCGGATGGCGATGACCGCGTTGGCGACGTCGGCGGCCACCGGCAGCTCCACTCCCATCGCCTGCAGCTCCTCGCGGATGCCGGCGTAATCCAGGCGCAGCTCGTGCAGCAGCGGCAGGCGGAACTGCACGGCGGTGATCAGGTAGCGGTCGGGCTCGTGCTTGAACAGGCTGTCGCGATAGCCGAAGCGGCAGGCCGCATGGTCCAGTTGCACCCACTGCGCGTGCAGCGTGTCCCAGGCCTCCACCGACTGGATGAACTCGCCGACCTGGGCACCGTAGGCGCCGATGTTCTGGATCGGCGCGGCGCCGACGGTGCCGGGAATCAGCGCCAGGTTTTCCAGCCCGGACAGGCCTTCGGCCAGCGACCACATCACCAGTTCGTGCCAGACCACGCCGGCACCGGCGCGGACCACGGCATGGTCGGCACGGTGCTCGAGGATCGCGATCTCGCGGTTGTCGAAGCACAGCACGGTGCCTTCCGGATCGGCGGCGAGCAGCACGTTGCTGCCGCTGCCCAGCACCAGCAGCGGCGACGGCGCCACCGCGGCCAGGGCCTCGGGCAGCGCGGCCGCGTCGCGCACGCGCAGCAGCCGTGGCGCGCGGGCGGCGACGTGGAAGGTATTGAGGGAATGCAGCGGGGCGTCTGTGGTCAGCGACCAGGGTGCAGCGTTTGTCATAGCGGGGCGACGGCGCCTCGGGACGGGGCCTCGCGGCGGCGGCGGATGGCATCGACGCATTCGCCGATCAGCGCCGGGCCGCGGAAGATCAGGCCGCTGTAGCACTGCACCAGGGTCGCGCCGGCGGACATCTTGGCCACCGCGTCGGCACCGGACTGGATGCCGCCCACGCCGATCAGCGGGATGCGCTCGGGCAGGCGCGCGCGCAGCCGGCGCAGCACCAGGGTGGACTGCCCCAGCAGCGGCGCACCGGACAGGCCGCCGCTCTCGGCCGCGCGGCGGTCGTGCTCAACGCCTTCGCGGCCGATGGTGGTGTTGGTGGCGATCACGCCGTCCACTTCCAGTTCGCTCAGCACCCGGGCGGCCGCTTCGATGTCGCGGTCGCTCAGGTCGGGCGCGACCTTGACCAGCATCGGCACGCGCCGGCCGTGCTGGGAGGCCAGGCGTTCCTGCGCCTCGCGCAGGCCGCCGACCAGCCGTCGCAGCGCCTGTTCCTCCTGCAGTTCGCGCAGGCCGGCGGTGTTGGGCGAGGAGATGTTGACGGTGACGTAGTCGGCCAGCGGGTACACCTTCTCCAGGCACGCCAGGTAGTCGGACAGCGCGTCCTCGTTGGGCGTGTCCTTGTTCTTGCCGATGTTGATGCCCAGCGGGCCGGTGCGCTGGCTGCTGCGCTCGACGTTGCGTACCAGCGCGTCGACGCCGGCATTGTTGAAGCCCATGCGGTTGATGATGGCCGCGTGCTGCGGCAGCCGGAACAGGCGCGGCTTCGGGTTGCCTGCCTGCGGCCGCGGGGTGACGGTGCCGATCTCGACGAAACCGAAGCCCAGGCCGAACAGCGCGTCGATATGCTCGCCGTTCTTGTCCAGTCCCGCGGCCAGCCCCACCGGGTTGGGAAAGTCCAGGCCGAACACCGACGTCGGCATCGGCGCCGGCCGCGCCGCCAGCAGCGGCGTGGTGCCGGTGCGCCACGCCAGCTCCAGCGCGGACAGCGCCAGGCCATGGGCGCGCTCGGCGTCGAAGGCGAACAGGAAGGGGCGTACAAGCGGATACATGGGGTTCAGTCCAGCGTGCCGACGAAGGCACGGGTTTGGTATTCGAAGGCGACCCGTCCGTCCACCGCATGGGTGTCGAACAGGCCGCGCAGGACGTCCAGCATCGGCGCATGCCGGGGATGGCCGGCCGGCGGTGCATAGGAGGAGGACAGCAGCCGGCCGCGCAGGCCGTCGAAGTCCAGATACTGCGTGTTGGGCAACCGCACCTGGCCGCGCAGGCCGTCGCCGAACCATGCGCGCATGGTGGCGTCGTCCTGGTAGCGTTCGGCCACCGCGCCGTAGTCGGTGCCGTAGTCGAGCAGCAACTGCTCATAGGCGGACAGGAAGGGCGAGCTGTCGAGCAGGCGCGAGTTCCAGTACACCAGCGCCATGCCGCCCGGGCGCAGGATGCGGCGCCATTCCGGCCGCAGCGCTTCGGTGTCGAACCAGTGGAAGGCCTGGGCAGCGCTGACCAGGCCGACGCTGGCGTCGCCCAGCGTGGTCGCTTCGGCGGTGCCGGCGACGAAGGCCAGCTGCGGATGACCGGCTGCCAGCCAGTGCTCGGCGGCCGCGCGCATCGCGACGTTGGGTTCGACCGCGATCACCGGGTGGCCGGCGTCGAGGAACAGGCGGGTGGAGATGCCGGTGCCGGCACCGATGTCGGCGACCGGCGTGGTGGCCGGGATGCCGATGTCGCGATGCAGCCAGTCCAGCAGCGCCGGCGGATAGCCGGGCCGGTAGCGGACGTAATCCGCCACCCGGTTGCTGAAACGCTCGGTCGGACTGGGGGGCTGCACGCCAGCCTCAGGAATTCAGCGCGGCCAGCCAGGCCAGACCGCCGAAGAACAGGATGAAGGCGAGGATGCCGATGACCCACAGCGCTACCGACACCCAGCCCAGCACCAGCCCGGTGATGGCCAGGCCGTCGCCATCGAGCTGGCCGTTGCTGCGGCGGATCTCGCCGCGTGCCATGTGGCCGAAGATGATGCCGCCGAGGCTGCCCAGGAACGGCAGCAGGGTCCAGCCGAGGATGCCGGCCACCAGGGCGATCACGGCATAGCTGCTGGTCTGGCGTGGTGCGGGAATGCTCATGGTTGCGACTCCGTTGCTGGGGATGGAGCCCCTCTCCGGGTGGGAGAGGGAAGGGGAAGGGGGCGGGTTTGCCCGCCCCCTCATCCAGTGCCTGGCGCCGCCATCGTGCGGCATGGTCCCGGCCACGCCTTGGACCATGCCCTGCCGGTGGCTTCGCCGTGCGACGCGGCCGCGTGGCCGCGTCGTCCTTTCAATCGGCGAAGGCCGACGCCATCACAGGTCGAACTTGATGCCCTGGGCCAGCGGCAGCGAGTCGGAGTAGTTGATGGTGTTGGTCTGGCGACGCATGTAGACCTTCCACGCGTCCGAGCCGGACTCGCGGCCACCGCCGGTTTCCTTCTCGCCGCCGAACGCGCCGCCGATCTCGGCGCCGGAGGTGCCGATGTTGACGTTGGCGATGCCGCAGTCGCTGCCGGCCGCGGACAGGAACTTCTCCGCCGACTTCAGGTTGGTGGTGAAGATCGACGAGGACAGGCCCTGCGGCACGCCGTTCTGCATGTCGATGGCTTCGTCCAGGGTCGTGTACTTCATCACGTACAGGATCGGGGCGAAGGTCTCGTGCTGGACGATCTCGTCGGTGTTCTTCAGGCCGGTGACGATGGCCGGCAGCACGAAGTTGCCCGGGCGGTCGATGGCGGTGCCGCCGGTCTCGACGGTGCCGCCGGCGGCCTTGGCCTTTTCGATCGAGGCCAGGAACTGCTGCACGGCCTCGGGGCTGTTCAGCGGGCCCATCAGGTTGGCCGGGTCGGTCGGGTCGCCGATCTTGCCTTCGACCTGCTTGTAGGCCTTGACCAGGGTGGCCAGCACGTTGTCATAGATCGATTCGTGCACGATCAGGCGGCGGGTGGTGGTGCAGCGCTGGCCGGCGGTGCCGACGGCGCCGAACACGATGCCCGGCACGGCCAGCTTCTGGTCGGCGGTCTCGTCCAGGATGATGGCGTTGTTGCCACCCAGCTCCAGCAGGCAGCGGCCCAGGCGGCGGGCGACGCGCTCATTGACGATGCGGCCGATCTGGGTCGAGCCGGTGAAGGAGATCAGCGGCACGCGCTTGTCGCCTACCAGCTTCTCCGACAGCGCGGTGCCGGCGTCGTTGATCAGGAAGAAGATGTCCGGGAAGCCGCCTTCCTTGAGCGCCTCGTTGCAGATCTTCATCGTGGCGATGGCGGTCAGCGGGGTCTTGTTGGACGGCTTCCAGATGCACACGTCACCGCAGATCGCGGCCAGGAACGCGTTCCAGGCCCACACCGCGACCGGGAAATTGAAGGCCGAGATGATGCCGACCAGGCCCAGCGGGTGGTACTGCTCGTACATGCGGTGGCCGGGGCGCTCGGAATGCATGGTGTAGCCATACAGCATGCGGCTCTGGCCCAGCGCGAAGTCGGCGATGTCGATCATCTCCTGTACTTCGCCGTCGCCTTCGGGCTTGGACTTGCCCATTTCCAGGGCGACCAGCGAACCCAGCGCGTCCTTGTGCTTGCGCAGCGCCTCGCCGCACAGGCGCACCGCCTCGCCGCGGCGCGGGGCCGGGGTGGTGCGCCACGCCTTGAAGGCTTCCTGCGCGCGGGCGACAACGGTCTCGTAATCGGCTTCGGTGGTGGCCTGCACCTGCGCGATGACCTCGCCGGTGGTCGGGTTGCGCGGCGAGAGCACGCCCGCGTCGGTGGCCGCTGACCACTGGCCATTGCCGAGGTAGGTGCCAGCGTTGGAAGCGTCGAGGCCGAGCGCCTTGAGCATTTCGAAGGACATGAAATCTCCTGATTGCTTTGCGTTGGGGGGCGCAGCCGCTGGCAACGGTGGGGTGCGGCATGCAGAACGTCGATTTTAGCAGAGCCGCGCACCCTTCTTGGGCCCGGGTGGATGCCGGATGTGGTGGCGGCATGCCACAATACGCGTCCGCAGGCCCCGTAGCTCAGCTGGATAGAGCGGTCCCCTCCTAAGGGACAGGTCGCACGTTCGAATCGTGTCGGGGCCGCCATCGTTCCGCCTGCCGCGCGATGCCCCGCGGCGGCGCCCCTGCGCAGACCGCCCGCATGTCCGCCAGCGCCAGCATCCCCCATCTGCGTCGCTACCTCCGGCCCACCGGGCTGGAGTGCCACGACCATGCGCAGTGGGTGCTGCCGGTGCACGGCGAGCTGCCATTCGAGGTGGGCGGTGCCGGCGCCCACCTGGACCGGTTGCTGGGCGCCTTCGTCGCCCCCGGCCAGAGCCATGACCTGGAGGTGCTGGGCGACAATTGCTGCCTGATCGTTGATTGCGCGGCCGGGGTGCTGGACGACGATACGCTCGAGCACCTGCGCCGCCGGCCCTGGCTGGCGGTGCCGGCGGACATGCGCCAGCGCCTGCAGGGATTGCCCGGCAGCCGGGCCATGGGCGACCCGCTGCCGCACCTGCTGCGGCATTTTGCCCCGGCCGGCAGCGGCGCGCGGCTGCACGGCGTGTGCATGGCCGTGGTCGCGGCGCCGGGCCTGGACTGGTCGGTGGCGCGCATGGCGGCCATGGCCGGGGTCAGCGGCAGCCGCCTGCATGCGCTGTTCGTCCGCGAGTTCGGGCTGCCGCCGCTGGCCTGGGTCAGTGCCGCGCGGCTGCGCTGGGCCAGGCAGCAACTGCTGGGCAGCGATGCCAGCATCAGCGACATCGCCCTGCGCGCCGGCTACTCCGAACACAGCGCGTTCGCCCGTGCGCTGCGGCGCGAGAGCGGACGCACGCCGCGGCAATGGCGCGCCCGGCAGTAGCCCGGGTCAAGACGCGGGCCGCCGGGGTGCCTACACTGCGCGCCGTTCTCCATGGCAATGGTGCGGCAGGCGTGAGTCGTTCGATGAGTGTCGGGATCGCCAACGGCGTGGCTTCCGGGGCGCTGTGGGGCGTGGTGTTCCTGGCCCCGGCGGTGCTGTCCGGGTTCGCGCCGCTGCAGCTGGCGGCTGCGCGCTACCTGGTCTACGGCGCCCTGGCGCTGGTGCTGCTGGTGCCGCGCTGGCCGGCCCTGCGTTCGCGCATCGGCCGTACCGAATGGACCGCGCTGGCCTGGCTCAGCCTGCTGGGCAACCTTTTGTATTACGTGCTGCTGTCGGTTTCGGTGCAGTGGAGCGGCGGGGCGGCGGCATCGCTGATCGTCGGCATGGTGCCGGTGCTGGTGGCGGTCACCGCCGCGCGCGAGCCGGGCGCGGTGCCGTTGTCGAAGCTGGCCCCGGCGCTGGCGCTGTGCGTGGCCGGGGTGGTGCTGATGGGCTGGGCGGCGATGGCATCCTCGCATGTGCATGCCAGTACCGGGCGGCGCCTGGTCGGCCTGCTGTGCGCGGTGGGCGCGCTGCTGTCATGGACGGTGTATTCGGTGGGCAATGCGCGCTGGCTGGCACGGTGCCCGGACGTGTCCGGGCATGACTGGTCGTTGTTGACCGGAGTGGCGACGGGCGGGCTGGCGCTGCTGGTGGCGCCGATCGCGTTCGCCGCCGGAGGGCAGGGCCGGCCTGGTGCCGAATGGGTGCAGTTCTGGCTGGTCGCCGCGGCGGTGGCGGTGCTGGCCTCGATCCTCGGCAACGCCTGCTGGAACCGTGCCAGCCGTGCCTTGCCGCTCAGCCTGGGCGGGCAGATGATCGTGTTCGAGACGCTGTTCGGCCTGCTCTATGGCTTCCTCTGGCAGCAGCGCTGGCCGTTGCCGCTGGAGCTGCTGGCGGCCGGCTGCCTCCTGGCCGGCGTGGTGCTGGCCGCCGCCGCGCACCGGCCCGCGCCCGCGGCGCTGGCACAGCACTGACGGCGCCACGACCCGGGCGGATGCGCGTGTTCCGCGCAGATCCGTGTGGAACACGCGGCCCGGGCCTGTCGGTCCGGTGTGCATGCGCCGCCGTGGGGCGGTGGGGCCTGGCGCACCGTTGCCACGTTCGTACCGGGCTTTTGTCGATGCTTGCGGTATAGATGGCCGATGATCGGCGTTGATGACATTTGCAACCGATAAGTGCGTGTTCGCCGACGATGGGCGCAAGTGCTCTTTTGCGTTGCAGCACTTGACAGCGCATTCACCCGTGTTGTCCTCTTGACCGCATGCACATGCCGTCGTCCCTCCTCGCCATCGACCCGCCGCCCGCAGGCGCGCTGCCGGGCGATTGCGGCGGCCTGTCCATTACCACCACCACCATTACCGTCACCACTCGCCCGGTGCGGCCCGTCGTCTTCGCGTAATTTCCGAAAACCACGGCCCCGCACCCGGATCAGGATGCGGGGGCTCCCATCCTGATGCGTGTCGGGGCCTCCAGCCGAGGTTCATCCGATGTCGCCAGTTGCCGCTCCCTCCCTCGCTCCCGCCACGGACGCCGTCGTCCGCCGCGTGGTCCACAAGTTCGGTGGTACCTCGGTGGCCGACGCCGACCGCTATCGCCACGTGGCGCGGCTGCTGCTGGCACGCGACGAGGACCTGCAGGTCACCGTGGTGTCGGCGATGAAGGGGGTGACCGACGCATTGATCGACCTGGCGCGGCTGGCGGCCGCCGCCGATGCCGGCTGGGACGAGCGCTGGCATGAGTTGCGCGCCCGCCACCGCGCGGCGGCGGTGGCGCTGCTGGCCGAGAACGCCGGGCCGAGCATCGAGTGGCTGGATGCACGCTTCAATCGCCTGCGCGAGATCCTCGCCGCGTTGGCGGTGATCGGCGAGTTGCCGCAGGAGGTGCTGGACCGCGTGCAGGGCCTGGGCGAGGTGTTCTCGGCGCACCTGCTCGGCCATCACCTGCAGGCGCTGGGCGAAGACGCCGACGTGCTCGACGCGCGCGAGGTGCTGGTGGTCGACCATGGCGAACTCGGCGTCGACGTGGACTGGAAGGCCAGCGCCGCCAAGCTGGCGCTGTGGCGCGACGCGCACCCGGCGCGGCGGCTGGTGGTGACCGGTTTCGTCGCCCGCGACCGCAAGGGCAACATCACCACGCTTGGCCGCAACGGCAGCGATTTCTCCGGCGCGATCTTCGCCGCGCTGTTCGCCGCCGACGAACTGCACATCTGGACCGATGTGGACGGGGTGCTCTCGGCCGATCCGCGGGTGGTGCCCGAGGCCGTGCAACTGGAAGCCCTGAGCTACGACGAAGCCTGCGAACTGGCCTATTTCGGGGCCAAGGTGGTACACCCGCAGACCATGTCCCCGGCGATCGAGCGCGGCCTGCCGATCATCATCCGCAACACCTTCCACCCCGAGCATCCGGGCACCCGCATCACCGCGGTCAGTGCCGGCAGGGGGCCGATCAAGGGGCTGACGCTCAGCCCCGACCTGGCGGTGCTGAACGTCGAGGGCACCGGCCTGATCGGCGTGCCGGGTACCGCCGAGCGTGTGTTCGCGGCGCTGCGCAACGCGCATGTGTCGGTGGTGATGATCTCGCAGGGCTCGTCCGAGCACTCGATCTGCTGCGTGGTGCGCCAGGCCGAAGCGGCGCGCGCGCGCGATGCGCTGGTGCAGGCGTTCTCGCATGAACTGGCTGCCGGCCAGGTGCAGCGCGTGCAGCTGACCGGGGACGTGAGCGTGCTGGCCGCGGTCGGCGACGGCATGGCCGGCCAGCCGGGCGTGGCCGCGCGCCTGTTCGAGGCGCTGGGGCGGGCGCAGGTCAATATCCTGGCCATCGCGCAGGGGTCGTCGGAACGCAACATTTCCGTGGCCATCGACGCCCGCGACGCGACCAAGGCGCTGCGTGCCGCGCATGCCGGGTTCTGGCTGTCGCCGCAGACCTTCTCGGTCGGGGTGATCGGGCCGGGCAACGTCGGCGCCGCGCTGCTGGAGCAGCTGCACCTGGCCCAGCCGCAGTTGCTGGCGCGGGCGAAGCTGGACCTGCGCCTGCGCGCGGTGTTGTCGCGCAACCGCATGCTGCTGGACGCACGCGGCGTGCAGGGCGACTGGAAGGCTGCGTTCGAGGCCGGCGCCGAGCCGGCCGACCTGGACCGTTTCACCGAGCACCTGCTGTCCGCGCGCCTGCCGCACGCCCTGGTCATCGACTGCAGCGGCAGCGCGGACGTGGCCGACCGCTATGCCGGCTGGCTCGCCGCCGGCATCCACGTGGTCACGCCCAACAAACAGGCCGGTTCCGGGCCGCTGGCGCGCTACCAGGCGATCCGCGAGGCGGCCACCGCCACCGGCGCGCGCTTCCGTTACGAGGCGACGGTAGGGGCCGGGTTGCCGGTCATCACCACCCTGCGCGACCTGGTCGATACCGGCGACGAGGTCACCGCGGTCGCCGGCATCTTCTCCGGCACGCTGGCCTGGCTGTTCAACAAATACGACGGCAGCGTGCCGTTCTCGCAGCTGGTCGCGCAGGCGCGGGCGATGGGCTACACCGAGCCGGACCCGCGCGACGACCTGTCCGGGGTGGACGTGGCGCGCAAGCTGGTGATCCTGGCGCGCGAGGCCGGGCACGCGCTCAGCCTGGAGGACGTGGCGGTGGAAGGCCTGGTGCCCGCGGACCTGCAGCAGGGCGGCGTGGAGGACTTCATGGCCCGCCTGCACGAGGTCGATGCCGGCTTCGGCCAGCGCCTGGCCGACGCCCGCGGGCGCGGCAACGTGCTGCGCTATGTCGCGCGCTTCGAGCCGGGGCAGCGGCCCACGGTCGGCCTGGTCGAGCTGCCCGCTGACCATGCCTTCGCCAACCTGCGCCTGACCGACAACGTGGTGCAGTTCCGCACCCGCCGCTACTGCGACAATCCGCTGGTGGTGCAGGGGCCGGGCGCCGGCCCGGAAGTGACGGCCGCCGGGGTGTTCGCCGACGTGCTGCGGGTGGCTGCGGGGGAGGGCGCGCGACTGTGAGCAGGCAAGCAATGCAGGCGGTGGCCGGCCGGGACCAGACGCGCGCCTTCGCGCCGGCCTCGGTGGCGAACGTGGCGGTCGGATTCGACCTGCTTGGCTATGCCGTGGCGGGTGTCGGCGACACGGTGACGGTACGCCGCATCGACGCCCCGGAGGTCCGCATCGCGGCGATCCGCGGCGCCGCCGTGGACCTGCCCAGGCAGGCGGCCGCCAACACCGCCGGCGCGGCGCTGATCGCGCTGAGGCAGGCATTGGCCGTGCCGTTCGGCTTCGAGATCGAGATCGACAAGGGTATTCCGCTCAGTTCCGGCATGGGCGGCTCGGCGGCCTCATGCGTGGCCGCGCTGGTCGCGGCCAATGCGCTGCTGGATACGCCGTTGGGCCGGGAGCAGCTGTACCTGCATGCGCTCGACGGCGAGGCCGTGGCCAGTGGCAGCCGCCATGGCGACAACCTCGGGCCGATGTTCCTGGGCGGACTGGTGCTTTCCACCCTGGAGCGGCTGGTGCCGGTGCCGGTGCCGCCAAACTGGCACAGCCTGCTGGTGCATCCGGATGCGCAGCTGGAAACCCGTCGCGCGCGCGCGGCGCTGCAGGGAAGCTATGCGCTCGGGGAATTCGTCGCGCAGAGCACCAACCTGGCGCTGGTGCTGGCCGGTTGCCATGCAGGCGACGCCGGGCTGGTCCGCGCAGGCCTGCGCGATGTGCTGGTCGAGCCGCGCCGCGCACCGCTGATCGCCGGCTTCGCCGCCGCCCAGCAGGCGGCACTGGCGGCCGGCGCCATGGGCGCCAGCATTTCCGGCGCCGGCCCCAGTGTGTTCGCATGGTTCGAGACCGCCGAAGCCGCGCAGGCCGCCGCAGCGGAGGTGCGGGCCGCTTTCGCCGCTGCCGGCTTCGACAGCCAGAGCTGGGTGACGCCGCTGGACAGCCCGGGCGCGCGCCTGCTTTGAATCCCCGCCCTCCCGCGGGGCGCTTTCACGGAATCCTCTCCCAATGCACTTCATCTCCACCCGCAACAACGCACCTGCCGCCACGCTCAGCCAGGCCATCGCCGCCGGCCTTGCGCCCGATGGCGGTCTCTACGTGCCGCAGCAGATGCCGGCGCCCCGGACCCTGCAGGCGGGCGCTTCGCTGGCCGATACCGCATCCACGCTGCTGCAGCCATTCTTCGCCGGCGACGGGCTGGAGCCGGAGCTGCCGCGGATCTGTGCCGAGGCGTTCGATTTCCCGGCGCCATTGCGCCGCCTGGCCACCCGCAACGATCACGTGCTCGAGCTGTTCCATGGCCCTACGGCCGCGTTCAAGGATTTCGGCGCGCGTTTCCTTGCCGCCAGCCTGTCGCGGCTGCGGGCCGACCAGACGCGGCCGCTGACCATCGTGGTCGCGACCTCCGGCGACACCGGCGCGGCCGTCGCCGCGGCATTCCACGGCCAGCCCGGGCTGGAGGTGGTGGTGCTGTACCCGGATGGGCGGGTGTCGCCGCGGCAGGCGCACCAGCTGGGCTGCCTGGGCGGCAACATCCGCACGCTGCGCGTGGCCGGCTCGTTCGATGATTGCCAGGCCATGGTCAAGCAGGCATTGAACGACGCGGACCTGCAGGCGCGGGTGCCGTTGAGTTCGGCCAACAGCATCAGCCTCGGCCGCCTGCTGCCGCAGATGGCCTACTACGCGCACGCGGCACTGGCCCACCAGGCCGCGCAGGACGCACTGCTGAACGTCGTGGTTCCCACCGGCAACCTTGGCAACGCGATGGCGGCGGTCATGGCGCGCGCACTGGGCGTGCCGCTGGGCCGGATCGTGCTGGCCACCAATGCCAACCGGGTGTTGCCGGACTACTTCGGTGGCGGCCCGTACCAGGCCCGTGCCAGCGTGGCCACCCTGGCCAATGCGATGGACGTCGGCGCACCCAGCAACTTCGAGCGGCTGCGCTGGCTGTATGCCGGCGACGACGCCGTGCTGCGCGGCCAGTTCGTCGCGCGCGCGGTCGATGACGAGGCCATCGCCGACACCATCGCCGCGCGCTATCGGCGGCACGGCGAAGTGCTGTGCCCGCATACCGCTACCGCGGTGCGGGTGCTGGAGCAGCTGCGCGCCAGCGGCGAGGCGGCGGCGCGCGAGCACTGGGCGGTGGTGGCAACGGCGCATCCGGCCAAGTTCGAGGCGGTGGTCGAGCCCCTGGTCGGCTGCGAGGTGCCGGTGCCGCCGGCACTGGCCGAGCTGCTGCGGCGCCCGGCCCATGCCGAGCCCTGCGCCCCGGAATACGCCGCGCTGCGCGACACGCTGCTGCGCTGACGCCGGCACCCGCCGCGTTGTCCACAGCGGATGTGGAGCGTGCCGAGGAAAGCCTGTGGACAAGTGCCCGCCGCGCCAGCAGCGGCGGGCGTTCGCGCCGGTCTGGCGAAAATGGCGCCAGACCGGCCTGCGGACTCAGGCCGCGCGTGGCCTGGGCAGGGGGCCGGAGGGCTGGTGCCGGTTGCCGCGCCCGCGCAGGCCCAGCAGCCAGGTCGCCAGCGGCAGTGCGGCCAGCATCAGCAGCCAGCCGGCAACGATGAAGCCGCCGGCGGAGAACACCGGCAGGCCGGCCGCGACCGTGAACGCGGTGGCGAAGGTCAGCGTCGCCAGCGCGCAGTGGAAGCGCAGCCGGTCGCGGCCCAGCCGCCGCAGCAGCCACGCCGCGGGCAGGGCGAGCAGCAGGTTGATCGCGAAGTCCTGCACGGTCAGCGCGCCGTACCAGGCGGTGCCGGACAACCCGGCCTGCGCCAGCCAGGCGGGGAGCGCGTTGTAGGCGGCGATGGCCGGCCAGGCGTAGAGGACCAGCAGCATGAAACCGATGCCGATGGCGATGGAGAGCAGTGTGGCGATCAGGCGCGACATGAGGCCTCCCGGGTCAGCCGCCGGCGGTGGCGCGGCGGTCGCACCCAGCTTGCAGGGCCGGGCGGGGGGGCGTCAAACGCGGGCCGGGGCTCAGCCGAGGTCGTCGTTGGCCAGCCGCTGCAGGCCGGTGAAGTCGAGGATCTCGACCACGTTCAGGTGCGGCAGGGCGATCAGCCCCTGCTGGCGCAGCTTGGTGAAGGTGCGGCTCACCGTTTCCATGGTCAGGCCAAGGTGGTCGGCGATGTCGCCACGGCCCATCGGCAGCGCCACGCGGTTGCCGACCTGGCCCAGCATCGCCTCGCGCGCGGCCAGGCGCAGCAGGAAATCGGCCAGCCGTTCCGGCGGCTGCAGCCGCGCCAGCGCCATGGCGTTGTCCTGGGCGGCATCCAGTTCCTGGCAGGCGCGTTGCAGCAGCTTGCGCTCCAGGTGCGGGTAACGCTGGCGCAGGTCGCGCATCTGCGAGGTCGCCACCCGGCACACCCGGCTGTCGGCGATGGCCTCGATATCGTAGCGGTGCAGGTCGCTGCCGCTCAGGCCCACGTAGTCGCCGGGCAGCACGAAACCGTTGACCTGGCGGCGGCCGTCGGCCAGCGTGCGGACCAGCCGCAGCGCGCCTTCGGTGACCGTGAACACATGCGCGCGGGGCTCGCCGCTGCGCGCCAGCGTGGTGCCCATCGGCACCGGCATGGACAGGGTGATCTGTTCCAGCGCCCGCACCTCGTCGCAGGAAAGCGCCGAGCACACCGACAGGTGCCGCACCGAACAGTGCAGGCACTCGCGCGCGCCGCTTCCTTCGGAAACGGGGGGCGGTACGGAGTTTGGCTCGGAACCGGGGACGGACCGGGTCATGGCGTCGCGGCGGGGGGTGTGCGCCCATGATACTTCATGCGGTCGGCGTGGGCGGGGTGGCGCTAGAATTGGCGTCCGCTCATCCCCACTGTTTGCAGGAGTTTCGCCCGTGATCAAGCCCCGTACCCCGCCCGGCATCATGGAATTGCTGCCGCGCGAGCAGATTGCGTTCCAGCGCATGCTGGACGTCATCCGCCGCAACTACGAGCGCTTCGGGTTCCTGCCGGTGGAGACCCCGGTGTTCGAGCTGTCCGACGTCCTGCTGACCAAGTCCGGCGGCGAGACCGAGCGCCAGGTCTATTTCGTGCAGTCCACCGGGGCCCTGGCCAATGCCGCCGGGTCCGCCGAGAAGGGGCTGCCGGAGATGGCGCTGCGCTTCGACCTGACCGTGCCGCTGGCGCGCTACGTGGCCGAGCACGAGCACGCGCTGACCTTCCCGTTCCGCCGCTACCAGATGCAGCGGGTGTACCGCGGCGAGCGCGCCCAGCGCGGCCGTTTCCGCGAGTTCTACCAATGCGACGTGGACGTGATCGGCAAGGATGCGCTGAGCATCCGCTACGACGCCGAGGTGCTGGCGGTGATCCACGCGGTGTTCTCGGAACTGCGCATCGGCAGCTTCGCGGTACAGCTGAACAACCGCAAGCTGATGCGCGGCTTCTTCGAGGCCCAGGGCGTGTCCGATCCGCAGCTGCAGGCACTGGTGCTGCGCGAGGTCGACAAGCTCGACAAGCGCGGTGCCGACTATGTGCGCGAGACCCTGGTCGGCGCGGATTTCGGCCTGCCAACCACCGCGGTGGAGCGCATCCTGGCCTTCGTCGAGGTGCGCTCGCAGTCGCATGCCGACGCGCTGGCCAGGATCGACGCGGTACTGGCCGATGCCGGTGCCGCCGCCAGCGAATCGCTGCGTGCCGGCGCCGCCGAGCTGCGCGAGGTGCTGGAACTGGTCAAGGCGCTGGGAGTGCCGGAAAGCGCCTATTGCCTGAATTTCTCCATCGCCCGCGGGCTGGACTACTACACCGGTACCGTCTACGAGACCACCCTGCTGGACCACCCGCAGATCGGTTCGATCTGTTCCGGCGGGCGCTACGAGGACCTGGCCAGCCACTACACCAAGAGCCGGCTGCCGGGCGTGGGCATTTCCATCGGCCTGACCCGGCTGTTCTGGCAGCTGCGCGAGGCCGGCCTGATCGAGGGCATCGCCGAGAGCAGCGTGCAGGCCATAGTGGCATTGATGGACGAGGCGGCGATGCCGCAGTCGCTGGACATCGCCCGCCGCCTGCGTGCCGGCGGCATCAACACCGAAGTGCAGATGGAGCCGAAGAAGATCGGCAAGCAGTTCCAGTACGCGGCCAAGGCCGGCATCCGCTTTGTGGTACTGGCCGGCGACGACGAGCTGGCGCGCGGCGTGGTCGCGGTCAAGGACCTGTTGCGCGAGCAGCAGTTCGAGGTCGCCCGCGACGAGCTGGCATCCACCCTGCAGGTGGAACTGGAACAGGCCCGCGCCATGGCGCGCTGAGCGCCCGCGCCGCGCCCGCACCCCAGGCCCCGCATCGCGGGGCCTTTTTCATGCCCGGAAGCCGGGCGCCGCGCCGGTTTGACCGGGCGCATGGTTTGGACTAATGTATTAGCACGCTATTACATTGGTACGTATGAAACCGCGCCCAGACCCCGACCGCGAAAAGGCCTCCGACGCTTCCCTCAAGGCGCTGGCGCGTGCGTTCGCCGCGCTGGAGCGGCCGCAGGACGTGCAGGCGTTCCTGCGCGACCTGTGCACGCCGGCGGAGCTGGAGGCGATGGCCGACCGCTGGCGGGTGGTTCCGTTGCTGCGCAAGGGCGTGCCGTATCGCGAAATCTACGACCTGACCGGGGTGAGCGTGACCACCATCGGCCGGGTTGCGCGCTCGCTCGAGCATGGCGCCGGCGGATATGCCGTCGCCATCGAGCGCCTGTCCGCGCGCAAAGCCGAATCCAACTGAGACAAGACCCATGAGTGCTTCCTCCTCCGCGCCGGCCCGCGACCGGCTGCGTATCGCCATCCAGAAGAGCGGGCGCCTGGCCGACCCGGCGCGCAGCCTGCTGGCCGCCTGCGGGCTGAGCTGGCGGCAGAGCCGCGACAAGCTGTTCTGCTTCGGCGAGTCGCTGCCGGTGGACCTGCTGCTGGTGCGCGACGACGATATTCCCGGGCTGATCGCCGATGGCGTCTGCGACCTCGGCGTGGTCGGCCTGAATGAACTGGACGAGCAGGCCAAGGCGCGCCGCCAGCTGGGCCTGCCCGATGCCTACCAGCCGCTGCGCGGGCTTGGCTTCGGCCAGTGCCGGCTGATGATCGCCGTGCCCGAGGACTGGGACTGGCAGGGCGTGGCGCAGCTGTCGGGCAAGCGCATCGCCACCAGCTATCCGGCCATCCTCGCCGCATGGCTGCGCGACAAGGGCGTGGACGCACAGGTGGTGGAACTGTCCGGTTCGGTGGAGATCGCGCCGAAGCTGGGTACCGCCGACCTGATCTGCGACCTGGTGTCCAGCGGCGCCACGCTCGCGGCCAACCAGCTCAGGCCGGTGGAAACGCTGCTGGACAGCGAGGCGGTACTGGCCGGCCCGGTGCACGAACTGGACGACGCCCGTGCCGGGCTGATGGCGATGCTGCTGCGCCGCCTGGATGGCCTGAGCAGGGTGCAGGACCGCAAGCTGCTGATGTTCTCGGCCGCCGAAGAACGCGTGGATGCGCTGGCGCGGCTGCTGCCCGACGCCGAGCCGCTGCTGCGGCTGCCGGGCGATGGCACGTCGGTGCGCCTGCAGACCATGTGCAACGGCGCGCTGAGCTGGCAGCGGCTGGAAGAACTCGAGCGCGCCGGCGCCCAGGGGCTGATGGTGCTGGCCGTGGAGAAGTCGCTGGCATGAACATCATCGACTGGAACGCACTGGATGCCGACGCGCAGGCACGCGCGCTGACCCGGCCGGCACAGGCGGTGGCCGCGCAGACCCGCGCCGCGGTGGAGGCACTGATCGGGCAGGTCCGCGACGGCGGCGACGCCGCGCTGCGCGACATCACCGCGCGCCTGGACGGGGTGGCGCTGGAATGCTTCGAGGTGAGCGAAGCCGAGTTCGCCGCCGCCGAGCAGGCGGTGCCGGCGGAACTGCGCATCGCCATGCAGCAGGCGGCCGAACGCATCGACACCTATCACCGCGCCGGCATGGCCCAGCCGTACTCGGTGGAGACCGCGCCGGGCGTGGTCTGCGGCAAGGTCGTCCGCGCCATCGCCCGCGTCGGCCTGTACGTACCGGCCGGCAGCGCGCCACTGCCGTCGACCGCGCTGATGCTGGGCGTGCCGGCGAAACTGGCCGGTTGCCGCCAGGTGGTGCTGTGCACGCCGCCGCGCCGCGATGGTACCGCCGACCCGGCGGTGCTGGTGGCCGCCCGGCTGACCGGCGTGCACCAGGTCTACAAGATCGGCGGCGCGCAGGCGATCGCGGCGATGGCCTGGGGCACCGCAACCGTTCCGTCCTGCGACAAGCTGTTCGGGCCGGGTAATGCCTACGTCACCGAGGCCAAGCAGCAGGTGGCGCAGGCCGGTGCCGCGGCCATCGACATGCCGGCGGGGCCGTCGGAGGTGCTGGTGATCGCCGATGCCGGTGCCAACCCGGCCTTCGTCGCCGCCGACCTGCTGTCGCAGGCCGAACACGGCCCCGACTCGCAGGTGCTGCTGCTCAGCGACGACGCCGCGTTGATCGCCGCGGTGCGCGACGAAGTGGAGCGCCAGGTGGCGCGGCTGCCGCGCGAAACCATCGCCCGGCAGGCGCTGGCGGCCTCGTTGCTGGTCCAGGTCGCGTCGATCGAGCAGGCATTCTCCATCTCCAACCGCTACGCGCCCGAGCACCTGATCCTGGCGCTGCGGCAGCCGCGCGACTGGCTGGAGCGGGTCGAGGCGGCCGGTTCGGTGTTCCTGGGCGACTACACGCCCGAAGCGCTCGGCGACTACTGCTCCGGCACCAACCACGTGCTGCCCACCGCCGGTGCCGCGCGCGCCTACAGCGGGGTCAGCGTGGCCAGCTTCCAGAACCAGATAAGCGTGCAGGCCGCCAGCGCGCAGGGCATTGCCGGGATCGGGCCGTGCGCGCTGGTGATGGCCCGCGCCGAAGGGCTGGACGCGCACGCCAACGCGGTCGCGCTGCGGCTGGAGGTGGCGCAATGAGCGGCGTGCTCGACCTGGTGCGCGAGGACCTGCGCGGCTTCGCCGGGTATGCGTCCGCGCGCAGCACCCGGCTGGAAGGCGAGATCTGGCTCAATGCCAATGAATCGGCGTGGCCCAACCCGGGCGATGCGGCGGCGCTGTGCCGGCGCTATCCCGAGCCGCAGCCGCAGGCGCTGCGCGAACGCCTGGCCGCGCTTTACGGGTGCAGGTCCGAGCAGTTGCTGATCGGGCGCGGCAGCGACGAAGCCATCGACCTGCTGGTGCGCGCGCTGTGCGCGCCCGGCCGCGATGGCGTGCTGTACACGCCGCCGGTGTTCGGCATGTATGCGGTCAGCGCGCGGCTGCAGAACGCGCCCGCGCTGGAGGTGCCGCTGCGCGATGACGATGCCGGGCTGGTGCCGGACATCGAGGCCATCATCGCCACCGCGAAACAGGGCAATGCACGCCTGGTGTTCCTGTGCTCGCCCTCCAACCCGGGCGGGTCGAGCATCGGCCTGGCGCAGGTCGAGCGGGTGGCCGCGGCGCTGCGCGGGCAGGCGCTGGTGGTGGTCGACGAGGCCTATGCCGAATTCGCCGACGAGCCTTCGGCGGCAAGCCTGCTGCCGCGGCATGACAACATCGCCGTGCTGCGCACGCTGTCCAAGGCGCATGCGCTGGCGGCGGCGCGCATCGGCTGCGTGATCGCCGATGCCGGGCTGATCGCGGTGCTGCGCAACTGCCAGGCACCGTACCCGATCCCGGCGCCGTGTTCGGCGCTGGCGCTGGCCGGGCTGGACGACGCGGCGCTGGCGCGCACGCGCGAACGCATCGCCCTGGTACGCGCCGAGCGCGAGCGCCTGCGCGCCGCGCTGGCGCAGTTGCCCGGCGTGCGCCGGGTGTACCCGTCCGACGCCAATTTCCTGCTGGTGCGCCTGGTCGACGCCGAGGCCGCGTTCCAGCGGCTGCTGGTCGCCGGGGTGGTGGTGCGCGACCAGCGCGGCGCGCCGCAGCTGCACGACGCGCTGCGCATCACCCTCGGTACCCCTGAACAGAACGCGCGCGTACTGGGCGTGCTCGCCACGCTGGAGCCTGCAGCATGACCCCCATCCTGTTCGTCGACCGCGACGGCACCCTGATCGAGGAGCCGGCTGATTTCCAGATCGACGCCTACGAGAAGATCCGCTTCGTCAGGAACGTGATCCCGGCGATGCTGCGCCTGCGCGACGCCGGCTACCAGTTCGTCATCGTCTCCAATCAGGACGGGCTGGGCAGCGACAGCTACCCGCAGGCCAGCTTCGACGGCCCCAACGACCTGATGCTGCAGATCTTCGCCAGCCAGGGCATCGTGTTCCGCGAGGTGCTCATCGACCCGAGTTGGCCGGCCGACAACAGCCCCAACCGCAAGCCGGGTATCGGCATGATGCTGCCCTACCTGCAGGACCGCTCGATCGACTGGGCGCGCTCGGCGGTGGTCGGCGACCGGCCCACCGACATCCAGTTCGCCGAGAACCTGCGGATCCGCGGCTTCCAGCTGCGCACCGCGCAGTTCGGCGGGCAATGGGACTGGGACGGCATCGCCCACGAGCTGGCCGATGCGCCGCGCCGCGCCGTCGTGCAGCGCGATACCCGGGAAACGCAGATCCGCGTCGCCGTCGACCTGGACCGGGCCGCGGCGTCGCAGGTGGACACCGGCCTGCCGTTCTTCGACCACATGCTCGACCAGATCGGCCGCCATGGCGGCTTCGCGCTGGAAGTGCAGGCCAGGGGCGACCTGCACATCGACGAACACCACACCATCGAGGACACCGGCCTGGCGCTGGGCCAGGCGCTGCGCGAGGCGCTGGGCGACAAGCGCGGCATCGGCCGCTACGGTTTCACCCTGCCGATGGACGAAACCCTGGCCAGCGCCGCGCTGGATTTCAGCGGCCGCCCGTACTTCGTGTTCGAGGGCGTGTTCAAGCGCGAGCGGGTCGGCGACATGCCCACCGAACTGGTGCCGCATTTCTTCCGCTCGCTGTGCGATGCGGCCGGGTTGAACCTGAACCTCAAGGTCGAGGGCGACAACGACCACCACAAGATCGAGGCCTGCTTCAAGGCGCTGGCCCGCGCCCTGCGCCAGGCGATCCGTCGCGAGGGCACCGAGCTGCCATCGACCAAGGGGGCGTTGTGACCACGGTCGGCCTGATTGATGCCGGCGGCGCCAACCTCGGCTCGGTGCGCTATGCGCTGGAGCGGCTGGGCGTGGCGGTGCGCATGGTGCGCGAGCCCGCCGGCCTGGAAGGCGCCTCGCGGGTGATCCTGCCCGGCGTCGGCGCCGCCGCCGAAGGCATGCGCCGGCTGCACGCGCAGGGGCTGGTGCAGCCGCTGCGCGAACTGCAGGTGCCGCTGCTGGGCATCTGCCTGGGCATGCAGCTGCTGTTCGAGGGGTCCGAGGAAGGCGGGGTGGAGTGCCTGGGGCTGCTGCCGGGGGTGGTGCGGCGCCTGCATCCGGCGGTGGGCGTGCGGGTGCCGCACATGGGCTGGAACAAGCTGCTGGCGCTGCGCGAGTCGCCGCTGCTGGACGGCGTGACGCCCGGCTCCAGCGCCTATTTCGTGCACAGCTACGCCGCACCGGTCACTTCCGATACCGTGGCCGCGTGCCACCACGGCGGCCTGTTCACCGCGGTGGTGCAGCGTGGCCGCCTGTGCGGTGCGCAGTTCCATCCCGAACGTTCGGCCGGCCCCGGCGCGCGCATCCTGCGCAATTTCATCGAGAGCGATCTTTCATGAGCTTTACCGTCTATCCCGCGCTCGATATCCGCGATGGGCAGGTGGTGCGCCTGTTGCAGGGCGACTATGCGCAGCAGACCACCTACGGCGACGATCCGTTGCCGCGCGCACAGGCCTTCGCCGCCGCCGGCGCGCAGTGGATGCACCTGGTCGACCTGGACGCGGCCAGGGCCGGTGGCTACACCCTGGCGCCCCTGCTGGCACGGATCGCCGCGGACACCCGGCTGCAGGTACAGACCGGTGGCGGCGTGCGTTGCCGCGACGACGTGGCCCGCATCCTCGATGCCGGCGCGAGCCGCGTGGTGGTCGGTTCGCTGGCGGTACGCGAGCCCGCGCAGGTGCTGGCGTGGCTGCACGAGTTCGGCGCCGCGCGGCTGACCATCGCGCTGGACACGCGGCAAGGCGACGATGGCGTGTGGCGGTTGCCGGTGCACGGCTGGACCGAGACCGCCGATGTCACCCTGGACGAACTCGCCGTGCGCTATGCGCAGGCGGGCATGCAGCACCTGCTGTGCACGGACATCGCCCGCGACGGCATGCTGTCCGGTCCCAACCTGGACCTGTACGCGCACCTGTCGCGGCTGTTGCCCGGGGTGGCGGTACAGGCTTCCGGTGGCGTGCGCGATGTCGCCGACGTGGCCGCGGCGCGCGCGGCCGGCTGCGCCGGCGCGGTACTGGGCAAGGCGCTGCTGGAAGGCCGGCTGCAGCTGCAGGAGGCGCTGGCATGTTGAGCCGCCGCATCATTCCCTGCCTGGACGTGCGCGATGGCCGCGTGGTCAAGGGCGTGCGCTTCCGCGACCATGTCGACATGGGCGGGATCACCGAGCTGGCGCTGCGCTACCGCGACCAGGGCGCCGACGAACTGGTGTTCTACGACATCTCGGCCAGCCCGGAGGGGCGCTCGGTGGACCGGGGCTGGATCGAGCGTGTCGCACGCCTGATCGACATCCCGTTCTGCGTGGCTGGCGGCATCCGCGACGTGGACACCGCGCGTGCGATCCTCAATGCCGGCGCCGACAAGATCTCGATCAACACCCCGGCGCTGGAGCGGCCGGCGCTGATCGGCGAGCTGGCCGCGGCATTCGGCCAGCAATGCGTGGTCGTCGGCATCGACTCGATCCGCGAACCCGACGGGCAGTGGCGCGTGCGCTCCTACACCGGCGACCCGGCGCGCACCCGCGACGAGGCACGGCTGACCCTGGACTGGCTGCGCGAGGCGCAGCAGCGCGGTGCCGGCGAGATCGTGCTCAACTGCATGGACAGCGACGGCGTGCGCAACGGCTACGACATCGCCCAGCTGCGCCAGGCCCGCGCCCTGTGCAGCGTGCCGCTGATCGCCTCAGGCGGCGCCGGCACGCCCGGGCATTTCGCCGACGTATTCGAACAGGCCGACGTCGACGGCGCGTTGGCGGCCAGTGTGTTCCACTCCGGGGCCATCGCCATTCCTGAACTCAAGCGGTTCCTGCGCGAACAACAGATCGAGGTACGCGATGTCTACTGAAACAACCTTCGACACGACCGCGCTGGACTGGGACAAGGTCGGCGGGCTGATGCCGGTCATCGTGCAGGACGCGGCGACATTGCGCGTGCTGATGCTCGGCTACATGGACCGCGCCGCGCTGGACCGGACCCTGCGCGACGGCCGGGTGACCTTCTTCAGCCGCAGCAAGCAGCGCCTGTGGACCAAGGGCGAGACCTCGGGCCACCACCTGGAGCTGGTGGCCATCCGTGCCGACTGCGACGGCGATACCCTGCTGGTCAGCGCGCACCCGCACGGGCCGACCTGCCACACCGGCAGCAACAGCTGTTTCGGCGACGCGCCGGGGCAGTTCCTGGGCGCGCTGGACGCACTGGTCCGGCAGCGCGAACACGACCGCCCGCTCAACAGCTACACCACCAAGCTGTTCGAGAAAGGCACCCGCCACATCGCCCAGAAAGTGGGCGAGGAGGGCGTGGAGACGGCGCTGGCCGGCGTGGTCCAGCGCGATGACGAGCTGCTGGGCGAGTCGGCCGACCTGCTGTTCCACCTGATCGTACTGCTGCGCGCGCGCGGGCTGTCGCTGGACGATGCGGTGGCGGTGCTGGAACAGCGCCACGCCAGGGCCGCGGAGAAGGCGGCACGCTGAACGCAGGTGTGGCGCGGGCGCCTGCCGTCCCTGGCCGGCCCGGCGCCATGCGCGCGTGGCATGACGGCGCGATAATGGCGGCCTGTCCGTTCGCCTGACGAGGCTCGCATGCGCCATTCCCTGTTCGCCGGCCTGTTGCTGGCCTGCGTACCGCTGACCGCGGCCGCGTCCTGCGTGGAGGGCGCGGTGTTCGACGATGCCAACGGCAATGGCGTGCGCGACCCGGGGGAACAGCCGCTGCCGGGCATCCGCGTGTCCGACGGCGAGCACATCGCCGTCACCGGCCGCGAGGGCCGCTACCGGCTGCCGGATTCGCCGCAGCCCGTCGTGTTCGTCATCAAGCCCGCGGGCCGTCGTGCCGCCGCGCGTGCCGATGGCCTGCCCGATATCTGGCGCCCGCGCGCGGGCGAGGTGGCGGGTACCCAATGCCGCCCGTTCGCGCTGGTGCCGCAGGCGGATGCGGCGGACAGTTTCCAGGCCCTGGTGATGGCCGACAGCCAGACCTCCAGCACGCTGGACGTGGACTACTTCGAGCGCGACATCGTCGCGCCGCTGCGTGGCCGCCACCAAGCGCGGCTGGGCATGACCCTGGGCGACATCAGCAACGACGACCCGGCGCTGTATCCGCTGCTGGTCAAGGCGGTGACCTCGCTGGGGGTGCCGTGGCTGCACGTGCCCGGCAACCACGACATGGACCTGGGCGCGCGCAGCGATGCCGACGCGCTGGACAGCTTCCACCGCCAGCTCGGCCCGGACACCTATGCCTGGGAAGAACCGTCGATGGTGTTCATCGGCCTGGACGACGTCATCGCCCTGCCGGGGCAGAAGCCGGCGTATGTCGGCGGCCTGCGCGAAGACCAGTTCGCCTTCCTCGAGCGCTACCTGCCGACCCTGCCCAGGGACCGGCTGGTGGTGCTGGGCCTGCACATCCCGCTGTTCGACCGCGGCTTCCGCGCCGAGGATCGCGCGCGCCTGTTCGCGCTGCTCGAGAAGCTGCCGCACCCGCTGGTGCTCAGCGGCCATACCCACAACCAGAGCCAGGTGTTCTGGAGCGCGGCGCAGGGCTGGAAGGGCGCACGGCCGCTGCACGAATACAACGTCGGTGCGGCCTGCGGTGCGTTCTGGTCCGGAGTGAAGGATGCGCAGGGCATTCCCGACACCACCATGTCCGATGGCACGCCCAACGGCTACGGCCTGCTCAACGTGCAGCCGCAGGGCCGCTACAGCGTGGAGTACCGCGTCGCCCGTGCGCCGGAGGACATGCAGATCGCGCTGCATGCGCCCCGGGTGCTGCGGCATGGCGCGTACCCGGCGTGGGGGGTGTACGCCAACGTGTTCATGGGCCATGACGGCCTGCCGGTGGAGTTCCGCGTCGACGGCGGCGACTGGCAGCCGATGAAGCGGGTCGAGCAGCCCGATCCGCGCCTGCTGGCCGAGAACGTGGCCGACGACCAGGCCGACCTGCTGCGCGGCTACGACCGTTCGCCCGAAGCCACGCCGTCCTCGCACCTGTGGCGCGCGGCGTTGCCGACCCGGCTGGAGGTGGGCGAACACACGGTCGAGGTGCGCACCACGCTCAACGGCAGGGAGTACCGCAGCCACACCACCTACCGGCTGCAGGACGCGCAACCCTGATGCAACTGGCGGGAGCGCAGGTCGGTCCGCGATATGGCTTTTCCATTTGCCCCACGCAAAGAATGTGCGGACTGTTGCAGAGGGAGTCGCGGCTCATCGCGCGCCAGCCTGTGCTTCTACGGGGATTCGTGCTTGCTGTTGCTTGCCAGCGGGGCATGCACACGAAGAGATAGCGCAGCGGCGCGCCCGCCGGTAGTCCGCCCTGTCAGCGCGCCAAATACGAGCGCAGGCAGGGAGCCATCACCAATGCAATCAAATATCTGCTGATGCCACGATGGATAATGGAAATTATGGATTTTTTTTCGCGCTGCGCCTGATCCAACCCGGCAAGCCGAACCGCACGCCTATGTCGAATCTTCTAAAGGCCGCCTGCGCGACGAGTGCCTCGACGAACACTGGTTCCTCCATCTGTTGCACGCCCGGGTCGCATTGAAACCTGGCATCGGGAATACAACGAGGAGCGGGTGAAGAAGGCACTCGACGGGCTGATGCCATCCGCCTACATTACCCCGGACTCTGAATCGTCCTGCTACTGAAGGCGGGGGCGTCGGCGCTGCGTCAGGTCAATTGGTGGGCTTGGGCTTCGTTTCCTTGTGCATCTGCCAACATCCAAAGGAAGAGTTGCGTTCCAAAACTGAACTTGCCGGGCGAAATCTCTTTTCTTGACAGTTGGGGGTAAATTGCATGGGGGATATGGGGTTGATAAATGGGATGTTGGATATTGCGGGGTGGTAGGTAAAATGAAATCTATGGAAATGGGTGGGGTGAGATTGCTGATTTATTATGTTTTGGCAGTGGCTTTTCTAACAACCCCGTATTTTCTGTCGAAAAGTTATGTGGAAAATTTAATAGCGGCCATGCAGGAGGGTGGGGTGCCGCTGGTAAGTTATTATGCAAATTTATTTGTAGGGCATGGATACGGGGATTGGAGGGAGCGATTGATATGCGCCTATTTGGCATTTCTGCTGTCTCCATTTCTTGTTTATCGGGCATTTAATTATTCTCGTTATGTTGTTTACCCCTTTGTTTCCGAGATTGAGGGGCGAAAGCAAAGGCGAAGCTGGATTGTTGTCGTGTGCTTTGTTCTTGTCGCGATGTGCCTGTTTGCGATAATTCGGCTACCTGGGGTCGATATAGTAATTACCCGGAGATATGAAAATATTTTCGGAATCAAGAGCGCGCTTATCCTTGTTTCCGAGATTATGGCTGTCGGTGTTGTTTTGGGTAGAGGTGTCTTTGAAGCCACATTGGTCAAGGAATGATGCAGAATGGGGGCGCCATCTATCTGCTCGCTGACGACTTGGACGCAGCAGGCCATTTCTGCTGGTTCCACGGCAAAGGGCGTGCAGCCAGAAGCTCAGGGCACCATGCCGATAGCAGGCATGCCCTAATGGACAGTCGACCACGGGGCGTCATGGCAGGAAAGTGACTTCTTGAGAACACGAAATCACCGAATCGACTGGTGGCGTGAGCACAAGCCTGACCGCCTCCAGCGGCCATACTTTGTAGACACGCTAGAAGTGCGCGAAATGCCTGCAATCGATTGGCTCTAAGGCATGGGGGTGAAATTCCCCTTGTCGACGCCAGTGGCTATGCAGCTGGCCGAGGATTTTTTCGGTTACGGTTTAAGCCTCGAATCGGATCAGATTGCGCTGGACTATGTTTACGATCTGAAGGGCGCCAAGGGTCTGTTCTATCCGTCGCGGGAGCAATTCGAAGTCGAAACGACGCAGGCAGCCGTGGCGGATTGCCAGTATCTCATTGGTGTTATGGCTCTTCAGGCGGAACGCCTCGCGCCGCTTGAAGGGCGTCAGCTTGCTAAGCAGCAGTATCCAGAACTCGCTACGATGTTCTGATCCCATCCTGTGTGCAGTAACGGTATGCATGAAGCCCGGGAAACCGGGCTTCATGCACAGGCTCTGCACCCGAATACGGTCCATGGACAGGGCTTGACCGCACGGGCTCAAGCGGGTTTATTCATGAAGGGTTATCCAGAATTTCTGGAGGCGGGTGGACTTCATGCCCTCTTCCCGATTTGCTATGGAAAGCGGCTTGCAGAGAGATCATTTCCAGCCTGGCGCCATACCGGGCCGACGGCGCATGCACGAACGGATAGGGTACCGGCGCACTTGCCGGCAGCCCGGCGCGCCAGTGCGCCAGCACCGGCGCGATCGCCTTGCCGGCGGCGAATTGGGGATGCGATGGCAACTCGCCTTCCTGCTTCTCGCGCCGGCGAACGCTGTCGCGGGCCATGGCGAAGGCGGCGGCGAAGTCGTCGGTGGCGTTCAGCGCCTCGACCAGGAACGCGCGGCCGAACCAGGTGGCGCTGTCGGTATTGCCGCAGCCGAAGGAGGGGCGGTCGCTGCGCGCAGCGGTGATGACCATGCGGTTGGCGGCCTTCAGCACCGGCACGAAGCCCCCCGAATAGCAGGCCGAGACCACGATCACCGCATTGCCGATGCCGGCCTCTTCGAGCAGCTGCGCCAGGTCCTCCGGCGTCAGGTAGTCCTCCTGGTCCGGCCCGGTGTGCAGGTAGAGGCTGCTGTCGTCCAGGCCATGGCTGCTCAGGTACACGAACAGCACGTCCTCGCGAGGGTCGAGCACCTGCCCCAGCCCGTCCAGCGCGCGGCCGATGCTTTCGTAGGTCGCCGGCGGCAGCGGCGCCTCATCCGGCAGCGTGTCCGGCTGGTTGACCAGCGCCAGCATGCGCCCGGGCGCATCCCAGCGCCGTGCCGACAGCTGCCGCAGGTAGGCGACCTCGTTGCGGAACACGTCCTCGTCGGCATCGCCGGCCACGCCCAGCACGTACACGTCGGCCACGCCCGGGCGCTGCGGCGGCAGCCGCGCAAGCATGTCCTCGAGCAGGGCCTGCTGGCGGTCGTCCAGCGCCGGCGTGGTCGGTTCCCAGGGCGGGGTGTCCGGGGTCTGTGCCAGCGCCGGCCAGATCGCGCAGGCCAGCGCGCAGGCCAAGGCGATGGCGCGCGGCTGCCGGGTGCGGCGGATCGAGGCGGTGAGGGCTGCGGGCATGGGCGCTGGGTCGGCGGAACCGGATGATCGTATGCATTATCAACCCGCCGCGGGAACCGCCGGTGCCTGGTCCAGCGCGTCGCGCCAGTTCAACCACCACGCCTTGGGGGGGCGCGGGATCTGTTCCCACCATAGGTTCATGGCCTGCACGTCGCCGTGCAGCCACGCCGCGCGGTGCCCTGGCGGAGGCGCGCTGTCGAACATTGTCGCCAGCCGGGTGTAGAGCGGCCCGGAGGCCAGCGCCGGATAGCGGGTAAGCAGGGTGAGCAGGCTGAACCGGTCCGCGGCCGTCGCCTCGCGTGCGACCCGGGCCTCGGCATCGGGGGGGCGCTGGCCGGCGGCCATCGCCTGGTCGAAGCGGATGACGGCCGTGCGGAAGCCGGCGCCCGCGTCGCTGGCCAGTGGAATGCCGCTGCGTTCGGCGCTGAAGTCGAGGGTCGAACCGGCCGGCACCAGGGTTTCCTGGCCTTCCACGCGGTGCATGACCCAGCCGCTGGTGACGCGCAGGGTGCCGTCGCCCTGTGGCGAGCGGCTCATCTCGAACGCGCATCCCAGGTCGACGGTTTCGCTGCTGCCGGTGGCGATGCCGAAATGCCCGGGTGGCGCCCAGATGCGCGCACGGATGCGACCTTCCAGCAGTTCGAGGCGGTGGTGGCCGGTGCGGGTGTCCGTAAGCCGGACCCGGGTCCCTGGCAGCACCTGCATCCGGCCGATGCGCGCCACCTGCAAAGTGGCCGACTGCGTTGCCGCCGTCGCCAGCGTCTGTCCGACCGCCAGCGTCGCCGGCAGGGTGCGGGCATCGGCTTCGACCTCGACCGCCCACTGCCGGTGCTCGCTCCACTGCAGGCGCCATGGCAGCCACGCGGCGACGATGGCAATGCCGGCAACCAGTGCGGCGGCCGCGGCCATCGGCAGGACCCGCCTGCTGCGCCTGCGGCGCAGCGTCGGTGCGGTGGGCAGCGGCCCGGGGACATGGCGGTAGCGGCCCAACAGTGTGGTCAGCCGCTCGAGTTCGTGGTCGCCCGGCAGGTCCGGGTCCCACAGCGGATCGGGTGTCTCAACCATCGCTCGTTTGCTCCTGCCGGGCGATGCCCAGCGCATCGCGCAGCCGCTGCATGCCGCGGTGAAGGTTCACCCGGACCGATTGCGGGGTCAGTCCGGTGAGGCTGGCGATCTCCGGTCCGCTGAGGCCTTCGACCAGGCGCAGGATCAGGGTCTCGCGGTAGGCCTCGGGCAGGGTGCGGATCGCGTGCAGTGCCTGGCCGGCCTGCGCCATCGCGTCCGGGCCCGCCCCAGGCCAGACCGGTTCGTCGGCGTCGGCCAGCGCATGTTCGTCGAGGGCGGTTGGGGGCCGGTTGCGGCGCGCGATCATCGCGATCCATGGCCCGAAGCGCGCCGGCTCGCGCAACTGCTCCAGCCTGCCGAAGGCGATGACGAAGGTTTCCTGGGTCAGCTCCTCCGCCCGCGCGCGCGGCGCCATGCCCAGGTGGATGGCATGCACCAGCGGGGCGAAGGTGCGGTAAAGCCAGGCGAACGCCGCCTGCGACCCGCGGCGGGCTTCCTGTACGTGCCGGGCGATGTCCAACGGGAGGGTCGCGGCCTTCATGTCCTGGAGGGTCGGGGGGACACGGGGAAAGAGGGAGCGGCGGTGTGGAGTGTTAACACGGCGACGCGGTTAACGCCGAGGCGGTGGCGGCGCTCTTCATCACAGCCCCCTGCCTGGAGCATCCGCATGCAACGATCCACCGGACTGTCGATCCCGTACCCTGCATCCCCCGCCGCACCGGCCGTGCGGGTGCCGCTGCTGTTTGTCCTGCTGGCCGCCTGCAGCGCTGCCGGCGCCGCTACCACGCCGGTCGTCGGTCGGCCCTGCGAGGACTGCGAGGTGGCGCTGATCGGGTTGCCGGCCGCGCCGGCGGCCAGCGCCCGGTTGGCGCCGGTCGACGAGCCCGGCCAGCGGCTGCGCCTGCATGGGCGCGTTACCGATGCGCACGGGCGGCCGCGCCCGGGTGTGGTCGTCTATGCGCACCAGACCAACCAGCAGGGCCTCTACCCGGGCGAGAAGACCGACCGCACACCGGGTGTCCGCCAGCACGGACGACTGCGCGGCTGGGCCGCCACCGATGCCGACGGGCGCTATGCGTTCCTCACCGTGCGCCCGGGCAGCTACCCGGGAACCCGCTTGCCCCGGCACATCCACCTGTACGTGATCGAGCGTGGCTGCGCGCTGTACTACATCGACGACGTGTTGTTCCGCGACGACCCGCACCTGACGCCCGCGGTCGCGCGCAAGGCGTCGCCGGGCCGTGGTGGCCCGGGCATCGTCACGCCGGTGCGGGTCGGCGATGGCTGGGAGGCGCAGCGCGACATCGTGCTGGGCCGGAACATCCCCGGATACCCGCAGTGCGCGCCGTGAGCGGCCGCCGCGTGCAGCGTTATCCGCTCGCCCTGCGCCTGCTGCACTGGCTGCTCGCGCTGCTGCTGACGCTGCAGATCGCGCTCGGGTTCGCGGCCGAACATGCGCCCACGCCGGCGCTGTCCGAGGCGCTGTTCCCGCTGCATTTCCGGCTGGGCATGCTGATCCTGTGCCTGACATTGCTGCGCCTGGCCCTGCGCCTGTGGCTGCCGGTGCCGGGAGCCGACGATGCCACGCCCTGGAGGGGATGGATCCGCAGCGGGGTCCATGGCCTGCTGTACGCGCTGGCGCTGCTGCTGCCGGTGAGCGGCCACGTGATCTGGGTCTGGATGGGCGCGGACCGGACCCTGTTCGCGGGCGTGCAGGTGCCGGCGCTGTTCGTCCCGCCGGCCGACGAAACAGGACGGGCGCTCGCCTGGTACGTGCATGTGTACGGCGCCTGGGCGCTGTCGGCCCTGGCCGGCCTGCATGTGGCGGCCGCGGTGTCGCGCCAGATCCGGCATGGTGACGGTTTCATCGTCCGGCGCATGGGGTTCGGTGCGTTGCCCGGAAAGGCCGCAGACGGCGGGCCGGCACGATGCACCGGCGCCGGCGCGGCGTCGCAGGTCGGGGAATGAAGTCGGCATCCGACGGAGGGCAGATGCCCGCCGCCTGCCGGCGGCGCATCAACCCCGTCGCAGCCAGAAATAGATCGGCAGCCCGGCCACGACCAGGCCGGCGCCCCACAGCAGCGCTTCGGCGCCGATGCCGCCCAGCGCGTAGAGGCTGAAGGCCAGCGCGCCGGCGGCGGCCAGCCGCGAGCCCCGGCCATCGCCGCGCCACAGCCAGGCGGCTGCGCCGGCAAGGTAGGGCAGCAGGGTGGCGGCGGTGGACAGCAGCACCGAGAACTTGAACAGGTCCACCAGCGAGCGGTTGTAGTTGCTGATCACCAGCACGCTGGCCAGCAGGCAGCTGACGATGACGCCGAAGGCCGGGGCGCCGCGCGCGTTCTCGCGGGCGAAGGCGCGCGGCAGCACGCCGTCGCGGGCCGCGGCCATCGGCAACTGCGCCGCCAGCAGGGTCCAGCCGTTGAGCGCGCCGACGCAGGACACCGCCATCACCACCGCCAGCAGCACGCCGGCCGCCGGGCCCCACAATGCCGCCGCAGCGTCGGCCATCGGGGCGCTGGAACGGGCCAGCACCTCCGCCGGCAGCAGGCCGAGCACGGTGGTGCAGGCCAGCACCGTGGCGATGCCGGCGATCGCGGTGCCGGCCACGGTGGCGCGGGCCACGGTCCGCGGGGCATCGTCCACCGATCCGGCCGGCACGGTCGCCGCTTCCAGCCCGATCATCGCCCACAGCGTCAGCGCCACGGTGGCGGCGGCCACGCTGCCCAGCGATTCACCGCTGGGATTGAACGGCACGTAGTGGCGGGTGTCGACGAACCACAGCGCCACCAGCCCGAACAGCAGCAGCGGCACCACTTTCAACACGGTGGTCAGCAGTTGCACGCGGCCGGCCTCGCGCAGCCCGGCCAGGTTCACGCCGGCGCACAGCCACAATGCGACCAGGCTGCAGCCGGCCGCGCGCACCGGGGTGGCGGTCAGGGACGGGAAGATGGCGCCGATGCTGCCGGCGAACGCCACCGCGATGGCGGCGATCGCGCACCACATCGAGATCCAGTAGCTCCACGCCACCACGAAGCCGGGCAGTTCGCCGAACGCGTTGCGCGCGAACACATACGGGCCACCGGTCTGCGGCCAGCGCCGCGCCAGGCGGGCGAAAGTGACCGCCAGCAGCAGTGCGCCGCACAGGGTGATGGCCCAGCCGACCAGGGTGGCGGCGCCGTAGGGGGCCAGCGTGGCCGGCAGCAGGAAGGTGCCCGAGCCGATCATGCTGCCCACGACCAGGGCGGTGGCGGACCAGAAGCCCAGCGGGCGGTGGGGGGTAGTCATCAGGAGCTAAGGAGCAGGGCGCGGCCGCGGGTACCGGGGCACCGGGTCGGGCGGAAGGGGGGAGGCGCCCGCCGCAACGGGCGCGGGAACGGGCGCGGATTATGACGCGTTGCCGGCGCGGCGGCGATGGTCGCCGCGGCAATGACCTTTGGCCCTTTCCCCGGCGGGAGCGCTGCGTGGACGCTGGTGGCTTCCTGCATCCGATGGATTCCCGATGACGCTGCGTCCCCTGGCCCTGTCCGTTTCGCTGTCCCTGGCCACCGTGCTGGCCGCCTGTTCCCCGTCCACGCAGCCGGCCGCGGGCGATGCCGCCAGCCAGGCGCCGCAGGCCGACAAGGCCGCCCGGCTCAACCAGCTCTATGCCGACTACTGGGAGGGCGTGCTGAAGCTGAACCCGTTGCAGGCGACCTTCCAGGGCGACAACCGCTACAACGACCAGCTGCCGGATTTCGGCTCGGCGCAGTTCCGCAAGCAGAGCCACGACTTCACCCGCGAATGGCTGGACAAGGCGGAGAAGATCGGCGATGCCGGGCTGGCCGGGCAGGACCTGCTCAGCTACCGCATCTTCGTCCAGGAGCAGAAGCAGTCGCTGGAAGGCGAGAAGTTCCCCGGCTGGATGATGCCGGTCAACCAGATGGGCTCGACCGTGAGCTACGCGGTGATGCTGGGCTCGGGCCAGGTCGCGCAGCCGTTCAAGACGGTGAAGGACTACGACAACTGGCTGGCGCGCGCCGCGCGCATCCCGGTGCTGCTGGATACCGAGATCGCCAACATGCGCGAAGGCATGAAGGCCGGAGTGGTGCAGCCGCGCGTGCTGATGGAAAAGGTGGTGCCGCAGTTCGATGAGATCCTGGCGGCCAAGGGCGCCGAGGACAGCCAGTTCTGGGGGCCGATCAAGGCGATGCCGGCCGATTTCGCGCAGGCCGACAAGGAACGCCTGGCCGCGGCCTACCGCACGCTGATCGAACAGCAGCTGCTGCCGGCGATCAGGAAGCAGCGTGACTTCATCGCCAACGAGTACCTGCCGGCGACCCGCGACACGGTGGGCCTGGACGCGTTGCCCGACGGCAAGGCGTGGTATGCCTTCAACGCCAAGGAGAGCACCACCACCGCGCAGACCCCGGAGCAGATCCACGAGATCGGCCTGAAGGAAGTGGAGCGCATCCACGGCGAGATCCGCACGGTGATGCAGCAGGTCGGCTTCAAGGGCTCGCTGCAGGACTTCTTCAAGTTCATGCAGCACGACAAGCAGTTCGAATTCGGCTCGGAGGCGGCGCTGCTGGAGCACTACCGTGGGCTGGAGGCGAAGATCAACGCCAACGTGCCCAAGCTGTTCTCGCTGACGCCGAAGGCCGGTTTCGAGATCCGCCCGATCGAGGCGTTCCGCGCCAAGTCGGCGGCCGGCGGCGAGTACATGCAGCCCAGCGAGGACGGCAGCCGCCCGGGCATCTTCTACGTCAACACCTACGATCTACCGACCCGCAAGACGTGGGACGCGGAGGACCTGTTCCTGCACGAGGCGATTCCGGGCCACCACTTCCAGCTGGCGCTGCAGCAGGAACTGCAGGGCGTGCCGGCGTTCCGCCGCTTCGGCGGCGAGACCGCCTTCATCGAAGGCTGGGGCCTGTACGCCGAAAGCTTGGGCAAGGACCTGGGCGTTTACACCGATCCGTACAGCTATTTTGGCCGCCTGCAGGGCGAGCTGTGGCGCGCGGTGCGGCTGGTGGTGGATACCGGGCTGCACGCCAAGGGCTGGAGCCGGCAGCAGGTGCTGGACTACATGTTCGCCAATTCCTCGGTGAGCGAGCCCGATGCGGTGGCCGAGGCCGAGCGCTACATTGCATGGCCGGGCCAGGCGCTGGCCTACAAGACCGGCGAGCTGAAGATCCAGGAGCTGCGGCGGCGCGCGGAACAGAAGCTGGGCGGCAAGTTCGACATCCGACAGTTCCATGCCGAGGTGCTGAAGGACGGTTCGGTGCCGCTGGACGTGCTGGAAGAAAAGGTCGACGGCTGGATCGCCACCCAGGGCGGCTGAGCAGCGCCGGGCGTGGACGGGGGCGGCCGTGTTGCCGCCTCCGTTGCCCGGTGATGCCGGCGGCGTCGCCAGCGTCAGCTGCCGCCGACGTCCGTCTGTCGCCACGCTGCAGCAACGCACTGGTGCAGCCGCCGCTCTCGCCGCCGGTGCGGCCGTGCCGCATGATTCCTGCTTCCTCTTGAACGACTCCATGGCGGCCGGACGGCAACGTCCGCGCCGGCCCGCCCGCTCTCCCCGCAGATGACCCTGATCGTATCGTTGCTCCTGCCGCTGCTTGCCCTGTGGTTGTGGTGGCCCGTGCAGTTTCCCGGAAGGCGGCAGCGCCGCTGGCACCTTGGCACCAGCGTGGCGCTGGCCCTGGTCGGAGTGGGCCTGGCCGCGCTGTGGCGGATGGACGTGCTGGCGTACGCGGCCGAAGCGTGGATCCAGTTGGTGCTCGGCTGGGTGCTGGCGATGTTCGTGATGCTGCTGGCCTGGCTGGCGCTGCGCGAGCTTGGCTGGCTGCTGTCGCGGCTGGCGCCCCGCACCTCCGCCCTGGCCACGTCGTGGCATGGCGCACGCGCCAACCAGGCCGCCGCCGCGCTGATCGTGCTGCTGGCCACGCTGGGCATCGTCAATGGCCTGAAGCCGCCAGCGGTGCATGAGCGTGCGCTGGTGGTGCCGGGCCTGCCGCAGGAACTGGACGGCCTGCGCATGGCGGTGATCGCCGACCTGCACGCCAGCCCGGTCAAGCGCACCTGGCGCACGCGCCGCGTCGTCGATGCGGTGATGGCCACGCACCCGGACCTGATCGTGCTGCCGGGCGACATGGTCGACGGCGAGGTCGAGGACACGGCGGCGTTCGTCGCCCCGCTGGCCGAACTGGCCGCGCCGCACGGCGTATGGGTGGCGCCGGGCAACCACGAGTACTACCACGGCTACCGGCGCTGGATGGCGCACTTCCGTGGCATGGGCCTGGGCGTGCTGGAGAACCAGACCGCCCGGCTCCACATCGGCGGCCGCACGCTGGCGGTGTCGGGCGTGGGCGACCTGGCCGCGCTGCGCCCCAGCGCCTACATGCGTGGCGGGCTTGCCCCCGACCTGCCGGCAGTGATCGCGGCGGGCAAGGGCAGCGACGCCCATATCCTGCTTGCCCACCAGCCGAAGCAGGCGCGCGCGGCGGCAGCCACCGGCGCGTTCGACCTGCAGGTATCCGGCCACACCCATGGCGGGCACATGCTCGGGTTCGACCGCTGGGTGGTGGCGCCAGCCAACCACGGTTACGTGCGCGGCGACTACCGGGTCGGGGCCATGACCCTGTTCGTCAGCAGCGGTGCCGGGCAGTGGGATGGCTTCAGCGTGCGCCTGGGCGTCCCGTCCAGTATCGATGTGCTGGTGTTGAAGGCCGGGCAGGCGCGCGCCCGTTGAGACGCCCGCGGTCCTAGTCCCCTGCGGCCATGCCGGCGGCCGCGGCCTTCCTGTCCGGCATCAGCCGCGGCAGCGCGCTGACCACCGCCAGCGCGGCCACGGTGGTGGCCAGCGCCACCATCTGCATGCCCATGCCGGCGGCCATGCCGATCGCCGCGGTCATCCAGATGCCGGCGGCGGTGGTCAGGCCCTGCACGCGTTCCTTGCGGTCCTGCTTGAGGATGGCACCGGCGCCAAGGAAACCGATGCCCGAGACGATGCCCTGCATGACCCGGGTGACATCGGCGCCGCTGATGCCCATCTGCAGCGGCGCCAGCACGAACAGCGCCGAGCCCACCGATACCAGGATATGGGTCTTCAGCCCTGCCGCGCGGCCCTTGCTCTCGCGTTCCAGCCCCAGCGCGCCGCCGAGCACGATGGCGGTGAGCAGGCGGGTGGCGACGACGGTCAGGGTGGCGACGTCGGGGATGGCGAATTCGGCGGCCAGCGCCTGGCCGACCTGCGCGGTGATGCTCATCGGATGCCTCCGGCACGGTTGCGGTGCGTGTCGACGCACGGGATGTCGGCGCACGCTAGCATCGCGCCGATGCGACCCGGGTGATGACCGCGCCGGTGCCGGCGCCAGCGGCCGGCCGGGAGCAAGCGCACCGGCAGCGGCCCGCAGACGGCAACGGCCCCGTGAGGGGCCGTCATGGTCCTGCGTGGAGAGCCGCCGGCTGCGCTCAGGGCGTGATCTGTTCGAAGTTCTCCACCCGGACGTGGCCATGCGTGGCGTTGCCGGTGCGTGGCATCGGGTAGTCGTCGCGGCGGTCCAGCAGCACCGTGCGCAGCCCGGCCTCGCGCGCCGCGTCCAGCTCCTCGACGATGTCGGACAGGAACAGGATGTCGTGCGCCGCGATGCCGATGGCACCGGCGATGCGCGCATAGCTGCCGGCCTCGCGCTTGCCGCCGACCTCGGTATCGAAATGGCCGGAGAACAGGCCGCTGAGGTCCCCGGCGTCGCTGTAGCCGAAGAACAGCTTCTGCGCCGGCACCGAGCCGGAGGAGTACACGTACAGCGGGATGCCGGCGGCATGCCAGCCACGCAGCACCGCGGCGACCTCCGGGTACAGGTGCGCGGTGTAGTCGCCGTTGCGGTAGCCGGCGTCCCAGATCATGCCCTGCAGCGCCTTGAGCGCGGTGTGCTTGCGGTCCTGGTCGATCCAGCCCTGCAGGGCCTCGACGACGACCTCGTCCTGGCAGGCGCTGGCGGCGATCTCGGTGGCGACCGCATCGAGCCAGCGGCGCACCTCCGGTTCCTGCCCGTGCGCGCGGACGAAGCCGGGCAGGGCGGCGCGTGCATAGGGGAACAGCACTTCCTTGACGAAGGAGATGCTGGAGGTGGTGCCTTCGATGTCGGTGAGGATGGCGCGGACGGTCATGACGGTGGTTCCGGTTCCTTCCCCTGCCGGGGGAAGCTGCCGCGTGGGGCAGTCAGGGCGATGGCAGCGCGCGGCGGCGGTGCGGGTGCGGGGTGGGGCAGGTGCGGCGCAGCACGCTGGCAGGCGTGAACCCGCCCCGCGCACGGCACCGCGCGGGCGTCCACGCTCAGGCCGGTTCCGGCGTGTAGCGCGGGAACTTGCGTGCGATGTCGGTGCCGGTGAAGTGGCCGACCCAGCCATCGGGCTCGGTGAAGAAGCGGATCGCGACGAAGCTCGGCTCCGGGCCCATGTCGAACCAGTGGGTGGCGCCATCGGGCACCGCGATCAGGTCGTCCTTGACGCACTCCACCTCGTAGACCTTGTCGCCCACGTGCAGGGTGAACAGGCCCGAGCCGGCGACGAAGAAACGCACTTCGTCCTCCTTGTGATAGTGCTCGTCGAGGAACTTGAGGCGGATCTGCTCGCGGGCGGGGTTGTCCGGCGCGATAGACGCCACGTCCACGCTCTTGAAACCATGCGCGGCGACCAGGCGGTCGATGTCCTCGCGGTAGGCGGCGAACACGTCCTCCTGGCTGGCGCCCGGCGCGACCGGATGCCGGGCCTGCCAGCGCTCGAAGGTGACGCCGATCTTCTCCAGTTCGGCGCGGATGACCGCGCCATCGCGGCTGTCCAGCAGCACGGTGTCGGGGTCGGTGTCGTTGAAGATGCGCAGTCGGCTCATGGCGGCGGCTCGAGGCGTGGGGAACGGGAAGGGTAGCAGGGCAGCCGGCCCCACCGGCGCGCGGATGCCCGCGGGAAACGGACTCAGACGGCGGCGCGCAGCCGGCGCAGCTCCAGTTCGCAGTGGAGCAGGAACTCGAACGCTTCCAGGTGGCGGCGCGCCTCGGCCATGTCGCGGCCCCAGGCGTACAGGCCGTGGCCATCGATCAGGTAGCCCCACATCGGGCCCTTGTCGAGTTCGGCTTCCACCTGCGCGGCGAGCACATCCATGTCCTGGGTGTTGGCGAACACCTTCAGGTCCACCGCGGTCTCGTGGGTGGCGTTGCCGTGCAGCGCCTTGAGCAGCTCGTAGCCCTCCAGGCGCACGTGGCCGTCGCCGCCATACAGGCGCGAGGCGATGGTCTGCACCGGCGAATGCGTGTGCAGCACGCAGTTCACCTCGGGAAAGCGCGCGTAGAGCTGGGTATGCAGCAGGGTCTCGGCCGACGGGCGCAGCGGCCTGCCCACGGCCTTGCCGTCGAAGTCCACGACCATGATGTCGGCCTCGACCAGCCGCCCCTTGTCCTTGCCGGACACGGTGATCGCCGCATGGCGGTCGTCCAGGCGGTGCGAGAAGTTGCTGCTGGTGGCCGGCGTCCAGCCGGCCCGGGCCAGTTCGCGGACGTTGTCGATCAGCAGCTGCGCCAGTTCGCTCAGCCGCTGGGCGTCATAGGGGACAGTGGGGGCATTCATGCCGCGCATTCTACCCAGCCGGGGACGTTCTTAGGGGCCGCGGGGCGCCAGGCCCGTGGCCCGGCATGCCATGCACGCGGCACCGTCCATGCCGCGGAGGCCATCGCGCCCCGCGCGCGGGATGTGCGGCGACGCGCATCGCCTGGGCAGAGAAGAAAAGCCCGGGTGTCTCCACCCGGGCTTCGAAGGGGCCGGCGCTGTGACCTGCTCAGCCGTTGCGGCCGCCCAGCTTGCTGTGGCGCATGCCGTAGGCGAAGTAGATGATGAAGCCGGTGGCGGTCCACAGGCCCATCAGCATCCAGTTGTGCAGGGTCATGGCGGTCAGCAGGGCGATGCAGCTGAGCACGCCGAGGCTGCAGATCAACCAGGCCATCGGGATGCGGAACGGGCGCGGCAGGTCCGGCTGGGTGCGGCGCAGGACCAGCACGCCGGCGCAGACCGCGGCGAAGGCGATCAGGGTGCCCATCGAGGTCAGTTCGCCGAGGATGTCCAGCGGGAACAGCGCGGCGAGCAGGGCGATGCCGATGCCGGTGATCACCGTGTTGATGTGCGGCGTGCGGTACTTGGGGTGGATCCTGGTGAACACCGGCGGCAGCAGGCCGTCGCGGCCCATGATCATGAAGATGCGCGGCTGGCCGATCACCATCACCAGCACCACCGAGGACAGGCCGATCAAGGCGCCGACCTCGACGATGATGCGCAGCCAGTCCAGCTGCGGATGCGCGGCGACCGCGGTCACCACCGGCTCGGCGGTGCCCAGCAGCTTGTACGGGACAAGGCCGGTCATCACCGCGGCCATGGCGATGTACAGCACGGTGCAGATCACCAGCGACAGCAGCATGCCGATCGGCAGGTCGCGCTGCGGGCGGTGCGATTCCTGGGCGGCTACCGAGACCGCTTCGAAGCCGATGTAGGCGAAGAACACCATCGCCGCACCACGCAGCACGCCATCGAAGCCGTACTTGCCCGGGCCTTCGTTGGCGGGAATGAACGGGGTCCAGTTGGCCGGGTCCACGTACTTCCAGCCAGCGATGATGACCAGCAGGATCAGGCCGGTCTTGAGGATGACCATGGCCATGTTCATCGCCGAGGACTTGCTGATGCCCACGTAGCACAGCCAGGTCAGCAGCAGCACCAGCACGGCGGCGGGGATGTTGGCGATGGCGCCGGTCGGGCGCAGCTGGGCGTCCAGTGGCGCGTTGACCAGCGCCGCCGGCAGGTAGATGTCGAAATGGCTGAGCAGGCTGAGGAAGTAGCCGGTCCAGCTCACCGCCACCGCCGAGGCGGAGACGCCGTACTCGAGTACCAGCATCCAGCCGATGAACCAGGCCGAAAGCTCGCCGAAGGTGGCGTAGGTGTAGGTGTAGGCGCTGCCGGAGACCGGCACCATCGAGGCGAATTCGGCGTAGGCCATCGCGCAGAACGCGCAGCACACTGCCGCCAGCACGAAGGACAGCATGATTGCCGGGCCGGCGTGGTTGGCCGCGGCCTGCCCGGTGATGACGAAGATGCCGCCGCCGATGACCGCGCCGATGCCCAGTGCGGTGAGGCCCCAGGGCCCCAGAGTGCGGCGCAGGCTCAGGCCATTGGCCTCTTCATGGGCGGCATGCGGATGTTTGGTGGCCCACAGTTGCTTGAACATGGTGCGTGTTCGCTCGTCGTGCGTACGGGAACGGCCGGCGCGGGGCCGGCCGGAAGGAATGGAATCAGGCGTTCCGGTTCAGTTTGCTGTGGCGCATGCCGTAGCCCAGGTAGATGGCCACGCCCAGTACGTTCCACAGCACGAACACCAGCCAGTGCGCGGCGAAGGCCATCGCGAACAGGCTCAGGCAGATCAGCGCGCCCAGCGGCGCGACCAGCCACACCGCGGGCACCCGGAACGCGCGCGGCATTTCCGGGCGGGTGCGACGCAGGATCAGCACGCCGATGCAGACCGTGGCGAACGCCAGCAGGGTGCCCATCGCGACCAGTTCGCCCAGTACGTTCAACGGCACCAGCCCGGCCAGCGTGGCAGCCAGCGCACCGACGATCACGGTGCTCAGGTGCGGCGTGCGGAACTTCGGATGCACCCGGCCGAACACCTGCGGCAGCAGGCCGTCGCGGGAAATGGTGTAGGCGATGCGGGTCTGGCCCATCATCATCACCAGCACCACCGAGGACAGGCCGGCGATGGCGCCGATCTCGACCCATGTCTTGAGCCACGCCAGGTTGGCATAGGCCTCCAGCGCGGTGGCCACCGGCTTGTCGGTGCCCAGCTTGGTGTAGTGCATGAGGCCGGTCATCACCGCGCAGACCACGATGTAGATGATCGTGCACACGGCCAGCGAGCCGAGCAGGCCGATCGGCATGTTCCGCTGCGGGTCCTTGGTCTCGCCGGCGGCGGTGGAGACCGCGTCGAAACCGATGTAGGCGAAGAAGACGATGGAGGCGGCGCGGAACACCCCGCTCCAGCCGAACTCACCGAACACGCCGGTGGTGTTGTCGGGGATGAAGGGCGTCCAGTTCTCCGGATTGACGTACATCGCGCCGAAGCCGACGAACAGGCAGATCACCGCCACCTTGATCGCGACGATCACCGCATTGACGAAGGTGGACTGGGTCACGCCGACGTACAGCAGCCCCGAGATCACCGCGATGATCAGCACCGCCGGCAGGTTGAGCAGTTTGCCGGAAGCGACGAACTGGCCGTTCTCCCACGCGATCGGCGCGGCGGTCAGCGCCTCGGGGAAGGGCAGGTGCAGGGTGCTGGTGAGGAAGCTGAGTAGATAGGCCGACCAGCCCACCGCCACCGACGAGGACGCGAACAGGTACTCCAGCACCAGGCACCAGCCGATGAACCAGGCCATGCCTTCGCCGAGGGTGGCGTACGAGTAGGAATAGGCGCTGCCGGAGACCGGCATCATCGCCGCGAACTCGGCGTAGCACAGGCCGGCGAAGGCGCAGGCCAGCCCGGCGAGCACGAACGACAGCATGATCGCGGGGCCGGCGTGGTGGGCCGCCGCCTGCCCGGTGATGACGAAGATGCCGGCGCCGATCACCGCGCCCATGCCCAACAGGATCAGGTGCCTGGCTGTGAGGGTGCGCTTGAGCGTGGCTTCGCCCTGCAGGCTGCCTTCGACCGGCTCGCCGGCGTCCACGTGTGCGGCCGGCTCGACCGGTTTGACCCTCAACAGTGTTTTGAGCATTCGCTGTTTTTCCAGACCTGATGGTGTTTCCGCGCATCCACCGGGGATGCGCATGGGTGTGGCAAGCTGAACCGCCGGCAACGGCCTACCTTGCCAAAGCGCGGCCAAACCGACAAGCGCAGGTGCAGCATGGGCGGTGATAATGGCCGCCTGGTCGGACCGATGGGATGTGCCTGCAGTCATGTACGAACACGATGGGAGCCTGCGCGATGCGTTGCAGGACTATGCGCGACGGGTGCCCGAGCATGCGGAGGTGGCCGCGGGATTCCTGGGCCTGCTGGACGGGCAGGGCGCGGATCCGTTCCAGCGCTCGCGCCTGGACGGGCACTTCACCGGTAGCGCCTGGCTGGTCAGTGCCGATGGCCGGCGCGCGCTGCTGACCCATCACCGCAAGCTGGGGCGCTGGCTGCAGTTGGGCGGGCATGCCGACGGCGAGCGCGACCTGGCGGCGGTGGCGCTGCGCGAGGCTCAGGAAGAATCGGGCCTGTCCGGGTTGTCGCTGCAGGCGCAGGCGCCGTTCGATCTTGACCGGCACTGGATTCCCGAGCGTGGCGACGTGCCGGGCCACTGGCACTACGACGTGCGCTATGTGGTGCGTGCCGGTGCGGACGAGCGCTTCCTGGTCAGCGAGGAGTCGCTGGACCTGGCATGGCGCGAGATCGATGCCATCGCCGCCGATGCGCAGGCCGACGCCTCGCTGCGGCGCATGGCGCTGCGCTGGCTGGCGCACGCGCGCTGAGGCCAGGCGCCGCGATCCCGGCGGCGCCGGACCGGGCCCGTGGCGGGATGGCGCCCGGTGGCGGGCGCCGTGCTCAGTACAGGATGCGGGTGCGCAGCGTGCCGTCGATCGCGGCCAGTTCGTCGCGGATCGCGTTGGCCTGTTCCACGGTGGCGGTGATGTCCACCACCACGTAGCCCAGCTTGGGGTTGGTGCGCAGGAACTGGCCGTCGATGTTGAGGTTGTGGCGCGAGAACACTTCGTTGAGCCGCGACAGCACGCCCGGTACGTTGCGGTGGATGTGCAGCAGGCGCAGGCTGCGCTCGTGCTCGGGCAGGGTCACTTCGGGGAAGTTGACCGCCGACAGGGTGCTGCCGTTGTCGCTGTAGCGCACCAGCTTGGCCGCCACCTCGACGCCGATGTTGTCCTGCGCCTCCAGCGTGCTGCCGCCCACGTGCGGGGTCAGGATCACGTTGTCGTGGGCGGCCAGCGGCGATTCGAAACGGTCGCCGTTGCCCTTCGGCTCGACCGGGAACACGTCCACCGCCGCGCCGCCGATGTGTCCCGAGCGCAACGCCGCGTCGAGCGCGTCGATCACCACCACGGTGCCGCGCGCGGCGTTGATCAGGTGCGCGCCGCGCTTCATCTTCGCCAGTTGCGGCGCACCGATCATCCATTGCGTGGCCGCGGTTTCAGGCACGTGCAGGGTGACGATGTCGGCGCGGGCGAGCAGGTCGTCCAGGCTGGCGGCCGGCTGTGCGTTGCCCAGCGACAGCTTGGTCTCGATGTCGTGGAAGATCACCTGCATGCCCAGCGCCTCGGCCAGCACGCCGACCTGGGTGCCGATGTGGCCATAGCCGATGATGCCCAGGGTCTTGCCGCGCACCTCGTGGCTGCCGTCGGCCGACTTGGACCAGCCGCCGCGGTGGCATTCGGCGTTCTTCTGCGGCACCCCGCGGGTGAGCATGATGGTCTCGGCGATCACCAGTTCGGCCACCGAGCGGGTGTTGGAATACGGGGCGTTGAACACCGGGATGCCGGCCAGTTCGGCCGCCTCCAGGTCCACCTGGTTGGTGCCGATGCAGAAGCACCCCACCGCGATCAGCCGCTTGGCATGGGCCAGGACGTCGGCGTCCAGCTGCGTGCGCGAGCGGATGCCGATGATGTGGGCCTCGGCGATGCGCGCCTTCAGCTCATCGTCGGGCAGCGACTTGGTGTGGTACTCGATCTGCGAATAGCCGGCCGCCTTGAAGGTATCCACGGCGGTCTGGCTGACCCCCTCCAGCAACAAAACGCGGATGTCCTGCTTCGGGAACGAGGTCTTCTTGGGCGACATGGCGGCCACGGCGGGTTGGAGGGGGATGGACTGTTCACTATGCCAGAACCGCACCGGATTTTGGTGCGCTGCGCCATATGGCAACGCCTTGAACACAAAAGGTTTCATCTGAATTTACCGCGGCCATCTCGGGCCCTGTCGCGGTGACTGGACGGGCCGCTGCCGGGCTGGCACGCTTGCCGGCTTTCACGCCTTCGAAGCAACGCCATGACCGACCCGCGCCTGGACACCCTGCTGCACGCCTGCCCGGGGCTGCGCCTGAAGACCGACCCGGCCGACCTGGAGCATTACGGGCGCGACTGGACCCGGCGCTGGGCGCCGGCACCGCTGGCCATCGCGCTGCCGGGCAGCGTCGAGGAGGTGCAGGCGGTGGTGCGCTGGGCCAACCAGAACACCGTGGCGGTGGTGCCCTCGGGAGGGCGTACCGGCCTGTCCGGCGGCGCGGTGGCGGCCAATGGCGAACTGGTGCTGAGCCTGGAACGCCTGAACAAGGCGCTGGATTTCAACGCGGTGGACCGTACCCTCACCGTGCAGGCCGGCATGCCGCTGGAGGCCGTGCACAACGCCGCCCGCGAGCACGGCCTGCAGTACCCGGTGGATTTCGCCGCGCGCGGGTCCTGCTCTATCGGCGGCAACATCGCCACCAACGCCGGCGGCATCCGCGTGATCCGCTACGGCAATACCCGCGAGTGGGTGGCCGGCCTCAAGGTCGTGGCCGGCAACGGCGAGCTGCTCGAGTTCAACAAGGGCCTGATCAAGAATTCCAGCGGCTATGACTTCCGCCAGCTGATGATCGGCTCGGAGGGCACGCTCGGCATCGTGGTCGAGGCGACGCTGAAGCTGGTCGATCCGCCGCCGGCGACCAACGTGATGCTGCTGGCGCTGCCTTCGTTCGAGGTGCTGATGCAGGTGTTCTCGGCGTTCCGCGAGCGCATGCAGCTGGAGGCGTTCGAATTCTTCACCGATCGCGCGGTGCACCACGTCAGCGCGCATGGCGCGCAGTATCCGTTCGCCGAGACCTACCCGTACTACGTGGTGACCGAGTACGCCGCGGCCGACGAGGCGGGCGAGGCCGCGGCGCTGGCCGCGTTCGAGCACTGCATGGAACAGGGCTGGGTGCTGGACGGGGTCATCAGCGCCAGCGAGGCCCAGGCGCAGCAGCTGTGGCGCCTGCGCGAGGGCATCACCGAGGCGCTGGCGCGCTACCGGCCGTACAAGAACGACGTGTCGGTGCGCATCTCGGCGATGCCGGCCTTCCTGGCCGAGGCGCAGGCGCTGATCGGTGGCGCGTACCCGCATTTCGACGTGGTCTGGTTCGGCCATATCGGTGACGGCAACCTGCACATCAACGTGCTCAAGCCCGAGGACAGCAGCGATGCCGAGTTCCTGGGCCAGTGCGAGCACGTGACCAAGCTGCTGGCGCAGGTGCTGCACCGTTTCCATGGCAGCATCTCGGCCGAACATGGCATCGGCCTGGTCAAGAAGCCCTATCTGTCCAGCACCCGCGATGCGGCGGAAATCGCGTTGATGCGCGGGGTGAAGCAGGCATTCGACCCGTTGGGTTTGATGAATCCGGGCAAGCTGTTCGACCTGTAGCCGGCGCCCGGTTACGCTCGCCTCCTGTCCCCCAGCGTTGCCTCCGCCGATGATCCGTCCGTTCCTGTCCTGCATCCTGCTCCTCGCCTCCGCGCCGCTGCTGGCCTCCAGTTTTGCCGGCAGCACCGCCGGCACCTCCGCGGGCGCCTCGTCCAAGGGGTCGAGCAGTTCCTCGGGCGATGACAAGGTGATCCAGGCCGCGCGCGAGGAAGCCGCCGGCTTCGTCGCCAGCGACGGCCGCCTGCGCGGCGCGCGCCTGCAGGCCGCGCTGCTGCACCTGCGCCAGCGCGATGCCGGCGCTGCCCAGGCCAGCGACATGCAACTGGCGCGGGCCATCCTCGCCCGCTGATGCGCCTGGCTGCGGGCCTGGCCGTCGCGCTGCTGCTGGCCAGCGGCAGTGGCCGGGCGCTGGAACTGGCGCTGGACCCGACCGGGCTGGACCCGGCGGCGCAGCAGCGCGCACGCGACCTGTTCGCCCGGGTCCGCGAACGCCTGCCCGAACGCTGGCAGGCCGACCCGCGGCGGCTGACGCTGCGCTTCGATCCGCGCCTGCCGGCCGACATTGCCGGACGCCACCGGCGTGGCCAGCTGCGGCTGTCGCCGGAACTGCTGGAGGTGGCGGCTACGGCCGCCGCGCACGACCTGGCCCGGGCCACCGTGCTGCATGAGATCGCCCACGCCTTCGACCGGGGCGAAGGCGGCGGCTGGTCGCGGCAAGCGGCGTTCCGTCGGCTTGCCGGATGGGACCGGCGGGGGTGCCAACCCGTACACGCTGCGCAGCCCGGATGGCTACGAGCGGCACAGCCCGGCCGAGGCATTCGCGGTCAACCTGGAGTGGTACCTGCTCGACCCGCAGTACCGCTGCCGGCGGCCGGCGCTGGCGGCGTGGTACCGGCAGCAGCTGGGGCCGGCGCCGGGGCCGGCGACGGCCTGCGGCACTGAACTGCCGCTGCTGGTGGCTGGCGCCGCGCCGGCGCAGCTGGAGCTGGAAACGCTGGATCCGGCGCGCGTCTACGCGGTGGATTACCTGCTGGCCGGCGCTGGCGACGCGGCGATGAGCCGTTTCGGCCATTCCATGCTGCGGCTGGTGGTCTGCGCGCCGGGCCGCGAGCCGGGCCCGCGCTGCCGGATGGACCTGGCCTACCACCGGGTGCTGTCCTTCCGCGCCTTCGTCAACGACGTGCAGATCTCCAACTGGCGCGGGCTGACCGGGGCCTACCCGGCACGGCTGTTCGTGCTGCCGCTGGACCAGGTGATCGACGAATACACCCGGATCGAACTGCGCGACCTGCAGGCCTGGCCGCTGTCGCTGTCGCCGGTGCAGATCGACGCGCTGCTGCAACTGGCCGCCCGCGCGCACTGGAGCTACGACGGGCGCTATCGCTTCATCGGCAACAACTGCGCGGTGGAGAGCGGGCGCCTGCTCGACCTGGCGTTGACCCCGCCGCGACGGCGGCTGCAGGCCACCACGCCGCGCGGCGTGCTGCGGCGCCTGCAGGACGCCGGCCTGGCCGCGCGCCTGGCGCCGTCACCGGACAGCGGCCAGGGCCTGTACTTCGCCTCGGCCCGGCAGGATTACGCGCAACTGCTGCATGGCCTGCAGCAGGCGGGCAGGGTGCCGCCGCTGCCGCTCGAACGCTGGCTGGAGAGCCCGCCACGACAACGCGGCGAGCCCGCGCCGGACCTGCCGCTGCAGGCCACCGCGGCCTGGTGGGTGCTGGAGACGGCGGCGCTGCGCCGTGCCGAACTGCGCGCGCTCGCCCAGCTCAAGCGGCACCTGGATGCCGCCCCGCCCGAACTGCAGGCGCAGGTGGCCGACTGGCAGCAGTTCAGCGGCCTGCTCGATGCGCCGGCAGTACTGCTGCCGGCCGGGGGCTACGGCATCGCCCAACCCGATGACCTGGGCGCGCTGGAGCAGACACTCGCGCGGCTTGGCGAAGACGGGCAGGCGCGCTGGCAGGCGCTGCATGAAAGCGCCGAACGGGCCCTGCCACCCGCACGGCGCCAGGAACTGGAGCAGACCCGGCAGCGGGTGCGCTGGCTGGCCGAACGCATGCGCGCGTTGGCGGCCGTGCCGGACTGAGCCGGGGCATCGGCGCCGTTCTTGACCCCGGTCAGGGCGACGGCGGCGGCGCGGCCTAGCATGGGCCGGGTTTCCCACGATGGAGTTCCCGCAATGCCTGTTTCCCTCGATCCGGCCCCGCACGTGCACGTCTTCGATGCGCGCGGCGTGGCGCGGCGGTTCCGCCACTCGGCGATCTTCGGTGCGCTGGGCGCGCTGCGCAACGGCGAGACCATGCGTTTCATCAACGACCACGACCCGATCCCGCTGCTGGACCAGCTTGGCCAGCGCTTCGGCGCGCACCTGTCGATCAGCTACCTGCAGCGCGGACCGGATGCGGTGGTGATCGATTTCGGCGTCCAGGGGCTGCCCGAGGCGTGATCTGCAGCGGGGGGCGCGGGCGCCAGTGGCGTGCCGCGGCTTCCGGCGCAGGCATCGGCGGGACCTGCTGACAGCGCCGGGTCGCGTACCGCCGCCGATGACCATGAACGACGACGGCGCCCGCGGGCGCCGTCGCATGGTGGCCAGCCGTGGATCAGTCGGCGCGGCCGCCGAACTCGCCGGTGGTGGTGTTGACCAGGATGCGCTCGCCGTTGGCGATGTACTCCGGGACCATGATCTCGATGCCGGTGTTGAGCTTGGCCGGCTTCGGGCGCTTGGTGGCGGTGCCGCCCTTGAGTTCCGGCGGGGTCTCGACCACTTCCAGGGTCACGTGCTGCGGCAACTGGATCGCCACCGGCTGCTCGTCGATCACCTGCACGTAGATGCCGGTCAGGCCCTCGGTGATGTAGCCGGCGTCGTCGCCGATCACGTCCGCGTCCAGCGTGTACGGGGTGTAGTCCTCGTCGTCCAGGAACACGAACGCATCGCCATCCATGTACGAGTAGGTGGACTGGCGGCGCAGCAGCTCGACCTCGCTCAGGTTGTCGTCGGCGTCGAAGCTGGCGTCGAGCTTGTTGCCGCCCGGCACGCTGTACATGATGAAACGGAAGCGGACGTTGCCGCCGCGGCCCTGCGGCGAGCTGCGCTCGATGTCGCGGATCTGGTAGACGCCGTTGTTGTATTCGACGACGTTGCCTTTCTTGATATCGCTGGCTTTCATGCTTGGAAAGTCGGTTGGGGTAAGGGTGGAATCGAAGCGGGCGCCTTGTGGGCGCCCGCGGGGTGGATCACTTGGGTGCCAGGCGCACGGCGCCATCCAGGCGGATGGTCTCGCCGTTGAGGTAGGTGTTGCCGATGATGTGGCCGACGAGCGCGGCGAAATCGTCCGGCTGGCCCAGGCGCGAGGGGAACGGGATCGAGGCGGCCAGCGACTCCTGCACGTTGGCCGGCATGCCGTCGACCATCGGCGTCCAGAACACGCCCGGGGCGATCGTCATCACGCGGATGCCGAAACGCGACAGCTCGCGCGCCATCGGCAGGGTCATGCCGACCACGCCGCCCTTGGAGGCGGAATAGGCGGCCTGGCCGATCTGGCCCTCGTAGGCGGCGACCGAGGCGGTGTTGATGATCACGCCGCGCTCGCCGTCGACGCCGGCCTCGTTGTGCTGCATCAGGTCGGCGGCGGCCTTGGCCACGTTGAAGCTGCCGACCAGGTTGACCATCACCGTGGCCTGGAAGTTGGACAGCGGCATCGGCGCCTCGCGGCCGAGCACGCGGCCGGCGCCGAGGATGCCGGCGCAGTTCATCACCACGTTCAGCCCGCCCAGGAACTCGCGCGCGGCGGCCAGGTTGGCGGCCACGCCGGCCTCGTCGGTGACGTTGGTGGTGAAGTAGCGGGCATTGTCCGTGCCCAGCTCGGCGACGGCGGCGGCGCCTTTTTCCTCGTTGAGGTCGAACAGGGCGACCTTGCCGCCGTTGGCGACCAGGTGCCGGGCCACGGCCAGGCCGAGGCCGGAAACGCCGCCGGTGACGACGGCGCGGACGGAGGACAGCTGCATCGGGACGCTACCTGCAATGGGTTGGTCGCTGATTCTAGCCGATGCGGCCGTCCCTACAGCAGGACGGCGGCCGCTCAGTACGGGCGGGGCGCGGGGACGGGCATCAGCGGGTGCGCAGGCAGGCGGAGGGTGGCGGGTACCGGCCGTTCCCGCCACAGGAACTCGATCTGGCAGTCGTCCGCCGCGCGCCGGCACATGGCCAGGGCCTTGTCGATCGCGGCGCGCTCGTCGCGCTCGCCCAGCGCATGGCCGAACGCGGCGCTGCCGCTGGCGATGGCCGAGTATCCGCTGTCGGCCGACGTGCTGGCCACTTCGGTGCAGTTGCCCGAGCGCCGCGCGCAGTGGCCGATGGCGGTCTGCAGGGCAACGCTTGCCGACGGCTGGTTGTAGCCGAAGCCGTAGGCGCCGGTATCGGAGAAGGCAACGGCCGAGGCGGCCATGACGCTGCCTGCGGGCAGCAGGGCGGCGATGAGCAGGGGGGTGCGGAGCATGCGGGAGCGTCCTTTCGTTGCGTTCATCAGGGGGGCGTCATGGCCTGGCCGGCCTTGCTGCCGTTGCCGCGGCCGAGCACGCCGGCCAGCCAGCGCCCGGTGTCGGCCAGTGCCGGCAGGTCGATGCCGGTGTCCATGCCCATGCCGTGCAGCATGTAGACCACGTCCTCGCTGGCGACGTTGCCGCTGGCGCCGCGCGCGTAGGGGCAGCCGCCGGTGCCGGCCACCGCCGAATCGACCACGCGCACGCCGTCCTCCAGGCAGGCGGCGATGTTGGCCAGGGCCTGCCCGTAGGTGTCGTGGAAGTGCACCGCCAGCGCCGCCATCGGCACTTCCGCGGCCACCGCGCGCAGCATCGCGCGCGCCTTGCGCGGGGTGCCGACGCCGATGGTGTCGCCCAGCGAGATTTCGTGGCAGCCCATCGCGTGCAGCGCGCGCGCCACGCGCACCACGTCGGCCAGCGGCACCTCGCCCTGGTAAGGGCAGCCCAGCACGGTGGATACGTAACCGCGTACCGCGATGCCGTCGGCCCTGGCCCGTTCCAGTACCGGTGCGAAGCGCTGCAGCGATTCGTCGATGCCGGCATTGGTGTTGGTGCGGTTGAACTGCTCGGAGGCGGCGGTGAACACCGCCACTTCGCTGGCCCCGGCCGCCAGCGCGCGCACGTAGCCCTGTTCGTTCGGCACCAGCACCGGATAGGCGATGCCGGGGCGGCGGGCGATGCCGGCCATGACCTCGGCGGCGTCGGCCAGTTGCGGCACCCATTTGGGGCTGACGAAGCTGGTGGCCTCGATGGTGCGCAGGCCGGTGGCCGACAGCCGGTCGATCAGCGCGATCTTGTCGGCGGTGGCGACCTGCTGCTTCTCGTTCTGCAGGCCATCGCGCGGGCCGACCTCGACGATGCGGACGAAATCGCTCATCGCCGATCCTCCGCGGCCCAGCGCGGCGGACGCTTCTCGAGGAACGCCGACAGGCCCTCGCGGCCCTCGTCCGAAGCCCGCAGCGCGGCGATCAGGCCGGCATTGGCGCGGTCGAGCGCATCGCGGTCGGCCGGGGCGGCGTGCACCTCGCGCACCAGCACCTTGGCCGACGCCGCGGCGACCGGGCCGGCCTTGCCGATCAGCTCCAGCTGCCGCTGCACCGCGGCGTCGAGCGCGTCGGCGGCGACCACCTGGTGCACCAGCCCCATGCGCAATGCGTCGGCGGCGTCGAAGTGTTCGCCGGTGGCGAACCAGCGCCGCGCCTGGCGCGGGCCGATGGCGGCCAGGACATACGGCGAGATCACCGCCGGCAGCAGGCCCAGGCGGCTTTCGGTCAGGCCGAAGCGGGCGCCCTCGGCGGCGATGGCGATATCGCAGCAGGCCACCAGCCCGACGCCCCCGCCGAAGCTGGCGCCGTGGACGCGGGCGATGGTCGGCTTGGGCAGTTCGTCCAGGGTGCGCATCAACCGCGCCAGCGCCAGTGCGTCCTGGCGGTTTTCCTCCTGCGAGGCGCCGGCCATGGTGCGCATCCACTGCAGGTCGGCGCCGGCCGAGAACGAGGGGCCATGCCCGGCCAGGACCACCGCGCGTACCGCCGGGTCGGCGGCGGCCGCTTCCAGTGCCGCGGTCAGGCTGAAAATCAAGCCGGCGTCGAACGCGTTGTGCAGCTCCGGACGGTTCAGGTAGAGCGTTGCCACGGCCGTGTCGTGGCGAACGAGCAGTGCCTCGCTCATCGGATTCCATGCATGTCTTGGGTGCACGGATCATAGCCGAGCGCCCAGGGCAGCAAGACGCCGTGCGACGGTGCTACAATTGATAACCATTCTTATCAACCTACTCAAAGGCGCCATTCAGTGACGTTGTCAGATTTGCCGCTGCATGCACCCGCGCAGGTGGAGGCGGTGCAGGACCTGCATCCCAACGATGCGATTGCGCGGCGGTTGAGGGAGCTGGGATTCGTCGATGGCGAGGACGTGCGGGTGGTCGCGCGCGGGCCGGTGGGCGGCGAGCCGCTGCTGGTGCAGATCGGCTTCACCCGCTTCGCGCTGCGGCGCAGCGAGGCCGCCCGCATCCGCATCAGGCAGGAGGACGTGGCATGAACGCAGCGACGACCGTGTCGCGGCTGGCGCTGGTGGGCAACCCGAACAGCGGCAAGACCGCGTTGTTCAACCAGCTCACCGGCAGCCGGCAGAAGGTGGCCAACTACGCCGGCGTCACCGTCGAGCGCAAGGAAGGGCGCATGCGCGCCCCGTCCGGGCGCGAATACGCGGTGCTGGACCTGCCCGGAGCCTACAGCCTGCAACCGGCGAGCCTGGACGAGGCCATCACCCGTGACCTGTGCCGCGGCTTCTATCCGGGCGAGCCGGCGCCCGATGCGCTGGTGTGCGTGGTCGACGCCACCAACCTGCGCCTGCACCTGCGCTTCGCGCTGGAAGTGCGCGAGCTGGGCAAGCCGATGATCGTGGCGCTGAACATGGTCGACGCGGCGCGCCGGCGCGGCATCGCCATCGACGTGGCGGCGCTGGAACGGGCGCTGGGCGTGCCGGTGGTGGAAACCGTCGCGGTGCGCCGCAACGGCGCCAGCGAACTGGTCGCGCGGATCGACGCGATGATGCCGCAGGTGGCGTCGATGGCGCCGCCGCAGGTGGTGCCGGCCGCCGACCACCACGCCCAGGTGCGCGACATCCTCGCCGCCGCGGTGAGCATGCCCACGCGCACGGCGAAGATCGACGACGCGCTGGACCGCTGGCTGCTGCACCCGGTGGTCGGGCTGCTGACCCTGGCGGTGGTGATGTTCCTGATCTTCCAGGCGGTCTATGCCTGGGCCACGCCGTTGATGGACGGCATCGAGGCCGGCTTCGCCTGGCTCGGCGCCCTGGTCGGCTCGACCCTGCCGGAAGGGCCGCTGAGCAGCCTGCTGGTGGACGGCATCATCGCCGGCGTCGGCGGCGTGCTGGTGTTCCTGCCACAGATCCTGATCCTGTTCTTCTTCATCCTCGCGCTCGAGGAATCCGGCTACCTGCCGCGCGCGGCGTTCCTGCTGGACCGGATGATGGCGGCGGCCGGCCTGTCCGGGCGCTCGTTCATCCCGCTGCTGTCCAGCTTCGCCTGCGCGGTGCCGGGCATCATGTCCACGCGCAGCATCCAGGACCCCCGCGACCGGCTGGCGACGATCCTGGTCGCGCCGCTGATGACCTGTTCGGCGCGGTTGCCGGTGTATGCGCTGCTGATCGGCGCCTTCATCCCGCAGAAGACCGTGTGGGGCGTGTTCAACCAGCAGGGGCTGGTGCTGTTCGGCCTGTACGCGGCCGGTATCTTCAGCGCGCTGGCGATGTCGTGGACGATGAAGAAGTTCCGCCGCGACAAGGCCGAGCACCCGCTGTTGCTGGAACTGCCGTCCTACCGCCTGCCGCACCTGCGCGACCTGGCGGTCGGGCTGTACGAGCGCGGCATGATCTTCCTCAAGCGGGTCGGCGGCATCATCCTGGCGCTGACCATCCTGCTGTGGTTCCTGTTGTCGTTCCCGGCGGCGCCGGCCGACGCCACCCTGCCGGCCATCGACTACAGCTTCGCCGGGCGCATCGGCCACGCGATGGCGGTGTTCTTCGCGCCGCTGGGCTTCAACTGGCAGATCTGCATCGCCTTGATTCCCGGACTGGCGGCGCGCGAAGTGGCGGTGGCCTCGCTGGCTACGGTGTACGCGCTGTCGGCGGCCGACGACGATGCCGCGGCGCAGGCGCTGACCCCGCTGATCAGCGATGGCTGGTCGCTGGCCACCGCGCTGTCGCTGCTGGTCTGGTACATCTACGCGCCGATGTGCATCTCCACGCTGGCCACGATCAAGCGCGAGACCAACTCGTGGAAGCAGATGGCGTTCGCCGCCGGCTACCTGTTCGCGGCGGCGTGGCTGGCCTCGCTGGTCACCTACCAGGTCGCCGTGGCGCTGGGGGCGGGCTGATGGACCGGGGCCTGCTGCTGCAGTACGCCATCATCGCCCTGGCCGTGCTGGCCAGCGCGTGGGTGGTGCTGAAGAAGCAGTTCCCCGGTACCGTGCGCCGGCTGCGCGGGGCATTGGTGCTGTGGCTGGTGAAGCCGCAGCGCTCGCCGCGGCTGCAGGCACTGGGGCGCCGGCTGGCGCCGCCGGCGGCCGGCGGCGATGATGGTTGTGGTGGCTGCGGCGGCTGCGGGCCGAATCCACCGCGGCAACACTGAATCGCGCGCCGGTGGCGATGGGTCCGGCCGGGCACGGCCCGGGCAGCGCCGCGGAGTCCGCGCTCGCGCCGCTCAGCCTGCGCGTGACCCGAGTTCGGACGCCAGCGCCAGCCACCGTTCGCGCTGCGCCGGGGTGCTGTTGCGCACCACGCCCAGCCGGCTGACCCGCACCGGGCGGATGCCACAGAATTCCAGGATGGTGGCGCGGACCTGGGCGATGCCCGGGTCGCGGTAGATCCAGCGGTAGTACCACGGCGGCGTGTCCAGGGTGGTGATCACCCGTGCGCTGCGACCGGCCAGCAGGCGATCCCACCAGGGCGAATCGCGCCGGTAGCGGAACGCGAAGCCCGGCAGCAGCACGCGATCGAAGAAGCCCTTCAGCAACGCCGGCATCCCGCCCCACCAGGTCGGGTAGACCAGTACCAGGTGGTCGCAGGCGCGGATCGCTTCGGCCGCATCCTCCAGGCCCGGTTCCAGCGGCTGGACCTGGTGGTAGCCATGGTGCAGCACCGGATCGAAGGCCAGCTCGCCCAGCGCGATCAGGCGCACCCGGTGGCCGGCAGCCCCGGCGGCGGTGGCGTAGTTGTGGGCGACGGCGCCGCACAGGCTGTCGCGGTCGGGATGGCCCAGCAGGATCAGGATGGAGCGGGACACGGCAACCTCCGGCAAGGGAAAGGACGCAATACAGGGCACTGCCCGCGGGGCAGGGCCACGCCGGGCGGGTGCGGCTGCCCGGGTGCGGTGTGCGGTGACTGCCTCGGCGACCGTGTGCAGGGCGAAGCCGACCCGGCGCGGTTGCGCATGTCCGGCCGCAGCATGTGTGTGCCCGGGTGCATGAATGGCCGGCCCTGCCGGCGTTGCGTGCCGGCCATGACGACCAGGCCGATGTCCCCGCGCCGGGGCCGGGCGGGTCGGCCGGCGCCATGCGGCATCCCGCGCAGTGCAGTCGCGGTACGTGTTCAGGCGCGGCACCGCGGTATCGGCGGGCCGTCATGCGCTGTGTCCACGCTGGCGCCGCGTGGTCCTGTGTCGCCGCTTGGCATCGGGCGATGGCCATCCGCTGCATGAAGGGATGTTCAGCGTAGCAGCGCCGGCGCTTGCCCGGGCGGGCATGCTGCCGCTAGCCTGCGGGCATGAACCAGACTCCGCTGCGATTGCTCATTCACGGCGCTTCCGGGCGCATGGGCCAGGCCCTGCTGCGGCTGGCCGCAGACGACCCTTCGCTGCAGGTGGTGGCCGCGGTGCTGCGCAAGGCGCCGGCACAGCGCGTGATCGACGGCGTGCCGCATTTCGCCGCCAGTGAAATGCCGGGCGCGCCCGAGTTCGACGTGGCCATCGATTTCAGCCTTCCGGCCGGGTTCGATCCGGTGCTGGCGCTGTGCGTGGACCGTGGCACGGCGTTCGTTTCCGGTACCACCGGCATCGATGCGGCGCAGCAGGCGGCGCTGGCGGCCGCGGCGCAGCGCATCCCGCTGACCTGGGCGACCAATTTCAGCCTGGGCGTGGCGGTGCTGGCCGAGCTGGTGGAACGGGCCGCGGCGAGCCTGCCGGGCTGGGACTGCGACATCGTCGAGTCGCACCACGTGCACAAGAAGGACGCGCCGTCCGGGACCGCGCTCACGCTCGGGGAGTCGGCACGGCATGGCGGCGCCGAGCCGCGCTACGCCAGCCTGCGCGCCGGCGACATCATCGGCGAGCACCTGGTCCAGTTCACCGGGCTGGGCGAGCGGGTGGAACTGGTGCATCGCGCCACCAACCGCGACATTTTCGCGCGCGGCGCCCTGCACGTGGCGCGGCAACTGCACGGGCGCGCCGCCGGACGCTATTCGGTGCGTGACCTGGTGGCGCCCGGCGCAAGCTGAACAGGCGCCGGGGCGGGGCGCGGGAGGACGACGCGGCGACGTACGCGGCGCTGGCGCCGATGGCACCCATGCCTTTACAATTCCCGCTCGCCGAATCACGTCAGCCGGACCGGTTTAACACCGCCGTCCGCGCTTTTTTGCAACCGGTTTTTGCCGTGAGCGCAGGCGTGGCTTCGGAGCCCCCTCGGTAGCCAAAGTGAGATTCCCGTGACCCAAGCCGCAATCCTCGTGCTCGAAGACGGCACCGTATTCGAGGGCGAATCCGTAGGCGCGCCCGGCCTGTCCGTGGGTGAGGTGGTGTTCAACACCGCCATGACCGGTTACCAGGAAATGCTGACCGATCCGTCCTACGCCCGGCAGATGATCACCCTGACGTACCCGCACATCGGCAATACCGGCACCACCGAACAGGACAACGAGGCGTCGCAGGTCTGGGCCGCGGGCCTGATCGTGCGCGACGTGCCGCGCCGTCCGAGCAGCTGGCGCAACCAGCGCTCGCTCCCGGACTGGCTGCAGCAGCGCGGCGTGGTCGCCATCGCCGGCATCGATACCCGCAAGCTCACCCGTATCCTGCGCGAGCGCGGCGCCCAGAACGGCGCGCTGATGGCCGGCCCCGGCCTTGACGTGGACAAGGCGCTGGAAGCGGCGCGCAAGTTCCCCGGGCTGAAGGGCATGGACCTGGCCAAGGTGGTCAGCACCGACAAGCCCTATGCCTGGCGCGAAGGCCAGCTGGACCTGGACCAGGGCCAGTTCGTCCAGGCCGAGCCGAAGTTCAAGGTCGTCGCCTACGATTTCGGGGTCAAGACCAACATCCTGCGCATGCTTGCCGAGCGCGGCTGCGACCTCACCGTGGTGCCGGCACAGACCCCGGCCGCCGAGGTGCTGGCGATGAATCCCGATGGCGTGTTCCTGTCCAACGGCCCGGGTGATCCGGAACCGTGCGACTACGCGATCGAGGCGATCAGGACCTTCCTCGAGAAGAAGATCCCGACCTTCGGCATCTGCCTGGGGCACCAGTTGCTGGGCCTGGCCTCGGGCGCCAACACCATGAAGATGGGCCACGGCCACCACGGCGCCAACCATCCGGTGCAGGACATCGACAGCGGCCGGGTGATGATCACGTCGCAGAACCACGGCTTCGCCATCGACGAGGCCACGCTGCCGCCCGGCCTGCGGGTCACCCATCGCTCGCTGTTCGACCAGACCATCCAGGGCGTGGAGCGCACCGACGCGCCGGCGTTCTCCTTCCAGGGCCATCCGGAAGCCTCGCCTGGCCCGCACGACGTCGCACCGCTGTTCGATCGCTTCATCGCGATGATGGCCCAGGCCAGTTAATCCAGCCGCCGGACCGGCCTCCCGTTCCGGCAAGGCCGCGACGGATGCGGCCATCCAGCGCACGTCTTCACTCACTGCGGCCCGCCGCAGCCCCCATGCGAGTACTGAAATGCCAAAGCGCACCGATCTAAAAACCATCCTGATCATCGGCGCCGGCCCGATCGTCATCGGCCAGGCCTGCGAGTTCGACTACTCCGGCGCGCAGGCGTGCAAGGCGCTGCGCGACGAGGGTTACCGCGTGGTGCTGGTCAACTCCAACCCGGCCACGATCATGACCGATCCGGAGATGGCCGACGCCGTCTACATCGAGCCGATCAACTGGCAGACCGTCGAGAAGATCATCGACAAGGAGCGCCCGGACGCGCTGCTGCCGACCATGGGCGGGCAGACCGCGCTGAACTGCGCGCTGGACCTGGCCGACCACGGCGTGCTGGAGAAGTACAACGTCGAGCTGATCGGCGCCAAGCGCGAGGCCATCCGCATGGCCGAGGACCGCGAGCTGTTCCGCGTGGCGATGCAGGAGATCGGGCTGGAGTGCCCGAAGGCCGCCGTCGCCCATACGCTGGAAGAGGCGCTGGAGATCCAGACCCGGGTCGGCTACCCGACCATCATCCGCCCGTCCTTCACCCTGGGCGGCAGCGGCGGCGGCATCGCCTACAACCGCGAAGAGCTGATCGAGATCGTCAACCGCGGCCTGGAACTGTCGCCGACCACCGAAGTGCTGGTCGAGGAGTCGGTGCTGGGCTGGAAGGAGTTCGAGATGGAAGTGGTCCGCGACACCGCGGACAACTGCATCATCGTCTGCTCGATCGAGAACCTCGACCCGATGGGCGTGCACACCGGTGATTCGATCACCGTGGCCCCGGCGCAGACCCTGACCGACAAGGAATACCAGCGCCTGCGCGACGCCTCGATCGCCGTGCTGCGCAAGATCGGGGTGGACACCGGCGGTTCCAACGTGCAGTTCGGCATCAGCCCGACCACCGGCCGGGTGGTGGTGATCGAGATGAACCCGCGCGTGTCGCGGTCCTCGGCGCTGGCCTCCAAGGCCACCGGTTTCCCGATCGCCAAGGTCGCGGCCAAGCTGGCCGTGGGCTACACCCTGGACGAGCTGAAGAACGAGATCACCGGCGGCCTGACCCCGGCCTCGTTCGAGCCGTCGATCGACTACGTGGTCACCAAGATCCCGCGCTTCGCCTTCGAGAAGTTCCCGGCCGCCGACGCGCGCCTGACCACGCAGATGAAGTCGGTGGGCGAGGTGATGGCGATGGGCCGCACCTTCAAGGAATCGCTGCAGAAGGCGCTGCGCGGCCTGGAGACCGGCAAGATCGGCCTGGACCCGACCGGCCTGGACCTGGGCAGCGAGGACGACATCGCCACGCTCAAGCGCGAGCTGAAGGCGCCGGGGCCCGAGCGCCTGTTCTACGTGGGCGACGCCTTCCGCGCCGGCATGGGCGTTGACGATGTCTACGGCCTGTCCTGGATCGACCCGTGGTTCCTGGACCAGATCGAGGACATCATCGCCGACGAGAAGCAGGTGCGCGCCGAGGGCATCGACGCGCTGGACGGCAAGCGCCTGCGCGCGCTCAAGCGCGCCGGCTTCTCCGACGCGCGGCTGGCGCAGCTGACCGGCACCAACGAAGCGGCGATCCGCGCCCTGCGCCGCGCGCACAAGGTGCGCCCGGTGTACAAGCGGGTGGATTCGTGCGCCGCCGAGTTCGCCACCAGCACCGCCTACCTGTATTCGACCTACGAGGACGAGTGCGAGGCCAACCCGAGCGACCGCGACAAGATCATGATCCTCGGCGGCGGCCCCAACCGCATCGGCCAGGGCATCGAGTTCGACTACTGCTGCGTGCATGCCGCGCTCGCCCTGCGCGAGGACGGCTATGAAACCATCATGGTCAACTGCAACCCGGAGACCGTCTCCACCGACTACGACACCTCCGACCGCCTGTACTTCGAGCCGCTGACGCTGGAAGACGTGCTGGAGATCGTCGAGCTGGAGCAGCCCAAGGGTGTGATCGTGCAGTACGGCGGGCAGACCCCGCTCAAGCTGGCGCGTGCGCTGGAAGCCAACGGCGTGCCGGTGATCGGCACCTCGCCGGACTCCATCGACCTGGCCGAGGACCGCGAGCGGTTCCAGAAGCTGGTGCAGGAACTGGGCCTGAAGCAGCCGCCGAACCGTACCGCGCGCACCGCCGACGAGGCGCTGGTGCTGGCCCGCGAGATCGGCTACCCGCTGGTGGTGCGCCCGAGCTACGTGCTCGGTGGCCGCGCCATGGAGATCGTCTACGGTGAATCCGACCTGGCGCGCTACGTGCGCGATGCGGTCAAGGTTTCCAACGACTCGCCGGTGCTGCTGGACCACTTCCTCGACGCGGCGGTGGAAGCGGACGTGGACATCATCTGCGACAAGGACGGCAACGTCCTGATCGGCGGGGTGATGGAGCACATCGAGGAAGCCGGCGTGCATTCGGGCGACTCTTCCTGCTCGCTGCCGCCGTACTCGCTGTCGCCGGCCACCCAGGACGAGCTGCGCCGCCAGGTGCGCGAGCTGGCCAAGGCACTGAACGTGATCGGGCTGATGAACACCCAGTTCGCGATCCAGCCCGACGCCGACGGCAACGACGTGATCTTCCTGCTGGAAGTGAACCCGCGCGCCTCGCGCACCGTGCCCTTCGTGTCCAAGGCCACCGGTGTGCCGCTGGCCAAGATCGCCGCCCGCTGCATGGCCGGCATGAGCCTGGCCGAGCAGGGCGCGACCGGCGAAGTGGTGCCGGACTACTACTCGGTGAAGGAAGCCATCTTCCCGTTCGCCAAGTTCCAGGGCGTGGACCCGATCCTGGGGCCGGAGATGCGCTCCACCGGCGAGGTGATGGGCGTGGGCCGCAGCTTCAGCGCCGCGTTCGCGCGCGCGCAGGAGGCCGGCGGCATCAAGACCCCGCCGCTGGGCAAGGCCTTCATCTCGGTGCGCGATGCCGACAAGCCGCGCGTGCTGCCGGCGGTGCAGGGCCTGGTCGAGCGCGGTTATTCGGTGGTAGCCACCCGTGGCACCGCGGCCTGGCTGCAGCAGCAGGGCATTGCCTGCGAGGTGGTCAACAAGGTGGTCGAAGGCCGCCCGCACATCGTCGACAGCATCAAGAACGGCGAGATCGTCTACATCGTCAACACGACCGAGGGCCGTGCCGCGATCAACGACTCGTTCTCGATCCGTCGTGAGGCGCTGCAGCAGCGCGTCACCTATTCGACCACGGTGGCCGGCGCCAAGGCGCTGGTGCAATCGCTGGAATTCCGCGGCACCGGCCCGGTCTGGTCGCTGCAGGAACTGCACAAGGAGTTGAACGCATGAGAGCCCCCATTACCCTGAAGGGCGCGCAGCGCCTGCGCGACGAGCTGGAGCACCTGAAGAGCGACAAGCGCCCGAAGGTGATCGCGGCCATCGCCGAGGCGCGCGAGCACGGCGACCTCAAGGAGAACGCCGAGTACCATGCCGCGCGCGAGGAGCAGGGCTTCATCGAGGGCCGCATCAAGCAGCTGGAAGGCGAACTGTCGCATGCCGAGATCATCGACATCAGCAAGCTCAATGCCGGCAGCCGCGTGGTGTTCGGCGCGACGGTGACGCTGGCCGACGTGGAGAGCGACGAGGAGAAGCGCTACCAGATCGTCGGCGACCTGGAAGCGGACATCAAACTGGGCCTGATCGCCATCTCCTCGCCGGTGGCGCGTGCACTGATCGGCAAGAACGAGGGCGACACCGTCGCCATCGCCGCGCCTGCCGGCCAGCGCGAGTACGAGATCGTCAGCGTCGAGTACCTCGATTGAGCGCAGCGGCGTGGGGCCTGCCCCGCGCCGCGCGTACAGGCTGACGCCACCTGCATGACCGCCGCCGCTCCGGCAAGGAGCGGTGGCCAGGGCGCCCGCCATCGGGCCATGGCCCCGGGGAACCGGGCGCGGTGCGGGGGGCGGCGGTGTTTGGCGGCCGATGGTTTCGCCCGTACCCTCGTCCATGCCCGCCGGGTCGGCTGCGTCGCGCACCCCGGCATCCTGCCAGGGCGTTTGTTGCAGGCAACAGGACCGCAGAGCCTTCCATGACCCACGCCAAAGCCACCTTGCTGCTCCCCGCCCGCAGCCGCTTCCCGGGCGGTTCCCTGCCGGCACGGGTGGCCAGCGCGCTTGGCCGCGCCGACCGCAGCACCGGCGACGCCGGCGAATCGGCGCAGCTGCGCCGGCATTTCCAGGCGCTGCCGGAGGACTGGTCGGCCGCCGCGTTGACCCGCCAGGTCGACGCCGGCGATGCCGCCGGCAGCCTGTGGCTGCGCGCCGACCCGGCCAACGTGATGCCGGACATGCAGGGCGCGCGGTTGATGGCGTCGGCCGAGAGCCTGCGCCTGGAGCCGGCCGATGCCGCCGCATTGCTGCCTGCGCTGCAGCCGCTGTTCGCCGGGTTCGGCTTCCAGCTCGACGCGCCTTCGCCATCGCGCTGGTACCTGCGCCTGCCCGACGACACGCCGCTGCCGGCCTTCACCGCGCCCGATGCCGCGCTCGGCGACGACCTGTTCGAACACCTGCCCGAGGGCGACAACGGCCGCCAGTGGCGGGCGCTGCTGACCGAAGCCCAGGTGGTCCTGCACCAGCATCCGTGGAACCAGCAACGCGTCGCCCAGGGCCGGCGCGCGGTCAATTCGCTGTGGTTCTGGGGCGCCGGCCGCCTGCCGCAGTCGGTGCGGACCGGGCATGCCCAGGTCCGCAGCCGCGACGCCCTGCTGCAGGGGCTGGCGGCCATGGCCGGCGTGCGCATCGACGGCGACCAGACGGTCGATGTGCTGGTGGACCTGCGCCAGCTGCGGTCGCTGGAGCAGCTCACCCGCGATGCCATCGCGCCGCTGCTCGATGCCATCGGCCGTGGCGAACTGCGCGAACTGCAGCTCGATTTCGAAGACGGTACCTGCTACCGCATCCACCGAGGCCAGCGCTGGTACTTCTGGAAGAAGCCGCTGGCGGCCCTGCACGATGCGTGATGCATTGAAGATCGTCCGCCGGCCCGCCGGCCCGGCCGGGCAGTGGGATGCGGCCACGCTGCCGCTGCTGCGTCGCATCTACGCCGCACGCGGCGTGTGCTGCATCGAGCAGGCGCAGCCGAAGCTGGCGCAGCTGCATGCGCCGGACCTGCTCGGCGGCATGCAGGCCGCGGTGCAGTTGCTGGCCGCGGCGATCGCTTCCGGCCGGCGCATCCTGGTCGTCGGCGATTTCGATTGCGACGGCGCCACCGCATGCGCGGTCGGCGTGCGCGGGTTGCGCCTGCTGGGCGCGCGCGACGTGGTGCATGCGGTGCCCAACCGCATGGTGCACGGCTACGGCCTGTCGCCGTCGCTGGTGGCCGAACTGGCCGTGCTGCAGCCGGACCTGCTGGTGACGGTGGACCATGGCATCGCCTGCCACGCCGGCGTGGCCGCGGCCAAGGCACTGGGCTGGCAGGTGCTGGTGACCGACCACCACCTGCCCGGCGAGCAGCTGCCGGCGGCCGATGCCATCGTCGATCCGAACCTGGACGGCGACGCGTTCCCGAGCAAGGCGCTGGCCGGTGTCGGGGTGATCTTCTACGTGCTGATGGCGTTGCGCCGGCACCTGCGCGAGGCCGGCGCGTTCGCCGATGGCAAGGGTCCGGACCTGACCCCGCTGCTGGACCTGGTGGCGGTGGGTACCGTTGCCGATCTGGTGGCGCTGGACGACAACAACCGTGCCCTGGTCGCGGCCGGCCTGCGCCGGCTGCGCGCCGGCCAGGGCTGCGTCGGCCTGCGGGCGCTGATCGAGGCCAGCGGCCGTGATCCACGGCGGCTGACCGCCAGCGATATCGGCTTCGCCTTGGGGCCGCGCCTGAACGCCGCCGGCCGGCTCGAGGACATGGCCCTGGGCATCGAACTGCTGCTGACCGAGGACCCGGCGCAGGCGCGCGAAATCGCCGCGTTGCTGGAAGAGATCAACGCCGAGCGCCGGGCGGTACAGCAGACGATGACCGACGACGCCGAGCTGGCGGTGTCACGGGCACTGCTGGACGGCAATGGCGGGCATCCGGTCGCGGCATGCCTGTTCGATGCGCAGTGGCATCCCGGCGTGGTCGGGCTGGTGGCCTCGAAGATGAAGGACCGCCTGCATCGCCCGGTGATCGCCTTCGCCCCGGCCGAACCGGGGGCACAGGCGCTGCGCGGGTCGGCGCGCTCGATTCCCGGCTTCCACATCCGCGATGCCCTGGCCGCGGTGGATGCGCGGCACCCCGGGCTGATCGACCGTTTCGGTGGCCATGCCATGGCCGCCGGCCTGAGCCTGCCGCTGGCACGGCTGGAGGCGTTCCGCGCCGCGTTCGAACAGCAGGTGCTGGCGACGCTGGACCCGGCGTTGCTGCAGCAGCAACTGCTCAGCGACGGCGAACTGTCCGTGGCCGAACTGGACTTCCACCACGCCGAGGCGCTGCGGCTGGCCGGGCCATGGGGGCAGGGGTTCCCGGAGCCGCTGTTCGATGGGTACTTCGAGGTGGCGCAATGGCGGGTGCTCAAGGAACGCCACCTGAAACTGGAACTGCGCCTGCCCGGCATGGCCGGTACCCTCAATGCCATCCACTTCGGCGGCTGGAGCGGCGCCGCCCCGGGCCGCCAGGTGCACCTGGCCTACCGCCTGGTCGGTGACGATTACCGCGGTGGCGGCGCGATCCAGTTGATCGTGGAGCACTGCCAGGCGGCCTAGCGGTGGCCGCCATCCGCAGCGCGGGTAGCGGCCGAAGCCGCGCTCAGCGGCGGCCATCGGCCAGCGCCGGCACCGGCGGGGCTGGCGCCACGGGCCTGAGCCCGAACAGCGGCCGCAGCCAATCGACGCGCCGGATCACCGCATAGGCGCCCAGGCACAGCGCGAAGGTCGCCACCACCAGCAGCACCGCCTCGGCTGCGGCGGGGATGTGCAGGGGCTTGAGCGCATGGGCCAGCACCACGATCACCGTCTGGTGGAGGATGTACAGCGGGAACACCGCCAGGCTCAGGTAGCGCAGCAGCGGACTGTCGACGTCGCGCCAGCGGTAGGCGAAGCCGAGCAGGGCGGCGATGGCGCACCACTGGTCCAGCGCCCAGGCCGCGCGCAGCCATTGGCGCAACGCTTCGGATACCGGATGGGTCTCGTCATGGCCGGCGAAGTACCAGGTATGGATCAGCAGCGCATAACTGGCGGCCGCCAGCAGCAGCGCCGGCCAGCGCAGGCGCTGCAGGGACAGCCAGAAGCCCTCGTTGAAGGCCACCAGGAAGCCGATCAGGAACACGCTCGCGTACTGCGCGTGGTTGTACCAGTCGTCCACCAGGGCGTGGGTCTGCTCGAAGCGCGCGGCCAGCAGCAGGCGTGCCGCCGCCAGCAGCAGCACCGGCAGCAGCAGCGCGCCCCAGCCCTGCAGCAGGCGGGCGGTGCCGTCGCGCAGCGCCGCCAGGGCCGGTGCCGGCAGCAGCCACAGCAGCCAGGCCAGCAGCGTGTAGCACCACAGGTAGGGCAGGAACCACAGGTGGTTCCAGGTCGGCAAGATCAGGCACTTGCCGTCGCTGCCGCAGAAGCCCTGGTAGGCGCTCAGGTATTTTCCATAGAAATCCAGCCCGCCGCCGGAATAGCCGCCGGGCAGCTGTTCGACCACCTGCAGGTAGGCCTGCGGCGGCACGATCACCAGCATGCCGAACAGCAGCGGCAGCAGCAGCTGGCGCGAGCGCCGGCGCACGAATCCCGCGGCGCTGCCGCGCAGCATGAAGGCGGTGGCCACGCCGGAGATCAGGAACAGCAGTGACATCCGCCAGGGGCTGGTGAGCAGCATGAACGGTTCCGGCATGGTGCTGGCCGCGGGGCTTTTCACATGCCAGCCCCAGCTTACGTAGTACATGCCCACGTGGTAGAGCACCAGCAGGCAGAAGGCGAAGACGCGGACCCGGTCCAGGTCGTGGCGGCGTTGCATCGTGGTTGCATCCGGTCGTGTCGGGAGGGGCGCCAGCCTTGCCGTGCCGGGCCCGCCGGGCCAGTGCGAGGGGACGGCCGGGGGGCGCGCAGGGACGAATGGTGCGCGCACGGGGACCGGCGGGACGGTGCCAGCGGCTAGAATGCGGCCGATGCGCGATGCCGAACCGATTCCATACGAACGTTATCTGCCATGGAAGCGCTGGGTCGAGATCGGCTTCTGGTTGGTGATGATCGGCGGCAACTGCCTCGGCAACAGCGTGGTCGCGCTGATGGACCTGCGTCGCCGCGGGTCGGATATCCCGGCATGGGAGCCCGCGCTGTGGGAAGCGAGCAGCGCGCTGATGTGGCTGCTGCTGATCCTGCCGGGCATGGCGTGGTTCACCCGCCGCCATCCGTTCCAGTGGGGCGGGTGGGCGCGCCAGGGGCTGCGCTATTTCGCCGCCAGCCTGGTGGTCTGCGCGGTGCACGTGCTGGGCATGGTCGCGCTGCGCGCATCCGTGTACGCCAGCGTGGGCATGGACTACGACTTCGGCCCCTGGGCGCGCGGGCTGTTCTACGAGTACCTGAAGGACATCCGCAGCTTCGCCTACATCGTGTTGACCATGGATGCCTATCGCGCCCTGTTGCGGCGCTGGCAGGGCGAGGCCAGCCTGCTGTCCGAGCCGGACGAAGGCCCGGCGCTGGAGCCGGTCGAGCGCCCGGAGCGTTTCCTGGTGCGCAAGCTCGGCCGCGAATTCCTGGTCGCCGCCGGCGACATCGAATGGCTGCAGGCCGCCGGCAACTACGTCAACCTGCGGGTACGCGGCCATGACTACCCGCTGCGCAGCACCATCGCCGGGATCGAGGCCCGGCTGGATCCGGACCGCTTCGTGCGCATCCACCGCAGCTACATGGTCCACCTGGCGCAGGTGGTGTCGATCGAACCGCTGGACAGCGGCGATGCACGCGTGCACCTGCGCGACGGCACGGTGCTGCCGTGCAGCCGCCGCTACCGCGCCGCGCTGCGCGCGCGCGGCGGCACGGAGTAGGCCGCCCGCGTGCGGCGGCCGGCCGGGTTCCGGGCGGCGATGACGACGCGGGCCGGCGGTCGCCCGCCGGCCCGCGCGGACCTGCCGCCGGTGGCTTACCTGCGGCGGACCAGCAGCCGGTAGGCGCCCGCCGCATACGGGTCGAAGCTGTGCGCCATCAGTACGTACCGGCCGGCGTCCAGCTCGATCTCCAGCTGCGGATCCAGGCTGGTGTCGCTGTCGTCCTGCGAGGCGACTTCCTCGCCGTCGCGCATCAGGGTGATCATGCCGTCCAGGCCGTTGCTGCCGGTCATGCTGATGACGTAGTGGCCCTTGCGCGGGACCTCGAGCGTGTACAGGCTGCGCGAGCCGGCGATCAGCTGGCCGCTGGTCTCGCGGCCGGGGACGAGCACCGGGCGGGTCGGGCCGTCCGGTGCCGGCGCGGTGCTGGTGGCCAGCTGGAAGATGCCGCCGCGGCCGTTCACCGAGCGCACCGAGACGTTGTACTCGCCCGGGTCCAGCACCTGCGACAGGCGCGCGTTGACCGCGCCGCCGCCATCATCGTCGGTGAGCGTGAAGTCGGCGCCCTGCAGGGTCAGGAACGGATCGATGTCGCGGCTGCTGGCATCGAACTGCACGCGGCGGCGCTCCGGCAGGGAGAACACGAAGCTGCGGGTCTGGTCGGCGCCGACGAAGCTGCTGGCCAGGCCTTCCAGCGGCAGCGCGCTGCCGTCCTCGAACACCAGGCCTTCCGGGAAATCGGCCCGTTCCACGCCCAGGTAGAACGCACCGCCGTTGCGCGAGAAGGCGTTGGCGGTGAGCGTGTAGCGTCCCGGCTGCAGCGGCGCCACCAGCCGCGAGTCGGTGCCGTTGCCGCCATCGTCGTCTTCCAGCGTCACGCCGTTGCCGCTGAGTTCCAGGCGGGTATCGAACGCGTCCGATTCCAGCGAGACGGTGTACAGGCCGGGCGCGTCGACCTGCAGGGTGTAGGTCTGGCGCTCGCCGACCAGCCAGTCGGTGATGCGCTGGCCGGCCGCCAGCGGCTTGCCGTCATAGGCGACGATCGGCGTGGCGGTGAGGTGGAACGGGCCGAACGCGCGGGCATCGGCGCCGCTGACAGCGATCAGGTACGGGCCGGCCTTGTCGGCGCGCACGCTGAGCTGGGCGCCTTCGCCGCAGCCGCATTCGGTGCGGCCGACCAGCATGTCGCGGTGGAACACCGCCAGCGTGCCGTTGAGCGGGCCGTCCAGCTTCAGCGATACCGCCTGGCCGGCCGCCAGTTGCAGGCTGAACAACTGGCTGCGGCTGCCGTCGCTGTAGTTGAGCGCGGTGGCCGAGGTGATTTCACCCGCGGCTTCGCCGTTGCCGGGGAGCGGGCGGATGGGGGGGGCGGCCTGGACGGGGGCGTTCAGGCCGGCGGCGATGGCGAGGGTCAGCAATCCAGCTGCGAGTCGCTTCACGGTGGTTTTCCTTGGTCTGTTGCAGGGGGACGGCCACTGCCGGACGCGACGTGCGCGAACCGACGGTACGTGTGGCCGGTGGGAAGCGTCCCGGTGGCGGTCGCGTGCGCGCCACCGGGGCGCGCTTCAGTTCGCGGCCGCCTCGGCCGCCGCGTCGGCAGCGTCCTTGCGGTTGCTGTTGGCCGGCGTGGCGGGGTCGCCGCCCAGGTCGATGGTCTCCAGCTCGAACACGCCCTGCTGGCTGCCGAAGCTGGAGACGGTCACGCTGTAGCGGCCCGGGCCCAGGCGCAGTCCCAGCCGCGCGTTGGTGCCGTTGCCGCCATCGTCGTCCTCGGCATCGATGCCGGGGCCGCTGATGCGCAGTACCGAATCGAAGTTGTCGGCGATGGCATCGAACTGCAGGTGGCGCGCGGCGTCCAGGTCGAGGACGAAGCTGCGGCGCCCGCGCGAATCGACCATGCCCTGCGCGGTCTGGCCGATCACCAGCGCACTGCCGTCGCGGATGATCAGGTCCTTGTCGACCGGGGTCAGGGCGACCTTCAGCTTGAACGCGCCGGTGCTGCCGTTCAGCGACGAGGTGCCGATGGTGTAGTCGCCCGGCTCCAGGTAGGCGCGGATCCGGGCATCGAGGTTGCCGCCGCCGTCGTCGTCCTCGATATCGACGCCGCGGCCGCTCAGGCGCAGGTAGGCATCGAGCGCCCCCGATTCCATGGTGACGGTGTAGATGCCGGCCTTGTCGACCTTGAGCGCGTAGTCCTGCTTGTCGCCCACGAGCCAGTCGATGGCTTCGCCGCCGGCGCCCAGTGGCTTGCCGTCGTAGGGAGTGACCTGGCTGCTCTTGAGCTTGAATGGCCCGAATGCGTCCGCGCTGGCGCTGTTCACCGCCACCAGGTAGGTGCCGTCCTTCGGTGCCCTGAACGCCAGGCTGACCTCGCCGGTGCCGGCCTCGCCCTCGTAGCCGCGCGAGGACGCGCTGGCCAGCAGGCTCTGGCCGTCGAACACCGACAGCTGGCCGTCGAGCGCGCCGCCGAGCTCCAGGGCCACGGCCTGGCCGCTCTTCAGGGTCACCCGGTAGCCCTGGTGGCGGCTGCCGTCGTTGTAGTTCAGGCGGCTGGAGGAGGTGATTTCACCGGAGACGCTGTCGCCGACGGCCAGGCTGGGATCGGTGTCGCCGCCGCTGCCGCCACCGCCGCCGGGCTTCTGGCAGGCGGCCAGGGCCAGGGTGAGGGAAAGGGCTGCGAACAGGCGGGTGGGGCGTGTATTCAAGCGAGAGTCCTTGATCGGTTGAAAGGGCCGCGCCGCGACGCGGCTGGCCTGAATTCTACCGGCAAGCGCGCGGGCTTCCCCGCGGATCGGTCCCGCTTCCGGCATCGCCGACGGCACCGGTGCGCGATGCTAGAATCGCCGGCTTGTCCGCACCTGCATGGACCGACCATGATCGAACTGAATCCGATCCGCCAGCGAATCACCGATCTGACCGATCGCGTGGTCTCGCTCAGGGGGTATCTTTGACTACGACGCGAAGAAAGAGCGTCTTGAGGAAGTAACCCGGGAGCTGGAAAGCCCCGATGTCTGGAACAACGCCGAATACGCGCAGAACCTGGGCCGCGAACGCGCCAGCCTGGAGAAGACCGTGCTCGGCATCGCCAGCGTGCTCGACGGCATGGCCGAGTGCGGCGAACTGCTGGACCTGGCCGAGAGCGAGCAGGACGAGGACACCGCGTTGGCGGTGGTCGCGGACCTGGACAAGTACCAGGCGCAGATCGAGAAGCTGGAGTTCCAGCGCATGTTCTCCGGCCAGATGGACTCGGCCAACGCCTTCGTCGACATCCAGGCCGGCGCCGGCGGCACCGAGGCCCAGGACTGGGCCGAGATCCTGCTGCGCATGTACCTGCGCTGGGCCGAGAGCCGCGGCTGGAAGACCGAACTGCTGGAAGTCTCCGGCGGCGAAGTGGCCGGCATCAAGTCGGCGACGTTCCGCGTGGAGGGCGATTTCGCCTACGGCTGGCTGAAGACCGAGATCGGCGTGCACCGCCTGGTGCGCAAGAGCCCGTTCGATTCGGACAACCGCCGTCACACCAGCTTCACCTCGGTGTTCGTGTCGCCGGAAGTGGATGACAACATCGACATCCAGATCAATCCGGCCGACCTGAAGACCGACGTGTACCGCTCCTCGGGCGCCGGTGGCCAGCACGTCAACAAGACCGAGTCGGCCGTGCGCATCACCCACGTCCCCAGCGGCGTGGTGGTCGCCTGCCAGACCGAGCGCAGCCAGCACGCCAACCGCGACCGCGCGATGAAGATGCTGGCCGCCAAGCTGTACGAGCTGGAGATCCAGAAGCGCAACGCCGAGAAGGACGCGGTGGAGGCCACCAAGTCCGACATCGGCTGGGGCAGCCAGATCCGCAACTACGTGCTGGACCAGAGCCGCATCAAGGACCTGCGCACCGGCATCGAGCGCAGCGACACCCAGAAGGTGCTCGACGGCGACCTGGACGAGTTCGTCGAGGCCAGCCTCAAGTCCGGCCTGGAAGCCGGCTCCAAGCGCATCGACGCGTAACCCGCGCGGCCGCGATGGCGGCCGCGCATTCGCCTTGCCGCCCGTCCATCGGCATGATGGCCGGGCCTGTTTTCTCCCCCGCAACCACCAAGCCAACGCCATGAACGACCAGACCCCCGCGCCGCAGCCCCCCGTCGACGAGAACAGCCTCATCGCCGAGCGCCGCGCGAAACTCACGGCGCTGCGCGGGCAGGGGATCGCCTACCCGAACGACTTCCGCCGCGAACACTTCGCCGGCGCGCTGCAGGCCGAGTTCGCCGATGCCGGCACCTGGACCGCCGAGGCGCTGGAAGCCTCCGGCCGTACCGTGAAGATGGCCGGCCGGCTGATGGCCAAGCGGATCATGGGCAAGGCCAGCTTCGCCCAGATCCAGGACGAATCCGGCCGCATCCAGCTGTTCCTGCAGGCCACCGCGCTGGACGAGGCCTATGCCGCGTTCAAGGGCTGGGACGTGGGCGACATCATCGCGGTCGAGGGCGGCCTGACCCGTACCAAGACCGGCGAGCTGTCGGTCAAGGCGACCGCGCTGCGGCTGCTGACCAAGTCGCTGCGCCCGCTGCCGGACAAGTGGCATGGCCTGGCCGACGTCGAGCAGCGCTACCGCCAGCGCTACGTGGACCTGATCGTGACCCCGGAGTCGCGCGAGGTGTTCATCAAGCGCTCCAGGATCATCCGCGCCATGCGCGCCTGGCTGGACGCGCGCGACTTCCTCGAAGTCGAGACGCCGATGATGCATTACATCCCCGGTGGCGCCACCGCCAAGCCGTTCACCACCCACCACAACGCGCTGGACCTGGACCTGTACCTGCGCGTGGCCCCGGAGCTGTACCTCAAGCGCCTGGTGGTCGGTGGCCTGGAGCGGGTGTACGAGATCAACCGCAACTTCCGCAACGAGGGCGTGAGCACCCGCCACAACCCGGAATTCACCATGATGGAGCTGTACGAGGCCTACGCCACGTACAACGAGGTGATGGACCTGACCGAGGGCGTGATCCGCGACGTGGCCCGGCAGGTGCTGGGCACCACCACGGTGGAGTGGGATGGCGCCAGCATCGACCTGGCCCCGGCCTTCCGCCGCTGGCGCATGGATGAGGCGGTCCGCCACCACAATCCGGAAATCAGCGTCGCCGACTGCACCGACCGCGACGCCCTGCTGCGCCATTGCGAGCGGCTGAAGATCAAGGTCAAGCCGTCCTGGGGCTGGGGCAAGCTGCTGCTGGAGATCTTCGAAGCCACGGTCGAGTCCACCCTGGTGCAGCCGACCTTCATCACCGACCACCCGGTGGAGGTGTCGCCGCTGGCCCGCGCCAGCGACACCGAGCCCGGCTATACCGACCGCTTCGAACTGTTCATCAACGGCAAGGAGATCGCCAACGGCTTCTCCGAGCTGAACGACCCCGAGGACCAGGCCGCGCGCTTCCAGGCGCAGGTGGAGGCCAAGCAGGGGGGGGACGACGAGGCCATGCACTACGACTCGGACTACATCCGCGCGCTGGAATACGGCATGGCACCGACCGGCGGGCTGGGCATCGGCATCGACCGCCTGGTGATGATGCTGACCGGCCGCGCCTCGATCCGCGACGTGCTGCTGTTCCCCTACATGCGCCCCGAGAACTGAGGGCAGGGCAGGCCCGCCCGGTGCCGTGCGCCGGCGTCCGGGCACCCCCCGGGCGTGGGTGTATTGCAGGGCCGGCGCATGCAGTTGATGATGCGATGTCGGCCGGACCGCGCCCGCTGGGGGCGGTGAGGAGGCGCGGCGTGCCGGGAGCCTATCTTCCCGGCAACAGCGGTTTCATCGGACAGACAGTCACATGCGCTTGGAAATCGTCATCGTCGACGACCAGACATCGGCCCGCAGCATGGTGCGGCATGTGCTGGAAGACATCTCGCCGGAACTGGGCGTGTACGACTTCGCCGATCCGCTGGAGGCGCTGGTCTGGTGCCAGTCGCACGATACCGACCTGCTGCTGCTCGACTACCGCATGCCGAACATGGACGGGCTGGAGTTCGCCCAGCGCTTCCGGCGCCTGCCCGGCAACCGCGACGTCCCCATCGTGCTGATCACCGTGGTCGGCGACGAACCGCTGCGGCAGAGCGCGCTGGAGGCCGGGGTCATCGATTTCCTGGTCAAGCCGATCCGCCCGCGCGAACTGCGCGCGCGCTGCAACAACCTGCTGCAGCTGCGGCGCCACAGCCAGAGCGTGCGCCAGCGGGCGTTGTCGCTGGAACAGCGGCTGCTGGCGAGCATGCACGAGGTCGAGGAGCGCGAGCGCGAGACCCTGTCGCGGCTGGCGCGCGCCATCGAGTACCGCGACGCCGGCACCAGCGCCTTCCTCGAGCGCATGGCCCACGTCGCCGGGCTGATCGCCGACGAACTGGGCCTGCCCAGCGAAGACGTGCGCACCATCGAGATGGCCGCGCCGCTGCACGACATGGGCAAGATCGCCATTCCCGACTCCATCCTGCTCAAGTCCGGCAAGCTGGACGAGGACGAGCTGGCGATCATGCGCCGCCATCCGCGCATCGGCCACGAGCTGCTCAGCGGCAGCAACAACCGCTTCATCCAGGTGGGCGCGACCATCGCCCTGCGTCATCACGAGCGCTACGACGGCAGCGGCTATCCTGATGGCCTGGAGGGCGAGGACATCCCGCTGGAAGCACGCATCGTGGCGGTGGCCGACGTGTTCGACGCACTGCTGTCGCCGCGCCCCTACAAGGAAGCCTGGTCGATGGACGCCGCACTTGCCTACCTCTATGCCCAGCGCGGGCGCCTGTTCTGCCCGCGCTGCGTCGATGCCCTGCTGCAGGCGCGCGAGCGCCTGGAGCAGGTCTGCGCCCGCTACTCGGCTGCGTTCCCGAGACCGGAAGCCTGACATGACAAGCGCGTTCGCCTGGCTCCGCCAGCGCCTGCGGCAACGCGGGGACAGCGAGCACGCGCAGGCGCTGGTGCGCATCGTGATGATCGCGCTGATCCTGTGTTACGTACTGTTGTCGGCCAACCGCTGGAGCCTGCCGCCGGGGCAGCTGCGGCTGGTGATCACCCTGATCCTGATCGCGCAGGGGCTGTCGCTGGTGCTCATGGGCTGGCTGCTGTGGAAGCCCGGGCGTTCGGACCTGCGCCGCATCCTCGGCATGGTCGACGACTACGCGCTGATGTGCACGGCGATGAGCGCCATCGGCGAGCCGATGGCCTGCATCTACGTGGTGGTGATGTGGGTGACCGTGGGCAACGGCATGCGGTTCGGCAACCGCTACCTGATGCTGGCCGTGGTGATGGCCACCGCCAGTTTCGGCATCACCCTGGCGCTGAGCGACTACTGGCAGCGCAATCTGGCGCTGGGCATCGGCCTGCTGGTCGGGCTGGCGGCCATCCCGCTGTACTTTTCCAGCCTGCTGCGGCAGTTGACCCGGGCCATGGCCGAGGCGCGCCGCGCCAGCGATGCCAAGAGCCGCTTCCTGGCCAACATGAGCCACGAGTTCCGCACCCCGCTCAATGGCCTGTCCGGCATGACCGAACTGCTCGCCACCACCCGCCTGGACGAGGAGCAGCGCGAGTGCCTGGGGACGATCCAGGCCTCGGCGCGGACCCTGCTGGCGCTGGTGGAGGAGGTGCTCGACATCTCCGCGATCGAGGCCGGCAAGCTGCGCATCAACGCCCGCGACTTCTCGCTGGCCGAGCTGGTGCACTCGATCGGCCTGATCCTGGCGCCGCAGGCGCGCGCCAAGCGCCTGGACTACCGGGTGTTCGTCGAATCCGGGGTGCCCGACGGGCTGCATGGCGACGTCGGCCACCTGCGCCAGATCCTGCTCAACCTGGCCGGCAATGCGGTCAAGTTCACCGACCATGGCCAGGTGGAAATCCGGGTATCGGTGAGCCAGTCGGGCGAGGGGCTGCCGCTGCGGCTGCGCTTCGAGATCCTCGATACCGGCATCGGCGTGCCGCCTTCGCTGCGGCCGCGGCTGTTCGACGCCTTCGAACAGGCCGACGTGTCCATGGCCCGGCGCCATGAGGGGACCGGGCTGGGCACGGCCATCGCCAAGGGCCTGGCCCAGGCCATGGGCGGCGACATCGGCTACCGCGAGAACCTGCCGGCCGGCAGCTGCTTCTGGGTGGAACTGCCGCTGGGACGTGCCCTGGCGCCGGTCGTGGCCGACGGCGGCCCGGCCGCGGGCGCCGAACCGGTGGCCGCCGAAGACCCCGGCAACGTCATTGCCTTCACCGATCCGTTCCGGCGTCACCGCGCGCGCGTGCGCAGCCTGGACATCCTGGTCGCCGACGACCACGAGGCCAACCGCATGGTGCTGCAGCGGCTGCTGCAGAAGGCCGGCCACCGCGTCACCTGCGTGCATGGCGCCGAGGAGGCGCTCGACGCGATGGCCGCGCGCGAGTTCGACGTGGCCATCACCGACCTGCACATGCCGGGCATGAGCGGCCTGGACCTGCTCAGGCAGCTGCGGGTGATGCAGGCCGGCGGCGGCCCGCGCACGCCGGTGGTGATCCTCAGCGCCGACGTCACGCCCGAGGCCATCCAGCGCTGCAACCAGGCCGGCGCGCATGCGTTCATGGCCAAGCCGGTGGTCGCGGCCAGGCTGCTGGAAACGATGGCCGACATCGCCAGCGGCGCGGCGGCGGGTACCCGCGACATGGCCGCGGTGATCCCCACCTTCGCCGATGGCGACGCCGTGCTCGATACCGGCGTGCTCGACGAGCTGACCGCGCTGGGCATGGGCAAGGGTTTCGAACGCGAGTTCGTGCGCCAGTGCCTGGAAGACCTGGAGAGCGGCATCGGCGCCTTGCCCGGCGACGCGCAGGGCGAGGACTGGGCGCGCCTGCGCGAACACGCCCATGCGATCAAGGGCGTGGCCGCCAACCTGGGGTTGCTGAAAGTCGCCCGGCAGGGGGGAGAGTTGATGCGCATGGCCGACTGGCAACTCAAGGGCGAATGGAAACCGCTGCACGCACGCATCGGTGCCGCGCTGCTGGAGGGGCGCCAGGCGCTGGATGCGCGCGCCCAGGGGCGCGCGCAATCGCACGACGACGTGACCGGCTGAGCTCCATCGCCGTCCCGCTGCCGTTCAACTCCGCACCTGGCCGCTGCGGCGGGTCTGCGCCTTGACCAGCCGGTCCATGGTGCGCAGCGACTTCTCGTCCAGCGCCAGCGCCGCATCCACCCAGACCCGGGTGATGTCCATCAGCTCCTGGTAGTCGACCCGGTTGGAAATGCCGCGTACCGCGTTCATCGCCAGGTACGACTGCGGGATGCGCTGCTGCTGGCGGATCAGGTCGTTGACCGCCTGTTCGCCCTGGCCGCGCGGCACCAGGATGTCGACCACGCCCATGGCGTGCATTTCCTCGGCGCTGTACACCCGGCCCTCCAGGATGATGCGCTCGGCCAGCTGCGGCGACACGCGCCGGCTCAGGAAGTTGTAGGCACCCATGCCCGGGAACAGGCCGAACAGCACCTCCGGCAGGCCCATGCCGACGCCTTCCTCGGCGACGATGGTGTGGCAGGACAGGGCCATTTCCAGGCCGCCGCCGAGCGCGTCGCCCTGCAGCAGGGCGATGGTGCGGAAGCTGCCGTCCAGGCCGGCATGGAAGCGGTACACGCCATCGACGCAGCTGCGCGCGTAGCGCAGCAGGCCGTCGCCGTCGCGCGCACGGATCAGGGCGGAGAACACGTCCAGGTCGCCGCCGAGGTTGAACGCGTCGGCCGCCGACGCCAGGACCAGGTGGCGCAGGCGCTCGGGCCTGGCCTGCGGGTCGCCGGTGATGCCGTCCAGATAGGCGTGCATCTCGGTCATCAGCGGTTTGCGGAAGCAGGGGCGCACGCCGGGGCCGGCGTCGGCGTGCATGTGCAGCCAATGCACGTCGCCGGCGGCGTCGTCGTGCACGCGGATGGTGGAGTAGGGGGTGGCGTAGGAGGTGGCGGGGGTGCCGACAGGCAACAGTTCGATCGCGTTCATGGGCTGGGTCCTTGCAGGAGGCCCGCAGAATCGGAAGCGTGGGCGGCGGGCCGGACGCTGGCACTCCGCGATCCTACACGCGGCGGGCGCCACGAATGCGCAAAGGCCCCGCCGGAGCCGGCGGGGCCTTCATGGAAACGGCGGGGGCGGCGGGCTTCAGCCGGCCGGCGGGGCGTCGCGCAGTTCGCGGCGCAGGATCTTGCCGACGTTGGTCTTGGGCAGCTCCTTGCGGAACTCGACGATGCGCGGATGCTTGTAGCCGGTCAGGTTGGCGCGGGCGAACTCCTTGACCTGCTCCTCGGTCAGGTTCGGGTCCTTCTTGACGATGACCACCTTGACCACCTCGCCGGACTTCTCGTTCGGCACGCCGACCGCGGCCACTTCCAGGACCCCCGGCATCATCGCGATCACGTCCTCGACCTCGTTCGGGTACACGTTGAAGCCGGACACCAGGATCATGTCCTTCTTGCGGTCGACGATGTAGAAGAAGCCCTTCTCGTCCATGCGCGCCATGTCGCCGGTATGCAGCCAGCCGCCGGCGTCCATCGCCTTGGCGGTCTCGTCGGGGCGGTGCCAGTAGCCCTTCATCACCTGCGGGCCGCGGATGCACAGCTCGCCGACTTCGCCGACGGCGAGCATGTTGCCGTCGTCGTCCTTCACGCAGGCGTCGGTGGAGGGGATGGGCAGGCCGATGGCGCCGTTGTACTCGGCCAGGTCCAGCGGGTTGATGCAGGCCGCCGGCGAGGTTTCGGTCAGGCCGTAGGCTTCCACCAGGGTGGTGCCGGTAATCTTCTTCCAGCGCTCGGCCACCGCCCGCTGCACCGCCATGCCGCCGCCCAGGGTGACCTTGAGCGAGGAGAAATCCACGTCCTCGAAGCCCGGCGTGTTGAGCAGGCCGTTGAACAGCGTGTTGACGCCGGTGATGGCGGTGAAGCGGTTGTTGCGCAGCTCCTTGACGAAGCCCTTCATGTCGCGCGGATTGGTGATCAGGTGGTTCAGGCCGCCCAGCTTCATGAAGACCAGGCCGTTGGCCGTCAGCGCGAAGATGTGGTACAGCGGCAGCGCGGTGATGATCACTTCCTCGCCGGGCTTGACCCCCGAGGCCGAGATCCACGCCGAGGCCTGCTGCATGTTCGCCACCAGGTTGCGGTGGGTGAGCATGGCGCCCTTGGCCACGCCGGTGGTGCCGCCGGTGTACTGCAGGAAGGCGATGTCGTCGTGGTTGATCTCCACCGGCGGCAGGGCATGGCGCGCGCCCAGGCGCAGCGCTTCGCGGAAGCGGATCGTGCCCTTGATGCGGTAGTCCGGCACCATCTTCTTGACGTACTTGAGCACGAAATTGACGATCGCGCCCTTGGGGAAGCCGAGCATGTCGCCCAGCCCGGTGGTGATCACCTGCTTGACCGGGGTCTCGGCGATGACCTGCTGCACGGTGTCGCCGAAGTTGTCCACCACCACCAGCGCCGAGGCGCCGCAATCGACCAGTTGGTGCTTCAGCTCGCGCGGGGTATAGAGCGGGTTGACGTTCACCACGGTCAGGCCGGCGCGCAGGATGCCGAAGGTGGCGATCGGGTACTGCAGGCAGTTGGGCATCATCACCGCCACGCGGTCGCCCTTCTTCAGCTGCAGCTCGCCCAGCAGGTAGGCGGCGAACTGGGTCACCAGGGCGTCGGCCTGGCCGTAGGTCAGCACCTTGCCGAAATTGGAGTAGGCGGGACGATCGCGGAACTTGGCCACGGAAGCATCGAACACCGCGGCCACGGAGCGGAATTCATCGACGTCGATCTCGGCAGGCACGCCAGCGGGGTAACTCTGCAGCCAGGGACGTTCCAGATTCATTTTCCCCTCCAGGAAATGGTTGTGGTCTAGTGGGCATGGCGGCCGTGCACCATGGGGGCCATTGCCGCAGCATACCGTCCAGAATGGAAAAGGCGAAGGGAGCGATGATCCGAACGGTCTTCAACTGCGCGCGTATTGCGCTGATCGTGCTGGCCGTCGGCGCCTGCGCGCGGCAGGCACCGGAGCAGCGCCTGCGCGACACGGTGGCGCGGATGCAGGCTGCGGTGGAGCAGGGCAGTCCGCGGGACTTCATGGCGGACGTGGCTGCCGACTTCATCGGCAACGACAGCCTGGACCATGCCGGCCTCGAGCGCCTGCTGCGCGGGCAGTTGCTGCTCAACGCCCGGGTCGGCGCACGCACCGGCCCGCTGCAGGTGGCGATGGGACAGGGCGGTACCGCCACGGTCCGCTTCAGCGTGCTGCTCACCGGCGGCGATGGCCGCTTCCTGCCCGAGCGCGGGCAGCTGCAGCAGGTCACCAGCCACTGGCGGGACAAGGACGGGCAGTGGCAGCTCTACAGCGCGACGTGGTCGCCGGCCGGTGGGTAGAACCGCCGCGGACGTGGGCGGGCACGGGGGCGAGTGCGGATCCGGTGACCCGAGGGTGCGCCGCGGCGGCACGTAGTGACGATTAGTGGCGATACGCGGCATGCCGCGACGCCAGCCGGCCAGATGCGGCGCGACGGGGTGCCAGCGTCGCGATTCCGTCCTTGGACAGCTACCTGAATGGAGCCCCGGCCGCGGGCGGCGTCGTCATGCGCCAATCGCACCGGGCTGTTTATCCTGCCTGCGCAATCCACGCTGGCACGGCCGGCCCTAGACGGAGATTCCCCCGATGAGCACCCGCACCGCTATCCGCAACCTTTCCATCGGCCTGGTGAGCGCCGCCGTGCTGTCGGCCTGCGCCACCGGCGGCTCCTATGTGCAGAGTGATCCGTACGGCAACCCCACCCAGCAGCAGAACCGCACCGGCAAGGGGGCCCTGATCGGTACCGCCATCGGCGTGGCCGCCGGCCTGCTCAGCGGCGACAACGCCACCGAGCGCCGCCAGCGGGCCATGGTCGGCGCCGGCATCGGCGCGCTGTCCGGCGCGGCCATCGGCAACTACCAGGACCGCCAGGAGCGCGCCCTGCGCGAGCGCACCGCCAACACCGGCATCGACGTGCAGCGCCAGGGCGACAACATCACCCTGAACCTGCCCGACGGCATCACCTTCGATTTCAACAAGACCGCGCTCAAGCCGCAGTTCTACGGCGCCCTCAATGGCGTGGCCGCGACCCTGGCCGAGTACAACCAGACCATGATCGAAGTGGTCGGCCACACCGACAGCATCGGTACCGACGCTGTCAACAACCGCATCTCCAAGGAACGCGCCGATGCCGTGGCCGCCTATCTCGCCGCACAGGGCGTGCAGCGCGAGCGCATCGAGACCCTGGGCGCCGGCAAGAACTACCCGATCGCCAGCAACGACACCGATGCCGGCCGCGCGCAGAACCGCCGCGTCGAGATCCGCGTCATCCCGCTGCGTTCGTGACCGTCGCGTAGTCCGTACCCCGGAAGAGCCGCGCATGCGGCTCTTTCCTTCTCCGCCGGGGGCGCTTGCGTTCAGCCCAGGTCGTCGGCGATCACCACGCTGTTGCGGCCGTTGCCCTTGGCCAGGTACAGCGCCGCGTCGGCGCGCGAGAACCAGTCCTGCCAGTACTGCTCGCCGGCGTACATGGCCGCGCCCAGCGAGATGGTGATGCCGCCGCCGGGGCCGTGCAGCGATTGCTGGACCGATTCGCGCACCCGCTCGGTGAAGCTGGCCAGTGCGTCGCGGTTGCCGGCCTCGGCCAGGATCACGAACTCCTCGCCACCGAAGCGGAAGACCCTGTCCTGCTCGCGCAGCTCCAGCCGCAGGATCGCCGCCAGCTCGACCAGCGCATTGTCGCCGGCGGTATGCCCGTAGTGGTCGTTGACGTCCTTGAAGTGGTCGATGTCCAGGATCACCAGCGCACTCCGGAAACGCCCGTTGCGGGCGCTGCCGATCTGCTGCATCAGGGTCTTTTCCAGCGCGCGGCGGTTGGGCAGGCCGGTCAGCTCGTCGAGCGAGGCCAGTAGTTCGAGCCGCGTGCGGTCGCCCTGCAGGCGCCGCGAGAAGTGGAAGCCGAAAGCCATGATCAGGCCCATCACCACCAGCGCCTGGATATCGAGCGCGGGGGCGCGCAGCACCCCCGGTATCGCCAGCAGGCCGGCCACCAGCAGCAGGTTCGCCGGCGTGGCGATGCGATTGTGGACCAGGAAGAAATTGGCCATCAGCGCCAGCAGCGACCAGGGCAGGGCGCGCTGGCCCAGCTCGCCGGCAGCGAGCAGGCACCCGGCCACGTTCACCAGGCACAGCAGCAGGCCGGCGCTGGACAGTTGCACGGCATGCTTGTGCACCAGCCAGGTGGCGACCGCGGCCGGCGTCGCGCAGGCCAGCGCCGCCAGTGACTGCAACGGCAGCCGCTGCCATGCCAGCCAGCCGGCGAACACCATCAAAGCCAGCGTGGCGACCGGGGCGATGGTACGCAGCGGTATGCTGCGCAGTTCGCGTGGCAGCGAGGGGGTCGTCGGCGTTCCGGCGGCAGGTTTCATGGCGTTGGCAACATAGCAAGTAAGAGGGCGTTGTTCTTTCACCCAGTGCGCATCTTCAGCAGGCATTCGGCAGGCCGCCCGCCATGCGGCCCCGGTTGCCGGCCGCGGCAGGCCCCCATCAGGCGATACCCCTTGCTTCTGGCCCATCCGTCGGCCACCCGCGCGGTGCTAGATTCGGCTGCCACCGGCCTGCGGCCGGCGTCTTTCCAGCGCATGAGGGAAACCATGAGCATCCGTTGCACCGCCTGGTCCGCGGCACTGGCCGCGACCGCCACCACCTTGTTGCTCAGCATGCCTGCGCATGCCGAATACGCCAAGCCGCCGGCCGAACTGTTGAAGGTACTGACGGCGCCGCCACCGCCGATGCCCAGCGTCGACCCCACCGGCAAGCGCCTGCTGCTGACCACCAGCCAGACCTATCCGTCGATCAGCCGCGTCGCGCGGCCCTACCTGAAACTGGCTGGCCTGCGCCTGGAGCCGGGCAACCGCAGCCGCCACGATACCCCGGGCGGCTACGGTATACCCGCCTGCGTCGCCGACTTCACCCTGGTGGACATCGCCAGTGGCGGGCAGGTCCGCGTGCCGCTGCCCGCCGATGCCTGCGCCGGCGGTGCGCTGTGGTCGCCGGACGGCCGGCGCTTCGCCTTCCAGAACGTGGCCGCCGATTCGGTGCAGCTGTGGGTGGGCGATGCCGCCAGCGGCCAGGTCCGGCAGATCCCCGGCGCACGCCTGAACCCCATGTTCGGCAGCACCGTGCAATGGCTGGACGGCGGCAACCGCCTGCTGGTCAAGCTGGTGCCGGCCAACCAGGGCCCGGCGCCGGCTGGCGACGATGTCTATGGCCCGGACGTGCAGGAATCGCTCGGTGCCAAGGGCCAGAGCAGCACCTACGAAACCCGCGACACCCTGGCTAGTGCCCATGACGAACGCCTGTTCGCCTACTACGGCCAGTCGCAGCTGGCGGTGGTCGATGCCGGCTCCGGCAAGCTCCGCCCGGTGGGCGCACCGCAGCTGTACAACGGGGTCAACGGCGCGCCAGATGGCGTGCACGTGCTTACCCAGACGCTCAAGCCGCCGTTCTCGCATGCGGTCACCTACCAGCGCTTCGCCTACGACGTGGATGTGCTGGACGTGGCCACCGGCAGCCACGTGCGCATCGCCTCGCTGCCGCTGGCCGAGCGCGTGCCGGTACACGGCGTGCCCGAAGGCCCGCGCGATTTCGACTGGCGCGCCACCGACCCGGCCACCCTGGTATGGGCCGAGGCGCTGGACAAGGGCGACTGGAACGTCAGCGTGCCGCAGCGCGACCGGCTGATGCTGCAGTCGGCGCCGTTCACCGCCGCACCGCGCGAAATCGCCCGCACCACCCAGCGCTACGCCGGCTTCGACTGGACCGCGCAGCCGCAGCGCAGCTTCCTCAGCGAGTACGACGAGAACCGTCACTGGCGGCAGACCCGCATCGTCGACATCGACGACCCGAAGCAGGCCGCGCGCCTGCTGTGGGACCTGTCCAGCGACGAGCTGTATGGCGACCCCGGCAACTTCGTCTACCAGCGCCTGGCCAATGGCGCGATGGTGGTGCGCGAGGAAGACGGCAAGGTGTTCCTGCGCGGGCAGGGCAGTTCGCCGCAGGGCGATCGCCCGTTCCTCGACCGCCTGGACCTGGCCACGCTCAGGAGCGAACGCCTGTTCCGCAGCGCGGCCGATGCCTACGACCAGTTCCTCGGCTTCACCGCCGAACCGGGCCGCTACCTCACCTGGCACCAGTCGGTGATCGACCCGCCCAATGCCTGGCTGCGCGAGCTGGGCGCGCGCGATGCCGCGGCCCGGGAAGGCGAGGCGCAGTACGCCGCCGAAGGCCGCCAGCTGACCCGCGTGGCCGACCCCACCCCGGAGGTGCGGCAGATCCAGAAGCGGCTGGTCACCTACAAGCGCGCCGACGGCATCGACCTGTCCTTCACCCTGTACACCCCGCCGGGCTACACGGAAGGCCAGCGCCTGCCGGCCATCCTCTATGCCTACCCGGCCGACTTCGCCAACAGCGCGCAGGCCGGGCAGGTGTCCGGATCGCAGCAGACGTTCACCCGCCTGGCGCCGTACCGGCTGATGCTGCTGGCCGGCTACGCGATCATCGACAACGCCTCGTTCCCGATCGTCGGCGACCCGAAGACGGCCTACGACACTTACCTGGAACAGCTCACCGCCGATGCCAGGGCCGCGGTGGACAAGGCCGTCGAACTGGGCGTGGTGGACCGCAACCGCATCGGCGTCACCGGCCACAGCCACGGTGGCCTGATGACCGCCAACCTGATCGCCCACACCGACCTGTTCAAGGCCGGCGTGGCCACCAGCGGCTCGTACAACAAGACCTTCACCCCGTTCGGCTTCCAGAACGAGCGCCGCTCGGTGTGGCAGGCGCAGGATGTGTACCTGAAGGCCTCGCCGTACTTCCATGCCGACAGGATCAAGCTGCCGCTGCTGCTGGTGCACGGCGAGGACGATGCCAACCCCGGCACCGAACCGTTCCAGTCGCGCAAGCTCTACCAGGCGATCCGCGGCAATGGCGGCACCACCCGGCTGGTGATGTTGCCGCACGAACCGCACTGGTACACCGCGCTGGAATCCAACTCGCAGCTGGTGGCCGAGATGCTGGCCTGGTTCGACCGCTACGTGAAGAACGCACCGGCGCAGGCGGCACCGACCCGGTGATCGTGTCGCGCTGATCGTGCATCACCAGGAAGCCCGCGTATGCGGGCTTCTTTATTGCGCGCGGGGCGGTCGGTGCCTGCCGCACGCAGCCGCACCCCTGAAGCGCCACTTCCGTGGCTTCACCTGTCTCACGCGCGTATCGGCATGCAGATGGCGCGGATCGTCAGTACCAGGAAGCTGCCGCGGGGCACCGCCCCGCCAGCGCAGGGCGTCGTCCTGGCGGTGGCCCGCAGAAAGTGCGGGCTCCTTCGTCAGCCATCCTTGGCGACGTGTCGGTCTGCACGCCGGCGCAGTGGCGTACCCCCTTGCTGCATGGCCGGGAACGCAGCCGTCGCGGTTGCGTCGATGGGGCCTTCATGCCGGGTAGCGGAACCCGTTGTCATGGTCATTGATGGCTCGCCAAGCGCACCGTGGATACCAGCGTTTGATCCCGATCAGTTCGATTGAGCCACAAGCGGTCATACTCATCGCGTACATTGAAAACGACTGGGGTTCGTCATGCGGCTGGGGTCGCGTTCACTGATCATTCCCGTGGTGATGGTCGGCTTCCTGCTGCCGGCATTGGCGGTTCCCCGCGGCACCTGGCCGACAACGGCCATGCTCAGCCTGGGCTCGGGCGTCACCGCGGTTTCGCTGATGGCGCTGGCCGCGGTGCTCGGTGCGCGCTGGAAGGCCGTCGAGTCGCTGTTCGATGGCCTGGACCGCGTCTACGAGACGCACAAGTGGCTGGGTGTGTGGGCGCTTGTGTTCGCCTCGATACACCTGGTCTTCAAGGCCGGTGTGCAGGAGTGGGAGGTGGCGCCGATCCTGGCCCTGCCCGGGCCAGTGACGCGCCTCGTTCGCCAGCTCAGCTTCGTGGCGATAATGCTGATCGTGCTGCTGGCACTGAACCGCAAGATTCCTTATCGCAATTGGCGCTGGTGGCACAGGTTGTCGGGGCCGCTGTTCCTGATCGTGATAGCGCACTGGCTCAGCTTCAAGTCGCCCATCGTGCTGGGCAGCCCGGCCGGCGTGTGGTTGGCACTGCTGTCGCTGCTCGGCGTGGCGGCGGCGTTCTACAAACTGTTGTTGTATCCGCTGTGGTCGCGGCATGCGCGCTACCGGCTGGATGCGGTGTCCTCGACCGGCAACGCGGTCTATCTGCAACTGCGGCCGGAGGGGAAGGCAATACCGTTCCAGCCCGGCCAGTTCGCCTTCCTGTCGTTCGAGCAGGATGGCCTGCGTGAGCCGCACCCCTTCACCATTGCCAGCGCGGGACGCACCGATGGAGGCATCGCCTTCATGGTACGTGCCCTGGGCGACTACACCGAGCGGTTGGTGCGCGAGGCAAGGCCAGGCCTGCTGGCGGAGGTATATGCGCCGTTCGGCCGTTTCCTGCGGGAGCCGGGTGATGGCCCGGAAATCTGGATTGCCGGCGGCGTCGGCGTGACGCCGTTCATTTCCTGGCTGCAGGATGCCGATGCGGTCGGGCTGGAGCGGGTCACCTTCTTCCATTTCTACACGCCGGGACGTGAGCTTCCGGAAGTGCTGGACCTGCAGGGGCTGGCCGCGCGGCGCGGGGTCGAGCTGGTCGAGATCGCCAGCGGCCCGGGCGATGCCGGGTTCCGCAAACGCTTTGCCCGGTCGGTCGAAGGCCGCGACGCATTGGCGCCGACGATCCATTTCTGTGGTCCCGCCGGACTGCTCAGGCAGGTACGCCAGTTGATGCGCGAAACCGGCGTGGCGGAAGAGTGCCTGCACCGCGAACTGTTCGAGTTCCGTTGATGCCGGGTGCAGCCCGGACAGGACATGCGCGGGGATGGCATGGCGGTAGCGAGGCGTTGGTTCTCTGAACGGAGCGCCGATGAGGCGCAATGACGGAACAACTGATCCCGTGCTGGGCTGCCCTGCGCAAGCAGGTGTTGGTCCGCGGGGAACATCCCGCGAAGGATGAAAGTGGTTGCGGGCAGTCGTCCGTTCGCCTGGATGCGCGCCGGGATCGTACGTCGTGTCGCGGGACGCAACAATCCGGAAAGGATGCGATGTGCGTGTTGGACATCGCGTCCCGGGAAACGTGCTGACGACGACCTCTGCCGGTGCACTGCCGGCACCTGGAACAGCGGGAGCGATCGATGCTGAATACCGGTCTTCAATTACCCGCAATCACCTCAGACAGGTTCGTGATGGCGTGTCGGGATGCTGCGCATTGCACGGTGAATTGCCGGATTGGAAGCGTGATTCCAGCATGTTTCCGCATCTTCACGGTCCATCCACGTGCAGCAACATCAGCTGAAGGCATGGTCATTGCTTCTTCGAAAAGGCCGCTATATTCCAAGCTCCCCGACGAAGCAGGAGTGGAATGTTCATGACCCGACAACATCTCAAGAGCGCAGGCATGCTGGGTGTCGCACTCGTCGCCACCCTCGGCCTTGGCGCCTGCGCGACCTACAAGAACGAGTTCGCCAACATCAACAGCCGCCTCGATCAGCTCGACGCGAAGGTGCAGGGCGCGGCGCAGAGCGCTGAATCGGCCAACCAGTCCGCACAGCGCGCCAACCAGCGCCTGGACCAGATCGAGGGCCGCGTCCAGCAGCTCGAATCCGCACCGCGCCGCGCGGCACGCGGTTGATCGTTTCCGCACCCTTCGTGGTGCGTCGATGAAGCCGGGATCCGGTGGCCGTCACCGGCCACTGGATTCCTTCCGCCAGTCAATTGCCGTACCCAGGGAGTCCCCCATACGCATGTACAAACACCCTGCGATCCGTACCGTCCAAGGCAGCGTGCTGGCGATGATGCTGGCCTGCGCGGGCATCGGCGTCACCCACGCCCAGGACGATGCAGGCGCGCAGCCGGCGGCCGCCGTCGATCAGCTGCCGCAGGGGCAGGAAGTGTCCGAGACGGTGATCGAACTGGCGGGCTGGGTGGTCGCCAGCCGCGACACCGAAGGCTATCCCTTCGCGATCATGGACAAGGCCGCGGCGCAGATCCTGGTGTTCGGTGGTGATGGCCGCCTGCGTGGCGCCGCGCCTGCGCTGTTCGGCTCGGCGGTCGGCGACCACATCGCCCCCGGCATCGCCGGCCTGGCGCTCCGCGAGATTCCCGGCCGCGACCGCACGACCCCCGCCGGTCGCTTCGTGGGGGGCTACGGCCCCTCGCTCGATGCCGGGCGCGTGTTGTGGGTGGACTACGAGTCCGCGGTGTCGATCCATCCGACCGCAACCGGTGTTCCCGCCGAGCGGCGCCCGGAACGGCTCGCCTCGCCGACGCCGGACGACAACCGCGTCACCCATGGTTGCATCAACGTCTCGCCGGAGTTCTACGAGCAGGTCGTGCGCCAGACGTTCGAGCGTGGCGGCGTTTTCTATATCCTGCCGGACAAGGAACCGCTGGCCGAGGTGTTCCCGGAGTTTGCGCAGAGCCGTCTGGCCACGCAGGGCAAAGGGGCAAAGGACGCCGGGCGCGCCCGCCATTGAGGGCCGCGCCGCCACGGTGGCGCCGGCGTGGCGGCTTCAACGCGGTGCATCGGCCTGTGTGGTGTGAGGGCTCATCTGCGTGCGGCGGCTGACGGTCCGCCGCGGCATCGTGACCCTGTCAGCTGCCCACGGCGAATGCCGCGTGATAGCCGACTTCGGCGGCCGGCAGTGCGCCGGCCAGCGGCAACGCCTGGAAGTACTCTGCTGGAACCCCGGGCAACACCAGTCGCGCGCAGGCGCTGAAGCCAAAGCGCGCGTAATAGCGTGGATCGCCCAGCAGCACGCAGCCGGCAGCGTGGCTGGCCTTGAGACGCTCGATGGCTTCGACCATCAGTGCCGAGCCGATGCCGTGGCCTTGCCGGTCCGGACGTACCGAGATCGGGCCCAATCCGTACCAGCCGCAGTCGCCGGAGGACAACGTCACCGGCGACAGTGCGACATGGCCGACGAGTTCATCGCCTTCCAGCGCCACCAGCGAAACGCTCAGCTGCCCGGCTTCGCGCAGCGCATCGACGATGCGGTGTTCGGTGCGGCTGGCATGCGGCGCGTTGGCAAACGCGGCCTCGGTGATGCGGGCGATGGCGTCCACGTCGCCCGGGGTTTCATCGCGGATGCTCAGATTCATGGAGGCTCCGGTGAATGCGTCGCCCTGGCCGTGGTTCCGGTTGCGCTGGGCGTTGCAGGCATGCGCGCAGGTACCGTCGGCGAGGGCTTTGCGTCGCGGCAGGGTGCCGTGGAGGTGGCTCCCTGTCCACACCCGGCTGGCGTTCAGCGTGACGCGGTTGCCGACAGTGCCCAGGCCGCCACCAGCCAGGCGATGCCCATCGCCATGAGCCACATGCCGATTCCGGCAGCCGAGAGCTGGCCCGCGAGCCAGTCCTGCCAGCCGATGCGGAGCAGGGGCGTGCGCGCAAGCGCCAGCCCGGCGGCGCTTGCGCCCACGGACAGCCCCAGCCACAGCGGCCAGCGCTGGTTGCGGCGGGGTGGCAACTGCCGCAGCACCCGGTCGCTGAAGCCATCGTCGGCAACCGGGCCTTCGAATTCGCGGCGCAGGAGCGTGTCCAGGTCGCGCTGTCGTGGATCACTCATGGGTGTGTTTCCTCACTGTCGTCATCGCGCCACGCCGCCAGGCATGCCTTGAGTTTGGCCTTGCCGCGCAAGGCATGGGTCTTGACCGTGCCCAGTGGCATGGCCAGCACATAGGCTGCCTGGTCATGGCTCAGGCCCAGCTGCACGCAATGCAGCAGTACGGCCTGTTCGGCGGCGGACAGGCGCCCCATGCAACGCTGCAGGTCCAGCTGCAGGTCGATGCCATGTGCCGGCGCCTGCAGCAGGTCCAGGCGTTCCGGTTCCGTGCGCTCGCGCTGCGCGGGCTGGCGGCGCGCCTGCAGGAAGCAGGTGTAGGCGATGCGGTACAGCCATGTCGAGAACTGCGCATCGCCGCGGAACTGCGCCAGCTTGCGCCAGGCCAGCAGAAAGGTCTCCTGGGCCAGGTCGTCGGCCAGGCTGTGGTCGCCGTGCAGCAGGCGCCGCAACTGCGCGCGCACCAGGCCCTGGTGCCGCCGCACCAGGTGCTCGAATGCCTGCCGGTCGCCGTGCCGGGCGCGTGCGGCCAGGGCCTGGTCGACGCGCGCGGCCGCGGCATCGTCAGCCACGCAAGCCGTCCCGGCGATCCAGGCAGGCGCTGGCCAGGTACCCCAGGCCGGTGGCCAGGGGCAGCAGGCCGATGCCCCACAGCCGGCTGACCGCCAGGCCGCTGTCGAAGCTGCCGGGCAGGGCCAGGAACATCGCCATCAGCCCGAGACCGCCACCGACCAGGACCAGCCCGTGGCGCCGCTGGACGTCGGCCGCGGGCGGCTCCAGCAGTTGTGCGCCCAGGTCCACGCCCTTGTCGGCCAGTGCCAGCAGGGCGGTGTAGCGGGCCTGGGCCTGCAGGTAACGGTAGCGCAGCACGATCAGCACGATCAGCACCGGCGCAAGCATGACGACAACGGGAATAAACAGAAAATCCATGGTTATGGCTCCGTGCAACGGTCGGGAGTAGGGGAAGGACGGGAACGGCAGGAAAGCGCGGGGCAGGGGGTCAGGGCCCGGGTGCGCTGGCGGCGAGCAGGTCCGCGATGCGCTCGGCCAGCATCCAGTTCTGGCTCTCCCCCTGGTTGCTGGTCAATGCCACGGTCGCCCCGGTTTCCCAGACCATGGCCAGGTTGGCCGTGGTGCCCTCGATGCCGCCGGCGTGCCCGCGGATGTGCCGGCCATGCGACAGCCGCTGGCCGAACCCGGCGGCATAGCCGCCGGGGCCCGCGGGCACCGGGTCGGCGAACATCCGCTCCAGGGTGGCCGGCGTGACCAGTTTGCCCGTGCGCAACGCCTGTGCGAACCGCAGCAGGTCGGCGTTGCTGGAGTAGCCCCCGCCGGCCGGGCCGCCCTTGTAGCCCAGCTTGAGCCAGGCCGCTTTCCAGGTGCTGGAGAAAAGCCCGTCGCGGTAATAGCCGACCGCCAGCCGCGGCACCACCTGGTCGAGCGTGTCGAAACCGCTGTCGTGCATCTGCGCGGGGGCGAAGACGTGGCGCTGCAGGTAGTGGTCATAGGGCTCGGCAGAGGCTTTTTCGACGATGCGGCCGAGCAGCATGTAGCCGGCGTTGCTGTAGTTCCATTGCGTACCGGGTTCGGCGACGCGCGGTTGCCGCGCGATCAGGTCCAGGTAGTCGCCCGGATCGACGAAGCGCTGCGAGTCTGCGAAGTACTCCGGCACCAGGAAATCCCCGAGCCCGGCGGTGTGGTGCAGCAGTTGCCACAGGGTGATCCTGCGCGCACCGGCCTGGTCGGGGTACTCGGGAAGGTGCCGTGCCAGGGTGTCGTCCCACGACAGCTTGCCGGCCTCCACCAGCTGCGCGATGGCCACGGCGGTGAACATCTTGTTGATCGAGCCGATATGGAAGCGGGTGCGGTGATCGGCCGGCACGCCGAAGTTGCGTTCGGCAAGGCCGCGGCATTCGTCGAACACCACGCTGCCGGCCTGCTGCACGGTCAGGCAGCCGGAGAAGTCCTCGTGCTGCGCGAGGCGGTCGAGCGCGCCCTGCAGCAGGCGGGTCAGCCCGGCCCCGGTGGCGCCGCCCTGCGCCGGCCAGCCGGCATACAGCGCCGGATCGTCCATCGGCAATGCCATCGCCTCGGACAACCGTCCCGGGGTGTCCGGATCAGCGGTCAACCACAGCAATGCCGGCCGACCGTCGCGGCGCGCCTTGACGGCGACGCCAAGCACGCCGGGGTGCCGCTTGTCGGCGCGCACATCGAACACCTCCAGCCCGCCGCCGTCGCGTGCCGCCGAGACCAGCCCGGCCACGAACGCGGCCTTGTCCTGGTTGCCGATGGTGTCGGACAGGATGCTGGGCAGCCACTGCTCGAGCTGTGCCGGCGCGGCGCTGTCCACCTGCTGGAGCAGTTGCCGGGCGACGCGGCCCGTGGGGTCGTCCGGCAGCGCCGGGGCGGTATCGGCGGCGGCCAGGGCGGGGCCGGCGAGCGCCAGCAGGGCCGCGGCGCGGCAACCGGCGGCGAGTCGCCGGCCGATCGGGCCCGCACGGTGGGAAGGGGGGCGGTGGGTGTGCATGCGTCCTCGCTGTCATGCCGCCATCGGGCGGGTTCATGGCTTGGATGCAGCGGGTGCGCGGTTTGGATTCAAGCGCTCCCGGGAAATGGCGGGACGCGGGCGGGCACCGGTCGGGTGGCGCCGCCGGTGCGCGGCCGGTCCCGGCTCCGCGCCCGGACCGCCGGCGGCCTGCCACGGGTGCGCCCCGCCAACGGGGCGCGCCGGTGGCAGGGGAGGATCAGCCGAGGATGCCCGGCAGGTCCAGCCCCTTTTCCCTCGCGCAGTCGATGGCGATGTCGTAGCCGGCATCGGCGTGGCGCATGACGCCGGTGCCGGGGTCGTTCCACAACACGCGGGCGATGCGCTGGTCGGCGGCTTCGCTGCCGTCGCAGACGATGACCACGCCGGAGTGCTGGCTGTAGCCCATGCCGACGCCGCCGCCGTGGTGCAGGCTGACCCAGGTGGCGCCGCCGGCGACGTTGAGCATGGCGTTGAGCAGCGGCCAGTCGGACACGGCATCGCTGCCGTCCTTCATCGCTTCGGTCTCGCGGTTGGGCGAGGCGACGCTGCCGCTGTCCAGGTGATCGCGGCCGATCACCACCGGCGCCTTCAGTTCGCCGTTGCGCACCATTTCGTTGAAGGCCAGGCCGAGCTTGTGGCGCAGGCCCAGGCCGACCCAGCAGATGCGCGCGGGCAGGCCCTGGAAGCTGATGCGCTCGCGCGCCATGTCCAGCCAGCGGTGCAGGTGCGGGTCGTCGGCGATGATTTCCTTGACCTTGGCATCGGTCCTGTAGATGTCCTCGGGGTCGCCGCTCAGCGCCACCCAGCGGAACGGGCCGACGCCGCGGCAGAACAGCGGGCGCACGTAGGCCGGCACGAAGCCGGGGAAATCGAAGGCATTCTTCAGGCCTTCGTCGAAGGCCATCTGGCGGATGTTGTTGCCGTAATCGACGGTCGGGATGCCGGCCGCATGGAACGCCAGCATGGCCTCCACGTGCACGCGCATGGCCGCCTTGGCGGCGTCGCGCACCTTCTCCGGGTCGGCCTTCTGTCCGGCCAGCCACTGTTCCACCGTCCAGCCGATCGGCAGGTAGCCGTGCACCGGGTCGTGGGCGCTGGTCTGGTCGGTGACGCAGTCCGGGCGCACGCCGCGGCGCACCAGCTCCGGCAGGATCTCGGCGGCGTTGCCGAGCAGGGCGATCGACCTGGCTTCGCCGGCGGCGGTGTACCTGGCGATGCGCGCCAGCGCGTCGTCGATGTCGCTGGCCTGTTCGTCCACGTAGCGGGTGCGCAGGCGGAAGTCGATGCTGCTCTGGCGGCATTCGATGGTCAGGCTGCTGGCGCCGGCCAGCGACGCGGCCAGCGGCTGCGCGCCGCCCATGCCGCCCAGGCCGGCGGTGAGGATCCACTTGCCGGCCAGGCTGCCGCCGTAATGCTGCCGGCCCATCTCCACGAAGGTCTCGTAGGTGCCCTGCACGATGCCCTGCGAGCCGATGTAGATCCACGAGCCGGCCGTCATCTGCCCGTACATCATCAGGCCCTTTTTATCGAGCTCGTTGAAGTGCTCCCAGTTGGCCCAGTGCGGCACCAGGTTGGAGTTGGCGATCAGCACGCGCGGCGCATCGGGATGGGTGGGGAACACACCCACCGGCTTGCCGGACTGCACCAGCAGGGTCTGGTTGTCGTCCAGGCGCTTGAGCGTTTCCAGGATCGTGTCGTAGCTCTCCCAGTCGCGCGCGGCGCGGCCGATGCCGCCGTAGACCACCAGCGAGGCGGGGTCCTCGGCCACTTCGGCGTCGAGGTTGTTCTGCAGCATGCGGAACGGCGCCTCGGTCTGCCAGGACTTGCAGTTGAGCGTATTGCCGCGCGGCGCGCGCGGGCTGCGGGAAGGATCGTGACGGGTCATGGGTTTCTCCGGGTAGCGAATTCCAGACAGGCGCTGAGTACCTGCTGCAGGGTGTTGCGTACGGGCGCGGCGTGTCCGGGGTCGTACGGCGTGGGCCAGCCGTGCTCGTCCATATCGGCCGGTTCGTGCATGTAGCCGCGGCAGCCCAGCTCCATCTGCAGGGTGTGCACGCCGCCGGGGATGTCGCTGTAGTGGCGGGTGATCCAGCCGCCCTTGAAGCGGCCGTTGCGCACATGGCCCAGGCCACTGAGCGCGCACAGGTTCTCGACCACGTCGGTCAGTGCGTTGTCGCAGGACGTGTCCGGCTCGCCGCCGGGGCCGGCGCTGCCGATGTTGAACTGCGGCAGCTCGCCGTCGAACAGGTGCGGGATGCGCGAGCGGATCGAATGCGCGTCATAGACCACCACGGTGGGGTGGCGGCGGCGCAGGCGCGCGATCTGCGCGGCCAGCGCGGCGTGGTAGGGCATGAAGTAGGCATCGCGGCGGCGCGCGATCTCGGCGGCGTCGGGCGCATGGCCGTCGCGGTACAGCGGCTGGTTGTCGAAGGTGGTCAGCGGGCACAGGCCGGTGGTGTTCTGGCCGGGGTACAGCGACACCCCGGACGGATCGCGGTTGACGTCGATCACCGAGCGCGAGACCGCGGTGCGCACGGTGGTGGCGCCCAGTCCGCGGGCGAACGCATACAGCTCGTGCACCCACCAGTCGGCATCGCGCCGCGCCAGCCACGGCGACACGAAATGCCCGGCCAGCGCGTCGGGCAGCTCGGTGCCGGTGTGCGGGAAGCTGACGATCAGCGGCGCATCGCCTTCGTGGATCTGCAGCCAGTCGGGGAGAGTGTTCATCGTGAAACCTTCGGGTTCGCGTGGATGCATGCGTCCGCCATCGGCACAGGGGCGGCGGAGGGTGGGCGAGGGTATGCAGGGCGCCGTGTGCAGGCAGGCAATGCCGCGCCTCGGTCCTTGCCTGGGTTCTTGCCCTCGCCGCAATCGCCGCGGCGGGGGAGAGGCGGCCCTAGGCCTCGACGCGTGGCAGCACCTCGTGCAGGCCGGTGGCCAGGGCGCCGCTGCGTACCAGTGCGGTGGCGGCCACCATGTCCGGGTGGAAGTAACGGTCGTCCTGCAGCGTCGGCACCTGCGCGCGCACGCTGGCGCGCACCCGCTCGAGCGCGTCGCTGGAGCGCAGCGGGGCATGGAAGTCGCAGCCCTGCGCGGCGGCCAGCAGTTCGATGCCGACGACGTGGGCGGCGTTGCCGGCCATCGCCAGCAGGCGCCGCGCTCCGTGCGCGGCCATCGACACGTGGTCTTCCTGGTTGGCCGAGGTCGGGATCGAGTCGACGCTGGCCGGGTAGGCGCGCTGCTTGTTCTCCGATACCAGCGCCGCGGCGGTCACCTGCGGGATCATGAAGCCGGAGTTCAGCCCCGGCTTCGGGGTCAGGAACGCCGGCAGGCCGCTCAGCGCCGGATCCACCAGCATGGCGGTGCGGCGTTCGCTGATCGAACCGATCTCGCACACGGCCATCGCCAGCATGTCGGCGGCGAAGGCCACCGGCTCGGCGTGGAAGTTGCCGCCGCTCAGTGCTTCGCCGGTATCGGTGAACACCAGCGGGTTGTCGGACACGCCGTTGGCCTCGATTTCCAGCGTGGTCGCGGCCTGGCGGATCACGTCCAGGGCCGCGCCCATCACCTGCGGCTGGCAGCGCAGGCAGTACGGGTCCTGCACGCGCACGTCGTTGTCGCGGTGCGATTCGCGGATGGCCGAACCGGCCATCAACGCGCGCAGCGCAGCGGCGGTGGCGATCTGCCCGCGCTGGCCACGGATCTGGTGGATGCGCGGGTCGAACGGCGTGTCCGAGCCCTTGGCCGCTTCCACCGACAGCGCGCCGGTGACCAGCGCGGCCTGGAACACGGTCTCGATCTCGAACAACCCGGCCAGCGCGTAGGCGGTCGAATACTGGGTGCCGTTGAGCAGGGCCAGGCCTTCCTTGGCGCCGAGTACCAGCGGCGCGTGGCCGATCCGTGCAAGCGCATCGACGGCCGGCATCCGCACGCCATCGACGATGGCTTCGCCGACGCCGATCATCACTGCCGCCAGGTGCGACAGCGGCGCCAGGTCGCCGGAGGCGCCGACCGAACCCTGGCACGGTATCACCGGCACGAAATCGTGCTGCAGCAGTGCTTCCAGCAGCGCCAGGGTCTGCGGGCGGATGCCCGAGGCGCCCTGCGCGAGGCTGGTGAGCTTGAGCGCCATCATCAGCCGCACCACGTCGCCGGGCATCGGCTCGCCGACGCCTGCGGCGTGCGACAACACGATGTTGCGCTGCAGGGTTTCCAGGTCCTCGCGCTCGATGCGCACGCTGGCCAGCTTGCCGAAGCCGGTGTTGATGCCATACACCGGCTCGCCCCTGGCGACGATGGCCTCCACCACCTGCGCGCTGCGCTGCACCGCGGCCTGCGCCGCTGCGTCCAGGCGCACCCGGGCGCCGCGGTGGATCTGGCGCCACTGGGCCAGCGGAACATGGCCGGGACGAAGCGTGAGGGGCGAATTCATCGGGTTACTCCAGGTTCTCAAGGTCAGGTGCGCGGCTTGCCGCGCACGGGTGTCTGCGATGTGCGGGACGGGCCCGCGCTAGGTGGTTGGTTCGCCGCGGAACACGCGCGCGTGCAGCGGGTTGAAGCCCATGCGGTAGACCAGGTCGGCCGGTGCGTCGATGTCCCACAGGGCAAGGTCGCAGTCCAAGCCGGCGGCGAGCCGGCCGATGCGGTCGAAGCGGCCGAGCGCGCGCGCCGCTTCGCGGGTGAAGCCGGCGATGCACTCGGCCACGGTCATGCGGAACAGGGTCGCGCCCATGTTCATCGCCAGCAGCGGGCTGGTCAGCGGCGAGGTCCCGGGGTTGCTGTCGGTGGCCAGCGCCAGCGGCACGCCGGCGGCGCGCAGTTTCCCGATCGGCGGCACGCGCGTGTCGCGGGTGAAATAGAACGCGGCCGGCAGCAGCACGGCGACGGTGCCGGCGGCGCGCATCGCGGCGATGCCGGCATCGTCCAGGTGTTCGATGTGGTCGGCGGACAGCGCGCCATGCCGCGCCGCCAGCTCGGCGCCGTGCTGGTTGCTCAGCTGTTCGGCATGGATCTTCAGCGCCAGCCCGTGGCGGTGCGCGGCTTCGAATACCTGCGCGGCCTGTTCGCGCGAGAAGGCGATGTTCTCGCAGAACACGTCCACCGCCTCGGCCAGGCCTTCGCCGGCGATGGCCGGGATCATGGCGTCGCAGATCTCGTCGATGTATTCCTGTGCCTGCCGGCCCGGCGGCACCGCGTGTGCGCCGAGGAAGGTGGGCACCACCTCGACCCGGCGCAGCCGTTCCAGCTGCCGGGCCACGCGCAGCTGCTTGCGCTCGTCGTCCAGCGTCAGGCCGTAGCCGGACTTGATCTCCAGCGTGGTCACGCCTTCGGCGAGCATCGCGTCCAGCCGCGGCAGGGTCGCCGCGAGCAGCGCGGCGTCGTCGGCATCGCGGGTGGCGCGCACGGTGGCGACGATGCCGCCGCCGGCACGCGCGATGTCCGCATAGCTCGCGCCCTGCAGGCGCTGTTCGAACTCGTTGGCGCGGTTGCCGGCGTAGACCAGGTGGGTGTGGCAGTCGACCAGCCCGGGGCCGATCCAGCGGCCGCCGCAATCGATGCGCCGGACGGCGTCGAAGGCCGGTGCGGACGCGGCCGGACCGGCATGCACGATGCGCCCGTCGCGGGCGGCGACGACGCCGTCGCGGACGATGCCCAGGCCGCCCGTGGCATCGTCGAGGGTCATCAGGTGGGCGTTGTGCCAGACCGTATCGCAGTGCATGTGCACCCTTCCGCGTTTATTTGTATATACAATAATCACCACCCACGCAGAGTGTCCAGTGATGGCGAACGAAGTTTCCAGCCCGCACCGTTTCCATGCCGCGCAGGCGTTGCTGCCGCAGGGCTGGGCGGACAACGTGCGCATCGATTGCCAGGATGGGCGCATCGTGTCGGTGACGGCCGCGGCGCCGGCCGCCCCCGGTGCGCAGCCGCTGGGCGTGGTGGTGCCGGGGCTGGGCAACCTGCACAGCCATGCCTTCCAGCGCGCCATGGCCGGCCTGACCGAAGTCGGCGGGCGTTCGGGCGACAGCTTCTGGAGCTGGCGCGAACTGATGTACCGCTTCCTGGACCGGCTCGGTCCGGCCGAGTGCCAGGCGGTGGCGGAACAGGCCTACATGGAAATGCTGGAATCGGGGTTCACCCGGGTCGGCGAATTCCACTACCTGCACCACGCGCCCGATGGCCAGCGCTACGCCGGGCACGCGGAGATGGCCGCGCGCATTGCCGCCGCCGCATCGGCCACCGGGCTGGGCCTGACCCTGCTGCCGGTGTTCTACGCGCACAGCGATTTCGGCGGCGCCGCGCCGCTGCCTGCGCAGCGCCGGTTCCTGCACGATATCGACGGTTTCGCCGCGCTGCTGGACGGCTGCCGGCAGGCGCTGCGCGAGGTGCCGGGCGCGGTGCTCGGGCTGGCGCCGCACAGCCTGCGCGCGTGCACCCCGCAGGAACTGCAGGCGCTGGTGGAGCTGGCGCCGGGCCCGATCCATATCCATATCGCCGAGCAGGTGCGCGAGGTCGAGGCCTGCCTGGCCTGGAGCGGCCAGCGTCCGGTGCGCTGGTTGCTGGAGCATGCGCCGGTGGACCCGCGCTGGTGCCTGGTGCACGCCACCCACCTGGAGCAGGACGAGGTGCGTGGCATCGCCGCCAGTGGCGCGGTCGCCGGGCTGTGCCCGGTCACCGAGGCCAACCTCGGCGACGGCCTGTTCCCGATGCGCGATTTCGTACACCACGGCGGGCGTTTCGGCGTCGGCTCGGACTCCAACGTGCTGATCGACGCGGCCGAGGAACTGCGCCTGCTCGAGTACGGCCAGCGGCTGGCGCTGCGCGGCCGCAACGTGGTTTCGCCGGGCCCGCTGTCCAGCGGCCGCTGGCTGTACCAGCAGGCCCACGCAGGCGCCGCGCAGGCGCTGGGCGTGGCTGCCGGCCTGGCCGTCGGTGCACCGGCGGACCTGGTCGAGCTGGACCCCGGGCATCCGTCGCTGCATGGCCGCAGCGGCGACGCGCTGCTGGACAGCTGGGTGTTCGCCGCGCGCGGCGGGGCGGTGCGTTCGGTGTGGCGCGACGGCCGGCAGTGGGTGCGCGACGGCCGCCATGTGCGCCGCGACGAGATCGCCGGGCGCTATCGGATGGCGTTGCAGCGGATACTGGGCTGACTCCAGGCAGGAATCACGTGTGAAGAACAGGAAGGCGCCGAGCCTCAACCAGCGCATCCGCGGCGATATCGAAGGCCGCATCCTCAGTGGCGAGTGGGCGCCGGGCTTCCGTATTCCCTACGAACACGAGCTGATGGCGCAGTACGGCTGTTCGCGGATGACGGTGAACAAGGTGCTCACCGCGCTGGCCGAGAGCGGCATGATCGAGCGCCGCCGCCGCGCCGGCTCCTTCGTCGCGCGGCAGCCGCCGCACCTGGAGCAGGTGGCACTGGAGATTCCCGACATCGCGCTGGCGGTGAACGAGCGTGGCCACCGCTACGGTTTCAGGCTGCTGGAGCGGCAGCTGCGCCGAGCCGACGCGGCGGCGCCGGAGGAGGCGCGGCTGGTCGGCGCGGGCGAGCTGCTGGCCATGCGCTGCCTGCACCTGGCCGACGACCGCCCGCTGGCGCTGGAGCGGCGCCTGATCAACCCCGAGGCCGTGCCGGAAACGCTGGCGGTGGATTTTTCCACCCACGCCCCCGGCAGCTGGCTGCTGCAGAACGTGTCGTGGACGCGCGGCCAGCACCGCATCAGCGCGGTGGCGGCGACCGCCGCCGAGGCCGCGTTGCTGGAGGTGCCGGTGGGCACCGCCTGCCTGGTGATCGACCGCCAGACCTGGCGCGGCGAGATGCCCATCACCTGGGTGCGGCAGAAATTCCTGGGCGATGCCTACGACCTGGTGGCGCGCTTCGCGCCCGGCAGCAAGCTCTAGGAGCCGGCGCCGCGGACGCGCTCAGAACGTGCGGCACTGGCGCCAGCGCACCGGCTCGCCGGTGCCGGGGCGCGGGTTGAGCTGGATGCGCACGGTGCGCAGTGCCGGGTAATGCTCGACTTCGCGGCAGATCAGCGGCCACACCGTGGCGTCGTCGGCGCTGCGTTCGATCGACAGCGTGGAGCGGGTCAGCCAGACCCCGCTGATGACCCCGGGCGTGGCGGCCAGTTTCTTGGAAACGGCCTGCTGGTAGCGCAGCAGGGTGTCCGGGTCGGGATCTTCCTGCAGGTCGGCCGCTGCGGCTTTGTCGACGCGGGCCGCGGCCGGGGTGGCGGCCGCTGCAGGTGCGCTCGCGGCGGGAGCGGGGGCGGCGAGCGTGGCCGTTGCAGCGGGTTCGCTCTTCGCTGGCGCCTGCGCGGGGGCCGCGGTGGCGGGGGCCGGGCGTGGCGCGGGGGCGGGCGAGGCTGCCGCGACGGAGGCATCCGCGGCGCGCGTGGTCAGGTTCTGGTCGACCTGCAGGGTCATGTAGCCCAGGCCGGCCAGCAGGCCCACCGCCAACGCGCCGAGGGCGGCGATGCCGGTCTGCCGCACGGCCTCGCGGCGGGCGATGCCTTCCACCATCGTGCGCATGTCCGCCGGAACGCAGGGAGCAAGCACCTGCCACAGCACGCGCCCGTCCAGCACCTCGATGGATTCCTTCTCGGCCGCGGCCAGGCCGTCGCGTTCGACCCGGCCCTCGGTGATGAGGATGCCGGCGGTCGCGCCGGTCAGGTGCAGGGCCGCACCCAGTTCGGTGATCGCCGGCGCGCCGATGCGGTAGGCGCGGCCATGCTTGCACGACAGCAGCCAGCGCTGGCCATCGCGCTCCATCAGGAAATCGCTGCTGGTGCCGCGGTCGCTGCTGTCCTCGCCGGACAGGTCGCGCAGGCCGCGCTGTTCGCCCATGGCGCGCCGCACGATCTGCGAGAACTCGCGCCAGCGCATCCCCGCCAGCGCGGCCAGGCCGTGCTGGGTTTCGGTCTTCCGGCGCTTGATCATCCACAGCCAGGCGGAGGTCAGGCCAAAGACGAACAATGCCAGCAGCAGGGCCAGGATCCAGGAAAACATCGTCGCGTCCGGTGAGCAAGCGTGAGTGAAGGCGCGCAGTTTATAGCGCTTCGTGCGAAGCCGACGCGACGCCGGCGATCCCTGTTCAGCCGGTGCCACCCGGCCAGTAGTGGCTGTCCGGCACCGCACGCGCGCCGAAGATGGCCTGGCCGACGCGCACCACGGTGGCGCCCTCCTCGATGGCGATCTCGAAATCGCCGGACATGCCCATCGACAGCGCGTCCAGGCCGATGCCGTCCGGCGCCTGCTGGCGCAGGCGGTCGCGCAGTTCGCGCAGGCGCACGAAGCAGGCGCGCACCCGCGCGGCATCGTCGGAGAACAGCGCCAGGGTCATCAGCCCGCGTACCCGCAGGCACTGAAACCGCGGCAGTCCGGCGATGAAACCGGGCACGTCGGCCGGCGCCAGCCCGTACTTGCTGTCCTCGCCGGAGGTGTTGACCTGCACGAACACGTCCAGCTGGCGGCCTTCCAGCTGCAGGCGGCGGTCCAGGGTCTCGGCCAGGCGCAGGCTGTCCAGCGCCTGGAACTCGCTGGCGAAGCGCGCCACCAGCTTGGCCTTGTTGGTCTGCAGGTGGCCGATCACCGACCAGTGCAGGTCGGTCAGGTCCTGCATCGCCTCCCACTTGTGGTGCGCTTCCTGCACCTTGTTTTCGCCGAGGAAGCGGCAGCCGGCGGCATAGGCCTGGCGGATGCGGGCCTCGTCGATGGTCTTGCTGACCGGCAGCAGGCGTACGTCGGCCGGGTCGCGGCCGGCGCGGTGGCAGGCCGCGGCGATGCGCGCCTGCACCGCCGCCAGGTTGTGGCGGAAATCGTCGGCGGTCTCGGCGCGGGGATAGCGACCATGCTGGTCGTGGCGGGTGGGGGTGTCCGTCATGGGGCGTTCCTGGGGCAACGGCAGTGCAGGCGCATTATCGGCCTTCCGCGCCGCGTGTGGAGCAGTGCATACGGTCTTGCCCCGGCAACGCCGGCGGCCGCGATCAGTACCGGGGCGACGGTGTGTACGCGCGCTCGCCCAGCCATTGTTCGAGGGCGCCCGGGGAAAGCGCCGGCGAGAACAGGTAGCCCTGCAGCACCGGTGAACCGTTATCGATCAGGAACCGGCGCTGGGCATCGGTTTCCACGCCCTCGGCGACGACATGCTTGCCCAGGCTCTCGCCGATGCGCAGCACCGACAGGATCAGGGCGCTGGCGGCCGGGTCGTGCCCGATCTCGCTGATGAAGCTGCGGTCCAGCTTCATTTCGCTGATCGGCAGGCGGTGCAGGTGGCTGAGGCTGGAATAGCCGGTGCCGAAATCATCCAGCGACAGGCGTACGCCCAGCGCGTGCAGCGCGTGCAGGTTGGCCGATACCTGCGGCTGTGCGGAGAGCATGACGCTCTCGGTGATCTCCAGCACCAGCGCGCCGGGCGCCATGCCATGGCGCTCGAGCAGCTGGCGCACCTGCTCGACCAGCGAGGGCAGTTCGAAGGCGCTGGCCGACAGGTTGACCGCGACCCGCGGGATGGCCAGGCCGCGCCGGCGCCAGTCGGCATGCTGGTGGCAGGCCTCTTCCATCACCCAGTGGCTGAGCTCGGCCATCAGCCCGCATTCTTCGGCCAGCGGCACGAAACGGTTGGGCGGAATGTCGCCCAGGTGGGGGTGGCGCCAGCGCAGCAGCGCTTCCACGCTGTACAGGCCGCGGCCGTCACCGCGCACCTGCGGCTGGTAGTGCAGGCGCAGCCCGCCCTGGCGCAGCGACTCGCGCAGGGTGGCTTCCAGCAGCAGCCGTTCCTGCGCCAGTTGGTTCATGTCCGCGCTGAAGAAACGGAAGCGCCCGCCGCCCTCGTCCTTGGCCCGGCGCATGGCCAGGTCGGCGTGGCGCAGCAGGGTCTCCATGGCGCGCCCGTCTTCCGGGAACATCGCCACGCCGATGCTGGCGCTGGCGTGCAGGGTCATGCTGCCGACCACGATGGGCGTGGCGATCATCGCCAGCAGCTGCTCGCACAGCGCCGCGGCCTGGTGTTGCGCACAGCACGGGACCAGCACGGTGAACTCGTCGGCGACCTGGCGGGCCACCACCGACTCGGGGCCGACGATGTCGTGCAGGCGCCGCGCCAGGTCGCGCAGCAGGCCGTCGGCGGCGGCATGGCCCTGGCTTTCGTTGATGCGCTTGAAGCGGTCCAGGGTCACGAACAGCAGCGCCATCGGCGTCCCCTGTTGTTCGGCCTGGATCAGCGGCTGTTCGCTGAGCGCGTTGAACATCAGTCGGTTGGGCAGCCCGGTGAGCACGTCGTAGAACGCCAGGCGATGCATGCGCGAACGCGCCTGTTCGCGTTCCAGCGCCAGCGCGCACAGGTGCAGGCACAGGTCGGCAAGGCGGCGGTGCCAGGCGGTGGGCGGGCCCGGGCGGTGGCAGTGGAAGGCCAGCGTGCCCAGGACCTGGCCGGCGGTGGAGCGGATCGGGTTGGACCAGCAGGCGCGCAGGCCCAGCGCCAGCAGCGCGTCGCGCTGGCTGTCGAACAGCGGGGCGCTGGCGATGTCCTCGATGACCACCGCGCGCCCGCGGCGCAGCGCCTGCATGCAGGCCGGGTGCTCCCAGCCGGAGGCGCCGGCCGTCATCAGTGGTGCGGGTGCGGCGAGGGTACACAGCTGCCCGTCGGCCTCGCCGCGGGTCACCACCACGCGCAGGTCGGGGGCGACCCGCTCGACCTCCTGGCACATCAGCGCCATGGTCATCGCCAGCGGTTCCTCGCGCACCAGTGCGTCCAGCACCTTGCCGTTGAGGACCTCGTGGGTCTTGGCCTCGGTGATGTCGGTGAAGACGTTGACCAGGCTGCCGCTGGCATCGGCCAGGGGCGTGGCGACCACCGACAGCCACAGCGGGCTGCCGTCCTTGCAGTAGCCGAGCAGGTGGTCGCGGTGAGCGCGACCGGCATGGTGCTGCTCGCCCAGCCGGTCCAGCGTCGCCATGTCGGTATGCGGGCCGCGGATCAACTCGCGCGGCTGCTTGCCCAGGGCTTCTTCCGGGGCATAGCCGAGCATGCGCACGAACCCGGCGTTGACGTAGCGGATGCGCGACTGGCTGTCGCACAGGAAGATCGCGTTGTCGCTGCTGTCCAGCGCCTGCGACAGCAGGTGGATGTGCGCCTGTTCGTACATGCGCGCGTCGGCCGGGCGCAGCACCGCCATGCCCTGCAGGCAGCCTTCGCCGGCGCACAGCCACAGGTCGCCGGGGCGGCCCGGGCGCGCCTGCGCCGCCAGCAGCAGCGGTGCAGGGGGCGATTCGAGCCAGCGCTCGCGCTCCTCGGGCGTCAGCAGTTCAGGCAGCGCGAGCGGTGCCGCGCTCTCGCCGATGCCGAGCAGTTCGCAGGCCTTGCCGTTGCCGAATACCACGCGCCCGTCGCGGTCGAGCAGCACGATGCCATCCGGCGCATTCTGCAGGCATTGCCGCAACGCCGTTTCGGCAGCCGCGGCGGCCGGCTCTGGGGGCGCTGCCTGTGGCCCGGGCGGGTCGGCGGGCGACATGCGTTACCCCTGTTGCGCCCAGGCCAGCAGGCGCGCGGCGACCTGGTCCAGTGGCACCACCTCGTCGGCGGCGCCCAGCTTGAACGCCGCGCCGGGCATGCCCCAGACCACGCTGCTGGCCTCGTCCTGCACCAGGGTGCGGGCGCCGGCCTGCTTCATTTCCAGCAGCCCGCGGGCGCCGTCGTCGCCCATGCCGGTGAGGATGGCGCCGATGGCGTTGGCGCCGGCATTCTGCGCGACCGAACGGAACAGCACGTCCACCGCCGGCTTGTGCAGGTTGACCGGCGGGGTGTCGTCGATGCGGCAACGCCAGCGCGCACCGTCGCGGATGATGCGCAGGTGGCGGCCGCCCACCGGCAGGTAGGCATGGCCGGGCAGGATCGCCTCGCCATCACTGGCCTCGCGCACCGACATCGCCGAATGGCGGTCCAGGCGCTCGGCGAAGGCGGTGCTGAAACTGGCCGGCAGGTGCTGGGTGAGGACGATGGCAGGGGCGTCGGCGGGCATCATTTCCAGCACCACGCGCAGGGCTTCGGTGCCGCCGGCCGAGGCGCCGATGGCGATCAGGCGGTCGGTGGTGCGGAATTTGAGCGACGAAGCGCCGGTGGCGGCCGGGGCGATCGTGTCCAGCGTGCGCCTGGCCTGTGCCGGCACCGCCAGTGCGCGGACCCGCGAGCGGGCGGCCATCTTGACCTTGGCGCAGATCTCGGCAGCGTAGCTTTCCAGCCCGCGGGCCACGTCGAGCTTGGGCTTGGCGACGAAATCCACCGCGCCCAGCGCCAGCGCCTGCAGCGTGGTGTCGGCGCCGCGTTCGGTCAGCGACGAGACCATCACCACCGGCAGCGGATGCAGGCGCATCAGGTTTTCGAGGAATGCCAGCCCGTCCATGCGTGGCATTTCCACGTCCAGGGTCAGCACGTCCGGGTTCAGGCGCTTGATCTTCTCGCGCGCGATCAGCGGGTCGGAGGCGGTGCCGACGACTTCGATGCCGGGGTCGCGGGCCAGCAGATCGGAGAGGATCTGCCGGACCAGCGCCGAATCGTCCACCACCAGGACCCGGCAGGGGGCTTGCAGGCTCATTCGAACAACTCCACGCCACCGGTGACCGGGGCCTTGGCCAGGCGGGCGCGCACGGCCGATTCGGCGGCGGCGACTTCGGCTTCGTGGGCGTGCGGCAGGCGCTGCACCACCACCCGGCCGGTCTGCGGGAAGAACCAGACCTTGCGCGGATGGATGCCGAGCAGGTCCTCGGCGATCACCGGGATATGTTCGGCGCGCAGGTACTGGCGCACGAACTCGGCATTGCGGGTGCCGACCGGGTTGCTGGTGAAGCCCTTGAGCACGTTGGCGCCGCCGAACACCTTGGCTTCCAGGCGCTTGCGGTGGGCGCCGCGCTTGAGCAGGTCGTTGATCAGCAGTTCCATCGCATAGCTGCCATAGCGCGCGGGGGCGCCGTCGCCGACGTTGCCGTCGGGCAGCAGGAAGTGGTTCATGCCGCCGATCTTGAGTACCGGGTCGCGGATGCAGGCGGCCACGCACGAGCCCAGGGTGGTGGTCAGCGCGGTGTCGTCGTCCACCACCAGGTACTGGGTGGGCAGCAGCTTGGCGGCGATGGTCTGGAAGCGCGTGTCGCGGTAGCGCATCACCTCGTCGGCGTGGGCGGCCATGCTCATGCGCCGGCCCCGCGCACGCGGCGGTACAGGGTGCGGCCGCATGGCTGGATCAGGTCGGCCGCGTGCAGGTAGTTCTCGGAATGGCCGGTGTAGAGCAGGCCGTCATCGCCCATGTGCTGCACCAGCCGCGACAGGATGGCGCGCTGGGTCGGCTTGTCGAAATAGATCATCACGTTGCGGCAGAACAGGGCGTCGTAGGGCCCGCCGACGTCGTAGCGCGGGGCCAGCAGGTTGAGCTGGCGGAACTCGATCAGCTTGCGCAGCGCCGGCACTACCCGGCACTTGCCTTCATTGGGTCCGGTGCCGCGCTGGAAATAGCGGCGCTTGAGCGCCGGATCGAGGCCGGCGATGCGCTCGACCGGGTACACGCCCTGGGCGCCGGTGGCCAGCACCTGGGTGTCGACGTCGGTGGCCAGGATGCGTACCGGCGGGGTGAGGCTGCCGAACGTTTCGCAGGCGGTGATCGCCAGCGAGTAGGGCTCCTCGCCGGTGGATGCCGCGCACGACCAGATCTGCAGCGGCGCGCGGTGGGCGCGCGCCAGCAGTTCCTCGCGCAGTTTTTCGAAATGATGCGGTTCGCGGAAGAACGAGGTCAGGTTGGTGGTCAGGGCGTTGGTGAATGCCTGCCACTCGTCGCCGCCGTCGCGCTCGAGCTGGTCCAGGTAGTCCTGGAACGAATGCATGCCCAGCGCACGCAGCCGGCGCGACAGGCGTCCGTACACCATGTCGCGCTTGGCCGGTACCAGCGCGATGCCGGCGCGCTTGTGGATCAGTTCGCAGACGCGGCGGAAATCGCGGTCATTGAACTCGAAGTCGCGGGAGGCGGGAGCGGGCAGGGACACCGTGGGACCTCAGCTGGCCAGTGCCAGGTCGCGGGGGGCGCGGGACGATGCCTGCAGGCGGAAGGCCGACACCGCATCGGTCAGCAGCATGGCCTGTTCCTCCATGGCACGCGCGGCGGCGGTGGCTTCCTCCACCAGCGCGGCGTTCTGCTGGGTGGTCTCGTCCATCTGGGTGACGGTCTGGTTGACCTGTTCGATGCCGGCGCTCTGTTCCTGCGAGGCGGCGGAGATCTCGGCCATGATGTCGGTCACCCGCTGCACCGAGGTCACGATCTCGCCCATGGTGCTGCCGGCCTGGTGCACCAGCGCCGAGCCTTCGGCGACCTTGTCCACTGAGTTCCCGATCAGTTCCTTGATCTCCTTGGCGGCCCCGGCCGAACGCTGCGCCAGGGTGCGTACTTCCGAGGCGACCACGGCGAAGCCGCGGCCCTGTTCGCCGGCGCGGGCGGCTTCCACCGCGGCGTTGAGCGCCAGGATGTTGGTCTGGAAGGCGATGCCGTCGATGACGCTGATGATGTCGGCGATCTTCTTCGACGAGGCCTCGATGTCGGCCATGGTGGTGACCACCTGGCCGACCACCTGGCCGCCCTGCGAGGCGACCCCGGCCGCGCCCTGCGCCAGCTGGTTGGCCTGGCGGGCGTGCTCGGCGTTCTGGCGCACGGTGGAGGTCAGTTCCTCCATCGAGGCGGCGGTTTCCTCCAGGTTGGCGGCCTGCTGCTCGGTGCGGCGCGAGAGGTCGTTGTTGCCGGTGGCGATCTCCGAGGCGGCCAGGTTGATGCTGGAGGCGGCCTGCTGGATGCGGCCGACGATCGAGGTCAGCTGCGCGACGGTGGCGTTGGCGTCGTCGCGCATCCTGGCGAACACGCCCTGGAAATCACCCTGCATGCGCGCGGTCAGGTCGCCGCGGGCGATGGCCTGCAGCAGGCTGGAGGTCTGCGCCAGGCTGTGGTCGGTGGCCTCCATCATCGCGTTGAGGTTGTGCACCATCTGCCGGAAATCATGCTCGAAGCGCTGCTCGTCACCGCGCTGGCTGAAATCGCCCTCGGCCGCGGCGCCGCTCAGGCGGCGGATCTCGCTGCTGATGGCGGTGAGGTTGCGCTTGATGGTGGCCATGGTCTCGGTGATCTCGGCCTTCTCGCCGGGCAGCGGCGGCATGTCGCGGCTCAGGTCGCCCACGGCATAGCGCTGGGCCAGCTCGATCACCTGCATCTTCACGCCGATGTGGTTGCCGACCAGCTGGTTGGTGCCGGCGACCATCACCCCGTAGTCGCCGGGGAAGGCGGCCTGGTCCATGCGGTAGCTGATGATGCCGGCGTCATGCTGGCGCCCCATTTCCTGCTGCGCCGCGATCACCGCCTGCAGCTGCGCCTGCATGCGCTGCATGCTGCCCAGCAGCTGGCCCGGCTCGTCACGCGAGGTCTGGGCGATGGCGTTGTCCAGGCGTCCGCCGGCGATGGCATCGGCGACGGCCGTGGCCTTGCGCAGCGGCAGCACGATGCGGCTGCCGATCACCCAGCTCAGCGCGAACACCAGCAGCACCAGCACGCCGCCGGCGACCGTCATGATGCCGGTGAAGCGCAGCGCCTGGGACTGCACGTCGTCCATGTAGACGCCGGTGGAGACCACCCAGTTCCAGGGCTTGTACATGCCGGCATAGGCGAGCTTGGGTATCGGCTTGCTCTGGCCGGGCTTGGGCCATGCGTAGCCGACGTAGCCGCCGCCGCTCTTGGCCGCCTCGACCTGGTCGTGGTACATGCGCACGCCATCCTCGCTGCGGAAATCGGCCATGTCCTTGCCGACCAGGTCCTTGCGGAACGGATGCATCAGCACCACGTAGTCGGCGCTGTAGATATTGAAGTAGCTGGAGTCGCCCTTGGTGCGCATGGCCTCCAGCGCGGCCATGGCCTCGGACTGCGCGCGCTCCAGCGGCAGGGTGCCGTCCTTGGCGCGGGCCGCGTAGTGGTCCAGCACGCCATAGGCCAGTTCCACGTCGCTCTGCAGCGCGACCTTGCGGGTCTCGTAGAGATCCACGTACTGCATGCGCGCCGCGACCACCGCCAGCGTGACCACGCCGACGGCGATGATGACCGTGAGCAGATTGAGCTTGGCGCGCACGGTGATGTTGGAGATGAAGCTCGACCAGGTACGGAGAATGTTCATGCGCGATAGGGAATGTGGGGGAATGGCGGCCGCGACGTGGAGCGCGGCGTCGGGGCTTCACTTGTGGATATCGGCCAGGTGCCGCGCAAGTTGAGCGATGCCGGTGTGGGGGCGCGGCGCTGGCCTGCGCCGCCGGCCAGCGTGGGCGACGGCCGACAGCAGAACCCCGGCATGCGCCGGGGTTCTGTGGGGTGGATCAGAATTCCTGCCAGTCCGAATCAACGGCCTCGGCGACGGCCACGCGGGCCGTGGCGCGTGGCCTCGGCTGCGGCGTGTTGGCCACCGCTGCTGCCGGCGCTGCGCTGGCGACCGCCACCGGCGCCACCTTGGCCGCGGCGGCCGGTGCGTCGTTCGCATCGAGGCGGAACAGCGACACCGCTTCGGCCAGGTGCGCGGCCTGTTCTTCCATGGAACGCGCGGCGGCGGTGGCTTCCTCCACCAGCGCGGCGTTCTGCTGGGTGGTCTCGTCCATCTGGGTGACGGTCTGGTTGACCTGCTCGATGCCGGCGCTCTGTTCCTGCGAGGCCGCGGAGATCTCGGCCATGATGTCGGTCACGCGCTGCACGGAGCTGACGATCTCGCCCATGGTGCTGCCGGCGCGACGCACCAGCTGCGAACCTTCGCCGACCTTGCCGACCGAATCCTGGATGAGCTCCTTGATCTCCTTGGCGGCCCCGGCCGAACGCTGCGCCAGGGTGCGCACTTCCGAGGCGACCACGGCGAAGCCGCGGCCCTGTTCGCCGGCGCGGGCGGCTTCCACCGCGGCGTTGAGCGCCAGGATGTTGGTCTGGAAGGCGATGCCGTCGATGACGCTGATGATGTCGGCGATCTTCTTCGACGAGGCTTCGATGGCCGACATCGTGGTGACCACCTGGCCGACCACTTCGCCGCCCTGCGATGCGACCCCGGCTGCACCCTGGGCCAGCTGGTTGGCCTGGCGGGCGTGTTCGGCGTTCTGGCGCACGGTGGAGGTCAGTTCCTCCATCGAGGCGGCGGTTTCCTCCAGGTTGGCGGCCTGCTGCTCGGTGCGGCGCGACAGGTCGTTGTTGCCCGACGCGATCTCGCCGGCCGCGGAATTGATCGCGGCGGTGGACTGCTTGATGCGGCCGACAATGGCGGTCAGCTGCTCGGTGGTGGCGTTGGCGTCGTCGCGCATTCTGGCGAACACGCCCTGGAAATCGCCCTGCATGCGCACGGTCAGGTCGCCCTGCGACAGTGCCGACAGCAGGCCGGAGATCTGCGCCAGGCTGGTGGCGTTGGCATCGAGCAGGCTGTTGAGCTGGCGCGCCAGTTCCAGGAAGAAGCCGTCCTTGCCCTCGGTGCCGATGCGGCCGCTGAGGTCGCCCGCGGCGGCGGCGTCGATCACCTGCGCCACCTCGCGTTCCACCATGGCTTCGGTGGTGCGGTCGCGCCATTCGACGACATGGCCGACCACGCTGCCGGCGTCGTCGCGGATGGCCGAGATGGTCTGCGCGAACTGGGCATCGCCGTAACGCATCTCGCGCGAGGCCACGCCGGTGCGCTGCAGCGCGTCGAGCACGCCGTGGTCCATCTCGCCGCGGAACTCCAGTGCGGTCACGTGCTGGCCGACCAGCGGACGCGAGGCATCGTAATGGTCCAGTGCGGTCCTGACGTCGTCGGCGTAACGCTCCAGCGTATGCGCCAGCGCCCGGTTGGCATAGACGATCTGCAGGTCGTTGTTGGTCAGGTAGACGCCGGTGGAGGAGTAATCCAGCGCGGTACGGATGCGCAGGTTCTCGGCGGCCACGGCCTGGTCGCGCTCGATGCGCTCGCGCAGGTCGCGCTGCATGCGCTGCATGGCGCGCAGCAGCTCGCCGACTTCATCGGCGCGGCGGGTGTCGATGGTGCCGTCGAGCTTGCCGCTGGCGATCTCGGTGGCCACGTCCACCGCACCGCGCATCGAACCGACCAGCGAGCGCGCGAACAGCCAGGCCAGCAGCAGGCCGGCGCCGACGCCGACCAGCACCGCGATCACGGTGACGATGACGGAGGCGGAGTAGGTGTCGGCGGCACGGTCGCTGGCGGCCAGGGCGCGGGCGTTCTCGTCGGCCGACAGCGCTTCGAGCGAGGCATAGGCCTTGCGATGCAGGTCGCGGGTTTCGCCAACGAAGGTGTCGATGGCGTCGTCGGGCAGGTCGAGCTCCAGCAGCTCGGCCACCGAATCGTAGGATTTCTTGGCGGCTTCCCAGTCGGCGACGAAGGTGTCGAGCAGCTTGCGCTGCTGCGGATTGTCCACCAGCTCCGAATACTTCGCGATGGATTCGTCGATGTGCTTGCGCAGCTCGGTGGCGCGGGTCCTGGCCTCGGCCTTCACCTCGGTGCTGGCGCGGATCAGGCTCTGGTAGGAGGCGTTGCGGTACTCGCTGACCATGCCGGCCAGCTCGCCGCCGGTGCGCAGGCCCGCCATGCGCTTGTCCGCGATCTCGGTGGTGACGCCATCCAGCGAGTGCAGGCCGCGGTACGCCACGATGCCCTGGATCAGCATCACGAGCAGGACGACGCCGAAGGTGAGCATCAGCTTCGGCATCAGGTTGAGGTTCTTGATCCACTGCATGGGTGCACGGTCTCCTGCTGCGTTCCCCGGCATGGATGCACCGGGACCGCGCCGGCCGGGCCAGCGCGGCATCGACGGGATGGATTACTTGATGTTGGCCAGCTTCAGGCTCGACGGCGAGGTGACTTCGATCTCGGCGCGCGAGGAATCGCGCTGGATCTTGCCGATCGCGCACACGGTCTTGCCCTCAAGCGTCATCAGGTCGAAGCCGAAGTTGCCGCGCGCCGAGCCCGGGATGCGCGCCGAGAAGGTATGGCGCGGGAACGCGCCGCCCATGTGCAGGAACGTCGGCTGGCCTTCGGAGCCTTCGGCGTAGCGGGCCTTCTCGACTTTGCCGCAGACCATGCCGTCCTTGCCGGCGAAGCGGGACGCGCTCTCCGGCGGGATCATCTCGTCGGCGGCGGCGACCAGGGAGACGCTTGCCAGCAGGGCCGCGGACATCAGCGAAATGAAGGGCTTGGACATCTTTTTCTCCGGATTGGGTTGCACCGGCAAACAGCCGGCCATGCGCTGGGTATCGGCCGGCGCTGGCGATGATTGATAGGCCGTGCCTGGAAGTGTGATGCGTGCCACGCTTTGTCAGGCGGCGACTTCTTCAGTGGCCGCGGCCTGGCCGAGGTCGGCGGTGTCGAGCAGGGTCTCGATGTCCAGCAGGATCAGCATGCGCTCGTCCTGGGTGCCGATGCCCGAGATGAAGCGGGTGTCCACCGCGGCACCGAACTCCGGCTTGGGGCGGATCTGCTCGGCGCTCAGCGGGATCACGTCCGAGACGCTGTCCACGACGATGCCGACCACGCGGTCTTCGACGTTGAGCACGATCATCACGGTGAAGGCGTCGTAGCGGGCTTCGTCCAGGCGCAGCTTCAGGCGCAGGTCGATGACCGGCACGATGGTGCCGCGCAGGTTGATCACGCCCTTGATGTAATCCGGGGCGTCGGGCACGCGGGTGACCGCGTCGTAGCCGCGGATTTCCTGCACTTTGAGGATGTCCACCCCGTAGTGCTCGTTGCCGAGCGTGAAGCTGAGGTACTCGCCGCCGGAAGTGGCAGCGTGGGCGCTGGTGTCGTTCATCTGGGGTCCTGATCCTGGCGGCATGCGGCTGCGGAGATGCGTCCCCCGGTGTATCGGCAATGGCCGCCGGAACTTTAGGCGTCCCCTAGGCGCCGCCGTTCTTGCGCGCCTTGCGCTCGCGGTCGACCCGGAAGATGTAGCGCTGGATGGCGGCATCGGCGCCGCGTGGCAGGTCCTCGAAGCGCAGGCCCACGCGCTGCTGCTCCATGCCGTTGGCCTGCTTGCGCACCAGCTGGCTGCAGACCACCAGGCTGACCGCGATCGGGGCCGAGTCGGGCAGCTGCAGTTCGCAGCCGGCCAGCCGCTGCTGCAGGCGCAGCAGGTTCAGGTCGGGCGGCAGCAGCACGGCGATGCCGCCGGCGCTGATGTCGACCACGCGCCAGCGCAGCGGGTCCGCGCCCTGCGGGTCGGGGAACACGCACCAGGGCGAATCGCCGACCGGGGTCTCCAGCCGGTACAGCTCGCGGCGCTGCAGGTGGTAGGCATCTTCCGGCAATGCGAGGCGGAACGCGGTGCGCCCATCCTCGACCAGCACCTGCGGGTGTTCCAGGCGGAACCGCACCATGACCCGGTCCACCTGCGCGAAGCACAGCAGGTGGGAGGCTTCGCCGACGCTGCGGTTGACCGCCGGCAGCGGGCTGCCGTCGAGCAGCAGGGTGTCCTCGTCCACCTCCAGCACCGCGCTGGGATAGGACTGCTCGTGGCCATCGGGATGGACCGCGATCGTGGCGCGCTGGTCGATCATCGCCTGCAGCAGCAGGCGGATCTGGCGCGGATTGCGAACCATGTACTTCTCGTCGGCATACAGGCTGCCGTCGAAGGAGGAAGGGGCGGATTCCGTCGGTTCGCGCTCTGACATGATCTCTGGAACAGGGAGGGCGGTGGCCTGGAGGCAACAGCATACCGGCAGGGTACCTCCGTGTATCGGCCCCCATCGCGTGGCTCTTTAGCGCCGGGGCGATGGCGCCGGCGCGATCGGCCGGTGCCGGCGGCTCAGAATTCCTGCCAGTTGCCGCCGTCGGCGGGGGCGGGACGTGGACGCGCCGATGGTTGCGATTTCACCGCCGTCACCCCCTTGAGTGCCGGGCGCGCCGGAGGCGTGGCACGGGCCGTCGTGGTGCGGAACATCGATACCGCCGTGGCCAGGGCGTTGGCCTGGTTCTCCATGGTGCGCGCGGCGGCGGTGGCTTCCTCCACCAGCGCGGCGTTCTGCTGGGTGGTCTCGTCCATCTGGGTGACGGTCTGGTTGACCTGTTCGATGCCGGCGCTCTGCTCCTGCGAGGCGGCGGAGATCTCGGCCATGATGTCGGTCACCCGCTGCACCGAACTGACGATCTCGCCCATGGTGCTGCCGGCCTGGTGCACCAGCGCCGAGCCTTCGGTGACCTTGTCCACCGAGTTTTCGATCAGTTCCTTGATCTCCTTGGCGGCCCCGGCCGAACGCTGCGCCAGGGTGCGTACTTCCGAGGCGACCACGGCGAAGCCGCGGCCCTGCTCGCCGGCGCGGGCGGCTTCCACCGCGGCGTTGAGCGCCAGGATGTTGGTCTGGAAGGCGATGCCGTCGATGACGCTGATGATGTCGGCGATCTTCTTCGACGAGGCTTCGATGGCCGACATGGTGGTGACCACCTGGCCGACCACTTCGCCGCCCTGCGAGGCGACCCCGGCCGCACCCTGCGCCAGCTGGTTGGCCTGGCGGGCGTGCTCGGCGTTCTGGCGCACGGTGGAGGTCAGCTCTTCCATCGAGGCGGCGGTTTCCTCGAGGTTGGCGGCCTGCTGTTCGGTGCGGCGCGACAGGTCGTTGTTGCCGACGGAGATCTCCGCCGCGGCGCGGTGGATGCTGGATGCCGCGGTCTGGATGCGGTCGATGATGCCGGTGAGCTGGATGACCGTGGCGTTGGCGTCGTCGCGCATGTCGGCGAAGGTGCCGCGGTAGTCGCCCTCCATCTGCACGGTGAGATCCCCCTGCGAGAGTGCGCGCAGCACGCCGGATACCTGTTCGACGCTGCTGCCGATGGCCGCCAGCAGGCCATTGAGCTGTCCGGAAATCTGCAGCAGGAAGCCGCTCTTGTCCTCCAGTCGGATGCGGCCGGAGAGGTCCCCGTGCGACGCGGCCACGATGATGTCGCTGACTTCCTTCTCGATCTGTACTTCGAGGGTACGGTCGTCCCATTCCACCACGTAGCCGATGCGCCGCCCCTCGGCGTCGGTCACCGGGTTGATGATCTGGCGCATGACATGCCCGCCGACCGTGATCTGCGCGCGATGGGTGCCATTCAACCCGCCGAGCAGCTTGCGCTGGTGCGGCGGGTGCCTGTGGAAGATGTCGATGTTGCTGCCGATCAGCGTCTGCATGTCGAAGTGGGGCAGGTCGCGGCGCATGTCCTGTTCGGCCCTGCCCAGCATCTCCATCAGCGGCCGGTTGGCATAGATGATGGTGAGGTCGGCGTCGGCGATCATCACACTGGTGGTGACATCGTCCAGCGCGGTGCGGATGCGCAGGTCCTCGGCGGCACGGGCGCGGTCCTGCCCGGCACGGGTCTTGAGCTGCACGATCATCTCGCCGATCGCGGCGTACATCTGCCCGATCTCGTCGCGCGAACGGTAGTCCACGCGCACGTCCAGCTCGCCGTGCGAAACTGCCTTGATCGCACCGAGCGCACCGGACAGCGGGCGCAGAATCGAGCGGGCGATCAGCCAGCACGCCAACAGCGCCGACAACAGCACCAGCACGCCGGCCAGGATCAGTACCCTGCCGAAGCTCCAGGCGCGCGCGGCGATGTCGTCGGTATATTCGCCGCTGCCGATGATCCAGCCCCAGCGCTTGTGCAGGCCGACGTAGGAAATCTTCTGCACCGGGCGATCGACGCCGGGCTTGGGCCAGGTGTAGTCGAGAAAGCCGCCGCCGTTGCGCTGGGCAAGCCTGACCATCTCGACGAAGATCTTCTTGCCGTCGGCACTGGTGGCGTCGCTGAGGTCCTTGCCGTTCAGCGCGGTCTGGTACGGGTGCATCAGCATCGTGGGGTGTTCGTCGTTCACCCACAGGTAGTCGCTGCCGTCGGCGCTGCGCAGGGACTCGATGGCCGCCAGCGCCTGGCGGCGGGCCGCGTCCTCGTCCAGTTCGCCGGTGGCGGCGCGGTCGGCATAGCGGTTGGCCAGCGCCAGCGCCGCTTCCACGCGGGTGTGCAGGGCGTTGCGCTCGTTGCGCAGCAGTTCGTCGTGGTTGCGCTGGGCCGTGACCAGGCACAGGGCGATGATCCCGGCTGCCAGGATCGCGAGCATCAGTACGAATTTCCGACGCAGCGGCAGGTCGCTGAAGATGCGCAGGGCGGGATGGGTGTTCATGCGTCTGTTTCCTTTTCCGTCACCGTGCATGGAAGAACAGGCCCTGCGCCCCGTGCCATGACATGGCCGCCTGCCTTCCCGTGGTATCGGCGCCACGTCCCGCGGCTGCAGCGCGGGTGACGGGAGCGTTGCATTTCCATGACCGCATGCGGGATTGCAGTGCGATCAGGATCACGGAACAGGTGGTGCGCGGGATGACGCGCCGCCGGCGGTACGCCCCGTCCCCCTGCGGGGCAGGCGCCGACGGGCCCCGCCGGTCAGGGCCCGTCGGCGTTGGATCAGAACTCCTGCCAGTCGTCGCCGTCGGCCAGTGCCGCCTCGGCCCTGCGTGCGCCCGCGGGCGCCGGGCGCCGCGGCGTCGCCGCGGGACGGGTGTCGTCGCGCCGGGGAGCCGGAGGCGTGCCGGCGGAGGCACGGGCCGGCGGCGCGGCGGCATCGTCGAGCTGGAACAGGGCGACCGCTGCCGCCAGCTGGTTGGCCTGTTCCTCCATCGAGCGCGCGGCGGCGGTGGCTTCCTCCACCAGCGCGGCGTTCTGCTGGGTGGTCTCGTCCATCTGCATCACGGTCTGGTTGACCTGCTCGATGCCGGCGCTCTGTTCCTGCGAGGCGGCGGAGATCTCGGCCATGATGTCGGTCACCCGCTGCACCGAGGTCACGATCTCGCCCATGGTGCTGCCGGCCTGGTGCACCAGCGCCGAGCCTTCGGCGACCTTGTCCACCGAGTTCTCGATCAGTTCCTTGATCTCCTTGGCGGCCCCGGCCGAACGCTGCGCCAGGGTGCGTACTTCCGAGGCGACCACGGCGAAGCCGCGGCCCTGTTCGCCGGCGCGGGCGGCTTCCACCGCGGCGTTGAGCGCCAGGATGTTGGTCTGGAAGGCGATGCCGTCGATGACGCTGATGATGTCGGCGATCTTCTTCGACGAGGCCTCGATGTCGGCCATGGTGGTGACCACCTGGCCGACCACCTGGCCGCCCTGCGAGGCGACGCCGGCCGCGCCCTGCGCCAGCTGGTTGGCCTGGCGGGCGTGCTCGGCGTTCTGGCGCACGGTGGAGGTCAGTTCCTCCATCGAGGCGGCGGTTTCCTCCAGGTTGGCGGCCTGCTGTTCGGTGCGGCGCGACAGGTCGTTGTTGCCGGTGGCGATCTCCGAGGCGGCCAGGTTGATGCTGGAGGCGGCCTGCTGGATGCGGCCGACGATCGAGGTCAGCTGCGCGACGGTGGCGTTGGCATCGTCGCGCATCCTGGCGAACACGCCCTGGAAATCACCCTGCATGCGCGCGGTCAGGTCGCCGCGGGCGATGGCCTGCAGCAGGGCGGAAACGTCGGACAGGTTGCCGTCGGTGGTTTCCATCAGGCGGTTGAGCCCGGCCACCATCTCGCGGAAGTCGTGCTCGAAGCGGGCGGTGTCGCCGCGCACGCTGAAATCACCTGCGGCGGCGGCACCGGCCAAGCGCCTGATCTCGGCGTTGATCGCCGACAGGCTGGCCTTGGTTTCGTCCATGGCGCGGGTGATGGCGGCCTTTTCGCCGGGCAGGCGGTCCATGTCCACCGACAGGTCGCCATGCGCGTAGCGCTGCATCACTTCCACGATCCGCCCGGTCACGTCCAGGTGGCTGGACACCAGCTGGTTGGTGCCGGCGACCATCACCCCGTAGTCGCCGGGGAAGCGGGAGGCGTCGATGCGGTGGCTCACGCTGCCGGCGTCATGGCGCGCGGCCATCTCGCCCTGGGCATGGATCACCGCCCGGATCTGGTCGCGCATGTGCGACTGCGCCCGCAGCAGCTGGCCGAGTTCGTCGTTGCGGCGCGCGGGGATGGTGGTGTCGAGCTTGCCTTGGGCGACGTCGGCGGACACGCGCACGGCCTCGGCCAGCGGGCGCAGCACCATCGCCCGCAGCAGCAGCCACAGGCCGGCACAGAGCGAGGCGGCGGCGAGCAGCCCGACCAGGGCCACCAGCTCCAGCAGCGAGCGCGCCTGCGCGGTGAGCAGGTCGCGCGGCACCATCACCCCCAGCGCGAAGCGACGGTCGCTCTTGCCGATGCGCAGCGGCGCATAGACCTGCACCATCCCGTTCCCGTCGGCCTGGAAGTTGCTGTAGAGCTTGTCCTCGGCGACGGCCGCCAGGATCGCCCGGGTGGTGTCGTCGTCGCGGGTCTTGCCGACGTTGGCCGCATCGGGCGAGGCCACCACCATGCCCATCGGCGACAGCAGTTCGGTACGGCCCTGGCCCATCGGCCGGAGCTGGGCGATGCGCTCCTGCAGGGCGGAAAGCTCGAAGTCGGAGGTGACCACGCCCAGCACCTTGTCGCCGTCCATGATCGGGATGGCGATGGTGGTCAGCATCAGCGTCTTGCCGCCGACCTCGTAGGGATACGGCTCGATGATGACCGGCTTCTTCAGCGTCCGCGGGGTCACGTACCAGGCGCCGAGCCTGGGGTCCTCGTAATCGCGCAGCGGCTCGCTGACCAGCTCGCCGCCGACCCGCGCCCAATAGCTCATGAAGCGGCCGGTGGCGTCGTGTTCCGGGGCATCGACGAACTGCGCGTCGTTGCCGTCGAACGCATCCGGCTCCCACAGGACGCACATGCCGGCACGCTCGGGATGCAGTTCCATCTGCTGCCTGAAGGTCTGCGAGATGGCGGCGCGGCTGATCTGCCCGCGCTGGGTCCCCAGGTTCTCGGCCAGCGTCTGCACCGCGTCGTAGGTCTGGCTCATCTCGGTGGAAAGATGCTGGGCCTCGTAGCGGGCCAGGTTCTCCAGGGTGGCCTGCGAGGAGGCCAGCAGTGCGCGGCTGCTCTTCCAGTAGCTGATGGCGGCGGTGAGGCCGAAGGCCGCCAGGGCGATCAGGGCGATGCCCAGCATCAGGCGGGTGGCGACGCTGCTCTTGCGTTCGCTGGAGATGGAACGGGGGGGCGTGGCGGACATGGATGGACCGATGAGGACGGAATCCCCAGCTTCATCGGTCGGTGACGGCGGTTCTTGAGGGCCTGCGCTGCCGTCCGTCGGAAAATCCGCGCCAGGCCGCCGGCTTCATTCGAAGCCGGCGGCGGCTTGTTGCGTGGATCCGCTCAGAACTCCTGCCAGTCGCCGGCATCGGCGATGATCGTCGAATCGATCGCGCGGGGGGCGGGCGCCAGCTTCGGCACCGGGGCCTTGGGCGCGGCGGCAGCGCGCCGGGGCGCCGGCTGTGCACTGGCCGGCGTCGCCGCGGCATCGTCGAGGTGGAACAGGGCGACCGCCTCGGACAGGTGCGCGGCCTGTTCTTCCATCGAGCGCGCGGCGGCGGTGGCTTCCTCCACCAGCGCGGCGTTCTGCTGGGTGGTTTCGTCCATCTGCATCACGGTCTGGTTGACCTGCTCGATGCCGGCCGTCTGTTCCTGCGAGGCGGCGGAGATCTCGGCCATGATGTCGGTCACGCGCTGCACCGAACTGACGATCTCGCCCATGGTGCTGCCGGCCTGGTGCACCAGCGCCGAGCCTTCGGCGACCTTGTCCACCGAGTTTTCGATCAGCTCCTTGATCTCCTTGGCGGCCCCGGCCGAACGCTGCGCCAGGGTGCGTACTTCCGAGGCGACCACGGCGAAGCCGCGGCCCTGCTCGCCGGCGCGGGCGGCTTCCACCGCGGCGTTGAGCGCCAGGATGTTGGTCTGGAAGGCGATGCCGTCGATGACGCTGATGATGTCGGCGATCTTCTTCGACGAGGCCTCGATGTCGGTCATGGTGGTGACCACCTGGCTGACCACCTGGCCGCCCTGCGAGGCGACCCCGGCCGCACCCTGGGCCAGCTGGTTGGCCTGGCGGGCGTGTTCGGCGTTCTGGCGCACGGTGGAGGTCAGTTCCTCCATCGAGGCGGCGGTTTCCTCCAGGTTGGCGGCCTGCTGTTCGGTGCGGCGCGACAGGTCGTTGTTGCCGGTGGCGATTTCCGAGGCGGCCAGGTTGATGCTCGATGCCGACTGCTGGATGCGGCCGACGATCGAGGTCAGCTGCGCGACGGTGGCGTTGGCGTCGTCGCGGATGCGCGCGAATACGCCCTGGTAGCTGCCCTCCATGCGCGCCGTCAGGTCGCCGCGCGACAGCGCGCCGAGCAGGGTGGAGACCTGGCCGACGCTGCTCGCGAAGCTGTCCAGCAGGTCGTTCAACTGTTCCGACAACTGCAGCAGGAAGCCGCTCTTGCCTTCCAGCATGATCCGCCCGGAAAGCTCGCCGTTGGCGGCGGCGGCGACGATGCCGCTGACCTCGCGCTCGACCTGCACTTCGGCGGTGCGGTCGTCCCACTCCACCACGTAGCCCAGGCGGCGGCCGTCGCCGTCGGTCACCGGATTGATGATCTGGCGCATGATGTGGTTGCCGACGGTGATCTGCGCGCGATGGGTGCCGTGCAGCTCGCCGAGCAGCTTGCGCTGGTGCGGCGGATGCTTGTGGAACACATCGATGTTGCTGCCGATCAGCGTCTTCATGTCGAAGTTCGGCAGGTCGCGGCGCATGTCCTGCTCGGCCTTGCCGAGCATCTGGAACAGCGGCCGGTTGGCGTAGATGATGGTGAGGTCGGCATCGGCGATCATCACGCTGGTGGTGACGTCGTCGAGCGCGGAACGGATGCGCAGGTTCTCGGCGGCGAGGGCGGCATCGCGCTCGATGCGCTCGCGCAGGTTGCCCTGCATGGTCTGCATGGAGCGCATCAGGGTGCCGATCTCGTCCTGGCGCGTGGTATCGATGCGGCCGTCGAGCTTGCCGTGGGCGATGTCGTTGGCGACGCCGGCGGCGGCGGCCAGCGGCAGCACCACCTGGCGACGCAGCAGCACGAACAGCGCCGTGCACAGCGCCAGCGCCGCCAGCAGGCCCACCGCGGCGACGATGTACAGCAGCACGTCCGCCTGCCGGGTCAGCAGCGACTGCGGGACGATCACGCCGAGGGCGAAGTGCTGGGCGGCATCGCCCACCTTGATCGGCACGTACACCGCGACATTGCCGTCGGCGTCGGGCTCGAATGCCTCGGCGACCTCGCCCTTGGCGATGCGCGCGAGCAGGGTGCCGGTGGCCGCATCCTGGCGCTGGGTGCCGATCCCGGCGGGGTCGCGACTGGCCAGTACGCGGCCTGCCGGCGACAGCAGTTCGACGTGGCCTTCGCCCATCGGCGACAGCCGCGACAGGTGCTCCTGCAGCGAAGACAGGGCGAAGTCCACCGTCACCACGCCGAGGAAGCGCTCCTGTTCGACGATCGGGATCGACAGGGTCGTCATCAGCACCTGCTTGCCGTTGATCGTGTAGCTGTACGGCTCGACCAGCGTGGGCTGGCGGCTTTCGCGTGGCTTGAGATACCAGTCGCCATCGCCCGCCACGTCATAGCCGCGCAGGGCCTCGGTGACGGGTTTTCCGTCGGCCCAGGCCCAGTAGCTCATGAAGCGGCCGCTCGAATCGTGTCCCTCGTCGTCCGCATGCGCGGCATCGGCGCCATCGAACGCGTCCGGCTCCCACAGCGTGCTGACCCCGACCCACTCCGGGTGCGCGAGCAGCTGCTGCTTGAGCAGCGCCGATACCGCCTGGCGGGTCAGGATGCCTTGTTGCTGCTGCAGGCGCAGGGTGCCGGCCAGGGTAGTGGCGGTGTCGTAGGCCTCGCCCAGCCCGGCCGAGACCCGCTGCGCCTCGAGGCCGGCCAGGTTGCGCATTGCATCCTGCGACGACGAGAGCAGGGCGCGGCTGCTCTTCCAGTAGCTGATCGCGGCGGTGACACCGAAGGAAATCAACGCGATCAGCGCCACGCCCAGCATCAGGCGGGTGACGATGCTGGAACCGGAACGGGGATGGGACACAGCTCTCTCCTGCGGCCATGCGCCCCTGGATATCGGGACACCGGCTCATGACTTTGGTAAGAAGGGGCGGCGCGGATGTTGGATCACCGCCCCTGTAATGCCGGCGCGCAGCCCATAGGGGGCTACGCGACGGATGCCTCAGAACGCCTGCACGCCGCCGGCCGCCAGGCCGATGCCGCGCCCGGCAGCCACGGCCGGGGCGTGGGCGTGGGCGGCGACCCGAGTGGCTGCCGGTGCGATGGCCGCCAGCCGGAACTGCGAGACGGCCTCGCTCAGCTGCTGCGCCTGTTCCTCCATGGCACGCGCGGCGGCGGTGGCTTCCTCCACCAGCGCGGCGTTCTGCTGGGTGGTCTCGTCCATCTGGGTGACGGTCTGGTTGACCTGTTCGATGCCGGCGCTCTGTTCCTGCGAGGCGGCGGAGATCTCGGCCATGATGTCGGTCACCCGCTGCACCGAGGTCACGATCTCGCCCATGGTGCTGCCGGCCTGGTGCACCAGCGCCGAGCCTTCGGCGACCTTGTCCACCGAGTTCCCGATCAGTTCCTTGATCTCCTTGGCGGCCCCGGCCGAACGCTGCGCCAGGGTGCGTACTTCCGAGGCGACCACGGCGAAGCCGCGGCCCTGCTCACCGGCGCGGGCGGCTTCCACCGCGGCGTTGAGCGCCAGGATGTTGGTCTGGAAGGCGATGCCGTCGATGACGCTGATGATGTCGGCGATCTTCTTCGACGAGGCCTCGATGTCGGCCATGGTGGTGACCACCTGGCCGACCACCTGGCCGCCCTGCGAGGCGACGCCGGCCGCGCCCTGCGCCAGCTGGTTGGCCTGGCGGGCGTGCTCGGCGTTCTGGCGCACGGTGGAGGTCAGTTCCTCCATCGAGGCGGCGGTTTCCTCCAGGTTGGCGGCCTGCTGTTCGGTGCGGCGCGAGAGGTCGTTGTTGCCGGTGGCGATCTCCGAGGCGGCCAGGTTGATGCTGGAGGCGGCCTGCTGGATGCGGCCGACGATCGAGGTCAGCTGCGCGACGGTGGCGTTGGCGTCGTCGCGCATCCTGGCGAACACGCCCTGGAAATCACCCTGCATGCGCGCGGTCAGGTCGCCGCGGGCGATGGCCTGCAGCAGGCTGGAGGTCTGCGCCAGGCTGTGGTCGGTGGCCTCCATCATCGCGTTGAGGTTGTGCACCATCTGCCGGAAATCATGCTCGAAGCGCTGCTCGTCACCGCGCTGGCTGAAATCACCCTCGGCCGCGGCGCCGCTCAGGCGGCGGATCTCGCTGCTGATGGCGGTGAGGTTGCGCTTGATGGTGGCCATGGTCTCGGTGATCTCGGCCTTCTCGCCGGGCAGCGGCGGCATGTCGCGGCTCAGGTCGCCCACGGCATAGCGCTGGGCCAGCTCGATCACCTGCATCTTCACGCCGATGTGGTTGCCGACCAACTGGTTGGTGCCGGCGACCATCACCCCGTAGTCGCCGGGGAAGGCGGCCTGGTCCATGCGGTAGCTGATGATGCCGGCGTCATGCTGGCGCCCCATTTCCTGCTGCGCCGCGATCACCGCCTGCAGCTGCGCCTGCATGCGCTGCATCGAGGACAGCAGTTTGCCGACTTCGTCGCGGCGCGAGGCGTCGATGCGGCGGTCGAGCTTGCCCGCGGCGACATCGTCGGCCACGCGCACCGCCTCGCCCAGCGGCTGTACGATCGAGCGGATGATGGCCCAGCCCAGCAGGGCGGCAAGTACCAGCGACAGCGCCATGCCGGCGGCCACCGCCATCAACGAACGCTGGTAGGCCTGCCTGGACGCGGCCACATCCCTGGCCAGCTGCTCCTGGTTGTACTGCGACATCAGCTTGAGCTGGTCGAACAGCAGGCGGCGCAGCTTGCGCGATTCGTCCGAGGAGATGTTCCGGGCGGTGTCGAAATCGTCGGCGGCAATGGCCGCGGCAATGCGCTCGTGCGCGGTGAAGTACGCCGCACGGTGCTCCTTGAGTTTCTCGTACATCGCCTGTTCTTCCGGCGTGTAGTCGGTATCGATGTCGTCGTAGGCCTTCTCGGCGGCCTCGATCAGGCCGCGCGTGTCGGCCAGGCGCTTGTCGTAGTCGGCCAGCTGCTCGGGGTTGCCCTGGTAGTTCAGCTGCGCCTGCTCATAGGTGCGGAACTCGCCGAGCTGCGCGCGCATCTCGCCCAGTTGCTGGACCGCCGGCATCCAGTTGTTGTTGATCTGCTCGATCTGGGTGTTGGCGAGCATCATCCGCCACAGCGAGAAGCCCCCCATCAGCAGGGTGATCATGCAGGTGATGCAGAAAGCGAGGACAAGCTTCCGCGTGATCGAAAGGTTCTGGAACCATTTCATCGCAGATATCTCCAGTGACAGGCTCAGCGACAGGCAGGCCCGGCGCACCTGCGCGACGTCATCAATTTGGAATGGCCGCGGCGGGAGGCCCGCACCCTGGGGTGCACATTTGCGGTATCGGCGCCGGCGTCCGCTTCTTGACGCCTGTGCGGTCGCCCGGCAGCGGAATCCCGACAGGCGGCGGACCGGTACCTGCCGGTGCCGTCAGAAATGCAGCTGCGCGCGCAGCTGCACCCCCTCGGGCTGCCAGTGCCGGGGCCCGCGCCGCGCATCGGCGTGGACGTAGTTGGCCTGGAACTTCAGGTGGTTGCCGAGGTACCAGTTGGCGCCCACGGTCCAGTTGTGTTCGCGGCCGCCACGGATCAGGCCGTCGTCCAGGTCGATGCGGCTGTAGCGTGCCAGCAGCTCGATGGCGCCGCGCTTGCCGGCCGGGCGCGGATTGGCGACGTTGCCGCCGCTGTAGGTGCGCGATTCGCCGGTAAGCAGCCAGCTGCCGGCCAGGTACCAGCCGTCGCCACGGTAGTGCGGCAGGGCGTGGCGGCGGGTGGTCTGCTGCAGGTATTCGCCCTGCAGCGACCACGGGCCTTCGATCCACAGCGCCTCCAGGCCGCGGCGGTCGATGCGTTCGACCTCGCGCAGGGTGCCCGAGTCGACCAGCCGCAGCGAAGTCAGCGACGCTTCCGGCCTGGCGCGCCAGCGCACGCTCGGCGCGAGCTCCACGCCGAGGCCATTGGTTTCGGCGTCGGGACGTTCGCGGGTGCTGGATACGCCCAGGTGCAGCACGTGCGAGGGCTGTTTGCGCGGGGTCCACGCCAGCCGCGCGGCCACGCTGTCGCCGCGGTTGTTGCCCTGCAGGTCGTGGCTGTAGGCGCCGGCGTTGAACAGCCAGCGCGGCCGCTCCAGGGCCCAGTCCACACCGATGCGGCGGCCCTCGTAGAACGCCTGTGTCGGCAGCGCGTTCTCCATGAAGGCGCCGCTGCGGGTGGCGGTATTGCCCTCGAAGCCCAGCGGCAGCTTCATCTGGCCGATGCGCCATTTGCCGAGGTCGTGGCCGGTCAGGCCCTTGCTCTCCAGGCGCAGCGCCACGTCCATCCAGGTGTCGGATTGGAAGTCGTAGGACGCGGTGAAGTCGTACAGGCCCTTGCGCTTGATGGCGAGGCCGAATTCCTTGCGGCGCCAGTCCTGGTCATCGTCCAGGGCAGCGCCGTCGGCGTCGAAGCGGTTGATGTCCCAGGCGAAGTTGCCGGTGAGGGTGGCTTCGGTGCCATCGGCCAGCGCCAGTCGCGGGGGCCATGCGTCGGCCTGCGTGCCGGCCAGGGCCGGAGCGGCGAGGGTGAGCAGGGCGAGCGGGGCTAGGCGGTGCATGCGGATGTCCTGGAGCGAGGGGGCGGCACGCCGGGGCGTGGGCCGGGTTCGGTGTGGCGCCCCCGGTCCTGCGGCAGGAGGGCGCGCGTAGTGGTTGCACGGGGGAACGGGCGACAGCGGGGTCGCCCGGGCATGCCGGCGGCAGGCGCCGGTGCGGCGTGCCTGCCGTGGGCACGGCCTGTGCGGGATGAAACGGTGGTGGCCCCCGCCGCGAATGGCGAGGGCGCCGGGTCAGGCGGCCTGCGGCAGGCGCAGCGAGCGCACCAGGCCGCCGACATCGACGATCAGCGCGACCCGGCCATCGCCGAGGATGGTGGCCCCGGAAACGCCGCCGATGCGGCGGTAGTTGTTCTCGATGTTCTTGACCACGACCTGCTGCTGGCCGAGCAGTTCGTCCACTTCCAGGGCGATCTTCTGGCCGTCGCCCTCGACCACCACCACCAACGGGTCGGCATGGCTGTCCCGGCGGTAGCCGTAGTACTGGCCCAGCGACAGGATCGGCAGGTACTCGCCGCGCACGCGCAGCACGCGGCCTTCGCCGGCCATGGTGCGGATGTCTTCGGCCTTGGGCTGCAGCGCCTCGAGCACGTAGGCCAGCGGCAGGATCAGGGTCTCGCCGGCGACCGACACGGTCATGCCGTCGAGGATGGCCAGGGTCAGCGGCAGGCGGATCAGCACCCGGGTCCCGGCGCCGGTCTGGCTTTCCAGCTGCACTTCGCCGCCGAGCGCCTGGATGTTGCGGCGGACCACGTCCATGCCCACGCCGCGGCCGGACAGGTCGGTGACCGCATCGGCGGTGGAGAAGCCGGGCTGGAAGATCAGGTCCCAGACCTGGGTATCGGTCGGGTTGTCGGGAATCGCCAGGCCGCGTTCGTGGGCCTTGGCCAGGATCTTGTCGCGGTTCAGGCCGCGCCCGTCGTCGCTGACCTCGATGACGATGTGCCCGCCCTGGTGCGAGGCGGCCAGGGTGATGGTGCCCATCTCGTCCTTGCCGGCCTGGCGGCGTACGTCGGGCATTTCCAGGCCGTGGTCGATCGAGTTGCGCACCAGGTGTACCAGCGGGTCGGCGATCTTCTCGATCAGGCCCTTGTCCAGTTCGGTGCCTTCGCCGATGGTGCGCAGCCGGACCTGCTTGCCCAGGCGCGAGGACAGGTCGCGCACCAGCCGCGGGAAGCGGCGGAACACCGCGTCCACCGGCAGCATGCGCACGCCGATCACCGCTTCCTGCAGGTCGCGGGTATTGCGTTCGAGCAGGTCCAGGCCGGCCAGCAGGCGTTCGGCGTGCGACGGGTCCAGGCCGCCGGAGACCTGCTTGAGCATGGCCTGGGTGATGACCAGCTCGCCGACCAGGTTGATCAGCGCATCGACCTTGTCGACGCTGACGCGGATCGAGCTTTCAGCCTCGTGCGTGGCGCCCGCCGCGGTGGCCGCGGCGGCGGCCGGGCGTGCGCCCGTGGCGACCTCGGCGGCCACTTCCTGTGCCGCGGTCGGGGCGTGGGTGGCCAGGCTCGGCGGGGCGATGATCGGCTGGATGTCCAGCTCGCAGTCGTCCACGACCCAGGCGAAGGTATCTTCGATCTTGCTGCGCGGGATGCGTCCGGTCAGGCCCAGGTCCCAGGCGATGTAGGCTTCCAGCGGGTCCATCTGCTCGAATCCGGGCAGGCGCTGCATGCGCGCCTCGACCTGCAGCGGGCCGAGGGTTTCCAGCTCGCGGATGATGCGCAGCGGATCGTTGCCGCTCATGAACAGCGAGGGCGCCGGGACGAAGCCGATCTGCCAGCCTTCCGGTTCGGCCGCGGGGTGTTCCTGGCGGGCCGCGACCGGCGCGGCGGCGGTGCCGGAGAGCACCGCTTCCAGCCGCGCCTTGACCGCGGCGACCGCGGCCGGGTCGGCGGCCTGGCCGTGTTCGGCCTCGCGCAGCAGTGCGCGCAGCACGTCCACCGAGGACAGCATGGCATCGACCGCGGCGCTTTCCAGCACCCGCTTGCCGGCACGCAGCTCGTCCAGCAGCGTCTCCAGCACGTGGGTCAGGCCGGCGATGGCCTCGAAGCCGAAGGTGCCGGCGCCGCCCTTGATCGAATGCGCGGCGCGGAACACCGAGTTGATGATTTCCGGATCCTGCTGCCCGTCCTCCAGTGCCAGCAGCCCGGCCTCCATGGCGTCCAGCCCTTCGCGGCTTTCCTCGAAGAAGGTGGCGTGGAAACGTTGCAGGTCCATGCTCATCGGCGCGCTATCCGGTCGGGGTTCGGGGCGGTGGGAGGGCGATCAGCCCAGGACTTTCTGGACGGTGGCGACCAGCTGTTCCGGGTTGAACGGCTTGACCAGCCAGCCGGTCGCGCCGGCGGCCTTGCCCTCGGACTTCTTGTCGGCGGCCGACTCGGTGGTCAGCATCAGCATCGGGGTGAACTTGTAGTCCGGCAGCTGGCGCAGTTCGCGGATGAGCGCGATGCCGTCCATGTTGGGCATGTTCACGTCGGTGACCACCGCATTGAACTTGGCGCCCTTGGCGCGGCCCAGGGCAATGGCGCCGTCTTCGGCCTCCTCCACGGAAAAGCCGGCCGAGGTGAGGGCGAAGGCCACCATCTGGCGCATCGACGCCGAGTCGTCCACCACCAGGATTCGAGCGCTCATGCAACGTTCTCCACAGAATTCGATTTGTCAGGGGTTGCGTCCAGACCCAGGGTCTGGAGGACGCCGAGCAGGCGCGCGGCGTCGCGGAAGGTGTCGGTAGCGTCGTCGAAGACGGTGGCATGGCCGGCCTGGCGGCGGGCCAGGACGAAGGCACACAGCACCTGGATGGCGGCCGTATGCACCCGGCCCACCTGGCTGGCATCCACGCGCAACGCGCCGCTCTGGCCCAGGTGCGGGGTCAGGTGTTGCTTCAGGTCGCTGGTGGACTCGATGCCCAGGTCCTGCGCCAGTGCCACAGTGCTCATCGTTGCTCCGGAGAGACGGTACTGGACCAGTTAACGGCAGTGCCTGGGCGATCTTTAAGGGGCGGGATCAAATGCGCGTGAATCCGTGAACTGGCGCACGGAACGCGGCCTGCGCCGGGCACGGGCTCAGCGCCGGGCGGCATGCCGTTTCAGCGCTCGCACTGCAGCAGTTCGGACGCATCGAGCAGGATCATCGGCTGCTGGCCGATGCGGGCCACGCCGCGGAACAGGGTGTTGGAGATCTGGCAGATGCGCGCGGTATCGGGCGGCTCGATCTGCGACTCGGTCAGGTTGGCCACGTCCTCCACCGCGGACACCCGCAGGCCCAGCACCTCGCCCTTTTCCTCGAGCACCACGATGCGGGTCTGGCTGCCTTCGCCCACCGCGGCGAAGCCCAGGTGCAGGCCCAGGTCGATCACCGGTACCACCTGGCCGCGCAGGTTCATGATGCCGAGCATCGAGGCGGCGGTGCCGCGCAGGCCCAGCAGCGGTACCGGCAGCACCACTTCCTGCACCTTGAGCAGCTCCAGCGCATAGGCCTGGGTGCCGCAGCGCAGGCGCAGCCAGCGCGAGGTGCGTTCGCTGGCCCGGCGCTGCGGCCGTTGTGGCTCGCGTGCCTGCGCCTGCAGTGCGGCCCAGACATTGTCGCCGTCGGCCACTGCCGGCGGCGCGGCTTCGTCGACCGCCGGTGCGGCGGCGCTGCGTGCAGGGGCCGGCGCAGGGGCAGGCGCGGGGGCCGGCACCGGCGCTGCCACAGCGGGCACGACAACCGGCGTCACCGGGCTGGCCGCCGTGGCCGCAGGCGCTGCCGGGGCGGGGGTGGCTGGGAGGGGCGGCGGCGGGACGGCATCTGGCGCGACCGGCGCGACCGGCGCCGTCGCAGCCGCGCGGGCGGGCGCTGCCGGCACCTGTATCGGTGCCGGCGCGGGCATCGCGTCGAGCAATAGTTCGCCCAGATAGTCGTCCAGCACGTCGGTGCCGTTCATGCCGCGCGCTCCAGTTGCGCGGCGTCTTCGGCACGCAGCCATTCGAGTGCGCGGCGGTAGGCCGACAGGCCGCGCCCCGGGTAGGCGTCGTCATGCGCCGGGGCGGTGAGGGTGGCCGGCGTGCTGATCCGGGTATCGATCGGAATCGCGTCTTCCCAGACGCGCTCGCCATGCCGGTCCTGCATCTGCCTGAGGGTTTCGTTGCCGGTCCGGGTACGGCGGTCGAACAGGGTCGGCAGGATCGACACCGGCAGCGGCCGGCCGCGCGAGCGCTCGACCATCTGCCCGGTGCGCACCATGCCTTCCAGCCCGTGCAGCGCCAGCGGTTCGGCCTGGGTGGGAATGATCAGGCGGTCGGCGGCGGCCAGCGCGTTGATCATCAGCAGGCCCAGGGTCGGCGCGCAGTCGAGCAGGATGTAGTCGTGGCGCTGCCCGTGCTGGGCCAGCGCGTGCTGCAGGGCCAGGCCCAGGCCCGGCTGGTTGGCGCTGCGCCGTTCCAGGGTGGCCAGCGCGGCCTGCGCGCACAGGTAGTCCAGTCCGGGGATGGCGCTGTCGCGGGCCAGCGCGGCGATCTCGCCGGGCGGGGTGGCGAACAGTTCCAGCACACCCGGCGGCGGCGGATCCAGCGGCACGCCGAAGGCCCGGGTCAGCGAGGCATGCGGGTCGAGGTCGATCAGCAGCACGCGCTGGCCGAGCGCGGCCAGGCCGCGGCCCAGCGCCAGTGTCGTGGTGGTCTTGCCGACGCCGCCCTTCTGGTTGGCAATGGCCCAGATACGCATCAGTGCACTCCTTCTATTGCTGCCGGCAATGCCGGTCCGGACGTGCGCGCGGGCGCCTCGGCGCCGGCGGCATCGCGGGTGGGTTGTGCGGCGCCGACCGTGGTCGCGCCGTCGGCCAGCGCGTCGGCGCTGGCGGCCGAATCGGCCAGGATGATGACCATGACCCGGCGGTTGCGGTTGCGGCCCTCGGCCTGCGCGTTGCTCTCGCGCGGGCGGAACTCGCCGTAGCCCATCATCGCCAGCCGCTGCGGCTGCACGCCGTGGTCGGCGAACAGGTGAACCACGCTGGCCGCACGTGCCGCCGACAGTTCCCAGTTGGACGGGTACTGCGCGGTGGCGATCGGCATGGTGTCGGTATGGCCTTCCACGCGCACGCCGTTGGGCACGTCCTGCAGCACGTCGGCCAGCTTGCCCAGGGTCTGCCGCGCCTGCGCGTCCAGTGCCGCCGAACCGGTGGCGAACAGGATGTCGCTGTTGATCTCGACCTCGATCCACAGTTCGGTGCGGCGCACGGTGATCACGCCCTGGTCGACCAGCGGCGCCAGCGCCCGGGTCAGCTTCTCGGCGATCTGCCCGAGCTGGCGTTCGGCGCGCTGCAGCTGCTCGCGGTCGCGCAGCGATACCGGGCGCGTCATCTGCGACGCCATCGACGGCAGCCGGGTCGGGTCGGAGACCGCGCCGCCGGTCATGCTGGGGGCGCGGATCACCGCCGGCGTGTCGTGGCCGCCGCCCTGCAGCTGCTGGTGGCCGACCTGGACCTGGGTGATGGTGCGCGGCGCGCCGCCGAAGGCGGTGGTCAGGGCATCGGCCATTACCCGGTACTTGCCTTCGTTGAGCGAGGAAATGGCGTACATCACCACGAAGAAAGCCAGCAGCAGCGTCATCAGGTCGGCATAGGGGATGGCCCATGCCTCGTGGTTGGCGTGCTCTTCGTGGGACCTGCGGCGTGCCATGGTTCAGCCCACGAAGCCGGCCAGGCTGGTTTCGATGTTGCGCGGATTCTCGCCATGGGCGATGGCGATCAGTCCTTCGATGATCATCTCGCGCTCGCGGCTGTTGTGCGCGATCACGCTCTTGAGCTTGGCCGCGACCGGCAGGAACAGCAGGTTGGCCGAGGCGATGCCGTAGATGGTGGCGGTGAACGCGGCGGCGATGCCGTGGCCGAGCTTGCTCGGGTCGGCCAGGTTCTTCATCACCGCGATCAGGCCCAGCACCGCGCCGATGATGCCCAGGGTCGGGGCATAGATGCCCATGCCCTCGAACACCTTGGCCGCGGCCAGGTCGCGGTGTTCCTGGCCGCTGAGTTCGATTTCCAGCATGTGCCGGATCGCGTCGGGCTCCACGCCGTCCACCACCAGCTGCAGGCCCTTGCGCAGGAACGGGTCGTCCTGCATTTCCACCTGCGGCTCCAGCCCGAGCAGGCCCTGGCGGCGGGCGATGTTGCTCCACTCCACGATCTGCCGGATCAGTGCCTGGCGGTCGCTGGCCGGCGGCTGCACCACCCAGCGCACGATCCTGAAGGCGTGGCGGAAGATCGCCGGCGAAGTGTGCAGCAGGATCGCCGCCACGGTGCCGACGATGACGATGACGAATGCCGCCGGCGACCACAGCGAGGACAGGCCGGCTCCCTTGAGTATGCTGCCACCCACCAGCGAGGCCAGTGCGAGGAAGAGTCCGATGATGCTGAGTCTGTCCATTTAACGAATATCGGCGCGTGCGCGGGGTACTTGAACGGGTGGGGGGGCGGCCGCGGGCGCGGCGGGCGGGTGTGGCCGCGGGCTGCGGCGGTCATGCGCCGCTACCGGCGCGACCGGCGGGCTTACTCCTGGCTGCGCAGCCCGTCCACGTCCAGGATCAGCGCCATGCGGCCGTCGCCGATCAGGGTGGCGCCGGCATAGCCCTTCAGCCCGCGCAGCGCCTTGGGCAGCGGCTTGATCACCACTTCCTCGCGGCCGCGCACCTGGTCCACGACCAGGCCGAAGCGGGCCTCGCCGATCTGCAGCACCACGATGGTGAGCAGGGTCGACTGCGCCGGTTCCACGTCCAGCCACTGGCGCAGGTCCACCAGCGCCAGCGTGTGCGACTTGCGATCAAGCACGGCGCGGCCGTCGAACCAGCCCAGCGAGGTGCGCGGTGCGTGCAGCACTTCCATCACCCGTGCCAGCGGCAGCGCGTAGATGTCCTCGCCGGCCTGCACCAGCAGGGTCGGCAGGATCGCCAGGGTCAGCGGCACGCGGATCAGGAAGCGGCTGCCGCGGCCCAGTTCCGACTGGATCTGGATCTGCCCGCTCAGTTCGCGGATGCGCGACTGCACCACGTCCATGCCGACGCCGCGGCCGGAAATATCGGTGACCTGCTGCTTGGTCGAGAAGCCGGGCAGGAACACCAGGTGCAGGCATTCCTCGCTGCTCAGCCGTGCCGCCGCCTCCGGGTCCAGCAGGCCCTTCTCGCGGGCCTTGGCGCGCAGCCGCTCGGGATCGATGCCGGCGCCGTCGTCCTGCACCTCGATGCTGACGTAGTCGCCTTCCTGCTGCGCCGACAGCCGCACCCGGCCCATGCGCGGCTTGCCCTGCGCTTCGCGCAGGTCGGGCATTTCCACGCCATGGTCGATGGCGTTGCGGACCAGGTGCACCAGCGGATCGGCCAGCGCCTCGACCAGGTTGCGGTCGAGTTCGGTCTCGGCGCCGATCAGTTCCAGGTCCACTTCCTTCTTCAGGCTGCGGGCGACGTCGCGGGCGACCTTGGGAAAGCGCGAGAACACCTTGCCGACCGGCTGCATGCGGGTGCGCATCACCGCCGACTGCAGGCGCGCGGTGGCGATGTCCAGGGTGGACACGGCCCGGTCGAGTTCTTCGTCCTTCAGCCGTGCGCGCAGGGTCTTGAGCCGGTTGCGCGAGAGCACCAGTTCGCCGATCAGGTTGACGATGGCATCCAGGCGCTTGGTGTCCACGCGCACGGTCTGTTCCGGCTCGACCGCAGCCTTGGCCGCGGCCGGTACCGGGGGGGCCGCGCGTGCCGGGGCGGCCGGAGCCGGTGCCGGGGGCACGGCGGCTGCGGCGGCCGGCAGTGTACGGGCGCCGGGAGCGGCGCCGGCATGCAGGGTGTCGAGCAGGGCCTCGAATTCGTCCTCGCTGATCAGGTCGTCGCCGCCCCGGGCCGGTGCGGCCGGGCGGGCGGTGGCCGCGACGGGGCGGGTGCCGGGGGCGGCGCCGCCATGCAGCTGGTCGAGCAGGCTCTCGAACTCGTCCTCGGTGATCAGGTCGCCGCCCGTGCGGCTGGCGGCTGGCGCGGTGCTGGCCGCTGCCGGGCGGGTGCCGGGAGCGGCGCCGCCGTGCAGCTGGTCGAGCAGGTTCTCGAATTCGTCTTCGGTGATCAGGTCGCCGGCCGGCGCCGCGACCGGCGCGGCCGCCGCGACCGGCGCCGCGGGGGCCGGGGTCGCATCGACGTCGAACAGCGCGATCAGCGACGGCGGCGCGTGCTGCGGATCGGTGCCGGCCGACACCGCGTCGAGCATCGCCTGCAGCCAGTCCAGCGACTGCTGCGCGGCGTCGAAGTGGTGCGCCTGCAGTACCGCCTTGCCCGAGCGCGCCATGCCCAGGGTTTCCTCGGCGGCGTGGCACAGCTCGACCATGGCGTTGATGCCGAGGAAGCCGGCGCCGCCCTTGAGCGTGTGGAAGCCGCGGAACACCGCGTTGAGCTGGTCGTTGTCCTGGGGCGACTGCTCCAGGGCGACCAGCTGTTCGCCGAGGCGATCCAGGATTTCCTGGGCCTCGATGATGAAATCGGCGGCGATGTCGTCGGCGAAGGCGCTCATGGCATCACAGCCCCAGGTTGGAGAGCAGGTCGTCGGCGTCGTTCTGGCTGACGGCGTGGCGGTCGATGCCTTCCAGCGCCGGGCCGGCGAGGCCGCGACCGCGCGCCTCGTCTTCCGGTGGCGGCAGGCCGAGCGCGCCGAAACCCTCGTGCACGCGGCGCACGATGCCGACCACGCGGCGGATGATCTGGCCGGTCAGGTCCTGGTAGCTCTGGGTCAGGGCGATCTCGGTGAGGTTGTGGCGGATGCGCTCCAGCGCCTGCTCGTGTTCGATCGCCGGCACGCTGCCCTCGCGCAGCCCGCTGACCAGCTCGCGGCACTGCTCGGCCAGGTCCAGGGTGCGGTGGGTCGCTTTTTCGGTCATCTCCACCACGTGGTCCAGGCGCGCGCAGGCATCGTCCAGCTCGCCGGCCTCGGTGGGGACCGTCGGCAGCTCGCCCAGGGCCTGGCCCAGCTCGCGCGCAAGGCGCCCCAGCCCGGCCATCATCGGCTGCGTGCGCAGCGCGGCCAGCGCGTCGATTTCACGGCGCCAGCCGTTCTCGTCGCCGCCTTCCAGCGCTGCCAGCGCGTCCTGCAGGTGCTGCACCAGGACCGATTTCTCGCTCGGAGTTCCGCTGGACATGGTCATCAGGCGCTCGCTGCCAGCCGCTCGAAGATCTTGCCCAGCTTCTCTTCCAGGGTCTGCGCGGTGAACGGCTTGATGATGTAGCCGTTCACGCCGCACTGCGCGGCCTCGATGATCTGCTCGCGCTTGGCCTCGGCGGTGACCATCAGCACCGGCAGGGTCTTGAGCCTGGCATCGGCGCGGATCGCCTTGAGCAGTTCGATGCCGGTCATCACCGGCATGTTCCAGTCGGTGATCACGAAATCGAACGGCTGGCTGTTCAACAGCGCCAGCGCGGCATGCCCGTCCTCGGCTTCGGCGGTGTTGGTGAAGCCCAGGTCGCCCAGCAGGTTCTTGACGATGCGCCGCATGGTCGAGAAGTCGTCGACGATCAGGATCCGCATGTTCTTGTTCAAAAGGTGTTCCTCTTCATGGTTCGACGAGGCCGGCGTCGGCCGCCTCGAAAATCTTCAGCCGGCCACGCAGCCGCAGCATGGCCTGGCCGTGGATCTGGCACACGCGCGACTCGCTGACCCCGAGCACCGCGCCGATCTCCTTCAGGTTCAGCTCCTGCTCGTAGTACAGCGACAGCACCAGCTGTTCGCGCTCGGGCAGCTGGCCGATGGCCTTGCCCAGTTCCTCGCCGAACTGGCTGCGCTCGAGCACCTGCTGCGGGGTCGGGCCGCCGGTGGCCGGCGTGTCCAGCTCGCCCTGGTCCTCGATCCGCGATTCCAGGCTCAGCACCTGGCCGCGCGCGGCGTCCTCGATCAGCCGCATGTACTCGGGCAGCGGCATGTCCATGGCCTGCGCCACCTCGGTCGCGCTGGCGGCGCGGCCGGTGCTCTGTTCGATGCGGCGGATGGTGGCGGCGGCATCGCGGGCGCGGCGATGCACCGAGCGCGGCACCCAGTCGCCACGGCGGATCTCGTCGATCATCGAGCCGCGGATGCGGATCGAGGCGTAGGTCTCGAACGAGGCGCCCTGTTCGGCGTCGTAGCTGCGCGAGGCTTCGATCAGGCCCATCATGCCGGCCTGGATCAGGTCGTCGATCTCGACGCTGGCCGGCAGGCGCGCCGCCAGGTGGTGGGCGATGCGCCGCACCAGGTCCGAATGGCGGGCGATGCAGTCGTTGGCGCTGGCGCGCTGGACTTCGCGGTAATGGGCGGCCGGGTTCATGTCGCCACCCCGCGCTGGATGATGCGCTCCAGGAAGAACTCGACGCCGCCGCGCGGCTCGGTCGGCGCCTGCCAGCGGGCGGTGCGGCGGGCGATCTCCTGCAGCGCCAGCGCCGCCGGCGCCGACGGGTACAGCTTGACCACCGGCTGCTGGCGCTGCACCGACAGGCGCAGCCAGTCGTCCTGCGGCACGCAGCCCAGGTAGTTGAGCGAGACGTCGGTCAGGAACTTCTCGCACACCCGCACCAGCTTCTCGTACAGCATGCGGCCTTCGTTGGGGTCGCGGGCCATGTTGGCCACGACCTGGATCCGGTCGACCCCGCGCTCGCGCGAGAGCACCTTGATCAGCGCGTAGGCGTCGGTGATCGAGGCCGGCTCGTCGCAGACCACCACCACGGTGTCCTGCGCGGCCTGGCAGAAGGTCAACACGCTGTCGGTGATGCCGGCGGCGGTGTCGATGATCATCACGTCCAGGTCGCGTTCCAGCTCGGAGAACACGTTGACCAGGCCGACGTGCTCGGCCGGCTGCAGTTCGGCCATGTGCCGGCGGCCGGACGCGGCCGGCACCACCAGCAGGCCGTCGGGGCCTTCGATGATGACGTCCTCCAGCGTGCAGCGCCCGGCGACCAGGTCGGCCAGGGTGTGCTTGGGCTGCAGGCCGAGGATGACGTCGATGTTGGCCAGGCCGAGGTCGGCGTCCAGCAGCAGCGTGCGCTTGCCCATGCCGGCCAGCGCCACGGCCAGGTTGGCCGAGACGTTGGTCTTGCCCACGCCGCCCTTGCCGCCGGTCACCGCGATGGTGCGCACGGGGCCCGCGGGCTGGCGGCGGGTGGCCGACAGCGGGAAGGCATTGGTCAGCTTGGCGTACTCACGCGACGGCATGGTTCAACTCCGGGTTGCAGGGCATATCGGCCGCGCGGCGCAAATCTTCAAGGCGAAGCACCAGATTGGCCGCCGAGGCGCGGTGCAGGTCTTCCGGCACGTCCTGTCCGTCGGTCACCCAGGTGATCGGCAGGCGATGGTCCACGGCCACCGAAAGGGCCGAGCCGAAGCGGCCGGTCTCGTCCAGCTTGGTCAGTACCAGGCCCTGCGGGTTGGCCGCGCCGAAGCGGCGCACCACCTCGTCCATGTCCTGGAAGCTGGTGTTGGCCGGCAGCACCAGCAGGGTGCGGATCTGGCCGGCGGCGCGCAGCCACTGCAGCTGCGCGGTCAGGGCGCGGTCGCGCTGGCCCAGTCCGGCGGTGTCGATCAGCACCAGCTTGTAGTCGGCCAGGCGCTCCAGCAGCTGGTTGAGGTTGGTGCCGCTGCTGGCTTCGTGCACGGCGATGCCGAGCTGGCGGCCGAAGCCGTACAGCTGCTCGCGGGCGCCGATGCGCTGGGTGTCGGTGGTGACCAGGGCCACGTCGCGGGCGGCGTGGGCTTCGGCGAAGCGCGAGGCCAGCTTTGCGATGGTGGTGGTCTTGCCGGCGCCGGTCGGGCCGACCAGGGCGATGACCCCGCCGGCCTCGATCGGGTCGACCGGGGCGATCGGCAGTTTCTTGGAGATCAGCCCCAGCATCAGCCCGCGGGCGCGTGCCGGGTCGATATCGGCCGGCATCTGTACCGCCACGTCGCGGGCCAGGCCGGCGTCGAAGCCGTACTCGTCCATCAGGTCCAGGGCGTTGGCGCGCACCGGGCTGCCGCGCAGGCGTTCGTCGGTGAAGCGGTTCATTTCGCGCTCGATCAGCTGGCGCATGCCGGCCACTTCCTGGCGCAGCTCGGCCAGCTGGCGGTCGTCGCGCGGCGCCGCGGCCACCACGCTCAGCACGGGCGCGGCGACGGCGGTGTCCACGGCCGGCGCCGGAACATTGACGGTGGCTGCGGCCGGGGAGGCGACGGGCGCTGCCGGTTCGGCCGGCAGTGCCGGTGCGACGGCATCCGGCATGGCGGGCGGGACGATGGCCGCCTCGATCCGTGTGGCCGCCGCGGCCACCTGCCGGGCCGGTGCCTCCGGTGGCGGATCGATCGCGAAGTGGGCGCGGTTGCCGGCGGCGGGCGCCACTGCCGGTGCGGCGACGGCGAAGCCCTCCGGGCGGAATGCCGGCACTACCGGCGTATCGTCCGGCACCGCCGGGAAGGTCGCGAAGATCTGTTCCGGCAGCGCGGGCTGGCGTGCGACGGCGGGGGCAGGGGCGTGGGCGGGCTGCGGCTTGAGCAGCGAGGAAAAGCGGCTGCCCGGGGCCAGCTCGACGCTGCTGTCGATGGAGCGGCCGGTGGCGCCGACCGCCGAGCGGGCGAGGGCGGCAACGGCCGAGGCGGTGGCCACCACCGGTTCCGGTTCCGGGGTCTTGCGGCGGGTCACCGCGGCGATGATCGCCTCGGCGGCGCTGCGCGGCTTGGGCGCCGGCGGCGGTGCCGGGCGGGCGGCTTCCAGGGCGCGCTGCACGACGCTTTCGTCGTAGTGGGCGGCCGCCACGATCTCGACGCCTTCCTCGATCCGGCGATTGGACAGGATGACGGCGTCGGGGCCATGTTCCTTGCGCACCAGGTTCATGGCGGTGCGCATGTCGGCGGCGACGAAACGTTTGATCTTCATGCTGGAGTACCGGGAATTCGTGTGCGGGTGCGACGCGGGAGCAGTGGCGTTGGCGGTGTCGTGCATGGCGGTGCGTGCTCCTCGTCCTTCGTGTGTGGCGGTGGCCGGCTAGGTGTCCGTTCTTTGACGTCGTCCTGCGCCGCCGCCGGTTTCCAGGCTGTCCTCAGCTGATCGTGCCGACCAGCTTCAGGCGCTTGTCTTCCGGTACCTCGCTGTAGGCCAGCACCGACAGCGAGGGGACGCTGTGGCGGACCATCCGCGCGAGGGCGGCGCGGACCGGGCCCGGTACCAGCACCACGGCCGGCTCGTTCCGCGCCTCCTGCTTGCCGACACATTCGGCAAGACTCTGGTGGAGGCGCTCGGCGAGACCGGGTTCCAGCGCGGCACCGTTGCCCTGCGTGGATTCCTGCAAGACCCGTTCCAGTTGCGGGTTCAGGGTGAACACCGGCAGTTCCGGCGACATGCCGGCGATCTCCTGCACGATGAACCGGCCCAGCGCGTTGCGCACCGCCACGGTCAGCGCGGTCGGGTCCTGGCTGAGCGGGGCGTTCTCGACCAGCGCCTCGGCGATCTTGCGCAGCTGCCGGATCGGAATGCGCTCGATCAGCAGGTTCTGCAGCACCCGCGCCACCACCGAGATCGGCAGCGCCTTGGGGGTCAGGTCCTCGACCAGCTTGGGCGCGCTCTTGGCCAGGGTCGCCAGCAGCTGCTGCACTTCCTCGTGGCCCAGCAGTTCCGGCGCGTGCTCGCGGATCAGGTGCGACAGGTGGGTGGCGACCACCGTGGCCGGGTCGACCACGGTGTAGCCCAGCGACTCGGCATGGGCGCGCTGGTGCGGCTGGATCCAGGTGGCGTCCAGGCCGAAGGCCGGGTCCTTGCCGGGAATGCCGTCCAACTGGCCCATCGCGCTGCCGGGGTCCAGTGCCAGCTCGCGGTCGGGATGGATCTCGGCGCTGGCGACCGGCACGCCGTGGATCAGCACCCGGTAGGTGGTGGGCGCCAGCTCGAGGTTGTCGCGGATGTGCACCGACGGGATCAGGAAGCCCACGTCCTGGGTGAGCTTGCGGCGCACGCCCTTGATGCGTGCCATCAGTTCGCCGCCCTGGGCCTTGTCCACCAGCGGGATCAGCCGGTAACCGACCTCCAGCCCCAGCGGGTCGACCGGGCGCAGTTCGTCCCAGCTCAGTTCGGCGGTCGGCGCCGGCTGCGCGCCGAGCAGGCCGGGGATCTCGCCGGCGGCGGCCGCGCCGGCCTCGGCGCTGGCGGCCGCTGCGGCAGCCGTGTCGCGCTTCCACAGTTTCCAGGCCAGGAAGCCGAGGATCGACGCCAGCACCAGGAACGCCAGGTTGGGCATGCCCGGGACCAGCCCGACCAGGCCGATGATGGCCGCGGCGATGGCCAGCGCCCGGTACTGGCCGAATACCTGGCCCATCATGGCCTGGCTCATGTCCTGGGCGCGCGAGGCGCGCGTCACCAGCATCGCCACCGCGCTGGACACCAGCAGCGCCGGCAGCTGCGCCACCAGGCCGTCGCCGATGGACAGCAGGGTGTAGGTGGAGGCTGCGTCGGCGAACGGCATGCCGTGCTGGAGCACGCCCACCGCCAGGCCGCCGAGCAGGTTGATGAACAGGATCAGGATGCCGGCGATGGCGTCGCCGCGGATGAACTTGCTGGCGCCGTCCATCGCACCGTAGAAGTCGGCTTCCTCGCGCACTTCCTCGCGCCGCGCCTTGGCTTCCTCGCGGGTCAGCAGGCCGGCGTTGAGGTCGGCGTCGATCGCCATCTGCTTGCCGGGCATGGCGTCGAGGATGAAGCGCGCGGTCACTTCCGACACGCGTCCGGCGCCCTTGGTGATGACCACGAAGTTGATGATGGTCAGGATCGCGAACACCACGATGCCGACCGCGTAGTTGCCGCCGATCACGAACTCGCCGAACGAGGCGATGACCTTGCCCGCGGCCTCGTGGCCATTCTGGCCGTTGAGCAGGATGACGCGGGTGGAGGCCACGTTCAGCGCCAGCCGCAGCATGGTGGTGACCAGCAGCACGATCGGGAAGATGGTGAAGTCCAGCGGCCGCTTCACGTACACCACCGCCAGCAGCACCATCAGCGAAATGGCGATGTTGAAGGTGAACAGCGCGTCCAGCACCGGTGCGGCCAGCGGCACCACCACCATCGCCAGCAGCGCCAGCACGATCAGCGGCGCGCCGAACCCCTGGCGGATCGCATCGAGCAGGCGGCGCGCGGTGGCGGGCATGGGCTGGGCGCTCATGGGCGGGCCCCCTTGCCGAACTCGTCGATGTCGATGGCCGGCTGCTGCGGCATCGGCCCGCCGCGCCAGGTGCGCAGCTGGTAGACGTAGGACAGGATCTGGGCGACGGCCGAATACAGTCTCACGGGGATTTCCTTGCCGAGTTGGCTTTCCCTATACAAGGCGCGTGCCAACGGCGGTGCCGAGACGATGGCCACGCGGTTGCCGTCGGCGACCTGGCGGATCCGCAGGGCCAGCTCGTCCACGCCGCGGGCCACCACGGTCGGCGCGTTCATGCGCCCGGCCTCGTACTTGAGCGCCACCGCATAGTGGGTCGGGTTGACCACGACCACGTCGGCACCGGGAACGGCCTCCATCATCCGCCGCTGCGAGAGCTGCATCTGCATCTGGCGGATGCGGCCCTTGACCTCGGGGCTGCCCTCGCTTTCCTTCATCTCGCGGCGGACCTCGTCGCGGGTCATCTTCAGCTTGCGCAGCCAGTTCCAGTGCTGGTACGGCGCATCGATCGCGGCCAGCAGCAGCAGCGCCCCGGCCGTGGCCAGCAGCAGCCGCAGGGTGAAGCCCAGGCCGTCGAGCACCGCCCGTTCCAGCGGCATCTGCGGCAGCGTGCGCAGGGCGTCGAAGCCGTGCCAGATGCACAGCCCGGCGGCGCTGCCGACGAACAGCATGCGCAGCAGCGACTTGGCCAGTTCCGCCAGCGACTGCATGCCATAGATGCGCTTGAGCCCGGACATCGGGTTCATGCGGTTCAGGTCGGGCATGAGCGCCTTGGACGACACCCGCAGCCCGCCCATGATCAGCGGCGAGACGAAACTGGCGAGCAGGCACGCCAGCAGCAGCGGCCAGGTCGCCAGCAGCAGCCGCAGCAACAGCATCCCGGCATGGCCGAACAGCGCGTCGGGGGTCTGCAACAGGCCCGGCTCGGGGGCCAGCGCCGTGCGCATCCAGGCACGCGCATTGCCGCCGATCACCCCGGACAGGGTGGCGACGGCGATCACGCCGGCACCGAACACCGCGGCGGTGGCCAGTTCGCGCGAACGCGGTATGTCGCCCTTCTCGCGGGCATCGCGCAGGCGTTTGCCGGTAGGTTGTTCGGTTTTTTCGGTGCCGTCTTCGTTTTCAGCCATGGCCTGGCGCGGGTACTGGATCCGGCCTGGGGCGTGCAAGAACCGGGCCAGCGCACCGGGGCCGGCGGTGGGCCGGCGGGGGGCGCGTGCCGGGCCCGGTCAGGCGCCGGGGGTCAGAGCCCGCCGCCGGCGTACAGGCACATGAAGCTCTCCGGGCCGACCGGCCGCCCCAACTGGTAGCCCTGCAGGTGGTCGCAGCCCAGGCGTTCGGCATAGGTGCGCTGGCCCGGGGTCTCGATGCCCTTGGCCACCACCTCCATGTTCAGGGCGTGGCCCAGCGCCACGATCGCCGCGACCACCACCACGTCCTCGTCGCTGTCTTCCAGCGCCATCACGAAGGCGCTGTCGATCTTGATCTCGGTGGCGGGCAGCCGGCGCAGCTGCAGCAGGCTGGAGAAGCCGGTGCCGAAGTCGTCTATGGAAATGCCCACGCCCAGGGCGGCGATGGCGCGCAGCACGGCAACCGCGGCGTCGGCGTCGCGGGTCACCGCGTTCTCGCTGACTTCCAGCACCAGCCGCGACGGCTCCAGTTCATGGCGCTGCAGGACCTGGCGCACGTCCTGGACCAGGCGCTGCGAACCGAGCTGCAGCCCCGACAGGTTCACCGACACCTGCCAGCTGGAATGGCCGGCATCGTGCCAGCAGCGCATCTGCCGGCACGCCTCGTCCAGTACCCACTGGCCGATTCCCTCCATCAGCCCGTTCTGTTCGGCCAGGCGGATGATGCGCCCGCTGGGTACCGGCCCGTGCGCGGGATGGCGCCAGCGCAGCAGCGCCTCGGCGCCGGTGACCAGGCCGCTGTCGGCGTGCACCCGCGGCTGGTAATGCAGGCTCAGCTGCGGCGTGCCGACGGCCTGGCGTAGGTCCTGCAGCAGGCGCCGGTCCTGCTCGGCGTCGGCGCTCATCCATTCGGCGAACCGGGCATGGGTGTTGCGGCCGGCCAGCTTGGCGTGGCCGGTGGCGATCTCGGCATGCGCCACCAGCGGCGCGGCCGTGGCGCCATGCGCCGGGTACAGCGCCAGCCCCAGGCTGGCGGTGACGCGCATGTCGCGCCCGCCCACGCGCACCGCGCCGAGCGCGACGAGGATGCGCTCGGCCAGTGGCGCGGCGCCGGCATCGTCGGCCAGCGGCAGCGCGATGACGTACTTGTCGCCGCCCAGGCGGCCGACCAGGCCGCCGTCCGGCAACAGCCGGCGCAGCTGTTCGGCCACGTCGACCATCACCGTGTCGCCGGCCTGCGCGCCGAATGCGCTGTTGATATGGCGGAACTCATCCAGGTCCAGGGCCATCACCGCGCATGCGAGCCGGGCCGCGTGGCAGTGCTGCAGCAGCTGGTCGATGCGCTCGTGCGAGAGCTGGCGGTTGGGCAGGCCGGTCAGCGAGTCGTGGCGGCTGGCATGGAACAGCTCCTTGCGGGCATCGTCCAGCGAGGCCGACAACGTCGAGTTGCGCCGCCGCAGCAGGCGTGCCTGCATGCGCTGCTCGAACAGCGAGATGACCAGCACCACCGCCATCATCGTCACGGTCAGCAGCACCACGCAGGCCGCCAGCCATTCCACGCCGATCCCGCCGCTGCTCGCCGCGGCGCACACCGAGCCAGCCGGGAACCGTGCCGCGGCCATGCCGGTGTAGTGCATGCCGACGATGGCCAGGCCCATCACCACGGCGGCAGCCACGCGCTGCGGCAACGCGCCTTGCCGCGCGCGCATGCGCAAGGCGATGTGCAGCGCCGCCCACGAGGCAAGCACCGCGATCGCGATGGAAAGCGCGACCCGCGATGGCACGTAGTCGATGGCCGGGTGCATGCGCAGCGCGGCCATGCCCACGTAATGCATCCAGGCGATGCCCAGGCCCATGAGCAGCGCGCCCAGCGCCAGCCGCGGGTGCGGCAGGGTGGGGCGGGATACCAGCCACAGCGCGAACAGCGAGGTGGCGATGGCGACCAGCAGCGATTCGATGGTCGGCCAGAGGGCATAGCCGAGCGGAATCGGCAGGCGGAAGGCGAGCATGCCGACGAAGTGCATCGACCAGATGCCGGTGCCCATGGCGACGGCGCCCGCGAGCAGCCAGCCGGTGGCCGCGCCGCGATGACGCGAGGCCGATACCCGCGACGCCATGTCCAGCGCGGTGAACGAAGCGAGCACCGCGACCAGGACCGACAGCACGACCAGCAACGGGTTGTAGCTTCCTGCAAGCATGGCATCCTCCCTCTGCGCCCGATGGCACGCAGGGCGTGCCACGCTTCCGTGGATGCCGGCCGAATCCATGCCGGCACGGGTTCCAGACTATCCCGGGCCGGCGTGCGACAGGCAAGCGGGCGGGTGCTGAATGCGCCCGCCGGCACGCTGCCGGCTCAGCCCGCCACTTGCCGTGCCGCGTCGAACGCGCTGTCGAACAGGCGCTGCACCGGCGTGGCCATTTCCCCGGCCAGCAGCGCCAGCAGGAACAACCCCAGCAGCAGCGATACCGGCAGGCCCAGCTGCATCGGGTGCAGGGCCGGCGCGGCCCGGGCCAGCACGCCGAAGGCCAGGTTCACCGCCAGCATCGCCACTACCAGCGGCAGCGCCAGGGTCAGCGCGCCGCGGAACACCTGCAGGAACAGGGTCGGGGCCAGTGCGGCCATCGCGTGCGGGTCGGGCAGCGCGGTGCCGATCGGCAATGTCCTGTAGCTGTCCACCAGCAGCGAGATCAGCGCCAGGTGGCCGTTGCTGGTGAAGAACAGCAGCCCGAACAGCAGGTAGAACCATTGCCCGACCACGCCGGAACTGCCGCCGCGCAGCGGGTCGCTCATCTGCGCGAACGCCAGGCCGGTGCCCTGTGCGACCAGCTCGCCGGCCATCGCGCCGGCCTCGAAGATCAGCCGCAGCAGGAAGCCGATGCTCACCCCGACCGCCAGCTCGCGGGCGATGCCCAGCACCGTGGCCGCATCGAAGCCGCTCCATGCCGGTACCGCCGGCAGCACCGGTGCCAGCGCCACCGACAACGCCACGGCGAGCAGCGCCCGCACCCGCGCCGGGACCGCGCGCGAGCCCACCATCGGCATGGCCATCAGCATCGCGCCGATGCGCAGCATGACCCACAGCGTGGTGCCGATGATGGCGAAGGCCTGCTGGCCGTCGATCATCATCCGGGTGATCGGATCCATGGCGCCGCCTAGCCGATCAGGTGCGGAATGCGCTGGAACAGCAGGGTGGTGAATTCCACCAGGTGGCCAAGCAGCAGGCTGCCCAGCGCGAACAGCGCCGCGGTCAGCGCCGCGGCCTTGGCGATGAAGGCGATGGTCGGCTCGTTGAGCTGGGTGGCAGCCTGGATGATGCCGATGACCACGCCGACCACCAGTACCACGACCAGCAGCGGTCCGGCGATCCAGAGGGTGGCGACCAGGCCGCCGCGCAGTTCGGTAAGGGCAAGTTCGGGGGACATGGAAAGCCGGAGATCAGGAGGGAGCGGGGCCGCGGCGCGGACGTGTGGACGACAGGGACGGGCGCGCGGTGCTTCAGACCGCGTTGAAACTGGCCGCCAGCGTGCCCACCACCAGCACCCAGCCATCGACCAGTACGAACAGCAGGATCTTGAACGGCGCCGAGATCAGCATCGGCGAGAGCATCATCATGCCCATCGACATCAGCACGCTGGACACCACCAGGTCGATGATCACGAACGGGATGAAGATCAGGAAGCCGATCTCGAACGCGGTCTTCAGCTCGCTGGTGACGAACGAGGCCACCAGCACCGGGAACGGGATCGCGTCCGGGCCCGCGTAGGGCCCCTGGCCGGCCAGCCCGGCGAAGGTCATCAGGTCGGTCTCGCGCACCTGCGCCAGCATGAACGCACGCAGCGGCTGGGTGGTCAGCGTCCACGCGGTCTGGAAGTCGATCTTGCCGTCCAGATACGGGGCCATGCCGGTGGACCACGCCTTGTCCCAGACCGGCATCATGATCATCGCGGTCAGGAACAGCGCCAGCCCGAGCAATACCTGGTTGGAAGGCGTCTGCCCGGTGCCCATCGCCTGCCGCAGCAGGCCCAGCACGATGATGATGCGGGTGAAGGCGGTCAGTACCAGCAGCAGCGACGGCAGCAGGGTGATCGCCGTCATCAGCAGCAGCGTCTGCAGCGGCAGGCTGACCGGGGCGCCGCCGATCCTGCCGACGTTCACGTCGGGCAGGGTCGGCATCTGCGGCGCGGCGGGGGTCGCCCAGGCCAGCAGCGGCAGGGCCAGCAGCGCGAACACGATCGCCAGCTGGCAGCAGAAACGGGAATTGAAGCGTTGCGGCAGCATGCTCAGGCGTCCTTGCGCAGCTTCTGTTGCAGCAGCTGCGCGAAATTCGGTAGGTGTTTCAGGTTGGGCAGGGTGGCCGGCGCCAGCGGGGGCAGCGGCTCGGGCAGGGTATGCAGGGCGCTGATGCCGCCGCCGGTCACGCCCAGCAGCAGTTGCTGGCCGTTGACCTCGACCACCACCACGCGTTCCTTGGCGCCGACGTTGAGGCTGGCCACCAGCTTCAGCCCTTCGGCGGGACGGAACCCGCTGCCGGGCATGCGCTTGAGCAGCCAGCCCAGACCGACGATCAGCGCCAGCACCGCCAGCAGCGCCATCACCGCGCCGAACAGGCCCGGCGCGGTGGCCGCGTGCTGGCCGACCGGCGCCGCCTGCGGATGGCCCTGGGCCATCGCGGCGACGGCCAGGGCGGCGGCCGGCAGCAGGCTCAACGCAGTCTCCGGATGCGCTCGCTGGGGCTGACCACGTCGGTCAGGCGCACGCCGAAGCGGTCGTTGATGACCACCACCTCGCCGTGTGCGATCAGGGTGCCATTGACGAACACGTCCAGCGATTCGCCGGCGCCGCGCTCCAGTTCCACCACCGAGCCCTGGTTGAGCTGCAGCAGGTTGCGGATCGGCACCCGCGCGCGCCCGACTTCCAGCGACAGCGTCACCGGCACGTCCAGGATCACGTCCAGGTTGAGGTCGGTGTTGCCGTCGCCCTCGGCCTGCAGGTTGGCGAACTGCGCCGGCTCGGCGGCGGGCGCGGCGGGTGCGGTGGTCTCGGAGGGATCGTGCTCAGTCATGGGAGTTTTCCTGGGACGCGGACGGGCGCGGCGGCCTGCCCGGCGGATGGGTAGCGGTGATCTTGATGGCGTTGCGGTCGCCGGCGATGCCGAACTCGCCGGTGAACACCGGGATGCCCTCGACGCACAACGGCACTTCCTTGAGCATCTCGATGGGCAGGATGTCGCCGACCTTCAGCCGGCTGAGCTCGCGCAGGCTCATGCGCCGGCGCGCGATCACGCTGGACAGCTCCACCTCGGCGGTGTCCAGCTGCTCGCGCAGCATGATCGCCCAGCTCTCGTCGCGGTCGTTGCGGTCGCTCTGGATGCCGGCGTCGAGCAGTTCGCGGATCGGTTCCAGCATCGAGTACGGCAGGGTGATGTGGATGTCGCCGCCACCGCTTTCCAGCTCGACGTGGAAGCGGCACACCACCACGTACTCGCGCGGGCTGACGATGTTGGCGAAGTGCGGGTTGATCTCGGAATTGATGTAGTCGAAATCGACGTTCATCACCGGGCTCCAGGCCTCGCGCAGGTCGACGAAGGCCTGCTTGAGCATCAACTGGATCACGCGCATCTCGGTGGCGGTGAACTCGCGGCCCTCGATGCGGGTGTGGTAACGCCCGTCGCCGCCGAAGAAGTTGTCCACCACCGCGAACACCAGGGTCGGCTCGAACACGATCAGGCCGGTGCCGCGCAGCGGCTTGAAGCGGACCAGGTTGAGGTTGGTGGGCACGTACAGCGAATGCAGGTAATCGCCGAACTTGATCAGCTCGATGCCGCGCACCGAGATTTCGGCCGAGCGCCGGATCAGGTTGAACAGGCCGATGCGCCACAGGCGCACGAAGCGTTCGTTGACCATCTCCAGCGTGGGCATGCGCCCGCGGATGATGCGGTCCTGGCTGGCGAAATCGTAGGGCCGCGCCTCGCCCGGGGGCGGTTCGGGTTCCACGGTGTCCACCGTACCGGAATCGACACCATGCAGCAGGGCGTCGATTTCATCCTGGGACAGCAGGTCGTTGATGCTCATCGGCGTCGCCTTACTGGGTGACGAAGCTGGTGAACAGCAGGTCGTCGGCGGTCTTCTTGCCGGTCTCGGCCTTCATCAGCTTCTGCACTTCGGCCAGCGCGGCGGCCTGCAGGCGCTCCTTGCCGGCGCGGTCGGCGATCTGCTCGGGCTCGACCTGGGAGAACAGCATCAGCAGCTTGGCGCGGATCGCCGGCGCGTGCGTCTGCAGCGCGGGCAGCGCTTCCGGATCGCGGGTCATCAGCTGCACTTCGACCTGCAGGTAGCGCGGTCCGTCCACGCGTCCGTTGAGGTTGACCACGAACGCCGGGTCGAGCGCGAAGTACTGTGCCGGCGCCGGCGTGGCCGGGGCTGCGGCCTTGGCCTTGGACGGCGCCGCGTCGGCGCGGCCCTGGGTGAAATACCAGACGGCACCACCGGCGCCACCGGCGGCGATCACGGCGATCAGGATGGTCGCCAGCAGCGAGCGGCGCGGCTTGCCGGTGGTGTCCTTGTCCTTGTCCTTGGAAGTGTCTGGCTTGCGGGATTTGTCGGCGGCGGCTGCCACGTTGTGCTCCTCAGGGTTGCTGTCCCTGAACATGCAATACGCGTGCCGCAGCGCAGGCCGGTGGCAATGACGGAAAGTTGACGGGCCAGCGCCGGGGGCGGGCGCCCCGGCGCGCAGGGCCCACGTCCCCGGGGGCCCTGCCTACGACTCAGGCATAGGCGTCGAGCAGGCCGCGCAGACGCAGGGGGCGGGCAGTGTGCTCGGGCAGGGAGCCGGCATCGCCGGGCTCGCCGTCGTGGCCCGTGCCGGCGCCGCCGGCGTTGGGCGAACCGGACTCGGACTGACGGTGGCCGACATCGGCCTGGGCCAGCTGCAGGCCCTGTTCGCCGAGCATTTCACGCAACCGCGGCAGGCCGCTTTCCAGCGCCTGGCGGACCTCGGCATGGGCGCTGGAGAAGGTGGCGTGGACGCGATCGCCCTCCAGCTGCAGCTTCACTTCCACCGGCCCCAGATCGTTCGGGGTGACGCGGATGTGGGCGTGGCCGATCTTCTGGTCGGCCAGCCAGCCGACGCGCGCGCCGATGGCCTCGTCGAAATCCGCGCCCTGCATGTCCACCGGCGCGGACAGCGCCGGCGGGAAGGCCGGCGCCGGGCGGGCGTCGGCCACGGCCGCCAGGTTCTGCAGCAGCGGGCCGAACAAGGCCGCGCCGGCGCCGGGATCCATCGGCGCTGGCGCATTCCCGGCGCCACCGCGTGGCAGCTCCGGCGCGGCATCCAGGCTGGCCAGCTGCGCCAGGACCTCGACGTCGGTCGCGGCCGCGGGGGCGGCGGTGGCGGCGGCCTGCGGGAGGGGGGCTGCCGGCGGTGGCGCGGCTGCCGGTGGCAGCGGGGTGGCCGGCACGGATGTCCCTGGCGCCGGCGTGGCGGCGAACCGCGGCAGGTCGGTGCCGTCGTCGGCGACCGCCGGGGCGGGGGCCGTCGCCGTGGCGGCCGTGGACGCGGCCGGCAGCAGTCCGGCAAGACCGGGCGGCGGCCATTGCGGCGCGTCGGCGTCGCTGTCGTCCTGGCCGCGACCGTCGCCGCTGGCTGCCGGTTTCCCGGCGTCGCCGGCCGCGGGGGCCTCGCTGCCCGGCGGCGTGTCCGCAGGCGCGGCCGGCGCGGCGGCCGGATCGCTGCCGTCACGGCCCTGCGTGTCCGCGGCCGGCTTGGCCGCGGCCTTCGCGCGCGGCGCCGGCTGCGGCGTGGCCTGCAGCAGCGCATCGAAGCCACTGGCCTGCTTGTCGCTGCCGGCGGTGGCCCGCGCGGGGGTGCCCGCCGCGGGCGGCGCGGCGGCCGCGGTGGCGCCCAGGGACAATGGCGTCATGGGGTGTCGTCCTCGCCCGACAGCTGGGCCTGGCGGGCGCGGCGCGCACCCAGGTCGTCCATCTCGCGCTGGTCGCGGCGCTCCTCCACCTGCTTTTCGCGGGCGCGGTAGCTGGCCGCCAGCTGTTCCAGTACCTGCTTGTCGCGGCTGGCCAGCAGCAGCCGTGCGCGCTCGGCATCGACGCGTTCGCGGTTGCGGTCCACGGTCTGGCTCTGTTGCTGCACGGCACTGTCCAGGCGGTCGAGGAACGCGCGCCGGTTCATCAGCTGCGACGGACTGGTGGCGGCCATCTGCGCGCCGGCGTATTCGTCGGCGTAGCGGCGCAGTTCCTCCAGGCGCGACAGGTGCATGTCCAGCGCCTGCTGGCGTTCGGCCAGGGCGCGGGCGACCTCGTCTTCGTGATCCTGCGCACGGCGCAGCAGGGGGTCCAGGCGACGGGATTGCTTCATGGGACGTTCTCGCTTTCGACCAGGCGTTTCAAGGCGGCAAGGCTATGGGGTAGGTCGGCGGCCAGGCTCACGTCCTGGCCGAGGAATTCGAGGATTTCCGGCCAGCGTTCGAGCGCTTCGTCGGTGGCCGCATCGTTGCCGCGCTGGTAGGCGCCGATGGCGATCAGGTCGCGGTTGGCCGAGTAGGCCGCCACCAGCCGCTTGAGCTTGCGGATGCGCAGGCGCCAGGCGTCGTCGGCGATATCCTGGACCACGCGGCTGACCGACGATTCGACGTCGATGGCCGGGTACAGGCCGGAATCGGCGACCCGGCGCGAGAGCAGGATGTGGCCGTCGAGGATGGCGCGGGCCGCATCGGCGATCGGGTCCTGCGGGTCGTCGCCCTCGGTGAGCACGGTGTAGAAGGCGGTGATCGAGCCGCGCCCCTTGGCGCCGTTGCCGGCGCGTTCCACCAGCGCCGGCAGTTTGGCGAACACGCTGGGCGGGTAGCCGCGGGTGGTCGGCGGTTCGCCGACGGACAGGCCGATCTCGCGCTGCGCCTGGGCAAAGCGGGTCAGCGAATCCATCAGCAGCAGCACGTTCAGGCCCTGGTCGCGGAACCACTCGGCGATCGCGGTGGCGCGGTAGGCACCATGCAGGCGCGCCAGCGGCGGGCGGTCGGCCGGCGCGGCCACGACCACGGCGCGGCGCAGGCCTTCCTCGCCCAGGGTGGTCTCGACGAAGTCGCGCACTTCGCGGCCGCGTTCGCCGATCAGCCCGACCACGATCACGTCGGCCGAGGTGAAGCGGGTCATCATTCCCAGCAGCGTCGATTTGCCGACGCCGGAACCGGCGAACAGGCCCACGCGCTGGCCGCGGCCGATCGGCAGCAGCGCGTTGATCGCGCGCACGCCCACGTCCAGCGGCTGGGTGATGGGTTCGCGCGCCAACGGGTTGATCGACACGCCGGCCATGCTGGCGCTGCCTTCGGCACGGATCGGGCCCTTGCCGTCCAGCGGCACGCCGTCGCTGTCGATGACGCGGCCGAGCAGGCCTTCGCCGACCTCCACGCCGCCGTGCCGGTAGGACGGCACCACGCGCGCGTTCGGCAGCAGCCCGTGCAGTTCGGCGCTGGGCATCAGGTAGGTGCGTTCGCTGGCGAAGCCGACCACCTCGGCGTCGACCCAGCCGCCGTCGACCTCGACCTTGCAGGTGGCGCCCATCGGCGCCTCGCAGCCGACCGCTTCCAGGGTCAGGCCCACCGCGCGGCGCAGCACGCCTTCGCGGATCAGGCCGCGCCCGTGGCCCGGTTCGATGTCGATGGCGTCCAGCCGTGCCGCCAGCCGCAGGTTGCGCGCGGCCGACCAGGCCGCGGGTGCCGGCGGCGGCCGGTCGGTCGGCGGGGTATCGGTGAAGGCGGGGCTCATTGGCTGGCTCCGGCCTTGCGCATCACCGTGGACAGGGCCGCGCGCAGGCGTGCCTCCAGGGTGCCGTCGATGCGCACGCTCTCGGCGTGCACGCGCAGGTCGCCGCGGCTCAGGCCGGGGTCGGGGCTCAGGCGCTGGCCGGGTGCCAGCTTCAGCAGCGGCGCCAGCGCGGCGATGTCGTCCGGGTGCAGGCGTACCTCGACCTCGCGGCTGCTGCCGCCCACCGCTTCGAGGGCCTCGTTGACCAGCTCCTGCAGCAGCGCCGGCTCGGCCTGGTAGGCGCGACCCAGCAGTTGCCCGGCCACGCGCACGGACAACTCGCCCAGCGCGGCCACCACCTCGCCTTCCAGGCGCAGCAGCGGGCGGCTGAAGTTGTCCAGGATGCCTTCGATCTGCGCCACCAGCCGGCGTACCTCGGCCTGGCCCTGGGCGAGGCCTTCGGCATGGCCCTCGGCGTGTCCCTGCTCCAGCCCTTCCTGGCGGGCGGCGTCCTGGATGGCCTGTATTTCCTCCAGCGTCGGCGGCTGCAGCAACGGTTCCGGCGGCATGTCCGGCGCATCGGCCGGGTAGCCGTCGGCCAGGTTCTGCGCCGAGGCCTGCGCGGCGGTGAGGTCGGGGGCCATCCAGCGCACGACGGGACTCACAGCATGGTCTCCGCATTGCCACCGATGGTGACCGTGCCTTCATCGGCCATGCGCTTGACGATGGCCAGAATCTCGCGCTGCGCGGCTTCCACGTCGGACAGCTTGACCGGGCCGCGGGCCTCCATGTCCTCGAGCAGGATCTCGGCGGCGCGCTGGGACATGTTGCGGGTGATCTTGTCGCGCACCTTGATGTCGGCGCCGCGCAGGGCCAGGCCCAGGCGTTCGCCGCTGACTTCGCGCAGCACCAGCTGCATCTCGCGGTCGTCCAGGTCCACCAGGTCGTCGAACACGAACATCAGGTCCTGGATGCGGCTGCCCAGCGGCGCATCGACCTGCGCGATCGAGCTGAGGATCGCTTGGTCCTGGCCGCCGTCCATGAAGTTGAGGATGTTGGCCGCGCACTGCACGCCGCCGATGTTGGACGACTTCAGGTTCTGGTTGCCGGCGAACTGGCGCTCCATGATCTCGTTGAGTTCGTTCAGCGCGTTGGGCGGGATGCCGTCGAGCGTGGCGATGCGCAGCAGCACGTCGACGCGGGTGCGCTCGGGCAGCAGCTTCAGCGCTTCGGCGGCCTGGTCGTTCTCCAGGTGCGACATGACGATGGCGATGATCTGCGGATGCTCGTTGCGCACCAGGTCGGCGACCGCGCGCGGGTCCATCCACTTCAGCGTGTCCAGGCCGGTGGTGTTGCGGCCCAGCAGGATGCGGTCGATCAGGTTGTTGGCCTTCTCGTTGCCCAGTGCCTGCACCAGCATGTTGCGGATGTAGTCGTCCGAGCCGACGCTGAGCGAGGTCTTGTTGCCGAGTTCGTTGCTGAACTCGTCCATGACCTGCTGCACCTGCTCGCGGCTGACGTCGGTCAGGGTGGCCATGGCGATGCCGATCTTCTGCACCTCCTTGGGCTCCATATGGCGCAGCACTTCGGCCGCGTCGGCTTCGCCCAGCGACAGCAGCAGCACGGCGGCGCGCTGCACGCCGTTCATGGGCACGATGGACTCAGTCATTGGCCACCCATCCCTTCACCACCTGGGCCACGCGCTTGGAGTCCGAGCGCACCGCCTCGCGCGCCATGCGCAGGCGTTCCTCGTAGGCATCCAGCGGCAACGCCAGCGGCGCCGCGCCGCCCAGCTGCAGGTGGTCGTTGGCCAGCCCGGGCAGTCCGTCGCCGTTGTCGACCAGGTGTACGTCGGCGCGCAGCGGATCTTCGTCCGGCGCGGACAGGGCCTTCGGCGGGCCGGCGATCTGGCGCAGCGCCGGGCGCAGCACGCCGAACAGCAGCGCCAGCACCACGATCGCGCCCAGCACCAGGCGCAGGCCGTCGCGGACCTGCGGCATTTCCCACCACTTGACCGGCTCGACCGGGGTGGCGTCGCGCACGAACGGCGCGTTCATCACCGACACCGTGTCGCCGCGTGCGGCATCGAAGCCGACCGCCTGCTTGACCAGCGCCTCGACCCGGGTGAGTTCGGCGGCGCTGAGCGCCTGGTCGCTGATCTTGCCGTTGCTGCCGGGGCGCGGCACGTGGTCGACCAGCACCGCCACCGACACGCGCTTGACCCGCCCGGCCGGCTGCCGGGTGTGCTGCAGGGTGCGGTCCAGCTCGTAGTTGCGGGTGGCGTTCTTGCTGCTCTCGCTCGGCGTGGCGGCCGTGGCTGGCGCGGCTTCGGCGCCGGGCGGGGTGTTGCTGGCCGCGCCGGGAACGCCCTGCGGCCCCTGGGTGCTGGTGGTGTTCTCGCTGATCTGCTCGCTGCGCACCTTCTGCGGCTCGCCGTTGTACAGCTCGCGTGCTTCCTCGGTGACCGAGAAATCCATGTCCACGCTGACTTCCGGATTGACCCGGCCGGGGCCGGTCATCGGCTCCAGCAGCTCGCGGATGCGCTGGTTGTAGGAGGTCTCCAGGCGCCGCACCTGGTCGAACTGCGCGGCGTTCATGGCCGCATCGCTGTTGGGGTCGGCGATGGTCAGCATGCGCCCGCTCTGGTCGACCACGGTGACCCGTTCCGGCGCCAGGTCCGGAATGCTGGAGGCGACCATGTGCACGATCGCGTCGACCTGGTTGCGCTCCAGCTGCTGGCCGGGGCGCAGTTCCAGCACCACCGAGGCGCTGGCGACATCGCGCTGGCGGGTGAAGGCACTGGGCTTGGGAATGGCCAGGTGCACGCGCGCGTCGCGCACCGGGCGCAGGGTGGTGATGGTGCGCACCAGCTCGGTTTCCAGCGCGTGCTGGTAACGGGCGGTTTCCATGAACTGGCTGACGCCGAAACCGGGGTCGCGCTCCATCAGCTCGAAACCGAGCCGGCCGCTGTCGGTCAGGCCGGAGCCGGCCAGCTTGAGGCGGGCGTCGTGGATGTTCTTCTCCGGCACGCTGATCGCGCCGGTGGACGCATCCAGCTCGAACGGGATCTGCGCGGCGCGCAGCAGGTCGGTCGCCTCGGCGGTCGCCTTCTGGTCAAGGCCGGTGTACAGCGGCGCCATCGGCGACTTCTGCGCCCAGAAGAACACGAACAGGCCGGCGGCCACGGCGATGCTGATCATCGCCATCAACCCCAGCCGCCGGGTGATCTGCAGACTCTGCAGCCGGTCGAACCAGGCGCCGGCCTTTTCCGAATTGAGTGAATCCTTGGACAGCGCGAGTGCCATGGCGACCGGTTCCTTACAGCGGCATGTTCATCACGTCCTGGTAAGCCTGGACGAGACGGTTGCGGACTTCCACGGTGGCGCGGAACGCCAGCTGGGACTGCTGCGACGCGACCATGACCTTGGCCAGGTCGGCGCCGGGCTCGCCGCGCTCGAAGGCGGCGGCCAGTGCGCCGGAGACCTGCTGGGCGCGGTTGACGTCGGCCAGTGCGCCCTGCAGCGTGTCGGTGAAGCTGGCCACCGGCGCGCTGGCGGGGCGGACTCCGGCCAATCCTTCGATGGCATTGCTGCGCGCGACGTCGGCGGCCGGCAACGGCTGGCTGGCCTGGGTCTGGTAGCTGCGGATCTGGGACAGGATGGAATTGACGGAGTGGGACATCGACAAGGTTCCGGAACAGGGGAGTGCTGCCTGTTCATGTGCAAGTCGCGTGCCGGAACCCACAGGCTGGGAAAACCGCGGGATGACGCCTGCGGACGCGCGCGGCGGCGGCCCGGGCGACGGTTTTCCGTCGGCGGAGCCGGAGAACCGTGGTGCCAGCGATACGGAGGAAAAACGAGAGCCGGATCGAAGTCATCGGCGACGGGAAGCCGGCACCGGGGCCGGCGGGCGCGCACAGGGCGCCGGTGCTGCCGGCGCCGCCGCGCGTATTCATCCGCGCATTCAGGGCAGCCAGGCAGCCTGCCACTGCGCCAGCCCGGCGTCGGCCAGCATCCAGTCGCGGTGTACCGCCGCACGCAGCGCGTCGCCGGCGTCGGCACGGGCGCCGGCGTCGGCCAGGTGCGCGCGGATCGCCGCGATCCAGTCGCGGTGGCGGTTGCGCACCCGGGTCACCGGCAGGCTTTCGTCGCGGTAGGGGCCGACGTCGCTGCAGACCACCGGAACCGCGCAGGCGCCGTACTCCAGCAGGCGCAGGTTGCTCTTGCACTCGTTGAAGCGGTTCTGCTCGAGCGGCGCGATCGCCAGGTCCAGGTCGAGGCGGGCCAGGTAGCGCGGATACGCTTCGATGTCGACACCGGGATGGAACTCGGCCACGTGCGGGCGCAGCCGTTCCGGGCACATGCCGAAGAACACCCAGTCCACTTCCCCGGCCAGTTCCGCCACCACGTCGGCCACCATCTCCAGGTCGCCGGTATGGCCCACGCCGCCGGCCCAGCCCACCCGCGGCCGCGTACCGGTGCCGCGGCGCGGTGCCGGCAGGCCCTTCCACCAGCCCGGCGGCAGGCGGTTGTGGGCGATGCGGATGTCCGGGTGCAGGCCGGCAAGGGCCTCGGCCAGCGCCGGGGTGGAGACCACGACCCGGTCGACCCGTGCGAACGCCTGCCGCAGGGTGCGCAGAATGTCGCGCGGCATGTGTTCGCGATGCGCGCTCTTGGCCGGCAGGTTCGGCAGGTAGTCGTCCAGCTCGTAGATCTTCAGCGCACGCGAGAAGCGCGGCATGCGCCGCATGCGTTCCAGGTCCTCGTCGGAAATCCGGCGCTGCAGCACCACCACGTCGGGATCGATGCGTGCCTGTTCGACCGGGTCCAGCAGCGTGGCGTAGAGCGCGCCCTCGGCATGGCCGGCGCCGCGCAGCGCCTCGAACGGCTGGATCACCCGGTACTGGCCGCTGCCCCACGGGTCGGCCGGATGCGCGAGCACGCGCGGGATCGGCCGCCACGGCAGCGGCTGCCAGGAAAAGTCCGATTCGCCCAGGCTGAAGCCGCCGGTCACGTCCAGCCGCAGGCTCGGGTTGTAGGCCGGGTCGTGGGCGAGCGCCGGCAGCCAGCGCCCCAGCAAGGCGTCGCTGGCGGCGTCCGGCAGCGGTGCCGCCTGCACCGAATGCAGCAGCAGCGCGTGCGGGGTCCACACCGTGAGGCAGCCACGCTGGCGTGCGCGCAGGCACAGGTCGACGTCGGCGCCGGCGTCGGCGAAGGCGGCATGGTCGAAGCCGTCCAGTTCGGCGAACAGCGCCTTGCCGACCAGCAGGCAGCTGTCGGCCACGGCCGAATAGTTCTGCGCCACCTGCAGCCGGTGCAGGTAGCCCGGGGCGTCCATCCGCGCGCCGGCGAAGGCGCGGCCGCCGCAGTCCCGCAGGCCGGGCACCAGCCCGGCGTGGGTGATCGCGCCATCGGCGGAGATGGTCTTGCCGCCGACGATCCCCACTTCCGGACGCAGCCCGTGGTTGAGCAGTTCGTGCAGCCACTGTGGCTGCAGCGCCGCCACCTCCGGGCGCAGGAACAGCAGGAACTCGCCGGCGGCCTGGGTGGCGGCCACGTTGCAGGCGGCGGCGTGGGCCAGCGGCGGGTCGAAGGCGAACGCGCGCACCCGGCCGGCGGCCAGCGCCTCCACCTGCTGCATCCACTGGCGGACGTCGGCGCTGGCGCCGTTGTCGACCAGCAGCAGCTCGTAGTTCGGATAGGCGGTTTTTTCCAGCAGCGACACCACGCAGCGTTCCAGCGTGGCCAGCGTGGTGTCCGCCGCGACCACCAGCAGCATCGAAACCGCCGGCTGCCGGTCGTGGCCGTAGTCGATCCGGTGCAGGCCGTCGCCGGCGCTTTCCAGCGTCGCCGCGGCATAGCCGCGGGCGTGCAGATGGCGCAGGATGACGCGCCGCTGCGCCTGCGCGTCCAGGCGCGGCGGCGCGCAGGCCAGCAGCGGCTCGGGCAGGTGCACGATGCCGTCGAAGCCGTGCTTCTGGATCAGGCGCAGGATCAGGTCCAGTTCCGCGGCGTCGCCGGCGTCCGCATCGAACCCGCCGGCCGCGCGCACCGCATCGCGGCGGAACACCCAGTGCCCGGCCAGCATCGCCGGGTTGCCGAGCAGCAGGTCGAGGTTGAGGTCGGGGCGCAGCGCCGGCGCCAGGTCGGCCGGGCTCGCGCGGTGCCATTCGTCGGCGAAGACCGCGCGCAGCCCGTCGTCGGCCACCGCCAGCTGCAGCAACAGGCGGATCATGCCGCCGGGGGTGAACGTCGCCTCGGCATCGACATGCAGCAGCCAGTCCACGTCCCAGTCCGCACACAGCGCTTGCAGCGGCGCTGCGGACGCGGCATCGCCCAGCCACTGGATCGCATGCACGGTGGCCGGCGGCGCGTAGCGGGGCGGCGGCGCGCCGGTCGCCCTGACACTGATCCGCGCGGCCAGTTCCGCCGGCAGGAACGCCAGGCTGGACAGGATGCGGCGCATCGCGGCGGGGTCGCCGCCGGCGCGGATCGCCACCCCCAGGCGGCCGGGCCGCCCATGGCCGGCTACGAACTCGCGCGCGATCCGCAGCTGCGCGGCATTGGGACGCCGGCGGCCATGCCATGCCCGCAACGGGTGCGTGGCGTGCGCGATGGCCAGGGCCTGTTCCAGGGCCTGGCCCAGGTCGATCCGCGCCGCCGGCCGCGTGCCGTCCAGCGGGGCGACCGCGACCTGGCGGGTGTCCCCGCCGCGGTACCAGCCCAGGGCGCGGATCGCCTGGCGGAACGCGTCGTGGTGGTCCTGGCCGATGCCGGGGGTGTCGCGCCCGTGCTGGCTGAACTGGTGCCGGGAGATGCGGAAGCCCAGCAGCGGGCGGCAGCTCATCGCCACCGGGCCGCTGCGCATCAGCTTGACGTACATCGCCAGGTCGGCAACCCAGGCGATGCGGGTGTCGCCGAGGAACGGCAGCCGGTCGCCCAGCGCCAGCACCTGCGCGCGCCGGCACATCGCCGCACTCGGTTCGCCGAGGAAGTTGAGCGTGTGGTCGGCGAGGAAATCGACCAGGTCGTGGCCGTCGATCAGCACGTCCTCGGTCGCCGGGAAGGCGGTCGCCAGTTCGTCGCGGATCAGCCCGGAGCGCTCGTCGATCAGGTGGCGACGGGCGAAGGCCAGGGCCAGCCCAGGAACACGCGCGAAAGCGTCGACCAGGGTGGCGATGCAGTCGTCGTACAGCACGTCGTCGTCGTGCAGGAACTTGATGAACTCGCCGCTGGCCAGGGCGATGCCGCGCGCGGTACTGCCGGTTTCGCCCAGGTGCGAAGGGTTGCGCGCATAATGCACCGGGAAATCGACCCGCGCGGCGAATGCCTGGACGATGTCCCTGACGCGATCGCCCCTGGAGTCATCGCAGACCACCAGCTCCAGCGGGCGATGGGTCTGCCGGCGCACGCTCTCCAGCGCATGCGGCAGCCATGCCGCCTTGTAGGCGGGCATCACCACGCTGACCAGGGCGTTGGCGGGGGAAGCATTCATCGGGCGTGGGTTCCGGCAAGGGTGGCGTGTATCCGCTCCACCAGCCGCTGCGCATTGCGGGCGTCGTCGTGGCGGAAGAACAGGCGGCGGGCGGTGCGGTAGCGCTCGTCGGGCGCGAAGCCAGGCGCCGACAGGCGCGCTTCCAGCGCATCCAGCAGGGCGTCGAAGGTGGTCGTCACCGGCCCCGGGAACGCCAGGTCCAGGTCGTACAGCAGGCCGTTCTGGCGCTCGCGGTAGTCGTCCAGGTCGTGGGCAAAGCCGATCACCGGCAGGTCCAGGCACAGCGCGTCGATGTAGACCGAGGAGTAGTCGGTCAGTACCAGGCTGCTCTCGCGCAGCAGCGGCGCGATCTCCTGGAAGTCGGCGTGGCCAAGGTCGACGATGGCATCGCCGTCGGCGTGGCGCGCCAGGCCCGGCTCCGCCCTGGCGGCCGTCACGTAGTGGCCGCGGAATCCCAGTACCGCATCGTGGCGCCGCAGCAGGCGCTTCAGCTGCGCCACTTCGGCGTCGCTGAAGGCATAGTCGCGCTCGCCTGCGGCGCTGGCGTCGCGGTAAGTGGGCGCATAGAGCAGCAGCCGGCGGCCGCGGCGCAGGGCGCGCACCCGCGCCAGCTCGGTGCGCAGCGTGGGCGGCAGCTCGGCCTCGGGCATGCGCAGGAAATCGGTGCGCGGCAGTCCGGTGACCCAGACGTTGGCCGGCGGAATCGGATGGAAGATCGCCGCCATCGCATTGGCATCCACTTCCGATGACGCCACCAGCCCGGCGTAGAAGCGGCGCTCGCGGCGGCGGAAACGGTCGCGGTCGCCGTGCCGGCGCTGGCCGGGGTTGGCCAGCGCGAACAGCCGTTTGAGCGGAATGCCGTGCCAGAGGTTGACCACCAGCCTGCGGCGCAGTGCCGGCCGCGGCGCGCCATGGCCGCCGTCGCGCCAGGCCAGCGACATGTCCAGCGCGGTCGAGTTGGTCAGCAGCAGGACCCCGCAGCGGGCCAGTTCCAGCAGCCCGGCCAGGGTGTCCAGCGCCACGATCCGCACGCGCGCCGATTCCTCGATGCCGCGGGGGCGATGGCCGCCGCGCACGAATATGCGGATCTGCACGCGCGGGTCGTCGCGTACCTGTTCGTACACCGCACGGGCGTTCTCGATGAACTGCCCGCGCTTGAGCGGGTGATCGAAAAACGCCCAGCGTTCACTGCGCTTGGGCAGCACCCAGTCCAGCACCCGCCACAGCACCAGCAGGGGTACGCCCAGCCGGGCATCCACGATCCGGCGGTGGCGCAGCGATGGGCGTGTCCCGGGCCGGGTCATGCCGCATGCATGCGCAGCTGCGCAACGATCAGGTCGCAGACCCGGTCGACCTCGGCGGAGGCGAGGTCCGGGTGGATCGGCAGGCACAGCACGCGGCGTGCGGCGGCGTGCGCGACCGGCAGGTTGCCCGGGGTTGCCGAGGGCAGGCCCCGGTACATCGGGAACTCGCTGATCAGCGGGTGGAAATAGCGCCTTACCAGGATGTTCTGCGCGCGCATGAGCTGGTAGAGCGCATCGCGGCTGATCGGGAAATCCTCGTCGATCATCACCGGGAAGTAGGCATGGTTGCCCATGTCCCGGCTGACTTTGGGCAGGCAGTGCAGGCCGCGGATCGCGGACAGGCGCTGGCGGTACTGCGCATCGATCTCGGCACGCCGCGCCAGGGCACGGTCGATGTGCCGGAGCTGCAGCAGCCCGAAGGCGGCGCTGACCTCGTGCATCTTGCCGTTGATGCCGGGGGCGACCACGGTGGTCTCGTTGACGAAGCCGAAGTTCTTGAGATGGTCGATGCGCTGCTTGGTACGCGCGTCCGGGCACACGATGGCGCCGCCTTCGAAGGTGTTGAACACCTTGGTGGCGTGGAAGCTGAGGATCGACAGGTCGCCGTGGCGCAGCACGCTGCCGCGCGTGTCGCGCACGGCAAAGGCGTGCGCCGCATCGTAGATGACCTTCAGGTTGTAGGTGTCGGCGATGCCGGCGATGGCCGATACGTCGCAGGGCGTGCCGTAGCAGTGCACCGGCATGATCGCCGTGGTCTGCGGGGTGATCGCCGCCTCGATCTTGGCCGGATCCAGGTTGAGTGTCTCCGGGTCGATGTCCACGAACACCGGCTTGACGCCGTTCCACAGCAGCGAGTGCGCGGTGGCCACGAAGGAATAGGGGGTGGTGATGACCTCGCCGGTGATGCGCAGCGCCTGCAGCGCGGTGACCAGGGCCAGCGTGCCGTTGGCGAACAGGGCGATGTGCTTGACCCCGAGATAGCTGCACAACGCCTTCTCCAGAGCCTGGTGCATGCTGCCGGCATTGGTCAGGATGCGGCTTTCCCAGATCCGCTCCAGGTACGGGATGAACTCCTCCAGCGGTGGCAGGAGGGGGCTGGTGACGTGGACGGGCTTGGTTTTCATCCAGGGCTCGGGTTCGGCATGCCTGCGCGGCGCCTGGTTGCGATGCAAGACCCGTTCCAGCAGCCCCGCACGTGCGCGCCGGGCCGGGGCGCTGTCAGCCGCGGGTGTCCAGCAGCTGCTCGACGGCATCCAGGTCGAAGACCGGGATGCCGGTGGCCTCCCGCACCTGGCGGCGTTCGCTGAAGGCGTCGTCGATGAAGATCGCCGGCAGGTCGCTGGCGATGGCGGCACTTTTCGCCGAGCCGTCGCGCAGGTGCACGATCCGCGCGAACAGCGCCGGGCACAGCCGGTGCTGTTCCAGGGTCTGGCGCGGGCAGCCGCGGTGGCGGGTCAGCAGCACCACCTCGATGTCCGCCGCGCTCCACTGGTAGAGCAGGGCGGCGATGAGCGGGTTGACCCTGCCGTCGAGGATCAGGGTGTCGTCCAGGTCCAGGTAGACCCGGCGGTAATGCAGCCCGGTGCGGTAGCGGTTGCCGAGCGCGCGGTCGAGCTGGACCGCATGGTCCAGCGGCAGCACCGAGAACGGGCGGTCCAGGTACGCATAGACATGGAGCAGGGCGAAGTTGACGCCGCGCATCCGCGACAGCGCCATGGAACCGGCGATCCGCGGCGCGACCTCGAGCAGCCTGGGCACGCCGTGGACGTCGCGGCGCGCCTGGAAGAACCAGGCCCCGCGCAGCCGCAGCTCTCCGGCGATCGCCGCGGCCATCGCGACCAGGGCCGGCTCGGCGGCCGGTTCGGTGCGCACGCTGATGCCGTTGCGGGTGCGGGCCCGGCGCCGCGGCGCGGCATGCAGCAGGCGGCCGTCGGCGGCCGACAGGCAGTCCACGGTGTATTCCTCGCCGGGCAGGTATTCGCTGAACACGTAGGGTTCGCCGGCCTCCAGCAGCTGGCGGTGGCGGTGCGCGTCGTCGACGCGTTCGGCGCCGCGGCTGCCCTGGCCGATGGCCGGCTTGGCGAACAGCGGATAGTCGCCGCCCACCGTGCCTGCGTCCGCCGGCACGATGCCCAGTGGGCGCAGGCGTGCGTAGGTCGCGCGTTTGTCCCGGCACAGCATCGCCAGGGCGGCGTCCGGCACCGCGGCGGCAGCGCGCAGCCGCCCGCGCTGCGCGGCCAGCAGCGGAATCACGCCGTCGTGCGCCGGCACCACCAGGTCGATGTCCCACGCGTCGATCAGGGCGTTGAGTTCGGCGACGAGATCGCCGGAACCGGTATCGGCCGCGATGCGCCGGTAGCGTCGGTAGACGAACTCGCCGTGATCGTCCACCGACGATGCCCCGTGCAGGACGATGTCCTTGGCCTGGCGCAGGGCGGCATGGATCTCCAGCCCGATCTCCGAACCGCAGGGGAACACCAGCACATGGATGCGTGCGGCCATCTCAGCCGATGCCCGCCACGGCACGCTCGAACTGGGCCAGTGCGCGTTGCGAGTAGGCATCGGCGTCCCACGCCGCGGCCACGTGCGGGTGCTCCAGCCAGGCGCCCATGCCCTCGGCCAGTCCTTCGGTCGAGTCGGGTACCAGTGCGCCGCAGCCCCCGCCCAGTACGCTGCGCGGGCCGGGAATGTCGGTGGACAGCACCGGGCGGCCGAGCGTCAGTGCCTCGAGCAGGACGATGCCCTGGCCTTCGTAGTGCGAGGACAGCACGAACAGGTCGAGCGCGCGCATTACCGGGTAGGGGTTGGCCAGCGCACCGGTGAGCAGCACGTCGTGCTCCAGTCCCAACTCGGCGATGCGCTGCTGCAGCAGCGGCCGTTCCGGGCCCTCGCCGACGATCACCAGGCGCACCCGCGGGTGGCGGCGGCGCACCTGCGCGAATGCGTCCAGCAACCGGCGATGGCCTTTCTCCGGTGACAGCCGGCCCACCGTGCCGAGCAGCACATGGCCGTCACGCCAGTCGGCGAACCCGGCCGGGAGCGGCTCGCGCGCATGGCGCCGGATGAAACCGGGATCGATGCAGTTGTCGACGCTGTGGAAGCGCTCGGCCTGCTGGCCCGGCACCGGGCCAAAGCGGCGCCGGTTGACCGCATCCAGGCTGTCGGACACCGATATCAGCGCGTCGCACAGCGGGTACTGCTCGAACACCTTGGCCAGCTGCGGGTGACGGCTGCGGTATTCCTGTTCCATGTCGTTGTGCAGGTACGCCACGCAGCGGGTTCCCGGCGGCCGGCCACGCGCGAACAAGGCGGTCCAGAACGCGGCATAGCCGGAAAAATCCACCACCACGTCGAAATCGGCGTTGCCGAACTGGCGCGCGTACTCGCGGACGTAGTAGGTCTGCAGCAATGCCATCTGCCGCGGGTTGAGCACTTCGCGGCTGCCCTGGCGGGCACTGAGCCACGCCTGCTCGCGGTTGGCCACCGGGAAGCTGATGCGCCCCCAGCGCGCCACGTGCGCGGGCAGCTCGGCGAAGCGTTCCATGCGCTGCGGGTAGCTTTCCAGCGTCCAGGGGTCGACGATCACCGTCAACGCCATCTTCGACGGATCGATCGCCCCGGCCAGGCGGTTGAACGAGGCGGTCACCCCGTTGGGGCTGAAGTTGCCGACCTGGAACAACAGGGTGCGCTTGCTCCGTGGCGGCCTGGCGATCTCATGGCGGGTATCGCCGTCGAAGAAGAAGCGGACGGTCCGCGCCGCCGATCCACCGTCCTCCAGCGGCCAGTAGGCCTGGCGCGCGGCCTCGCGCCGGGCCGCTTCGCCCTGTCCGGGCGTGCGCGTGGCCAGCGCCTGCGACAGCGCCTGCTCGAGCGCGTCGGCGGTGTGGCAGGCCTGCACCGGCAGGGTGTCGATGTCGAAGTACAGCCCGCGCTCGCGGCGGTATTGCTCCAGGTCCGGAACGTACAGCACCACCGGGCGGCCGCTGGGCAGGAAATCGAACAGGATCGAGGAGTAGTCGGTGACCAGGACGTCCACTACCGCCATCAGTTCGGTGATGTCGGTTCCGGCCGGCACCGGCATCGCGCCTTGCGGCAACGGCCCGAGCCTGCGGGCCACCATGTGGTGGCCACTGAACAGCACGGTGGCGCCATGCCCGGCCAGGCGTGCGATCGCGCCGGACACCAGCTCCGCATCCAGCGACGCGCCGTCCAGGCTGCCGCGCCAGGTAGGGGCGTACAGGACGATGCGCGCGTCCGCATCCAGGCCCAGGCGCTGCCTGATCCGGGCACGGGCGTGGGCGTCCGCGCCGAGCATCAGGTCGATCCGCGGCTGGCCGGTGTCGGCGATGCGGCCGCCGATCACCTCGGCGACCTGCATCGACTCGAGCAGTACCTGCCGGGTGAAGGCGTTGGGCATCGCCAGGTGCGTGGCCTGCAGCAGGTTGCGCACGGCGTTCTTGTGGTCGAACAGCGCACCGGGAATATCGGCGCCCAGCTTCTTCAGCGGCGTGCCGTGCCAGGTGTTGAGATAGCGCTGCTGCGGGCGCCGCACGAAGTACGGCATGAAGGTGTTGTTGTTCACCAGCCAGCCGGCGGTGGCCAGGTAACGCGCGTACAGGGGGCTGCCATGGCGGACGAAGACCACGTCCGGCGCAGCGGCCAGGTCCGGCGGAATGACCGCGTGCGGCTTGACCGCCCAGACATGCAGCATGCCGCGCCCGGCCAGGTGCGCGCGCGCCGCGCGGAACACCGCCAGCGGGTTGCAGCTCACCGAATCGCCGTGGAAGCTCTCGTACAGCACCACCTCGTCGCGGACCGGCAGGGTCTCGATGAACTCGGCGTACTCGAGCTTGATGTCGCGCGCGGCCTGGGCCGGGTTGGCGGCGTCCTCGGGAATCAGGTCGAAGTCGCGCCGGAACAGGCGGGTGTCGAGGAACGCCAGGCAGGCTTCGGCATCGCGCCCGGCGCGGTGCAGGACCACGCCCAGGCGGTAGTGCAGGCGCGGGCAGTGGGTGTCATGGCGGGCAGCGGCGGCGTGGTAGGCCGCGGCGGCCTCGGCGTCCAGGCCCAGGCGCTCGCAGGCCTGGCCGAGCTCGACGTGCGCGTGCGCGTCGACCCTGTCGATGCACAGCCGCTCGCTCCACGCCTGGCGCTGCCGTGCCGTATCCGGGTCCGCTGCGGGCAGGGCCCGCGGCTCCTGCGGCAGGCATTGCAGCCATGCCGCGATCGCCGCGCCGGTGTCGCCGCTGGCATGCAGGCATACGCCCTGCCGGTAGCGCCAGTCGCCATCCTCGCGCAGCGCCAGGGCGCGTGCGTAGGCCGCGGCTGCGTCGGCCGGACGCTGCAGGCGCTCCAGCATCCAGCCGTGGCGGTAGTGCCATTCCGGTTGCGATGGCTGCAGCGCGAGCGCGGCGCCGTAGGCCTCCACGGCCGCTTCCCAGCGGTGCAGCATCTCCAGCAGGCGGCCGTGGGCGAAACGCAGTGGCGCATTGTCGGCTTGGCCCGGCTGCTGCAGGCGCTGGCGGTAGGCACACTCGGCGCCGGCCCAGTCCTTCTCCCGCTCATGCCACAGGCCGATGCCCAGTACCGCCGCATCTGCATCCGCAGCGATGGCGCGGGCGTAGCAGGCCTCGGCGGCCTGGGGGTGCCCGCGCCGTTCTTCCACGCGGCCGAGCCGGTAATGGGTATCGGTGTTACGTTGGTCCAGCGCCAGTGCCCGGGCATAGGCGCTGGCGGCATCGTCCAGCCAGCCCAGGCGCTCGCAGGCCACGCCCAGCTCATGGAACCAGTCGGCGCGGTCGTCCTGCAGGGTGGTGGCGGTGCGCAGCGCGGTCACCACCCGCCGCCAGCCATTGCGCCGGGCCACGATCGAGCCGAGCAGCGCGTGGTGCGCGGCGACCCCGGGCTGCAGGTCGCAGGCGCGCACCGCGAACATGTCGGCCACGTCCCACAACTGCATCCGCGCCAGGTTGGCGGCGATGCGGGCGAACACCGTGCCCGGTGCGTCCAGTGCCTCGAGCAGCGCCAGCGTGCGCAGGTTGAAACGGGTCTTGGCGGCCACCTCCAGGCGTTCGCCGGGGGCCAGGCAGGTCTGCAGGCCCTGCGCGCGCCCGACGCGGGCGTAGTGCGCCACCGGGTCGCGGCGATGGTCGCCCTCCAGGTGCATGGCCTGGTACCACCACAGGTCGAACGTGGCCGACGGGTTGCGGTACTCGCGCCAGCCGTGGTCGCGGAAATGGTTCCACGCGCCGTCGTCGGCACCGGCAACATCCGGGTTGCCGGCGCGGTAGAAGTCCGCGTCGAACCATGCCGGCACGGCCGGCTGCTGGGCAGCGCCGGCCCCGGCGGCGGCCAGGACCGGGGACGGGATGGCGGTGGTGTCGTTCATCGGGATGCGGCCACTCACTGCATCGAGCGGATGCTGGCCTTGAGGGCGGAGCTGGAGATGTTCTCGGTACGCGGCAGGTAGCGGACCTGGCAGTAGCGCGACAGCTCGTCGAAATGGCCGCGCCAGTCCGAGCCCATCACCAGGACGTCGGCGCCGAGCCGGCGGATGTCGCCGGCCTTCTGCTCCCAGCTGTCCTCCGGAAACACGTCGTCGACGTAGCGGATGGCGCGCAGCACCGCCTCGCGGTCGGAATAGCTCTGCGTCGCGCGCTTGTCCTTGATCGCATTGAAGCTGTCCGAGGACAGGCCCACGACCAGCGAACTGCCCAGTGCCCGCGCGCGCCGCAGCAGGTTGACATGACCGATATGCAGCAGGTCGAAGGTGCCGTAGGTCAGGACGATGGTCATGCCGGATTCCGTGCGAACGTTGATGGGCCGGGGCATGCAAGGCGCATGCCGGCGTCCGCCGCAGGGGGTCAGCGGGTGATCCGGACCGCCACCTGGACCCATTCCGATTTCCACAGGTATTCGAAGTCGCGGTCGTACCGCTGGCACCAGTCGAGCAGGGCGCGGTGCTCGTCGTCGCGGAAGTCGTCCCCGGCCTGCATGAAGTACTCGTCGAACAGGATCACCGTGCCCGGCGCGATCCGCGCGTCCAGGCCGGCCAGCGCTTCCAGCGTGGAGCTGTACAGGTCGGCATCGGCATGGATCAGCGCCAGCGGGGCGTCCAGCCGTGCGGCCACGCCGTCGACGGTGTCGCTGAACCAGCCCGGCACCACCTCGACATTGGCGGCCTCGAACACCGGGATGTCCTCCGGCGCCAGCGCGAAGGCGCCTTTGCGCCACGCGCCCATCCAGTCCTCGGGCAGCCCCTCGAAGCTGTCCAGCAGGTACAGCGTGCGCCCGGGCGGCATGCGCGCATGCAGGAAGCGCGCGCATTGGCCCTTGAACACGCCCAGTTGCAGGAAATCGCCCGGCAGGCGCACGTCGCGTATCGCCTCGTCCAGCGCGGTGAACTTGTAGCTGTACCAGCGGTCCTCGTCCGGACCGAAGCAGCGGGTGGGCAGCTCGGGCACGCCGGGCAGGCGCGTGCGCACGCGCAGGAAGCGCTCGGCCAGGCGGGGATCGACGGTCATCGGCGGCTCCACTCAGGACCGGTTCGAGGCGCGCAGCGCGTCGAGCTGGGCGGGGTCGACGTCCACCCCGCACAGCAGCTGGTTGAGCAGGGTCACCTGCAGCCCCAGCGACGCCGGCGCGACGTCCGGGTGGTCGCTGATGGCCGGGTTCTGCACGTCGATGAAGGCGATGTTCCGGCCTTCCGCCGAGGCCATGGCGATATCGCGGATGTAGGGCAGCTGCGGCGACTGGCTGGAGTAGATCAGCAGCCGGCGGGCAGGCGGGCAGGCCGTGGCCAGGGCGGCGCTGAACAGCTCGCGCTTGTCGCGCGGGAACACGCCGCAGGTGAAATGCGAGTCGCGATAGCGGCGCACGTAGTAATCGTCGGACAGGATCGGCTCCACGCAGACCGCGTTCAACCCCGTGCGCAGCGAATGCAGCAGGGCGCCGGAGCCGCCCTTGGAGGCGCCGTACAGGACCGTGTGCCGCGGCTCGATGTCCAGCTCGGCCATCACCCGGGTGATCAGTGCGGACACGCGGGCCTCGTTGTCCGGCTGCGCCAGCGTATCGGTGTAGAACGCGCCGACCACGCCGCCCAGGTCGGCGATGCGCAGGATCGCCGTATCCCACGGCATGTACTTCGGCGCCTGGCTCAGGTTCCGTGCGAGGTAGCGCGCCGAGAACCCGGCTTCGTACATCTGGTCGACCGGCGGGATGCTGGAAAAGACCACCAGCAGGCGCCGTGCCGGGGCATGCGCCGGTTTCTCCAGCAGGTAGCAGACGCCGTCGTGCTCGCGCAGGCCGAAATGGGTATGCCGGGCCCAGAACCGGGGCGCCGCCTTGGCCTGCACGAACGAGGTCACCGCGCCGTCGTCGTTGCGGAACTTGTAGACCAGGAAGCCCTGGCCGACCAGGTGCAGCAGCAGCGCCTTCAGTTGCGGGTCCCTGCGCGACAGGTGGATCAGGTTGCTGTCGCCGGGGTGCCGCAGGTGCACGAACCGGGTCTCGGCCAGGTCGGCATGGGCCGCGTCGTCGGCATCAAGGTCCATGGCAAGCGCCATTGTTCGGTATCTCCTGCGATCGTATGGGGCGTACGCCTCCCGCCCTTGTCCGGTACGGGCCAAGGGCGCCGATCGATGTCCTGCAAGCGGCGTGCCCGGCGGCGGGAGGCGGCTCCCGCGGCGCGGGGGTCACGGGGTTTCGTTCTGCTCGCGGTCGATCCCGTACTTGCGCAGCTTCTCCACCAGGGTGGTGCGGCGCAGGCCGAGCAGCTGCGCGGCGTGGGCGACCACGCCCTGGGTGCGTTCGAGTGCCTCGTTGATCAGCTTCAGCTCGATGCCGGCCATGTGGTCGCGCAGGTCCAGGCCGTCGTCGGGCAACCGCGCCGGCGCCGGGGCGCCCGCGGCGGCGGCCGGGGCGGGCGCCGCCGCGCTGGCCGACAGGCTGGCCAGCGGCCGCTCGTCATCCAGCGCCACCGGCGGCGGTGCCGCCTCGCTGCGGTAGCGCGCGGGCAGGTCCTGCACCCGCACCAGCCCGCCCGGGTGCAGCACCGCCAGGCGTTCGACCAGGTTGGTCAGTTCGCGCACGTTGCCCGGCCAGCGATAGGCGGCCAGCGCCTGCAGCGCTTCGGCGGCGAAGCGGACCTCGCCACGGCCGGTACGCGCCAGCTGCGCGGCGATGGTCTCCACCAGCGCCGGGATGTCGCTGATGCGTTCGCGCAGCGCCGGCACGTCGATCGGGAACACATTGAGGCGGTAGAACAGGTCCTCGCGGAACTTGCCCTCGGCGATGCGGGTTTCCAGGTTGCGGTGGGTGGCGGCGATCACCCGCACGTTGCAGCGGATGGTCTGGTTGCCGCCGACGCGCTCGAAGCTGCGTTCCTGCAGCACGCGCAGCAGCTTGACCTGCATCGGCAGGCTCATGTCGCCGATCTCGTCCAGCAGCAGGGTGCCGCCCTCGGCCATCTCGAAACGGCCCTTGCGCGCGCTCAACGCACCGGTGAAGGCGCCCTTCTCGTGGCCGAACAGCTCGCTCTCCAGCAGGTCCGGCGGGATCGCGCCGCAGTTGATGGCCACGAACGGGCCGTCGCGGCGCGGCGAGCGCTGGTGGATGGCGCGCGAGACCACTTCCTTGCCGGTGCCCGATTCGCCCAGCACCAGCACCGTGGTGTCGAACCCGGCGACCTGTTCGATCAACTGGCGCAGCTCGGTCACCGCCGGGCTGGTGCCGGTGGGGCCGGTGTCCTCGCCGCCGCCGGAATGGTGCTCGGCGTCCAGCCGCTTGAGGCTGGCGCGGCGCAGCAGTGCTTCCATCTGCGCGTGGCGCATGGGCTGTTCCAGCGGCCAGACATTGGCCTCGTGCAGGCCGTAATGGCGTGCGAACGCCAGCGGGTCGCTCTCGGCCAGCAGCACCGGTGGCATGCCGGTGCCGGCCAGCCAGTTGAAGAACGGTGCGGCCCGCGCCGGATCCTCGATGGTGCCCACCACCAGCGCCATCCAGTCGTTGACCCGGTGGCGGCTGGTGTCGATGTCGCCCACGTCGGTGACCCAGCGCGGGTTGAGGTCCATGAACTCCAGCAGCGCCACCGTGCGCTCGGCACGGACGCCCTCGCTGTCGATCACGAGGATGCGCGATTCACTCATGGCCCTGTTCCTGCCTGACGCGTTCCAGGATCGGCATGACCTCCTGGATGTAGGACAGCTTGCTGACGAAATTGTCGGCGCCGGCGCGCTGGGCGTGCTCGCGGTGCTCGGCGTCGTCGAAATGGCTGGCGATCACGATGTAGGGCGGCTCGTCCTGGGTCTTGATCAGGCGCGTGGCCTGCAGCCCGCCCATCTCCGGCATCGCCAGGTCCATCAGCACTACCTGCGGGCGCAACGCCTCGGAGCGCTCGATGGCCTCCAGCCCGTTGGCGGCGCTGCCGACGACCTGCAGCCAGTCGACCTTCCGGAAATGGCGCATGGCCGCGTTGATGAAGCCTTCATGGTCGTCGACCAGCAGAACGGTGAGCTTGCTCATGGAATTCCTCGGATCAGCCTGCGCGGGCCAGCAACGGACGCGCATTGTGCCGCTTCCGCTCGCGCGCCGGGGCGATGTCCAGCTGTTCGCGGTACTTGGCCACGGTGCGGCGGGCGATGTTGACCCCCTGCCGCGACAGCAGCTCGGCGATGGCCTCGTCGGCAAGCGGGCGCGCCGGCGGCTCGGATTCGATCAGCCGCCGCACCATCGCCTTGACCGCCTGCCCGGAGATGCTGGCGCCGTCCAGGCGCACGGCGAAGAAGTGCTTCAGCTCGAAGGTGCCGCGCGGGGTCTGCATGAACTTGCCGGAGGTGATGCGCGAGACGGTGGACTCGTGCATGCCGATGGCATCGGCCACTTCCTTCAGGGTCAGCGGCGCCATGGCTTCCTCGCCCTCGGCCAGGAACGCGGCCTGGCGTTCGACGATGACCCGCGCGGTGCGCAGCAGGGTGTCGTAGCGCATGGACAGGCCGCGGGTGAACCAGCGCGCCTCCTGCAGCATCTCGCGCATCGGCTGGGTGGCGCTGCCTTCGCTGGCGCCCAGGGCGCGCTCGTAGGCCGGGTTGAGGCTCACGCGCGGCGTGGTGGCCGGGTTCAGCGCCACCCGCCACTGGCCGTCGGCGCGCCAGGCCACCACTTCCGGGATGACCGCCGCGTCGGCCTGCGCCTGCAGCGTGTCGCCGGGGCGCGGCTGCAGCGACAGGACCAGCCGGAACGCCTCGAGCACGTCGGCCTGTTCGGCATCGAGCTGGCCGGCGATGGCGGCGTAGTCGTGGCTGGCGAGCAGTTGCAGGTCCTCGCCCAGCAGCCGTGCCGCCAGGTGCCGGGCGGGCACCGTGCCGGGCAGGGCGGCCAGCTGCGCCTGCAGGCATTCGCGCAGGTCGCGCGCGGCCATGCCGGCCGGCTCGCCCTGCTGCAGGCGCTGGCGGATGCGCTCCACGTGCGCGCCGTCGCGGTCGAAGCGGGCGCTGGCCAGCAGGGTCAGCTGCGGCAGCGGCGCCTGCAGGTAGCCGGCGTCGTCGCAATGCTCCAGCCAGAACGCGGCGATCGCCAGGTCGCCCTCGTCCAGGTCCAGCGACAGCGCCTGCAGGATGCGCAGGTGCGGGTCGCTGGACTCGCCCATCGCCAGGCGCGCGGTACGGTCCTCGTCGGCGTCGTTCCAGCTGGCGCCGGCCACGTCCCACATCGAGCTCTCCGGCAGTTCGTCGAACGCCGCGGTCTCCAGCTGCGGGTCGCCGTCGGCGGCGGCTTCGGCCACGCCGGGGGCGGCGTCCTCCTCGATCTCCAGCAGCGGGTTGTTCTCCAGCACCTGGCGGATCTCCTGCTCCAGCTGCAGGCCATTGAGCTGCAGCAGGCGGATGGACTGCAGCAGGGCGGGCGTGAGGTGGAGCTGCTGCCCGAGCTGGGTGGCGAGCGTGGCTTTCATGTCGTCTGATCCCCGTGGCCGCCATGTGAAGCGACCGTGATGGAACACATCTTGCGTAGGGGGTGTCAGGGAATGAATAGGAGAAAACCCGGTGCTTCCAGGGACTTTCCCTACGGGGTGTAGGGGATTCCCTTACTTTCCGTCATGAAACCGTCGCGACTGCAGGGCCTGGGATTTGCTTATCAAGGACTTACGGATTTCTGACGCGGCACGCGACGGATTCCCGAATCTGTGACGCGATTCCAACGCTGACCCGGCGGCAACGGCTCAGGCGAGTTCCTGCTGGTGGCGTACCGCCAGCAGCAGCAGGTCGTTTGCGCGACGGCAGCCCAGGGCCTCCATCATGCGCGCGCGGTGGGTCTCGACCGTCTTCACGCTGATCCCGAGCTCGGCGGCGATTTCCTTGGTGGTGCGGCCATTGCCAAGCTGGCGCAGGATCTGCCGCTGGCGTGGCGACAGTGCGGCGATGCCGGTGGGGCGTTCGCGCCCGAGCATCGGTGCGAGCATCCGCGTGGAAATCTGCGGGCTCAGGAACACCTGCCCGGAATGAGCCGCGCGCAGGGCGACCTCCAGCTCCTGCGGGGCGGCGTCCTTGACCACGAACCCGACCGCGCCGCGGTCCAGCGCATCGCGCACGTGCGCGGTGTCGTCGTGCATCGACATCATCACCACGCGCGCCTGCGGCACCCGGCGGCGGATGTCGGACAGGGCTTCGAGGCCGCTGCGGCCGGGCAGGGAAAGGTCCATCAGCACCACCTCGGGGTGATGCTGCACGGCCAGTTCCAGCGCCTGGTCGGCGTTGCTGGCTTCGCCGACCACGAGCACCCCGCCGAACGTCTGCAGCAGGCGGCACAGGCCGGCACGCACCAGCGTATGGTCATCGACGATCAGGACACGCACGGGCACGGGCATCGCTTGGGGATGGCCGCACCTTAGCCGAGCGCGCGCGCGCGCGCCAAGCGGCAAAGGTCATGAACGGGCGGATTCAACGCGTGCGCCGGCTGTCGGCGATCTGGCGCCGGTGCAGGCGGAACAGGTGGCGTTCCAGCGCGGTGTCCAGCGCGTCGCCGGTACTCTGCAGGCGCAGCCACAGGTACAGGCCGCCGTTGCCCGAGGCGGCTTCGCCCAGCACCTGTACCGGCAGCTCGATATGGTCGGGCAGCCAGTCGGCCGGCTGCAGGCGCACGATGCCGGCGCTGCCCTGGACCGCGCCGGTGCGCTGGCCCAGTTCGAGCCGCAGGCCCCGGCGCGACCAGCGCACCGGGCGCAGCGGCAGCGCCTGGGTGGATTGCCGCAGCAGGCGCCCCAGCAGCACCAGGGCCAGGTCCATGCGCGCTTCCAGCCGCGCCAGCTGCTGGCTGCCTTCGGCACCGCGCTCGTCGGAGTCGTCGGTGCCGCGCGAGTCCTCCACCAGCGCCACGCTGCGCAACAGCATCTCCGCCGCGCCGGCGCGGATCGCACCGCTGCCGGGTTCGAACACCGCCGGCAGCGAGACATCGCAGGTCAGCGTGTCCTCGAACAGCTCGACCTCGGCCGGGTGGTGCACGATGCTGGCGCCGGGCGCGTTCATGCCAGCGATTCGGCCTGCTGGTAGGCGTGCGCGGCGCGTACCGACTGGCGTCCGGCGCGCAGCCGCGCGGCGGCGATGTCGCGGCGGACCAGCATGTCGGCCATCAGCGACTGCTGCAGCGCCAGCAGGTTGCGCAGGCCGTTGGCCGCGGACTGGGCGCCGCAGGCCTCCACGAACTCGCGCAGGCGGCGGTCATGGCCGGTGACGATGCGCTCGGCCTGGGCGTGGTCTTCCTGCTCCACCGCCACGCGCAGCGCTTCCAGGTCGTCGTGCAGGGCCTTCAGGGTGTGATCGGGGTCCATCATGGTCCTCAGGCTCCGGTGGCGGCGGGACGCTGGCGCTGGTCGGGCGGGATCGCGTTCCAGGCCGATTCGATCTCGCCCATGAGCGACAGCGACTCCTGCAGCGCCACCACGTCGTTGTTGAGGTTGGCTTCGGTCAGGCGCTGGATGACGTAGTCGTACAGCGCCGAGAGGTTGCCGGCGATCTCGCCGCCCGCCTCGTGGTCGAGCGAGCCGTTGAGGTGGCCGATGATGGCGCAGGCTTCGCCGATGGCCTTGCCCTTCATCGCCTGGTCGCCCTGGGCAAGAAACGCCTCGGCGCGACGGATGCGTTCGCCGGCCCCTTCGAACAGCAGGGCCACCAGCTTGTGCGGATCGGCATCCACAACCTTGGTGGACACGCCGACCTTGCGGTACTGCTCGGCGTAGTTGCGGCTGGAACCGTACATGGTGAGAGTCTCCTGGGACCTGTCCGGCGCGCGGTCCGGGCGGCGTCGGCAATGATGGGGTGGTATCCGTGTATCGGCCGTCATGGCCGTTTACTTGAATGACGGACGATTATTTCTGCAGCGCAGCAAGCTGCTGGGCCAGGTAGTTGCTGGTGCCCTGCATCTGCGCCACCAGCGAGTCCATGGCGGTGAACTGCCGGGTGTAGCGCGCCGACACCTTCTCCATGCGTGCGTCGAGGTCGTCCAGGTCCTTTTCCAGCTTCTTGATCTGCTTGTTGAGCGCGTCGGTACGCAGGGTCAAGGTGCCGCTGCCGGTGTCCAGGTTGCTCTTGAGCAGCTTGGACAGGCCATCGGACAGGGTGCCGTCCTTGCCCAGCAGGCGCGTGGCCGCGTTCGGGTTCTCGGCCAGGGTCTTGTCGAAGGTGCTGGCATTCAGCGCCAGGGTGCCGTCGGTGTTGATGGTCAGCCCCAGCGCCTTCATGTCCACGACGTTGGCGCTGAGCTGGCCGCGCAGCTGCTGCTGCAGGCCGCGCACCAGCGAGTCGCCGGTCAGGGTCGATGCGCGCTTGTTGGTGGCGTCGTAGGCGCTGGAGTTCTTGAGCAGGTTGACCGAGGCGTTGTAGGCGCTGACGAAGGCCTGCAGGTTGATCTTCAGCGGTGCGTTGTCCTGGCTGACGGTCAGGGTCTTGGTGGTGCCTTCCTCGGCCTTGTTCAGGTTGAGGGTGATGCCGGGGATCAGGTCGCTGATGCTGTTGCTGCTGGACTCGCGTTCGAAGCCGTCCACCCGTACCCGGGCATTGGTGGCGGCCACGGTCTGGGCGAGGCCGCCGCTGGTGCCGTTCCAGGTCAGGGCGGAAAGCCCGCCGTTGCCGCCGCTGGTCGAGACGGTCAAGGCGCCCTTGGTGCCTGCGTCCACGGCATTGAGCACCAGGTGCTGGCCGTCGCTGGCGGTGATGACGGTGGCGTTGACGCCCTTGCCGTTGGCGCTCTTGTTGATGGCCGCGGCGATGTCGGCCAGGGTGCTGTCGGGCTTGATCTCGACATCGATCGATTTGTCGTCCCAGGCGATCTTCAGGGTCCCGTCACCGACCGCCGCATCGGCGGCGAACGCCCCGGAACTGAGCTTCTGCGGTTGCGCCAGGCTCAGCACTTCGACGTTGTAGGTGCCGGCCACCGCCAGGGTCTTGCCGGTGGTGGCATCGGTCACCACGGTCGCGCCGAAGCCGCTGCCCTCCGGCACCGAAGTCTTGTAGGCCTGGTTGCTGGCGCCCTTGATCAGCGCGTCCAACGCCGACTGCATGCTGCTCAGCGAGCTCTTGATGCTGCCCAGCGCCGAAAGTTTGGCGGTGACCGTCGATCCCTGGGTATTGATGCGGTCGGCGGCCGGCTTGCGCTCGTTGGCGACCAGCTGCGAGACGAGGGTGGGGATGTCCAGGCCGGAGCCGACGACGGAGAGGGAAGACGAGGCCATCTGGATTCCTTTTGCGCAAATGGACACCCTTGCAGGCATCCCGGATATCGGCACGTCCCGGGGCTTCTTTAGCCCCCGGACGGCTTTGGGTCCCGCCTTGGCTGCAAGTCCCGTGCCGGGAGCGCGCCGGTGGCCCACCGGCGGACCGGGCGGCGGCGCTCGCGGCCGCAAATGGATGAAGCCCCCGCCATTGCTGGCGGGGGCTTCGGGTCATGGCCTGGTCGGGCTGACCCCGACGGATCAGCGCAGCAGGCTGAGCACGTTCTGGGTCGAGCTGTTGGCCTGGCTCAGCATCGCGGTACCGGCCTGCTGCAGGATCTGCGTGCGGGTCATCTCGGCCGTTTCCTTGGCGTAGTCGGCGTCGCGGATGCGGCTGCGCGAAGCGGACAGGTTTTCCGAGGTGGTGGCCAGGTTGGCGATGGTGGAGCTGAAACGGTTCTGGATCGCACCCATGTCGGCGCGCGAGCTGTTGACCGCGGTCAGCGCCTTGTCCACCACTTCCAGGGCGCGCTGGGCGCCGACGAAGGAGGAGATGTCCATCTTGCCGGCGACCGTTTCCTGGGCCGGGGCGGTCACCGCGGCGGCGGTCTGGGCGGTGAAGGCGGTCGCACCCGCGGTCATGCCGGTGGCCTGGCCGGTGACGGCGTCGGTGATGGTGCCGAAGGTGAAGCCGGTGGTGTACTGGTTGCCCTTGACCGCCTGCAGCTTGACCGCGCCGGCGCTGTCCAGGGTGGCGTAGACGCCGGTCTGGTCCATCTTGTCGTTGATGGCGGTGGCGACCTTCTGGTTGATGGTCTTCACGCTGTCGCCGGCGTTGAACTTGACGTCGTCGATGTTGATCGTCTGCGCCGAGGTCGCGCCGACCTGCTGCACGCTGATCTTGACGCCCGAGATCTTGCCGGCGGCGGCGGCCACGCCCGAGGCGGTCGCGGCAACCACGTTGACGGCGGTGGTGTCGGAGGCAAAGTTCATCTTGCCCAGGTTGGCGGTGCGCGAATCGACGATGTTGTTGATGCCGATGGTCTGGCCGGCGTCGGCGCCGACCTGGAACAGCGCGCCGGTGAAGCTGCCGTCCAGCAGCTTGGTGCCGTTGAAGCTGGTCTGGTTGGCGACGCGGTCGATTTCCTTCAGCAGCTGGTTGACTTCGGCGTTCAGCGCGTCGCGGTCGGTGCCGGAGTTGGTGGCGTTGGCCGACTGCACGGCCAGTTCGCGGATACGCTGCAGGTTGTTGCCGATCTCGACCATCGCGCCTTCGGCGGTCTGCGCCAGCGAGATGCCGTCGTTGGCGTTGCGGGTGGCAACGTCCAGGCCGCGGATCTGGGTGGTGAAGCGCTCGGAAATCGCCAGGCCGGCGGCGTCATCCTTGGCGCTGTTGATGCGCATGCCCGAGGACAGGCGCTGGATGCTGGTCGCCAGGCTGGTGGCGCTGGTGTTCAGGTTGCGCTGGGCGTTCAGCGACATGATGTTGGTGTTGATGACTTGTGCCATGATTCGGATTCCTTTTTGGCGTTTGATCCGGCAGCTCAACCTGACCGGTACTGAGTGCAGTGGAGTGGCGTAGGGCGCCGCAGTACCGCTGCTGATACCAATAACGGCAGCATCCCCGGCAGCTTTAGGGCTTGCCAGAAAACGGATCGCACGATCCGGGGGTGCTTCCGGATGCGGGCGTCATACGGAAACGGCGCTGGAACCCTGGGTTCCAGCGCCGTTGTTTTTTCCATAGCCGGTCCGGGCGGCCACCCCGGCAGGGACGCGCGCCCCCGGAACGACAGAGCCCCGGACATGCCGGGGCTCTGGTTCCTGCCGGTGCCGGTACCCGCTTACTTGAGCAGGTTGAGCACGTTCTGCGGGACCTGGTTGGCCTGGGCCAGCATCGCGGTGCCGGCCTGCTGCAGGATCTGCGTGCGGGTCATCTCGGCCGTTTCCTTGGCGTAGTCGGCATCGCGGATGCGGCTGCGCGAAGCGGACAGGTTTTCCGAGGTGGTGGACAGGTTGGCGATGGTGGAGGTGAAGCGGTTCTGGATGGCGCCCATCTCGGCGCGCGAGCCGCTCACCGCGGTCAGCGACTTGTCCACGATTTCGAGAGCGCGCTGGGCGCCGGCGAAATTGGAGATGTCCAGGTTCTCCAGGTGGTTGATGCCGCCGCCGGCGGCAGCGGTGCCGGCCGCGGCCAGCGAGGCCGGCAGGTCGGCGGCCAGCGACAGGGTGATGCCGGTGCCGCCGCTGAGGGTGCCGTTGCTCACGCCCTCGAAGTCCTGCCCGGCCTTGAGCGAGGTCAGCTTGATGTTGCCGCCGCTGACTTCGGCATACAGGCCGGTCTGGTCGAGCTTGTTGTTGAACGCCTGGGCGATCTTCTTCTGCACGGCCGCGGCATCGTCGCCCACTTCGATCTTGACGTCGTCCAGGGTGATGGTGGTCAGGCCCGCGGCGCCGGCCGGCGCGCCGGCGGCGCGGATCGACACGGCAATGCCCTTGATCGCGCCCGAAGCGGTGGCCGCGGTGCCGCCGACGCCGGCGCCGCTGACGGTGTCGGCGAAGCCGGCACGGCCCAGCTGGTCGATATTGGCATCGACGATGCTGTTCACGGCGATGGTCTGGCCGGCGTCGGCGCCGACCTGGAACAGCGCGCCGGTGAAGCTGCCGTCCAGCAGCTTGGTGCCGTTGAAGCTGGTCTGGTTGGCGACGCGGTCGATCTCGCTCAGCAACTGCTGCACTTCGGCGTTGAGCGCGTCGCGGTCGCTGCTGGAATTGGTGGCGTTGGCCGACTGCACCGCCAGTTCGCGGATGCGCTGCAGGTTGCTGCTGATCTCGACCATCGCGCCTTCGGCGGTCTGCGCCAGCGAGATGCCGTCGTTGGCGTTGCGGGTGGCAACGTCCAGGCCGCGGATCTGGGTGGTGAAGCGCTCGGAAATCGCCAGGCCGGCGGCGTCGTCCTTGGCGCTGTTGATGCGCAGGCCCGAGGACAGACGCTGGATGCTGGTCGCCAGGCTGCTGCCGCTGGTGTTCAGGTTGCGCTGGGCGTTCAGCGACATGATATTGGTGTTGATGACTTGTGCCATGGGACTTCTCCGTTGTGCTCGGGTCTTGCGTGATATGGGAAGGCGGTTTGCGTTTGTCTGGATCAGCGGATCATGTTGAACAGCGACATGGACTGCATTTGCGTGAAGACGGTCTGTGCGGCCTGCAGGGCGGCGCCTTCGAGCTTGTACTGGCCGATGGCCTCGGCGTAGTCGAGGTCACGCAGCTGCGAAAGCGAATCCTTCAGGGTGATGGCATTGGCCTCGCGCAGCGAGGCGGCGTTGTCGATGGCGCTGAGCTGGGCACCACCGGATGCGCGCGAATCGATCATCTTTTCCGAAGCGCGGGCCACGTCGCGCAGGCTCGACTGCAGCAGGTTCTGCTGCGCGGTGCGGCCGGCGAGGGTGGAGGTGTCCATCTGCAGCGCCTGCGACAGGCGGTCGATGGTGGAGAACACATCGCGGTTGCCGGCCTGGCCGACCGTGAACTCGTCGCCGGCGGCCGGCACGCCGCTCATGCGTACGCGCAGGCCCTGGAAGACGATGTCGTCGCCCTCGGCATAGGTGCCGCTGCCGCTCGTGGCGCCGCCGCTGTCGAGGATGTCGTAGGCGCCGGGGCCGGTGAAGCGCACCGTGTAGCTGTCGCCGGTCCATGTCGCGCTGCCGTCGCGGCTGGCGCCGGTCAGCACCGCCTGGCCGGTGTTGCCGGCCGCGGCACTGCCGTCGACGGTGCCGTCGCCGGTACGGATGCGCATGAAGATCTCGCTGCCCGGAAGGGCGTCCTGCACGAAGCTGCCGGGCGCGACCTCGACCTGGCGCTGGGTCTGGTCGCCGTTGTAGAGGATGCTGCCGTTGCTGGCCGAGAACGGGGCGACGCCGTCGGCGGTACCGCCGAACAGGAAGCGGCCGTTGCCGTCGGTGCTGTTGGCCAGCGACAGCAGCGACTCGCGGATCGAGCGCAGCTCGGCCGACACGCTCTTGCGGTCCTCGGCCGACAACGCGGCGTTGTTGGACTGGATGGCCAGGTCGGAGACCCGCTGCAGCAGTTCGCCGGCCTGCGCCAGCGCGTTCTCCTGCAGGCCCAGGCGGTTCTGCACGTTCGCCGCGTTCGAACCCAGCTGGTCCAGTTCGGCCAGGATGCGGTCCATGCCCACGGCGGTGCCGGAGGCGACCGGGTCGTCCTTGGCGGAGACCAGTTTCTGGCCGGTGGCCAGCTGGCGTTCCAGGTGGTTGAGCTTGCTCTGCTTGGAGAGCATCAGGAACACCGACTGGTCGTACATCATGCTGCTGGAGATGCGGTTGTTCATCAGCCCACCGCCCGCAGGATCGACTGGAACATGGTGTCCGCCGTGGAGATCAGCTGCGAGGCGGCCTGGTAGGCCTGCTGCAGGCGGAGCATGTCCGCCGCTTCCTCGTCCAGGTTCACCCCGGAGATCGAATCGCGCGTAGCCTGCGCGTTCTCGTTGATGGCCTGCTGCGCCTGCAGCGAGTAATCGGCCGCACGCGCGGCCGCGCCGATCTGCGTGGTCAGCCCGCCCAGCGCGCCGTTGAGCGTGACGGTACCGCCATTGAACGCCTTGGCATCCTCGACGCCGGCCATGCGCGTGGCGTTGCCGTTGTCGCTGGAGCCGGCCGGGGTGCGCGACACGGTGAAGGTATCGCCGGCGGCGGGCTTGCCGTCGAGGACCAGGCTCCAGCCGTTGGCGGCGATGGTCTGGCCGGGCGTGTAGGGCAGCGGCGGGCCGCCGTTGATGGTGTAGTTGTTGGCATCGATGAAGTCGATGCTGACCGGGTCGAGGAGGGCGCCATTGGCGGCATCGGTGATGTCGAGCTTGCCGGCCACGCCGGTGCCGACGTTGCCGAGGTCGGCCTGGGCACGCACCGGATTGGCGGCGGCGATGCGCGACGGATCGGTGATCGCCACCGCCAGTCCGCCGGGGGCGGCCGCGGTGGGCTGCACCAGGAAGCGGTCGTTCAGCGCCGGGGTGCCGCCGACCACCAGTTCGATGCCGTTGACCACGAACGGGTCGGCGGCGCTGCCGCTGCCGCTCATCGGTACCTGGGCGCCGGTGTCGGTGCGGGTGGCCACCCAGGCGCTGCCATTGAAACGCAGCTGCAGGTTCTGGCCGTCGAGCGCGGCGACGTCGCCATAGCTGGCACTGACGGTGGCGGTGCTGGTGCTGCTGTTGCCGCTGTGCGCGGCGACCTTCGGCGGGGCGAGGCTGAAGAAGTCCACGCCCATGTCGCCGTACAGGTCCATGCCTTCGCGGTGGCTCTCGTTGAACGCCTGCGCCAGGCCCACGGCGATGCGGCCGAGTTCGGCCTGTGCCGGAGTCAGCACGGTGTCGCGGAACTCCAGCAGGCCGCCGATGCTGCCGCCCAGCGCCTTGCCGTCCAGGACGATGGTCTGGCCCTGGGTCTTGAGCGCCAGCTGCAGGCGCTCGGGCTGGTACGGATCGGCCACGGTGGTGACCTGCGAAGCGGTGCCGCCGACCACCAGCGCATGGCCGCCGGCCGAGTACACGTTCATGATGCCGCCATCCTGGATGACGGCGGTGCCACCGGTGTAGCCCACCAGCTGGGTGATCAGCTGGTCGCGGCGATCGAGCAGGTCCGGCGCGACGCCGGTGATGTCGGCACCGATGGCGCTGTTGATCTGTGCGACCTCGCGGGCCAGGCGGTTGATCTCGCCGGTGCCGGCGATCAGGCCGTTGTTGACCTCGTTGCCGAGGGTGTCCAGGTTGCCGTTCAACTGCTTGAAGCGGTTGACCAGGTCGTTGGCGTTGTCGAGCATGCTGCGGCGGTCGGCGGTGCCGGCGGCGTTGGCCGACAGGCCGCTGACCGAATCGAAGAAATTGGACCAGATGCCGTTGAGGTTGGTCGCGCTGTCCGAGAACAGCCCATCCACCCGGTCGGCCAGCCCGGAAAGCTGCTTCAGCCGGGCCAGCTCGCCGCTGCTGTCGAGCAGGCGCGAGATCGCCAGCTGGTCGGCCACGCGGCGGATGTCGGTGATGCGGGTGCCGTTGCCGACGTCGCCATAGCCCATGTCGGTGGGGTTGCGCGTGGCGAAGTCGACCTTCTGCCGGCTGTAGCCGTCGGTCTTGATGTTGGCCACGTTGTGGCTGACGGTCGCCAGCGCCCGCTGGAAGGCGATGAGGGCGCTGCTACCGGTGGAGAGGACGCTGGACATCGGGTTCTATCTCAACGGCGGGTGATGCCGGCCAGGCCGGCGGCTTGGGCGAAGGTCTGGCCGAGGCGGGTGCCGGCCTGGCCGATGGCGGCCACCGCACGGTCGATGGTCGGACCGGCGGCGATGGCGGCGATCTTGGCGGCGTAGCCCGGATCGGTGGCATACCCGGCACGTTGCAGGCCCTGTGCAAAACCGCGCACGTCGCTGCCGGCCTGGAGCGCGGCCTGGTAGCGCGGGCTGTTCTTGAGCATGCGCACGTAGTCGCCGAAGCTCTCGGCCGGCGAGCCGTAGGCGCGGAAGCGCGCGGTCTGGCTCTGGCGCTGGCCATCGACGTATTCGTGGGTCGCGGCGCTGGCGCTTTCGCCCTTCCAGCCGCTGGCCTTGATGCCGAACAGGTTGTGGCTGCTGCTGCCGTTGTCGCGCTTGATGTGGCGGCGGCCCCAGCCGGTCTCCAGCGCGGCCTGCGCGACCAGCGCACGCGGATCGACGCCGAGTTCGCGCGCGGCCTTCTCGGCATGCGGCCAGATGCTGGCGACGAAGCCTTCCGGGGTGTGCTTGCCGAGCTGGTCGGCGGCGGCGTTGGCGGTAGCCACGTCCACCCCGTCGCTGTGGGGGGCCGCCGGACCGACGCCGCTCCAGCGGTCGTTGGCCAGGGCCCAGTCGGCCGTTGCCGGCGCGGCTTCCGGCGCTGTGCCACGGCCGCCGATGGCCGCGTGCAGGCTGCCGCTGTCGCGGCCGGCGATCAGGTCCAGCATCTGTTCCTGCGGCATGGCCGGGGCGCTGGCGGCCACGGCCTGCAGCGGGTCGGCCTGCAGCGCGGCCTGGGGCGCAGGCAGCGCCATCGGCGCCGTCGTTGCGGGGGCGGGGGCCAGCAGCCGGTAGGCCTGCGCGGCCTTCGCCGCCGGCACCAGCGAGGTGTCCAGCGGCTGGGCCGCCTTGTCGGCGCCGCCGAGCTGGCGCGCGATCATCGACGACAGGCCCAGGCCGCGGCCCTTGGTCATGGCCTCGGCAATGCGCTGGTCGTACATCTCGCGGAACATCTGGTTCTCGCCGGGGAACAGCGAGTCGCCGAAGCTGGCCGCGCGCATGCTCTTGATCAGCATCTGCGCGAACTGGCCTTCGAGCTGGCGCGAGACCTTGTCGATCTTCGCCGGGTCGTTGCCGGTGACCGCGTTGAGCTCCAGTGACGGGGCAGCGATGCGCATGCTCAGATCACCTCCAGCTCGGCGCTGAGCGCACCGGCCTGCTTGAGGGCCTCCAGGATCGCGATCAGGTCGCCGGGCGCGGCGCCGACCTCGTTCACCGCACGCACGATCTCGTCCAGCGTGGTGCCGCCATCGAAGCGGAACATGCGGCTGCCTTCGTTGCTGGCGGTGATCGTGGACTGCGGCGCGGTCACGGTCTGGCCGCCACCGAAGGCATTGGGCTGGCTGACCTGGGTGGCCTCGTTGATCGTCACCGTCAACGAGCCGTGCGCGATCGCCGCCGGGCTGACCCGTACCTGCGAACCGATCACCACGGTGCCGGTACGCGAATTGACCACCACCCGCGCCGGCGCGGCGCCGGGCGAGAGTTCGATGTTCTCGATGCGCGCCAGCAGGCCGATGCGCGCGCCCTGGTCGCTCGGCGCCTGCACCGCGACGGTGACGCCGTCGACCGCGCGCGCGGCGCCCTCGCCGAACGCGTTGTTGAGCGCGGCCACCATGCGCGCGACGGTGGTGAAGTCGTTCTGGTGCAGGTTCAGGGTGATCTCGCCGCTGGCGCCGAACACGTCGGGCAGGGCGCGCTCGACGGTCGCGCCGCCGGGGACGCGGCCGACGCTGGGCACGTTCACCGATACCCGCGAACCGTCCTTGCCCTGTGCACCGAAGCCGCCCACCACCAGGTTGCCCTGGGCGATGGCGTAGACCTGCCCGTCGGCGCCCTTGAGCGGCGCCATCAGCAGCGAGCCGCCGCGCAGCGAGATCGCGTTGCCGATGGACGACACGGTGATGTCGATGGTCTGTCCGGGCTTGGCGAACGGCGGCAGCTCGGCGTGGATCGCCACCGCGGCCACGTTCTTGAGCTGCGGGTTGACGTTCGGCGGAACATTGACGCCCAGCTCGCCGAGCATGTTCTTCAGGCTCTGCACGGTGAACGGCGCCTGGCTGGTACGGTCGCCGCTGCCATCCAGGCCAACCACCAGGCCGTAGCCGACCAGCGCGTTGCCACGTACGCCGCCGACCTGGGCCAGGTCCTTGATGCGTTCGGCATGCGCCGGCAGCGCCAGCGCCAGCAGCAGCGCGGCCAGGCCCAGGGGAGTGCAGGTGCCGCGGAGGCCGTGCACGAAGCGCCGCAGGCGCCCGTGCCGGTCAGGTGCCGGTGGCCGGCCCGCGGCCAATGTCCGGGAGGTATCCGTCATCATCCGATCCGCCTCAGTACGGCGCCAGGCGCGAGTTGAAGAACCGCCCCAGCCAGCCCATCGCGTTGGACTGCGCCACCGCGCCGCGGCCGCCATAGGCGATGCGCGCGTCGGCGACCTTGCTGGAAGGAATGGTGTTGTCGGTGGCGATGTCGGCCGCGCGCACGATGCCCTGGATCTGCACCAGCTCGTCGCCCTGGTTCAGACGCAGGTTCTTCTGGCCATGCACCACCAGGTTGCCGTTGGGCAGGCGCTGGATCACGGTCACGGTCACGCTGCCCTGCAGGCGGTTGCTCTGCGCGCTGCTGCCCTTGCCGTTGAAGTCGCGTTCGCCCTTGGCGCTGGCGGCGAGCACGTCCTTGCCGCCCAGGGTGACCGGTGCGCCGAACAGGCTCGGCGAGCCGATGTCCATGCTCGACTTCTTGCCGATGGCGGTATTGGCGCTGGTGGTGGCCGAGGTGCTTTCGACCAGGGTGATGGTCAGCAGGTCGCCGACGTCGCGGGCACGACGGTCGCCGTAGAGGTTCAGGCCCGGGCCGGCGGCGTAGATCGCGCCGGCCGTGGCCTCGGCCGCGGGTGCGACCACCGGCACCACCGGCGCCATGGCCGGGTAGGGGCGGATGTCGCCGGCGACCACGCAGCCGCCCAGCAGTACCAGGCTGGCGGCGGCGCAGGAAAGGCGGATGACGTTGGACAGGCGGGCCATGGCAGGTTCCGTAAGCGGCACGATCAGACGTTGTTGTTGAGGTAGCCGAGCATCGAATCGGTGGTGGAGATGGCCTTGGCGTTCATTTCGTAGGCGCGCTGGGTTTCGATCATCGCCACCAGTTCCTCGACCACGTTGACGTTGCTGCCTTCCAGCGCGCCCTGGACGATGCCGCCGAGGCCGTTGAGGCCGGGGGTGCCGTTCTGCGCGGGGCCGGAAGCCGTGGTTTCCAGGTACAGGTTCTCGCCCTTGGCCTGCAGGCCGGCGGGATTGATGAAGTCGGTCAGGGTCAGCGAGCCGATCTCGACCGATGCCGCATCGCCGGCCATCTTCACGCTGACGGTGCCGTCCGCGCCGATGGTCAGCGACTGCGCGCCTTCCGGGATCTGGATGCCCGGCTGCACCGGATAGCCGCTGCTGGTGACCAGTTCGCCCTGCGGACTCATCTGGAAGCTGCCGTCGCGGGTGTAGGCCGAGCTGCCGTCGGGCAGCATCACTTCGAAGAAACCGCGGCCGTTGACCATCACGTCCAGGGCGCGGCCGGTCTGCTGCTGGCCACCCTGCTGGAAGTTCTTGGACGTGGCCACCACGCGCACGCCGGTGCCCAGCTGCAGGCCGGTCGGCAACTGCGTCTGCGCCGAGGACGAGCCGCCGGGCTGGCGCACCTGCTGGTACAGCAGGTCCTCGAAACTGGCGCGGTCCTGCTTGAAGCCGGTGGTGTTGGTGTTGGCGAGGTTGTTGGAGACAACGGACATGCGCGTCTGCTGCGCATCCAGGCCGGTCTTGGCGACCCACAGTGCCTGATTCATGAGCGGTTCCTCTGCTGCTGGTGCCGGCCCTCAGGGCCGTTGCAGGATGTAATGCATGGCCTGTGCCAGAACCGCGCGCCAATCGGCCGGCGCAGCGGCATCAGCCGTTCAGGCGCAGCAGCGTGTTGGCGCTGCGCGCGTTCTCGTCGCCGTGCTTGATGACCTTGACCTGCATCTCGAACTGGCGCTGCAGCTGGATCATCTGCACCAGCGCGCCGGCCGCGTCGACGTTGCTCGATTCGAGCATGCCGCTGTCCAGCGCCTTGCCCTGGACCTGCGCGAACGGCTGTTGCGGGTCGGTGTTGCGCATCAGCCCGTCGAGGCCGCGCTGCAGCCGTGCGTCGGGCGCCTGCACCACGCGCAACCGCCCGACCATGGCCATGGTCTGCGGCCCTTCGCCCAGCGGGATGACCGACAGCGTGCCGTCGTGGCCGATCTCGATGGCCTGGTGCGGGGGCACCGCCACCGGGTTGCCGTTCTCGTCGAGCACGGCATTGCCGTCGGCGGTGACCAGCTGGCCGTTGGGGGTGAGCGTCAACGCACCGGCGCGGGTATAGGCCTCGCTGCCGTCGCGCGACTGCACCGCCAGCCAGTTACCCGGCTGCAACGACAGGTCCAGCGCGCTGCCGGTGATCTGCTGCGCGCCGATGCGGCGGTTGAACCCGGCATCGACATGCAGGGCATCGATGCGCGAGGCATAGCCCTGGCCCTGGATCGGGAACGCCTCGGTATTGGCCAGCGCTTCCTTGAAACCGGGCGTATCGGAGTTGGCCAGGTTGTGGGACACGGTGGCCTGCGCCTGCAGCGAGGCGCGGGCACCGGTCATGGCGACGTAGAGGGCTTTGTCCATCGGGGGCGGGGACCTGGAAGCGGGGAGCGGGAGGTGGCGCGGCGGCGGAGGCGGAAGACCCGGGAGCGGGGCGCGGCGCGCGGATCACGCGCGCACGCACCGCCGCTCCCGGCGGGGCCGGCTTAGCGGATGTTGATCACCGTCTGGGTGATCTGGTCCTGGGTCGAGAGCATCTGCGCATTGGCCTGGAAGTTGCGCTGCGCGGTGATCATGTTCACCAGCTGCTGGGTCAGGTCGACGGTGGAGGCCTCCAGCGAACCGGCCTGGATCTGGCCCAGGTCGGAGCTGTCCGGCGCGCCGGTACGCGGCGTGCCCGAGGCATAGGTCTCCGACCACAGGTTGTTGCCTTCGCCCAGCAGGCCCTGCGGGTTGTTGAAGTTGGTCAGCGCGACCTGGCCGAGCGCGACGTCCACGCCGTTGGAGTAGCGCGCATACACCACGCCCTTCTCCGAGATGTTGATCTCGTTGAGCTTGCCCGAGGCATAGCCGTCCTGGCCGGTGTTGTGCTGGTTGAACTTCTCGCCGTACTGGGTGGAGCCGGACACATCCAGGCTCATCGCCAGCTGGCCGGCGCCGGTGCTCGGGGTGAACGAGCCCAGGGTGATCTTGCCGTCGGCCGGCGTGATCAGCGCGCCGCTGTCGGAGAACTGCAGCAGGGTCGGGGTGCCGATGACCGCCGGGACCGGCGGGGTGGCGGTGGGATCGCCCGGCACGCTGCCGTTGTTGACCGGCACGCCGTCGACGAAGTTGTAGACCGCCCACTCGTTGGGGTTGGCGGTCTTGACGAAGTACGAGGTCTGGATGTGGCTGACGCCCAGCGAGTCGAACACGGTGATGCCGCCACTGGAGTGGCTGTAGCTGTTGCTGACGGCCGGGTCGAACGGCGTGATCGTCGGTTCCTTGGCGTTGGCCGGCAGGGTGAAGGCCAGCTCGAGCTGGCTGGTCGGGCGCGGCGCGCTGTCGCCGGACAGCAGGCGCAGGTCGGTCAGGGCGCCATCGAAGCGGGTGCCGTCGGCACTGGGGGCGTAGACCTGCAGGCGTGCGCCCTGCGGATTGACCACGTAGCCGTTCTTGTCGGCCTGGAAGTTGCCGGCGCGCGAGTACACCCGCGAGCCGTTCATGTTCAGGGTGAAGAAGCCTTCGCCGGCGATCGCCAGGTCCAGGCTGCGGCCGGTCTGGTCGATGTTGCCCTGCGAGAACTGCTGGGCCACGTTGGTCAGGCGCGCACCCGAACCCATGGCGTTGTTCTGCAGGCCATAGCCGGTCGCGGTCAGGACGTTGGCGAACTCGGCGCGCGATTCCTTGAAGCCGACGGTGTTGACGTTGGCGATGTTGTTGGCGGTGACGCTCAGGTCGGCGTTGGCGGTGCTGATGCCGGACAGGGAGGCGTTGAAGCCCATGGCGATACTCCTGGGAATCCGTGGAAGAGGGGGCTCAGCTGACGCGGAGCACGTAGTCGAGCGGGGCCGCGCCGAGCCCCTTGAGGTTCAGGTAGAGGCCGTCGGATCCGACCGTCACGCTCTCCACCTCGGCCTCGACGTAGGTGCTGAGCTTGGTCTGCTTGCCGCTGGCATCGGTGTAGGTGGCGGCGATGGTGTAGGCGCCGGCCGGCATGCGCTTGCCGTTGGCGTCGGTGCCGTCCCACTCGAACGGCACTTCGCCCGAGGCATCGGCCGCAACGCTGATCTGGTCGACCTTGTTGCCGTTGGCATCGGTGATGTCGACGACGATCGTGCCGGCGCCCGGCGCGGCCAGGGTGCCGCCGGTGGTGCCGTCGTCGCCGAGCATGAACTTGGTCGAGGGCACCAGCACGTCGTGGCCGACCATGGCCGCGCCGCGCAGGATCTGGTCGCCGGCCATCGATTCCTGGAAGCCGGTGACGCTCTTGTTCAGGTCGCTGATGCCCTGCACCGTGGACAGCTGCGCCATCTGCGCGACCATCTGGCTGTTGTCCATCGGCTTGAGCGGATCCTGGTGCTGCAGCTGGGTGGTCATCAGCCGCAGGAAGTCGGCCTGGTCCAGCGCGTCCTTCTTCTTGGTGCTCTTCGCGGCCGGGGCGTTGAGCCCGAGCGCGCCGAACAGGTCGGTATTGGTGTTGATGCTGCTCATGACGGAATCCTGTGGCGGCCGGCTCAGCGGCCCATGGTCAGGGTGGCCAGGGTCAGTTCCTTGGCCGTGTTGAGCATCTCCACGCCGGCCTGGTAGTTGCGCGAGGTGGAGATGAGATTGACCATCTGCGCCACCGGGTCGATGTCCGGCGAATACACGTAGCCGTCGCCGTCGGCCAGCGGATGGTGGGGTTCGTAGCGCTTGAGCGGCGGGGCTTCGCTCTGCGTGACCTGCTTGACCTCCACCCGGGTCAGGCGCGGGTCCTCGCGGCTGGTGACCGCCTGGAAGATCGGTTCCAGCGGCTTGTAGGCGGCGTCGGCCGAACCGGCCACGGTGTCGGCGTTGGACAGGTTGGAGGCGATGGTGCTCATGCGCACCGACTGCGCCTGCAGCGCCGAGCCGGCGATGTCGAAGATGGGCAGGTTGCTCATGGCGCTCCCCTTACTGGCCGGTGATGGCGGTGGTCAGGGTGCGTACCTTCGACTCGACGAAGCTCAGCGAGGCGCGGTACTCCAGCGCGGCGCGGCCGTAGGCGGCGCGCTCGGCATCCGGATCCACGGTGTTGCCGTCCAGGCTCGGCTGCACGCCGGGGCGCAGCACCTGGAAGGGATTGAGGCCGTCACCGCCGATGCGGTAGTGCTGTTCGGCGGTGGTGGTCAGCAGGCCGTTGCCATCGGCGCCGCTGGCGCTGCGCAGGGCGGCATCGAAATCCAGGTCGCGGGCCTTGTAGCCCGGGGTGTCGGCGTTGGCCAGGTTGCCGGCGATCAGCTTCATGCGCTGCTCGCGCAACGGCATGGCCTGGGCATGGATGCCCAGGTAGTTGGAAATCAGGTTGGGCATGGCGCGCCTCCCGGGGGAACGATGCCCGGGAGGCTGCAAGCGGCGTGCCAGAAGACGGCCGCGGGGGGCAGGCAGGCGCGGGCATGCCCCGCGGCCGGTTCACCCCGGCGGCCGCCCCGGTGGCCGCGGTGGAGGGGCCAGGCCGCGCCGCGGCGCCGGGGCCGGCGGCGGCATCACGCCGCCGCGGCTACCTGGCGCAGGCGCTGCAGGACGAAGTCGGCCAGTTCGTGGGCGCTGTACTTGGGCACGAAGGCATTGGCGCCGACCCGCTCGACCATGGCGTTGTTGAACACGCCCGACAGCGAGGTGTGCAGCAGCACGAACAGCCCGGCCAGCCCCGGATGGCGGCGGATTTCCGTCGTCAGGGTGTAGCCGTCCATGGCCGGCATCTCGATGTCCGAGATGACCATGGCATAGCGTTCGGCGGGGTTTTCGCCCGCGGCGTGGATCTGCAGCAGATGCTCCAGGGCCTGCTTGCCGTCGGACAGCAGGGTGGCGGTGACCCCCAGCTGGTCGAGCACGCTGCGGATCTGCTGGCGGGCGACGCGCGAGTCGTCCACCACCAGCACCTGCATCGGCGGTGCGCCGGCGGGCAGGACCATCGACGGATCGAGCACCGCATCCTTGCTGATCTGGGCGATGTCGGCCAGCACGCTTTCCACGTCGATCACCTGGATCAGTTCGCCCTGGAAGCGGGTGACCGCGGTCAGGTAGCTGGCCTCGGCGCCCAGTTCCGGCGGCGGCTGGATGTCCTCCACCGCGATGTTGACGATCCGTTCCACGCCGCTGACCAGGAAGCCCTGTACCGAGCGGTTGAACTCGGTGACCACCAGATAGCCCGGCGAGGTGTCCGCGTCGGGCTCGCGCTCGGGGTGGCCGATCGCCAGCCCCAGGTCCAGCACCGGCACCGAGCGGCCGCGCACGTCGGCCACCCCGGAGAACTGCGACGGCAGGCCGGGCACCTGGAACAGGGACGGGCGCCGCAGCACTTCCTGCACCTTGAAGACGTTGACGCCAAAAAGCTGACGGCCACCGAGGCGGAACAGCAGCAGGGCCAGTCGGTTGTGGCCGGCCAGCCGGGTGCGCTGGTCGATGCGGTTGAGCAGGTCATGTGACATGCAGCCGGTATCGGCAGGGCGGGGGCGGGACTTGAGGGCAGGCGCGAACGATCGCGCGGGTGCCGGGCCGACAGCCGTCCCCGGCCACGGCGCGGTACCCGCAGCCATTCCGCGCGGCGCCGGCCCGGGCAACGCGGCAGCGGCCCTGTCGCCGGGCGCGGGCGCGTTCCGGCACGCCACTTGCAGGGCAGTGGCCATTGTTTCCGTGGCGGAGTTTCCCCATGCGCCTGCCGGTCCTGTTATGCCTGCTGCTGGCCCTGCCGGTCCAGGCCGCCGATTTCCAGTCGGTGGCCTCGATCCGCGCGGCCGCGCTGTCCACGCTCGACCCGGCCACCGAAGCCGAGGCCAGTGTCGATGCCGGGCTGCGCCTGCCGGCCTGTCCGGCGCCCCTGCAGGCCCGCGCCACCGGCAACCGGACCGTGGAAGTGGCCTGTCCCCAGGCCGGCGGCTGGAAGCTGTTCGTACCGGTGACGGTGCGGCGCGAGCAGGACGTGCTGGTGCTGGCCCGCGGCGTCGCCGCTGGAGAAGTGCTGTCCGCCGCCGATATCGGCAGTGTGCGTCGTGACACCGCGCGCATCGCCGGGGCGGTACTGTCCGATCCGCAGGCGGCCATCGGCCGGGTGGCCCGGCGCGCAATGGGCGCCGGCAGCCTGCTGTCGGCCGGCGATCTGGTCTCCCCGCGTATCATCCGGCGTGGAGACAGCGTCGCGCTGGTATCCCGGCGCGGCGGGGTCGAGGTGCGGGTGGCGGGCAAGGCGCTCGCCGATGCGGGCGAGGCCGACCGGGTGCCGGTCGAGAACCTGTCCTCGCGGCGGGTGGTGCAGGGCGTGGCCACGGCCAGCGGCGATGTTCTGGTTTCCCGTTAGATTCCACTAAAGATCAGTGCCCCGTTGCCGTTAACCCTTGTGTACCGAATCAGGACTTCCATCACATGAGCCAGAAAATCGACGGCGGGATCACGGCAAGCGCCCAGTTGCGCCCGGTCGCCACGCCCGCCAAGGCCACCCCCGCCGGCAGCGGCGAGGCGCGTCCGGTCGAGGCCGCCGACAGCGTGCGCCTGACCGGCGAAGCCACCAGCCTGCAGGCCATGCAGCGCGAACTGTCCGCCGCCCCGGCGATCGACACCGCGCGCGTGCAGGCCGTCCGCGAAGCGCTGGAAAACGGCAGCTACCGGATCAACCCGGACGCCATTGCCAAGCGCATGCTGGATCTGGACGGACAGCTGCAGGCATGAAGCTGGGCGTGGCCGATCCACTGCAGCAGTTGAGCGACGCGCTCGATGGCGAGCGCCAGGCGCTGGTCGAGCACGACGTGCAGGCGCTGGTGGCGGCCACGAGCCTGAAACTGGAGGCGCTGCGCGTCCTCGAGGCGCGGCCGCCGCTGGAACACGCCGAACGCCTGCGCGAGCTGGCCGAGCGCAACCGCGCCAACGGCGTACTGCTGGCCCGGCGCCGCCGCGAGGTCAGCTGGGCACTGCGCCAGCTGGGCCGCAGCGAGGCCTCGTCGGCCTACGACGCCAAGGGCCAGGCGCACCTGCTGCACACCCGCAAGCCGCTCGCCGTCGCCTGACGGAAGCCCCCGCCAGGCCTCTCGTGCCTGCGCCTGCGCGGTTATAGTGGGCGACCGTCCCGCCGACCCGTCGCCCCGTGGCCGATACCGCATCCCCTCCGTTCGCGCCCTTTCCGTCTCCCGTCGTGCTGCGTGCGCTGAGCGACCGCATGCGTGACGGCATGCTGCTGTTCAACGACAGGGGCGAGGTCGCCCTGGCCAACGGCGTGGTGCGCGACCTGTTCGGCGCGCAGCCCGGCGAAGTGGCCGAGCTGGCCCGGCGCCTGATGGACCTGCTGCCGGCGGTGGCGCTGGGCCAGGCCCGCGAATCGGGGTGCTGGAGCGGCAGCCTGCCGTTGGGCGCGCGCGCGGTGATCGTCCACCTGTACCACCACGAACACCAGGGCGAACAGGCCTTCCTGGCGCTGTTCCGCCACATCGACGGCCAGGAAGACTACGAGAACGAGCTGCAGCGCCGCCATGCCGAACTGCGCCAGGCCTACCTGCGGCTCAATGGTGCCCAGGAGAAGCTGCTGCAGTCGGAAAAAATGGCGTCGATCGGCCAGCTTGCGGCCGGCGTGGCCCACGAGATCAACAACCCGATCGGCTATGTCCACTCCAACCTGGGCAGCCTGCAGGAATACCTGCGCAGCCTGTTCACCGTCATCGAGGCCTACGAGCGCGCCCTGCGCGCGCCGGATCCGAAGGCGTTGATCCCGGAGATCGACGACATCCGCGACCGCCTGGACATCGACTTCATCAGCCGCGACCTGCCGCAGCTGATGGCCGAGTCGCGCGAGGGCATCGAGCGGGTGACGCGCATCGTGCGCGACCTGAAGGATTTCTCGTACTCCGGGCGCGACGAGTCGTGGAAGCTGGCCGACCTGCACGCGGGGCTGGAATCGACGATCAACATCATCTGGAACGAGCTCAAGTACAAGGTCACCCTGGAGCGCCACTACGGCGAGCTGCCGATGGTCGAGTGCCTGCCGTCGGAGTTGAACCAGGTGTACATGAACATGCTGCTCAACGCCGGCCATGCCATCGCCGACCGCGGGCATATCGTGGTCAGCACCGGCGTGGACGGCGACGAGGTGTGGATCGAGTTCCAGGACAACGGCTCGGGCATTTCCCCGGAGCTGCGCCAGCGCATCTTCGACCCGTTCTTCACCACCAAGCCGGTGGGCAGCGGTACCGGGCTGGGCCTGTCGATCTCCTACGGCATCGTCAACAAGCACCACGGCCGCATCGACCTGGACAGCACGGTGGGCGAGGGCTCGCGCTTCCGCATCGTGCTGCCGATCCGCCAGCCGAAGGGCTGAGCGCCAGCGGCGCCCGGGCCGGTCGGCGCGCGCGCCTCATTCCACGCCGTTGATCGACCGGCCCTGGCGGCCGCCGCGCTTCTCGTCGTGGGTGCGGAACGCCTGGCGTATGTGCTCGCGCAGTTCGTCGTCGTTCCAGGGCTTGGTCAGGAAACGGTAGATCGCGCCGCGGTTGATCGCGTCGGTGACGGTATTGAGGTCGGTATAGCCGGACAGCACCAGCCGGATCGTGTCCGGGTAGAGCATCTTCACCCGGCCCAGGAACTCGGTGCCGCTCATGTCGCTCATGCGCTGGTCGGACAGGATCACCTGCACGTCGTTGATCGCCAGCAGGTCGAAGGCGTCGCGCACGTTGCCGGCGGCGAGGATGCGGTACCCGTCGCGGCGGAACAGGCGCACCAGCGAGCGCAGCACGTTCTCCTCGTCGTCCAGCAGCAGCAGGGTGCGGTCCGGGCGGGTCTCGGCGAATGCCTCCGGGCGCAGGTAGCGGCGGCGCAGGGTCATGCCGGCGGCTTCGACCGACATCGGCTCGCCGAACAGATAGCCCTGGAACACATCGCAGTCGTTGCGGCGCAGGAAACCCAGCTGCGCCTGCGACTCGACCCCGTTGGCGATCACCGTCATGCCCAGCTGGTGGCCCATGGCGATGATCGCGCGCGAGATGGCCGCCTCGCGATTGGCCGCCGGCGCGCTCTTGATGAAGCTGCGGTCGATCTTCAGCTTGTCCACCGGGTAGCGCACCAGCGCGCTGAGGCTGGAATCGCCGGTGCCGAAATTGTCCAGGCTCAGGCTGATGCCCTCGTTGCGCAGGTTGGCCAGGGTCTCGTAGACGAAGTTGACGTTGTTGGTCAGCGCGCTCTCGTTGATTTCCAGGGTCAGCATGCGCGCCGGCACCCCGGTGGACTGCAGCATCGCCATGGTCTCGGCGAAGAAGCTCGGCCGCAGCAGCTGCAGGGTGGACACGTTGACCGCGATGTTGAAGTCGTCGAAGCCCTGGTCGCGCCAGATGCGCGCCTGGCGCAGGGTCATTTCCAGCACCCAGGCGCCGATCTGGACGATGATGCCCAGCCGTTCGGCGGTGCGCATGAAGCGTTCCGGCACCAGCATGCCCAGCGTCGGCGACTGCCAGCGCAGCAGCGCCTCCATGCCTACGACGTGGCCGTCGCGGGCGCTGACCAGCGGCTGGTAGCGCAGGCGCAGTTCGCCGTTGTCGATGGCGTCCACCAGCTGCCGGGAAATGATGCTCTCGCTGTGCGCGCTGAGCGGCTTGTGCAGCATGTGCACCTGCACCACGTTGCCGCCCTCGCGGCCGGCCTGGTGCAGCGCATCCTCGGCCAGGTCGAGCAGGCGGCTCGGGTCGGTGGCATGTTCCGGGCTGAGCGACACGCCGATCTTGGCGGTCAGGAACAGGGTGTAGGGCAGCACCGAAAGCGGCAGCTCCATCTGCTGGCGCAGCTGTTCGGCCATTTCCTCGGGCAACGGCACCCCGTCCGCGCGCGGGATCGCCAGCACGAACTCATCGCTGCCGTGCCGCCACAGCCGGCCGCGGCCGCGCAGGTGGTCGCCCAGCCGCTGCGCGATCAGGACCAGCGCCTGGTCGCCGACATCGGCGCTCATGTTCTCGTTGACCGAGGCGAAGTGGTCGATGTCCAGGTGCAGCAGCATCAGCGGCGTGCCGCCGGCGGCCGCATCGGCGACCATGGCCGCCAGCTCCGGGTTGCCGGCACCCAGGCGGGGCGGGGCGGGCATCCCGGCGGCCGGCAGCGGGGCAGGGTTCCACATCTTCAGGCTCCCTGGCAGGCGGCCGCCTGCGGCATGCGGTAGGGCAGGTGCAGTTCGACCTGGGTGCCTTCGCCCGGCGCGGTGTGGATGCGCAGCCAGCCGCCGACGCTCTGCGCGCGTTCGCGCATCACCACCAGCCCCAGTCCGCGCGGGCCGTGGGGATCGAAACCTTCGCCGTCGTCGGTCACGCGCAGCCGCAGGCGGCCGCCGCCATCGTCCTCGAGGCACAGCCGCACCTGGCTGGCCAGCGCATGCCGCAGGGCATTGGTCAGGCTCTCCTGGGCAATCCGGAAACAGGCCTGCTCGACCTCGTTGTCGGGGCGTTGCGGCAGGTCTTCCACATCCATCTGCAGTTCCACCGGCGAGGAGCGGAACAGCTGCCCGGCCTGCCAGCGCAGTGCCGCCTCCAGCCCGAGCGCATCGAGCTGCGGCGGGCGCAGCAGCATCGACAGGTTGCGCAGCCGCACCACCGTGCTGTCGACCAGTTCCACGATCTGTCCCAGGTCCTCGCGACGGCGCTGGGCGTCGTCCTCGTCCATCGCCGCGTGCGCCGCCAGCTTGATCGCGGTGACCGCCTGGCCGATATCGTCGTGCAGGTCGCGGGAAATCGCCCGGCGCTCGTCTTCCTGCACCGAGAACAGGCGCCCGGCCATGGCCTGCAGCTCCCGGTTTCCCGTCTCCAGCGCCTTGCGACTGGTCTCGAGCTCGCTGACGTCGCGCGCCGCCAGCACCCGCACCCGGGCCAGCCGCGGCAGGAGCAGGAGCAGCGCCAGGGCCATGTAGGCGGCCACAAGGATGACGGAGGTCACACTCCAGGCCAGCGGATGGGCCGGGATCGCCTGCCAGGTCCAGGGCAACAGGCCGCATAGCAGGATCAGTACGCCGCCTGTCGCCACCACACCATATGTAGTGCGTTGCAGGCCGGCCATTGCCGACTCCGTGGGGGCCGGATGCCGCGAAGGGAGGGAGCCGTTGTGCATGTGCCGTGGCAGGGTGCCGTGTTCGATCCGGAGACATCTTAACGGGCCATCGCAAACCGCGATGACGCAGTACTCAATTTCCATGCACGGCTGCCGTTATCCATAGAGTTCCCGGACCTCGGGTGTTTGACTGGAGCGGTAGCGCGTGGATCAGGGCGTGATTGCTAGCATGATGAGCCATCCGCTGGAGGGGGCGATCGTGCTGCTCGATCCGGAGGGTCATCCGCTGGCCGCCAATGCCACGGCCCGCACCCTGGACCTGCCGCGCGGCCTGCAGGCGCACCGCCAGGCCCTGCTGGGCCTGCGCGACCGGGTCGCCGGCCAGGGGCTGCTGCCCTGTTCGGTGCCCGCCGGTGAGCAGCGCGTGGATGGCTTCCTGAGCGCCGCGCGCGCGCAGGACGGCACGGTCTGCGCCTATATCTTCACTGCCGCCCCGGCCGCCGCGCTGGCCGACGGGCGCTGGCCGCAGCTGCTGCATGACGCCGGCCACGGCGTCTGGGAGTGGGACGTGCCGGCGCACCTGCTGGCTTCCCTGGAGCGGCAGGCCGGAGCCGGCCCTGTCGCCGGCTCCGTGCACGAATGGCTGGAACGCACCCATCCCGATGACCGCGCCGTGCAGCGCGCCGCCCTGCGGGCGCACCTGCACGATGCTGCCGTGGCGTATGCCTGCCGGCTGCGCGTGCGCCGCGCCGATGGCGGATGGCAACGGGTGCAGGATCGTGGCCAGGTGGTGGCGCGGACGGCCGACGGCCAGCCACTGCGCATGGCCGGCATCCGCATCGGGATCGCCGCGGCGGATGCGCTGGGCGCCGACGTCGACGAACAGCAGGTGCAACTGCGCCACCTGCAGCGCATCGCGGGCCTGGGAACCTGGTCGTGGGAGCGCGACGGTGGCTTTTCCTGGTCGGACGAGATGCTCGCCGCCATCGGCCGTCCCCCGGGCAGCATGCCGCCGGGCCGACGCTGGCTGGACATGCTCGACGCCGATGCCCGCGCCCAGGTGCTGGCAGCGTGGCGGCGCCTGCAGCGCGAAGGCCAGCCGCATGCATTCGAGCTGGTACTGCCGGCAGCACCGATGGAAGTCCCCGGCATCCACCTGCGGATCTGGATGCACCCCCAGCACGATGCCGGCGGGCGCGTGCGGCGCGTGGCCGGGCAGCTGCAGAACGTGACCGAGCAGCGCCAGACCGACGCCCTGATCCGCTGGCGCACCGAACTGCTCAACCGCGTTTCGGCGCTGGGCCGCATCGGCGGCTGCGAGATCGAGGTGACCACCCGCGGCATGCTCTGGACCGATGAGTGCTACCGCATCCACGGCCTGCGCAAGGAGCCGGTGACGCTGGAGCAGACGCTGGCGCTGTACACGCCCGATTCGCGCGACAGCTTCGAAGCCGCGCTTACCCGTATCGCCGAAGGTGGCCTGCCCGAACAGCTGGACCTGTGCTTTTACCGGCATTCCGGACAGCGGGTGTGGGTGCAGGTGCAGATCGAGCTGGACCGGCGCGAAGGCCTGCCGGAGCGCTTCGTGGTGCTGTTCCGCGACATCACCCGCGAACGCGAGGCCAACGAGCGCATCGAGCTGCTGGCCCATTACGACCTCCTGACCGGGCTGCCCAACCGCATCCTGCTGCGCGAGCAGACCGAGGAAGCGATCGCCGAGTCGCGCCGCAACGGCAAGATCCTGGCGATGCTGTTCGTCGATCTGGACGGCTTCAAGTCGATCAACGACACCTTCGGCCACGCCACCGGCGACATGCTGCTCAAGGCGGCCGCGGCGCGGCTGCACCAGAACCTGCGCAACGCCGACCTGTTCGGGCGCTTCAATGGCGACGAGTTCGTCGTGGTGCTGCGCCACCTCGCCGACCCGGCCGATGCCGGCCATGTCGCGCGCAAGCTGATCGCCTCGCTGGCCTCGCCGCTGCACCGTGGCGACACCACGCTGAAGGTGGGGGCCAGCGTCGGCATCGCGCTCGCCGACGACAGCCATCGCGATTTCGACACCCTGCTGCGCGCGGCCGACGCCGCCATGCACGCGGCCAAGGAAGCCGGTCGCAACACCTACCAGTACTACAGCCAGGACGTGCTGGCCGGCATCCAGCGCCGCCTGCAGATCGAGCACGCGCTGCACGGCGCGCTCGAGCGCGAGGAGTTCCAGCTGGTCTACCAGCCCCTGGTCAACGTCGACGGCACGCGGCCGCCGGCGATCGAGGCGCTGCTGCGCTGGGCCTGCCCGGAACTGGGGCCGTGCAGCCCGGCCGAGTTCATCCCGGTGGCGGAGAAGTGCGGCGAGATCGCGCGCATCGGCGAGTGGGTGCTCAACGAGGCCTGCCGCCAGGCGTCCGCCTGGCATGCCGCGGGGCTGATGTTCGAACGCGTCGCGGTCAATGTATCGGCCATGCAGCTGCGCGAGCGCGGCTTCGCCGAGCAGGTGATCGCCCTCTGCGAACGCCACCGCTGGCCACCGCACCGGCTGGAACTGGAACTGACCGAGTCGGCCCTGATCCGCGACAGCGATGCGCTGCGGCAGTGCTTCGACACCTTCGAACGCAACGGCGTGCTGCTGGCCGTGGACGATTTCGGTACCGGCTTCTCCAACCTGCACTACCTCAACCGATTCCCGGTGCAGCGCCTCAAGATCGACCGCAGCTTCGTCCAGCGCATGCTGCACGATGCCGGCACCGCCGAGGTCACCCAGGCCATCGTCCACCTCGGCCACGCGCTGGGCATGCAGGTGGTGGCCGAGGGCGTGGAAACGCGCCAGGAAGAGGCGATGCTGCTGCGCCAGGGCTGCGACGAGATCCAGGGCTACCTGTACTCGCGCCCGCTGCCTTCGCGGGACATGGCGCAGTGGCTGCGCCGCTGCGACGAGGGCGACGGCCCGGGCCCGCAGGCGCCCACGCAGGCGGACGTCCCGGCCGCCGTCAGCTGAGCAACGGCCCGGCCCCCACACGCCGCTTCCTGCTGCGTCCTGCCACGTCCGGTGGAGCGGGCCGCCACGCCCGTGCCCGGCGCCGGGCACGGCGCTTCCATCCTCCAGGCCGCAGCCGTGGCCGAAGAGCGCCCGTCGGGCGCACCCGGTGAACCGCCCGCGCCCCGTCCCGGGGCGCAACAGGCCGTGCCGGCCACGCGCGGCCGGCTGCGGGCACTGCGCTGATGCCGCCGGCAACACGCGTGCATGACACCTGCCGGCCAAGGGCGATCACGGCGCCGGCGGGTCCATGCAAGGAGAGCGCACTGGCCGGCGCCGCGTCCGCCAGGCCGTGGGCAGGCGGCAGCGCGGTGAAGGTCGGCCAGCCCGGGCTGCAAAGTGTCCGGGTGGCCGGCCACGCCAGCATGCACCGGGGAAGGCAGGCGGCGCGGCGCGGGTACGGCCGCTGCAGATGGCAGATGCGGGTGCGGGTGCGGCTCGCCGCGATGCGGCAGTCACGCCGTGGCGCGGTCACTCGATCGCAGGGGGGGGCGCACGCCTGCAGAACGCCAGGTCCCAGGCTACCAGGGTCGCTGGCGGATCATCCTGCCCGGGAGCTTCGCCCGTGGGCAGCCGCGGGGTGCATACCAGTTCCTGCTGCAGCATGGCTTCCAGCGCCGCCAGGCGGCTGCGCGCAACAGCGCTGCCGGGCACGGCTTCGGTCGTCTGCGGGTTCGCCGCCGCTGCCGCTGCCGCCCAGCCGGCCGGCAACGACAAAACCCCGGCCGGGGCCGGGGTCGTTGTCGCATCGTAGCGGGAATCAGAACAGCTCAACCGTTCCCGCGCCCATGCTCTGCTGCGCCACCGGCTTGTGCGGCGGGCGTTCCCACTCGCTGCGCATTTCGCGCAGGCGGCTGCCGGTGCGCTGCAGCGCAAGCACCAGTTCGCCGTCGAGCGCGCCGCCACTGCGATGCAGCAGCTCCTGCAGCGCCACGGCTTCGCGGTTGATTGCGGTCAGGCGGTCCAGGTGGGTGTGCACGCCGCCCAGCGCCTGGGTGGCGATGTCCTCGAACTGCAGGGCGCGCACCGCGTCGGCGACGCTGCTGTCGATGGCGCGGCCGCATTCGGAGATCTCGCGCATGCCATCGCCCAGCGAGCTGTTGATCGCCGCCACGTTCTCCAGCATGGCCGCAGCCTCGTGGCGCGCCTCGCGGGAGCGGTCCATGTCGCGCGAGGCCATGTGCGAGACGGTCTCGCGGACCTTGGCGATGGCGTCCTTGGAGCTGTGCGCGAGCTTGCGGATCTGCTCGTTGAAGGTGGTCGAGCGCTCGGACAGGTTGCGCACCTCGTCGGCGACCACCGCAAACCCGCGCCCGGCTTCGCCGGCACGTGCGGCCTCGATGGCGGCGTTCAGCGCCAGCAGGTTGGTCTGGTCGGCGATCGACTTCACGTCTTCCAGCAGGGCGAAGATGCCGTCCAGGTGCTGCGCCATCTGGTCGATGTGCTGCACGGTGTTGCTGCTCTGGCCGCTGACCTGTTCCAGCGCCTCGACCAGCTGCTCCATCTGGTGGCTGGCGTGCTGGGCGAAACGCGCCACGTCCACGCCGCCACCGCCATCCTCGCCGGCGCGGTCGACGATGCGGGCCAGCGCCTGGCTCTGCTGGCGCGACTTGCGGTTCATCGCATCGAAGCTGCTGCCCAGCCCGGCGACCGCCTGGCGGATCAGTTCGCGGGCGCGTTCGATCTCGCCGCGCGAACCATCGATCTCGTTGCTGACGAAGCTGCGCAGCTCGTTGAGCAGCTGGTCCTGCTCCTTGAGCACGCGGGCGTGCTCGGGCGAACGCTGCGACTGGCTGTAGGCGCTCCAGTAGGCGAACACCAGCCAGCTCAGCGCCATGGTGGTCAGGACCGCCCACACCACGGCCGCGGGCCAGGCGAAGGCCAGCGCCAATGCCAGCAGGAAGGTAAGGGCCAGCGGGGCGGCCAGGCGGATTGCAATGCGTGAATACATGGACGTTCTCGGGAGAGTCACGATTGCAGTATCGGCCGTGCCGGTCGGGTCTTTAGCCGCCGCCGCGTAACCGTCGCGAGATCGCTTCGAGCATGGCCTTGCGCGAGAACAGGAAGTCCCAGTAGCTGCCGCCGAGCTGGCGCCACAGCACCGCCGAGCGCACCGCCGCCAGCAGCAGGGCACGGATCTCGGCGACCACGCCCGCCTGGCCCAGGTAGTGCGGATTGCCCTGCACCATGATCCGCGGCTTGAGCTGGCTGATGGTGTCCGCGTACAGGCCGCCCATGGCGCCGAGCACCTCGGGGTGGGCCGGGTCGCCCAGCTCGCGGGCCTGCGCGGCGGCACGCTCGATGCCGGCCTGGACCTTGTCCACGGTGGCGCGCTCGCGCACGAAGCGGCGTTCGAGCTGCATCACCGACAGCGCCAGGCGCGGCAGCAGCGCGTCCTTGCCCTGGTTGCCGAAGTAGTCGCGCAGCAGGCGCAGCCCCGGTTCGAGCTGGTGGCTGTCGCCGTATACCGCGGCAGGGGACGGTGCGTTGATGCGCATCACGCTGTCCATCGCGGTGCGGACCACCGCGTTGTCGGAATGGCCGGTTTCGGCGATGCGCCGCACCTGCTGCAGGGCCTGGGCGATGCCGGCCAGTGCCAGGACACGGTCGTCGAAGGAAGAACTCATGCTTGCCTCTCAAGGGAAACGGGGCAGGGCGCACGCTGCTCCAGCGGTGCGTCGGTGGCGGCGATGACCGCGCCGCCCAGGCATTCGGGGCCGTCATACAGCACCAGCGACTGGCCGGGCGTGACTGCCCGCTGCGGCCGCTCGAACTGCACCTGCACGGTGCCGTCGTCGCCGACGCTCACGCGGCAGGGTTCGTCCGGCTGCCGGTAGCGGGTCTGCGCGGTACAGGTGAAGGTGGCGGCAGGCGCGCTGCCGGCGATCCAGTGCATGGCTTCGGTGCGCAGCCGGCTGGACTGCAGCCAGGGGCTGTCGTGGCCCTGGTCGACATACAGGATGTTGGCCGCCACGTCCTTGCCGACCACATACCAGGGGGCCGCCGGCCGCCCGCGCACGCCGCCGATATTCAGGCCCTCGCGCTGGCCCAGGGTGAAATAGAAAACGCCCGGGTGGCGGCCGATGGGCTGTCCGTGCGGATCGCGGATCTCGCCTTCGCGGGCGGGCAGGTACTGGCCCAGGAACTGGCGGAAATCGCGCTCGCCGATGAAACAGATACCGGTCGAGTCCTTCTTGGCGTGGGTCGGCAGCCCGCTTTCCCGGGCGATCCGGCGCAATTGGCTCTTTTCCAGGTGGCCGATCGGGAACACGGTGGCGGCCAGCTGCGCCTGGCCCAGCTGGTGCAGGAAGTAGCTCTGGTCCTTGCCGCGGTCGGCGCCGCGCAACAACCGCCAGCGCCCGCCCGCCTGTTCCACCCGGGCATAGTGGCCGGTGGCGATGCGTCCGGCGCCCAGTTCGCGGGCGGCGTCCAGGAAGTGCTTGAACTTGACCTCGCGGTTGCACAGCACGTCCGGGTTCGGCGTGCGCCCGGCCGCGTACTCGGCCAGGAAATGCTCGAACACGCCCTGCCAGTACTCGGCCGAGAAATCGCGGAAATGGAACGGGATGCCCAGCCGCCCGCACACGGCCACCGCGTCGCGGCGGTCGTCCTCGGCGCGGCAATGCCCGCTGCCATCGTCCGCCCAGTTCTGCATGAACAGGCCGGCGACATCCAGCCCCTGCTGCACCAGCAGCAGGGCGGCGACGGAGGAATCGACCCCGCCGGAGACCCCCACCACCACATCCGGGCGGCTCATCGCAGCTGCCTCACGAGGGAAAGCGGATGACGCTGCCCGGCCAGCCAGTCCGAAACGGTCTGCCACACCAGCGGGCTGCGCAGCCGCGCCATGTCCGCCTGCAACGCGGCCGGGGTCAGCCACAGCGCCTGCACGATACCGCTGTCCAGCGGCTGCTCCGGATGCTGCCGCAGCGGTTCGGCGGCAAAGGCGAAGCGCAGGAACGGCGTGCCGTCGGGCGCGTTCCATTGGTAGGCGCCGATGAACGCGGTGGGCCGCACCTCCCAGCCGGTTTCCTCGCGGGTTTCGCGCACGGCCGCCTCGACCAGGCTCTCGCCGGCATCGAGGTGTCCGGCCGGCTGGTTCAACACCCGCCGCCCGTCCTTTTCCTCTTCCACCAGCAGCAGTTGCCCGGCGCGGCACACCACGGTGGCCACGGTGACGTGCGGCGCCCAGCGCTGGGAGCTCAACGCATTCACCCTCAGTACTCGTCCTTCGCCGTCAGTTCCAGTTCCATCGCATCGGCGCTCTTGATCGCCGCGTCGATCGCGTCGCTGAGCACGTCGGCCTTGGCGTCGGCATCGATCTTGACCACGAACATGGCCAGGTCGCCCTGCTTTACCCAGCCGCCGAGCTTGGAGTCGTTGGCATCCTCCAGCAGGCGGTTGGCGACCAGTGCCGGAAACTGCGGGCCGGGGGCCTTGTAGCCCGGCGACCAGATCTCGCGCACGCGATGGGCGCCATAGGTCTCGACCGACGAGCGCACGAACACCAGCTGGGTGCGTTCGTCCTCCATGTCGAACACCAGGCGGTAATCGCCATCCTCGTCGACCTCATACTTGTATTCCAGCGAGTCGAGCAGCCGGCCGACGGCGGCATCGGGCTCGCCGGCGAGGGCGTTCCCGGCCATGCCGGCGCACATGCCCGCCACCATCATTGCTGCCACGTACTTCTTCATGCGTTCCCTGCGGGATTGGTTGATCAGGCGCAAATTGTGCGGCGGCCGGGGTGTTCACGTCCAATTTGGCGCAGCTGCGCCGGGCCAGCCGCTATAATTCCGGGCATGCCCCGCAAGCTCCAACACGAGAACGACCATGGCCTGCTGGTGGAACCCGGCAAGCCCGAGGTCGCGCCGCCGCCGCTGTACCAGGTGATGCTGCTGAACGACGACTACACCCCGATGGATTTCGTGGTGGCCGTACTGCAGAACTTCTTCGCCATGGACCTGGACAAGGCCACCCAGGTGATGCTGCACGTCCACACCCGCGGCCGCGGCATCTGCGGGGTCTACAGCCGCGAAGTCGCCGAAACCAAGGTCGCGCAGGTCAACGAGTTCTCGCGCATGAACCAGCATCCGCTGCTGTGCACGATGGAGAAGGCCTGAGCGTCCGCCGCGCCGGCGCGTCCGGCACCGCGCGCCAGTCGCGCCGCCAGCGGTCCGCACTGTTCCGGGCATGGCGATGGCGGCCGTATTGGCTGTCGCCCGCCGCGCATCCATTGTTCGACAGGTCGCCCCGGCGGCTGGCATCGGCCTCGGTGGAAGCCGCTTTCCGCTGTGGGAACCGGCCGCCGCCGACCCCGTCCGGCCACTGCTAACGCCGTCTGAACACCGGCATCCGGTAGGGTGATGGAAAACGTGCAGTCAGGCCGCATATTGTCTCCAACCGCAGTCGGAGTCCCCCATGTTCAGCAAAGACCTCGAACAGACGATTGGCCAGTGCTACAAGCGCGCCCGCGAGGCACGTCATGAGTTCATGACGGTCGAACACCTGCTGCTCGCCCTGCTCGAAAACCCCTCCGCCCAGGCCGTGCTCAAGGCCTGCGGCGCCGACCTGGACCGCCTGCGCCGGGACCTGGAACAGGCCGTGGAGACCTCGGTCTCGCGCCTGGCCGACGATGATGGCCGCGATACCCAGCCCACGCTCGGTTTCCAGCGCGTGCTGCAGCGCGCTGTCTACCACGTGCAGTCCTCGGGCAAGAAGGAGGTCACCGGTGCCAACGTGCTGGTGGCGATCTTCGGCGAGAAGGATTCGCACGCGGTCTACTACCTCAACCAGCAGGACGTGACCCGGCTGGACATCGTCAACTACCTGTCCCATGGCATCGCCAAGTCCGGCGACGAGGGCGACGCCTCGCCCTCCATCGAGGGCGAGGGCCGCGCCGAGGGCGGGGAGGGCGAGGCCAAGGGCGATGCCCTGGCCGAATACGCCAGCAACCTCAACGAGCAGGCCCGTGCCGGTCGCATCGACCCGCTGGTCGGCCGCCGCGACGAGATCGAGCGCACCATCCAGGTACTGTGCCGCCGCCGCAAGAACAACCCGCTGTACGTGGGCGAAGCCGGTGTCGGCAAGACCGCCATCGCCGAGGGCCTGGCCAAGCGCATCGTCGACGGCGAGGTGCCGGAGGTGCTGGCCGATGCGGTCATCTACTCGCTCGACCTGGGCGCGCTGGTGGCCGGCACCAAGTACCGCGGCGATTTCGAGAAGCGGCTGAAGGGCGTGATCGGCGCCTTGAAGAAGCTGCCCAACGCGGTGCTGTTCATCGACGAGATCCACACCATCATCGGTGCCGGGTCGGCGTCCGGCGGCACCATGGACGCCAGCAACCTGATCAAGCCGGCGCTGGCCTCCGGCGACCTGCGCTGCATCGGCTCGACCACGTTCCAGGAGTACCGCGGCATCTTCGAGAAGGACCGGGCGCTGGCGCGCCGCTTCCAGAAGATCGACATCGTCGAGCCCACCGTGGGCGAGGCCTACGAGATCCTCAAGGGCCTGCGCCCGAAGTACGAGGCGCACCACAGCGTCACCTACGCCGATGACGCGCTGCAGGCGGCGGTGGACCTGTCGGTGAAGCACATCGGCGACCGCCTGTTGCCGGACAAGGCCATCGATGTCATCGACGAGGCCGGCGCGCGCCAGCGCCTGCTGCCGGTGGCCGAGCGCAAGGCGACCATCGACGTCGAGGAAGTCGAGGCCATCGTCGCCAAGATGGCGCGCATCCCCGCCAAGCAGGTCACCGCCACCGACAAGGACGTGCTGCGGCACCTGGAGCGCAACCTGAAGATGGTGATCTTCGGCCAGGACCCGGCGATCGAATCGCTGGCCTCGGCGATCAAGCTCTCGCGCTCGGGGCTGGGCAACCCGGAAAAGCCGATCGGCAACTTCCTGTTCGCCGGCCCCACCGGCGTGGGCAAGACCGAGGTCACCCGCCAGCTCGCGCTGCAGCTGGGCATCGAACTGGTGCGCTTCGACATGAGCGAGTACATGGAGCCGCACTCGGTCAGCCGCCTGATCGGTGCGCCCCCGGGCTATGTCGGCTTCGACCAGGGCGGGCTGCTGACCGAGAAGATCGTCAAGACGCCGCACTGCGTGCTGCTGCTGGATGAGGTCGAGAAGGCGCACCCGGACATCTTCAACATCCTGCTGCAGGTCATGGACCGGGGCATCCTCACCGACACCAATGGCCGCGAAGCCAACTTCAAGAACGTGATCCTGGTGATGACCACCAATGCCGGCGCGGCGCAGGCCTCGCGGCGTTCGATCGGCTTCACCCGCCAGGACCATGCCACCGATGCGATGGAAGTGATCCGCAAGAGCTTCACCCCGGAGTTCCGCAACCGCCTCGATGCGGTGGTGCAGTTCCAGGCGCTGGGGCTGGACCACATCCTGCGGGTGGTGGACAAGTTCCTGATCGAGCTGGAGATGCTGCTGCAGGACAAGCACGTCTCGCTGTCGGCGACCGCGGCCGCGCGCGACTGGCTGGCCCGCCACGGCTTCGATCCGCAGATGGGTGCGCGGCCGATGGCCCGCGTCATCCAGGACCAGATCAAGCGCCCGCTGGCCGACGAACTGCTGTTCGGCAAGCTGGTGGGCGGCGGCAAGGTCAGCATCGACGTGCGCGACGGCGAACTGGTGGTCGAGACCGAGGCCGAGCCGGAGCATCTGCTGCCGGCCACGGTCTGAGGCGGGCAGGGCCCTGCCTGGCGACGGCGGCCGCGGTGCCGTCGTCGTTTCCGGCCGGGTTCACGCGGATCGCAGGCACGCAAAAAAGCCAGCCCAGGGCTGGCTTCGGGGATGCACGGCTACCGCGCTTACTTCATGCGGTAGGTGATGCGGCCCTTGGTCAGGTCGTACGGCGTCATTTCAACCTTGACGCGGTCGCCGGTAAGGATGCGGATGTAGTTCTTGCGCATGCGGCCGGAAATGTGGGCGATGATCTCATGCCCGTTTTCCAGTCGAACGCGGAAAGTGGTGTTCGGCAGCGTCTCGCTGACGGTGCCCTCGAACTCGATGGAGTCGTCTTTCGACATGTAATCCTGTGCGGTTCTGCGGATGGCCTTTTCAGGCCCGGAAGCCGCGCATTTTACCCCGCGCCGCGCCATCATGCAAAGTTTGCGTTAAACCGCGTTCCCGCCCGCCAGAACCGCGGCCGGCCAGCGGCCGAAACGCCGGGTCCAGCGCCCGGCCGGCGCGCTCTGCGCCTCCCGGACCAGCGCCCGTACCCGGGCCAGGAACGCATCGCGTGGCAGGTGCACGGCCCCCATGCGCAGCAGGTGCGGGTTTTCCACCTGGGCGTCGATCAACGGCCAGCCCCAGCCATGCAGCCCATGCGCCAGCGCCGCCAGGGCGACCTTGGAGCCCCCGCTGCGGCCACTGAACATGCTTTCGCCGAAGAACATGCGGCCGATGGCCACGCCATAGATGCCGCCGACCAGTTGCGGGCCGTCGAACACCTCCACCGAATGCGCATGCCCGAGCCGGTGCAGTTCCACGTAGGCGCGATGCATGCCGGCGGTGATCCAAGTGCCGTCCTGGCCCGGCCGCGGCGCCTGGGCGCAGGCCTGCATCACCTCGGCGAACGCGGTGTCCGCGGTCACCGTCCAGGGACTGGAGCGCAGCGCCCGGCGGAAGCGCGAGGACAGGTGTACGCCATCGGTGCGGAACACCATGCGCGGGTCCGGCGACCACCACAGGATCGGCTGGCCCTCGGAAAACCACGGAAAGATGCCGCCTGCATAGGCGTTGAGCAGGCGCACCGGCGTCAGATCGCCGCCGACGGCCAGCAGGCCATCGGGCTCGGCCAGTGCAAGCTCCGCCGGCGGGAACGCCGCGTCGGGCTGCGCGGCAAGCAGAAACGGATGCGCGGCGCGGCTCATGCGCCGTGGCCGTCGCGGAAGGGGGAATGCTGCCGCGGCACCCGCGGGCAGCGCCTGGACGGCACCGCCATCGGCGGGTACGGCGGCACCGCTGCGCAGGAGAACTCTGCGGCCAGCAGAGCGCGGTTCACGGGGTGATCGCCGCATGCTCGAGAGCACCATGCCCGGCCCGGCGGGCGGGAAGAAGCCGCCGGGCGGGACGCTGGAGGTCCCGGCGAAGCTGTTGCCTCGGCGGCGGACGCCGGACGCGAAGTAAGGGGAGTGCGCATCCTGGGGTTGGTTGACCTGTGCCTGTTCGCGCGATCCCGGGCACGCAGTCGCCCCGATGCGGATCGGCATCATAAATGGCTTTCCAGCGCGTTGCGGAATGCCGATGCCCTGATTGAACGGGTTGGCGCGGGCAGACGGTCACGGACACGGCGTTTCGAGCCGGGAGTCGATTGGCCCGGAACGCGCCCGCGCATGCCTTGCCCGGCCATCCTCCGTCCGGGAGCCGGGCGTGCCTGGGCCTGCCGGGCCCGGCTTGCCGAGTCCGGCCTGCGTTCCATCGATGCCAGGGAATCATCGAACAGCGCGAGTGCTTCGGGCGGAGGCGGAGACGCGCCGCGGGTTCCCTGCGCGCCGCGAAGGCCGGCCGTGTACCGGGATGGAGCAGGATTCTCGTGGCCTCGCCGCCGCCCCCCGGGCCGCATCCGCGGACCCGCCGGCCCCGAGGCTGCCAGGAAAGCGCGCCTCCGCGGCATTCTTCCGTTCCAGCCCCGGGTCCGGCGTCCGCGTTCAATGCGGGGGCGATGCGCCCGATGCGGACAACCAGGCCGTGGGTGACGTGCCCGCATGTCGTGCCGCGAAAGCGCGTGCGAATGCCGATGCGCTCGCATAGCCGACGTCGAGCGCCACGTTCTTCAGCGGATGCCCGCGCTTGAGCAGCGTCTTGGCGACGCTGATGCGCCAGTCGGCGAGATAGTCGCCGGGCGGCGTGCCGACGACATGGTGGAAGTGCGCCGCGAAGCGGGCGCGCGACATGCCGCTGACCCGCGCCAGGCCGTCCAGGGTCCAGGCGTCGCCCGGGGCGCCGTGCATGGCGTTCAGCGCTTTCGCCAGGCGCGGATCGGCGAGGCCGGCGAGCACGCCCTGCGCGACCACGCCAGCGGTCATGCAGTGGCGCAGCAACTGCAGGATCATCAGTTCGCTCAGCCGGTCCAGCGCCGCCTGCCGTCCGCAGTGCCGGGCAAAGGCCTCCTCGAACAGCAGCTCAAGCGTGCCGCGCAGCAGCGCGTTGTCGCGCAGCGGCAGCACCAGCCGCGCGGGCAGGCTGCGGGTCAGCGGGTTGCCGGCATCGGCCCCCAGCTCGATGGACGAGCACACCAGGTCCGCGCCCTGCGCACCTTCGCCGCGAATCCAGTGCGGGGCCGGTCGCGGATAGAAGATCAGGCTCGGCGCGTCGATCGTGGTCTCGCCGGCAACGGCGTCGCCGATCCGCAGCGTGCCGCCGCGCAGCACGTGAAGGTGGCCGACGCCGTCGCGGGCGTCGAAGTCGGCGGTGTCGCACAGGCTTCCGGTATGGAAGACCCGCGCGCGCAGGCGGAAGCAGTCGAGTAGTGCGCTGAGTCGGTCGTGCATGTCGAGACGATCTGTGATCTTTACTGGACGCAATGATACCTGGGGTATCGCAAGGGCAGGCACAGTGACGCCTCCTTCCCACGGCTTCCAAGGAGCCCGCCATGACTGCCGCATCCCCCCGCATCGCCCCGCTCGACCCGGCCTCGGCCGATCCCGCTGTCGCCGCCACCCTCGCTTCGGTCAAGGCCAAGCTCGGTGTGGTGCCCAATCTGTTCCGCACGTTTGCCCGCTCGCCGGCGGCGCTCGACGGTTACCTCGCCCTGTCGGACGCCCTGGCGGGCGGTCGCCTGAGCGCCGGCCAACGCGAGATCGTCGCGCTCTCGGTCGGGCAGGCCAACCGCTGCGGCTATTGCCTGGCCGCGCATACGCTCATCGGCAAGGGCACCGGCCTGTCCGAGGCGGACATCCATGCGGCGCGCACCGGTACCGGCGCCGATCCGCACGACACCGCGCTGGCAGCATTCGCACGGCGCCTGACCGAACAGCGGGGCGTCGTCAGCGACGACGAACTGGCGGCGTTCCGGCGCGCCGGTTTCGATGACGCCGTCGCGCTGGAAGTGGTGGCGCTGGTCGCGCTCAATACGCTGACCAACTACACCAACCACCTCGCCGGGACGGCAGTGGACTTCCCGCCGGTGCCGCTGGAAATCGCGGGCTGAGCGACGCCCGCCACGACGATGCGGGACGCGCTTGCCGGCGCGTCCCGCGTCACGGCGTCTAGCGGCCGTCCGGCTTGGCCGGGCGCAAGCCGAAGGCCAAGCCCGTCGCCGCGCGCATCGGCACAGGTAACGTCATGGCCGTTGCGCACGAGTACGTGCTGGGCTGCGCGGCTCGAGGCGTTGGCACCGTGCGCTGCGGATGCCGGTCGCAGGTGGCCGGCAGTGCCGTAGCCGCCAACGCAACGGCATGCAGTGCCCGTGCGCCTGCGGCGCGCGCGCCGACAGGTTGCCGCCAACGGCGGCCCGGCAAGCGCCCGTTACGCCTGCGCGAACGCCGCGTCGGGCAGCGCGGGACGCACAGTCGGATGCGCTGCCCGGCTCAAGTGCCGTCCTCGTCGCCTTCGCGGAACGGGGAATGCTCCCGCAGCGCCTGCATGTAGCGCGCGACATCACGCTCCTCGCGTGCGCACCACCCGCGCAGTGCCTGGCGGAACTGCGGGTCGGCGATCCAGTGCCGGCTGCGCACCGGTACCGGCAGGAACCCGCGTGCCAGCTTGTGTTCGCCCTGCGCACCCGGCTCGAAGCGCTGCAGCCCTTCGCGCAGGCAGTACTCGATGCCCTGGTAATAGCAGGTCTCGAAGTGCAGGCCGGGCAGGGCGGCGCCTCCCCAGTAGCGGCCGAACAGCGTGTCGCCGCCGCGCAGGCACAGCGCACCGGCGATCGGTCGTTGGTCCTGGAGGGCGAGGAACAGCACCAGCTGGCGTGGCATGGTGCTGGCCAGGTGCTGCAGGAACGGCAGGGTCAACGCCGGTGCGTTGCCATACCCGGCGAAGGTCTGCAGGTAGAAGCCGTGCATCGCCTCCAGGTCGCCGGCCGTCGCCTCGTCGCCATGGACCACGCGGAAATCGATGCCGCTGCGCGCCACCCGGGCGCGCTCCTGGCGGATGTTCTTGCGGCGCTTGTGGTCCATCGCACCGAGGAAATCATCGAAGCTCCGCCAGCCCGGCCGGCGCTGCCACTGGAACTGCACGTCCACGCGCCGCAGCCACTCCGCGTCGAACAGCGCATCCTCGGGGCCGGAATGGAAATTGACATGGGCCGAGGACAGCCCGGTCTCCTGTACGTGGCCGGCGATGGCCTGCAGCAACTGCCGGCGCCGCGTGTCGTCGCCGGCCAGCAGGCGCGGGCCGGTGACCGGCGAATAGGGAACCGCGCCCAGCCACTTCGGGAAATAATCCAGCCCCTGCCGCGCGTAGGCATTGGCCCAGGCATGGTCGAACACGAACTCGCCATGCGAGTTGTCCTTCAGGTAGCCCGGCACCGCCGCCACCAGCGCATCGTCGTGCCACAGGGTGAGGTGCCGGGGTTGCCAGCCCCACTCCGGGCGCAGGCAGCCGTGCTGCTCCAGCCCGGCAAGGAAGGCATGGCTGACGAAGGGATTGCGCCGGTCGTGCAGGGCATCCCATTGCGCCGCTTCCACCTGTGCCAGGGACGGGAGTACGCGCAGTCGCGGGGGCAGGGTCATGGCCGCAGCTGCAGCACGTCGATGGTGGGCGGGTTGAACAGGCGCAGCGGCAGGCCGACTTCGCCCACGCCGCGGGTGGTGAACACACGCACCGGGCCGGCCGCCGCCGGCGCCACCTGTTCGCCGCGGTCGAACCCGTGGGCGCTCGGGATGACCTTGCGGTACAGCCACGGGATGCGGATCTGCCCGCCATGGGTGTGGCCGGCCAGGACGATGGCCGCATCGCCCGGCAGCAGGTCCATGGCACTGTCGGGATTGTGCGCGACGACGATCGCCGGCAGGTGCCCGGGTACCTCGCGCAGGAAGCGCGGGTCGTCCTTGCCGGCCCAGCGGTCGCCCAGGCCGGCCCAGCGGATGCCGCCGGCATCGGTGAAGCGCATGCCTTCGATGATGCGCACGCCATTGGCGCGCAATGCAGTGCGCAGGGCGGCATCGATGTCCGGGCCCGGCGCCTGCTGGTCGTGGTTGCCGAGCACCGCGTAGACCGGCACCCGCAGCGCCGACAGCGGCGAGAACGCCTCGGACAGCGTCAGCCGCTGCGGTTCATAGGTCAGGTCGCCGGCGATGACCACCGCGTCCACCGGCAACGCATCGAGCCGCGCCACCAGCCGCTGGAGGAAGCGGCGGTCCTTGTAGACCCCCAGGTGGATGTCGCTGACCAGGGCGATGCGGACCTGCATGCCGGTACCAGGCAGCTCGGTATGGGCCACCCGGATCCACTGCGGCTCGATGAACCGCGCCCACGCGAACAGGCCGCAGCCGAGCAGCAGGACCCCGAGCACGGGGCGGTACCGGCGCTCGCGGCGCCAGCGCCACAGCAGCCAGGCGATGGCGGGGAGCACCAGCCAGCTGCCGTGGAACAGCAGTTGCTTGGCGAGCACCTTGTCCATGCCCGACTGCCGGAACGGCGGGGGCTCAGTTGCCCTGGGCGTCGAGGAAACGCTCGGCGTCGAGTGCGGCCATGCAGCCGAAGCCGGCCGAAGTGATGGCCTGGCGGTAATGCTGGTCGGCGACGTCGCCGGCCGCGAACACGCCCTCCACCGAGGTCTGGGTGGCGTTGCCGCCCAGACCCGAGCGGATTTCCAGGTAGCCGTTGTTCATGGCCAGCTGGCCCTTGAACAGGTCAGTGTTGGGCTGGTGGCCGATGGCGACGAAGAAGCCGTGCGCGGCGATGTCGCGGGTGCTGCCGTCCTGGGTGGACTTCACCCGTACCCCGGTCACGCCCATCTCGTTGCCCAGCACTTCGTCGACCTGGTGGTGCCACACGGTTTCGATCTTGCCGGCGGCGACCTTGGCGAACAGCTTGTCCTGCATGATCTTTTCCGCCTTGAGCGTGTCGCGGCGATGCACCAGGTAGACCTTGCGGGCGATGTTGGACAGGTACAGCGCCTCTTCCACGGCGGTGTTGCCGCCACCGACCACGACCACGTCCTGGTCCTTGTAGAAGAAGCCATCGCAGGTGGCGCAGGCCGACACGCCGCGGCCCTTGAACGCGTCCTCGGACGGGATGCCCAGGTACTTGGCGGTGGCGCCGGTGGCGATGATCAGCGCATCGCAGGTGTACCGGGCGCTGTCGCCGGTGAGCGTGAACGGCCGCTGCGACAGGTCGGCGGTATGGATGTGGTCGAACACCACCTCGGTGTCGAAGCGCTCGGCGTGGGCCTGCATGCGCGCCATCAGGTCCGGCCCCATCAGGCCGTGGGCATCGCCCGGCCAGTTGTCCACCTCGGTGGTGGTCATCAGCTGCCCACCCTGCTGCAGGCCGGTGATCACCACCGGCTTGAGGTTGGCGCGCGCGGCATAGACCGCGGCGGTCCAGCCGGCGGGGCCGGAGCCCAGGATGACGAGCTTCTGGTGGCGGGTGGGCAGGGACGGGGCGCTGGAAGTGCTCATGTATACTCGCGGGAAGTCGGGATTGGCGGCGCGATCGCGGTACATGGCGACCGTCCGGGCTGGTAATAGAGTGGAGACCGGGCTCCGGTGAATCAAGGCGCAGGGATGGAACTGCGCGGCCCGCCCGGCCACTCCCGTCGCCGCCCGCAGCCCGTTCCCCGTGCTCCGCCCGCGCTCCGATGTCCTTGCGCCCCCCGTCCCGTCGCCCGCCGGAACAGGCGGATGAAACGGCGCCGCCTGTCGTTTAATATCAATCACTAACCATGCATTTCTAAGGTCTGGTCCAAGGTGGCGAAACAGGTCCCGGAACGTGACAAGGGCGCTGGCCCGAGCGGCAACGCGCGCAAGCAGGCGGCCGCCGCGGACAATCCACGCCGCAACAAGCTGTGGCGCGATCTGGCGCTGATCGCGATCGCGCCGGCACTGCTGTACCTGCTGGCCAGCCTGTTCACCTATTCGCCGGCCGACCCGGGCTGGTCGCAGGCCGGGTCGGTGGTCGCCCCGATCCACAACATGGGCGGCCGGGTGGGGGCGTGGATCGCCGACGTACTGCGCCAGCTGTTCGGCTACGTCGCCTATCTCATCCCGCTGATGCTGGCGGCGGTCGCCTGGATCGCCATGTTCGGGCTCAACCGCGAGAACCGCGGCAACGATGACCTCGGCCCGGCGTTGCGCCTGGTCGGTATCGTCGGCTTCCTGATCGGCGCCACCGGTTTCCTCTATCTGCGCCTGCCGCCGGGCGATGTCGCCCGCGCCGGCGGCGGCCTTGGCGTGCTGGTGGGCAAATCGCTGCAGAGCGGCTTCGGCCCGGTCGGCAGCAACCTGTTCCTGCTGGTGCTGCTGCTGACCTCGATCACCCTGGCCACGGGGCTGTCGTGGTTCTGGGTGATGGAGAAGATCGGCAAGTGGGTGCTGGCGCTGGGCCCGCTGCTGGACCGCAAGAAGGAGCAGGCCAGCGCCTGGCAACAGACCCGTGCGCTGCGCGAGGAGCGCGAGGAAGTGCGCAAGGTCGATGCCGAGGTACGCGCCAGGCGCGAGCCGGTGAAGATCGAGCCGCGCCCGGTGCCCGTGATCGAGAAGAGCGAACGCGCCAAGCGCGAGACCCAGATCCCGATGTTCCAGGGCGTCAACGGCGACGGTTCGGACGTGCCGCCGCTGGCCCTGCTGGACGACCCCAAGCCGCAACCCAAGGGCTACGACGAGCAGACCCTGGAAACGCTGTCGCGGCAGATCGAGTTCAAGCTCAAGGATTTCCGCATCGATGCGCTGGTGGTCGGCGCCTATCCGGGCCCGGTCATCACCCGTTTCGAGATCGAGCCGGCGCCGGGCATCAAGGTCAGCCAGATCAGCTCGCTGGACAAGGACATCGCCCGCGGCCTGTCGGTGAAATCGGTGCGCGTGGTCGACGTGATCCCGGGCAAGTCGGTGATCGGCCTGGAAATCCCCAACGTCACCCGCGAGATGATCTTCCTGTCCGAGCTGCTGCGCTCGAAGGAATACGACAAGTCGGCCAGCGTGCTGACCCTGGCGCTGGGCAAGGACATCGCCGGCCGCCCGACCGTGGCCGACCTGGCGCGCATGCCGCACCTGCTGGTGGCCGGCACCACCGGCTCGGGCAAGTCGGTGGCGGTCAACGCCATGGTGCTGAGCCTGCTGTACAAGGCCAGCCCGAAAGACCTGCGCATGCTCATGATCGACCCGAAGATGCTGGAGCTCAGCGTCTACCAGGGCATCCCGCACCTGCTCGCGCCGGTGGTCACCGACATGAAGGAGGCCGCCAACGGCCTGCGCTGGTGCGTGGCGGAAATGGAGCGCCGCTACAAGCTGATGAGCGCGGTGGGCGTGCGCAACCTGGCCGGCTTCAACAAGAAGATCAAGGACGCCATCGACGCCGGCCAGCCGCTGATGGACCCGCTGTTCAAGCCCAACCCGGAAATGGGCGAGGCGCCGCGCCAGCTCGAGCCGCTGCCGTTCATCGTCATCTTCATCGACGAATTCGCCGACATGATGATGATCGTCGGCAAGAAGGTCGAGGAACTGATCGCGCGCCTGGCGCAGAAGGCGCGCGCCGCCGGCATCCACCTGATCCTGGCCACCCAGCGCCCGTCGGTGGACGTGATCACCGGCCTGATCAAGGCCAACATCCCGACCCGCATCGCGTTCCAGGTCAGCTCCAAGATCGACTCGCGCACCATCCTCGACCAGTCCGGCGCCGAGGCGCTGCTGGGCAACGGCGACATGCTGTACCTGCCGCCGGGCACGGCGATGCCGGACCGCGTGCACGGCGCGTTCGTCTCCGACGAGGAAGTGCACCGGGTGGTCGAGCACCTCAAGGCGAGCGGCCCGGCCGATTACATCGAGGGCGTGCTGGACGAGGTCCAGACCATGGGCGACGGGGTGGTGGTCGGCGCCACCGGCCTGCCGGAATCCAGCGGCGGTGGCGACGAATCCGACCCGCTCTACGACGAGGCGCTGCGCATCGTCACCGAGACCCCGGCGCGCCTCGATCTCCGGCGTCCAGCGGCGGCTGAAGATCGGCTACAACCGCGCCGCGCGCCTGATCGAGGCGATGGAAGCGGCCGGCGTGGTCAGCGCGCCGGAGCACAACGGCGACCGCAGCGTGCTGGCACCGCCGCCGCCCCGCTGATTCCTGCTCACCCTGGTGCGGAAGGACGCTGCATGAAGCAATGGATGATGTCGTTCGCGCTGCTGGCCTTGCTGCCGGCGGCCCATGCCGATGACACGGTCCCCGCCGCGCAGGCCATGGAGGCCGCGACAGCGATACGCAACAACTATGCCTTCCTCGACTACCACGCCGACTACCGGGTGAACGCCGATGCCACCCATGTCGAGACCGATACGGTGGAAGTACTGATCCACAACAAGGGCGGGGGCGACCAGTGGAGCCAGGTGCGGCAGAGCTACAGCGAAAAAATGGAGACGCTGGAGATCCTCTCGGCATATACGGTGACGCCCGACGGCAAGCGCCGTGACGTTCCGGCAGACAACATCTACACGCAGGAAGGCTATTCCAGCGCATCGGCGGCGATGTATGCGGACCAGAAGGTCAAGGTCATCGTGTTTCCCGACCTGTCGCCGGGCACGCGCCTGGCGTACTCGATCCGGCGCAGCCGCAATACACCAAGTTTCCCCGGCTATTTTGGCCTGTGGGAGACGTTCAGCCGCTTGAACGAATACCGGAACGCACGCGTTACGCTGAGCGTTCCTGCCAGCCTGCCCATGTACGTGCACACCGGGAATGGCGTTGAGGGTGGAAGCGAGCCGCTGGTAGAAGACGGTATCGCCCGCTGGGAGTGGCGGGTGCGTGACGCGAAGCCGCTGCCATCGCAGAACTGGAGCGCACCGGCGTGGGAATTCAGTCCCACGATAATGGCCAGCAGTTACCCCGACTACTCCATGCTTGGCCGCGCCTACCACCTCAAGGCTGGCGCGGCGGCAAGAGTCACCCCGGCAATACAGGCCATGGCCGACGATATCGTCCGGAACATCGAAGGCCGTCGCGCGCAGGCCGACGCGCTCTACCAGTGGGTGGCCAGGAACATCCGTTATGTCGCCGTATACCTGGGCAATGGCGGGCTGGAACCGAACATGGCCGACAGCATCCTCGCCAACCGCTATGGCGACTGCAAGGACCATGTAGTCATTCTGGAAGCCTTGCTGGCTGCCAGGGGCATCGGCAGTACGCCAGCGCTGATCGGTGCCGACAGCGGCCCGACGTTGCCGCCGGTGGCGCTGACCGGACGCTTCAATCACGTCATCACGTACGTTCCAGAGTTCGACCTCTACCTGGACTCAACCAACCAGCATGCACGTTTCGGGCAGTTGCCAAGCGGCGACCTCAGCATGCCTGTGGTGCACAGTGCAGACGGCAGGATCGCGCGCACGCCAGCCCTGTCCGGCGGACGTCTTCCAGCGGTCGCCACCGAGATGGAGATGACGTTCGCCGCCGATGGAAACGCGCAGGGCCTGTTATGGATAAAGCCCCGCACCAGCAGTGAGATCAGCTGGCGCAGTGCTCTTGCCCATCTGAACGGGCAGAACCGGCGCAGCTTCGAGGCCTCCATGCTGGCAGCGGCCAGCATGGAGGGCAGCGGTGAGCTCGGATTCGCCGGCGCCCTTGCTGATTTGTCCACGCCCTTCGCCGTGGCCTATCGATTCACCGCGCTGGACCAGGCCGATTTCGCCAACGCCGGTGGCTTGCCGTTGCCGGACATGCCGGGCATCGTTTCCATCCGCGACTACTACAAGCGAACCAGGGCCGAGCACAATGACGTGCCGTTCACGTGCCCGGTTTTCAGCCAGGAGGAAACCTACCGTCTGCATTTCCCCGCGGATGTGGCGATCACCGCCTTGCCGCGCGATATCTATTTCACCAATGCCGCGGGCACCTACCGCTCGAACTGGCGACGCCAGGGGCAGACCATCGTGGCCGTCCACCGTCTTCGGCAGAATGCGGTGAACGGCGATGACAGGCTCTGCCAGGCCCAGGATTACCTCCACTTCCGCGAGTTGTACCGTCAGGCGCGGCGCGGCTTTCGCGCGCAGGTCGTATATCGCGGACCATCGGCCACGCCCTGAATCCCGGGCGTCCAGCAGGCAGGGCGGAGATGATCTTCGCCTGCCCATTCAGCATCGACTTGGCACACTGCACTCACATCATCCACCGCTTACGGAACCGCTCATGCACGTCCTTCTCCGCACCGGCCTCATCGTCAGCATGGTCGCCACCGGCCTTCTTGCCGCCGACGCCCATGCTGGCGCACGCGACGACCTGAAGTCCTTCACCAACGGCCTGCGCGGCCTGGACGGGCAGTTCAGCCAGCAGGTGTTCGATGCCCGCGGCAAGCTCAAGGAGTCGTCCAGCGGCCGCGTCGCGCTGTCGGCGCCGCGGCTGTTCCGCTGGGAATACACCCGCCCGCATCCGCAGCTGATCGTCGCCGACGGCAGCAAGGTCTGGGTCTATGAGCCCGACCTGGAGCAGGCCACCGTGCGCAGCCAGGGCGAGGAGGAGCAGAACAGCCCGCTGACCGCGCTGATCAACCCGGCGCAGCTCGAGCGCCAGTACGACGTCAGCGAGGAGGCCGCCCCGCGCGATGGCCTGCAGTGGCTGTCGCTGAGCCCCAAGCGCGAAACCGATGCCAGCTTCCAGTACGCCGCGCTCGGCTTCGGCCAGGGCGGGCTGAGCCGCATGGAAGTGGTCGATGCGGTCGGCCAGCGCACCGTGATCGACTTCAGCGGCTGGAAGAAGAACCCGGGCTTTGCCGCCGGCACCTTCCGCTTCACCCCGGCCAGGAACGTGGACGTCATCGGCGAGCGCTGAGCGAAGAAGGCCAGCCCCGGCTGCCGCCGTGCGATGACCGTCGCCGGCGCGGACGGCCACGCTAGAATGCCGGCGTGGCCAGATCCAGAAACACGTTCTCCGACCCTCCTGCCGACCTGTTGAGCGCGGACCGGGAGGGCATGCGCCCGCTCGCCGAACGCATGCGCCCGCGCACGCTCGACGAGATGGTCGGGCAGAAGCGCCTGCTGGCGCCCAACACCGCGCTACGCCGCGCGATCGAGTCCGGCCGCGTGCACTCCATGGTGCTGTGGGGACCGCCCGGTTGCGGCAAAACCACCCTGGCGCTGCTGCTGGCGCGCTATGCCGATGCCGAGTTCCGCGCGATCTCGGCCGTGTTGTCGGGCCTGCCCGAGGTGCGGCAGGTGCTGGCCGAGGCGGCGCAGCGGTTTGCCGAAGGCCGGCGCACGGTGCTGTTCGTCGACGAGGTGCACCGCTTCAACAAGTCGCAGCAGGACGCCTTCCTGCCGCATATCGAACGCGGCACGATCATCTTCGTCGGTGCCACCACCGAGAACCCGTCCTTCGAGCTCAACTCCGCCTTGCTGTCGCGCTGCCGGGTGCACGTGCTGGAGGCGGTGTCGCCCGAGGACGTGGCCGAAGCCCTGCAGCGCGCCCTGGACGATGGCGAGCGCGGGCTCGGTGGCGAGGACATCCGCGTTTCCGGCGATTCGCTGCTGGAGATCGCACGCGCCGCCGACGGCGACGTGCGCCGCGCCCTGACCCTGCTGGAGATCGCCGCGGAGCTGGCGGCGGGCGAGGGCGGGCAGATCACGCCGGAAACCCTGCTGCAGGTGCTGGCCGACCGCACCCGTCGCTTCGACAAGGGCGGCGAGCAGTTCTACGACCAGATCTCGGCGCTGCACAAATCGGTGCGCAGCTCCAATCCCGACGGCGCGATCTACTGGCTGGCGCGCATGCTCGACGGCGGCTGCGACCCGTCCTACCTGCTGCGGCGCCTGACCATCATGGCGGTGGAGGACGTCGGGCTGGCCGACCCGCGCGCCCTGGAAATGGCGATCAACGTCTGGAACGCCTACGACCGCATCGGCGCGCCGGAGGGCGACATCGCGCTGTCCAATCTGGTGGTCTATCTGGCCAGCACCGCCAAGTCCAACGCCGCCTATGCGGCGCTGAACGCCGCCCGTGCCGACGTCGGCGAACTGGGTTCGCTGCCGGTTCCGCTGCACCTGCGCAACGCGCCGACGCGGCTGATGAAGAACCTCGGCTACGGCAAGGGCTACCAGTACGACCACGACGTCGCAGGCGGCATCGCCCTGGACCAGACCGCGTTCCCCGACGAGATGGGCGAGCGCGTGTACTACCGGCCGGTCGAACGCGGGCTGGAAATCAAGCTCAAGGAAAAACTCGACCGCCTGCGCGCGGCACGCGAACAGGCCAGGGGCGGCGACTCGACGAAGGACTGAGCGACGCCTCGTGCCGCGCCCGGCAACCTTCCGCGGCATCCCATGACAGCAGCAGGAGACATCAGCCGATGTGGCTTTCCTTTGTGGCGATAGGCGTCGGAGCGGCCATCGGGGCATGGCTGCGGTATGGCCTGAGCGTGTGGCTCAACCCGCTCCATTCCACCGTTCCGCTGGGCACGCTGGCCGCCAATCTGCTCGGTGGCTACGCCATCGGCCTGGCGCTGGCGTGGTTCGCGGTACGCCCGGACATCGCGCCACAGTGGCGCCTGTTCGTGGTCACCGGCCTGCTCGGCGGTCTGACCACTTTTTCCACCTTCTCCGCCGAGGTGGTGCAGCTGTTCCTGCGCCAGCAACTGGGCTGGGCACTGGCGACGATGGGCCTGCACTTGGCCGGCTCGCTGTCGATGACCGCATTGGGCTGGACCACCTGGCGACTGTTGCGCCCCTTGGCGTGAACCGGCTTTCCAACGCATGATCCGCTTTCCCCACGTAGCGATCGAAACAAGACATGCCGGTAGAGCAGGGTAGAGTGAGCGAGCCGGTACCGGCAACGACCATCATCGGCGCCGATGTCGGCGGAACCTACGCCCGGCTGGGCTGGGCCATCCTGCGACCGGGCGAGCCGATCAAGATCAACGATTTCCGCCGCTATGCGTGCGCCGAGCACCCCAGCCTGGCGGCGATCCTGCACGACTATGCCGCCGGCCTGCGCGCCAATCCGGTACTGCCGCCGCTCGGCGGCGCAGTGGTGGCCATCGCCGGGTTGCTGGATGGCGACCGCCTGCTCAACACCAACCTGGCGTGGCCGGTTTCGCTGGCCGCGACCCGCCGTGAGTCGGGACTGGGCGAACTGGAACTGATCAACGACTTCGTGGCCGTGGCCCAGGCCATTCCACACGTCGCGCGCACGGCGCTGCACCCGCTGTCCGCCACCCCTGGCCATCACGCCGCCGGCCCGGCACTGGTGCTCGGCCCCGGCACCGGCCTGGGCGTGGCGCTGCGCCTTGAGAACAGCCAGCCGCCCGTGCTGGCCAGCGAAGGAGGGCACGCCGCACTGAGTGCCGGCAACGCGCTGGAACTGGACGTGCTGCGCATGCTGCTGCAGCGCCATGGGCATGTGGACAGCGAGCGCATCCTGTCCGGCCCCGGGCTGATGACGCTCTACGCCTGCCTGTGCGAACGCGAAGGCGTGGTCCCCGCGCTGGCAGACGCCTGCCGAACTGGTGCAGGCCGCGCGTTCTGCCGATGACCCGCTCGCGCTGGCCAGCATCCGCGCGTTCTGCGGCTGGCTGGGCAGCGTTACCGGCGATCTCGCGCTCACCTTCGGCGCCCACTCGGTCTACCTCACCGGCGGCATCACCGGCCATCTCGCCCAGTGGCTGCACGAGGGCGGCTTCCAGCAACGCTTCCTCGCCAAAGGCGCGCTGTCGTCCGCCCTGCAGCGGGTACCGGTGTGGCGCATCGACGACGGCGAACTCGGCGTGCTCGGCGCGCTGGCCTGGCATGCGGAGACCGGCCGCCACGCCGCCACTACCGGAGACAGGCATTGAACACACGCAGAAGTTTCCTGCAGGCCAGCGCGCTGCTGGCCGCCGCCGGCGCCGCGCCGCGCATGCTGGCATCGCCCATGGCCGCCAACGGCGCGCGCGTGGTGTCGACCTGGGATTTCGGCGTCGGCGCCAACCAGGCCGCCTGGAAGGTGCTGGCGGCCGGCGGCAGCGCCCTGGATGCGGTGGAGGCCGGCGCCCGCTGGGCCGAAAGCGACCTGTGCAACCCGACCGTGGGCCGCTGCGGCAACCCCGACCGCGATGGCGTGCTTACGCTGGATGCCAGCATCATGGCCGGCGATGGCCGTTGCGGATCGGTCGCGGCGCTGAGCGACATCCTGCACCCGGTATCGGTCGCACGCCGGGTGATGGAACAGACCCCGCACGTGATGCTGGTGGGCGAGGGCGCGCAGCAGTTCGCCGTGCAGCAGGGCTTCGAGCGGCGCAGGCTGCTGACCGAAGACGCGGAACGGGCCTGGCGCGAATGGCTCAAGACCGAGCACTATGCGCCGCAGATCAACGCCGAGCGTCGTGGACGCCCGGGCGACAAGGACAACCACGACACCCTCGGCATCCTCGCCATCGATGGCAACGGCCGGATGGCCGGCGCCTGCACCACCAGTGGCATGGCATTCAAGATGCACGGCCGGGTCGGCGACAGTCCCATCATCGGTGCCGGGCTGTACGTCGACAACGAAGTGGGCGCGGCCACGGCGTCGGGCATGGGCGAGGAAATGATCCGCAACGCGGCCTCCTTCCTGGTGGTGGAACTGATGCGCCAGGGACGCTCGCCGGCCGACGCCTGCCGCGAAGCCATCGAGCGGGTCGTGCGCAAGCGCCCCGAAGCCAGCCGTACCCTGCAGGTGTGCTTCCTTGCCATGGACAGGAACGGCGAGGTCGGCGCCTACGCCCTGCATCGCGGCTTCGTGTACGCGGTCTGCGATTCGCGCAGGCAGGACACGCTGCTGGATTCCCGTTCGGTCTACACCAGCGAGCAGACATGAGCGGGCGCCGTCTGCTGGAGATCGCCAGCAATTCGGTCGCCTCGGCGCTGGCCGCACAGGCCGGCGGCGCCGACCGCGTCGAACTGTTCGACAACCTGGCCCAGGGCGGTACGACGCCATCGCGCGGCAGCGTCGCCGTAGCCCGCGACCGCCTGCGGATTCCGCTGTTCGTACTGATCCGGCCACGACCGGGCGATTTCCATTACGACGCCCAGGAAACCGAAATCATGCTGCGCGACATCGAAAGCTGCCGGCAACTGGGCTGCGACGGCGTGGTGATCGGCGCGCTGACTGTCGATGGCGATGTCGACGTCGCACTGTGCCGGGAGCTCGTTGCCGCCGCGGGCCCACTGGGCACCACGTTCCACCGTGCCTTCGACGCCGCCCGCGATCTGCCGGCGGCCATGGAGCAGGTCATCGACCTGGGCTGCCAGCGCATCCTCAGCTCCGGTGGTGCCGCCAGCGCACTGGCCGGCAGGCAAGCGCTGCGGCAACTGGTCACCCAGGCCGCCGACCGCATCCGGATCATGGCCGGCGCGGGCCTGGATGCAACCAACATTCTCGCTGTGGCCAACGAGAGCGGCTGCACCGAACTGCATGCATCCGCCAAGACACCACGCACGTCGGCCATGCGCCACCACAACCCGGCACTGGTCGGCCTGGAAAACGACTGGGTGCAATCGGACACGGCGCAGGTGAACGCGCTGCGGCGTGCGTTGGATCAGACGGGGTGAGTGGACCGAGCGGTCACTAGCACTGCCCGGATTTTACATAATATACATTATGCGAAATTGACTGCCGAGCTCGCGGCGACGGCCACCTGCTTGGTGCTGCCCGAACAGCTGGCCCAGCAGGCCGCCGATGCGATGCGCGAGCTGCTGGCCGAAGCGGCTGCGGCGAACACCACCCGCAGCTATGCCACCGCCCTGCGCTACTGGGCCGGCTGGCATCAGGGACGCTATGGCATCGAGCCGGCGCTGCCGGTCAGCGAGGCCGTGGTGATCCAGTTCCTTGTTGACCACATCCAGCGCAAGAGCAAGACCGGTCTGGTCAGCGAGCTGCCGCCGGCGCTGGACCAAGCTCTTGTGGCAGCCGGACTCAAGGCCAAGGTCGGGCCGCTGAAGCTGTCGACCGTTGTCCAGCGCGTTGCCGTGCTATCCACGGCGCACAAGCTCAAGCGCCTGACTAATCCATGTGAGCTGCCTAGCGTCAGGACGCTGCTGAGTCGCGCCCGTCGAGCATCAGTCAAACGCGGTGAGCGCCCCACCAAGAAAACCGCCATCACGAGGCCAGAGCTTGAGGCCATGCTGGCGACTTGTGATGACAGTTTGGAAGGACTGCGTGACCGCGCCCTACTCTGCTTTGGGTTCGCCAGTGGAGGACGTCGGCGCAGCGAGATCGCTGCCGCGGACACGCGGGATCTGCGCAAGGTTGGCGAGGACGGCTACATTTACCGGTTGGAGTACTCGAAGACGCAGCAGGCGGGGGTGACGGTGGATTCGACCCCGAACAAGCCCATTCTCGGTCGCAGCGCTGAAGCGCTCTCTGCTTGGCTAGAGGCTGCGGATATTCACGAGGGGCAATTTTTCGACGGATCTGGAAGGATCGAGTGGGCCCTGCGCTCCTCTCGGGATCGGTGGCCACGATAGCAAAGCGCAGGGCGCGGATGGCTAAGTTGGAGGGCGACTTTGGCGCGCACAGCTTGCGCTCGGGGTTTGTTACCGAGGCAGGAAAACAGGGTATCCCGCTACCGGCGGTCATGGCGATGACCGAGCATCGATCGGTGGCGAGCGTGATAGGGTATTTTCAAGCAGGCGCTGCTGAGGACAACCCGGCTGCACGCTTACTTAAGTAGTAACCAGGTTGCCAGCTCCGGTCCTGACAGGTCTCATACGCGCTAAGGCGCAGCAAAGGCTTCGATCTTACGCGGCCTCCACGGATCGGACTCACTGTTGATTCTGCAATTAAGATCGCCGAGCAGCCGTACGGGATGTGGCGGAGTATGATGAGCCCTCGTTCACATTTTGGGGGAAGTGTGGGTTACGGTGAGATGCAGGAAGCAAGCGCGGTCGACACAGACGGAGCGACCGGTTCCGAGGACCTGAAACCGACGCCAGATGAGCAGACGGCCGCCTTGGTCCTCCCACTCTTTGGCTATCATCAAGGTCCTCAACCAAGAGCTGGTTGCCACGTTCGGCTGCGCCGGTCACTGCGGACGGCTGTCGCACTGGGCACTCTTGCCGACCACACGTTGCTGGTGGCTGACGACGAAGACAGCCGCGTGTATCACACGTCGTCCCCTAGCCTTGCCACCAATCGACAGGCTGGCCGGTTGACACTCAACCAGTATCTGGAGCTAGCAAAGAGTCTCGCTCTAGCCGGCAATCGGCATGGGTTGTCGATACTAGCCGCTCACTTCCGCGGCATCAACGGCAATTCGTACGCCTGTTTCTCTGCCTATGCTTGGTGCATTCGCGCGATGTGCGCGGGCCATTTTTTTAGAAGTCGAACCGCTGAGGTTGAGGCTTGGCTGCGGGCGCAGATCGATTCATTGTTAGAGCCGGGCGTGGAACTTCCTCCGGCTGCTCTGCCGGAGGAGATGGGCTTATGGGCCAGCAAACGAACAGAGACGGATTCGAATGCAATGCCGGAAAGCTCGCTTGTCGCGTTGGACAAGGCGCTGGAACTCGGAGCAGATTCGCTCATCAGCACGGTCGGCGACATTGAGCTCCAGCGAAACTATGGTGAAAGCCAAGGCAACAGGTTGGCTATCGATATCCGGTCCGGCCTACAAGTGGTGGTGTTGGGTTCAAGTAATAGCGAGACAGCTGAAGGTTTTGTTGACGTCCTTTTCCTAGATAACCTCGATGCAGACGCCCGTCATGTAAGTGGCCTAAGTGCTGGAAAAGAGTCGATTGATCCGGGCTGGCTGTGGGAAGTCGTTACCGATGCTGCTCGGCACGGAAACTCTCCGCTTTGCATCGCGCTATGGCTGGCGGGGTCGGACGTTGGCCCATCTGGTCAATCCGAACCAAGCGTAGAAAGATCGCTAACTAGAGTTCTTGGTGCAGCTTACGGCGCTAGGCACTTTGCTAACGAGCGCCCGGCGCAGTCCATGAAATGGTTGCGTCTTGCCAAAGAGAACTGGCGAGCTCTGCCAAAAGCAGAGCGATCACGCGTGGCTGCACTAGTGCCGGAGATCGTATCTTCAGGTGGCAAGCGGCGTCTGTCGAGGCAGGATGCCTCACTTCGAGCCGCCTTCCGTACGACGATCGAGGCGCTGGTTGCGCGACATCCAGTTCCTCTGATCGAGCGCAATGCGCTTTTTCCGGCCCGCTCGACAGTAGAAATCGGCGACGTTGATGCCGTTGATCTTGTGGAAGGCGGAGTTCCTCCAACACAGTTGACCGCAATCCCGCGAGCTAGCAATGCTCAGGTGCGGCAGCGTGCAGGTGCCGTTAGGTTCGGCAGATCGCAGCGCGCTCTCAGATTTGATCTATCCGACTACCCTCTTTTGTCGTCCGAGTGGGCTTTGGTGGAAAAAGACTCGGCCTATTTGGAGGCTGTGACATCAGCACTGGCCTGGCTCGAGGGACGAATGGGCTTGAGCCTGCCCAAAACATGGCGGGAGGGTGCCCACGAGATCGAGAGGCAGGGCGTGTCGCTCCAATTGGAATCGGGAGAGGGAATCTTTGCCTTTAGGTTGGATCATCCGGACACGACTCACCCTACTCGTTGGTGGCGGATGGAAGGCACTGTCCTGGCCGGAATTGGTGCAGTTGGCGGGATGGTCGGAGTACGACTGAGTGCCCGTGATCTTGTAGATCTGCCGCCTCCCCCCAACTCGGTTCCCACCATTGTCCGGGAATGGGCTCGCTCGCCAGGATTGGTCATTGCCGGAGCTGCGGCTGGTGCTCCCACATTCGTACGTGATGAGGCCAGCCTCTCTAGGCTGGTCGGCGCAGTTCAAGATCTCAGCCGAGATGCGCCGTTGTGGGTATCAGGTGCGCGCTTTGAGTTAACTAAGCCGCTGCAGGGTTTGGCAAGACTGTACGTCATTGACGAAGTGATGCGACCGCAGTACGCGATTCATGTCGGCGCTTTGCTGCCGAATACGGTCCACGTGTACGGCAAGCCTGGCACCCCCTGCGTGCAAGTTGACTTGGGTCTCCAACAGGGGTTGGAGCGACTCCGGCAGATTACGGTCGACGCTCGGCAGCGGCCCGGGGTGCCAGCGTTCCGCGACATTCGCAACGCGGTCGCTGAGGCTCGGCTGCGTGGAATAGCTCTACGTACGGACTCTGAAGCAGCGGAGATCGATCCCCCCTTAGCTGCCCCAACTGCAGAAGACATTCGAGCCCTAGTCTCGAGAGAAGTTCGGGATTATGAAGAACTGCTGCAAGTTGCAGAAGAAGAGCGGAATACGGCGCTGCTAGACCGGGACTCGGCACTGCACGATCTGGAGGCCACATCCAACGAAAATGTTGAGCTGAAGCGCCGATTGTACAGTGCACAAATGCGGCTTGGTGCGGCGGGGTTCAACGACGAGCCCTCGACGGAACGCATACCTCCGCCAGCAACGCTCGCGGACATCGCGGCATGGGCTGGAACACTAAGACCACGAGTAGAGTTCCCTGACAAGACGCTGCGCTACGCTAGCCGCGTGACGCACAATGAGTCTGCCCTGATATTTGCCTGCCTGGAACAACTATCTGACAGCTATTGGCGATCCCGCTGGGCTGATGACGAGTCGGCTCGCCGCGAGGCACGCGAGGAGTGGGAAGATTTCTTGAAGTCCCATAGGCTCCGCTGGTCCGGAGTCGGGGTTGTAGCCGCGCGACACCAAAGCGAGTACAGAGGCATTGTGGGTGGTGCGACCTATACGATGGATATGCACATTGCTGGAAGCAACGCCCACGATCCGCTGCGCTGTTTCCGGATATATTGCTTCGCCGATGAACCGAATCAGAGAGTGATTGTCGGGCATTTGCCCACTCATCTAACCAATGGCTTGACCTAGATCAACCAGCAGTGGCGCAACCCTGACGGTCCTCGAGTATCCACTGCGCAACCTCGTGATGGTTTTCCACGACGACGTGTTGGCGCGCAGCATCAGATTGAATCTCCAGTGATTCCAAATTCAGATGGCGCAGCGTGTAAAAAAGCATAGCCTTCCGGCAGCGTAGAACGAGCACACCATCTTGCATGGCGTAGTCCTTGACCACAGCTAGCCGTTGGCTGGCGGTCAATCCAGGATGAGGAACCAAGCGAACGCCGACTTCCGTAATCCAGCCAACGTCGCTAGTCGCATCAATCAATGCTGAGCCTGGCTCCGTCTTCCGGATTTCAAATCGTCCAATCGCGAAATCTCTAAACAACGAGCGAGTGTGGCAGTAGGCTCGAATATGCCACCTGAGGCCGTCATATCCAAGTGCATGGGGGGAAACGCGCACCTCCCGCGGCGTGTCTGCATCCATGGATTGGTAACAGCCCTCCACGACGTCGCCGTCGCGAATTGCGCGAACCCATTCGGCCATCTCGGTCGCCACCAGGGGGCGTGCAGGAGTGGCGACAATTCCCGTTAGGGGTACATAGCCTATAAAGCTCTCGTCTCGAGCCAACAGTTCGCGAGCCAGTCCGTACAACTCAAACAAGTAATGGCTCGAGGTCGCTCGACCGCTCACGGGCGTGAATCCAGGCCGGGCTATGTAAGCGCGGGCGCTGGCATCGTACTCCATATTGTCTGGGGCGATTTTGGCGTACTCGGCCAGATCAGAAGACGCCTGAGGAACTGAAATTCCAAAAAAATCAATAAGATCCTTCCGGTTCAGGCGGCCGTCGTACTGCAGTCGGAGGTCAATGAACGCTATGCGACGCGCTTGGCCCCAGCGAAGTGAATGGGTTCCGGAAGTCATGTGCACCTCGATTCTGGGCGATCGAGCATAGCACCAGTAAAGAAACTTGACGAGAATAGAAACTAGGCGCATAGTAACTATGCTGGCGAAGGGCGACGCCTTGCTTGCATGCTTTCCACCAACGACAAGTTGCTCTCGCACAAGGCTGGATGAGAGCAGCGCCAACTTAAGAAGAGGAAGTTATCTATGCGTATTGAGGTTTACCAAGACCGCGCTGGAGAGTGGCGCTGGACGTTCTACGCCACCAACGGCCGCAAGATTGCGGACTCTGGCGAAGGCTACGCCACTGAGTACAACGTGGTGCGTGCTGCCCGGCGCCTGAAGGAACTTGCGCCTGCTGCGCCGATCAAGCGTCGGGACGGAACGGTGCTGAATGAGAGCGCCCGCGCTGGCATGGGCTCTGATCCGTTCTAGCCGCCATACCTCGTAAGGCCAGTGATGCTGCTGGCCTCACGAGTTTCAGTTCGCATAGGTTGTCCTCTCCCCACAGAAATGAGCGCGCAATCACAGCATGTGCCAGCTGACTATCCCCCTATTTCATTGGCAGAGATCTATTCATGCAGCATGAGATGGCTGACATCCCGACCTACCACGTGCTCGCACTCTCAGGAGGCGGCTATCGTGGCCTGTACACGGCCACGATACTTGCTGAGCTGGAAGCGGTTCTGGGGCGACCCATTGCCGCGCATTTTGACCTGATCTGCGGAACGTCGGCAGGCGGGATGTTGGCGTTGGGCTTGGCTAACGAGATTCCTGCCTCAGAGCTCAAAGGCCTGTTCGAGGATCAGGGCAACCGCATCTTCGGTCGACGTAACCTGGCCCGTCGTCTGTTTGGGTTCTGGCTAGCAGCCAAGCACGATTCGGCAGGCCTTCAGGGTGTGCTGCAGGATCGATTTGGAGCGACGACCATCGGCGATCTAAAGCATCGTGTGCTAATTCCGGCGGTGAACTACACCACGGGGCGGGGCCAGTTCTTCAAGACGCCCCACCACCCCAGCTTTGAGCTTGATCATCGCATGCAGGTGACGGACGTAGCCATGGCGACGGCCGCCGCACCGGTCTACTTCCCGCTGTCCAGAAACGATCGGGGTGTCTTCGCAGATGGCGGCTTGGTGGGCAATGCCCCGGGATTGTTCGGGCTGCATGAGGTTAGGACCTTCCTGGCACCGGGCGGCCAAGCTGAGATCCGGGTTCTCTCCATCGGAACCATGACTATCGGTGCCACCCTGCGCGGCGATGCAAATCTGGACCGGGGGTTCGGTAAGTGGCGCGGCGGGCTCTTCGACCTAGTCATTTCTGCCCAGGAGTCCTCAGTGGATTACATGCTGCGGCAATCACTTGGAGACAGGTACCTGCAGATTGACGATCAGGCTACGCCGGACCAATGCCGCGATATCAAGGCATTGGATCGCGTGTCCGTGGGTGCCACCAACACCCTGAAGGATCGGGGCAAGCATGCCGCCCAACGCGTACTGGGCAATCCTCTGTTCAAGCCGTTCCGTGACCACATCGCCGCCTCGCCCGTGTTCTACCACGGCCCTCTTAAAAACGCATAGGAGCCGATATGCTCAACCTCAGCCCGCTGTTGTTCACCACGGTCGCCGATGAGGCATGCCTGCATTCCAACCTGGACTTGAGCGACAGCGAGCGTGCGCTGATTGCGCTCGCCCGGGCCGAGGTTCGCGACTGCCTGCGTATGGGCATTCCTCACGTTTTGGCCGAACGTGGCTACACCGATACGGTGCCGCAGCCGCGATTCTTCACGCAAGGCTCCTGGGCGTACAAGACGCTCAACGCACCGGCCAAAAAGCCGCAGCAGGCCGACGTTGATGACGGCTGCTACTTGCCGATGAGCTTCGTCTCCCAAGGTACGCGACCGAGCGTGGCTTCCACCATTTTTTTCGAGGCCGCCGAGAAAGCACTTGCTCCGTTGATCGAGCGGAAGAAGTGGAAGCTTGTGGACAATAAGGACACCTGTATCCGGATCGTGATCTGTGGCTTTGCCCACATCGACATTCCGCTTTACGCCATCCCGGACAGCGAGTTCACCGCATTGACCAAGGCGTCCATGGAGCAATATGGGTTCGACTCAATTGCCGAGGCAGCCATCTTCGCCGAACGCGACGCGTGGACCGCCCTGCCCCGTGACAAGGTGCTTCTGGCCCACCGCAAATGCAATTGGATGGCCTCAGATCCCCGTCCCGTCAAAGAGTGGTTCCTGCAGGAAGTTGACGAGAAGGGCGAGCAGTTCCGCCGGGTCATCCGCTATCTGAAGGCCTATCGGGACTGGCGCTGGGAGAACGGTGGCCCCTCCTCCATCCTCCTGATGGCGGCTGCAGCGCCCATCTTTGAAAAACGTGACCGGCGCGATGACCTCGCGCTGCTGGATGTCGTCGCCGGGCTACCGGCGCGCCTGCGGGCGGGGGTGGTAAATCCGGTGGAAAGTAGCGAATCGTTGACCGATCGTCTTGGCAAGCGTGGGGTGGAAGACGCCGCACAAGCCTTTGAGGCCCTTGAGGTTACGCTTCGCGGCTGCGTGAATGCCTCTAGTCCTTCCCAGGCTTGCGTGTGGATGCGCAAAGAGTTCGGCGATCGATTCCCCGTCGATGAGGAGCGCATCAAGGTGGTCTCGGTTGTCTCGACAATCGGTGCCACTTCGCCGCAGCCTGGACCCAGTGAACTCGTCGGCCGGAGCAAAGCGGGTTGAGCCGCGCCACGCCCAGCCAAGTGATTGAGGCGTTTGGGCGCGAAGGCTTCGACTTCGCAGGTAAGGCCGACAACGGCTGGTTCCGGGTTACTGGGCGCTTGTTCTCGGAGGTCACACCGGAGGGTGTGCCATGTGAAATTGAACTGGATCCCAACTTCTTCGAACTCCCGCGCGTTCGGCTGCTCGAGATTCCGCCCCATCTGCCTGCTGCGGTCCCCCACCTCAACGCCAATGGCGGGCTTTGCTACATCGCCAATGGCACGGTGACTTTGGACATCTTTGACCCGATCAGCCAGTCGCTGGCTTGCCTACGGCAGGCGCAGCATGTGTTTGATCGGATCATGCGGGGCGAGATGGTGGAGGATCTTGCGGAGGAGTTCTATGCGTACTGGAATGGTGCGTATTGCCTTTCCGACTTGGACGGAAGTGCTCAGGGACGCCAAGAATGCTTCATCGTGGATGGTAACGAACGCCCAATCTGGTTTGTCACAAACAACCTTGCGCGAACCAAAAAGAAGGCCGAGTTATTAGGATTCACCCCAACCGACAGAACCACCCCGACCTACAGAATCAAGACCACTGCCCAACCACGCCCTGTCCCAGGCGTGTGGCCGCCCACCACCGTCAGCTCGCTGTTGACATGGCAAAGCCAACTGGACCGTCGCTGCAGGCGTAGCATCCATCGTCGTATCCTGCAGGGTGAGCGGGATCGCCTCAATGCACTTCTTATTCTGATCGACTCCCCAAAGATGACGTATGCCTTTGGCGTCATCTATGAGCGAGATATACGGGTACCGAAGGTGAAGTTTGCGGACCGGCGAGATCGGACGCCGGGATTGGCAGTACTTCCATTTTCCGTATTCAGAATTGATGAGCGCTATATCGCCGAGCGCAATATTCCAGGGCGCTCCACGCTTGCCGGGAGGGCAATTGCCTTGATTGGCTGCGGGACAATAGGCGGCTTCCTGGCCGAAATGCTGGTTAAGGCCGGCGCAGGAACTCAGGGGGGTAAGCTGAAACTAGTCGATTTCGACACTCTGGTTCCACAGAATCTGGGGCGGCACCGGTTAGGGTTCCCCTCCCTGCTTCAGAGAAAATCCGTGGCCATGGCTGATGAACTTCGGCGCTTGGCACCTGGCGTATCGATTGAAGCAGTCACCCTGGATGCCCGCGAAGTCGATCTTTCCGACCAACACCTTCTCATTGATGCAACCGGCGAAGAGTCCTTAGGCCATTGGCTGGCAAACTACTACCCACGGCCGACCCAGGTGCTTTCCGTCTGGATTGAAGGCCCGGGAGTTGCCGTGCGGACGTTGCTTAGAACAGCGCAGGGCGGCTGCTATCGGTGTCTTTGGGAATTCACCAGGCGCGGAGAGATGTGCTCGACCACGGAGCCCTTGCCCAACATCCTGGCAGGGCACGGGTGCGAGGGATTGTATGTGCCCTTTGGCGCCTCGGTTTCCATTCAAGCATCTAGCTTGGGGGTAGATGCGGCGCTCGATTGGGCCAATGGCATCGTCTCCCCCGCTCTGCGCACCCGAGTACTGGACCGTGACTTCACACAAGCTACGCTGGACGGCGATCTGCCCATTGAACGCGGATGCCCAGCATGCCAATGACGAATGACTGGTCCAGCCTTGATCAGCGCAAGCTCATCCATCTCTCGCCGGCCACTGTGGATGTGTTTGCCCGCTATGTGCAAGACGGCGATGACGCTCCTGAGTCAGGCGGACTACTTCTTGGTACAGTGCATGGCGAGCATCTGATAATTGAACAGGCCACTGTTCCGACTGTCTGGGATCTCAGGCTACGCACGTTTTTCCACCGCTCCGCCATCGGTCACGCCAAGCTTGCCTTTGATCGATGGCGCGCCTCCTGTGGCACCATGCGGTATCTGGGCGAATGGCACACTCACCCGGAGGACTACCCTACCCCGTCTGGGTTAGATCGCTCGGAATGGCGCCGACTGGCCGCGGGGAGAAGAGACAAGCGATCGCAGCTTTCGATCATCGTCGGTCGACAGGGCCTCCACGTCGAGCTGGTCAACAGTGACGGCATTGGTGTCCTCTTTCAGCCCCATCTGTAGTGGCATTGGCTGCTGAAGATCTATTCGCGCCTTTGGGCTCGCTTGGGCTTGGAGGGCGCGACAGGTTCGACCTTGAACTCGGTCCATGCCACCAATATTATGGTGGGCGCTTCCTTGGCAGCGTGGCAGCAACGAGTACACCAACGGCTTGCTGCGGCAGGAATTCCGCGAAGACATCAGCCTTGCCAATATCTCCCAAGCCAAGCTTGATGCGGTAGCTCGGGAACTGAATTAGCGACCACGGAAGACACAAGGTTACGCAACACTTGGCGAGCGATACCGACAAACTGTTGCGTCGATCAGTTGAATCCATGGTCGGAGGCTGCCCTTCCCCTACCCCCGATAAATCTTCCTAATCCTCTGCCCCGCCGATGTCCGCTTTGAGTCGCGGATTCACATGATCGATACAACACACGGATAGCTGTATAGGCAGCAGGAGTGTTGCGGATGAAGTGCAGGAAGAGGATCTACTACAAGGATACTCAGAAGGCGCTGATGTGGGATGTTGGCAGCAGGGCGAGTCCTTGCATCAAATTGCGGCCCTGTTTGAGTAGCACACTCCACCATAGGGAGCGGATGCTCAACCTTCGTGTGCACGCTGATGAAGAACACGTCACAGATGTACACATTGTTCGTGCTGTCGAACCCGTGTCAAGGCCGGGCTTGGGGTCTAATGCGTGGTGTTAGTCCGGCGCCGGCACGTCCGATTCAGAGCCAGTCAGCCCCTGCACGATCAGGGCGGCCTCGGTGATGAACGGGTCAGTGCCTGCTTGCGAGCCGCTGGTATACCGCGATTTCACTGGCTGTTTGACTGCATCGGAGCTCTGCGGCGCCTGCTCGAAGCCGTCCACCGCAGCGATCGCCTTTGAAACTGCAATGTGTGAGTTCCGGGTCTTTCTCACCGTACCCAGCGCCAGCACTGTGTCAGGGGTAACGCCCACACCATCTAACGGCTGGCCATTAAGCCGGAACACCTCAGCGATCGTGAGGGACAATACTCCGTAACGACGCTGCGCGGCAGATGCAAAATCCAGCGACACCGGATTTTGGATGGTGCCGCGGCCGAAGGTTCGTTCGCCGAGCACGATCCCACGGCCCCGGTCCTGCAGCGCAGCCGCGAGCATCTCTGCGCCCGCAGCTGTGCCACCGTCGACAAGCATGCCCAGCCGACCATTCCACTGGCGCGCTGCCTTCGCACGTTCGACGCTGATTCGCCCGCCCACTTCGCGGATCTGCATCACCGGCCCGCGTCCTAGCAACAGTTCCGCCAACTCCATAACTTCGCGCAGTGGGCCGCCGCCATTGCCACGCAGATCCAATACCAGCGCACGGACACCGTCTTGGTTGAACTGCGCAATGGCATTCGCAACTTCAGCACCTACAGGCTGCTGGCTGGTCGAGTACAAATGCGGAACGCTGATGACGCCGACACGCTCACCGCCGGCATCGACCATTCTGGCGCTGATCAGCATTCGCGACTCGCGGGGTTTGGCTGCCTCTTTGACGAATGGGCTCTTGTAGGAACCGTCGCCATCGCTGACACGCGCATAGGCGTTGAGGAACAGCTCGAATATCTCGTCCCGGCTCTGCTGCTCCCCGTCCGGATTCGCACGGGCGTTCGCAATCTCGTAGATCGGCTCAAGTGCACCACGCCTGATGGAGTCATCAAGCTTGTTTCGGTACTTTTCTAGCGCCTGCCGGTCCACCGGATCAAAGCGCAGCCTTTCGGGATCAAGCGCCTCTATGTACGCATCGAAGATTCGGCTCGACAGTGCATCGTCGAGCTGATGCGCCCGATAGGAGTAGCGCATATCAGACATCATGCCGTAGACAAGCTTGGCGGCGGTTTCACGGTCCTTATCAGAAGAATTCTGTGCGTGCACCGGCGGTGACGCCGCACCGAGAAAAATTACAATCGCTAGTCCAAGGACCATGCCACTGATCTTCACTTTCAGCCCCCATATTGGTACTGCCACTATAGCAACGCAGGTTTCGTTGCCGCCCCCCCACTCTTACCGGAGGGTCTGAGCAAGACCCCTTGGCAATATTGCGATGTGTTTGGATCATGACAGATCCAAGTGATGCTTTGCGATACTGAAGCCTTGGGCAAGCGCACGCGCCAGGAAGTCGTTCTGACCAAGATGGAACAGGTAGTACCTTGAAAGGTGCTACTGGTATTGATGAGCCACACTGCCTAACGACGCGATGTATAACCGGGGGGCACAGCGGACTGACTGACCGGCCATTCAAGGGAACTTTGGATGGAGGTGACCGAGGTCCGCTATGGGTCGGGAGCTGCCGTACCCTACCCCCGATAAACATCCCTAATCCACCCCACGATTCGAAAAATCGTCACGACTCGTGCTTGTCCACTGTGTCATGCGGACGAAGCATAGGCGGCAAGAGAGAGCCCACGACTGTGCGGCGACACGTGCAGAAAAAGCGTGCATGGGCACGCTTTGAGTCAAAAATATAAATCAGCTACTGAACGCACTCGAATCTGTGCCCGCCCTGAGCGCCTGAAAACTCCGCTTGTCCGCTTGCCAGCAGGATCGGCCCACGTATCACTCCTTCCGAAAGGTCAATCCCAGGTAAGTCATGACCTCCCCCCCCGCATCCGTACCGAACGACACCGCATCGCCCGTCATGCTCGGGCCCAGCCCGCCGGTCCGTGCCTCGTCCGCGGCGACCGGCACCAACGGATAGGTGAACATGCCCGTGTTGTAGCGGACCTGCAGCACCGGCAGGCCATCGTCCTGCAGGCGTACATCGGCCTCGGCGATCTTCTCGAACCCCGGCATCGTGTAGCCGAACGGCCGGTAGCGGCCCAGCCGCTTCGTCCACAGGGTGCCGGGCGCTTCGCCCGCGATACGGTAGCCCAGCTGCCGCTCACCCTGCCCCCGGCGCCAGAACAGCACGTGATACGGCCCGATATCGCGGAAGTAGTAGAGATCGCCGTCCGCCTCGCCGGCGCCCTGCACGGCGAACACACCAGGCGATGTCTCGGTCGCCGGGTAGGTCTCGGCGTCACGCCGGATGGACAGGCCGGTCCTGGTCTCCTCCACTTTCGCGTAGCCGTTCTTCTGCGCGTAGTAACCCACATGCCGCGAACGGGGAATGTGGGGAGATACGGGCAGCGGCGCAGGTTGCGGGACAATATCCTTCACCGAAAGGCCATGGCCTTCCAGCCAGCGGAACGCGAACTGCTCGCAGACCGCATCGCTCCCCACCGTGTTGGCCAGGATGACTGCGGCCGTCTTCTGTTCCGGAATCAACAGCACCGCGGCATTGGAATAGAACGTGCTGCCGGCATGGTAGGCGGCGAAGCGGCTGTCGTTGCGGAACAGGAACCACCCCAGTCCCTTCTTGTTGGTATCGATCGGGATATCGGTCCGCAGGGTGAACATCGACTGGATCGTGGCCTGTTTGAGCAGAGGGGATGGCTTGCCGTGATACGCGTCCATCAAGGCCACCGCATAGGCGGCCAGGTCTTCGGCCGTGGAATAGATGCCGCCGGAGGCGATATCGCGCAGTTCGAAGGCCGCCGCCTCGGCACCGTCCGGCCCGTAGGCCTTGCTGCGGCCGGCCGCGTGCGGGTCGTCGGCGAATCCGGTGTTCTTCATGCCCAATGGCACGAAGATCTGCTGTTTCAGGTAATCCGGGTAATCGACGCCGCTGGCCTTGGCCAGCGCGTGCCCCAACAGGTTGTAGCCAGCGTTCGAATACAGGCCCACGGTGCCCGCCGTATGCGCCAGTGCGGTCCGGTTGAGCAGCGTGACCACATCGGTATAGCGGGCCTGATCGCTCCGCATGTCACGGAAAACATCGGTCGGCACGCCGGAACTGTGGGTGATCAGGCGCCTGAGCGTGACCTGGCTGCGATCTTCGCCATGCGTGCGTATTCGGAACTCGGGCAGGTAGCGGGACAACGGCTGGTCGATATCGACCACGCCCTGCTCCTGCAGCTGCATGGCCGCCAACGCGGTGAACGTCTTGGTCACCGAGCCGATACCGACCCGGGTACCCGGGGTCATGGCAATGCCGGCGTTCTTGTCCGCATAGCCGAACCCCTGTTTCCACACGACCTTCCCGTCCACGACCAACGCGGCCGACACGCCGACCACGCCGCTGTCCTGCTGCCGCTGCGCCAGCCATCGGCTGAGCTCCGCGATGTCGGCGGATGTCCGCGGCCCGGCGCACCACGCCATCGCCGGCAGGATCGACCACAGCACGGCCAGGAAGATGCCGATGTTCTTTGCTTTCATGGCGTGGCTTGGACTCCGTCAACAGGGCGTGGGGCCCGATGGAAAGCGCAGTTGGGGCCTGCTTTCATCCCGAAGCACGAGCGTACCCATCTCGTGTTGTCGCCTCCAGGCCAGAAGTCACTGTTGACCCCACGGCGCGCCCCCGTGAGCAGACAGGGCCTCCCACCGCCCTGCCCAAGCCCATGGGAGGCCAACACGCCCCCATTCTCACCGCCTCTGCGTCGACCACCGAGAGTGACGGCCCAAGGGACAGCCTGGCCAAACGCCTCCCTCTTGATCCAAGTCATACAACATGTAGTATCGATAGGCGACCATTTCCACAACATATTGTTTACGGAGGTGATCCATGGAACCCGGATGCGTGGCGGCAACCGCCCCCTTGATCGACCCGGTGCGATCGATGGAGGAATACCTGACCCGCTCCGACTGGCGAGTCAACGCCAATGCCAACCAGGGCTTCTCACTGGGCGGGCTGATCCTGAACGTATCCGGCAAGGTCACCGCCAACTACTGGCTCTCGCACCTGTATCCGGCCGAGATCGGTCGCGCCCATCGCGAGGCCGACCTGCATATCCACGACCTGGACATGTTGTCCGGCTACTGTGCCGGCTGGTCGCTGCGCACACTGCTGTACGAAGGGCTCAACGGCGTGCCCAACAAGGTCGAGGCCGGCCCGCCCAGGCACCTGTCCTCGGCGGTGGGGCAGATCGTCAACTTCCTGGGCACCCTGCAGAACGAATGGGCCGGCGCACAGGCATTTTCCTCGTTCGACACCTACATGGCGCCATTCGTGCGCAAGGACGCAATGGCCTACGAGGAGGTTCGCCAGTGCATCCAGGAACTGATCTTCAACCTCAACGTGCCCTCGCGCTGGGGGACGCAGACGCCGTTCACCAATCTCACCTTCGACTGGGTATGCCCGCAGGACCTGAAGCACCAGACGCCGTTCATCGGCGGTGAGGAGATGCCGTTCACCTACGGTGAGCTGCAGGCCGAGATGGATCTGATCAACCGTGCCTACATCGAGGTGATGAGCGGGGGCGACGCACGCGGCCGGGTGTTCACCTTTCCGATTCCTACCTACAACATCACCGCGGACTTCCCATGGGAGTCGGAGAACGCGCAGCGACTGTTCGAGATGACCGCCAAGTACGGCCTTCCGTACTTCCAGAACTTCATCAACTCCGAGCTGGATCCGGGGATGATCCGCTCGATGTGCTGCCGTCTGCAGTTGGACCTGCGCGAGCTGCTCAAGCGTGGCAACGGCCTGTTCGGCAGTGCCGAGCAGACCGGCAGCCTGGGTGTGGTGACGATCAACTGCGCGCGGCTGGGCCACCTGCATCGCGGCGACGAAGCGGCCCTGTTCGCGCGGCTGGACGAGTTGCTGGAACTGGGTCGGCGCAGCCTTGAGATCAAGCGCGAGGTGGTGCAGAAGCTCATCGACGACGGTCTGTACCCCTACACAAAGCGCTATCTCGGCACCCTGCGCAACCATTTCTCGACACTGGGCGTGAATGGCATCAACGAGATGGTCCGCAATTTCACGGGCGATGCCCACGACATCACCAGCCAGTGGGGCCATGCATTCGCCCTGCGCCTGCTCGATCACGTGCGCGCACGGATGGTCGAGTTCCAGGAGCAGACCGGCCATCTCTACAACCTCGAAGCCACCCCCGCCGAAGGCACTACCTACCGCTTTGCCAAGGAAGACCGCCGGCGCTGGCCGGACATCCTTCAGGCCGGCAGCACCGACAGGCCGTACTACACCAATTCATCCCAGCTGCCCGTGGGTTTCACTGACGATCCATTCGAGGCGCTGGAACGGCAGGAGGCGCTGCAGGCGCGCTACACCGGCGGCACCGTACTGCACCTCTACATGGGCGAACGCCTGTCCAGTGGTGAAGCCTGCGGTGAACTGGTGCGGCGCGCATTGACCCGCTTCCGCCTGCCCTACATCACGATCACGCCCACCTTCTCGATCTGCCCGGTGCACGGCTACCTGGCAGGGGAGCACGAATTCTGCCCGCGCTGCGACGAGCGGTTGCTGGCCGAACAGCAGGCGACCACCGTGTCGCCGATCACCGTCGATGCCCTGACATCCAAGGAGACATACGCATGAACAACAATCCACTCTCTGTCGCCACCGCGTCGCTGTGCGCCGGGGATCGCCAGCGCTGCGAAGTCTGGACGCGGGTGATGGGCTATCACCGCCCGGTGTCCAGCTTCAACATCGGCAAGCAGGGTGAGCACGCCGAGCGGCGCTTCTTCGCCGAGCGCACCGACGCCATCGCGGTGGCCGACGCCGCATGATCCGCGTGGCCGGAATGACACCGCTGACCACCATCGACTTTCCCGGTCGGCTGGCGGCGGTGTTGTTCCTGCAAGGTTGCCCGTGGCGCTGCAGCTACTGCCACAACCCCGAGCTGCTGCCTGCACGCGGTGCAGGCGGCCTCGAATGGAATGCAGTACTGGACTTCCTGCGACGCCGTCGCGGCCTGCTTGACGGCGTCGTGTTCTCCGGCGGCGAACCCACTTCCCAGGCGAGGTTGCCTGATACCATGGCGCGGGTGAAAGCGATGGGTTTCCAGGTCGGCCTGCACACCGGCGGCATGTACCCGGCGCGGCTGCAACGGCTGTTGCCGTTGCTGGATTGGGTGGGGCTCGACATCAAGGGGCCGGCGGCGCACCACGACGCCATCACCGGCCGGCGCGGCAGCGCGGTACCGGTCGAACTGTCGCTGGGGCACCTGCTGGAAAGCGGCATTGCCTTCGAGTGCCGCACTACCTGGCACTCGGAACTGTTCCCGATGCAGGCACTATATCGACTGGCCGAACAATTGGCCGCACGCGGCGTCAGGCGCTGGGTGTTGCAGGAATGTCATGAGCCGGGCCGTAGTCGGCATCAGGGTGACCCGGCGGATCTGGCGCGCCTTGGCAGCCACTTCCAGTACTTCACCTTCCGCGGCGGATGAAACCATCCCACATGGGAGGAAACACACATGCCCATGCGATTGGGTCGGGCCGGACAGCCAAGCAGATCCTCCTGAAAGCGCAACTAGACCCCGGATCGGAATCATCGCATCTGGAATCCCGCTGAGCGGAAGCCTGGTCGAGTACATGATCGCCGTAACGATCATCCCACTCCTGAACTGGCGGTAGTCGGCACTCCTGACTACTTCATGTGCCAGGCTCGCCTAGGAAGCCGGCTGGTCTCGTGCGACGCCCCCCGATTTTGAGTGGCGCAGCGATTTGGAGGCCAATTCCCCAGAAGGAGATCGGATGTGAAGAGGCGCGTTGCGAAGAACAGATCGTCGGCTCCCAAGGTGAGGCCGAGGCCGGGCTGTCTATCAAGGAGCTATGCCGCAAGCACGGCGTTGGCGAGCGTCCTGCTACCTGTCGCGCAGCAGGTACGGCGGCATGAGCGTACCCGATGCCAAGCGGCTGAGGGAGTTGGAGACCGAGAACACGCCGTTGAGGAAGCTGCCGGCCGAGCAGGTGCTGGAGAACGATGTCATCAAGAGACGCTCTCTGAGAGAAGTAATGAGCGCACCGGCTCGATGCGTACAGGTACGCCACATGATCGGCAAGGACTAAGTGAGCGCCGGGCGTTGGCGGTGGTGCAATGAGCACCAGCGCACTTCGCTACGATCTCCAGCCAGACCGTAACGTCGGCTGCGGGAGCGCATCCCGGCTCTGGCACAGCAGCACAGGCGCTACAGCGCCGGGATGTACAGATGGCTGCATGCCGTACCTGCCAGAACAAGCGATATGACAATGCCGAGATATTGAATCCTCACACAACACCGCCCCATCGCGATGCAGTCCCTTCCATATGAATGCAAGCGGCTGCAGACTGCGTCACGGCAACTGCGTCTTGGCAAAACGGTCTCCTGGAATGGCAGGCGCATCCTCTCGATGCAATGCGAGCGCGCAGTCCAACAGTGGCAGTACCTCATTCCATGGCAGCTTCCTGTCACGTGCTGCCAGCAGCGCCCTTCCTACTTCCACCACGTCACCAGGTTCCTGGACGCGAAGCAAAAAAGCCGCGCGTGTGTCTGCCTGTGCATGCGCGGAGTGATCCTGGTGATTGTATGCATGGAACTCCTGGATGGCACCGGGAGCTTCGACCGAAATTCCGGCAGCCGCACACTTGCGAGTACCGCTTGATTCCTCGCGGTTCACATGGCCCTCGGCATAGCTATCCTGAAGCGTATGCAGAAGCGATCCGAATGCAACATCATCGACACTGCGTCGCAGACCGCCACTGGCACCCTGAGTAAAAAGGTCAAGCACCCGCCATTCGGTATGTCCAAACGCAGCCTGGATGGTCGGGTTGTCGATCTCCTTCAGACGCGTGTCAAGGTTGTATTCCCCTTGCGCCGTCCGCCAGGTGAACTCGAACCACCCCATCACCCGGGCCTTGGTGTCGCGCGCCAGTTCGCCGTCTCGAGTTGCCATCGCATGCAGGAACTGCAGGTCACCGAAGTGGGTTCGATACAGCATCGCGTCGCCCGGGCCGTACTGCTTGCCCCGGGAAGCCCCCTTGCTCGCATCCATGAAGAGCGTTGCCCAGCACGTCGGCTGGGTCTCAAAACGGATGGTTTCCGAAACCTTGCACTTTGTTCCGCTCGCCTGGCTGGCAGTCATGCGGAACGGCGGATCATCGTTCCAACGGACACCGGCGAGCACGGGTACTGGGGCAGTCAGCGCGGCCGCGCCAGCACAGACTTTGCGATCTCCATCACACCCGTATATGCGATTGGTGATCTCCTCATGGACGGGTTCTGTGAAGGCGTACAGCGACCATTGCGCGATGAGTCGCTCCATGTCGATCATGAAACTCGACGAGATACCTGCCAGACGCCGCTCTCCCTGCGTCGACTGCGTAGCCAATTTATGCGCGGCAGCGGGAAGTGTCGTCAGCACCGCAGCCAGGGAAGCACTCAATGCAAGAAAGGCCAGCTTTTTCATCAGAATCTCCCCTTATCCAAACTTCTGATTGGCAGGCCGCATGCCTGCGACATGACGACAAGTAGCTGAGCCAGCGCCGACCCGGCAACCACTCCAAGCGTAAGGAAAGCTGAATTTAGATTTCCCCCTGGACGCAAGGCGCCAGAAACTGGCCATGGCCCTTACCGACTTTCTGGAAAGAGGCCAGAATCATCCTCACGGATTGCCCGCATTTTCATTACTCATCGGCGCACCTGCTCAACATGGGGCAGCGATCACAGCCATGCCCATGTCAGCCTGGGATTGCCGGCTGCTTTATCCCTCCGATCATAATAAACCAAAATCATAATGATGATTATAGAGCCCCCCCCCAGCATGTTCGGGCCAGGTATCAGCACTTCTTGTCTGGGGGAATAGAAAAAGCATAGACGCAGCAGGTCCGGCACGCTGGGCACGGCACGACGCGGCCCGGGATGCAGCCGTCTGAACCGCATCCCGGGGACATTTCTCAGAATGCGGTGGACAGGCGCGTCATCCAGTCCGGCAGGTGGTCCAGGGCGAAGGCCTCGATCCGACGGTCCCAGCCGCTGAGGATCAGGCCGCCGACCAATAACAGGAGGATGCCCAGCAGCTGTTTGCCGCGGCTGCCGGCGCCCATCAGCCGGCCACGCCAGCGGTCCAGGGCGCCGCGTGCGGCGAAGGCGATGACCAGCAGCACGCTGGCGATGCCCAGGCCGAACGCCGCCATCACCAGCAAGGCCGCGCCCAGGCTCTGGCCTGCCGCCGCCAGCGCGATGGCCGCCCCCAGCGTCGGGCCGACGCAGGGAGCCCACACCACGCCCAGCAGCATCCCGACCAGGGCCTGGCCCCACAGCCCTCCCCGCGCATCGAATGCAAGCTGGGTTCGGCCCGCCCAGTTCGCCAACGGCGTGGCGGCGCGGGTCAGCAGGCGCTGCAACGGCGGCAGCAGCAACACCAGTCCGGCCAGGCACAGGATCACCGCGCCCGCAGCGCGTACGGCCAGGGTGTCGATGCCCAGCGACTGCCCGAAGACCGCCACCACGAAGCCGGTGCCGGTGAACGCCAGCACCAGGCCGGCCGACAGCGCCAGCGGTGCCAGGCGGTGCCGCTGCGCCGCCGACGACAGCACGATCGGCACCAGCGGCAACACGCAGGGGGAAAGGATGGTCAAGGCACCGGCCACATAGGCCAGTACCGGATTCAAACCCAGGCTCATGCGGTGGCGGCCTCAGGCACCGGGTAGGGTCGAGCGCAGCACCGGCGCGACCCGGGCCACGTCGCTCTCGTGCGCCACGCGGCCGGTTTCACGCTTGCCATGGAATCCGATCAGGGTCGACTGCATGGTCGCGCCGAACTTCTGCCACAGCGGCTTCTGGGTATCGAAATCGATGCGCAGCACCAGCAGGTCGCGATACGCCGGATCGGCGGTGATCTGCTTGATCGCCTTCTCCTGCTCGCGGCACACCGGGCACCACGGCGCGTGCACCCAGACGAGGATCGGCTGGTTGGCCGCCTGCGCCTGGTCGAATGTCATCTGGTCATAGGCCCGGATCGCCACGCTGGGCGTCATCGCCATGGCCATGGCCGGGGATGCGGCCGGCGGGTCGGCCGCCAGTGCGCTGGCGGCGGGAACGCCGGCAGCGGCGAGGACGACGACGGCAAGCAGGGAACGGAAGCAATGCATTGGAATCTCCAGTGGGTAGGTGGATATCCATTCGCGCGATGCGTGCCGCTGGTTACACGCCACCGCAACTGCGCGCTCCTGCGTTCATGCCGTGCGCGCCGGCGGCCGGCGCCCCTCCAGCATCGGGCCGTTCCGGTCTGGCGATGGGCGGAACCAGCGAGCGCCGCGGCATCCGCCGGGCCAATGCCCTGCCGCCATCGAGGTGGGTCCGGCGCCGCCCCGGGCGCGGCTCACCAGCGCAGCAGGCGCGGCCCCAGCAGTGCGCCGGCGGCGGTGGGCAGCGACAGTCCCAGCACGTACCACACCGCCCAGAACGGCGCGTCCATCTCCGGGCAGTGCAGGCAGTAGACGAGGGTTGCCGCGGCCCCCGCCAGCAACCCCGCTGAGGCGCCGGCAAGCCGCAGCCGCGTCGGCGCCAGTCCACGCACCGCCCAGAACGTCGTGCCCATCAGCGGCAGCGAGAGCAAGGCGATGCTGAAGGCGCAACTGCGCCAACTGCGCCCCATGAGCATCGCCAGGCGCTCGTCGCCCGAGGCCAGCCACAGCACCGCCGCCGCCCCACCCCACAGCAGCAGCAGCGGAACCCCCAGCCCCGACCATGCCGCCGCGACCGCCTGCCCCGGGCGTGACAGCCGCAGCGTCACACACAGCGCACCGCAGAACATCGCCAATGCAAATACCGCTTTGGCCCAGAACATGGGCTGGATGGACGCCTCCGCGAGGTCGGGGCGCAGCCCAAAGCCCACCAGCAGCAGGCCCAGCGACATCAACAGGCCCAATGGCAGGGCCAGGCCGAACCGGCGCGCGGCCGCATGCCGTTGCACCGGCATGGGATCACTGGCCAGCAGGTCGATCAGCTCATGGGTTTTCATGCTGCACTCCGTATTTTCAAGGCCAGCGCCTTCAGGCCGCGGTGGATGCCTACTTTCACCGCCGACTCGGACATGCCGGTCAGGCGTGCGGTTTCGCTGACCGACAGGCCGCCGAGCTTGACGTGCAGGATCGGCAGGCGATGCCGGTCGGGCAGCGCCTCCAGCAGCTGGCCGATATCGTGCCGCGCCTGGGTCGATTCGGTGTCGGCGGCCGCGAACACGTCCTGCGCCGCCTCCAGCGGCAGGTTCAGCGCTTCGCGCCGGTGGTGACTGCGATGGAAGTCCATGAGTTTGTAGCGGGCGATGGCATAGACCCACGCAGTCAGCGGCTGGCCGCTGCGGTAGGTGTGGCGGCTGTTGTGGATGGCCAGCAGGGTCTCCTGCAGGATGTCCTCGACGTCATCCGGCGACCCACCCAGCCGGCGCCGCAGGAAGGCACGCAGGCGTGCGCTCAGTTCATCCAGGAAGCACCGATAGGCGTCGGGATCGCCTCCCAGGCCGGCTTCGAACAGCACGCGCAGCGCAGACTCGACCGGATCGGCCATGGCTGCAGATCCGGCCCCCGTGGCGGAGATGGCGGCGGTCATCGTGTGCACTCCCCTGCGGCCGATCACGCGCAGGCGCGCAGCGAGGATGCCATGGCGTCGCATCGCCCGGGGCAGGCGCATGCACACGGCATGGCAGCAAGGGTGTTGTATGGCAAAGCGTCGGTCATCTTCATGATTTCGCTGCGCAGGCCATCCCGGTTACAACCATTGTGTTGCTGTTGGCCGCGGTTCATCCCTGCATCACGCACGACGAGCCGGGAACCCGCCCCTGCCATCTATCGCATGGGGCCGTACTTCCAGGCCGGCTGATGCCCACGCCCAAGCCATGCATTGACGGCGACCGAGGCTGCATTGGCGGCCGTGGTACCGACGCCCCCTGTACGCGCTCTTCCCCCTTCCCGCCTTGATGGAATTGCCGCCCGTGGCACTCGCCGGACCAAGGCGCCATAGGTCCGCGGCATCGCCCGTACCTGCCGGCATGGGCGAAATGAGGGTTGCCAGCGCCAACACCATGGGCCAGCCGGTCCGTCTGCTGGAACAGCGTGCCGCTGGCGACCGTACCACCGCAGCGGCTCGCCAGCATGCCGCTACCGTCAACGGCGGACACCCAGGCCCGGGGGGCAGGGGCAAAGCCGACCCCGCCCCCGGTTTTCACTTCGCCCGGCGACGCGCGGGCGTACGTTGGCCGCAGCACCCCGAGAGGCTGGATCATGAACCCGCTGACTGCCGCACTGGAGTCCGTCTTCGCGCAATGCGCACCCCGGCTTGTGGACATCTACGAGGACCTGCACCGACATCCGGAATTGTCGATGCAGGAGCATCGCACCGCCGGCATCGCCGCCGACCACCTCGAACGCCTCGGCTATGCCGTCACCCGCGGCGTGGGCGTCACCGGCGTGGTGGGCGTGCTGCGCAATGGCGACGGCCCCACGGTGATGCTGCGTGCCGACATGGACGCGCTGCCCATGGCCGAGCAGACCGGCCTGCCCTACGCCAGCACCGCCACGGCTATCGATGGCGACGGGCAGACCGTCAACGTGGCGCACTCCTGCGGCCATGACCTGCATGTGACCTGGTTGATGGGGGCCGCACAGGTGCTTGCCGGGGCGCGTGACGCATGGCGCGGCACGGTGATGGCCGTGTTCCAGCCTGGCGAGGAGACCGCGCAGGGGGCCAGTGCGATGGTCGGCGACTGGGAGCGCCTCGGCCTGCCGCATGCCGACGTGGTGCTGGGCCAGCATGTGATGGTGGGCATGGCCGGTACGGTGCGCTATCGGCCCGGGGTCATCCTGTCTGCAGCCGACAGCCTGAAGGTGAAGCTGTTCGGGCGCGGTTCGCACGGCTCGCAGCCGCAGACCGCGGTGGATCCGGTGGTGATGGCCGCGGCCACGGTGATGCGCCTGCAGACCATCGTCTCGCGCGAGGTGTCGCCACTGGACAGCGCGGTGCTCACCATCGGTTCGCTGCAGGCCGGCACCAAGGAGAACATCATTCCGGACGATGCCACCCTCAAGCTCAACATGCGTACCTATGACGAGGCGGTGCGCTCGCACCTGCTGCAGGCGGTCAGGCGCATCTGCTGCGCCGAGTGCGATGCCTCCGGCGCGCCGCGGCCGCCGGAATTCACCACGCTCAGCAGCTACCCGATGACCGACAACGACCGCGATGCCACCGCGCGCGTGGCCGCGGCGTTCCATGCCCAGTTCGGCGAGGACGCGCGCGAAGGAAAGCCGATGTCCGCCAGCGAGGATTTCAGCGTGTTCGGCCGCACCTGGGGCGTGCCCTATGTGTTCTGGTTCGTTGGCGGCACCGACCCTTCGGCCTATGCCAGGGCGCAGGCCGAAGGCGCCCTCAACACGCTGCCAAGCAACCATTCGCCGCGCTTCGCGCCGGTGCTCGAGCCGACCCTGAAGGTCGGGCTGCAGGCCATGCTCAGCGCGGCGGCGGCATGGCTGTGCGTGGCCGCCAGCACCCCACGGGATGCGGCCGCCTGACAGCCGGAAGTACCTGGGCCGGCGTCACCGGAGATGACGCCGGGCGAGCGGATGGGCGTGGATCAGCAGACGCCATTGGATGCGGCCGCGCCGGGCGATCCACAACGTGGCGACGCCGGCACCGGGGCGAACCCGTTCGACGCCGCGCGGCACGATGGCTTCCACCGCGCCGACGATCTCCACAAAGGTGGCAGCGGATGCAAAGCGACGGATCCCCCCGCTTCCAGCAGACCACGCAAGGTACGCACCGCCCCCCCTGGCGGCCAGGCATTAGCGTCGAACCGCGCACCTGCGCCGGGTTGAGAGAGACCGCCCGGGCGCGCGACGGCCCGGCGGCATGCGCATCGGCCGGGCAAGGGGGGCACGGCTGTCGTGCCCCGGCCCACCCCGGCGACCGGGCCGGGCGGTGTCAGCCGGCCAGGGTGGCGTTGTCGATCACGAAGCGGTACTTCACGTCGCCGGCCAGCATGCGCTCGTAGGCGGCGTTGATGCCGTCGGCGGCGATCAGTTCGATGTCGGCGACGATGCCGTGCTCGGCGCAGAAATCGAGCATCTCCTGGGTCTCGGGGATGCCGCCGATCATCGACCCGGCCAGGGTACGGCGCTGGGTGATCAGGTTGAATACGTTCGGCGAGGGATGCGGGGTGGCCGGCGCGCCGACCAGCACCATGGCACCGTCACGACGCAGCAGTGCCAGGAAGGCATCGAGGTCATGCGGTGCGGCTACCGTATTGACGATCAGGTCGAAACTGCCGGCGTGGGCCGCCATCGCATCGCGGTCGCGCGAAACCACCACCTCGTCGGCGCCCAGCGCCAGCGCCGCCTCGCGCTTGGACTCGGACGTGGTGAAGGCGACCACGCGCGCACCCAGCGCATGGGCCAGCTTGATGCCCATGTGGCCCAGGCCGCCGATGCCGACGACGCCGACCTTGCGCCCGGGGCCGGCGTGCCAGTGGCGCAGCGGCGACCAGGTGGTGATGCCGGCGCACAGCAGCGGTGCCACCGCGGCCAGCTGTGCCTCCGGGTGGCGGATGCGCAGCACGTAGCGCTGGTGGACAACGATGCGCTGCGAGTAGCCACCCAGCGTCCAGCCCGGGGCGTCGGCGGTCTTGCCGTTGTAGGTGCCGACCATGCCGTGGCAGTAGTTCTCCAGGCCGTCGGCACAGTCATCGCAATGGCGGCAGCTGTCGACGATGCAGCCCACGCCGACCAGGTCGCCCGGCGCGAAGCCGGTTACCTCGGCGCCGACGGCCGAGACGCGGCCGACGATTTCATGGCCGGGTACGCAGGGGAAGTGGGTGCCATGCCATTCGGCGCGCACCTGGTGCAGGTCGGAGTGGCAGATGCCGCAGTAGGCGATCTCGATCTGGACATCGTGCGCGCCCGGCGCACGCCGGGTGATGTCCAGCGGCTCCAGGGGGCGGTCGCCGGCGTGGGCGCCATAGGCTTTGACGGTCTGGGTCATGTCGACTGTATCCGGGTGGGAGGTGATGCATTCTGCACCGTCTGGACCGCAATGATCGGCCGCTGGGTGCTTCTGCCGCCATCGGCTTTTCCAACTGATCAGGCTGGCCTCAATGACGCCCCGGCAGGCCTGGACGCCATGACCTGCCGCGGTTCTGCAGCGCGGCGCGCGAACACGGCCTCCGCCTGCCCGCCGCACGGTCCTGTGCGTGCCGCGGTCCGCGTCCGGGCAGGCGAAGAAGGCTTGCGCTCAGCCCACCATCAACGACCACGGGATTTCCGAACCCTTGAAGGTGTAGCGGAACCCTTCGCGGTCGATCTGCCTCGCCAGGTTGCCTTCATCATCGGCCAGGGTACTGATCTCCATCAGCGTGCCGGCCGCCACAGGCGCGTTCCTGGCGGGAACGCCCATGGTCCTGATGTCGGCCAACTCCGTGGCGATGCGCCTGACCGGACGGCACTCTTGTCCCGGCCCCATCAAATAGAGTTGAACACCTTTCACGGCTGGATTTCCTCATGATCGCTTTCACCCAGGAATGCACCATTTTGCCTGCGTGGAGTGAAGCCGTTGCCTGCATGGCGCCATCACCGCGTGAAACCCGGAAGCCGGTCGCGAAGATACGCACCGCTCTACACCTCCCTTCGTCAATGCCAGCGGCAACGTAGCCGCTGCTGGCCTGCATGCTGCCCGATGCCAACCGCCGCTCTCGCGAGCGCGCACCTTGGCGGCGTACTCCCTTGTGCAGAACCGCACCCGTGCCGTGCACAGGTCCATCACAGGCCTGCTGCACGGTGTTGACTCCCCGGCAGCCACGATGGTGCCCGGAGCACTTCCGCTCCGCGTGGAGAATCGACATGGATACCCGCAAGATGAAGCACCTCCTGCTCATGGGCATCGTTGCCGCCGCCAGCGCGGGTGCCATCGCCACCGTCCATGCCCACCCCCCTGCGCACGGCATGCAGGAGCACGCATCGGCGCAGCCCGGCAGCGACACCTGGATCACCACCAAGGTCAAGGCCGATCTGCTTGCCACCAAGGACATCCCCGGCATGGCGATCAAGGTCGAGACCGTCAATGGCGTCGTCTCGCTGAGCGGCGACGTGGACAGCAGGGCCGAAGCGGACCGGGCCGTCGCCATCGCCAAGGGGATCAAGGGCGTCAGCCACGTGAACAACCGGCTGATGGTCCGCGCCGGCAAGTAATCCCGTCGGGCCGCGCGTGGACGCGCGCGGCCTGGTGTGCCGGCACGGCATGTCGGCCACCGGTGCCGGATCCTGGCGTGGCCGCGTCGCGTCCATTGCGCGTACCGACCCCGCTTTGGCAGCAGGCAGCGTCCCCGCCATTGAAACAGCGGCAGGTGTTCGTCAACCGCGGGCCGCCCCGGGGCCGTGCACCCGGCGGGCCGACCAGGCCGGCCACCGCTCGCGGGGGGCCTAGAGTCACACTGCGGTCCGGATCCGCGGCACGCATGACGCCTCGTCACGCCTCCCGCTTCGGCGGCTTGCGCCCGCCCCGGCAGGCTGCGACATGGGCCAGATCCTGGTGGATCCGGTCGACGTCGCCCCAGGGATGGCGCCTCATCCGCGTCATGCGTCGCGGTGCCGAGATGATGTCGTAGGCGTCGCCCCGCCGTACCCTGGCCAGCTCTTCCCAGCGCAGCGGCATCGCCACCGGCGCGCCCGGCCGGGCACGCAACGAGAACGACGCCACGCTGGTAGCGCCGCGGCCATTGCGCAGGTAGTCGATGAAGATGCGCCCGGTGCGCAGGCGCTTGCTCGCGGTGGCCACGTACGCCAGTGGATCGGCCGCCGCCATGGATTCGGCCAACGTGCGCGCGAATGCCTTCACCTGCGGCCACGGACATGCCGGTCGCAGCGGCACCACCACGTGCAGGCCCTTGCCACCGGACGTGCGCACGAAGGACGTGAGGCCGACTCCGCGCAGGCGCCTGCGCACCTGTCGCGCCGCCGCGATCACCCGTGCCCAGGGCACGCCAGCGCCAGGATCGAGATCGAACACCATGCGGTCGGCCTGGTCGGGCGTATCGGCGCGTGCGCCCCAGGGATGGAACTCAAGCGCGTTGAACTGCACCAGTTCGAACAGCCCCGCCGCATCGCGCACCACGATGTAGTCGGCGTTGGCACCGTTCTGCTCCTCTATCGGGACCGCGGCTACATGTTGCATGCCGGCCGGCAGGTGCTTCTGGAAGAAACATGGCCGCCCGGCCCCCTGCGGGCAACGCACGATGGACAGCGGCCGGCCCGCGATCTCCGGCAGCAGCCACGGCAGCATGGTGCGGTAGTAGGCGAACACATCCTGCTTGCGAATGCCGGCGTCCGGATACACCACGCGGCCGGGGCTGGTCAGCGCCGTGGGCCCGGCCTTGGCGGCGGACGACGCGTTTTGTCGTGTACCTGGCATGCCTCTATCCCCGGTTGGATCCGGCTCCGTCGCACCCAGCACGGCCACGCTCATGCCGGCCCACAGGGTCCTGAACCACACCTGCCGCATCAGGCCGGGATCGCCGGCGCCAATGAGGGAACGCCTCAATCTGCAGCTGGTTTCACCCCTGCATCCCGTCCTGCAGGGCGTCCGAGGAACCGGAGCCAGCGTGCGCCTTTCGCGAGTCCGCAGTTCCAGGCGCTGCACCAATGCTCCCCACATCTACGGACTGAAACCGGTGCGCACTTCGGCAGCATAGCGCCAGTCCCCTGCGGTCCGCCGGCGCGGCCTGCGACAAGGCAGGCAACCGCCGGCTTCCGATCACCTGTTCGGGCCACGGCTACCAGCAGGCCTCGTGGACCCGATTGTCCCAGTGGCTGGAAAGTGCGAACCCCCGCTTCAGCCCTGCTTTGCGGTAGGCCATCGCGCGCCCTTTGCGCGCCGTGGCACAGGCGTCGTCCACGGGGCGGACATTGCGCCTGGCCGGCGCCGTGCGGCGGGACCGCGGCTCGGCACGCATGGCCGTCCGTGGCACCCTGGAAGGACCTGCCGCCAGCGGCAGGCGCGGCACGGTCCAGGCCTTGGCGGGCGGCCCGGCGCATGGCAGCGACTGGTAGGCCACCTGGCCGCCATCGACGCACTTGAACACCTGCCGGGGTGCCACGTGCGGCGTCCCGGCCATCGCCAGCAGAAGCAGGAATCCAACTGTCGCCATCATCGACTCCGTTCAGCCTGTCCCGGCCCCATCATCCATGGACGCCAGCGGCGGGAAACATCAGTGGCAAGCCCCGTCCGCGGGTGATCTCGATGCCCGGCTCAATGTCGGACAAGCACCACGTGCGCACGTGAAGATTTTTTTTTACAAATGGCTTGCTCGGCCCGAAAAGCCGGGCTATCATTTCTTTCTCGGCAACAACGCAACAACGGGGCCATAGCTCAGCTGGGAGAGCGCCTGCATGGCATGCAGGAGGTCAGCGGTTCGATCCCGCTTGGCTCCACCAAATCCGGACATTAGGCCGTCCGGAAAGCCGAATAAAACTTGATGAAGTTTACGCGTCCCCATCGTCTAGAGGCCTAGGACATCACCCTTTCACGGTGGCGACCGGGGTTCGAATCCCCGTGGGGACGCCATTCATCGAAAACAAAGACCCCGGTTTCACAAGGGTCTTTTTTGTTGGAGACATTGCCCTGCCCAACAGGCAATGAGGAAGAGAAAAAGCTTCCACTCCGACGAAGAGTCCGGTAATATTCCGCGCTCGAAAATTTGGATACGGGGCCATAGCTCAGCTGGGAGAGCGCCTGCATGGCATGCAGGAGGTCAGCGGTTCGATCCCGCTTGGCTCCACCAAATCCGGACATTAGGCCGTTCGGATTGAATGACAACGAAGCATACGCGTCCCCATCGTCTAGAGGCCTAGGACATCACCCTTTCACGGTGGCGACCGGGGTTCGAATCCCCGTGGGGACGCCAATTCAAGGAAGCTCTGCCCAGGCAGGGCTTTTTTGTTGCCCGGCAAAAGGCAGCCCGCGCCTGACCCGGCACGCAGCCTGGCTCACTGCGGCCTCAGGGCCTTGGCCAGGGCCTGACGCAGGTCGCTTCCGGTATAGGGTTTGGTCAGCTTCACGCCGGCATCGAATATCCCGGGCAGCCGCGAAGCGTCCATCCCGGTCGCGACCAGGAACGGGATGCCGCGCCCGGCGAGCACCTCGGCAACCGGCGTACTGTCTTCGTCATCGGCGAGGCAGAAATCGAGGAACGCCAGCTGCGGATACAGCGCATCGATCATGCCCAGCGCGGACCGCACGGTTTCGGCCACGCCCACGACGTGCAGTCCCTCGCGCTCGAGCTGCAACTGCAGCAGCGTCGCATTCAAGTCGTCGTTCTCCACGATCATCACACGCATGGAGTGCAGCACATCCATCGCCATCCCTTGCTCACGGATCACAGGAGTATAGCCACACGGGCCCCGGGGTACTTCGCGAAAAACCACCGCCAAGGCCTGCCCAACCCCCAGCCCCTCCGTTATACTTGCGCCCCTGCCAGCCGAAGTGGCGGAATCGGTAGACGCAGCGGACTCAAAATCCGCCGCCCTTAAAAGCGTGTGGGTTCGAGTCCCACCTTCGGCACCAGCACAGCAAAGGCCAGGCAGCGATGCCTGGCCTTTTTGCGTTGGCCGGTCATTCCCGCTGGACGAGCGTCGCAGACGAAGGCCCCGGGCAACGGGGCCTCCTCGCTGCGATCTTCGTGGCGGTCAGCACCTGATCAATTGCGGCGTGCGCGAGCGAATGCCTCGGCCAGCGCGTTGTTGGCCGGCGGTGCGGAACTGCCCGGACGCGCGCCCCGCGACGGTTCGCCACGCCCACCATCGCGGCGCCCCGTCGTGCCCCGCCCCGCACCCTGCTCCACGCCCTTGTCGGCGCGCCTGGCCGGTGCCGGGCTGTCGTCCAGGCGTCGGGTCAACGCGATGCGCTTGCGCGCGACATCGACCTCCAGCACCTTCACCTTGACGATATCGCCGGCCTTGACCACGTCGCGCGGGTCCTTGACGAAGGTGTCCGACAGCGCGGAGATGTGGATCAGGCCGTCCTGGTGCACGCCGATGTCGACGAACGCACCGAAGGCGGCCACGTTGCTGACCACCCCTTCCAGCACCATGCCCTCGCGCAGGTCCTTGATGTCTTCCACGCCGTCGGCGAAACGCGCCGCCTTGAACTCGGGACGCGGATCGCGGCCGGGCTTTTCGAGTTCCTTCAGGATGTCGCGCACGGTCGGCACGCCGAAGGTCTCGTCGGTGAACTGCTCGGCCTTGAGCCCGCGCAGGAAGCTGCCGTCGCCCAGCAGTGTCTTGATCGGCCGCTGCGCCGCGGCCACGATGCGCTCGACCACCGGATAGGCTTCCGGGTGCACGGCCGAGGCATCCAGCGGCTCGTCGCCATCGGCGATGCGCAGGAAGCCGGCGCATTGTTCGAAGGTCTTGTCGCCCAGGCGCGGCACCTTGAGCAGGTCGCGGCGGCGCCGGAACGGGCCGTTCTCGTCGCGATGGCGGACGATGTTCTCGGCCACCGTCGACGACAGGCCCGACACCCGCGACAACAGCGCGGCCGAAGCGGTGTTGACGAACACGCCCACCGCGTTGACGCAGTCCTCCACGCGCGCGTCCAGCGCCTTGGCCAGGCGGAACTGGTCGACGTCGTGCTGGTACTGGCCAACGCCGATCGCCTTGGGTTCGATCTTGACCAGCTCGGCCAGCGGATCCTGCAGGCGCCGCGCGATCGATACCGCCCCACGCAGCGACACGTCGAGGCCCGGGAATTCACGGGCCGCGAGTTCCGACGCCGAGTACACCGAGGCGCCGGCCTCGCTGACCACGACCTTCTGCAGCTTCGGGTTGTCGCAGGCCTTGATGACCTCGCCGGCGAGCTTGTCGGTTTCGCGGCTGGCGGTGCCGTTGCCGATGGCGATCAGTTCGACGTTGTGCCGGGCGCACAGCAGCCTGAGCGTCTGCAGCGATTGTTCCCACTGGCGCCTGGGCTCGTGCGGATAGATCGTCTCGGTCGCGAGCAGCTTGCCGGTGGCATCGACCACGGCGACCTTGCAGCCGGTGCGGATGCCCGGGTCCAGCCCGAGCACGGTCCTGGGACCGGCCGGCGCGGCCAGCAGCAGGTCCTTGAGGTTGTCGCCGAACACCGCGATGGCTTCGGCCTCGGCCTTCTCGCGGGCCTGGTTGAACAGGTCCAGCAGCAGGTGCATGTGCAGCTTCGCACGCCAGGTCAGGCGACAGGCGTCCAGCAGCCAGCGGTCCGCGGCGCGGCCCTGGTCGGCGACACCGGCACTGCGCGCTACCCGTCCCTCGGCGTACTGGTGGCCGGCGTCGGCATCGCTGCCGGGGTCCAGTTCAAGGAACAGGATTTCCTCGCGGCGCGCGCGGAACAGCGCCAGCAGGCGGTGCGAGGGAATCTTCGCCAGCGACTCGGCATGCTCGAAGTAATCGCGGTACTTGGCGCCTTCGGTTTCCTTGCCTTCGGCGACGCGGGCACGGATCAGCCCGACCTCGCCCAGCCACTGGCGCAGCTCGCCGACCAGCGCCGCGTCCTCGCCCCAGCGCTCCATCAGGATAGCGCGCGCGCCTTCCAGCGCGGCCTTGGCATCGGCCACGCCCTTGTCGGCATCGACGAAACCGGCGGCGAAGGCCTGCGGATCCCGGGTCGGGTCGCCGAGCAGGCCGTCGGCCAGCGGTTCCAGCCCGGCTTCGCGGGCGATCTGCGCGCGGGTGCGGCGCTTGGGCTTGTACGGCAGGTACAGGTCCTCCAGCCGCGACTTGGTGTCGGCAGCCAGGATCTCGTTGCGCAGTTCGTCGCTCAGCTTGCCCTGTTCCCCGATGCTGGCGAGCACCGCCGCACGGCGGTCTTCCAGTTCGCGCAGATAGGTCAGGCGCACTTCCAGGTTGCGCAGCTGGGTGTCGTCCAGGCCGCCGGTGACTTCCTTGCGGTAGCGGGCGATGAACGGAACGCTGGCGCCTTCATCGAGCAGCGCGATGGCGGCCTTGGCCTGTGCGGGCTGGGCGCCGATCTCGTCGGCGATGGTCTGCGCGATCTGCTGCGCGAGCTTGCTGTCTTGCATGGATTCCAGGGGCTACCGCTACTCGGGAAGCCCGCATTCTGGCAGCGCGTCCCGGGAGGGGAAAGCCATTGACAGCCCGGCCCGGGGTTGCTCGCACCACTGCCGGGAGACGGCCGGCGCAGCTGCCGGCGCGCCTAGCCGAGGTGCCGGCTGAGGCGCTGGAAGGCGATGTCGTCGCGCAGGCTTTCCAGCACCATCACCCGCATCCTGCCCTTGCCGCTGACGTCCATCACCCGCTCCACGTAGATTTCCGGGCCAGCGTCGGTGTCCCTGCGGGTCTTGCTGAAGCCATAGGGCACCACGCCCTTTTCGCCATCCTTGCTGCCACCGATATAAAGAACGACTGCCATGGTGACCAGTACTCCTGTTGCGTCTGTAACGGGACCACTCTAGGTGGGCGGGCGTTACCAGGATGTACAAAAAAGGTTGATGCTCCATGACCGGCCGGTTGCGCGCCGGAGACAGCAGCGGCGACCGCTTCAGTAAACGCCCGGCCACCAGCCGCGCCCCTGCAATGCATAGCGGTCGGCCGCGCGCTCGAAGGGATTGCGGACGTTGACCCCACCGCATGCCAGGTAGACCGGCAGGAACAAGGGCCCCAGCACCATGTACTGGAACACGTGCGCACGCTCATGGTCGCCGAGGCGGACCTGCGGATGGCGGCAGCGGCCGGCGCGGTGTTCGTAGGTCGTGCAGGGCACGTCGAGGGTGTCGCCGGTATGCAGGATTACCATGCCCAGGGTGATCGCACCGCCCGGCCCCCACGGCCAACGATGGAACACCAGCGCGCAGTCGCGCCGGTTCCAGCGCGGCCTGGCCCCCGCCGGGACGCCCGCCAGCCCCGCGGCCAGGCCAAGCAGGGTGTTGGGCGCCGTCCACAGCGCGCCCAGCAGGCGCGCCAGGCGCAGGCCCCATGCCGCAACGCGGCCACGTGGGCCCGCGGTTGCGGTGGACGGGCGGTGCATTCGAACCGTCAACCGCCACGCAGCCGCAGCAGCTGCTGGCGGAACCACGGCGCGGCGTCCTGCTCGGCACGGCCCGGGCACGCCACCCGGTAGGGCTTGCCGCTGATGCTGCTGCGGCTGGCGGCACGCTCGATGAACTGTTCGGCGCTGTCGGCCAGGCCGCGCTTGAGCAGGTAGTCGTACTTGCGCTGCAGGTGGCTGCGCGCTTCGGCCGCATCGTGCCAGCTGCCGTTGCGCTGGAAGCGGCAGCCCGAATCCTCCAGTGCCTGCATCAATCCACCGATCTCGGCGCGGGCGGCGGCGCCGGGCGCGGCGTGCAGCGCGGCCGGGACCATCGCCAGCCCCAGGAGCGCCGCCAGGCGGATGCCGCGGGTCATGTGCGCTCGCTCAGCCAGCCATGGATGGCGCTGGGCACTTCGCGCTGCGCCCGTGCCGAGACATAGATGCCGATATGGCCGCCGCGGAAACCCAGTTCCGTGTAGTCGTCGCTGCCGGTACGTCCGCGCAGTGCCCTGGACGCCGCCGGCGGCACCAGGTGGTCCTGCTCGGCGTAGATGTTGAGCACCGGCATCCGCAGGTTGTCCAGGTCCACCGCCTCGGCACCGATGCGGATGCCGCCATGCATCAGCCCATTGGCCTGGTAGAACTGCTTGACGAACTCGCGGAACGCTTCGCCGGCCAGGTCGGGCGAGTCGAAGATCCACTTCTCCATGCGCAGGAAATCCTCCAGCGCCTGCCGGTCGTCCAGGATGTCCACCAGCCCCACGTACTTCTGCACATTGAGCCGGAACGGCTTGAGCATCAGGTAACTGGCGTTCATCAGGTCGGCCGGGACATTGCCCAGCGTATCGACGAACAGATCCACGTCGACGTGCCGCGCCCAGTGCGAGAGCATGTTGTCCGGGGTGTGGAAATCCACCGGCGTGACCATGGTCACCAGGTTGCGCACCTTGTGCGGGCGCAGCGCGGCGTAGCACAGCGAGAACACCCCGCCCTGGCAGATGCCCAGCAGGCTGGGCGCCCCGCCATGCAGCACATGCAGGTGGTCGACGGCGCCGTCGAGGTAGCGCAGCAGGTAGTCCTCCAGGGTCAGGAAACGCTCGGAGCGATCCGGGTAGCCCCAGTCCAGCACGTACACGTCCTGGCCGGCGGCGAGCAGTTTCTGCACCAGCGAGCGGCCGTCCTGCAGGTCCACCATGTACGGCCGGTTGACCAGCGCGTAGACGATCAGCAGCGGCGGCTGCCCGGACGGCGCCCCGGTACCGACGAAGCGGTACAGCGTGACCTTGCCGTCGCTCCACACCGGCTGGCGTTCGGTGACGCCATAGTCGACGTCCTCCATGCCCGGCAGCAGCTTCAGTCCATCGGCCAGCTTGCGCTGCAGCTGCAGAGTCTCCTGCAGCAGGTCGTCCATGCCGAACCCGAGCGGCCCCTTCATGGCTTGCCCCCGCGCCGCGACGCGGCCGGGCGGGACGCGGCCCTGGGCGCGCGGGTGCGGCCGGGCGCGGCCGCCTTTTTCGCCTTCGTTGCCGCTGCGGGCCGGTTCTTCGGCGCGCTGTCGCCGCCGTGCGCGGCCTTCGCCTTCGTCTTCGCCTTGGCCTTCGCTGGTGCCGGGGCGGGCGCGGCGCTGGCGGCGGCCATGCGCCGCATCCAGCGCTCCAGTTCGGCGATGCGGCGATGGGCGGCATCCATCTCGGTGCGCGTCGGCACCCCCATCAGCTCGCAGGCGCGCTCGAGTTCATGCTGGGTCGCGGCACGCAGGCGCATCTGGGTGTTGGCCAGATCGGCGTAGATGCGCTGGAAATCCTCGGACATGGCCACCGTGGCATAGGCCTCTTCTGCGGCATCGATCCACAGGTCGAACATCGCGCGGGCACTGGTGAGCTGGCTGCCGGGTGCCTCGTGCTCGGCCAGCTTGGCCTCGAAGCGATGGAAGGCGTCATCCAGCACGCCGCGGATGGAGCCGACATAGGCCTCCATGCGTGCCTGGTGCTCCTGCTGCGCACGCAGCAAGGCCTGCCAGCGCGCCTGGTGCTCGCGGGCCGGGCCGAAGGTCGGCGCGTTCAGCCAGCCGCCCTCGCCATGGCCGGACTGCAACGCATGGACGAAATCGCGTATCCAGGGCTGGTCGCCGAGCGCGTTGCCACCGCGGGCCGCGTCGAGCATCCAGCGCACCATGGCGTCGCCCTGCCCCTCCACGGCGTCGCGCCAGGCGCCGGCGACTTCGGCGGCACTGCTGTCGCGGCCGGCGAAACGGGCCGCGACCTGCTGCATCGTGCCCAGCCAGTCACCGGCCTGCTGCTGGAAGCGGGCGCCGAGTTCGTGCACCTGCGGCGCGGCACCGGTGCTGACCAGCCGCGTCCACTGCGCGATGCCCTCCTGCCAGGGGAAGGCGTCAGGCGCGCCCGCGCCGCCCTGGCCCACGGCCTGCTGCCATGCCTCCCAGGCGCGCTTCAGGCCGGCGTCGAAACCCGTGCTGTCGTTGTCGTCGGCCACTGCCGCTGCCCTGCTCCGCCGTTGTCGCGACGATGATAGCAACGCGGCCGCGCCGCGGCGGTCAGGGCTTGGGAATATGCAGGGTCTTGCTGATCATCAGCGAACCGGACAACGCGAACAGCAGCACCAGCGGATGCAGCTGCCACGGCCCCAGTTGCCAGACGCCGCCCCACAGGTTGGCGCCGATCGCGCCGAAATGGGCCGCCACCGCCAGCACGACCACCAGCGCCAGGCTGGTGGGGATCGGGGTTCCCTCGAAGTACGGGACCTTGTCCGAGTCGCCGGCGATTTCCTCGGCGGTGACGTTGTAGCGCGCCAGCCGGCTGACGCCGCAGCAGACGAAGTAGCTCAGCACCAGCCAGTCCCAGCCGCCCTGCATGCCGCAGGCGTAGGCCAGCGCGGCGGGCGCGACGCCGAAGGAGATCACGTCGGCCAGCGAATCCAGTTCGCGCCCCAGGGTGGAGGACGACTGCCGCCAGCGGGCGATGCGGCCATCGAGCGCATCGAACACGAACGCCAGCGGGATCAGCGCCATGCCGAACAGCAGGAAGCCGCGCTGGCCGTCCTGCAGGAAGCGCATCGCCGCGAACACCGCGCCGGTGCCGCAGAAGGCGTTGCCAAGCGTGAACCAGTCCGCGAGCCGGAACTCGCGCAGCATCGAGAAGTGACGTTTCATGGGGACTCGCCGGACATGTACCGGGACAGGTTACCGCGAGCGCCCTCTACCGCGACAGCGCCGCGGGCACCGCCGCCCCGCTTGCGCTGGCACAACGGCGATCGCCATCATCGGCCCTGGACCCGCCGCCGCCACGTCCGCCCACGCCTGAACGGACGACGACGATGCTGGACATCCCCACCCTGGCCGCACAGTTGCGGCATCCCCATGGCGCCGCCGCAGTGGCCGTGGCCGAATCGATGAACCGCAGCAATGGCGCGCTGAACCGCGCCGCGATCGCATTGCTGGCAGTCCAGGCCAACGCGCACATCCTGGAAATCGGCCCCGGCAACGCGGCCTTTGTCCCGCTGCTGCTCGCCGCACCCGGCAGCCGCTACCTCGGCATCGAACTGTCCAGCGAGATGGTCCGCGCCGGCAACGCGCTCCTGCGCCGGAACGGGCTCGCCGGGCGCGCACGGCTGCAGGCCGGCGATGCGCAGGCGCTTGCCGTGGGCAACGCCCGCTTCGATGCCGCACTGGCCGTGAACACCCTGTACTTCTGGCCGGACCTGCCCGGCGTCCTGGCGCGGCTGGCCGCGGCGCTGCGCCCCGGGGGCCGGCTGTGCCTGGCCTTCGGCGATGCCGCGTTCATGCGCGGCCTGCCCTTCACCGCCCACGGCTTCCACCTGTACGAACGGGCCCAGGTCGAGCACGCGCTGCGCGCCAGCGGCTTCCCGGCCTGGATCCACCAGGCCCACGCCGAGACCGGCACCAGCAACGACGGCCGCCGGGTCGACAAGCAGTTCCACCTGCTGCTGGCCCGGCGCGGCTGATGCTTACAGGCGGCTGTAGCTCCAGGACTGCATGCGGCCGTCGCGGTACGGCATCACCCCGTGGAACGGCCGCGGATCGGCATCGAACACCAGCGGCAGGAAATGGCGGTCGCCCTCCCACAGCGGCAGCGATTCGAGCCGGTCCACCGGCACCCATTCCAGCGTGCCCTCGGGGTTGGACTGCAGCGGCGTGCCGGTCCAGTCGTCGATCACGAACACGAAGGCGAACCAGTCTTCGCCGTGCTTGCCGAAGCCCGGCCAGCTCAGGGTGCCGCGCAGGCGGGTGGTGCCGCATTCGATCCCGGCTTCCTCGCGGATCTCGCGGTGCATGCATGCCAGCGCGTCTTCCTCCGGCTCCATCTTGCCGCCCAACCCGTTGTACTTGCCCAGGTGCATGTCGCCGGGACGGGTATTGCGATGGATCATCAGGGCCTGGGTGCCGTCCCTGGACATCACGTATCCCAGGGTGGCGAGAATCGGGGTATAGGGCATCGGAATCGGGGCGCGCTGCGAAAACGCGCAGTATGACCGATCGCCCCGCCACGCGAATGCGGCGCCGGGAACGGGACGGCCGGCACCGGCATCGCCCGCGCGTGCGCCGGGCTCACATCAGCACACCGGCCTCGTCGAGCCGGCGCAGGGTGGCCACGCCATGCCCGCGCTCGGCCAGGTATTCCAGCCATTTGCCGAGGAAGGTATTCATGCGCAGGCGGTGGCTGACCAGTTCGTCCGCGGGGGGATACATGCCGATCACGTCCTGCCAGCGCCGGCCGACATAGCAGTGGGTGGTCTCCACCTGCCTCGCATCGCGGTACAGGCGCACGTAGGCCGACGGATCGGGCTCGCCGGTCAGGGGGTCGAGGATGCCATAGGTCATGCGCAGCTCGACCGTGTAGCGGTGGCACTCGATCACGTCCAGGTACAGGTCCAGGCCGTCGCCGATCGATGAGGCATAGCGCCCCTCATGCAGGTGGTCCGGCGCGAACAGCCGCATCAGGTGCTGGTAGTTTTCCGCGTACAGCCCCATCAGCCAGCCAAGGCGGCCAAGCCGGGGAATGCGATCGACGCGGGAAAGAGCCTGGTTCATGGAGTGATCGTACACGCCCCCCCTGGCCGCGGCATGCCGCGCGGCCTCAGAACATCTCCCGCTGCAGCCCCAGCGTGCCGAGCACCTTGCTGGAGATCTCCTCGATCGAGGTATGCGTCGTGCTCAGGGTCGGGATGCGCTCCATCCTGAACATGGTTTCGGCCGCGGCCACCTCGCGGCGGCAGACCTCGGCGCTGGCATAGCGCGAGTTGGGCCGCCGTTCCTGGCGGATCTGCTGCAGCCGCTCGGGGTCGATGGTCAGCCCGAACAGCTTGTGCCGGTACGGGCGCAGCCGCGGCGGCAGGCGGTCGCTTTCCAGGTCCTCCTCGGTCAACGGGTAGTTGGCCGCGCGGATGCCGTAGTGCAGCGCCAGGTAGATGCAGGTCGGGGTCTTGCCGGCGCGCGACACGGCCACCAGCACCACGTCGGCCTCGTCGTAGTTCACCGCGATGCCGTCGTCGTGGCTCAGGGCGAAGTTCATGGCGTTGATGCGGCGGTGGTAGGTATCGAAGTCGACCATGCCGTGGGCCTGGCCGATCTTGGAATGGCGGGTCGCATCGAGCTCCTGTTCCAGCGGGCCGATGAACGGCACGAACACGTCCAGTACCAGTGCCCCGCTCTCCTCCAGGATCCGTCCCAGCGCCGAGTCGACGCAGGAGCTGACCACGATCGGCCGGACCTGGTAGCGCTCGCCCGCGGCGCGGATGCGGCGTGCGGCTTCATGCGCCTTGTTCGCATCGTCGACGAACGACATGCGATCGGTCACGAAACTGAAGCCGGAGAACTGGGTCAACAGGCTGTGGCCCACGGTCTCGGCAGTGATGCCGGTACCGTCCGAGACATAGAACACCGGCCGGATCGCCGTCATGCAGGACTCCTTTGGAGGGGGAATGGCACGGGGGGCGGCGGATGACCCGCCGCTGTCCAGGGAAAGACAAGCACAAGACAAAGTAATGTCACAAGCTTGTGCCGCTTAGGTGTGCACTGCATCATATTGGCTTCTTCCTACGGACGTGGCCATACCAGCCCGCCTCGGGCGATGGCCTCAACGGAGCATCGCGCTTGAACGAGAACATCCTGTGGTTGCATGAACTGCGCCTGGCCGACCTGGCCCGCGTGGGGGGCAAGAATTCCTCGCTCGGCGAGATGATCGGCAACCTTGCCGGCCTGGGAGTCTCGGTACCGGGCGGCTATGCCACCACGGCCGAGGCGTTCAAGGATTTCATCGCCCACAACGACCTGTCCAAGCGCATCTTCGACCGCCTGGCCACGCTGGACGTGGAAGACGTCAACGCGCTGACCGCGGCCGGCGGCGAGATCCGCGGCTGGGTGATCGACGCGCCGCTGCAGCCGGCGCTGGACAAGGACATCCGCGACGCCTACGCCCGCCTGTGCGCCGACAACGGCGGCGGCGAGGTGGCCGTGGCGGTACGTTCCTCGGCCACCGCCGAGGACCTGCCGGATGCCTCCTTCGCCGGCCAGCAGGAGACCTTCCTCAACGTCACCGGCGCCGACGACGTCGTGCGCAAGGTCAAGGAAGTGTTCGCCTCGCTGTACAACGACCGCGCCATTGCCTACCGCGTGCACCATGGCTTCAAGCACGAGGACGTGTTCCTGTCCGCCGGCGTGCAGCTGATGGTGCGCTCGGGCGTGGGTTCGTCGGGCGTGCTGTTCACCCTGGACACCGAATCGGGCTTCCGCGACGTGGTGTTCGTCACTGCCTCGTTCGGCCTGGGCGAGATGGTCGTGCAGGGTGCGGTCAACCCGGACGAATTCTACGTCTACAAGCCCACCCTGCAGGCCGGCAAGCCGGCGATCCTGCGCCGCGCGCTCGGCAGCAAGGCGATCCGCATGGTGTATTCGGATGTCCCCGGCGAGCGGGTCAAGGTCGAGGACACCCCGGCCGAACTGCGCAGCACCTTCTCGATCAGCGACGAAGACGTGCACGAGCTGTCCCGGCAGGCGCTGACGATCGAGAAGCACTACGGCCGCCCGATGGACATCGAGTGGGCCAAGGACGGGGTCAGCGGCAAGCTGTTCATCGTGCAGGCGCGCCCGGAAACGGTGAAGTCGCGCAGCCATGCCACCCAGATCGAGCGCTTCGCGCTGACCGAAAAGGGCGGCACGGTACTGGCCGAAGGCCGTGCGGTCGGCGCCAAGATCGGTGCCGGCGTGGCCCGCGTGGTCAAGACCCTGGACGACATGAACCGCGTGCAGCCCGGCGACGTGCTGATCGCCGACATGACCGACCCCGACTGGGAGCCGGTGATGAAGCGCGCCTCGGCCATCGTCACCAACCGCGGTGGCCGTACCTGCCACGCGGCGATCATCGCCCGCGAGCTGGGCGTGCCGGCCGTGGTCGGCTCGGGCAACGCGACCCAGGTCATCGAGGACGGCCAGCTGGTCACCGTCAGTTGCGCCGAGGGCGATACCGGCTTCATCTATGAAGGCAAGCTGGGCTTCGAGCGCGCGACCACCGACCTGGGCAACATGCCGCCGGCGCCGCTGAAGATCATGATGAACGTGGCCAACCCCGAGCGCGCCTTCGATTTCGGCCAGCTGCCGAACGCCGGCATCGGCCTGGCCCGCCTGGAAATGATCATCGCCAGCCACATCGGCGTGCACCCGAACGCGCTGCTGCAGTACGACCGCCAGGATGCGGCCACGAAAAAGAAGATCGACGAGAAGATCGCCGGCTACAAGGACCCGGTGAGCTTCTACGTGGACCGCCTGGCCGAAGGCATCGCCACCCTCACCGCCTCGGTCGCGCCGAACCCGGTGATCGTGCGCCTGTCGGACTTCAAGTCCAACGAGTACGCCAACCTGATCGGCGGCAGCAATTACGAGCCGCATGAAGAGAACCCGATGATCGGCTTCCGCGGCGCCAGCCGTTACGTCGACCCGAGCTTCTCGGCCGCGTTCGCCCTGGAGTGCCAGGCCGTGCTGCGCGTGCGCAACGAGATGGGCCTGGACAACCTGTGGGTGATGATCCCGTTCGTGCGCACCCTGGAGGAAGGCCGCAAGGTGGTCGAGGTGCTGGCGCAGAACGGGCTCAAGCAGGGCGAGAACGGCCTGAAGATCATCATGATGTGCGAGGTGCCGTCCAACGCGCTGCTCGCCGACGAGTTCCTGGATATCTTCGATGGCTTCTCGATCGGCTCCAACGACCTGACCCAGCTCACGCTCGGCCTGGACCGCGACTCCTCCATCGTCGCCCACCTGTTCGACGAGCGGAATCCGGCGGTCAAGAAGCTGCTGTCGATGGCGATCAAGGCCGCCCGCGCCAAGGGCAAGTACGTCGGCATCTGCGGCCAGGGCCCGTCCGACCATCCGGATCTGGCCGAATGGCTGATGCAGGAAGGCATCGAATCGGTGTCGCTGAACCCGGATACGGTGGTCGACACCTGGCTGCGCCTGGCCAAGAGCAAGGCCGCGTCCTGATCCCGGCACGCGGCACGCCCCCCTGATCCAGACCAGGCCCCGGGACACCGGGGCCTTGTTTCATGCGCTCCCGGCGGCGCCGGCCGGCACGCCTGTCCGGCCCGGGGAACCCCGGAAAAGGCAACGCCCCGCGAGGGGGCGTTGTCTCCTGGCGAACTTCGGGATGGCCGCGCCATCCACCGGGCTCAACGCCGGGTGGACGCCGCATCCACCGCTGCCGTCTGCGTCACCACCTGGCCGTCGATGACCGGCAGGCGATCGCTGGCCGGCTTGTCATCCATGCGGACCTTCTTTTCCTGCCCGTTGAAACGGTAGGTGACGTTGTAGCCGACCGTGCGGCTGGCATTGCCGAGGGCGACGCGGCTGCCCGGCTGCTTGTCCATGCGCATGCTGCCGGTGCTGCCGTCGGCCTTGCGATAGGTGACGTTGTAGCCGGTGACCCGCGACGATTCCGACGCGGTCTGCTCGGTATGGCACTGGCGCTCGGTACGCTGCACCACGCGGCCGCCGACATGGCGCTTGTCGATCTGGTTGCCGATCACCCCGCCGGCGACCGCACCGGCCGCGGTCGCCGCCTTGCGGCCGTCGCCCTTGCCCACCTGGTTGCCCAGCAGGCCACCGATGACCGCGCCGGCAACCGTGCCGCCGACATTGCCGTCGCGCTCGGGCAGGCGCTCCTGCACCACCACGTCCTCGCATACCTCGCGCGGCACCGTGGTGGTGGAGGTTTCGCGGACCGGCTCGCTGCCGATCACGGTGGCATAGGCCGCTTCGCTGCGGGTGACCGGCTCGACCTTGAGCACGTCGGCGTACTCCAGCGTGCCCTGGCTCGGGGCGAGGGCATTGCCGGCCGCAGCGTCATCGGCGAGCGGCGTGCTGTCCAGCACCGGCGTTCCACCCTGCGCCAGCGGCGCGGCCTTGTCGCGGCTGCTCATGAACGCGGCGGTGGCGATGCCTCCCACCAGCAAGGCACCGGCAGCCACCAGAACAGTAGTCGTGTTGCTCTTCATCGTCTGCTCCCAGCGGGTCGCCCGCCTGTTGACCTGCGCGCAATTCCAGCACGATAAACCTGAACGAAGGCATCCACCGGACCCGCCCCTGGGTGAAAAGCCGGCCGGCTGTCGCAATATTGCACCTGCGCCCCTCCCTCTCCAAGGATTCCGCCATGTCCAGCCCGATGCTGCTGCCCTTCATGGAATGGGCGCGCAAGCTGCGCTACCCGACGCTGTTCAAGATCACCGCCGCACTATTCGTGCTGAGCGCGCTGCTGCCCGATCCGGTTCCCTTCGTCGACGAGATCCTGTTCGGCCTTGGCACGCTGCTGCTGGCCAACTGGAAGCGGCGCAAGGATCCGGTTGCCGCCACCGAGCAGCCCGCCCTCCCGCGCAAGCGTTGACCGGTGCGCCTGGTAGACAGCCACTGCCACCTGGACGCGCCGGCATTCGATGGCGACCGTGGCGCGGTACTGGCCCGCGCCCGGGCCGCCGGCGTGGCGGCGATGGTGGTTCCGGCGATCACCGCGGCGGGCTGGCCGGCAGTGCGCCAGGCCTGTGCCGCCGACCCCGCACTGCATCCGGCCTACGGCCTGCACCCGATGTTCCTGGCCGAGCATCGCCCGCAGCATCTGGATGCGCTGCGCGACTGGGTGGAGCGCGAGACGCCCTGCGCCATCGGCGAGTGCGGGCTGGATTTCTTCGTTGAAGGCCTGGACGCCAGCAGCCAGCGCCACTACTTCCAGGCGCAGCTGCAGCTGGCGCGGGAGGCCGGGCTGCCGGTGATCGTGCATGCCCGCCGCGCCACCGAAGAGGTGATCCAGGCGCTGCGCCGCATCGGCGGCCTGCGCGGGGTGGTCCACAGCTTTTCCGGCAGCCCGGAACAGGCCCGGCAGCTATGGGACATGGGCTTCCTGATCGGGCTTGGCGGGCCGCTCACCTACCCGCGCGCCAACCGCCTGCGCACGCTGGCGGCAACGATGCCGCTGGAGTTCCTGCTGCTGGAAACCGACGCGCCCGACCAGCCCGATGCGGCCATCCGCGGCCAGCGCAACGAACCGGCGCGCCTGCCCGGCATCGCCGCGACCGTCGCCGGGCTGCGCGGCCAGGCGGTGGAGGAGATCGCCGCGCGCACCACCGACAACGCGCGGCGCCTGTTCAACCTGCCGCTGGCCTGAACGACCGCGGCGACGGGCAATCCCCACGCCGCGCCGCCGCGCTCACCGCGCCTTGGGCTTGAGCAGCATCTCCAGGGCCTTGCCGACCGCGGCGAAGGCGAATGCGCCGGTGATGTGGGTGGCCGCGCCGAGGCCGGCACCGCAATCGAGCTTCAGCGCCGCATCGGCACCCAGGCTGGGCCGCAGCCCGCAGACGCTGCCATCGGCCTGCGGGTACTTCACGTTCTCCAGCGAATACACCGCCGGCACGCCGAAGTAGCGTTGCGGGTTCTTGGGGAAGTTGAACTCGCCGCGCAGCTTCTTGCGGATCAGCGCAAGCATCGCGTCGTGTTCGGTCCGTGACACGTCGCGCACCCGCACCAGGGTGGGATCGGTGCGCCCTCCCGCCGCGCCGACGGTGATCAGCGGCAGCTTGCGACGGCGGCACCAGGCGATGGCCTCCACCTTCACCCGGAAGCTGTCACAGGCGTCGATGACCAGATCGAATCCACGATCGAGCAGCTCGGCCATGTTGGCTGCGGTCAGGAACGCCTCCACCGCCTCGATGCTGGCATCGGGATTGATCGCGCGGCAGCGCTCGGCCATCGCCACGGCCTTGTTGCGCCCGTACTGGCCCGCCATCGCCGGCAACTGCCGGTTGGTATTGGACACGCAGATGTCGTCGGCATCGATCAGGACCAGGTGGCCCACCGCCGAACGCACCAGCGCCTCGACCACCCAGGACCCGACGCCGCCCATGCCGACCACCGCCACCCGGCAGGCCGACAGGCGCTCGATCGAGCCGGCGCCATACAACCGGTCGATGCCGGCAAAACGTTCGCGCAGTTGTGCTTTCATGCGCGCATTCTAGCCGTGGCCGCAAACCTGCCGTGCGTCGTACCATCGGTGCATTCCCAAGGAGCCCGGCCATGACCGAACCCAGCCGTACCCAGTCCAACGCATCCCGCTACCTGTTCGTGCTGATCGCCGGCCTGCTGGTCGGCATCGTCGCCACCGTGATGGCGATGCGGGCCATCCAGGCCCGGCAGGATCCGTTCCCGAACAGCCTGATGAACGTCATGGCGCGCCAGTCCCAGCTGCTCGGCGACAGCCGCAAGCAGAACCGCTGCAGCATCAACGACTCGACCCCGCGCCTGCAGACGCTGCGCCTGCTCAGCAACGACATGGACCTGGCCTTCCCCGGCCTGCGCGACGACACCCGCTTCCAGCAGCACGCCAGCCGCTTCCGCGCCACCTTGAACGATGCCCTGGCCTCGCCGCCGGCCGACTGCACCGCGCTGGCCGCCGTCACTGAACAGCTTGGAAACGACTGCAAGGCGTGCCACCAGGATTTCCGGTGATTCGACCTGGGTTTCACGCGTGGTTGGCTCGCCATTCACGCGTGAAACGGGAGGATTCACCGTGCCGGGTATGGTCATACCCGCTACCCATCTGGCAAGGAGAATCACCATGAAGATCCAGTTGATCGCTGCGGGCGCCATCGCCAGCCTGGCCCTGGCCGGCTGCGCCACCTCCCCGGGCTACGGCGGCAGCAGCTATGGCGGCGGCTACAACAACGGCGGTTACAACAGCGGCGGCTACAACAACAACCGTTGCGCCGACTGCGGCATCGTCACCCGCATCGACACGGTGGCTTCCGGCCGTACCGCGCCGTCGGCCACCGGCGCCATCCTCGGCGGCATCGTCGGTGCCGTGGCCGGCCATGAAATCTCCAGCCACACCGGCGGCAGCAAGGGCAACCAGAACGTCGCCGCCGCCGCGGGCGCCGCTGCCGGCGCGCTGGCTGGCAACAAGATCCAGCAGAACGTCACCGGCGACTCCTACGACATCCAGGTGCGGATGGACGACGGCCGCGTGATCGTGGTCAACCAGAAGGACCTGGGCGGGATCCGCGAGAACACCTACGTGCGCGTGGTCAACGGCCGCGTGGTGCTGCGCTGAGGCAGGCCTGCCGCGGATGCGGCGCGCATGGAAAAGGCCCGCGTTCGCGGGCCTTTTCCTTTCTGCTGTTCCGCGGGCTGTATCAGACCGGCTGCACGGCGTCAGCCTGCAGGCCCTTCTGCCCCTGCACCACGGTGAAGGTGACCTTCTGGCCTTCCTTCAGGCTCTTGAAGCCCTGGGTCTGGATGGCGCGGAAGTGCACAAACACATCTTCGCCATTCTCGCGGCTGATGAAGCCGAAGCCCTTGGCGTCATTGAACCACTTGACAATGCCGGTTTCGCGATCGGACATCTCGACTGACTCCCTGTTGCTCTCACGTTTGATGGATACGCCCCGGAAGGCGGCTGACTGCAAGGAGGAAGCGAGGTGCAACGATGCAGCAAATCATGCGATCTACCCATCAGGCCACGATTCACGGTGACCTTGCCAAGCTCAGCGGCTGAAACTTAACCCGACCATAACCAAAAATCAATCGGGGAAAGACAATCTTGTCAACCCCTTTTGGTCCTCCCCCGGAACCCGCATGGACTATTCATTCATACTGTATCTGCTAGCGGCCCTGCTGGTGATCGTCGGCATCGCCGGCGTGATCCTGCCGGCCCTGCCCGGGCTGCCGCTGGTCTTCGCCGGCCTGCTGGTGGCGGCCTGGGCAGATGGTTTCACCCACGTCGGCTGGCTGCCGCTGCTGGTACTGGGGGTATTGACCGCACTGTCCATCGTGGTCGACGTGCTCGCCACCACCCTGGGCGCGCAACGGCTCGGCGCCAGCCGGCTGGCGCTGGCCGGGTCGGTGCTGGGAACCGTGGCCGGGCTGTTCTTCATGCCCATCGGCCTGTTCGTGGGCCCGTTCCTGGGCGCCCTGCTCGGCGAATACCTGCACGGTCGGCGGCTGGGCCAGGCCACCCGGGTCGGCTTCGGCACCTCGCTGGGCATCGTGCTGGGCGTGGCGCTCAAGCTCGGACTGGCGATGGCGATGCTCGGCGTGTTCGCCATCGCCTGGTTCGTCTGAACCCGGGCCGCATCGGCCATGACTCCCGCTGCACAGGGCGATGACCGACAATCGCTCGCCCGGATCACGCCCTGGATCGCAGGGCGCCTCCCCCCTTGTACCGATGGACCGCTTCCGCATGCATACATCCCGCGCCCGCCCCGTCCTGCTGCTGGCCCTGACAGGCTGTTCCGCCACCGCCCTGGCGCAGGAGTCGATCACCACGCCGGCCTCGCCGCAGGCCTGCTTCGCCCTGGATTCGGACGCCGCCCGCCTGAGCTGCTATGACAGTGCGCTCGGCCGCACCCCGGCCGACACCCGCGCCGCGGACGCGGCGGCCAGCGCCGCGCAGCAGACGCTCAAGGAAGCCAAGGCCGGCGCCAAGGCGCTGGAGCAGCCGTCGTCGCCGCGCAATGAGCTCTTCGCCCACGACGACCTCGCCTCGGCCGTGGCCAACGCCGGCCGCGGCTCGATGCTGGACAGCCGCTGGGAGCTGGCCAAGGACTCCAAGCTCGGCCTGTTCCAGCTGCGCGCCTACAAACCCGTGTACCTGCTGCCCGCGTTCTGGAGCAGCAAGCCGAACCGGCTGCCGCACTCCCCCAATCCGGCCAACACCGCGACCGAGGCCGAGGACCTGGATGCCACCGAACTGAAGTTCCAGCTCAGCTTCAAGACCAAGGTCGCCGAGAACCTGTTCGGCGACAACGGCGACATCTGGGTCGGCTATACCCAGAGTTCGCGCTGGCAGGCCTACAACAGCGAGATCTCGCGCCCGTTCCGCGAGACCAACTACGAGCCCGAAGCCATGCTGGTGTTCCGCAACGGCTACTCGCTGTTCGGCTGGAACGGGCGCATGACCGGCATCAGCCTCAACCACCAGTCCAATGGCCGCAGCGACCCGCTGTCGCGCAGTTGGAACCGGGTGATCCTGAATGTCGGCCTGGACCGCGACAACTGGGCGATCATGCTGCGGCCGTGGTATCGCATCCCGGAAAACGGCCGCGACGACAACAACCCGGACATCGAGGACTACATCGGCCGCGGCGACGCAACCGTGGTCTACAACCGCAACGGCCACGAGTTCTCGGTGACCGCGCGCCATTCGCTGCGCGGCGGCGACCGCTCGCACGGCTCGGTGCAGCTGGACTATGGCTTCCCGCTCAGCCGGCTGCTGCGCGGCCACGTACAGGTGTTCGACGGCTATGGCGAAAGCATGATCGACTACAACCACCGCGCCACCTATGTCGGCGTCGGCATCTCGCTGTTGGAATGGTTCTGAAGGCAATGAAAGCAACGATCTGGCACAACAACCGCTGTTCGAACTCCCGCGGCGCCCTGGCCCTGCTGCAGCAGGCCGGCGCCGACATCGAGGTCATCGACTACCTGGCCACGCCGCCCGACCCGGCCACCCTGCGCCAGCTGCTCGACGAGATGGGCATCCCCGCGCGCGACCTGCTGCGCAGCAAGGAGCCCGCCTACGCCGAACTGGGGCTGGCCGACCGGCTCGACGACGAGGCGGCGCTGGTCGAGGCGATGGCGATGCACCCGGCGCTGATCAACCGGCCGATCGTGCGCACGTCCAAGGGCACCGCGCTGTGCCGCCCGCCGGAAACGGTGCGCACGCTGCTGTAGTCCGCACGGGTCCATGCCGGCAACGGCGCAGGCCTTGGCGGCGGCGGGCAATGCCACCGCCGCGGGCCGCCACCGCCACTGCGCCCCCTGCGCCCGGCAGGGCCGGGCTTGTCGCCCTTCACCGGGTACAGGCAGAATCCGGCGGCCCCTCGACAGGAAGTCCGCGCATGGCCCGACCGCACCGTTCCTTCTTCGCCCATGCCTCCGCGCTGCTGGGGCTGTTGAGCCTGATGGCGGTGGCCTGTTTCCATTTCCCGGAACTGCTGACCAGCCGCGAATTCCGCGCCGTCTACAACGAACAGTTCGCCCGTCACCTGCTGCTGGTCGGCCTGGCCGCCGCATTCGTGCTGGGTACGCTGGCCATCCTGCGCGACCGCAACAAGCGCATCGCCACGATCGGCGTCGGCAGCGCGACCTTCGCGGTGCTGCTGGGCGGCACCAACGTGCAGTTCGACGCGATCGGACAGACGCCCTACTCGCTGGGACTGGACTGGTTCGTGCTGTCGCTGTTCTTCTCGGCGCTGGTGTTCGTGCCGCTGGAGCGCTACCTCGGCAAGCGCACGCTGTCGCCGCTGCGCCCGGGCTGGCGCACCGACGTGGCCTACTTCTTCATGAGCCACGTGCTGGTGCAGTTCATCCTGATCCTGGTCACCGCCTCCACCTCCACCATCGCCGGTCTGGCCGCGTTCCCGTCACTGAAGGCGGCGATCCAGTCGCTGCCGGTCTGGGCGCAGTTCCTGATCGCGGTGTTCGTGGCCGACATGGCGCAGGCGCTGCTGCACCGCGCGTACCACAACATCCCATGGCTGTGGCGCTTCCACGCCGTGCACCATTCCAGCCGGCACATGGACTGGCTGGCCGGCTCGCGCATCCATTTCCTCGAGATCGTGATGACCCGCAGCGCGGTGCTGCTGCCGCTGCTGGTGCTGGGCTTCTCGACCCCTGCGGTGAATGCCTACGTGATCCTGGTCGGGCTGCAGGCGGTGCTGGCCCACGCCAACCTCGGGCTCCGCTTCGGCTGGCTGGAATACCTGGTGGTGCTGCCGCGCTACCACCACTGGCACCACGCCCGGCAGAAGGAATACGTGGACGTGAACTACGCCATCCACCTGCCGCTGGTGGACATGCTGATGGGCACCTTCAAACTGCCGCGCGACCCGGCGCAGTGGCCGCAGGAATACGGCGTGATGAAACTGGAGACGGTGCCCAGGGGCATCGTGCGCCAGCACCTGATGCCGTTCCAGGGCGGCCGCAGATTCGACGACTACGTGGATTGAGCCATGCCCGGCCGGCCCGTGCCCGGCAGTGCCCCGCACGCGCAGGCAAGGGCCCGGGGCGCGGGCTCAGGTCCAGTCGCTGATGCCCTCGCGGCGGTAGACCTCGGCCAGCGCGGGGCGGTCCTTCATCCGCCGCGCATGCGCGGCCAGCACCGGCCAGGCGTCGCTCGGGCATGGCATGTTGCGCGACCAGCGCATCAGCATGGTCATCATGAAGTCCACCACCGAAACCTGCGCGCCGAGCAGGTACGGCCCTTCGTCCTGCAGGTGATCGGCTACCTGCTGCCAGGCCGCCTCCAACTGCACCCGGGCACGCCCCTTCACCGCGTCGATGTTGCCCTCGCCGGCCGGTTCATGCGGATAGAACCACGCCCGGTAGGCCGGCATCAGGGTGTAGACGCAGAAGCACATCCAGCGGTAATAGGCGCCACGCGCCGGGGTGCCTGGCGCCGGCGCCAGGCCCGCCTGCGGGTGCAGGTCGGCCAGATGCATGGCGATGGCGGCCGATTCGGTGAGCACCTGGCCGTCGATCAACAGCGTCGGTACCCGTCCGGCCGGATTGATCGCCAGGTAACCCGGCGACTTCTGCTCGTTCCGCCCGAAATCGAGCTGGTGCAGCTCGTGTTCGATGCCCAGCTCGATCAACAGCCAGTGCACCACCAGCGATGCGGTGCTTTGCGATCCATACAGGACGACGGACATGCGGCTCTCCCTGGCAGTGGTGCGCCATCTTAGCGTCGCCGCGGCCGCCGCGCGGCACCGCGCCCCCTGCCGTGGCCCCCCCCCGCCCCCGGACAGGCCTGCGGCGGCGGGGCCGCTCAGTTGCAGCCGGCCATGCAGCTGTTCATGCGCTCGCCGCAGACCGCGGCCGCCGAGCGGTTCTGGCAGAACGCCTGTGCCGTCTGGCAGGCGCCGCGCAGTTCGGGGTTGGTGATCGTGTCGCACTGGTTGTCGCGGCTGGCTTGGCCGCAATCGCCGTAGCCGCGCGGATTGGCGTTGCAGCGCTGATAGGCGTTCTGGCAATGGTTCACGCAGGCAGCCGGGTCGTCGCGCGGCGGGTCGCGCCACCCGCCGTCGCTGGAACACCCTGCCACCAGCAGCGTCATGCCCATCCACATCGCCCACCGCCCTGCACGCATGTCCGCAGCTCCCAGAGAGAAACGGCCCGAGCATACGCCCGGGCCGTTTCAAAAACACCGCAGGGGGGGGAGCACCTTACTCCACGACCACCGGGATCTTGCCGATGCGGGCCTGCCATTCGCGCGGGCCGGTGCTGTGCACCGACTCGCCGGTGGAATCGACCGCAACCGTCACCGGCATGTCCTGCACGGTGAACTCGTAGATCGCCTCCATGCCCAGGTCGGCGAACCCGACCACCTTCGAGGCCTTGATCGCCTTGGACACCAGGTAGGCCGAGCCGCCGACCGCCATCAGGTAGGCCGACTTGTTGTCGCGGATCGCCTCGATTGCCGCCGGGCCGCGCTCGGCCTTGCCGACCATGCCCAGCAGGCCGGTCTGCTCCAGGATCTGGCGGGTGAACTTGTCCATGCGGGTCGCCGTGGTCGGGCCGGCCGGCCCCACCACCTCGTCGCGCACCGGATCGACCGGGCCGACGTAATAGATGAAGCGGCCCTTCAGGTCGACCGGCAACGGCTCGCCCTTGTTGAGCATGTCGACCATGCGCTTGTGCGCGGCGTCGCGCCCGGTCAGCAGCTTGCCGTTGAGCAGCAGGGTCTGGCCCGGCTTCCAGCTGGCCACTTCCTCCGGGGTGACGGTGTCCAGGTCGACACGGGTGCCCTTGGAAGCGTCGTAGGTGATCTGCGGCCAGTCTTCCAGCGACGGCGGATCCAGCATCACCGGGCCACTGCCGTCCAGGGTGAAGTGCGCATGGCGGGTGGCGGCGCAGTTCGGGATCATCGCCACCGGCAGGTTGGCGGCATGGGTCGGGTAGTCCTTGACCTTGATGTCCAGCACCGTGGTCAGGCCGCCCAGGCCCTGCGCGCCGATGCCCAGCGCATTGACCTTGTCGTACAGCTCCAGGCGCAGTTCCTCGGCGCGGTTGGACGGGCCGCGGGCCTTGAGCTCGTTGATGTCGATCGGCTCCATCAGCGCCTCCTTGGCCAGCAGCATCGCCTTCTCGGCGGTGCCGCCGATACCGATGCCCAGCATGCCCGGCGGACACCAGCCGGCGCCCATGGTCGGCACGGTCTTGAGCACCCAGTCGACGATGGAGTCGGACGGGTTGAGCATGGCGAACTTGCTCTTGGCCTCCGAACCGCCGCCCTTGGCGGCGACGATCACCTCGACGGTATCGCCCGGCACGACCTTGACGTTGACCACGCCCGGGGTGTTGTCGCGGGTATTGGTGCGCTTGCCGGCCGGGTCGGCCAGCACCGAGGCGCGCAGCTTGTTGTCCGGGTAGGCGTAGGCGCGGCGGATACCCTCGTTGGCCATGTCCTCCACGCCCATGGTGGCGTCGTCCCAGCGCACGTTCATGCCGATCTCGAGGAACACGGTGACGATGCCGGTGTCCTGGCAGATCGGGCGGTGGCCCTCGGCGCACATGCGCGAGTTGATCAGGATCTGCGCCATCGCCTCCTTCGCCGCCGGCGACTCCTCGCGCTCATAGGCCGCGGCCAGGTTCTTGATGTAGTCGACCGGGTGGTAGTACGAGATGTACTGCAGCGCGTCGGCGATGGACTGGATGAGGTCTTCCTGCTTGATCGATGTCACGGCTTGCTCGAGGCTGGCGGGGGTTGAGCTGCGTATTTTACGCCCTGCCGTCCATGGCGGGCGCCCTGCGGGCCAGCGCTGCGCGCTGTTGGAAACCGCTCCCGGCGGTTTCCTGTCCGCCCTGCCGTTCATGGCGGGCGCCCTGCGGGCCAGCGCTGCGCGCTGTTGGAAACCGCTCCCGGCGGTTTCCTGTCCACCCTGCCGTCCATGGCGGGCGCCCAGGGGGACCGCCACAGCAGCCGAACCGCTTCCCGCCGGCACGTCCGCTGGCCGCAATGGCCTCCACCGGCGGCAGGCCGCACAATACGGCCGCATGGGAACCTTGGTCCTGATCCTCGACCTCATCGGCACCTTCGTCTTCGCCCTGTCCGGGGCGACGATGGGGGTGCGCCGGCGGCTGGACATCTTCGGCGTGCTGGTCCTGTCCTTCGCCGCCGCATTGGCCGGCGGCATCACCCGCGACCTGCTGATCGGCGCCACCCCGGTGGCGGCGATCAGCGACTGGCGCTACCCGGCAATCACCCTGGCCGCGGGCATCGTCACCTTCTTCCGGGCGCCACTGATCGAACGCATGCAGTACCCGGTGCGCATGTTCGATGCGATGGGCCTGGCGCTGTTCGCGGTGGCCGGCACGCAGAAGGCGCTGGCGTTCGGCATCGCCCCGCCGATGGCCGCGGCGCTGGGCATGCTCACCGGCATCGGCGGCGGCATCGCCCGCGACGTGCTGCTGGCGCAGGTGCCGCTGGTGCTGCAGGCCGAGCTGTACGCCGTGGCCGCCCTGGCCGGCGCGGCGGTGGTGGCGCTCGGCTACTGGCTCGGGCTGCCGCCGCTGCCATGCGCGCTGGCCGGCGCCGGGCTGTGCTTCGGGCTGCGGATGATGGCCATGCACTACGGCTGGCACCTGCCGGTGGCGTTGCAGTCCTCCGACCCGCCGCCCCCCGAGGGGCCGCGCCGCTGAGGTGACGGGGCGCTCACGGCGACCGCGCCATGCTGGAGGCCCCCTTCCGGCAGGAGACGGCCATGGCCGCGCAACGTTCCGATACGCTGATCGGTGACGAGGTGGTACGCACGCTGGGGGCGCAGGGCCGCCTCTCGCAGGTGCTGGCACAGGTCAGCGAGGGCCAGGTCACGCTCTCCGGCGACGTGCCCGACGCGGCGGCGAAGCGACAGGCGGAGGCCGCGGTGGCCGCGATCGAAGGCGTGCGCGGCGTGCGCAGCCACCTCAACATCGACGGCGGCAGCCACTCCTTCGGCCCGCGTGGCCGTGCGGTGCGCGACAACCCGGACGGCAGCGATGCGACGCGCAGGGCCGGCATCGACCTGGACGAAAACGACTGACCGCGGCGGGCAACGGTTAATCTGAACCGGCCCCGCCGCCCGAGTCCCGCATGCCGCACGCGCCGTCCGCTCCCGTTTCCGCTCCCGGCAAGCGCCCCAGTTTCCGCGAGCGCATGAACGCCATGCGCAACCTGCCGCCATTCCTGCGGCAGGTATGGCAGACCAGTCCGGCGCTGACCCTGGCCAGCCTGTGCCTGCGCCTGCTGCGCGCGCTGCTGCCGGTGGCGATGCTGTACGTGGGCAAGCTGATCATCGACGAGGCGGTGCGCCTGGCCGGCACCGGCGCCATGCCGCCGCTGGGCGAGGCGCTGGCCAGCGGCCACCTCGACACGCTGCTGGAACTGCTGGCGCTGGAACTGGGCATCGCCATCGGCTCGGACCTGCTGGGGCGGGTGGTCAACTACGCCGATGCGCTGCTGTCCGAACTGTTCACCAACGCCACCAGCGTGCGGCTGATGGAGCACGCCGCCGAACTGGACCTGGAGGACTTCGAGGACCCCGAGCTGCAGGACAAGCTCGACCGCGCCCGGCGCCAGACCATGGGCCGCATGAACCTGATGAGCCAGCTGCTCGGGCAGGCGCAGGACATGGTCACCGTGATCAGCTTCGCCGCCGGCCTGGTCGCCTATGCGCCGTGGTTGATCGCCCTGCTGGCGCTGGCGCTGGTGCCGGCGTTCCTGGGCGAGTCGCACTTCAACACGCTGGGCTATTCGCTCAACTACAGCTGGACTCCGGAGCGGCGCCAGCTCGACTACCTGCGCCAGGTCGGCGCCAGCGTGGAAACCGCCAAGGAGGTGAAGATCTTCAACCTCCACCGGTTCCTGATCGACCGCTACAAACTGCTGGCCGGGCGCTTCTACCAGGCCAACCGCAAACTGGCCCGCAAGCGTGCGCTCTGGGGCACGGTGCTGGCGGCGCTGGGCACGCTGGGCTACTACGCCGCCTATGCCTACATCGCCTGGCGCACGATCCGCGGCGACTTCAGCATCGGCGACCTGACCTTCCTGTCCGGCAGCTTCCTGCGCCTGCGGCAGCTGCTGGAAGGGCTGTTGACCGGGTTTTCGCAGGTCGCCGGGCAGGCGCTGTACCTGGACGACCTGTTCTCGTTCTTCGCCATCGAGCCGGAAATCCGCTCGCGCCCGGATGCGCTGCCGGTACCGCGCCCGATCCGCGAGGGGTTCGTGTTCGAGGATGTGGGTTTCCGCTACCCCGATGCCGAGCGGTGGGCGGTGCGCCACCTCGACTTCCGGCTGGGTGCCGGCGAGGTGATCGCCCTGGTCGGCGAGAACGGCGCCGGCAAGACCACCCTGGTCAAGCTGCTGGCACGGCTCTACGACCCGGACGAGGGCCGCATCCTGCTTGATGGGCGCGACCTGCGCGACTACGACCTGGACGACCTGCGCGCCAACATGGGCGTGATCTTCCAGGATTTCGTGCGCTACCACCTGTCGGCCGGCGAGAACATCGGCGTCGGCCAGGTCGATGCGATGTCCGACACGGCGCGCATCCGCGACGCCGCGCGGCGCGCGCTGGCCGACGAGGTGATCGATGCCCTGCCCGGCGGCTACGGGCAGTTGATCGGCCGCCGCTTCAAGAACGGCGTGGACCTGTCCGGCGGCCAGTGGCAGAAGATCGCCATCGCCCGCGCCTACATGCGCGATGCGCAGGTGATGATCCTGGACGAGCCCACCGCCGCGCTGGACGCACGCGCCGAGTTCGAGGTGTTCCAGCGCTTCAAGGAACTGTCCGCGCAGCGCACCGCGGTACTGATCTCGCACCGCTTTTCCTCCGTGCGCATGGCCGACCGCATCCTGGTGCTGGCCGATGGCCGCATCGAGGCCAGCGGCACCCATGCCGAGCTGATGGCGCAGGGCGGGCGCTACGCCGAACTGTTCGAGCTGCAGGCCGCCGGCTACCGCTGACCGGCCTGGCCCGGGGCGATGGCCGGCCCTCCCTTCCGGCCGCGGCCGCGCCTGCGACTCCCCTCATCGCCGGGCCGGCCGGCAGCAGCGACAAACGGTCGCATTACGGCCGCATCGGGACCGTTTGCTAGAATGGGCAGGTTTACATCCCCCCGAAGAATCCCGGCATGTCTTCCGCTTACGGCACCGAAACGGTGCTTGAAGTCCGTCACTGGACGGACGCCTACTTCAGCTTCTCCACCACCCGTGACAACGGCTTCCGCTTCGAGAACGGCCAGTTCGTGATGATCGGCCTGGAAAACGAAGGCGGCCGCCCGTTGATGCGCGCGTACTCCATCGCCAGCGCCAACTGGGAAGAGCAGCTGCACTTCTTCAGCATCAAGGTGCAGGACGGCCCGCTGACCTCGCGCCTGCAGCATCTCAAGCCCGGCGACACCATCCTGGTCGGCAGGAAGCCCACCGGCACCCTGCTGATCTCCGACCTGCATCCGGGCAAGCACCTGTACCTGCTGGGTACCGGCACCGGCCTGGCGCCGTGGCTGAGCATCGTCAAGGACCCGGAAACCTACGAGCGCTTCGAGAAAGTCATCGTCTGCCACGGCGTGCGCTACGAGCGCGACCTGGCCTACCGCGACTACTTCGAGAAGGAACTGTTCGAGGACGAGATCCTCGGCGACATCGTCCGCGACAAGCTGCTGTACTACCCGGCTGTCACCCGCGAGCCGTTCCGCAACCAGGGCCGCCTGACCACGCTGATCGAAACCGGCGAGATGCCGCGCACCCTGGGCCTGCCGGCGTTCGACCCGGCCAACGACCGTTTCATGATCTGCGGCAGCCCGCAGATGCTGGCCGACCTGCGCGTCGTGCTGGACGCGCGCGGCTTCGAGGTCTCGCCGCGCATCGGTTCGCCCGGCCACTACGTGTTCGAGCGCGCCTTCGTCGAAAAATAGGCCTGTAGGGAATTCACCTACAGGTAGCGCCTTTGAAGCGCCATGTCGATCGTTTAACGTACCGGCCGGATCACGAAGATCCGGCCGTTTTCTTTACAGGACACAGTTCATGGATCCAGTCGCTTCACGCAGCAGCTTCATCGACAGACAGCGCACCGTGCTGCTTGAAGAACTGGCCCAGTGCCGGCAACGACTCGACAGCGCCAAACAGGCGCTCGGCACCGCCTACCCCACTGCCTGCCAGGCCGCCCAGGCCATGCGCCCGGCGTTCGAACAGGGCCTGGAACAGGCCCGCCGCGACGCGCTGCAGGCCGCACGCAAGGGCACCCTGGGCCAGGCGCTGAGCCTGAAGGCGGCGCTGGGCACCGGTGGCTTCCGGCTATTGGTCTGGCTGGGCATGCTCGGCAGCCTGGTGCTGTACTTCCAGCTCAGCCAGGTATTCAGCTTCTACAGCTATCGCTTCCCGTTCCCGGTGAGCCTGCTGTTCGGCCTGTGCGCCGTGGTACCGCCGGCGCTGCCGCTGTACGCGGCACTGGTCTGGCTGGGCCGGCGCCGGCTGGTACGACGCAACGCCGCCCCGGTGCTGGCCTCGATCGACGAACTGGGCAAGCGCCAGCTGCAGCTCAACGCCTTCGGCAGGAAGCACGAGGACGGCCGCACGCATCCCTACCCGGTGGTGCGCGCGCCGGCACCGTCGGCGGACAAGCTCGGCATCAGCTGGCAGCTGGCCGACAAGCACGACAATTCCCACGCGGTGATGGTCGGCCTGGGTACCGACATCGCCGCCGACAAGGACCCGGACATCTTCATCCGGTTGCCGCTCAACGGCCATCCGGGCGGTTTCGTGCGGGTCCGCGCCGAGGTCGATGGCCACCGCGCCACCTGGGAGCCGCTGGCTGCCAGGCTGGCGCCGCTGCTGGCGCCGTTCGCGCCGGCCATCATCGAGCTGCAGCAGCTCAGTGCGCCGCATGGGCGCGAACAGCAGGTGCTGCAGTCGCTGCTCACCCGGCTGGGCTCGCTGGACAAGATGGAGGCCAACTGGCAGGACGTGGCCATTCCCGAGGCGACCCTGGAGCAGGTGGTCAAGCTGGTCGACCGGTTCGCCGCCGGCCAGCCGCCGCTGCCCAAGGGCATGCTGCTGTGGGGCCCGCCGGGTACCGGCAAGACCCTGATCGCGCGCAAGCTGGCCCAGCACGTGGACTGCAACTTCGTCGCCGTCACCATCGCCGACCTGAAGGGCGAGCACATCGGCCACACCGGCCCCAAGGTCAAGAAGCTGTGGGAGCAGGCGCGCGGCAAGGGCCCGACCATCCTGTTCGTGGACGAATGCGAAAGCGCGTTCGCGCGCCGCGGCAGCCGCGACACCGACAATTTCGGCAACGAGCTGGTGCAGACCTTCATCGCCGAATGGGACGGCTTCAACCAGGGCGGCGGCAACGTGCTGGTGATCGGCGCCACCAACCGCCGCGAACTGATCGACGATGCGGTGCTGTCGCGCTTCACCGTGTCCATCGAGCTGCCGGCCCCGGACGCGGCCGCGCGCGAACGCATCCTGCAGGCGGAGTTCGGCAAGGCGCAGCTGGCCCTGCCGGTGACCGAGGCACTGGTGCGCGAGACCAGCGGCATGTCCGGGCGCGACCTGTCCACGCTGGTGACCAGCGTGGTCTCCACCCACCCGGCCGGCCGCCCGGCGGCGGAGGATTTCAGCGCCGCCATCGCCCGCCTGCGCGGCAAGAATTCGACCTCGGTGCAGGCGCTGGGCTGGGACGACGTGATCCTGCCCGCCTCCACCCGCGCCGAGTTCGAAAGCCTGGGCAAGGAGCTGCTGCACGCCGAGGAACTGGCGCGGATGAACATCCCGGTGCCACGCGGCATCCTGCTCTATGGCCCGCCGGGCACCGGCAAGACCCAGATCGCGCGCGTGCTGGCCAGCCAGTCCGGGCTGTCGTTCATCGCCGCGTCCTCCACCGAGGTCAAGGGGCAGTTCCTCGGCGACGGCGGCGCGCGGGTCAAGCAGCTGTTCGAGAAGGCGCGTGCGCAGGCACCGTGCATCGTGTTCCTCGACGAGATCGACACCATCGCCCCGCCGCGCGGCGGCGATGGCTCGGACAAGCTCAATGCCGAGATCGTCGCCCAGTTGCTGCAGGAACTGGACGGCGTGGGCACCCGCCAGGGCCAGGTGTTCCTGCTGGCCGCCAGCAACCACCCCGACGCCATCGACAGCGCCCTGCTCTCGCGCCTGGAACGCAAGATCCGGATCGGCCTGCCCGACGCCGATGCGCGTGCCGCCATCCTGCGCCTGCAGCTGGCCGGCAAGCCGCTGGACTTCGCCATCGAGGACGTACTGGAGACGCTGGCCGCAGCCACCGAAGGCAGGTCCGGGCGCGACCTGCAATCGCTGGTCACCGCCGCCACCCGGCGTGCCCTGCAGCGGGCGATGGCCCAGGACGGCGACCCGACCCGCACCCGCCTGCAGCACCAGGACCTGCTGGAAGCGGCCGCCGACGCGACGCCGGCCTGAGCGGCCGGCGGCTCAGCCCAGCGCCGCCCGGATATCGCCTTCCAGCGATTCCGGGCGTGCGGTCGGCGCGTAGCGGGCGATCACCCGGCCGTCGCGCCCGACCAGGAATTTGCTGAAATTCCACTTGATCGCGGCGATTCCCAGCGCGCCGCGCTTCTCGCGCTGCAACCAGCGCCACAACGGGTGGGCGCCGGCGCCGTTGACCTGCAGCTTGGCCGACATCGGGAAGCTGACCCCGTAGTCGAGGCGGCAGAACGCCTGGATCGCGGCCGCGTCGCCCGGTTCCTGGTGGCCGAACTGGTCGCAGGGACAGCCCAGCACCACCAGCCCCTGCGCCGCATACTGGCGCCACAACCGCTCCAGCCCCGCGTACTGCGGGGTGAAGCCGCAGCGCGATGCGGTGTTGACCACCAGCAGCACCTTGCCGGCATAGGCCGACAATGGCAGCGGCGTGCCATCCAGCGCTGTCAGTTCGAAGTCGGTGGCGAGGGTCACGGCAGGCTCCAGGCGGAGCTCCAGCGTACGCCATCGCCGGCGCGGGTTTGCAACAGCAGGCGTTCCGCCGCAACCCTGCCATTCGACACACCCGCCGGCCGGGTCGCCGGGTTACCCTGAAGGTTCAGTATTTTCCGGAGTTTCCGACCTTGAACACCCGTCTTGCTCTCGCCCTGGCCGTGTCCCTGGGCGTCGCCCTGCCGGCCTACAGCCTGACCGCGATCGCCGCCACCGGGCAGACCGCCCAGCAGGCCAACCCGTTCTTCGCCGAGAGTCCGCTGCCGTTGCATTACCCGCAGTTCGACAAGATCAAGGACGCCGATTTCGCGCCGGCCTTCGACGCCGGCATGAAGCAGCAGCTCGATGAAGTCGAGGCCATCGCCAACAATCCGGCACCGCCGACCTTCGACAACACCCTGATCGCGCTGGAAAAGAGCGGCGCCATCCTCGACCGCGCCACCACCGTGTTCTTCTCGCTGATCGGCGCCGACACCAACGACGCGCGCAAGCAGCTGCAGGCCGACTACTCGGCCCGCTTCGCCGCCCACAGCGACGCCATCAACCTCAACGGCAAGCTGTTCGCGCGCATCCAGACCCTCTACAACAACCGCGCCAAGCTCGGCCTGGACGCCGAAGGCCTGCGCCTGGTCGAGAAGTACCACGACAACTTCGTGCGGGCCGGCGCCAAGCTGTCCGACGCGGACAAGGCCAAGCTCAAGGACATGAACGCCGAGCTGGCGCGGCTGGGCACCAAGTTCAGCCAGAACGTGCTGGCCGAGGTCAACGCCTCGTACATCGTGGTCGACGACGCCAGGCAGCTCGACGGGCTGTCGGCCGAGCAGATCGCCGCCGCCGCGGAGGCCGCCAAGGCGCGCAAGCTGGACGGCAAGTACGTCATCGCCCTGCTCAACACCACCGGCCAGCCGGCGCTGACCAACCTGACCAACCGCGACCTGCGCCGCCGCATCTACGAGGCCTCGGTGTCGCGCGGCAGCAAGGGCGGCGAGTACGACAACACCGCGCTGGTCTCGCGCATCATGACCCTGCGCGCGCAGAAGGCCGCGCTGATGGGCTTCGCCAACTACGCCGCCTATGGCCTGGGCAACCAGACCGCCAAGACCCCGGAAGCGGTCAACGCCATGCTCGGCCAGCTGGCCCCGGCCGCCGTGGCCAACGCCAAGCGCGAAGCCGCCGACCTGCAGGCGATGATCGACGCCGAGCAGAAGGCCGCCGGCAAGCCGGGCTTCGAGCTGCAGCCGTGGGACTGGGCCTTCTACAGCGAGAAGGTGCGCCAGGCCAAGTACAACTTCGACGAATCCCAGCTCAAGCCCTATTTCGAGCTGAAGAACGTGCTGGAGAATGGCGTGTTCTTCGCCGCCGGCAAGGAGTTCGGGCTGAGCTTCAAGCAGCGCACCGACCTGCCGGTGTACCACGACGACGTCACCGTCTATGACGTGTTCGACGCCGACGGCAGCCAGCTGGCGATCTTCATCTTCGACCCGTATGCGCGCGAGTCCAAGCGCGGCGGTGCGTGGATGAACGCCTACGTGTCGCAGTCGGGCCTGACCGGCGACAAGCCGGTGGTGGCCAACCACCTGAACATCCCCAAGCCGCCGGCCGGCAAGCCGACGCTGCTGACCTGGGACGAAGTGACCACCACCTTCCACGAGTTCGGCCACGCCCTGCATGGCATGTTCTCGAACGTGAAGTACCCCTACTTCTCCGGCACCGCGGTGCCGCGCGACTTCGTCGAGTTCCCCTCGCAGGTGAACGAGATGTGGGCCGACGAACCGACCATCCTGGCCAACTACGCCAAGCACTACCAGAACGGCTCGGCGATGCCGCAGGCACTGCTGGACAAGGTGATCGCCGCGTCCAAGTTCAACCAGGGCTTCGCCACCACCGAGTACCTGGGTGCGGCGATGCTGGACCAGAGCTGGCACCAGATCGGCGTCGACCAGGTGCCGGCGGCGCAGGACGTGGTCAAGTTCGAGCATGAGGCGCTGGTCAAGGACGGCATCTACTACGCGCCGGTGCCGCCGCGCTACCGCACCACCTACTTCAGCCACATCATGGGCGGCTATTCGGCCGGCTACTACGCCTACATCTGGTCCGAGGTGCTCGACGCCAACACCCAGAAGTGGTTCCGCGACAACGGCGGCCTGTCGCGCGCCAACGGCGACCATTTCCGCAAGACCCTGCTGTCGCGCGGTGGCAGCGTCGATGCGATGGAGCTGTTCCGCAACTTCGCCGGCCACGAGCCGCAGATCGAGCCGCTGCTGGAGAAGCGTGGCCTGACCGGCGCCGAAAGCAAGTAAGCCGGCGACTGGCCCTCCGCATGAAGCCGCCCGGTTCGCCGGGCGGCTTTTTTGTTGCCGCCAGGGCGGTCAGCGCGGCGCGACGTACCCGCCCGGCACCCCGCGCGGCGACAGCACCAGTTGCCACAGCTGCGCGTGACGGGTGCGGAAGCTGGCCATCGAAGCGGCCAGGTAGAAGCGCCACATGCGCCGGAAACGTTCGTCGTAGCGCGGGTCGAGCCGCTCCCAGGCCGCTTCCACGTTGTCCCGCCACGCCTGCAGCGTGCGGTCGTAGTCGGTGCCGAAGTTGTGCCAGTCCTCGAGTACGAACAGGCCTTCCATCGCCGCGGTGATCTGCGCGGCGGAGGGCAGCATCGAATTGGGGAAAATGTAGCGCGCGATCCACGGATCGGTGCGGTCGCGGCTGACGTTGCTGCCGATGCTGTGCAGCAGGAACAGCCCTTCCCCGCGCAGGCAGCGCCGCGCCACCTCGAAATAGCCGCGGTAGTTCTTGACCCCGACGTGCTCGAACATGCCCACCGACAGGATCGCGTCGAACGGTTCGTCCAGTTCGTGGTAGTCCTGCAGGCGGATCTCCACCGGCAGGCCGGCGCACAGTCCGCGGGCGAACCCGGCCTGTTCCTGCGAGATGGTGATGCCCACGCCTTCCACGCCATGGCGCTGCGCCGCGTACTGCAACGCCTCGCCCCAGCCGCAGCCGATATCCAGCACGCGCATGCCCGGGCGCAGGCCGAGCTTGCGGCAGATCAGATCGAGCTTGGCCTCCTGCGCGTCATCCAGGTCGCCGGCCTCGCGCCAGTAGCCGCAGCTGTAGACCAGCCGCTTGCCCAGCATCGCCCGGTACAGGTCGTTGCCGAGGTCGTAGTGGCGCTTGCCGACCTCATAGCTGCCCTGCCCGGCCTGCAGGTTGAACAGCCTGGCCTTGAGCGCGTCCCAGACCTCGCCGCCGCCATGCACGCGCTCGTCCAGCCGCGCCTCCAGCAGGTGGGCAAGGAACGCGTCGAGCGAACGCGCCCGCCACCAGCCATCCATGTAACTCTCGCCCAGGCCCAGCGAGCCATCGGCCAGCACCCGCGCGTGGAAGCGCGGGTCGAGGATGTCGATGTCCTGCGGGCGTCCCCCGCCGGGGGTGATGCCCGCCTCGTGCAGCAGTGCTTCGACACGTCGTTGCAGCCCTGCATCCATCGCTGGCCTCCACGGTTCAGGGGTGTGCGAACAGCTCCCGGTAGCCTGCGGCCACGTGCGGCAACAGCACGGACGCCGGAACGTCCACCGTCTGCGTGCCATCGGAATACGGGCCGACCTGGTAGGGCGGGAATACGAAACGCAAAGCGGCAATGCGGCCGCCGGCATCCATCACCGGTTCGAACTGCGCGAAATTGGCTGCGTCCGGGGTAGTACCCTGGTCGATCATCTTCGACAGATTGCGCACCTGGGCCTGCTGCTCCTCCGGCGTCATGTCCTCGCCCTGGGCGCGCAGCATCGCCTGCTCCAGCAGCTTGTCGCGGGTGTAATCGCTGACCGCCTGCCAGCCCTTGGGCGAATCGACCAGGGCCTGCGCGGTCAGCAGTTCCTGCCGTTCCGGCAACCACACGAAGCGCGCCACCAGCGGCTGCCCATGCGCGCCCCCGGTATAGCTGCTGCCCTCGGCCGACACCGCCACCAGCTTGGGCGTGTCCACCGCCATGTCGAAGGCCAGCGACAACTCGTACGGCGCGGTGGGGGTGTCGTTGCCGAGCTCGCCCACCGCCTTGAGCAGCTCGGACCGGGCATGTTCGGCATAGTCGGACAGAGCCCTGGCAAGGCCGGGGTACGCATTGGCCGCGGGCGGGTAGCTGATGCCCAGCACGTAGCGGGCATTGGTGTCGATCACGTCATGCAGCTCCACCGCCGCCGGCGCTGCATCGGCCGGTGCCTGCACCGCCGGCGCCACCTCCGGCGCGGCGGCAGGCGCCTGCGCATCGTCTTTCCCGCATCCTGCCATCGCCAGTACGATCAATGCCGCCGCACAGGCTCCCTGTCCCGACCTTTTCATGTCCTTTCCCTTGTGGATGGATCGTGCGGTTCCGCCCGGAACCGCTTCCGCCGCGGATTATCCCAGCAGGTCCGCGTATTCTCCATGGCGCCGCATGAAAGCAACGGCATAGCTGCATTCGGGCACCACCTTGAGGCCGCTTGCACGCGCATGCGCCAGCGCCGCCCGGGTCAACAGCGCGGCGATGCCGCGGCCGCCGATGGCGTCGGGGACGCCGGTGTGGGTGATCACCATCGCGTCGTCGCGCCGCAGGTAGTCCAGTACCGCCTGGTGGCCGTCCACGGCCAGGGTGAAGCGATGCGCGGCGGCGTCGTGCGCCACCGCTGGAAGCGCGGAGTCATCATGGCTCATGGTTGGGCTCGCCGGACCGGGTACGCCATTGTGCCGCGGCCGCACGCCGGTGTGACGTGAAAGGCGCGCGCGCGCCGCCGCGATACGTCACTTTCCGACACGCCGGCCCCTGCCTGCCCGTCCCCCGCCCTTGCCGCACCGGGAGCGGACGCACTGGCACGCGGCTTGCATCATGGCGCGCACGTTTACCGCTCGCCGCACCATGTCCGTACCGTTCGACGCCTCGCTCCCGCTGCCCCCCGACGACCCCGACGCGCTCCTGCTGGAAGGCCTGTTCCAGCTGGCCTTCAGCGGCGATACCGATGGCTGGGAGTTCCGGAAGATCGACGAGGAAGTCCACGCCCGGCTGCTGGCGGCCTACGCCGCCTAGACGCGACAGGCCCGCGACCGGTCACGGCCGCGGGCCTGCTTCTGCCCTGCCCCCATCGCGAACCGCCCCGGCCCGGCGCCGGTAGCGGCGCGCCTCAGCGCCCGAAGCGCGGGTTCATCAGCTGCTCCAGGAACACCTGCATCACCTGCGGCTCCATGAACAGCATGAACATCACCCCGAACGCGGCCCCGGCCAGGTGCGCGCTGTGGTTGATGTTGTCGTTGCCGCGCTTGTCCATCCAGATGCTGTAGCCGACGTAGAACACGCCGTAGAGGATCGCCGGGGCCGGGATGAAGAACACGAAGATCAGCGACCATGGCGAGATCAGGATGAAGGCGAACAACACCGCCGACACCGCGCCGGACGCGCCCAGGCTCAGGTAGTTCGGGTTCTTCTGGTTCTTCAGGTAGCTGGGCAGGATCGAGACCACCAGCGCGGCCACGTAGAACAGCGGGTAGGTCCACCAGTTGCCGGTGACGCGCAGCATGATCTGCTCGATCAGCCGCCCGAAGAAGAACAGCGTGACCATGTTGAACAGCAGGTGGGCGAAATCGGCGTGGATGAAGCCGTAGGTCACCAGCCGGTCGTACTGGCGATGGCGGTCCACCGCCGGTGGCCACAGGATCAGCCGGTCGGCAAGCTTGCGGTTGCTGAACGCCAGCCACGAGACCAGGCTGGTGACGGCGATCAGGAACAGGGTTATCGGTCCTTGCATGGTCAGGCTGCCCGGTAGTTGTCGACCATCCTGTAGCGGCGCGCGTACAGGCCGAATGCCAGTGCCGCCACGAATGCGAAGCCGGCGAAGAAGAACATCAGGAACGCCGCCTCGCTCAACCCGGTGCCGGCGATGCGCGCGGTCACCGTGTCGTTGCGTACCGCCGCGTTGGACAGCAGCACCCACAGGTTGCCGATGGTGGTGGTCAGGTTCCAGAAACTCATGACCACGCCCTTCATCGAGGCCGGGGCCTGGCTGTAGGCGAATTCGAGGCCGGTGGCCGACACCAGCACCTCGCCGAAGGTCAGCAGCGCATACGGCAGGATCTGCCAGAAGATGGACAGGGCGTCGCCGCCGTCCATCGCCACCTGCAGGCTGCCCACCACCACCCAGGCCAGGCCGCTGAAGGCGATGCCGGCGGTCATGCGCCGCAGCGCGGTCGGCTCGAAGCCGAAGCGGCGCAGCATCGGGTACAGCACCAGGTTGTTGAACGGGATCAGGATCATCACCAGCAGCGGGTTGATCGCCTGCATCTGCGAGGCGGTGAACCATGCCGGCATGGTCATCTGCTGGCCCTGCAGCACCCAGGTGGAGGCCTTCTGGTCGAACAGCGAGAAGAACGGCGTGGTCAGGGCGAAGATCACCAGCACCTTGAGTACCGCGCGCACGCCTTCCACCGCGCTGTCCGGGTGCGCGCCGCGGGCGCGGTCCAGCTGCAGCATGGTGCCGCCACCGATACCGGCCAGCAGCGCCACCAGCGCCAGGCACAGGTAGATCACCACGCCCAGCCCGCCTTCATGCAGGCCGCCCAGGCTCATCGCCGCCAGCACCAGCGCCCACAGCGCCAGCGCGATGCCGGCCAGCGCCACCAGCAACCCGGCATTGCCCTGCCCCGGCGCCCGCGCCAGCAGCGCGGTGCGCACCACGTTGGCGAACGAATGCGGGTCCTTCGGCGGCAGCGGCACCAGCACGTAGCGCCGGCGTCCCAGCCAGAACACGAACGTGGCCACGAACATCAGGATGCCGGGAATGCCGAACGCCCATTGCGGGCCCAGGTTCTTCAGCGCCAGCGGGATCAGCAGCGAGGCGAACAGCGAGCCGAAGTTGATGATCCAGTAGAAGGCGTCGAACACCAGCTTGGCCAGGTGCTTGTTCGACTGGTCGAACTGGTCGCCCATGAACGAGGCCACCAGCGGCTTGATGCCGCCGGCTCCCAGCGCGATCAGGCCCAGGCCCAGGAAGAAGCCCTGGCGGCTGTTCTCGAACAGCGCCAGGCACAGGTGGCCGGCGCAGTACACCAGGCTGAACCACAGGATGGTGCGGTACTTGCCGAAGAAGCGGTCGGCCAGCCAGCCGCCGAGCAGCGGGAAGAAATACACGCCGATCATGAAGCTGTGCATGATGTCCTTGGCCTCGCCGGCGCGGCCGTCGGCGGTCAACTCCTGCAGCAGCAGCGAGGTGATCAGGAACTGCACCAGGATGTTGCGCATCCCGTAGAAACTGAAGCGCTCGCAGGCTTCGTTGCCGATGATGTAGGGAATCTGGCGGGGCATGCCGGCCTTGCCGGCGGGGGCTGCTGCCACGTCGTTGCTCGTCATCTGTAAGGCGATCCTGCGAATGCAAAGGGGGCAAGGGTAACGCAAGCGGCCACCCGCGCGCCCGCGGCAGCGCACGAGGCCGCGCCTGCACGGCCCCTAGACAGCGCCGCACGCTAGCATGGCCGCAGTTCCGTACGGGTTGTCGCAATGAAGCACTGGGGCTGTCTGGCGCTGCTCGCCTTGTCCTTCGCCGTGGCCGCCGAGCCCGCCACGCCGGTGCTGCGGATCGCCAGCCTGCGCCTGCCGCAGGACAGCGCCCAGTGGGACCGGCAGCGCGGGCGGATCCTGGCCCTGCTGGCCGAGCTGCGCGCCGACGTGATCGCGGTACAGGACGTGCGGCAGTCGCCGGGCGCGCCCAACGCCGCCTGCTGGCTGGCCACCCGGCTCAGATACAGCTGCGACTTCATCACCGCCGACCCGCCCAGCCACGCGCAGCGCCGCGGCAGCGCCATGCTGGCCGGCCTGGACGTGATGGAGGACGGCCTGACCCTGCTGCACGGCCGGGGCCAGCTGACCGCCGCCGGCATGCAGCGCGCACGGCTGGAGCGCAGGGCGGTCAACATCTACATCGCGCGCATCGCCCCGGACGGCAATGATCCGCAGGTGCGCGCACAGCAGGCGGCGGACCTGCTCGCCTGGATCGGCGCGACCGACGAGGACGCGCCATCGCTGGTCGTGGGCGAGTTCTCCGCGCCCACCGAAGAACTGGTCCGGCAGCTGCCCGGCTTCCAGCCGGCGCGGCGGAACCCGTCGGTACGGCACCCGGCCACGGGCGCCGCACTGGGCAGCCGCGCGCATGGCCTGGACGTGCTCTACCAGGTGCGCAGCTTCGCCGATGTCGCCCAGCAGGCGGTGGAACTGGCGCCCGATGACGGGGAACCGGCGCCGCTGGCGCTCGGGGTGATGACCACCCTGCGCCTGATCGCGGGCGAAGCGACCGCGCCGACCGCGCCCTGAACGACGAAGCCGGACGTTTCCGCCCGGCTTCGCCTGGTCATCCGTGCGCGGGCGGGGCCATGCCCCGCGCGCACTGGTTGCCGTCGCCGATCAGGCCACGGCCTCCTCGTAACGGCGTTCCACTTCCTTCCAGTTGATCAGGCTGTAGAAGGTCTCGATGAACTCGGCGCGGCGGTTCTGGAACTTCAGGTAGTAGGCGTGTTCCCACACGTCGATGGTCAGCACCGGGGTACGGCCCTCCATCAGCGGGCTTTCCTGGTTGCCGGTCTTCTCGACCACCAGCTTCTTGTCGGCGGTCACGCTCAGCCACGCCCAGCCCGAACCGAACTGGGTCAGCGCAGCCTTGGTGAAGGCTTCCTTGAACTTGTCGAAACCGCCGAGCTGCTCGTCGATGGCCTTGCCCAGCGCGCCGCCCGGGGTGCCACCGGCGTTGGGGCCGATCACGTCCCAGAACAGCGAGTGGTTGCCATGGCCGCCGCCTTGGTTGCGCACGCCCTGCTGCAGGCTTTCCGGCAGGGTCTTGACCTTGCGCAGCAGCTCGTCGATCGGCAGGTCGGCATATTCGGTGCCCTCGACCAGCGCATTGAGGTTGTTGACGTAGGTCTGGTGGTGCTTGGAGTAATGGATCTCCACGGTGGCCGCATCCATGTACGGTTCCAGCGCGTCGTAGGCGTAGGGCAGCTTGGGCAGGGTGTAGGCCATGAGGGATCTCCTTGGGTTCGATGCCTGGGTTCGTGTGTCCGGCGCATGCCGGACGGTGCACCGGCAATGGTAGGCAGGAAGCGGCAACTTACCAAGGCCGATGTAAAGGAAACTTCGTCCTGTGGCGGGCACAAACGCCACCCCGGCCGCGCGGACGTCGGCTGCGATGGCCCGCGTTCAAGAAAAATCCCGCGCAGACGCGATAATCGGTCTTTCCATGCCACACGGGCTCCTGCTCCATGCGCAAACCGTTGCTCCTGCTCACCGCCGCGATCGTGCTGGTGGCCGGCCTGTGGGCCATGCGCGCGCTGCAGCAGCCGCCGCCCCCGCAGTTCGCCCCCTCGCTGGACGGGCCCGCGGCGCCGGCCGTCAGCGAGGAACCGCGCCAGCCCGGCACGGGCGGCACGCTGCCGGCCTTCCTGCCGCCGGAAGCGCACGACACCATCGCGCTGATCCAGCGCAACGGGCGCTTCCCGCACCGCCAGGATGGCAGCGTGTTCGGCAACCGCGAGCAGCGCCTGCCGCAGCGTCCGCGCGGCTATTACCGTGAATACACGGTGCGCACGCCGGACCTGGGCCACCGCGGCGCGCGCCGGATCGTCACCGGCGGCGACCCGCCGGAAGTCTGGTACTACACCGACGATCATTACGAGACCTTCCGCGGTTTCGAAGTACCGGCCAACGGAGGCACGCGATGAGCGACAGCGGATTCGACATGGGCCTGGAGGATGTCGGCCAGGCCGGCGTATACGGCGTGGCCCACGGCGACCTCGGCGGGCTGGCCGCGGCCGCGCGCGATGCCGGGCTCAAGGTGCTGCGGGTGGACCTGGAATCGTGCACCGACAAGCGCACCCTGCTGCTGCGCATCGGCACCCAGCTGGATTTCCCGGCGGGTTGGGGCCGCAACTGGGATGCGCTGTCCGATGCGCTGCGCGACCTGTCCTGGCTGCCGGCCAACGGCTACGCGCTGCTGTTCGGCGATGCCGGCGACCTGCGCCAGGCCAGCCCCGCCGATTTCGACACGCTGCTGGACATCCTCGCCGAAGCGGCGGCCAGCTGGGCCGGCGACAACGTGCCGTTCTGGGCGTTCTTCGAGCTGCCCGGCGGCGGCGGGGCCGGCGACCCGGGCGACGCCTGAACCGGCATCACGTCAGGCCGGCGGGCATGCCGGCCCTTTCAGTTCGATCAGGTTGCCGTCGGGATCGGCGAAGTAGAGCGAAAGCCCGTCGCCCTCGGCGCCGAAATTGAGCTCCGCCGCCGACGGCGCCAGCCCATGGCGGCGCAGGTGCGCGGTGATGGCAGCTGCATCGAACGGCTCGATGCGCAGACACAGGTGGTCGACGTTGCGCGCGCCCTCGCCCGCGGCATCGCCGCCACGGGCGCCCAGGGGGCCGGCCACGCTCACCAGATCGATCATCGACGTGCCGGCCCGCAGGTGGACCAGGCCGAGCGGCTCGCGCCGCCTGACCACCTCGCAACCGAGCACGCTCCGGTAGAACGCGATGCTGCGCGGCAGCTCGCGGACGCGGAAGACCACGTGGTCGATGCGCTGCACCGGAAAAGGCATTGCCATCGCGCGCTCCATGGGGGAAACCGGGGAAGCGCGCCATCCGGCCGCGGCGCCTCCCGCGGCGATTGTCACATGGGCCACGGGCGCCGCCACGCGGCGTGCCCGGGCCTGCCCGCTCAGCCGTCCAGCTCTTCCCAGCGCGCGTAGGCCGCGTCCAGTTCGGCCTGCACCCTGGCCAGCTGCTGCGTGTGCGCGGTGACCTCGGCGCTGGAGCGGGTGTAGAACGCCGGATCGTTCATCGCGCCGGTCAGGCCTTCCACGTCGCGCTCCAGCTGCTCGATCTTCGCCGGCAGCTGCTCCAGCTCGCGGGCATCCTTGAAGCTGAGCTTGCGCCTGGCCGGCGCCGCCTCGGCCACCGCTGCGGCCGCCACCGGTTTCGCGGCCGGCACTGCCGTGGCCGAGGCCCTGGCCACGGCCATGCCGTTCTGCGCCGGCGGCGGGCGCTGGCGCAGCGAATCGGTATAGCCGCCGACGTAGTCGCCGACCCGGCCCTCGCCTTCCAGCACCAGGGTGGAGGTGACCACGTTGTCGAGGAAATCGCGGTCGTGGCTGACCAGCAGCAGGGTGCCGGTGTAGTCGCCCAGCAGCTCTTCCAGCAGCTCCAGGGTTTCCACGTCCAGGTCGTTGGTCGGTTCGTCCATCACCAGCAGGTTGGACGGCTGCGCGAACAGCTTGGCCAGCAGCAGGCGGTTGCGCTCGCCGCCGGACAGCCGGGTGATCGGGGCGCGCGCCCGTTCCGGGGTGAACAGGAAATCCTGCAGGTAGGCATGCACGTGCTTGCGCTTGCCGTTGAGATCGATGAAGTCGGCACCTTCGGCCACGTTCTCGATCGCGCTCCAGTCCTCGCGCAGGGTGGCGCGGTACTGGTCGAAGTAGGCGATCTGCAGGTTGGTGCCCTGGCGCACCTCGCCGCGGTCCGGCTGCAGCTCGCCCAGCAGCAGCTTGAGCAGGGTGGTCTTGCCGCTGCCGTTGGGGCCGATCAGGCCGATGCGGTCGCCGCGCATGATCGTGGTGGAGAAGTCCCTGATCATCACCCGCTCGCCGAAGGCGAAGCTGACGTCCTTGACGTCGATGACCTTCTTGCCGGAGTTCTCGCCCGCGGCCGCTTCCAGGCGCACGTTGCCGCCCAGCTCGCGGCGCTGGCCACGCTCCATGCGCATGGCCTTGAGCCGGCGCACGCGGCCTTCGTCGCGGGTGCGGCGGGCCTTGATGCCCTGCCGGATCCACACTTCCTCCTGCGCCAGCAGCTTGTCGAAGCGCGCATTCTCCTGCGCCTGGGCGTTGAGGCGTTCCTCGCGGCGGCGCTCGTAGTTGTCCCAGTCGCCCGGCCAGCTGGTCACCTGTCCGCGGTCGATCTCGACGATGCGGGTGGCCAGCGCGCGCAGGAAGCGGCGGTCATGGGTGACGAACACCACGCAGCCGTTCCAGCCCTTGAGGAAGCCCTCGAGCCAGTCGATGGCCTCGATGTCCAGGTGGTTGGTCGGCTCGTCCAGCAGCAGCACGTCCGGCCCGGCCACCAGCGCACGCGCCAGCAGCACGCGGCGCTTCATGCCGCCGGACAGGCGCCCGAACTCGGCATCGCCGTCCAGCTCCAGCTTGGTCAGGGTTTCGGACACGCGCTGGTCCAGCGCCCAGCCATCGGCTGCGTCGATCCTGGCCTGCACCTTGCCCATGGCGTCGCCGTCGAAGGTTTCGGCATGGCTCAGGCGGTGGAACTCGGCCAGCCAGTGGCCAAGCTCGCCGAGGCCATCGGCGACGACGTCGAACACGCTGCCGGACGCGCCATGCGGCACCTCCTGCTCCAGGCGGGTGACGCGCACGCCCTGCTGGACGCGCACCTCGCCGTCGTCCGGCTTCAGTTCGCCGGCCATCAGTTTCATCAGGGTGGATTTGCCGGCGCCGTTGCGGCCGATCAGGGCGATGCGCTCGCCACTTTCGATCGACAGCTCGGCTTTTTCCAGCAACAACGGGCCGCCGACGCTGTAGTCGACGTTCTGCAGGGTGATCAAAGGCATGCGCGCATTGTACGGGAGCCGCGCTCAGGCGTCGGCGAACGTACCTTCATCCAGCGCCAGCAGGCGCCGCAGGCTGGCCGCTACCCGCTTGCCCGGGTGCCGCACCAGCCACAGCTGGCGGCGCAGCGGCGGCAGCGGCGTGGCCAGTTCGTGCAGCCGCCCCAGCGCGACCAGGTCGGCCACCGCATGCCGCGACAGGCACGCCAGCCCAAGCCCGGCCACCGCGCCCTGTTTGATCGCCTCGGTACCACCGAGCTGGAGCACTTCGGAAAAACCATGCAGGTGCGGCAGCAGCGCCTGCTCGGCCGCCTCGCGGGTGCCGGAACCGGGCTCGCGCAGCAGCCAGCAGGCGCCGCGCAGCTGCGCCATGTCGGCACCGGCGCGCAGCGCGGCCGCCTGCCGGTGGCGATCGCCGAACACGATGACCAGCTCGTCCTCGTGCCAGGCCGCCACGTCCAGCCCCGGTTCGTGGCATGGGCCCTCGATCAGGCCGATGTCCACCTCCAGCCGCTGCACCGCACTGGCGACTTCGCGGGTATTGCCGATCACCAGGTCGACCCGTGCATGGTCGTTGCCATCGCGCAGGTCGGCGATGCGCGCCGGCATCAGGTAGTTGCCGATGGTGGTGCTGGCCCCCACCCGCCAGCGCACCGGGGCGGCGGTCTCGCCGCCCCCGCGGTAGCGGCGTTCGATGTCCTCCGCGGCCGCCAGCAGGGCGCGCGCCTCGGGCAGCAGCGCGCGGCCGTGGCCGTTGAGCACCAGCCGTCGGCCGACGCGGTCGAACACGGCAAGCCCGAGCAGGTGCTCCAGCTCGCCCAGCGCCGCGCTCACCGCCGATTGCGACAGCCCGATGGTGTCCCCGGCGGCAGTGGTGGTTCCCGTCCTGGCGATGGCGGAGAAGATCTGCAGCTGGCGCAGGGAAAGACGCATGAATTACCCATAAAATAGGTTGTCCATACGAATATAATCCGTTTTACAGGTGATTGGCACGGAATCAGGATGAGCCATCCCCTGATGATCCACCGTCATGAACACCGTCACACACAGGCAGGCCAGCGCCCGCCCGCCGCGCCTCCCCGGCCTGCTGCTCACCGCCGCCATCGCCGCCCTCGCCCTCTGGCTGGGCACCGTGCCGTGGCTCCAGGCCCATGGCATCAGCGCGCTGACGCTGGCCATCGTGATCGGCATCGCCGTCGGCAATACCACCTACCCCGCCCTCGCGCCGCGGGTGGCAGCCGGCGTCGGCGTCTCCAAGGCCACCGTGCTGCGCGCGGGCATCGTCCTCTACGGCCTGCGGCTGACCGTGCAGGACATCGGCCAGGTCGGCGTAGCCGGGGTGCTGATCGACGCGCTGGTGCTGTGCTCCACCTTCGCCCTGGCGTGGTGGCTGGGGACCCGCGTGCTCGGGCTGGAGCGCAACACCGCGCTGCTGATCGGCGCCGGCAGTTCCATCTGCGGCGCCGCGGCGGTGATGGCCGCCGAGCCGGTGGTCAAGGGCCGGGCCGAACAGGTCGCCATCGCCGTGGCCACGGTGGTCGTGTTCGGCACCCTGGCGATGTTCCTGTACCCGCTGCTGTACCGGTGGGGCGTGCATGCCGGCTGGATGCCGCTGGACGACACCGGCTACGGCGTGTTCACCGGCTCCACCGTGCACGAAGTGGCGCAGGTGGTGGCCGCCGGCCGCGCCGTCAGCCAGCCGGCCGCCGATGCCGCGGTCATCGCCAAGATGGTGCGGGTGATGATGCTGGCGCCGTTCCTGGTCGGCCTGTCGGCACTGCTGGGGCGCGGCGGCAACCGCGGCACCGGCCAGCGCTCGACGATCGCGGTGCCCTGGTTCGCCTTCGGCTTCATCGCCATGGTCGGCTTCAACTCGCTGCAGTTGCTGCCCCCCGGGCTGGTCACCACCCTGGTCGAGTTGGATACCGCGCTGCTGGCGATGGCGATGGCCGCGCTGGGCCTGACCACCCATGTCTCGGCCCTGCGCCAGGCCGGCGCCCGGCCGATGCTGCTGGCCGCGCTGCTGGCCGCCTGGCTGGTGGGCGGCGGCCTGCTGGTCAATCTCGCGGTACGCGCCCTGTGCTGAACCCGCCGCGCCGCGACGGCGGCCGGAGCGGCACGGCCTGCCGGCATCTGCGAAAATACGGCATGACCGATTTCTCCTCGTTGCCGCTGATCCCGGCCCTCGCACCCGGCATCGACGCGCTGGGCTACACCACCATGACGCCGGTGCAGGCGCTGGGCCTGCCGCCGATCCTGGAGGGACGCGACGTGATCGCCCAGGCCCCCACCGGCAGCGGCAAGACCGCCGCCTTCGGCCTGGGCCTGCTGAACCGGCTCGACCCGGCCACCATCCGTACCCAGGCGCTGGTGCTGTGCCCTACCCGCGAACTGGCCGACCAGGTCGGCAGGCAGCTGCGCAAACTGGCCACCGGCATCCCCAACCTCAAGCTGCTGGTACTGACCGGCGGCGTGCCGCTGGGCCCGCAGCTGGCCTCGCTGGAGGCGCACGACCCGCAGGTGGTGGTGGGCACGCCCGGCCGCGTGCAGGAACTGGCGCGCAAGCGCGCGCTCAACCTCGGCCAGGTGCGCAGCTTCGTCCTCGACGAGGCCGACCGCATGCTCGACATGGGCTTCGAGGAGCCCATCCGCGAGATCGCCGGGCGCACCCACAAGGAGCGGCAGAGCCTGCTGTTCTCGGCCACGTTCCCCGATGCCATCCGCGAACTGGCGCGCGCCCTGCTCAATGACCCGGTGGAAGTCACCATCGATGGCCAGCAGGAAGCCCCGGCGATCCAGCACCTGTTCTTCGAGGTCGAGCCGGCGCACCGGCAGAAGGCGCTCGCCGGGCTGCTGCTCAGGTACACGCCCGAATCGGCCGTGGTGTTCTGCAACACCCGCAAGGACGTGGACGAGGTGGCCAATTCGCTGCGCCAGTTCGGCTTCTCGGCGCTGGCCCTGCATGGCGACATGGAACAGCGCGACCGCGACGAGGTCCTGCTGCAGTTCGCCAACCGCAGCTGCAACGTACTGGTCGCCAGCGACGTGGCCGCGCGCGGCCTGGACGTGGAAGACCTGGCCGCGGTGGTCAACTACGAGATGCCCAGCGACCTGGACACCTACCGCCACCGCGTCGGCCGCACCGCCCGCGCCGGCCGCCGCGGCCTGGCGCTGAGCCTGGTCGCCAGCCGCGAGCGCCACCGCGCCGATGCGCTGGAAACCGACCAGGGCACCGCCCTGGACTGGCAGAAGACCCCGCTGGCCACCGCGCGTCCGGCACAGCTGCCGCAGGCGGCGATGACCACGCTGCGGATCGATGGCGGCAAGACCGACAAGCTGCGCGCCGGCGACATCCTCGGCGCGCTCACCGGTGACGCCGGGCTGTCGGCCAAGGCCATCGGCAAGATCGACATCTTCCCCACCCGTTCCTACGTGGCCATCGCCCGCGAGCAGGCCGGCAAGGCGATCGCGCGGCTGGAAGCGGGCAGGATCAAGGGCAAGCGCTTCCGCGTGCGCATCCTCTGATTCCAGCAGCCGGGCCATGGCGGCAGCGAACGTACGCAACCGAATCCACTGGTGGCCGATCGCTGCCGGTTGGTTGCTGGTCGCAGTGGTGACTCTGCCTGCGGTGCAGCTCACCGGCCAGGGAAGCGACGCGCCCTCATGGCTGTCGCCCATCCGGAACTTCATGTTCCTGCTCGGTATTTACCTGCCCTGGGCATTGCTGACGCCGGTCCTGTGGCAGCTGTGCCGCCGCTGGCCCTTGGGCATGGACAATGACGCCGTCGTCATCGCCAGGTTGTTGCTGCTCGGCCTGCCATTGATCCCCGCCCTGTCGCTCTGCGGTTGGGCGTTGGGATTCACGCTGTCGCACCTGCCCCGGCCAATCCCGCTGCCACCCGACTGGCCGCGCGCGGTGCTCGCCACCAGCCTGTTCGCCCTGCCCTCCTGGTTCGCCGTCATCGGCATCGGCCAGACACTGGCCTACATCCAGCGATATCGCCGGCGCGGCGAACTGCTCGCCCAAGCCAGGGAGCAGGCACTGGCCGCCCGCCTGAACCACCACTTCCTGTTCAATGCGCTCAATGCCATCGGCAGCCTGGGGTATCGCGATGCCGGGCGTGCCGATGCGGCACTGGCCCAACTGGGTGAGTTGCTGCGCAACCTGCTGGACAGCGCACCGGCCATCGCGCTGCGCGAGGAAATCGCCAATACCATGGCGTTCGTCGAGCTGCAGCAGTTGCTGCACGAACGGCCGCTGCGGTTGGACCTTCATACCGACGCCGACGCCTGGCAGGCAAGCGTCCCCACGTTCCTGCTGCAGCCGTTCGTGGAGAACGCGCTGCGCTTCGCCTGCGCACCGGGCGCACCAGAAGGGGCCATTTCCCTGTCGATGGGCGTCAGTGGCGACATGCTGGAGATCGTGCTCGACAATCCATGCGGCGACGCGCCGGCAGGCCTGGGCATCGGCCTGGAAGCCAGCCGCCAACGGCTGCAGGCGCTGCACGGTGAGCGCGGCCTGGTGGACATCGCATGCGACGGCAGACACTGCCGCACCCGCATCCGCTTGCCGATGCAGCCACTGGCACAGCACGCATGATCCGCGTACTGGTCATCGACGACGTCCCTCTGGCCAGGGAGAAGCTGCGTCACCTGCTTGCCGCCCACGCCGACATCGACATCCGGGGCGAAGCCGGAGACCTTGAGCAGGCACGGCGGCTCCTGCGGCAGGAAGTCGTGGACCTGCTGTTGCTGGACATCCAGATGCCCGGCGATGACGGCATGCAACTGGCACGCGGGCTGACCGCACCCGCGCCCCGGGTGATCTTCACCACCGCGCATGCCCAGCACGCGGTCGACTCCTACGCGCTGGGCGCGGTCGATTACCTGCTGAAGCCACTGGACGCCACGCGCCTGGCATTGGCACTTGAGCGCGCGCGCCGGCAGCTGGCGCATGCCGATGCACCTGCACCGGCTCCGCACCCGTTGCGCATCCGCAATGGTGCCAGCAGCGTGTACGTCGCCCCGCGCGACATCGACTACATCGACAACGCAGGGCACTATGCCTGCGTCCACGTCGGGCGGCAGGTTCACCTGCTACGCGAGAGCATCGGGCGCCTTGCCGAGCAGCTGACGCCGGCCGGCTTCATCCAGGTCCAGCGGGCGGTGATCGTCAACCTGTCGCGTATCCGCGCGCTGGAGCCGCGCCGCAATGGCGATGCAACGCTGGTGCTGCTGGATGGCACGCGGCTGCCATTGAGCCGCTCCCATCGCGATGCCTTCGACAACGCCATGCGCGCTCACGGCTGACCCGCGCACGGTTCATGCCGCGCCCCCACCGGGCTGTGCCATGCATGCCCCGGACTACTGTGAAGCGCCGGCCGGCAGAGGCACCATCGCGGCCTGTTCCCCGCTTTTCCACGTCATGCGCCGCATTCTTCTCAGCACAGTCCTGCTCGCCTGCAGCGCCTCCGCCGCTGCGTCACGCCTTGTCGTCTCCCCGCTCGATGGCCCCGCCGACCAGCCCGTCAGCATGCGGATGGATGGCCTGCTGCCGACGCAGGCGGTGCAGCTCCGTCTTTCAATGCACGACAGCGGTGGCAACGAATGGGTGTCGCAAGCGAGTTTCCGCGCCGATATCGAAGGTCGGGTGGACACGGCCAGCGCGGGTGCCGAATCGGGCAGCTACACCGGGGTCGATGCGATGGGGTTGTTCTGGTCCATGCGACCGGGGCCCGGGGCTGGCCAACCGTCACCGCTGCCGTTCCGCGCGACCGATGGCGGCCTGCTATTCGAGCCCGTGCCGTTTCGCCTGCAGGCCTTCGTGGACGGCAAGCCCGTGGGTGAACAGACTCTGCTCCGCCGCATCAACCGCGCCGACGTGCAGGCACGCCCGCTGGCCGTCCCCGGCATCGTCGGCAACCTCTATTTCCCTGCTGGCGCCGAGCATGATGGTCGGCGACATCCGGTGGTCATCACTCTTGGTGGTGCAGAGGGCGGCATCAGCACCGCCAACCAGTACGCGGCATGGCTGGCTTCCAACGGCTTCATCGCGGTGGCCGTGGCCTACTACCGCATGCCGGGGCTGCCGAAGGATCTGGTCCGCGTGCCCATCGACCCGGTCGGGCGCACGGTCGATTGGCTGCGCAAGCAGCCGTTCGCCGGCCGCATCGGGGTGATGGGGGGGTCCTGGGGCGGCACCGTCGCGATGGCGGCCGCCTCGTTCGACCCACGACTGAATGCCGTGGTGTCCTGGGTTGGCAGCCCGGCGCCGTTCCGCGGCATCCGCCGCGATGTCCCGCCTGCCGACTTCCGTGCCATCGACCTGCCTGCGCTGCGTCATCGTGGCCGCGACCTGCCCTTCCTGCCGTACTCGGAGAACATCAACTGGAACCAGCCCGGCGAACATGCCGCGGCGCTGGAGAACGCCATGCTGCCGATCGAACGCATCAACGGCCCGTTACTGCTGGTCGCCGGTGGTGATGACCGGCTGGGCGCATCCGGCGAAATGGCCGCGGTGGCCATGCGCCGCCTGCAGCGCCGCAAGGTGTGGCAACCCGACGTGCTGCTGTATTACTCCGACGCCGGCCACCTGATCACCCAGTCATACCAGCCCACCACGTTCCGTCATGACACCGGCCCCTACATCCCGGTCGGCGGCACCCCGGCAGGCTATGCGCGCGCGGACCGTGAGAGCGCTCCGGCGGTGCTGGCCTTCCTGCGCAGGGCACTCGTACCCTGACGGGGGACACGGCTCACGGGTATTGGAACAGCAGTACTCCCGAGGGGCACGACCAGCGCCCCTCACGCCTTGGCTGCAACCGGCCGGGTACGCAGCACCAGGCCCAGGGTTCCAACACCGGCGATGACCAGCACCAGCAGCGCGATACCTTCGGCCACGCCGCGGTGAATCAACAGCAGGTACAAGCCATTGCAGGCCGCCTGCGCACACAGCGCCCACCCCCGGCGGGCCTGCCTGCCCCCCCGCCACGCGAACACCCAGCCAAACAGGGCCAGCAGCCAGCCGGACAACAGTGCCAGGGGATCCAGCGCCGGTGCGAACTCGTAGACATTGCAGATCACGAACCAGGTGCTCCAGCCCAGCATCACCACCAACAGCACCAATCCGCCGAAGATCCGCATGTGTCGCTCCCGATGGTCAGCCGCCGATGATTGCCCGCACGCCGCCGTCCGGCAAACGCGCATGGCGCCACCGATCCGCATCCGTCAGGCAAACACCGCCACGCTCTGGCGGCCACGCATCAGCAGCCGTCCCCGTGCATTCCATACCTGCATGTCCTGCGAAGAGTAGCCGTCGCGGGCGTGCTGACTGAAGGACCGCAGCAGGAACCACTCCCCGACCGGTGCCGGCTCCAGCAGGTCGAAGCTCCAGTTGATCGAGCTGATCGGCGCCGCGCCGGTGAAACTGGTGAACGCCGCCGGGGGCAGTGCATCGCCCATGGCCACCAGTGCCACTGCCGGGTCCACGCCGGCCGCATCCACATGTTTCACCCAGATCAGCAATTCCGGCCGCGTCGCACCGGAAAGCGGCAGCGCGCCTCCCGCCGGGCGCATCTGGAAATTGCGGGTGAACGCTGGCGCGAACGGCATGTCCGCCATCGGGAACTCACCGCAGGCGTCGGGCCCGGCAACCGGTGGCAATTCCCCGAACGCATGCACGACCGCACTGTCGCGTGCACGTCCGAACACCAGCATCTGCCGCGCTGCCAGTGCGCCATCGGCCAGCACGTCCACGCCGACATTCACCACCGACGAGCCTTCGCGCAGCAGCTGCGGGCGGAACTGCAGTTGCCCGACCGCCGGGCCGATGAAGGCTACCTGCACCGAGCGCAATGGTGGCATCGGCCCATCGTGGGAGCGGATGGCCGCAACCACCCCCAATGCCGTGACGATGCCACCGTACGCGGTACGTCCCTGGCGCCAGCCGTCAGGAAGCTCAAGACCCTTTTCGGGATCGAAGGACGACAGCAACGCACTCAGGCTGGGCATGCGGACTCCAGGAAATCGAAAAGCCGTGGCTCAATAGACCAGCGCGGCCTGCAGCGGCAGCCCTGCCGGCCAGCGCGGGCGGCCGCCCAGGCCGTCCAGTTCCACCAGCACCGCCGCGCCGAGCACCTCGGCCTCGAGCCGGCGCGCCAGCAGCAGCGCCGCGGCCAGCGTACCGCCGGTGGCCAGCACATCGTCGATCAGCAGCACCCGGGTTCCCGGGGCGATGGCGCCGGCACACACCTCGATGCGGTCGCTGCCGTATTCCAGCGCGTATTCCTGCGCCAGGGTGGCGCCGGGCAGCTTGCCCGGCTTGCGCACCGGCACGAAGCCGGCGCCCAGTTCCAGGGCCAGCGCGGCACCAAGGATGAAGCCGCGCGCTTCCACGCCCAGCACGGCCTGCACGCCGGCAGCGCGCCACGGGTCGGCCATCGCCGCAACCGCGGCGCGGAAGCCATCGGCATCGGCCAGCAGCGGGGTGATGTCCTTGAAACGGATACCGGGCCGCGGGAAGTCGGCCACGTCGCGGATCGCGCCGGCCCAATGGGGATAGGGGTTGGTCATGGGGTCACTGGAAGTGGAAGGAATCAGGAACTGCACGACAGCATGGAGCAGCCGGCGCGCGCACGCGCCCAGTCCGGGCGCCGGCAGGCGAACGCCTCGCGGCCGGGCTGTTCGTCGCAGGGATGCCGCATCACCTCCAGCAGGTCGGTGATGCCGCCGGTGTCGCCTTGTGCGGCGCGGTCGATGGCCTGCTGCACCAGCCAGTTGCGCAGCACGTACTTGGGGTTGGCCGCCTGCATGACCCGGCGCCGCGCGGCGGCATCCAGGCCGGCCTCGCGGACGCGCGCGGCGTGGCACTGCAGCCAGTCCAGCAGGTCCGGCATCACCCGCTCGCGGCGCGCGGGCGAATAGAACGCACCCTGCAGCGCCGCCACGTCCGGCCGCTGCGGGTCGACGTCGGGCAGCGCCCGGAACGCCAGGGTCATGTCCATCTCGCCCGCGTGCAGCAGTTCCCGGAACCGCGCCATGAGCGCATCGTCGCCCTGGCGGTATTCGCCCAGTCCGAGCTTGGCGACCAGATGGGCGCGTTCGTCGGCCGCGTAACGCGCCTGGAACGCATCCAGCCCGGCCTGCAGCGGCGCCGCGTCCGCGAACAGCGGCGACAGCGCCTGCGCCAGCCGGACCAGGTTCCAGTACGCCACCTGCATCTGCGTGCCGAACCGGTAGCGGCGGCCCTGCGCATCGGTGGTGTTCGGCGTCCAGTCCGGGTCGTAGTCCTCGATCCAGCCATACGGGCCGTAATCCAGGGTCAGGCCGAGCACGGACATGTTGTCGGTGTTCATCACCCCATGCACGAAGCCCACCCGCATCCAGTGCGCGACCATCGTCGCGGTGCGGGTGCAGACCTCGGCGAACCAGTCCGCCTGGCGCGAAGCGCCGGGCGCCAGATGCGGGAAATCGCGGTCGATGCAGAAATCCACCCAGCGCCGCAGCAGCGCCACGTCACCGCGTGCGGACGGCAGTTCGAAGCTGCCGAAGCGGATGAACGAGGGCGCCACCCGGCACACCACCGCCCCCGGTTCGTCGCCCGGATGACCGTCGTAGAACATGTCGCGCACCACCGCCTCGCCGGTGGCGACCAGGCTCAGGGCCCGCGTGGTCGGGACCCCGAGGTGGTGCATGGCCTCCGAACACAGGAATTCGCGGATCGACGAGCGCAGCACCGCACGGCCATCGGCCCCGCGCGAGTACGGCGTCGGTCCCGCGCCCTTGAGCTGCAGCTCCCAGCGCCGGCCATCGGCCAGCAGCTCGCCGAGCGAGATGGCGCGGCCGTCGCCCAGCTGCCCGGCCCAGTGCCCGAACTGGTGCCCGCCGTAGTTCGCCGCCCATGGCTGCATGCCGTCGTACAACGCGTTGCCGGCGAACACCGCGGCGAAGTCCGGCGCCTGTACGGCCGCGCCGTCGAAACCCAGCATCGCCGCCACGTCCGGCGCATGCGCCAGCAACCGCGGCGCCGCCACCGGGCCAGGCATGACCTGCGACCAGGCCGCGCCCGGCACCTCGCGCCGGCGCGATCCGGTTTCGGCATCGCCGGGCAGTTCGCGCAGGAAACGGTTGTCGAATTTCAGCCGCGGGGTCATTGCCAGGATGTGGGGACGTCGGGCGATGTCACAAGCTACGGTATCCCGGCCCCAGCGCGGCACACTGGCATGCAAGGCGCCGGCGCGGCGGGCGGACACGAATAAATGGGTGGACACAAACAAAAACGCCGGAAGCTTTCGCTTCCGGCGTCGTGGCGACCTTGCGGTTGCTGGGGCTGGATTACAGCGCCTGCACCTGGTCAGCCTGCATGCCCTTCTGGCCCTGCACGGCGACGAAGGTCACCTTCTGGCCTTCCTGCAGCGACTTGAAGCCGGTGCCCTGGATGGCACGGAAGTGCACGAACAGGTCGGGGCCGCTTTCCGGGGTGATGAAACCAAAACCCTTGGCATCGTTGAACCACTTCACCGTGCCGGTCTGACGCTCAGACATTACAAACTCCTGGAACTATTGATTGGAAATCGCAGCCACCGGGGATCGGGGCCGAGACTGAGTTGCAGGCGTTGGTAAAACGGAACGATGAGCGGATCGGTGAGATCAGCTGCATCAGGCCACGATTCACGGTGACCCTTGCAAGCACAGTGGGGCGAAAGATACGCGGCTTTCCAGCAAAAAGCGACAAATACCGCATTCATCCGTACCGAAAGCCCGCTTCCCGGCAACAATCCCGTTAAATTCATTGGCTTGGCGCACCACACGGGTACGCATGCAGCCGCCGCATGGCCGCGCAGCGGCTAGACTGCGCGGCATGGAATCCACCCTTGCCGCCCCCTCCCCCCGCATCTGGGTGGACGCCGACGCCTGCCCGGCGGTCATCCGCGACATCCTGTACCGCGCCGCCGAACGTACCCGGATCGAAGTGATCCTGGTCGCCAACCGCTGGCTGCAGACGCCCTCCTCGCGCTTCATCCGTGCCATGCAGGTCGCCGGTGGCCCGGACGTGGCCGACGATGCCATCGCCGAACGCGTCGCCGCCGGCGACCTGGTGGTCACCCAGGACATTCCGCTGGCCGCGCGGGTGCTGGCCAGGGGTGCCGCGGCGCTGGACCCGCGCGGCGTGCCGTTCAGCCCCGACAGCATCGCCCAGCGCCTGTCGATACGCGACTTCATGGCCGAACTGCGCGGCGCGGGCGTGCAGACCGGCGGCCCGCCCAGCCTGCACGCGCGCGACCGCCAGGCGTTCGCCGCGCGCCTGGACCAGTGGCTGGCACGGCAACGCTGACGCGCGGCCCGCCGCGGCTGCGCCCGCGCAGTAGAATGGCGGTCTTTGCCCCGTGATCCCATGGCCCTTACCGCCACTATCCGCAAGGCCGAGCTGCAGATCAGCGACATGGACCGCGGCTACTACGCGACCCACCACCTGACCCTGGCCCAGCATCCCTCCGAAACCGACGAGCGCCTGATGGTGCGCCTGCTCGCCTTCGCATTGAACGCCGACGATCGCCTGGAGTTCGGCCGCGGCCTGAGCACCGACGACGAACCGGACCTGTGGCAGCACGACTACACCGGCGACATCCTGCAGTGGATCGACCTGGGCCACCCCGACGAATCGCGGGTGCGCAAGGCGTGCAACCGCAGCCGCCAGGTGCAGGTGATCAACTACGGCGGCAACGCCTCGGACATCTGGTGGCACAAGCAGGGCAAGGGCCTGGCCCGGTTCGGCAATCTCTCGGTGGTGGACCTGGACGCCGGCTTCGTCGAGCGCTGGGGGCAGCAGATCCAGCGGGCGATGCGCTGGAGCGTGCTGATCCAGGACGGCGAGCTGCAGATCCTCAACGACCAGGTCCAGCTCGACGTCACCCCCGCCTGGCGCAAGCGCGCGACGGCTTGAGCGCGCGGTGGCGATGAATCCGGGCGTGACGCCCCAGCACTGCGACGTCCTGGTGATCGGCGCCGGTGCCGCCGGGTTGATGTGCGCGCTCACCGCCGGCCGCCGCGGTCGCGTCGTGCAGGTGATCGACCATGCCAACAAGCCGGGCAAGAAGATCCTGATGTCCGGCGGCGGGCGCTGCAATTTCACCAATACCGGCACCAGCGCCGCCAACTTCATTTCCGCCAACCCGCATTTCTGCAAATCGGCGCTGGCGCGCTACACCCCGGCCGATTTCATCGAAATGGTGGAACGGCACCGCATCGCCTGGCACGAGAAAGAGCTGGGGCAGCTGTTCTGCGACATCTCCTCCAAGCTGATCGTGCGCATGCTGCTGGACGAATGCCAGCAGGCGGCGGTGCGCATCCGCACCGACTGCGCGGTGGAGGGCATCGAGCGCGGCGCCGACGGCTTCCGCGTGCGCACCGGCCACGGCCTGTTCCACTGCGCTTCGCTGGTGATCGCCAGCGGCGGCCTGTCCATTCCCAGCATGGGCGCCAGCGGCTTCGGCTACGAGGTCGCGCGCCAGTTCGGCCACGCGGTGCTGCCCACCCGCGCCGGACTGGTCCCGCTCACCCTCAGCGGCAGGCACCAGGAACGGCTGGCCGACCTCAGCGGCGTGGCGCTGCCGGTCGAGGCGCGCTGCAACGGGCAGGCGTTCCGCAACTTCATGCTGCTCACCCACCGCGGGGTCAGCGGCCCGGCGATCCTGCAGATCTCCTCGTACTGGCAGCCCGGCGACGACCTGCGCCTGGACCTGCTGCCGGGCCACGACCCACTGCAGTGGCTGCGCGACATGAAGCGCGAGCGCGGCGCATCGGAGCTGCGCACGGTACTGGCCGAGGTCATGCCCAAGCGGATGGCGCAGCGCCTGTGCGAGCACTGGCTGCCGGACCGGCCGGTGCGCCAGCTCGACGAGCCGCAGCTGAAGCAGGCCGCGGCGCTGCTGGCCGATTTCCCGCTGGTGGCCAGCGGCACCGAGGGCTACCGCACCGCGGAAGTGACCCTGGGCGGGGTGGATACGCGCCAGGTGTCGTCCTCGACCCTGGAGTCGCGGCAGGTACCGGGGCTGTATTTCGTCGGCGAGGTGCTGGACGTGACCGGCTGGCTGGGCGGCTACAACTTCCAGTGGGCCTGGGCCTCCGGGCACGCGGCCGGACAGGCGGCCTGAAGCCGGCGCAGGAACCGCGTCACAGGCAAGCGATCAACGCATGGACGGCACCGCGGCCATGTTGTATTAAACCCGGTCAGAGGGGAGTCCTGAATGCAGAACGGCAAAGAATCAACCCTGCGCCTGCTGATCGTCGACGACAGCGCCGAGAACGCCGAGGCGATCGTCAGCACCTTGCGCAACAGCGGCATCGCCGTCCGCCCATTCCGGCCGCAGGCGCCGGCGGAACTGGTGGAGATCCTGTCCAGCCAGAGCATCGACCTGGTGCTGTGCGCGCCCTCGCAGGTGATCCCGCAGCTGCTGCTCAGCCAGCAGATCGCCGCCAGCGGCAAGGACATCCCGATGATCGGGCTGGCCGACCAGGTCGACGAACGGATGCTGGTGGAATCGGGCGCCAATGGCATCCGCGCCATTGCCCTGCGCCACCGCCCCGAGCACCTGCTGGCGGTCGTGCGCAACGAATGGACCGACCTGCAGGCGCGCCGCGGCCTGCGCCGGATCGAGGCGCAGATGCGCGAGACCGAGCGCCGCTGCGACGCGCTGATCGCCTCTTCGCGCGACCCGATCGCCTACATCCACGAAGGCATGCACATCCGCGCCAACGAGGCCTACCTGGAGATGTTCGGCTACGACACGTTCGAGGACGTGGAAGGCATCTCGCTGCTGGACATGGTCGCGCCGCAGCACGTGGAGGATTTCAAGCAGCTGCTCAAGGCGCTGGGCAAGGGCGAGCCGCCGCCGCCGCAGTACGAAGTGCACGCGCGCAACCAGGACGGCGACAGCTTCCCGGCGACGATGGAGTTCACCGCCGCCACCTACGAGGGCGAATCCTGCTTCCAGGTGGTGTTCCGCCGCCGCGAGGAGTTCGATCCCGAGCTGGCGCGCGAGGTCGAGGAGCTGCGCCAGCGCGACCAGGTCACCGGCCTGCTCAACCGCCCCACCTTCATGGTGCACCTGGAAAACGCCGTGGCCCAGGTCAGCCGCAGCGATGGCCAGTACGGCTTCCTGCTGGTGGAACCGGATCACTACGCGCGGCTGCTGCCCGACATCGGCCTGGACTCGGCCGACGCGCTGGTCGCCGCGCTGGGCCAGCACCTTGCCGCCACGCTCGGCGACGGCCTGTCGGTCGCCCGCTTCGGAGAGCACAGCTTCGCGATCCTCGCCCAGGGCGACTACGCGCACACCATGGGGCTGGCCGAGCGCGTGCGCGGCGCCTTCGCTTCGCACGTGTTCAGCATCGGCGCGCGCTCGGCGACGGTCACCGTCAGCATCGGCGGCGTGCAGGTCGGCGAGAAGATCGCCAGCGTCGGCCAGGTGCTGGCGCGCGCCAGCGACTGCATCCGCACCGCGACCGAACTGGGCGGCAACACGGTCAAGGTCTTCGACCCGGGCGCTGCCGACCGCGTCGAGGAAGAGCGCATCCAGCGCTGGGTGGAGCTGATGCGCGGCGCGCTGGAAGGCGACGGCTTCCAGCTGCGCTTCCGCCCGGTCATCAACCTCATGGGCGAGGCGATCCAGCTGTACGACACCTCGCTGCAGCTGCGCAACAACAACGAGATGGTCGGGCCCGCGACCTTCCTGCCGATCGCCGAGGACCAGGGCCTGCTGGCACCGATCAACCGCTGGGTGGTCGGGCATGCGATCCAGGCGCTGGGCGAACGCCGCCGTGCCGGCCATCGCACCCACATGATGGTGCGGATCACGCCCGAATCGTTCTCCGATCCGCAGCTGCTGGCGGTGATCCGCGACGGCCTGCAGGCCGAGGGCGTGTCCGGCGACCAGTTGTGGCTGCAGGTCCCCGAGGCCAAGGTGTTCACCCACCTGCGCAACGCCCAGCAGTTCCTGGCCGCGGCCGCGGCGCTGGGCTGCAAGGTCGGGCTGGAGCAGTTCGGTTCCGGGCTGGATTCGTTCCAGTTGCTGGCCCACTTCCACCCGGGCTTCCTCAAGCTGGACAGCAGCTTCACCGCCGACCCGGCACTGGCCCGCGAGCAGCTGCCCAAGATCCAGGAAATCACCGCGCGCGCGCAGTCGCAGGACATCCGCACCATCGCCGAGTTCGTCTCGGATGCGGCGACGATGAGCCTGTTGTTCAGTTCCGGGGTGGACTACGTGCAGGGCGATTTCGTCGGCCCGGCCGGCCCGGAGATGAATTTCGATTTCGGCTGACGCCGGGCCGGGCGCGCATGCCCGGCATCGAGTAGCGAGCGCGCGGGGGCACGCCCGCCACAGACGCAAAGGCCGGCGTGGACGCCGGCCTTTGCGCGTATCAGGTCAGATCGACCAGGTTCTCGATCTTCACGTCCGGGTTGACGTCGGCGTCGTAATCCACGCCGTCGATGCCGAAGCCGAACAGGCGCAGGAAATCGGCCTTGTAACCGGCCAGGTCGCTGATCTCGTACAGGTTCTCGTTGCTGACCTGCGGCCACAGCGCGACCACCCTGCCCTGCACCTCCGGCGCCATCTCCTTGTAGTCGGCGCGCAGGCGGCCTTCGTCGTCGACCAGGGCGATGCTGCGCCCCTTGCCGTCGACCAGCGCGGCACGGATATGGTCGGCCGCATTGGCGCCGCCCTGCGGGCCGTTGTAGAGGATGTCGTACAGGGTATCGAGCTGCTCGATGCAGCCTTCGTGGGTGCCTTCTTCCTTCATCACCTTGAACAGCAGCGACAGGTACAGCGGCATGGTCGGGATCGCCGAACTGGCCTGGGTGACCACCGCCTTGAGCACCGACACGCGGGCATCGCCGCCAATGCCCTGCAGGCTGGCGCGGATGTCCTTGACCTTGGCGTCCAGGTCCTTCTTGGCGGCGCCGATGGAGCCGTTCCAGTAGATCGCCTGGGTGATTTCCTCGCCGACATAGGTGAACGCGGTGGTGGTCGCCCCCGGCGCCAGCACCCCGGCCTCCAGCAGCGCATCGATCCACATCTGCCAGTCCTCGCCGCCCATCACCTGCACGGTGCCGGCGATTTCCTCGGCGCTGGCCGGCTGCAGGGTGGTCTCGGTGAGCACTTCCTTGTCGGTATCCAGGCCGCGCAGGGTGATCGGCTCGCCGATCGGCTTGAGCGTGGAGCTGATGACCTCGCCGGTCTTCGGGTGCCTGCGGCGCGGCGACGCCAGGCTGTAGACCACCTGGTCCACCTGGCCCAGGTCGGCCTTGATGATCTCGATCACCTTGGCCTTGACCTCGTCGGAGAACGCATCGCCGTTGACGCTGCGCGCGTACAGGCCGGCCTGGTGCGCGTACTTCTCGAACGCGGCCGAGTTGTACCAGCCGGCCGTGCCCGGCTTGCTCTCGCTGCCCGGGCGCTCGAAGAACACGCCCAGCGTGGCGGCGTCGCTGCCGAACGCGGCCTTGATGCGCGCGGCCAGGCCATAGCCGGTGGAAGCGCCGATCACCAGCACCTTCTTCGGGCCGTGGGCGAGCCGGGGCTGCGCCTTGATGTAGTCGATCTGTTCCTTGACCGCCGCGTCGCAGCCGGCCGGATGGGTGGTGACGCAGATGAAGCCGCGCACACGCGGTTTGATGACCATGGAAACCTCGGTTGGATGCGGGAAAACAGCGCCGCGGCACACGCCGGGCAGGCGCCGAACCGCGAGGATCGTAGTGTGCGCCCGCAGTGAAAACAACCGACGCCACCGCATGGATCGGCCGCGGCGGCGGGGCCGCGGCGCCGATGGCGCAAAAGAAAAGAGCCGCGCGGTGCGCGGCTCTTTCCAGGGACAGGCGCGGCCGGGCCTTACGGGCGGCGCGCCAGTTCCTCGACGTCCTTGGCCTTGGGCAGCAGGTCCTGCTTGGAGACCTTGAACGGCCCGATGCTCAGCAGCGGGACGGCCACGATGATCGACGACACCACCACGATCACCGCACCCACCATGTGGGTTTCGGCCAGGCCTTCCATCGACTCGCCGCCATACAGGTACAGCGCCAGCGCCGACAGGAAGAACAGCACCGCGGTGATCACCGTGCGCGACAGCGTCTGGTTGATCGAGCGGTTCAGCACCTCCAGCGGTTCCACGCGCAGGCTGCGGAAGTTCTCGCGCACGCGGTCGAACACCACGATGATGTCGTTGATCGCGAAACCCATCACCGACAGCATGCCGGCCAGCACGGTCAGGTCGAACTCGCGGCCCAGCAGCGACATGTAGGCCACGGTCAGGATCAGGTCGAAGAACGCGGTCAGGCTCGCCACCATCGCGAACTTCCACTCGAAGCGCGCGGCGATGTAGATCAGGAAGCCGATCACCATGAACAGCGTCGCGTAGATGCCGTTCATGACCAGGTCCTTGCCGACCTGCGGGCCGACGAACTCGCCCGGCTGCGTGGTGGCCGCGTTGTCGGCCGTGCTGATCGCGGCACCGACCTTCTCGGCGACCTTCTGCGCGGCATCGGCGGCGTTGTTGTGCTCGCCTTCGGGCGGCAGGCGGATCATCAGGTCGTTGCCGCCGCCCACGCTCTGCACCTGGGCGTTCTCGAAGCCGGCCGCGGCCAGGCGTTCGCGCACCGCCTCGGCATCGACGCTCTTCTCGAAGTGGGTGCGCACCACGGTGCCGCCGGTGAACTCCAGCGCGTAGTTGAAGCCCTTGAAGCCGATGATGGCCAGCGACACCAGCAGCAACGCCACCATCAACGCAAGCACCGGCTTGCGATGGCGCATGAAGTCGATGTTGGTGTCGTTCGGGACGATGTGGAGCGGAAATAGTTTCATGCAGGGATTTTCCTTTAAAAACCCGCGCACGCATGCGCGGGCTTTCGCGAAGGGATTCGCGTCAGATCGCCACGGACTGGAGCTTGTTGCGACGGCCGTAGATCAGCACCGCCAGCGCGCGCGACACGGTGATCGCGGTGAACATCGAGGCGAAGATGCCGATGATCATGGTCAGCGCGAAGCCCTTCAGCGGGCCGGTACCGAACGCATACAGCGCCACGCCCACGATCAGGCCGGTGAGGTTGGCGTCGAGGATGGTGCCCGAGGCCTTCTCGTAACCGGCGGCGATGGCGGCCTTGCCCGGCATGCCCAGCCGCAGTTCCTCGCGGATGCGCTCGTTGATCAGCACGTTGGCGTCCACCGACAGGCCGACCGACAGCGCCAGGCCGGCGAAGCCCGGCAGGGTCATGGTCGCGCCGAACAGCGACATCACCGCCACCACGATCAGCAGGTTGAACAGCAGCGCCACCGAGGTGATCGCGCCGAACATGCGGTAGTAGACGGTGAAGAACACCAGGGTGAACACGAACGAGAACACCACCGCCTTGACGCCGCGGGCCACGTTCTCCGCACCCAGGCTGGGACCGATCACGTATTCCTCGACGAAGTCCATCGGCGCGGCCAGCGAACCGGCGCGCAGCAGCTTGGCCAGGTTGTCGGCCTCGGTCTTCTCCAGGCCGGTGGTGATGAAGTTCTTGCCCAGCGGGCTGTTGATGTTGGCCACGGAGATGACTTCTTCCTTGACCCGGAAGCTGCGCACTTCCTTGCCGTCGACCGTGGTCACCTGCGGGATGCGCTCGGTGTAGACCACGGCCATCGGCTTGTTCACGTTGACGCTGGTGACGTCGAACATGCGCTGGCCGCCGACGCTGTTGAGCGTGACAGCGACCGCCGGCAGGCCGTTCTGGTCGGTGGACACCTCGGCCTTGACCATCTGGTCGCCGGTGACGATGGTGCGCTTGTTCAGCAGCACCGGCATGCCGCGACGGTCGCGATACAGGCGCGCTTCCGGCGGGATGCGGCCGCTGGTCATGGCGTCCTGCGCGTTGCCGTCCACCACCAGGCGGTACTCCAGGGTGGCGGTGGCGCCGATCATGCGCTTGGCTTCGGCGGTGTCCTGCACGCCCGGCAGTTCGACCACGATGCGGTCGTCGCCCTGGCGCTGGATGATCGGCTCGGCCACGCCCAGCTCGTTGACGCGGTTGCGCAGGGTGGTCAGGTTCTGCTCGATGGCGCCGGAGGCGATCTGCAGCATCTCGGCCTGCGGCACGCTCACGGTGATGCGCTCGCCGCTGCCCGAGTAGCTCAGGGTCGGCTGCGTCTTGACCAGCGCGGCACGGGCCTTGTCGGCGTCGGCGGCATTGGCCAGCGTCACCTGGATGTCGTTCTCGCCGCGGCGCTCGACCGAGCGGTAGCCCACGCGGTTGTCGCGCAGCGTGGTGCGGATGTCCTCGGCGAACGCGTCGAAGCGCTTGTCCACGGCGGCCTTCTTGTCCACCTGCAGTGCGAAGTGCACGCCACCGACCAGGTCCAGGCCCAGCACCATCGGCTTGCCGCCAAGCCCGGCCAGCCAGTCCGGCACGGTCGAGGCCAGGTTCAGGGCGACGGTGTAGTTCTCGCCCGCCGTTTCGCGCAGCACGTCGTTGGCGCGGGTCTGGGCGTCGAGCGAACCGAGGCGGACGATCAGGCTCTCGCCTTCCTTCTCCACCGACTTGGGCGTGACCCCGGCCTCGCCCAGCGCCGCGCTCACGCGCTGCTTGAGGGCATCGTCGATCTGCCCGCCGCGGTTGGCGGTGATCTGCACGGACGGGTCCTTCTGGTACACGTTGGGCAGCGCGTACAGTGCGCTGACCGCCAGGACGACCAGGATCAGGAAGTACTTCCAGCGTGGGAATTCAAGCATTGCAGGTTCCTGCGCGACGCCGGTCCCGGCGCCGCGTCATGACGGAAGGGAAACTCGGGCTCAGGCCGCGGACTTCAGCGTACCCTTGGGCAGCACGTTGCCGATGGCGCCCTTCTGCACGCGGATGCGGACGTTGTCGGCCACTTCGACGGTGATGAAGTTGTCGCCGATGTCGGTCACCACGCCGGCGATGCCGCCGTTGGTCAGCACCTCGTCGCCCTTGGAGATCTTCTCCAGCATCGCCTTGTGTTCCTTCTGGCGCTTCATCTGCGGGCGGATCATCAGGAAGTACATGACCGCGATCAGGGCGATCGGCAGCAGGAAAGTGCCCATGCCCGGGGCGGCCGGAGCGGCCTGGGCGACGGGAAGCAGGATAGCCATCGGGTTCATCGTGTGTCCTTAACTGTCGGGCGGTGCCTGCCGGGGCCGGCGCCGCGGAACGGATTCAAGCGTGGAAGTATGCCATAGAGGCGGGCCGGTCCAATTGCAAGGCAGCGCCTGCCGATGACCATCGAGCAGCGCCCCTGCCCGGCGGCAGGCGCGCCCGGCCCGCGGGGCGCCGCAGCGTGCACGACCACCGCCCCCCACCCTTGCCGATGGCCTTGCCGTGCAGGCCAGCCAGGCGGCCGGCTCGCCCCTTGGGCGGGGAAAGGCGCTACAGCGCCGGCGCAACCGCCCCGCGCGCCGCATAGAAGGACTCGCGGAAGGCCAGGAAGGTTCCCGCCTCGATGGCCGCGCGCATGTCGGCCATCAGCTTCTCGTAGTAATAGAGGTTGTGCAGAGTGCCCAGCATCGGCGCCAGCATCTCGTTGCAGCGGTCCAGGTGGCGCAGGTAGGCGCGGGTGTAGCCGCTGCTGCAGGCATGGCAGCCGCAGCCCGGCTCGATGGTGTCCATGTCGCGCTCGTAGCGGGCGTTGCGGATGCGCACCGTGCCGGTGGAGGTGAAGTAATGGCCGTTGCGCGCGTTGCGGGTCGGCATCACGCAGTCGAACATGTCCACGCCGCGGGCCACGCCCTCGACCAGGTCCTCCGGGCGGCCCACGCCCATCAGGTAGCGCGGGCGGTCGGCCGGCAGGATCGGGTGCATGTGCTCGAGCATGGCGTTGCGCTCGTGCTCGGGCTCGCCCACCGCCAGCCCGCCGATGGCGTAGCCGTCGAAGCCGATCTGCTGCAGGCCCTCGGCCGAGCGGCTGCGCAGGTCGGTGTGCACGCCGCCCTGGACGATGCCGAACAGCGCCGCGTCGTTGCCCAGCGCGTCATGGGCATCGCGCGAGCGTCGCGCCCAGCGCAGGCTCAGCTCCATCGAGCGCCGCGCCACGTCCTCGGTGGCCGGGTACGGGGTGCATTCGTCGAAGATCATCACGACGTCCGAATCGAGCACCTTCTGGATCTTCATGCTCTCCTCCGGGCCCAGGAACACGCGGGCGCCATCGGTCGGCGAGGCGAAGGTGACGCCCTGCTCGGTGATCTTGCGGCGGTGCGCCAGCGAGAACACCTGGAAGCCGCCGGAGTCGGTCAGGATCGGCCCGTTCCAGCGGCAGAAGCCATGCAGGCCACCGTGGTCGCCGATCACCTCCAGGCCCGGGCGCAGATACAGGTGGAAGGTGTTGCCGAGGATGATCTCGGCGCCGAGCGCGCGGATCTGCTCGGGCAGTACGCCCTTCACCGAGCCGTAGGTGCCCACCGGCATGAACGCCGGGGTCTGCACGGTGCCGCGCGGGAACGAGAGCTGGCCGCGGCGCGCGTTGCCGTCGGTGGCCTGGAGCGTGAACTGCAGTCTGGACATGGGTGTGCTTCGGTCGGTCTGCCGTGCATTGTCGCGGATCGGCGACGACGGCGCAGGAAAGGCGGGGTCAGGCGTCGGGCTGCGGGAACAGCAGCATCGCGTCGCCGTAGCTGAAGAACCGGTAGCGGCCGGCGATGGCATGGGCGTAGGCGTCGAACACCCGCTGCTTGCCGGCGAAGGCCGAGATCATCATCAGCAGGGTGCTTTCCGGCAGGTGGAAATTGGTGACCATCGCATCGACGCTGCGGATGCGGTAGCCCGGGGTGATGAAGATCTGCGTCTCGCCGGCGAACGGGTGCAGTTTGCCCTCGCGCATCGCGCTCTCCAGGGCCCGCACCACGGTGGTGCCGACACCGATCACGCGGCCGCCGGCGGCACGGGTCTGCCGCACCTGCTGCACCAGTTCGGCGCCGACATTGAGCCATTCGCGGTGCATCACGTGCCGGGACAGGTCGTCCACCCGCACCGGCTGGAAGGTGCCCGCCCCCACGTGCAGGGTAATGTGGCCGAAGCCGACGCCGCGCGCGCGCAGCCGTTCCAGCAGCGCCTCGTCGAAATGCAGGCCCGCGGTCGGCGCCGCCACCGCGCCCACCTGGCGCGCGAACACCGTCTGGTAGCGCTCGCGGTCGTCGGCCCCGGGCTCGCGGTGGATGTACGGCGGCAGCGGCAGCCGGCCCGCATGCACCAGCCAGGACTCCAGCGACTCGGGCACCTCGAACCGCAGCAGGTAGAACTCGCCGTCGCGGCCGAGCACCTCGACCTCGCCACCGGCGTCGAGCTGGATGCGGCTGCCGGGCTTGGGCGACTTGCTGGCGCCGACCTGGGCACGGGCCTGCTGGCCGCCGAGCAGGCGCTCGATCAGGATCTCGACCCGGCCACCGCTGGCCTTGTGCCCGAACAGCCGCGCCGGGATCACCCGGGTATCGTTGAACACCAGCAGGTCGCCGGGCTGCAGCAGTTCCGGCAGATCGCGGACATGGCGGTCCTCAAGGTCGGCCAGTGCCGGCGGCACCACCAGCAGGCGACTGGCGGAACGCTCGGCCAGCGGCGCCTGGGCGATCAGTTCCTCGGGCAGGTCGTAGTGGAAATCGGACTTCTTCAAGGCCGGGGCATCGGACGGGGGGGAGCCGGCCATTGTACCGGCACCGGCATACCGGTCCCCTGCCCGGTTGCCGGTTCAGCGCTCGAACTTGGTCGACAGGATGATGGCGCTGGTGGTGCGCTCGACCCCGTCGATCACGCCGATGGCATCGGTGACCACGTCCATCTCGCCGACCCCGCCGACCACCACCATCGCCACCAGGTCGTGGGCGCCGCTGACCGAATGCAGGCTGCGGACCTCGGCGATCTCGCGCAGCGCCTTGACCACGGCCGGCATCTTGCGCGGCGACACGGTGATCAGCACGTGCGCGCGCACCTGGCCCTGCTCGTAGTCCTCGTGGGTACGCACGGTATAACCGGCGATCACCCCCTGCTGTTCGAGCCGGTCGATGCGGCTCTGCACGGTGGTGCGCGACAGCCCGAGCCGGCGCGCGATCTGCGCGGTGGAGGCCCGCGCGTCCTCGCGCAGCACGGACAGCAGGCGTTCGTCGGCGGGGGAAATCTTCACATCGCGGGCCGGTTTCGTCGATCAGACGAAATTAACCCGATTTTCGACGGAATGACAGCTGCCATATGACCAGAATCTCCAGATAATGACCATACAAGACCTTTCTGGAGATGAGCATGACCGTACTCGGCCCACTCGCCGCGCTCCGCGCGCACGCCGGCACCCGCCTGACAACGGGGCTGGACGATGCCGCCATCGAACGCCTGGCCGCCGCCCATCCCGACCTGGTTGCCGCCATCGCCGCGGCCGCCAGTGAATATGCCCGCATCAAGGACGAGGCCGCCGACCTGCTGGACCTGGACGAGAAGGACCAGATCGCCGCGATGCAGGCCGGTTTCGTCAATTTCTACGCCGACGACGCGGTGGTGCCGTACATCGCCCTGGCCGCCTGCGGCCCATGGGTGGTCTCGCTCAAGGGTGCGGTGCTGTACGACGCCGGCGGCTACGGCATGCTCGGTTTCGGCCACACCCCGCCGGAGGTGCTGGCCGCCGCGGCCAAGCCGCAGGTGATGGCCAACATCATGACCCCGAGCCTGTCCCAGCGCCGCTTCGTGCAGGCGCTGCGCAAGGAGATCGGCCACACCCGCGGCGGCTGCCCGTTCTCGCACTTCATGTGCCTGAACTCCGGTTCCGAGGCGGTCGGCCTGGCCGCGCGCATCGCCGACATCAACGCCAAGCTGCAGACCGACCCGGGTGCGCCGCACGCCGGCGCCACGGTCAAGCGGGTGGTCATCAAGGGCAGCTTCCACGGCCGCACCGACCGCCCGGCGCTGTACTCGGATTCGACCCGCAAGACCTATGACCGCTTCCTGGCCAGCTACCGCGGCGAAGACAGCGTGATCGCGATCGCCCCGTACGACGAGGCGGCGCTGCGCAAGGTGTTCGACGACGCCAAGGCCCACAACTGGTTCATCGAGGCGGTGTTCCTGGAGCCGGTGATGGGCGAAGGCGACCCGGGCCGCGCGGTGCCGGTGAGCTTCTACAAGCTGGCGCGCGAACTGACCCGCGCCCACGGCAGCCTGCTGCTGATCGACTCGATCCAGGCCGCGCTGCGCGCGCACGGCACCCTGTCCTTCGTCGACTACCCCGGCTACGAGACCCTGGACCCGCCGGACATGGAGACCTACTCCAAGGCCCTGAACGGCGCCCAGTTCCCGCTGTCGGTGCTGGCCGTCACCGAACACGCCGCGCACCTGTACCGCAAGGGCGTGTACGGCAACACCATGACCACCAACCCGCGCGCGCTGGACGTGGCCTGCGCCACCCTGGCCCGGCTGACCCCGGACGTGCGCCGCAACATCCGCGAACGCGGCGAGCAGGCGGTGCGCAAGCTCGAGGCGCTCAAGGCCCGGCTGGGTGGGCTGATCACCAAGGTCCAGGGCACCGGCCTGCTGTTCTCCTGCGAACTGGCCCCGCAGTTCAAGTGTTATGGCGCCAACTCCACCGAGGAATGGCTGCGCATGCACGGCGTCAACGTGATCCATGGCGGCGAGAACTCGCTGCGCTTCACCCCGCATTTCGGCATGGACGAGGCCGAGCTGGACCTGCTGGTGGACATGGTCGGCCGCGCCCTGGCCGAAGGCCCGCGCCGCGAGCAGGCCGACGCGGCCTGATCCACGCCGCAGCGCGACCGGCAAACTGAAGAGGCGGCCATTGGCCGCCTCTTCGTTTCCATGGCCCGGCCAGCGGGCCAGGCCACGGACGCCGCACTCACCGCACCTCGACCACCGCCACCGACGGTGCCGACGGCGATGCCTGCCCCCATCCGCCCAGCGCCTTGTAGACAGCGACCACGCTGACGTTGACCCCGGCCTCGGCGGCGGCCAGCGCGTCGTCGGCCGCCAGCTGGCTGCGCTGCGCATCGAGCAGCGCGAGGAAGTCCTCCGAGCCCTCGCGGTAGCGGACCCGGGCCAGCGCCTCGGCGCGACGCGCGGCCTGCGCCTGTTCGGCGACGATCGCCAGCCGTGCCTGCTGCCTGGCGTAGCGGGCCAGCGCATTCTCGGCATCCTCCAGCGCCAGCAGCACCGTCTTCTCGTACCCGGTCGCCGCGCCGTCGGCCTGGGCGCGGCTGGCGCGCAGCCGCGCGCGCACGCTGCCGACGTCGAACGCGCTCCAGCTCAGCGACGGCGCCAGCGACCAGGCCTTGTTGCCGCCGTTGACCAGGCTGCCGGCATCGCCGCCGAGAAAGCCGACGAAGCCGGTCAACGACAACCGCGGGAACAGGTCGGCGGTTGCCACGCCGACCCGCGCGGTGGCCGCGGCCAGGCGGCGCTCGGCCGCGCGCACGTCGGCGCGTCGCTGCAGCAGCATGCTGGTATCGCCCAGCGGCAGGGCCTTGGCGAACGCCGGCATCGGGCGCGGTTGCAGCAGCGCGTCCAGCGAACCCGGGCGCTGTCCCAGCAGCACCGCCAGCCGGTGCCGCGACTGCGACTGCGCCAGTTCCAGCAGCGGGATGTCGGCCTCGATCGCCTTCAGCCGCGCACGGCTGCTCTGCACGTCGAGTTCGCTGCCCGCGCCCAGCTTCCAGCGGGTCTCGGTCAGCGCCTGGGTGTCGCGCAGGTTGAGCAGGGTCTGCTCGGCCACGGCGATGCGCTTCTGCGTGCCGCGCAGCTCGAAGTAGTTGCGCGCGACCTCGGCGGCCGCCAGCACCTGCGCATCGACCAGGTTGGCCCACTCCGCGTCCAGGTCGGCGCGTGCCGCCTCCGCCGCCCGCCGCTGGCGCCCGAACAGGTCCAGCTCCCAGCCGGCATCGAAGCCGAGCTGGTAGCGCTCGCCGGACACGCGCGCCCCGTCCTGCGCCGGGTCCGGCTGCCGGTAGCGCTCCTGGCTGGCGGCCGCGGTGACGTGCGGCGCCTGGTCGAGCCGGCGCTCGACGAACACCGCGCGCGCCTGCTGCACGCGCGTCAGCGTCAGCGCGAGGTCGAGGTTGTCGGACAACGCCGCATGCACCAGCTGGCCGAGCACCGGATCATCGAACTGCGCCCACCAGCCGGCCACCGGCGACTGCGCGCTGTACACCGGCGCGGCGGCGCCGTGCAGCACCACCGGCGGCTGCGCCGGGGCGTGGTAATCCGGGCCGACACTGACGCAGCCGGCCAGCAGCAGGCCGGACAGCGCCGCGGCCAGTGCCGCCCTCACCATGGCAGCACCTGCCCGAGATGGGTGAAGCTGCCGCTCGGTCCGTCCGCGCCGAGCAGCGCCATCTGCACGCTGGAGCGCGCGCCGTCGGCGACGTCGATCTCGCCCTCGCCCGCGTTCATGTCGGTCCTCACATAGCCCGGGTGCACGGTGTTGACCTTGATCGGCGTGGCGCGCAGTTCATAGGCCAGCGACAGGGTCCAGTTGTTCACCGCCGCCTTGGACGCGTTGTAGGCAGGCACCTTGAAGTCATAGATGGGCGAGGCCGGATCGGCATGCAGCGCCTGCGAGCCGAGGATGCTCGACACGTTGACGATGCGCCCGGCCGCCGAGCGCCGCAGCAGCGGCAGGAACGCCTGGGTGACGGCCACCAGCGCATGCACGTTGGTGTCGAAGGTCCGCCGCCAGGTATCGAGCGGCTGTGCCGACGGCGGCAGCGACGGATCCTCCAGCAGCACGCCGGCGTTGTTGACCAGGATGTCGAGCCGGCCGTGGCGCTGCCCGACATCGCGCACCGCCGCGTCGATGCTGCCGGCATCGGTGACGTCCAGTTGCAGCGCCTCCACCGGCAGCCCTTCGGCCTGCAGTTCCTGTGCCAGCGCCAGCGCCGTTTCGTACCTGCGGCCGGCGAGCAGCGTATGCACGCCGGCGCGGGCCAGCTGGCGTACCGTCTCCAGGCCGATGCCACGGGTGGCGCCGGTGACCAGCGCGATCTTGTTCTGTTGGGTATTCATGGATGCATGCCTCGGTTGGATGGGCCGGCGCCCGAGGGTGTCGGGCGACGGCGGAAGGTCGGGTCAGTGGTGCAGGGTCGGTTCGCCATGCTGCACCAGCTGGCCGCCGCCGTTGCGGGTGACGAAAGTGCGCAGCGCGACGTAGAACACCGGCGTCAGGAACAGGCCGAACAGGGTCACGCCCAGCATGCCGGCGAACACGGTGATGCCGGTGACCGAGCGCACTTCGGCGCCGGCACCATGCGACAACACCAGCGGCACGGTGCCGGCGATGAAGGCGATGGAGGTCATCACGATCGGGCGCAGGCGCAGGCGGCAGGCCTCCAGCGCGGCGTCGACGATGCCCTTGCCGCCCATCTCCAGTTCGCGGGCGAACTCGACGATCAGGATCGCGTTCTTGCACGCCAGGCCCATCAACACCACCAGCCCGACCTGCACGAACACGTTGTTGTCGCCGCCGGTCAGCCATACCCCGAACAGCGCCGACAGCAGCGTCATCGGCACGATCAGGATCACCGCCAGCGGCAGCGACCAGCTCTCGTACAGCGCCGCCAGCACCAGGAACGCGAGCAGGATGGCCACCGGGAACACGATGAAGGCGGCCTTGCCCTGGGTGGCCTGCTGGTAGCTCAGGTCGGTCCATTCGGTGGTCATGCCCACCGGCAGCACCCTGGCGGCGATGGCGGTCAGCCGGTTCATCGCCTCGGCCGAGGACAGTATGCGCGGATCGGCCTCGCCGGCCAGGTCCGCGGCCGGGTAGCCGTTGAAGCGCAGCACCGGGTCCGGGCCATAGGTTTCCCGCAGGGTCACCATCGATCCGATCGGCACCATCTCGCCGCGGTCGTTGCGGGTGCGCAGCCGGGCGATGTCCTCCACGTTTTCGCGGAACGGGCCGTCGGCCTGCGCGATCACCTGCCAGGTGCGGCCGAACTGGTTGAAGTCGTTGACGTAGGCCGACCCCAGGTAGGTCTGCAGGGTGTCGAACAGCTCGGTGAGCTGCACGCCCTGCGCCTTGGCCTTGACCCGGTCCACCTCCGCGTCCAGCTGCGGCACGTTGGCCTGGTAGCTGGTGATCGGGAACGCCATGCCCGGGGTCTGCGCCACCGCGCCCTGCATCGCCTGCACCGCGTTCTGCAGCGCGCCGTAGCCGAGGTTGCCGCGGTCCTCGATGAACAACTGGTAGCCGTTGCCATTGCCCAGCCCCAGGATCGGCGGCGGCATCATCGAAAACGCGAAGCCTTCCTGCAGGCCGGCGATCTTCTGGTTGATCTCGGCGTTGATCTGCGCCGCGCTGCGGCCATTGCGCTCGTTGAACGGCTTGAGCGGAATGAACGCCACCCCGGTGTTGGGGGTATTGGTGAACTGCAGCGCGTTCAGGCCCGGGAACGAGATCGTGTGGGCCACGCCGTCGGTTTCCTGGGCGATCCGGGCGACCTTGCGCAGCATGGCGTCGGTGCGCGCGATCGACGCGCCTTCCGGCAGCTTCACCCCGGCGATCAGGTACAGCTTGTCCTGGGTCGGGATGAAGCCCGGCGGCACCAGCTTGAAGATCACTCCGGTACCGGCCAGCAGGATCGCGTAGACCACGAATACCGCGCCGCGACGGCCGAGGATCCTGGCCACGCCCCGCTCGTAGCGTTCCGAGCTGGACCTGAAGAACCGGTTGAACGGGCGGAACACCCACCCGAACAGGCGCTCGATCAGGCGGCTGGGGCCGTCCTTGGGCGCACCGTGGGGCTTGAGCAGGCGCGCGGCCAGCGCCGGCGACAGGGTCAGCGAATTGATCGCCGAGATCACCGTGGAGATGGCGATGGTGACCGCGAACTGCTTGTAGAACTGCCCGGTGACGCCGGACAGGAAGGCCATCGGCACGAACACCGCGCACAGCACCAGGGCGATGGCGATGATCGGCCCGGAGACTTCCTTCATCGCCTGGTGCGCGGCGGCGGTGGGCGACAGGCCTTCCTCGATGTTGCGCTCGACGTTCTCCACCACCACGATCGCGTCGTCGACCACGATGCCGATCGCCAGCACCAGGCCGAACAGGCTCAGTGTATTGATCGAGAAGCCCAGCAGGTACAGCGCGGCGAAGGTACCGACCACCGACACCGGCACCGCGATCAGCGGAATGATCGAAGCCCGCCAGGTCTGCAGGAACAGGATCACCACCAGCACCACCAGGGCGATGGCTTCCAGCAGCGTGGAGACCACCGCCTTGATCGAATCGCGCACGAAGATGGTGGTGTCGTACACCGCCTCGTACTTGACGTCGGCGGGGAAGGTCTTCTGCATGCCGTCCATGGTGGCGATGACCTTGTCGCGGATCTCCAGCGCATTGGCGCCGGGCGCCTGGAAGATGCCGATGCCGACCGCGTTCTTGCCGTCCAGCTGCGAGCGCAGGGTGTAGTCGCCGGCACCCAGTTCCAGCCGGGCGACATCGGACAGGCGCACGATCTCGCCGTCGGTGCCGCTCTTGAGCACGATGTCGCCGAATTCCTGCTCGCTCTTCAAGCGGCCCTGGGCGTTGATCAGGGTCAGGAAGCGGCTGTCGGGCAAGGGTTCGGCCCCCAGCTGGCCGGCCGAGACCTGCACGTTCTGTTCGCGCATGGCGCGCACCACGTCGCTGGCGGTCAGGCCGCGCGCGGCCACCTTGCCCGGGTCGAGCCAGGCACGCATGGCGTAATCGCCGCCGCCGAAGATCTGCGCGTCGCCGACCCCGGGGATGCGCGCCAGCGCATCCTTGACGTGCAGGCGCGCGTAGTTGCGCAGGTACAGGGTGTCGTACTTGCCGCCCGGCGAGGTCAGGTGCACCACCATCAGGAACGTCGGCGACTGCTTCTGCGTGGTCACCCCCTGCCGGCGCACGTCCTCGGGCAGGCGCGCCAGCGCCTGCGCCACCCGGTTCTGCACCTTCACCGCCGCCGCGTCCGGGTCGGTGCCCGGGCGGAAGGTGACGGTCATCTGCAGCACGCCGTCGGAGCCGGCCACCGACTTGAGGTACATCATGCCCTCGACGCCGTTGATCGCCTCCTCCAGCGGGGTGGCGACGGTCTCGGCGATGACCTTGGGGTTGGCGCCCGGGTACACCGTGCGCACCACCACCGACGGCGGCACCACTTCCGGGTACTCGCCGACCGGAAGGATCGGGATCGCGATCAGTCCCGCGGCGAAGATCATGATCGACAGCACCGCCGCGAAGATCGGCCTGTCGATGAAGAAACGCGAAAAATCCATCTGCTTGAGTCCTTGCAGTGGCCGGCGCCGGCATGCAGCCACCCTGCCCTCGCCCATGCAGGCGAAGGCCAGGCACCCGGCCGGCGGCCGGCATCAGGTTGAAACGGGGGTCAGTTCAGGGCGGTGGCGTCGCGGCCGGCGCCGGCCGCGGTGGCAGGCTGCATCGCCACCGCCCGCGCCTGCACCGGCATGCCCGGCATTAACACCTTCTGCACGCCATCGACGATCACCCGGTCGCCCGGCGCCAGCCCGGCCTCGACGATGCGCAGGCCCTCGGCGCTGCGCCCCAGCTCGACATCGCGACGCTGCGCCTTGCCGTCCTTGTCGACCACGTACACGTACTTGCGGTCCTGGTCGGTCAGCACCGCCCTGTCGTCGATCAGCAGGGCGTCGAACGCACCGCTGCCGAGCAGCCGCACGCGGGCGAACAGGCCCGGGGTGAACTGGCGGTCGCGGTTGTCCAGCAGCGCGCGCACGCCGATGGTGCCGGTGCTGCGCGCGACCTGGTTGTCCAGGAAGTCGACCTTGCCCTCGTGCGGGAAGCCCTCCTCGCCGCTCAGCGCCACCTTCACCGGCAGCGCGGCCTCGCGCTCGCTGGGGCGCTCGCCGGCACGCGCCATCCGCGCATAACGCAGGAAGGTGCCCTCGTCGGCATCGAAGTACACATGCACGGTGTCCAGCGACACCAGGGTGGTCAGCACGCTGGCGCTGTCGCCGGCGGTGACCAGGTTGCCGGCGGTGACCATCGCGCGGCCGGCGCGGCCATCGATCGGCGCGCGCACCCGGGTGAATTCCAGGTTCAGGCGGGCCGCATCCACCGCGGCCTGCGCCGCCTGCACCGCGGCACCGGCCTGCTCGGCGGCGGCACGGCGCTGCTCGGCGGTCTCCGCGGCGATGGCCTGCTGCTCGGCCAGGCGGCGCGCGCGTTCGGATTCGCTGCGTGCCAGCGCGGCCTGGGTACGGGCGCGCGCCAGCTCGGCGCGGGCGCGGTCGTACTCGGCCTGGTAGCTGCGCGCATCGATGGTGAACAGCACCTCGCCCTTCTTCACTTCCTGGCCTTCGGTGTAGTTGACCTTGTCGATGTAGCCGGACACCCGCGGGCGCAGCTCCACGCTCTGCACCGCCTCGACGCGGCCACTGAACTCGTCCCATTGGCTGACCTGCCTGACCAGCACCGGCGCGGCGCTGACCTCCGGCGCCGGCAGTGCCGCGGCATCCTGCGCGTGGCCGCCGCTGCACGCGGTCAGAACGGCGATGGTCAGCGCCGACATGCCGGCCAGGGCAAGGCGTCGTGCGCGGCGTGGAGTGTTGGAGATACCTTTCATGTCATGCATCCATCAGGGGAAAGAGGGGCGCCGGGGTGGGCATGGAACGGGCCGGTGCCGGGTGCGTCGCGCAGTGTGCGCGGGGGCTGCTGACAGCCACTGTCAGCAGCCGGGAACGGCGGCACGGGAATCCGTGCATGGCGCGCGCCTTCCGCGCAAACCCCGCGCTGTCCCGCAGGCCGGAGGTAGGCGCCGGCATTTTCACTGTCCCGCTCACGGAAATTTTTCTCCCACAGGCGGGACAAACACCGTCGCCATGCGCACGGCCAGTCGTCGCAGCACCGGCCGCGGCGGGGCCACGGTCGTCGCCTCACGCATTGCGCGCAGCGCGGCGAAGTGCAGTGGATTCAAACCGTTGTCCCGCCTGGAGCGGCGGTCGGCGGCGGCAAACGCCGGCGCACGGCGCGTCGGCAGGAAAGCGGGAAGGTGGCGCAGGCGCATGGCTGCAGGTCCGTTCGGTGCGGAGGCGGCAAAGTTACGCCCCTAATCCATACTTGATTAGTACGGATTGAGGGGAATAATCGTCCCGTCGCCGGCACAATCCCGCTGCCGCAGGAACCGTCTCCCATGGCCCACGATCTCAACGACACCCTGATCTTCGTCAAGGTGGTCGAACAGGGCAGCTTCACCGCCGCCGCACGCCTGCTCGGGCACCCCAAGACCACGGTCAGCCGCAAGGTGCAGGAACTGGAGGAACTGCTCGGCGCGCGCCTGCTGCACCGGACCACGCGCCGGCTGGGGCTGACCGAAGCCGGCACCGTCTATTACGAACACTGCCAGCGCATCGCCCGCGAGCTCGAACAGGCGCAGAGCGCGGTCAGCCAGCTGCAGTCCGGTCCGCGCGGCTGGCTGCGCTTCACCGTGCCGTACGCGGTCGGCGTCAACTGGATCGCCCCCCTGCTCGGCCAGTTCCAGGCGCAGTACCCGGAAATCCGCGTGGACATGCACCTGGGCAACGAGATGCTCGACCTGATCTCCGGCGAGACCGACCTAGCACTGCGCGTCGGCCCGCTGCCCGACTCCAACCTGATCGCGCGCAAGCTCGGCAGCCTGCGTACCCAGGTATTCGCCAGCCCTGCCTACCTCCAGCGCCACGGCGAACCGCGGCATCCGGACGAACTGCAGCATCACCGTACGCTGGCGCTGCGCAAGCACCAGCAGGGCCAGAACAACCGATTCGCCTGGTCGCTGGCCGAAGACGGCGGGCAGATGCGCGAGTTCCCGGTCAATCCGCTGATGGTGGCCAACGACACCGCCGCGCTGAACTCGATGCTGGTCGGTGGCGAGGGGCTGATGCTCAGCAGCGACGTGATGGCCAAGCCGTTCGTCGAGTCGGGCATGCTGCGCCGGGTGCTGGCCGGCTGGACCGGCCCGGACTACGACTTCAGCGCGGTGTTCGCCGGCGGCGGCATGGTCTCGCCCAAGGTGCGCGCCTTCGTCGACTTCCTGGTGGAAAAGCTCAACCTGGACGCCAACTACATGCTGCTGCAGTGCCCCAACGCCAAGCATCTGATCGAGCGCGAACCCAGCTACTGCCAGCGCGGCCTGGAGGTCGCCGAACTGCGGGTGCTCGAGACGCTCAGCGCCTGATGGGCACGGCGCCGGTGATGGCGGCCGTGGCCGCCGTCGCCCGGGGTTGCGTCGTCGGGTTCAATAGCCGCGGCCGTACGGCCACAGCGGTACCAGCTGTACTTCCTTGCAGCCGTCGTAGCGGCTGCAGCTGCCGAAGTAGCCCGGTCCGGAATAGCGCTGGCGGGCATCGCGGTTGTACGGGCTGTTGTAGAAATCCGGGCGGAAGAAGTGGCCCGCGCCGTGGTAGCGCATCGGCGTGCCCGGCGCCGCGAACGGCTGCGCCGGGGCCGTCGCCACCGCTTCGCTGCCGGTGTCGGCGCCGGTGACATAGCCGTCCTGCGGATCGTAACGGACCATGCGGTAGTAAATGGTCTGGCCGCCCTGCCGGCGCGTGCGCAGCGCCTGCAGCGCGCCGTCGGCGTGCACGTATGGCCGGCCGTTCTCGAACACCACCTCGGAAGGATTGACCTGCTCCTCCTCCAGCGGCGGCAGCGCCAGCGCGCTCCCCGCCAACCCGGCCAGCAGCAGCGCTGTCCCTGCCACGATCCCTATCCTGCCTGCGCGCATGACGTTCCTCCCTGGGGTTGTCCGGCGTCACCCGCGACGCCGGCCTGCGACCGCCGCCCATCGACGGCGCGTGCCGACGAAGTCCTTGGGCGACAGGCCGCGCGCGCCTGGCGGCACGCGATCGCAGCGAGTATAGGCGGCGCTGTCAGCCCTGGCATCCCTCGCGGCGCGGAAGCTTGATGGCCGTCGCTGCCTGCCCCGGTCCGCCACCTACTCCCAGCAGCGGTCGCCGCGGCCCTTGGGCGAGCGCGGGCGCTGGCAGTCGCGCGGGCGGATGCGGCCTTCATGCACTTCGCGCAGTTGCGTTCCGTCGCCGCCGCGCACCAGCTCGAACGCGTCGTACAGGCGCCCGGTGGCGGTGCGCGCCTCGTAGCGCAGGCGCTGCCCATCGATGCGCAGCACCTGGAACAACTGCGTGTCCTCGGCTACCGGCGCCATGCTGGCGCGTGCCTGCGTCGACAGCCGGTACTGTTTGGCGCCGGCCACCGACACCAGGTACTGCGGCGTGGCCTGCCCCGCCACCCGGCCGCCGCGGCGACCATAGACATGGTCGTGGCCCTGCAGCACCAGATCGACGCGGTGCCGCTCCAGCACCGGCAGCACATGCTCGCGCAGCAGGCGGTTCTCGCGGTCCTGGCGCGGCGAGAACATCGGCTGGTGGACCATCACCAGGTTCCAGGGGGCGTGGCTGCCGGCCAGCACCTGGTCGAGCCAGCGCGCCTGCGCCTGCGCCGTGCCCAGGTCCAGCGCCGAGGTGCCGTCGAGCACCACCACGCGCGCGTCCTGGTAGTCGAACCAGTAGCTGGTGCCCTGCACGCCCGGCGCGCCGTTGCCCGGCAGGGCGAAGGCCAGCGGCCAGTGCGCACCGAGCACCCGGCGTTCCCGGGGCGTGTCCTCGAACTCCTCGAAGTACTCGTGGTTACCTGCCGCCGGCGCCACCACCATCGAGGTCGGCAATGCGCCGGCCGCCTCGAACCACTCGCCCCATTCGTTATCGTCCTCGCCGTCGCCGCCGCTGACCAGGTCGCCCGCGTACAGCGCCAGGCGCGCATCCGGCGCATGCCGCATCGCCTCGCGCACCACCCGCGTGGTCAGGCTGACGTTCTTGTTCTGGGTATCGCCGAAATACAGCAGGGTCAGCGGCTGGCCCGGCGCCGGCGCGGTCCGGGTGTGGTGCCAGGCGCTCCAGGTGCGGTCGCCCTGCACCCGCCAGGCGTAAAGCGTGTCCGCCTGCAGGCCATCGACGCGCACATGGTGCTGGTGCGCCCGGCCATTCTCCGTGGCCTGCGCCTGGCTGGCGGCCGCCAGCCGCCGCGGTGCGCCCATATCGGGGGAATCGCCGGCGACGACGATTTCCAGGATCGGCGCGGAGACCGACGCATCGGTCCGCCACGACACCGCCAAACCGCTGGCGCCGTCCTGCAGCGGCGAGGCCACGATGCGGTCGGGAAAGCCGCTGGGCGCGTAGCGCATCACCGCGGCCGGCACCCGTGTATTGGGCTCGACCGCGGTGTTTGCCTGCACGCCGCCTGCCAGCGCGAGCAGCAGCAGCAGCAGCACGCCCCGGCGCAGCGCGTCGCGGCGCGCGCTCATTGCGCGCACGCCGGCAGCGACAGCGCGCTGGCGATGTCGCGCCAGTCGAACGCGGTCACGCCCTGGTCCAGGTGCGAGGCGTAGAACACGCCCTGCGGGAAGCGCGCATCGCCACGCGGGTCCAGCCACACGCCATCGGTCAGGCCGGTGACCTGACCGGCGAACGAGCCGACGTGCGCCAGCCCACGGCGCTCGAACAGATGGAACACCGTGCGGTCGGCGAACTGGTCGCTGGCCACCCACCAGCCGCTGCCATCGGCGCAGGCCATCAACGCGATGCCCTCGGCCTGCGCCCGGTACAGCCCGGCGCCGACATCGCGGCCCAGGTAGCGCCCCTGCAGGTCGTACTCGCGCAGGCGGGTGCCGGTGGGCACGTCTTCCTCGGCCACCAGCAGGCGGTCGTGGGCCGGGTCGCCGAACAGCGACTCGGGCACACGGATCGCGCCCGCGGCGCTGGTATCGCCGAAGGCACCGGCCGCGCGTGCGCTCCAGCCATCGCCATCGCGCGCCACCTGGTAGCGACGGAAGCGCCGGTCCAGCTGGTCCAGGGGCGGCACGATGTCGTCGCCGTTGGCATCCTCGCCGGCCATGTAGGCATCGCTGACCAGTACCTCGTAGCCGTCGCCGCTGGCACGCACCCACAGGCCATAGGGCTGCTGCAGTTCGGCCGCGCCGAACACCAGCAGCGGGGTGAACTCCGGCAACTGGAACATCTGCACGCGCCGGTTGTCGCGCTCGACCACGAACAGATAGCGGTCGTCGATGGTCGCCACGCCGTTGGGGCGCTGCAGCCGTCCCGGTGCCGTACCCGGGCCGCCCACCGTGCGCAGGCGCTGGCCGGTGTCGCCGTCGTACACCACCAGCGCATCGGTGGCCTTGGCCGTGGCCACCAGCATGCGCCGGCCGTCCTGCAGCCAGCTGGCCGGCGAATCGATGTTCTCCTCCGGCGTGGCCGCGGTCACGAACGCCTCGCGCACGACCACGTGCGGCACCGGGTGGTCGCGCAGCAACACATCGTCGGCGTCGTACTGGTCCGGTTCGCGGTCGGCCACGACCGGGGCGACGGAACACGCCGCGAGCGGCAACAGCAGCAACAACGGCAACAGGCGGAGCGGGCGGCGCGACGTCATGGAATCCTCGATGCGGCAGGGGTGGCCGCGCATCGTATGACCCCAATGTGACAGCGCGGAGAAGCGACATGCGGCTGTCATCATGCAGCATCGCTGTCACGCCGCTGCCATACCGCGAGGTGAAAGTTCCGTTCATTTTCAACCCACGGACCTTCCACCCGATGAAACGCAACACCTTGGCCCTGCGCCTGTCGCACGCCCTCGTCTGCGCCACCCTGCTGCCGGCAGGCGCGACGTTCGCCCAGGCCAGTCCGGATGGCGCCACGGACGGCACGGGCGAACCGAAGCAACTGGACACCGTCGTGGTCCAGGGCGAGATCGCCTACCGCAACCGCACCGCCGACATCGAGCCGGTGCTGTCCTACGACCTGGAGTACTTCCAGCGCTTCGAGCCCAATACCGTCGGCGACATGCTCAAGCGCGTGCCGGGCATGACCTTCGTCGGCTCGGACATCATGGAGTTCGACGGCGCGATGATGCGCGGCATGGCCGCCGGCTATACCCAGGTGCTGATCAACGGCAAGAAGGTGCCCGGCGCCGGCGACGACCGCTCGTTCTGGGTGGACCGCATCCCGGCCGAAATGGTGGACCACATCGAGATCCTGCGCAGCGCCAGCGCCAACCGCAGCGGCGATGCGATGGCCGGCACCATCAACATCGTGCTGCGCGACGCCTACCAGTTCGACGGCAGCTACCTGCGCGTGGGCGTCAACCGCTGGTTCGACGGCGAGCTCAACCCCACCTTCGGCGCGGTGACCAGCGGCAAGGCGCTGGGCGGGCGCCTGCTGGCCGGCGTCAACGTGCAGGACCGCTACCGCGGCAAGATCAAGCGCTCGGACCGCTACACCGACCCCGGCCGCGGCGAGCTGCTCAGCTGGGAGGACCAGAACGAGGTGAAGGACGGCCGCGACTACTCGGCCAACGTCTCCTACAGCGCCGACATCGGCGACAGCGGCCGGCTGAGCGTGGACGGTTTCTTCGTGAAGACCGACCGCGACGTCACCGAGGTCTCGCACGAAGTCGAGTACGACGATGGCGACGTCATCGAGTCGCGGGTGCCGGGGCTGAACCCGGTGGACCAGCAGAACTGGGGCATCGGCGCCGGTTACCGCTTCGACATGGCCGGCGGCAGCACCCGGCTGGACCTGGATTTCGCCCGTTTCCAGGACGGCAGCGCCGAGCGCGAGGAGAAGCACGAGTACCTCAACGGCAGTTGGGACGCCTCCGAGGCCGAGGCCGAAGCGGTGGACGCGCGCGATACCGAAGTCGGCGCCAAGCTCGCCCATGTGCGTCCGCTCGGTACCGCCGAGCTGGAGTTCGGCATCGATTACCGGCGCAAGAAGCGCGATGTGTCCTACACCCGCTACGCGTGGGAGGCCGCGCGCGAAGGTGACGCGGTGGACTATGCGCTGGACGGCGTCATCGGCTCGCTGATCGAGGAAACCCGGCTCGACCCGTATGCGATGCTGTCCGGCCATGCCGGCGCGTTGTCCTGGGAAACCGGCCTGCGCTACGAGACCACCCGTTCGGACGTACGCCACCACGAAGATGGCGATGCCGGCGGCCAGGTCCGTCGCGACTATAACGAACTGCTGCCGTCGCTGCACCTGAAGTGGGACGTGAGCGAACAGACCCGCATCAACCTGTCGCTGGCCCGTACCGTCAAGCGCCCGAACTTCAACGAACTCATCCCCGCACTGCTCGACGGCGAGTACGGCGACAACGACTACGTCGGCAACCCGCGGCTGTCGCCGGAAACCGCCAACGGCATCGACCTGGGCTTCGAGCGCCGGCTCGGCAAGCACGGCGTGGTCGGCGTGAACCTGTTCTACCGCGACGTCAGCGACCTGATCGAACTGGTCAACACCGGGCAGTGGAGCGAGGACGCGCAGGACAGCTATGCCAAGGACCTGAAGAAATTCCTGGCCAAGAACCCGGGCGCCAGCGAAAAGGACTTCACCTTCGCCCCGGAAAGCTGGCTGTTCACCTCGGCCAACGTCGGCGACGGCACGGTCCGTGGCGTGGAATTCGACCTGTCCACCCCGCTGACCGCACTGGGCCTGCCCAATACCGGGCTGTTCCTCAACTACTCCTGGCTGGACAGCAAGGTCAGCGACTTCCGTGGCGAACGTCGCTTCAACGACCAGGCGCGCAGCGTCTACAACATCGGCTTCATCCACGACATCCCGTCGCTGGCGGCCAGCTTCGGCGCCACCTTCCGCAGCCAGGGCGATGCCTACAGCCGCATCCTGGCCGAGGAAGTGACGGTGAAGTACGGCGACGACCTGGAGATGTTCGTGGAGAAGCGTTTTGGCCGGAACCTGTCCGTGCGCCTGAGCGCGGCCAACCTGCTGGATGCATCCAAGGACGAGTTCTTCCACAAGTTCGACAACCTGGACGACCAGCTCGGCCGCAAGTACGACGAGTACGAGCTGGAGACCGAACAGGCCGGCCCCAGCTACCAGTTGGTGATGCGCTGGGCGTTCTGAGCGTCGCGGACACGGGGAAAAGCCGGCCTTGCGCCGGCTTTTCTTTGTGGAAACGCCGGCTTGTAGTGCAGACTTCCCGCACTTCCCCCTGCCCGGCCCGCCATGAAGATCGTCGAAGTCCGCCACCCCCTCGTCCAGCACAAGATCGGCCTGATGCGCCAGGCCTCGCTCAGCACCAAGGAATTCCGCGAGCTGACCGACGAACTGGGCAGCCTGCTCGCCTACGAGGCCACCACCGACCTGGAAACCGAGCCGTGCACGATGCAGGGCTGGGCCGGCCCGGTCACCGTGCAGCGCATCGCCGGCGCCAAGATCACCCTGGTGCCGATCCTGCGCGCCGGGCTGGGCATGCTCAACGGCGTGCTGTCGCTGATCCCGGCCGCACGCGTCAGCGTGGTCGGCCTGCAGCGCGACGAGGAGACCCTGCAGCCGGTCCCCTACTTCGAGCGCCTGACCGGCCGCCTGGAAGAGCGCGACGCGCTGATCCTGGACCCGATGCTGGCCACCGGCGGCACCCTGATCGCCACCATCGACATGCTCAAGCGTGCCGGCGCACGCCGCATCAAGGGCATCTTCCTGGTTGCCGCCCCCGAGGGCCTGCGCGCGGTCGAGGCGGCGCACCCGGACGTGGAGATCTACACCGCGGCCATCGACGAGCGCCTGAACGAAAAGGGCTACATCCTGCCCGGGCTGGGCGATGCCGGCGACCGCATCTTCGGCACCCGCCTGCATTAAAAAAACTACATCGCGGCTTCACGGCGGCTTGCACCCGCGCAGGCGGATGCTTGCGCCCGTCATCCACCCCGGAGCCGCGCCATGTACCGTCCCGTCCTGCTTGCCTGCCTGCTGTTGGCCGCCACCGCGTCGTTGTCGGCCACTGCCGGCACGCCCACCCCGCAACAACAGCGCATGGCCGAATGCTCGGCCAGGAACAAGGGCCTCAAGGGCGATGCCTACAAGGACGCCCAGCGCACCTGCCTCAGCGGCCATCCCGCCGCCACGGCCGCGACCACCCCGCAGCAGCGCATGACCCGATGCAACGCCGACGCCGCGACCCGGCACCTGAGCGGCGATGCCCGCAAGACGTTCATGAGCAACTGCCTGCGCAGCCACTGATGGCCGCCGGGCCACGCAGCGGAGCGCACGCGACCCGCGCCATGGCGACAACCGGCCGGGTCAGCGGCGCAGCCCGCGTTCGCCCGCCGGCGGCGCTGCATCCAGCCACTGCCGCGCCGGCTCATCGCCCAGCAGCCGCGATTGCAGGAATGCGGTCCCCAGCTGCCGGGCACGCTCGAACAGCGCTTCCGGCTCCCCGCCGATCAGGTTGTGGCCACCGCCGGGGAGCACCACCGCACGCCGGTCGCCGGCCGGCGCGGTCTGCACCGGATACAGATGGTCGGCCGGGTCGGTAACGAAGCCCGGCACCCGGTCCTCGTCGCCGGTCACCAGCAACAGCGGCACCGCCAGCGATGCATAGGAATCCGGCCCGATCAGTCCGGCGATGCGGCCGGGCGAGGAATAGCCCAGCACCGCCACCACCGTGGGATCGCGCAGCGGCCCGAGCTCGGCCAGGGCACCCCCCAATACCGCCGAGATCAGCGTGCCCAGGCTGTGCCCGGCCGCGGCCACCGGCACATCCGGCCAATGCGCCCTGGCATAGGCGCTGGTCGCACGCATGTCGGCCAGGCGCTCGCCGAACCCCTGCTGCAGCGAGAACGCTTCGCGCCCCGGGTACCTGAGCGAGTCCACGTGCAGCGGCGCCAGCACCACGAAACCGGCGTCGGCCCAGGACTGCAGCAGGCGCTCGTAGCGCTCCGGCCAGGCACCATGCCCGCTGGAGAACAACACCACGCCGCGTACCTGCGCTGGCTCCCAGATCGCCAGCGTAGTGGCACGCCCGGGCGATACCTGCAGCGGCCGCGTGGCACTGGGGGCGGCGACGGCGTGCTGGGCCACGCCCAGCATGGCCAGCACCAGCGCGAGCACGCCACCAAAGACATGGCGCGTGCCCATGGCGCGCACCCGCCCGTGCCGGCCGTCGGCCGGCCGCCGTGGAAGACGACTGTCCTGCTGCTGTTTCATGCTCGATCCCGCGTTGGAAGACGGGACCAGTCTGGGCAACGCGGCCGCACGCGGCACGGGCCGGCGGTCACCCGTGCGCGGTGCCGGAAGTCACTTTTTCAGGCCGCCAGCGAACGCGCGCGCAGTTCGGCGACCTCATGGGCGACGCCGAAGCGGCCCTTGTCGTCGCGGGTCACCCGGGCCATCGCGCACTGCGGGTCGTGGGTGAAGAACAGGTGCACGTTGCGGGCCAGCTTGTCCTCGAGGAAGGCGCGCTTCTCGTCGATCAGCAGTTCCGCGTTGCGGTCGTAGCCCATGGTGATCGGCACGTGCACCCACGAGCGGCCCGGGATCAGGTCGGCGCAGAACACCAGGCCGCCATGCGGCTGGCCGCCGATACGCTCCGGGCCGACGATCTCGGCCAGCATCAGGCCCGGCGTATGCCCGTCGCTGAAGCTGAAACGCACCGACTCGCCCAGCGCCTGCGAACGCGCGCCGGAGACGATTTCCAGGCGTCCGCTGGCCTCCAGCAGCCCCGGCAGTTCCGGGATGAAACTGGCGCGGTCGCGCGGATGCGGATGCCGCGCCCGCTCCCAGTGCGTGGCGCCGACCACGAAGGTCGCGTTGGGAAACAGCAGTTCCGGCCCGCGCCCTTCCGACCAGGGCGCCAGCAGTCCACCGGCGTGATCGAAGTGCAGGTGGCTGAGCACCACCACGTCGATGTCCTCGTGCTCGAAGCCGGCTTCGCGCAGCGAATCGATCAGGACATGGCGCGACTCCTGCACGCCGTAGCGTTCGCGCAGCTTCGGCTCGAAGAACGCACCGATGCCGGTCTCGAACAGCACCGTCTTGCCGCCCAGCGGGCTGGCCAGCAACGCGCGGCAGGCCAGCTCGATGCGGTTCAGGTCATCGGCCGGCGACCATTTTTCCCACACGGCCTTGGGCGCGTTGCCGAACATCGCCCCACCGTCCAGCTTCTGGCTGTTGCCACGGATCGACCATAGTTTCATATGAAAAATTCTACCGCCGTTGCGTTAAATATTCGCAAGCCGGCAACGGTCCTGGCATCGCCCCCGGGGGCGCCTCCGGGGGACCATCGCCGCGGCTGCCGCGACGGCGCTCAGCGATACACCGGATGCGCCCGGCACAGCGCCACGACCTGCCCGCGGATGCGCGCGGCGACCTGCGCATGCGCGCCCTCGCCCAGCGCATCGAGCACGTCGCACAGCCAACCGGCCAGCTGCGTGCACTCGGCCACGCCAAAGCCGCGGGTGGTCACCGCCGGGGTACCGATGCGCAGGCCCGAGGTCACCCACGGCGGGCGCGCATCGCCCGGAACCGAGTTCTTGTTGGTGGTGATGCCGGCATCGTCCAGCGCCGCATCGGCCTGGGTTCCGGTATACGGGCGGTCGCGCAGGTCGATCAGCATCAGGTGGTTGTCGGTACCGCCGGACACGATCCGGTAGCCGCGCCGCTGGATCGCCGCCGCCATCGCCCGCGCATTGGCCAGTACCTGTCGCTGGTAGGCCCTGAACTCCGGCCGCAGAGCCTCCTTGAAGGCCACCGCCTTGGCCGCGATCACATGCATCAGCGGGCCGCCCTGCACCCCGGGGAACACCGCCGAGTCGAGCTTCCTGTAGAAATCGGCGCCCTGCCCGCTGGCCAGGATCAGGCCGCCACGCGGGCCGCGCAGGGTCTTGTGCGTGGTGCTGGTGACCACGTGCGCATGGGACAGCGGGTCCGGGTACTCCCCGGCCGCGACCAGCCCGGCCACGTGCGCCATGTCCACCCAGAACAACGCGCCGACACGGTCGGCGATGGCCCGCATGCGCGCCCAGTCCTTGTGCCGCGAGTAGGCCGAAAAGCCGCCGATCAGCAGCCGCGGCCGTGTCTCCAGCGCGATGCGCTCCATCGCGTCGTAGTCGACCAGCCCGGTTTCCGGATCGAGCCCATAGGGCACGATGCGGTAGTGCCGGCCGGAGAAGTTGGACGGGTTGCCGTGGGTCAGGTGTCCGCCCTGGGCCAGGTTCATGCCCATCACCGTGTCGCCCGGATCGGCCAGGGCCAGGAACACCGCGGCATTGGCCTGGGCGCCGGCATGCGGCTGCACGTTGGCGTAGTCGCAGCCGAACAGCTGCCGGGCACGTTCGATCGCCAGGCGCTCGGCCACGTCCACGTTGCCGCAGCCGCTGTAGTAGCGGCGACCGGGATAGCCCTCGGCGTACTTGTTGGTGAACACCGAATCCTGCACCGCGCGCACCCGTGGGCTGGCGTAGTTCTCCGATGCGATCAGTTCGACATGGTCCTCCTGACGGCACTCCTCGGCGTGGATGGCCGCGGCCAGTTCGGGATCGAAATCGGCAAGGCGCGACGATGGGTCATGCATGGGGGCGGCTCCTGGGCTTGGATCGGGGCCGGACCGGCCGGTCCGGCGTGGCGTGGGAAAGGGGCCGGCTCATGGACCGGCGGCCGGCCAGTAATGGCTGTCGGGGGTGTCGCGCGCGCCGAAGATGGCCTGGCCGACGCGCACTACGGTGGCGCCCTCCTCGATGGCGATCTCGAAATCGCCGGACATGCCCATCGACAGCGCGTCCAGGCCGATGCCGTCCGGCGCCTGCTGGCGCAGGCGGTCGCGCAGTTCGCGCAGGCGCACGAAGCAGGCGCGCACCCGCGCGGCATCGTCGGAGAACAGCGCCAGGGTCATCAGCCCGCGTACCCGCAGGCACTGAAACCGCGGCAGTCCGGCGATGAAACCGGGCACGTCGGCCGGCGCCAGCCCGTACTTGCTGTCCTCGCCGGAGGTGTTGACCTGCACGAACACGTCCAGCTGGCGGCCTTCCAGCTGCAGGCGGCGGTCCAGGGTCTCGGCCAGGCGCAGGCTGTCCAGCGCCTGGAACTCGCTGGCGAAGCGCGCCACCAGCTTGGCCTTGTTGGTCTGCAGGTGGCCGATCACCGACCAGTGCAGGTCGGTCAGGTCCTGCATCGCCTCCCACTTGTGGTGCGCTTCCTGCACCTTGTTTTCGCCGAGGAAGCGGCAGCCGGCGGCATAGGCCTGGCGGATGCGGGCCTCGTCGATGGTCTTGCTGACCGGCAGCAGGCGTACCCCGGCCGGGTCGCGGCCGGCGCGGTGGCAGGCCGCGGCGATGCGCGCCTGCACCGCCGCCAGGTTGCGGCGGAAATCGTCGACCGCAAGCGCCTGCGGGTAGCGGCCGTGGCGTTCGTGCGCGGTAAGGGTGGCCGCGATCATGGACGGCCAGCTCCCGTATCGGCCACCGCCGGCTGCGGGCCAGCCGGCAGCCGGCCGTTGAGCAGCAGGTGCGCCAGCAACCCGATCACCAGCCCCCAGAATGCGCCGCCGATGCCGAACAGGGTGATGTTGGCGGCCGCGGCCAGGAAGGTGATCAGCGCCGCCTCGCGGGTGCGCGCATCGGCCACCGCCGTGGCCAGGCTGCCGCCCAGGGTGCCCAGCAGGGCCAGCCCCGCCAGCGTGGTGATGAAGGTCGCCGGCAATGCCATGAACAGCGCCGCCAGCGTCACCCCGAACAGGCCCACGAGCAGGTAGAACACACCGGCGGCGACGCCGGCGATCCAGCGCCTGGATGGATCCTCGTGCGCCTCGCGCCCGGTGCATATCGCTGCCGTGATCGCGGCGATGTTGAAGGCATGCGAACCGAACGGCGCCATCAGCAGCGAACCGAGCCCGGTCGTGGTGATGATGGGATCGGCGCGGGTCCGGAAGCCATCGTTGCGCAGCACCAGCATGCCCGGCATGTACTGCCCGGTCAGGGTGATCAGGAACAGTGGCAACGCGACGCCCAGCAGCGCATCGAAAGTGAACACCGGCATGGTGAACACCGGCATGGCCAGGCGCAGCTCCACTCCATCCAGGTCGATGCGTCCCTGCGCCAGCAGCAGGCCCAGCCCCGCCAGCAGGATGCCGACCACCGCATAGCGCGCGCTCACGCGCTTGAGCACCACGTAGGCCAGGATCAGCCCCCCGGCCAGCAGCGGGTCGACGTCCAGCCCCGCGAACGCCTTGATCCCGAACTGCAGCAGGATGCCCGCCAGCAGGCCGGCGGCAACCCCCGGCGGCACCCGCCGGATCACCCGTTCGAACCGGCCCGACAGGCCCAGCATGACGAAGCCCGCGGCCGAGAGCAGGAAGGCCCCCACCGCTTCGGCCCAGGGCGTGGTCGCCAGCGCGGTGACCAGGAACGCGGCGGCCGGCGTCGACCAGGCGGTGATGATCGGCTCACGGTAGCGCCAGCTCAGCAGCAGCCCGGTCAGGCCCACGCCGATGGAGACCGACCCTACCCACGAAGCGGTCAGCTGCGGCCCGAGGCCGGCGACCTTGGCGGCCTGGAACACCAGGATGAAGGTGCCGCCGTAGTTGACGATGACCGAGACCAGTCCGGCCATGACCGGGTGCGGCAGGTCGCGCAGGCAAAGCGCGGGAACGGCGGGCGATGGCATGGGTGGACGCTGGCTCCAGGCGGTTGACGGGGCGGACCCGGGGCTGTTTTATAGCCGCGCAATGGACTGATTTACCCATCCACTTTTACCGTTGGATACCGACCAATTGTTCCGCCACGCCCAGCTTGAATCGGTGAAGGCCTGGGTCGCCGACCCGGCGCATGCCGCGCTGCCGCTGCACGCACGCGTCCAGCGCGCCCTGCGCCAGTTGATCCTCGACGGCGCGATCGACGTGGGCCGGCCCTTGCCGGCATCGCGTGCGCTGGCCCGCTCGCTGGCGGTCTCCCGCGACACCGTCGAGGCCGCCTACGGCCAGTTGCACGCCGAAGGCTTCATCGAGCGGCGCGTGGGCAGTGGCAGCTTCGTGTCGGAGCGCGTGCGGCGGCGCCGCACCGCGGCGCGCCGGGCCGGCCCGGCACCGCTGGCCGCCGCCCTGAGCCGGCGCGGCGCGGCATTGTTCCGGGACGGTGGCGTGCGCGACTTCCTGGCCCCGCGCGCCTTCGCCCCCGGCCTGCCCGAGACCCGCCAGTTCCCGCTGCAGACCTGGGAACGCCTGCAACGGCAGGTGCTCAGGGAGCATGGCAGCGCCGCCCTGCTGCACAGCCCGCCACAGGGCATGGAGGCGTTGCGCCAGGCCATCGCCGACTACGTCAACCTCGAACGCGGTGCCCGCGCCACGCCCGGGCGCGTGCTGGTGCTGACCAGTTCGCAACAGGCGCTGGCCCTGTGCGCCAGCGTGCTGCTCGATGCCGGCGACCGCATCTTCATCGAGGACCCGGCCTACCACGGCGCGCGGCGCGCATTCGAGGCCGCCGGCCTGGAATGCGTGCCGGTGCCGGTGGACGCCGACGGCATGCGCGTGCAGCAGCTGCACGAGGCGGCACCGGCGCGCGCGGTGTTCCTGACCCCGTCGCACCAGTTCCCGACCGGCGCCACGCTGGCGCTGGACCGGCGCCTGGCCGTCATCGAATGGGCGCGGCGGCACGGCGCCTGGATCATCGAGGACGACTACGACAGCGAGTTCCACTACGCCGGCAAACCCACCGCCTGCGTGCAGGGCCTGGACCCCCACGAGCGCACGGTCTACATCGGCACGTTCACCAAATCGCTGTTTCCCGGCCTGCGCATCGGCTACATGCTGCTGCCGCCGGCACTGGTGGAACCGATGACCGTGGCGCGCACGCTGCTGGACGGGCACAGCGCGCCGGTTCCGCAGCTGACCCTGGCCCGCTTCATCGAAGGCGGCCATTTCGGTGCGCACGTGCGCGCCATGCGCCAGCTCTATGGCGAACGCCGCGACCTGCTGGCGCGGCTGGTCGGCCGCCATCTCGGCGGCTACCTGCAGCCGCGCGTGCCGGCCGGGGGCATGCAGATGCCCTGCCTCCTCACCCGTGCCATCCCCGAAGCCAGGGCGGTGGATGCGGCCCGCCGCGCCGGCATCGACCTGCTGGGGCTGGGCGGGCTTTACGCGGGGAAAGCGGACCAGAGCGGCTTCCTGATGGGCTTCGCCGCGCACGCGCCGGATGAACTGGAGGCCGCGGTACGCACGCTGGCCGGCGTGTTGCGCGGCCTCGAACGCTGAGCGCGGGCGGCGGGCCTGGAACGCGAAACCCCGCCTCTCGGCGGGGTCTCGTGCCAGCTTCGGCGTGCGTTGGGGGACTCAGTCGCCCTTGCCCGTCCTGCGCACTTCGGCGCTGCCGACCGGGTTGCGCGGATCGCTGCCGCCGCTGAGGGTGTTGCTGCGCCGGTTCCATTCCACCGTCTGCAGGTTGCCCCACACGTGGCTGGAGCCGCGCCCGCCGTCGGCGCTGTCGCCGGGCAGGTCGACCTTGTGGCCCATGGCCTGCAGCTGGCGCGCCACTTCCGGGGTGAACGCGCCGCTCTCGGCCGAGATCTCGTCCGGCAGCCACTGGTGGTGGTAGCGCGGCAGCGCCGCGACCTGCTGCGCATCCAGCCCGGCGTCGTAGCCGAGGATGCCCAGCAGCACCATGGTGATGATGCGGCTGCCGCCCGGGGTGCCGATCACGATCACCTTCTCGTCGTTCTCCATGAAGGTCGGCGTCATCGAGCTGAGCATGCGCTTGCCCGGCTTCGGTGCGTTGGCCTCGTAGCCCATCACGCCGAAGGCGTTGGGCGTACCCGGCTTGAGCGCGAAGTCGTCCATCTCGTTGTTGAGCAGCACGCCGGTGCCGGCCGGGATGAAGCCCGAGCCGTACAGCAGGTTCACCGTCTGGGTGCCGCCGACGCGGTTGCCTTCGCCGTCGATGATCGAGAAATGGGTGGTCTCGTCGTCCTCCAGCGGCGTCGGGTTGCCCGACAGCAGGTCGCTCGGGGTGGCCTTGTCCGGGTGGATCGTCGCGCGCAGCCCCTGCGCGTAGTCGCGGCTGGTCAGCACCTTCTGCGGGATCTGCACGAAGTCCGGATCGCCGAGGAAGAAGGTGCGGTCGCGGTAGGCCCGGCGCATCGCCTCCACCACCAGGTGGGTGCGGTGCGCATCGTCCAGCCTGGCCAGGTCCCAGCCCTCCAGGATCTGCAGCATCGACGCCAGCGCGATGCCGCCGGAGGACGGCGGCGGCGCGGTGGTGATCTTCCAGCCGCGGTAGTCGAACACGATCGGCTCGCGCGCCTTCACCGTGTAGCCGGCCAGCTCGGCGGCGGTCCACTGGCCGCCGGCCTTCTTCACCCCGGCCAGCAGCTTCTGCGCGGTCTGCCCGCGGTAGAAGCCGTCGAAGCCCTTGTCCGCCAGCAGCCGCAGGGTATGGGCCAGTTCCGGCTGCTTGAAGATGTCGCCCTCGGCGATGGGACGGCCGTTGCGCAGGTACACCTCACGGGTGCCGGGATAGCGCTCCATCACCTCGCGCCGCGCGGCATAGCCGCGTGCCATGCGCGCATACACCGGGAAGCCGTCGGTGGCCACGCGGATGGCCGGCGCCAGCGACTCGGACAACGGCAGCCGGCCGTGTTCGCGTGCGACCTGCACCAGCAGCGCCGGCAGCCCGGGGATGCCGGCCGACCACGGCCCGTTGACCGAGCGGTCGCGGTCCAGGTCGCCGTTGCCATCCAGGAAACGCTCCGGCGTGGCCGACGCCGGCGAGGTCTCGCGCGCGTCGAGCATCACGTCCTTGCCGGTGCGCGCGTCGTGCAGCATGAACAACCCGCCGCCGCCCAGGCCGGAACTGATCGGCTCGACCACCGCCAGCGTCGACGACACCGCCACCGCGGCATCGAACGCGTTGCCGCCCTTGGCCAGGATCTCCATGCCGGCCTTGGTCGCCAGTTCGTGGCCACTGGCGATCGCCGCGCCGTCGGGGTGCGTGGCCAGCGCCTGCGGCGCTGTCTGCGCCGCCCATGCCGCCGGTGCCAGCACCAGCGCGAACAACAGGAAGGAGCGCGCGAAACGTTTCATGCCGAGGGAGTCTCCGGTTCGTACAGTTCGGGGTGGTCGCGCTGCAGCGCGTACAGCTTGGCCAGCAACTGGTCGTGGGTCTCGGGAATGTCCGGATCCGGGTCGATGCACTCGACCGGGCACACCACCACGCACTGCGGCTCGTCGAAATGGCCGACGCATTCGGTGCAACGGGCCGGATCGATCACGTAGATCGTCTCGCCCATCGAGATGGCCTTGTTCGGGCAGGCAGGCTCGCAGACGTCGCAGTTGACGCAGAGCTCATTGATTTTCAGAGACATGGAACGGCTCCATGCCCGCGCCTGCCGACGCCAGGCCGGGGGCGCGTGGCGCCACCGGCTCCATGTGGCCCGTTGCCGGGCCGGCAGTGGCCGGGCATGCGCGAGGCACGCCCGGCCGGACACGGGTCACTTGGCTTCAACGAAGATGTAGTCGGCGCCGGTCGGCTGCACGATGGTCTGCACGCGGGCGTTGTCGGCGGCATCGCCGATGTACACCACGCGCACGCCCTTCATGGAATCGGCCTGCACGCCCTTGAACGCGGTCTCGATCAGGTCGGCCATCTTCGACGAGGCCGACGAACCGAAGGCCAGCATGTTGCCCGGCGACACGCCACGGCCGATGGCGGCGGTGGCGCTTTCGACCTGGCGCTCGTACTTGGCGGCGAACTCCGGGTCCGACTCCGGCACCAGGTAGTACAGGAACGGGTTGTTGGTGATGTTGCCCATGTTCTGCACGGCCACGGCCTGCAGGTACTTGCGCCAGCCGGCGTCGTCGTCCTTGGCCGGGGCCACCAGCGCCTGCTGCGCCTCGGCGGCCGGAGCGGCCTCTTCCTTCTTGCAGGCGGTGAAGCCCAGCACCAGCGAAGCGGCCAGCATCACGCGCATCGTGTTCTTCATGGATCGTCTCCCTCTATTGGATTCGTTGCAGCTGTTGGGATGGGTCAGGCGCCCACGCGGGATTCGCGTGCCTTGCGCAGCGCTTCCAGCACCGTGGCCGGCACGAAGCCGGACACATCGCCTCCGAGCCGGGCGATTTCGCGCACCAGCGAGGAAGAAATGAAGCTGTGCTGTTCGGATGGGGTCAGGAACAGGGTCTCGACCTCCGGGATCAGGTGGCGGTTCATGCTCGCCATCTGGAACTCGTACTCGAAATCGGACACCGCGCGCAGGCCGCGCAGCAGTACCCCGGCATGCATCGAGCGCACGAAATGCGCCAGCAGGGTGTCGAAACCCACCACCTCGACGTTGTCATGCCGGGCCAGCGCCTCGCGCGCCAGTTCCACGCGCAGCGCCAGCGGCAGCGTCGGCCCCTTGGACGGACTCTGCGCCACGCCGACCACGATCTTCTCGAACAGCGGCGCGGCCCGGTGCACCAGGTCGATGTGACCGTTGGTGATCGGGTCGAACGTGCCTGGATAGACGGCGATGCGCGGGTTGGACGGGGTCATGCGGACGGAGTCGCGTTCAGGTCGTCGTGAAGTGTAGCAGCGGCGCGAACGTACAGGGCATAACCGACGTCGCGGGTGCCGCCCTCGCGGTGCAGGCGCCAGCCTGCAGGCACCTGCGGCACGGCGTCCGCGGGCGCCTCCACGTACAGCCACGCGTCCGCGGCCAGGTGCCGCGGCAGCCGCTCGAACACCTGCGGCCACAGGCCGGCGGCGAACGGCGGGTCGATGAACACGATGTCGGCCTGCGCCGGCGCGGCGGTTTCCAGCCAGCGCAGCGCATCGCCGGCGGCGACCTGCACCTGGCCGGCGGCACCGAGCCGCTCGACCACGCCGCGCAACCCCGCGACCAGCGCCGGATCGCGTTCGACCAGCAGCGCCGAGGCAGCGCCGCGCGACACCGCCTCCAGCCCCAGCGCGCCGCTGCCGGCGAACAGATCCAGCACCCGCGCACCAGGCAGCCTGGGCATCAGCCAGTTGAACAGGGTCTCGCGCACGCGGTCGCTGGTCGGGCGCAGGCCCTCCAGCGGCGGCACCTGCAGCCGCGTATTGCGCCAGCGGCCGCCGATGATGCGCACCTGCCCTTCCCCGCCATGCGCGGGACGCCGGGATGCCGGGGCGGGGGATCGTGGTGAACGGGGCATGCGGCAGGCGACGGGAACGGGCCCGCATGATAAGCCGAATCGGCCGCCTGGCCCGGTCGCGCACGCGCCCGGAGCGCCCATCGATCTTGAAATCCGCCATCCGGCCCACATCCGTGAGGCCATCGGCCGCCAACGTGCGGCCAGGCAACCATGGAGCGAACCCGACGATGACCGCCGAAGCCCACAAGGAAACCCGCGGTTTCCAGACCGAGGTGAAGCAGCTGCTGCACCTGATGATCCACTCGCTGTACTCGAACAAGGAAATCTTCCTGCGCGAGCTGGTCTCCAACGCCGCCGATGCCGCCGACAAGCTGCGTTTCGAGGCATTGACCCGGCCGGAACTGCTGGAAGGCGACGGCGCGCTGCGCATCCGCATCGAGGCCGACCCGGCCGCGCGCACGCTGACCATCGACGACAACGGCATCGGCCTGAGCCGCGACGAGGCCGTCGCGCACCTGGGCACCATCGCCAAGTCGGGCACCGCCGACTTCCTGAAGAACCTGTCCGGCGACCAGAAGAAGGACGCCAACCTGATCGGCCAGTTCGGCGTGGGCTTCTATTCGGCCTTCATCGTCGCCGACCAGGTCGACGTCTACAGCCGCCGCGCCGGGCTGCCGGCCAGCGAGGGCGTGCACTGGTCCTCGCGCGGCGAAGGCGAGTTCGAGGTCGCCACCATCGACAAGCGCGAACGCGGCACCCGCATCGTGCTGCACCTCAAGGATGGCGAGGAAGGCTTCGCCGATGGCTGGAAGCTGCGCAGCCTGGTCAAGAAATACTCCGACCACATCGGCCTGCCGATCGAAATGCGCCGGGAGGCGCAGGACGAGGAGCAGCCGGCGGCGCCGGAGTGGGAGCCGGTCAACAAGGCCAATGCGCTGTGGACCCGGCCGCGGTCGGAGATCAGCGATGCCGAGTACCAGGAGTTCTACAAGCACATCGCCCACGATTTCACCGACCCGCTGGCGTGGAGCCACAACAAGGTCGAGGGCAAGCTGGAGTACACCTCGCTGCTGTACACGCCCGGCCGCGCGCCGTTCGACCTGTACCACCGCGACGCCGCCAAGGGCCTGAAGCTCTACGTGCAGCGCGTTTTCATCATGGACCAGGCCGAGCAGTTCCTGCCGCTGTACCTGCGCTTCATCAAGGGCGTGGTCGACTCCAGCGACCTGCCGCTGAACGTCTCCCGCGAGATCCTGCAGTCCGGGCCGGTGATCGACTCGATGAAGTCGGCGCTGACCAGGCGCGCGCTGGACATGCTGGAAAAGCTGGCCAAGGACGCGCCCGCCGACTACCAGCGCTTCTGGAAGGAATTCGGCCAGGTGCTCAAGGAAGGCCCCGCCGAGGACTTCAACAACCGCGAGAAGATCGCCGGGCTGCTGCGCTTCGCCTCCACCCACGGCGGCGACGGCGCGCAGGACGTGGCGCTGGCCGACTATGTGGGCCGCATGGTCCAGGGCCAGGACAAGATCTACTACCTCACCGGCGAGAGCTACCTGCAGGTCAAGGACAGCCCGCACCTGGAGGTGTTCCGCAAGAAGGGCATCGAAGTGCTGCTGATGACCGACCGCGTCGACGAGTGGCTGATGAACTACCTGCACGAGTTCGACGGCAAGTCGTTCGTGGACGTGGCCCGCGGCGACCTCGACCTGGGCACGCTGGATTCGGAGGAAGAGAAGAAGGCGCAGGAAGAAACCGCCAAGGCCAAGGAAGGGCTGGCCGCGCGGATCAAGACCGCGCTGGGCGAGGACGTGGCCGAAGTGCGCGTCTCCCACCGCCTGACCGATTCGCCGGCGATCCTGGCCATCGGCGAACAGGACCTGGGCCTGCAGATGCGGCAGATCCTGGAGGCCAGCGGGCAGAAGGTGCCGGAGAGCAGGCCGGTGTTCGAGTTCAATCCGGCGCATCCGCTGATCGAGAAGCTCGACGCCGAGCCCGACATGGACCGCTTCAACGATCTGGCGCGGGTCCTGTTCGACCAGGCGGCGCTGGCCGCCGGCGACGGCCTCAAGGATCCGGCAGGCTACGTGCGCCGGCTCAACAAGCTGTTGCTGGAACTGTCGGCCTGAGTCCAGAGCCCCCCCTTGCGCGCGAGGGGGGCAGCCGCCCCGCGTTGGCCCGGCGCTGCGCCGGGCCTGCCCGGGTGCGGGAGTCAGGCGAATGCGTCGAACAGCGTCCCCAGCATCTCGCTGTTGCGCCGGATCACCACCGCGTTGGCGGTAAAGGCCACCTCGTAGGTCCGCGCCGCCAACAGGTCGGCGACCATGTCCGGCGCGCCCTCGCCGGTGGTCACCTGCGCGCTGGCGCCGCCAGCGGCGATGGTCTGCACCGCCAGCACCTGCCGCGGCCCGACCGGCTGCACCGGCTGCACGGCGATGTTCTGCGCGGCCACGCGCACGCCCATCACGGCCACGCGCATGCCGGAGGCGGCAATCGAGGGAATCGCGTTCATGCCTTGTCATCGGCCTGCCAGGCGCCGACTTTAGCCCGTTTCACGCCCCTGCGGACCGGCCGGCGCCAGCGCCGGTGGTAGCATGTCCATCTGCCCCGGTTTTTCTCATCCATGCTCAGTTTTTTCCGTCGCAAGAAACCCCAGGACGCCCCCGCGGCCGGCAAGCCCCCGCAATTCAGCGCCGAGGAACTGGCCTCCGTCATCCCAGCGCCCGCTGAACAGCCAGCCCCGGCGGTGGACATCGCCGATGCGACCCCCGCCAGCGACGCGGGAGCGGCGCCCGGATCCGTTTCGCCAGCGCCTGCTGCCGTGGTACCCGCGCCAGCGGCGGACATCGCCGCACCGGTCCAGGCAACGGCGTCGATGGATACCGCCGACGCCGCCCTGATCCCCGCCAATGCCGCCCCGGCCACCGCGGCGGGCAAATCCGGCTGGCGTGACCGCCTGCGCAACAGCGCCTTCGCCCGCAGTTTCGGTGGCCTGTTCTCGCGCAACCCGCGGCTGGACGACGACCTGCTGGACGAGATCGAGACCGCGCTGCTGACCGCCGACGTCGGCGTCCCGGCCACCACCGCGCTGGTCGAGGACCTGCGCAAGCGCATGAAGTCACGCGAATTCGCCGACGCCAATGCCCTGCTCGCCGCGCTTCGCGCCGACCTGATCGCGCTGCTGCAGCCCGTGGCCCGGCCGCTGGTCATCGACCGCGACGCCAGGCCGTTCGTGATCCTTACCGTCGGCGTCAACGGTGTCGGCAAGACCACCACCATCGGCAAGCTGGCCAAGCGTTTCAAGGACGAGGGCCACAGCCTGATGCTGGCCGCCGGCGACACCTTCCGCGCCGCCGCAGTGGCGCAGCTGCAGGTGTGGGGCGAGCGCAACGGCGTGGCGGTGATCGCCCAGGGCCAGAACGCCGACGCGGCCTCGGTGGCATTCGACGCGCTGCAGGCCGGCAAGGCCCGCGGCACCAGCGTGCTGATCGCCGATACCGCCGGCCGCCTGCACACCCAGGCCGGGCTGATGAACGAGCTGAGCAAGATCCGCCGCGTACTGGGCAAGATCGACGCCACCGCGCCGCACGAAGTGCTGATGGTAATCGACGGCACCACCGGTCAGAACGCGCTGAACCAGCTGCGCCAGTTCCACGCAGCCGCCGGCGTCACCGGCCTGGTGGTGACCAAGCTCGACGGCACCGCCAAGGGCGGCGTGGTGTTCGCGCTGGCGCGTGAGTTCGGCATTCCGATCCGCTTCGCCGGCATCGGCGAGCGCCCGGAAGACCTGCGCGTATTCGACCCGGAAGCCTTCGTCGATGCGCTGCTGCCGGAAGCGCTGGGCAGCTGATGGCCCACGCAGGCGCGGCGTCCGGCATCGTGGCGGGCGCCACTGATGCCACTCCCGGCGCGGGTACAGGAGCGCGCATGAACCGGTCCAGCGACGCTTTTTCCTCGCGCCTGCTCGACTGGTTCGACCGCCATGGCCGCCATGACCTGCCCTGGCAGCATCCGCGCACGCCCTACCGGGTGTGGCTGTCGGAAATCATGCTGCAGCAGACCCAGGTGGCCACCGTCATCCCGTACTTCCAGCGCTTCGTGCGATCGTTCCCGGCCCTGCCCGACCTCGCGGCAGCCGACGACGACGCGGTGATGGCGCACTGGGCCGGGCTGGGCTACTACGCCCGCGCCCGCAACCTGCATGCCGCGGCCAGGCGCTGCGTGGAGCTGCATGGCGGCGACCTGCCGCGCGATCCGGACGCACTGCTGGCGCTGCCCGGCATCGGCCGCAGCACCGCCGGCGCCATCCTCGGCCAGGCCTGGAACGACCCGTTCCCGATCCTCGATGGCAACGTCAAGCGCGTGCTGACCCGCTACCACGGCATCGCCGGCTACCCGGGACTGCCCGCCATCGAAAAGCAGTTGTGGGCGCTGGCACAGGACCATGTCGAACACGTGCCGGCCGGCCGCATGGCCGACTACACCCAGGCGCAGATGGACTTCGGCGCCACCCTGTGCACCCGCGCCAACCCGGCCTGCATCCTGTGCCCGCTGCGCGACAGCTGCGCGGCGCACGCGCAGGCCAGGGTGGATTCGCTGCCCACGCCCAGGCCCGGCAAGGTGTTGCCCGAGCGCGAGGCGCGCGCCCTGCTGCTCGAGGACCACCAGGGCCGCATCCTGCTGCGCAAGCGGCCGCCCACCGGCATCTGGGCCTCGTTGTGGACACTGCCGCAGGCCGATACCGATGCCGAGCTGCGCGCCTGGTTCGACGGCAACATCGACGGCGACTACGACGCCGCGGGGGAACTGCCGCTGATCGTCCACACCTTCAGCCACTACCGGCTGCACCTGCAGCCGCTGCACCTGCGCAAGGTCGCCCTGCGCGCACGGGTGGGCGACAATGGCGACCTGCGCTGGGTCGCCCGCGCCGACCTGCCCGCACTGGGCCTGCCGGCACCGATCCGCAAGCTGCTCGACCGCCACTGAGGCGGCCCGCTCCACCGACAGGAACACCGCATGCCACGCTCCGTCTTCTGCCAGTACGAACAACGCGAAACCGAAGGCCTGGACTTCGTGCCCTACCCCGGCGAACTGGGCCAGCGCATCTTCGCCGGCGTCGGCAAGCAGGCCTGGGCGGCGTGGCTGGCGCACCAGACCATGCTGATCAACGAGAACCGGCTGTCGCCGCGCGACCCGAAGCACCGCGCGTTCCTGGAGCAGGAACTGGTCAAGTTCCTGTTCGGCGGCGGCGCGGAAAAGCCGGCCGGCTTCGTCGCGCCCGACGCCCCCTGAGACCCCGGCTGGGGGCCGTTTCCAGCCCCCTTGCCCGCTTTCTGGCCCGGTCAGTTGCCGCCCTGGTCCTCGGCGCGCGCCTCGATCCTGGCCTCGCGCAGTTCCTTCTCGGACGCGCGCAGCGCCTTCACGTCCAGCGGCTGGATGGTGTCGATCCGGCATGGCACCCGCATCATGTTGGGGCCGCCACCGCGCACGATCACGCGGTCGAACTTGGCCGATACCCGGCCCATCATGTTGGTCACGCTGATCGCCGGGGCATAGGACAGGTCCATGCATGGGCCGCTCAGGTTCAACAGCCAGGCTTCATTGGGCTTGGTCCATACCGCCAGCGCGCTGTCGCCGAGTTCGGTCCAGCCGTTGAGGGACCCGAAGTACTGGAAATCCTTGACCGGTGCGCCGGCATGGGCGCGATACAGCTGCAGCCGTTCGCTGCTGGACAGCTTGCCGGTGGTGGCGCAGCCAGCCAGCGCCGCGACGGCGAATAGGGCGATTGCCAGACGTTTCATGACACACCTCCTGCTCGGGAATACTCCCGCCATCTTGCACCGCGCCATGTGACGCGCAAGCAATGGGCGCCGCCCTGTTCAGCCGGCGTCCGGATGGGGCCGCCCGGGACCCGGGCGGACGCTCAGACCTCGCTGGATGCCAGCGGGTGCAGCCGCGCCTGGCGCAGCTCCAGCACCCGGTCCAGGCGCCGGGCCAGGCCACGGTCATGGGTGACCAGGACCAGGCTGGTGCGCTGCGCGCGGTTCAATTCCAGCATCAGCTCGAACACGGTGGCCGCGGTCTTGTCGTCGAGGTTGCCGGTGGGCTCGTCGCCGAGCACGCAGCCGGGACGGTTCACCAGGGCCCGCGCCACCGCCGCGCGCTGGCGCTCGCCCCCGGACAGTTCGCCCGGCTTGTGCTCGAGCCGATGGCCCAGCCCGACCGACTCCAGCAGCGCCCGTGCCCGCTGCTCGGCATCGGCCACGCCGCTGCCGCCCAGCATCACCGGCATCATCACGTTCTCCAGCGCGGTGAACTCCGGCAACAGGTGGTGGAACTGGTAGACGAAGCCCAGCGACGTGTTGCGCAGGCGCCCACGCTGCGCATCGGACAGTGCCGACATGCGCTGGCCGGCTACGTACACCTCGCCGGCGGTCGGCACGTCGAGCCCGCCCAGCAGGTGCAACAGGGTGCTCTTGCCGGCGCCGGACGCACCGACGATGGCCACCGTTTCGCCCGGTGCCACGTCCAGCTCGAGCCCGTCGAACACCGGCGTGCGCATGCGCCCTTCGGCGTAGGTCTTGGCCAGCCCTTCGGCGCGGATCACCGATTCCATGCTCGCGTTCTCACTCATAGCGCAGCGCCTCCGCCGGCTGGGTGCGCGCCGCGCGCCACGCCGGGTACAGCGTTGCCAGGAAACTCATCAGCAGCGCCACCGCGGTGATCACCACGATGTCGCCGGTCTGCATGTCGGTCGGCAGGCCGGTGATGTAGTACACGTCTTCCGGCAGCAGCTTGATGTCGAAGGTCGATTCGATCAGGCCGAGGATGCGCTCCAGGTTGAGCGTCAGGGTGATGCCGCCGATCACGCCCGCCACCGTGCCCATCAGCCCGATCAGGCTGCCCTGCACCATGAACACCTGCATCACCCCGCGCGGGGTCAGCCCCAGCGTGCGCAGGATGGCGATGTCGGCCTGCTTGTCGGTGACCAGCATCACCTGCGAGGACACCAGGTTGAATGCGCCCATGGCCACGATCAGCGACAGCAGGATGCCCATCACCGTCTTTTCCATGCGCAGCGAGTGGTAGAGGTTGGCGTTCTCCTGGGTCCAGTCGCTGACCCGGTAAACGCCCTCCAGGTTGAGCGCCAGGTCGCGCGCCACGGTGTAGGCCTGGTCCATGTCGTGCAGCTTCAGGCGCACGCCGGTCACCCCGTCCACCCGCAGTACCCGCTCCAGGTCCTGCATGTTGACGAAGGCCACGCCGCGGTCGACCTCGTTGGAGCCGGCCTCGAAGATGCCGCTGACCTTGAAGCGCTTGGTCCGCGCCATCGCACCGACCGGGGTGCCCTGGATCTCGGCCAGCGTCGCCACCACGCTGTCGCCCACGTCCACGCCCAGCCACAACGCCAGTTCCTTGCCGAGCAGGATGTTGAACTCGCCCGGCTGCAGGCTGTCCAGCGAGCCCTTCTGCATTTTTTCGCCCAGCACCGACACCTTCGGCTCAAGCGCCGGATCGACGCCCTGCACGATCGCGCCCTGCACCCGCGGGCCGGCCAGCATGCCCTGGATCTCGATGTAGGGCGCGGCACCGGCCACGCGCGCATCGCGCATCGCCACGTCCACCGCATGCTGCCAGTCGCGCATCGGCGCGCCATCGGCGCTGACCGTGGCGTGCGCGGACATCTGCAGCAGGCGGTCGCGGATTTCCTTCTGGAAACCGCTCATCACCGCCAGCGTGGTGATCAGCACCGTGACCCCGAGCGCGATGCCGAGGATCGAGGCCATGGAGATGAAGGAGATGAAGCCGTTGCGGCGCTTGGCCCGCAGGTAGCGCAATCCGATTGCGACGGGTAAGGGTCTGAACATGCGCGTGTGCCGGTGGAGTGGCGCCATGTTGCCATCCCCGCCGGCTAACGGGAAACGGCGTGGGCACGCACGGCCAGTCGCAGTTCACGTCGCCGCGCGCGCGGCAGCGTATCGGGCCAGAACAGCAGGTGCCCGCGCCGCCCGTCACCGCGCCAGCGCAGCACCAGCAGCGGGCCACGCTCCAGCAGTTCCAGCGCCTGGATCGCGCTGCCGTCCACATCGGCCGCGGCCGGTGGCGGCGGCACCCGCAGCCGCCGCGCCGGCTGGCGCAGTCCGCGCCGCGCCTGGGCCAGCCCCCGGCCCGCAGCCAGCACCGCCGCGGGCCATGCGACGGAGCGCGGCAACCCGCAGTTCACCAGCGCGACGGCGGCCAGCACGCCCAGCAGGCACATCGCACCGGCCTGCCAGCGCGAGGGCCGCCACTCACAGCGGAAGGGTGCGGATGTACTCCAGCAGGGTCGCCTGCTGCGCATCGGGACAAGCCTCGTAGCCCATGGACCAGCGCCACAGCTTGTCGTCTTCGGTTTCCAGCAGCTGCAGGAAAACAGCGCGTTCGGCTGTCGGTGCCTGCCCCCATCGCTGGTCGAGATAGCGTCCGAACAGCTGGTCCAGCTCGCGCATGCCGCGCCGGCAGCGCCAGCGCAGCTTCTTCAGTTCGATGTCGTCTTCAGGGCTCATCGCTCACCTGCCGATGCCACGGCCGGGCCGTGGCGTAAACGAAGACGGCACCGGCCCGAGGGACCGGTGCCGCCATGGCCGCGATGCGCGGGGCATCGCGCGGGCCGGCGCATCAGGCGCGGCGCGCCATCATCAACTTCTTGATCTCGGCGATCGCCAGCGCCGGGTTCAGCCCCTTCGGGCAGGTCCGGGCGCAGTTCATGATGGTGTGGCAGCGGTACAGCTTGAACGGATCCTCCAGATCATCCAGGCGCGCACCGGTGTCCTCGTCGCGCGAGTCGATGATCCAGCGGTAGGCCTGCAGCAGGATCGCCGGGCCCAGGTAGCGTTCGCCGTTCCACCAGTAGCTCGGGCAGCTGGTCGAGCAGCAGGCGCACAGGATGCACTCGTACAGGCCGTCGAGCTTCTTGCGGTCTTCCGGCGACTGCAGGCGTTCGCGGTCCGACGGCGCCGGGGTCTGGGTGCGGATCCACGGCTTGATCGACGCGTACTGCGCGTAGAAGTGGGTCAGGTCCGGCACCAGGTCCTTGACCACGTCCATGTGCGGCAGCGGGTAGATCGGCACCTCGGCCTTGGTGCAGTCGGAGATGGCGCGGGTGCAGGCCAGCGTGTTGGTGCCGTCGATGTTCATCGCGCACGAACCGCAGATGCCCTCGCGGCAGGACCGGCGGAAGGTCAGGGTCGGGTCGATCTCGTTCTTGATCTTGATCAGCGCGTCCAGGACCATCGGGCCGCACGCGTCGAGGTCGACCTCGTAGGTGTCGGTACGCGGGTTCTGGTCGTCGTCCGGACTCCAGCGGTAGATCTTGAAGGTACGCACGTTCTTGCCGCCGCTCTTGGCGGGGAAGTGCTTGCCCTGGGTGATCCGGGAGTTCTTCGGGAGTGCAAATTCAGCCATGTTCGTAGGTTCCCCGGATCAGTAGACGCGCGGCTTCGGCGGCACGACGGCGACGTCGTCGGTGAGCGTGTACATGTGCACCGGACGGTAGTCGAAGCTGCACTTGCCCTTCTCGTCGACGCTGACCAGCGTGTGCTTCATCCAGTTGGCGTCGTCGCGCTCCGGATAGTCCTCGTGCGCGTGGGCGCCGCGGCTTTCCTTGCGCTGCTCGGCCGAGTTGATGGTGGCCACGGCGTTGAGCAGAAGGTTGTTGAGCTCGTAGGTCTCGATCAGGTCCGAGTTCCAGACCAGCGAACGGTCGGAGACCTTGACGTCCTGGAACGAATCGAACACCTCGGCCATCTTCGCGCAGCCCTCGGCCAGCGTCTTGCTGGTGCGGAACACCGCGGCGTCTGCCTGCATCGTGCGCTGCATGCGGTCGCGGATCACGGCGGTCGGGGTGTCGCCATTGGCATGGCGCAGCTTGTCCAGCAGGCCCAGCGCCTTGTCGCAGGCGTCCGAACCCAGGGTCTTGTGCGGCGCGCCCGGCTTGATCGTCTCGGCGCAGCGGTTGGCCACCGCGCGGCCGAACACCACCAGGTCGAGCAGCGAGTTGGAGCCCAGGCGGTTGGCGCCATGCACCGACACGCAGGCCGCCTCGCCGATGGCGTACAGGCCCGGCACCACCGCATCGGGGTTGTCGCCGACCTTGCGCACCACTTCGCCGTGGTAGTTGGTCGGGATGCCACCCATGTTGTAGTGCACGGTCGGGATCACCGGGATCGGCTGCTTGTGCACGTCGACGCCGGCGAAGATGCGCGCGCTCTCGGCGATGCCCGGCAGCTTCTCGTCGATCACGCCCGGGCCCAGGTGGGTCAGGTCGAGCAGGATGTGGTCCTTGTGCTCGCCGACGCCGCGGCCTTCGCGGATCTCGATGGTCATCGAACGGCTGACCACGTCGCGCGAGGCCAGGTCCTTGTAATGCGGTGCGTAGCGCTCCATGAAGCGCTCGCCGCTGCTGTTGCGCAGGATGCCGCCTTCGCCACGCACGCCTTCGGTGATCAGGCAGCCGGCGCCATAGATGCCGGTCGGGTGGAACTGCACGAATTCCATGTCCTGCAGCGGCAGCCCGGCACGGGCCACGAGGCCGCCGCCGTCACCGGTACAGGTGTGCGCCGAGGTGGCGCTGAAATAGGCACGGCCGTAGCCGCCGGTGGCCAGCACCACGCCATGGGCGCGGAACAGGTGCAGGGTGCCCTCGGCCATGTCCAGGGCCAGCACGCCGCGGCACACGCCCTCTTCGTCGAAGATCAGGTCGAGCGCGAAGTACTCGATCATGAAGCGCGCGTTGTGCGCCAGCGACTGCTGGTACAGGGTGTGCAGCATGGCGTGGCCGGTACGGTCGGCGGCGGCGCAGGTGCGCTGCGCGGACGGGCCTTCGCCGTACTTGGTGGTCATGCCGCCGAACGGACGCTGGTAGATCTTGCCGTCCTCGGTGCGGCTGAACGGAACGCCGTAGTGCTCCAGTTCGATGATCGCCGGGATCGCCTCGCGCACCATGTACTCGATGGCGTCCTGGTCGCCCAGCCAGTCCGAACCCTTGATGGTGTCGTAGAAGTGGTAACGCCAGTCGTCCTCGCCCATGTTGCCCAGCGCGGCGGAAATGCCGCCCTGCGCCGCCACGGTGTGCGAGCGGGTCGGGAAGACCTTGGTGATGCACACGGTCTGCAGGCCCTTCTGGGCCAGGCCGAAGGTCGCGCGCAGGCCGGCGCCGCCGGCGCCGACGACCACCATGTCGACCTTGTGTTCAGTGATGTTGTAAGCGGACATGTATCAGTTCCCAAGCGCGACGCGGGCGACCGCGAAGATGCTGACGATCGCGCCGAGCACGGCGACGAACTTGACCGAGGTCTGCAGGGCCAGGGCCAGCAGCGAGTTGTGGATGTAGTCTTCGAGCACGACCTGCAGGCCGAGCTGCGCGTGCCAGAACATGGCCACCAGAAAGCCGACCAGGGCGATCGCGTTCCACGGCTTGGCCACGGCGGTGACGGCGGTGACGTAGTCGGCGCCGATCAGGCTCAGCACGAAGCACAGGAACCACAGGGTCAGCGCCACCAGCGCGGTGGCGGTCAGGCGCTGGTGGATGAAGTGCACGGTGCCGGACTTGGCGCTGCCGAGGCCACGCGCATTCTTCAGCGGGGTGCGGAAATTGTTCATGCGGCGCCTCCGAAGCAGACATAGGCCCAGACCAGCGCGGTGATGACCAGCGAGCCGATCACCGACAGCCAGCTGCTGCGGATGAAGGTCGGCTTGCTGTAGCCGATGGCGAAGTCCTGGACGATGTGGCGGATGCCATTGCACAGGTGATAGGCGAAGCACCAGGTCCAGCCGAACAGGATCACCTTCCCGTACCAGGCGCTGGCATGGGTGGTGAAGCAGTTCCAGGACTCGGGGCCCATCATCAGGGCGAGCAGGCCGCCGGCAATGATCAGGGCTCCGACGGACAGAACGATGCCGGTGGCTCGATGCAGGATCGAGGTGGCCATCTGGATCTGCCAGCGATACACCTGCAGGTGCGGAGAAAGGGGGCGGGGTCTGTTCGCCATTCGCTGACTCGTTATCTCGGCTGGGCGGCGGTTGCCGCGTTGGCTGACGCTGCTCAGAAATCGATGCAGCGACCGTTTTTCTCCCAATCGCCGTAGCGCACCGGATCAAGTCCGCCGCGTCCGCCGATTTCCTGCGGTACCACTCCGGCATCGGGAAGCGGCTGCTTCTCCGGTTCCGGCGGGGCTGGGGTTCCGTCCTCGGGAGTGGGGGTTGTTTGGCCTATCATGGTCGGTCTCGCAACGCACAAATTTTAGTCCCCGTTCACGTGTCTGACAACCTCGCCCCTTTCTTCAGCGGTTTGCGCGCACTGCGCCAGCCCCAGGTACTGGCCCTTTCCGGCCCGGATGCGGTCGCCTTCGCCCAGGCCCAGTTCGCCAACGACGTGCCGTCGCTGGCCGACGGCCACTGGCAGTGGAACGCCTGGCTGACCGCCAAGGGCCGCGTGCTGGCGGTGTTCCAGCTGCTGCGGCTGGATGCCGGGCAACTGCTGCTGGTCTGCCATGACGGCGGCGCCGGGGCGATGGCCGACCAGCTGCGGCGCTTCGTATTCAGGCGCAAGGTCGGCATCGCCCACGCCGACACCCTGGCCATCGAAGCGGCGTTGCAGCCGCCGCGGCGCGCCCAGGGCGCCGCGCTGGCCCACCTCGAAGGGGGGGCCATCGAGCTGGACGTCGGCACCGCCACCTGCCCGCGCACCCTGTACCTGGCCACGGCCGGCAGCGCCCCGCACGAAGCCGCCGCGGAGCTGGCCTGGCGCCAGTGGGACCTACGCTTCGGGCTGCCGCGGCTGGAGGCCTCGCAGCAGGAACAGTGGACGCCGCAGCAGCTGGGGCTGGACCGGCTTGCCGCCTACAGCGTGAAGAAGGGCTGCTACCCCGGCCAGGAAATCGTGGCGCGCACCCATTTCCTGGGCAAGGCCAAGCGTTCGCTGGTGCTGCTGCATGGCGACGTCGCCTGCAGTCCCGGCGACACGGTGACGCAGGCCGGCGCCAGCGTCGGCACCGTCGCCAGCAGTGCCGGCGCGCTGGCACTGGCGGTGCTGCCGCTGGACCTGCCCGCAGGCGCGCTGGAAGTGGCGGGCGGAACGATCGAGCGCCTCGACCTGCTCGACGGTCTGGCGCGCTGATCAGGCCGCCTGCGCCGCATCCAGGCGCAGGCCGCTGGCCACATCGAAGAAGTGCAGCGCCGCGGGAACGACGGCCACGTCGATGCCCTCGCCCGCCGCCGGCAGCGCCTGCGGCGGCACCCGCATCACCAGCGCCCGGCCGGCATGGCGCAGGTTCACGAACATCTCGTTGCCGACCGGCTCGATACTGTCGATCAGCACCCCGAACGCGGCCTCGCCGGTACCCGGCTGCAGGTGCTCGGGACGCACGCCGACCACCACCTCGCGCCCCGACCAGGCGCCCGGCAGCGGCGCACGACCGAGCGGAACCCGTCCTTCCTGGTCCATGTCCAGTTCGAAGTGCCCATCTGCCAGCGCCTGCAGCCGCCCCTTCAGCGTGTTCATCGCCGGGCTGCCGAGGAAACCGGCGACGAACAGGTTGGCCGGCCGCTGGTACAGCGCCATCGGCGTATCGATCTGCTGCACCATGCCGTCGTTGAGCACCACGATGCGCTGCCCCAGGGTCATCGCCTCGACCTGGTCATGGGTGACGTAGATCATCGTCGTGCCCAGCTTGCGGTGCAGGTGCGCGATCTCGGTGCGCACCGAGTGCCGCAGCTTGGCATCGAGATTGGACAGCGGCTCGTCCAGCAGGAACACCGCCGGCTCGCGCACCAGCGCCCGCCCCAGCGCCACGCGCTGGCGCTGCCCGCCGGACATCGCCCGCGGCAGCGTGCCGAGCATCCCGCCCAGGCCCAGCATGTCGGCGGCGCCCTGCACCCGCCGCGCGATCTCGGCCTTGTCGTGACCGCGCAGCTTCAGTCCGAAGGCCAGGTTTTCGGCGACGGTCATGTGCGGGTACAGCGCGTAGTTCTGGAACACCATGGCGATGTCGCGGTCCTTCGGCGCCACGTCGTTGACCACGCGCCCGCCGATGGACAGCGTGCCGGCGCTTGTTTCCTCCAGCCCCGCCACCATCCGCAGCAGTGTGGACTTGCCGCAGCCCGACGGCCCCACCAGCACCATCAGCTCGCCGTCGGCGATGTCGAAACTGGCCCCGTGCACGGCAACCCGGCCGTTGTCGTAGACCTTGCGCACCCCGTCGAACCGCACGTCCGCCATCGCCTGCCTCATTCAATCCGGCCATGCCCACGGCGGCCGGCGAAGTGGATGGCGACGCGCGTCGCCAATGCGGTCGGGACGACCGCTTCCGAATACGAATACAGTGGAAACATTCTGCCACGCAAGCGTGGTCCCATGGCACCATCCATGGTTCGCGGCAGCGCCCGTGGACGCCCGCGCCGGCGTATCCGACACGCCCGGACCGCTCCCCCTCCAAGGCCCGCCCGCCGCTCCCTCCCGGGTATGGCGCAGGCGCGGCCCGGAGCCGCGGGACCCCCACCGGAACAGCAACCAGAACATAGCGAAGGGCGATTGACAACGATGTCACCAGAACACGAAACTCGAGCCATGCACGACACCCTCCTCCTGTTCGGTGCCACAGGCGACCTGGCCCAGCGCTACCTGTTCCCGTCCCTGCTGCGCCTGCTCGGCGACGGCCTGCTCCCCGAGGATTTCCGGGTGCGCGCGATGGCGCTGTCGCCGCACGACACCGACAAGTTCCGCGACATCCTGCGGCCACGCCTGGAACAGGCCCTGCCCCAGGCCAGCCAGGACGACATCAACAACCTGCTGCGACGCATCGACTACCGCTCGGTGGACCTGCGCGACCCCGGCTCGATCGCCGAGGCGGTGCGCGAGTTGAACGGCCGCCATTGCGTCAGCTACCTGTCGATCCCGCCGGGCCTGTACATCTCCACCTGCGAGGGCCTGGCGCTGGGCGGCGCGCTGTCCGCACCGCACCGGCTGATGCTGGAGAAGCCGATCGGCTCGGACAGCGACAGCGCCGCGCAGATCCTGCACTCGATCGGCGCGCTGATCGACGAGGACCGGGTATTCCGCATCGACCACTACCTGGGCAAGGCGGCGGTGCAGAACCTGATGGCGCTGCGCTTCGGCAACACCCTGCTGGAAGCGGTGTGGAACCGCAACTACATCGAATCGGTGCACATCATGGTGGCCGAGAGCGACGGCGTCGACGGCCGCGACTCGTACTACTCGCGCTCCGGCGCGATGCGCGACATGGTGCAGAGCCACATCCTGCAGCTGCTGTGCCTGGTGGCCATGGAACCGCCGGCCTCGCTGGAAGCCGACCGCATCCGCGACGAGAAGGTCAAGGTGCTGCGCGCACTGCGCCCGCTCGACGCCCGCCACGCCGCCAAGGACAGCGTGCGCGGCCGCTACACCGCCGGCACCATCAATGGCCAGCCGGCGCAGGCGTACCAGCCGCCGGAAGGCAGCGAGGCCGAGACCTTCGTCGGCGTCACCGCGCACATCGACAACTGGCGCTGGGCCGGGGTGCCGTTCCACCTGGTCACCGGCAAGCGCCTGCCCGAGCGCACCACCCGCATCGAGGTCAACCTCAAGCCGGTCACGCACTGGTTGTTCGAGCGCCCCGACCGCCGCCACGCCCAGCCCAACCGGCTGACCTTCCAGCTGCAGCCGCAGGAGAACATCCAGCTGGGGCTGATGAGCTCGCTGGCAGGCCCGGAATGGGGCGCGCTGGAACTGCAGCCGCTGGAACTGGAACTGTCGGTGCCCACCGGCCTGCACCGCCGCATCGCCTACGAGCGCCTGTTCCTGGATGCCTTCAACGGCAACCATGCGCTGTTCGTGCGCGACGACGAGGTGCGCGCGGCCTGGGCCTGGATCGACAGCGTCACCGACGCCTGGAAGGCCGCCGACCTGCCGATGCAGCCGTATCCGGCCGGCAGCTGGGGCCCGGACCAGGCGCATCTGTTCCTGCCCGCGGCGATCGTCGCCGACGAACGCTCGGACGACGCGCTGTGAACGGTCCCGCCGGACACGTGCTGGTCGCCGATATCGGCGGTACCAACGCGCGCTTCGCGCTGGCCGATACCAGCAGCGCCACGCCGCTGGACGCCGGCAGCATCGGCGAGTACCCGGTGGCACAGTTCGCCTCGCTGGCCGACGCCGCCGCCTGCTACCTGCGCGAGCGCGGCGCCCGTGCCCGCGGCGGGGTGTTCGCGGTGGCCGGGCGCGTGGATGGCGACGAGGCGCGCATCACCAACCATCCGTGGGTGATCTCGCGCTCGCGTACCGCCACGCAGCTGGGCCTGTCGCAGCTGCACCTGATCAACGACTTCGTCGCCCAGGCGATGTCGGTCGCGCTGCTGCAGCCGGCCGACGTGGTGCAGACCGGCGGCGCCGCCTGGCAGCCGGCCGCGCCTTCGCTGCCGCGCAACTACTGCGTGATCGGCCCGGGCACCGGGTTGGGCGTGGGCGGGCTGGTGGTCCGCGACGGCCGCTATTACCCGTTGGCGACCGAGGGCGGCCATGCCAGTTTCGCGCCGACCACCCCGGAACAGATCCGCATCCTGCAGATTCTGGGCCAGCAGTTCGGCCGCGTTTCCAACGAGCGGCTGATCTGCGGCCCCGGCCTGGTCAACCTGCACCGGGCGCTGAGCGAGATCGCAGGCCAGGACCCGGGGCAGCTGCAGCCCGCGCAGGTCAGCGAACGCGCCGCCGCCGGCGACCCGGTCGCCATGCGCGCGATCGAGGTGTTCATGGACATCTTCGGCGCCGTCGCCGGCGATGCCGTACTGGTCCAGGGCGCCTGGGACGGCGTGTTCCTGACCGGCGGGCTGGTGCCGCGGCTGCTCGGGCCGTTGCGCCATTCCGGGTTCCGCAGCCATTTCGAGAACAAGGGCCGCTTCAGCGCGACCCTGTCGCAGGTGCCGTCGCTGGCCATCGTCCATCCCTCCCCGGGCCTGCTCGGTGCGGCCGCATACGCGCTGGACCTGGAGCAGGCCCCGTCCGGAGCAACCGCATGAGCGCCCTCGGCGAACGCCTCACCCTCGTCCGCCACTCCGGCGAGGAAGCCTGGACCGAGAACGTCGCCCGTGAGATGGCGACGATCCTGGGCCATGAAATCGCCCAGCGCGGCCGCGCGCGCATGCTGCTGTCCGGCGGCACCACGCCGGCCCCGGTCTACGAACTGCTGGCCGAGCAGCCGCTGGAATGGGCGCGCGTGGAAGTCGGCCTGGCCGACGAGCGCTGGCTGTCGCCGCAGGACCGCGACAGCAATGCCTGGCTGGTGCGCCACAGCTTCCTCAACCTTGCCGAGGGCGCGCATTTCGACCCCCTGGTGCGCGTGGGCAAATCGCTGGCCGAATGCGTCCACGACGCCAACCTGCAGGCGGAATACTCGCAGCCGGCCTGCCTGGTCGTGCTGGGCATGGGCAACGATGGCCACACCGCCTCGCTGTTCCCCGGCTCGCGCGACCTCGAACGCGCCCTGCACGGCAGCAAGCCGTATGCGGCGCTGGATGCCAGCGGCTGCCCGGTCGCCCGGGACTGGCACCTGCGCATCACCCTGACCCCACGCGGGCTGGCGTCCATCGGCAACCGCCTGCTGCTGCTGCGCGGCCGGCAGAAGCTCGAGGTCCTCGAGGCCGCGCTCGCCTCGGGCGACGTGCACCGCTACCCGGTGCTGGCCGCCATCGACGCCCCCGGCACCAGGCTGCGCGTGCATTGGTGCGCCTGATCACGGCGAACGCCAGCCGCGCGCCGCGGCGCCTCGACCCGCGGCAGCGGGTTGTCGTCGATCCCCCGCCGCCACGCCGCGCCCGCCCACCGTTCCGCAGCGCCCCGCTCCCCCTTCTCCGCCGGTAAACGTCCATGAGCCTGCATCCGAAAATCCACGCCATCACCGAACGCATCCGCCTGCGCAGCGCCCCGTCGCGCGCGGCCTACCTGGCGGGCATCGATGCCGCGCTGCGCTCCGGTCCGTTCCGTTCGCGCCTGAGCTGCGGCAACCTCGCCCATGCCTTCGCCGCCTGCGGCCCGACCGACAAGGGCCGGCTGCGCGGTGACGTGACGCCCAACCTGGGGATCATCACCGCCTACAACGACATGCTCTCGGCGCACCAGCCGTTCGAGCACTACCCGCAGCTGATCCGCGATGCCGCGCGCGAACTCGGCGCCACCGCGCAGGTCGCCGGCGGCGTGCCGGCGATGTGCGACGGCGTCACCCAGGGCCGCGGCGGCATGGAGCTGTCGCTGTTCTCGCGCGACATCATCGCCCAGGCCACCGCCATCGGCCTGAGCCACGACATGTTCGACGCCACCATCCACCTGGGCGTATGCGACAAGATCGTGCCGGGCCTGCTGATCGGCGCGCTGGCCTTCGGCCACCTGCCGGCGGTGTTCGTGCCGGCCGGGCCGATGACCCCGGGCATACCCAACAAGAAGAAGGCCGAGGTGCGCGAGCGCTACGCCGCCGGCGAAGCGACCCGCGAGGAACTGCTGCAGGCCGAGGCCGACTCCTACCACGCGCCGGGCACGTGCACCTTCTACGGCACCGCCAACTCCAACCAGGTGCTGCTCGAAGCGATGGGCGTGCAGTTGCCGGGGGCGTCCTTCGTCAACCCGGAACTGCCGCTGCGCGATGCGCTGACCCGCGCCGCCACCGCGCGCGCGCTGGAGATCTGCGCGCTCGGCAGCGACTTCCGCCCGCTGGGGCGGTTGATCGACGAGCGCGCCATCGTCAACGCCGTCGTCGCGCTGATGGCCACCGGCGGCTCCACCAACCACACCATCCACTGGATCGCGGTGGCGCGTGCGGCCGGCATCGTGCTGACCTGGGACGACATGGACCAGCTCTCGCAGATCGTGCCGCTGCTCGCCCGCGTCTACCCCAACGGCGACGCCGACGTGAACCGTTTCGCCGCCGCCGGCGGGCCGGGCTTCGTGTTCCGCGAACTGATGGACGCCGGCCTGATGCATGACGACCTGGCGACCATCGCCGAGGGTGGCATGCGCGCCTATGCGCAGGAGCCGCGGCTGATCGACGGCAAGGTCGTCTACGCGCCGGCCGTCGCGCACAGCGCCGATACCGATGTGGTGCGCGCGGCCGCCGAGCCATTCGAGGCACAGGGTGGGCTGCGCCTGCTGCGCGGCAACGTCGGCCGTTCGTTGATCAAGCTGTCGGCGGTGAAGCCGCAGTACCGCACGATCGAGGCGCCGGCGGTGGTGGTGGACGCGCCGCAGGCACTGAACAAGCTGCATGCCGCCGGCGCCCTGCCGCGGGATTTCGTGGCCGTGGTGCGCTACCAGGGACCGCGCGCCAACGGCATGCCGGAACTGCATTCGCTGGCACCGCTGCTGGGGCTGCTGCAGAACCAGGGCCGGCGCGTGGCACTGGTCACCGACGGGCGCCTGTCCGGCGCGTCGGGCAAGATCCCGGCCGCCATCCATGTCACCCCCGAAGCCGCCCGTGGCGGCCCGATCGCCCGTATCCGCGAGGGCGACATCATCCGCCTGGACGGCGAGGCCGGCACCCTGGAAGTGCTGGTGGACGCCACCGAGTGGGCCACCCGCGCCATCGCCGCCAATACCGCGCCAGCGGGCCACGACCTGGGCCGCAATCTGTTCGCGATGAACCGCCGCGTCGTCGGCCCTGCCGACCAGGGCGCCATTTCGATCTCCTGCGGCCCGGCGCGGGCCGATGGCAGCGTATGGGCGTACGACGCCGAGTACGAACTCGGCCACGACGCCGCCGCTGCCGCGGCCCCGCACGAAGCCAAGGACGCCTGACCTCCACGGCCCGCACCACGCCCCGCCCCACCGGAACCCCGCCATGACCATCGCCCAGCACCAGGACCGCGCAGAACACCTGCTCACCGCCGCCGGCATCCTGCCCGTCGTCACCGTCCACACCCTCGACCAGGCCCGCGCGGTCAGCGCCGCGTTGCTCGAAGGCGGCCTGCCGGCCATCGAACTGACCCTGCGCACGCCGGTGGCGATGGACGCCTTGTCCATGCTCAAGCGCGAGCTTCCCGACGTGGTGGTGGGCGCCGGTACGGTGCTGAGCGTCGAGCAGATGCGCCAGGCCATCGACGTCGGCGCCGACTTCCTGGTGACCCCGGGCACCCCGGCGCACATGGCCGAGGCGCTGGCAAAGGCGCCGCTGCCGGTGGTGCCCGGCGCCGCCTCGCCCACCGAACTGCTGGCGCTGCTGGCGCGCGGCTTCCGCGTCTGCAAGCTGTTCCCGGCCACCGCCGTGGGCGGACTGGCGATGATCAAGGGCGTGGCCGGGCCGATCCCCGAACTGAAACTGTGCCCCACCGGCGGCATCACCGAGGACACCGCCGCCGATTACCTGAAGCAGAAGAACGTGCTCTGCATCGGCGGCTCGTGGATGGTGCAGGATGCCTGGATCCGCAACGGCCAGTGGGACCAGGTCAGGCAGTCGGCCGCCGCGGCCGCCGCCATCGTGCGCGCGGTCCGCGCCGGCTGAGCCCCAGGCCGGGGCTTTGCGCGGTCTGGCGCGCACACCGCGAACGACCGAACGACCGAACGACCGAACGCAGCATGCGTGTTTGCCCGCGCAGGACCAGCCCCGGCACGCGCATGCGCAACCTCTTCCTCCCGCCCGGCCTGGGCGCCGATGCCCCTGCCATCGTGCGCATCATCCGCGGCCACCGGCTGCCGCTGGAAACCGGTATCGGGCAGACGCCGTTCTGGAGCAGGCGGCAACGCCGGTTCCAGAACGGGAAGATCCACGGCGGCGGCACCTGGGCCAGCCTCGCCGCTCGGTCGGCCGCGCCCTTGCATGCGCACAGCCGCCGCGCCCGCACTACCGGCGGGGCCTACGGCGGCATCGCCGGCTGCGGGCCGCCTCAGCGCCGGCCGCGTTCGCTGCGGCGCAGGTCGACGGGGATCTCGATCTCGACCTTCGCCGGCAGCGTGGTGATCCGCAGTTCGGTGCCCGACCACGCCGCCGGTTCGCCGTTGATGCGGGCCTGCCCAGGCTCGCCCGCGTAGGGCCATGGCAGCACCAGCCCGCCGCTGGGCAGGCGCAGGCCGTCGGCGACCTTCAGGGTCAGCTCGCGTTCGTCGCGCACCAGCGAGTAACGCAGCGGGCCGTGCGCGGTGCGCAGGCCCTCGATGGCGATGCCCTTGCCCGCCAGCCATGCCGCCGGCACCCCGGCGGCAAGCACGACGGCGTCGTCGATCTCGCGTTCGTAGGCGAACATGTCCAGCGCCGAGCGCACGAAATCCGAAGCCACCCAGGCATGCGGCAGGTCGCCGACGAAGAACGGCGTGCGCGGTGTGGAGGACACCACCTCGGCCCACTGGTTCCAGGCCTGCGGCGCACGGTCGCGGAAGAAGAACTCGCTGGCCTCCCAGGCGCGCTCGCGCCAGCCCAGGCGCACGAAGGCACCGACGTTGCGCCACTCGTACGGGGTGTAATCCTTCCACTGGCGCTTGCCGTCGCGGCGCTCGACGAACTGCTGCCAGTAGCGCTCGAAGGTGATGTCCAGCGCCGGTTGCGGCAGCCGCCCCTGCTCGCCCCCCGGCGCCAGCGCGATGGTGGTCGAGGTCGCGTCGAAATCGCCCAGCTCGACCGAGCCCGGCAGGTAGTCGATGCGGTGCGCGGCCATGCTCGCGCGCAGCGAGGCGTCCAGGTCCTGGCGGAACTGGTCGCGCGAAGCGGCCATCGCTTCGGCCTCGGTGGCCAGGCCCAGCGCCACGGCCATGTCGGCCGCGTCCTTGTAGCCACGCAGCGCCCAGAAATCGTCCCAGTACGAATGCACCGGCTTGGCCGAATAGCCCTCGTGGCTGATCGACGCCGGCATCATCCCGTAGAAGCCCCGGTTGCGCGCGCGGTTGTCCTCGCTGCGCTCGCTCAGCCGCAGGTCCTCCATGTAGCCCCACGCGGCCAGTACGTGCGGCCACATGCGCTGCAGGAACTCCAGGTCGCCGGTGTGGCGCCAGTACCCGGCGATGGCATGGATCAGCTCGCCGTGGCTGTCGTTTTCCGGCACCGGGTCGCTGCCGCGCGCGTCCACGCAGCACGGCACCATGCCACTGTCGAACTGGTAGGGCGCATACCATTCCAGGTACTGCCGCACCGCGTCCTCGCGGCCCAGCCGCAGCAGCCCTTCGGAGATCATCGCGCCGTCGCGGATCCAGCTGCGCGCATACGAGCGCGTGCCCGGCTGCAGGCTCGGCCCCACCCGCGAGATCAGCATGTGCGCCAGCGCGGTGCGCAGCGTATCGGCCAGCGGCTGGCCGGCCTCGGGCAACTGCAGCCGTACCTGGTCCAGCTTCTGCCGCCACATCGCCGCGACCTGCTGCTGCGCCTTGTCCGCATCGAAACGGCCGGGCATCGACCAGCTGCCGGTCTGCGGCAACACCAGCGCGACCTCGCGGCTCTGCCCCGGCTCCAGTTTCCAGGTGTAGAGCATCGCGCCGGACGCCAGCCCGGTCGGGTCGCTGACCTCGCGCGTGCCCGGCAGGGTCCTGTCGGCCAGGTGGGTGACGTCGAACTTGCTGTCGAACGCACTGGCGAAACCGGCATCGGGCGGCGTCGCGGCGAACACCCGCGGCTGGCCGTTGACCGCCACCTGGGCGCGCTGGACCGCCAGCCGCTCGATCCGGCTCACGCCGCCGACGGTATTGAGGAACTGGCTCGGCGGGTTGACCTGGAACGGCCGCACCGCCAGCGCCAGCCGGTACTCGTGCGCCACCTTGTCCGGGTTGTGCAGCCGGTAACGGGCCACCAGCTGCGCCTGCTCGGGGCGACCCTGCACGAAACCGGTGACCTGCAGGCCGAATCGGTCGTGCTTCCATTCGACCGAGGGAATCGGCAGGTAGCCGTCCTGCAGGCGCTGGCTGGCGCTCACGTCGGCCCAGCCCAGCACCTTGCCGTCGAGCACCACGAACGGCTCGATGCTGAAGCCGGCGCGCGCGGCCTCGAGGGTGCCGTCCTCGCCCATCAGCGCCTGCTCGCGGCCGCCGTCCAGGCCCAGCAGGGTCCAGTACGGCTGCTCGCCGGAGAAGCCCCGCGGCAGCGACCCGCGCGGCAGGTCGCGCGCGACCGAGCGCACGAAATCATTGGGCGTGGCGGCGAACTCCAGCGGCTTCAGGCTGATGTCGCGGATGCCATAGCGCCAGTTGGGACCGTCGACCAGGTCGAACCGCAGGTAGCGCGCCTCGGTCTCGGGCAGGGCCAGCCAATCGCGGCCGCCGCCACCGGCGGTCACCTCGCGCAGCCGGTGCCAGTCGCGGCCGTCGACCGAGGCCTGCACGACGTAGCGCGAGGCTTCCAGCCCCGGCACCCACTGGATCACCGCGCCGCCGAACTCGCGCACCTTGCCCAGGTCCAGGCTGACTGTCTGCTGCTTGACCCCGCCGCTGATCCACACCGTGTCCGGCTTGCCGTCGGCGATGCGCTGCTGCAGCGCGGTCGCGGTGTCGGCGATCACCGTGGTGGTCAGTGCCGAGGTGTCCTCCTTCGGCAGCGGCTGCAGGGTGAGCTGGTCGAAGCACACCGTGCCCTTGCCCCCCACCTTGCTGTAGATGGTGAACTCCACTGCGGCGCTGCGCCGCAGGACCCGGTCCTGGCCAGGACCCCAGGCCTTTTCGATGTGGCGCTTGCGGTAGCTCACCCGGGTCCAGTCCTTCGGGAAGCTGTAACCGCTGCGGTTGACCCACCACACGTTGTCGCCGCTGGCATCGATCAGCTTGAACTGCAGGTCGTTGGCCGGTGAATCGCCGCGCAGGCCGAAGCTCACCTGGTAGTTGTCCGGCCAGGTGACGTCCAGCCGGCGGCGGATGCCGGCATAGCCGGACACCTCGTGGAAGTCGTAGTCCAGGCACAACGCGCGGCCGCCGTTGCCGGTCACCGGCCGCAGCGAGCCGCTGACCTGCGGCGAGGTGATCAGCTGCCAGGCGCCGATGTCGTCGAACTTCGCCAGCACCCGGCTTCCCGTCTCGGCGGCCAGGCCGTTGCCGGCCAGCGTCGCGGCGGAAAGCAGCACGACGGCAAGGAACATTCTCATCGCGGTGGATCTCGGTGCGGGGGCAGCGGCCATGGTGGGATTTTCGCAGAACTGAAGGTGGGTGCAGACGGGGATCCGGCAGTTTTTCGCCGCCCTCCCCGGCGCGACGCCAGCGGCGCCGGGAAACCCTGCCCGGCCCTCCTTGCCCGGGCGGCCGCGGCTGCGCGAGGCGATGCCTCGCAAACGCGCCGGCTCACCCCTTCACGCTGCCCAGCAGCAGCCCCTGGATGTAATAACGCTGCAGCAGCAGGAACAGCGCCAGCACCGGCACCACGGTGATCACCGCGCCGGCCATCATCATTTCCACGTCCATGATGTGCTCGCGCGAAAGCGAGGCCAGCGCCACCGGCAGGGTGTAATGCTCCTGGTCGGTCAGCACGATCAACGGCCACATGAAGTCGTTCCATGCGCCCATGAAGGTGAAGATCGCCAGCGTCACCAGCACCGGCTTGAGCATGGGCAGCACGATCTGGAAGAAGATCCGCGCCTCGCTGGCGCCGTCGATGCGCGCGGCCTCCAGCAGCTCGTCGGGGATCGAGCGCGCATACTGCCGCACCAGGAAGATGCCGAACACGCTGGCCAGCGCCGGCACCACCACCCCGCCCCAGGTGTTGACCAGCCCCAGCTGCTTCATCAGCAGGAACAGCGGCAGCATCGCCACCTGCGCCGGGATCACCAATGCCGCCAGCAGCGCCTGGAACACCCGCTCGCGGCCGGCGAAGCGCAGCTTGGCGAAGGCGTAGCCGGCCAGGGTGTTGAACAGCAGCGAGCCCAGGGTGATGCCCACCGACATGCCCAGGCTGTTGAGGAAATTGCCGGCCATGCCGGTGCGCGCGAACAGTTCGCGGTAGTTGTCCAGGGTGGGCTGCGCCGGCAGCAGGGGGGGCGGGAACTGCGAGGCCTGTCCGCTGGGCATGAACGACACCGACAGCATCCATGCCAGCGGCGCCAGGCTCACCAGCGCCAGGACCAGCAGGGCGCCGTTGATCCAGCCGCCCCAGGCGCGCGATTGACCGATCTCGCGGCTCATACCAGCTCCCTGCGCCGGCCGAAGCGCAACATCAACGTGGTCACGCCCAGGATGATCAGGAACAGCAGGAACGCCACCGCCGAGGCGCGCCCCAGGTTCCACCACTTGAAGCCTTCCTCGAACATGTAATACAGCACGCTGACCGTGCTCTGCAGGGGGTCGCCGCGGGTCATCACGTAGGGCTCGGCAAACAGCTGGAAGTAGCCGGACACGGTGATCACCCCGACCACCAGCAGCACCGGCCCGAGCATCGGCAGGGTGATGTGCAGGAACTGCTTCCAGCGCGAGGCGCCGTCGATCCGCGCGGCCTCGTACAGGTCGCGCGGGATGGCCTGCAGCCCAGCCAGGAAGATCACCATGTTGTAGCCGAAGTTCTTCCACACCGCGAACAGGATGATGGTCGGCATCGCCCAGTGCGGGTCGCCGAGCCAGTCCACCGGGTCGATGCCGACATGCCCCAGCGTCCAGTTCACCAGCCCGTAGCGGGTATGGAACAGGTAGCGCCAGATCACCGCCACCGCCACCAGCGTGGTCACCACCGGGGCGAACAGCGCGGTACGGAACACGGGCTTGAAGCGCGCCACCGGCGCATTGAGCAGCATCGCCGCGCCCAGCGACAGGGCGATGGACAGCGGCACTCCGAGCACCACGAAATACGCGGTGTTGCCCAGCGACTTCCAGAACATGGGCGTGCGCAGCAGGTCCAGGTAGTTGTGCAGGCCGACGAAGCGCAGGTTGTGCGGGTCGGCCAGCGCGTACAGGTCGAAGTCGGTCAGGCTCAACGCCAATGCCGACAGCACCGGCAGCCCGAAGAACACCCCGATCACGATCAGTGCAGGCGCGGCGAACACCCAGCCGGCGAGCATGCCCCGCTTCATCGTGCGGCCTCCCGCGCTGCCTGCTGTTCGACGATCCAGCGCCGCTTGGCGAGGATGTCGTCCACGCGCGCATCCAGCCGCCTGACCGCGGTGTCCTGGTCCAGGCCGCCGCGTACCACCTGTTCGCTGACGATGCGCATCTCCTGGGCGATGCGCTCCCACTCCAGCACCTTCGGCGTGGGCCTGACCCGCTCCAGCTGCTCGCCGAACGCGGCGGCCAGCGGGTCCTCGCCCAGCGCCGCGCGCTTCCACACGCTGCGGCGCGGCGGCAGGTCGCCGATGATGGCGTGGAAACGCTGCTGTACCGCAGGCCGCGACAGGAACTCGACCAGCTTCCATGCCGCCTGCTTGTGCGGCGACGACTGGAAGATCACCAGGCTGGTGCCGCCGGCGATGCCGCCCCCCGGGCCGTGCGGGCCCGGCAGCGGCGCGGTGCCCCACTCGCCGTCCAGCGACGCCGGCTGGCGCTGCCGGAATTCGCGGATGTTCCACGGCCCGGACAGGTAGAACACGGTGAAGCCGCGGAAGAACTCGTCCCAGACATTGGATATCTGGGTCTCGGACATCTTCGGCGCCCAGCCCTGCTCGAACATGTTGGCGTAGAAGCCCAGCGCGCGGCGGAACCCGGGGCTGGCGAAATTGCCGCGGGTGTCGTGGTCGCGCAGCAGCGGATCGTCCTGCTGCAGCGCCAGCGACAACTGCGGCTCGAACTCGTTGAGCGGCATCAGCACCGGGTAGCGGCCAGGTCCGAGCACCTGCTTCAGCGCCTGGTTCATCCGCTCCCACTCGGCCCAGTCGCGCGGCGGGTGGTCGTAACCGGCCTTGCGCAGCAGGTCCCTGCGGTAGAACAGCAGCCGGGTATCGACGTACCAGGGAATGCCGACCAGCTGCCCCTGGACCACGTTGGTATCCCAGATTCCCGGGAAGTAGTCGGCGGGCACGACCTCGCGCGACGCGTCCACGTAGGGCTGCAGCGGGGTCAGCGCACCCAGGGTGGCGAACTCGGGTATCCAGGTATTGCCGAGCTGGCAGATGTCCGGCAGGCCATCGGCGGCATAGGCCGTCAGCAGCTTCTCGTGCGCCGCCGTCCACGGGATGTTCTGCACCTCGACGCGGATGCCGGGGTTCTCCGCCTCGAACTCGCGCACCAGTTCGCCGACCACCTCGGCTTCGCGCCCCATCGCCCAGAAGCGCAGGGTGGTGCCCTCCTGCGGCCGCGCGCAGGCGGCCAGCAGGACAAGGCACAACAGAACGGGCAGGCGCAGTGTCACCGGTCCGCCCTACTTCGGCCGCGCGGCGGGCTTGTCCGCCGCCTTCTGCTCCTGCGCGGCGGCGGCCCGCGACTCGGCGATGCCCACCGCCCGTGCAGCCGCGGCCTTGTCGTCCTTCTGCAGCGGCTGCCACTCCTCCCCTTCCGGCAGCAGCCAGCCACCGGCGAAGCCGGCGCGCTCCAGGCCCTTGCGGATGTACGGGTTCTTCTTCATCACGTTCCAGACGAACTCGTCGCGGTAGTTGGCGATGCCCGCCAGTATCGGCCCCTGGTCGATGGCGATGTAGTCGCTGGCCACCCAGCCGCGGTCAGGGATCAGGCGCCCGGTCTTGAGCGGGATGTCGTAGTCGAAACTGGGGTTGAACGAGTCCAGGAAGCCATAGCTGGAGTACAGGTAGTCGCCATAGCGCCGGTGCATTTCCTGGGTGGCGGGAATCACCACCTCCGGCGCGAACGGCAGCGAGGAGATCGCCGCCGACGGCACGATGGTGCCGTCGTCGAAATTCTCGCGCAGGCCGGCGCCGCGCGCCGAGTAATGGCGGAACTGGCGCTGCTCGCCTTTGTATTCCTGGGTGGTGTTCTGCGGGCCGTCGCCGGCGGTCAGCCCCCAGACGTTCTCGCCATACTCCCTCCACTGCATCGGGTTGGCGATGGCGTACTCGCGCTGGGCCAGCGTGGCGCGGCGGCTGTTGAGGAAGTAGTCGATGCCGCGCTCGCGCATGTAGGCATCCTGGATGTCGCGGAAGTCGATCCAGACGTGGCTGTACTGGTGGCCGAACAACGGCCCGAACGACAGGTACTCCTGCCCCTGGAACACGCCCCAGTCGTTGTCGTAGGTACGCGTCCACACCGTCCACGCATCGGGCTCGACAGGATGCGTCGGCGAGCCCAGCGCCAGCACGTAGAGCATCATCGCCTCGTTGTAGCCCATCCAGTCGTGCTGGATGAAGCCGCTCTCGGGGAACCAGCCCATCGACACCAGCGGCTTGTTGCGCTGCAGCCACTGCCAGTCCACGCGCCGGTAGAGCGTGTCGGCGATCCTGCGGATCTCCTTCTCGCGCGCGTCGTCGCCATCGTAGTAGGACTGCGCGAACAGCACGCCCATCAACAACAGCGCGGTATCCACGCTGGACAGCTCCACCCAGCTGTCGTAGCGGCGGCCGTCGTGCATGTCCAGGAAGTGGTAGTAGAAGCCCTTGTAGCCGGCCTTGCCGGTACGCTGCGGGCCGGTCGGCACGTCGCGAAGGAAGCGCAGCGTGGTCAGGGTGCGGTCCACCGCCTGGGTGCGGCTGACCCAACCGTTCTCGATGCCGATCGGATAGGCGGTCAGGGCGAAACCGACCGAGGCGATGCTGGCGAACGGACGCGACGGATAACGGTCCGGGGTGAGCCCGTTGCGCTCGTTGGTGGTGTCCCAGAAGAACTGGAACGTACGCCGCTCGATGTCGTCGAACAGCGGCGGGAGTTCGGGTTTCATCGGCCGCGGCGGCAGGTCCGGCTCGATCAGGATCACCTGGGGCACCACTTTCGGGGTCGGCTCGGGCGCCTTGCCGCACCCGCCCAGGAGGCCCAGTGCGAGCCCGGCGGCGGTGCACAGCAACAGCTTGGTGGTACGCGGGATGCTCAAGACACTTTCCGTTGGTGGAACCGTGGGATGGAGGCTGGCGCAGCGCTGGCCCGGCCGCCATTGCCGGCGGCCGGGCGCGTGGCCTTACCAGTCCAGGCCGAAGGACAGCTTGAAGGTGCGGGTCGGCAATGCGATCGACGTCGGCTTGCCCCAGGCCGGGTTCTGCGGCTCGGCGGCCCCACCCCTCCAGTCCTCGTAGCCGTCGTAGTTCGACCAGTTGAACACGTTCAACACGTCACCCCGGATGCGCAGGCGGATGTCGCTGCCGGTATCCCACACCTTCTCCATCGCCAGGTCGATCTGCTTGAAATTCTCGCGCGGCGTGTAGCTCTCGAAGTGGCAGAAAGCCCAGGCTGAGACGTTGCAGTTCTGGTAGTAGCGCGGGGTCGCGTCCGCCCAGGTTCCCTTGCCGGAGAACGTGGTGCCCCAGGGGCCGTCCCAGATGCCCGTCATCACCACCCTGTTCTCGGGCACCTTGCCGGGGAACCAGCCGTAGTCCCGGATGGTCTCGGCATTGAACCCACCCGGCCACCCGTCGATCGGGCTGTTCTGTTCGGAGTCGGTGTACGTGTAGGCCAGGGTGACGCCCCAGCGCGATGCGCTCGTGTACGGCTTCTCCAGCTTCACATAGACCGACTTGCTCTTCGTCTCCAGCGCATTCTGGGCCAGGATCAGGTTCGAGAACGGCGCGAAGCCGATACCCCACGGCGGCGGATCGGTCGCTCCCGCAGGATCGGCCGGGAAGAAGCTGCCGTCGGCACGGCGATTGCCCAGCAGGAAGGCGATGCCGTCATGGCTGCGCACGTACGAATAGGCCACTTCCGTATTCCAGTCGTTGCCCAGCACCTCGACGGTGTTGCGCATGCCCAGGCTGAACTGATCCGAATAGGGCACCACGAGCTTGTTGTTGTTCAGGAACACCTCGCGCGAGCCCGCCACCGACGAGGCCCGCAGGAATTCCGGATCCAGGTAGCGCGGGTCCCAGTCCCGGCAGGTCGCCGAGTTGGTGGGATCGCACGGATGCAGCGGCGTGTTGAAGTTGTAGGTGTACGTGCCCCAACTGGCCTTGGATACCTCGTTCTGCAGGTAGTCGAACAGATTACGGTCATAGGACCGCCCCGCGCCGCCGAACACCACGTGCCGCTGGTCACCCTGGATGTCGTAGGAGAAGCCGAATCGCGGCGCCCAGTTGTTCTTGTCCGACGAGCGGTTGCGGCCGGTGCTGATGTAGTCGTTGATGTTCAACCCGGAGTTGGGCAGGTTCGCGTTGGACGCCTGCAACGCGGACACGACCTGGGCAGGCGTGACGTAGTCGTCGTAGCTCGGGGTCTGTTCGTAATCCCAGCGCACGCCCAGATTCAAGGTCAGGTGTTCATTGACCTCCCAGTCGTCCTGGATGTAGATGCCGAACTGCTTGTTGTTCGACTTCACCGTGCCATTGCCGAACCCGGACACCGGCGCACCGAACTCCACGTGGGTCGGTATCGCCAGGCTTTCATTGATGTCGTAGTAGAACTGCGGGTTGTACTTGTTCTGCTCCAGGGTCTGCAGGTCCACCTGCTTGTACTTGACCCCCATTTTCACCGTATGGCCGTCCCAGCCATTGAAGGTCAGGTCGTCCTGTACGGACCAGCCCTTCTGCCCCTTGTCCTGGTAGTTGTCACCGCCGCCACTGCGCACGATGGTGTCCCACCAGTTGCCGTCGCTGAGGTAATAGCCGGGGATGAAATTGGCGGGCCGGGGACTCCAGAACGCGTCCTCGTAGGTGATGTGCGCATCGTTGAGCCAGTTGTAGCTGCTGAACTGGTAGCGCAGATCGACGCGCTTCTCCTTGTTCTCGTTGAGCGTGGCCGCCAACGGCAGGCGTTGGTCCTGCACCTGGATCGTCTCGCTCTCGTCCCGGTACTTCGCCGTCAGCTCGAAATAGTGATTCTCGCCGAACAGCCAGTCGAGCTTGCCGAAATACAGGTCCTCCTTGAACGGCGAGGTATACGTGCCGTTGCCGTACTGCGCCTGCAGGTCGGCCGGCAGCTCGGAGGGACTGTAGCCACGGCCGAGCAGGAAGGTTTTCGGAGTCAGGTATTCCTTTGCTTCGTAGGTAACGAAGAAATGGGCCACGTCCTTGATGATGGGCCCGCCGAAGGAAACGCCGTACTGCTCCTGCTTGCTCTGCGCCTTGGTCGCGCCATCACGCTTCTCAAAGCGGCTGCGCGAGCGCCAGTCGGTGCTGGTGTTGTCCCAGAAGAAGCTGCCTTCGAACTCGTTGCTTCCAGAGCGCGTGGCCGCCACGATCGCCGCGCTGCTCAGCTGGTCGTACTCGGCCTTGTAGTTCTGGGTGATGACCTTGTACTCGCCGATCGCCGACTGCGGAAACGGATTTCCGCGGCTGGTGTCCTGCCCGCTGATGCCACCGGTGGTGACGTAGTTCTTCTGGCCGACGCCATCGATGAACACGTTGACCGCATTGGCGCTCTGCGCCCCCGAGCGCACGCGCGTGTTGCCGCTGGCATCGGTGATGAACTGCACGCCGGGCGCCGTATCGGCGAAAGCCAGGAAGTTGCGGGTGTTCTGCGGCAATGCGTCGATCTGCTTGGACGTCACATAGGTGGCGATTTCCGAGGTCCTGGTCTCGACCGGCGCCTGCGCCGTCACCTGTACCGCGTCCAGCGTGGTGGCGCTGCCGCCGGCGGTTTCGGGCATGCCGCCGACGCCGAGGTTGACGGTCGCGGTCTGCCCGACCTGCACGGTGATGTTCTGGCTGCTGGTCTTGCCACCGGCGGCGACGTCCACCCGGTAGGTGCCCGGCGGCAGGCCGGCCAGCGAGTAACTGCCGGTGGCGCTGCTCTGCACGCTGCGGGCCAGGCCGGTGGCGAGGTTGGTCGCGGTCACCTGCGCCTGCGCGGCCGGGGCCGAATCGGCCATCACCTGGCCACGGATGGTGGCGCCGGTGCTCTGCGCGAACGCCGGCGCGGCGCCCAGCAGGAGGCAACTGGCCAGCGCACAGCTGAGCAGCCTGCGGGCGGGGTACGTCTTGCGGGTAGCGGGATGGTTCATGTTGCTCTCCGGGTGCGGCAGCGCGGCTGCCATTCGGTTTGTTCGGGCGCCTTGCCGCCGGGGACTCCGGCGCATCGGCGGTGGATCAGGAAACCTCTCGTCGGGACGTCGAGTCGCGCACGATCAAGCGGGGTACCAGTGTCGTTCCAGCGCCCCCATCGGATCCGTCGTCGCGGTCGATCAGGTGCAGCAGGTGCGATGTCGCCCGCCCGCCGAGGTCGGCGATGCTGACCTGCATCGTGGTCAAGGAGGGGTGAACGAAACGTGCCAGCGGGATATCGTCGAACCCCGCCAGCGCAACCTGGTGCGGCACGCGGACGCCCGCCTGGCTGAAGGCGTACAGGCAGCCCAGCGCCATCATGTCGTTCGCCGCGAACACCGCATCGGGCAGGCGCGGTTCGCGCAGCAGCGCCTGTCCGGCCGCGTACCCGGATGCCTCGTCGAAGCCGCCGGCCAGGACCCTGCCCTCGGCGGCGGCACCGGATGCGGCCATGGCGTCCTCGAAGCCGCGCAGGCGCTCGCGGGCGTCATGGTTGCCGTCGGGGCCGGCGATGAAGGCGATGCGGCGATGCCCGGCCTCCAGCAGGTAGCGGGTCATGGCCAGGGCGCCGGCATGGTCATCGATGCCGAACGCCGGGTACTGGCCATCCGCCACCGGCGTATTGATCAGCACGGTAGGCAGTGCCGGCGGCAGGTTGTCCATCAGGAAACCAGCGTCCGCCGTATAGGGCGACATCACCAGCAGGCCATCGACGCGGCCACGCATGGCCTGCAGGGCGACGCCCTGCTGCTCCTGGTCGCCGTGGTAGCTCGAGACCAGCAGGTGCCAGCGGTGCATGCGCGCGACACCGTCGATCCCGCGCATCAATTCGGAAAAAAACTCGCCGTGCAGGTCGGGCAGCACCAGGCCGATGGTCTGCGTACTGCGGCTGCTCAGGCTGCGCGCGGCCGCGTGCGGGGCGTAGCGGAGCCGGCGGGCGACTTCCAGCACCTGCTGGCGTACCGCTTCGGCGACGTTCTCGTGGCCGTTGAGGGCACGCGATACGGTGGCGACGGAGACCTTCGCCTCACGGGCAACATCCTTGATGGTGATTGCCGGCTTCGCCACCGCCATACCCTCCGTAGACAGGGGTCGCGGCGACTGTAAGCGTTTCCATGTCGATTTGTAAACAATTTGTTACAGGCGATTCCCTCGCCCGACAGGCCTGCCCCGGCGCGCCCGCGATCCGTCCCGGGACGGGGCCCATGGCCCCGTCCGCCCCGCCCCGGTTCAGGCGCCGGCTTCGGCCGGCGTACGCGCCTCGATCGACAGCGCGTGGATATCGGTCTGCATCATCGCGCCCAGTGCGGCGTACACCGCACGATGGCGCGCCAGCGGCGCCTTGCCGGCAAACGCCGTGCTGACGATGAGCACATTGAAATGCCCCCGCCCGTCGCGCGCGCCGGCATGGCCGGCATGCCGGTGGCTGTCGTCCTCCACCTCCAGCCGGGTGGGCGCGAACGCGGCCTCCAAGGCCGCCCGGATCCGCTCGACCCGGCTCATGGCAACACCTTGCGGAACGGCCGCACGTCGACCCGCTGGTAGACGCCGGCCGCCACGTAGGGGTCCGCGCCGGCCCAGGCGCGGGCCGCGTCCAGGTCGTCGAAGCTGGCGATCACCACGCTGCCGCTGAAGCCGGCCGCGCCCGGGTCCTCGGCGTCGATCGCCGGACAGGGGCCGGCCAGCAGCAGCCGCCCCTGCTCCTGCAGCGCCTGCAGCCGCGCCAGGTGCGCCGCCCGCGCGGCCAGGCGCGCCGCCAGTACGTCCTGCCCGTCGTAGCCTTCGATCACATACCACACCGCTCGCCGCTCCTTGTCCGCTGAATGATGGCCGGCAAGTCTAGCGCCTGGACGCTGGACACCGCCCGGCCGGGGCGATTACTCTTTACGCCATTGCACGCAGCCGGCCTGTAACGGCCCGGAGCGGCGGCAGGCAAGGCCACCGCCGTCCGACCGATCCGCGATTCCGTCCCGGACTGTGTAGACGACCTCCTCGCGATGACGTTGCCGCATGACAGCGCGGCATGTCGCGTTGTTGATGTGCACGCACGCCGGACAGGCGCGCATGGCTTTCAATCCAGAAGGCTGGACCCTGTCCCGGGCGGGAACCCGGAACGTAAAGGCTCGCAACACCCGATGTCGCCCTGATGACTTCAGAACTCGCGCCCGCCGCGAACCCGCCAGCGCCGCCCACCATTCCGCAGCAGCAGGAAATGCCGCTGGCGGTGGTGCATGGGCAACCGGTCCTGCAGATCCCGCAGGACCTGTACATCCCGCCGGATGCGCTGGAAGTCATCCTCGACGCCTTCGAAGGCCCGCTGGACCTGCTGCTGTACCTGATCCGCCGGCAGAACCTGGACATCCTGGACATCCCGGTCGCCGAGATCACCCGCCAGTACGTCGAGTACATCAACGTCATGCAGGAGCTGCGCTTCGAGCTGGCGGCCGAGTACCTGGTGATGGCCGCGATGCTGGCCGAGATCAAGTCGCGCATGCTGCTGCCGCGCCCGCCCAGCCAGGATGGCGAGGAAGCCGACCCGCGCGCCGAGCTGGTGCGCCGGCTGCAGGAGTACGAACGCTTCAAGCAGGCTGCCGAGGACATCGACGCCCTGCCCCGCCAGGACCGCGATACCACCCCGGCCCACGCCTTCGTGCCGGACCGGACCACGGTCAAGGTGCCGCCGCCGGTGGACCTGAAGGAAATGCTGCTGGCCCTGCACGACGTGCTCAAGCGCGCCGAGCTGTTCAGCGGCCACGCCATCAAGCGCGAGGCGCTGAGCGTGCGCCAGCGCATGGGGGACGTGCTGGAACAGCTCGAGGACGGCAAGTTCTACCGCTTCGAGACGCTGTTCACCGCCGAGGAAGGCAAGCTCGGCGTGCTGGTCACCTTCCTGGCGCTGCTGGAACTGGCCAAGGAACAACTGCTGGACATCGTCCAGGAAGCGCCGCTGGCGCCGATCTACGTGAAATCGCTGGCCGCCGGCAACACCAACGCGCCGCTGCAGTTTTCGAGCGAATTCGACGACGCCGACACCACCGACCCCGCCTGAGCGACATTCCCGACACATGGATCAACCGCTGATCAACCGCATCGTCGAAGGCGCACTGCTGGCCTCCAGCCAGCCGCTGACCCTGGCGCAGCTGCAGGAGCTGTTCCCGGAGGAGCAGCCGGCGCCGCCGGGCAGCGTCGAACGCGCGCTGGAGCTGCTGCGCGAAGGCTGCCAGGGGCGCGGCGTGGAGCTGGTCGAGGTCGCCTCCGGCTTCCGCTACCAGATCACCCGCGAGGTGCACGGCTGGGTCTCGCGGCTGTGGACCGAACGCAAGACCCGCTACACCCGCGCCACCCTGGAGACGCTGGCCCTGATCGCCTACCGCCAGCCGATCACCCGCGGCGAGATCGAGCAGGTGCGTGGCGTGGCGGTCAGCAGCAACATCATCCAGGCGCTGGAAGAGCGCGAATGGATCCGCGTGGTCGGCCACCGCGACGTGCCCGGCAAGCCGGCGCTGTTCGGCACCACCCGCGCGTTCCTGGACTACTTCGGCCTCAAGCGCCTGGACGAACTGCCGCCGCTGTCCGAACTGCGCGACATCGGCGAACTGGAGCCGCAGCTGCCGCTGGGCGACGACGGCCAGCTGGCCGCCCCGCTCGCCGCCGCCGCGGCCACCCCCGAAGCCGCCGCAGCGGACGATGATGCCGGCCGCGGCGACACCGACACCGCGGCAGCCCCGGACGACGGGGATGCCGCACCCGACACCGCCCCCACGGGCGAACCCGACGCCGCGCCGGGAGAGCGCGCGGCGGAAGTGGAAGACACCGGAAACAACGCCGTCGCGACGACGACCGTGGCTGTTGACGAAGCCGATCCCGAACCTGAGGCCGACGAAGAAAACGCCGGCCGGAGCCAAACAGAATGAGTGACACCCCCCGCAAGCCGTCGTTGAACAAGCTCTCGCTCAAGCGCGAAGCCGCTGTCGAGCAGCCCCGGCTGGAAGAACGCCTGCACAAGGTCCTGGCCCAGGCCGGCCTGGGCTCGCGCCGCGCGCTGGAGCAGCGCATCGCCGACGGCCTGGTCAAGGTCAACGGCGAGACCGCGCAGACCGGCATGTCGGTCAAGAGCGGCGACAAGATCGACCTCGACGGCCGCAGCTTCGTCGCCAGCGCGCTGACCGACCCGTCGCGCGTACTGGTCTACAACAAGCCCGAAGGCGAAGTGACCACCCGCGAGGACCCCGAAGGCCGCCCGACCGTGTTCGAGTCGCTGCCGCCGCTCAAGGGCGCGCGCTGGATCGCCATCGGCCGCCTGGACATCAACACCACCGGCCTGCTGCTGCTCACCACCGACGGCGAACTGGCCAACGCCATGATGCACCCGTCGTTCGAGGTCGAGCGCGAGTACGTGGTGCGCGTGCGTGCCCCGGAAGGCCAGGAAAAGGTGCCGGACAACGTCGTCGACCGCCTCGCCCGCGGCGTCGCGCTGGAAGACGGCCCGGCCAAGTTCGACGAGATCGAACGCATCGGCGGCACCGACTCGCATGACTGGTTCCGGGTGGTGGTCAAGGAAGGCCGCAACCGCGAAGTGCGCCGCCTGTGGGAATCGCAGGGCTGCCAGGTCAGCCGCCTCAAGCGCACCCGTTACGGCAAGGTCGAACTGCCGCGCGAATTGCTGCGCGGGCAGTCGGTGGAACTGCCCAATGCCCAGGTCGAGGCGCTGCGCGCCGAGCTGAAGCTGGAAGAAGGCGCGCCGTCGGCGCTGACCCTGCAGCCGGTGATCGGCCAGCGCAAGGCGGCCAAGACCACCGTGCGCGTGCGCGAAGGCGGCCGCGGCAATGCCTACGTCAACGGCCACAACACCGCCGACGAAGGCCGCGAACTGCGCCGCTTCGACACCCTGCGCGAAGACCGCGGCCGTGGCCGCGGTGGCAAGGGCGGCGGCTTCAAGGGCGGCCTGACCGTCAGCGGCGAAGCGGCGGCCAAGCAGTCGCAGAAGCCGTTCAAGCAGCGCAAGCCCAAGGGTGACCGCAGCCTGCCGGAAGGCAATCCCGCCGCATTCCGCACCTGGTACGTACCCGAAGGCGTGAGCACCGGGCCCAGCGGCCACCGCAACGCCGGTCCGTCCGGCAACCGCGGCCCCGGCCGTGGCCCGGCCGGCGAAGGCCAGGGCCGCCCGTACGGCAAGCCGCGCCCGGGTGGCGGCGGCGCCGGGCGCTCCGCCAGTGGCCAGGGGCGTCCGCAGGGCGGCGGCCAGTCCGCCGGTCAGGGTCAGGGGCAGGGTCAAGGCCAGGGTCAGCGCAAGCATCCCTATGGCCATCCGGGCAATGCCCCGAGCTTCCCGTCCGACCACGCCAACCCGGGCTTCAGCCCGTACGGCGCGCGTCCGGCCGGCAACCGTCCTTCCGGCGCACCGCGCGGCGGCAACCGTCCCGGCGGCAGCGGCCGTCCGGCGGGCCGCCCGGGCGGCGGCCGTCCCGGCGGTGGTGGTCGTCCCGGCGGCGGCGGTCGCGGGCCGCGCGGCGGCTGATGCGCAGGCCGGCCGCCACGGCCCGCCTGCCCGCGCATGACTGCGAACGCCCGGCCCAGTGCCGGGCGTTCGCGTAGGGGCGCTACACGCCCGCTGCAGCCGTCGCTGTCACCCGGCGTGACCGGGACGCGGGCGATGTTGGGCGCGTTGCCCGCGGCGGACGGACGCTCAGGCCGCCACGCCGGTCACGCGCACGCCGGCTCAGCGCCGTTCGATCACGAACTTGCCGAAACCCACGCCCAGGTCCCAGCCACGGCCGGTACCGGCCAGGGCCAGCGAGATGTCGCCCTTGGTCACCACCTGGGCGTTGCTGGAACGGGATGCGCCGGCATGGACCTCGGCCCCACCGTAGGTGCCGATCAGGTCGTTGACGCTGTAGGCGCCGGTGAACTTGCCGCGGCCATCGCTGACCGTGGACTTGCCGACCGTCAGGCCGCCGCCCTTGGCACGGATCTTCACCGGGATGCTGGCGCCGTTGTCGCAGGTGATGGTGCCGTTGCCGGTGGCGGTCTTGTAGAAGATCGACCAGCCGGACAGGTTGAAACGCAGTTCGCAGTCGATGTTGCCGGCCGCGTGCGCGGACGGCGCAACGACACCAGCCGCCAGCAGCAGGGCTCCCGCCAGGATCTTCATGGTTCGTTCTCCACTCGCAAGGGGACGCGGCGAGCCTAGCAGCGCGCCCGCGTCCGCAGACAGGTACCGGCCGCGCCATCCGGCCGGCGTTCAGCGTCGCCCCGGATCAGCCCAGGGTGAAGGCATCGGCGTCCAGCATCGCCGGGAAGCGCTCGCGGTGCTCGGCCAGCGCCTGCGCCGAGACCACGGTGGTCACCACCTGCTCGCGCTCGCGGATTTCCACCTGCGGCTGGCCGAGGAAGTCGATCACCGCACTGTCGCCGGCGTAGTGCAGGCCATTGCCGTCCACGCCGACGCGGTTGACCACCGCCACGTAGCACAGGTTTTCGATCGCCCGCGCGCGCGCCAGCGTGCGCCAGGCATGGGCGCGCGCCGACGGCCAGTTGGCGACGAAGATCTGCAGATCGAAATCCATCTGCCCGGGGCGCTCGACGTCGAAGCGGTTGCGGCAGAACACCGGGAAACGCAGGTCGTAGCAGATCTGCGGATTGATCCGCCATCCCTTCAGTTCCACGCACAGGCGCTCGCGCCCGGCGGCATAGCGCTTGTGCTCGCCGGCATAGCGGAACAGGTGGCGCTTGTCGTAGTGCCGCAGCCCGCCATCGGGCGTGGCCCACAGCAGCCGGTTGAAGACCCCGCCGTCGACGCGCAACTGCACGCTGCCGGTGACCGCCGCACCCAGCGCGCGCGCCTGTTCGCGGATCCAGGCCACAGTCGGGCCGTCCATGTCCTCGGCCTTGTCGATGGCGTCGTTGGAGAAGCCGCTGGTGAAGGTTTCCGGCAGGATCACCAGGTCGGTGCAGCCTGCCAGCGGCGCCAGCAGCGCGCCATAATGCTCGCGATTGCCCGCCGGGTCGTGCCAGCGGGTGTCGCCCTGCACGAGGGAAATGCGCAGGTCATTCATCGGTATCACCCTCACCGTCACAAGGCACGAACGAGATGTCGTAGCCGAAAGGATTTCCGCGCGGCGGCTGGTCCGGCGGCGTCTCGTGGATTACAACCCGCCCGGTCATCCCGAAGCCGATCCCGTCGCTGGTGAAACGGAGCATGTCCGCGGCCTCGTCGGCATCCGTTGCCCATCCCTTCATCGCCCTCACCGCCGGCCCAGGACGGCATTCGAAGCCGTCCGCGAGCGCGCCGGCAACGCCGTCGGCGATGAGCGGGTAATGCTGGAATGGGGTGGTGGCGCGCCCGTAGCGCAACATCAGTTTCCAGTCGTTGCCGAGCGGCTCGTCCGTCACAGTTTCACCAGGCGCTCGATCGCCGCGTCCAGCGTGGCATCGTTCTTGGCGAAGCACAGCCGCACCAGGCGCTGCCCAGCCGGCGCGGTTTCGTAGAACGGCGACAGCGGGATCGCGGTGACGCCCTTGTCGATGGTCAGCCACTTCACGAACTCATGGTCCGGCAGGTCGCTGATGGCCGAATAGTCCACCAGCTGGAAGTAACCGCCCGGCACCGGCAGCGGCTGCAGCCGCGTGGTCAGCAGCTGCTCGCGGAACCGGTCGCGCTTGGCCTGGTAGAACGCACCCAGTTCCAGGTGGTGCGCCGGCTCGTCGCGGATCATCGCCGCGAAACCATACTGGGCCGGGCCGTAGGTGGTGAAGGTGTTGTACTGGTGCACCTTGCGGAATTCGGCGCTCAGCGCCGGCGGGGCGATGGCGTAGCCGATCTTCCAGCCGGTGCAGTGGTAGGTCTTGCCGAAGCTGGAGATCACGAAGGCGCGCTCGCGCAGCTCCGGGTAGCGCAGCGCCGATTCGTGGCGGGCGCCGTCGTAGACGATGTGCTCGTAGACCTCGTCGGAGATGAGGTAGATGCCGGTGCCGCGCAGCACGTCGGCCAGCGCCTGCATGTCGGCGGCCGAGAGCATCGCGCCGGACGGGTTGTGCGGGGTGTTGACCATCAGCATCCGCGTCCGTGGCGTGATCGCCGCGCGCACCTTGTCCCAGTCGACGGCGAAGGTCCGCGGGTCCAGCGCCACATGCACCGCGCGTGCGCCCGCCAGGTCGATGGCCGGCTCGTAGCAGTCGTAGGCCGGGTCGAGCACGATGACCTCGTCGCCGGCCCGCACCACCGCATGGATGGCGTTGAAGATCGCCTCGGTGCCGCCGGACGTCACCGTGATCTCGGTGTCCGGGTCGACCTGCGCGCCGTAGCAGTCCAGTGCCTTCTGCGCGATGGCCTGGCGCAGCGGCGCCACGCCGGTCATCGGCGCGTACTGGTTCAGGCCCTCGCGCATGGCCCTGGCGGTCTCGTCGATCAGGCGCTGCGGCGCCGGGAAATCCGGGAAGCCCTGGCCCAGGTTGACCGCGCCGTGCTCGGCGGCCAGCTGCGACATCACGGTGAAGATGGTGGTGCCCACCTTGGGCAGCTTGGTCTGCGGTTGCATCGATGCGTCGGCGTCGGGGGAAGGGAAACGACGAGTTTACGCAATGCCGGCGGCAACGGCCGCCCAGCCCGCGCTGCGGCACCGGCGGCAATGCCTATAATGTCGCGCCCGATGCGCCAGCCTGCCTGCGCTCCCACCCAAGGACGGAAGCGCCCGATCCGATGACCGCGACCCTGAACACCCCGCCGCTGCTAGACGCGCGCGGACTGCGCTTCACCCGCAACGACGACCCGGTGTTCGGGCCCCTGGACCTGCACGTGGACGCCGGCGAGGCGCTGCTGGTACAGGGCGGCAACGGCGCCGGCAAGACCACCCTGCTGCGCGTGCTCGCCGGGCTGCTGCGCGCCGACGAAGGCACGATCCAGATCGACGGTCGCACCGCCGGCGCCGGCGACCGCTCGCGCTACATCGCCTACCTGGGCCACCTGCCCGCGCTCAAGCAGGACCTGGGCACGCTGGAGAACCTGCACGTGCTGTGCGGCCTGCAGGGCCGCCGGGTGCGGCAGATGCCCGGCAACGCGCTGGCCATCGTCGGCCTGGCCGGCTACGAGGACACCCTGGTGCGGCAGTTGTCGGCCGGCCAGAAGAAGCGCCTGTCGCTGGCCCGGCTGTGGCTGTCGCCGGCACCGGTGTGGCTGCTGGACGAGCCCTACGCCAACCTCGACCTGGACGGCATCAACCTGGTCAACCGCATGATTTCAGCACACCTGCGCAGCGGCGGCGCCGCCCTGGTCACCACCCATGGCGCCTACGCCGCGCCACCGGTGCGCAACCGCACGTTCACCCTCGGCTCCGCCGCGGTGGAGACCGCCGCATGAGCCTGCCCGGCCCGCAGCCCTCGCTGCTCGACGCTGCCCGGGCGCTGCTCGCGCGCGACCTGAAGCTGCTGTGGCGGCGCCGCGGCGACGCCGCGCAGCCGATCCTGTTCGCGCTGCTGGTCGTGGCCCTGTTCGCCCTGGCGCTGGGCGGCAATCCGGACCTGCTGCAGCGGGTGGCCGCGGCGGTGCTGTGGCTGTCGGTGCTGCTGGCCGGGCTGCTGTCGCTGGATACCCTGTTCCGCGGCGATGCCGAGGACGGCTCGCTGGAGCAGTGGCTGCTGTCGCCGGTGCCGTTGCCGTGGCTGGTCGCGGTGCGGGTGTTCTCGCACTGGCTGACCACCGCCTTTCCACTGGTGCTGGTCAGTCCGCTGCTGGCCGAACTGATGCAGCTGCCACGCGCGCAGCTGCCGGTGCTGGTGGCGTCGCTGGCGCTGGGCACGCCGCTGCTGAGCCTGCTCGGCGCGGTGGTTGCCGCGCTCACCGTGGGCATGCGCCGCTCCGGCATCCTGCTGGCGCTGCTGGTGCTGCCGCTGTACGTGCCGGTACTGGTGTTCGGTGCCGGCGCGGTGGCCGCGGCAGCGCAGGGCTTCGACGCCAGCGGCGCGCTGCTGCTGCTCGGCGCCGGGCTGGTGGTCAGCCTGCTGCTGGCGCCGCTGACCGCCGCGGCCGCGATCCGCATCGCCAATTCCTGACCCTCCCGGCGGCTTCCGCGACCGCGGGTTACGGGCGCCGCCGGCGGCCGTCGCGGGCGGCTGCGCCGGCGCCGTCCTGCCGCCACGCCGGCCCGGCGTCCCCGGCCGTGTGAAGACCGGGCATGCAGCGTCCGGCGCATGCTCCGGACCTGCGACATTGCGTCGCTTGCCAACCCCGAACGCCGGCGACAGCATGGCCGGCCATTCGCCCGCAGCCGCATGCCCATCCCCGCAGACAGGAGCTTTGAAGATGTTCCGCAAACTGATCGTCGCTTCCACCCTGGCCCTCGGCGCCGCCGGTGCCGCCCATGCCGCCGGCAGCTGCTCGGTGAACCTGGAGGGCAACGACGCCATGCGCTACAACATGGCCAACATCGACGTACCCAAGAGCTGCGCCAGCTTCACCATCAACCTCAAGCACACCGGCAAGATGGCCAAGAACGTGATGGGCCACAACGTGGTCGTCGCCAAGGCCGCCGACATGAGCGGGATCGACACCGACGGCATCAAGGCCGGGCTGGCGGCCGACTACGTCAAGGCCGGGGACACCCGCGTGATCGCCCACAGCAAGGTGGTCGGCGGCGGCGAAAGCACCTCGTTCAGCATCCCGGTGGCCAAGCTCACCGCCGCCGGCGCGCCGCTGTCCTTCTTCTGCAGCTTCCCCGGCCACGCGGCGCTGATGAAGGGCACGCTCACCCTGAAGTGACCGCCACGGCGCGGGCTGGCCGTGCCAACCGCGCCGTCTTCGGCTAATCTTCACGAGCCGCCGGGCGCACGTGCTTCGCGGTGCCCGGCAACGGGGTGGGAGGGGTCCACCCCGCCATCGTTTTCCTCGACGAGCGAGCGGATGTTCAAAGGTTTGCCAGGTTGGTTCCATCGGCTGGGGTCCCCTGCCTATTTCGACGCTTTCGCCGCCCGTTGGTCGCCCTGGTGCTACGTGGCCTCGCTGCCGCTGTTCGCCTTCGGCCTGTGGCAGGCGCTGGCGGTGGTGCCGGCCGACTACCAGCAGGGCGACAGCTTCCGCATCCTCTACATCCACGTGCCCTCGGCCTGGATGAGCCTGTTCGTGTTCGGGCTGATGGCGTTCTACAGCACCATCGCCCTGGTCTGGCGGGTCAAGCTGTGCGAGATCCTGGCCATGGCCTGCGCGCCGATCGGCGCCGCCTTCACCCTGATCACCCTGCTTACCGGCAGCATCTGGGGCAAGCCGATGTGGGGCACGTGGTGGGACTGGGACCCGCGCCTGACCACCGAGCTGATCCTGCTGTTCCTGTACCTGGGGGTGATGGGCCTGTATGGCGCCATCGACGACCGCCGCGCCGCCGCCCGCGCCGCCGGGCTGCTGTCCATCGTCGGCGTGGTGCTGCTGCCGGTCATCCGCTATTCGGTGGTGTGGTGGAACTCGCTGCACCAGGGCCAGACCATCCGCATGTTCGGCGAGTCCAGCATGGACGGCAGCATGATCCTGCCGCTGTGGCTGATGGTGCTGGCCACCAAGTTCTGGTTCGCCGGCTCGCTGCTGGCCCGCGCCCGCGCCGACAACCTGCGCCGCGAGGCCGGCAAGGCCTGGGTACGCGAGCGCGTGGAGAAACTGACATGACCTACTTCCAGTACGTGGCCCTGGCCTATGCGGTGTTCTTCGTGGTCCTGGCCTGGGACTTCGCCATCCCGCGCCTGCAGGTGCGGCGACAGCTGCGCGAGGTACGCAACCGCCTGGCGCGCGCCAGCCGCAATGCCCAGGCCGCTGCGCCCGGCGACGAGGAACTGAGCCGATGAGTCCTGTGCAACGCCGCCGCCTGCTGCTGGTGCTGCTGGTGCTTGCCGTGGCCGGCATCGCCGCCGCGCTGGTGGCCACCGCCCTGCAGCGCAACATCGCCTATCTGTACACCCCGGCCGAGGTGAAGGCCGGCAAGGTCGCGCCCGACGCGCGCTTCCGCCTCGGCGGCATGGTCGCCAAGGGCTCGTTCCAGCGCGCCCCCGGCGCGCTGCTGGCGCGCTTCGAGGTGACCGATGGCGACGCGCGGTTGCCGGTGACCTACGACAAGATCCTGCCGGACCTGTTCCGCGAGGGCCAGGCGGTGGTCGCCACCGGGCGCATGGCCGGCGGCGTGTTCGTGGCCGAGGACGTCCTGGCCAAGCACGACGAGACCTACATGCCCAAGGAACTGGCCGACAAAATGGGCGTGGCCCATGACAAGCACCAGGTCCCGGCCACGGCCACGCCGGCGGAGTCGCGCTGAGTGCTCGCCGAGATCGGACAGGTCCTGCTGATCCTCGCGCTGCTGGCGGCACTGCTGCAGAGCGTCCTGCCGCTGGTCGGCGCGCAGCGCGGCATCGCCCCGTTCATCGCCATCGCCCGCCCGGCCGCGGCGCTGCAGCTGGCCATGGTGCTGGGCGCGTTCGTGGTGCTGACCGCGGCCTTCGTGCGCCAGGATTTCTCGCTGCGCTACGTGGCCGAGAACTCCAATTCGCTGCTGCCGATGATCTACCGCTATTCGGCGGTATGGGGCGCGCACGAGGGCTCGCTGCTGTTGTGGACGCTGGTGCTGGCGCTGTGGACCGCGGCGGTGGCCGGGTTCTCGCGGCGCCTGCCGCCGCCGGTGATGGCGCGCGTGCTGGCGGTGATGGGCCTGATCAGCGTGGGCTTCCTGGCCTTCCTGCTGTTCACCTCCAATCCGTTCGAGCGGCTGCTGCCGGCACCGGTCGAGGGCCGCGACCTGAACCCGCTGCTGCAGGACCCGGGCCTGATCATCCACCCGCCGATGCTCTACCTGGGCTATGTCGGATTCGCGGTGCCGTTCGCCTTTGCCGTCGCCGCCCTGCTCGATGGCCACATCGACGTGCGCTGGCTGCGCTGGACCCGGCCGTGGACCAACGTGGCCTGGGCCTTCCTCACCCTGGGCATCGCGCTGGGCAGCTGGTGGGCCTACTACGAACTGGGCTGGGGTGGCTGGTGGTTCTGGGACCCGGTGGAGAACGCCAGCTTCATGCCGTGGCTGGCCGGCGCGGCGCTGCTGCATTCGCAGGCCGCCACGGAAAAGCGCGGCGTGTTCATCGGCTGGACCCTGCTGCTGGCCATCACCGCGTTCGCGCTGTCGCTGCTGGGCACCTTCCTGGTGCGTTCGGGCGTGCTGACCAGCGTGCACTCGTTCGCCGCCGACCCGGCGCGCGGCCTGTTCATCCTGGTGTTCCTGGCGCTGGTGATCGGTGGCGCGCTGCTGCTCTACGCGCTGCGGGCCCCGGCGATGGGCGGCCCGGCCGATCCGCGCCGCGCCTACGCGCTCAATTCGCGCGAAAGCCTGCTGCTGGCCAACAACCTGCTGCTCAGCTGCGCCTGCGCCATGGTGCTGCTGGGCACGCTGTACCCGCTGCTGGCCGATGCGCTGGACCTGGGCAAGGTCTCGGTGGGGCCGCCCTACTTCGGCACGCTGTTCCTGCTGTTGATGGCGCCGCTGGTGCTGCTGCTGCCGTTCGGCCCGCTGACCCGCTGGCAGCGCGAACAGGGCCTGCGCCCGCTCGCCCTGCTGGCGCCATGGGCGGTGCTGGCCCTGCTGCTGGGCGTGGTCGCCTGGTTCATGGCGCCGCAGGGCAAGCTCAAGACCGCCGTCGGCATCGCCGCCGCGGCATGGGTGGGCGCCGGCACCGCGTACGTGCTGTGGCAGCGCCTGCGCGGCGGTGGCCGTCCCAACGCCGAGACCTGGGGCATGCTGATCGCCCATGCCGGCATCGCCGTGTTCCTGGTCGGCGCGCTGCTGGTGGAATCGCTGAGCATCCAGCATGAAGTGGCGCTGACGCCGGGCAGCGCGGTCGAGGCCGGCGGCTACCGTCTGGCGTTCGAGGGCGTGGACGCCAGCGACGGCCCCAACTACCACTCCGACCGCGGCCACGTGCGCGTGTTCCGCGGCGACCGCGAGGTCGCCCTGCTGCACCCGGAAAAGCGCATGTACGCCAGCGGCGGTATGCCGATGACCGAGGCCGGCATCCATCCGGCACTGGGCGGCGATGTGTATGTTGCGCTCGGCGAATCGCTGGGCGATGGTGCCTGGGCGGTCCGCGTGCAGGTCAAGCCCTTCGTCCGCTGGATCTGGCTGGGCGCGCTGCTGATGGCCCTGGGCGGCTTCGTCACCGCCGTCGACCGCCGCTTCCGCCGGCTGCCCGAGAAATCCTGATGTCCGACACGTCGCCCACTCCGAATCCTCCCCATCGCCTGCCGCCGGTCGCGCTGATCATCGGCGCGCTGTTCTTCCTGGGCCTGGTCGGCCTGATGCTCTATGGCGTCAGCCGTTCCGACCGGCCCGACCGTGACAGCCTGCCTTCGGCGCTGATCGGCAAGCCCGCGCCGGACTTCTCGCTGCCGGTGCTGCACGACCCCACGGTCAAGGTCAGCGGCCACGACCTGCGCGGCGCGCCCTACCTGCTCAACGTGTGGGGCAGCTGGTGCCCGACCTGCCGCGACGAGCACCCGATCCTCACCCGGTTCGCCGAGACCAAGCGCGTGCGCGTGATCGGCTACAACTGGAAGGACGAGCGCGCCGACGCCCTGCGCTGGCTGGAACAGCTGGGCAATCCCTACATGGTGGTGGTGGCCGACGAAGAAGGCCGCACCGCGCTGGACTGGGGTATCGCCGCCGCGCCGGAGACCTTCCTGGTGGACGGCAGCGGCATCGTGCGCTGGAAGTACAGCGGCGCCATCACCCAGGACGTGCTCGACCGGCAGCTGATCCCGGCGCTGGAGAAGATCGAGGCCGGCGCCGGCGGGAAGACCGCGCGATGACGCGGCTGGCGGCCATGCTGCTCGCGCTGTGCCTGCCCTGGCTGGCGATGGCGCAGCCGATGGGCGACCCGGCCCCGTTGCAGTACCGCGACCGTGCCGAGGAAGCGCGCTTCCACGCGCTGGCCGCCGAACTGCGCTGCGTGCAATGCCAGAACCAGTCGCTGGCCGACTCCAACGCGCAGATCGCCCACGACCTGCGCCGCGAGGTCCTCAACCTGATGCGCGAAGGCCGCAGCGATGCGCAGATCAAGCAGTTCCTGGTCGAGCGCTACGGCGAATTCGTGCTCTACCGCCCGCGCATGGAAGGCAGCACCCTGCTGCTGTGGCTGGGCCCCGGCGTCCTGCTGCTGGCCGGCGCGGCGCTGCTGTTCGTGCACGTGAGCCGGCGTGGGCGCGTCGCCCCCGCCCCGGCCGCCGCGGATGCCAACCAGGATGAACGCGAATGGTGAAGGCGGTATTCCTGTCGCTGGCCGCACTGCTGGCCATCATTGCCGGCGGTGCCATGCTGTGGCCGCTGCTGCGCGCCGGCAAGCGCGCCATCTGGGGCACCCTGGTCGGCTCGATCGCGGTCGCCACCGTGGGCCTGTACCTGTGGCTCGGCACGCCGGCGGCACTGCAGGCGCCGGACGAGGCGCCGCCGCAGAGCCTGGAGCAGGCGGTCGAACAGCTGCGCGCGGTGCTCGACGAGCATCCCGAGCGCACCGAAGGCTGGGTCCTGCTGGCCCGCTCGCAGCTCGAACTCGGGCGTGTGGCCGATGCCGCCGCCTCGTTCGAGCGCGCGTTGAAGCTCGACCCCGACCAGCCCGAGCTGTTGATCGAAGCGGCGCAGGCGCGCGCCCGCGCACATCCGAAAATGCTGTTCGACGACACCGGCGTGGAATGGCTGCAACGCGCCCGCAAGGTGGCGCCGGACAACCAGCGCGCGATCTGGCTGATCGGCATCGTGCAGCGCCAGCGCGGCCAGGACGAAGCCGCCGTGCGCACCTGGGAAAGCCTGCTGCCGCGGCTGGAACCCAATGCCGCCGCGGCGCTGCGCGAACAGATCGACGCCGCCCGTGCCGACGCCGGGATGCCGCCCGCCACGCCCGCCCCGGCTCCCCCCGCGGCCGGCAGCGCCGGCGCCCATGCCATCACCGTGCAGGTCACCCTGGCACCGTCGCTGCAGGCGCGCGTCGCCGCCGGCAGGGACACCCTGTTCGTCATCGCCCGCGTTCCCGGTGGCCCGCCGATGCCGGTCGCGGTCGAACGCCACCCGGCGCAGGCCGGACCGCTCACGGTCACGCTCGACGACGGCGACAGCCCGATGCCGACTCAGAAGCTGTCCGCCCTGGGCGAGGTGGAAGTATTCGCGCGACTGTCCGCCAGCGGCACCGCGATGCGCCAGGACGGCGACGTGGAGTCGGTACCGGTGAAGGTCGCCCTGCCCGCCCGTGAGCCGCTGCGGATCACGCTCGGCCAACCGTGACCCACACGTCGGAGCGGATGCGGTGGACCAGGACCAGATCAAACTGCTGTTCGACCAACAGGCCGCCGGCTACGACGCACAGTGGGCCAAAACCCACCCGATCCGCGATTGCCTGCACCTGCTGCTGGATTCGGCCTTCGCCACGCTGCCGCCGGATGCGCGCATCCTCTGCGTGGGGCTCGGAACCGGCGCGGAGCTGATGCATCTCGCGCGGCAGCATCCCGGCTGGCGGTTCACCGCGGTGGAACCGTCCGGCGCGATGCTCGCCCTGTGCCGCCAGGCGGCCGAACGGGAGGGTATTTCGGCGCGTTGCCATTTCCATGAAGGCTACCTGGAGTCGCTCCCGGACACGGCCAGCTTCGACGCGGCCACCTGCTTCCTGGTATCCCAGTTCATTCTCGATCCGGTAGCCCGCTCCGGGTTCTTCCAGGGCATCGCGCGCCGGCTCGCACCGGGCGCGATGCTCGCAAGCTCCGACCTGGCCTCGGACGTGCAGTCGCCCGCCTACGAGGTGCTGCTGCGCGCATGGATGAGCCTGATGGCCGCAGCCGACGTTCCGGCCGACGCCCTGGAGCGCATGCGTGCCGCCTATGCCCGGGATGTCGGGATACTGCCCCCGGAGCAGATCGCTTCGATCATCGCCGCGGGCGGTTTCCAGCCCCCCGTGCCGTTCTTCCAGGCCGGGCTGATCCACGGCTGGTTGTCCGTGCGCGACGATCAGGCCCGCTGAGCCCCGGCAACCGGCGCACCGCGGCGCCCGCCCCGCCCGTTCCGGCAGCCGGCGCCACCACGTGGCGGTCGCAGCGGCAGCATTCCCCGCGGCCCTGGTAACCCCGGCTCATGCCCTGATGACGCCGGGGCATCGCGGGTCATCCCCGTATCGGCGCATGGCCGGTAGAATCGGCCGATGACCGAGTTCATCCCCGAAGGCAGCCGCTTCCACGCACTGGCCTCGCCGTTCCCGATGAAGCGCGGCGGCCAACTGCACGGCGCGCGCATCGCCTACGAAACCTGGGGCACGCTGGCCGCCGACGCCGGCAATGCCATCCTGATCGTCACCGGGCTGTCGCCCGACGCCCATGCCGCCAGCCATCCCGGCAACCCCGCACCCGGCTGGTGGGAGCCGATGCTCGGCCCCGGCAAGCCGATCGATACCGACCGCTGGTTCGTGGTCTGCGTCAACTCGCTGGGCAGCTGCAAGGGCTCCACCGGCCCGGCCTCGCTGGATCCGGCCACCGGCAGGCCGTACCGGCTGTCGTTCCCCGAACTGTCGGTGGAGGACATCGCCAACGCGGCCGCCGGGGTGGTGCGCGCGCTCGGCATTCGGCAGCTGGCGTGCCTGATCGGCAACTCGATGGGCGGCATGACCGCGCTGGCCCTGCTGTTGCAGCACCCGGGCATCGCCCGCACCCACATCAACATTTCCGGCAGCGCGCAGGCCCTGCCCTTCTCCATCGCCATCCGCTCGCTGCAGCGCGAGGCCATCCGCCTTGACCCGGCCTGGAACGGCGGCGACTACGACGACGCCCACTACCCGGAATCGGGCATGCGCATGGCGCGCAAGCTGGGGGTCATCACCTATCGTTCGGCACTGGAGTGGGACGGCCGTTTCGGCCGCGTACGGCTGGATTCCGAGCAGGGCGACGACGATCCGTTCGGGCTCGAGTTCCAGGTGGAAAGCTACCTGGAAGGCCACGCACGCCGCTTCGTGCGCCGCTTCGACCCCAACTGCTACCTGTACCTGGGGCGTGCGATGGACTGGTTCGACCTGGCCGAATACGGCAACGGCGACGTCATGGCCGGGCTGGCGAAGATCCACGTGCCGCGGGTGCTGGCCATCGGCGCCAACACCGACATCCTGTTCCCGGTCGAACAGCAGCAGCAGATCGCCGACGGCCTGCGCGCGGGCGGTGCCGACGCGCACTTCATCGGCATGGACTCGCCGCAGGGCCATGACGCCTTCCTGGTGGACTACGACCGTTTCGGCCCGGCGGTACGCGGCTTCCTCGACACGCTTACCGGCCCTTGACCGACGGTGCGGCGTGGCATCGGCCCACGCCGCACGCCGCCTGCGCCCGATCCCGGCGCCCCTGCCCGGCCGCCATGCTGTCCCTCCGCCACCACCTGGAGGGCACATGCGACGCCTGCCGACCGTGCTGCTGTACCTGTTGCTTCTGCCATGGAGCGCTGCCGCGGCCGCGCCTTCGCCGATGCTGGCCAGCCAATGGCGCGACGGGCCGGACGTCTCCCGGTATTGGGTGAGCGAAAAGCTCGACGGCGTCCGCGCACGCTGGGACGGGCATGCACTGTGGACCCGCGCCGGCCACCGCATCGACGCCCCGGACGGCTTCACCCGCGGCTGGCCGCGGCAGCCCCTGGACGGCGAACTGTGGGCGGGGCGCGGCCGCTTCGAACACGCCAGCAGCACCGTGCGCCGCTACCCACCCGATGCGGCCGCCTGGCGGACCCTGCGCCTGATGGTCTTCGACCTGCCCGGACACCCCGGCACCTTCGACCAGCGCCTGGCAGCCCTGCGCGTCCTGTTCGAACGCACCGCCTCGCCGACGCTGGAGCTCATCCCGCAACAACGCATCGCCGACACCCGCGCACTGCGTCGCCAGCTGGAGGCCACCGTGGCCGCCGGTGGCGAAGGGCTGATGCTGCACCACCAGGACAACCGCTACATTGCCGGCCGCAGCGCCGGCCTGCTCAAGCTCAAGCCCTGGAACGATGCCGACGCGCGGGTAGTCGCGCACCTGCCCGGCAAGGGCCGGTACGCCGGCATGCTGGGGGCACTGCTGGTGGAGCGCGCCGATGGCGTCCGCTTCCGCATCGGCAGCGGCTTCAAGGACGCGCAGCGCGTGGTCCCCCCGGCGATCGGCAGCCTGGTCACCTATCGCTACACCGGCTTGACCGCCAACGGCCTGCCACGCTTCGCCCGCTTCCTGCGCGTACGCGAGGAAGCGCCGGCACAGGCGGACAAACGCGACCGGCGCGTCCCGGCCCCCTCACCACCAGGCCGCGGCACCCGCTATCGATGACCGCGTGCAGCACGGCCTGCGGCGGGCAGGCGTCAGGTGCACGCCCGCCGGTTGCCCGGCATCGCCGCGCCCGGCACGGCCCGCACGGGGGAAACGCCGCCTTCGACCGGGATGCATCGAGGGTGCCGGACGCGGCCGGCACCCGGTTCCAGCCGGCCTCAGCCCCGCGCCTCGGCGTCCACGGGCCGCAGGCGCCCCCGCTGCAACCGGTACTGGCGGTGCACCACCCCGTCGGGCAGGTGGCCGTGGGTGATCATCAGCAGGCTGCGCGGGCCCAGGGCCGCGGCCATGTCGACCAGCAGCGCGTCGGCGGTATCCACGTCCAGGCCTTCGGTCGGTTCGTCCAGCACCATCAGCGGGGCGTCGCGCAGCAACGCGCGTGCCATCGCCAGGCGGCGCGCCTGGCCTGCGGACATGGTGGCGCCGTTCTCGCCGACCCAGGCCGACAACCCGCCCTGCCGGCGCGCCCAGTCGCCCAGCCTTACCTGTTCGAGCACCGCCCACAACCGCGCCTCGTCGGCCTGCGGCTGGCCCAGGCGCAGGTTGTCGGCGATGCTGCCGGCGAACACCGGCGCGCCCTGCGGCAACCAGGCGACATGGCGATGCCAATCGTCCTGCGCGACCTCGCGCAGGTCCACCCCGCCCCAGCGCACCGCCCCCGCCTGCGGGTCCCACAGCCGCAGCAGCAGGGCCGACAGCGTGGTCTTGCCGCAGCCGCTGTCACCGCCGATGGCGATGCGCTCGCCGGGCCGTAACTGCAGGTCGATGCCGTCGAGCACGCGCCGGCTCTCGCCGGGCCAGGCGAACACCACCTGCTCGAACGAAAGCGTGGCCGGCGGCGCCGGTACCGGACGCGGATGCGCGGGGTCGGATACCGAGGGCGGCTGCTCGACGATGGCCTGCAGGCGCCCGGCCGATATGCGTGCCGACTGCAGCGCCTGCCAGGCCAGCCCGCACCCGGCCGCGACTTCCAGCAACGCCACGGTCAGGAACACCAGTGCGGCGGCCAGCGGCGCCGTCACCCGGCCCTCCTGGAAGGCGGAAAGCGCCAGCCACAGCATTGCCAGCAGGCCGAGTCCGGCGCAGGCCGAATGCAGCATGTTGCCGGCGATCAGGCGGCCGCGGCGGCGGTGGTCGTCGGCGGCGAGCTGGCGTGCCGCGCCGTCCACGCGCGCGCGCCAGGCATCGCGCGCGTCCAGCGCGGCAAGGTCGGCGGCGCCTTCCAGGCCTTCGTAGGCCAGCGTGCGCAGCCGGGTACGATGCCGCGCGCGCTCGGCTTCGCCCGCGTCGCCGTGGCGCACCGCCAGCAACGGCACGCCGATGCCGACCAGCAGCGACAGCAGCAGCAACGCCACCGCCGCCGGCCAATGGATGGCGGCGGCCACGGCGATGCTGGCCAGGGCGATGCCGGCCAGCGCCAGCAGCGGCCCCAGCGCGCGCACCAGCAGGCCATCGACCTCGCCGATATCGGACATCAGCCGCGCGAGCAGTTCGCCGGTACGCGTGCCGCCCAGGCGTGCCGGCGCCAGCGGCAACGCCCGCCGGAAGAACCACACCCGCAGGTCGCGGGCGATGCGCAGGGTGGCGTCATGGCCGACCAGCTTCTCGAAGTAGCGCGAAACGATGCGCACGAAGGTCAGGGCGCGGATCCCCGCCGAGGGCGAGAAGAAGTTGAAGGTGGTTCCCGCGCCCAGCGCCCCGGCCAGCGCGGCGGCGGTCAGGAAGCCGCCGGACAGCCCCAGCAGGCCGACCCCGGCCAGCATCGTCAGCAACAGCAAGACCACCGCCAGCAGCAGCCGTACGCGATGCCGGGCGAACACCGCGCGCAGGGAATCGTCGCCGCTCATGCGCGCACCTCCTCATGCAGCCGCACCACGCGATCGGCCCACTGCATCGCCGTCGCGCTGTGGGTGGCCATCAGCACCGCGCGGCCACGGGTGAAACAGGCCAGCGACTGCAGCAGGTCGGCCTCGGTCCGCGGATCCAGGAAGGCGGTGGGCTCGTCCAGCAGCAGCAGGTCCGGATCGCGCAGCAGCAGCCGCGCCAGCCCGATGCGCCGGGCCTCGCCACCGGACAGGCCGAACCCCCGTTCGCCGATCACCGTGTCCAGTCCCTGCGGCAACTGCGCGGCGAAGCGCATCACCTGCGCGGCCTCGGCCACCGCGCGCAGCCGTGCGTCGCTGGCGCCGGGATCGGCCAGGCGCAGGTTGTCGGCGATGGAGCCGTGGAACAGGTACGGACGCTGCCCGGCGTAGCCCACGCGCGCGCCGTCGCGCAGCACGATGCGCCCGCCGCGCGGCGGCAACCAGCCTGCCAGCGCCTCCAGCACGGTGCTTTTGCCGCTGCCACTTGGCCCGACCAGGGCCAGGCGCTGTCCCGCATCGATGTCCAGGGAGAAATCCGTCACCACGTCATGGCCGGCGCCGATGGGGCGCAGCACCAGCGCCGCCGCCGCCAGCAGCGGCGTCCGTGCCTGCGCCGGTTCCGGTACCCGCGTGGGGGACACGGGCACGGCGGCGTCCGCCACCGGGTCGCCGCCGTCGAGCAGGCGCTCGACTTCGGTGGCGGCGGCCAGCGCGTTGGCACGATCGTGATAGTGCGTGGCCAGCCGCCGCAGCGGCGCATAGAACTCCGGCGCCAGCAGCAGGCAGAACACGCCCGCGCCCAGCGTCGGCACCGTGGCATGCAGCGCCAGCATGCCCAGGTAGCTCAGGCCCAGGTACAGGGCCACCATCGCCACGCTCACCGAGGCGAAGAACTCGAGCACGGTGGAGGACAGGAAGGCGATGCGCAGCACCTTCATCGTGCGCATGCGCACGCCCTCGGCGGCGGCGGCGATACCGGCCAGTTCGTCCTCGCCGCGCCCGTACAGGCGCAACAGGCCCAGGCCCTTGATGCGGTCGGCGAAATGCCCGCCCATGCGCGCCAGTTCCTGCAGCTGCTCGCGACCGGCCGCTTCCGCGCCCAGCCCCACCAGCATCATGAACACCGGCACCAGCGGCCCGGTGCACAGCAGGATCAGCGCCACCGTCCAGTCGACCCAGGCCACCGCTGCCACGATCAGCAGCGGCACCACCATCACCTCGACGCGGACCGGCTGGAACCCGGCGTAGTAGCCCTCGATGGCGTCGCCATGGGCGAGCAGCAGCTCGCCCAGTTCACCGCTGCGCTGGCGCCGCAGCCACAGCGGCCCACGCTCCAGCAGGCGCCGGTAGACCTGCTCGCGCAGCGCCAGCCGCGCGGCATCGGCGACCTCGCCGGCCGCCTTCTGCGCCAACCCGCCCAGCGCGCTGCGCGACAGCAGGACCAGCGCCAGCGCACCGAATACCGGGGCAAGCTGCGCCAGCGGGCGGTGCTCGACGAGCACGGCCTGGACCAGCCAGGCGATCGCAGCGGCCTGCGCCACCAGCAGCGCGCCGGACAGGCAGGCCGCCAGCGCCGCGATCCGCTGCTGCCCGCGGGCGGTGACGGCCAGCGCGGACAGCCAGTGCTGGTGCCGGCGACGCTGCTGGCGCGCGGCGTCGGCCGGGGGGGAAACTTCACTCAAGACGGGCAACCTGCAGGGAGGGATCGATTCGCCGGGACGCGCATGATGGCATCCATGCGCGCGGCACGTTTACCGCTGCGACGCCATGTCGCATTGATCCAGGTCAAGGGCGGGATCACCATTCATTATTGAAAATTCACGACACCTCCCCCCTTCACTCCCCCATGATGCACGCAATCCGCAAGGTAGCCAGGCCATGATCGATCCGACCGTCGTAGAACTGTCGCGGCTGCAGTTCGCGCTCACCGCGATGTACCACTTCCTCTTCGTCCCGCTCACGCTGGGGCTCTCGTTCCTGATCGCGATCATGGAAAGCGTCTATGTCATGACCGGCAAGGACGTCTGGCGCCGGATGACGCTGTTCTGGGGCGTGCTGTTCGGCATCAACTTCGCCATGGGCGTGGGCACCGGCATCGTGATGGAGTTCCAGTTCGGCATGAACTGGTCCTACTACAGCCATTACGTCGGCGACATCTTCGGTGCGCCGCTGGCCATCGAGGGCCTGATGGCGTTCTTCCTGGAAGCCACCTTCATCGGCCTGTTCTTCTTCGGCTGGGGCCGGCTGAGCAGGGTCCAGCACCTGACCGTGACCTGGCTGATGGCGCTGGGCACCAACCTGTCGGCGCTGTGGATCCTGATCGCCAACGGCTGGATGCAGAACCCGGTGGGCGCGGTGTTCAATCCGGAAACCATGCGCATGGAAGTCGTGGACTTCGTGGCGGTGCTGTTCAATCCGGTGGCGCAGGCCAAGTTCGTGCACACGGTGTCGGCCGGCTATGTCACCGGCGCGGTGTTCGTGATGTCGATCAGCGCCTTCTACCTGCTGCGCAACCGCCACCATGACGTCGCCCGCCGCTCGTTCGCAGTGGCCGCCGCGTTCGGCCTGCTGTCCTCGCTGTCGGTGGTGGTGCTCGGCGACGAGAGCGGCTACGCCGCCAACGAGCACCAGAAGATGAAGCTGGCCGCGATCGAGGCGATGTGGGAGACCGAGCGTGCCCCGGCGGACTTCACCGCCTTCGGCATCCCCAACCAGCAGACCCACCAGAACGACTACGCGGTCAAGATCCCGTACCTGATGGGCCTGATCGCAACCCGCTCGCTGGACCAGCCGATCCCCGGCATCCTGGAGCTGGTCGAGCGCGCCGAACACCGCATCCGCGGCGGCCAGCTGGCCTACGGCGCGCTCGAACGCATCCGTGCCAACAAGAACGACCTCGAAGCACGGGAAATGTTCGACCGGCACTGGCAGGACCTGGGCCATGGCCTGCTGCTCAAGCGCTACCGCGACGACATCCTCAACGCCACCCCGCAGGAGATCTCGCAGGCAGCCATGGACACGGTGCCGCGGGTACTGCCGCTGTTCTGGACGTTCCGGGTGATGGCCGGCCTGGGCTTCTACCTGATCGCCTTCTTCGCGGTGGCGTTCTACTACTCCTGCCGCCACAACTTCCAGGACAAGCGCACGTTCCTGAAGATCGCGCTGTGGACGCTGCCGGCGCCGTGGATCGCGATCGAGTGCGGCTGGTTCATCGCCGAGTACGGGCGGCAGCCGTGGGCGGTGGAAGGCGTGCTGCCCACCTTCTACGCCGCGTCCGGCCTGGCCCTGCACCAGATCGTGCTGACCCTGGCCGGGTTCGTGGCCCTGTACACGGTGCTGATGATCATCGAGATCAAGCTGATGCTGAAGGCCATCCGCAAGGGCCCGGGCGACGCCCTGGCCGTGCCGCAGCCGTCCGTTTCCCACCATGCCGCCGGCCAGGCCTGAGGCAGGAGCACACTCATGGATTTCATTTTTCTGGACTACACCACGCTGCGCGTGATCTGGTGGCTGCTGCTGGGCGTGCTGCTGGTCGGTTTCGCGGTGATGGACGGTTTCGACCTGGGCGTGGGCACGCTGCTGCCGTTCGTGGCCAGGACCGACGAGGAACGCCGCCTGGTGATCAACACCGTCGGCCCGGTATGGGAAGGCAACCAGGTATGGCTGGTCCTGGGCGGCGGCGCGATCTTCGCCGCGTGGCCGCCGCTGTACGCGGTCAGCTTCTCCGGCTTCTACCTGGCGATGTTCGTGATCCTGTTCGCGCTGATCCTGCGCCCGGTCGGGTTCAAGTACCGTGGCAAGCTGCAGAGCCAGGCCTGGCGTGACAACTGGGACCGCGCGCTGTTCGTCGGCGGCTTCGTGCCGGCGCTGATCATGGGCGTGGCCGTGGGCAACGTGCTGCTCGGCGTGCCGTTCCACTTCGACGACAGCCAGCGCGTGTTCTACACCGGCAGCTTCTTCGGCCTGCTCACGCCGTTCGCGCTGCTGGCCGGCCTGCTCAGCGTGGCCATGCTGGTCGCCCATGGCGCGTCCATGCTGGTGCTCAAGACCGACGGCCCGGTGGCCGAGCGCTCGGCACGCCTGGGCAGCATCGCCGCGCTGATCAGCTTCGTGCTGTTCGCCGCCGGCGGCGCGTGGGTGGCGCTGGGCCTGCCCGGCTATGCAATCACCTCGCAGGTGGTGACCGACGGCGCCAGCAACCCGCTGCTCAAGAGCGTGGCGATCACCGCCGCCGGTGGCTGGCTGCACAACTACTCCACCATGCCGGCCACGCTGCTCGCGCCGGCGACCGGCCTGCTCGGCGCGCTCGCCGCGGCGGTGCTGCTGCGCAGGCGTCGCGGTGGACTTGCGTTCATCGCATCGGGCGCATCGATCGCCGGCATCATCCTCACCGTGGGCTTCGCGGCCTTCCCGTTCCTGCTGCCGTCCTCCAGCCAGCCCGGCTCCAGCCTGGTCGCCTGGGACGCCTCGTCCAGCCACCTGACCCTGTGGATCATGCTGCTGGCCACGGCGCTGCTGCTGCCCATCGTCATCGCCTACACCATCTGGGTGTACCGCGTGCTCAAGGGCAAGACCACGCTGCAGGAAATGGACGAAAACCCCAACGCCTACTGACAACGACACACCAAGGAGTTTCCCCATGTGGTATTTCGCCTGGATTCTCGGCGTCGGCCTGGCTTCCACCGCCGCCATCCTCAACGGCATGTGGTTCGAAGCGCGCGAGCAGCGCAGGAGCGAAGCAAAACGATAGGAAAACGCGCCCGCGGTATTGCAAGAATGCGTGCCGGGGAGTATCTTTCCGCCTCCTTCGCGGGGTGTAGCTCAGTCTGGTAGAGCGCTACGTTCGGGACGTAGAGGTCGCAGGTTCGAATCCTGTCTCCCCGACCAAGGGTCGAAACACGCAAGCCCGGCCGACGGCAACGTCGGCCGGGCTTTTTCGTACTGCACTCGCCGGTGCCGGCGGCCGCGCGCGATGGCCCGGAGGGGCGCTGAAAACAGTTGCACGGCCCGCCCCTCGCCGTTATCATAGGCGGCTCCTTCGGGGTGTAGCTCAGTCTGGTAGAGCGCTACGTTCGGGACGTAGAGGTCGCAGGTTCGAATCCTGTCTCCCCGACCAGTTCGACAAAAGCCGGCCTTGTGCCGGCTTTTGTTTTTTTCGCCACCATGTCGAACCCGCCGGGCCATCGACGGGCGATGCCAGGAACCGCTCCCGGCGGTTCCTTTCGTTATTCCGCGGACTGCGCGGTCGCGCGTCGTCCGCGCCGGAGCCACGCAATGTCCAATTCCGCGTCCACGGCACCACGGGCTTCGCTGCTCAAGGGCCGCCTGCTGGCCTTCGCCGCCATCATCCTGGTCTCGGCCAACCTGCGCAGCGCGGTCACTTCGCTGACACCGCTGCTGGACCGGCTCGGCCACCTGTTCGACTTCGGCAGCACCATGACCGGCGTGCTCGGCATGATGCCTACCGCCGCGTTCGCCGTGTTCGCGCTGGGCACCCCGCGCCTGATCCGCTGGATCGGGCTGGAACGCACCGCGGTACTGACCATGCTGCTCGCCACCGCCGGCCTGCTGCTGCGCGCCAGCGCCGGCAGCGTCGGCATGTTGCTGGCGGGCTCGGCGGTGGCGCTGGCCGGCATGGGCATCGGCAACGTGGTGGTGCCGCCGCTGGTCAAGCGCTACTTCGCCGACCGCGTCGGCACGCTGAGCACGCTCTACATCACCGTGCTGCAGGCCGGCACGATGGTCCCGGCGCTGCTGGCGGTGCCGGTGGCCGACCGTTTCGACTGGCGCGTCTCGCTGGGCATGTGGTCGCTGCTGTCGCTGGCCGCGCTGCTGCCGTGGGTGCTGCTGGCCCGGCGCACGCCGCGGCCCCGGCACGCCGCGGACACCGCCGTGGCGCACGCGCCCGGGCGGGTGTGGAAGACCTCGCTGGGCTGGGGCATGGCGCTGATGTTCGGCATGACCTCGCTGGGCACCTATTCGCTGTTCACCTGGCTGCCCAAGGTGATGGTCGAGGCTGGCGCGAGCGAAGCCTTCGGCGGTGTCATGGTCGCGCTGTACTCGGCCATCGGCCTGCTGCCGTCGCTGCTGGTGCCGGCATTGGCGGTCCGCATGCGCAACCCGTTTCCGATCGCTATGCTGGTGGTCGGGCTCAATGCCGTCGCTTTCGCCGGCCTGCTGTGGGCGCCGATGCAGGCGCCGTGGCTGTGGGTGGTGATCGCCGGCCTGGGACCGTCGACGTTCCCGCTGGGGCTGACCCTGATCAACCTGCGCACCCGCACCCCGGCCGGCTCGGCCGCACTGTCCGGTTTCATGCAGGGCGTGGGCTACAGCCTGGCCAGCCTCGGCCCGCTGCTGTTCGGCTGGCTGCATGGCCTCAGCGGCGGCTGGGCAGGATCGTTCGCCTTCCTGATGCTGTGCTCGCTGGTGCTGCTGGTCGCGGCATGGTTCGCCTGCAAGCCACAGCAGCTCGAAGACCACTGGGCTTGAGCACGCCGCGCCCGGGTGCGCACTGCGCGGCGGCCAACGCCGGTCCGCGCGGTTACGCGCGGACCTGGCCTTCGCCGCGCACCACGAAGCGCTCCACGGTAAGTGCTTCCAGCCCCATCGGGCCGTAGGCATGCAGGCGTGTGGTGGAGATGCCGATCTCCGCGCCCAGGCCCAGTTCGCCACCATCGGAGAAGCGCGAGGAGGCGTTGACCATCACCACCGCCGAGCGCAGCGCGTGCACGAAGGCGTCGGCATGGGCCGGATCGCCGGTGGCGATGACTTCGGTGTGGTCGGAGGTATGGCGGCGGATATGGGCGATCGCCGCATCCAGCGAATCGACCACCCGCACCGCCAGGATCAGGTCCAGGTATTCGGCGGCGTAGTCGGCCTCGTCCGCCGGCACCACGCCGGCGACCAGCGCCCGGGTGGCGGCATCGCCGCGCAGCTCGACCCCGCGTGCGCGCAGCGCGTCGGCCGCCAGCGGCAGGAAGCGCGGCGCGATGTCGGCATGCACCAGCAGGGTCTCCAGCGAATTGCAGGCCGCAGGACGCGACACCTTGCCGTCCAGCAGCAGTCCCAGCGCCAGTTGCAGGTCGGCGCTGTCGTCCACGTACAGGTGGCACACGCCCTTGTAGTGCTTGATCACCGGTACCCGCGCATGCTCGGCGACGAAGCGGATCAGGCCCTCGCCACCGCGCGGGATCGCCAGGTCGACGATGTCGTTGAGCTGCAGCAGTTCCAGCATGGTCTCGCGGCGCAGGTCCTCCACCAGGGTCAGCGCGGCATCAGGTATGCCAGCCTGGCGCAGGGCGCGCTTGAGCGCGGCGGCGATCGCGGTATTGGAATGGATCGCCTCCGAGCCGCCACGCAGGATCACGCCGTTGCCGGCCTTGATGCACAGCGCCGCGGCGTCGGCGGTGACGTTCGGGCGCGCCTCGTAGATCATCGCGATCACCCCCAGCGGCACGCGCACCTTCTGCACGCGGATGCCATTGGGCCGCGTGTCGTCGCGGGTCACCTGGCCGACCGGGTCCGGCAGCGCGGCAACCTCGCGCAGGGCGCTGGCCACGCCGGCCAGGCGCTGCCGGTCCAGGGCAAGGCGATCGAGCATCGCCGCGCCCACGCCCTTGTCGCGCGCGGCCTGCAGGTCGCGATCGTTGGCGGCCAGGATGGCGCCGGCATCGGCGTCGAGCGCATCGGCCATCGACGCCAGCAGTCCGCGCCGTGCATCGCTGGAAAGACGCGCCAGCACCTGCGAGGCGTCGCGGCACTGCTCGGCGAGGGTCTTGATGTCGGTCATGCGTACAGCTCCCGGGGGGATGCGGACCGGTCGTGGCTGTCGTGCGCCGGGGCGGTCACGGCAGCAGCACCAGGTCGTCGCGGTGGATCACGTTGTCGCCATAGGTATAGCCGAGGATGGCCTGGATCTCGCGGGTGTGGCGGCGGCCGATGCGGCGCACGTCCACCGCCGAGTACTGGCTGATGCCGCGCGCCACGCAGGCTTGCCCGCCCTCGCCGTCCACCCGTACCTCGATCATGTCGCCGCGGCGGAACTCGCCCAGCGCATCGACCACGCCACCGGGCAGCAGCGAGGCGCCCTTCTCGCGCAGCGCCCGCGCAGCGCCCGCGTCGACCAGGATCGCCCCCGGCTCGACCGGCGCATGCCGCAGCCAGTACTTGCGCGCGGCGATGCGCGAACGCCCGGCGTGCAGCCGGGTACCGCGCAGGCGCCCCTGCGCCAGCCCGCGCACCACGTCGCCACCGCGTCCATTGAACAGGAAGGTATCGATGCCGGCGGCACCGGCCTTGGCCGCGGCCTGCAGCTTGGTATGCATGCCGCCGGTGCCGGCCGCGCTGCCACTGCCGCCGGCCATCGCCATCACCGCGGCGGTCAGCTCGACCACTTCGTCGACCGGCCGTGCCTGCGGGTCGCGGCGCGGATCGGCGGTGTACAGCCCGTCGATGTCGGTGGCGATGAACAGCGCGTCGGCATCGACCAGCGCGGCGACGATGGCCGCCAGGTTGTCGTTGTCGCCCAGCTTCAGCTCGTCCACCGAAACGGTGTCGTTCTCGTTGACCACCGGCAAGGCGCCCAGTGCCAGCAGCTCGTTGAGCGTGGCGCGCGCGTTGAGGTAGCGGCGGCGGTTGCGCAGGTCGTCGTGGGTGAGCAGCACCTGCGCCACCGGGCGCTCGAAGAAACGTTGCCACAGGGCGATCAGCTGCGCCTGGCCGAGCGCGGCAAGCGCCTGCCGCGCGGCCATCGTCGCGCTGGCCTCGGCCGCCTTCGGCACGATGGCGCGCCCGGCGGCCACCGCGCCAGAGGAGACGATCACCACCTCGCGGCCGGCCAGCAGGTTGGCCGAGACGAACTGCGCCAGCCCCAGCGCGAAGCGCGGGGTCAGGCCGCCGCCATCGGCGGCCAGCAGGCTGCTGCCGACCTTGAGCACCGCCCGCCGCCACGGCGGCAGCGCCTGCTCGGCGAAGGGCGAAGGCGCGGTGTCGTTCATGGGCTCAACGCGTGTTCCATTCGTGGACGGTCAGGTCCGAACAGTCCTGCAGGACCAGCGGATCGGTGGCGACGATGGCGCGTGCCTGCGCCAGGTCGTCGACGTTGCACAGCACGTAGGCGCCGCCACTGCCGTCGCCGAAGCCGCCGGTCAGGTGCAGCCGCCCCTGCGCGCGCAGCGCATCGAGGAAAGCCTTGTGCGGTTCGATCACGCTCGCGTCGAACGCCGGCCTGCGCATGGCCATCACCAGGTACAGCTTCACGTTGTGCTCCAGGGCAGGAAGTGCCGCCACGCATGTTGCACTGCCGCGCGGCGGATGTGGACGATGCTTTCGTTTCCAACCAACCGGCGTCCTGCGCGCGGCGCGTGCGCCGCATGGACCTACAGCGCGGCCCAGCGGGCCCGCAGTTCGTCCAGCCGCAGGTCGGCCGCCGCACCCGGCGACACGCGCGCGGCGAGGCTGCCTTCCGGCGTGCGCCCCTGCCCGGCCGTGTCCGCCGCCGCGGCGGCCGCCTTGTAGGCTTCGCGGAACGGTACGCCGGCTACCGCCGCCTCGACCGCCACGTCGGTGGCGTACATGCCCGAATCGATGGCGGCGCGGATGTTGTCGTCGCGCCAGTCCAGGTTGGACAGCAGCGCCGGCAACAGTTCCAGCGCCGACAGGCCGCGGCCGAAGCCATGGAAGATCGCGCCCTTGGACGCCTGCAGGTCGCGGTGGTAGCCCGACGGCAGCGACAGCAGCTGCTCGATCTCGGTACGCGCGGCGGCCACGCTGGCATGGGTGGCGCGCATCAGTTCGATCACGTCCGGGTTGCGCTTGTTGGGCATGATCGAGCTGCCGGTGGTGTACTGCGCCGGCAGCGCCACGAAGGCGAACTCGCCGGTGGTGAACAGCGACAGGTCCCAGGCGATGCGGCGCAGGTCCAGCGTGGCCCCGCCCAGCGCCTCCAGCGCGGCCAGTTCGAACTTGCCGCGCGAGAGCTGGGCGTAGAGCGGGCTGATCTGCATGCGCGCGAACTCCAGCGCACGCGTGGTGTGTTCGCGGTCCAGCGGCAGGTTGACACCGTAGCCGGCGGCCGTGCCCAGCGGATTGCAGTCGATCAGCCGGCGCGTATCGGCGGCGCGTACCGCGTTGTCGATGAAGGCCTCGGCCCAGCCGGCCCACCACATCCCGGCCGAGGACACCACGGCGCGCTGGATATGGGTGTAACCGGGCAGCGGCTGCCGCTGTTCGGCGACGGCGCGGTCCAGCGCCACCTTCGCCACCTCGCGGCTGAGCGCGGCCAGGCGTGCCAGCTTCTCCTTCAGCCACAGGCGGGTGGCGACCAGGATCTGGTCGTTGCGGCTGCGGCCGGTATGGATCTTGCGGCCGGCATCGCCCAGGCGCTCGGTCAGGCGCGCCTCGATCGCCGAATGGCAATCCTCGTACTGCTCGTCCAGCACGAACGCACCGCTGCGGAAATCATCGGCCAGCAGCGCCAGTTCGCGCTTGAGCGCGGCCAGCTCTCCGGCCGACAGGATGCCGATGTGCTGCAGACCCTCGGCATGCGCGGTACTGGCCTGGATGTCGTGCAGGAAGAACTCGCGGTCCAGGATCACGTCGTCGCCGGCGAGGAAGGCCTGGATCTTCGCGTCCACCGCGACGCCGGGTTTCTGCCACAACAGGTTGGTCATCGGAAGTCTCTCGGAATGGGCTTGGGGCGGGTCAATGCGGGATCGCGGTCAGCTCGGGCAGGCCCAGCGCGAGGTTGAGGTTCTGCAGTGCCTGCGTCGCCGCGCCCTTGAGCAGGTTGTCCAGGGTCGCCACCACCACCACGCGCTTGTTGCCCGGGGCCAGGGTGAAGCCGCCGATCTGCACGCCATGGCGGCCGGCGATGCGGCTGACCCACGGCGCATCGTCCACCACCTCCACCAGCGCCTCGCCGGCGTAGCGCTGCGTGTACAGCGCCACCACCTGCTCGCGGGTGAGCGGCTGCTGCAGCCACAGGTTGACGGTCATGGTGATGCCGCGGAAGTGCGGGGCGACGTGCGGCATGAACTCCACCGGCACGCCGAGCCGGGTGGACACCTCGCGCTCGTGCACGTGGTTGGCCAGCGCGTACGGCATCAGGTTGTCGCGCAGCAGCTCGGTGTTGTTCTTGTCCGACGGCGCGGTACCGGCGCCGGAATAGCCCGACACGCCGAAACAGGCCGGCGGCCCGGCCAGCTGCGACAGCAGCGGCGTGATCGCCAGCTGCATGGCGGTGGCGTAGCACCCCGGGTTGCTGATGCGCTTCTGCCCGGCGTAATCGTTGCGGGTGAGTTCCGGCAGGCCGTAGTACCAGCCGTTGTCGAAGCGGTAGTCGGCGGACAGGTCGACGATCACGGTCTCGGGCCGGCTGGCGTCCAGCGCGGCCACGAAGGGCCCGGCCTTGCCGTTGGGCAGGGCCAGGATCACCGCGTCGGCGCCCTTGGCAGCCACCGCCTGCGGATCGAGGCTCTCATAGCGCAGCGGACCGCTGTAGCCGGCGTTGTGGTCGGCCACCGGCTGCCCGTCCAGTTCGCGCGAGGACACGAAGGCCAGCTCGATCCGCGGGTGCGCGGCGATCAGCCGGATCAGCTCGGCGCCGGTATGGCCGCGGGCACCGACGATGCCCAGCGAGAATTTCCTGTCGGTCATGAATGCGAATCCAGTAGTGACTGCAGATGCCGGCGCACCGCCGGCCATTCGCTGTCGATGATGGAAAAAACCACGGTATCGCGCGGGGTGCCGTCGGCGTGGCGCCGGTGGTTGCGCAGCACCCCGTCCTGCCTGGCGCCGAGCCGGGCGATGGCCGCGCGCGAAGCCTGGTTGAACCAGCTGGTCTCGAAGCCGACGCCGATGCAGCCCATCGTCTCGAAGGCGTGGCGCAGCAACAGCAGCTTGGCTTCGGTGTTGAGGCCGGTGCGCTGCACCCGCCGCTGGTACCAGGTGTAGCCGATGTTCAGCCGCGGCACGCCGGCATCCAGCGCGTAGTAGCGGGTGCAGCCGACGACCTCGCCGGCGCTGTCGGCAACCACGAACGGCAGCGCGCCGCCCTGCGCCTGCGCCTCCAGCGCCGCCACCACGTAGCGCTCCACCGCATCCGGCGCCGGCACGTTGGCGTACCACAGGCGCGACAGCTCGCCCTCGCCCAGCGCCTGCCGCAACGCCGGCACATGCGCCATGGACAGCGGCTCGAGCGCGACATGCGTGCCGCGCAGCGGCGGCACGCGGTGCCAGTGGGCGTTGGCCGGGGGCGCGTTCAAGGCGTCATCCCTGCAGGCTGGGCTTGCGCCGGGCGCAATGCTCGACGAAACCGCGGATGCGGTCGAAGTCGCTGGCGCCGAACCAGAACACCTTCCAGTGGTCGAGCTTGTAGCAGCCGTCGGACTCGGCGTAATAGAAATGATTGACCGGGTTGCCGTTGCGCGAGCGCCAGAACAGCTGCGGGGTTTCCTCCAGCATCACGTTCCACACCGCGCGCCCCAGGCCTTCGCCCTGCGCGTCGTCGAGCACCGCGAACTTGTCCAGGTACACGCCCTCGGCCTCGTCGGTGAGGATCACCGCGGTGCGGTAATGCTCGCTGACGTAGGCGCGCAGCAGCTTCGTCTTCTCGAAATAGTCCGGCACCAGCCGGCGGCCGAAACTGGATTCGATCAACGCCTTCAGCCGCGCGGTGTCCAGCTGCTCCCACGACGTCGCCCTGAGCACCTTCTCGCCGCGGCGGACCAGGGTGCCCGAGCCCTTGTGGGTGAACAGCTCCTTGGCCAGGTCGGCCGGGCGCGTGATCGATACCGAGGATTCCTCGGGCAGCTTGTCCAGCAGGTCCTTGATCTGTTCGATCTTGACCTTCATGCCACCGTGCAGCCACGGCTGCTGGATCAGGTGTTCGTACTCGGTGGACAGGTTGATCGAATCGATCAGCCTGCCATCGGCATCGAGCAGGCCGCCGGTACCGGTGAGGAAGATGATCTTGTACGGCTGCAGCTCCTGCACCAGCTCGTTGGCGGCGAAGTCGGCGTTGACGTTGAGGATCTGCCCGCTCGGGGTCTCGCCCAGCGAGGTGATGACCGGGATCGAACCGGCGCGCAGGCTGGCCTCGATCGGCGCCAGGTTGACCCGCTTCACTTCACCGACCAGCCCGTAGGTGTCGCGGTCCAGGTACTCGGCCTCGAACACGCCGCCGGTGATGGAGGTGGCGCGGGCGCCGTTCTGCTGCAGCGCCTCGACCAGCTGCAGGTTGGACTGCTGGAACACCTTGCGCACGATCGCCAGCGCTTCGGGGGTGGTTACCCGCAGCCCGTTGACGGTGCGCTTCTCGATGCCGGCGGCCGACAGCTCGGCATCCAGCTGCGGGCCGGCGCCGTGCAGCACGATCGGGGTCAGCCCGACTTCCTGCAGGAACGACAGCGACGACGTCAGCGCCTCCAGGTCGTCGCGCAGCACCGCGCCGCCGACCTTGACCACGGCGAAGCGCTTGGCGTCCAGCTGCGAGAAGCGCTTGAGGTACTGGCTGATTTCCTTCGCGCTGGCCATGCTCGAAAGCAGGCGCACGATGGTCTGGCGGGTCTGGCGGTGGGGTTGCATGGTGGGCAGTTCGTCTGTCGTGGGGATGGAACGCGGCGATCAGGCGCCGCGCTGCAGGATCGTGAGAACCGAACCGGCGTAGCGCTGCAGCTGCTCCAGCGTCACGAACTCGTCGGCGGTATGGGCCTGGGCGATGTCGCCGGGACCGTAGACCATGGTGGTGTAGCCGGCGGCCGAGAACAGCGAGGCCTCGGTCCAGAAGTCGACCGCATTGCCGATCGGCAGGCCCAGTTCCTCGGCGATGTCGCGTGCGGCCAGGCGGCGTTCCTCGGCGCGGGCGATGTCGCCGGACGGCAGGCTCGGGCCGCGGAAGGTCTCCTCGAAATGCGCGGCCGCCGGCTCGGCGAAACCGGCGAAGGTCGCCAGCAGCTGGTCGATGTCCATCGACGGCAGCGGGCGGAAGCCGAAACGCAGCTCGGCCTCGGGCGCGATCATGTTGGCCTTGATGCCGCCTTCGACGCGGCCGATGTTGAAGCGCAGCCCGGTCAGGCCGCCGAAGCGCGCATGCGCCAGCGACTGCACGTGGTCCAGCGCGCGGCCGCCCCAGCGCATGGCCTGGTGCAGCGCGCTGGCCGCCGCGTCCTGCTGGCCGGAGGCATGGCCGGCGCGGCCGCTAAATCTCATCAGCACCGAGCTGATGCCGCGGTGCGCCAGCACCGCCTCGCCCAGGGTCGGCTCGGCCACCAGCACCGCTTCATACGGGATGCCGCGGGCCAGGAAGGCGGCGATGCAGCGTGGGTCGTTGGCTTCCTCGTCCGAGGAAAACAGGAACGCCGCATCGCCGTCGGTGCGGTTGGCGGCGGCCACCAGCGCGGCAGCGGCGCCCTTGATGTCGCATACCCCGAGCCCGACCACGCGATCGTCCAGGCGCCGCATCACGTGTGGATCGGCACTCCAGTGCGGCGAATCCGGCACCGTGTCCAGGTGCACGTTGAACAGGTACTTCGGCGCGCCACGCACCGCGTACAGGCTCACCGCGCCGGCGCCATGGTCGATCACCTCGACCTGGAACCCGGGCAGGTTCGCGCGCAGGTAATCGAAGATGCCGCCGGTGGTGATCGCGCGCGGCGGGTTGCGGGTGTCGAAGGACACCAGCTTTTCCAGGTGCGAGAGCGTGGATTCGAGCAGGTCGGTCATGGTCTGTCGGGAGCTGTCAGTGGCAGGCGGCTGGCGCGTACGGGAAACGGGGATGGCGGGAGTGCCCGGCCGCATGCGGGCGCCCATCGAAGGCGTTGACCGCAACAGCCGGACCGGCACGGACCGGCGCCACAGGGCTTCACTCCCTGCACCGCACCGCGCTGTGCCCTGCTTCGCGCCCCGGAACCCGGGGCGCGGGTGGGCCGGAATCTGCAGGCGCCCTTCCCGCCCCGTGGCGGGAAGGACGCGCGCATCAACCGTGGTTGACCTGCGCGTACAGCGTGGAGCTCATGCCGAACAGCTTGATGAAACCCTCGGCCTCTTCCACGCCCCAGTCGGCCGACTGTGCGTAGGTCGCCCCCTTGGCGTTGAGCAGGTGCGGCGAACGTACCGCCACCGCGTCGACGCGGGCGCCACGGGTCTCCAGCACCACCTCGCCGTTGACCTTGCCCTGCGACGACTGCAGGAACGCTTCCAGGTCGGTCTTCAGCGGGTCGTGATAGAAGCCTTCGTAGACCAGTTCCACCCACTTGCGCGCCACGTCCGGCTTGAAGCGGTTCTGCGGCTTGGTCAGCACCGCGTCCTCCAGCGCGCGGTGCGCGGCCAGCAGCGCGGTCAGGCCCGGCGCCTCGAACACGATGCGGCCCTTGAGGCCGATCACAGTATCGCCGGTGTACACGCCGCGGCCGACGCCGTACGGGGCGAACAGCTTGTTGAGCCTTGCCAGGATCTGCTCGCCCGGCAGCGCCTTGCCGTCCAGTTCCACCGCCTCGCCCTCGACGAACTTCAAGGTCACCGTCAGCGGTTCGATCGGCCACGCGCTGCGCGGCGCGCACCAGCCGCGCGCACCCTCGCCCGGGGCTTCCCACCTGTCGATCTCGCCACCGGACATGGTCACGCCCAGCAGGTTCTCGTTGATGGTGTAGGCCTTCTGCTTGGCGCGCACGCCGAAGCCGCGCTCTTCCAGGTACGCCTGCTCGTAGGCGCGGGTCTGGGTGTGCTCCTTCTGGATCTCGCGGATCGGGGCGAGGATGCGGTAATCGCCCTGCGCCTTCACCGCCAGGTCGAAGCGCACCTGGTCGTTGCCCATGCCGGTGCAGCCGTGGGCGATGGCATTGGTCCCCAGCTCGGCGGCGCGCTTGAGGGCGGCATCGACGATCAGGTAGCGATCGGACACCAGCAGCGGATACTGGCCCTGGTAGCCCTCGCCGGCCCACACGAACGGCTTGACGAAGCCTTCCCAGATCGCCGGGCCGCCATCGACGGTGACGTGGCTGGCCACGCCCAGCTCGGCGGCGCGCTTCTCGATGGTCTCGCGCTCCTCGGCGTCCACGCCGCCGGTGTCGGCGAACACGGTGTGCACGTTCCAGCCGCGCTCCTTCAGGTAGGGCACGCAGAAGCTGGTGTCCAGGCCGCCGGAGAAGGCCAGGACGATGTCGCGGGAATCGTTGGGAGTGGTCATGTGGGGGATCTCGTTGAGCGACGCGCGGGCCGCCGTTGTTGAATCGGGAAAAGGGAAAGCGGCGGGATGGATCAGCGGACCAGTGCGGCCATGATCGCCTTCTGCACGTGCAGGCGGTTCTCGGCCTCGTCGATGGCGATGCACTGCGGCGAATCCATCACCGCGTCGGTGGCCTTGACGTTGCGCCGCAGCGGCAGGCAATGACTGAACACGCCGTTGTTGGTGAGCGCCATCTTGGCCTCGTCGACGATGAAGTGCTTGTACTGGTCGCGGATCGGCTTCTCCGGCGCCCAGTTGCCGAAGTACGGCAGTGCGCCCCAGCTCTTGGCGTAGACCACGTCGGCGCCGCGGTAGGCGCTTTCGATGTCGTGGCTGACCGTCAGCGACCCGCCGCTCTCGGCCACGTTCTGCGCGGCCCAGCCCATGTAGCGCTCGTCGAGGATGTACTGCTCGTCCGGGCACAGCAGGGTCACGTCCATGCCCATGCGGGTGGCGATGGTCAGCGCCGAGTTGGCCACCGCGGTGTTCAGCGGCTTGGGGTGGTAGGTCCAGGTCAGCACGTACTTCTTGCCGCGCAGGTCGCTGCTGCCGAAGTGCTCCTGCAGCGCCAGCGCATGCGCCAGCTCCTGGCACGGATGGGTGATGGTCTCCATGTTGATGACCGGCACCGGCGAATACCTGGCGAACGCCTTGAGCACGATGTCCTGGCGGTCGTACTGCCAGTCGACGAACTTCGGGAAGGCGCGCACGCCGATGAGGTCGACGTAGCGGCCCAGCACCTTCGCCACTTCGGCGATGTGCTCCTCGGTGTCGCCGTCCATCACCGTGCCCAGGTCGAACTCGATCGGCCACGCGTCCTTGCCCGGCTGCAGCACGATGGCGTGGCCGCCGAGCTGGAACGCGCCCAGCTCGAAGCTGGTGCGGGTGCGCATGGACGGGTTGAAGAACACCAGCGCGATGGACCTGCCCTTCAGGTCGTCGCCCAGCTTGTTGCGCTTGAACAGCGCCGCCTGGGTCAACAGCGCGTCGAGCTCGGCGCGGCTCCAGTCCTGGGTGTTCAAGAAGTGCTTCACAGACATCGATCCATCCTTTGCTGGTGCGGGGGACCACCGTTGCCGGCGGCAGGATGCGCGGACGCGCGGCTCATTGCAGTTGAAACTTTCGTGGAACAGAAACGAAAAAACCCAGCCGGGGGCTGGGTTTTCCGAACAGACAGCACGCGGCTCCGGTTTACCCAGCGAATATGTGGGATTCCGGTCGGCGGGCACGCGAGGTCATGCCGGAGGCCATCCGGGCGGTGCTGGTTTCGTGCTGGAAGCTGTTCGCCTTCATCGTCGCGCATGGTCGCACGCGCCCCGGCACCACGCAAGTGCCGCGGCGCAGCAATCAGGGGTTGGCCGGTCCCTGCTCCAGGCCTTCGCCCAGCTCGGGGGTGATCGACACCCGCAGCTTGAGGCGGTTGCCGGGGTCTTCGGGCAACCGCGAGCGGAACTTGACGCCCTTGTAGACGTAATCCACGTCGTAGGCGATGGGCCGGCGGAACTCGCGCCCCACCTCGATGATGCGGCACTCGGGGGTGAGCAGCGCGCCGTTGTTGCCGGCCCCCGCCGCACGCACCTCCGCACCGGCCTCGTCCTCGCCGTCCTGGTGGCTGAAGATGCCCTTGACCGAATCCCAGAAGCGGCGGAAGCCGCCCTTCTGCTCCTCGCCCTTGACCTCCACCGGCGCCAGGGTGAGCGTGGAGACGGGCTCGCAATGCTCCTCGGTACGGGTGGCGCGCAGGGTCTGGAACACCGGCTCGACGTTGAGCACCTGCGCATAGTCGTAGCGCACGTTCTCGACGATCACCACCCGGTTGCGCAGGTCGGTGTTCTGCGCCCCGGCCGGCATGGCGGAGACGGCCAGCAGGCAGGCCATGGACAGCGACACGGGAGCGCGCTTCATCGACACTTCAACGGAGATGGATGAGGGATGACCACCGATATAGTGTAGGCGCGACAAGGGATGGAGGCTGAACATTACCCGTCCATCGCGCCGCTGCCCAGCCCGGGCGTGCCCACCCGGCCCCGGCCCGCTAGAATTGCCGGCTCTGTTTTCGCTCCCACGGCACGCCCATGGCCCTGCACCTGTACAACACCCTGACCCGGCAGCTGGAGCCGTTCGCCCCGCTGGATCCGGCCGCCCCGACCATGTACGTGTGCGGCCCGACCGTCTACAACTACGTGCATATCGGCAACGCCCGCGGCCCGGTGGTGTTCGGGGTGCTCGCGAGCCTGCTGCGGCGCCGCTTCGGCGGCCTGCGCTACGCCCGCAACATCACCGACGTCGATGACAAGATCAACGCCGCGGCCCGCGAACAGGGGGTGCGGATCGCGGCCATCACCGACCGCTTCGCCGCCGCCTACCGCGACGACATGGCCGCGCTGGGCGTGGCGCCGCCGGACATCGAGCCCGAGGCCACCGCCCACATCCCGCAGATCATCGCCATGATCGAGCGGCTGATCGAGGCCGGGCACGCCTATGCCGCCGAAGGCCACGTGCTGTTCGCGGTCGCCACCTTCGACGGCTACGGCAAGCTGTCGCGGCGCGACCCGGACGAAATGCTGGCCGGCGCCCGCGTCGAGGTGGCCCCGTACAAGCGCGACGCGGGCGATTTCGTGCTGTGGAAGCCATCCAGCGACGACCTGCCCGGCTGGGAATCGCCCTGGGGCCGCGGCCGCCCGGGCTGGCACATCGAATGCTCGGCGATGGCCGCCGCCCACCTGGGCGACACCATCGACATCCATGCCGGCGGCGTTGACCTGCAGTTCCCGCACCATGAGAACGAGATCGCACAGAGCGAATGCGCCCACGGCGGGCGTACCTTCGCCCGCTTCTGGCTGCACAACGGCATGCTCAACTTCGGCGGCGCCAAGATGAGCAAGTCGCTGGGCAACATCGAGCGCGTGCATGACCTGGTGCGCCAGCACCCGCCCGAAGCGCTGCGCTACGCGCTGCTGTCCGCGCACTACCGGCAGCCGCTGGACTGGTCGGACGCCCTGATCGAGCAGTCCGTGCGCACCCTGGACCGGCTGTACGGCACGCTGCGCGACCTGGACGAGGTCGACGCCGGTGCCGCGATCCCGGCCGCGGTCGAGGCCGCACTGGACGACGACCTCAACACGCCGCTGGCGCTGGCCGAGGTGGCGCGCATCGCCAGCGAGGCACGCAAGGCCGGAAGCGCCGGCGAAAAGGCGCGCCTGAAGGGCGAACTGCTCGGTGCCGGGCTGGCCCTGGGGCTGTTGCAGCAGGCACCGTCGGCGTGGTTCGGCCGCGGCGCCGGCAGCGACGACGATGCCCGCATCCAGGCCCTGATCGACGAACGCATCGCCGCCAAGCAGGCCCGCGACTTCGCCCGTGCCGACGCCATCCGCGAGCAGCTGGCGGCGGAGAACATCGTGCTGGAGGACACCCCGCAGGGCGTGCGCTGGGTGCGCAAGCGCGCCTAGCCGATGCCCGGCCGGCACATCCGGTGCCGCTCCCGCCATGCCGCGGACGGCAAGGCCCTCCCCTGACGGAACCAAGATGACCGACTCCCCCTTCCCGCTCGAAGCCACCGCCGCCGAAGCCCAGGCCGCGATCGCCGACGAATTCTCCTTCTTCGGCGACTGGTCCGAGCGCTACCAGTACCTGATCGACCTCGGCCGCAAGCTGCCGCCCTTCCCGGATGCGTGGAAGACCGAGGCGCACCGCCTGCACGGCTGCCAGTCGATGGTATGGATCGTGCCGGAAGGCAATGCCGACCGGCTCGTGTTCCACGCGGTCAGCGACTCGGCCATCGTTTCCGGGCTGATCTATCTGGCGCTGCGCGTCTACTCCGGCCGACCCGCCGCCGAGATCCTGGCCACCGAGCCGGAGTACGTGGCCTCCATCGGCCTGGCCCGGCACCTGTCGCCGACCCGCAGCAACGGGCTGGCGGCAATGCTGTCGTTCATCCGCGACACCGCGCGGTCGCAACCGCAGTGACCGCCGGCAGCGGCGATGCCGGCGTGGGCGCGCTGCTGCGCCAGCCCGGCTTCGCGCACCTGCTGGCCTACCGCATCACCGCGATGCTGTCCTACCAGATCGTCGCGGTCACGGTGGGCTGGCACATCTACGAGATCACCCGCAATCCGTTCTCGCTGGGCCTGGTCGGCCTGGCCGAAGTGCTGCCCTATTTCTGCGTGGCGCCATTCGCCGGCTACCTGGTGGACCACCTGCCACGCCGCCGCCTGGGCATGGCGGCCAGCCTCGGGCTGGTAGCCACCGCCGCCATCCTGTGCGCGGTCGCGCTGGGCGCGTTGCCGTTCCAGGGCACGTGGCCGATCTACCTGGCGATCGCCCTGACCGGCATGGTCCGCGCCTTCCTGTCGCCGGTCTACAACGCATTGTTCGCGCGGGTGCTGGCGCGCGGGCAGTACGCGCGCGGCGCCGGCTTCGGCAGCGTGGTGTTCCAGGCCGGCATGGTGCTCGGGCCGGCACTGGGCGGCGTCCTGGTCGGCTGGGGCGGCAAGGCCCTGGCCTATGCCGTGGCCGCGGCGATGGCGGTACTGGCCATGGCCGCGCTGGCCCTGCTGCGCGTGCACGAAGCGCCACCGCCGCAGACCCGCGCGCCGATCTTCGCCAGCATCGCCGAGGGCGCGCGTTTCGTGCTGTCCACGCCGGTGATGCTCGGTGCGATGGCGCTGGACATGTTCTCGGTGCTGCTGGGCGGCGTGGTGGCGATGCTGCCGGCCTTCATCCAGGAAATCCTGCACTACGGGCCGGAAGGCCTGGGCATCCTGCGCGCGGCACCGGCGCTGGGATCGGTATGCGTGGGCCTGTGGCTGGCCCGGCACCCGCTGCACCGCAACGCCGGACGCGTGCTGCTGTACGCGGTGGCCGGCTTCGGGCTGTGCGTGATCGGCTTCGGCCTGTCGCGCAGCTTCTGGCTGTCGGCGGCGATCCTGCTGTTCTACGGCGCGTTCGACGGCGTGTCGGTGGTGGTGCGCTCGACCATCCTGCAGCTGGCCACGCCCGACGAGATGCGAGGCCGGGTGTCGTCGATCAACGGCATCTTCATCAGTTCGTCCAATGAACTGGGCGCGTTCTACGCGGGCACCATGGCGCGGCTGCTGGGACTGGTGCCGGCGGTGGTGGTCGGCGGCTGCGCGGTGCTGGGCGTGGCGGGCCTCACCGCGTGGAAGAACCCGACGCTGAGGCGCCTGAACCTGCGCGACCTGCAGTAGCCCGGGGCGATGGCGGCCGCACGACCGGGCCGCAGCCGCGATGCCGGCGCGAACGCTGCAAACAAAAAGCCCCGCGCAAGGCGGGGCTTTTTGTTCACAGGGGATCGGAATCAATCGCCCTGCTGCTTCTGCATGTGTTCCCAGCGTTCCTGCGCATCGATGGTGCGCTCGGCGGTGAGGCGCGCTTCCAGGCGCTCCAGGCCGATTTCCTCGCCGGTGTCCACGCAGTAGCCGTAGTCGCCCGACTCCAGGCGCTTGAGCGTGCTGTCGATCTTGCCGATCAGCTTGCGGTAACGGTCACGGGTGCGCAGTTCCAGCGAATTCTCGGTCTCGCGGGTGGCGCGTTCGGCCTCATCGCCGATGTCGCGTACTTCCTCGCGCAGGTTCTCGATGGTCTGCTTGGATTCCTCCACCAGATCGGCGCGCCAGTCCTGCAGGCGCTGGCGGAAGTACTCCTGCTGCAGCGGGCTCATGTATTCCTCGTCCGCCGCGGGCTTGTAGCCGGCCGGGAGGATCGGGCGACCGGTCGCCTCGTCGGTCTTGTACTCGACCACTTTGTGCTTGCTGCGCGGGGCCGGGGCGGCCGAGCGTGCGGTTACGGCAACGGCAACCTTGCCGACCGGACGGACGGCGGCGGGAGCGGCGGACTTGACGACGGTCTTTGCGGGGGATTTCGAAACAGGCACGGGATTCTTGGATTGCGGGGCCTTGGCTGCCGGAGCCGGTGCCTTGGCCGCCGGCACGGGGGCCGGGGCGGGTACCGTCTTGGCGACTGTGGCCGGGACAGGCTTGGCCGGCACCGGCTTGGGAGCCGGCTTCGGTACGGACTTGACGACGGGTTTGCTGACCGGGGACGTGGACGCCTTGGCCGCGGTCTTGGCGACGGCCTTCTTGACCACCGGCTTGGCAGGCTTGGCGGCCTTGGCCACCTTGGCCGCCGGGGCGGCCACCTTCTTCACCGGGGCCTTGCTGGCAGCCACCTTCTTGACTGGGGCTTTCTTGACCGCGGCCTTCTTGGCCACCGTCTTCTTGGCGGGCGCTGCCTGCTTGGCCGGGGCCTTCTTGGCCACCACCTTCTTGGCAGGCGCCTTCTTCGCAGCTGGCCTGGCGGGCTTGGCGGCCGGTTTCTTGACTACCGGCTTCGGCGCCGCCTTCTTGACTGCAGGTTTGGCGGTTTTCTTGGCGACCTTGACGGCCTTTTTTGCAGGTTTTTTTAGCAGCCACGAAACGCTCTTCCTTGTTTCCCCCGGGGCCCGGGAAAGCGGGCCTTTATAGCCTACCCGACCAGCAGCGGCAACCGCGCCGACCGCCCCGACATGAACGGATGCCCGAGCTGCCCCGGAGCGGCCCGGCGGCATCGCCGGACCCTCCCGCGCGGTTCGGAACGTGACCGGGCACGAGCGGCGTACCCCGGTGGGCGACCGGCGTACCAAGTCCGCCTGCCACCTGTCTGGCATCGTGCGACAAATCCTTGGGCAATGCCAGCTGGCTTATCATCCCGGGGTGATAAGCCGACTCCTCATCGCCCTGCTGCGCTTCTACAAGCGCTTCATCAGCCCCCTGCTGGGGCCGCGCTGCCGCTTTGTCCCCAGCTGCTCCGAGTACTCGATGGACGCGATCCGCCTGCACGGCCCGTTGCGGGGCAGCTGGCTTACGCTGCGCCGGCTGGGCCGCTGCCATCCGCTCCATCCCGGCGGCTTCGACCCGGTCCCGGACAAGGCGCACTCCCCCACTTGCCGCTGCACAGGAAAACACTGACATGTCCTCCACGCTCATCACCAATGCCCGCATGGTCAACGAGGGCCGCACCTTCGACGGCGACCTGCGCATCGAGGACGGCCGCATCGCCCGGATAGGCAGCGGGCTGGCGCCGCGCGCCGGCGAGGAAGTGGTCGATGCCACCGGCCGCTGGCTGCTGCCGGGCATGATCGACGACCAGGTGCATTTCCGCGAGCCCGGCCTGACCCACAAGGGCGACATCGCCAGCGAGTCGGCGGCGGCGGTGGCCGGTGGCCTCACCAGCTTCATGGACATGCCCAACACCAACCCGCCGACCCTGGATTCGACCATCCTGGAGGCAAAGTACGCGCTCGCGCGCGGCCGCGCCTGGGCCAACTACGGCTTCTATCACGGCGCCAGCAACGACAACCTGGACGCCATCCGCATGCTCGACCCGAAGAAGGCGCCGGGCGTAAAGGTGTTCATGGGCGCCTCCACCGGCAACATGCTGGTCGACGACCCGGACACGCTGGACGCGATTTTCCGCGACTGCCCCACGCCGATCATCACGCACTGCGAAGACACGCCGATGATCGACGCCAACATGAAGGCGTTCCAGGAAAAGTACGGCGATGCGCTGACCGCGGAGATGCACCCGGACATCCGTTCGCGCGAAGCCTGCATCAAGTCGACCCGGCTGGCGATGTCGCTGGCGCGCAGGCACGGCACCCGCCTGCACGTGCTGCACATCTCCACCGCCGACGAACTGGCGCTGTTCGAGAAGGGCCCGCTGGTGCGTGCCGATGGCAGCCGCAAGCAGATCACCGCCGAGACCTGCGTGCACTTCCTGCATTTCGCCCGCCCGGACTACGCCACCAAGGGCAACCTGATCAAGTGCAACCCGGCGATCAAGGACGTGGCCGATCGCGAGGCGATCATCGCCGCGCTGGCCGACGACGTATTGGACGTGCTGGCCACCGACCATGCCCCGCACACCTGGGAAGAAAAGCAGAAGCCCTACGCGCAGGCGCCGTCCGGCCTGCCGCTGGTGCAGTACGCGCTGGTCGCCGCGCTGGAACGCGTGCACGAGGGCAAGCTCACCCGCGAACAGGTGGTGCAGAAGTTCGCCCACGCCCCGGCGCAGCTGTTCGACGTGGAGGAACGCGGTTTCCTGCGCGAAGGCTATTTCGCCGACCTGGTGCTGGTGGAGGACGTGCCGTTCACGGTCAGGCGCGAGGACGTGCTGTCCAAGTGCGGCTGGTCGCCGTTCGAAGGCACCACCTTCCGCTCGCGCATCGCCTCGACCTGGGTCAACGGCCAGCGGGTGTGGGACGGCAGCCGGCTGGTCGGCAGCCCGGCCGGCCAGCGCATGACCTACGCCCGCTGATGCGTTCGATGCTCCTGTCGGGGGTGCTGCTGGCCGCCGCCCCCCTGCTTGCGGCCCAGGGCGTGCTGGCGCAGGACGGCATCGCCGACCTGATCGACAACCGCGTGCTGTTCCCGGCCAGCGCCTCGCAGGGCGCGATGGTGATCGGCAAGGTGCCTGCCGGCAGCCGCGTGCGCCATGCCGGCCGCGACCTGCGGGTCAGCGGCTACGGCAGCGTGGTGTTCGGCATCGGCCGCGACGAGACCGGCCCGCTGCAGGTGCAGGTGCGCCGCCCGGACGGTTCCGAGGAGACCGCGGTGATCGCGGTGGCCGCGCGCGACTGGCCGCTGGAACGGGTCAACGGCGTGCCGCCGAAGACGGTGAACCCGCCGCCGGCCATCGCCGAGCGCATCGCCCGCGAACAGGCCCGGGTCACCGAGGCGCGGCAACGCGACGACAACCGCACCGACTTCGCCCAGACCTTCCTGTGGCCGGTCCAGGGCCGCATCAGCGGCCGCTTCGGCAATGCCCGGGTCTACAACGGACAACCCGGCGCCGGCCATTCGGGCATGGACATCGCCGCGCCGACCGGCACCCCGGTGAAGGCGCCGGCCGCGGGCATCGTCACCTTCGCCGACCCGGGCCTTTACCTGACCGGCGGCACCCTGGTGCTCGACCACGGGTTCGGCATCAGCTCCAACTTCCTGCACCTGTCGCGGATCGACGTGAAGGTCGGCGAACGCATCGCGCAGGGACAGGTGATCGCCGCGGTCGGTGCCACCGGGCGCGCGACCGGGCCGCACCTGCACTGGGGCATGAACTGGTTCGACACCCGCATCGACCCGCTGCTGGTACTCGAGCGCGGCAGGTAGCCCGCCCGCGTCCGCGCCCGGCACGGACGCGGGCCGCCGGGTGCTCATCCGCTGCCGCCCCCGCGTCGCCCGAGGGGCCCGAGCGGCGGCGAACGGCCAGGGCGCCGCCGCGAGGCCGCGCCGCCGGGGCCGTGTCGGGTCCATGTCGGGGGCATGTCCTCACCACTGGCGGGCATCCGGCAGGATGATGGCGGCAACCCGAGCCCACTGCCCCGAGGAATCCCCATGCATGTCAACGGCACCCGACTTCGCGAACTGCGCCTCGCCCGCCAGTGGTCGCAGGAGCAACTGGCCGCATTGAGTGGCCTGAACCTGCGGACCATCCAGCGCCTGGAATCGGGCGCGAAGATCTCCACCGAATCCCTGCGGGCCCTGGCCGCCGTCTTCGAAGTACCGGCCGGCAGCCTGCTGCTGGGCGAGCCGGCGCCCAGCCAGCCGGCGCTGCAGGCCATGCGCGAAGGCGTACTGCGTGGACTGGAGTTCAAAGGCACCACGCCACGCGCGGATTTCTGGTGGTTCGCACTGGCCGTGGCCATGCTGCTGGCCCTGGCCCAACTGCTTGCCGAGGCTGTCGGCCCACTGCCGCTGCAGCTGGCTTCGCTGCTGGTGCTGTTGCCGTGGCTCGCGGCCTGCACGCGGCGCCTGCGCGACGCGGGCTTCAACCCCTGGTGGCAGTTGATCAGCCTGGCGCCGGTAGGCGGCATCCTGGTGCTGCTCTACCTGCTCACCTATCCGACCAGGGCAAGCGAGCCGCTCGCCGCTCCACCGGCGTGATCGCCCCCTTCCACGGCGGCCGCCCGCCACCGGCCAGGGCCCCTGCCGTCGACGGTCGCCCGCACCCGCAGGCCCGGGGCGATCAGCCCCGCGCCGCCCACCACCCACGCCACAGCAACGCCGCCGGAGCGGGCTGGTAGTCGCCGCCACGGATGCGGGCCTGCAGGCGGGCACGGGCCAGCGCCGCATACAGCCGGCGCGGCCGGGGCCCCGCGACCCGCGCCGGCCAGCGCGCCAACAGAAACTGCTGCCAGGGGCCTTCGCCACCGGCGGCGGTGGGCACCGCGGCGGCACCCAGGTCCTGCACCCGCTGCGCCAGCAGCTGGGTCAGCACCGCATCAGCGGCGGCGGGCTGCAGCGGCGCATCGAACAGGGCCGCCTCCACCGCCGCCACCGCATCGGCGAACCGTTGCAGTGCGCTACGCGCCTGCGCCGGATCGGCCACGGCATCGCGGGCCTCGGCCAGGTCCGGCAGGGCTTGGGCCAGCTGTGCCCAGGGCGCCCGCACCGGCTCCAGCACGCGCCCGAGCGGATGCCGCGAGCGCTGCCCGGCCCAGCTGCGCAGTTCCTCACCCCACCAGCCGAGCTTGGCATTGGCCGGCAACGGATCGCCGGCGATGTTGAGCATGTCGTCGAATTCCTGCAGCAGCGCGAACCACGCCACGCTGCGGCGATGCAGTTCCGGTGCGACGAAACGGTCGACCAGCGACCACTCGGGCCAGCGCTCGCGCCATTTGTCCAGGAAACCGTCCAGCGAATCAGATCCAGTCATGCGCCCATTGTAAGAATCCGCCCGCTCGCCGTCTGCCGTCCTGCGCGGCTGGCGGCCACCGGGCAGGCCCCCACAGGCGCATCAGGCGCCGTCGGACCGGCGCGTCGCCGTCCTGCAATCGGTGCCACGCGCCCGCGCCGCGGGCCGGGCGCTGGTGCCGCGCACGAAGGCGGCCGCCAGCCGCAGCGCATCGTCGCCGTGCCGGTCGCCGCGCAGCGCACGCACCAGCCGGGCCGGGGTGGTGCCGGTCCAGCTGAGCAGGTCGTGCGTGGCGTGGGCCTGGTCGCTGTAGCCATGGCGTGCGGCGGCATCGGCGATGTCCGTGTCTTCGGCATCCAGCGTACGCAGCAGCGCCTGCAGGCGGCGCACGCGGGCGTACTCCTTCGGGGTCATGCCCACCGCCGCGAGGAAGCGCGGCTGCAGGGTGCGCAGTCCGGTGCCGAGCCGCTGCGCCAGTGCGGTGATGCGCAGGTCGCCATCTGCCGCGTCGAGCATGGCCACCGCGCGCTCGATGAGCGTATCGGGGGTGAAACCGGCGCACTGCCCGCGCAACAGGCGCCACAGGGGCTCCGGCGACTGCGAGGCGGCGCACGCCTGCGCGGCCTCGCCGAAGCGCGCGGCGAATCCCGGGTCCAGCGTGTGCAGGTCGGGGGCATGGTCGCGCAGCGCCGGCAACCGCGCGCCGGCAACCAGCGCGCTGCTCGCCGGCGTCAACCGCACGCCGATGCAGAACACCGCACCGGTCGCCTGCAGCCGGATCGGGCCGCGCTGCTGGGCGGCGAAGCAGAACGGCTGGTCGGCGCGGACCTGCCCGTCGGCGCCGTGGAAGCGCAGCGGTACGCCCAGTTCGGCCAGCAGTTCGCAGCAACCATCCGGATAGATCACCTGCGGCTCGCCATCGGGGGCAGCGTCGCGCAGCACCCACAGGCAACGCACGTGGCGCTGCAGTCCCGGCGGCGGCGGATGCTCGATGTAGTCCATGCGCCATCGAACCCCGCGCTGCGCGTTTTTACAAGCGCCGCCGCAGGGACGCCGCTAGCCTGCCCGCATCCATCGAGGAGGCGGAAACATGGCAAAGGCGGCAATGGTGCTGGGGGTGGGCATGGCATTGGCGGGCGGGACCGCCGTGGCCGGCGAATTCGACTGGCTCGCGGGCCAATGGTGCGGTGGCAGCGCGGAACGGAAGATCGAGGAGGCCTGGTTGCCGGAAGCCGGCGGTGCGCTGCTGGGCATGTCGCGCACGCTACGCGGCGGCGGCACCGAGTCGTTCGAATTCATGCGCCTGGTGCCTGCCGGCAGCGACGCGGGTTTCCATGTGCAGCCCAACGGCGCGGCGCCGACCGTGTTCGCCATCGCCGGACGCGGCGACGGCTGGGTGATGTTCGCGAACCCCGGACACGATTTCCCCCAGCGCATCGAATACCGGCGCGACGGCACGCGATTGCGCGCCGCCATCTCCGGGACCGGAGCGGACGGCACGCCGCTGGAGATCCGGTTCGACTACCGCCGCTGCGCCGACTGAACCGCCGGCGCGCGGTCCGCGCGCAGGCCACGCGGCCACGGCCAGGCCGCCGGCTCCAGCAGCGCGGCCGGGGTCGCCGCCATCGCGTCGGCCTGCCACAGCGCCGGGTCGTCGCCGTCCGGGCGGTAACCCCACAGCGCCGCCACCGACGGCATGGCGGCCGCGGATGCGGCCTGGATGTCGCGCTCGTCGTCGCCGACGTAGACACAATGCTGCGGCGCCAGCCCGATCCGCTGCGCGGCCACCTGCAGCGGCAGCGGGTGCGGCTTGCGCTCGGCCAGGGTGTCGCCGCCGATGAGTACCGCGTAGCGCTGCTCCCAGCCCAGCTGCGGCAGGATCAGCCGCGCCAGGTATTCGGGTTTGTTGGTGACGATGCCCCAGCGGCTGCCTGCCTGCTCCAGCGCATGCAACATGCTGGCGATGCCATCGAACAGTCGCGCATGGCGGCCGATCAGCGACTGGTAGACATCCAGGAACTCGGGCACCAGCGCATGCCGCTCGCTTTCGGCCATCTGCGGGAAGGCCACCGCCAGCATCGCCCGCGAGCCCTTGGACACCACCGGGCGCAAGCGCTCGGCGGCCAGCGCCTGCATGCCGCGCGCCTGGCGCATGGCGTTGGCGGTGACCACGAAGTCCGGCGCGGTGTCGAGCAGGGTGCCATCCAGGTCGAACAGCACCACCGGCGGGAACGCGGCCATGGTCAGGCCTGGTCCGGCTTGACCGCGAAGGCCAGGTAGTTGATGTCGGTGCGCCGGCTCAGGCGCGCGCGGTTGCGCCACGGCTCGTAGGCCATGCCGCTGACGTCCTGCAGCTGCAGCCCGGACTGGCGCAGCCATGCGCCCAGCTCGGCCGGCTTGATGAACTCCTGGTAGTGGTGCGTGCCCCTGGGCAGCAGCCGGGCGATGTACTCGGCGCCGACCACCGCCACCGCGAACGCGGCCGGAGTGCGGTTGATCGTGGACAGGAACAGCTTGCCGCCGGGACGCAGCAGGCGCTGGCAGGCGGCGATGATCGCGCCCGGGTCCGGCACGTGCTCCAGCATCTCCATGCAGGTCACCACGTCGAACGTGCCGGCCTGCTCGGCGGCCAGATCCTCGGCTGCCTGCACCCGGTAATCGACCTGTACCCCGGATTCCAGCCCGTGCAGGCGCGCGACCTTGACCAGTTCCGGCGCCAGGTCGATGGCGGTCACCTGCGCGCCCTGCTTCGCCAGCGCTTCGCTGAGCAGGCCGCCGCCGCAGCCGATGTCGAGCACCCGGGCGCCGCGCAGCGCGGCGCGTTCGGCCACGTACTGCAGCCGCACCGGGTTGAGCGCGTGCAGCGGCTTCTGCGGGCCGTCGGCGTCCCACCAGCGGTTGGCCAGCGCGGCGAACTTGTCCAGTTCGGCCTGATCGAAGTTGTTGGACGTCGGTGCTGCGGTCATTTCAGGGTCCTCGTGAAACCGCCGCGCTCAGGCGCGGATGGAACGGATGCGGTCGCGCCACTGGCGGGCATTGGCGGTGATCGCCGCCACGTCCATGCCGACCAGTTCGCGCTGCACCAGCTTGGGCTGGCCGGCGATCCACACGTCGCTGACCTGGTGGCGGCCGGCGGCGTAGACCAGCTGCGACAGGACATGGTGCAGCGGCTGGGTCTCCAGCGCCGACAGGTCCACGCACGCCAGGTCGGCCTGCTTGCCGACCTCGATCGAGCCGATCTTCTCACCGAAACCCAGCGCGCGCGCGCCGCCCAGGGTCGCCGCACGCAGCGTGGTGGCCGCGTCCAGCGCGGTGGCGTCGTTGGCCACGGCCTTGGCCAGGATCGCCGCGGTGCGGTTCTCGCTGAACATGTCCAGGTCGTTGTTGCTGGCGCAGCCGTCGGTGCCGATGGCCAGGTTCACGCCCGCGCGCACCAGCGCGCAGGCCGGGCAGAAGCCCGAGGCGAGCTTCAGGTTCGACTCCGGGCAATGCACCACGTGCACGCCGCGCTCGGCGCACAGGTGGATCTCGGCGTCGGTGAGCTGGGTCATGTGCACCGCGATCAGGCGGTCGTTGACCAGGCCCAGGCGGTCCAGCCGCGCCAGCGGGCGCTGGCCGTGCAGCCTGATCGAGTCGCTGATTTCCTGCGCGGTCTCGTGGGTATGCAGGTGCACCGGGATGTCGAGCTGGTCGGACAGCATCCGCACCCGCTCGAAATTGGCGTCGTTCACCGTGTAGGGCGCGTGCGGGGCGAACGCGGTGCCGATCAGCGGGTCGCCGCGCCACTGGTCGTGCAGCTCGCCGGCGCGGGCGAAGTACTCGTCGTCGCTGCGGGCCCAGGCGCTGGGGAAATCGATGATCACCGAACCGACCAGCGCGCGGAAGCCATGCTTCTTGTACACGGCGGCCTGCACGTCGGCAAAGAAGTAGTTCTCGTTGGCGCAGGTGGTACCGCCACGCAGCATCTCGGCGATCGCCAGGGTGGTGCCGTCGGCGACGAACTCGGGGCCGATCACCGCCGCCTCGACCGGCCAGATGTGCTCGCGCAGCCAGGTCATCAGCGGCAGGTCGTCGGCGATCCCGCGCAGCAGGGTCATCGGGTTGTGGGTGTGGGCGTTGACCAGCCCCGGGATCAGCGCCGCCTGCGGGCGCGACACCACGTCGGCGGCCTGGAAGCGCGCACGCGCCTCGGCGCGCGGCAGCACCGCCACGATCCGGCCGCCACTGACCGCCACCGCGTGGTCTTCCAGCACTACCGCATGCGGCTCGACCGGCACCACGTAGCCGGCTTCGATCAGGAGGTCGCAGCGGGACGCCGCGGTTTCAGGGGTTGTCATTGCAGAGCTTCCTTCCGGGACCGGGCCTGTGGCGCGCACTCACTCGCCGCGGGCGAGGATGCGCCGCCGGGCGAGCATGGACAGCGGGAAAATCAACGCGAACACCAGTGCCGCCCATTTCCCCGGGACGAACAGGCCAAGCGGGATGGCGCAGGAGAACACCAGCAGCGGGATCAGCCCGCGCACCAGCAGCAGCCGGGCCTGCGCCGCGCCGAGCCGGGCGCGCAGGTCCTCCTGTGCCACCACCGTGCGCCGGAGCAGCCAGGAAAACAGCGAAATGCCGGTGAGCACCAGCGCATAGACCACGAAATGCTCGGACACCTGGCGGGTCGCGAACGGCATCAGCACGACGAAGAACAACTGCAGCAGGGCCAGCCACACCAGCTTGGCGTTGACCCGTCGCACGTGTTTCCAGGTGAGCATGTGCCCGACCCAGAACAGCCCGGTCACGAAGAAGCTGATGACGTACGCCAGCAGCACGCTGGAGGTCTCGCCCCAGGCCTGGTCGGCGCCCACCCGTTCGATCAGTTCGCTGCCCGGCAGGCGCAGCTCGATGGCCAGCAGGGTGATGACGATGGCGAACACTGCGTCGCAGAAGTTCACCACCCGCTCATGCGGAAACCGGTCCTCGCGGACCGGTTCCTCGACAGCCTGCTCGACGCCGGCGGGTTCGCGCATGGGCTTACTTGACGCGCGCGGAGTATTCGCCGGAGCGGGTATCGACGCGGATCACCTCGTCCTGGCCGACGAACAGCGGCACGCGTACCACCGCACCGGTTTCCAGGGTGGCCGGCTTGCCGCCGCCGCCGGAGGTATCGCCGCGCACGCCCGGGTCGGTCTCGGTGATCTTCAGTTCGACGAAGTTCGGCGGCTGCACGGCGATCGGCTCGCCGTTCCACAGGGTCACCACGCAGGACTCCTCGCCCTTGAGCCACTTCTCGGCGCCGCCCATGCCGGCCTTGGTCGCCTGCACCTGCTCGAAGGTCTCCGGGTCCATGAAGTGCCAGTACTCGCCATCGCTGTACATGTAGTTCATGTCGGTGTCGACGACGTCCGCGGCATCCAGCGAATCGGTCGACTTCATGGTGATTTCCTGGGTACGGCCGTCCTTGATCAGGCGGTACTTCACCCGGGTGAACGCCTGGCCCTTGCCCGGCTTGACGTACTCGGTGTCGATGATGACAGCCGGTTGGTTGTTGACCAGGATTTTCATCCCGTTCTTCACGTCGTTCATGCCGTAGCTGGCCATGCTGGAACTCCTGATAAGTGGCAAAACCGGCGCGCGCGTGGCGGCCGGATTAGAATGGAACGCCCGCCGTCGAAGGCGGGCATCTGTTTTTCTGGTCGCCCATGATAACCGCAGCCCTCGCCCCCGCTCCACAGGAATCCCCCGCCCCCCTGCCCGCCGGCCGCTGGCAGGCGCATTGGCGGCAGGCGATCCGTGACCCGGCCGAGCTGCTGGCCGGGCTGGGACTGGAAGCCGCCGACCTGGGCGTGTCGGCGCAGGCGCTGGCGCAGTTCCCGCTGCGGGTGCCGCGCGGCTTCGCCGCGCGCATGCGCCCGGGCGACCCGGCCGACCCGCTGCTGCGGCAGGTGCTGCCGGTCGATGCCGAGATGCGGGTGGTTCCGGGGTTCAGCTTCGACGCGGTCGGCGACGGCGCGGCGAAGAAGGCCACCGGCGTGATCCAGAAGTACCGCGGGCGCGCCCTGCTGGTGGCCACCGGCAGCTGCGCGATCAACTGCCGCTATTGTTTCCGCCGCCATTTCGACTATGCCGGGGGAAAACGCCGCCCGCGGCGCCTGGGAAGAGGCGCTGGCGGCCATTGCCGCCGACCCGTCTATCGACGAGGTGATCCTGTCCGGCGGCGACCCGCTGGCGCTGGCCACCGCCAAGCTGGCGGAGCTGACCACCGCGCTGGCCGCGATCCCCCACGTGCGCCGCCTGCGCATCCACAGCCGGCTGCCGGTGGTGCTGCCCGAACGCGTGGACGACGAACTCGTGCACTGGCTGGCCGGCCTGCCCTGGCCGCTGGCCTTCGTGATCCATGCCAACCACGCCAACGAGTTCGACGCCAGCGTCGATGCCGCGCTGGCGCGCCTGCGCGGCGCCGGCGCGCAGTTGCTCAACCAGGCAGTGCTGCTGCGCGGGGTCAACGACGACATCGACGTACTGGCCGCGCTGAGCGAGCGCAGCTTCGCCGCCGGCGTGCTGCCCTACTACCTGCACCAGCTGGACCGGGTGCAGGGCGTGGCCCATTTCGAGGTCGACGACGCGCGCGCGCTGGAACTGCACGCCGCGCTGCGGGCGCGCCTGTCCGGCTACCTGGTGCCGAAACTGGTGCGCGAGATCGCCGGCGACACCGGCAAGCGCCCGCTCTGACCGGCACCCGGCGGCGCACCGGCGGCCGTGCCGCCGGCGGCCTTCAGGCCGGGCTCGGCGCGGCGTCCAGCAGCCGCACCAGGTCGTCCGAATCCAGCGGGCGCGCCAGCCAGTAGCCCTGCACCAGGTCGCACCCGCGCTCGTTGAGCAGGTCGAACTGGGCCTGGTGCTCGATGCCCTCGGCGACCACGGTGATCCCCAGCGCATGGGCCATCGCGATGATCGCGCTGGTCAGGGCCAGGTCGTCCGGGTCGCGCTGCAGGTCGGCGACGAAGCTCTTGTCGATCTTGACCCCGTCCACCGGCACCTGGCGCAGGTGGCTCAGCCCGGAGAAGCCGGTGCCGAAGTCGTCCAGCCAGACCTTGACCCCGGTGCGATGCAGCTTCTCCAGCAGCGAGGCGGCCAGCATCTCGTCGCCGATCACCGCCGTCTCGGTCAGCTCCAGGTGCAGGCGCGAGGCAGCCAGCCCGGAGACATGCAGGCACTGCTCCACCGCCGCGGCCAGGTCGCCGCTGCGCAGTTGCCGCGGCGACACGTTGACCGAAACGAACAGCTCCTCCCCGGCACCGTTGCACGGCCACTGCCGCGCCCGCTGGCAGGCGGCATGCAGCACCTTCGGGCCCAGGGTCTGGATCAGCCCGCTCTGTTCGGCGATGTCGATGAACATCGACGGCGGGATCGCGCCCAGCACCGGGTGCTGCCAGCGCAGCAGCGCCTCGACGCCGATCAGCATGCGGTCGAGGGTACGGAAGATCGGCTGGTAGACCAGGTGCAGCTCGCCGCGCTCCCAGGCGCCGCGCAGTTCCTGTTCGAGGTGCAGGCGCCGCTCGACCGCATGGTCCAGCGCACGGCTGTAGTAGCGGAAGCAGCTCTTGCCGGCCAGCTTGGCCTGGTACATGGCGATGTCGCCGTTCTTGAGCAGCCCGGTGGCGTCGGTGGCATCTTCCGGGAACAGGGTGATGCCGATGGAGCTGCCCAGGAAGATCTCGCGCTCCTGTACCTGCAGCGGCGAGCCGAGGTCGGCCACCAGGCGCTTGGCCAGGGCGGTGGCCATGTTCTCCACCCGGCCCGCGTCGTTGCCGATCAGGATCACGAATTCGTCGCCGCCGAAGCGGGCCAGCAGGGCGTCGTCGCCGCCATCCTGCTCCACCGCCGCGGCGATGCGCTGGGCGAACTGCAGCAGCGCGTCGTCGCCGGCCTCGTGGCCGAGGGTGTCGTTGACCCGCTTGAACTCATCGATGTCGATGAACAGCAGCGCCAATCCCTGGCCGGAGGCGCGGGCACCGAGCAGGCGGTGGTCCAGCGCCTCGCGGAACGCCAGGCGGTTGGTCAGGCCGGTGAGCGAGTCGGTGTAGGCCATCTGCCGCACTTCGCGGTCGTGGCGGGCGATGCTCTGGCCCATCCGCCCGAACGTGCGCAGCAGTTCGCCGATCTCGTCGCCACGACGGGTGTCCTGCTGCTCGACCTGGTAGTCGCCGGCCTCGATGCGGCGCGCGGTCGCGCCGAGCCAGCGGACCGGCTGCACCAGGGTGCGCTGCACGTACAGCGCCACCAGGCACGCCAGCCCGACCAGCGCCACCATCATCAATATCACCCAGGCCAGCTGGCGGCGGTTGGCCAGCCCCATGCGCTGCTCCAGCGCGGCCTTGGCCTCGGCCTCCTGGGCGCGTACCGGTGCCAGGTCCATGCCCAGCCGCAGCCCGCCGATGCGCTGCTCGCCGATGCGCAGCGGAAGGTCCACCTCCAGCACCATCGGCGACTCCTGCATCCGCAGCTGCTCGGCGTTGATCGCGCCCTGCGCCAGCGGGTCCTGCATCTGCCGGCCATAGCCGGCGACCTCGACCGAGCCGTCGTGGATCAGCCGGCCCTCGGCGTCGTGCACCAGCACGTAGCTGACCGACTTCTGGCTGGCGGTACTGCGCACCAGCGCGCCGATCGCGTCCAGGTCGGAGAAGTACAGCGGGTTGACCAGCGCGTCGGCCAGCGACGTCGCCAGCGACGTCCCCTGTTCGCGCACGCTGTCGTCGAACACCTGGCTGACCACGCTGCTGCTGGCCTGCAGCAGTTCGCGCTGGGCCGCCGCCTGCCGCGCCAGCAGCACCGCGACGATCGCGATCACCACCAGCACCGCGCCGGCGGCCACGCACAGGAAGCGGGCCTGCAGCCCGAAGCGCGGCCGCTTCATTCGACCTCCATGCGCACCCGGGCCAGGCCGGCGCGCAGCCGGTCGAGCGCGCGCTGGCTGGCCGGGTCCAGGCGGTGGAACGCCGAGGTACCGAAGAACTTGCGCAGCGCCGGGCCGGCCGCCGGGTCGTTGCTGGCTTCCAGCAGCACCTCCTGCAGCCGCCTGCGCACCGCCGGATCCATGCCCGGACGCACCATTTCCACCGCGCGCGGCACGTCCTCGGTCTCGTAGAGCACGCGCATGTCGCGCCGGAACACCGCCGGCACCCGGCGCTCGTCGAGCCAGTCGATACTGCTGACCACGCCGGCGTCGACCACGCGCTTGTGCACGAAGGTGGAGATGTTCAGCTCCGAGCGCGCGAACACGTAGCCCACGGTGTCGGCGGTGGGCGTGTCCTGCGGTGTCAGCAGGATTTCCGGGCGCACACCATGGGCCAGCAGTTCCATCACCGGCACCAGGTAGGAGCTGGTGGACCAGACGCTCTGCATCGCCAGCGAGCGCCCCTTCAGCTCCTCCAGGGTGTTGATCGGGCTGTCGCGGCGGACGAAGAACACACTATGGTAGGCCGCCACGCCCCCGCGCTCGGTCAGCAGCAGCGGCTCGGCGCCGCTGCGCTGGCGCAGCGCCATGGCGGTACCGGACGTCTCCGTCACCCAGTCCACCCGCCCCCGCCGCAGGTAGCTGGCCATCTGCTGCATGTCCTTGGCCATCAGGATGCGGCCTTCGACGATCCCCACGTCGCGCATCCTTGGAATCACATAGTCCAGCAGCGGCTTGAGTTGTTCGTAGTGCGACTTCGGGTCGTCACTCAGGCGCCCCAGCACCAGTACCGAACGCTCGGCCGCCGCCGCCACGGCGGGCAACGCCACGGACAACACCAGCGCGGCCCCCCAGAGCCATCTTGAAACACGCAAACCGGCGCTCCCCCAAGAGTGTCCGCACAGACTATCCGAAAAAAACCCGAATGACGGATGTCTCAGTTCTGCCGTTCGTTCGCCAGCCTGGCCATGCGCTGCGCGTCGGACAATATGCCGCGCAGCAGGCGCACCTCCTGCTCGGACAGCTCGGCCTTCATGAACAGGCGGCGCAGCTTGCGCATGGCCGATTCCGGGGCGCGGCCCTTGTGGAAATCGATCTGGTCCAGGGTGTCGCCGAACTGCCCGAACAGCCCTTCCAGCTGCGCGTGGCTGGCCGGTGCCTCGCCATACCCCGGCTCCGGCGGCGGCGCGGCCTGCCCTTCCAGCTGCGCCATGCGCACCTCGTAGGCCAGCACCTGGACCGCCGCGGCCAGGTTCAAGGAGCTGAACTCCGGATCCGAAGGAATGTGCACGGCGGCATGGCACAACTGCAGCTCGTCGTTGCTCAGGCCGGTGCGCTCGCGGCCGAACACGAAGGCCACCTCCGCCGGCTCGGCCGCCCGCGCCACCGCGCGCTGGCCGGCCACCTCCGGCAGCAGCTCCTCCAGCTGGACCCGGCGCGCGCGCGCGGTGCAGCCCAGTACCAGCCGGCAATCGGCCACCGCCTCGGCCAGGGTGGCGAACACCGGGGCATCGCCCAGCACGTCCTCGGCGCCCGCCGAACGGCGGAAGGCGACCTCGTCCAGCGGCTGCTCCGGGGCCACCAGCACCAGCCTCGACAGCCCCATGGTCTTCATCGCCCGCGCCGCCGCGCCGATGTTGCCGGGATGCTGGGTGCCGACGAGGACGAAACGGATGCGGGTGGAAGCGGACATGGCGAAAAAAGTCAGGAGCGGGACAGCCGCAGATGGTAAACTGCGCGGCCGGCCCGTGCGCCGGGACCGCTCTTTTCCTCCGCCAGTCCGACCCATTCGCCTTCACGGGAGCCCTTCGCCATGCAGAAACCCGCCGTCACCGTCATGGTCAAGGCCGCACGCCTCGCCGGCAACGTCCTGTTGCGCAACATCAACAAGCTCGAAGCGCTGAACGTGGTGCAGAAGGGCCGGATGGACTACGCCAGCGAAGTCGATGGCGACGCCGAGAAGGTGATCGTCAAGGAACTCAAGCGCGCCTACCCGGACTACGGCATCTACGGCGAGGAAGGCGGCCTGCAGGGCAATGGCCGGCAGATGTGGGTCATCGACCCCCTGGACGGCACCAGCAACTACCTGCGCGGCTTCCCGCACTACTGCGTGTCGATCGCCCTGGTCGAGAATGGCGAACCCACCGACGCGGTGATCTTCGACCCGCTGCGCAACGAACTGTTCACCGCCTCCAAGGGCGCCGGCGCGGTGCTCAACGACCGCCGCATCCGCGTGGCCGAGCGCAAGGACCTGGAAGGCACGATGATCCACACCGGCTTCGCCCCGCGCGAGCGCGCCCGTGCCGGCAGCCAGCTCAAGACCGTGGATACCCTGCTGGTGCAGGCCGAGGACATCCGCCGTACCGGTTCGGCGGCGCTGGACCTGGCCTACGTGGCCTGCGGCCGCGCCGATGCCTACTTCGAGGCCGGGGTGAAGGCATGGGACATCGCCGCCGGCGTGCTGCTGGTGCGCGAGGCCGGCGGCAAGGTCTGCAATTACCGCGGCGCCACCCTGGCGCGCATGGACGACAAGGGCCCGGAGACCCAGCAGGTCGTGGCCGGCAACCTGAAGGTGTGCGAGGCGCTGCAGAAGGTGATCGTCAACACCGGCCACGCCGCCGAGTTCGATCCGAAGTTCTGATCCGGCCTTTCCCGCGATCCCGGACGGCGCCCGCGAGGGCGCCGTTTCTGTTTCTGGCATGACGTCCGTTGCGGGAGCCGCGAACCGGCGGCCCGCGGCTGCTCCCCCATTCAATGTCACCAGATGAAGGCCTTGGCCTTGGCCTTGGCCTTGGCCTTGGTCTTGGCCTTGGCCTTGGTCTTGGCCTTGGTCTTGGCCTTGGTCTTGGCCTTGGTCTTGGCCTTGGCCTTGGTCTTGGCCTTGGTCTTGGCCTTGGCCTTGGTCTTGGCCTTGGTCTTGGCCTTGGTCTTGGTCTTGGTCTTGGTCTTGGCCTTGGCCTTGGCCTTGGCCTTGGCTTTGGCTTTGGCTGTTGCTGGTGCTGTTGCTTTTGACTTCCGGCTCCCCTTCCGCAGCGACGGAGCCGACGGGAATCACCCGAAGGGCGGCGTGCAGGGACGCGCGTCGTTTTTCGACGAGACATGGATGTCTCGTCGAAAAATCCCGCCGGCGGAGTGGACCCAGCCCGCTGCGCGGGCTGGGCGCGGAGGCAGGGGCGTGTTTCTCTTGGTTACTTCTCTTTGCACGATCAAAGAGAAGTAACTCGCTCCTGCGAAGCAGGGGCGAAAGCTCTGCTTTCAATCTTCCGCTTTCATGCTTGGCCTCTGGCTTGGCCCTTTGACTATCGCGTTGGTACAGACGTCCAGGGAAAGCCAGAGCAAGGGCGGGAACAGGATCAAAGGCTTTCGCTCCCCTTCGGGGCGCGAGCCACCTTTCTTTGCTCGTGCAAAGAAACGTGGCCCAAAGAAAGCACGCCCTGCCTACGCGCCCGACGCGCTGCGCGCGTCGGGTCCACTCCGCCGCCGGGATTTTTCTACGCGACATCCCTGTCGCGTAGAAAAACGGCGTGCGTCCCTGCACGCCGCCCTTCGGGTGATTCCCGTCGGCTCCGTCGCTGCGGAAGGGGATGCATAGTCAAAAGCGCAGGAGCCAAGGCACAAACAAGAACGAGAGCGAGAGCGAGAGCGAGAGCGGAAACGCTGCTCCAATGAAAAACGCCCGGCATCTGCCGGGCGTCCTTGGGGTACCGCGGGTTGTCGAACCGGTTACGCCACCGTCGAAGAACGCAGCGCGGCGATGCGCTCCTCCAGCGGCGGATGGCTCAGGAACAGCTTCTTCGCCGTCGACCCGGCGATGCCGAACGCCGCGATCTGCGTCGGCAGCGTGCTCTGCCCGTGGTTGAGCTTCAACCGCTCCAGCGCGGCGATCATCTTCTGACGGCCGGCCAGGCTGGCGCCACCGGCGTCGGCGCGGAACTCGCGGCGACGCGAGAACCACATCGCGATCATCGTCGCGAACAGGCCGAACACCATCTCCAGCACGAACACGATGATGTAGTAGGCAAAGCCACGGCCGCTGTCGCGGTTGCCCGACAGCGCGCTGTCGATGATGCCGCCGACCACGCGCGCCAGCACGATCACGAAGGTGTTGAGCACGCCCTGCAGCAGCGCCATGGTGATCATGTCGCCGTTGGCGACGTGCGAGATCTCATGGCCCAGCACCGCCTCGGCCTCTTCCTCGCTCATGTTGTGCAGCAGGCCGGTGGACACCGCCACCAGCGCGTTGTTGCGGTTGGCGCCGGTGGCGAAGGCATTGATCTCGGGGCCGTCGTACACCGCCACTTCCGGCATGCCGATGCCGGCCGCCTTGGCCTGGCGCGCCACGGTGTCCAGCAGCCAGCGCTCGGTCGGGTTGCGCGGCTCGGTGATCACCACCGCGCCGGTGCCTCGCTTGGCCATGAACTTGGACAGCAGCAGGGAAATGATGGAGCCGCCGAAGCCGAAGATCGCGGCCATGACCAGCAGGCCGCTCATCTGCGAAGGGTTGACGCCCAGCACCGACATCACGATGCCCGCCAGGATCAGCACGGCAAGGTTGGTCAACAGGAACAGGCCGATACGGGTAAACATGCGGAAAGGTCCGGTAAGGGTTGGATGAACACGCTAAATCTGCGGTGCGGACAGGTTGAATTCAAGCGCGATTCTGACCGACGATTCAGCTTCGATGTCCTCCTCCCCCTACCGCGGCCGCTTCGCCCCCTCGCCCACAGGCCCCCTGCACCTGGGGTCGATGCTGGCCGCCTTCGGCAGCTGGCTGCTGGCCCGGCATGCCGGCGGCCAGTGGCTGGTGCGCATCGAGGACGTGGACCCGCCGCGCGAAGTGGCGGGTGCCGCCGCGTCGCAGCTGGCAACGCTGGCCGCGTTCGGCCTGCAGCCGGATGAACCGGTGCAGTACCAGAGCCGCCGCCATGGCCTCTACCGCGCCGCCCTCGAACGCCTGCTGGCCGACGGCAAGGCCTTCGCCTGCCATTGCAGCCGCACCGACCTGGCCAGCCAGCACGGCATCCACCGCCACTGCGTCGGCGGTCGCCAGCGGCCGCACCCGGCGATCCGCCTGCGCGTGGCCGACGACACTCATGTCGCCTTCGACGATGGCCTGCAGGGCCACTTCGGGCAGTGGGTGGACCGCGCGGTCGGCGACGTGGTGCTGCTGCGCGCCGACGGCTGCTGGGCCTACCAGCTGGCGGTGGTGGTGGACGATGCCGCGCAGGGCATCAGCGACGTGGTGCGCGGCGCAGACCTGCTCGATTCCACGCCGCGGCAGATCCTGCTGCAGCGCGCGCTGGGGCTGCCGCAACCGCGCTACCTGCACCTGCCGCTGCTGCTCGACGCGCAGGGCGCAAAGCTCTCCAAGTCGCTGGCGGCACGGCCGGTGGACGCCGCCGATCCCTTGCCGACGCTGCGCTGGCTGTGGGCCGCGCTCGGCCAGGAAGCCGCCGAACTGGAGGGCATCGACGCGCTGCCGGCGCTGCTGCAGCGCGCCGCGGCCGCCTTCCAGCCGGGCCGGCTGCGCCGCGCCGCCATCCCCGCCGCGCAGCCGTTGCCGTGAGGGCGCCCGGTTCACATAGAATCCATGGTTCCCCAGCGCCTGCGCCTGGAGCGCACCCCATGACGACATCCCGTATTGCACTGGTCACCGGCGGCACCGGCGGTATCGGTACCGCGATCTGCCAGCGCCTGGCCGACCAGGGCCATCGTGTCGCCACCAATTTCCGCAATGCCGAAAAGGCCAACCTCTGGCAGCAGCAGATGCGCGCCCGGGGCTACGACATCGCGTTGTTCCCGGGCGACGTGTCCACTCCGGAAGGCGGACAGCAACTGGTGCAGGCGGTGGAATCGGCGGTGGGCCCGGTGGAGATCCTGGTCAACAATGCCGGCATCACCCGCGACACCACGTTCCACCGCATGAGCCCGGAACAGTGGCACGAGGTGATCAACACCAATCTCAATTCGGTGTTCAACGTCACCCGCCCGGTCATCGAGGGCATGCGCCGGCGCGGCTGGGGCCGGGTGATCCAGATCAGCTCGATCAACGGCCTCAAGGGCCAGTACGGCCAGGCCAACTACGCCGCCGCCAAGGCCGGCATGCACGGTTTCACCATCTCCCTGGCGCGCGAGAACGCCGGCTTCGGCATCACCGTCAACACCATTTCGCCCGGCTACGTGGCAACCGACATGGTGATGGCGGTACCCGAGGAAGTGCGCGCCAAGATCATCGCCGACATCCCCACCGGGCGCCTCGGCAAACCGGAGGAGATCGCCTACGCGGTGGCCTTCCTGGTCGCCGAGGAAGCCGCCTGGATCACCGGTTCCAACCTGGACATCAACGGCGGCCACCACATGGGCTGGTAAGCCCCGGCATCGCCCGCCGCGGCCCGTCGGGCGACCCATGCTGCGCAGCATGGCATCGATGCTGCACGCCGCCGCGGACACCCTCCCCGGGGCATCCCCCCCTGTACTTATGGCGGTTGCAAGGCCTGCTGCACTGCGCCATGCTGCGCCCCTACCGTGAAGGAAGAGTGACTGCTTAATGGCTGCGACCCGCATCATCAAGAAGTATCCCAACCGGCGGCTCTACGACACCGAGATCTCCAGCTACATCACCATCGAGGACGTCCGCCAGCTGATCCTGGATGGCGAGGACTTCGAGGTCCGCGATGCCAAGAGCGGCGAGGACCTGACCCGCTCGGTGCTGCTGCAGATCATCGCCGACAAGGAGCAGGACGGCGAACCGATGCTGTCCACCCAGCTGTTGAGCCAGTTGATCCGCTTCTACGGCGATTCGCTGCAGGGCTTCATGGGCAACTACCTGGAGCGCAGCATGCAGGTGTTCCTGGACCAGCAGCAGCAGTTCCGCCAGCAGATGGGCAACCTGCTCGGGCAGACGCCGTGGGCGATGATGAACCAGCTCACCGAGCGCAACCTGGAGCTGTGGCAGGAATTCCAGCGCAGCATGGGCGCAGGCTTCGGCCGCCCGCCGGCTGCCGGCGGCAAGACGCCCGAGCCGCCGCCGGCGCCACCACCGGCCGGCAAGACCCGCGGCAACCGCTGAAAGCATGAAGGCCGACGCAAGCGTCGGCCTTCGCATTTATGTGGCCGCGGCCGCAGCCCCGGCCTGGCACCGCACGCTTCAGTTGCGGCTGCGGGCCGCTGGCGCCGGAGCACGCCGCGCGGGGTGCGCTGGCGAGGTGCAGGCCGAACAGATCCGCTCGACCCTGTAGCCACGCGCGCGCAGCTTCTCGACCACGCCGTCGCTGCCGAGCAGGTGCAGCGCGCCGACCACCACCAGGGTCGTGCCCTGCCCGGCCTGCAGGCGCTCCTGCAACGGCACCAGCCAGGCATCGTTGCGCTCGGTGTTGATGCGCCGGTACAGCGCCGGGTAATCGCGCTTCATCTGCGCGGCCATGTCGCGCCACAGGGTCACGTCGTCGCCGCGCCGCCAGGCATCGTGCAGGCGCCGGCTCTGTTCGTCGCCCTTGTCCACCTGCTCCAGCGCCTCGCGCAGCAGTTGCCTTTGCTCGTCGCCGCTCATGCCATCGAGCATCGCGATCTGCGCCGCCGCGCTCTCCAGCCCCTGCGCCGGCTTGCCGGTGGCGGCGGCGCGCGCCATCAGGTGCCGGTCCAGCCCGGCCTGGGCGTCCAGCCCCTGCCGCGCCATCTGTCCCAGGCTGATGGTCAGCCCGACGAACCAGGGCTTGAGCCCGGCCAGGCGATCGATCGGCAGCCCGTTGGCGGCGGCATAGTCCTGCAGTCGCCGCCAGGTATCCGCATCCAGTTCGTCCTTGAGCAGGCGGCCATCGCGGCGCAGTGCGGCCTGCGCCATCTGCGTGGCCAGCGCGGGCGAGTTCATTTCCTCCGGCGCCAGCTCGAACAGCAGTTGTCCCGAGGCGTCGAAGGCCGCATCCACGTCCGCCGACAGCGGGTAATCATCCGCCCTGAGCAGGTGGAACGACCCCAGCAGGTAGAGCTCGGCGCCCTTGGGACCGCTCGCCTTCCACAGCAGCGGCACCGGCGGCGCCTTGGCCGGGGTGGCGGCCGCTGGCGCCTGCCGCGCCAGCAACGGCGCCGGCGTGCCCAGCAGCATCACCGACCCCAGCAGCAGCGCCGCGGCGCGAAGCATCCATTTCATGTCGCGTCTTCCTGTGCGGGTTTGACGTAGGTCTTCTCGCCGGCTTCGACCGGCAGGTCCAGCCGGTTCTCCGGTGGCGGCAACGGGCAGGTGGCGAACGGGGTGAACGCACACGGCGGGTTGTAGGCGCGGTTGAAATCGATCACCACCTGGCTCTTGCCGTCGGGCGTCTCCAGGTCGATATAGCGGCCGGCGGCATAGCTGCCGTGGCCGCTGGTGCGGTCGGCGAAGATCACGAACAGCGGCCGGCCCGGCTCGCCCAGCGCTTCCAGCCGCCAGGTGCGGCCATCGCGCTCGAATTCGATGGTGCCGGCGTTGGCCTGTTCGGTGGTCAGGCCGGTGATATCGACCACCGGCAGGGTCTTGCCGGCGTCGTGCGGCACGAAACGCGCGGTGATGCGCCAGGACGCATCGGCCGGCCAATACTCCAGGTGGCCGAAATGGGTGCGTGCCGGGGCATCGGCGTGCCGCACCCGCAGCGCGTGGCGCGGACCACGATGGATCAGGCTCAACGTGCCCTTGCCCCCGTCGAAGGTGATCAACGTGGGGTTGGGCTCGTCATCGGCATGGAACGGGATGCGGCCTTTCACCGGCTTGCCGTCGACCTGCACCGCGACGCCCCGCTCGGGCGTGAACCAGTAGCGCCCCGCCTCGTGCACCACCATGCCCAGCCGCGGCGGGCCCATCGCCAGGCGGATGCCGCTGGTGCTGCCGCTGCCGATGTAGTGGGCCTTCAGTTCCAGCCAGTGCAGGCCGATCAGGCTGGTCCAGCCATCGGGCTGCAGCAATTCGGCCTGGCGCTGTTCGCGCCAGATGTCGTTGTTCATCAGGAACGCCGGATCGAAGCGCGGCGCGTCGGGAGCCGGTGCCGGCCGGTCGCCGCCACCGCAACCGGCCGTCGCCATCGCCGCCAGCAGCAGCGCCATGCCTGCCCATCGTTTCATCGTCAACGCCCCCGCAGGAACCAGCGGTCGATCTCCGCCAGCGAAAAGCGCGCCCAGGTCGGGCGGCCGTGGTTGCATTGCCCGGAGCGCTCGGTGGCTTCCATGTCGCGCAGCAGGGCATTCATTTCCGGAACCGTCAGCCGCCGGTTGGCGCGCACCGCGCCATGGCAGGCCATGGTCGAAAGCAGTTCATCGCGTGCGCTGGCCACGCGCCGGCTCTGGCCGTGTTCGCGCAGGTCGGTGAGCACGTCGCGCAGCAGCCCCTCCGGTTCGGCATTGGCCAGCAGCGCAGGAATGCTGCGCACGTGCAGCGAACCGGGGCCGGAGCGGGTCACCTCGAAGCCGAGTTCGGCCAGCGTCGCCGCCTCGCGCTCGGCGGTGTCGGCATCGCGTTCGCCCACCGCCAGGGTGATCGGCACCAGCAGCGGCTGCGCATGCAGGCCGATGCCATCGTGCGCGGTCTTGAGGCGCTCGTAGCCGATGCGCTCGTGCGCGGCATGCATGTCCACCACGATCAGGCCTTCGGCGTTCTCGGCCAGGATGTAGATGCCGTGCAGTTGCGCGATGGCATAGCCCAGCGGTGGCACGCCGCTGTCGGCGGTCGTCGCCGGCAGGCCCGGGCTGCCGCCGGCAAGCGCGGCCGGCATCGCGGCGTCGGCCGGCGGCGCATACAGCGCGGCATAGGCCGCCGGCGCCTCGGACACCTGCAGCCCCAGCGGCGACTGCCGCGGTGCCCAGCCACCACCGCCACCGGCGCTGCCCGGCGGCCGCGACACCAGGTAGGCACCGGCCTGCCCGCCCGCGGACAGGGACGGCGCGGCGACCGCACCCGGCAGGCCGGCCGCCGGCTCCAGGCCCGCGCGGGTCTCGGCCAGCGCATCCTTGAGCGTGCGATAGACGAAGTCATGGATCAGCCGCGCATCGCGGAAACGCACCTCGTGCTTGGCCGGATGCACGTTGACGTCCACCCGCGCCGGGTCCAGTTCCAGGAACAGCACGTAGGCCGGCTGGCGGCCGTGGTAGAGCACGTCGCCATAGGCCATCTTCACCGCGTGCGCCACGCTGCGGTCGCGTACCGAACGGCCATTGACGTACAGGTACTGCTGGTCGGCGCTGGCGCGCGAATACTGCGGCTGCGCGATCCAGCCATGCAGGCGCAGGCCGGCCGCGCTGTGGTCAACGCGCAGCGATTGCCGCGCGAAATCCTCGCCCAGGGTTTCGCCCAGGCGCGCATCCGAGTACAGGTCGCCGGGCTTGTAGCGGCGCGACGGCTTGCCGTTGTGCGATACCCGCAGCTCCACGTCCGGACGCGCCAGCGCCAGCGAGCGCAGCCATTCCTCGATGTGCCCCAGTTCGGTGCGCTCGGCGCGCAGGAACTTGCGCCGCGCCGGCACGTTGTAGAACAGCTCGCGCACTTCCACGGTGGTGCCCGGGGCATGCGCGCGCGGGGTCACTTCGCCGATCTTGCCGCCCTCGATCTGCAGCGCCGCGCCGTGCTCGTCCTGCGGCTGCCGCGAGGCCAGGGTGAAACGGCTGACCGACGCGATCGACGGCAGCGCCTCGCCACGGAAGCCGAGCGTGGCGACCGACTCCAGGTCGTCGAGCGAGGCGATCTTGCTGGTGGCATGGCGCGACACCGCCAGCGGCAACTGCGCGGCGGCGATGCCACCGCCATTGTCGCGGATGCGGATCAGGCGCACGCCGCCTTCCTCGAGGTCGATGTCGACACGGGTAGCGCCGGCATCGAGCGCGTTCTCGACCAGTTCCTTGACCACCGACGCAGGGCGTTCGACCACCTCGCCGGCGGCAATCTGGTTGATCAGGATCTCGGGCAACGGACGGATGGTGCTCATGCCGCGCATTCCAGCAGACCGGCGGGGAGCAGCAGGGGGATGAAGTCGCTATCACGCATTGGCAGATGATAGCCGCCTGCCGCCGGGTGTAGCAGCCAACCATCCCTCACACCGCCAGCGACAGGCATGCACCGCGGGCACCGCGCGGATGCCGGCCGATGACGGGCACGATCCGGATGATTGCCGCCGCGCGCCTGGACAGGACGCGCGGCGCTGGCGCGCGTCGCGCTTACTTGCTGCCGCCGGCCACGGTACCGGCAGCGGCTTCCATCTCGGCCTGCGCGCGCGCGGCGAACAACGTGCCCGGCGGCGGCTGCCTGCTGAAATAGGTGTGCACGCCATCGAGCACGGCACCGGCGACGCGGCGCTGGTAGGCCGGATCGGTGAGGCGGCGTTCCTCGTCCGGATTGGAGATGAAGGCGGTTTCCACCAGCATTGCCGGCATGTCCGAGGTGCGCAGCACCGCGAAGTTCGCCCGCTCCAGGTTCGGCTTGTGGTTGTTGCCGATCCGCTTCAGCCCACCCAGCACGTGGCTGGCGGCGTCTTCGGAGGCCTTCATGTTGCCACTCTGGGCCAGGTCCAGCAGCACGTTGGCCAGGGTGCCCTCGGTCCGCTGCAGGCTGACGCCACCGATCAGGTCGGCCGCGTTCTCCTTGTCCGCCAGCCAGCGCGCACGCTGCGAGGACGCGCCCTTGGTGGAGAGCACGTACACCGACGAGCCGGTCGCGGCGCGGTTCTCGGCGGCATCGGCATGGATCGAGATGAAAATATCGGCCTTGGCCGCACGCGCACGCTGGGCGCGCTGCGGCAGCGGGATGAACACGTCGGTGTCGCGGGTCAGGTAGGCGCGCAGGCCGGGGGTGGCGTTGACCTGCCGCGCCAGTTCGCGCGCCACCGCCAGGGTGACGTCCTTCTCGCGCTTGCCGGTCGGGCCGATCGCACCCGGGTCCTGGCCGCCGTGGCCGGGATCGATCGCCACCACCAGGGTGCGCATCCCCGCCTGCATGCGGATGCGCGAGGCATCGCTGGGCATGACCGGACGCGGCGCCGGCTGTTCATCGGCCGGCACCGGCGCAGGCGCGGGTACCGGGGTCGGCGCGGGCGCGGAGGCGACCACGGCCGGCACGGTCGCCTGTCCATTGAGGATGGCGGCCGGCGAAGGCGTGTTCGTGGCAGCCACCGCCGTCGTGGTGGGGGCAGGCGTACTGGTGACGGGAGCCGGGGCAGGCGCGGCAGACGCCTGCTGGACCACCGCCGCGGTCAGTGCCGCCGTGGCACGGGCCGCCTCGCGACGCGCCTCGGCACTGCCGGGCTGTGGCGTCGGGCCGGCCGCCACAGGCACGGCAGCGGGCGTCGGTTGCACGCTGGCGACTTTGGCTTCGCCGGGCCACTCGATCAGCAGCCGCGATTCGGCGCCCTGCCCCTGCAGTTGCGGCTTGAACGCCGCCACCGACTCGGCCAGGTCGAACACCACCCGGAACGTGCCGGGCGCCGGCATGCCGGTGCGCACCGCGGTGACCACCCCCGCGGAGGCAGGCAGCTTGAGCCCGCGCACGGCGGTCGAATCCGGGAAATCCACGACCAGCCGGTTGGGCCCGGCCAGCGACAGGGTCTTGTAGCTGCCGCCGCCGGCCAGCTGGATCTCGGCACGGGTGCCGGTGCTCCCGGCCTGCACGGCGACACTGCGGATCTCGCCCGCCCACGCAGAAGCGCCGGCCAGACAGAGTCCGGCGACACAGGCAGACAAGGCGATCAGGCGGCTTCCCTTGGGCATGGGCGGATTCAATCACCGGAATTGCGGAATTGCAACACCTTTTCCCTTAATAATCCGCAACCTGCCACACTTTCCTTCCGTCAGGCAGCAGGAAACCCCTGCAAGTGGCCCGATTGCTCCAGCCGCGACAGCCATGCCTGCCCGGCCGCCGAGCTGGCCTGCAGCCGCGCCCGGCGGCCCTGGCCCTGCATGTCCAGCGCCACCCGCAGGTCCAGCGGCGGCAGGGCGCTGCCGCCCCGCTCCGGCCACTCGACCAGCCACAGGTCGGCGTCCGCCTCGTCCAGGCCCAGGAAATCCAGTTCGCCGGCATCGCCGATCCGGTACAGGTCCAGATGCCACGCTTCGCCGCCCGGCAACGGGTAGCGCTCGACCAGGGTGTAGGTGGGGCTGCGGATCGCCCCCTGCACGCCCAGCGCCCGCAACAGGGCGCGCGCCAGGGTCGATTTGCCGGCACCCAGGTCGCCGTGCAGGTGGACCACCGCGTGCGCCGGCCGGGTCGCGGCCAGGGCCGCTCCCAGCTGGTCGGTAGCCGCAGCATCGGCAAGGAACAGTTCGATCATGGCCGTCATTATGGATTGGCGCGCACGCGCAGGTGCGGCAGCAGGTCGCGCGGCAGCATTCCGCGCTGCCCGTCCGCGGCCGCCGCATCGCCCGCCAGGCCATGCAGCAGCGCGCCGGTACTGGCTGCATCGAAGGGCGACAGTCGCTGTGCCAGCAAGGCGGCGATCACCCCGGTCAGCAGGTCGCCCATGCCGCCCACCGCCATGCCCGGATTGCCCGCCGCGATCACCCGCGGCCGCTGCCCCGGCGCGGCGACCACGGTGCCGGCGCCCTTGAGCACGACCACCGCCGAAAAACGCTCCACCAATGCCTGGGCGGCGGCGAAACGGTCGCGCTGGATGGCCGCGGCATCGACGCCGAGCAGGCGTGCCGCTTCGCCCGGATGCGGCGTCAGCACCGCCGCGGCGAGCGGCTGCGGCTGCTGCGCCAGGAGGTTCAGCGCGTCGGCATCCACCACCAGCGGCCTGCCGCCGTCCAGCGCTGCCGCCCACAGCCGTCGCGCCCAGTCGTCCTGGCCGAGCCCGGGCCCCAGCGCGACGACGCCGGCGCGCGCCAGCAGCGGCGCCAGGTCGAAGGCATCCTCCACCGCATGCGCCATCGCCTCGGGGCAGCGCGCCAGCAGTGGCGCCACGTGCGCCGGGCGGGTGGCCGCGCTGGCCAGGCCCGCACCGCTGCGCAGCGCGGCCTCCGCGCACAGCATCAGCGCACCGCCGCTGCCATGGTTGCCACCCAGGCACAGGACATGGCCGGACTCACCCTTGTGGGTATCGATGCGCCGCGGCGGCAACTGCGCCGGCAGCAGCGCCTCGCTCCAGCGCGATGCGGCCGGCGCGATGCCGTCGAATGCCTGCGCGGGGACATCCAGCGTGGCCAGCAGCCGCTGCCCGGCGTGCTCCAGTGCGGCGCCGGTGTGCAGGCCGCGGTGCGGCACGATGAACTGCAGCACGCGCGCGGCATGGATCGCCGCACCCGGCACCGCGCCGCTGTCGGCGTCGACGCCGCTGGGCACGTCCAGCGCCAGCACCGGCGCGGCCGCGGCGTTGACCGCGGCGATCAACTGCGCCGCCTCCGCATCGGGCGCGCGGTCCAGGCCGATCCCGAACAGCGCATCGACGACCAGGTCGGCCTCGTGCAGGCAATCGGGAGCAAGCTCGACCTGGCCGCCGATGGCCAGGTAGTCGGTACAGGCACGCTGCGCCAGTGGCGTGCGCGGCGCGTGCCCTGGCAGGTGCAGCACGCACACCGCGCGCCCGGACTGGCGCGCCAGCCGCGCCAGCACATAGCCGTCGCCGCCGTTGTTGCCCGGGCCGCAGACCACGACGACGCGCCGCGCCTGCGGCCAGTACTGCAGCGCGCACTGCCAGGCGGCCTGACCGGCGCGCTGCATCAGCAGGTAACCATCACCGCCCAGCGCGGCGGTGGCCTGCGCGTCGATGCGGCGCGCGGCAGCGGTATCGAACAATCCGTCAGGCTGGCTCATGCCCACGATTCTATACTTGCGCCATGCCAGGAGCCGTTGCCACCGCCGACATGGCGCAGCTGTCGCTGCGCATCCGCCAGCTCGCGCGCGAGTCCGGCTTCCAGCGCTGCGGCATCAGCGGCATCGAACTGCGCGAGGACGAGGCGCACCTGGCCGACTGGCTGGGCAAGGGCCTGTACGGGACCATGGAATGGATGGCCCGGCATGGCGCGATGCGCGCGCGGCCGCAGGAACTGCTGCCGGGCACGGTGCGGGTGATCTCGGTGGGGCTGGACTACGGCCACAAGGACGATGCCGGGGCCTGGGCCACGCTGGACGACGCCGAACGCGCCTACGTCGCGCGTTATGCGCTGGGCCGCGATTACCACAAGCTCATGCGCAACCGCCTGCAGAAGCTGGCCGAGCGCGTCGCCGCCGAGATCGGGCCGTTCGGGCACCGCGTGTTCGTCGATTCGGCGCCGGTGCTGGAACGCGCGCTGGCGCGCAACGCCGGCCTGGGCTGGATCGGCAAGCACACCTGCCTGATCGACAAGGACGGCGGCTCGTGGTTCTTCCTCGGCGAGATCTACGTTGACCTGCCGCTGCCGGTGGATGCGCCGGCCAGCGCGCACTGCGGCAGCTGCACGCGCTGCATCGACATCTGCCCGACCGCGGCGATCATCGCCCCGCACCGGCTCGATGCGCGCCGTTGCATTTCCTACCTGACCATCGAGCACGACGGCGCCATCCCGCTGGAAATGCGCCCGCTGATGGGCAACCGCATCTACGGCTGCGACGACTGCCAGCTGGTGTGTCCCTGGAACAAGTTCGCGCGGCGCACCGACGAGCCGGATTTCCGCGCCCGCAACGACCTGGACACGGCCACCCTGCCGGAGCTGTTCGCGTGGGACGAGGACGAGTTCCTGCGCCGTACCGAAGGCAGCCCGATCCGCCGCAGCGGCCACGAGCGCTGGCTGCGCAACATCGCCGTGGCACTGGGCAACGCGGCCCCCTCGGCTGCGGCACGGCAGGCGCTGCTCAGCCGCCTCGACCATCCATCCGGGCTGGTGCGCGAGCACGTGGCCTGGGCGCTGCAACGCCACGACCCGCCGCACGATTCCCGATAGCGGCGGCGTGAGCGGCAGCCCGGGCATTGGCTTTGGCGCCCGCGCGCGGGAACAATAGCGTCCCGTTCCCCCGCGCCGACCATGGACAACGTCCTCAGCCCCAGCCAGCTCAACACCCTCGCCCGCGACCTGCTCGAGGGCGCGTTCCCGCTGGTGTGGGTGGAAGGCGAGCTCGGCAATGTCAGCCGCCCTGCGTCGGGGCACCTGTACTTCACCCTGAAGGACGCGCGCGCGCAGGTGCGCGCGGCGATGTTCAGGCCCAAGAGCCAGTGGCTGAAGTTCGTCCCGCGCGAAGGCGTGCGCGTGCTGGCGCGCGGCCGCCTGACCCTGTACGAGGCGCGCGGCGAGTACCAGTTGGTGCTGGACCACATGGAGGAGGCCGGCGAAGGCGCGCTGCGCCGCGCCTTCGAGGCGCTCAGGGCGCAGCTGCAGGCCGAAGGCCTGTTCGACCCGGCGCGCAAACGACCGCTGCCGGCCCATGTACGCCGGCTGGCGGTGATCACCTCGCCCAGCGGCGCGGCGGTGCGCGACGTGCTCAGCGTGCTGGCGCGGCGCTTCCCGCTGCTCGAGGTGGAACTGCTGCCGACCCTGGTGCAGGGCGACGCCGCGGCCGCGCAGATCACCGCACTGCTGCGCCGCGCCGACGCCAGCGGCCGCTACGACGCGATCCTGCTGACCCGCGGCGGCGGCTCGCTGGAAGACCTGTGGGCGTTCAACGACGAACAACTGGCGCGGGCCATCGCCGCAAGCGCCACGCCGGTCGTCTCCGCGGTCGGCCACGAGACCGATTTCAGCCTGTCAGATTTCGCCGCCGACCTGCGCGCGCCCACGCCGTCGGTGGCCGCCGAGCTGCTGGTGCCGGACCGGCGCGATCTCGACGCGCGCCTGCACGGCCTGCAGCGGCGGCTGGCGCAGTTGCAGGCGCACGCACTGGGCCAGGCGATGCAGCGCGCCGACCGTGCCGCGCTGCGGCTGCAGGCGCAGGGCCCGCAGGCGCGGCTGGCGCTGTTGCGGCAACGCCAGGAGGCGGCGTACGCGCGCCTGCACAGCGCGTGGCAGCGGCAACTGGAACAGCGCCGCGCGCGCCTGGCGCATGGCCATTCGGTACTGCGCGCGGTGCAGCCGGCGCAGCGGCTGGCGCTGCTGCGCCGGCGCCTGGACGCACTGGCGCCGCGCGCGCAGGCGGCCATGGCGCGCCAGTTGCAGCGCGACGCCCTGCACCTGCGCGGCATCGCCCGTTCGCTGGAAGCGGTGAGCCCGCTGGCCACGGTCGCGCGCGGCTATGCGATCGTCACCCGCAGCGCCGATGGCGCGCTGGTGCGTTCGACCGCGCAGGTCCGGGCCGGCGACGCGCTGCAGGCGCGGGTGGGCGATGGCGTGCTGGACGTGCAGGTCATCGCGACCAGCGACGCCTCCTAGCAACGGCCCCCCATCGCCCTGCCGCCAGGCGTGCCGAGGGCGGGCCTGCTTCGCCACCGGGCCTGATTCGCCACGAGGCCACGCAACGCACCCGGCCTCGCCGGCCGGGAACAGCGGCCGCTACCGCCGCTCAGTGTGCCTGTGCGGTCTCGCAGAACCGCTGCCGGTACTCCATCGCTTTGGGCATCAATGCCTGCAGGTTCTGGATACGGGTGCCGGGATTGGGATGGGTCGAAGCGAACTCCGGCGGCGCCTGGCCGCCGCTGGCCGCCCCCATGCGCTCCCACAGCGGCACCGCCTCCTCCGGGTTGAAGCAGGCCGCGGCGGCCAGCATCAGCCCGACTTCGTCGGCCTGGGTTTCGTGGCTGCGCGCATACGGCAGCAGGTAGCCGTAGCCGAAGGCCGACATCAGCATCTGTTGCTGCTGCGCGTCCATGCCGCCGGCGGCACCGGCCATCTGCCCGATCTCGGTCAGCTTCTGCTGGGCCATGCGCTGCGCGCCATGGCGCAGCAGCGCGTGGGCGATCTCATGCCCCATCACCACCGCCATCGCGTCGGCATTGCGCGCCACCGGCACCAGCCCGGTGTAGACGGCCATCTTTCCGCCCGGCAGGCAGAACGCGTTGGCCTGGTCGGACTGCAGCACGTTCACCTCCCAGTCGAAGGTGCGCGAGAAATGGTTGGGCGGCTGGCCGTGCTCGGTGGCCAGGGCGGTCTCCACCATGTCGACCTTGGCGATCAGGCGCTGGGCGATCGCGCGGATCTGCCGCGCCACCTGGGCATCGGGATCGACCGGCCGCTCCTGCGCCATGATCTGCTGGTAGGCCTGCAGACCCAGCGCCTTCTCGCCCTCGGCATCGAGCGTCTTGTCGATCAGCACCTTCTCGCCGGTATACGGGTCCACGGCGCGGTTGCCGAAGTAGTAGCAGCCGCCGTAGACCGCGAAGCCGATCAGGATGAGCCAGCGCAGGCCGCCGCCGAGACCGCGGCGCCGGTTGCCAGGCGGGTTGCCGAGAGGATCTTGTCGCATGGTGGACTCCGCCGGGAACGGTTGGACCGGACGATGGTAGCGCGCCGCCTCAGATGCCGCGCACCAGCCGGAAGCCGATGCGCGCGCTGGTCACGTCCGAGTCCTGCGACAGCCGCCAGGCGGCACGGGTCTGCTCCGGCGCGTTGGCCCAGTTGCCGCCGCGGACCACGCGCTGCCGGCACCCCGGGTTGTACCAGGCCGCGCCATCGGGCGGCGCGCGCCGGTAGCTGGCATGCCAGCAGTCGGCCACCCACTCGCTGAGGTTGCCGGCCATGTCGTGCAGGCCCCAGGCGTTGGCGCGGAAGCTGGCCGCCGGTGCCGCGCCCCAGTAACCGTCGCCGTACCCGAGGAACGCGTTCTTCCAGTGGCGGCCGCTGGGCGAGACATCGAGGCTGCCGGTGAAGTTGCCGCTGCCTTCCGGCGGCACCCCGGCATCGCCCCAGGGATAGCGGCCGGTGGTGCCGGCGCGCAGCGCATACTCGAACTCCGCCTCGCTCGGCAGCCGGTAATGGCGGCCGGTCTGCGCCGACAGCCAGGCCGCGTAGGCTTCGGCGTCGCGCACGCTGACATGCATGACCGGGTTGTCCGGCGGCGCCTTGGCGCCGTTGTAGCCGGCCTGCCAGTCGGCGCCGTTGCGGCGTACGAAATTGCCGCTGCGCTCGTCGTAGACGATCGAATGCCCGCGCCGGGTCGCGCGCGGCCGCGCATTGGTCGCCGCCACGAAGCGGCCGAACTCGGCCACCGTCACTTCGGTGATGGAGATCGCGAAACCGCGGTCGAAGCGCACATAGTGCTGCGGGCGCTCGGCGTCGCTGGCGCCCGGCTCGGCGTAGCCGGCGCCCATCTGGAAGCCGCCATGCGGCACCACGATCATCTGCGGGCCGCGCCCGCCGTCCTGCAGCGCGTCGCTGAACACCTGGCCGGGGCGGAAGCTGCCGTAATGGGCGACCAGGTCGATGCGCTGCCGCAGCACCGCCACCGCCGCGTCGCCGGGCGCGGCGATGCGCAGCGCCTGCTCCAGCTTCTCGCGCGCCGCCTTGAGCCCCTTGGGCGAGGTGAGATCGCGCAGGCCGCCGTCGCGCAGGGCGGCGAGCTGCGCCATGCGCATCGCCTCGATCCGCACCCGCGCATCGGCTACCGTCGGCGCGTCCTCGCGGATGCGCGAGGCGCGCTGCAGCCACTCCAGCGCCGCGTTGAAATCGGCATGCGCCGCGGCGTCCTCCGCCTGCCGGATCAGGCCGCTCTCGACCGCGGCCAGGCCCTGCCGGGCGCGGCTGTTGCCCGGCTCCAGCTCCAGCACCTGGGCGAATGCGCCGGCGGCCAGGGCCAGGCTGCCGCTGCGCAGCGCCTCCTCGCCCGAGCGGTTCAGCGCCAGCAGGCGCCGCGCCGCCTGTACGCGCTGCTGCAGCTCCAGCTCTGCCCTGCCCTCCGGCGCCAGGTACACGAGTACCGCGGCCTGGGTGGCCGCTTCGGCCAGCGCCTTGCGCTGTTCTTCCGGTTGTTGCAGCAGGGCGCGGACCGAGGCCAGCAGGCGCGCGCGGGCCTTTTCCAGGCCGCGCCGGGCCTCGCGCTGCTGCGGCTGCAGGTCCAGCACCGCCAGGTACAGCGGGATCGCGTCATCCGCCGCCGGGTACAGGCGGTCTTCGGCCAGCGCCACGCCCGCCCGCTTCAACGCGTCGCGTATCTGTTCCGGCTGCAGCGCGACCGGCGGCGGCGTCCAGGCCGGCAGCGGCACCGCGGCCGGGTCGGGTGCGGCGACCACCTGCGGTTCCTGCGCCGCGACCGGCGCCACCGGCTCGGCCACGATCGGCTGCGGCGCGCTGGCCGCAGGCGGCTCCTGCCTGCAGGCGGCGCATGCCAGCGCGACGGACAGGGCCAGGCAGGCCAACGGGCCGGTTGTACGCAAACTTCCTCCCATACAGGCTCTGCGCGCTCGGGTGCGCTGCGACGTTAGGCTATTCTCGCCTGCCTGGGCAAACCCTGCAGTTGATGGAATAGACGTGGCTCACTGGATCAAACACCCGGCGGAACTGGAAGAACGCTACCGCCAGCGTCCCGACCGCATCGGCCTGGATACCGAGTTCATCCGCGAACGCACCTACTGGCCGCAACTGGCGCTGGTGCAGATGGCGGTGGGCGACGAGATCCTGCTGATCGACCCGCTGGTACCGGGCATGGCCGATGCCCTGCGCCCATGGCTGGAGGATGCGTCGATCCTCAAGATCATGCACAGCGCCAGCGAGGACCTGGTCGCGTTCAAGTGCGCCTGCGGCGTCCTGCCACGGCCGCTGTTCGACACCCAGATCGGCGCCGCGCTGGCCGGCATCGGCGGCGGCATGGGCTACCAGAAGCTGGTCGCGCAGGTCACCGGCGTGGTCCTGCCCAAGGGCGAGACCCGTTCGGACTGGATGCGCCGGCCGCTGTCCGACGCGCAGCTCGAGTATGCCGCCGACGACGTGGAGTACCTGTTCGCGCTGCACGACGCGATCGACGCGCGCCTGCGCGAACTCGGCCGCCGCGACTGGCTGCAGGACGACGCGCAGCGCCTGCTGGCGTCGGTCGAGAACGATGAGGGAGAGCGCTGGCCGCACCTGTCGATGCGCGCGGCGCAGTTCCTCGAACCGGACGCGCAGCGCCGCCTGCTGCGCCTGTTGCGCTGGCGCGACCAGCAGGCCCGGCACAGCGACCGGCCGCGCAGCTGGGTCCTGGACAACGAACTGGCCACGCTGCTGGCACGCACGCCGCCGGCCGACTACGACGCGCTGCTGCGGCTGTTCGAACGTTTCCCGAAGGCACCGCGCAAGCTGGCCCAGGCCGTATGGCAGGCGCTGCAGACACCGCTGGCCGACGAGGACCAGGCACCGCAGGCGCTGGCCGCCACCGATGGCAACAAGGCCGCGCTCAAGCGCCTGCAGGACGCGGTGGCCCGGCGTAGCGCCGACCTCGGCCTGCCCGACGGCCTGCTGGCCTCGCGCCGGCACCTGGAAGCGCTGCTGGAGGGCGGCGACTGGCCGGCCGCGCTCGGCGGCTGGCGCCGCGACCAGTTGCAGGCGCTGCTGCAGCCCCTCTTGGCGACGGCGCCGGCATCGCGTTAGAATTCGCTGGCGATGTGAGGCAGTCACACGGCTGACGGGGTCCCGCCCCCACCCAGCGCACTGCATTCACCAAGGAAGTACGGGGCCATAGCTCAGCTGGGAGAGCGCGTCGTTCGCAATGACGAGGTCGGGAGTTCGATCCTCCCTGGCTCCACCAAACAAAAACCCCGGGTATCCCCCGGGGTTTTTTCTTGCCCGGCGCCACGCCGGACGCGCGCATGCCGAGCCGTTCAGGCCGGCGGCGTGTAGACCTCCACCCGGTTGCGTCCGCCGCGCTTGGCCACGTAGAGCATCTCATCGGCGGTCTTGAACACGGTGGCGATATCCTGGCTGCTTTCCGGCCAGGCGGACACGCCCAGCGAAACCGTCACCCGGTCGACCGGTGCCATGTTGGCGCGCTCGATCTGCAGGCGCAGGCGTTCGGCGACCTGCGCGGCGCTGGCCACCGAAGCGCCGGGCAACAGCAGCACGAACTCCTCGCCGCCCACCCGGCAGGGCGCGTCGTCCACCCGCGAGATGTCCTGCATGTGCATGGCCAGCTGCTTGAGCACCAGGTCGCCGACGTCGTGACCCCAGGTATCGTTGACCCGCTTGAAATGGTCGATGTCCAGCGACACCACCGCGAACGGCGTGGCCCGCTCCTGCAGCTCCTGCACCCGCGCCTGCAGATGGCGGCGGTTGCCCAGCCCGGTCAATGGATCGGTGTTCACGTCCTCGCGCAGCTTGCTGATGCTCTTCTGGAACAGGCTGATGCCGAGCAGCATCGCCTTCTTCAGTTCGCGCGATTCGAAGTACCAGGAGCGCACCGAGCGGATGCGCTGCGATGTGCCCGGCTGGTCCATGTTGCGCGCACCGTAGGCCAGCATCCGCAGCGGGTGGGCGATGATGCGCGCGCACCACCACAGCAGCAGCACGGTGACCAGGGCCAGCGGCAGCGTCTTGACGAACACCGTGCGCATCAGCGAGGTCAGCGGCGCCAGGGTGACATCGCGCGGACGCTGCGCGATCACGCCCCAGCCGGTGGCCGCGACCGGGGCGTACCCGGCCAACATGACCTTGCCCTTGCTGTTGACGATGGAGGCCGTGCCGCTGCCGCCACGGGTCACGTCGTCGACCGCCTGGTTGCCGGCCACCACCTTGCCGATGCGGCTCAGGTCGGGGTGGTAGATGATCCGCCGCTCGCTGTCGACCACGTACAGGTAGGAACCATCGTGGTAGAAGTGCTGGCCAAGCAGCCGGTCAAGGATGTTTTCCTTCTGCAGGTGGATGGCACCGCCGATCGCGCCGAGGAACCCGCCGCGCGGGTCGCGGATCGGGCTGACCATGAGCACGATGAAATTACCGGCCGCCGACAGGTAGGGCCGGCTGATCAGCGGCTGGCGCGAGCGGATCGACTCCCTGACCGCGGCACTGGCGAGTACCTTGCCCTGCAGCTGCAGCGTTTCCGGCGAGGTCGCCAGCACCTTGCCGGCATCGTCGAAGATGACGATGGAATTGAAGCTCTTGCTGGTCAGCCGCAGGCGGGCGGCTTCCTTGTCGAGCTTGGCCGGATCGTCCATCTGCCCGACCAGGAGCTGGGCGGTGTAGTCCAGCTGCAACTGCGCCGACTGCACGAAATCGTCGGTGCTCTTGGCCAGCTTGGTCGCATACGCCAGGTTGCTTTCCAGGGTGCTGTCCAGCAGCTGCTGCCGTTGCACCTGGTAGCTGGCGTGCAGCGTCTTGGCGAACGGAATGAAAGCACCCAGCAGGGCCAGTGCCAGTATCAGCTTGCGCAGGTCCATCGCCGTCGTTGCCCTCCCGCGCCGGGATGCACGACCGACCGGACCAGCCCCTGCGGGCGGAGGTTCCGGCGCCGCATGCCGGCACCTTCGCACAACCGGCGGCCATGCGTGCAGAAAAAAAGGCCTGCACTACTGCAGGCCTTTTGTATTCGTGGTGGCCGGGGAGGGAATCGAACCCCCGACACGGGGATTTTCAATCCCCTGCTCTACCAACTGAGCTACCCGGCCACTTTGTCTTCGCGACGTTCCCGTCGGCGAGGACGCGCATGATACGGAGGTCTTCCAGTTTCGGCAAGCGTTATCCGCAAGTTTTTTTCTGCCACCTGCGATCAGCCTGCGGCCGCGCGCCGATCGCGGCACGTGCGGATCGCCGCAGGCGATGGCGGACGGTGCGCGGCGATGCCGCGCAGGGCTGCGCACCAACAAAAACTTTACTTCCCCGCACCCGGCTTTGCTTAGCCTGCATCCCGATCATGGAGGCCACAGACCATGCACCATCGCCTGCTCCTGTTCCTGCCCCTGTCGTTGCTGCTCGCCTCCGCCGCACAGGCGGCGGCGGCGGTCGAATCGGTCGGGCGCTTCGAGCTGGACCGCTATGCCGGCCAGTGGCACGAGATCGCCCACCTGCCGGTGTCGTTCCAGAAGAAATGCGTGGCCGACATCACCGCCAGCTACCGGCTGCGGGCCGATGGCCGCATCAGCGTGCTCAACCGCTGCCGCACCACCGACGGCGACATGATCGAAGCCGAGGGCGTCGCGCGCCCGGTCAGCGGCCACCCGGGGCGCCTGCAGGTCCGCTTCGCGCCGGACTGGCTGTCCTGGCTGCCCTGGGCGTGGGCCGACTACTGGGTGATCGCGCTGGATCCGGACTACCAGTGGGCGATGGTCGGCGAGCCGGGGCGCAGATACCTGTGGATCCTGTCGCGCACGCCGTCGATGGACGACGCCCTGCTCGAGCGGCTCAAGCGCCAGGCCACCGACATGGGCTACGACCTGGCGCCGCTGAAGGTGATGGCAGCGGTCGATTGAGCGGTCGCGTTCATTGCGCCGAAGGCCTGCGCCGGTAATCCAGCGGCGGCGCGTCGCGCTGCAGCAGCGGCACGTAGCGGAAGTCCGCGCCGCGCCGCTGGCCGAACTCGTCCCTGGCCTTGCCGACGATATCCGGCGACTGGAACAAGCGCACCGCCGCCAAGGCCAGTGCCTTGGCCGCGTTGAGCGCGCCCCTGGCGCCCACCGAGGCACCCGATGCGGCCACCGCCTGCCAACTGTGCGCCGGCGTGCCCGGCACCCAGGTGGCGGTACCCAGGCCGGCGGTCGGCACGTTCCAGCTGACGTCGCCGACATCGGTCGACGCGCTGCCGGCCACGTCCGCGCGGTACGGCTGCAGCTGCATCGCCGCGTCCAGTGGCGGGCGCCGTTCCAGGCTCTGCTGCAGCGTCTGCGCGAAGGCCTGCTCCCGCGTGTCGTAGCGCACGCCGCCGACCTGCTCCAGCGCCGCCTGCATCACCTGTCCCAGGGTGTCGTTGGGCAGCAGCGAGAACACCCCGCCGGTCTGCTCGAACTCGACCGTGGTGCCGGTGCCCAGCGCCGCGCCGTCGGCGGCCCTGCGCAGGCGCGCGAACACCTCGCGCACCACCGCCGGATCGACATGGCGCACGTAGTAGTAGGCCTCGGCGAAATCCGGCACCACGTTCGGCGCGCTGCCGCCGTTGCTGATCACGTAGTGGATGCGGGTCCCGTCGGGCACGTGTTCGCGCATCAGGTTGGCCATGTGGTTGAACGCCTCCACCGCATCGAGCGCGGAACGGCCACGCTCCGGCGCGATGGCCGCGTGCGCGGCGAGGCCGTGAAAACGGAACTTGCCGCTGATGTTGGCCAGGCTGGTGCCCTGCGCCGCCGAGTTCTCCGCGGCCGGGTGCCAATGCAGCACCACGTCCACGTCGTCGAACAGCCCGGCCCGGGCCAGGTAGACCTTGCCCGAACCGCCCTCCTCGGCCGGCGTGCCGTACAGGCGCACCTCACCCGGCGTGCCGGTGGCCTGGAGCCACTGTGCGACGGCACGCGCGGCACCGACCGACGCGGCGCCGAACAGGTTGTGGCCGCAGGCCTGGCCGGCATCCTGCCCATCGATCGGCAAGCGCACCGGCTCGGCCGCCTGCGCCATGCCCGGCAGCGCGTCCATCTCGGCCAGCAGCGCGATCACCGGACCGCTGCCACGCGTGCCGGAGGACGCGACGAACGCGGTCGGCATGCCAGCCACCCCGGTCTCGATGCGGAAGCCCGCCTCGCGCAGCTCCTGCTGCAACAGGCGCGAGGAGCGCTCCTCCAGATAGCCCAGTTCGGGTTGCCGCCACAATGCCTGCGCCACCTGCGCCTGGCGCGGCGCATAGGCATCCAGCACCTGCAGCACGTCGGGCCCGGCGGCCCAGGCCACCCCGGTGCCGCAGGCCAACAACCCGGCGCCCAGCCGGATACGGAACCACGCCCGCCTCGCGCCCATCGCCCGCACCCTCAGTAGAAGCCCACGTTGTCGATCTCGAACCACACCTTGCCGCCGGCCTCGCCGCCGGCGGAGAACACCAGTTGCTGCACGTCGTCGCCTTTCCATTCGGCCACCGGCCCCTTGCCGCGATAGGGCGGTTGGCCCTGCAGCGCGGAGAACGGGATTTCGACGGTGCGCCATTGCGGCGCGGCATCGACCGCGGCGATGAAACGGCGGTCGCCCAGCGCCCTGGCCTCCAGCCGCAGCACCGGCGCGCCGCCGCGTACGTCGAAGCGGATGCCGCGGTACGCGCGCAGGTCCGCCGGGGCGACCGAGCCGCGGCTCAGCGGCAGGATCGCCGCGGCATAGGCCGTGGGCTTGGTGGACAGCCGGGCCTGGACCGACAGCGCCTTGCCGCCGGTCTCGCGGGCGACGGTTTCGCTGACCTGCACGGTGCGGTCGTTGCCGCCATCGGCCTCGTCGATGCGCAGCGTATCCAGCGCGGTGCGCCCGTCGGCGCGCTCGAAGTCGTCGACCAGCGGCGCCACCGGCTGTGCCGGCAGCGACAGCGCGCGGTTGCCGGCCGGCAGTACCGTGCCCTGGCCGTGCACCTGGCGGCCGGCGACGTAGACCCGCTGGGTGTTGCGGATGTCGGCGATGCGCTCCCATGGCCGTCCCTTCACCAGCAGCAGGTCGGCACGCTTGCCGACCTCGAGGGTGCCGCGGTCGTCCACGCCCAGCGCGCGGGCGCTGTTGGCGGTGCCGGCGACCAGCGCTTCGGCCGGGGTCAGCCCCGCGTCGACCAGCAGCTCCAGCTCGCGCAGGGTCGATGCGCCGTGCGGCGTGCCGGTCATGCCGGCGTCGGTGCCGACCACCACCGGGACGCCGGCATCGTGCAGGGTCTTCACGTTGCGCAGGGCATCGGCGAAGTTGCGCTCGCGTTGCCGCAGCACCTCCGGGCGGGTACCCGCGGCGCCGCTGCCATCCACGCGCGCGGGCAGGTACACCGCCAGCGACGGCGCATAGGCGGTGCCATGCTCGCGCATCAGCTGCACCAGTTCGCCGTCCACCGGCATGTCCTGCACGCTGTGCGCGATCACGTCCACGCCGGCGCGCGCGGCGACCTTGCCACGCTTGACCATCACCGTGTGCGAGAACACCTTCAGCCCGTGCCTGTGCGCCTCGTCCACCAGCGCGGCCAGGGTCTCCTCGTCCATGCTGCTGTTGTCGGCGGCGTTGGAATAGCGCCAGCCGTCGGTGAAGGCCTTGATGAAGTCCGGCTTGTAGGCGGCCACGGCACGCACGCCGGCGCGCGCGGCCTCCGGCGAATTCACCCAGCGGGTGGTGTTCTCGTCGCCCCAGTCGGCACCGTGGCCGAGCGGCGTGCTCATGCGCGCGGCGAACTTCACGTCCGGTGCGGCGATGTCGGCCAGCCACGCGCGGCGCGGCGCATACGCTTCCGGCGGCTCGTGGAAATCGCTGACCGTGGTGACGCCGGCGGCCATGTACAGGTTGGCGATCTGCGGCAGCTCGGCCGGGCGCGCATTGGGCGTCCAGTGCGTGTGCAGGTCGAACAGCCCCGGCAGCAGCGCCTGGCCGTGGGCGTCGACCACGCGCGCGCCCTTCGGCGCGGCCAGCGCCTGCCCGGCACCGGCGATGGCCGCGATGCGGCCGTCCCGTACCAGCACGCTGCCCGGATACGCCGGGCGACCGGTGCCGTCGAACACCATGGCACCGCGGATCAGCAGCGCGCTGTCGGCGGAAGTGGCGGCCACGCTGGCCTGCCCGGTGGACAGCAGGAGCGCGGTGAGCAAGGCGAGCGCGCGGGTGCGGCGGGGATTCATGTTCATGGGTTCAATCCAGAGTCATTGCATGGAATGCGCCGCGTGCGGCGCGCTCTCCGGGGTGCGCAGGCGCACGACCTTGCCCTGCTGCTCGACCACCAGCCCCAGGCTCAGGGCGACGCTGCAGGCGAAGCCCAGCGGGTCGCTGGCCGAATACAGGCCGACGATGCGGCGGCTGCCGACCACCGGGTCGTCGATGACGATGCGGGTATCGCTGTAGCGCAGGAACTGCGCGGCCGCCACCGACAGCGTGTCGCCATTGAAGGACAACATGCCCTCGCGCCAGGCCAGCTGCTGTTCCAGGTCCTCGGCGGGCACGGCCTCGATGCGGATGCCGTGGCTGCGGTTTGCCAGCGCGCGGTAGTTGGCCAGCAGCCGCGCCGGCGCCACCGCGCCCTGGGTATCGGCCACGTCCACCACGCCTTCGCGCACCAGCACCTCGACACCGCCGCTGCGGCGCTCGTTGAGGCTGACCGCGAAACTGGTACCCACCGCGGTGACGTCGGTCTCCTGCGCGCGCACCACGAACGGGCGGCCGGGATTCTTGGCCACGTCGAACAGCGCTTCGCCCTGCAGCAGGGTGATGCTGCGCCGCGCTCCGGTGTAGTGCACGCGCACCTGCGAGTCGGAATCCAGGGTGATCGCCGAGCCATCCTCCAGCGGCACCCGCAGGATCTCGCCCCGGCGCGTGGCGTAGTACTCGGCGTCGTCGTGCTGGCGGTGCACGCCGATCGCCAGCAGGCTCAGCACCGCGGCCATGCCGGCCGCCCAGCGCAGCACCCGCCGCGAACGCCGGAAGCGCGGCGGCGCAGGATCCGCGGCGAGCGCGGCCGTGCCATTGGACAGCGCACGCGCACGCGCGGTGCGCGCCAGCACGGCGTGGGCCCGCGCATAGGCACCGAAGTGGCGCACATCGGCCTGCAGCCAGGCATCGCGCGCCACCGCGTCCCCGGCGGGCAGCGGCGCCCGGTCCTCGCGCGCGACCCAGGCCGCGGCGATATCGTCGATGCTGCGTTCATCGTGTGCGCGCATGGCGTGTTCCTCCTGCTGCGAGCCGTTCCCTGCCCTCTTCCGCGTCCTTCCCGTCGCGCTTCATCGAATCCATCAATACCCGGATTCCCTTGCAGATGTGTTTCTCCACGGTGTTCTCGCTGATCTGCATCCGCTGGGCGATCTCGCGCTGCGAGTAGCCTTCGACCCGGCGCAGGACGAAAGCCTGCCGGCACTTGTCCGGCAGGCTGTCGATCAATGCGCCGATCCGCGCCAGCTCCTGCCGCGAGGACGCGGTCCGTTCCGGACACGCCTCTTCGCCACCGATGGCCACCCGCTCGATCTCGGCCACGGCCTCGATCGACACCACCTGCGCGCGCCGCAGCTGCTGCAGCACCACCGACTGCGCCACCGAATACACGTAGGCGCGCGGCTGGCGCACGTGCGATACGTCCGCCATCGCCGCCAGGATGGCGTAGGTCTCCTGGATCACGTCATCCACGTCCTGGCGCACCGGCAGGCGCCGCTGCAGCCAGTCGCGCAGCGCCGGCTCGCACGGCAGCACGTGCTCGGCGAGCCACAACGAACGCTCCGCCGCAAGTGCCGCGCTCATCGCGGCACCCCCGTGGTGCCCGGCACGTGCCGGGCGTTTTCACGGACAACGACCGGGGTCATCAGAACGCCTTGGTCACATTGACGTACCAGTACCGCGGATAGGCCTGGTACACCGCCGAGGAATAGCCGAACGCGTCGCTGGACACCGGCGGCCGCTTGTTGGCCAGGTTGTTGGCGCCCACCTTCAGCGACAACCCGTCCACCCAGCCATCGCCCTTGAGGTCGTACTTGACGAAGGCATTGGCCAGGGTCTGCGACTTCACCGTCCACGGCGTGCCGTCGGCCAGCACCAGGCCGTTCTCGACGAACGAGCTGCTGTAGCGCGCGCTGGCGCCGACCGACACCTGCTGGTAGCGCCAGGTGAGCGTGCCGGACCACTTCCACTGCGGGTTGCCGCCGTTGCCGATCAGGTTGCCGCCGCCGGTGACCCGGATCGACGGATCGACCAGGCCGCTGCCCTTGGCGTCTTCCAGTGCCTGCAGTGCCGGCGAGCGCTGGCGGTAGAACTCGATCAGGCGGGTGCCGTTGAGCGACACGTCGAAACGCCCGGCGCGGGTTTCCGGCGAGGCCCAGCTGAAGCTGTAGTCCACGCCGCGCACGGTCTGCGGCTCGAGGTTGACGTACTGGTCCTTGACGTAGAGCACCTTGCCCGCGGCCTCCAGGCCGGTACCGGCGTAGCGCGCGATGTCGTCGGCGGTGGGGTCGGCGCGCACCACGTCGGCGTTGCTGCTGCCCTGCTGGCGCAGTACGTAGTCCAGGATCAGCGCGTTGCCCTCGCCGAACAGGCCGATGATGCCTTCCTGCGCGTACTTGTAGTAATCCACCGCGAAGGTGAAGCGGCCGAAGTTCTCGGGGATGAACTGCGGCTGGAACACGATGCCGGCGCTGGTGTTGGTCGAGGTTTCCGGCTTCAGATCCGGGTTGCCCGAACGGCGCGCGGTGGTCGAGGCGGTGTAGCCCTTGCAGGCCGCCATCGAAGCCTGCGCGCCGCTGCGCACGTCGGCCAGGCACTGGACCCAGTCGGTGCGGCTGTTGGAACGGCTGACCATGGTGGCGTTGACCTGCTCCAGGTTCGGCGCGCGGAAGCCCTTGGCCCAGGACGAGCGCACGGTCAGGCCGTCGATGATCTGCCAGCCCAGCGCCAGCTTCGGCTTGGCCACGCTGCCGAAGTCGTTGTAGCGCTCGGCGCGGCCGGCCACCTGCAGGTCCAGCGAGCGCACCAGCGGGATGTCCATCCCCGGCGAGACCAGCGGTACCGAGAACTCGGCGAACACGCCGGCGACGGTACGCGAACCATAGGTATCCGGGGTCGGGCTGACGCCGTACATGTCGCTCGGGTACTGGATGCCGGTGATCGCATCGGTGAAGGTCAGCGAACCGTCGACGTGGGCATCGCGGTCGTCGCGCTGGGTCTCATGGCGCACTTCCACGCCGGTCGCCATGCCGACATCGCCCGCCCAGGTGCGGAACAGGTCCGGACGCGATGCCTTGACGTCCCACAGGTACAACTCGGTCTCGCTCTGGCGCCTGGCCTTGTAGAAGAACCGGTCCAGCTTGCTCCAGTCGTTGCAGCCGCCGCAGAACGGGTTGTAGGCCGCCGACGTCGAATCGGCCAGCGCCTGCTGGAACAGGGTCATGCTCACCGCGTCCTGGGTATCCTCGACCTTGGCCTTGGAGTACAGCGCCGCGCTTTCCCAGTCGAAACCGAAGTGGTAGCCGCGCAGGCCGGCCAGTGCGCGCACCTGGGTGTTCTTGACCTCGATCCGGGTCGGGCGCTCGAAGCGATAGCTGGTGATCGTCACCGGCAGGCCATTGGGGCCGATGTTCAGGCCCTGCAGGCGGTTCGGGTTGAGCGTGCCGTCGGGCAGGTACACCGCGCCGAACGGGTTCCAGTAATTGCTGGCCGCCACCGTCATCGGCAGCGAGGAAATGGTGTTCACGCCGTTCTGCAGGCTGTAGGCGCGCGAGTCGTACAGGCCGGCCTCGCTGAACAGCGAGATGCCGTTCTCGAAATCGTGCTTGCCGGTGGCGAACACGTTGATGCGGCGTACGTCCGGCGCGATCGACACCGGGTACAGCGACTGGTGGTTGTCGCGCAGGTTGGCGTCGGCACCCGAGGTGGCCTTGCTGCCGGACTGCATGCACAGGCCGTCGCCGAGGGTCGCGCCGCAGTTGCCGTTGCTGGTCGGCTTGACGTGGAACGCGCCGGCGGCGGTGGTCAGCCACTTGCCGTTCTGCGACACGCGCGCACCGTTGGCGGTGAAGTTGCCCCACGGGCTGTTGGTATTGCGGTTGTCCACCCCGGCCAGGCCTGCGTACGGGGTACCGGCGAAGTCGTCGATGCGGTTGCCGCTGCGGGTCCAGTCCTGGTCCAGCGAGTTCAGGCCGGTGGTGTTGTAGTAGTTGAAGGCGATGGTGACGTTGGAGCGCAGGTCCCGGGAGTTCCTGCCCCACATGCCGTTGACCGACACGTCGCTCAGGTGGGTGCCCTCGCCCACGCCCTTCTGCACGCTCAGGGTGCCGCCGTCCATGTCGTCGCGCAGCACGTTGTTGACCACGCCGGCCACCGCGTCGGTGCCGTAGATCGCGGCAGCGCCATCGAGCAGCACCTCGACCCGGCGCAGGTTGGCCACCGGCACGGTATTGGCGTTGTAGGTCAGCACCGGCACCAGGTTGCCGTCGGCCTGGCTGGTCGGGTGCACCACGGTGCGGCGGCCGTTGATCAGCAGCAGCGTGTTGCCCACGCCCAGCCCGCGCAGGTTGACGGAGGCGATGTCGCCGCGCGCGTAGTTGGAGCTGTTGCCGCCATTGGTGCCGCTGAAGGACACATTGCCCATCTGCGGGATGGAGCGGTACAGGTCGTCGCCGGAAACCGCGCCGGTGGCCTCGATCTGCTCGGCCTGCAGGGTCGCCACCGGCAGGATCGCCGCCGACTTGCTGCCCTTGATCTGGCTGCCGACCACGGTGATCTGGTCCAGCGTGTTGACCGGCCCGCTGGCCGGCGTCTCCTGCGGCGCCGCGGCCACCGGCTCGGGCTCGGCGGCCTGCGCCACGGCCAGCCCGCCCAGCCCGCCCAGCGAGGCCAGCATCGGCGTGGCGGCGCGCAGGGTGATGGTACGGCCGTCGTCCGAGGCGACGGCCAGCCCGGTACCGCTGAGCAGGCGGTTCAACGCCTGCCGCGGGTCCATCTGCCCCTTCAGCTGCCCGACCTCGATCCGCCCCTCGTCGCCCATGGCGGCCGGCGCGATGATCTGCAGGCCTGCCTGGCGGGCGAATTCAGGCAGCACCTCCTCGATGCGGCCCCCTTCGATATCGAACTGCGGCGGTGCGGCGAGCGCCGGCATGGCCACGCACAGCGCGGCGGCGGCAAGGCCGCCACGGATCGCGCTTGCCAGCGGCAACAACTTGAATGAACGCATTGATCAACCCCTCTCCGGTATATGCGAATGCGGCGACGCTGTCGGTCTCCTCACATGCCTAGATGAGCCTGCGCGGAAGTTCCGCCATCGGCCGCACCATCGCCCCCCCGGCCCTGCCCGCCATACGGCGTAGTATCCTTTGGTCAACCCCTCCGGATCCCGAGGACCGAGCAGTATGCGTTTTCGCCCACAGTACGTCCTGACCGCAGTTCTCAGCCTCGCCCTCGCCGCATGCGGCGGCGGCATGGTGAAGCGGGTTTCCGAGCCCGCCGCCGGCATCCAGCAGCTCACCGTCGCCAACGACGGCAGCTGGGACGTGGAGCTGCGCCTGCGCAACTACAGTTCGATGCCGATGCGCTTCGACGACGTGTCCCTGCGGATCAAGGTCGGCGACGAGGCCGCCGGCACCCTGAACGCCGCCCCGGGGCTGTCCATCGGCCCCGAATCGGCCGACGTGATCAAGGTCCGCCTGCAGCCGGCCTCGCCGGCCCGCATCGTCGTGGCCGACGCCCTGGCCGGCGGCCGCTCGCTGTTCTACGAACTGGAAGGCACGGTCAAGGCCACGCCCGAAGAAAAGAAGCAGCGCAGCTTCGAGGTGAAGGCGCGCAACACCCTGAACCAGGCGCCGGGCCTGCCTGGCGTGCTGCGCTGATCCGCCTCCCCTTTCCGTTTCAGCAGAGATCGCACCGATGAGCAATTACAAGGCACCCGTTACCGACCTCCGTTTCGCCCTGCACGACGTGCTCAAGGCCGAGTCGCTGTTTGCCGCGATGGGCCACGCCGACGCCAGCGCGGACGTCATCGACGCCGTGCTCGAGGAAGCCGGCCGCTTCAGCGCCAGCGTGCTGGCACCACTGAACGCGGCAGGCGACCAGCATGGCTGCACGCTGGACAAGGCGACCGGCGAGGTCACCACCACCCCGGGCTTCCGCGAGGCCTATGCGCAGTTCGTCGAAGGCGGTTGGACCGGCCTGACCGCCGCGCCGGAGTTCGGCGGCCAGGGCATGCCGGAGACGCTGGGCATGGCGCTGAGCGAGATGGTGTCGTCGGCCAACCTGGCCTGGAGCCTGTTCCCGATGCTGTCGCACGGCGCGGTCGAAGCGCTCAGGCACTATGGCGAGGACTGGCAGAAGGAAGCCTTCCTCAAGCCGCTGGTGGCCGGCACCTGGACCGGCACCATGTGCCTGACCGAGCCGCATGCCGGCACCGACCTGGGCCTGCTCAAGACCCGCGCCGAGCCCAACGCCGATGGCAGCCATGCCATCACCGGCACCAAGATCTTCATCACCGCCGGCGAGCACGACCTGAGCGAGAACATCGTCCACCTGGTGCTGGCCAAGCTGCCCGACGCCCCGCCCGGGCCGAAGGGCATCTCGCTGTTCGTCACCCCCAAGTACAAGGTCGGCCGCGACGGCGCGATGGGCGAGCGCAATGCCCTGCGCTGCGGTGCGCTGGAACACAAGATGGGCATCCACGGCTCGTCCACCTGCGTGATGAACTTCGACGGCGCCCAGGGCTACCTCGTCGGCCAGCCGCACAAGGGCCTGCAGGCGATGTTCGTGATGATGAACTCCGCCCGCCTCGGCGTCGGCATCCAGGGCCTGGCGCAGTCCGAGCGCGCCTACCAGGGCGCCCTGGCCTATGCCCGCGAGCGCCTGCAGTCGCGCGCGCCCAAGGGGCCGCAGTTGGCCGACAAGCCGGCCGATCCGATCATCGCCCAGCCCGACGTACGCCGCATGCTGCTGTCGATCAAGGCGCTGACCGAGGGCGGCCGGCTGCTCGCCGCGCACGCCTACACCCAGCTCGACGCCGCGCAGAGCGCCGGTGACGCGCAGGTGCGCGCCGATGCCGAGACCCTGGTCAGCTTCCTCACGCCCATCGTCAAGGCGTGCCTGACCGAATGGAGCATCGAGTCCACCTACAACGCGCAGCAGTGCTTCGGCGGCCACGGCTATATCGCCGAACACGGCATGGAGCAGTTGGCCCGCGACGCCCGCATCACCACCCTGTACGAAGGCACCACCGGCATCCAGGCGCTGGACCTGATCGGCCGCAAGACGGCCATGTCGCAGGGGGCGGGACTGAAGCTGTTCCTGGCCGAGATCGAGGCATTCATCGCCGCCAATGCCGGCAACGCCGCCGTCGCCGAATTCCTGCCGGTACTCGGCGCCAGGGCGCGCGAATGGGGCCAGCTCACCAGCGCCGTCCTGCAGCGCGCGGCCGCCAACCCGGAAGAACTGGGCGCGGCCAGCTGGGACTATCTGTTCTACAGCGGCTACGTCGCCCTGGCCTACTGGTGGGCGCGCGCAGTGGCCGCGGCGCAGGAATCCTCCCACCCGCAGGCCTTCAGGCAGGCCAAGCTGGAAACCGCGCGCTTCTACTACGCACGCATCCTGCCGCGCACCCTGGCCCATGCCGCCAGCATGGAAAGCGGCGCCGAGCCGCTGATGGCCATGGACGCCGCGCGCTTCGGCGAGTGAGCCCGGCCCGGCCGCCATCGACGATGGCGGCCGGGTTTACACAAACTGTCACGCTTCGTGTATAAGCTGTTTTCCCGATGGAGACAGACACTACACCGCGTGGTCTGATCGATACCGGAGTCGCCGCATCCGCTCCGGACGTGGAGTTTTCGCTCCCGCCCTCCCTGCACCGCCTCGGTTCCGTGCGACTGCTGTCGCTGGATGCACATGGCCGCGTGCTCGACTGGATCAACTGGCAGGAGGCCTCCTGCCTCTATGCCCGCGGCGCGGTGGCATGGACCCTGGGCGATCCCTGCCTGCACGTGCATGGCGCCATCAACCGCGCCAGCGGCCTGCGCAGCGGCCTGGACCTGCACCCGATCATCGCCTCGCGCGGCCATGCCCGCTCGCGCGCCATCGACCCGACCCCCAACCTCACCAATACCGCGCTGTTCGCCCGCGACGCCCAGTTGTGCCTGTACTGCGGCCAGCAGTTCAGCCGCCCGCACCTGACCCGCGACCACGTGATGCCGCTGTCCAAGGGCGGCCGCGACATCTGGGAAAACGTGGTCAGCGCCTGCTTCCAGTGCAATTCGCGCAAGAGCAACCGCACCCCGCAGCAGGCCAACATGCCGCTGCTGGCGGTCCCGTACCGGCCGAGCTGGATCGAGCACCTGATCCTGTCCAACCGCAACATCCTGGCCGACCAGATGGCGTTCCTGAAGGCGCAGTTGCCGAAGAAGGCGTTGCGACGCAGCGCCTGACCCCGCGCAACAGCGGCCGTCCCCTGTCCGGTCCGCGCGGCACGCCTCCATTCACCCGGCCCGACCCGCCGGCCGCCATGCCGGCATCGCCGCCCGCTGCCAGCGCAACCGCCGGCCCGCGCGCCGTCGCGCGGCAGCGGTGAGCCGCCGGCACGGATGCCCGGGCGCGGAAAAGCGCGCACGCCGCCAGAACGCCCCCGGCACAAGCTGAACCACGCCCGCATCCACGCCCCGGAAGTCCCCATCGGCGGCCGGCGCCACCGGCGGTTTGCTTGCCCCACCCCGGAATGGGGGCGAAAATACCGGTCCGGCTGAAACGCGAAGAAAATGATCGACTCCGTCCGCTATCCGCGCCTGTCGCGCATCCAGACCCCGCACGACCTGCGCGCGTTCGATGAAACCGAACTGACCGCGGTCGCCGGCGAGCTGCGCGATTACCTGATCGAATCCGTGGGCCGCAGCGGCGGCCACTTCGCCGCCGGGCTGGGCGTGATCGAACTCACCGTCGCCCTGCACTACCTCTACGACACCCCGGTCGACCAGCTGGTGTGGGACGTGGGCCACCAGACCTACCCGCACAAGATCCTCACCGGCCGCCGCGACACCATCCACACGGTCAAGCAGAAGGATGGCGTGGCGCCGTTCCCCAAGCGCGAGGAAAGCGAGTACGACACGTTCGGCGTCGGCCATTCCTCGACCTCGATTTCCGCCGCGCTCGGCATGGCCATCGCCCGCCAGCGCCAGGGCGACGAGCGCCGGATGGTGGCGGTGATCGGCGACGGCGCGATGACCGCCGGCATGGCGTTCGAGGCGCTGGCGCACGCCGGCGGCATGGACGAGGAGCCGAACGTGCTGGTCATCCTCAACGACAACAACATGTCCATCTCCGAGGCGGTGGGCGGGCTGACCAAGATGCTCGGCCGCGCCACCGCCAGCCGCACCCTCAATGCGTTGCGCGAGGGCGGCAAGAAGATCCTCGGCGACAAGCGCCACAGCCCGCCGGCGCGCTTCGTCAAGCGCTGGGAGGAGCAGTGGAAGGGCATGTTCGTGCCCTCCACGGCGTTCGAGCAGATGGGCTTCCACTACACCGGCCCGATCGACGGCCACGACCTGCCGCTGCTGCTGTCCACGCTCAAGACCCTCAGGGGCAAGAAGGGGCCGCACCTGCTGCACATCATGACCACCAAGGGCAAGGGCTACGAGCCGGCCGAAGGCGACCAGATCGGCTACCACGCCGTCGGCCCGTTCGACCCGAGCAAGGGCCTGCCGGCCAAGAGCGCGCCGAAGAAGCCGACCTACACCGACGTGTTCGGCGACTGGCTGTGCGATGCCGCCGCCGCCGAACCGCAGCTGATGGGCATCACCCCGGCGATGCGCGAGGGCTCGGGCCTGGTGCGTTTCAGCCGCGAGTACCCGCAGCGCTATTTCGACGTGGCCATCGCCGAGCAGCACGCGGTGACCCTGGCCGCGGGCATGGCCACCCAGGGCGCCAAGCCGGTGGTGGCGATCTATTCCACCTTCCTGCAGCGCGCCTACGACCAGCTCGTGCACGACGTCGCCATCCAGGACCTGGACGTGCTGTTCGCCATCGACCGTGCCGGCGTGGTCGGCCCGGACGGCGCCACCCATGCCGGCAACCTCGACCTGAGCTTCCTGCGCTGCGTGCCGAACATGCTGGTGATGGCCCCGGCCGACGAAGCCGAATGCCGGCAGATGCTCAGCACCGGCCTGCAGTACACGGGCCCGGCGGCGGTGCGCTACCCGCGTGGCACCGGCCCGGGGGTCGCGCCCGGCGTGGATCTGTCCACCCTGCCGGTCGGCAAGGCGCAGCTGCGCGCACAGGGCCAGCGCCTGGCCATCCTCGCGTTCGGCTCGACCGTTGCGGCCGCCGAGCAGGTCGGCCGCGAACTCGGCCTGACCGTGGTGAACATGCGTTTCATCAAGCCGCTGGACCGTGCCCTGCTGCTCGAACTGGCCCGCACCCACGAGGGGTTCGTCACGGTCGAGGACAACGTGGTCGCCGGCGGTGCCGGCTCGGGCGTATCCGAGCTGCTCAATGCCGAAGCCATCGTCATGCCGGTGCTGCACCTGGGCCTGCCGGACAGCTTCCAGCACCATGCCAGCCGCGAGGACCTGCTGGCCGAAGCCGGCATCGACGCGGCCGGCATCCGCGACGCCATCCTCCGGCGCTGGCCGGACGCGCGCACCCCGGCCACGGCGATGAGCGTGGCCGGCTGACAGGCGGCGGCGTGCCCGCGCCGGGCACGCATCGGCCACCCCGTTTCGGCGCTTCCGGACAGGCGCTGCCCGGCATGTCCGTCGCGGCGCTCGACCCGGCGGCAACGGCAGGGCGCCGGCACGCAGTCCCGGGCCCCTGCACGGCAGGCACACGCCAGCACCGGCAGCGACGGCGGCCAGGTCGCCACCCTCCCCCGATCACGGGCTCACAGGAAACGCATTGAAGGCCGCCCGCCGACAGGCGGCCTTCGCTGCGTCCGGGGGTGCCGCGCGGCTCCACCATGCCGTTACCATGCCGGTCGCGCTTTCACATCCATTCCGTTGCCAGAGGATCTTCCATGACCGTCCGCGTCCGTCGTTCCCCGCACCCGCGCCTGCAGGCGTCCCTGCTGGCCTCGGCCCTGCTGCTGGGCAGCCTGTGGGCCACGCCTGCACCGGTCCTGGCGCGGCCGGCGCCAGCGCAGACGGCCGCGCTGCAGGCCGAGGCCGAGCGCCTTGCGGCGCAGCTGCCGGGCGACGTCGGCGCAGCGCTGGTGCACCTGGAAAGCGGCCGCGCGGTCTACCTCAACGCCGACCAGCCGCTGCCGATGGCCAGCACCATGAAGGTGCCGGTGGCGGTGCACATCCTCAAGCTGGTCGACGAAGGCAAGCTGGGCCTGCAGCAGCAGGTGCTGCTGGGGCCGGAGGACATCTACCCCGACATGGGCGGGCCGATGGACACCCACCTCAGCGCCGGCTCGGCCATCACCATCCGCGACCTGCTGCACATGATGATCACGGTCAGCGACAACAACGCCACCGACATCCTGGTCCGCACCGGCGGCGGCCCCGAAGCGGTGCAGCAGCGCATGCGCGCGCTGGGCGTCGATGGCCTGCGCGTGGACCGCTACATCTGGGAACTGCTGGCCAACTATTACGGTGATGCCGCCTCGCACGCGCGGCCGCTGGGGCCGGCCGCCTACGGCGAGCTGTCGCGCAGCGAACGCAGCGAAGCACAGCGGCGCATCAACATGGACGCCTGGAACGCCGATCCGCGCGACACCAGCAGCGCCCGCGCCATGGCGCAACTGCTGCAGCGCACCTGGAAGGGCGAGATCCTGTCGCCGGCCTCGACCGGCGTGCTGCAGCAGATCATGCTCGACACCCGCACCGGCAGCGCGCGGCTGCGCGGCATGCTGCCCAGCGGCACGCCGGTGGCGCACAAGACCGGCACCGTCGGCGACGTGATCAACGACGTCGGCGTGATCGAACTGCCCAACGGTCGCGGCCACGTGGTGGCAACGGTATTCATCCGCTCGCGCGCCTCCAGTGAAGCGCGCGATGCCGCCATTGCCCAGCTGGCACGCGCCGCGCACGACTACTACCTGTTCGTGCCGTGATCGTACGGGCGCACCGACCTGGCGCGCCCGTCCCCTTGCCCGTCAGCCCCGGTGGTCGGCAGGCGCCACCGCCGTGCCCGTCGTCATCCGCACCGCCACCTGCCGACCACACTCCGCCGGCGCGCAGGTGACCGCCGGCGCGGTGCCGTTCCCACCGGCGTGGCGGCATCCATTCGCGATTACCTGTATCCGCGGCACTGCCGCTGCCGGCACCGGTGCAGTCGCCGCGGAGGCGTCACGCCCGGCGTACCTGGTCTTCATGGCGGGCCGGGCGTGCGCCGGAAAACCCTCACCGCCCCTGCCCCGGACCACCGTCGTCTGCCAGCGGAGCCGCCCGCGGCACGCCCCCGGCCATGCCGGCCCCTTGCCCGGGACCATGCCCGCTACCCGGCGCCGATTCCACTTCCCGCAGCCCGCCCAGGACTGCTAGATTCACCGCGCCTGCGCGAGCGGGCGCGTAGGACACCGACGTTGCGACAGGGCCCGCCAGGGGCGTGATCGGATCCGGCCGCTTTCTACGGTAGGGGATATTGAAGGGTTCATTCACGTGGGCGGGCCGCCATCGGGGGGTCCGCCCCTTTGCCTATGCTGTCCAGGGGAAACGCATGTCGACCATCATCCACGATGTCACTCCAGCCACCCGCCCGCGGGCATGGCTGCGGCGGGGGGCTGCCCTGCTGGGGAAAGCCGCGCCGGCCGTGGCGCTTCTGGTCGGATTGCTGGCCAGCCCGCTGGCCGTGGCCGCCACCCCGGCCAACGGAACCACGACCTTCGGCTCCGGTGGCAACGATATACCGCTGGCAACGGGACCCGGCATGGCCGGCCCGCGTGTCGACAACATCGTCAGCTCGGGGTGGGACGTGAGCGTGTATACGAACACGCCCGCCCAGATCCATATCGCGGCGGGTGACCTGTTCTACAACACCGGCGATGGCATCTACTACAGCGACGCGATATACGACGGCGAACCGCTGAACTCGTTCCGGGTCGCCTCCAACGACAACAGCGTCTTCGACCTCGGCGGTTTCCAGTACTCGGCGACATCCAACAACGCCAGCGACACCGTCGTATTTGTCGTGACCGGCTACCTCAATGGCATGCCGGTACCCGGCGCCAGCCAGACGTTCTCCATCGAGGGCTTCAACGGCAACTGGCCCTTGAACACGGTGGACACATCGGGCGTTGCGGCATTCGCCGGCATCGATGAATTCCGCATCACCGTGACGGGCCCGGTGCCGGCCTACTTCTTCGCCATCGACAACCTCAATGTGAGCAACGTACGGCTGCCCGACACCACGCCGCCCACCGTCTCCAGCATCAACTCCAGCACGGCCAACGGTACCTACAAGGCCGGCGACGTCATTTCCGTGCAGGTCAATTTCAGCGAGAACGTGTTCGTCACCGGTACGCCGCAGCTGACCCTGGAAACCGGCGCGACCGACCGCACCGTCAACTACGCCAGCGGCAGCGGCACCAGCACGCTGACCTTCAACTACACCGTGCAGGCCGGCGACACCAGCGCCGACCTGGACTACGTGGCCACCAGCGCGCTGGCCCTCAACAGCGGCACCATCAAGGACCTGTCCGGCAACGCCGCGGTGCTGACGCTGCCAGCGCCTGGCGCGGCCAATTCGCTGGGCGCGAACAAGAACATCGTCATCGACGGCGTGGCGCCCACGGTCAGTTCGGTCACGGCCAGCAACGCCAACGGGACCTACAAGATCGGCGACGTGCTTTCGGTGCAGGTCGATTTCAGCAAGACGGTGACAGTCACCGGCATACCGCAGCTGACCCTGGAAACCGGCGCGACCGACCGCACCATCAACTACGCAAGCGGCAGCGGCACCAGCACGCTGACCTTCAGCTACACGGTGGTTTCCGGCAACACCAGTGCCGACCTGGACTACGTGGCAACCAATTCGCTGTCGCTCAACGGCGGCACCATCAGGGACACGGCCGGCAACGCTGCCACCCTGACCCTGCCCGTACCGGGCGCGGCCAATTCGCTGGGCGCGAACAAGAACATCGTCATCGACGGCGTGGCGCCCAGTGTCAGCAGCATCGTGGTCAGCGGTTCACCCGCCAGCACCGACACCTCGATCGCCTTCACGGTGACCTTCAGCGAGCCGGTGAACAACATCTCCACCGACGACTTCACCCTGGTGGGCACCGGCGGCGCGACCGGCAGCATCGCCAGCGTGTCGGCGTCCAGCGGCAGCGCGGTCGACGTCACCATCGCCTCGATCAGCGGCACCGGCACGCTCAGGATCAACCTCAACGGCTCGACCAACGTCATCGACAACGCCGGCAACAGCATCGCGTCCTACAGCAGCGGCAGCACCCACACCGTCGCCATCCCGACAGCCCCATCGGTACCCACCATCGGTGCGGCCGCGGCCGGCGACGGCCAGGCCACGGTGACCTTCACCGCGCCGTCCAGCAATGGCGGCTCGCCCATCTCGATCTACACCGCCACCGCCAACCCCGGCGGCGCCACCGGCAGTTGCCCCGGCCCGGCGGCATGCACCATCACGGTCGGTTCGTTGAGCAACGGCACGGCCTATACCTTCACGGTGACGGCAACCAACGGGATCGGCACCAGCTCCGCCTCGGGGGCCTCCAACAGCGTCACCCCCAAGGCCGACCAGGTCATCACCTTCACCCAGCCGGGCAACTACAACTTCGGCACCACGCCGACCCTGGGGGCCACCTCCGACTCCGGGCTGGCGGTGAGCTTCAGCTCGTCCACCACCAGCGTGTGTACCGTCACCTCCGCGGGCGCGCTGACCTTCGTCAGCGCCGGCACCTGCACCATCGATGCCGACCAGGCCGGCAACGCATCCACCAACGCCGCCCCCACGGTGACCCGCAGCTTCACCGTCAACGCTGTCGCCCCCGATGCGCCGACCATCGGCTCGGCCACCGCCGGCAACCAGCAGGCCTCGGTCAGCTTCACCGCGCCGGGCAGTAACGGCGGCAGCAGCATCAACAGCTATACGGTGACCGCCAACCCCGGCGGCAATACCGGTACCGGTTCGGGCTCGCCGATCATCGTCACCGGCCTGACCAACGGGGTGAGCTATAGCTTCACCGTCACCGCGACCAATGGCGCGATGCTTACCGGCGCGGCGTCGGCTGCCTCCAACGCGATCACCCCGGCCGCACCGCAGACCATCACGTTCGCCAATCCAGGGGCGCAGAATTTCGGCACCACGCCGACACTCACCGCGACCTCCGATTCGGGCCTCACCCCGACCTTCAGTTCGTCCACGACCGGGGTGTGCACGATCACCAGCGGCGGCGCGCTGACCTTCGTCACCGCCGGCACCTGCACCATCCTGGCCGACCAGCCCGGCGATTCGAGCTACCTGGCCGCATCCCAGGTCAGCCAGTCGTTCACCGTCAATGCGGTGGTGCCCGGTGCACCGACCTCGATCACGGCCACCGCGGGCGACACCCAGGCCAGCGTCGCCTTCGTCGCACCGGGCAACACCGGCGGCAGCAGCATCCTCGGCTACACGGTCACCGTGAGCCCGGCGGACGTGGCGCCGATCAACGGTGCCGGCTCGCCGATCGTGGTGACCGGCCTGACCAACGGCCAGCCGTATACGTTCACCGTCAGCGCCGAAAACATCGCCGGCACGGGTCCTGCGTCGAGCGCCTCCAACAGCATCACCCTGGCAGCGGTCCAGACCATCACCTTCAACAATCCGGGTTCGCAGAATTTCGGTACCACGCCGACACTGACCGCGACCTCCGATTCGGGGCTGACCCCGACCTTCAGTTCGTCCACGACCGCGGTGTGCACGATCACCAGCGGCGGCGCACTGACCTTCATCAGCGCCGGCACCTGCACCATCAATGCCGACCAGGCCGGCAACGGCAGCTATCTGGCCGCGACCCAGGTCAGCCGTTCGTTCACCGTCAACGCGGTGGCCCCGGGCGCGCCGACCATCGGCACCGCCACGGTGACCGGTCCGGGGCGCGTATCGGTGGCCTTCAGCGCACCGGCGTCCAATGGCGGCACCGCGATCACCGGCTATGCGGTGACACCGAGCCCGACGGTCCCGGGCGCGCCGTTCGTGGGCACCGCTTCACCGATCACGATCAACGGCCTGGACACCGGCACCCGCTACACCTTCACGGTGAACGCCACCAACAGCGCGGGCACCGGCCCGGCGTCGGCGGCCTCCAACGAAGTGACCACGGCGGTGACCCAGGTGATCACCTTCGCCAACCCCGGGGCGCAGGCGTTCGGCACCACGCCGACGCTGGTGGCCTCGGTCGACTCCGGCCTGCCGCTGCGCTTCGCGTCGTCCACCCCGGCGGTGTGCACGGTCACGGCCGCCGGGGTGCTGGGCTTTGCCAGCGCCGGCACCTGCACGGTGACGGTGCACCAGGACGGCGATGCCAGCCACCTGGCAGCGTCGCTGACGCAGTCGTTCAGCGTGACCGCGCTGGTGCCGCAGGCGCCGGTGCTGGGCGAGGTGACCGTGCTCGGCTCGGGCGAGGTGGAAGTGGCGTTCACGCCGTCGGCGGCCACCGGCCAGCCGGTGACCTACACGGTCACCGCGCAGCCCGGCGGCATCACCGCCAGCGGCAGCGGCTCGCCGATCACGGTGCGCGGACTCACCGACGGGGTGAGCTACACCTTCACCGTCACCGCCTCGGCCGCGGCCGGCAACAGCGCACCGTCGGCACCGTCGGCACCGGTGGTGCCGCAGGTGCTGCAGACGGTGATCTTCGAGGACGTGGGCACGCAGCGCTTCGACCAGGTGCCGGTGCTGTCCGCACGCGCCGACTCCGGGCTGCCGGTGACCTTCGCCTCGCAGACCCAGGACGTGTGCACGGTCACGACCGACGGCCAGCTGGCCTTCGTGCAGGCCGGCAGCTGCACCGTGGTGGTCACCCAGGCCGGCGATGCCACCCATCGCGCGGCTTCGGCCACGCGTACGTTCCGGATCGACCCGGTGCCGCCGGGCGTGCCGCAGATCCAGACGCTGACGCCCGTCGGCCCCGGACAGGTGAGCGTGGCGTTCACCCCCCCGGCGTTTACCGGTGGTGCGGCCATCCAGGGGTACCGGGTGACCGCCACCCCGCAGGGCACCGCCCTGCGCACGGCGGGCCTGCGCGCGGCCGCCACCGCGGGCGTGGTCAGCGCCAGCGGCAGCGGTTCGCCGATCCTGGTGCAGGGGCTGGCCGACGGGGTGGACTACGTGTTCACCGTGGCCGCCTACAACCTGGCCGGCGAAGGCGAGGCGGACAGCGCCACCGAACTGGTGGCCGCCCCGGACCTGGGCTGGATCGGCGACCTGCAGAAGATGTACGGCCAGGCCGATTTCGAGCTGCCGCTCCCGCGGAGCAACAGCCCCGGCGCATTCACCTTCACCAGCAGCAACCCCGCCGTGGCCACGCTCAACGGCCGTACCGTGACCCTGGTGGGCGAAGGCACGACCACGCTGACCGCCACCCAGACGGCGACCAGCCACTACCTCACCGGCGTGATAACGATCACGCTGATGGTCAACGCGCGCCCGGACCCGACGCTGGATGCGCAGGTCAGCGGCAGCCTGCAGGCCCAGATCGACGCCAGCGTGCGCTTTGCCCAGGTACAGGGCGACAACATCCGCAACCGCCTGCGGCAGGTGCGCTCGGGCCGCAACGCCAACAACGTCAACCTCGCCCTGGCCTACGCCGGCAGCCCGGGCGTGCCGGGGCTGTCGATGCCGGTCGGGCGCGTGGCCGAAGCGGCCCTGCCGGCGCTGCCGCAGGGCTGGGGCCTGTGGCTGGCCGGTACCGCGACCTTCGGCACGACCGGCCGCAACGGCCGCGCCGGCGGTGGCTTCGACTTCAACACCGGCGGCCTGACCCTGGGCGCGGACCGCGCGGTGGGCGAGCACGTGCTGCTGGGCCTGGCAGGCAGCTGGGGCCGGCAGGGTACGGACTTCGACGACAGCCCCTCCAAGGTCGACGCCGACCAGCGCTCGCTCGCGGTCTACGGCCTGTGGCGGCTGGGCGAGCACCTGTTCGTGGACGGCCTGCTGGCCAACGGCCGGCTGGACTTCGACCTGACCCGCTGGAGCGAACTGGCCAACGCCAGCGCCCAGGCCACGCGCAGTGGCGACCAGTGGTTCGGGGCGCTGACCTTCGGCTACGAACACCGCAGCGCGTCGGGGCTGAGCCTGACCGGCTATGGCCGCTACGACGGGCACCGGGCGACGCTGGACGGTTACCGCGAGAACGGGCTGGGCGCCTATGGGCTGGGCTATGGCCGGCAGCAGGTGGACAACAGCGCGCTGGCATTGGGGCTGGAAGGCAGCATGATGTTCCAGCGCGAGCGGCTGAGCTGGCGCCCGCACTGGCGCATCGAGTACCGCGGCGCGCTGGAGAACCGCGGCGACGTGGCGGTGAACTACCTGCAGCGCCCGCGTGATGCCGACTACCTGCTGGCCATGCGCAGCTACAACGACGACACCCTGGCACTGGGCGCGGGCATGGACCTGCAACTGGACAGCGGCTGGCTGTTCTCGCTGCTGCTGGGCCGCGAGCAGGGCCGCAACGCGATGCGCAGCACCAGCATCGGCCTGCAGGTGCGTTACGGGCAACCGGCTGCCGGCACGTCGATGTACGCCGAGGATGGCGATGTGTTCAAAACGGACATGACCGGCGATACGCGCCAGCGTTGCCGTGGTCCGGCACCGCGCTGTGCGGCCGCCGCCGCAGCCACCAACGCGGCCACCACCCGGCCCTGAGCCATACGACCGCGCCGGCACCACCGGCGCGGCTTCCTGAATCCGAAAACCGGGGTCAGATTCGAATTCTCCACGTACGCCCCGAGTCGGCAGGCACCCGGGAGGAGAATTCGAATCTGGCCCCGGTTTCGCTGTTTCCGGGCTTGTCGAGTCGCTCCGCTGCCCTGCCCTGCCCCGGCGAACGACGGGCAAAGAAAAACCCCTGATTTCTCAGGGGTCGAATATCAAATCTGGAGGCCTGGGTCGGAATCGAACCGGCGTACGCGGATTTGCAATCCGCTGCATAACCACTCTGCTACCAGGCCAGAATAATCTGATTGTACAGGAGGAAAAACTTCCTCCCGATATGAAAAAACCCCGCTTGCGGGGCCTTTTCGTAATCTGGAGCGGGAAACGAGACTCGAACTCGCGACCTCAACCTTGGCAAGGTTGCGCTCTACCAACTGAGCTATTCCCGCTTGGGAGCCGTGCATTCTACAGACTTCGTAGGTGTTGCGCCAGCCTTTTTAACAACTTTCTTCACGCTCCCGGGAAGCTCTAGGCTTCCCTGTGCATCCCGCATGCAGTCGCTTGACTGCTCGATATACACGAGGTGAATCTCTTGATGACGCTCCGCTGAAAACCCGGAAACTTCATCGAACTGGAGCGGGAAACGAGACTCGAACTCGCGACCTCAACCTTGGCAAGGTTGCGCTCTACCAACTGAGCTATTCCCGCTTGGGAGGCGAAATTCTACATGCAATCGCCCACCTGTCAACAGCCCTGTTTCATCTTTTTTTTGCCTGCGAGCGCGCGGCGATTTCGTCCTCGCGCAGGCTCGGCCAGGCGGCGCGCAGGTACTGCACCGCCGACACCAGCGTCAGCAACGCGGCGATCGCCAGCATCCAGTCGCCGATGTGGAATATCGGCCCGCCCATCCAGATGTCGGTCACCGGCGTGTTGGGCGATACCGAGTACAGCAGGCACAGCAGCGCGATCATCTGCGCGGTGGTCTTGATCTTGCCGATCATCGCCACGCGCACCTTGGCGCGCTGGCCGATCTCGGCCATCCATTCGCGCAACGCGGACACCGCGATCTCGCGGCCGACGATCACCGCGGCCCAGAACGCCATCCATGCGGTCGGATGGCCCTGCACGATCAGGAACAGCGCCACCGCGACCATCAGCTTGTCCGCCACCGGATCGAGGAAGGCGCCGAACGCCGAGTGCATCTGGTAACGGCGCGCGACCCAGCCATCGAGCCAGTCGGTGATCGCCGCCAGCCCGAACACCGCGGCGGAGGCGAAGTTCGTCCACGTGTACGGGAGGTAGAACACCAGCACCAGCACCGGGATCATCACGATCCGCAGCAACGTCAGCCAGGTGGGTACGGTCAGGGTCATTACAGCTTTACTCCGCTGCCGGATCCGGGATCGACAGTCCGTGAAGGTTAGCGTAGATGCGCGTTGCAAGGGCGGCATTGATGCCTTCCACGCGCGCGATCTCGGCTTCGCCGGCCGCTTTCAGGCCAGCCAGCCCACCGAAATGCTTGAGCAGGCTGGCACGACGCCGCGGGCCGATGCCGGGGATATCCTCCAGCCGGCTGGTCATGCGCGCCTTCTGCCGGCGTCCACGGTGCCCGGTGATCGCGAAACGGTGCGCTTCGTCACGCACCTGCTGGATGAACTGCAGCGCCGGCGACGCCGCGCCCGGGCGGATCTCGCGCCCATCGGGCAACACCAGCGCCTCGTGGCCGGCGCGGCGCTCGACGCCCTTGGCGACCCCCACCAGCAGCACGCCCTCGACGCCAAGGTCGGCCAGCGCGGCCTGCGCCTGCGCGAGCTGCCCGGCGCCGCCATCGATCAGCAGCACGTCCGGCAATGCCGGCAGGTCGCCGCTGCGCGGCGTGGCGCGGGGTCGCCTGCCGTCGCCGGCGTCGGCATCTGGCGCCGGCATCTGCTCCATCTCCAGCGCGCGCCGGAACCTGCGGTCGATGGCCTGGCGCATCGCCGCATAATCGTCGCCGGGCTCGATGCCGCTGATGTTGTAGCGCCGATACTGCGCGCGCACCGGGCCGGCCGCGTCGAACACCACGCAGGACGCCACCGTGGCCTCGCCCATGGTGTGGCTGATATCGAAACACTCCACGCGCCGGACCGGTTCGGCCAAGCCCAGCATCTGCCGCACCGCCTCGCTGCGCGCATGCTGCGCGCCGCGGCTGTCCAGTTCGCCGGCCAGGCTGATCTGCGCGTTGCGGCTGGCGAGTTCGATGTAACCGGCACGCTCGCCGCGCACGTTCCATTTCAGCACGACCTTGCGCTCGGCGGCCGTGGCCAGCGCCGCCTCGATCATCTCGGCATCGGGAATCTCGCGGTCCAGCAGCACTTCCGGTGGCGGCGCATGCTCGGCGTAGTACTGCGACACGAACGCGGCCAGCACTTCCTCGGCGCTGTCCTCGCCGTTGGTACGCGGGAAGAAGGCGCGCGTGCCGAGGTTGCGGCCATCGCGGAAGGCCAGCAGCAGCACGCAGGCGCTTGCGCCCTGCATGGCGCAGGCCAGCACGTCCAGATCGGCGGCGCGGCCGTCCACGTACTGCCGGTTCTGCATGCTGCGCAGCGACGCGACCAGGTCGCGCAGGCGCGCGGCGCGCTCGAACTCCAGGGCGTCGCTGGCCTGCTGCATCGCCTGCATCAGTTCGTCGGCCAGCTGGTCGCTGCGGCCTTCGAGGAACAACGCCGCGCGCCGCACCGATTCGTCGTACTCGGCCTGCGCCACGAGTTCCACGCAGGGCGCGCTGCAGCGGCCGATCTGGTACTGCAGGCACGGCCGCGAACGGTTGCGGAACACGCTGTCCTCGCAGCTGCGCAGCCTGAACAGCTTGTGCATCAGGTTCAGGGTCTCGCGCACGGCGCCCACGCCCGGATACGGGCCGTAGTAGCGTCCGGGCACCGAGCGCGGGCCGCGATGCAGCGCGATGCGCGGCCATTGCTCGCGGGTGAGCAGCACCTGCGGATAGGTCTTGTCGTCGCGCAGGGAGACGTTGTAGCGCGGCGCCAGCGATTTGATCAGCTGGTTCTCCAGCAGCAGCGCCTCGGCCTCGGTGCGGGTGACGGTCACGTCCATCCGCGCCACCTGCGAGAGCATCATCATGATGCGCCGGCTCTTCGGCGAGCCGTTGAAGTAGCTGCCCACGCGCTTGCGCAGCGCGCCGGCCTTGCCGACGTACAACAGGGTGTCGTCGGCCGCGTACATGCGGTAGACGCCCGGCGCCGTGCTCAGCGCCGCCGCATACGCCTTGCCGTCGAACCCGCTTGTCGCCGTGCCGCTCATTCCTCGATCGGCACGTGGCCCAGTTCGCCGCTGACCGGGTCGAAACGCAGGATCGCATGGGCATCGGTCTCGGCGATCCATACCGCGCCCGCGGCCACCGCCAGCGCGGCCGGGCCGTGCAGGCGCCGCGGCAGGTTGACCGTGGTCAGGTCGCCACCGCCCAGGCGCAGCATGCGCAGGCACCCGTTGCCGGCGTCGGCGATCCACAGCAGCGGCGACTCGCTGCCCATCGCGATGGCCTGGGGATACTGCAGGTGCGCGCGGGCGCGCGAGCCGTCGGCATTGCCGAACTCCCACGGCCCCTGCCCCACCAGCGTCTGCACCACGTCGCCACGCAGCTGCACCGAACGGATCGCCGAACCCAGCGCGTCGCAGACGTACAGCACCTGCTGCACCGCCACCACGCTGCAGGGCTGGGCAAATGCCGCCAGGTGGCCACCGCCGTCGCGCACTTCCACCGGGCCCGCGCCCGCGCGCCAGCGCAGCGAGCGGATGCCCAGGTCATAACTCCAGACATGGTTGTCGCCGGCCATGGCGATGTGCAGCTGGTTGTCGGCGATGGCGATGTCCAGCGGGTGGTTCAGCGGGCTGTCCCAGGGCTGCGAGAGCACGCCGGCCACCGGATCGCCGGCGCGCCCGGTACCGCACAGGGTGTCGACCTGACCGCTCGGCAGGTGGATGCGACGCACGGCGTGGTTGCCGGTGTCCGCGACGTAGAGCATCTCGCGCTCGAGCGCCAGCCCATGCGGCCGGTTGAATGCACAATCGGCCGCCGGCCCGTTGACCAGGTCCGCACTGCCGACGCCGAACTGGCGCAGCACGCGACCGCCGTGGGTGCATTCGAGGATGCGGTGATGGCCGGTATCGGCGACATACAGCCGGTCGGCGCTGGCCGCCAGGCCTGCGGGGAAGCGCAGCGGCAGGCGCGGTTCCACGTTGGTTTCCGCAACCGGGCGCAGGTCCTCGTCGCGTGGCTGCGCCAGTCCTTCGCACAGGGCAGCGAGGCTGCGCTCCAGGTCGCCTGCCGCGCCCACCAGGCGCTCGCGCTCCTGGCCCTGGGCATCGAGCAGCAGCAGGGTCGGCCATGCCTCGATGCCGAAACGGCGCCATGCCTCCCATTGCGCGTCCAGCAGGATCGGCGCGGTGACGCCGTGCCGGCGCAGCAGCTTCAGCGCCGGTTGCGGTTCACGCTCGAAATCGAAGCGCGGCACCTGCACCACCAGCAACTGCAGGCGCCCCGGGTTGCGCGCCTGCCACTGCAGCACCTCGAGCAGCCGTTGCACGCACCAGGCCGAGGCGGCATTGACGAAGGCCAGCACCAGCGGACGGCCGGCATGGTCCTGCAACGTGGACGGCACCGCATTGAGCCAGATGCCGGACTTGGGAAGATCCATCGCAGGCTGAGCGTTCATGGGCCGATTATGCCGGAGTCGGGCCCGGCCGACAGGCGCCTGACCACCGCCTCGGCCGCCGCCTCCAGCAGCGCCCAGCTGTGCTCGAAATCCGCATCGCCGCCGTAATAGGGGTCCGGCACCGCGCGGGCGTGGGTGATGCCGGCCCAGGGCAGCAGCAACGCGGCCTTGCCGCGCGCCTGCGGGGGCGCCAGCGCCAGGGCCGCGTCCAGGTTGTCCGGGTCCGCGCACAGGATGTGGTCGAACCGCAGGAAGTCGTCGGACTGCAGCTGGCGCGCACGCAGCCCGGAAATATCCACGCCGTGGCGCCGGGCGCAGGCCACCGCCCGTGGGTCCGGCGCCTTGCCACGGTGCCAGCCGGCGGTGCCGGCCGAGTCCACTTCCACCCGCCCGGCCAGCGGCGAGCGCTCGATCCGCGCGCGCAGGGCGCCCTCGCCCATCGGCGAACGGCAGATGTTGCCCAGGCACACCACCAGCAGCTTCAACGCACGGTCTCCAGCAGCGCGGCCGCGCGCGCGAGGTCTTCCGGGGTGTCGATGCCCGGCGGGAACGGCTCGGGCGACAGCGCCACGGCAATGCGGAAGCCGGCCTCCAGCACGCGCAGCTGCTCCAGCGATTCGATCTGCTCCAGCGTGCCCGGCGCCATCGCCGCGAACTGCTGCAGGAAACCGGCGCGGTAGCCGTAGATGCCGATATGGCGCAGCCATTGCGCCTGCGGCAGCTGCGCCGTGGAACGGGCGAAGGCATCGCGGTGCCAGGGGATCGGCGCGCGGCTGAAGTACAGCGCGTCGCCCTGGGCGTTCCGCACCAGCTTGACCACGTTGGGATCGAACAGGGTCGCGGCGTCCTCCACCGGGGTGGCCAGGGTCGCCATCGGCGCACCGCTGGCCGCCAGCGTCGCGGCCACGGCGCGGATGCCCGCCGCCGGCGCGAACGGCTCGTCGCCCTGCAGGTTGACCACGATGGCCTGCGCATCCCAGCCGGCGTGGCGCGCGCATTCGGCCAGCCGGTCCGTGCCCGAGGCATGGTCATCGCGGGTCATCGCCACGCGTATGCCGTCCAGGCCGTCGAGCGCATCGGCGATCCGCCGGTCATCGGTCGCCACCCACACCTCGCGCGCGCCGGCCGCCAGGGCGCGCCGCGCCACGTGCACCACCATCGGCTGCCCGGCCAGCAAGGCCAGCGGCTTGCCCGGCAGGCGGGTGGACGCGTATCGCGCCGGGATCGCCACCACGAACTCGGGAACCACGTTCATCTGTACTCCTTGCCCACTGCGGGCAGCACTTGACGGCCCCTCCCCGCGCGATGGCCGCATGGCCGCGCGGGGAAGGAAATCCGCGGTGAGGATAAAGGCTGGGACCATCGCGACGCACGGCCGCATGGCCAGGTTTCGACCGGGTTCGCATTTGCCCAGCACGCTGGGCCCGCGGCAGCCGCCCACGCGCCGCCGGCCGGCACGCCCGCGGCGCGGGGATCACGCCCGCGCCAGTTTGCCCAGCCGGTCCAGCAGCGCGACCCAGAATGCCGCGGGCAACTCGGCCTGCAACGGCACCGCGTAGTGCCAGTCGGTGGCGAACGCCCTGCACTTCACCGCGTCCTTCTCGGTCATCAACACCGGCAGCTCGCTGCCGAAGGACAGGTCCGATGCCTGGTAGCGATGGTGGTCGGGGAACGCATGCGGGACCACGCCGATGCCCCGCGCACGCAGCATCTGGAAGAAGCGCTGCGGATGCGCGATGCCGGCAACGGCGTGCACCCGTTGCCCGGAAAATCCATGCAGCGGGCGTTCGCGCCCCCCCCGCAGCGGGCGGGCGCTGTCGATGCGCAGGCGCATCGTCCATTCGCCGAACCCCGACCCCGGCGGCACCTGCCCGGCATCGCTGGCCTGGCCCAGGTTGACCACCCGGAAATCGCAGTCGCGCGCCCGCGCCGCCGGCTCGCGCAGGGGGCCGGCCGGCATCAGCAGGCCGTTGCCGTAGCGCCGTTGCGCGTCGACCACTTCGATCTCGATGTCGCGCGCCAGCCGGTAATGCTGCAGGCCGTCGTCGCAGACCACCACGTCGCAGCCAGCCGCGAGCAGTGCCCTGGCCGCGGCGACGCGGTCGCGGTCCACGCGTACCGGCACGCCGGTCTTCCAGGCGATCAGCACCGGCTCGTCGCCCCCCAGGCCGGGCGCCAGGTCCGGAGTGACCCAGCGGGCGGTGCCGGCCTCGTCGCGGCCGTAGCCGCGACTGGCCACGCCCGGCTTCCAGCCGGCCTCGCGCAGGCGCTCCACCAGCGCGATGGTCAACGGCGTCTTGCCGGTGCCGCCGGCGGTGATGTTGCCGACCACGATCACCGGCACCGGGACCTGCCGGCTGCGCAGCCAGCCGCGGCGATAGAGCCCGCGGCGCAGGCCGGCGACGGCGCCGTACAGCGGCGCCAGCAGGCGCGCCGTCCACGGCACCGGGGCGCCGTCATACCACCATGGCGGCGTCTGCGTTCCCTTGCCGGCCATCAGACCTGCCTTTCCCGGAACTGCATCCGGTAGAGGTGCTCGTATAGCCCACCCAGCGCCAACAGCTCCTGGTGGGTACCGCGTTCGACGATCCGCCCCTGGTCCATCACCAGCACCTGGTCGGCGTGTTCGATGGTGGACAGGCGGTGCGCGATCACCAGCGTGGTGCGGTCGGGCATCAGCCGCTGCAGGGCATCCTGCACCAGCCGTTCGGACTCGTTGTCCAGCGCCGCGGTGGCTTCGTCCAGGATCAGGATCGGCGCATCCTTGAGCATGGCGCGGGCGATCGCCAGGCGCTGGCGCTGGCCGCCGGACAGGCGCCCGCCCTTGGCTCCGACCTGGGCATCCACGCCCTGCGGCAGCTGCTCGACGAACTCGCGCGCGTTGGCACCGACGATGGCCTGCTGCAGCCGCTCGGCATTGCTGTCCTGCAGTTCGCCGTAGGCGATGTTCTGGGCGATGCTGCCATCGAACAGCACCACCTGCTGGCCGACCAGCGCGATCTGCCGGCGCAGGTCGGCCAGGCGGTACTCCTGTACCGGGTGGCCGTCGAGCAGGATCTGCCCGGACTCGGGTTCGTAGAAGCGCGGAATCAGCTTGATCAGGGTGGACTTGCCGCTGCCCGAACGCCCGACGATCGCGGTCACCGTGCCCGGGCGCGCGACGAAACTGACGCCCTCCATCGCCGGCCGCGCCTGCCCCGGGTAGCGCGCGGTGACGTCGCGGAACTCCAGCAGCCCTTCGGCCCGCTGCAGGCCCCGCGTGCCGGTGTCCGGCTCGTCCGCGGCATCGAGCACCACGAACAGGCGCTGCGCCGAGGCGATCCCGCGCTGGGTCATGTTCTGCACGTTGGTCAGCTGTTTGAGCGCGGGGATGATCGTCATCATCGCCAGCATCATCGAGACGAAGTCGCCCACCGACAGGCGCCCGGCGGCGGCCTCGTGCCCGGCGATCAACAACAGCGCCGCCAGGCCCACCGCACCGATCAGCTGCACCATGGCCGAGGAGATGCTGCGCGTGGCTTCCACCTTCATCGCCAGCTTCAGGTTGGTATCGGCCAGCGCGCCGTAGCGGTCCAGCTCGCTGCGCTGCGCACCGTAGATCTTCACTTCCTGGTGGCTGGACAGGGTCTGGTCCGCGGCCTGCAGCAGCTCCGCCCCGCTCTCCTGGATGCGGTGGCTGATGCGCCGGTAGCGCTTGGCCACCTTGTTCATCACCCATGCCAGCGGCGGCGCCAGCACGAAGATCGCCAGCGTCACCTGCCAGCTGTACCACAGCATCGCCGCCAGCGAGACCAGCACCTGCAGGGACTGCTGCAGGACCACCTTCATCGCATCGACCGCGGCCTGCGCCACCTGGTCGCTGTCCGAGCCCAGCCGCACCAGCATCGACGGCACCGGCTCGTTGTCGAACTGCAACCCGGGCAGGCGCAGGTACTTGCCCAGCACGCGCACGCGCAGGTCGCGGGCGATGCTGCGCGCGGCCTTGCCCATGCCGATGTCGGTCAGGTATCCGGCGACGCCGCGCAGCAGGAACAGGCCGATGATGGCCAGCGGCATCCACCAGTTGATGTCCTTGGGATTCACCAGGTTGTTGGTGATCGGACTCATGAGCATCAGGAAGCCGCCACCGGCGGCCGCTTCGATCAGCATGCCCAGCGCGGCCATCATCAGCAGCCCGCGATAGGGCTGTGCGAAAACCAGCAGGCGCCGGTAGGTCTGCCAGGGCGTCTCGTTCGGGCTCATCGCTGCACCTCCGGCGCGGTCGCGATGGCGATGCGGCGGAAGCCGAGCTGCCCCAGCGCATCCTGCACGGTCACCACGGCCTGGTACGGCGTGCGCGCGTCGGCGCGCAGCAGCACGGTCTGCCCGCGGTCATCGCCGGCGACCTGGACGATGGTCCGCTTCACCGATTCCACGTCGGTGCGCAGCACCTCGCGGTCGTTGATGAAATAGCGGCCATCGGCGTTGACCAGCACGCTGAGCGAGCGCGGCGGCTCGGCATTGCGCTGGTCGCTGGCGGTGGGCAGCTGCACCTGCAGGGTGGAGCGCGCGTCGAAGGTGGTGGTGACCACGAAGAAGATGATCAGCACCAGGATCACATCGATCAGCGGCACCAGATCGATATGCGGCTCTTCCTGGGCCCGGTCGTTGCGGATGCGCATGCGGGGTCAGGCCTTGGCCACTGCCGCTGCCTGCGGGGCCGGCTTGGCGGCGGCCATCACCGCCGGGCGGCCGTCGAGGGTATCCAGCAGCGCGCCGGCCTCGTGCTCCATCTCGATCACGTAACCATCGACGCGCGCGCGGAAATAGCGGTGGAACATCAGCGCCGGGATCGCCACGATCATGCCGGTGGCGGTGCACACCAGCGCCTTGCCGATGCCGCCGGCCAGCTGGTTCACGTCGCCCACGCCATGGTCGAGGATGCCCAGGAACATCTGGATCATGCCGATCACCGTGCCCAGCAGGCCGAGCAGCGGGCCGGCCGAGGCGATGGTGCCCAGCGCGTTGAGATAGCGCCCCATCCGGTGCACCAGGTGGCGACCGGTGTCCTCGATGCGCTCGCGGATCTGGTCGCGCGGACGGTTGCGGGCTTCCAGCGCCGCGGCCAGCAGCGCGCCGAGCGGCGAGTTTGCGCGCAGCGATTCGATGTGGGAAGCATCCAGCTTGCCGCGCGCCGCCCAGTTGCGGACCTCCTGCCCCAGCCCCGGCGGCAGCACCTCGTTACGCCGCAGGCTCCAGAAGCGCTCCAGGACAATCGCCAAAGCCAGTACGCCCAACAGCAGCAGCGGCACCATCGGCCAACCGCCGGCCTTGACCAGTTCCCACACGTTTCAACCCTCCGGCACGACGGCCGTGTTTTCATCCTCCGATAGGATAACAGCCGCCCGCGCCCGCCCAGCAGCATCCCACAGGCGACGCCGCCATTGCCGGCGCTCGCGCAACTGCAGGCCCTGCGCCCCCAGCCAGACCCTGACTGCGCCACTGGCCGGCGTCGCCAGAACCTCGGCTCCCGCCCCGCGCCAGCGCTCGACCACCTCCGGCCGGGGATGACCAAAACGGTTGCCATGGCCGGCCGACACCAGCACCAGGCGTGCCTGCGTGGCCGACACGAATCCCGGCAGCGACGAACCGGCACTGCCATGGTGAGGGGCCACCACCACCTCGGCCCGCAGCGACGGCCGCTGCCGCCGCACCAGTGCGTTCTCGATGACCTCGCCGATGTCGCCCACCAGCAGCACCGCGCCATGTACCGATCCGATCCTGAGCACGCAGCTGGATTCGTTGCCCAGGTAGGGAAAGCCGGCATGCGGATGCAGGTACTCGAACTGCACGCCGTCCCACTGCCAGCGCAGACCCTTGCCGCAGTGGCGGGCCGCCAGCGCCGGGCGCATGCCCGGGGGGCATGCCAGTCCATGACCGGCACCGCCCTGCGCACGGCCCCAGCGCCACCGGCATGGTCGTTGTCGCCATGGCTGACCACCATGGCATCGAGCCGGTTCACCCCCAGCGCACGCAGCGCCGGCACCACCACCCGCTCGCCGGCATCGAAGCCATCGCGCACCGCCGGCCCGGCGTCATAGAGCAGGCGGTGGTCGCGGGTGCGTACCAGCACCGACAGCCCCTGCCCCACGTCAAGCAGCACCAGTTCCACCTCGCCATGCCGTGGAAGCTCGCGTACCGGCCACAGCAATGGCAACCACAGCAGCAGCGCCAGTGCCTTGCCCGGGACCGCGCGCGGGAGCAGCAGCCACACCGCGCCGGCCAGGGCGAGGGGCAGCGCCATGCCGGCGGCCTCGGGCAGCCACCACAACGCGAAGCGGCTGCCGCCCAGCCACGACAGCGCTGACCAGCTCAGCTCGAAGCACCCGGCCGACGCCCGCCACGGCCAGTTGCCGGCACCCGGCACCACCGCCTCCAGTCCTGTTCCAAGCAGGGCCAGTGGCACCACCACCAGGCTCCACCACGGGCTCGCCAGCAGATTCGCCAGCGGCCCGGCGAGCGATGCCTGGTCGAACAGCACCGCGGTGAGCGGCAGCAGCCCCACGGTGGCCACCGCCTGGGCGGACAGGAAGCCACGCAGCCAGTGCAGGCGTTCGGGGAGGCACCCGGCCAGCCATGCCACGCCGGCGAAGCTCAACCAGAACCCGGCCGTCAGCATCGCCAGCGGGTCCGCACCCAGCACCAGCAGGGCGGCCAGCGCCAGCGCACCGGTCACGCTGGCCGGGCGACGCCCCAGCCTGGCCAGCGCGATCACCGCCACCATCAGCACCGTGCGCACCGTTGGCAGGGCGAAACCGGCCACCGCCGCATAGCCCGCGGCCCCGGCCACCGCAGCGACGGCCGCGGCATGGGAGCGGGGGCAGCACCGTCCCAGCCATGGCAACAGCCACCACACCGCGGACGCGGCCAGGGCGATGAAGCCCGCGACCATGCCGACGTGAAAGCCGGAAATCGCGATCAGGTGGGTCAGGCCGGTGGCACGGAGCATGTGCCAGTCGCCATCGTCCAGCGCCCGGGTATCGCCGACCGCAAGGGCCCGCACATAGCGCGAGGCGGGGGTACCGATGGCCACGTCGATCCGCCCGGCGATGCGTTCGCGCCAGGCATCGATTCCGGCCGGGGGCGCCAGTTGCCGCGCACCGCGCCTCAGCACCCGTCCGGTGGCGACGATCCGTCGCGCCAGCGCGTTGCGCCCGGCATCGACGCCCCCGGGGTTGGCGAGCCCACGCGGGGCGCGCACCCGCACCTGGAACCGCCAGCGCGAGCCGGCACGCAGGGCCAGCCGCGGCCCGGGCCGCACGCTGCCGAAATCGTCGTACCAGGCCAGTTGCAGCCGCCGCCCGCGCACCGCGTCAGGCTGGGCGGCATCGCCGTCGACCCGGAAGCGGAAACGTGTCCGCCGGGGCTCCACCTCGGGCAGCGACACCACGGTGCCGGCGATGGCAACCACGCCGCGCTCCAGCGCCGGTGGCAACTGCGCCTGCAGCGCCCAGCCGGCATGCAGCGCGGCCCAGCCGGCACCGGCCAGCAACGCACCGCTCCAGGGCACACGGCTGCCCACCCAGAGCGCCAACCCGGCCAGCAGCGCGGCCCAGCGCAACCAGGGAAGCGGCAGCACCGGCATCCACAGCACCATGCCGATACCGGCCAGGAAGCTGGCCGCGGCGGCCTTGCCCAGCAGCGGGCACGCCACCGGCCCGCCGGTCCATCGCCACATCGTGGCCAGGCCGAAGCCGGGTCGTTCCCGCATCGCCCGCTCCTTTCCGCCAACCCGCCTCCATGCTGCCCGGGCGCCGGCGGCATCGCTGTAGGCAGGTCACGCACCCGCGGCGCGGGAAATGCCGCGCCGATGGCCAGCGTCTCCTTCCAGCCACTCCGCGGCAGCCGGTGCAGGGAAATGCCAGCGCCGGCGATCGCGCAAAAGAAAAGCGGGCCAAAGGCCCGCTTTCCGGATGCAGCACAGGTACCCGGGCTTATTCGGCCGGGGTGCCCTCGCCTTCCTCGACAGCCTTCATCGACAGGCGGATGCGGCCCTGCTTGTCCACTTCCAGCACCTTGACCTTGACCACGTCGCCTTCCTTCAGCTTGTCGCCGACCTTCTCGACGCGCTCGCTGGAGATCTGCGAGACGTGCACCAGGCCGTCCTTGCCCGGCAGGATGGTGACGAACGCGCCGAAGTCCATGATCTTGGCGACCTTGCCTTCGTAGATGCGGCCCGGCTCGACGTCGGAGGTGATCTGCTCGATGCGGCGCTTGGCTTCCTGCGCGGCGGCGTTGTTCACCGAGGCGATGGTGATGGTGCCGTCGTCCTGGATGTCGATCTGGGTGCCGGTTTCCTTGGTGATCGCCTGGATCACCGAACCGCCCTTGCCGATCACTTCGCGGATCTTGTCCGGGTGGATCTTGATGGTCAGCAGGCGCGGCGCGTAATCGCTCAGCTCTTCGCGCGGCGCGGTCAGCGCCTTGGCCATCTCGCCGAGGATGTGCAGACGGCCGGCCTTGGCCTGCTCCAGCGCCTGCTTCATGATCTCTTCGGTGATGCCTTCGATCTTGATGTCCATCTGCAGCGCGGACACGCCTTCGGAGGTACCGGCGACCTTGAAGTCCATGTCGCCCAGGTGGTCTTCGTCACCCAGGATGTCGCTCAGCACGACGAAACGGTCGTCTTCCTTCACCAGGCCCATGGCGATGCCCGCCACCGGTGCCTTGACCGGCACGCCGGCATCCATCAGCGCCAGCGAGGAGCCGCACACCGAGGCCATCGACGAGGAGCCGTTGGACTCGGTGATTTCCGACACCACGCGGATGGTGTACGGGAATTCCTCGATGGTCGGCATCACCGCCAGCACGCCGCGCTTGGCGAGGCGGCCGTGGCCGATCTCGCGACGCTTCGGCGCGCCGAAACGGCCGCACTCGCCCACCGAGTACGGCGGGAAGTTGTAATGGAACAGGAAGTTTTCCTTGTACTCGCCGGAGACGGCATCGATGATCTGGCCGTCGCGGGCGGTGCCCAGGGTGGTGACCACGATCGCCTGGGTCTCGCCGCGGGTGAACAGCGACGAACCATGGGTGCGCGGCAGCACGCCGGCCTTCACGCTGATCGGACGCACGGTGTCCAGGGCGCGGCCGTCGATGCGGACCTTGGTGTCCAGCACCGAATCACGCATGGTGCGGTATTCGAGTTCGCCGAACTCCTTGGACAGCTCGGCCGGGTTCCAGCCCTCGGCGGCGACGCGGCCGGCCAGCTGCTCGGTCACGTCCTTCTTGATCGCGGCGATGGCGTCGCGGCGCTGCAGCTTGTCGCGCACCTGGAAGGCTTCGGCCAGCTTGCTGCCGATGGCTTCCTTCAGCGCCGAGATCAGCGCTTCGTTCTTGGCCGGGGCGACCCAGTCGCTCGGCTTGGTGCCGGCTTCGACGGTCAGCTCGTTGATCGCGTTGATGACCTTCTGCATCTCGCGGTGACCGAAGGTCACGGCGCCCAGCATCACGTCCTCGGACAGCAGCGCGGCCTCGGACTCGACCATCAGCACGGCATTGGCGGTACCGGCCACGACCAGCTCCAGCTGCGATTCCTTCAGCTCCGACACGGTCGGGTTGAGGATGTACTCGCCGTTCTTGTAGCCGACCTTGGCGGCGCCGATCGGGCCCTTGAACGGAGTGCCGGCCAGCGCCAGCGCCGCCGAGGCACCGATCAGGGCCGGGATGTCGCCGTCCACTTCCGGGTTCAGCGACATCACCGTGGCGATGATCTGCACTTCGTTCTTGTAGTCTTCCGGGAACAGCGGACGGATCGGACGGTCGATCAGGCGCGAGATCAGCGTTTCCTTCTCCGTGGCACGGCCTTCGCGCTTGAAGAAGCCACCCGGGATGCGGCCACCGGCGTAGAACTTTTCCTGGTAATCAACGGTCAGCGGGAAGAAGTCCTGGCCTTCGCGCGCGCTCTTGGCGGCGACGGCAGTGACCAGCAGCACGGTGTCGTCCATCTTGACGATGACGGCGCCGCTGGCCTGGCGGGCGATCTCGCCGGTCTCAAGCGTGACGGTGTGCTTGCCGTACTGGAAGGTTTTGGTGATTTTTGCCACGGAGGGTGTCCTTGGGGATGCTGTCTGCGAATGGACCGTCGGCGACCCTTGTCACCGGCGGGCGGCCGGTTGTTCCGGCCCTGGAAATGCTACTGAACTGCAAAAACAAAACCGCGGCGCATCGCTGCGCCGCGGGGGGATTGTTGCTTAGCGACGCAGGCCAAGCTTTTCGATCAGGCCCTTGTAGCGCTCGACGTCCTTCTTCTTCAGGTAGTCGAGCAGGCTGCGGCGGCGGTTGACCAGTTGCAGCAGGCCGCGGCGGCTGTGGTGATCCTTCTTGTGCTGCTTGAAGTGCTCGGTCAGCTGCTCGATGCGGGCGGTCAGCAGGGCCACCTGGACTTCCGGCGAACCGGTGTCGTTGGCGCCGCGCTTGTTGTCTTCAATAACTTTCTGGGTGTCGATCGACATGATGTTTTCTCTGGATGCGTGGCCGGCAGGAACGTGCTGTTGACGCACCGCGCAGCTCGCCGTTTAAGGAAGTCGGCCCGCCGACGGCGGACCGGTGCCCGGCAAAGGGCCGCAGAATTGTAACGATCCGCGCCTGCGGCCACAAGGCGCAACCTGTATCCGACCCCGCCGGGGCCGCCCGGTCAGAGATTGAAACGGCGCTGCGGCGCCAGCATGCCGGCCGCGTCCACCTGCCCCAGTCCCAGGGCCTTGCCGTCATCGGCGAATACCGCCACCAGCCCGCCCGGCCACGCCGGATCGCGCAGGCGCTGGCCCATGCAGAAGCGCTGCGCGCGCGGGGCATCCAGTTCGACCCGGCCGAAATGGCTCAATCCCGCCTCAAGCGGCAGCAGCCATTGCAGCAGGGCCGCGTCGTCCCCGGCTTCGGCCAGCCCGCGCAGCGCGTCCAGGCCGATCATCCGCGGCGCCAGGAACGGCTCCACCCACAACCGGCGCAGTGCGGTGATGTGGGCGCCGCAGCCCAGCGCTTCGCCCAGGTCGCGGGCGATGCTGCGGATATAGGTGCCCGAGCCGCAGGTGACGCGCAGCCGCAGCCATTCAGGTTGCTGTTCCAGGATCTCGATCGCCTGCACGTGGACGTCCCGCTCCGGTGCCTCGATGGCGTCGCCGCGGCGCGCCTTCACGTACAGCGGCTCGCCGCCCTGCTTCAGCGCCGAGTAGATCGGGGCGCGCTGGCGGATGTGCCCGGTCAGCGGCTCCAGTGCCTGGCGCAGCGCCTGCGCGTCGATGGCCGGCACCGGACGCTGCCGCAACACCGTGCCGTCGGCATCGTCGGTGTCGGTGGTCGTGCCCAGCGCGATCTCCGCGTCATAGGCCTTGGCCGAGCCCAGCAGCAGGCCGGCGATCTTGGTCGCCTCGCCGAAGCACAACGGCAGCAGCCCGGTGGCCAGCGGGTCGAGACTGCCCGTATGCCCGCCCTTCTCCGCACGGAACAGCCGCCGTGCCACCTGCAGCGCGGTGTTGGAGCTCATGCCGGCGGGCTTGTCGAGCAGGACGATGCCGTCCAGGCGGCGGAATTGGATACGGGGGCGCATTGGGATGCCTTGCTCTGCCTTGTTGCTGCGGTTGCAGTTGCCTTTCGGCCTTTGATCTTAGGGCTTCCTTCCGCGGCGACTGAGCCAGCGGGGAAAGCCGCGGGCCGGCACGCAGGGATGGCGCCGGTTTTCGAAGAGACACGGACGTCTCGGCGGAAACTCCCATCAACGGAGTGGACCCGTGGCGCGCAGCGTGTCGGGCACGCTGGCAGGGCGTGTCTGCCAGCCATCGGCAATTGCGAAGCGCCGCTCTGGATTACTTTTCCTTGCACGGGCAAAGAAAAACAGCCCGCCCCTGGCCGGGGAGTGGAATCAGCCGCTTTCGCCTCGCGCTACCCCGGCCGGGAAGCCCCGCGGGGTTCGACCCCGCCCGCCGCGCTCGCGCCCACCCTCCGGGGAACATTTCCCGCCGGGAGAAGACACATGCCCGAACGCTCAGGCTTTCTCGCCTTCCTCGCCGCCAGCGCCAGACTGCGCCGACTGCACATCCGGCAGGTCGCGCAGCAGGTTGTCGATGCGCTCGCCGCGGTCCACCGAATCATCGTAGTGGAAGTGCAGTTCCGGCACGTGGCGCAGCTTCATCGCCCGGGCCAGGCCCATGCGCAGCTCGCCGGCCAGCTCGCGCAGGCCCTTGACCGCCTCGAGCGAACGCTCGGGCATCAACGCGGTGACGAACACCTTGGCATGGGCCATGTCGCGGGTGACCTCCACGTCCGAAACACTGACCGACGGCAGCCCATGCTCGCGCACGGCGGCATGCACCAGCGTGCCCAGATCACGGCGGATCTGCGCGGAAACTCGGTCGGTACGGTGGAAAGTCTTGGGCACGGAATCTCGCTCGTCTGGTTGTTGCGGGGGAAACGCGGCCGGCCCGCGTCGCGCGGGCCGGCCGGTACTGCGTCGTTACAGGGTGCGCGGCACTTCGATGCGCTCGAAGCACTCGATCTGGTCGCCTGCCTTGACGTCGTTGTAGGCCTTCACGCCAATACCGCACTCGGTACCGTTGCGGACCTCGTCCACGTTCTCCTTGAAGCGGCGCAGCGATTCCAGTTCGCCCTCGAACACCACCACGCTGTCGCGCAGCACGCGGATCGGCTTGTTCCGCTTGACCACGCCCTCGACCACCATGCAGCCGGCGACCGCGCCGAACTTGGAGCTGCGGAAAACGTCGCGGACCTCGGCGATACCGATGATCTCCTCGCGGATCTCCACGCCCAGCAGGCCCGAAGCCACCTGCTTCACCTGGTCGATCACGTCATAGATGATCGAGAAGTAGCGCAGGTCGACGCCGTTGGATTCGATGATGCGACGGGCAGAAGCGTCCGCACGCACGTTGAAGCCGATGACCGTGGCCTTGGAGGCCACCGCCGAGTTGGCGTCGGATTCGGTGATGCCGCCCACGCCGGAGTGGATCACGTTGATCCGGATCTCGTCGTTGGACAGGCCCACCAGCGACTGGCTCAGCGCCTGCACCGAGCCCTGGACGTCGGCCTTGATCAGCAGGTTCAGCACCTGCTGGCCTTCGCCCTTGCCCATCTGCGCCATGATGTCTTCCATGCGGCTGCCGGCACTGGCGACCAGGCGCGACTCGCGGCGCTTGGTCTCGCGCTGCTGCGCCACATCCTTGGCCAGGCGCTCGTCGTCGACGACCACGAAGTCGTCGCCGGCATCCGGCACGCCGGACAGGCCCAGCACCTGCACCGGGATCGACGGGCCGGCCTCGGCCACCTGGCGGCCGGTTTCGTCGAACAGCGCACGCACGCGGCCGTACTGGATGCCGCACACCAGGTAGTCGCCCTTCTTGAGCTGACCCTGCTGCACCAGCACCGTCGCGACCGGGCCGCGGCCCTTGTCCAGCGAGGATTCGATGACCACGCCGCTGGCGCGGCCTTCGGCCACCGCCTTCAGCTCCAGCACTTCGGCCTGCAGCGAGATCGCATCCAGCAGGTCGTCGATGCCCTGGCCGGTCTTGGCCGAGATCTCGACCATCTGCGTGTCGCCGCCGAAGTCCTCGGCCACGACCTGCTCGGCGAGCAGCTCGTTCTTGACCCGCATCGGATCGGCCGACGACTTGTCGATCTTGTTGATCGCCACCACGATCGGCGCATTGGCCGCACGGGCGTGCTGGATGGCTTCGCGGGTCTGCGGCATGACGCCGTCATCGGCCGCCACCACCACCACCACCACGTCGGTCAGCTGCGCGCCACGGGCACGCATCGAGGTGAACGCGGCGTGGCCGGGGGTATCGAGGAAGCTGATCACGCCCTTGGGCGTTTCCACGTGGTAGGCGCCGATGTGCTGGGTGATGCCGCCGGCTTCGCCGTTGGCGACCTTGGTGCGGCGGATGTAGTCCAGCAGCGAGGTCTTGCCGTGGTCGACGTGGCCCATGATGGTGACCACCGGCGGACGCGGCACGGCGTCGCCCTGGTCGGCATCGGTGATGGCCAGCAGCGCGTCCTCTGCATCATTGTTGCCGGCACGCACGACCTTGTGGCCGAGCTCTTCGGTCACCAGCGCCGCGGTGTCGTGATCGATGGACTGGGTGATGGTCGCCATGACGCCCATCTTGAACAGCGCCTTGACCACTTCGCCGCCCTTCAGCGCCAGCTTCTGCGCCAGATCGGCCACGGTGATGGTGTCGCCGATGGCGACCTCGCGCACCACCGGTGCGGTCGGACGTTCGAAGCCGTGGCTGCCGCCACCGCCGCGCGACTGCTCGGCGCCACGACGGCCCTGCGGCGCGCGTGCGCCCGGACGGCCACGGGAATTGCTGTTGTTGCCGCCGCGGCGGGCGCGGTCGGACGGCGACAGGTGCAGCTGGCCGCCGAAGCGGTTGCCGCCGTTGTCGTCGGACGACTGCGGGCCGCGCGACTTGCTGCCCGGCTTGGCATGCGCGGCACGATCGTCGCGCACGGCGTGCGGACGGCTCGGCGACGGCGCATGGCGCACGTTCTTCACCACCGGCTCCTCGTCCTCGTCCTCGGCGGCGCGGGCCGGCGCCTTGGGGGCCTGCGCGGCCTCCTCGGCAGCCTTGCGCTCGGCCTCGGCACGCAGCCGCTCGGCCTCCTCGGCCGCCTTCTGCCTGGCGATTTCCTCGTCGCGCGCGCGGTCCTTCTCGGCCAGCATGCGCTGCTCGTCGAGGTTGCGCTGGCGCGACTCCTCGAGCTTGCGCAGGATCTCGGCGCGCTCGGCATCCGCATCCATCGGCGCACCGGCGGCCGGCTTGACGTAGGTGCGCTTCTGGCGCACCTCGACGTTGACCGTGGTCTTGCTGCGGCCGGCGTTGACCGTCACTTCCTGCTGCGTGCGGCGGCTCAGGGTGATCTTCTTCGGCGCGGCGTCAGCCTCGTCGGCGACCTGCTCGTCCTTGCCGTGGGAACGGCGAAGGAAACCGAGCAGCTTCACTTTCTCGGCACTGGTCACGACCTGGTCGGGACCGCTGAACTTCATGCCGGCCTTGGCCAGCTGTTCCAGCAGTTTCTCCACCGGCGTGTTGACCAGTTGGGCGAGCTTGCGGATGGTGGTTTGCTGCGACATTCGGATCCTATGATCTTGTTGGCGCCCCCTCGATACGGACGAAGGCAGCGCGGAGTCTACGCCCTGAGCGGCTCAGGGCCCTGTTCATCGCTGGCTCATTCGCCGCGCTCCAGACGGGCGATCTCCTCGGCGCGGGCTGCCAGGACCAGCGCCGCGGCGCGCTCCAGGTCCATGCCCTCGATGCCGAACTCCAGGACTTCGTCGGCCGCCAGGTCCGACAGGTCCTCGCTGGTGCGCACGCCGTTTCCGGCCAGCGCGTAGGCCGTGGCCTCGTCCATGCCCGGCAGCGCCAGCAGGTCGGCGGTCGGCACGCCTTCCTCGGCGCCCTCCTCCACGGCCAGCGCCTCGTTGAGCAGCGCGTCGCGGGCACGGGCGCGCAGTTCCTCGACGATGTCCTCGTCGAAGCCCTCCACGGCCAGCAGCTCGCCGATCGGCACGTAGGCGATTTCCTCGACGGTACTGAAACCCTCGCTGACCAGGATGCCGGCGATTTCCTCGTCCACTTCCAGCTTGTCCATGAACAGCTGGCGGGCGACGGTCTGCTCGGCTTCCGACTTGGCGGTGACCTGGTCCTGGGTCATCACGTTGAGCTGCCAGCCGGTCAGGCGGCTGGCCAGGCGCACGTTCTGGCCGCCCTTGCCGATGGCCTGGGCCAGGCGCTCTTCGGCCACGGCCAGGTCCATCGAGTGCTTTTCCTCATCGACGATGATGGACTGCACTTCGGCCGGCGCCATCGCGTTGATGACGAAGTTGGCCGGGTTCTCGTTCCACAGCACGATGTCCACGCGCTCGCCGTTGAGCTCGTTGCTGACGGCCTGCACGCGCGAACCGCGCATGCCGATGCAGGCGCCGATCGGATCGGTGCGGCTGTCGTGGGCGATGACCGCGATCTTGGCGCGGTCACCCGGGTCGCGGGCGCAGGCCTTGATCTCGACCAGGCCCTGGCCGACTTCCGGCACTTCCAGCTTGAACAGCTCGATCATGAACTCGGGCGCGGCGCGGCTGATGAACAGCTGCGGGCCACGCGGCTCCGAGCGCACTTCGGCCAGGTAGCCACGCACGCGGTCGCCGGCGCGCAGCACGTCGCGCGGGATGCCCTTGTCCTTCGGGATGAAGGCCTCGGCGTTGCCGCCCAGGTCGACGTAGATGTTGCCGCGCTCGGCGCGCTTGACCACGCCGGTCACCAGCTCGCCGACGCGATCCTTCCACGCGTCCACGACCTGCTGGCGCTCGGCTTCGCGCACGCGCTGCACGATCACCTGCTTGGCGGCCTGCGCGGCGATGCGACCAAAATCCGGGTTCTCGATCTGTTCCTCGATGTAGTCGCCGACCTCGACGCCATCGGCCTCGTCGATCGCGTCCATCAGGCGGATCTGGCGGTCCGGCGATTCCATCACCACGTCGTCGGCCACGACTTCCCAGCGACGGAAAGTCTCGTAGCTGCCGTCCTTGTGGTCGATCGAAACGCGCGCGAGCACGTCCTGGTCCACATAGCGCTTCTTGGCCGCGGAGGCGAGCGCCGCCTCGATCGCATCGAAGATCACTTCGCGCGGCACGCCTTTCTCATTGGCGACCGCGTCGACTACCAGCAGAAGTTCCTTGCTCATCGGCTTACTCCGCGCGCGGCTTTCGGGCCGCGGTTTCGTTATTGGATTTGTTCCTGGCCGCGCTCCCCTGCCTGGGGGCCGGACCGGTCGGTTTGGTCGGAGCCAGGCCAAGCGCGGCCCAGTCCGGAATGATGCGCGCCTTGTCGATGTTGTCGAAGGCCGCCACGAACGGCTTGCCATCGACCACGAAGGTCACGGTGCCGGCATCGGCGTCCACCGCGGCGATCTCGCCCTGCAGGCGGCGCCGGTTCTCCTGCGGCAGCTTCAGGCCGACCTTGGCGGACTCGCCCAGGTGGCGCTCGAACTGCTCCAGCGTGAACAGCGGCCGGTCCACGCCCGGGGAGGACACTTCCAGCGTGTAGTTGCCGCTGATCGGATCCTCGACATCCAGCTGCGCGGAGACCTCGCGGCTCACCCGCTCGCAGTCGTCGATGTTGACCACGCGCTCGGGCTGCTCGGCCAGCGGCACGTCGATGTACAGACGCAGCGTGGCGCCGCCCGGCGCCGGCAGATACTCGGCGCCCAGCAGATCCAGGCCCAACGCCTGCACGGTGGGGCCCAGCAGATTCGCGATTTCAGTAGCCTTGTCGCTCACAGCCTGCCTTGATTTGGTAATGGGGAAACGGGAAAAACCGGCCGGACTTTTCGTTTTGCGGAAACAACAAAGGGCCCGACTGGGCCCTTTGTCCGGTATGAATCCGGTGACTGGATTCCGGTTGCAGGAACGGAAGCAATCGTTCCTGCGAGCCCAGATTCAGCCTTCGACAACAGATGTTGAAGAAGGCCGGAACTGGTAGCGGGGGCAGGATTTGAACCTGCGACCTTCGGGTTATGAGCCCGACGAGCTGCCAGACTGCTCCACCCCGCAGCAGAAGCGGAATTATGAAGTAATTGGACCGTTACCGCAAGTCTTTTTTACTTCATTGTTTCAGGAAATCCGGGGATTCCGCTGAAACCCGGAACGTTCCACGCTCCGGTTGACCATCCCTGGATGGTCTGGCGATACCGGCTTGCCGGCACCGCCATCAACTCAGTGCGCGCATATTACATGAATCGCGCCGTTTTGTATCGCTTTTTATGACAAATGAGCAAATGCGTTGCGCATCCAGGCCAGCAGCGGCCCCAGGGCAACCGGCAGCACCAGCAGGGCCACGCAGTTCACGCCCAGCACGATGCCCAGGAGACGGTCATTGTTGCGCGGCAGCGGCTCGCCCACCGGCTCGTCGAAGTACATGACCTTGACCACGCGCAGGTAGTAGAAGCAGCCCACCACCGCACTCATCACGCCCAGGATCACCAGCCACAGCAGGCCGCCGTTGACCGCGGCGCCCAGTACCGCCAGCTTGGCCCAGAAGCCCAGGAACGGCGGGATGCCGGCCAGCGAGAACATGGCGCACAGCATGAGCCCGGCCATCCACGGATTGCGTGCATTCAGGCCCTTGAAGTCGTCGATGCTCTCGGCCTCGAAGCCGGAGCGCGACAGCGCGACGATCACGCCGAAAGCGGCGGTGGACATGATCGCGTAGGCCACGGCGTAGAACATCGCCGAGGAGTACCCGGCGGCGCCGCCGCCGGCCACGCCCATCAGCAGGAAGCCGATGTGCGAGACGGTCGAATAGGCCAGCATGCGCTTGAGGTTGACCTGGGCGATGGCCATCAGGTTGCCCACCACCAGCGACAGCGCGGCAAGGCCGGCGAGCACGTACTGCAGCTCGGCCGACAGCGGGCCGACACCGGCTTCGAGCAGGCGGTAGGCCATGCCGAACGCAGCCAGCTTCGGCGCCGAGCTGATGAACAGCGCGATCGGCGCCGGCGCGCCCTGGTAGACGTCCGGCAGCCACATGTGGAACGGTGCGGCGCCGAGCTTGAAGGCGACGCCGGCGACCATGAACACCGCGCCGGTCAGCAGCAGCACGCGCTCGTCCGAATGCGCGGCGGCGGCGTGGATCACGTCAAGATGCAGCGAACCGGTGGCGCCGTAGACCAGCGACATGCCGTACAGCAGCAGGCCCGAGGCCAGCGAGCCGAGCACGATGTACTTCATGCCCGCTTCGGCGGCCAGCTTGTTGTCGCGGTTGCTGGCCACCAGCGCATACGAGCACAACGCCAGCAGTTCCAGCCCCAGGTAGACCATCAGCAGGCTGCCGGCGGAGACCAGCAGCATCATGCCCGCGGTGGCGAACAGGACCAGCACCGCGATCTCGCCCTGGTACAGATTGCGCTCGCGCAGGTAGCTCCACCCATAGATCAGGGTCAGGCCGCTGACCAGCACCACCACCGTCTTCATGACGTCGGCGGCGTTGTCGCGGATGAACATGCCATGGAACACCTCGCCCTGCCCGCCCACGCCGCCAAGCAGCATGGCGAAAGCAACGGCAAGGATCGCGACCGACAGGAAGTGGGTCCAGACCTTGTGGCGGTTGCTGATGAACAGATCGAGGATCAGCAGGGCGAAGGCCCCGCCGATCACCACCAGTTCTGGCAGCAACGGCGGGAGGTCGGCGGCGGTCAACGGCAGTAGCGTCGGCGTTGTCATCATCAAATCCTGGAATCAATACTCTCGACGGGGCCGCTTACAGCAGCTTGCTCGATGCGATCTGCATCGCCAGCTTGGCGATGGAGGGCTCCATCAGTTCGGTCAGCGGCCGCGGGTACAGGCCCAGTGCCAGCGTACCGATGGCGAACACGCCCAGCACCAGCCATTCGCGCCCGTTGATGTCCTTCATCTCGGCCACATGGGCGTTGCCCACCTCGCCGAAGAACACGCGCTTGTACAGCCACAGCGAATACGCCGCGCCGATGATCAGCGTGGTGGCCGCGCCCAGCGCCACCAGCGGCTCCCACTGGAAGCTGGCCAGCACCACCATGAACTCGCCCACGAAACCGCTGGTGCCCGGCAGGCCCGAGTTGGCCATGAAGAACAGCAGCGCGAACGCGGCGAACCAGGGCATCACGTTGGCCACGCCGCCGTAGTCGGCGATGCGGCGGGTATGCAGCCGGTCGTAGAGCACGCCGATGCAGGAGAACATCGCGCCCGACACGAAGCCGTGCGAGACCATCTGCACCATCGCGCCCTGCAGGCCCAGGCGGGCGGCGTCGGCGTTGCCCGCCTCGCGCACCAGCCACAGCGCGGTGAACGTACCCAGGGTCACGAAGCCCATGTGCGCGATCGACGAATAGGCCACCAGCTTCTTCATGTCGTCCTGCACCAGCGCCACCAGGCCGACGTAGATCACCGCCACCAGCGACAGCGCGATCACCAGCCAGGCCCACTCGTGGCTGGCATCGGGCACGATCGGCAGGTTGAAGCGCAGGAAGCCGTAGCCACCGATCTTCAGCGCGATCGCGGCCAGGATCACCGAGCCGGCGGTCGGCGCTTCCACGTGGGCGTCCGGCAGCCAGGTATGCACCGGGAACATCGGCACCTTGACCGCGAAGGCGATCAGGAACGCGAAGAACACCCAGGTCTGCTCCCTGGCCGACAGCTGCAGCTGGTACAGGTCGGCCAGCTGGAAGCTGCCGCCCTTGATGTACAGGTAGATCAGCGCCACCAGCATCAGCACCGAGCCGAGGAAGGTGTACAGGAAGAACTTCAGCGCGGCATAGATGCGGCGCGGACCGCCCCAGACACCGATGATCAGGAACATCGGGATCAGCATGGCTTCGAAGAACACGTAGAACAGCATCGCGTCGGTGGCGGCGAAGATGCCCACCGTCACGCCTTCCAGGATCAGGAAGGCGGCCACGTACTGGTTCACGCGCTTGTCGACCACGCCCCAGGCGCCGATCAGCGCCAGCACGCCCACCAGGGTGGTCAGCAGCACCAGCGCGATGGCGATGCCGTCCACCGCCAGGTTGTAACCGATGCCGTAGGCGGGGATCCACGGATGCTGCTCGACGAACTGCATCACGTCGGCCGCGGCGCGGTCATAGCCGCTGAGCAGGCCGAGGCTCAACAGGAAGGTGAGCAGTGCCACCGCCAGGGATGCCCAACGGGCAGCCTGGGCGTTGCGCACGGCAAGAATCAACGCACCGCCGAGGATCGGCAGCCAGATGAGGATACTGAGTAGGGGCCAGTTCGACACGTCTTCTTATTCCGTACAGGTCAACGCGAGAAATGCATCAGCAGGCCCAGCAGGGCGATCAGGCCGATGATCATCACGAAGGCGTAGTGGTAGAGGAAACCGGATTGGGTGCGGCGCAGCAGGTTGGCGGCAAGCTCGACCACGCGGGCCGCACCGTTCACCACCCCATCCACAACGTTGCTGTCCACGGCACGGGCGGCCTTGCCAAGCTTGACGCTGCCACCGGCGAAACCATCGATCCACAGCTTGTCGAAACCGTACTTGTTCTCCAGCACCGATACGACCGGCGCCAGGGCCTTGCGGGACTTGCCTGCCAGCTCGGGCTTCCAGATGTAGAACACCCAGGCCAGGATGAAGCCGGCGACGGTCAGCCAGAACGCCGGCATCATCATGCCGTGCACTGCGTAGGCCACCGAGCCGTGCCAGAACTCCCTGCCGACGGCGGCGATGGTGTCGCGGGCCGGATCGTAGAAGTCGACGATGCCGGTGAAGAACGACAGGGTCTGGCCCGGCACGCCGGTTGCCGCGGCATGGCCGTCCCAGCCGGTGCCGAACAGCATCGGGCCGATGGTGAAGAAACCGATCAGGATCGACGGGATGGCCAGCAGGATCAGCGGCAGGGTCACCACCCACGGCGACTCGTGCGGCTCGTGCGCGCCATGGCCATGATGGTCGTCATGGTGGTGGGCGTCGTGGCCGTGGTCATCGTGCGCGTCGCGGAAGCGTTCCTTGCCGAAGAAGGTCAGGAACAGCAGCCGGAAGCTGTAGAAACTGGTGACGATCACGCCGCCCAGCACCGCCCAGTAGCCGTAGGTCGCCACCCAGCCGCTGTTGGCGGCATGGGCATGCAGCGCGGCGGCCTCGATGATGGTGTCCTTCGAATAGAAGCCGGCGAAGAACGGGGTGCCGACCAGCGCCAGGGTGCCGATCCACATGGTGATGTGGGTGATCGGCATGTACTTGCGCAGGCCGCCCATCTTCATCATGTTCTGCTCGTGGTGCATGCCGATGATGACCGAGCCGGCGCCCAGGAACAGCAGCGCCTTGAAGAAGGCGTGGGTCATCAGGTGGAACACCGCACCCGAGTAGGCCGACACGCCCAGGGCCACGGTCATGTAGCCCAGCTGCGACAGCGTCGAGTAGGCGACCACGCGCTTGATGTCGTTCTGCACGATGCCGATCAGGCCGGTGAAGAAGGCCGTGGTGGCACCGATGAACAGCACGAAGTTCAGCGCGGTCTGCGACAGCTCGAACAGCGGCGACATGCGGGTCACCATGAAGATGCCGGCGGTGACCATGGTCGCGGCGTGGATCAGCGCCGAGATCGGGGTCGGACCTTCCATCGAATCAGGCAGCCACACGTGCAGCGGCACCTGCGCCGACTTGCCCATCGCACCGATGAACAGGCAGATGCAGATCAGGGTGGCGATCGACCAGATCACCGGCTCGCTCAGCACCTGCAGCGGATGGCCGAACAGGTTGATCGAGCCCGACCACACCTGGACCAGCGCGTTGGGGTCGTTCAGCAGCGGCGCGTTGGCGAACACCGTCGCGTAGTCCAGGGTGCCGAACACCCACAGCACGGCGGCGATGCCCAGCAGGAAGCCGAAGTCGCCCACGCGGTTGACCAGGAACGCCTTCATGTTGGCGAAGATCGCGCTGGGCTTCTTGAAGTAGAAGCCGATCAGCAGGTACGACACCAGGCCCACCGCTTCCCAGCCGAAGAACAGCTGCAGGAAGTTGTTGCTCATCACCAGGGTGAGCATCGAGAAGGTGAACAGCGAGATGTAGCTGAAGAAGCGCTGGTAGCCGTCGTCATCGGCCATGTAGCCGATCGAGTAGACGTGCACCAGCAGCGACACAAACGTCACCACCACCATCATCATCGCGGTCAGGCGGTCGACCATGAAACCGACGTGCGCGGCGTACTGGCCGACTTCGAAGAAGGTGTAGATGTTCTGGTTGAACGGCTGCGCCCCGCCCCACAGCAACTGGTAGAGGGTGTGCATCGACAGCGCGCAGCTGACCGCGACGCCGAGGATGGTGGCGTACTGGGCACCCTTGCGCCCGACCTGGCGACCGAACAGGCCGGCGATGATGCTGCCGAGCAGCGGTGCCAGCACCACTGCGATCAACAGACTCTTGGAGAGAGTGATTTCCATCTGTGGGTCAGCCCTTCAACGAATCGACTTCGCCAACGTTGATGGTGTGGCGGGTACGGAACAGGGTCACCAGGATCGCGAGGCCGATGGCGGCTTCCGCCGCGGCCACGGTCAGGATGAAGAACACGAACAGCTGGCCGGCGGTATCGCCGAGCTGCCGCGAGAAGGCGACGAAATTGATGTTCACCGACAGCAGCATCAACTCGATCGACATCAGCAGCACGATGATGTTCTTGCGGTTGAGGAAGATGCCGGCGACGGAGATGCAGAACATCACCGCGCCCAGCGCGAGCATGTGGCCCAGGGAAATCATGGCTTGGCCTCCTCGCCGCCTTCGTTGTGCGTGGTGTCGGTCAGCGGCACCGGCTTCTCGGCCGCCATCTTCACGATGCGCAGGCGGTCGCTGGCGCGGACGCGGGTCTGCTCCGACGGGTTCTGCGACTTCACGCCGGTGCGGCGGCGCAGGGTCAGCATCACCGCGGCGATCACCGCCACGGTCAGGATCACCGCGGCGAACTCGAACGGCAGCAGGTATTCGGTGAACAGGCTGCGCGCCAGCCAGGTGATGTTGGAGCTGTCGGCGGCGACCGCGGCGGCATTGTCCGCCGGGAACGGCGCGGCCATGCGGGCCTTGATGCCGATCAGGGTCAGCATCTGCAGCAGCATCACCACCGCGACCACCAGCCCGACCGGCAGGTAGCGCACCCAGCCTTCGCGCAGGCTGTCGGTCTCGACGTCCAGCATCATCACCACGAACAGGAACAGCACCATCACCGCGCCCACGTACACCAGCACCAGGGTGACACCCAGGAACTCGGCGCCGACCAGCAGCCAGACGCAGGCGATGGAGAAGAAGGTCAGGATCAGGCACAGCACGGCATACACCGGGTTGCGCACGCTGATCACCGACAGGGCCGAGAGCCCCGCCACGATCGAGAAGAACCAGAAAGCGATATTTACCCAATCCATCTTTCGGTCCTCAACGGAAGGCGGCGTCGGCGGCGCGGCGCTCGGCGATCTCGGCTTCCAGCCGATCACCGATGGCCAGCAGCTGCGGCTTGGTGACGATGTTCTCGCCACGGTTCTCGAAGTGGTACTCCAGGATATGGGTTTCCACGATCGAGTCCACCGGGCAGCTCTCCTCGCAGAAACCGCAGAAGATGCACTTGAACAGGTCGATCTCGTAGCGCGTGGTGCGGCGGGTGCCGTCCTCGCGCTTGGCCGAGTCGATGGTGATGGCCAGCGCCGGGCACACCGCCTCGCACAGCTTGCAGGCGATGCAGCGTTCCTCACCGTTCGGATAACGGCGCAGCGCGTGCAGGCCGCGGAAGCGCGGCGACTGCGGGAACTTCTCCATCGGGTACAGCACGGTGTACTTGGGCTTGAACGCGTACTTCAGCGTCAGCCACATGCCGGAGACGAGCTCCAGCAGCAGCAGGCTCTTGAAATAGTGGGTGATCTTCTTCATGAATCAAACGCCTCTCTGGATCACGCCGTAGAACACGAGCAGTGCGGTCACCGCGATCCACGCGATGGTCAGCGGGATGAATACCTTCCAGCCCAGACGCATGATCTGGTCGTAGCGGAAGCGCGGGAACGTGGCACGGAACCAGATGTAGGAACTGGCGAAGAAGAACACCTTGGCCAGCAGCCACGGCCAACCGCCGTTCCAGATCCAGTCGACCCAGGGCGACACGTCCGCCGTGACCCAGCCCTGGATCGGGCTCAGCCAGCCGCCCATGAAGAAGATCGAGATCAGGAAGCTGATCAGGATCATGTTGGCGTACTCGGCCAGGAAGAACAGCGCGAACGCACCGCCGGAGTACTCGACCATGTGGCCGGCGACGATTTCGGACTCGCCTTCGACCACGTCGAACGGAGCGCGGTTGGTCTCGGCCACGCCGGACACCCAGTACACGACGAACAGCGGCAGCAGCGGCAGCAGGAACCAGTCGAACAGGCCGGAACTGCCCTGCTGCGCCAGCACGATCTCGCTCAGGTTGAGGCTGCCGGCGGCGATCATCACGCCGACCAGCGCGAAGCCCATCGCGATCTCGTAGCTGACCATCTGCGCGGCCGAACGCATCGCGCCGAGGAAGGCGTACTTGGAGTTCGACGCCCAGCCGGCCAGGATCACGCCGTAGATGCCCAGCGAGGTCATCGCCAGCAGGTACAGCAGGCCGACGTTGGCGTTGGACAGCACCAGCTTGTAGTCGAACGGGACCACCGACCAGGCCGCGAACGACGGTGCCAGCACGATCAGCGGCGCCAGCACGTACATCGCCTTGTGCGCGTTGGCCGGGCGCACGATTTCCTTGAACAGCAGCTTGGTGACGTCGGCGAAGGCCTGCAGCAGGCCGCCGAGGCCGACGTACATCGGCCCGTGGCGCACGTGCATCCAGCCGATCAGCTTGCGCTCCCACAGCACGTAGAACGCCACCGATATGATGATCGGCATGGCGATGACCAGGATCTTCAGCACCGTCCACAGCACGATGCCGATGTCGCCCAGCGCCAGCAACCACTGGTGCAGCGGATCGACCGCGTTCAACAGCAACTCGTTCATGCAGCCACCACCGTTACCCGAGCGGCGCCCAGCGGCGCGGTGGCGCCGTGGCCCGATTCAATCCAGACCGTACCGGCGGCGACGCGCGCGTCGACCACGACCGGCAGGGTCGCCTTGCCGGCATCGGTGCCGACCTTGGCCATCTGCCCTTCCACCAGCTGCAGGCGCGCGGCGTCATCGGCGTTGAGCACGATGCGCGGCGCGTTGTTCAGCGGATGCGCCTGCAGCGCCTCGGCACGGCGGACCACCGCATCGGTGCGGTAGATCGCGGTGGTCGAAGCCACTTCCAGGCCCTCGCCCGCCGCCTGCGGCTGCGCCGAGGCGGCCACCTCGACCTGCACCGGCTGCAGGCCGGCACGCAGGCCTGCCAGGTCGGTGAAGCCGAAACCGGCCAGCTGCAGGTCGCCGCCCAGGGCGCGCAGCACGCGCCAGCCCTCGCGGGCCTCGCCCGGCAGCTTGCCGCCGGCGCGGGCCTGCTGCTCGCGGCCGTCGAGGTTGGTCAGGGTCGCGTCGATTTCCGGCAGCGCGCCGATCGGCAGGATCACGTCGGCCACGTCGCGGGTCGAGGCGCAGGCGAACTGGCTGAACGCCACTACCCTGGCGCCGGCCAGCGCCTTGCGCGCGGCGGCGCTGTCGGCGAAGTCCAGGCCCGGCTCGATGCCGTACAGCACGTAGGCCTTGCGCGGCTGCGCCAGCATCGTGGCGACGTCCTTGCCGGCCGGCAACACGCCGGCGCGGGACAGGCCGACGGCATTGGCGCCCTGCGGGATGCGGCACAGCCTGGCGCCGGTGGCGGCGGCGAAATCGCGCGCGGCGGCGCGGATCGCGGCGGCCTGCGGATGGTTCTCGGCGATGCCACCGACGATCAGCACGGTGTTGCCACCGCCCTGCACCGCCGAACGCAGCTCGGCGCTGGCCAGGGCTTCGGCGAACCGGGACGGGGCGACGATCTGCTTGCCGGCCAGGCTGAACGCGAAGTCGAAATCGACCGGGTTGACCGCGAAGATCCGCGCGCCGTTCTTGGTCTGCGCCTTGCGCAGGCGGGCGTGCAGCAGCGGCAGCTCGTGGCGGACGTTGCTGCCCAGCAGCACGATGCGGTCGGCCGCTTCGATCTCGGCCAGCGGGGCCGCGAACACTTCGGCCGTCGCCGCGTCCGAGAAATCGCGGTTGTCGATGCGGTGGTCGATGTTGCCGCTGCCCAGGCCGGTGGCCAGGCGGGCCAGCAGCGCGCCCTCCTCGTTGGAGGTGGACGGGTGCACCAGCACGCCGAGGTCGTCGCCGCGGCTGCCGTCCAGGATCTCGCGGGCGGCGGCCAGGCCTTCGGCCCAGCTCACTTCCTTCCACTCGCCGTTGACCTTCTGCAGCGGCTTGACCGCGCGGTCGGCGGCATACAGGCCCTGGTGCGAATAACGGTCGCGGTCGGACAGCCAGCACTCGTTGACCAGTTCGTTGTCGCGCGGCACCGCGCGCAGCACTTCGCCGCGGCGCACGTGCAGGAACAGGTTCGAGCCCATCGCGTCGTGGTAGCCGAGCGATTCACGCGCGGTGAGCTCCCACGGGCGCGCCTTGAACTGGAACACCTTGTTGGTCAGCGCGCCGACCGGGCACACGTCGATCACGTTGCCGGACAGCTCGGTGGTCAGCGGCTTGCCGTCGTAGGTGCCGATCTGCAGGTTCTCGCCGCGGTACATGCCGCCCAGCTCGTAGGTGCCGGCGATCTCGGCGGTGAAGCGCACGCAGCGGGTGCACTGGATGCAGCGAGTCATCTCGGTGGCGACCAGCGGCCCCATGTCCTCGTCGGCCACCACGCGCTTGCGCTCGTTGAAGCGGCTGACCGAACGGCCGTAGCCCAGCGACACGTCCTGCAGCTCGCACTCGCCGCCCTGGTCGCAGATCGGGCAGTCCAGCGGGTGGTTGATCAGCAGGAACTCCATGACCGAGCGCTGGTACTTCAGCGCCTTCTCGTTGCGGGTCTGGATCTTCATGCCGTCCATGACCGGCGTGGCGCACGCCGGCGACGGCTTGGGCGACTTCTCGACGTCGACCAGGCACATGCGGCAGTTGGCCGCGATCGGCAGCTTCTCGTGGTAGCAGAAGCGCGGGATCGAAATGCCGGCCTTGTCGGCGGCCTGGATGATCATCGACCCCTTGGGCGCGAACAGCGTCTGCCCATCGATCTCGATGGTGACGTGTCCTTCCGGCACCACGGGTGCCTCGCTCGGGTTTCCGCTCGGATTTACAGGTTGCGCGCTCATGCGGCAGCAGCCTCCACCTTCTTGCCGTCAACCATCGAATGACCGTTGACGATGTAGTACTCGAATTCGTCCCAGAACTGGCGCAGGAACCCCTGGATCGGCCAGGCCGCCGCTTCGCCGAAGGCGCAGATGGTGTGGCCTTCGATCTGACCGGCGACGGTGCGCAGCTGGTGCAGGTCTTCCATCGTGGCCTTGCCGGCGACGATGCGCTCCAGCACGCGGTGCATCCAGCCGGTGCCCTCGCGGCACGGGGTGCACTGGCCGCAGGATTCCTTGTGGAAGAACTGGCTGATGCGGCACGCGAACTTGACGCAGCACACGCTGTCGTCCAGCACCACGATGGCCCCGGAGCCCAGGCCCGAGCCCAGCGCGCGGATGGTGTCGTAGTCCATCGGCAGCCCCTTGAGCTGCTCGGCGGTCAGCACCGGCATCGACACGCCGCCCGGGATCGCCGCCTTCAGCTTGCGGCCCGGCCGCAGGCCGCCGGCCATTTCCAGCAGTTCGTCGAAGGTGGTGCCCAGCGGCACCTCGAAGTTGCCGCCCTTCTGCACGCAGCCGGAGACCGAGAAGCACTTCGGGCCGCCGTTGGCGGTCTTGCTCAGGCCCTTGAACCACTCCGGGCCGTTGCGGATGATCGCCGGCACCGAGCCGTAGGTTTCGGTGTTGTTGATCGTCGACGGCTTGCCGTACAGGCCGAAATTGGCCGGGAACGGCGGCTTGTAGCGCGGCTGGCCCTTCTTGCCTTCCAGCGACTCCATCAGCGCGGTCTCTTCGCCGCAGATGTAGGCACCGGCGCCCAGCGCCCCGTAGATATCGATGTCCACGCCGCTGCCCAGCACGTTCTTGCCCAGCCAGCCATGCTTGTAGGCATCGGCCAGGGCCTGTTCGAAGTGCTCGAACGGCTCGTGGTGAAACTCGCCGCGCAGGTAGTTGTAGCCCACGGTCGAGCCGGTGGCGTAGCAGGCGATGGCCATGCCCTCCACCACCGAATGCGGGTTGTAGCGCAGGATGTCGCGGTCCTTGCAGGTACCCGGCTCGGACTCGTCCGAGTTGCACAGGATGTACTTCTGCGGCGCGTCCTTGGGCATGAACGACCACTTCAGGCCGGTCGGGAAGCCCGCGCCGCCGCGGCCGCGCAGGCCGGACTGCTTGACCATCTCGATCACGTCGGCCGGCGCGATCTTCTCCTCGAGGATCTTGCGCAGCGCGGCGTAGCCACCGGTCTTGAGGTAGTTCTCGTACGACCACGGGGTGTCGTAGTGCAGCGTGGTGTAGACCACGTTGTGCGGAAGCGGCGCCGGACCGACCGGGCCCCTGGATTCGTGGTGTGCCATGCCTTACTCCAGCCCGTCCAGCAGCGCGTCGACCTGGTCCAGCGTCAGGCGCTCATGGTAGTGACCGTTGATGACCATCATCGGCGCGCCCGCGCAGCCGGCCAGGCATTCTTCCTCGCGCTTGAGGTAGACGCGGCCGTCCGGGGTCGATTCGCCGTGCTTGATGCCCAGCTTCTTCTCGCAATGGCGCACGATGTCCTCGGCGCCATTGAGCCAGCAGCTGATGTTGGTGCAGATGGCGACGTTGTTGCGGCCGACCTTCTCGGTCTCGAACATCGAGTAGAAGCTGGCGACCTCGTAGGCCCACACGAACGGCAGGTCCAGGTACTTGGCCACCGCGGCGATCAACTCGTCGCTCAGCCAGCCCTGGTTCTGCTCCTGCGCGGCATGCAGGCCCTGCAGCACCGCCGAGCGCTTGCGTTCCGGCGGGAACTTCGTCAGCCAGTGATCGATGTGAGCACGGGTCTTGTCGCTCAACACCACCATCGGGTCGACGTCACGCGCCGCCTCGAAATTACCTGTCGCCTTCATCGGCCGACCTCAACCAATAGCAGATCCTGGGAAACCGGTGCCTGCAGCAGCATGGCCGCGCTGGCACCGGGCGTTGTACGCATGCCCGGCATTACCGGTCGACCTCGCCGAACACGAGGTCGTAGGTGCCGATCATCGCCACCACGTCGGCCAGCATGTGGCCGCGCACGATCGAATCGATCGAGGACAGGTGGGCGAAGCCCGGCGCACGCAGGTGCACGCGGAACGGCTTGTTGGCGCCGTCCGACACCAGGTAGCAGCCGAATTCGCCCTTCGGCGCCTCGACCGCGGCGTAGGTCTCGCCGGCCGGCACGCAGTAGCCTTCGCTGAACAGCTTGAAGTGGTGGATCAGCGCTTCCATGTCGTCCTTCATCTCCGCACGCTTGGGAGGGGCGACCTTGAAGTTGCGGACCATGACCGGGCCGGGGTTGGCCTTCAGCCAGCGCACGCACTGCTGGATGATGCGGTTGGACTGGCGCATTTCGGCGACGCGGACCAGGTAACGGTCGTAGCAGTCGCCATTGGTGCCCAGCGGGATGTCGAAGTCGACCGTGTCGTACTTGGCGTACGGCTGCTTCTTGCGCAGGTCCCAGGCGATGCCCGAGCCACGCAGCATGGCGCCGGTCATGCCCCACGCCAGGGCGTGCTCCGGGGTGACCACGCCGATGCCGACGGTACGCTGCTTCCAGATGCGGTTGTCGGTGAGCAGGGTTTCGTACTCGTCGACGCGCTTGGGGAATTCGCTGGTGAAGTTCTCCAGGAAGTCCAGCAGCGAGCCCTCGCGGGCCGCGTTCAGGCGCTTGAGCGCATTGCCCTTGTGCCAGCGCGATTCCTTGTACTTCGGCATCGTGTCCGGCAGGTCGCGGTAGACGCCGCCCGGACGGTAATAGGCCGCATGCATGCGCGCGCCGGAGACCGCCTCGTAGCAGTCCATCAGCTCCTCGCGCTCGCGGAACGCATACAGCATCACCGCCATCGCGCCGAGGTCGAGCCCGTTCGAACCCAGCCACATCAGGTGGTTGAGGATGCGGGTGATCTCGTCGAACATCGTGCGGATGTACTGCGCGCGCTCCGGCACCTCGATGCCCGCCAGGGTCTCGATGGCGCGGACGTAGGCGTGCTCGTTGCACATCATCGAGCAGTAGTCCAGGCGATCCATGTAGCCGATCGACTGGTTGAACGGCTTGGACTCGGCCAGCTTCTCGGTGGCGCGATGCAGCAGGCCCACGTGCGGGTCGGCGCGCATGATGGTCTCGCCGTCCATCTCCAGGATCAGGCGCAGCACGCCATGCGCGGCCGGATGCTGCGGGCCGAAGTTCATGGTGTAGTTGCGGATCTCCTGCCGGGCTTCGGCGGGATTGCTGGCGAAGGCCCCGGTGGCCTGGTGGAACTCGCTCACTTGCTTGCCTCCCTCTGCGCGCGCTCGCCTTCGGCGGTCTCGAAGCGGGCGTCGTCGCGGATCACGCGCGGCACGCCCACGCGCGGCTCGACCGAAGTCACCGGCTCGTAGACCACGCGCTTCTTTTCTTCGTCGTAACGCACTTCGACGTTGCCGATCAGCGGGAAATCCTTGCGGAACGGATGGCCGACGAAACCGTAGTCGGTCAGGATGCGGCGCAGGTCCGGGTGGCCTTCGAAGATCACGCCGTACAGGTCGAACGCCTCGCGCTCGAACCAGTTCAGGCCCGGCCAGACGCTGGTCAGCGATGCCACCACCGGCAGCGACTCGCTCGGGGCGAAGCAGCGCATGCGCAGCAGCTGGTTGTGCTGGTAGGAACGCAGCTGCACGACGACCGCGAAACGCTGCCTGGGCAGCGCGTCGGGCTGCGCGCCATCGGCGGTTTCATGGCTGGGGAACTCGCCCCAGGCGAAGCGGCCGGCGCCCTTGCCTTCCACGCCACGGCTGAAGCCCTGCGAGGAAACGTCGGAGGTGTCCCACTCGTCGCTGCCGTAGCCGAGGTAATCGACACCGCACAGGTCGGTGGCGTGCTCGAAGCCGAACTCGTCGCGCAGTGCGACGGCGACGGCATGCCAGTCGGCCGACGGAACCTCCAGCGTCACTTCGCCGCGCGGTTCGACCACGGAGACCTGCGCACCGGCGAAACGCGCGCGAAGTCGGTCGATGAGTGAAGGTGCTTGCTGGGCCATGGGGGCTGGCGTGCTCTTGACTTGAAAGGGAATCAGCGGGCGATGGTCTGGGTGCGCCAGATCTTCTTCTGCAGCTGCAGGATGCCGTACACCAGCGCCTCGGCGGTCGGCGGGCAGCCCGGGACGTACACGTCCACCGGCACCACGCGGTCGCAGCCGCGCACCACCGCGTACGAATAGTGGTAATAGCCGCCACCGTTGGCGCAGCTGCCCATCGAGATGACCCACTTGGGGTCGGGCATCTGGTCGTAGACCTTGCGCAGCGCCGGTGCCATCTTGTTGACCAGGGTGCCGGCGACGATCATCACGTCGGACTGGCGCGGCGACGGGCGGAACACCACGCCGTAGCGGTCCAGGTCCAGGCGCGAGGCGCCGGCGTGCATCATTTCCACCGCGCAGCAGGCCAGGCCGAAGGTCATCGGCCACATCGAGCCGGTGCGCGCCCAGTTCAGCAGGGCGTCGACGCTGGTGGTGACGTAGCCCTTCTCGAGCAGCGGGTTGTCGCCTTCGGGCCGCAGGATGTCGTCAACCCGCCCTTCCGGGATGGGGTTGTTCATCAGGCCATCGAGAGTCTGAATCACTCCCATTCCAGCGCTCCCTTCTTCCACACGTAGATAAAGCCGAGGAACAGCATGCCCACGAACAGGCCCATGGTGACGAGCGAGCGGGCGCCCAGCTCCATGAACACCTGGGTCCAGGGCACGATGAAGATGATTTCCAGGTCAAAGACGATGAACTGGATGGCGATGAGGTAATAGCGCACGTCGAACTTCATGCGCGCGTTCTCGAACGCCTCGAAGCCGCACTCGTACGGCGACAGTTTCTGTTCGTCGGGGCTGCGGGGGCCAAGGAAACGACCGATCAGCATCAGGGCGACGCCGATGCCGGTGGCGACGATCAGAAACAGCAGGGACGGCAAATATTCGGCCAGCACAGCGATTCTCTCTTGCCTCTGCCCGGACACCTGCAGGCGCCCGCGCATGGGGATTGACGGGACTTGCCTCGGCGGGAGCTGCCGCATCCCGCATACCCGTATAACAAACTCATGGTGCCCAAGAGGGGACTCGAACCCCTACGACTTGCGTCGCTACCACCTCAAGGTAGTGCGTCTACCAATTCCGCCACCTGGGCTTACTTACGTCAGCGCACCGGCTCTGCAGTGCGGCGCGTATTGTAACCGTCTTCAGTCTTTATGCGAGCCCTCGGCGGGCTTTTCTTCGCTCTGCACCGGATTATTTGCCGCAGGCGCCGCCTGCGGCACTTCGCCCGCGGCCGCGGCCTGCGGAACGGACTGCAGCTCGCCCGCCGGGGCGGCCGGGGCCGGGGCCTGCGCCTGGGACATCACGCCCAGCCCCTGCTCGGTCGGGCGCGCGCCATGGCTGGCGTACCAGGCCATGAACAGGCTGATGCCGAAGAACACCACGGCCAGCCACTTGGTGGACTTGGACAGGAAGTTGGAGGCGCCACGGGCGCCGAACACCGTACCCGAAGCGCCGGCACCGAAGCCCGAGCCCGCCGCCGCGCCGGAGCCGCGCTGCATCAGGATCAGCGCGATCATCGCGACCGCCACCAGCACATAGACCACATTGAGGATCAACATCAGCATTTGAAATCCGTCCCGGACAATTCCACCGTTAGCGACCGGCTGCCGCCCTCGCGATGGCCAGGAAATCTGCCGCCACCAGCGAAGCGCCGCCTACCAGCCCGCCATCGACGTCAGGCTGTGAAAACAGCTCTGCAGCATTGTCGGGCTTGACGCTGCCGCCATACAGGATCGGCAACGAATCGGCGATTCTAGCATCGCGCCCGGCGACTTCGCCACGGATGAAGGCATGCACGGCCTGCGCCTGCTCCGGACTGGCCGTGCGGCCGGTGCCGATGGCCCAGACCGGCTCATACGCCACCACCGCCCCGGCGAAGGCATCGACCCCGGCCAGCTCCAGCACCGGTGCCAGCTGCGCGGCGATGACCTGTTCGGTCTGCCCGGCCTCGCGCTGCTCCAGCGTCTCACCGACGCACAAGACCGGGACCAGGCCGGCATGCACCGCGGCCACGAACTTGCGGGCCACCAGCTCGCTGCTTTCGTGGTGGTACTGGCGGCGCTCGGAATGGCCGACCAGGCCGTACCTCGCCCCCACGTCCACCAGCATGGCGGCCGAGACCTCGCCGGTGTAGGCCCCCTTCTCGTTGCTGCTGACGTCCTGCGAGCCGAAGGCCAGCGCGGTGCCCTCGAAGTCCTCGACCAGGTCGCCCAGGTAGGGCAGCGGCGGCAGGATCACCAGCTCGACCCCCTGCAGCGGCAGGCCGGCGGCCACCTGCCCCACCAGTTCGGTGGCGAATTGACGGCTGCCATGCAGCTTCCAGTTACCGGCGACGATCGTGCGGCGCATTCAGGAACGACTCCCAGTGAAAAGTGGGCGAAGGATAGCCCACTCCGGACAGCCACAGGACAATCGACAGACAACGCGGGACAGCATCGACGCATCCGTCACGCCGGCGGCCATGACGGCGAAGGCCGCCTCGCGGCGGCCTTCGTTGCTTACTTCAGCTTGATCTCGCGCAGGCGTTCCTCGAGGAAGCCGTGGGCGGTGATCGGCTCCGGATACCGGCTCGGGTTGTCCGGGGTGATGCACGACGGCAGCACGTCGATCAGGAAGTCCGGGTTCGGATGCAGGAAGAACGGCACCGAGTAGCGCGGCTGGCGGGCCAGCTCGCCCGGGGGGTTGACCACGCGATGGATGGTCGACGGGTACACATGGTTGGTCAGGCGCTGCAGCATGTCGCCGATGTTGACCACGATGGTGTCCGCATCGGACGTGAACGGCACCCACTCGCCATCGTGCGACTGCACTTCCAGCCCCGCGGCGCTGGCGCCGACCAGCAGGGTGATGAAATTGATGTCGCCATGCGCGCCGGCGCGCACGTTGGGAATGTCGTCGGTGGTGATCGGCGGGTAGTGGATCGGGCGCAGGATCGAGTTGCCGTTGTTGGTCTTGTCGGCAAAGAAATCCTGCGGCAGCCCGATGTGCAGGGCCAGCGCCGACAGCACCCGCGATCCCAGGTTGTCCAGCGCCTGGTACAGGCCATAGCCGCGCTCGCGGAACCCGGGCACTTCGCTCGGCCACAGGTTCGGCGGCATCACCTCGCGGTACTTCGAGTCATCCGCGATTTCCCGGCCGATGTGCCAGAACTCCTTCAGGTCGAAGTGCTTGGAGCCCTTGGCGGTCTCCACGCCGAACGGGGTGTAGCCGCGGGCGCCACCGCCACCGGCCACGTGGTACTTGCGCTTGACCTCCTCGGGCAGGGCGAAGAAGGCCTTGAAGGCATCATAGGCCGCGTCGATGTCGGCCTGCGGGATGCCGTGGTTGCGGATGCCCGCGAACCCCCACTGGCGATAGGCCGCGCCCAGCTCGGCCACGAAGGCCTCGCGGTCGCTGTCGAAGCGGGTGATGTCGAGGGTTGGGATCTTGCTCACAGCGGTTCCTGGCTTGTCGTGGATATCCGGGCCGGCAGCACCCTGTCGCCCGTCTGAACATTGTGACAGATCGCCTTTGCGCCCGGTCGCTGACACATTGATACAAAAGGATACAATCCGGATGCCCGCGGGGGCGCCGGACCGGCGCCCTGCCCCGGTCCCTCCCCACCACGTGCCCCCGCATGCAACCCGCCCCGCTGACGGACCGACCGCTGAAGATCCTGCACACCGAAGCCGCCCGCGGCATGGGTGGGCAGGAGATCTACCTGCTCCGCCACCTGCTGGCCATGCGCGCACGCGGGCACGACATGTCCCTGCTGTGCCAGCCCGGCGCCCGCCTGGCCGAGGCGGCGCGCGACCACGGCTTCGTCGTGCACACGCTGGAGATGGGCGGGCTGGGCCGGCTGCTGCGGGGCATTCCCGCGGTACGCCACCTGGTACGCGCGCACCGCTATGACGTGGTCAACGTCACCAGCCGCCGCGACGCGCTGATCGCCGCCGCCGGCGCGCGCCTGGCCGGCGCCCCGCTGGTGGTGCGCTCGCGCCACCTGATGAGCCCGGTGCACTCGCTGCTGACCTACACCTGGCTGCCGCACCGGGTGATCACCGTCAGCCGGTTCGTGATGCGCCTGCTGCAGGAACGGGGCATCGCCCCGGGGCGGATCGGCGTGGTTCCGCCGATGGCACAGTCGCCGCTGGACAGCGGCGAGGAACCGGCCGCGCGCACCTGGCCGGAACTGCAGCAGCTACGCGCCGAAATACGCGGCGACCTGGGCTTCGGCGACGACGATGTCGTCGTCGGCTGCGTGGCCGTGCTGCGCGAGCCCAAGGGCCATCTCGACCTGCTCGAGGCGATCGCGCCGCTGTGCCGGGAGAACCCGAAACTGCACCTGCTGATCGTCGGCGACGGCGAGCCGGTCATGTCGCGGCTGAAAGCGGCGAGCGCGCAGTACGGGATCGAGCGCCAGGTCCACCTGCCCGGCTATCGCGCCGACGCCGCGCGGCTGATGGCAGGGTTCGACGTGTTCGCCCTGCCCAGCCACAAGGAGGCTGCCGGAACGGTGTTCCTGGAGGCCGCCCAGGCCGGCGTGCCGATCATCGCCACGCGCGTGGGCGGCATTCCGGAAATGGTGGCCGAACAGGCCAATGCTATCCTCGTCGCGCCCGCGGACCGGGCCGCGCTGACTGCCGCCCTGCGCACGCTGGCAGCGTGCGGCGGACTCCGCCAGGCGATGGGCCGCATCGGCCTGGACTGGATCCGCAGCGAACACCGCTTCACGGCGGCGGGGCATTGCGAAGCCACCGAACATCTCTACCACCAGTGGCTCGAGGAATTGGGACATGGCCCACGCCAAGTCGGTACCGGTGCTGATGCACCACCACGTCAGCCCGTCGCCGGGCATGATCACGGTCTCCCCGGAGAACTTTGAAAGCCAGATCGCCTGGCTGGCCGCCGATGGCTGGACCGCGCTGACGATGCAGGAGTACGCCGGCTTCCTCGCCGGCGTGCCGGTACCACGCAAATCGATCCTGATCACCTTCGACGACGGCTACCTGGACAACTGGGTCTACGCCCACCCCATCCTGCAGAAGTACGGCATGCGCGCGGTGGTGTTCCTGGTCACCGGCTGGATGGGCCAGGGCGAGGTGCGCCCGCACGCCGGCCAGCAGGGCGCGGCATTGCCGCCCACGCCGGACCACCGCGGCTGCGAGGATGCGATCTTCCGCCTGGACCGCGCCGACGAGGTGATGATGCGCTGGAGCGAGGCGCGCGCGGCCATCGCCGCCGGCACCTTCGAAATGCACTGCCATACCCATACGCATACCCGCTGGCTGCGCAGGCCGGTCAGCCGCGAGGAGAAATGCGCCGGCATCCGCAACGACCTGGTGCGGGCGCGCGAGCAGCTGCTCGGCGAGCTGGGCGAAGCCTCCGACACCCTGTGCTGGCCCTATGGCGATTTCGACGAGGACTACGTGCGGATCGCGCGCGAACTCGGCTTCCGCTACCTGCACACCACCCATCCGTTCGGCCGCAACCTGGTGGGCGGCGATCCGGAGCACATCTACCGTTTCGCGATCCGCAACCGCCCCGCGAAGTGGCTGCGCAAGCGCATCGCCAGCAGCTACAACCCGGTGATCGCGCCGCTGTTCAACCGGTTCAAGGCGCACCGCCGGGGCATGGTCGCCGGGCCGTGACAGGCGCCGGGCGCCGGGCACCGCCGCGGGGCTGCGCATGCCGCCGGCACGCCAGGCAGCCTTCAAGGATGGCGGAAAGACAAAGCGAAACGCCCCGGGATCCGGGGCGTTTCGTCATGCGGCGGCGGCCTTGACCGCGTCGGCCAGGCGCTCGAGCGTGGTCTGCATCAACCCGGCGTCGTCGGCCTCCACCGTCACCCGCACCACCGGCTCGGTGCCGGACGGACGCAGGAAGGCGCGCCCGCGCCCGACGATCGCGACCTGCGCGCCGGCCAGCGCCGTGGCCACTCCGGATGAGCGGACGATGTCCTTGGCGGACATGCCCTGCCCGACCCGGACGTTGATGGTCTGCTGCGGCACCCGGCTGAGCCCGGCCAGCGCGTCCTGCAGGGTGATGCCGCGGCGCCTGAGCACCTCCAGCACCTGCAGCGCGCTGATGATGCCGTCGCCGGTGGTGGCACGGTCCAGGCACAGCAGGTGGCCCGACGCTTCGCCGCCGAGCACGCCGTGGTGTTCCAGCAGCGCCTTGTGCACGTAACGGTCGCCGACGTCGGCGCGCAGGAAGCCGATGCCGGCCTGCGCCAGCGCCTGCTCGAACCCGTAGTTGGTCATCAGCGTGCCCACCACCGGCCCGTGCAGGCGGCCACTGGCCTTCCAGTCCATCGCCAGCAGGTACAGCAGGTCGTCGCCATCGTGCACCACGCCGTCGCTGTCCACGAACAGCAGGCGGTCGCCGTCGCCGTCGAAGGCAATGCCCAGGTGGGCCCCGCTGGCGCGCACCCGGGCGGCCAGCGCCTGCGGGTACATCGAGCCGACGCCGTCATTGATGTTCACGCCATTGGGCTCGACGCCCATCGCCTCGACGCTGGCACCCAGTTCGCGCAGCACCAGCGGTGCCACCTGGTAGGTCGCGCCATTGGCGCAATCGACCACGATGCGCATGCCCTGCAGATCGAAGTCGCGCGGCACTGAATTCTTGCAGGCCTCGACATAGCGGCCGATCGCATCGCGCGTGCGCACCGCCTTGCCCAGCTGCTCGGAGGCCACGGTCGCGAACGGCTGCTCGAGCGCGGCCTCGATCGACAGTTCGGTCGCGTCGTCGAGCTTCTCGCCCTGCGCGGAGAAGAACTTGATGCCGTTGTCGTGGTGCGGGTTGTGCGAGGCGGAGATGACGATGCCGCCATCGGCGCGCAGCGAGCGGGTCAGGTGCGCCACTGCCGGCGTCGGCATCGGCCCCATCAGCTGCACGTGCACCCCGGCCGCCACCAGCCCGGCCTCCAGCGCAGCCTCGAACATGTAGTTGGAGATGCGGGTGTCCTTGCCGATCACCACCAGCGGCTTGCGGCCGCTGCCGCGCGCCTGGGTCGCGCGCACCAGTGCCTGGCCGTAGGCATTGCCCAGGCGCAGCACGAAATCGGCGGAAATCGCGCCTTCACCGACCCGGCCGCGGATGCCGTCGGTGCCGAAATACCTGCGGGCCACCATCAGGCGGCGGCCACGTCGTCGGCCGGGCGCTCCCGGCGCATCAGCATCGCCAGCAGCTCGGCCAGGCGCTGGCGCATCTCGCGGCGGTCGCAGATCTGGTCGATGGCGCCGTGCTCGAGCAGGAACTCTGCACGCTGGAAGCCTTCGGGCAGCTTCTCGCGCACGGTCTGCTCGATCACCCGCGGGCCGGCGAAGCCGATCAGCGCCTGCGGCTCGGCGATGTTGATGTCGCCCAGCATCGCGAACGAAGCGGACACGCCACCGGTGGTGGGATGGGTCAGCACCGAGATGTACGGCAGGCCGGCGTCGCGCAGCTTGCCCAGCGCAGCCGAGGTCTTGGCCATCTGCATCAGCGAGAACAGGCCTTCCTGCATGCGCGCGCCGCCGCTGGCAGAGAAGCACACGAAGGGCGCGCCGATTTCCAGCGCGGTCTCGGCCGCCAGCGCGAAGCGCTCGCCGACCACCGAGCCCATCGAGCCGCCCATGAAGGCGAAGTCGAACGAGGCCGCGACCAGCGGATGCCCCTTCACGGTGCCACGCATCGCCACCAGCGCGTCGTACTCGCCGGTGTTCTTCTGCGAGGCCTTGATGCGCTCGGCGTACTTTTTCTGGTCCTTGAACTTGAGCAGGTCGGTCGGCCCCAGGCGCGCGGCGATCTCGGTGGTGCTGTCGGCATCGAACAGCGACGCCAGGCGGGCCCGGGCGCGGATCGCCATGTGGTGGCCGCACTTGGGGCAGACCTCCAGGTTCTCCTCCAGCTCCGGCCGGTACAGGGCGGCACCGCAACTGCTGCACTTTTCCCAAAGCCCCTCGGGGACGCTGCGTTTCCGGTTGGGCGTGTTGTCGGTGCGGATGCCCGAAGGCATCAATTTGCTGAGCCAGCTCATGCGGGATGACGGTTCCGTTCTAGGCGGCCCGGGGGCCGCGACAGGGCCGACAGTCTAGCGCGCGGGGGCAAACCGACGGTAGCGTACAGAGCCGGGCCCGCAGCATCGCCCGGAAACGCGATGACACCCCCCGCCCCGCCCGATCGGCCTCCCTCCCGGGCCGTCCCGCGGGTCAAGCACGGGCCGGGCGCCTGCCGCGGACAGGCCGGCGCGGCACTAGGGGCGAGCACCGTCCAGGGGCGCCGGCGCCACGCCCGGCAGGCCGCTGGCCGGCGCGTCGTGCTCGCCCAGCCAGCGGCGCCGCACCGCACGGTCGCAGGGGTCGGAATAGAACCGCGCCAGCAGCGCCCCGAGCGCCCAGCACAGGCCCAGCAACGGCAGGTACCACCAGAACCCGGAACGGATATCGCTGCCACCGTGCCGGTACAGCGCCACCAGCCCGAACACGACGAACATGTGGGTCAGGTAGATCTCGTAGCTCAGCCGGCCGAAAGCACGCAGCCAGCCCAGTCCGCGCATCGGCGCGCCTGCGCCGCGCACAGGCTGAAGGCCGGCGATCAGCATCGCCGCCGACCCGGTCAGCACCAGCATGTAGCCGTTGCCGAGCGACGCCCACAGCTCGCGCCCATAGAGCGGCACCGCCAACAGGCCCAGCACGCCCGCCCCGCGCAGCAGCCGCGCGGTCCGCGGCGGCGCCGGCCAGCGCTCGACCAGCAACGCGGCCAGCACGCCGGTGGCGATGGCCGCCATTCCCGGCAGATAGGCCTTCTCCTGCCATATCTCGTTGCCCGCCAGGGCGGCGCGGGTGAACGGCAACGACAGCGCCGCCAGCGCCAGCAGTACGAGCAGCGGCGTGCGCCGGCGCAGCAGCAGGCACAGCAGCGGGAACCCCAGGTAGAACACTTCCTCGATCGACAGCGACCACAGCACGTCCCAGCCGCCGGGCAACCAGCCGGTGCGGCCCTCGTACCAGTTCAGGTGCAGGCCCAGTGCCGAGAACAGCGCGCCGCCCAGCGACTGGCCTTCGCCGTCGATCACGTAGAACGGCACGCCGGCCAGGTGCAGCGCGCTCAACACCGCAAGCATCAGCAACAGGCATGGCAGGATGCGCGCGGCCCGGCGCACGTAGAAGGCGCGCAGGTCGATGGACGACAGCGCGCCCCAGCGCCGCAGCGAATGCGAGGCGATCAGGAAGCCGGACACGACGAAGAACACGAAGACCGCCTCGTAGCCGTTGTAGCTCAGCGCGTTGAGCAGGCGCCGCGGCAGCACGTCGCCCAGCGCGGTATCGCGCAGCGGGATGCGCAGCGCCAGGTGGTGCAGCACCACCATCACGATCGAGACACCACGCAACGCGTCGATGCCGGGGTTGCGGCCCCCGGCCTGCATCATTGAACCGTTCAAGCGCCATCCAGGGGAACCGGGCCGGTCCGTATTATCCATGCCCGGCACCGGCGCGCGGCGGTTCCGCCACTCAGGCGTCCAGCGCCTGCCGCAGCGGCGCAAGGAAAGCGCCAGCGCTGTGCACCGCCGCTTCCACGGCGTCGGCCGCGGCCATCGCCGCGACCAGCGCGCTGCCCACCACCACGCCATCGGCATCGGCCGCCATCGCCGCCGCGCTGGCGGCGTCCTTGATCCCGAACCCCGCCACCACCGGCACCTTCGAGCGGCTGCGCAGCAGGCGCAGGCGCGCCCCGGCGGCGGCACTGTCCAACCGCTCCGAAGCGCCGGTGACCCCGGCGAAACTGACGTAGTACAGGTAGCCCTGCGCGGCGTCGCACAGCCCATCGAGGCGCGCCTGGCTGCTGGTCGGCGAGGCCAGCAGGATCAGGGCCAGCCCGGCGGCGCTGAACGCGGCGCGGATCTCGCCGGCCTCTTCCGGCGGCAGGTCGACCAGCAGCACGCCGTCGACCCCGGCCTCCACCGCCTCGGCGGCAAACCGGGCGGCACCGCGGATCTCCACCGGGTTGAGATAGCCCATCAGCACCACCGGGGTGAGCGCATCGCGTGCGCGGAACCGGGCAACGCTGTCCAGCACGTAGCGGCGGCCGGCGCCGCGCGCCAGCGCGCGCTCGGAACTGCGCTGGATCGTCGGGCCGTCGGCCATCGGATCGGAAAACGGCACGCCCAGCTCGATCACGTCGGCACCGGCGGCGACCAGCGCGTGCATCACCGGCACGGTGGCGTCCAGCGCCGGATCGCCGGCGGTGATGAACGGGATCAGCGCCTTGCGCCCGGAGGCGCGCAGGCGGGCGAAGCATTCGTCGATACGGTTCACGGTCATCTCAGGCACATCCTTCAATCAGTTCCACCGCATCCGGCCGGCCCCAGTAGATCGAGGTCACCACGCCGTCGAGGGTTTCCAGGCGCAAGGCCAGCTTGGCCTGCGCGTCGGTCCAGGTCAGGTAGTCGCCGTTGGGCGATACATAGGCATGCGGGCTGACCACCACGCCGGCCGGCAGGCGCTTCCGGGCCTCGGCCACGTCCATGCCCACCCACAGCCCGAACGGCGCGACGGGCGCGGTGGCCGGCCGCGTGTCCACGCGTACCCCCGGGTCGCCTTCGCCATCCACGTCGAAACGCGCGATGTGGTCGGCGATCACCATCATCGACATGCCCTGCGGCAGCGTGCCGCGGTCGTAGTACTCGCAGTCGCCCTCCATCGCCTCGCGCATGCCGGCCGCTACGAAGGCCGCATCGCCCGGCGCCTTGCCGAACGCGGCGCCGATCCGCAGGTCGCCGACGGCGCCCAGCTGTGCCGCGGCATCCCCCGCTTCCGTCGCGGCTGCGGGTGCGGGAGCGGCGGGCGGCGTCGGGGTCGGAGTCGGCGCGGCAACCGGTGCCGGCGTGGCCGCGGGCTGCTCCGGCGTGCACGCCGCCAGCGCCAGCGCGATGCAGGCCAGCGCGATGCCGCGCAAGGTCGGCGCGCGCAGGACCTGCCTGCCGGCGCAGGACCTGCCTGCCGGCCGTGGCGGATCGGATCAGGCGCGGCGTACAGGCGATGCGCGGGCTTTCCGCGCAGCACGTGGCGGACGCACGGTGAGCGCAACGCGGGCGGCTGCAGGCACTCACAGCGACAGCCCTTCGCGCGCGGCGATGGTATGCACGTCCTTGTCGCCGCGACCGGACAGGTTGCACAGCACCAGCGCATCCCGGGGCAGCTCGCGCGCCAGCTTGATCGCCTGCGCCACCGCGTGGCTGGATTCCAGTGCCGGCAGGATGCCCTCGGTACGGGTCAGGCGATGGAATGCCGCCAGTGCCTCCTCGTCGGTGATGCCGACGTAGTGCGCGCGGCCGCTGTCGGCCAGGAAGGCATGTTCCGGGCCGACGCCCGGGTAATCCAGGCCGGCGGAGATGGAGTGGGTCTCGGTGATCTGGCCGTCGTCGTCGCACAGGACATACGTGCGGTTGCCATGCAGCACGCCGGGGCGACCGGCCGAGATGGAGGCCGCATGGCGCCCGCTGGCGATGCCGTCGCCGGCCGCTTCGGCGCCGTAGATCTTCACTTCGCGGTCGTTGAGGAAAGCATGGAACAGGCCGATCGCGTTGGAACCGCCGCCGACGCAGGCGGTGATCGCATCGGGCAGGCGGCCGTAGTCCTCCAGCATCTGCGCGCGCGCCTCGCGCCCGACGATGGCGTTGAAGTCGCGCACCATGCGTGGATACGGGTCCGGGCCGGCGACAGTGCCGATGATGTAGAAGGTGTCGCGCACGTTGGTCACCCAGTCGCGCATCGCCTCGTTGAGCGCGTCCTTGAGCGTGGCCGAGCCGCTGCTCACCGGCACCACCGTGGCGCCCAGCAGCTTCATCCGGTAGACGTTGATCTTCTGCCGCTCGATGTCGGTAGCGCCCATGTAGACCACGCACTCCAGGCCCAGGCGCGCGGCCACGGTGGCGCTGGCCACGCCATGCTGGCCGGCACCGGTTTCGGCGATGATGCGGGTCTTGCCCATGCGCGCGGCCAGCAGCGCCTGGCCGATGGTGTTGTTCACCTTGTGCGCGCCGGTGTGGTTGAGATCCTCGCGCTTGAGCAGGATCTGCGCGCCGCCGACGTCGCGGCTCAGGCGTTCGGCGTGGTAGATCGGGCTGGGCCGGCCGACGTAGTGCTTCAGGTCCTTGTCATAGGCGGCGATGAACGCCGGATCGACCCGCGCCTGGTCGTAGGCGGCAGCCAGTTCCTGCAGCGGCCCGACCAGGGTCTCGGCGACGAAGCTGCCGCCATAGCGGCCGAAATGCCCGTGGGCGTCGGGGAAAGCATGGAAATCGGGGATCGGTGCGGCGGTCATGGCATCACGCGGGGCAGGACAGGCCTGCACCGTAGCGCACGCGCGCGTCGGTGAAAATCGATATATGCGCCCTTTTGTGTTAGAAAAACTCACATGAAAGAACGACAGGACAGAGGCTGTCCACGGCGGAGCCGCCCGCAGGGTGGCGCAGGGCTGGCTTTTACTCCTGCAAAACCAGCATTCCCGCCTTCCATGGTGGTCAGACGTGCGCCATGAAAGACGATCACGCCCTGCCCTCGCTCAACGCCCTGCGTGCCTTCGAGGCCGCCGCCCGCCTGCGCAGTGTCAGCCTTGCCGCTGCGGAGCTGCACGTGACCCATGGCGCGGTCAGCCGCCAGGTGCGGGCCCTGGAGGAGGAACTGGGAGTCCCCCTGATCGAACGCGACGGCCGCGGCATCCGCCCCACCGCCGCCGGCAGGCGCCTGCAGGAAGCGGCCTCGGGGGCGTTCTCGCAGCTGCGCGACTGCGTGGCCGCCCTGCGCCGGGGCAAACGCAACGATGCCTTCGTGCTCGGCTGCCCGGGCAGCGTGCTGGCGCGCTGGATGATCCCGCGCCTGCAGCAGCTGCAACAGGACCTGCCGGGCCTGACCCTGCACCTGGCCGCGCAGGATGGCGATTTCGCGCCACGACTGGCCGGACTCGATGCCGCCCTGCTGCTCGGCCAGGCGCCGTGGCCGACCGGCTGGACCGTGCACGGCCTGGGCAGCGAGCGCATCGGCCCGGTGTTCAGCCCGTCCATGCATGGCGCGCAGCGGCTCGTGCACCAGCCGCCGGAGGCGCTGCTCGAGCACGCGCTGCTGCACACCCGTTCGCGCCCCCAGGCCTGGCCCACCTGGGCCACGCTCAACGACCTGGACCCGGCGGCGCTGCGCCAGGGCACTGGCTTCGAACACCTGTACTACCTGCTCGAAGCGGCGGTCGCCGGACTCGGCATCGCCATCGCCCCCGAGCCACTGGTGGCCGATGACCTGGTCAACGGCCGCCTGGTCGCGCCGTGGGGGTTCGTCGACACCGAAGGGCAATGGGCGCTGTGTACCGCCGGCGGCGACCGGCATCCGCGGATCGAGGCGCTGGCGGACTGGCTGCGGCGGCAGTTGGCCGCATAGCAGCCCCGCCGCCGCGGCGGATGCCTACGCGGACACCTCGTGCATGTCGGCGCGGCGCACTTCCTCGACGAAGCGGCGCATCCGCTCGCCATCCTTGATGCCCGGTGCCGACTCGATGCCGCTGGAGACATCCACGCCCCACGGCTGCACCCGGGTGATCGCATCGAACACGGTGTCCGGGCGGATGCCGCCGGCGAGCAGGAACGGACGGTGCAGGCCGGCCGGCACCTGCGACCAGTCGAAGGCCACGCCGCTGCCGCCGCTGCCGCCCGGCGCGTGGCTGTCCAGCAGGAAGCCGGCCGCATGCGGGTGGGTCTGCTGCAGGCCGCGCGCGGTCACCGCTTCGGCCCCGCCCATCGCCACCGCCTTCAGGTACGGCATGTTGAAGGCGCGGCAGAAGGTGTCGTCCTCGTCGCCGTGGAACTGCAGCAGGCTGGGCCGCACCGTGCGCATCACCTCGCGCACCTCTTCGCGGCTGTTGTCGCGGAACAGCGCGACCACGTCGACCATCGGCGAGATCGCCTGGCGCATGGCGCGGGCTTCGGCCGGCGCCACCCGGCGCGTACTGCCGCGGGCGAACACGAAGCCGATGGCGTCCACGCCCAACTCGCTGGCCAGGCGGATGTCGCCGGCGCGGGTCATGCCGCAGAACTTGATGCGGGTGCGGAACAGCATGCGGGTCATAGCGTCACCTCGGCCGGCAGTTGCCACTGGTCAGGATACAGCGGGCCGACGAATACCAGCCCCTGCGGCGGCGCGGTCGGCCCGGCCTGCGTGCGGTCGCGCAGCGCCAGCAGCTGCCCGATCCACGCCTCGGGCTTTTCGCCGGCGCCGACCAGCAGCAGCGAGCCGACGATGTTGCGCACCATGTGGTGCAGGAAGGCGTTGGCCTGCACCTGCACCTCGACCACCTCGCCGTGGCGCGCGACCGAGATCGCCTGCAGTTCGCGGCGGGCATGCAGTGCCTGGCACTGCACGCTGCGGAACGAACTGAAGTCGTTCTCGCCCAGCAATGCCTGCGCCGCGCGGTGCATCGCACCGGCATCCAGCGGACGACGTTCCCAGCTCAGCGTCTGCCGGTACAGCGCCGGCCGCACCTGGCGATTGAGCAGGCGATAGCGGTAGCGCCGCGCCCGCGCCGAAAAACGCGCATGGAAATCGTCGGCCACCGGCACGCACCAGCGCACGCACACCGACGGCGGCAGGCGCGTGGTCGTACCGAGCACCCAGCCGCGCGGCTCGCGCACGACGTCGCTGTCGAAATGCACCACCTGGCATTCGCCATGCACGCCGGCATCGGTGCGCCCGGCGCAGACCACGCTCACCGGGGCATCGGCCACCGAGGACAGGGCCTCCTGCAAGGTGGCCTGCACGCTGGCACAGCCGTTCTCACCCAACTGTTGCCAGCCCTTGAAATCGCTGCCGTCGTATTCCACGCCCAGCGCATAGCGCATCGTCAAACCTCTCATGTCGCCGGCCGCGACCGGGGCAGGAATCCCCCGGCGGGTGCCTGTTCAATCCGCGTCGCGCTGGGACCATACCGCCAGCTCGTTGCCGCCGGGCTCGATGAACTGGAAACGGCGGCCACCGGGGAAGGTGAATTCGGGCTTGCTCAGCAGCCCGCCATGCGCCAGTACCGCAGCCTGCAATGGCGCCAGCCGGGTAGCATGCAGCACCACCAGCGGTGCACCGGCCGCACTGGTCGCCGGCTCGCCGCGGAAAAACCCGCCCTGCAGGCCGCCGTCGTCGAACGCGGTGTAGTCCGGGCCGTAATCCTCGAAACTCCAGCCGAACACCTCTTCGAAGAAGCGCCGGCTCGCCGCGGGATCGCGCGAGGCGAACTCCACGTAATCGATGCGCCGCTCATGCTTCACCGCCGCCTGTTGTCCGCTCATCGCAGTCGCCCCAGTAGTTCCATCGCTTCGGCGCGCGCCTGCGCATCTTCACCTGCCGCCACCTCGTTCAGCAGCGTGCGCGCGGTTTCCGCATCGCCCAGGTCCAGATAGGCGATCGCCAGTTCGAGCCGCTCGCGGCCGGCCGGAGCCGGATTGAGCGGTGCCAGGCTGGCCATGTCGGCGGCCGGCCAGGCGTCCGTCTCCTGTGCGGCCGGCTCCGCTGGCGCGTCGTCATCGGCCGGCACCGGTGCCGTTTCGGGCGACAGCACCGGTTCCTGTCGCGCCGGACGCGATGCGGGGGCACCGGCGGACGGCCTCGACCAGAACGGCGCAGCCTCCGCCTCGACCTCGACCTCGACCTCGGGTTCGTCGCCGACAGGCGCATGTCCCTGCTGGCCAGGCACATCCCGGGCAGCGGTTTCCGCCTCCACCGCCGGCATCGCCGCGGCCAGCGCGGACAGCTCCACGCCGGCAGCGGTGCCCACGGCCGGCGACGACGGAAGCGGCGACGGCCGGCGCCGGCGCGACAGCCACCAGCCCGCCGCGGCCACCACCAGCAGCAGCACGCCCAGCCAGGCCCACGGCGCGGTACCTGCAGGCTCCTTCTTCGCGACCTCGGCCAGGCGCTGCTGCGCCGCGGCCAGGTTGCCGTCCTTCATTTCGATCAGCGACTGCTGCTGCGCCTGCAGCTTTTCCAGCTCGGCCACGCGCTCGCGCAGCTCCTGCAGTTCCGCATCGCGCGTGGCGAGGTCTTCCCTGGCCTGCCGCAGTTGTTCGTTCGCCGCCATGTCACCCTCGCCACCGGCCTCGAGCCCGGTCGTCGTTCCTGCCGCCTGTTGCGCGCCGGCCACCGCCGGCGCGATTTCCAGCCGCGCATCGTTTGCCGCCGCCGGTGCCGTCACCGGCCTGGCGGTGGCGGTCGCCGCGCCGGCCACCGCCGGCTGCGGAATCGGCGCGCGCGCCTGGCGCCACTGCGCGACATGCTCGCGTACCAGCACGCGCGCCGCGGCGCTGTCGATGCGTTCCAGCTCGCCACTTCCGGGCACGCGCAGCACCGCGCCCTGGCGGAGCAGGTTGACGTTGCCGCGGATGAAGGCCTCGGGATTGGCGCGCAGCAGCGCCACCATCGCCTGGTCCAGGGAAACCCCATTGTCGCGGGCCAGGTCGCGGGCGATCCCCGACAGGGTCTGGCCGCTCTGCACCGGCGCCAGCGTGCCGGCGGCCAGCGCCGCAGCCGCCGGACGGGGGGCGGCAGGCACCGGCGCGGGAGCGGCGACCGGGGCCGTGGCCTTGGCCGGCGCGGGTTTCGGCGCTGGCGCTGGTGCTGGTGCTGGTACCGGTGCCGGCTCGCGCACGATCAGGTTGGACGGGGCCGCCGCCGGCGCCTCGATCACCGGCTCGGCCACCGCGGTGGCGGTCTCGGGCGCGGCGACCAGCGCGGAGTATTCGCGCACCAGCCGCCCCTGCCCCCAGTCGACCTCGATCAGGAAGCTCAGCGCCGGCACCTGTACCGGTGTCGCGCTGGTCACCCGGACCACGGCGCGCCCCTTCGCATCCTGGGCGAACTGGAACTGCAGCTCGCCGACCAGTCCCTCCGGGCGCGACAGGCCGACGCGCTCGAACGTCGCCGCCGATGCCAGCCCCACCGTGGCGCGCTCCAGCTCGCCCGGGTCGCTGGAGATCACCGGGATCTCGGCCACCAGCGGCTGCCCCGGCTTGGACAGGACGCGGATATTGCCCAGGCCGAGGGCAAGCGCGGCGCTGCTGTACAGCCCCAGCGCGAGCACCAGTACGCCTTGTATCGAGCGCATCGCTCCCCTGCCCCTTGGTTTCATGCCGGCAAATATACCGGCAGAGCCGGGTTCCGAATACCGCACCGGAAACGCGGACGCCGGCATCGCGCCGGCGTCCAGTCTGCTCCCGCCGCCAGGATGGCCTCAGCCGCCGCTGGCGACCAGCTCGGCCAGCTGCACCGCATTGAGCGCGGCACCCTTGCGGATGTTGTCGGCCACCACCCACATGTTCAGCCCACGCGGATGCGAAAGATCCTCGCGGATACGGCCCACGTAGACCGGGTCGGTGCCCGAGGCATGGGTGACCGGGGTCGGGTAACCACCGGCCCTGCGCTCGTCGACCACCTTCACGCCGGGCGCGGCGGCCAGCAGTTCGCGCGCCTGCTCGACGCTGATCTTCTTGCGGGTTTCGATGTTCACCGCCTCGGAGTGGCCATAGAACACCGGCACCCGCACCGCCGTGGGGTTCACCTGGATGCTGTCGTCGCCGAGGATCTTGCGGGTCTCCCAGACCAGCTTCATTTCTTCCTTGGTGAAGCCGTTGTCCAGGAACTCGTCGATATGCGGGATCAGGTTGAAGGCGATCTGCACCGGGAACTTGGCCGGCTCGATCTCCTGGAACCCGAGCAGCTGCGCGGTCTGCTTGCCCAGCTCCTCCATGCCGGTCTGGCCAGCGCCGGACACGGACTGATAGGTGGCCACGTTGATGCGCTCGATGCCGTACTCGCGGTGGATCGGGGCCAGTACCGGCATCAACTGCATGGTCGAGCAGTTGGGGTTGGCGATGATGCCGCGCGGGCGGTTGCGGGCCGCCTCCGGGTTGACCTCGGACACCACCAGCGGCACGTCGTCGTCGTAACGGAACGAGGACGAATTGTCGATGACGACCGCGCCGGCGGCGGCGAACTTCGGCGCGTACTCCCTGGAAATGCCGCCACCGGCGGAGAACAGGGCGATCTCGACGCCGGCGGGATCGAACGTGGCCAGGTCCTGGATGGTGACCTTTTCGCCGTTGAACTCGACCTGCTGGCCGGCCGAGCGCTCGGACGCCAGCAGGCTCAGCTTGCCCACCGGGAACTCGCGCTCGGCGAGGATCGACAGCATGGTCTGGCCGACCGCGCCGGTGGCGCCGACGACGGCTACGTGGAAACGACGGACTTCATTGCTCATGGGGCGTACTCGAAGGAAAGAGATGGGGGGACACGCGTCGAGCCAGGTTCGGGGAACCTCCGGCGACAGCCACGGAGGCTCCCTATCGTTTGTTGATGTCGATCCTGCGGCCGGCGTCGCCCAGGCCGGTGCCGCCATCGGCCAGCACGCCGGCGTTGAGCACATTGGCCGGGCGGCCGGCATCCGGGCCGATGCCCAGGCCCGCCAGCAGGTTGTCCACCGCCAGCTGCGCCATCGCCCGGCGCGTGGCCAGCGACGCACTGCCGACATGCGGGGTCAGCACGATGTTGCGCAGGGCCCGCAGTTCCGGGCGCACCTGCGGCTCGTTCTCGTAGACATCCAGCGCGGCCGCGGCCAGGCGGCCATGGGCCAGCGCGTCGGCCAGCGCGAGCTCGTCGACCAGGCCGCCGCGGGCGATGTTCACCAGGGTGGCGCCGGGTTTCATCTTCGCCAGCGCGACGGCATCGATGACATGGTGGTTCGACGCGGTGTACGGCAGCGCCAGCAGCAGGTGATCGACGCTGCCCAGCAGTTCATCGAACCCCGCGTAGCGCGCGCCGACCGCCTGCTCCACCTCCGCCGGCAGCCGCGAGCGGTTGTGGTACAGCACCGTCATGCCGAAGCCATGATGGCCACGGCGGGCGATGGCCTGGCCGATGCGGCCCATGCCCAGGATGCCCAGGGTGCTGCCATGCAGGTCGGCGCCGAGCATGGTGGTGAACGACCATTGCCCCCAGTGGCCCTCGCGCAGCCAGCGGTCGGACTCGACGATGCGCCGCGCCGCGGCCATCAGCAGCGCGAAACCGAGGTCGGCGGTGGTCTCGGTGAGCACGTCCGGGGTGTTGGTGGCGACGATGCCCGCCGCGCTCAGCGCCGGGATGTCGAGGTTGTTGTAGCCGACGCCGACGTTGGCGACGACCCTCAGCGACCGGGCGCCGGCGATCTCGTCCGCGCCGATGCGCTCGTTGAGCGTGACCAGGGCGCCATCGACCCCGGCCAGGTGCGCCGCCAGCGCGGCACTGTCGTGCGCGCTGACAGCCGGCGTGGCCACCACGTCGCAGTACGCGGCCAGCTGCGCGACGGTATCGTCGAACAACGGCTGCGCCACCCAGACGCGGGGCCGCCGCTCAGCCATCGAGGCTGCCGGGGATGCGCGGCGCCATCGCGCCCACGTCGCCGCACTGCGCGCGGTGGCGCAGCGCCTGGTCCATCAGCACCAGCGCCAGCATCGCCTCGGCGATTGGGGTGGCGCGGATGCCGACGCACGGGTCGTGGCGGCCGGTGGTGACCACGTCGACCGCATTGCCGTGCACGTCCACCGTGGCGCCCGGCAGGCGCAGGCTGGAGGTCGGCTTGAGCACCATCGAGGCGACGATCTGCTGGCCGGTGGCGATGCCACCAAGGATGCCGCCGGCATGGTTGGACTGGAAGCCGTCCGGCGTGATCAGGTCGCGGTGTTCGGTGCCCTTCTGCGCGGCGCTGGCGAAACCGTCGCCGATCTCCACGCCCTTGACCGCGTTGATGCTCATCAGCGCCGCGGCGATCTCGCCGTCGAGCTTGCCGTAGATCGGCTCGCCCCAGCCCGGCGGCACGCCGTCGGCGACCACGTTCACCCGCGCGCCGACCGAATCGCCGGACTTGCGCAGCGCGTCCATGTACGCCTCCAGCTCCGGCACCTGCGCGGCGTCGGGCCAGAAGAACGGGTTGTCCTCGACCGCGCTCCAGTCGAATCCACGCGGGGTGATCCCGCCCAGCTGCGACAGCCAGCCGCGCACGGTCACGCCGTGGCGCTGCAGCAGCCACTTCTTGGCGATCACCCCGGCGGCCACGCGCATGGTGGTCTCGCGCGCCGAGGAGCGGCCACCGCCGCGCGGGTCGCGGATGCCGTACTTCTGCCAGTAGCTGTAGTCGGCGTGGCCCGGGCGGAACTGCGCGGCGATGTCGCTGTAGTCCTTGCTGCGCTGGTCGGTGTTGCGGATCAGCAACGCGATCGGGGTGCCGGTGGTGCGGCCTTCGTACACCCCGGACAGGATTTCCACCTCGTCGGCCTCGCGCCGCGCCGAGGTGTGCCGGCTCTTGCCGGTGGCGCGGCGCTGCAGGTCGTGGGCGAACTCCTCCGGCGCGATCTCCAGCCCCGGCGGGCACCCATCGATCACGCAGCCGATCGCCGGCCCGTGCGACTCGCCGAAGGTGGTGACCGTCAACAGCTTGCCGAAGGCGTTGGAGCTCATCGCTGCGCCGCCAGCTCGGCGATGCGCGCGTGGTGCGCGCGCAGCTCGGCGGCCTCGACCGCGAAGATGCCCATCTGCCCGACCTTGAACTCGATCCAGGACATGAACACTTCCGGCAGCAGCTTGACCAGGTGCTGCTCGGAATCCCCCACTTCGCAGATCAGCAGGCCATCCTCGCTCAGGTGGTCCGGCGCGTCGCGCAGGATCTTCAGCACCAGGTCCAGGCCGTCGTCGCCGGCGCGCAGCGCCAGTTCCGGTTCGTGCGCGTACTCGCGCGGCAGCGCGTCGGTCTCGTCGTTGGTGACGTACGGCGGATTGGTGACGATCAGGTCGTAGACGCGGCCCTGCAGGCCGGCGAACAGATCGCTGCGGACCAGCTCGACGTTGTGCGCTAGCAGGCGCTCCTTGTTCTCGGCCGCCAGCGACAGCGCGGCTTCGTTGATGTCGCTGCCGTCCACCTGCCAGTTCGGGTAGTAATGGCCCATGGCGATGGCGATGCAGCCCGAACCGGTGCACAGGTCCAGCGCGCGGGTGACGTCACGCCCGGCCAGCCACGGTTCGAAGCCGTTGAGGATGAGTTCGGCGATCGGCGAACGCGGCACCAGCGCGCGTGCGTCGCTCTTGAAGCTCAGGCCGGCGAACCAGGCCTCGCCGGTCAGGTAGGCGGCTGGCACGCGCTCGGCGATGCGGCGCTCGAACAGCGCCAGCACCTGCTGCTTTTCCTCTGCCAGCAGTCGCGCCTGGCCATAGGCCGGGCCCAGGTCCGGCGGCAGGTGCAGGGTATGCAGCACCAGGCTGGTGGCTTCGTCCAGCGCATTGTCGTAGCTGTGTCCGAAGGTCAGGCCCGCGGCATTGAAACGGCTGGCGCCGTAGCGGATCAGGTCGATGATCGTGTGGAGTTCGGCGGCCGCCTGGGCTGTCATGGCAATACGGGGGACAAGGGTGGTCTGCGATTATAGGCGTGCACCCGGTATATTGAGCGCCCGGTTGCAGCCGAAACTGCGGCGATGTCCCGGCATCGGCCCGCAACGCCCCGGCAAGCGGCCGCCGGCGCGCACTGCCACCGCCCCCGCAGACCCGCGCCCCGCCCTGGCGGGGCCGCCACCACCCCTACGGAGAAACGGTCCATGTTCAACCGCAATACCGGCATCGTCCTGGCCATCGCGCTGGCGGCTGGGCTGGGCCTGTTGCTGGCGCAGAAGGTATTCGGCCCGGCCGGCAATGGCGGCCACCAGGCCGGTTCGATCATTTTCTACCCCACGCCGCGGCCGCTGCCCGATTTCAGCCTCAGCCAGTCCGACGGCACCCGCCTGATTCCCGGCGAGCTGCGCGGGCACTGGACGCTGGTGTTCCTGGGCTTCACCTCCTGCCCGGACGTGTGCCCGACCACCCTGTCCGAACTGGCCCTGGCGCAGAAGCAGTGGGAGCGCATCCCCGAAAGCCTGCGCCCGCGGGTGGTGTTCGTGTCGGTCGATCCCGAGCGCGATACGCCGGCGCGGCTGGGCGAATACGCCCACGCCTTCCACAAGGACACCCTGGCAGCGACCGCCGACGTGCCGTCGCTGGAGCGCTTCGCCACGCCGCTGGGCCTGGTGTTCCAGAAGGCGCCGGGAAAGAACTACAAGACCAACCCGAACGACTACAGCATGGACCACTCGGCCAGCATCGCGGTGCTCGACCCCGAGGGCCGGCTGGCCGGGCTGATGCGCCCGCCGTTCGACCCGAAGCTGATCGCCAGCGACCTGACCAAGCTCACCGGAACCACCGCACCATGAGTCTGTTGACCACGCTCACCCATGCCCTGCCCCATCGCCTGTTGTCGTCGATGGCGCGCTCGCTGGCCTATTCGCGCAGCCCGCGCGTGTCGCGCTGGCTGATCGACACGGTGACGCGCAAGTTCGACGTCAACCTGGCCGAGGCGGCCAACCCGGACCCACGCAGCTACCCCAGCTTCAATGCCTTCTTCACCCGCGCACTGGCCCCCGGCGCGCGCGTGGCCGATGCCGACCCGCGTACGCTGCTGATGCCGGCCGACGGGCGCATCAGCCAGCTCGGCCCGATCGAGGACGGTCGCATCTTCCAGGCCAAGGGCCAGTCGTTCACCGCCGCCGAACTGCTCGGCGACGCCGCCGCTGCCGAACCCTTCGCCAACGGCCTGTTCGCCACCGTGTACCTGTCGCCACGCGACTACCACCGCGTGCACATGCCCTGGAGCGGCACCCTGCGCGAAACCGTGCACGTGCCCGGGCGCCTGTTCAGCGTCGGCCCGGCCGCGGTGGCCCACGTGCCGCGCCTGTTCGCCCGCAACGAGCGGCTGGTGTGCCACTTCGACACCGACTTCGGCCCGATGGTGCAGGTGATGGTCGGCGCGCTGCTGGTCAGCGGCGTGGAAACGGTCTGGAGCGGCGAGGAAATCCCCGCCTACGGCGACCGCATCACCCGCAAGGACTGGCGTGGCAAGGGGGTTACGCTGGAACGGTTCGCGGAGATGGCCCGCTTCAACTACGGCTCCACCGTGATCGTGCTGCTGCCGCCGGGGGTGGCGCAGTTCGATCCCACGCTGAAGGCCGAAAGCCCGGTGCGGCTGGGGCAGGCACTGGCGCGATTGACGTAATGGCCTGTTCCGACGCGGGCACATCACGACGCGTGGCGACGCGCCCACTTCCCTGACGCCCTGGTGTCATCGAGGCGCGGCCCGCTTCAACTACGGCTCCACCGTAATCGTGCTGCTGCCGCCGGGCGTGGCGCAGTTCGATCCCGTGCTGAAAGCCGAAAGCCCCGTACGGCTGGGGCAGGCACTGGCGCGGTTGACGTAATGGCCTGTTCCGACGCGGCCACATCACGACGCGTGGCGACGCGGCCACTTCCCTGACGCCCTGGTCTCAATGAGGCGCGGCCCGCTTCAACTACGGCTCCACCGTAATCGTGCTGCTGCCGCCGGGCGTGGCGCAGTTCGATCCCGTGCTGAAAGCCGAAAGCCCGGTGCGGCTGGGACAGGCACTGGCGCGATTGACGTAATGGCCTGTTCCGACGCGGGCACATCACGACGCGTGGCGACGCGCCCACTTCCCTGACGCCCTGGTGTCATCGAGGCGCGGCCCGTTTCAACTACGGCTCCACCGTGATCGTGCTGCTGCCGCCGGGCGTGGCGCAGTTCGATCCGGCGCTGAAGGCCGAACGCCCCGTACGGCTGGGACAGGCACTGGCGCGATTGACCTGACCCCATGCCGGCCTTGAGGCGTGTCCCTCATGGCCACGCACACCGGATGCTCCACCGCTGACGCGGCCATCCGACCATCGCCGCCACGTCATCGCCCCCATCAGTTTCTGGATCCACCGGATTCGACGCCTGCGCCCAACTGCCTGGCGACCGTAACCAGTGCCGACGGCCCCGGTCTACATGCCGGGTTTGATGTCCGCGTTAACGCTCACCACTCCGGCTCGCGCTCCGGCAGCAGCGCACGGATCACCTGGCCATCGGCACCGGCAGCCAGCTTCTCGGCCTCGGCGATGGGAATGTCCACCTCGATCAGCCAGCCTTCCTCGTCGGCCTGTTCGCTGCGGATGACCTCCAGCTGGTGCAGGCGCGAGCGCAGCCGGCCGGCGCTGGGCGGCAGGCGCACGCGGCCGGTGACGTGCTGCAACCCCAGACGCTTGCCCAGCACCGACTGCAGCAGGTCCAGACCGCGGCCGTCGCGCGCGGAGATCCACACCCGCTCGCGGCGCGCCTCGTCCGGCACGCCGTCCTGCGCGTCGTGGCGCACCTCGGCACCTTCGATGCGGTCGATCTTGTTGAACACCAGCAGTTGCGGAAGCTCGCCCGCGCCCACCGCCTCCAGCACTTCGTCGACCTGGGCGATGCGTTCCTCGCGCAGCGGATCGGCGGCATCCACCAGGTGCAGCAGGAAATCGGCCTCGCGCGCCTCGCTCAGGGTCGAGCGGAACGCCGCCACCAGTTCGTGCGGCAGGTCGCGGACGAACCCAACGGTGTCGGCCAGCATGGCGTTGCCGCCGGGCAGCGCGATGCGGCGCACGGTCGGGTCGAGGGTGGCGAACAGCTGGTCGGCTGCATAGGCGCCGGCACCGGTCAGGGCATTGAACAGGGTCGACTTGCCGGCGTTGGTATAGCCCACCAGGGCCACCCGCGGCATCTCGCTGCGCACGCGCGCGCGGCGCATCTGGGTGCGCTGTACCTCGACCTTTTCCAGCCGCTTCTGCAGCTGCTCCACCCGCTTCTGCAGCAGGCGGCGGTCGGTTTCCAGCTGGGTTTCGCCGGGGCCGCGCAGGCCGATGGAACCGCCGCGCTGGCGCTCCAGGTGGGTCCAGCCGCGTACCAGGCGCGTGGCCAGGTGGCGCAGCTGCGCCAGCTCCACCTGCAGTTTGCCTTCGTGGCTGTGCGCACGCTGGGCGAAGATGTCCAGGATCAGCCCGGTGCGGTCGATCACGCGCCGCTCCAGGAACCGCTCCAGGTTGCGTTCCTGCACCGGGGTCAGGGCATGGTTGACCAGCACCAGGTCGGCGCCGGTGGCGTCGGCCATGGCCTTGACCTCGTCCAGCTTGCCGCTGCCGATCAGGGTGGAGGGATTGGGGCGGTCGATGCGCGCGGTCACGGTGGCCGCGATGCTGGCGCCGGCCGAGCGGGCCAGGTCGGTGAACTCTTCCAGCACATCCTCTTCCAGCCGCCCCGGGTGCGGCTGGATCAACAGCGCGTGTTCGCCTCGTTTGGAGCGGTCAAACACGCGCCACGTCCTGCTTATTCGTTGTCGTCATCGCCTGCCTGATTGCTGTCGGCCGATTGCACGTAGCCGCCGCCCGGCCCCACGCGTACGTTGCGCGCCGGCACCACGGTGGAAATGGCGTGCTTGTAGACCATCTGGCTGACCGTATTGCGCAGCAGCACCACGAACTGGTCGAACGACTCGATCGTGCCCTGCAGCTTGATGCCATTGACCAGGTACACCGAAACCGGCACGCGCTCGCGGCGCAGTGCGTTCAGGAACGGGTCCTGCAAAGATTGCCCCTTGGACATCTTCAACTCCTCTTTATTGTTCTTATCGACCCGGGCCATGCGGCTTCCCCTGCCTGCCCGGAACGGGGATGTTACACCGCCCGGCGCGCTTCATCGCCCCAGGAACAGGGAAACCGCGTCCTGCAGGCGGCCGGCATCGGTGGCCGGATCGAACCAGCGCGCATCCAGCTCGCCGCGCAGCCAGGTCAGTTGGCGCTTGGCCAACTGGCGGGTGGCGAAGATCGCCTTGTCGCGGAAACCCGCGGCGCTGTCGTACCCGTCCAGGAACTGCCAGGCCTGGCGATAACCCACCGCGCGGATCGCCGGCAGGTCGAGCGGCGCCGGCACCCCGGCCATCGGCGGCAGCGCGCGCAGGCGCCGTACCTCGTCGAGAAAGCCGGCCTCCAGCATCAGGTCGAAGCGGCGTTCGATGCGGGCATGCAGCACCGCGCGGTCGGCCGGCGCCAGCACCAGCTTGAGCACGCGCGCCGGCAGCCGGGCGACGCCGGGCAACGCCTGCCAATGGCTGATCGGCTTGCCGGTGAGCCGGTACACCTCCAGCGCGCGCTGGATGCGCTGCGGGTCGGTGGCATGGATGCGCCGGGCCGCGGCCGGATCGATCCGGGCCAGCTGCGCATGCAGCGCCGGCCAGCCCGCCACGTCGGCTTCGGCCGCGATTTCCGCGCGGAGGGCCGGGTCGGCTTCCGGCATCGGCGACAGCCCCTGCAGCAGCGCCCGGAAATACAACCCGGTACCGCCGGCGAGGATCGGCAGCCGGCCACGCGCGACGATGTCGCGCACCGCCGCGGCGGCGTCGACCGCGAACTCGGCGGCCGAATAGCTCTGCCAGGGGTCGCGCAGGTCCAGCAGGTGATGCGCAATGCCGGCGCGTTCGGCCAGGTCGGGCTTGGCCGCGCCGATCTCCAGGCCGCGGTACACCAGCGCCGAGTCGACGCTGACGATCTCGCCGCCGTGGCGCCGGGCCAGTTCGATCGCCGCGGCGGTCTTGCCCGACGCGGTGGGGCCCATCAGCGCGATCGCCAGCGGCCGCGTGTCGGCCGCCATCAGTCCTCGTCCGGCCAGCGCGGCGGCGCCACGCGGTCGGCACGGGGGGCCGGTACCGCGTCGAGCGCGGCCAGCACCTTCAACGCATCGACCGTGGCGGCGACGTCGTGCACGCGCACGATGCCGGCGCCGCGCTGCACCGCCAGCAGGTGCGCGGCGACCGAGCCGGCCACGCGCTCGGCGGCAACGGTGCGGCCGGTGACCTCGCCGATGCAGCGCTTGCGCGACAGCCCCGCCAGCACCGGCACGCCCAGCGCCAGCAGTTTTTCCTGCGCGGCCAGCAGTGCGAAATTCTGCGCGGTGTCCTTGTTGAAGCCGTACCCGGGATCGACCACCAGCCGGTTGCGGGCGATGCCGGCCATCTCCGCGGCGAACAGGCGCTCGGCGAGGAAACGCTGCACGTCGCCGGCGACATCGTCGCTGTCCCAGGCCACGCCGGCGTCATGCGGGCCACCGACCGCATGCATCAGCACCACGGCCACGCCGGAACCGGCCACGACCTCCAGCGCGCCGGGCTGACGCAGCGCCTGCACGTCATTGACCATGCCGGCACCGGCCGCCACTGCGGCGCGCATCACCTCCGGCTTGAAGGTATCCACGCTGAGCGGCACCGGCACCCGCGCCGCCAGCGCCTCGATCACCGGCGCCACACGCTCGATTTCCTGCTGCGCCGACACCTGCCCGGCACCGGGCCGGGTCGACTCGCCGCCGATGTCGAGAATGTCCGCGCCCTGTTCGACCAGCGCCAGCGCATGGGCGATGGCCGCATCGGTACTGAAATGCCGCCCGCCATCGGAGAACGAATCCGGGGTGACGTTGACGATGCCCATCACCCGCGGGCGGTCCAGCCGCAACGGCCGGCCGGCGCAATCCACGACCGGCGAGGTATCGAACATCAGCGCCGGCTCCTGGCACGCACCACGGTGCCCAGCACGCTGAGCGCCACGCCCAGCACGATGCCGATGAAAATGCCCGTCAGGTAGTGGCCGGTCTTCACCCCGAAGGCGACGCCGGCCACGGTGGCGATCACCATCTCGGGGATGTGGGTGGAAGTGCTGGGAGAAGGTTCGTTCATGCTGCGAAGGGTAGCCGAGGACGGGGGGAAAAGCCTGCCGTCATGGTGATGGGCAGACGCGGCCGGGCGCATCGGCGGTCGCGGCGCCGCGGCCGGAGGTGCCACGGACATGAGCGTGCCAGGCCGGGCACAAAAGCAACGGGCCGGGGAAAACCCGGCCCGTCGTGCGTGCATGGCGACGCCGCTGGCTCAGTGCTGGCCGGCCGGGTCGGTGATCGGCGCCACCGGGCGTTCGTCGCCGCCCTTGTCGCCGTCGGACGGGTCGCTCTTGCCCTTGTCGACCCAGCCGGCCGGCGGCGAGGGCTTGCGGCCTTCCATGATCGCCTTGACCTGCTCGGCGTCGATGGTTTCCCAGTCCAGCAGCGCAGCGGTCATCGCTTCGACGATGTCGCGCTTTTCTTCCAGGATGCGGCGCGCCACGTTGTACTGCTCGTCGAGGATGCGGCGGATCTCCGCGTCCACCTTCTGCTGGGTGGCCTCGGAAATGGTCTTGCTGTGCATGCCGTAGCCGGCTTCCTCGTCGGCATAGACCATGGTGCCCAGCACGTCGGACATGCCGTACTTGGTGACCATGCCGCGGGCCAGCTTGGTGGCGCGCTCGAAGTCGTTGGAGGCGCCGGTGGACATCTCGCCGACGAAGATCTCCTCGGCGATGCGGCCACCGAACAGGATCGCCAGCTCTTCCAGCATGCGGTCCTTGTACTTGCTGATGTGGTCGTGCTCGGGCAGCTGCCAGGTCACGCCCAGCGCCCAGCCGCGCGGCATGATGGTGACCTTGTGCACCGGGTCGGCCTTGGGCAGCGACATGGCGACCACCGCGTGGCCCGACTCGTGGTAGGCCGTGTTGCGGCGCTCGTCCTCGCGCATGACCATGCTGCGGCGCTCCGGACCCATGTAGATCTTGTCCTTGGCGTCCTCGAAGTCCTGCATGCTCACTTCCTGCTTGCCGCGGCGCGCGGCGAACAGGGCGCCCTCGTTGACCAGGTTGGCCAGGTCGGCGCCGGAGAACCCCGGGGTGCCGCGCGCCAGCACTTCCGGCCTGACGTCGTCGGCGGCCGGCACCTTGCGCAGGTGCACGCGCAGGATCTGCTCGCGGCCCTTGATGTCGGGCAGGCCGACCATGACCTGGCGGTCGAAGCGGCCCGGGCGCAGCAGCGCCTTGTCGAGCACGTCCGGCCGGTTGGTGGCGGCGATCACGATCACGCCCTCACCGCCCTCGAAGCCGTCCATCTCGACCAGCATCTGGTTCAGGGTCTGCTCGCGCTCGTCGTGGCCACCGCCCATGCCGGAACCGCGGTGGCGGCCGACCGCATCGATCTCGTCGATGAAGATGATGCACGGTGCGTGCTTCTTGGCCTGCTCGAACATGTCGCGCACGCGGCTGGCGCCGACGCCGACGAACATCTCCACGAAGTCCGAGCCGGAGATGCTGAAGAACGGCACCTTGGCCTCGCCGGCGATGGCGCGCGCCAGCAGGGTCTTGCCGGTGCCGGGCGGGCCGACCATCAGCACGCCGCGCGGGATCTTGCCGCCGAGCTTGGTGAACTTGGACGGGTCGCGCAGGAAATCGACCAGTTCGCCGACCTCCTCCTTGGCCTCGTCGCAACCGGCCACGTCGGCGAAGGTCACCTTGATCTGGTCCTCGCCCTGCAGCTTGGCGCGCGACTTGCCGAAGGACATCGCGCCCTTGGCGCCGCCGCCACCGCCCTGCATCTGCCGCATCATGAAGATCCAGAAGCCGATCAGCAGCAGCACCGGCAGGAACTGCAGCAGGATCGACCAGAAGCTCGGCCCGGTGGCCGGCTTCATGCGCACGATGTCGACCTTCTTGGTGTAGAGCTGGTCGATCAGCTTCTCGTCGCGCGGCGCGTACAGCGAACCCTCGCTGCCGTCGCTGCGCTTGAAGCGGATGGCGTTGGTGGTCAGGGTGGTGTCGTCGGTGAACTCCACCGACTTGATCCGGCCCGCGTCCACTTCCTGCAGGAACTGGGTGTAGTTGCTGGCGTCGCCGACCGTCGGCGTGCCGCCGCGCGGGGCGAAGCTCTGGAACACCACCATCAGCACGACGGCGACAACCACCCATAGCAGGAGGTTCTTGGTCAGGTCGTTCATCCTCATCGGCTCCGGTGTTCCTCTAATTTCTGTCGCGATTCGTATGGTGTCGAGCTTACTTGATCTGCGTGCGCTTGCCCTGCCCGAGCGCATAGACCTCGGGCGAGCGCTTGCGCGAGGCTTCCGGCTTGCGGATCACGACCTTGTCGTAACGGCGGCGCATTTCCCGCACGTAGTCGTCAAAGCCGACGCCCTGGAACAGCTTGATCAGGAACGCCCCACCCGGCTTGAGATGGTGATCGGCGAAATCCATCGCCAGCTCCGCCAGGTGCATCATCCGCGGCTGGTCCACCGCATCCATGCCACTCTTATTGGGGGCCATATCCGACAGGACAAGGTCTACCGGCTGGCCGCCGAGCATGGCCTCGAACTGGGATAGGACCGTTTCTTCCCTGAAGTCACCATGAAGGAACTCCACGCCGGCCAGCGGCGGCATTTCCAGGATGTCCAGCGCCAGCACCCGGCCACTGTCGCCCAGCTGTCTCCGCACCTGCTGCGACCAACCGCCCGGCGCTGCGCCGAGGTCTACCACCACCATGTTCGGCTTCAGCAGCCGGTCGCGCTGGAGCAGCTCCTCCAGTTTGTAGGCAGCGCGCGAGCGCATGCCCTCGGCCTGCGCCTTCTTCACGAAGGGGTCGGAGAAATGCTCCTTCAACCAGCGTTGACTGCTCTTGCTGCGGGACATCGGAATGCGGCCTGTAGGGGTGGTCATGATACCCTGAACCCCCTTGATAACCCGTAATCACTGCATGTCCATCGTCCTCACCCCGGCCCAGAACCGATTCCTGCGCGGCATGGCCCACGATCTGAAAGCACTGCTGCAGATCGGCGGCAAGGGGGTCACCCCCGCCTTCCTGGCGGAACTGGACGAGGTGCTGGAACGCCATGAACTGATCAAGGTGAAGATCGCCGCCGAGGACCGCGAGGCGCGCGAAGCGATGGTCGCCGAGCTGGTCCAGGCCAGTGGCGGCGCGCTGGTCCAGCGCATCGGCCATGTCGCCGTCCTGTACCGCCCGGCCCGGGAAAAGCGCCAGATCGTGCTGCCCCGCGGCTGATCCGCCGAGACGCGAACGATGCAACTGAGCCGCGAACTGCCCGACTACATCTATGCCCTGCGCTCGGCCGACGGCCATCAGGCCCGGGTCAACGACCGGACGCTGGCGCGCAGCTTCATCCTCGCCCCCGACCAGTTGATCGAGGACTGGGCAGTGGCCGCGGCCGGCCAGCTCAGCGTGGCCGACCTGGCGCCGGCACTGGAGCAGAACCCGGCGGTGTTCATCCTCGGCACGGGCGAGCGCCAGGTGTTTCCGCCGGTGGAAGTCATGGCCGCCTGCCTGACCCGCGGCGTCGGCATCGAAGTGATGAACAACGCGTCGGCGGCGCGCACCTTCAACGTGCTGGCCGGCGAAAACCGCCGCGTGGTCGCAGCCTTCATCCTGGACGCCCCGGGCAGCTGACGCTGCACCGTCGACAGCCGGAGGCCGCGGCGGGCACGACCGGCGGCAGCGCGCCCTCACCCGTGTCCAACGCCCTGGCTCCGGGTCAGCGCAGGGGCTCGCCCTTGAGCCAGCACGCCAGCAGCAGCGCCACGGCCACGCCCGCATTGCAGGCGACGAAGCGGAGCGGAGCGGCCGCCGGCGGGAAGACCACGAAGCTGGCAACCAGCAGCGCGGCCGCGCTGGCGTAGGCGAGCCACCCCTGCCACGCAAGCGGCCAGCCCCAGCCCCACCCCAGCTCCTTGGCGGCGAACCAGTAACGGGGTCTGTCCATGCTGTTGCTCCTTGGTCGATGACGGGCGCGCATGCATGCCCCGTCGCTGTCACGCCACGGCCTCCGGTGCGGCACACCCGTCAGTCAGGCGGATACCCGACGATCCGGCCGCGACCCGCATTCCATCCCGCCAGGGCTCGGCAGGCGGGCCGCCCGCCTGCGGCCCGGACGCCATGGCTTACCTCTGCGGCAGGTATTGCAGCGGATCCACCGGCTTGCCGTTGTAGCGGATCTCGAAGTGCAGCATGTCGCGCGAGGTGCCGGTGCGGCCCATTTCCGCGATCTGGTCGCCGGCCTTGACGTTCTGCCCCTCGTTGACCAGGCGCTTGCGGTTGTGGCCGTAGGCCGACAGCCACTGTTCGTTGTGCTTGATGATGATCAGTTCGCCGTAGCCGACCAGGCCGGCACCGGAATAGACCACCACCCCCGGGCCAGCCGCGCGCACCGCCTGCCCGCTGCTGCCGGCGATGTCGATGCCCTGCTTGGTGGTCTCGCCGGCGACGAAGCGGCCGACCAGCGCGCCGTCGGCCGGCCAGCGCCAGCCGATGCCGCTGTTGGCCGGCGCCGGCGTCGCCACGGGCGGCGGTGCCGATGGCCGCGCGGCCGACCCGCTGCTGCCCGTGGCCGGGCGCGACGCGCCCGTGCCCCCCGGATACAGGCGCAGCGTCTGCCCCGGATAGATCGCGTTCGGGTTGGACAGGCCATTCCACGCCGCCAGGTCGCCGGGGGTGATGTTGTGGATGCGGGCCAGCGCGTACAGCGTGTCGCCCCGGCGCACCACCGCGGTCTGCCCCGGCTTGGGCACCGACGTGCGCGGCGCGGCCGCGGCCCTGGACGAACTACCGCCGGAAGGCTTGACCACCGTGGCGGTGCCGCAACCGGCCGTCATCGCCACCAACAGCAGCGCCGCCATGCCGGCGACCGCCCTGGAAGCGCCCTTGATCCCTACCTCTGCATTCATGCGAATTTCGCCCTCCATACCAGCCAGCCCACCAGGCCGACGACCAGCGCGGTCGCGATCCAGCCCAGCGGTTCGATCCAGCGTCGCAGCGCATCGGCCGCACGCGCACCGCCGAAGCGGATCACCGCCGCCAGCACGTACACGCGCTTCCCGCGCCCGACCAGCATGCTCAGCACGTACTGTGGCAGCGGCACGCCGACGATACCGGAAGCCCAGGTGAACACCTTCATCGGAATGGGCATGAAGCCACCCAGCACCAGGAAGGTGAACACCGCCCACGGCGATTCGACCATCTTCGCCTGCAGCGTGGCGATGCCCGCCTCGATGCCCGACAGCATGCCCAGCGCGGCGAACAGCGGCTTTATCGCCTCGAACGCATAGTGGCCCAACGCATAGCCGACCATCGCGCCGACCATCGAACCGGCCAGGCTCAGGGTGGCGAAGCGCCAGCCCTTGCGCGGCTGCGCCACGCACATCGGCATCAACATCACTTCCGGCATCACCGGGAAAATGATGGCCTCGATGAAGCTCAGCACCGTCAGGTAGGTGGGCGCACGCTTGTGGCTGGCCCAGTACAGCGCGCGGTCGTACAGCGGCCCGAATATCTTCATCGTCGCGAGGTTCCCGTGTGTCAGTCCAGCATGCCCGACAGCAACGGCACGAAACTGACCGGCGCCAGTTCCTCCTGCACGATGCCGTCGGCCTGCCGGGTAAGTTGCAGCAGCACCTGCCCGCCGGGGCCGCCGACCGGCGCCACCAGGCGGCCACCAACGGCCAGCTGTTCGATCAGTGCATCCACCAGCGCCGGTGCCGCGGCGGTGACGACGATGGCGTCGTAGGGGCCATGCTCGGGCCAGCCGATGCGCCCGTCGTCGTGTTTGCTGCGTACGTTCATCCCCAGCTGCCGCAGGCGCTTGCGGGCCTGCCGCAGCAGGTCGCCGATCCGCTCGACGGTGAACACCTCCAGGCCGACCGCGGCCAGGATCGCCGCCTGGTAGCCCGAGCCGGTGCCCACTTCCAGCACCGTCCTGGGCGCCACCTGCAGCACCGCCTCGGTCATGCGCGCCACCACCCACGGCTGGGAGATGGTCTGGCCATGGCCGATCGGCAGCGCGGTGTCCTCATAGGCGCGCGAGGCCAGCGCCTCGTCGATGAACAGGTGCCGCGGCACCACCCGCACCGCGTTGAGCACGCGTTCGTCGCCGATGCCCACCTCGCGCAGGCGATCGACCAGGCGGTCGCGCACCCGCTGCGAGGTCATGCCGCTGCCGACTGCTTCCGGGGAAAGGCGCAGCCGCGGGGTCATGCCCGCGGCCCCAGCGTGGCGGACAACCCGCCCACCCAGCTGGCCACCTTTTCCAGCGCCTCGTAGCGGGTGAGGTCGACCTGGATCGGGGTGATCGAGATATGCCCGGTACGCACCGCGTGGAAATCGGTACCGGGGCCGGCATCCTGCTCGGAACCGGCCGGACCGATCCAGTACACGGCATTGCCGCGCGGGTCGGTGGCCGGGATGCAGGCCTCGGCGCGGTGGCGGTTGCCCAGCCGGGTGACCTCGAACCCGCGGATCTGCTCCCATGGCAGGTCCGGCACGTTGACGTTGAGGATGGTGTCGGCGGGCAACGGGTCGGCCTTCAGCCGCGCCACGATCTCGATGGCCGCACGCGCCGCGCTGAGGAAGTTGCGGGCCTCATGGCGCTGGGTGACCAGCGACACCGCCACCGACGGCAGGCCGAGGAAGCGCCCTTCCATCGCCGCGGACACGGTCCCGGAATAGATCACGTCGTCGCCGAGGTTGGCGGCATTGTTGATGCCCGAGACCACGATGTCCGGCTCGTGCTCCAGCATGCCGGTCAGCGCCAGGTGCACGCAGTCGGTGGGCGTTCCGCTTACCGCGCAGGTGTAGTGGTCGATCCGGCGCAGCCGCACCGGCTGGTCCAGGGTGAGGGAATTGCTGGCACCGGAACGGTCGCGGTCCGGCGCCACCACGGTGACCTCGTGGCCGGCATTGCGCAGCTCCTCGGCGAGCATCTTGATGCCGGGGGCGTCCACGCCGTCGTCGTTGCTTACAAGTACGCGCATTGAAGACCTGAATCGCTGAATCCATGACGGCGCCACTGCAGCCGCGCCGTCCACCGCCATCCCGGCGGCGTGCTGCACGCCGGCCGGCATGGCCCGATCCGGCATGATACCGGAATGCGCCCACCGCCTTCCCGTGACGCCCTCCCCATTGCCGCAGCCGTTACGCTATGCGCATGTCGCACCCAGAAGACGAAGACGACGGCGCCCTGTTCCGCTCGGCCATCGGCGAGGTAACGCCGCTGCGCAAGGTGGAGGTGCCCGCCATCACCCGCCCGCGGCCCAGGCCGCGCGCGCGCATGGCCGAACAGGACGAGGCCCAGGCGCTTGGCGAGTTCGCCCGGCTGCTGCATTCCAGCACGCCGCTGGAAGCCGGCGACGTGGCCAGCTACCGCCGCGACACCCTGCCCGCACGCATGTTCCAGCGGCTCAAGCGCGGCCAGTACTCGGTGCAGGACGAACTGGACCTGCATGGCGCCGGCGTCGCCCAGGCCGAGCAGCTGCTGCGCGAGTTCCTGCTCGAGGCCCATGCGCACGACCACGGCTGCGTGCGCATCATCCACGGCAAGGGCCTGCAGTCCGATGGCGGCGCGCCGGTACTCAAGAACCTGGTGGACCGTCTGCTGCGCCAGCGCAACGACGTGCTCGCGTTCCACTCCGCGCCGCCGGCGCAGGGCGGTACCGGCGCGGTGCTGGTGCTGCTGGCGCGACGCTGAGCGCGGCCAGGCGGGTGCAGCCCGCCTGCGCACCGCGAAGACAGCCGCGGGCTTACTCCGCCGCCGGCGCCGCGGCGCGGCTGGCGTCGGCCACGGGCCCCAGTTCATGCAGCACCGCGGTGGCGTAGCACCCTGGCGGCAACGCGAAGGCGAGCTCCAGTACGTCGTCCTGCAGCCAGGCATGCCGCATCAACGCCGGGCGCAGCCGCAGCGCGCGGCGCTCCTGCTTGAGGCCGGCCTGCTCCAGTCCGGCACGCAGCGCCAGCGCCTGCTCATCGGCCAGCGCCGCCTGTTCCAGTGCCAGCGCCGCGCCGGCAGCGCGCAGTTCGCCCGCGCCCCACAACGGCCCGCTGGGGTGGATGTCGAACCGCGCCAGGCGTTCGGCCAGCGCCTCGCTCATCGGCTCTGGACCGAACACCGAACGGCTGCCGTCGAGCATCCACACCTCGCCCTCCAGCGCACCGTCCCAGTTGCCCTGCTCCACCCGCGCGGCGAGCACCCGGTTGAACAACGCCGAGCGCGCCGCCGACAGCAGCATGGAGCGCTGGTCCTTGCGCACCCTGCGGCCGCCGAACATCGCCAGCGCCGCCGGCACGTTGCCACCGTCGCGACCGAAGCGCTGCTCGCCGAACCAGTTGGGCAGGCCGCGCGTGGCGATGGCCTGCAGTCGCGCCTCGATCGCCGCCCGCTCGCCCTGCACGCCGCGCAGCACCAGCGTGAAGCGGTTGCCGGCCAGCGCACCGCGCTGCAGCTTGCGGTTGTGCCAGGTGGAGGCCAGGACATGCACCTCGTCCGATTCCAGCAGCGCCAGGTCCGGCGCAATCCGCTTGGGCAGGTGCACGCTGAAACGCTGCGTGGTCACCGCGTGCCGGTCCTTCTGCCCGGCATAGCTGACCCCCATTTCCGGCACGCCGGCCCACTGCGCCAGCTGCCTGGCCACGGCCACGGTGTTGGCGCCGCGCTTGCGGATGTCCAGCAGCAGGTGCTCGCCCTCGCCGCTCGCCTCGAAGGCGGGCAGTTCGTCGACCTGGAAGTCCTCCGGCACGCTGCGCATCGACGCGCTCAACACCGGGGCGCCATAGGCAAGGGGAAGATCCATCATGTCGGTCCTGAACAATGGCCCGGCTCGCCTGCAGCGGCCGCGCCGGTGACGGCGGGCCCGCCGGGCACGCCGTGCGGGGGGAGGCGATGCTGCCGGCGGAGCGCCGGGCAGCGCCCGGTCGCGACCGATGACACGCCTGCGGAATGGGAATTATGCGGGAAGCAGCAGCACCACCGCCTGCGCGGCGATGCCTTCCTCGCGGCCGGTGAAGCCCAGTCTCTCGCTGGTGGTGGCCTTGATGCTGACCCGGTCCAGCGCAACGCCCAGCAGCTGCGCCAGCGTTTCGCGCATCGCAGGCGCGTGCGGGCCGACCTTGGGCCGCTCGCAGATCACGGTGATGTCGGTGTTGCCCACCTGCCACCCGCGCTCGCGCAGCAGGCCGTTGCAGTGGCGCACGAAATCGCTGCTGTCCGCGCCCTTCCAGCGGTCGTCGCTGGGCGGGAAATGCTGGCCGATGTCGCCCAGCGCCAGCGCCCCCAGCATCGCGTCGCACAGGGCGTGCAGGATCACGTCGCCGTCGCTGTGCGCGAGCACCCCGCAACGGTGCGGCACGCGCACGCCGCCGAGCATGACGTGGTCGCCTTCGCCGAAGGCGTGCACGTCGTAGCCCTGGCCGATGCGGATGGGAGGAAAGGCGGGAGGATTCATGGCGTCGGATCAGGTTGTCGTTTCGGGCCCGGCGCGGGATTCGCCGGACGGGATTCAGCCACGCCGCGACAGCTCGAACTCGAAGCGGGCCAGGTCGGCCGGCGTGGTGACCTTGAAGTTGCACTCGTCGCCTTCGACCAGCAACGGCCGCGCGCCCTGGCGCTCCATGGCCATGGCCTCGTCGGTCACCTCGACACCGGCGCCGGTCGCTTCCAGCAGGGCACGGGTCAACTGGTGGCGCCGGAACAGCTGCGGCGTGAGTGCGCGCCACAGCCGCTCGCGCGGCTCGGTGCGGTCGATGCCGCCGTCGTCGCCGGCGCGCTTGAGGGTGTCGCGTACCGGCGCGGCGAGGATGGCGCCGACCGGGTCGGCACGCCCCACCTCCAGCAGCCGGCCCAGGTCGGCGGCCGGCAGGTTCGGGCGCGCGGCGTCGTGCACCAGCACGAAATCGTCGGCGCGCACGCTTTCCGGCAATGCCTGCAAACCGGCCAGCACCGAGGCGGCGCGGCTGTCGCCGCCGGTGCAGGTCAGTACCGGCTTGCCGGCGAAGTCATTCCAGCCCGGCCAGTCGGCATCGTTCTCGGCAATGGCCACCATCACCCCGGCCACGCCCGGGTGCGACAGCAGCGCCTCCAGCGCATGCGCCAGCAACGGTTCGCCCGCAGCCAGCAGGTATTGCTTGGGCACGGGCCCGCCGAAACGGGTGCCGCGGCCGGCGGCCGGCACCACGGCCCAGACCTGGGTGGTCATGGCACGACCTCCTGCGTCGCGGCATCGTGCGTGCCGGGCTGGGCCACGCCCGGCCGCGCGGCCGGCGCGTCCTCGACCACGCGATAGAACTTCTCGCCGGGCTTGATCATGCCCAGTTCGCTGCGCGCGCGCTCCTCGATGGCGGCCTCGCCTTCCTTGAGGTCCTTGACCTCGGCGGCGAGCGCGTCGTTGCGCTGCTGCAGGCCTTCGTTGTCCCGCTTCTGGTTGCTGACCTGGGCCTCGAGCATCATCACCTCGCCCGAATTGCCCGGCCCGAACCAGAAGCGGTACTGCAGCAGCGCCAGCAGTACCGCGAGCACCAGCAGCAGCCAGCGCCAGTCACGCATCGGCGTCAGCGCTTGAGCGAGACGAACGCGTCACGCCCGGCGTAGCGCGCGTTGCCACCGAGGGCTTCCTCGATGCGCAGCAGCTGGTTGTACTTGGCCACGCGGTCGCTGCGGCACAGCGAGCCGGTCTTGATCTGGGTGGCGGTGGTGGCCACGGCGATGTCGGCGATGGTGGTGTCCTCGGTTTCGCCGGAGCGGTGCGAGACGATCGCCGCGTAATGCGCCTTGTCGGCCATGGCGATCGCTTCCAGGGTCTCGCTCAGGGTGCCGATCTGGTTGACCTTGATCAGGATGGCGTTGGCGGTGCCCGACTCGATGCCTTCGGCGAAGATCTTCGGGTTGGTGACGAACAGGTCGTCGCCGACCAGCTGCACCTTGCCGCCGATGCGCTGGGTCAGCAGCTTCCAGCCGGCCCAGTCGTTCTCGGCCAGGCCGTCCTCGATGGTGATGATCGGGTACTGCGTGGTCCAGTCGGCCAGGAAATCGACGAACTGCTCGGAGGTCAGGCGCTTGTTCTCGCCGACCAGGTTGTACTTGCCGTTCTCGTAGAACTCGCTGGAGGCCACGTCCAGGCCCAGCAGGATGTCCTCGCCGGCGGTGTAGCCGGCCTTGCCGATGGCCTCCAGGATGGTGTCCAGCGCCTCGACGTTGCTGCGGAAGTCCGGCGCGAAGCCGCCTTCGTCGCCCACCGCCGTGCTCAGGCCGTGGCCCTTGAGCACCGACTTGAGCGCATGGAAGATCTCGGTGCCGGCGCGCAGCGATTCGCCGAACGAGCCGAAGCCGACCGGCAGCACCATGAATTCCTGGAAATCGACGTTGTTGTCGGCGTGCGCGCCGCCGTTGATGATGTTCATCATCGGCACCGGCAGCGACGGCGTGGCGCCGGTCTTGCCGGCCAGGTACTGCCACAGCGCCTGCTTGTTCGAAGCGGCGGCGGCGTGCGCGGCGGCCATGGAAACGCCCAGCAGCGCGTTGGCGCCCAGGCGGCCCTTGTTCTCGGTGCCGTCCAGGTCGATCAGGCGGCGGTCGAGCCCGGTCTGGTCCTGCGCATCGAAATCCTTCAGCGCCGCGGCGATCGGGCCGTTGACGTTGGCCACCGCGTCGCGCACGCCCTTGCCCAGGTAGCGGGTCTTGTCGCCATCGCGCAGTTCCACCGCTTCCTTGGTGCCGGTCGATGCGCCCGAGGGCACGGCGGCGCGACCAAACGAGCCGTCGGCCAGGGTGACTTCGGCTTCCAGCGTGGGGTTGCCACGGCTGTCGAGGATTTCACGGGCGTGGATCTTTGCGATGTTGGTCATGGTTGATTGGGGTCGGGATGGGTAAGTGAGGATTCCACGGCGGCCAGCTGGGCGGCGGCGCTGGGGGTCTTGTCCAGGCGAAAGGTACCATTCATCGGCACGATCCGGTCGCCCCGCGCCTGTGGTTTCATCGCAAACAAAACATAGTCCCCACCTTGCTGCAGCGCGACCTCGCAGCTGGTGGGGCCGTTGCGGATCAGTGCATCGACCGGAACCTCTCCCTTCAGCAGGCGGTTCACGGTGAAGCGCACGGAAGGCGCGGGCGGCACGAAGAACCCGCCATCGGCCGTGGTAAACATGCGATCCGTCTCAGCCCGCTCCCTGGCGGTCAGGCGCGCGACATGATCCACGTGGATGACGGCGACGATGTCTGCGGCGCGCGCGGCGTCGGCAGGCGCGGGCGTGGTCATCGGCGGGTCGGTGGCACATGCGCCGGCATTGCCCGCCATCGCCACAAGCACGCCGGCAACGGCAAGAGCGGCCCGTTTCACGCGGGTCGCTCCTGCGCGGACTCGCCGCTATCGGCCATCAGAGCGCGCTCTCCAGGAACCCGTTCTTCTTGGTGATCGAATCCAGCGCCAGCAGCGTTTCCAGCAGCGCTTCCATCTTGTCCAGCGGCCACGCATTGGGGCCGTCGGACAGCGCCTTGGACGGATCGGGATGGGTCTCGGCGAACAGGCCGGCCACGCCGACCGCCACCGCCGCGCGCGCCAGCACCGGCACGAACTCGCGCTGGCCGCCGGAACTGCTGCCCTGCCCGCCCGGCAACTGCACCGAATGGGTGGCATCGAACACCACCGGGCAGCCGGTGTCGCGCATCACGCTCAACGAGCGCATGTCGCTGACCAGGTTGTTGTAGCCGAAGCTGGCGCCACGCTCGCAGACCATGATGTCGTGGTTGCCGGTGGAGCGCGCCTTCTCAACGACCGGCTTCATGTCCCACGGCGACAGGAACTGGCCCTTCTTGATGTTCACCGGCCGCCCGGCACTGCACACCTTCTTGATGAAGTCGGTCTGGCGCACCAGGAACGCCGGGGTCTGCAGCACGTCGACGACCGAGGCCACCTCGTCCATCGGCGTGTATTCGTGCACGTCGGTCAGCACCGGCACGCCGATCTGCTTCTTCACTTCGGCCAGCACCTTCAGGCCCTCTTCCAGCCCCGGGCCGCGGAAGCTGGTGCCGGAGGTGCGGTTGGCCTTGTCGAAGCTGGACTTGAAGATGAAGTTCATCCCCAGCTTGCCGGTGATTTCCTTGAGCTTGCCGGCGGTATCGAGCTGCAACTGCATCGACTCGATCACGCACGGGCCGGCGATCAGGAACAGGGGGTGGTCCAGGCCGACTTCGAATCCGCAGAGCTTCATTCAACTACCTCGTGTTTGAAGCCCCTCTCCCGGCGGGAAAGGGGTTGGATGAGGGGCCGGGGCCAGGCCCTTGCGGAACCGGGAACCCAGGCCTTCGCCGGCCTCCCGTCCGCCGCTACGGTGCACCTTCCCCCGCGGGAGAAGGCGGAAACGAGCGTCAGGCCCGCGCTTCCTTCAACAGCTTGCCGCCGGCCTTCTTCTCGCGCGCGGCGCGGATGAAACCAATGAACAGCGGGTGCCCTCCGCGCGGCGTAGACAGGAACTCCGGGTGCGCCTGGCAGGCCAGGAACCACGGATGCACGTCGCGCGGCAGCTCCACCACTTCCACCAGGGTGTCGTCCATCGACTTGCCGGAAATCACCAGCCCGGCGTCCTCCAGCTGGGTGCGGTAGCGGTTGTTGAACTCGTAGCGGTGGCGATGGCGCTCGGCCACCACGTCCTTGCCGTACAGCTCGCGCGCCAGCGTGCCCGGCTTCAGCCGCTGCTCCTGCAGGCCCAGGCGCATGGTGCCGCCCAGGTCGGACTTCTCGTCGCGCTTCTCGACCTCGCCGCTGGCGGTGCGCCACTCGGTGATCAGGCCGATCACCGGGTTCGGCGTCTGGCGATCGTTCTCGGTGCTGTTGGCGCCTTCCAGCCCGGCCACGTGGCGGGCATAGTCGACCACCGCCGCCTGCATGCCGTAGCAGATGCCGAAGTACGGCAGCTTGTGCTCGCGGGCATATCTGGAAGTCAGCACCTTGCCCTCGAAGCCGCGGTCGCCGAAGCCGCCGGGCACCAGGATGCCGTCCACGCCCTCGAGCGCGGCCATGCCGCCTTCTTCCAGGTCCTGCGCTTCCAGCCACTTGAGGTTGACCCGGGTGCGCTGGCGCAGGCCGCCGTGCTTGAGCGCCTCGCCGACCGACTTGTAGGCGTCCTGGTGGTCCACGTACTTGCCGACCACGGCGATGGTCACCTCGTCCAGCGGGTGCAGGGCCGCATCCAGCACCGCCTCCCACTCGGACAGGTCGGCCGGACCGGCCTTGTCGGCGAGCTTGAGCTGGTTGACCACGATTTCGTCCAGGCCCTGCGCATGCAGGCCCATCGGTACGCGGTACAGCACGTCCACGTCCGGCACGCTGATCACCGCGCGTTCGGAGACGTTGGTGAACAGCGAGATCTTGCGCCGCTCCGAATCGGGGATGGCCTGCTCGGAGCGGCACAGCAGCACGTCGGGCTGGATGCCGATCGAACGCAGTTCCTTGACCGAATGCTGGGTCGGCTTGGTCTTCAGCTCGCCGGCGGCGCCGATGTACGGCACCAGCGTCAGGTGCATGAACAGCGCCTTCTCCGGGCCGCGCTCGGTGCGCACCTGGCGGATCGCCTCCAGGAACGGCAGCGACTCGATGTCGCCGACGGTGCCGCCGATTTCCACCAGCGCCACGTCGTAGCCCTCGGTGGCCTCGTCGATGCAGCGGCGGATCTCGTCGGTGATGTGCGGGATCACCTGCACGGTCGCGCCGAGGTAGTCGCCACGGCGCTCCTTGCGGATCACGTTCTCGTAGATGCGCCCGGTGGTCACCGAGTTCTTGCGGCTCAGCCGGGTGTGGACGAAGCGCTCGTAGTGGCCCAGGTCCAGGTCGGTCTCGGCACCGTCATCGGTGACGTAGACCTCGCCGTGCTGGAAGGGACTCATGGTGCCCGGATCGACGTTGATGTACGGATCCAGCTTCATCATCGTGACCTTCAGGCCACGCGCCTCGAGGATGGAGGCCAGCGACGCGGCGGCAATGCCCTTGCCAAGCGAGGACACCACACCGCCGGTAACGAAAATAAGGGGGGTCATGGCTCACTTGCCTCCCGGAAAGCCCTAGTTTAAAGGTTGTCGCGCGAACACCCAAGCACCGGATGCGGCGACCTCGGAAAATCCTGCCCGCGGCGCGCCGGCCCTGCGGCCCGGCCGCCACGGGGCCGTAACAAAAAAAGACGCCCCGGCCTGCGCCGGGGCGTCCACGTACACCGGGAAACCCGCATCAGCGACGCTTGCGGGCTTCCTCTTCTTCCTCTTCGCGCGGGGCCGGCTGCTCGCCCCTGGCCTTATCCTGGGCGGCGGCGGCGGCGCGGCGCTTGGCCTTCTGCTCGGCCTCGCTCTGCGCCTTGTCGGCGGCGGCATTCTGGGCGGCCTCGCCCGTCCTGGCCTTGTCCGCGCTCTGTGCCATTACCAGCGGCACCGCCACGACGGCGGCGGCGGCCACGGCCAGAACCAGCAATTTCGACGATTTCATAGTCATCCTCCGGAGTTCTCGCCGGCACATGGGGCGCCGGCTGCGCACTTTCCAGCGCCCACAGGATACCCCTGCCCGCCCCTCCCGGCACTGAACACCGGCGTGCAAATTTCCCCGGCAGACCGCAAACTTGCCCGTCGCATCAGCGCCTTATCGAGATACATGAACGCCCGCTACAACGCCGCCGACATCGAAGTCCTCTCCGGCCTGGACCCGGTCAAACGCCGCCCAGGCATGTACACCGACACCGCGCGCCCGAACCATCTGGCGCAGGAAGTCATCGACAACTCGGTGGACGAGGCGCTGGCCGGGCACGCGAAAACGGTCGAGGTCGTGCTGTTCAAGGACGGCAGCTGCGAGGTCAGCGACGACGGCCGCGGCATGCCGGTGGACATCCACCCGGAGGAGAAGATCCCCGGCGTCGAGCTGATCCTGACCCGGCTGCACGCCGGCGGCAAGTTCAGCAACCGCAACTACACCTTCTCCGGCGGCCTGCACGGCGTGGGCGTTTCCGTGGTCAACGCGCTGTCCACGCTGGTGGAGATCCACATCAAGCGCGAAGGCAGCGAGCACCGCATCAGCTTCCGCGACGGCGACCGCGCCAGCCCGCTGGAAGTGGTCGGCTCCGTCGGCCGCAGGAACACCGGCACCCGGTTGCGCTTCTGGCCGGACCCGAAGTATTTCGACACCCCCAAGTTCAACGTGCGCGCCCTGCGCCACCTGCTGCGCGCCAAGGCGGTGCTGTGCCCGGGCCTGACCGTCCGGCTGACCGACGAGGCGACCGGCGAGACCGAGACCTGGTATTACGAGGACGGCCTGCGCGATTACCTGAAGACCGAGCTGGGCGAACGCGAAATGCTGCCGGCCGACCTGTTCGTGGGCGTCCTGAAGAAGGAGACCGAGGCGGTGGACTGGGCCGTGGCCTGGCTGCCGGAAGGCGAACTGGTGCAGGAAAGCTACGTCAACCTGATTCCCACCGCCCAGCACGGTACCCATGTCAACGGCCTGCGCACCGGCCTGACCGAGGCGCTGCGCGAGTTCTGCGATTTCCGCAACCTGCTGCCGCGCGGCGTCAAGCTGGCGCCGGAAGACGTATGGGACCGGGTGTCGTTCGTGCTCTCGCTGAAGATGACCGACCCGCAGTTCAGCGGCCAGACCAAGGAACGCCTGTCCTCGCGCCAGGCCGCCGGTTTCGTCGAGGGCGCCGCCCACGATGCCTTCAGCCTGGCCCTGAACCAGAACGTGGAAGTCGGCGAGAAGATCGCGCAGATCGCCATCGAGCGCGCCAGCGCGCGCCTGAAGACCGAGAAACTGGTCGTCCGCAAGAAGGTCACCCAGGGCCCCGCCCTGCCCGGCAAGCTGGCCGACTGCATCAGCCAGGACCTGTCGCGCACCGAGCTGTTCCTGGTGGAAGGCGACTCGGCCGGCGGCAGTGCCAAGCAGGCCCGCGACAAGGATTTCCAGGCGATCCTGCCGCTGCGCGGCAAGATCCTCAACACCTGGGAAGTGGCCTCGGGCAGCGTGCTGGCCTCGGAGGAAGTGCACAACCTGGCCGTGGCCATCGGCTGCGACCCGGGCAAGGACGACCTGTCGGGCCTGCGCTACGGCAAGGTGGTCATCCTGGCCGACGCCGACTCCGACGGCCTGCACATCGCCACCCTGCTGGCTGCGCTGTTCCTGAAGCATTTCCCGGCGCTGGTCGCCGCCGGCCACGTGTTCGTGGCGATGCCACCGCTGTTCCGCGTGGACGTGGGCAAGCAGGTGTTCTACGCGCTGGACGAGGAAGAAAAGCGCTCGCTGCTGGAAAAGGTCGAGCGCGAGAAGATCCGCGGCCAGGTCAGCGTCACCCGCTTCAAGGGCCTGGGCGAGATGAACCCGCAGCAGCTGCGCGAATCCACCATCCACCCCGATACCCGTCGCCTGGTGCAGTTGACCGTGGACGACGACGAGCAGACCCACTCGCTGATGGACATGCTGCTGGCCAAGAAGCGGGCCAGCGACCGGAAGGGGTGGCTCGAGAGCAAGGGCGACCTGGCCTCGCTGGAAGTCTGATCCCGGCCCGGGTGGCGGCTGTCGTGGCGACGGCGCAGGCGCCCTGACGCGGCCGCCGTCATGCCCGGCCCAGCGCTGGAGATCGCCCGCCGGCCCCGCCTCGCGCCCGGGATTGCACCCTTGGGCCGGCCCTGCATGGCTTTGGGCACATTTGCCGCTCCCGTCACGGGCCTAGGATCGTCCGCTCCCCGATCCTGTGGTCATCCGCATGAAACACCTGCTGTACGTGGCCGCGCTCGGCGCCGGCCTGCTGTTCGCCGCGCCCGCCCCGGCCAGACCCGCCGCCGACGCCGGTGAAGACAAGGCCGCTGCGGCCGCTCCCGCGGCGCTGCCGGCCGATGCCTCGGTCCGCCAGAGCATGCGCCTGGAAGGCCGCACCCTGGACTACACCGCCACCGTCGGCTCGCTGCCGGTGCGCGATGCGCAGGGCAAGGCCATCGGCGATGTGGTGTTCACCGCCTACACCATGCCCGGCAAGGACCGCCCGGTCACCTTCGCGCTCAATGGCGGCCCCGGCGCCTCGTCGGTGTACCTGAACCTCGGCGCGGTGGGCCCGAAGGTGGTGGCCTTCGGCAGCGAGGGCGACAGCGCCTCGGCGCCGGCCACGCTGCGCGACAACCCCGGCACCTGGCTGGACTTCACCGACCTGGTGTTCATCGACCCGATCGGCACCGGTTTCAGCCGTTCGCGCATTCCCGACGAGGAGGCGAAGAAACGCTTCTTCAATCCCACCGCCGACATCGAGTACCTGTCGCGGGCGGTCTACGACTGGCTGCTCAAAAACCAGCGCATGACCTCGCGCAAGTACCTGGCCGGCGAGAGCTACGGCGGCTACCGCGGCCCGCGCATCACCCATTACCTGCAGACCCGGCTGGGCGTGGCGATGAACGGCCTGGTGCTGGTCTCGCCGTACCTGAGCCCGACCCTGGAGGACAACAGCGACGTCTCGCCGATGGCCTGGATCCAGACCCTGCCCTCGATCGCCGCCGCGCACCTGGAGCGCCAGGGCCGGCTCACCGATGCGGCGATGCGCGAGGTGGTCGAGTACACCCGCGGCGACTACGCCACCGCGCTGATGAAGGGGCGCTCAGACCCGCAGGCGACCGAGGCGATGCTGCGCCGGGTCACCGAGCTGACCGGCCTGGACCCGGCATTCGTGCGCCGCGCCGGCGGCCGCCTGGAAACCCAGGCCTACCTGCGCGAGGTGTTCCGCGACAAGGGCACGCTGGGCAGCCGCTACGACTCCAACGTCACCGCCTTCGACCCGTTCCCCACCGACCCCGGGCAGCGGGCCAACGACCCGTTGCTGGACAGCATCATCGCCCCGACCACCACCGCCATGGTGGACTTCGTCACCCGCGTGGTCGGCTGGAAGGTCGACGCCCGCTACAACGCGCTGAGCTACGAGGTGAACCGCCAGTGGGACCGCAATGGCGACCTGCGCGCCGGCGCGGTCACCCAGCTGCGCCAGGCCGTGGCCATCGACCCGCGCCTGCAGGTGCTGATCGTGCATGGCTGGAACGACCTGTCGTGCCCGTTCATGGGCTCGATCCTGACCGTGGACCAGATGCCGGCCATGGGCAGCGACCCGCAGCGGGTGCAGGTGCGCAGCTACCCGGGCGGACACATGTTCTACAGCCGCGCCGACAGCCAGGCCGCGTTCCGCCGCGACGTGCGCGCCATGTACCAGCGCAACTGAAGCCGCCGCTGGCGCACAAACGAAAGGCCCGCCGGGAAGGCGGGCCTTTGCGCATGCGTCGGCCGGCATGCCGGCAATCGCGTCGACCGCTCAGTTCCAGCCGGCCAGCTCGAACACTTTCAGGATCAGGTAGGCGCAGCCGCCGGCCGCCGGGATGGTCAGGATCCAGGCCCAGATGATGCGCTCGATCACCCCGATGCGCAGCGACTTCGGGTTCTTGGCGAAGCCAACGCCCATGATCGCGGTGGAGATGCTGTGGGTGGTCGAGACCGGCATGCCGAAGTGCGCGGCCAGGGTCAGGATGGTGGCCGAGCTGGTCTCCGCGGCGAAGCCGTGGATCGGGTGCAGCTTGACCATCTTGTGGCCCAGGGTCTTGATGATCTTCCAGCCGCCCGAAGCGGTACCGGCGGCCATCACCACCGCGCAGGTCAGCACGATCCACATGGCGATGCCGTCACCGGCATGCGCGTCCGGGTGCATGAACGCCAGCCACGACGGCAGGTCGTTCAGGGCGCCGGTGGCCTCCGCGCCGATCAGGGTCATGGCGATGATGCCCATGGTCTTCTGCGCGTCGTTGTGGCCGTGGGCGAAGCCCATGTAGGCGGCCGAGACGATCTGCGCCTTGCCGAAGAACGCATTGACCCAGCGCGGGCGCGCCAGCCGGCGCAGCACGCCACCGGCCCGCGCCATGCCGGCGATGATCGCCCACAGCAGGCACATCACCACGATGCCGAGCAGGAAGCCGGCGATCGGCGAGGTGATCATCGGCACGAACACCTTCCACAGCAGGCCCTTGTTCTGCGCCCAGTTGCCGAGGTTCTGCGACCAGATCAGCGCGTCCCAGTTGTTGTGCGCGGCGGCCAGGCCGGCACCGCACAGGCCGCCGATCAGCGCGTGCGAGGACGAGGACGGCAGCCCTTTCCACCAGGTGATCAGGTTCCAGACGATGCCGCCGAGCAGCGCGCACAGGATCACCTGCGGGGTGACCTCGACCACGCTGGTGTTGAGCAGGCCGTTGGCGATGGTCAGTGCCACCGCGGTGCCGGTCAGCGCGCCGATCAGGTTCATGCCCGCAGCCAGCATCACCGCCCAGCCGGGCGAGAGCACCTTGGTCGCCACCACGGTGGCAATGGAGTTGGCGGTGTCGTGGAAGCCGTTGATGAACTCGAAGACGAGCGCCGCCAGGATCACTACGAGGACAAGGGTCAGCATCGCAGCTGCCCCCTTGGGTCAAGCGAGCAGTCCTGCCGCGCCGCGGCGGGACGGGGAACGTGGAAGCGCGGCTCGCGGGCATCGGCACGGCCGATGCCCCCGCTTCCGAAGCCGGAAATGCACGGGATCCGCATCATGGCAATCACGAGTTCTTCAACACGATCTGGTAGACCACCACCCCCGCCTCGCGGCAGCGGTCGATGGCCTTCTCCAGGATCTCGAAGAATTCCTTGAGCAGGAACATCTGCAGGTTGTCCAGGCGCCCGGAATAGATTTCCCGGTACAGCTCGAGCATCAGCCGGTCGGCCTCGTTCTCCAGCGCGCGCAGCTTCTCGTTCATCGCCGTCATGCGGTCGATGTTCATATGGCGCAGGTCCTTGACCATGTCCACCACAACGCCGGCGGCCTGCTCCAGCATCGCCGCGCGCGGGGCGAAGTCGATGTGCGCAAGGTGCTGGGTGGCCAGCGCATAGCGGTCGGCGAACTTCTCGATCTGCTTGGGAATCTTGTACAGCGCCGAGCCCAGCGCCTCGATGTCCTCGCGCTCGATCGGGGTCATGAAGCTGTCGACCAGCGCCTGGCTGATCTTGTCCGAGGCCGCGCGCTCGCGCAGGCGCGCCAGCTTGAATGCATCCAGGGCGGGCTCGCGGTCGGCTTCGCGCATCATCGCGTGCAGCGCCTTGGCGCTGTCGGCGGCGGCCTGGGCGGCCTCGTCGAGATAGGTGTAGAACTGCTTGCCGGAGCCGAAAATGGTCTGCAATGAAAACATTGGAAATGCCTGTCCGCCGTCGCGGAAGGGACGGCACCGGGGCGAATTATGACGGCTGGATGACTTCTCGGGTATTCCCGGCCCATTCCCGCCCGCGAAAATGAACAGGCGGTTGCAGCTACCGCATGCCGGTTTGCTAAGATGCGCCGGCGCCCTCCGCGGGCGCACCCTATGGACGACGACCCTTACCCCCCGCCGCAGCGCCCGGGCACGCCCCTGAGCCCCTGCCGCCACCGCAAGCACCCTCCCTCCCTGCCAACAACCCGGGGGAGCGACCCGTGTTTGAACTGATCCTCATCGTTTTCGCCCTGATCCTGCTCAACGGCTTCTTCGCCATGTCCGAGATGTCGGTCATGACCTCGCGCAAGAGCCGGCTCAAGCAGATGTCCGCCACCAGCAAGCGCGCCGAGCGCGCCCTGGCACTGGCCGAGAAGCCCGAGAACTTCCTGTCCACCGTGCAGATCGGCATCACCGTGATCGGCGTGCTGACCGGCTTCCTCGGCGGTGAAGCGCTGGGCGAAGCCATCGCCGCCTGGATCCAGGGCCTGATGCCGGGCTTCGCCTATGCCGGCGCGGTCGGCAAGGCGCTGGCGGTGACCCTGATCACCTTCGTCACGCTGATCTTCGGCGAACTGGTGCCCAAGCGGCTGGCACTGACCCGTTCGGAGGACATCGCCGGGCTGGTCGCGGTGCCGATGGGCTGGCTGGCCACGCTGGCTTTCCCGTTCGTGTGGCTGCTGTCGCGGACCACCCGGCTGGTGCTGCGCCTGCTGGGGCTGGGCAACACCGACTCGGCATCGGTGACCGAAGAGGAAATCCGCATGCTGGTGGCCGAAAGCCACGAGGCCGGGGTGATCGACATCCACGAGCGCGACATGATGAACCGGGTCATGCGCCTGGGCGACCGCACCGCCGACAGCCTGATGACCCCGCGCAACCGCATCGCCTGGCTGGATACCAACGCCGACCTCGAGAAGAACCTGGAGACCATGCACGAGCATGCGTTCTCGCGTTACCCGGTATACCGCGGCAACGACCAGGACATCGCCGGCATCCTCGAGGTCAAGTCGCTGGTCACGCGCCGCCTGCAGGGCGACACCCATGCGCTGTTCGAGAACCTGCGCGAGACGTTGTATGTCTCCGAGTCCACCCATGCGATGAAGCTGCTGGAGATCTTCCGCGAGGAACACCAGTCGATGGCGCTGGTGGTGGACGAGTACGGCGAGATCCAGGGCCTGGTGACCATCAGCGACCTGATGGGCGCGGTGGTCGGCCGCCTGCAGGCGCCGGAGAACACCGACGAGGACGCGCTGGTGGTCACCCGCGAGGACGGTTCGCTGCTGGTGGACGGCTCGCTGCCGGTGGACGACCTGCGCGAACTGATGGGCGGGGTCGAGCTGCCCGATGCCGAGGAAGGCGACTACTACACGCTGGCTGGCATGTGCATGCACTTCTTCGGCCGCATCCCGCACGCCAGCGAGTACTTCGACTGGGCGGGCTGGCGCATCGAGATCGTCGACCTGGACGGTGCCCGCATCGACAAGCTGCTGCTGCGCCGGCTGCCGGAAGAAGACGAAGATGACACCACCGGCTGAGCCGCAGGACGGCGGTCCGGAAGGCGGCTGCGGCCCGGCGCCGGGCGCCTACCGCAACGAGGGCATCCGCACCCTGCTGTCGATGTTCGAGCACGGCGACCCGGAGGAACAGCAGCCGCTGGGCAGGATCCTGCAGGGGCTCCAGGAAAGCGCGTTCGGCGTATTCCTGTTCATCGCCATCCTGCCGGCGTTCATTCCCGTGCCCGGCATCGGCGGCGCGGTCAGCGGCCCGCTGGTGCTGCTGATCGGCCTGCAGATGATGGCCGGCCTGTCGCGGCCCTGGGTACCGGGGTTCATCGCCCGGCGCGGGCCCAGGCGCGGCACCATGCACCGCTTCCTCGGCCGGATCGACCGGCCGCTGCGGCGCCTGGACCGGATGCTCAAGCCGCGCCTGTCGGCCCTGGTATGGCCACTGCCGGCGCGGGTGTTCACGGGGCTGCTGCTGGTCATGACCGGGGTCCTGCTGTCGCTGCCGATTCCGCTGACCAACTATCTGTTCGGCTTCCAGCTGCTGCTGTTCGCGCTGGCGTTGATCGAGCGCGATGGCGCGCTGATGCTGTTCAACTGGATCGCGGCACTCGCCGCCTGCCTGTTCTTCGGGCTCGGCTCCGGGCAACTGGTCAGCCACAGCATCGACCTGTTCCAGCACTGGACCAGCTGAGCCGCGGCCATCAGGCGGCCGCCCCCGCTGCCCGCGATCGCCACGGCCGGCCCTGCGTGCCGGCGCCGCCACGCTCCGGGCGCAGGGCGCAGGGCGCAGGGCTCAGTACCGTGCCTGCCAGGCCTGCATCGCCAGTTCGAACGAGCGCAGCCGCGCGGCATGGTCGAAGATGTTGGCGGTGAGCATCATTTCGTCCGGCCGGTGGCGCGCGGCAAAGGCCGCCAGCCCCTCGCCCACCTGCTCCGGGTCGCCCAGCACGGTGCAGGCCAGCACCCGCTCCACCCCGGCCTTCTCGTGCGGTTCCCAGAACGCCTCGATGTCGTCGACCGGCGGCGGAATCCGCCCCGGGCGGCCACGCCGCAGGTTGACGAAGGCCTGCTGCTGGGTGGTGAACAGGCGTCGCGACTGCGCCTCCGACTCGCTGGCCACCACGTTCAGCGCCAGGATCGCCCACGGCGTGCGCAACCGTGCCGACGGCCTGAAATCGCGGCGGTAGAGCGCCAGGGCCTCGTCCATCGCGTCCGGGGCGAAATGCGAGGCGAACGCGAATGGCAGGCCCATCGCCGCCGACAGCCGTGCGCTGAACAGGCTGGAGCCCAGCAGCCACACCGGCACCTCGATGCCGGCGCCCGGCACCGCCTGCACCGCCTGGCCCGGCTGCACCGGTTCGAAGTAGCGCAGCAGCTCGCTCACGTCCTGCGGGAACTGGTCGGCGCTGTCGAAGTAGCGGCGCAGCGCGCGGGCGGTGGCGTGGTCGGTACCCGGCGCGCGGCCCAGTCCCAGGTCGATGCGTCCCGGATACAGCGACGCCAGCGTGCCGAACTGCTCAGCCACCTGCAGCGGCGAGTGGTTGGGCAGCATGATGCCGCCGGCGCCGACGCGGATGCGCGAGGTACCGCCGGCGACATGGCCGATCAGCACCGAGGTGGCCGCGCTGGCGATGCCCGGCATGTTGTGGTGCTCGGCCAGCCAGTAGCGGTGGTAGCCCCAGCGCTCGGCATGGCGCGCGAGATCGAGCATGTCGGCGAACGCCTGGCCGGGCGTCGCGCCTTCGCAGACGGGGGCCAGGTCGAGAACGGAAAGGGGAATCATGCGGCGGCTTCCGGCAGGGGATGGGCAGGACATGGGGCGGGCAGCGCGGTTTCCCATCCCCGCGTGTGGCCCCGGCGGCCGAACACTGTTTTCCAGCGTCCCTGCTGCGGGGGCTCAGGCCGCCGCGTCGTCCACCAGCGGCTGCAACTGCGGGTCCAGGGCCACGCGCTCGTCGAATACGAAGCAGCGGCCATCGTAGCCCTCGCCGCCGACCTCCTCGAAGTAACCGAGGATGCCGCCCTCCAGCTGCAGCACGTTGTCCATGCCGTCGTTGCGCATCCACAGCGCGGCCTTCTCGCAGCGGATGCCGCCGGTGCAGAAACTCACCACGGTGGCGTCGGCCAGCGCGGCGCGGTGCGGCTCCAGTGCCGCCGGCAGGTCGGTGAAGCGGGCGATGGGCAGGGTCAGGGCGCCAGCGAAGGTGCCATGGGCGAACTCCTGCGCGTTGCGGGTGTCCAGCATCACCACGCGCCTGCCATCGTCGTCATGGCCCTGCCGCAACCAGCGCGCCAGCGTGGCCGGCTCCACCGAGGGCGCGCGCGGGTAGTCCAGCGGCTGGCCGTCGTCGCGGCGGAAGCTGATGATCTCCTGCTTCACCTTGGCCTTGAGCCGGGCGAACGGCTGCATGCGGCTGTAGCTGTATTTGACGCGCATGGCGGCAAAGCGCGCATCGGCCTTCAGTTCGGCGTAGAAACCATCGATGCCGTCGCGGCTGCCGGCCAGGAACAGGTTGATGCCCTCGTCCGCCACCAGCACGGTGCCGCGCAGCGCGTGCGCCTGCGCCCGCTCCAGCAGACGGGTGGCCAGCGCGTCGGCATCGGTGACGGGGACGAAGTGGTAAGCGGCGGTGTTGACGATCATGGGTATATTTTACGGCGCGCGCAGGCGTCAGCCACGCAGCAGCATGAACGGCAGCAGCACCAGCGCCGCCGCGGCCAGCATGCCCAGCAGCACCGCGATCACGTACAGCGGCCGCCGCCGCAGCAGCGCGCCGAACGTCTCGGCGGTGCCGTCGCGCAGCGCGGCCTCGCGTTCGGCGCGCACGCGCTGCCCGCGCTCGGCCTGGTAGCCATCCATCAGGGCCCGCGCGCGCGCATGGTCCTGGCGATCACGCAGCCACAGGCCGCCACTGGAAATGCCCCAGGGGCTGGGCTCGGTGCGGTACCAGGCGATGCCGTGACGGTCGAGCAGTTCGCAGACCTCGCGGCTTTCGTCTTCACCGACATTACGCAGATTGAGCAGCAGTTTCGCCATCGCGCCATGATACCCGCTGGCGATGCGCTACCCTTGCGCGCCGTGGCCGTGACTCCCCCAAGCAGTACGCGCCTGCGCGTGCGCGGGGGCCGGCTCGCCGCCCCTCCCCTGGCCTGCCCCGCATCCCGCGCGGCCGCCTTCAACCTGGAGCCCATCATGCGTCGCCTGTTCGTGCCGTTGCTGTTGTCCCTGCTTGCCGCCGGCTGCACCCCGCCCGGTCCGCCCCCGGGGGGCAGCATCGCCGCCTTCGAGCGCATCGACACGGTGCCGGGCAGCGGCGCCGAAGCGGTACCCGGCACCCGGGTCACCGTGCACTACACCGGCTGGATCTACGACGAGCGACGCGCCGACAAGCATGGCGAGAAGTTCGACAGCTCGCTCGATCGTGGCGAGCCGTTCACCTTCGATCTCGGCGAGAAGCAGGTCATCCGCGGCTGGGACGAAGGCGTGGCCGGGATGAAGGTCGGTGGCAAGTGCACGTTGATGATCCCGGCCGACTACGGCTACGGCAACCGCCGCGCCGGCCCGATCGCGCCGGGTTCCTCGCTGGTGTTCGACGTCGAACTGCTCGATGTCCAGCCCCGCTGAACCCGGGCGCGCCGGCACGCGCGTGGCGGTGGTCGGCGGCGGCCCGGCCGGGCTGTTCGCCGCCGAGCGCCTGCGCGCGTCGGGCATGTCGGTCGACCTGTACGAGGCCAAGGGCTCGCCCGGGCGCAAGTTCCTGATCGCCGGCAAGGGCGGGCTCAACCTCACCCATTCCGAACCACGCCCGCAATTCGACCAGCGCTACTGCGAACGCGAGGCCGAAGTCGCCGGCTGGCTGGATGGCTTCGACGCCGATGCCCTGCGCGACTGGGCGCGCGGCCTGGGCGTGGACACCTATGTCGGCAGTTCCGGTCGGGTGTTCCCGCTGGACCGCAAGGCCGCGCCGCTGCTGCGTGGCTGGGTGCGGCGACTGAAGGAACAGGGCGTGCGCTTCCACGTCCAGCATCGCTGGCTGGGCTGGAACGACGACGGCTCGCTGCGCATGCAGCGCAGCGAGGGCGAAATCGCCGTGACCGCCGACGCCACCCTACTGGCGCTGGGCGGCGGCAGCTGGCCTGAGCTCGGCTCGGACGGCGCCTGGGTGCAGGCGCTGCACGCGCGCGGCGTGGACATTGCGCCGCTGCAGCCGGCCAACTGCGGCTTCGACCTCGACTGGAGCGGGCATTTCCGCCAGCGCCATGCCGGCAGCCCGCTGAAGCCGGTCGTCGCGCACTGGCGCGACCTGCATGGCCAGCCGCAGCAGCTACAGGGCGAATGCGTGGCCAGCGAGTACGGCATCGAAGGCAGCCTGGTCTACGCCATCGCCGCCGACCTGCGCGAAACCATCAATCGCGACGGCCATGCGCTGCTGGAACTGGACCTGGTGCCCGGCCGCGACGCGGCACGCCTGCGTGCCGACCTGTCGCGCCCGCGCAAGGGACGCAGCTTCGGCGAGCACCTGCGGCGCGCTGCGGGCATCGACGCGGTCAAGGCCGCGCTGGTGTTCGAACGGCTGGGCAAGGATGCCGGCCACGACCCCGATGCCGTGGCGCGCACGCTCAAGCGCCTGCCGCTGCGCCTGCTGCGACCGCGACCGATGGCCGAGACCATCAGCACCGCCGGCGGCGTGCGCCTGGAGGCGATGAATGCGGGGTTGATGCTGCAGGCCCTGCCCGGCGTGTTCTGCGCGGGCGAGATGCTGGATTGGGAAGCGCCGACCGGGGGCTACCTGCTCACCGCCTGCTATGCCAGTGCGCTGCGCGCGGCCGAGGGCGTGGTCGACTGGCTGCGCTGAGCGTACCGTGGCGGCCGTGCCGCCACGGCGGGGTGCCGTACTTCCAACAGTCGCCCAGCCTGCCACGCCCTCCCGCCGCCCCGGGATGGCCCCGGCTTCAGTGCAGCTTGGTACCACGCAGCGCCGCGATGCGTGCCGGCGGCTGGAACGAATCGCTGCGCGCGTCCGCCCAGTACTCGCGGAACACCGCGTGGCCCGGCACCCGGTCGAGCAGTTCGCCCGGCGCCAGGTAGCGGTACAACGTCGCCATCGAGCGGATCTCGATCGGCGACACCCGCCGCAGGATGTGCTCCGGGCCCAGTTCCGACGGATCGTTCAGGCCGGCCGCGCCCAGCAGGTCGCGCAGCGCGCGCAGGGTGTTCTCATGGAAATTGCGTACCCGCTCGGCCTTGTCGGTCGGGTCGAGGTGGCGCCAGCGGCTGGGGTCCTGGGTAGCGATGCCGGTCGGGCACTTGTCGTTGTGGCAGCTCAATGACTGGATGCAGCCCAGCGCGAACATGAAGCCACGCCCGGCGTTGCACCAGTCCGCCCCCAGCGCGATGGTCCGCGCGATGTCGAAGGCGCTGGTCACCTTGCCGGCGGCGCCGATGCGGATCCGCTCGCGCAGGTTCAGCCCCACCAGCGTGTTGTGCACCAGGATCAGGGCTTCGTTCATCGGCACGCCGACGTGGTCGATGAACTCGGCCGGCGATGCGCCGGTGCCGCCCTCGGCGCCATCGACCACGATGAAGTCGGGCAACAGCCCGGTCTCGTGCATGGCCTTGGCGATGCCGAACCATTCCCACGGATGGCCGATGGCCAGCTTGAAGCCGGTTGGCTTGCCGCCGGACAGCTCGCGCAGGCGCGCGACGAACTGCAGCAGTTCCACCGGCGTGGAGAACGCCGAGTGGCGCGACGGCGACACGCAGTCCACGCCCATCGGCACCCCACGGGTGACCGAAATCTCCGCGCTGACCTTGGCCGCGGGCAACACCCCGCCATGGCCGGGCTTGGCGCCCTGCGACAGCTTGATCTCGATCATCTTGACCTGGTCGTGGTTGGCGTTCTCGACGAAGCGCTCCTCGCTGAAACGCCCCTGCTCGTCACGGCAACCGAAGTAGCCCGAACCGATCTCCCACACCAGGTCGCCGCCGTTCTCGCGGTGGTAGGGCGAAATCGAGCCTTCGCCGGTGTCATGGTAGAAGCCGCCCATCTTCGCGCCCTTGTTCAGCGCGCGGATGGCGTTGGCCGACAGCGAACCGAAGCTCATCGCCGAAATGTTGAACACACTGGCCGAATAGGGCCGTGCGCAGCCGGCGCCGATGACCACGCGGAAATCGTGGTGCGGGATGCTGGTCGGCGCCATCGAATGGTTGATCCACTCGTAGTCCACCGCGTAGGTACTGCGCAGCGTGCCGAACGGCACCACGTCCATCACGTTGCGCGCACGCTGGTAGACCAGTTGGCGCTGCTGGCGCGAGAACGGCACGTCCTCCAGGTCGCTCTGCACGAAGTACTGGCGGATTTCCGGACCGATGGATTCGAAGCCGTAGCGGAAGTGCGCCAGCACCGGATAATTGCGCCGCAGCACGCTGCGCCGCTGCAGCATGTCCCAGGTACCGATCAACGCCATCGCGGCGAACAGGCCGACGCCCCAGTACCAGGCGGGCCAGCGCACCGCCAGCGCAAGCGATACCGGCAACAGGACCAGTGCCAGTACATAGACCAGATAACGATGCATTGCCGTCCTCGTGACCGGGGATGGCGGATTCTACAACCGGTCGTCCACCGCGTGCCGCGGCCACACCGATTTGACGTCGTAGACCACCATGTCCGGCACACCCAGCGCGCGTATGCGCTCGGCGTCGAGCTCGCGGAACTGGCGGTGCGCGACCGCCAGCACCACCGCGTCGTAGTGTCCCTGCGCGGGCGCATCGACCAGGCGCATGCCCGATTCGCGCTCGGCCTCGGCCGCATCCGCCCATGGATCGAAGGCATCCACCTGCGCGCCCTGCCCGGCCAGCAGGCGCGCCAGGTCCAGCGCACGGCTGTTGCGCAGGTCCGGGCAGTCCTCCTTGAAGGTCACGCCCAGCACCAGCACCCGGGCACCGCGCAGCGGCTTGCCCTTGCCGGCCAGCAGTGCGTCCACCCGCGCCACCACGTGCGCGACCACCCGGTTGTTGACCTGGCGCGCGGTGTGGATCAGGTCGGGGTGGTAGCCCACGCTCTCGGACTTGTGCAACAGGTAGTACGGATCCACGCCGATACAGTGGCCGCCGACCATGCCCGGGCGGAACGGCAGGAAGTTCCACTTGGTGCCGGCCGCCTCGAGCACGTCCAGGGTATCGATGCCGAGCCGGTCGAAGATCAGCGCCAGTTCGTTGACCAGGGCGATGTTGACGTCGCGCTGGATGTTCTCCACCACCTTGGCCGCTTCGGCCACGCGCAGCGACGGTGCGCGCCAGGTACCGGCGGCGATGATCCGGCGGTACAACGCGTCCACCACTTCGGCCGCTTCCGGCGTGGATCCGGAAGTGATCTTGCGGATGTCCGGCAGGCGCCGCTGGCGGTCGCCGGGATTGATCCGCTCGGGGCTGTAGCCGCACCAGAAATCCTGGTTGAAGCGCAGGCCCGAGCCCTGCTCCAGCAGCGGCACGCAGACTTCCTCGGTGGTACCGGGATAGACGGTGGATTCGTAGATCACCAGGTCACCGCGCTTGAGCACCCCGGCGATCAGCTGGCTGGCCGCGCGCAAAGGCTCCAGGTCCGGCTGCTCCCAGGCATCGATCGGCGTGGGCACGGTGACGACGAACACGTTGCACCGGGCCAGTTCCGCCACGTCGGCGCAATAGCGCAGGCAGGTGGCCGCCGCCAGTTCGGCGGCCTCCAGCTCCAGCGTGCGGTCGTGGCCCTGGCGCAGCTCGGCCACGCGCGTGGCATCGATGTCGTAGCCGAGCGTGTCCAGCGTCCGCCCGAACTCGACCGCCAGCGGCAGGCCCACATAGCCCAGGCCGACGACGGCGATGCGCGGCGCGCTGGCTGCGGAAATGTCGGCGCTCATCCCATCCCTCGAGGTTGCATGCTGGTGCCCGGAGCCGGAATCGAACCGGCATGGGGTTGCCCCCGGCGGATTTTAAGTCCGATGCGTCTACCAGTTTCGCCATCCGGGCATCGCGATAGCCTGCCTGATCGGCACGCGCTTGTGAATCCGACGATGCCGCGCGGGCGCGCCCCGCCATCGCGGCAGGGGTTCCGGGGCCGATCCCGTGGCGGGCGTGGCCGTCGCACGCCAGCCACGCGCCGCGGCGGCGTTCAGATCGCCCGCGAGTAGCGCGCCGGCTGCTGCGGGGCCTGCAGGTAACGGTCGAAGCACATGGCGATCAGGCGCAGCAGCGGCCGCCCCTGCCGGGTCGCGGCGACGACGCCGTCGTGGTACCGGGCCAGCCCGTCGTCGGCCAGGCGCTGCAGCGCCGCCAGTTCGACGGCGAAGTACTGCTCGAAATCGATGCCGTGGCGCGCCGCCAGGGCGTGGCCGTCCACGCGGCCGTGGCACATCAGCTGCTGGATCAGCTCGGCGCGCAGCACGTCGTCGGCATCCAGCTCCAGCCCGCGCCATACCGGCAGGCCGCCGGCGTCGATCCGCGCCTCCCAGTCCTTCAGGTCGCGCGGGTTCTGGCTGTAGCTGTTGTCGATCCGGCTGATGGCGCTTACGCCCAGCCCCAGCAGGTCGCTGTCGGCATGGGTGGTGTAGCCCATGAAGTTGCGGTGCAGGCTGCCGGCGCGCTGCGCACGCGACAGGTCTTCTTCCGGCAACGCGAAATGATCCATGCCGATGTACTGGTACCCCGCCGCCGACAGCCGCTCCACCGCCAGCCCGAGCAGCGCCAGCTTGCGTTCGGCATCAGGCAGCTCCGCATCGACGATCTGCCGCTGCGCCTTGAACAGGTGCGGCATGTGCGCGTAGCCGTAGATCGCAAGCCGGTCCGGACGCACCGCCAGCACGGTTTCCAGCGTGCGTGCGAAGCCTTCCAGGGTCTGCCTGGGCAGGCCGTAGATCAGGTCGACATTGACCGAGCGCAGGCCATGGCGGCGGCAGGCGTCGATGATCGCCAGCGTCTCGTCCACGCCCTGCACGCGGTTGATCGCCTGCTGCACCGCAGGGTCGAAATCCTGCACACCGAGGCTGGCGCGGTTGAAGCCCAGCTGCGCCAGCACGGCGATATCGTCCGGACTGACCGAGCGCGGGTCCAGTTCGATGGAGAAATCGCGGCCGGTATCGCCGCTGAAGCAGAAACGCTGGCGCAGTCCCTCGACCAGGCGCGACAACTGTTCCGGCTCTAGGAAGTTGGGCGTGCCGCCGCCGAAGTGCAGCTGGGTGACCTCGCGCCCGGGTGCGAACAGCGGCGCCACCCGGTCCGCTTCGGCAAGCACGCGGTCCACGTACGGCGCCCCCTTGTCACGGTCGCGGCTGATGACCCGGTTGCAGCCGCAGTAGAAGCAGGGACTGGTGCAGTACGGCACGTGCACGTACAGCGACAGTGGCCGCGCCGATGCATTGCTGCGCGCGATGGCCTCGCGGAACTGCCCGGCGCCGTAGCCATCGTGGAAATGCGGCGCGGTGGGGTAGGACGTGTAGCGCGGTCCCGGCCGGTCATGGCGGCGCAGGATATCCGGATCGAAGGTCCAGCCCAGGGGATCGGGAAATGCAAGGGGAGTGTCCATGCGCGCAGACTGCCCGATGCCGCGCACGGCCGCCTTGAGCCAGATCAATGGAGCCGCGGCATGCCCCGGCCCGGACCGTGGCCGGCCCTAGGGGCCCAGCACCGGCAGCGTGGGCCAGCGCGACATCTGGAACCGGCGCCAGAAATTGCCGGCGATGCGCTCGGCGGCATCATCGGCCAGCCGCTGCATCGGCACGTTGCCCAGTTCGGCCGTGGTCTGCCGGAACAGCTGCAGCCAGCGCTCGAACAGCTCCTCGCGCAGTTCGTCGATCACCATGTGCTTCTGCATCGGCGCGCCCTGGAACCGGCGGGTGCCGCGCAGCAGCGCCGACCAGAAATCGACCAGGTGCCGCATGTGCGCCTCCCAGTCGTCGACATGCGCCTCGAATACCGGCCCCAGCAGTTCGTCCGTGCGCACGCGCCCATAGAAGCGCCGCACCAGACGGTCGATCTCCTCCTCGCTGCACAGGTCCGCCGCCGGTTGCGGCAGGCGTTCATCGTTCATCGCTGCAAAGCTCCTCGCCTGGCGGCCATTGTGCTGAACGGCTTCCGGGCATGGCTTGATCCAGATCAAGGCTGCCCGGCCCGGGGCTGCCTAGGCTGAAGGCAAGTCCGCCCTTGCCTTCACCGCCGCTTCGGCGAAGCGGCAAGCTCCGATTGTACGCCCGCCAGGCCCCGCGTCCGATGTCACCATGATCGACCCCGACACCTCGTCCCCCACGCCCCCCTCCCCGGTACAGAAGCTGGGCGCGGTGCTGTGGCCGAGCTTCTTCGTCGCGGTGGTCGCGTCGGTACTGTTCTTCGCCTTCTTCGACCCGCTGGACCTGCAGCGCATCGGCTTCCCGCAACACGCGATCAGCCGCGGCCTCGGCTATACCGCCGGCTTCTTCCTGGCGTGGCTGGGCACGTTCTGCGCCTGCAGCGTGACCGCCCTGCTGCTGCGCGCGCCCGGTGGCGACGAAGAGCCGCCGCTGGAATGAGCAGCATCCAGCGCCCCGGCTATTCCGCGACCGCGCACCCGGCCGCACCCGCGCACCGGGCACCGGTGCAGCGGCGCCATGTCGTGCAATGGCTGGTGCTGGCGCTGATGCTGGGCCTGTTCTACGGCATGCCATGGCTGCGCTGGCATGATGCCCCCTTGCTGTTGTTCGACATCGAGGCACGCCGCATCCACTTCTTCGGCCTTGGCCTGCGCACCGATGCGATCGTGCCATTGCTGTGGCTGGCGCTGGCAGGACTGGCCGCGCTGTGCCTGGTCACCAGCCTGTACGGCCGGCTGTGGTGCGCCTATGCCTGCCCGCAGACCGTACTGACCCGCCTGCACCGCGCAGTGCGTCCCCTCACCACGCTCAACGGGCGGGCCGGCGGGCGCACCGAGCCGGTCCTGCGGCACGCGCTGTGGGCCGCGGTATCGCTGTGGACCGGCATCACCTTCGTGGGTTATTTCTCACCGATCGGCGGCCTGGTCGGCGGCTTGCCCGCCTTCGAGCTCGGGGGCTGGAAAGTATTCTGGATCGCCTTCTATGCCCTGGCCACCTGGGCCAACGTGCTGTTCCTGCACGAGCAGGTCTGCACCTACCTGTGCCCGTACGGCCGCGTGCAGCCATGGCTGACCGACGCCTTCACCCCGTCCATCCACTATGACGCGCGGCGCGGCGAGCCACGCGGCGCACGCGCGGCCGGCGGCGGCAGCGTGATGCAGCGTGCGCGCGGCCTGCTGGATCCGGTGACCGCGCGCGACTATGTGTTCCGTGCCGCGCATCCGGCCAGCGCCGGCCCGCGCCCGACCTTCAGTGACGCCCATCTTGGCGACTGCACCGATTGCGACGCCTGCGTCCGCGCCTGCCCGATCGGCCTGGACATCCGCAACGGCCGCAACGACTCGTGCATCGAATGCAATGCCTGCACGGATGCCTGCGACGACACCATGGCCCGCAACGGCTTCCCTGCGGGGCTCATCCTGCGCACCAGCATCGCCCGCATCGAGCAGCGGCCCGCCGCCAGCTTCCGCGCCCGGCCGCTGCTGTTCGGCGCGCTGACCGTGCTGTTCCTGGCCCTGGCGATCACAGGGCTGCTGGCGGCCAGCTGACGCCGCGCCGGTTCAGGGCGCTTCCACCGCATAGCCACGCGCCTGCAGCCGGGCCAGATAGCCATCGGCAGCCAGCAGGCCGTCGACCGGCAACATCGCGAACGTCTCGCGGTTCCGGCCCAGCGCCTCCTCGGCGATCGTCATCCAGTGCCGGTAGCCGCGCTCGCGCAGGTCGCCATAGCCGCGGTTGCGTGCAAAGCCGGAATCGGCAACGGCACGCAGGCAGGCCCCGTCGGCGTCTTCCAGGCGCAACTGGCGCAATGCCTCGACGTCACCGACGGCCCAGGCATTGGCACGCTCCACCAGCCGCGGCAGGTCGCGCTCGACCGACGCCAGCTTGTGCTCGAAGCAGGCCACGTCATCGAAGCCGCCGGCACGGAACTCGCGGATCGCCGCCTTCGGGTCGTCGATCTCGAACTTCAGCGTCGTCGAGGTCGGCTTGATCCCGGCAGCCTTGGCCGCCTTCTGCACCACCGGCCAGACCACCGGCTTCTGCCCCAGCCCGGCCGACTTGATCGCCGCCGCGTACAGTTCGCTGGCGGCGATCATCGGCCGCTTGCGCTCGACCCCACCGTCGCGCCCCAGGTACTGGCGCTTCTGCGCCTGCCAGCGCGCATACAGCGCCGGTGGCAGCACATCCTCCAGCTTCGCGCCATCCTCGTTGCGCATCGCTTTCCACGCAGCCGGCGCCAACGCCAGCATGCCGAAGAAGCCGACGTCGGCATTGAACGACAAGGACGGCGGCAGCAGTACCTGCTGCGAGCGTGCGACGATCGCTTCCACCTCGCCCGACTGCCACTGGATCCGATCGGGCAGCGGCGACGCCGTCCCCAGGATCCACAACACGTGGTCGTCCTTGCTGACCTTCCACAACCCCGGGCCGGGCTGCACGCCATGCACCACCAGGGTTTCCAGATTGCGGATCGGCGCCGGGTCCGGCGTGCTCGCGGGTTCGGCCGGCGGCGCAGCCGCATGCAACTGCGAGAGCGAAACCAACCACAACCCTACCAGCACACTCCATCGGGCAACGCGCATGTCCGTTCCTGACATCCGGGAAAGGCGCGAATCTAGCCGGTTCCACGCCCCTGCGCGTTAAGGTGGCGGGGTTTGCCGACGACGCCCGCCCTCAGCAGTGGCAGCGCGCACGGCGCAACGAAAAACGGCCTGCACCATGAAGTGCAAGCCGTTGATCAGCAAACAGTAATTGGTCGGGACGGCCGGATTCGAACCGACGACCCTCTGCCCCCCAGGCAGATGCGCTACCAGGCTGCGCTACGCCCCGATCGTTACTGCATGCCGCCACCGTGGTGGCGAGCCGGCGATTATACGCGTATTGCCGTGGAAGCGGTCAACGCCGCAGCAACTGCAGCACTTCCTCCAGCTCCATGCGCACCTGCCTGATGATCTGGTTGCTCAGCGCCGACTCCTGCCGCGCGCCCTCGCCTTCAAGACGCAGGCGGGCACCGCCGATGGTGTAGCCCTGTTCGTACAGCAGGCCACGGATCTGCCGCACCATCAGCACGTCGTGGCGCTGGTAGTAGCGGCGGTTGCCGCGGCGCTTGGCCGGCTCCAGGCTGGGAAACTCGGTTTCCCAGTAACGCAGCACGTGCGGCTTGACGTCGCACAGCTCGCTGACCTCACCGATGGTGAAGTAACGCTTGGCCGGAATCGGCGGAAGTTCGCGGTTACTGCCCGGATCCAGCATATGCCTCCACCCGCTCCTTGAGCTTCTGGCCCGGACGGAAGGTGACCACCGTGCGGGCGGAAATCGGAATCTCCTCCCCGGTCTTGGGATTGCGGCCCGGGCGCTGGTTCTTGCGCCGCAGGTCGAAATTGCCGAAGCCGGACAGCTTCACCTGACGTCCCTGTTCCAATGCATCGCGCAGCACGTCGAAGAACGCATCGACGAACTCCTTGGCCTCGCGCTTGTTCAAGCCGACCTCGTCGAACAACCGGTCGGCCATCTCCGCCTTGGTCAATGCCATGCCTGTTCCCTGTTACCTGCGCTTCAACCCCGGATCCTGGCGCCGTGTTCATGCTCGACGGCGGCCACCACGGAGGCGACCACGGCGTCCACGTCGCGGTCCGTCAGAGTGCGCGAGGTGTCCTGCAAAATCAAGCCCATAGCCAGACTCTTGAATCCGGGTTCGACGCCCTGGCCGACGTAGCGGTCGAACAGTACGACCTCGCGCAGCAGGCTGCCCGCGGCCTGGCGGATGGTCGCCGACAGCGCCGCCCACTCGACCGCCTCGGCCGCCACCACGGCCAGGTCGCGGCGCACCGCCGGGAACCGCGACAGCTCGCCGGCGCGTGGCAGCGCACGCGCGGCCAGCGGCTCCAGGTCCAGCTCGAACGCCAGCACTTCCACGTCGATCTCCATCGCCGCGGCCAGGCGCGGGTGCAGCTGGCCGATCCAGCCGATGCGCTGGCCGTCGCGCCAGACGTCGGCCGACCGTGCCGGGTGCGCGAACGGGTGCTGCGCGACACGGAACTCCAGCTGCGCCCCGGCGGCGGCGGCCAGCGACTGCAGGTCGCCCTTGAGGTCATGGAAATCGACCTTGCGCGCCTTCTCGCCCCATTGCAGCGCAGCGGCATCGCCACAGACCGCCGCGGCGACGCGCACGGTTTCACGCGGCGCCTGCCCGGCTTCGCCAGCCTGCTGCGCGAACACGCGCCCCAGTTCGAACAGGCGTACGCGGCCGGCCTGGCGCGCGACATTGCGGCCCAGCGTGGCCACCAGGCCCGGCAGCAGCATCGGCCGCATCACCGCCAGCTCCGCCGACAGCGGATTGGCCAGCGCCACGCGACCGTCCAGCAGCGACCAGTTGTCCAGCAGCTGCGCATCGACGAAGGCGTAGTTGATGGTTTCCAGCATGTCGCGCGCCACCAGCTGGCGGCGCACGCTCAGCTCGTCCAGGCGGGTTTCGCTGGGCATGGCGATGCGTGCCGCACCCGCGGGCAGCGTGGTCGGGATCTGCTCGTAGCCGTGGATGCGCGCGAGCTCCTCGATCAGGTCCTCTTCGATGGCGATATCGAAGCGCCGGCTCGGCGCGGTGACATTCCAGCCTTCGGCCGCCGGCGCCACCTCCATGCCCAGCGCGCGCAGGATGCGCTCGACCTCGGCATCGTCGATGGCGATGCCGAGCACGCGCGCGATGCGTGCGCGGCGCAGCAGGATCGTGGCCGCCACGGGCAGGTCGGCCTCGCGCACGGCCTCCGTGACCGGCGCCGGCACGCCGCCGGCCAGGTCCAGCACTAGGCGGGTGGCGTATTCGATCGCGGTGCGCGGCAACTGCGGATCGACGCCGCGCTCGAAACGGTGGCCGGCATCGGTGTGCAGGCCCAGCTTGCGGCCGCGGCCCATGATCGCGGCCGGCGCGAAATGCGCCGCCTCGAGGAACACGTTGCTGGTGGCGTCGGTGACCCGGGTATCGAAGCCCCCCATCATCCCGGCCAGGCCGACCGGGCGGTCGGCATCGGTGATCACCAGGAAGCTGTCGTCCAGGGTCGCATCACGGCCATCGAGCAGCTTCAGGGTTTCGCCGGCGCGCGAGCGGCGCACACCGATACCGCCCTTGAGCGCGTCCAGGTCGTAGGCATGCATCGGCTGGCCCAGCTCCAGCATCACGTACTGGGTGATGTCCACCAGCAGCGACACCGGGCGCACGCCACTGCGGCGCAGGCGCTCGGCCATCCACGAAGGCGTGGCCGCACGCGCATCGACGCCTTCGATCACGCGGCCCAGGTAGCGCGGCGCCTCGGCGCCGGCCTGCAGCGTGATGGCCAGCTCGCGCGCCCCCTGCGCCGGGACCGCATCGGCGGCGAACGGCTTGACCTGGCTGCGGGTGGCGGCGGCGACGTCGAAGGCGATGCCGCGCACGCTGAAGCAGTCGGCGCGGTTCGGGGTGAGCTTGATCTCGATGCTGGCGTCGGGCAGGCCGAGGTACTCGACCAGCGCCGTGCCCACCGGCGCGTCATCCGGCAGCTCCAGCAGGCCGGAGGCGTCGCTGTCCAGGCCCAGTTCCCTGGCCGAGCACAGCATGCCGTTGGATTCCACGCCACGCAGCCTGGCCGGCTTGATCTTGAGCTCGCCGATCTGCGCGCCGACCAGGGCCAGCGGCGCCACCAGGCCCGGGCGCGCGTTCGGCGCACCGCAGACGATCTGCAGCAGTTCGCCGCGGCCCGCATCGACCTTGCACACCTGCAGGCGGTCGGCCTCGGGATGGCGCACGGCCTCGACGATGCGCGCCACCACCACGTGGTCCAGGCCCTGGCCCAACGCCGTCACGTCCTCGACCTCCAGGCCGATGGCGGTCAGCACCGCGCTCAGCGCGTCGCGCGAGGCGTCGGTGGGGACATGGCTGCGCAGCCAGTTTTCGGAGAATTTCATCGTTGCTCGATCCGTTGTGCGGGCCATCGCCCGCCGTGTATGCCTGTGGGAACCTGCTGCCGCGCCTCAGGCGAACTGGCGCAGGAAACGCACGTCGTTGTCGAAGAACGCGCGCAGGTCGTTCACGCCATAGCGCAGCATCGCGAAGCGCTCCACGCCCAGCCCGAAGGCGAAGCCGGTGTAGCGCTCCGGATCGATGCCGCAGTTGCGCAGCACGTTCGGGTGCACCATGCCGCAGCCCAGCACCTCCAGCCAGCGGGTGCTGCCGTCGGGCTGCTGCCAGGCGATGTCCACCTCCGCACCCGGCTCCACGAACGGGAAATAGCTCGGGCGGAAGCGCATCTCGAAATCGCGCTCGAAGAAGGCGCGCACGAACTCGCTCAGCGTGCCCTTGAGATCGGCGAAGGTGGAGTGCTCGTCCACCAGCAGGCCCTCGACCTGGTGGAACATCGGCGAGTGGGTCTGGTCGCTGTCGCTGCGGTAGACCTTGCCGGCGGCGATCATGCGCAGCGGCGGGCGGTGGTCGCCCATGTAGCGCACCTGCACCCCGGAGGTATGCGTGCGCAGCAGGCGGCCATCGCCGAAGTAGAAGGTGTCGTGCATGGCGCGCGCCGGGTGGTGCGGCGGGAAGTTCAGCGCCTCGAAGTTGTGCCAGTCGTCCTCGATCTCCGGGCCTTCGGAGAGTTCGTAGCCGAGCCGGCCGAAGATCTCGGTGATGCGCTCCAGGGTGCGCGTGACCGGGTGCAGGCCGCCGCGCCCGCCATCGCGCCCCGGCAAGGTGACATCGATGCGCTCGGATGCCAGGCGCGCGTCCAGGGCCGCGTTCTCCAGCAGCGCCTTGCGCTCGCCCAGCGCCGCGGACACCGCGTCGCGCGCACGGTTGATGGCCTCGCCCGCCGCCTTGCGTTCGTCGGCCGGCAATGCGCCCAGCTGCTTGAGCTGCGCGGTGATGCTGCCGCTCTTGCCCAGCAGGGCCACGCGCAGGTTTTCCAGCGTTTCCGGATTCTGCGCCGCGGCCACGTCGGCCAGCGCCTGGGCGGTCAGGGATTGGATGTCACTCATGGATCGACGGATCTCGGATGGGTCGCCTCACACGTTCCGCGCCGGGCGATATCCCGGAGCTCCCAGTCCCCTTCCGGCGGAAGAAGATCGGGGTGAGGGCACGAGCGAATCCTAGCGTAGTCGGATTGCGCGGACGCCGATGCACTGATTGTTTTCCAATCCGGTGCGTGGCGACGCGTTCAACCCCGCTACTGCCGCGGGCTCCTGCGGCGCGCCCTCATCCGCCCCCTCGGGGCGCCTCCTCCCGAGGGAGGAGGGAACGGCCAAGCTGGAAAAAGAAATGGGGAAGGACTTGCGCCCTTCCCCATGCATTGTCTCATTCACCACCGTCGCGGGTGAACCGCGCCGGCAGGAGAAGGACTTATGCCGCCAGCGCGCTCTTGGCCTTCTCGGCCAGCGCGGCAAAACCCGCCGCGTCGTGCACGGCAATGTCCGCCAGCACCTTGCGGTCCAGGGTGATGCCAGCCTTGAGCAGGCCGTTCATGAAACGGCTGTAGCTCATGCCGTTGATGCGGGCAGCCGCATTGATGCGGGTGATCCACAGCGAACGGAAATTGCGCTTCTTCTGCTTGCGGCCGATATAGGCGTACTGCTGCGCCTTGATGACCGCCTGCTTGGCGACGCGGAAAACCTTGCGGCGGGCATTGTAGTAGCCCTTCGCCTGGCTGATGATCTTCTTGTGGCGGCGGCGCGCCTGCACACCACGCTTAACTCGTGCCATGGTTCAGTTCCTCAGAGGTAGGGCAGCATGCGGTCCAGACGGCCTGCGTCTTCTGCGCGGACGTGGTTCGTCTGACGCAGGTTACGCTTCCGCTTGGTCGCCTTCTTGGTGAGGATGTGGCTACGGTTGGCGTGGCCAGCCTTGTACTTGCCGGAAGCGGTCTTGCGGAAACGCTTGGCCGCCGCCCGGTTGGTCTTGATCTTGGGCATTGCTATGTCCTTGATGGTCTCTTTTTACTGGCCGGGCGGTGGCTCGCGCCACGCTTTCCATCCTTGCCCTTGCCTGCTTGAAGCCCGCACTCCCGATGGAGGCAGGCAGGTCCTGTTGGATGTTGCAAACAGCAAACCCGGCGAACCGGGCCGCCCATTATGCCCGGGCCCCGGCGCACTTGCAAACGCAGGCGGCAGCGGGGCCAGGCACATGAATACGGGACGGGAAGCCGGCGCCAGGCCCCTCCCCGTCCGCGGGTACGGCTGCGGCCCGGGCCGCGGCGCCGTTACTTCTTCTTCGGCGCGATCATCATGACCATCTGCCGGCCTTCCAGGCGCGGGCGCGATTCGATCACGATGTCCTCGCCCAGGTCCGCCTCGATGCGACCGGCCATCTCGCGACCCAGCTCCTGGTGGCTCATCTCACGGCCACGGAAGCGGATGTTGACCTTGACCTTGTCGCCCTCTTCGAGGAAACCACGCATCTTGCGCAGCTTGATCTGGTAGTCGCCCTCGTCCGTGACCGGACGGAACTTGACTTCCTTGATCTCGACCTGACGGCTCTTCTTCTTGGCCTCGTTGGCCTTCTTCTGCTGTTCGAACTTGAACTTGCCGAAGTCCATGATCTTGCAGACCGGCGGATCGGCCTGCGGCTGGATCTCGACCAGGTCCAGGCCCTCATCCTCGGCCATCGACAGCGCTTCGTCGCGCGTCAACACGCCGATCATTTCACCGTCGCTGCCGATCACGCGCACGCGCGGCACGCGGATTTCATGATTGCGACGATTCTGCTTGTTGTCAGGGGTACTGATATTGCAATCTCCGGATGGAATCGAACCGGCCCCGGCGGAGCGTCCGCGGGGACCGGGGCTGGATGCTTACTGCCTGTGTTCCGCCTGCAGGCGTTCGATGAAGGCCTGGAGCGACATGCTGCCCAGATCCTCACCCGAACGGGTGCGTACCGCCACCGCGCCGTTCTCCTTCTCGCGGTCTCCGATGACCAGCAGATACGGCACACGCTGCAGCGTATGCTCGCGAATCTTATAGCCGATCTTCTCGTTCCGCAAATCGGCGGTGACCCGGAACCCTTGCTCCGCAAGGGTTTTGCGAACCTGCTGAACGTATTCAGCCTGGGCATCGGTGATATTGGCCACCACCACCTGTACCGGCGCCAGCCAGGTGGGGAACGCGCCGGCATGGTGCTCGATGAGGATGCCGATGAAGCGCTCCATCGAGCCCACGATGGCCCGGTGCAGCATCACCGGGTGCCGTTTCTGGCTGTTTTCGTCGACGTACTCGGCGCCGAGGCGGCCCGGCATCATGAAGTCCACCTGCATGGTGCCCAGCTGCCAGGTCCGGCCGATGGCGTCCTTCAGGTGATACTCGATCTTCGGGCCATAGAAGGCACCCTCGCCCGGCAGTTCCTGCCATTCCACGCCACAGCTGGACAGCGCCGAACGCAGGGCGTCTTCGGCCTTGTCCCAGGTGGCGTCGTCACCCAGGCGCGATTCCGGGCGCAGCGCGATCTTGATCTGGATGTCCTCGAAGCCGAAATCGGCATAGACCTTCAGCGCCTGGGCGTGGAACGCGCGGACCTCGGACTCCACCTGCTCCTCGGTGCAGAACACGTGGCCGTCGTCCTGGGTGAAACCGCGCACGCGCAGGATGCCGTGCAGCGCGCCGGACGGCTCGTTGCGGTGGCAGGCGCCGAACTCGCCATAGCGGATCGGCAGGTCGCGGTAGCTGTGCAGGCCCTGGTTGAACACCTGGATATGGCCCGGGCAGTTCATCGGCTTGACCGCGTAGGTGCGCTTCTCCGACTCGGTGAAGAACATGTTGTCCTGGTAGTTGTCCCAGTGGCCGGACTTCTTCCACAGGCTCACGTCCAGGATCTGCGGGCAGCGCACCTCGCCGTAGCCGCTGCTGCGATAGACGCGGCGCACGTACTGCTCGACCACCTGCCACAGCGCCCAGCCCTTGGGGTGCCAGAACACCAGGCCCGGCGCCTCTTCCTGCAGGTGGAACAGCTCCTGCTGCTTGCCGATGCGGCGGTGGTCGCGCATCTCGGCTTCCTCGATGCGCTTGATGTAGGCCTCGAGCTGCTTCTTGTCGGCCCATGCGGTGCCGTAGATGCGCTGCAGCTGCTCGTTCTTGGCATCGCCGCGCCAATAGGCGCCGGAAATACGGGTCAGCTTGAAGGCCTTGAGGAAACGGGTATTCGGCACGTGCGGGCCACGGCACATGTCCACGTATTCCTGGTGGTAGTACATGCCCATGGCCTGGATGTCATCGGACATGTCCTCGATCAGGCGCAGCTTGTAGTCCTCGCCGCGGGCCCTGAAGATCTCGACCACCTCGGCGCGCGGCGTCATCTTCTTGATGACGTCGTAGTCCTGCGCGATGAGCTCGCCCATGCGCTTCTCGATCGCGGCCATGTCATCCGGCGTGAACGGGCGCTCGGAGTAGATGTCGTAGTAGAAGCCCTCGGCGATGACCGGGCCGATCACCATCTTCACGTCCGGGTACAACTGCTTGACCGCATGGCCGACCAGGTGGGCGCACGAGTGGCGGATGATCTCCACGCCCTCCTCGTCCTTGGCGGTGATGATGCGCAGCGTGGCGTCGTGGTCGATGACGTCGCCGGCATCGACCAGCACGCCATCGACCGCGCCGGCGATGGTGGCCTTGGCCAGGCCGGCGCCGATGGACTGGGCCACGTCCATGACGCTGACCGGGTTTTCGAACTGACGGACACTGCCGTCGGGGAGAGTGATGTTGATCATGGCTTCACCTGGGGGATGGCCCGCCGGTCGCGGCGGATCGCGGAACACGCGATGCGGGAATGCGCCTGCGGAAAATCGGGGCAATAAAAAAGCGCCACGAAGGCGCCTGCTGCAGGGCCGTGGCGGAATCTGGCGTCAGGAGTGGGTAGTGCTCATGTCGCACGCTCGGCCGGCGTTTCCGCGGGCCACCTTTTCCGGAAGGAGGTCGGGCACGATGGTAAACCAATCGCGGCCATTCCGCCTCCATCGCGCGTGCGCCGGCCTTGCCCGCCCGGCCGGCAACCGCACCGCGCGCCAGCGCGACGGGCCACGGGAAACCGGGGCAAAGCAGGCCTGGACGACACATTCCGGCGGGGCGCGCGGCCCGGATCGACGGCCACAAAAAACCCGGCATCTGCCGGGTCATTGATCCACTCCTCACCGGAGTGGTGGGCGGTACAGGGTTCGAACCTGTGACCCCTACCATGTCAAGGTAGTGCTCTACCGCTGAGCTAACCGCCCTTTTCGCCGCAACAAATTGCTTGCTGCGAGGGCGCGTATCTTATGCCAGCGATCCGGCAAGAGCAACAGGTTTCCGGAAAAATTTTCACATCGCCCTTCATGCGCCCCGCCCCACCCGCGGGCAAGGCACCGGCAAGCCGCGCGAGTCAGCCCAGGCTTGCTTCCTTCATGCGGCGGATCTGGTCGCGCACCCGCGCCGCGTCCTCGAACTCCAGGTCGCGCGCATGCTGGTACATCCGCTGTTCCAGCTCCTTGATGCGGGCCGCCAGCCTGGCCGGCTCCAGCGACAGATAGTCGGCCTCGGGCTCTGCCACCCGCCGCCCCTTGCCCTTGGCGCCGGATTTGGCCGATCCCTCCTCGTGCGCACCCTCGAGGATGTCGATGATCGGCCGCGCCACCGACTTGGGCACGATGCCGTGCGCCTCGTTGTGCTCCACCTGCTTCTGGCGGCGGCGGTCGGTCTCGTCGATGGCCGCCTGCATCGAGCGGGTGATCCTGTCGGCATAGAGGATCGCCTTGCCGCGCAGGTTGCGGGCGGCGCGGCCGATGGTCTGGATCAGCGAGCCGGTCGAACGCAGGAAGCCCTCCTTGTCCGCGTCCAGGATCGCCACCAGCGAGACTTCCGGCATGTCCAGGCCTTCGCGCAGCAGGTTGATGCCGACCAGAACGTCGAACTTGCCCAGGCGCAGGTCGCGGATGATCTCCACGCGCTCGACCGTATCCACGTCCGAATGCAGGTAGCGCACGCGGATGCCATGCTCGCCGAGGTACTCGGTGAGGTTCTCGGCCATGCGCTTGGTCAGGGTGGTGACCAGCACGCGGTCGCCCATGCTGATGCGCGCATGGCACTCGGACATCAGGTCGTCGACCTGGGTGGCCACCGGCCGGATCTCGACCTGCGGGTCGACCAGCCCGGTCGGGCGCACCACCAGCTCGGTGATCTCGTCGCCCGACTCGCGCAGCTCATAGGGCCCGGGGGTGGCCGATACGTAGATGCTGCGCGGCGAGCGCGCCTCCCATTCCTCGAAACGCAGCGGGCGGTTGTCCAGCGCCGATGGCAGGCGGAAGCCGAACTCCACCAGCGTCTCCTTGCGCGAGCGGTCGCCCTTGTACATCGCGCCGATCTGCGGGATGGTCACGTGCGATTCGTCGATCACCAGCAACGCATCCGGCGGCAGGTAGTCGAACAGGGTCGGCGGCGGCTCGCCGGCGGCCTTGCCGGTCAGGTGCCGCGAGTAATTCTCGATGCCACTGCAGTAGCCGACCTCGGCCATCATCTCCAGGTCGAACTGGGTACGCTGGGCCAGGCGCTGCGCCTCGACCAGCTTGTTCTGCGCGTACAGCTGCTCCAGGCGCTCCTTGAGCTCGACCTTGATGGTCTCGATCGCCGCCAGCACCCGTTCGCGGGTGGTGGCGTAGTGGGTCTTGGGGTAGATCGTGTAGCGCTGCATCCTGCGCAGGCTCTCGCCGGTGAGCGGGTCGAACATGCCCAGCTGCTCGACTTCGCCATCGAACAGCTCGATGCGCACCGCCTCGCTGTCCGATTCGGCGGGAAACACGTCGATGACCTCGCCGCGCACGCGGAAGGTGCCGCGCTGCAGTTCGTACTCGTTGCGGGTGTACTGCAACTGGGTCAGATGGTTGATCAGGTCGCGCTGGTCGATGCGCTCGCCCTTGGACAGGATCAGCCGCAGCGACAGGTAGTCCTCGGGCGCGCCGAGGCCGTAGATCGCCGAGACCGTCGCCACCACCAGCGCATCGGGCCGCGACAGCAGGGTCTTGGTCGCGGCGAGCCGCATCTGCTCGATATGCTCGTTGATCGAGCTGTCCTTCTCGATGAAGGTGTCCGAGGCCGGCACATAGGCCTCGGGCTGGTAGTAATCGTAATAACTGACGAAGTACTCGACCGCGTTGTGCGGGAAGAACGACTTGAACTCGCCATACAACTGCGCCGCCAGCGTCTTGTTCGGCGCCATCACCAGGGTCGGCCGCTGGACCTGCTGCACCACGTTGGCGATGGTGTAGGTCTTGCCCGAGCCGGTCACGCCCAGCAGGGTCTGCTTGGCGATGCCCGCCTCGAAGTTGGCGACGAGCCTGGCGATCGCGGCCGGCTGGTCGCCTGCCGGCGAATAGGGCGATACGAGCTGGAAACGGTCGGACATGGTGGCGCCGGCGGTATGGACCGGCAAGTATAGCCACCGCACGGATGACGGCCGGCTGAGGACATTTCCCATGCCGGGCCGCCCCCTGCGGCCGATTCCCGCCACCATCGCATCGGCCCAGTCTGGCTGCAGGCGCGCTGCGCGCCGCTCCGCGGGAAAGCCCGACATGACCTGGACACCCCCTGCATCACCTCCTCTCTCACCGCGCCCACGCGGCATGAGCCTGGTGGAAATGCTGGTCGGCGCCTTCATCCTGGCGACCCTCGCCATCATCGCCCTGCCATCCATGGATCGCCTGCTCGAACGGCAACGCACCCGCGCCGCGACCTACGCGCTGCTCAACAACCTCGCCCTGGCCCGCCTCACCGCGGTCAGCAGGCGCAGCATCGCCGCGCTCTGCCCCTCCACGGATGGCGCCACCTGCGCACGCTCGAGCGACTGGAGCGATGGCTGGCTGCTGTTCCTCGACCGCGATGGCAACCGCCGCCCCGACACACCGGACGACATCGTGCGGCAGGACATACCCCCGGCGTCGCGCCACATCCGGGTCGTCAGTTCCGCCGGACGACGACAGGTCCGCTACCTGCCCGATGGCCGCAGCGCCGGCAGCAACCTGACCATCTCGCTCTGCAACCCCAAGGGGCGCCTGTTGGCACGGGTGATCGTCAACAACGCGGGCCGCGCACGCACTGCCCGCCCCAGGACGCCGACGGCATGCCCACGCTAGAACGCTCTCGCTCTCGCTCTCGCTCTCGCTCTCGCCCTCGCTTTTGCCCTTGCCTGCGCCCGCGGCGCCCGGGCGGGGACTTGCACGCCCCGGCGTCGCTGCGTAGAATGCGCCTCCCCGCCCGAATAGCTCAGCCGGTTAGAGCACTTGACTGTTAATCAGGGGGTCGTTGGTTCGAGTCCAACTTCGGGCGCCAGATAAAAAAGCCTGCGAGCGATCGCAGGCTTTTTTATTTGTCTGGCCGCCCCCCCCTGTCGGCTCACGCCCCTCGTGTCGTGCTGCCGGATTACCAGCAGCCAGGGCTGCTCGGGGATTTCACGCCCAGCTGGTTGATGCTCAACGTTCCGCACGAATCACCCGACTGCTTCCCCTGCGGCGCAGCGGAGACCGTGTATGTCCGTGCCTGGACCTGCCTGTTCAGACTGTAATAACTCAACGCATCACTGTCGCATGAAGCGGTCAACGTGGCGATGTTCGGTGCGGCCGCATAACTCAGGTCGGTCGTGTACACACGCTCGAGCCTCTGCGCCACCGCCGCCACACATGCCGCGCCGGCGGCCCGGCGCGCTTTGCGCATGTGATCGTTGTAGCTGGGCAGTGCGATGCTGGCCACTATCGCCAGTATCGCCAGCACCACCATCAGCTCGATCAGGCTGAAGCCTGATTCCCGAGTGCGTCGTCCACTCTTCATTTTCTCAATCTCCCTTCAGATCGCGCCAGGAAACCCGTTCCCAACGGGGCGGAATCGTCGGCACGGCCACGATTTCACCATTACTGCCCGCGACCAACATGACGCCGCGCATCAGGTTTGGCAATGTGGGCATGCCCACCCCCGCGTCCACCGACCCGACCGGGAGGTTGTTGACCGTATCGTTGGTCGAGGAATTCTTGTCAAGATCGAAGTACGAGCTGCCCGCACTCGTCCCGGTAAACGCATCCAGCGCATTGATGTAGCCGCGGCCATCCGCATCACAGGCATTGCCGGTCGGTATCATGCTGGCGGTGAGCAGGAAGCTGGAAACCACCTGCGCGTCCTGCACGATCCGCTCACCTGCCTCGGGCAGGTCGATATACCAGCCCTTGGATCCGGCAGGCAGGCTGGCCTTGCCCTGGAAGGCCCGTACCGGGTACCCGCTCGAGGTGCCCGACGTCACCTGGACGGTGCGCTGGGTCAGCTCGGAACGGCTGACCGCCGTTCCCGAGTCGATGAAGCCGTACATGCTCTGCACGTTGACGTTGCTGGAATCGGCATCTTCCGTCGTGAGATAGCGACCGGTACCGAAGAACACCCAGCGCTTGTTGTTCCACGGGTGAGTCGCCACGGTGACGCCAGCACTGATCGGCTGCGCCTTGCCGGCCGCGTCCTGGGCAGTGAACAGCCGGGTGGCGGTCCATGCGGCCGCCGAGGCATTGGTCAGGTCGAACTTCCAGACGTTGCCAAGCATGTCCCCGGCATACACATAGGCCAGGGTCTTGCCATCGGGACCGTAGACGCCGGTCGGCGCGGAAAGGCCGTTGGGGGCGGAGGATGAACCCGCGCCGGTGTCGATCTCGCGGATGACGGCACCGGTCTCGGCATTCAGCACGACGAGCACCGCCCTGTCGTGACTGCTGTTGACGCCGTTGCCGAAAACGACGGCGGCATTGCTCGCGCCCTGCACATTGGCCAGGATGGGCCGGCCCAGCACCTGCCCCATGTTGCCAGCGGTGGTTTCCGAACGCTCCCACAGGGAAACGCCACTGGCGGTGGCCGACGCCGGTGCGGTCACGTTCAACGCATACAGGCCCTTGCCGCCCCTGCCCAGGCTGCCCACCAGAATGTTCTTGTTCGGCGTCAACGCGCGGTTGGTCACGACCACCGGACCATCGACGAAGAACTTGTGCGAATAGTCGCCCCGGCTCAGTGTGGCGAGCTGGGTGAAATTGATGATGTTGGGCACGTAGGCGAACAGTTCCTGGCCGGTAGTGCCGTTGAAGGCATGCAGCATGCCGTCGTTGGCGCCGACGTACAGGGTATCCGTCTCCTTCACGTAGAAAGGAGAGGAACCAACGATGTCGCCCAGCACGGTGTTGGGCCGGTTGCGCAGCAGGCCGCCATTACGCTCCTCGTTGCTGCTGTCACCCTTGATGTATGCGGCGTTGTCCGCGCCCGATACCGCGTAGTCCGCCGGCCCGCCGACGCGCGCCAGGGCCGCATGCTGGGTCGTCGTGGGGAAGGTCGCACCATAGGTGAACACCTTGCGGGTCGCCAGCGACGGAATGCTGGACGTCCAGCCACTGCCCACGCCATCGCGGGTTACCGTCTGGCCCTTCACCGTGCCGGTCCAGGTGCCGGATACGTAGCTGGCGCTGAACACCTTGGAACCGGCATTGAGCGACGCGGAGTTGGTGGCCACGTTGGAGAACGATCCGGTGCGCTGCGCGATTGCCGCAAGCGCCTTGCCCAGGCCTGCGGTGAACTCGGAAGGACTGGACGCGGCCACGAACTGGCCATGGCCATTGACCGCGGCGTGCAGCAGATCGTCGATGCGCCGCGCATTGTCCGTACCCGGGTTGGCGGTATCCGGGTCGGGCCAGGCCGGGTTGGCCGGCACGCTGTCGACGCTCGACCAGCCCATGGTGGTCTTCAGGCCGATCGAGATGCCGAACGTGACCATGTGCTGCCAGAACGCCGGGTCGGCGTCCGTCGTCGGCACATTGTTGTTGTCCGGCTTGGTCGAATTCCCCATGTAGTCTTCGGTACGGAGATCCGTCTTCCAGTACTTCATCGCCACGTCGGCCAGCGTCCTGGAATAGCTGTCGCTGTAGGGCGCCGCTGCCGTATACGTATAGGTCTTGTTCTTGGCACCCTTGATGGCACTGCCATCGGTGCCGTCGGCGTTGCCGCTGTTGACCGTCGAGGTATTCCAGTAGCCGTCGGTGGTCAGGATCGAGAAATTCTGGCGGCAGGACAGCTGGTCGCTGCCCGATTCCGGGCCGTATGGGCCGCTCGAATCCGAACGGCTGAAATAACTGCCGGCATCGTCCAGCGCCTGCTGCAGCGGCGTGCCATTGCTGGCCCCGGCGGCGAACAGCCGGTTGTACCAGGTCGAGCGCGACGTGGTGTTGGTGCTGCCGGCCACCGAGGGATCGGCCACGTTGTTGACGAAGCGTCCGTCGTTGCCGTCGGCGACCGGGATGTCGAACGTATTGCGCCCCCAGATGGTGCGGAACCCGACACGCACCTTGCTGTTCAACGGACTGAACGCCTCGGCGGCACCGGCCTTGGCCGCCTTGGTGCGCGTGCGGTGGTAGGAATACCACGTGGCGAAGTTGGCCTTCTCGTCCGCCACCGTATTGGTGGAACCCGTACGCGGTGCGGGCAGCGCCGACGTACAGTCGATCCAGCCATAACCGCTGTTCTGTCCATCACAGCTATTGGTGGTGTAGCGCTGCGCGGAAATCTGGTACCCGGTGCTGTTGTTGGTGGTGCGCTGCACCCTGACCGTGTACTGGCCAGCGACGGTCTCAGGCACCTGGCAGAATCCGGAACTGTTGGGCTTGGAAACGCCGGAGCAGACGGTATTGCCGGAGGGGTCGTACACCCAGTAATTGATGGTCCGGGAATTGTTGGAGCTGGTGTTGCCGATGGTGATCTCGAGCACCGCGCCGGCAGATACGGAGGCCAGCCGGTTGTCGACGGCTGTATTGTTGGACAGGGTGCCTGTGGCCGTATTGCTGCCCCCCACCTGCACCGTCTGCTTGGCGGTGGTCACCACCGTGCCGTAGACGCCGCGCAGGATTCCCCCGTTGCCGGGCAGGATCTGGTAGCGGTAGTAATTGGACACGCTGGAGAGATAGGACGCGCTGGTATTGGCGGTGTTCTGCGGCACGTAGAACGTCTGGATGTTGGCCGACAGATCCTTCGAACCACCATTGGTCCCGGCGCCGGAATGCGTCACCACGAGGGCACTGCTGTAGACCCCCGTATAGTTCATGCCGCCCGTCAGCCGATTGCCATCGGCATCCATCCATGGCTTGTAGGTCACCGCCGGGTTGTAATACAGCGTGTTGGTCGCATAGCTCTGCATGTACAACATGGAGTTGTCCAGGGTCTCGCTGGTGACGCCGGTACCCGTGGACACACCGTTGGCATCGGGCCGGCTGCTGAACGAGCCAGGGCCGGTGATCTGGGTGACATCCTGGTTGTTCATGTTGCGCCAGGCCATCGACCCCGAGTCATCCAGGATGAACAGGATGTTGGGGGCGACGCGCGCCGCCGTGGTCAGCGGATCGTCGGGGATCACGATGCCCGCGTTGACTGGCAAGGCCAGCATGCTGACCAGGAACGCGGCAGGACCGGCCCACCACTGGCGCCCGGTCGACTGGGATGTCCCATGCTTGGAATGCTTGCGCTTCATGATCATTGTCCCGGTGATGGGGTACGACTGGCCACATTGGCCTGCAGCACGACATCCGCCCGACCTGCGGACCGGCTGCGTGCGGTGATGCGGAAAAGCGGGCTCTCGCAGTCCGGCGAAGGCGGCAGGCTGTCGCAGTTGCCCTTGTAACCGGGCCCGACGCCCAGGTACTCGATCCAATACTGGGGCGCCGCCCCCAACCGCGTGTCATAAGTGCCTGCTGGCAGGTTCGCCCAGACCGCAGCCGACCCGGTCGGACAGACACTTGTGCTTGTGCAATCGGCAGCCGCCGGGACGGTTCCCGCTTCCCAGGCCGAATTCCCGGCCAATACCACGTCCTGCGCATAACGCAGGGCGGTTTCGGCGCCCTGGAAGGCCAGGCTGCGGTCGCGCATGTTGGCGCTCATGCGCTCCTGCATGGCCGAACTGCGGAGAATCGCGATACCCAGTACCGAAAGTATCAGCAGCAATACCAACACCACCAGCAGGGTGATGCCGCGCTGTGCCCGGCTTGTCGCCGGGCGGGGACCGCCGGTGCCGACGGAAAGGCTCATAGCGTACGACTCCGGAGACTGAAGACATTGGACGAATTGCGGGTCAACGCCTTGCCATCCACATCCCGCCCGGTGAGCACCATGTTGGCACGCACGCTGATGACGCTGGACCAGTCAGCAGGGGTAGCCGTATAGCTCGTGCCTCCCTGCTGCAGATAGGAGAAGGCGATCGACTGGACACCGTCGGTGACCTCCTCGCCCGCTCCGCCAAAGCGCGAGACATAGAGCGAATTGCCGCCACGACCGTTGGCGGCGACATACCAGCGCGCGCTGCGCAACCGCCCCACCACCACGGAGGACGGCGGCGCATGCTGGTCGGCGCCGGGGTTGTAACCGCCCGGCAGCGCCCCGAATCCGATGGCACTGCTGCTTACGCTGGTGGCCTGCACCACGAAGCTCTTGCGCGCGTTGCACAGCAGCAGCCAGTCGCCCACCTTGAACTTGTCCGTGGCGTTCGACACCTGCGCCGAATCCAGGGTGATCGAAGTGGCGGTCGACGCCGTGACCCGGTAGGCCGCGTCTTCCCCGGAAACCACCGTCAACTGGCTGGCATTGCCGGTGATCGGGTTGTCACGGAACGCATCAGACTGGGCACCGGTGGTTTCCACGACGGAGGCCGTGGAGCACGCGGACCCACCGGCCGAGCGGATGTCCTGCGACATCACCTCGAATGCGACCCGCGCACTTTCCTGGATACGGTTCAGCCCTTCGTTGGCACGAAACGAGTTCTGGTTGGACTGGAACACGACGAACGCCGCACCCAGTACCAGCAACCCCAGCACCAGCGCGATCATCAGCTCGATCAGGCTGAAGCCGCCCGAGCGACGGGGACCTGCACGATAAGCAAAGCCATTCATATGCGCACCTCGGTGGCCACCTGCCGGGCGCTGCTGCCGCCGGCACGCTGGTCGTCCCACTGCACCGTGATCCGGAAACGACTGTTGCCCAGCGCCTCGATCCGGCCACAGGTACTGGTGTCGCCCGCCGTGCCCATCGTGCTCTTGAGTGCATTGACCCAGGCAGCCAGGTCGTTCTGCGCCAGGCTGCCGCCCGAACCCGCGGTACAGGTCATGGCCATCGCATAATTGCCGGCATTGAGCCGGTTGGCGCGCATCGCCTCGACGATGGACGTCGTCTGCATGACCGCCTGGCTGCTTTCCAGCGAGCCCTGCCCACCGCGCAGGGCCAGTGCCTGCATCGCGGCGATGCCGAGCAGGCCGACCCCCAGAATCAGCACCGAAATCATGACTTCCAGCATGCTGACGCCCCGCTGGTTACGGGCCAGACGCCGCACAGACGAGCGGCGGGGAACACGGACCAGAGCTGTCGCGGTGCGGTTCATGGACATGCTCCACCTCCATTGTGCTTGCTGGTGGAAACCCCGCCGCCAACCATCATGGTCACGACGCGCTGGTTGTCGCCCACGGTACTTACAGGCAGGCAGACCGTCATGCTGGTCTGCGCATCGAGCAGGCCCGTCGAACGGAAACGGATACCCGCCGCCGGCCCGGCGACCTGCATGTTGCCCGACACGGCCGAATCGCGGATCACCTCGGTGCTGCCAGTGGCGTTGTCACGCCCGGTCACGATCCAGCGGCTCCAGTCGGTCGTGTTGGCACAACTCGCGCCATCGGCGCTGCCGCAGACCGTAACCGGCGCGTTGCGGCGGATGGCCTCCGAACGTGCCACCTGCAAGGCGGTGACCAGCTCCGTGGATGCGCCGCTGAGGCGGTTGGCGGCGATCAACCCCTGCATGGCAGGCACGGCGATCGCGGCGATGATCGCCAGCACGGCCAGCGCCACCATCAGTTCAATCAAGGTAAACCCCGCCTCTGCCGATGGCCGCGGAGTTCCAGCATCCCGTCGCGACATGACACTCCCCATGATTTTCCAGCCCGACGTTACCCGTGCCGAGCGGGCCATTTCCATACAATTGCGACGAGCGGGCCGATCCCGGGAACCAGCGGTCGCCCGCGGTGGCTATGATCCCGGTTCCCTGCCCAGGTTGGCGCCGTGCCGCATCCGCATCCCCATCGCCCGATCGACATCCTGCTCAGCCCGGCGACCCTGATCGCGGTGGTCCTCGCCGGTGAGGCGCTGGCCGCGCTGCTTGCCCTGTCTCCCGCACCAGTGGAAGACCGGCTGGTGCTGTTCGGGCTGGCATCGCTGGGCATCCAGTGGGCAACCCTGGGCACGCTGGCCTTGGTCCACCTGCTTCGCCCGGCCCTTGGGCGGCTGAAGCCACAGCCGCTGGCATGGGCCTGCCTGGGCCTGTTGCTGGTCACCACCGTGCTGATGGCCCTGGCGTCATGGAGGCTGATGAGCTTTCGCCACATGCCGGGCGACCATGAAGGCACCCTGTTCGTACTGCGTGCGATGGCGCTGGCGCTGGTCGCCGGCCTGCTGGTACTGCTCGCGTTCCAGAACCACTGGCGTGCCAGGCAACTGGCGCTGCGCGCCAAACAGGCGGAGCTGGATGCCCTGCAGGCACGCATCCACCCGCACTTCCTGTTCAATACGCTCAACACCGGGGCCGCGCTCGTGCATCAGCAGCCGCAGAAGGCCGAGCAGTTGCTGCTGGACCTGGCCGACCTGTTCCGCGCAGCCCTGACCGATTCGCGGCAGGTCCCGCTGCACGAGGAAGTGGAACTTGCGCGTCGCTATATCGACATCGAGCACCTGCGCTTCGGCGCGCGGATGCAGGTGGAATGGGCGCTGCCGGACACGCTGCCGGCCCAGGACGTGCCGATCCTGTCGATCCAGCCGCTGCTGGAGAACGCCATCCACCATGGTGTGGAACCCTCCACCGGGCCGTGCAGGCTGCAGGTCGCCATCGTTGCGGAGGACGGCGGGGTCCGGATCACGGTCAGCAATGACCTGCCCGCGTCCATGGCCAGCAGCATCCACCGTGGCCACAGCGTGGGCCTGCAGGCCCTGCGCGCGCGGGTGCAGATGATGGGCGGCGATGTCCATACGCAGGTGGCCGATGGGCGCTACCTGGCCTCGCTGAGGGTGCCGGCGGCCTGAGCACGGCGGCGCAGCGGCGCCCGCGGACGAAACCCGATGCCGCGCGCCGCACGGCACCGGGCACGCGCCACCGTGCTGGCGCGGCGGGTCAGGTCACGACCTGGTAGCAGGGGTGATACTCGCCGGAAATCTTCATGCGCCGCTGTTCGACGAAGGCCCGCAGCAGCGCATCCAGCGCCTGCATCATGTCCGGGTCGCCGTGGATCCTGAACGGACCGAAGCGCTCGATCCGCTGCATGCTGTCTTCCTTGACGTTGCCCGCGACGATGCCCGAGAACGCGCGCCGCAGGTCCGCCGCCAGCTCCGGTGCGGGACGGCCGTGGTGCAGGTCCAGCGCGGCCATCGCCTCATGCGTGGGCACGAACGGCTGCTGGTACTCGTGCGGAATCTCCACCGACCAGTTGAAGAAGAACGAATCCTTGTGCGCCAGGCGGTACTCGCGCACCCGCTTGATGCCCTGGGTCATGCGCCGCGACACCGCGACCGGGTCGCCGACGATGATCTCGTAGCGGCTGGCCGCCTCCTCGCCCAGGGTCATGCGTATGAACCGGTCGATCTGCTCGAAGTACGGCGCGGCGATGGTCGGGCCGCTGAGGATCAGCGGGAATGGCAGCGCCTTGTTCTCCTCGCGCAGCAGGATGCCCAGCAGGTAGAGGATTTCCTCGGCGGTGCCGACGCCGCCCGGGAACACGATGATGCCGTGGCCCATGCGCACGAACGCCTCCAGGCGTTTCTCGATGTCCGGCATGATCACCAGGTGGTTGACGATCGGGTTCGGCGACTCGGCGGCGATGATGCCCGGCTCGGTGATGCCGATATAGCGGGTATTGGCCCTGCGCTGCTTGGCATGGGCGATCGTCGCGCCCTTCATCGGCCCCTTCATCGCACCCGGGCCGCAGCCGGTGCAGATGTCCAGGCCACGCAGCCCCAGCTCGTAGCCGACCTGCTTGGTGTACAGGTATTCGTCCCGGGAAATCGAGTGCCCCCCCCAGCACACGACCAGGTTCGGCTCGCTCGGCTGCAGGATGCGGGCGTTGCGCAGCACGCCGAACACCGCGTTGGTGATGCCCTCGGATGTCTCCAGGTCCGAGGCATACTCGGGCCCCAGCTCGATGGCCATGTACGCCAGGTCGCGCACCACCGAGAACAGCAGCTCGGCGATGCCGCGGATGATCTCGCCGTCGACGAACGCCATCGCCGGCGCATTGGTGAGGTCGATGCGGACCCCGCGGTCCTGCTGCGCCACCTGGATGTCGAAATCGGGGTACAGGTCGCGCGCCGCGCGCGGGTCGTCCGATGCGCTGCCGCTGGTGAGCACAGCCAGCGCGCAGCGCCGCAGCAGCTCGTGCATGCCGCCGCTGGATGCATCGCGCAGGCGCGCGACCTCCGCCCGCGACAACACGTCCAGACCGCCGCGCGGGTAGATCCGCGCGTCCTGCACCGGCAGCGCCCGCGCCACCGCCTCTTTCGTCGTCATTTCCATCCTCGGTTCCGTCTTCACAGTTGGTCGAATGTAGCGCTGCCCCCATGAAAAGGAAAACGGCCGGGTTGCCCCGGCCGTTTCCGTGTGCAGCACTGATCCGTCAGGGCATCAGAACTTGTACTTCAGGCTCAGCATCATCGACCAGCGCGACACCGCGGTGTTGCCCTTGTCGTTGTTGTTTTCCTGGATCGACGAGTTGTCGGTGGTACCGGTGAACGAGTACACGTACTTGCCGGTCGCCGGATCGATACCGCCGTAGTTGGCCACGCGACGGGTCGAGTAGAAGCCGTAGTCGTCGATCAGGCCCCACTTCTTGTTGAGCAGGTTGCCCACGTTCATGATGTCCAGCGACAGCTCGGTCTTGTGGCCCTTGAACAGGCCCGGCAGCTCCTGGCTCAGGCGCACGTCGAAGCTGTTGACCCACTTGGCGCGGTGCGAGTTGGCCGGCACCACCTGGCCCTTGTAGCCGGCCAGTTCCGGGGTGTTCTCCAGCCAGTCGAAGAACGCCTTCTCCATGGCCGCGTCCTGCTGGAACTTGCCACCCACGACCTTGCCGAACAGCACGTCGCCATAACCCTTCGGCACGTAGAACAGATCGTTGGTGGTGGCACCGTCGCCGTTCACGTCGTTGTAGAAGATGTAGCTGTACGGACGGCCGGTGCGGCCTTCGTAGAACAGGCCGGCACGGGTGGCGTAGTCACCGAAGAAGGCGTGCTTCCACTCCAGCGTCGCGGTCAGGCGGTCCTTGATGGCATACCGCGAGTTGTAGTCCACGTTCTCGTTGGAGTTGAAGATCAGCGTGTTGTTCCAGTTCGAGGTGTTCTGCGAGCTGGTCAGCGAGCTGACTTCCTTGGCGGCGGTGTAGGTGTAACCCAGCGACCAGCCCCAGTTCTCGGTCATCGGCTTGCTCAGGGCGAACGTCGCCTGCGAGCTGCCGCCCTTGTCGGTATTGCGCAGCAGCATCACGTCGCCGATGTCCGACGGACGATTGGCACGGGTCAGGGCGCCATTGGTACCGTCGGTCATGCCGAAGTTGTTGCTGCCGCTCATGCGCGACTTGCTCGGGTCGAGGCCGGCGGCGTTCCAGTAGATCGCACGCCCGTCCTGGCCGTAGGCGGTCGGGGTCATGACGTCCAGACGCTCGAAGTACAGCGCGTCCTTGACCTTGGTGACCAGCAGCTCGGCCGACGCGGTGATGCCGTACCACGGCAGTTCGTGATCGAACGCCAGGTTGGCCTTCCACACCGACGGCATGCGGGTGCCCGGCTCGATGATGTCCACGTTCATGCGACCCGAGCCCGGGGTCAGGCCGGCGGTCGACGGCGGCAGCGCCGGGTTGAACGCCGGGGCCTGGTTGCCGCGCAGGTCGTACTCGACATAGTTCAGGCCGGTGTTCTGGTAGGCACCCGCCAGCCACACGTTCGGCGCCGCACCGCCGAACAGGCCCACGCCGCCGCGCAGCTGGGTCGGGCGATCCGAGTCGAAGGTGTAGTTGAAGCCGACGCGCGGCTGCACCAGGCTGCTGTCAGGCAGCACGGTGTTGTTGTAGCCGTACAGCTGCTCGATGCGCGGGTTGTACAGCTTCTGGTTGCTGAAGTCCGGCAGGTCGACGCGCACGCCGTACATCAGGTTCAGGTTGTAGTTGATCGCCCAGGTGTCCTGCACGAACAGGCCGGTGTTCTTCAGGGTGAAGCTCGCCGGGATATCGCTGAGGCTGCCGCCGTTCGGGCGCGGCGCACGCAGCTGGTAACGATTGACCTTGCCGGCCAGGAAGTCGGTCAGGCTGTTGAATTCGTACACGCCGTTGAGGTTGCGGCCGTAGAAGTTCATCAGCTCGTTCTTCGAGTAGTCGAAGCCGAACTTGACGGTGTGGTCGCCGATGTACCAGTTCGCCGAACCGAAGGCGCTCAGCTCCTTCGACTCGACGATGTTGACGTGGGTGTTCTGCTCGGTGCCCAGCAGCAGCGCCGAGTTGTTGGAACCGAAGCCGTTGATGCGGATCTGCGGCAGGTTCACGGTCGGCACGCGGGTGGCGTTGTAGTCCTTGTACGAGACCTTGAACTCGGTGGAGAAGTTGTCGCTCCAGTCGGAGAACAGCTCGCCCATCCAGGTTTCATAGGTCTTCGGCTGCGCGTACCAGTAGCTGCTCAGCGAGACGGTGCCCGAGGCCATGCCCGGGAAGCGCATGACGTTCTGCTCCATCTTGTTGTAGCGCAGCGCGGCACGGTGGTTCTCGTTGATGTTCCAGTCCAGCTTGACCGCGTATTCCTCGATCTCGGTCTTGCTGTCCGGCGCCGACAGGCTGCCGACGTCGTAGCCCTTGCCGGTCATGAAGTCCTGCACGGTCTTGATGTCGGCGTCGTTGATGCTGCCCTTGCCGTACGGGGTATCGCCCAGCGCCACGCCCGGGGCCGAACGCTCGTACTTCTCGTAGTTGGCGAAGAAGAACAGCTTGTCCTTGACGATCGGGCCGCCGAAGGTCATGCCGTAGGTCTTTTCGTCGTTGAAGCCGTTGAAGTCGCCCTTGTCGGTATCGAGGCGGCGGCGGACCATGTCGTCCCTGTTGCGGTACGAACCGTAGACCGTGCCGTGGAACTCGTTGGTGCCCGACTTGGTCACGGCGTTGATCACCGCGCCGGTGCCACCGTAGATGGTGGTGTCGTAGTTGGCCAGGTCGATGTTGATTTCCTGGATGGCGTCCATCGACACCGGCTGACGCTCGGTCGGCAGGTTGTTGGACTCCAGGCCGAACGGGTCGCCAGCGCCGATGCCGTCGATGCGGATGGCGTTGTAGCGGGTGTTCTGGCCACCGGCCGAGATCGCGCCGTCAGCCTTGCTGACCTGCGAGATGCGCGGATCCAGGCGGATGTAGTCCTGGATGTTGCGGCTGGCCGACGGCAGCGCATCCATCTGTTCGCGGGTCACGTTCGAGCCGGTGCCCATCTTGTTGGCGCTGAACAGGTCGGAACCGACCATCGCGGCCACCACTTCCACGCCCTGCAGGGTCGTCACGTCACCGGCCAGCGCCGCATTGACGGTGTTCACCTGGTTCAGGTTGAGATACACGCCCTCTTCCGTCTTGGTGCCCTCACCCGGCTTGGTCACGGTGATGGTGTACGGACCACCCACGCGCAGGCCGCGCGCGTTGTAACGACCCGACGTATCGGTCGTGGCGCGGCTGACCGTGCCCGACTCGACGTGGGTGATGGTGACTTCGGCACCGGCCACCGGCGTACCGCCGTTGTTGGTGACCAGGCCGCCGACGCCGGCGGAGGTGCTCTGTGCGAAAGCCGGCGCGGCCGCGAGAGCGGCAACGAGACCAAGGGCAAGCTTGGACATCCGGATGCGAGGGTGGTTCATTATGGGTAGCCTCGATACGAGTTGGCGATTGGGAAAAAACGCGATCCATCAGCCCCGGGGCCACCGGGCGCCTGATCGGCTTGAATCTGGGGGTACCTTCCGCGGCGGTTACATGCGCAACGGTTAAGATAAGGTTAACACGGTAAGCATCAAATATGACCGCAGCAAGACAGCCATCTTGCACTGCAGCAAAGGCCGTACTGGCGAATCAACGACTTACGGAATCGACGCCAGGTAGACAGCGACACCATCAAGCAACATTTGCACGGAAATCGCGACCAGCAGCATGCCCATCAGGCGCTCCAGCGCGGTCAGCGCCCTCGCCCCGAGCAGCTTGTAGAGCAGCGTGGCCGACATCAGGATCGCCGCCGTGGCCCCCCAGGCCAGCAGCAGCGCCAGGCTCCACTCCCCCAGCCGGTCGGGCTCGTTGCTGCCCATCAGCATGACCGCCGCCATGCCCGACGGACCGGCCACCAGCGGAATCGCCATCGGCACGATGAACGGCTCGCCATCGGGCACCGCGCCCATCAGCCCTTCCGGCCGCGGGAAGATCATGCGGATGCCGATCAGGAACAGCACGATGCCGCCGGCAATCGACACCGACTCCTGGCGCAGGTGCATCAGCTCCAGCGCGTACTTGCCGCCCCACAGAAAGGCCATCAGCACCGCCAGCGCGATCAGCAGCTCGCGCACCAGGACCACGCGCTGGCGGCGGGGCGCCAGCGGCTTGAGCAGGCTGAGGAACACCGGGATGTTGCCCAGCGGATCCAGGATCAGGAACAGCAGCAGCGCGGCGGAGAGGATCGTCACCCGCGCAGTTCCAGCACCTTGCCGCGCCAGGCCGCGCCATCGGCGGCCAGCAGCTGCACGCAGGCATCGGCGCAGACCGCGGGATCGACCGGCTCATAGTCGGTTTCGTGGGTGAATGCGCGCGCCCGCAGCGGCGTGCGCATCGGCCGCGGCTGCAGCCCGCTGACCCGCACCGGACTGTTGCGCAGCTCGTGGTGCAGGGTATCGAGCAGGCCACGCAGGCCATACTGGGCCACGCCATAGCCGCCCCAGTAAGCCTGGCCGACCCGCTGTGGGTCGTCCAGGGCGAACACCAGCGCTGCATCCTCGCGCTGGCGCAGCAGCGGCAGGCAGGCCTGGGTGAGCCAGGCGCGGGCGGTGAGATTGACGTGGATGGCGCGGGCGAATGCCGCCGGATCCCCGAGCACGAAGGGCGTAAGCCCGGCGAAATCGGCCGCACAGTGCAGCAGGCCATCGAGCCGGCCGACCTCCGACTCCAGCCGCGTGGCCAGCTCGGCGTAGTCGTCCGGCGAGGCGCCCTCCATGTCCAGCGGATACAGCAGCGGCTCGGGACCGAGCTGCGCGGCACTGTCGTAGACCCGGTTGAGCTTGGCGACCTTGCGCCCCAGCAGCACCACGGTGGCGCCGGCAGCGGCGCAGGCCCGCGACGCCGCCGCACCGAGGCCGCCGGCGGCGCCGGCGACCAGCACGACACGCCCGTCCAGGCGGGAACCGGGGGCCGGCGCGTTGCCGGCGTCGATCGATTGCGCGCTCACGCCTGACCCGCCTCGGCGACGATGCGCTTGAGTTCGCCCGACTCCAGCAGTTCCAGGATGATGTCGCAGCCGCCGATCAGTTCGCCATGCATGAAGAACTGCGGAAACGTCGGCCAGTTGGAATAGCGCGGCAGGTTGGCGCGCACTTCGGGCAACTCGAGCACGTTGACGGTGCGCAGGTTGACCGCTCCCGCCGCCAGCAGCGCCTGCACGGCCCGGCTGGAGAACCCGCACATCGGATACTGCGGCGTCCCCTTCATGAACAGGACGAGGGGATGCTGCTCCACCTCCGCCTGGATTTGCTCCATCACCGCCATTGCAATCTCCCAGCTGCTGCGAAAGAACGGTCCGTCCGGTCGGATAGACTCTTCCTCCGTGGCTGCCGATTGTAAGCCGAGCCAGCCGGCTCCCGGCGCCCCAGACCGAAAAGAAACGGACCATGCCCGTCGAACTGCCCGACCTGCCCTATCCCCGCGACGCCCTGCAGCCGCATCTCACGGCGGCGACACTGGACCTGCACCACGGCCACCACCAGCGTGCCGATGTCGATGCGCTCAACGCCCGCATTGCCGGCACCGAACTGGAGGACCTGGCGCTGGAGGAGATCGTCCGTGCCAGCCAGGGCGGCCTGTTCGAAGCCGCCGCGCAGGCCTGGAACCACGCTTTCTACTGGCAGTGCCTGCACCCACGGGCCGGTGGCGAGCCGCACGGCGCGCTGGCCGACCGCATCGCGCGCCAGTTCGGCGACACCCAGAAGCTGCGCGAGGAGTTCAACCGGGCCGCCCTGGCCCTGTCCGGCTCGGGCTGGGCGTGGCTGGTGCAGCACCCGGACGGCCGCCTGGCCATCGTCACCACCCGCAACGCCAACACGCCGCTGACCGGCGACAGCACGCCGCTGCTGGCCTGCGACCTGTGGGAACACGCCTATTACACCGACTTCCAGGACGACCGCGGGCGCTACCTGCAGGCGTTCTGGAAACTGGTGAACTGGGATTTCGTCGGCGCCCGGCTGCGCTGAGGACGCGGACCGGGCCGGCAAGCGCGGCCCCTCCCGGCTGGCGCACGCGCGGTGCCACCTTGGTCCCGGCCGCCATGGCCCTTGCCGCGGGCTCAGCCGTGGGCGTCCACCGCATCCAGCACCCGCGCCGAGAACACCAGCGCCGCACCGGCATTGAGCGCGACCGCCACGCCCAGTGCCTCGGCGATCTCCTCGCGACTCGCCCCCTGCTTCAGCGCCGCGTCGACATGGGTGGTGATGCAGCCGTCGCAGCGGGTCGTCACCGCTACCGCCAGCGCGATCAGCTCGCGGGTCCTGGCGTCCAGGCGCGCGGTCTGCGCGCCGGCACCGCTCAGCGTCATGTAACCCTTGAGCGTATCGGGCGAAAGCCTGCCCAGCTCACCGATACGCCCCTTCAGTTCACGGCGGTATTCGTTCCAGTCCAGCATGGCGGCAACTCCGATGGAAGGAGCCGCCACGCTACCACCACGCCCGTCGTGCCGGTGCGCACGGGAACGCACCGCTGCGCCGCCCCTTCCCGGGGCTGGCGCGATCAGCGGCCGCGCAGTGCGCGCACCACCGGTTCCACCTGCGTCTGACGGGCGAGCGCCTGCCCCACCCGCTCCAGCGCGTCGGCCAATGCCGCGGCATCGTCGTCGCGCAGATTGGCATGGCCCACCTTGCGGCCCTCGCGCGGCTGCTTGCCGTAGTCGTGCCAGTGGCCCGCGGGCTCGGCGAGCACCGCACGCGCATCGGGCATCTGGCCGAGCCAGTTGAGCATGCAGGCGTGCCCGAGCACGCGGGTATCGCCCAGTGGCAGGCCCAGCACCGCGCGCAGATGGTTCTCGAACTGCGAGGTTTCGGCGCCGTCGCTGGTCCAGTGACCGGAGTTGTGTACGCGCGGGGCCATTTCGTTGGCCAGCAGCTCGTCGCCGCGGCAGAACAGCTCCAGCGCGAACACGCCCACGTAATCGAGCCGCTCGGCCACGCGGCGCGCGTAACCGATGGCGGCCTCGTGCTGCGCCACGGTCGCCGGCACCGGCGCCAGGCTCGCCGACAGCACGCCATCGACATGCCAGTTGCCGGTCAGCGGCCAGGCGCGGAACTCGCCATCGCGGCCACGCACGGCCACCACGCTGACCTCGCGGTCGAAGGCGACGAAGCCTTCCAGGATCAGACCGGTGGCGTCGACCTGGGCGCCCAGCGCCTGCCAGGCAGCGTCGATGTCGGCCTCGCCGCGGATGCGGAACTGGCCCTTGCCGTCGTATCCAAGCCGGCGCGTCTTCAGGATGCAGGGCATGCCGAACTCGGCCGCCTTCGCCGCCAGTTCGTCGCGGCTGCGGATATCGGCGAACGGCGGCAGCGGGATGCCCAGCTCCTGGAACAGCGTCTTCTCGCTGAGCCGGTCCTGCGCCACCGCCAGCGCGGCCGGGTTGGGAAATACCGGCCTGCGCTCGGCCAGCCAGCGTGCGCTGGTGGCCGGCACGTTCTCGAAATCGAAGGTGACCACGTCCACCCGCGCGGCGAATTCGGCCAGCGCGGCGGTATCGTCGAACGCGCCCACCTGCAGCGGCGCCAGTTGCCCCGCGCAGGCGTCGGCCGCGGGATCGAACACCACGAAGCGCAGGCCCAGCGGGGCGCCGGCCAATACCATCATGCGGGCCAGCTGCCCGCCACCGAGGATGCCGACCGTGGTCATTGGCGCGGGTCGTCGGCAGCCATCACATCGGCGGTCTGGCGCGCGCGGAACGCCTCCAGCGCCTGGCCGATGGCAGGGTGCGCCGGCGCCAGCATCGCCGCCGCGAACAGCGCCGCATTCGACGCGCCGGCATTCCCGATGGCGAAGGTTGCCACCGGTATTCCCGCCGGCATCTGCACGATCGACAGCAGCGAATCCATGCCATTCAGCGCCTTGGACTGCACCGGCACGCCCAGCACCGGCACCGCGGTCTTGGCCGCGATCATGCCCGGCAGGTGGGCGGCGCCGCCGGCGCCGGCGATGATCGCGCGCAGCCCGCGCGGGCCGGCCTGTTCGGCATAGGAGAACAGCACGTCCGGCGTGCGGTGTGCGGAAACCACCTTCACTTCATGGGGCACGCCCAGCGCGTCGAGCTTCTGGGCCGCGTGCTGCATGGTCTCCCAGTCGGAACGGGAACCCATCACGATGCCGACGAGCGGCGCGGAGGAATTGGGGGTCATTGGCCGTCACCTGCTGCAAAGACGTATTCTAGCCGTCTTCCACGCAAGACCACGACCCGATGGACCGCAAACTGCTCGACCTGCTCGTCTCGCCTGATACCCGCCAACCGCTGGCCCTGCTGGACAGCGCCGGGCTGGAAGCGCTGAACCGCGCCATCGCCGCCGGTGGCGTCGCCCGTGCCGACGGCAGCGCGCAGGCCGAACCGCTGCGCGAGGCGCTGGTCACCCGCGACCGCAAGCAGGTGTTCCGGGTCGAGGACGGCATTCCGGTGCTGCTGGCCGAGGAGGCCATCGTCACCGCGCAGATCGACGGCTTCCCGGGCAAGTGATGGTGCCGCAGCCGCCGGCCGCCCCGCCCCGGGAGCAGATCGAGGCCGACGTCGCCCGCGCCCTGGCAGAGGACATCGGCAGCGGCGATGTCACCGCCGCACTGCTGCCCGACACCGCCGACAGCGCCTATCTGCTGTGCAAGCAGGACGCGGTGGTCGCCGGCCGCCCCTGGTTCGACGCCACCCACCGCGCGCTCGACCCGCAGGTCAGGATCGACTGGCAGGTGCGGGAGGGCGAGCACGTCGCCGCCGGTACCATACTGGCCACCCTGCAGGGCCGCAGCCGCGCCCTGGTCAGCGCCGAGCGCACCTCGCTGAACTTCATGCAGACGCTGTCGGCCACCGCCACCACCACCGCGCGGTACGTCGCGGCCGTGGCCGGTACCGGGGCGCGCATCCTCGATACCCGCAAGACCCTGCCCGGCCTGCGCCTGGCGCAGAAGTACGCGGTGCGCTGCGGCGGCGGCGAGAACCACCGCCTCGGCCTGTACGACATGGTCATGCTCAAGGAAAACCACATCCGCGCCGCCGGCTCGCTGAGCGCGGCGGTACGCGCCGCGCGCACGTGCCAGCCGGCGCTGCCGCTGGTGGTCGAGGTCGAGGACCTGGCGCAGCTGGAAGAAGCCCTGGCCGCCGGCTGCGACCGCATCCTGATCGACGACTTCACCCCGGCGATGCGTCGCGACGCGGTCCGCATCGCCGCCCGCCAGGCGCACGGCAGGCGCATTCCGCTGGAAGTCTCCGGCAGCGTCGGCCTGGACGGGCTGCGCGCGATCGCCGAGGACGGGGTGGACTGCATTTCCATCGGCGGGCTGACCAAGCACGTGCAGGCGATCGACCTGTCGCTGAAGCTGGGTCCGCCGCCCCGCTGATTTCACGGCACGGCCACGGCCGGCTCTGCGAGGCTCGCATGCACGCCCGAAGGGAACCTGCCGTGGTCCATCGCTTCCTGCTCTGCTGTGCGCTGTCGCTGCCGGCCTTGCCGGCCATGGCCGTGGAGGTCTGCGACATCCCCCCGCGCTATGGCGTGGGCGAGACCGCCAAGGCCATCATCCGCGCCGCGTGCGGCGAACACCGCCTCTGGTATCGGCCCTTCATCGACCGCGATGGCCGCATCGCCAGCCTCGCCGTCACCGAGGCCGAGAGCAGCAGCCTGGCCGATGATGGCCTGATCGCCTGGCAGCGGGTGGCCGGCTACTGGCGCGAGAGCGGCACGCTGTCGCCGATGGCCGCCCTGCCTGGCGCCCGCAGCTGCATGGCCACGCCCGGCGAACGCACGACCGACAACGACTGCCGCGCCTTCCTGGTCGACAACCCGTGGTCGGCCGCCTTCGTGTCCTGGGTCATGGCGCGCGCCGCGGTACCGGGCTTCGCCCGTTCGCCACGGCATATCGACTACATCCGAGCCGCCCGCCGCACCGTGGGCGCCGGCGGGCCGTACCGGCTCACCGACCCGGCACTGGAAAAGCCGGCACCCGGCGACCTGCTGTGCTTCCTGCGCGAGCGTAGCAGGCCACTCAGCTACAGCGGCCTGGCCCAGGCCCTGGACAGTGGCGGCGCCGACCGCTGGAAGTCGCATTGCGAAGTGGTCGTGGCCGCCAATGCCGGCGGCGACCAGACCCTGTACCTGATCGGCGGCAACGTCGCCAACACGGTGGCCATGCGCAAGCTGCCACTGGACCGCACCGGCCGTCTGGTCGTGCCGCCGCAGTCCGATGCGGCGCCGGCAGCACTGGAACCGGCCTGCTCGCCGGGCCGCGAAGAGGAATGCGACTTCAACCGGCAGGACTGGGCCGCGCTGCTGAAGCTGGTCGAGGCGGCGCCGGCGCAGCCGCCACCGGGCACGCCGGAGATACCGCGGTAAGCGGCACGCCAGGACGCCCGACCCCGGGCCGCTTCGCTGCCGATGCGTACGCATCCGCCACCGCGCCGGCGTGGTTCCGCTTTTGCGCGCGCCCGCCTAAAGTGGCGCCATGCCTACCTTGTTGATTCTGATGATCGTCGGTGCCATCGGCTATGCCTTCTGGGATGCGTCCCGGGCCGCGGCCGAGCGCGCCACCGAACTGGGCCGCAATGCCTGCCAGGCCGCGGACGTGCAGTGGCTGGACCAGAGCGTGCACGCGACCGGGCTGCGGCTGTGCCGGCTGCCCAGCGGCTGGCTGGGCTTCGAGCGCAGCTTCCGCTTCGATTATTCCTACGACGGCGTCGAGCGCCACAGCGGGCGCATGGTGCTGCGCGGCAGGCAGCTGGTGTCTTTCGTCGGACCGGCCACGGCGCGGGTCAGCATGCTGCAGCCGCGCACCGAGGAAGCGGAAGACATCTGAGCGGCGCCCCGCGCGCCGCGGTCGGCACGCCCGTAAACGAAACCGCCGCCTCGCGGCGGCGGTGTTGCCTATTTCACGACCCGCAGGAACGGGCGCTTGCCCGAGGGTTGCGGCGGATCCGGCGGCGTGGGCGGCGGCGTATCGTCGTCGTGCGGCTCCGGACCATCGGTACCCGGGATGTCGTCGGGCAATGCCATGCCCTGCCCGGTTTCGCGCGCATACACCGCCAGCACCGCGGCGATCGGCACGTTCACCGGGAAGCTGACGCCCGAGAAACGTGCGGTGAAACTCACCGCATCGTTGTCGATGTGCAACCGCATCACCGCGCGCTCGGCGATGTTCAGCACGACCCGCTCGTCCTTGACCGCGCTGGCCGGCACCTGTACGCCCGGCACGCCGGCATCGACCATGATGTGCGGGGTCATGCCGTTGTCGTTGATCCACTCCACCAGCGCCCTCAACAGGTAGGGACGATGGCTGCTCATGCGGAAAGATTCTTCACTCATGTGGCAAGTGTACGCGGCATCGAGCGCCATCACCGCCAGCGGGCGGTGATCGATAAGTCTGCATACAGCAGATGCGTCAGACCGGAAGGTCGCGCAGCTTCTTTTCCTGCTCGGTGAGACTGCGGATGAAACCCGGGTTGCGGAAGATGCGGTTGCCGTAATCCTCGATCGCCTTGCCATCCTTGGGCAGCGGGATGCCCAGCGCATCAAGCCGCCAGATGATCGGCGCCATCGCGCAGTCGGCCAGGCTCATTTCCGGATTGAGGAAGAACTTGGACGCCTTGAACAGCGGCACCGACTGCGCCACCAGTTCCTTCAGGCGCTTGCGGGCCGCCTCGGCCTGGGACTTGTTGCCCAGCTGGATCGCCTGCACCTGCGGCACCCAGTCGTGCTCGATGCGCAGCATCGCCAGGCGCAGGCGCGCCCGCGACAGGGGGTCCACCGGCATCAGCGGCGGATGCGGGTAGCGCTCGTCCAGGTATTCGCTGACCACGGAGGCCGCATACAGCACCAGCTCGCGCTCGACCAGGGTCGGCACCGAGTGGTAGGGATTGAGGTCGATGAGGTCTTCCGGCGGATTCTGCGGATCGACCGGCACCAGATCGTAGGTGACACCCTTCGCCGCCAGCACCAGCCGCACCCGGTGGCACAGGACATCGTCGTTGGCCGAGAACAACGTCAGGATATTTCGCATGCGCACACTCGCCGCCATCAAGGGCTCTCCAAGGGCCGGAATCCGCCAGCCTTACGGCGCCGCGGGCCCAGCGCCCGCGGTCCGCCACCTTCCCTGAGTGTGCAGTCAGCCGGTGCCGATGCCAAGTGCCGGGCGACTTCCCCCGGCGGCCCGGCGACCCACCCTCGCGTCAATGCACGTCCGTCCAGTACTCGTTCTTGAGCAGGTACGCCAGGAAGGCGAGCAGCGCCAGGAACAGCACCACCCACACGCCCAGGCTCTGGCGCTTGAGCGCGGCCGGCTCGCCGGCATACTCAAGGAAGTTGGTGATGTCGCGGACGGTCTGGTCGTATTCCTGCGGCGTCACCCGGCCCGGGCTGGTGACCACCAGCCGCTCCGGATGTCGCTCGCCGGCGACGTCGGGCTCGCCGAACTCGGCGTGCTGCAGGCCCTGCAGCTCCCACAGCGGATTGGGCATGGAGGCGTTCGGGAACAGCTTGTTGTTCCAGCCCAGCGGCCTCGACTCGTCCAGGTAGAACGACTTGAGGTAGGTGTAGACCCAGTCGCTCTGGCGCACGCGCGCGATCAGGCTCAGGTCCGGCGGCATCTTGCCGAACCACTTTTCGCCCTGCTCCTTGGTCATGGCGACATGGATCTGCTCACCGAACTTGGCACCGGTGAAGTTCAGGTTGTCCATCACCTGCTGCTCGGTCAGGCCGAGGTCCGACGCCATGCGCGAGTAGCGCAGGTACTTCAGCGAATGGCAGCCCGAGCAGTAGTTCATGTAGGCCTGGGCACCGCGCTGCAGCGATGCCTGGTCGGACAGGTCGTTGCCGGCCTGCTGCAGCGCTCCTTCGGTAGCGGCGAAGGTGGTGGCCGAGAACAGGAGCGCGGCAGCGGCCGTTGCCAGCAAGGCAATCCATTTCTTAGTCATGCGTCGTCACCCGCTCCGGCACCGGCTTGGTCTTGTCCAGCTTGGTCCACACTGGCATGGTCAGGAAGAAGAGGAAGTAATACGCGGTCAGGAAGCGGCCGATGATGGTCTCCACCGGGTCGGTACCCGGGCCCGCGCCGATCTTGCCCAGCCACACGAAGCTGATCGCGAAGCCGAACAGCAGCAGCTTGGACAGCAGGCCGCGGTAGCGGTAGGACTTGACCTTGGCGCGGTCCAGCCACGGCACCAGGAACAGGATCGCGATGGCGCCGAACATCACCAGCACGCCGCTGAGCTTGTGCGGGATCACCCGCAGCATCGCGTAGTAAGGCGTGTAGTACCACACCGGCTTGATGTGCGCCGGGGTCACCAGGCTGTTGGCCTCGGTGAAGTTGTCGTGCTCGAGGAACCAGCCGCCGAACGCCGGGGCGAAGAAGATGATGAAGGCGGCGATGATCATCATCGCGAACACGTAGAAGGTGTCCTTCACCGTGTAGTACGGGTGGAACGGCACGCCGTCGGCCGGGGCGGTCGGCGACCAGCGGTTGCCCTTCGGCCCCTTCTTGATCTCCACGCCATCGGGGTTGTTGGAGCCCACCTCGTGCAGCGCGCCCAGGTGCAGCACCACCAGCAGCAGCAGCACCAGCGGCACCGCGATCACGTGCAGGGCGAAGAAGCGGTTCAAGGTGGCGTCGGACGGCAGGTAGTCGCCCATGATCCACTCGGTCAGGCCATTGCCGATCACCGGGATGGCGCCGAACAGCGAGATGATGACCTTCGCGCCCCAGAACGACATCTGACCCCACGGCAGCACGTAGCCCATGAAGGCTTCGGCCATCAGCGCCAGGTAGATCAGCATGCCCAGGATCCACACCAGCTCGCGCGGCTTCTTGTAGGAGCCGTACATCAGGCCGCGGAACATGTGCAGGTACACGACGATGAAGAACAGCGAGGCGCCGGTGCTGTGCATGTAGCGGATCAGCCAGCCCCACTCCACGTCGCGCATGATGTACTCGACCGAGGCGAAGGCTTCCGCCGCGCTGGTCTTGTAATGCATGGTGAGGAAGATGCCGGTGACGATCTGGTTGACCAGCACCACCATCGACAGCACGCCGAAGATGTACCAGATGTTGAAGTTCTTCGGCGCGTAGTACTCGGACATGTGCTTCCGGTACATCGGCATCAGCGCCGGGGCGCGGTCGTTGACCCAGCCCATCACGCCGTTGGCGGCGCGAACGAGGATGTTGTCAGCCATGATTACGCCGCCCCCTTGGGATCGACGCCGATGACGATGGTGTTGTCGTCGGCGTAGTGATGTGGTGGCACGACCAGGTTGGTCGGTGCCGGCACGCCCTGGAACACGCGCCCGGCCATGTCGAAGCGCGACTTGTGGCAGGGGCAGAAATAGCCGCCCTTCCATTCCGGGTCATACGGCTCGGGCTTGATCTCGGCAGCCATCTCCGGCGAGCAGCCCAGATGGGTGCACAGGCCGACCAGCACCGAGATTTCGGGCTTGATTGAGCGCAGCTCCGGATTGGCCTTGCGCACGTAGTCCGGCTGCTGGTCGACGTTCTCGGACTTGGGGTCGCGCAGGCGGCCGTCGAGCGTCGGCAGCGCGTCGAGCACCGCCTTGGAACGCTTGACGATCCAGATCGGCTGGCCTCGCCACTCCAGGACCAGGCGCTGCCCCTCCTGCAACGCGCTGATGTCGGCATTCACCGGTGCGCCGGCCAGCTGGGCCTTGGCACTGGGATTCCATGACTTGATGAAAGGAACTGCTGCGAAACCTGCCCCGACTGCGCCGACCACGGCGGTGGTCGCTGTCAGGAAGCGCCGGCGTCCGGCATTTACTGGATCGTTTACCCCATCGTTGGCCATCCGGCCCTCCGATATTGATTAGGTGGCTTGCGGCTGCCTGCGACCGGTGGAACCGGACCGCTCAGAATCGAATCTCCCCCGAGTTTAGCTGAACGTTCAGCGGCCGCACAACGCGATGAAACACGAGTGCATGACTTTTGTCACGTGCTCCTGGAATTAAGCGCAAAAGCAATCATTGGCGCGAGCCCAGCTCGCCACGGTAGCGGTCGGCCAACTGCGCCACGCGCTTCACGTAGTACCGGGTTTCGTTGTAGGGCGGCACCCCGCCATGCCGGTCGACCGCACCCTCGCCGGCGTTGTAGCCGGCCGCGGCCAGCGTCAGGTCGCCATTGAAGCGGCGCAGCAGCCACGACAGGTACTGCACGCCGCCGCGGATGTTCTGGCTGGCGTCGTAGGCGTCGCTCACGCCGAAACGACGCGCGGTGGCCGGCATCAGCTGCATCAGCCCCTGCGCGCCGGCGCGGCTCAGGGCGGTGGGATTGAATGCCGACTCGGCATGGATCACCGCGCGCACCACGGCCTCCTCGACCCCGAACTCGCGCGCCGCGGCGGCGATCTCGGAGCGGTAGGCCTGGGTGTTGAGCCGGATCGTGCCGAAGTTGACCCCCGGGTTGGCGCCGCAGGCGTAGCAGCGCTCGATGTAGCTGTAGCGGATGGTGCGCACTTCGCCCACGCTGGCGACCTGCGCCGGCCGGGCGCTGGTGTAGTGACGCACGCCGTCCTTCATGTAGGTGTAGACCTGCCCGCTGACCACCCGTTGCGCACGGCTGGCGCCGGGTGGGGAACGCGGCGGCGCGCTACTGGCTGCCGCCGCTGTCGCCGTCGCCGGCGGCGCCGGGGCGGGAACCGGGGCAGGAGCCGGGGCGGTGGCGGCAACCGCGGTGGTCGGCCGCCGCTCGCTCGGGCGCGGCGCGGCGGACGACGGCCGGTAGCTGCCGACCACGCTGCAGCTGGCGCCATGAATGCGCTTGCTGACGTAATTGGAGACGCCGTCGGCACCGAGACACTTGTACAGGGTACCGGCACTGGCCGGCACAGCCGTCAGCGCGGCGATCAATACCCCAGCGATCCCCAGTCCGGTCTTCATTGCGGGCGGAAGTGTCCCAGTTTCCCGGCAGGAATGCCAACTGCCGGCCGCGGCCGGTACGCCCCCCCCGGCGGCAACCCCGGTACAATCGCCCCCCGCCGCGGCGCCAGCGCCGCCTGCCCGCCCACCCGTCTGGAATAAGCGCCATGCCCGGGACGCCAGCCTCCCCCCTGCCGAACGTGGCGGTTTCCGCCATGCCTTCCGTCGAAATGAATACCCCTGAACTGATCCCCCTGCCCGGGCGCGGGCGCGACGCAGCTGCCGGCTCGCCGGCGCGCGGCAAGCTCTATATCAAGACCCACGGCTGCCAGATGAACGAGTACGACTCGGCCAAGATGGCCGACGTGCTGGCCGAAGCCGAGGGCCTGGAGCTGACCGACAACCCCGAGGAAGCGGACGTGGTGCTGGTCAACACCTGCTCCATCCGCGAGAAGGCGCAGGAGAAGGTGTTCAGCCAGCTCGGCCGCTGGAAGGAGCTCAAGGCCGGCGGCCGCGACGTCATCATCGGCGTCGGCGGCTGCGTGGCGTCGCAGGAGGGCGAGGCCATCGTCAAGCGCGCGCCGTACGTGGACCTGGTGTTCGGACCGCAGACCCTGCACCGGCTGCCGGAACTGATCCGTGCCCGCCGCGAGCAGAACCGGCCGCAGGTGGACATAAGCTTCCCCGAGATCGAGAAGTTCGACCGCCTGCCCGAGCCGCGCGCCGAAGGCCCGTCGGCATTCGTGTCGATCATGGAAGGCTGTTCCAAGTACTGCTCGTTCTGCGTGGTGCCCTACACCCGCGGCACCGAGGTCAGCCGCCCGTTCGAGGACGTGGTGGTCGAATGCGCGCAGCTGGCCGCGCAGGGCGTGCGCGAGATCAACCTGCTCGGGCAGAACGTCAACGCCTACCGCGGCCCGTATGGCGACGGGGAACTGGCGGACCTGGGGCTGCTGATCCGCACCATCGCCGAGATCGACGGCATCGGCCGCATCCGTTTCACCACCTCGCACCCGCTGGAGTTCAGCGATTCGCTGGTGGACGCCTACCGCGACGTGCCCAAGCTGGCCAACTACCTGCACCTGCCGGTCCAGGCCGGCAGCGACCGCGTGCTCAGCGCGATGAAGCGCGGCTACACCGCACTCGAGTTCAAGGCCAAGATCCGCAAGCTGCGCGCGGTGCGCCCGGACATCTCGATCAGCTCGGACTTCATCGTCGGCTTTCCCGGCGAGACCGGGGCCGATTTCGAGAAGACCATGAAGCTGATCGAGGACGTGGGCTTCGACCAGAGCTTTTCCTTCATCTACTCGCGCCGCCCCGGCACGCCGGCCGCCGACCTGGAAGACACCACCTCCGAGGCCGAGAAGCACGCACGCCTGTCGCGCCTGCAGGCGCACATCAACGCATATGCCGCCGACATTTCCAGGAACATGGTCGGCAGCGTGCAGACCGTGCTGGTCGAAGGCACCTCGCGCAAGGACGACAACGAGCTGACCGGCAAGACCGAGAACATGCGCTCGGTGAACTTCCCGGGCCCGAAGCGGCTGATCGGCCAGTTCGTCGACGTGGTCATCACCGAGGCGCTGACCAATTCGCTGCGCGGGCGCATCGTCACCGCCGACTGAGTCGTGCCCGATGGCCGGCACGGGCGCGCCCTGGCGTGAACTGTCGGCCACTTCCGGAGCAGCCGAGCAGGCCTTGCGCGTGGCGGGCGGCGCCACGGCCTGCCGGCATGGTCGCGCAGGCATCATCCACACCCGCGACGGACAACCAGCCGCGCCCTGGACAAATCTTCGCCAGCACCCGCAACGCCTTGCCACGCATGGCCTGCGCGCATCCATCCACAGCTTCGTCGTGCAGGCATCCACATCCGGTGTGGACAACCGCGCAGCGTCCGCTCAGTCCAGCCGCTTGCGGAAGCGCAGGATCGCGCCGGCCATCATCACCGCGCTGAAGACCAGCAGCGCCAGCGCGTCGGGCCATAGCTCCCACAGGCTCGCGCCGCGCAGCATCATGCCGCGGATCAGGCGCAGGAAGTGGGTCAGCGGCAGCAGCTCCGCCAGCCACTGCACCGAGCGCGGCATGCCCGAGAACGGGAACATGAAGCCGGACAGCAGGATCGACGGCAGGAACAGGAAGAAGGTCATCTGCATCGCCTGGAACTGCGACTGCGCGCGGGTCGAGATCAACAGGCCCAGCGCCAGGTTGGCGACGATCAGCAGGCTGGCGGCGATGAACACGTGCCACAGGCTGCCCGCCATCGGCACGTGGAAGAACCATGCGCCCAGTGCCAGCACCATGCCGGTCTGCAGCAGGCCGACCGCCACGTAGGGAACGACCTTGCCGACCATCAGCTCGGCACTGGTCAGCGGCGTGGCGATCAACAGTTCCATGTTGCCGCGCTCGCGTTCGCGCACGATCGCCACCGCGGTGAACAGCACCATGGTCATGGTCAGGATCACCCCTACCAGACCCGGCACGATGTTGGTCGCGGAACTGCGCTGCGGGTTGTAGAAGCTGACCACGCCGATCGCACCCGGCGCCAGCGGGTCGAAAGCCATGCCCTCCAGCGGCATGCGCGCCAGCTGCGCCGCCGCGCTCTGGACCGCGTTGTCGCTGCCGTCGACCAGGATCTGCAGCGCCTCGCGGCCTTCGGCGCGGCGGCGCTCGTAGTCCGGCGGGATGACGATGCCGATGCTGATCTCGCCGCGGCGCATGGCATCGAGCAGTTGCTGCGGCGTCGCCGCCTCCAGCACCGGCGAGACCACGCCGCTGGCCACGATGTCGCGCGCCAGCATCCGCGAGGCCGAGGTCCGCGCCTGGTCGGCGAAGCCGGCGGACAGGTCGCGCAGGTTGGTGTTGATCGCGTAGCCGAACAGCAGCAGCTGCATCACCGGGATGCCGATGATCATCGCCAGGGTGATGCGGTCGCGCCGCATCTGCCGCAGCTCCTTGGTCATCACCCCCAGCAGACGGCGCAGCTTCATGCGTCGCCCCTGCCGGCCACCGGGCGCTGCCGGGTCGCGGCGACGAACACGTCCTCCAGGCTGGCGGGCTGCGGCAGCAGGCGCGCGGCGATGCCCGCCGTCTCCAGCGCCTGCGCCAGCGGCGCCTGGCCTGCGTCCTTGTCCAGCAGCACGCGCAGGCGGTTGCCGATCTGCGCCACGCTGGCCACGCCCGCGCAGGCCGACAGTGCCCGTGCCGCCTGCCGCGGCTGGTCGGCATCGACCACCAGGGTGCGCCCGGCCAGCCCGGCGGTGAGTTCGGCCGGGGTACCGTCGGCCACCAGCGCGCCGTGGTCGAGGATGGCGATGCGATGGCAGCGCTCGGCCTCGTCCATGTAGTGGGTGGAGACCAGCAGCGTGGTGCCGGCATCGGCCAGCTCGAACAGCTTTTCCCAGAAATCGCGGCGCGACTCCGGGTCCACCGCACTGGTGGGCTCGTCGAGGAACAGCAGTTCCGGCTGGTGGATCACCGCCGCCGCCAAAGCCAGGCGTTGCTTCTGGCCGCCGCTCATGGTGCCGGCCAGCTGCTTCTGCCGGTCCTGGAAATGGTATTGCTCGACCAGCGTGTCGATGCGCCGCCGCGCCTGCGCCCTGGGCAGGTCGTGCACGGCCGCCAGGAACTCCAGGTTCTCGCGCACGCTCAGGTCGTCGAACAGCGAGAACTTCTGCGTCATGTAACCGATGCGGCTGCGCAGCGCCTCGGCCTGCTCGGGAATGCGCAGGCCCAGCACCTCGATCTGGCCCGCGCTGGGCGTGAGCAGGCCGCACAGCATGCGGATGGTGGTGGACTTGCCCGAGCCGTTCGGGCCGAGGAAGCCGTATACCTGCCGGCGCGGCACGTCCAGGTCGATGCCGTCCACCGCCAGCAGCGCGCCGAAGCGCCGCACCAGGCCGCGCGCACGGATCGCGACCCCCGCCTCCTCCATCACCGCGCCCCCCCCGCGGCATCGGCCAGCACCTGCACCGGCGCTCCCACCGGCAGCGCAGCGGCCTCCTTGCCCAGGCTGATTTCAGCCAGGTAGCTCAGGCGCTCGGCATCCTGCCCGGTCAATGCAAAGTAGGGAGTGAATACCGGATCGCTGCGGATCATGCGCACGCGCCCGTCGAACACCTGCCCCGCCGGCTGTATCTGCACCCGCAGGCGGTCACCCACTGCCAGGCGGTTGCGCAGCGCCTGCGGCAGGTAGACGCGCGCATACGGCGCCTCGCCCACCAGCAGCACCACCAGCGGCGCCCCCGCCCCGGGCTGGTCGCCGAGCTTGTAGGGAAGGCTGTCGACGCGGCCGGCACGCGGCGCCACCAGCGTCAGTTTGTCCAGCAGCACCGATTGCGCCGTGGCCGTGGCCCGGGCCGCCGCCAGCGCCGCCTCGCCCTGCAACAGCTGTTCACTGCGGCTGCCGCGCAACCGTTCATCCAGTACCGCCGCGGCCAGCCGCACCTGTGCCTGAGCGCTGCGCGCGGCGGCAAGCGCGCGGTCCAGCTCCGCCGGCGCCACCAGCTGGCGCCGGGCCAGCGGCTGCAGCCGCGCGTGGTACGCCTGCGCCTCCCGCGCCTGCGCCTGCGCCGCGGCCAGCGCCGCGCGGGCCTGGTCGATGTCCTCGACGCGCGGGCCGTGGCGCAGTTCCAGCAATACGGCGTCGCTTTGCTCCACCCGCGCCTGCAACGCGTCCAGCTGCGACCGGGTCTGCGCCGGTTCCAGCTGCATCAGCGGCGCACCGGCAGCGACCTGCTGGCCCTCGCGCACGTCCAGGCGCACGATGCGCTCGGACACCGGCGCCGGCACCGTTACCCGGTCCCATTCCAGCGTGCCCAGCGCCTGCGGCGCCTGCCGCGAGCAACCGGCCAACGCCAACGCCAACGCCAACGCCAACGCCAACAACATTGCCACGGGGATGCCCCGGTCATTCATGTCCTGGCTCCAGAACCTGCGTCAACACCGCCAATGCGTGCCGCTGTACCGCATCGGCGCCCAGTTCCCCGGCACCGAACACCTGCTGCCAGATCGGCGCACTGGCCAGCGGGAACATCGTCAGCCCGACCATCGACACCACCATCAACCGCGGATCCAGCGCCGGGGCGAGTCGCCCGGCCTGTTGCGCGGCGCTCAACCGCTCCACCAGCAGGCGCGGCAGCAGCGGCCCGGCCTGCTCGATCATCATCCCGCGCAGGGCACCGCCTTCGCAGAGGATTTCCCGCACCCACAGCGTCGGCAGCCACGGATTGGCCACCACCGCGCGGGTGATGCCGGTGACGAAGCCGCCCACCATCGCCGCCACGTCGTCGCCCGCCTCGGCCACGCCGGCATGGACCGCGGCCATGACCGGCAACAGCCGCTCGGCCACCACCGCCTGCCGCAGCTGCAGCTTGTCGCCGAAGTAGTAGTGGACCAGCGCCGGCGTCACTCCGGCGCGACGGGCGATGTCGCGCAGCGAAGTGGCGTTGATGCCGTGGGCGACGAAGCAGGCCAACGCCGCGTCCAGCAGCCGTTCGCGCAGGTCGACGGCATCGGCACCGGGCCGCCGCCCCGGTGCGCGCTTGCGCGGCTTGCGCGCGACAGGTACCGGCTGCGCCGCGGCAGGCCGCGGCAGGGCGGCACCGGCAGGGTCCGCGGCTGGATTGGGGTGGGCACGTTTCATGATTCCATTTAATTCAATGAATAATTAAATTTCAATGATGATCCGTTGCGACCCGCACAGGGCGATGGCCCGGTCGCGTATGGCCAGCCCGGCCCGGCACCCGCGCGAAGCGGAAGTGAGACAATGCGGCATCGGCGCAGCGGCATTGATACCGGGCGCATCGGCACCATTTCTGCATCCATGACTGCGACCATCCATCACGACTTCACCCTCGACCCGGCCGACAACGAGCGGCTGGCCAACCTTGCCGGCCCCTTCGACGAGAACCTGCGCCAGGTCGAACTGCGCCTGGGCGTGCAGATCGCCAACCGCGGCAATGTGTTCCGGGTCAGCGGGCCGGGCAAGGCTGTCGGCGAGGCCGAGCGCCTGCTCAAGGCGCTGTACGACGAAGCCGCCGGCGCCCCCCTGGACAGCCACGCCATCCACCTGCTGCTGAGTCGCGCCAACGTCGAGCAGGTGGCCGAGCGTGCCTACGATGCGCAGGAGGTGGCGATCAAGGTCAAGCGCGGCACCGTGCGCGGCCGCGGCCAGAACCAGTCGCGCTACCTGCACCAGATCGCCACCCACGACATCAACTTCGGCATCGGCCCGGCCGGCACCGGCAAGACCTTCCTGGCGGTGGCCATGGCGGTGGAAGCACTGAACGAATCGCGCGTGCAGCGGCTGATCCTGGTGCGCCCGGCGGTGGAGGCCGGCGAGAAGCTGGGCTTCCTGCCCGGCGACCTCACCCAGAAGGTCGACCCGTATCTGCGCCCGCTGTACGACGCGCTGTACGAAATGCTGGGCGTGGAGAAGGTCGCCAAGCTGCTGGAGAAGAACGTCATCGAGATCGCGCCGCTGGCGTACATGCGCGGGCGCACGCTCAACGACGCCTTCGTGATCCTGGACGAAGCCCAGAACACCACCATCGAGCAGATGAAGATGTTCCTGACCCGGCTGGGCTTCGGCTCGACCGCGGTGGTCACCGGCGACCTCACCCAGACCGACCTGCCCAAGCACGTCAAATCCGGGCTGCGCGACGCCATCGAGGTGCTGCGCGACGTCGAGGGCGTGAGCTTCACGTTCTTCGAATCGCGCGACGTGGTCCGCCACCCGCTGGTGGCGCGGATCGTCAGCGCCTACGACCGCCGCGACCTGCAGCGGGTCAACCCCGCGGCCGGGTAAGGGCCGGCACGCCCGGCACCGATCCGCGCGGGAGGTGGCATGACCGGAGACGGGCGACGCGCCGCCCGCCACCGCCATCGACGCGGCGGTGCTCGCGGCCAAGGCCAAGGTCGGGCAACCGTCCGGGCACAAGCTGCACCTGGGCATACGCCTGCCGCCACAGGACTGGCCGCCGTATTCCAACGGCTCTCTGTCCTGCACGCAGCCCTGCTGCTTCAAGCTGCGCGCCCCGGCCGCGCAGGCGCGTATTGCGCCGGATGGATTCGAGGTGCTGGCCGACGAGGCCGCGCGCATGCGGGTCCCGGCCCTGCAGGTGGCCAATGGCGGCGGCTGCGCAGGCCGCACCCTTCATGTATCCAACGACATGACGCCGGAAGCGGGGGCCGCGCAACCGGTCCGCCAGATCACCCTGCTGCTGGGCGACAACCGCCATGCGTCCGCCGAAGAAGCCGGCATCGCCGACCCGCGCACCACCGCCGAGATCGTGGAAATCGCCTTCGACGCGGACGCGTGGAAGTCGCAGTGAAACGGCTTGCGCGCGATACTGTGCATCTCCGCACTGCCTGATCGCTGGAACCTGCCATGACCAAGGGCCCCGTCCGTCTCGATGTCGCCGTCAGCTACGCCCTGCCCCGCGCCGGGCTGCCGGCCGCGGTGAGTTTCCGGCGCTGGGTCGCCGCGGCGCTGGAGGGACGCATCCGCGAGGCCGACCTGGCGATCCGCCTGGTCGATGCCCGCGAAGGCCGCTCGCTGAACCGCCATTACCGCGGCAAGGATTACGCCACCAACGTGCTCAGCTTCCCGGCCGAGATTCCCGAAGGACTGCCCAAGGGCGTCAAGTTCCCGCTGCTCGGCGACCTGGTGATCTGCGCGCCGGTGGTCGCGCGCGAAGCCGGCGAGCAGCGCAAGGCACTCAACGCGCACTACGCGCACCTGACCGTGCACGGCGTACTGCACCTGCTCGGCTGGGACCACGAGGACGACAAGGAAGCCGAGGCAATGGAACAGCTCGAGCGCGAGATCCTCGCCGAACTGGGCATCGCCGACCCCTACGCCGGCGAGCGCTGACCGCCGCCCCCGGGTTGAAACCGGCGGCGATCCATCATTCAATCGCGTCAGCCATCGCCATGGAGTCATTCAGGATGAACGACCACACCCCGGCCCCGGTTCCGTCCACTACACGCTATCGCATCGGGCGCGTCGTACGCATGGTGTCCGGCGTGGTGTTCCTGGTGTCGTTCGCGGCCACCTGTTGCCTGTCGCTGATGGCGCCGCTCTTCGGCACGCGCACGTTTCCCGCGACGTGGGCGCTGGGGGTGGCAGGGCTGGCGCTGTTGACGGCGCCGATGGGCTGGCGCGCGATCGCCCGCCTGTTCGCCGGGCGTCCGGTCGCGGCGCTGCCGTTCTTCCGTGCATCGCCCCTGATGCTTGGCCTGGCATTCGCGCTGGCGGCGGCGTACTTCGCCCTGGCTCCGCGGTTCGATGCGGCCCAGGCGGCATTCACCCTGCATATCAACACGGCAATGGCCCTGCAGGCGATCGGCGCGGCGGCAACGCTGCTGTTGCTGTGCACACTGCTGGCCGTTCCGCTGATCCTGCTGCTGCGCCTGCTGGGATGGGGTGGCGACTGGCTGTGGCGGCGGATGAGCGCGCACTGATAACGTGGGCGTCCCTGCAACCGCCCCGCCCCTCGTGCCCACGATCCGCCCGATACCGCTGCTGCTCGCCGCCGCGCTGCCTGCCACCGCACTCGCCGACCCGGCCATCGACCTGCCCGCCCTGATCGAGTGCCGCCAGAGCGTGAGCGAGTTCGTCGCGCTGGCCCCGATCGCCGCCGATCCGCTCAAGGCGGTGGCCCTGGGCTGGCGGCCGCTGCCGCAGGGCAACCTGTTCATGAACGAGTACATGCTGAACACGCCGGTGACCGTGTTCGGCCATACGTCCGACCATATCGCCATGGCCGGCTCCAGCATCATGGCGATCCTCGACCTGGCCGATCCGCGGCCGCTGGCCAAGGCGCTGGAACTGGAAACCGGCTATGACGCCGACGGCAAGTTCATGGCCGGCCGCGAGCTGGTCAGCCGCGACGTCAACGATGCCAGGACCGGCGAGGCGCTGATCGAGTCGGTGATCCTGAGCGTGTCCAACGTCAAATCCCACCCCGGCAAGACCCTGGCCGGCTGCACCTACAGCCTGGACCTGCCGGCCGAGAACGAGGTGCCGGCCCCCGCCGCGGGCGCCACGGCGGACACGCCGCCGGGCTGAGCAGGCGCCCGCGGACATCCTGCTAGACTTTCCGTACCGCCCGGTCCGCCGGGTGCCCTGAACGAAGAGATGTCCGAAGACGACAGTAGTACCCCCCCGGAGCTGGGCGAAAAGAAACGCGGCTGGCTTGAACGCCTCAGCGCGGCCTTCTCCGGCGAACCCCATACCCGCGACGAACTGGTGGCCGTGCTGCAGACGGCCGAACAGGACGGCCTGATCGCCGCCGATACCCTGCGCATGATGGAGGGCGCCATCTCGGTGGCCGAGCTGACCGTCGGCGACGTGATGATCCCGCGCTCGCAGATGGTGTCCCTTCCAGTCGAGCAGCCGTTCCTGGAACTGATGAAGCAGGTGGTCGAATCCGGCCATTCGCGCTTCCCCGTGCACGGCGAGAACAAGGACGACGTGCTCGGCATCCTGCTGGCCAAGGACCTGCTGCGCGGCGTGGTCGCAGACAACAGCCACGCCACCATCCGCGAACTGCTGCGCCCGGCGGTGCTGATCCCCGAGTCCAAGAAGCTCAACGTGCTGCTCAAGGAGTTCCGGCTCTCGCGCAACCACATGGCGATCGTGGTGGACGAGTACGGCGGCGTCGCCGGGCTGGTCACCATCGAGGACGTGCTGGAGCAGATCGTCGGCCAGATCGACGACGAGCACGACGAAGCCGAGGACCACACCGCGCAGATCGCCATCCAGGCCGACGGCCGCTACGTGGTCGACGCGCTGACCGCGATCGAGGACTTCAACGAACGCTTCGGCGCCGGGTTCTCCGACGACGACTACGACACCATCGGCGGACTGGTCACCGAGGCCATCGGCCACCTGCCCGAGATCGGCGACGAACTCACCCTGGACCGTTTCGTGTTCCGGGTGGCGCGCGCCAATGCGCGGCGGGTACAGGCCTTCCACGTCACCGTGCTGCCGCCCGACCCGCAGGACGACGCTTGACCGCCCCGCGCCGCTCCCGGCCGCTGCGCCGTGCCCTGCCGCTCGCACGCCTGCTGGCGTGCGCGCTGCTGTACCTGCTGGTAGCCGGCGTGGCATCGGCCGCGGCCACCCCCGCCGCCGATGCCGCAACCGGCGCGCCGCGCATCGGCGTGGTGACGATGCAGCCCGGCGAGGTGTTCTTCGAACGTTTCGGCCACGACGCGCTGGTGGTGGCCGAGCCCGGCGGCGGCCCCGCCACTTCCTACAATTTCGGCTTCTTCGACCCGTCCGAGCCCGACTTCATCGGCAACTTCGTGCGCGGGCGGATGATGTACTACCTGGTCGCGCTGCCGCTGGACGAGGATCTTGCGCAGTACCGCGACGCCGGGCGCGGCGCATCCATCCAGTGGCTGGACCTGCCGCCACGGCAGGCGCAGGCGCTGGCCGACGACCTGGCCGAGCGCTCGCGGCCGGAGAATGCACGCTACCGCTACGACTACTTCACCGCCAACTGCTCGACGATGGTGCGCGACGCGCTCGACCGCGCCATGGGCGGCGGCCTGCAGTCGCAGCTGGCCGGGCGTTCGCGCGGCAACACCTACCGCAGCGAAGCGGTGCGGCTGGCCTCGCCGTCACCGTGGATGTGGCTGGGCTTCGACCTCGGCCTGGGCCCGTGGGCCGACCAGCCGCTGTCGCGCTGGCAGGAGGCGTTCGTGCCGATGCGGCTGGCCGACGGCCTGCGCGAGGCCCGCAACAGCGAGGGACGCCCGCTGGTGCAGGCCGAACAGGAACTGCTGCCGCAACGGCTGGCCGCCGAGCCGGGCGAGCATGACCGCACCTGGTGGCCCTGGCTGCTGACCGGCCTGGTCCTGGCCGGGCTGGTCTTCGCCGCGCGCCGCCACCGGCGCATGCTCGGTGGCGTCGCGCTGCCGTTCTGGCTGTTCTGTGGCGTGGCCGGCGTGCTGCTGGCCTATCTGTGGGGTGCCAGCGAACACCGTGCCGCCTGGGGCAATCGCAACCTGCTGCTGCTCAATCCGCTGGCGCTGGCCCTGCTGCCGGGCGCCTGGCAACTGCTGCGCGGGCGCCTGCCGGGCCGTGCGTTCGGCTGGCTGCTGTGGACGCTGGCCGCCATCGCCGCGCTGTCGCTGCCGCTGCATTGGCTGTCGCTGCAGGCCCAGTTCAACATGCAGTGGATCGTGCTGCTGCTGCCGGTCCACCTGGCGCTGGCACTGGCGCTGGGCCGCCGCGGCTTGGCGCCTGCGCCGGGCTGAGGCACGATGCGGTCCATGGACCCCGGTATTTCTCCCGCGGTGGCGCCGGCCAACCCGCCCTGCGTCATCAACTGCACCTGGTATGGCGAGGACGGCACGCTGCGTAATCTGTCGCTGGATTCGATCAGCGACGTGCTCGAAGCCAGCAGCCGGGGCTTTGTCTGGGTCGGGCTGTACGAACCCGACGACGCCGTGCTGGACAAGGTCCAGGCCGAGTTCGGGCTGCATGACCTGGCCATCGAGGACACGCGCAAGGCGCACCAGCGGCCCAAGGTGGAGACCTACGGCGACTCGCTGTTCGTGGTGGTGCACACCGCGCAGGTGGTCGAGGAGCGCATCCGCTATGGCGAGACCCATGCCTTCCTCGGCCCGCGCTATCTGGTGACGGTGCGCCACGGCGCCTCGCTGTCGTACGCGCCGGTACGCGCGCGGCTGGAACGCGAGCACGACCTGGTGGCCCAGGGGCCGTCGTTCTGCCTGTATGCGGTGCTCGACGCGGTGGTGGACAACTACCTGCCGATCACCGACAGCTTCGGCGATACGCTGGATTCGCTGGAGAAGGACATCTTCGCAGAGAACTACCGGCGCCGCACCGTCATCCGCCTGTACGACCTCAAGCGCGAACTCAACAAGATGCGGCTGGCGGTCACCCCGCTGCAGGACGCGCTGGCGCAGCTGCAGCGCAACCCGGTGCAGCTGCTCAACGACGACGCGCGGCTGTACCTGCGCGACGTGCAGGACCATGCCGCGCGGGTCAACGACGCCATCGACACCCTGCGCGAGATGCTCGGCACCGCGCTGAGCGTGAACCTGTCGCTGGTCACCCTGGCGCAGGGCGAGACGGTCAAGCAGCTCGGCGCGTGGGCGGCGCTGCTGGCCGCACCGACCCTGATCACCAGCTGGTACGGCATGAACTTCACCCACATGCCGGAGCTGGCCGGACGCTTCGCCTACCCACTGCTGGTGCTGATCGTCGGCGCGGTCTGCGCGGTGCTGTACCGGCTGTTCAAGCGTTCCGGCTGGCTGTAGGCCCGCGCCGCCCGCGGCCACTCCGACCCACATCACTGCCCTGCGGGGAACGCCATGCGCAACGATGCCCTCTTCGATCACCGCCGCCGGCATTTCCTGCGCGGCTCGCTGGCCGCCGGCGCCATGGCGCTGCCGGTGCTGGGCCAGCCGGGCAGCGCGCTGGCTGCCGAGGGCCGCGGCGATGCGCCGGCGCTGCCCGCGTCGATCCGCGCGCTGCAACCGGTCGCGCAGCGGGTGGTGCCGATCAGCGCCGGCGAACGCGCGCAGCGCCTGGCACGCGCGCAGCAGCTGATGGAGCGGCACCGGATCGATGCGGTGTTCATCGGCGCGGGCACCTCGTTGACCTACTTCACCGGCATGCACTGGTGGAACAGCGAGCGCCTGACCGGGGTGATCCTGCCGCGCTCGGGCGAGCCGGTCTATGTCACCCCCGAGTTCGAACGCGGTCGCACGCTGGAACAGATCCGGCTCGGCAACGACGTGCGCGGCTGGCAGGAAGACGAGGATCCGTATGCGCTGGTCGCGCAGGTGCTGCGCGGCGTCGGCGCCGGCAACGGCACGATCGGCATCGAGGAGACCGTGCCGTTCTTCCGCAGCAAGGGCATCATGGGCGCCCTGCCCCACGCCAGCTTCGTCGATGCCTGGCCGGTCACCGCCGGCTGCCGGCGCATCAAGAGCCCGGCGGAACTGGCGCTGTTGCGCCTGGCCAACCAGACCACGCTGGCGGTGTACGAGGCAGTGTGGAAGGCGCTGGTACCGGGCATGAGCGAGGACGACATCGCCGGGCTGGTCGCCATGGCCTATGCCCGCACCGGCCTGCGCGGCAGCGCCGACGTCAACATCGGTCCATACACCGCCTCGCCACACGGCTCGGATGCGCCGCAACGGCTCACCGAGGGCATGCCGGTCATCTTCGACGGTGGCTGCAGGGCCGACGGCTACACCAGCGACATCACCCGCACCGTGGTGCTGGGCCAGGCCGGCGACGACATCCGCCGGGTCTTCGACATCGTGCTCGACGCGCAGACCCGCGCGCTGCGGGCGGCGCGCCCCGGCGTGGCGATGGAGGCGCTGGACGCCGCCGCGCGCAAGGTCATCGTCGATGCCGGCTACGGCCCGGACTACGCCTACTTCAGCCACCGCCTCGGCCACGGCATCGGCATGGACATGCACGAGTGGGATTACCTGGTCCGCGGCAACACCCGCCTGCTCGAACCGGGCATGACCTTCAGCGACGAACCCGGGATCTACATCCCCGGCAGGTTCGGCGTGCGCCTGGAGGACATCCTGCACATCACCGCCGACGGCGCCGAACTGCTGACCCCGCAGAGTCCGTCGATCGATCACCCGTTCGGCTGACGCACCGCGCGTGCCGGCACCGGCTCAGGCCACGTAGACGGTCTTGATGTTGGTGAATTCACGGATGCCGTGCTCGGCCAGTTCGCGGCCGAAGCCCGAGCGCTTGGTGCCGCCGAACGGCAGCCGCGCATCGCTCTTGACCACGGAATTGACGAACGCCGCGCCGCACTGCAGCTGCGCGGCGACCCGCTCGCCGCGCGCGGCGTCGCCGGTCCACACGCTGCCGCCGAGCCCGAACGGGGTGTCGTTGGCCACCCGCACCGCCTCGGCCTCGTCCTTCACCCGCACGATCGCCGCCACCGGGCCGAACAGTTCCTCCTCGTAGGCCGGCATGCCCGGCGCGACGTGGTCGAGGATCGACGCCGGGTAGCCCGCATGCGTGCCGGCCAGCGGCTCGCAGCCCAGCAACGCCCTGGCGCCCTGGTCGATGCTCTGCCGCACCTGCCGGTGCAGGCCGTCGCGCAGGTCGGCGCGCGCCAGCGGCGCCAGCGTGGTGGACGGGTCCTGCGGATCGCCGTACACCCGCGCCTTGGCCGCCGCGACGAAGCGCTGCACGAAGGCGTCGGCAATGGCGTCGACCAGCACGAAGCGCTTGGCCGCGATGCAGGTCTGCCCGGCGTTGTCGAAGCGCGATTTCACCGCCGCGGCCACCGTCGCGTCCAGGTCGGCGTCGTCCAGCACCACGAAGGCGTCGCTGCCGCCCAGCTCCATCACGCACTTCTTCAGCTGGTCGCCGGCGTTGGCGGCGATGGCGCGGCCGGCGCGCTCGCTGCCGGTCAGGGTGACCGCCTTGACCCGGCGGTCGCGCAGCACCCCGGCCGCCTGTTCGTTGTCGATGTGCAGCACCGCGAACACCCCGGCCGGCATGCCGGCATCGGCCAGCACCGCGGCGATCAGGTCGGCGCAGCCGGGCACGTTGCTGGCGTGCTTGAGCAGCGCCACGTTGCCGGCCATCAGCGACGGTGCGAGGAAACGGAACACCTGCCATACCGGGAAATTCCACGGCATCACCGCCAGCACGCAGCCGATCGGCTGGTAGACCACGTAGCTGCGCTGCGCCTCGGTCGGGATCGGCTGCGGGCTGAGGTAACCGGCGGCATGGTCGGCGTAGTACTCGCAGGCCGCCGCGCTCTTCTCGATCTCGGCCAGCGCCTCGCCGCGCAGCTTGCCCATCTCCCGGGTCATCGTGCGCTGGATCTCGTCGCGGCGCGTGCGCAGCGCCGCGGCCACCTGGCGCAGCAGCACGCCGCGCTGCTCCAGCGGCAGGCCCGACCACGCCGGGAATGCAGCCTGCGCGGCGGCCAGCCGCTGCTCGACGGCGACGGCGCTCATCAGCTCGACCGTGCGCAGGTCACGGCCGTCGAAGGGGTTCAGGGTCGGGTAGGAAGCCATGGCGCTGCACCTGCATGAAACGGATGCGCCCATGGTAGCGCCGCCGGCGTTGCGCCCGCGTCAGCAGGCCAGGCGCCGGCCGCGCCCGGCCTGCGGCCGGATCAACCGTTGTCCTGCAGCGCCAGCTGCATGTCGCGCTGGCGCCGCCTGTCGGCGCGGGCGGAGATCCACCAGCCGAGGACCGCCACGGTCGATACCGCCAGCACCAGCAGCGTGGCCAGCGCGTTGATCTTGGGACTCACGCCCATGCGCACCGAGGCGAAGATCTTCATCGGCAGCGTGGTCGAGCTGGGCCCGGCCACGAAGCTGGCGATCACCACGTCGTCCAGCGACAGGGTGAAGGCCAGCAGCCAGCCGGACAGCAGCGCCGGGGCGATGATCGGCAGAGTGATCAGGAAGAACACCTTGAGCCGGTTGGCGCCCAGATCCATGGCCGCCTCCTCCAGCGAGCGGTCCAGCTCCTGCAGGCGCGAGGACACCACCACGGTCACGAACGACAGGGTGAAGGTGACGTGCGCGATCCAGATCGCCACCACGCCCTTGGACGGCAGCCCGAACAGGCCGCCCATCGACACCAGCATCAGCAGGATCGACAGGCCGATGATCACCTCCGGCATCACCAGCGGCGCGGTCACCAGCGCGCCGAACACGGTCTTGCCGGGGAAGCGCCGGAAGCGGGTCATCGCCATTGCCGCCATGGTGCCGAGCACCATCGACGCGCTCGCGGTCCAGAACGCGACCTTGACGCTGACCCAGGCCGCGTCCAGCAGCTGCCGGTCGCGGAACAGCTCGCCGTACCACTGCGTGGAAAAGCCCGCCCACACCGTCGCCAGCCGCGAGGCGTTGAACGAATACAGCATCAGCAGCAGGATCGGCAGGTACAGGAAGGCGTAGCCGAGCAGCAGCACGCCCCAGCCCAGCCAGCGTTGGCCGCGGACCATGCTCATGCCAGCTTCCCTTCCAGCGCGCGCTGCTGGGACCGGTTGAAGATGATGATCGGGACCAGCAGCAGGATCAGCATCACGATCGCCACCGCCGAGGCCAGCGGCCAGTCGCGGTTGTTGAAGAACTCGCCCCAGAGCACGCGGCCGATCATCAGCGTGTCCGGCCCGCCCAGCATTTCCGGGATGACGAACTCGCCCACCGCCGGGATCATCACCAGCATGCAGCCGGCGACGATGCCGCTGCGCGACAGCGGCAGGGTGATGCGCACGAACGCCTGCCACGGCCTGGCGCCGAGGTCGTAGGCCGCCTCCAGCAGGCGATGGTCGAGCTTGACCAGGTTGGCGTACAGCGGCAGCACCATGAACGGCAGGTAGCAGTAGACGATGCCGATATAGGCCGCCAGCGGCGTGTACAGGATCTGCAGCGGCTGGTCGATCAGGCCCATCCCCAGCAGCGTGCGGTTGACCAGGCCGTTGCTGTCGAGGATGCCGATCCAGGCGTAGACGCGGATCAGGAACGAGGTCCACGACGGCAGCACCACCAGCATCATCGCGATGTTGCGCGCCGATGGCGACATGCGCGAGATCACGTAGGCCATCGGGTAGCCGATCAGCAGGGTGAGCACGGTGGCGATCACCGCGATCCTGATCGAGCTGAGGTAGGCGACCACGTACTGGCTGTCGGCGAACAACTGGGTGTAATTGCCCAGGTTGAGGTTGACGGTGAAGGCGTTGTCCACGTACGCCACGATGGACGTGTACGGCGGCATCGCCACCGCCATCTTCGCGAACGAGATCTTCAGCACGATCAGGAACGGGATCGCGAAGAACAGCAGCAGCCACAGGTAGGGCACGCCGATCACGCCGGCGCGGGTGCCCGGCAGCCAGCGCCGCCAACCGCCAGGGTTCGGCCCGCGCGCGCTCATGAGGTCAGCACCACGCCGTCGTTGTCGTCCCAGCTCACCCAGACCTCGTCGTTCCAGGTGATGCCGTCGCTGTCCCAGCGCTTCATGTTGGCGAAGTTGGACAGGATCTTGGCGCCGCTGGGCAGGCGCACGTGGTAGACCGAGTGGCTGCCGAAGTAGGCGATGTCCTCGACCACCCCGAACGCCTTGTTGGTGTCGCCGGCGGGCTCGTCCTTGGCGATGTGCACCTTTTCCGGGCGCAGCGCGAACGCCACCGGCTGCCCTTCATAGCCGGTGATGCCGTGGCCGACGTAGATCGGTGCCGGGAAGTCGGCGGTGCGCACGGTGACGTACTCGGGCAGGTCCTCGTCGATCACGCCCTCGAACAGGTTCACCGAGCCGATGAAGCCGGCGACGAAGCGGTTGGCCGGCTGCTCGTAGATGTCGTCCGGCTTGCCGATCTGCTGGATCCAGCCCTGGTCCATCACCGCGATGCGGGTGGCCATGGTCATGGCCTCTTCCTGGTCGTGGGTGACCATCACGCAGGTCACGCCGAGCTGCTCGATGATGTTGACCAGTTCCAGCTGCATCTTCGAGCGCAGCTTCTTGTCCAGCGCGCCCATCGGCTCGTCCAGCAACAGCAGCTTGGGGCTCTTGGCCAGCGAGCGCGCCAGCGCCACGCGCTGCTGCTGGCCGCCGGAGAGCTGGTGCGGCTTGCGCTTGCCCAGCTTCTGCAACTGCACCAGTTCCAGCATCTCGCCGACGCGGCGGGCGATGGCGTCGCGGGCCATGCCGTCCTGCTTCAGGCCGAAGGCGATGTTCTGCTCCACGGTCATGTGCGGGAACAGCGCGTAGGACTGGAACATCATGTTGATCGGCCGCTCGTAGGGCGGCAGCGCATTGATTTCCTGGCCGTCGAGCAGGATCCGGCCGCGGGTCGGGGTCTCGAAGCCGGCCAGGCAGCGCAGCAGCGTGGACTTGCCGCTGCCCGAGCCGCCCAGCAGCGCGAAGATCTCGCCCTTGCGCACGTCCAGGTTGACGTCGTCGACGGCGACGAAGCCATCGAACTCCTTGCGCAGGTCGCGGATGGACAGGTAGCCGGGCTCGCTGTTCAGGGCGATGGCCTCGGGCCGGATGTCGGGCTTGGCATCAACGGGCATGAAGGGTTCCGGGAACGGGCGGGACGGACGGGCGCGCGTAGTGTAGTGCCGGCGTTTTGCCGGGGACACCACGCTTTTTCACGAAAGAACGTCCTGTTCGACGGCCCCCGGGCCGGAGGCGCGCGGCAGCCATGCCCGGCGCGGGCGCAGCCCCCTGGAGTCCAAGGGGGCCGGCCAGAGGCACGGGCGACGCGCAGAAAGGGGGCCATGGCCCCGGGGTCGCCCAGCGGCCCCGGGGAGTCCTGCGAACGCGTGGCTCAGCGCCCGGTCTTGATCTCGGTCCAGAGCCGGGTATAGAGCTTGTCCACTTCCGGCGGGTTGATCGCGTAGGTGAACATCTTCGCCGCCACGTCCTGCGGCGGATAGATGGTGCGGTCCTCGCGGATCGCCGCGTCCACCAGCGGCGTGGCCGACTTCACCGGGTTGGCGTAGTGGGTGACGTTGGTGTTGTTGGCGGCCACCTGCGGCTCGAGCAGGTAGTTGATGAACGCATAGGCGTTCTCCGGGTGCTTGGCATCCTTCGGGATGGCCAGCATGTCGAACCACTGCGGCGCGCCTTCCTTCGGGATCGAATAGGCCACTTCCACGCCGTTGCCGGCCTCCTCGGCGCGGTCGCGGGCCTGGATGATGTCGCCCGACCAGCCCACCACCAGGCAGGTGCTGCCATTGGCCAGCGAACCGACGTACTGGCTGGAGTGGAAGTTCTGCACGTACGGGCGGATGCTCTTGAGCAGGTCCGCGGCCTTCTGGATGGTGGCCGGATCGGTGCTGTGCGGGTCCTGGCCCAGGTAGTGCAGCGCGATCGGGATCATGTCCGCCGGGGTGTCGAGGAGGGTGACCCCGCAGTCCTTCATCCTGGCGATGTTCTCCGGCTTGAACACCAGGTCCCAGCTGCCGGCGATGTCGGTGCTGCCGCCGAAGCGCTCCTTGAGCTTGGCCACGTTGTAGCCGATGCCGGTGGTGCCCATCATGTACGGCACGCCGTACTTGTTCTCCGGGTCCTGGCCGGCGATGCGCGCCATCACCTCCGGGTCGAGGTTGGCCAGGTTCGGGATCTTGCTCTTGTCCAGCGGCAGGAACACGCCGGCCTGGATCTGGCGGCCGAAGAAGTTCAGCGTCGGCACCACGATGTCATAGCCGCTGTCGCCGGTCAGCAGCTTGGTCTCGACCATCTCATCGCTGTCGAACACGTCGTAGGTGACCTTGATGCCGGTCGCCTTCTCGAAGTTCGGGATGGTGTCCTCGGCGATGTAATCCGAGTAGTTGTAGACGTTGAGGACCTTGGCCTCGCCGCCGGCGTCGGCGGTCTGGGCGCCCTGCTCCTTGCCACCACAGGCGGCAAGCAGGGACAGGGCGACGCCAGCGGTCAGGATGCGCAGATTCATGGGTTCTCCAGTGTGATCCGGGAGGGGGCCGGCTGAACCGGCGGGACGTGCCATTGTCCCACGAAGCACCGGCCGGAGCGACGCCGCCCGCCCCGCCTTCACGCGGCCGCGGCGGCCGGAACGCGCACCGGGCGGGCGTTCACACGTTGAGCAGCAGGAACTCGCGCTCCCAGGAACTGATGACCCGGAAAAAGGTCTCGTACTCCTTGCGCTTGACCGAGACATAGGCCCGGCAGAAGCGGCGGCCGAGCAGTTCCTGCAGCGGCTCGCAGCCTTCCAGCCCGTCCAGCGCCTCGCCCAGCGAGCGCGGCAGCGCGTAACCGGGCGCCTTGGCGTTGCCGGCCACCGGCGCGGTCGGGGTGAGCTTCTCGCGGATGCCGAGCAGGCCGCAGGCCAGGGTCGCGGCCATCGCCAGGTAGGGGTTGGCGTCGGAGCCGGCGAAACGGCTTTCCACGCGGCTGTTCTCCAGGCTGTCGATCGGCACGCGCAGGCCGCAGGTGCGGTTGTCGAAGCCCCACTCCACGTTGCTCGGCGACACCTCGCCGAACACCAGCCGGCGGTAGGAATTCACGTTCGGGGCGAAGAACGCCATCGCCATCGGCACGTACTTCTGCAATCCGCCCAGGTACTGCATGAACAGCGCGCTGTACTCGCCTTCGCCTTCGCCGGCGAACACGTTGGCGCCGTCGCGGATGCGCAGCAGGCTCTGGTGGATGTGCATCGCGCTGCCCGGCTCGTTCTCCATCGGCTTGGCCAGGAAGGTGGCGTACACCCCGTGGCGCAGCGCCGCCTCGCGCATGGTGCGCTTGAACAGGAACACCTGGTCGGCCAGCGCCATGGCATCGGCGTGGGTGAAGTTCACCTCCAGCTGCGCCGCGCCGGATTCGTGGATCAGCGTGTCCACGTCCAGCTGCATCGCGTCGCAGTAGTCGTACATCAGGTCGAGGATCGGGTCGAACTCGTTGACCGCGTCGATCGAATACGACTGGCGCGCGGTCTCCGGGCGCCCGGAACGGCCGGCCGGCGGCAGCAGCGGGAAGTCCGGGTCGGTGTTCTTCTGCACCAGGAAGAACTCCACCTCCGGCGCGACGATCGGCTTCAGCCCCAGTTCCTCGTAGGCGGCCAGCACCCGCCGCAGCACGTTGCGCGGCGCCAGTTCGTGCGGCTGCCCATTGCGGGTGTAGCAGTCATGGATGACCTGCGCGGTCGGGTCGGTCGCCCACGGCACCATGCGCACCGTGTCCGGGTCCGGGCGCAGCACCATGTCCGAATCGGCCGGCGCCACCAGTTCGTAGTAGTCGTCGGGCGAGTCGCCGGTGACGGTGGTGGCGAAGATGCCCTCGGGCAGGCGCGTGCCGTAGTCGTGCGAGAACTTGTCCGCCGGGATGATCTTGCCGCGCGCGTTGCCGGTGATGTCCGGCACCAGGCATTCGACCTCGGTGATGTTGCGCTGCTTGAGCCAGCGCAGCAGGGTGCTGTCTTCCTGCACGACGGCGGGCTTGCGGGGGCGGGAACGGGGACGGGAGCTCATGACGGTTCGGCTTCGGTGGCATGACAGGCGCCCGCCACCGGTCTGTATGCCCTGCCCCGGTGGACAGGCCTGCTGGCACGCTACTGCCGCGCCGGCGTTTAGGCAACCGCATGCCGCCGTGCCCGGCGCTGCCGGGACACGTAGACTGCACTGCCCGCCCGCTTCGATGCGCCTGATGCCCGACGCCGCCGCCCGGCCCGACTATCCGCCCAGCTGGTACGCGGCCAGCCTGCCGCCGCTGGCGCCGCGCGCGCCGCTGCGCGGCCACGCGCGCGCCGACGTGGCGGTACTGGGCGCCGGCTATACCGGACTGACCGCCGCCCTGGCCCTGGCCGAAAAGGGCTACCGGGTGACCGTACTGGAGGCCGAGCGCGTCGGCTGGGGCGCCTCCGGCCGCAATGGCGGGCAGGCACTGGTCGGCTATGGCTGCGACCTGCATACGCTGGAATCGCTGCTCGGCGACGACGATGCGCGGCTGCTGTTCGAATTCTCGCGCGAGGGCCTGCGCCGGCTCAGGCAACGCATCGCGCGGCACGGCATCGACTGCGACTGGCGCGATGGCCATGCCAGCGTGCCGATCCGCCGCCGCCAGGAACGGGCGCTGCGCGCGGACATGGAAACCCTGGCGCGGCGCTACGACTACCTGCTGCAGTGGTGGGACCGCGCGCAGTTGCGCCAGGTACTGGCCAGCGACCGCTACCGCGGCGCGCTGTACGACCCGGGCAGCGGCCACCTGCACCCGTTGGCGTATGCGCAGGGGCTGGCGCGCGCGGCCGAGGCGGCCGGTGCCACCGTGCACGAGCATTCGCCGGTGCAGCGCCTGGAGCGTGGCGCGCGCCCGCTGCTGCATACCGCGCAGGGCAAGGTCGAGGCCGACTTCGTGGTACTGGCCGGCAATGCCTGGCTGCAGGGCATCGCCCCGGAACTGGAGACGCGGATGATGCCGGTCGGCACCTATATCGGCGCGACCGCACCGCTCGGCGCCGAACGCGCGCGCGCACTGATCGGCAACGACATGGCCGTGGCCGACGTGAACTGGGCGCTGGACTATTTCCGCCTCAGCCGCGACCACCGGCTGCTTTTCGGTGGCCAGGCCAGCTATTCGGCGCTGCCGCCGCCGGGCCTGCGCGGGGCGATGACCCGGCGCATGCGCGCGGTGTTCCCGCAGCTGGCCGACGTGGAACTGGAATACGTCTGGGGCGGCTACATCGACATCACCCGCAACCGCGCCCCGCACTGGGGCCGGCTCACCCCCAACATCTACTTCGCGCAGGGCTTCTCCGGCCACGGCGTGGCCAGCACCGGCCTGGCCGGCGATGTCATCGCCGAGGCCATCGCCGGCCAGGCGCAGCGGCTGGACGTGTTCGAACGGATCGCGCACCACCGCTTTCCCGGCGGTACCGCGCTGCGCCGCCCGCTGCTGGTGGCGGCGATGTCCTGGTACAAGCTGCGCGACCTGCTGTGGTGAGCGGCCGGCCGCGCGGCCGGGCCGTGTCCGGTGCCCGGCGCCGCGCTCAGGCGTCGTTGTCCCCGGCGTCGTGCCACAGCTCGTGCGCGTCGACGCGGATGAGCAGGGCCGCCTCCAGCGCATTGGCACGGGCGTCGGATTCGGCCAGCGCGCTTTCCTGCTCCTGGCGCTGCGCGGCGATCAGCTCGGCGATCCCGGCCTCGCCCAGCGCATAGGCGCGACGGACCTTGGCGGTGCTGGCACGTACCGCCTCCAGCGCCTGGCGGCTGTCGCGCCACAACCGCCAGGCAGCATCGGCGTGGCGCACGGTCTGCTCGGCCTCGCGCTGGATCATGCGCCGCATGCTCTCGGCCATGGCACTGCCGGCCTCGGCACCGGCGCGTTGCGCGTCGGCAGTGGCCGAACGCGCCGCGCCGCCGAACGGAATGCTGACCACCACCCCGAGCGAGCGTTCCTCGCCACCGCGCTCGTCCAGCCAGCGCAGGCCCACACTGGGATCCGGCCGGCGCTCGGCGCGGGCGCGCAGGGCCGCACGGTCCAGCCGCTCGGCCTCGCGCTCGGCGGCGCCGATCTCGTGGCTGCGGCTGACGATATGGTCGATGTGCAGTTGCGCACCCGCATCATCAGCGACCGGTTCCGGCAGCGACGGCGCCCGCCCGGGCAGCGGGATCGAGGGGAACGTGGTGCGCAGGGCGATGCGCGCGGCCTCGCAGCGTGCCGCCGCCGCGGTCGCCTGTGCATGGGCCTGCGACAACGCGGCCTGCGCGCTGTCGAGGTCGCGCCGGGCGGCATCGCCGGCGGCGACGCGGCGGGCGATGGCGTCGCGGTCGCGCTGCACCAGCTCCAGCTGCGCCTGTGCCTGCGCCACCCCGCCTTCGGCCCGCAGCCACTCCATCCACTGCGCCAGCAGCAGGCGCGCGGCCTGGTGCTCGGCATCGGCCAGCTGCAGGCCGGCGACCTCGCGGCCCAGCCGCCCGAGCTCGCGATCCAGCCGCGCCTTGCCCGGCAGCCGCACGCCACGGGTGAGCTGCGCTTCGTACTCGCGGTAGTCCAGGCCGCCGTGCACGCGCCGCTGCTGCGACATCAGGCTCAGGGTCGGCTCGTGCGCACCGGCCGCCAACCCGCGCGCCTCGGCCTCGGCACGGCGGGCGCCGGCCGCGGCGGCCTGCACCTGCGGATGCGCGGCGATGGCCTGCAAAACCAGCGTCTCCGGCGGCAGGTAGCCGGCATCGGTGGCGGCCGGTGCCACGCCGGGCAGGGCCAGGCACGCGGCCAGAGCGAGAGTCGAGCGCAGGCGTCTCATGCCAGCCTCCCGAAGCGTTCGACGATCTCGCTCCACCAGCGGATGTCGGCACCGGGCAGGCGCTGGCGCAGTCCGTCCAGCACGTCGTCCACGCGCTCGGCCGGCAGCACCAGCCAGGCCATGTCGCGGGCGACGCGGCCGCGCACACGCTCGCGGCTGCTGGCCTTGTCGAAGCTGCTGCCATGGCCTTCGCCATGCAGCGTGGTGAAACCGGGCAGGTCGGGCATGTCGAGCAGCGCGGCGATCACCGCGTCCTCCAGTACGGGAGAGAAAACCAGGTTCAGGCGACGCAGTTCCATCAACGGGCTCCGAAGCGGCGGAACAGGACCGGCAGCAGCAACAGCGTCAGTGCGGTCGAACTGACCAGCCCGCCGATCACCACGATCGCCAGCGGGCGCTGGATCTCCGAGCCGGGGCCGCTGGCGAACAGCAGCGGCACCAGCCCCAGGCCGGTGATGCTGGCGGTCATCAGCACCGGGCGCAGGCGCCGCCGCGCGCCTTCGCGCACCACCGTCGCCATGGCCATGCCGGTGGCGGACAACTGGTTGAAATGCTCGACCAGCACCAGGCCGTTGAGCACCGCGATGCCGAGCAGGGCGATGAAGCCGATCGAGGCCGGCACCGACAGGTATTGCCCGGTCAGCCACAGCGCGAGCACGCCACCGACCATCGCGAACGGCACGTTGCCCAGCACCAGTAGCGCCTGCCGCATCGAACCGAAGGTGGAGAACAGGACCAGGAAGATCAGGCCGATGGCCACCGGCACGACCATGCCCAGGCGCGCGGCGGCCCGCTGCTGGTTCTCGAACTGGCCGCCCCAGACGATGCGGTAGCCTTCGGGCAACGGCACCTCGCCGGCGACCCGGGTACGCGCCTCCTCGACGAAGCCGACCAGGTCGCGGCCGTCGACATTGGCCTGCACCAGAGCGAAGCGTGAGCCGTTCTCGCGGCGCACCGCCACCGGGCCGGTGCTGCGCTCGATCTGCGCCAGCGCCGACAACGGCACCTCGCCGGCGCCATCGCCGCGCGCCAGCAGCAGCCGCTCGAAGCGCGCCGGGTCCTGTTGCACGCCGGCATCGCCGCGCACCAGCACCGGGATGCGGCGGTCCGGGGCGATCACGGTGCCGGCCGGCAGGCCTTCGATCTGCGCGCGCAGTTCGTCCTGCACGTCGGCCACGGCCAGGCCGGCGCGGCCGGCGGCCTGGGCATCGATCTGCAGGCGCAGGTATTCCACGCCCTCGGCGGTCTGCGCCAGCACGTCCTGCGCGCCGGCCACGTCCTGCAGCACCTGCGCGATGCGCGTGCCGAGCTGATTGACGGTGGCCAGCTCCGGCCCGAACACCTTGACCGCGACGTCGCCACGGCTGCCGGTGAGCATCTCGCTGACCCGCATCTCGATCGGCTGGGTGAAGCCATAGCCGACGCCCGGGAAATCCTCCAGCACGGTGCGGATCTGGTCGGCCAGCCATTCCTTGTCCGGCTTGCGCCACTGCGCCTTGGGCTTGAGCTCCAGGAACACGTCGCTCTCGTTCAGGCCCATCGGGTCCAGGCCGAGTTCATCCGACCCCACCCGCGCGATCACGTGCAGGATCTCCGGCACCCGTGCCTTCAGCGCCCGTTCCACCGCCAGGTCCTGTTCGACGCTGCTTTCGATGCCGATCGACGGCAGCTTGGCCAGCTGCACCAGCAGGTCGCCCTCGTCCATGGTTGGCAGGAAGGTCTTGCCGACGCCGAACCACGCCGCCACGCCCAGCAGCAGCGCCGCGCCGGCACCGATCGCCACGCGGCGCGGCCGCGCCAGCGCACCGTCGAGCAGCGGCATGTACAGGGCATCGAGCTTGCGCATCAGCCACGGCTCGCTGTGGGCGCGTTCGCGCAGCAGCAGCGAGGCCAGCACCGGGATCACCGTCAGCGACAGCAGCAGCGAGCCGGCCAGCGCGAACACGATGGTCAGCGCCACCGGGCCGAACAGCTTGCCCTCCAGCCCTTCCAGCGTCAGCAGCGGCAGGAACACCAGGCAGATGATGAGGATGCCCGATGCCACCGGCGCGGCCACTTCGCGCACCGCGGCGAACACCCGGTGCAGGCGCGGCAGGCCCGCGCCGGACGCACCGGGGTCGAGCCGGCTGACGGTGTTCTCCACCACCACCACCGCCGCATCGACCAGCATGCCGATGGCGATCGCCAGCCCGCCCAGGCTCATCAGGTTCGCGCTCATGCCGAACGCGCGCATCATCAGGAACGTGAGCAGCGCCGCGAACGGCAAGGTCAGCGCCACCACCAGCGCCGCGCGCAGCTCGCCCAGGAACAGCAGCAGCAGCACCACCACCAGTACGGTGGCCTCGAGCAGGGCCTTGGTGACGGTGCCGACCGCGCGGTCGATCAGCGCGCTGCGGTCATAGAACGGCTCCACCCGCACCCCGGCCGGCAGTTGCGGCGCCAGCTCGGCCAGGCGCGCGCGCACCGCGCTGACCACCGCGCCGGCATCGGCACCGCGCAGGCCGACCACGATGCCCTGCACCGCCTCGCCCTGGCCGTCGCGGGTGACCGCGCCATAGCGGGTCATCCCGGCCATGCGCACCTGGGCCACGTCGCCGACCCGCAGGGTGATGCCGTCCTGCACCTTCAATACGATCCGGCGCAGATCCTCCAGCCCGCGCACCGCGCCCTCGGCGCGGACCACCAGCGCTTCCTCGCCGTCGCCGAGGCGGCCGGAGCCATCGTTGCGGTTGTTGCGCTCCAGCGCGTCGGCCAGGTCGCGGAAATGCAGGCCGGCGGCCGACAGTGCGGCGCGGTCGGGCACGACCACGTAGCTGCTCACCTCGCCGCCGAGCGCGTTCACGTCGGCCACGCCGGGGATGGTGCGCAGCGCCGGGCGGATCACCCAGTCCAGCAGCGCGCGGCGCTCGGCCAGCTCCAGGTCGCCGCCCTCGATGGTGAACATGAAAAGATCGGACAGCGGCGTGGCGATCGGCGCCAGCCCGCCGCCGACGCCGTCCGGCAGCGCGACGTTGCCGAAGCGCTCGGCAACCTGCTGCCGCGCCCAGTAGATGTCGGTGCCTTCGGCGAAGTCCAGGGTGATGTCGGCGATGGCGTACTTGGCGGTGGAGCGCAGCATCGTGCCGTTGGGCAGGCCGAGCAGCTCCAGCTCCAGCGGCGCGACGACGCGGCTCTCCACTTCCTCCGGGGTCATCCCCGGCGCCTTCAGGATCAGCTTGACCTGGGTCGGCGCGATGTCCGGGTAGGCATCCACCGGCAGTTTCAGGAACGCCAGCGCGCCGGCCAGCGCCAGCCCCGCGGCGGCCACCAGCACCAGCACCCGCTGGGTCAGGGAGAATTCGACCAGGCGTCCGAGCATCGGCTTACTCCCCGGCGGCCAGCAGCGCCTTCAATGCGCTGGTACCGGCCACCGCCACCGCCGTGCCGGCCGCGAGCGGCCCGCGCACCACCACCTGGGTCGCCGATTCGCCCAGCACCTCGACGGTCACCACCCGGTAGCCGCCAGCCGTGGCGGCGAACACCACGCTGTCGCGTCCCACCCGTGCCAACGCGCCGCGCGGCAGCGCCAGCGCCCCTTGCGGTGCCGGCAGTTCCAGTGTCACCGCCACCGGCTGGCCCGGCACGAGCACGCTGCTGGCCTCGAAGCGTGCGCGCACCGGCACGGTCTGGCTGGCGCCATCGACCGCGCTGCCCACGGCGGTGATCCGGCCGCGCGCATCGGTGCCGTCGATGCGCGCCACCTGCCCGGCCGCCAGGCGCATGCGTGCTGCCGCCGGCGCGCGGATGGCCACGTCCAGCTGCGAGGTATCGGCCACCACGAACGCGGCGGCCATCGCCTCCAGCGCCTGCCCCGGCGCCACCTTGCGTTCGAGCACGCGCCCGGCCAGCGGTGCGCGCAGTTCGTATTCGCCCGGCAGCCCGCCCCTGGCCGCCGGCGCCAGCGCCAGCGCCCGTGCGAACTGCGCCTGGGTGGCCCCGGTCTGCTCCCGCAGCGCGCGGCTGCTCTCGGCACGCGCGGCCGGCACGATGCCCTCGGCCAGCAGGTCGGCATCGCGCCGCGCCTGCCGCGCCGCCAGCCGTGCTTCGCTGGCCGCGCGCCCGGCATCGGCCTCGAGCATCATCCGTTCGCGGCTTTGCACCCGCGCCAGCGGCGCACCGGCGGCGACCTGGCTGCCTTCGACCGCCAGCACCCGGGTCACCGTACCGGCGTACGGCGCGGTCACCACCGCGCTGCGTTCCAGCGCCGGTTCCACCGTCGCCGGCAGGTGTTCGAGCGGAATGCCGGTGGCTGCGACCGCCGCCGCGTTGCGCACGCCCAGTGCGCGCGCCTGCTCGGCCGGCAGGCGGATCGCCGCAGGTGCGGCGGCGGCCACCGCGGCGCAACTGGCCAGCAGCAGCGCCAGGCCGAACGGCAGCGCCGGAAGGAAACGGGTACGGCAGGACATCGAACAACCTCGACGTGGGGGGCGGGGGTGCCGGGAGTCTGCGCGGCGCGGCTTTGGAAACGCTTAAGGCGCTCGAGTGCGAAGCAGTTGCGTTTGCGTCTCCGCAACGGCGGCGATGGCGGGGCCGCGCGCGCACCGCGGCGCCGCCGCGGCGCTGTCTGCGGCGGTACCGGGTGCCCGCAGCCGGCCATGGCCCGTGACCGGATGCAGCCGGCCCGGGAAGACGGAACGCCGGCGTCGGCCCCGCCGCCTCAGGCTTCGGGCAGCGCCGGGAACGGGCCCAGGCGGGCGACGAGGTCGCCGGCGTCGAGCCGGAAGTGCAGTTGCAGCGCCAGCACCCGCGCCAGGGTCCGTGCCAGGGCCAGGCCGAGCCCGCCGTGGGTATCGGGCGCCCGTTCCGGGCGCTTGCGCCAGAAACGTTCGCCCAGTCGCGGCAGGTCGCTGTCATGCAGGTCGGGCGCGGGATTGCGGACCTCGAGCCAGGCGCCCTCCGCCGCCACCCTCACCCCGGCGAGGATGCGGCTGCCGGCCGGCGCGTACTCGACGGCGTTCTGCAGCAGGTTGGCGACGATGCGCTCGAGCAGGGCCGCATCGCTCGACGTCCACCACTCCGCCGCGCCTTCGAGCTGGATGTGCGCACCGGCGGAAGTGGCGCGGGCCAGCACCTGCCGCTGCTGCTCGAGCAGCGCGCGCAGGTCGAGCGGCTCGGGTTGCGGTTCGGCCTGCCCCGATTCGTAGCGCGACAGGGCCAGCAGGCCATCGACGCTGCGCTGCATGCGCTCCACCGCCGCCAGCGATATCGCCAGCGCCGCCGCCGCGCGGCCGGGGTCGCCGCCGCGCAGCGCCAGCTCGGCGCTGGTGCGGATCTCGGCCAGCGGCGTGCGCAGTTCGTGGGCGACGTCGCGCGCGAACCGGCGTTCGCGTTCCAGCGCGTCGTAGAGGCGGCCGAACGCGCTGTCCAGGGCCGCGGCCAGCGGCGCCAGCTCGGACGGCAGCGTCGCGTCGAGCAGCGGCACCTGCGCGGTTTCCGGCGACAGCGACCCCACCCGGCCGCCCAGCCGCAGCAGCGGCCGCAGGCCACGGTTGACCACCACGATCGCCAGCGCCGCCGCGCCCAGCGCCGCCAGCAGGCTGACCAGCAGCAACGACAGGTGGATGCGCCGCTCCAGCACGTCGACATCGGTGCGTTCGATGGCGACGGTGAGCAGCGCCGCGCGCGGGTCGCCGGCCGGGCCCGGGGCCACCTGCTGCGCCACCGCGCGGCCACGGTGGCCGTCGGGAAGCACCAGGTCGTAGTACAGCGGCTCGGCGGCCGGCATCCGCGGGGGGCGTGCCAGCGCCTGCGTGCCGCTGGAGGACGAGCGCGCCAGCACCGCGCCGGTCGTGTCCCAGATGGTGTAAAAATCGGTGTGCCCATGCTCGCGGAACTCCGGCATCAGCGCATCCACCGGGGTGCCGCTGGCGAGCAGCGCGCCGACCGCGCGCGCGCGGTCGAGCAGCTGTGCGTCCAGCCGCGCGTACAGGTGGTGGTCGAGCATCTGGTCCAGCAGCAGGAACAGCACCACCAGCAGGCTGCCCAGCCCCCCGACCAGCGCCACGATCAGGCGCCGCCGGATCGACCTCAGCCAGCGCCGCTCAGACGACCACATAGCCGAACCCGCGGCGGGTCTCGATCAGGCCATCGACGCCGGCACGCGCGAGCTTGGCCCGCAGGGTGCTGACCAGTACCTCGATCACCTTGTCCGAGGCGGTGCTGCTGCCGGCATACAGCCGCTCGAACAGCGCGGTGCGGGTATGCACGCGGCCACGCTCGCGCAGCAGCAGTTCCAGCAGCGCGTATTCCTTGGGCGACAACGCGATCGCCCCGCCCGGGCCGGTCGCCAGGCAGGTGGCGGTATCCACGCCCAGCGCGCCGGCGACCAGCCGCGGCGAGGCATCGTCGAAGCGGCGCCGCGCCAGCGCCTTCAGTCGCGCCAGCAGCTCGTCGAAGGCGAAGGGCTTGACCAGGTAGTCGTCGGCGCCGCGGTTGAGCGCCTCGACCCGATCGCTGACCTGGTCGCGCGCGGACAGCACCAGCACGCGCGTGGCGCGCCGCTGCGCGCGCAGCCCGTCGAGCACCCCGAGCCCGTCGACGCCCGGCAGGGCCAGGTCCAGCACCATCAGGTCATAGTCGTAGTGCGCCAGGAACCCCAGTGCCTGGGTGCCGTCGGCGGCTGCGTCCACCGCATGGCCCTCCGCGGCCAGGGCAAGGGCCAGGCTCTCGCGCAGGGCGGTGGAATCCTCGACAAGCAACAACCGCATGGGGCAGACGGCATCAGCAGAGACGGCGGCATCATGCCCTGTCTGCACGGCCAATGCACCGCGGGCCTGTCATCGCGGCGTCGCCGGGGCCGGGTTAAAGTCCGCCGCGCCGCCGCCGCTAACTGGATGCGACGACCCGCCACCGGATCCCCCCCACCCATGACAGTGTCGCCGCCGGCCGGCTTCGACAGCCGACCGATCACTCCCCTGCCCCAGCGCATCCTGCTGGTCGAGAACTCGCGTACGTTCACCACGATGCTGCGCGAGGCCATCGAGCAGCGCCTGGAGCTGCCGGTCAGCGTGGCCTCCTCGCTGGCCGAGGCCGGCGCCCTGCTCGACGCCGAGGACGACTGGTTCCTGGTGCTGACCGGGCTGGTGCTTTCCGACGGCGACCGCGACGGCGTGGTGGCCTATTTCGTCGAACGCGGGCTGCCGACCATCGTGGTCAGCAGCGTCTACGACGAGGACCTGCGCCGGCGCGTGCTGCAGCAGGACATCATCGACTACGTACTGAAGAACACGCCCGGCAGCCTGGACTACCTGGTGTGGCTGGTGCAGCGGCTGGAACGCAACCGCCGCATCTCGGCGCTGGTGGTGGACGACTCGCCCTCGGCGCGCGGCTATGCCGCCTCGCTGCTGGCCATGTACGGCTACCGGGTCGCCGAGGCCGGCGACGGCCAGGCCGCGCTGCAGGCGCTGGAAGCCGACCCGGCGATCCGCCTGGCCATCGTCGACCAGGAAATGCCGGGGATGGATGGCGTCGAACTGACCCGGCGCCTGCGCGCCCTGCGCGCGCGCGACCGGGTGGCGGTGATCGGCATCTCCGGCAACTCCGACCCCTCGCTGATCCCGCGCTTCCTCAAGAACGGCGCCAACGACTTCCTGCGCAAGCCATTCTCGCGCGAGGAATTCTTCTGCCGGGTCTCGCAGAACGTCGACCAGCTGGAGCTGATCGGCACGCTGCAGGACCTGGCCACCCGCGACTTCCTCACCGGCCTGCCCAACCGCCGCAGCTTCCTGGAGCGCAGCCAGCGCCAGCTCGAGCGGCATGGCGCCGAGGCCGGCAGCGTCGCGGTGGCCATGGTCGACATCGACCATTTCAAGCACATCAACGACAGCCTCGGCCACGAGGCCGGGGACCAGGCGCTGCGCGCCGTGGCCGGGGTCCTGCACGCCCACACCCGGCCGCAGGACCTCAGCGCCCGCTTTGGCGGCGAGGAGTTCTGCCTGCTGGTCACCGCCCCGGACGAGGACGCCTGCACCCGCCACTTCGAGCAGTTGCGCGCGGCCGTGGCCGCCCTGGAACTGAGCCTGGGTGGCAGCACGCTGCGCATGACCGTCAGCATCGGCGTATGCCGCATGCCGGCGCGCAACTGCACCCTGCACGCGCTGATCGCCGAGGCCGACCGCCAGCTCTACCTGGCCAAGGCCGGCGGCCGCAACCGCGTCCATGGCGTGACCCTGAACTGACCGCCGGCGGGCTTTGATCCAGATCAACGCGCCGCGCCGCCGCCCTGCCTAGAGTGCGCCCGACAGCATCTACTTGGAGAAGCGGCGGTGGCACTTTTGGTCTGGCAGGACGATCTCAACACGGGCGTGGAGGTCATCGACCACCAGCACATGCGCATCGTGGAGATGCTCAACCACCTGCATGTGACCCAGAAGAGCATGGAGCGGGTCGCCGTGGGCGAGGTGATCGACGAGCTGATCGACTACACGCTGTCGCACTTCGCCTTCGAGGAAGAGCTCATGGAGGAGGCGGGCTACCCGTTCTGCGCCGCGCACAAGCGCGTGCACGAGGTCTTCATCAAGCGCGTCTCCGAGTACCGCATGCGCTTCGAGTCCGGCGAGGACATCACCGACGACCTGCGCAACATGCTCTCGCGCTGGCTGTTCAACCACATCCGCGGCGACGACAAGGCCTACGCCGAGCACGTCAAGCGCCACCTCAACAAGTTCGCCCGCGAACACGAGGAAGGCGGCTGGCTCGGACGCACCCTCAAGCGCCTGTTCCGCTGAGCGCACCGGGAGCCCGCCGGCGCCGCGCGGCGCATGGCGGCAGGCCTTGCACCATGGAACCGCCGGGAACGATGCCCGGCACCCGGCCATCGACGGCCGATGGCCGCCAAGGATGGCGGCCCCCCTTGCCCGCCACGCGCGGGACGGATCAGCGCCGCGCCGCGGCGCGGCGCTGGATCGCCCACAACGCCAGCGCGGTGGCCAGCGCGGTGACGCACAGGTAACCGCCGACCGCACCGACCCCGAACCTGCCCGCCAGCCAGGTGGCCGCATACGGCGCCGGCGCGGCGCCGAGGATGCCGGCCAGGTTGAACGACAGCGACGCGCCGGTGTACCGCACCTGCACCGGATAGAGGCTGGCCAGCATGGTGCCGCAGGGGCCGTAGGTCAGGCCCATCAGGAACAGGCCCAGCGACAGGAACCCCAGCACCTGCCACGGGTGCGCGGCCTGGAACAGCGGCTTGAACAGCAGGCCGAACACGAAGATCGCCAGCGTCGCCCACAGCATCGTGCGGATCGTGCCGTGGCGGTCGCCGTGCAGCGCCGCGAGCGGGATGCCGGCGGCGAAGAACAGGATGCCGACCATCTGCAGCAGCAGGAACTGCTCGCGGCCGTAGCCCAGCACCGACGTGCCATAGCCGAGGGTGAACACCGTCATCAGATAGAACAGCACGAAGGTCGCGAACGCCGCCAGGGTCCCGGCCACCAGCGCGAAGCCATGGCCGGCGATCACCTCGCGCATCGGCAGGCGCACCCGCTGCCCATGCGCGACCGCACGGCGGAAATCCGGGGTCTCGTGGATGTTCAGGCGCACCCACAGGCCGACGATCACCAGCAGCGCGCTGGCCAGGAACGGCACGCGCCAGCCCCAGGCCAGGAACGCGGCATCGTCCATCAGCCGGCCCAGCAGCAGGAAGATCCCGGCCGACATCAGGAAGCCCAGCGGCGCGCCCAGTTGCGGGAACATGCCGTACCAGGCGCGCTTGCCCGGCGGCGCGTTCTCGGTGGCCAGCAACACCGCCCCGCCCCATTCGCCGCCCAGGCCCAGGCCCTGGCCGAACCGGCACAGCGCCAGCAGCGCCGGGGCCAGCAGGCCGATGCCGGCATAAGTGGGCAACAGGCCGATGGCGACCGTCGACAGGCCCATCGTCAGCAGCGCCGCCACCAGCGTGGCCTTGCGCCCGATGCGGTCGCCGTAGTGCCCGAACAGCGCCGAACCGACCGGCCGCGCGATGAACGCCACCGCGAACGTCGCCAGCGACTGCAGCAGCGCCGCATTGGGGCTGGCCTCGGGAAAGAACAGCTTCGGGAACACCAGTACCGCCGCGGTGGCGTAGATGTAGAAGTCGAAGAACTCGATGGTGGTGCCGACCAGGCTGGCGGCGAGCACACGGCGTGGGGAGTTGGCGGAAGTCGCGGTGGAGGGCATGGGCGCCATGGCCGGGGGATACCCGCGCAGTCTGCCACGCGCCATGCGCCGCCCGCCGGCCGGTTGCGGACGACACCATCGTCCAGCCGCGGCGTGCCGCCTGCTCCCGGGCTGCAGGGCGACGCCCGCTGGCCGTCGCGGTCCCATGCCGGCCTGGAGGCGGGCGCGTTGACGCCCTGGCCACAGCCGCCGAACGGAAAGCGAACTTCGTTTTGCCGCGCCCTCCACCTCGGTTAACCGCGGCGCAGCGGCGACGCGCGCCACGGCGCCGGTTCACGGCCGCGTACACGATGGCTCCGCTAGGTTCGGTCATGCGCACATCCAAGCGCCGATACGACAGGAGCACCCCATGAACAATCGACCGCTGCATACCGCCCTCTTCGCCGCCGCGCTGGCCCTGGCCGGCACCGGCGCCGCCCAGGCCCAGGACGCGCTCACCGCGCCGCAGGTGCGCGCGCAGCTGGAGGCGCAGGGCTATACCAAGGTCGAGGACCTGGAGTTCAAGGACGGCATGTGGAAGGCCGATGCCACCAGTGCCAACGGCAAGCGCGTAGACGTGCGCCTGGACCCGCGCACCGGCAACGTGTACCCGGACAAGCCGGTGTCGGCGCTGGGCGAGGCCGATATCCGCGCCCAGCTGTCCGCCGCCGGCTACAGCGGCGTGCATGACGTCAAGCTCGACGACGGCCTGTGGAAGGCCAAGGGCACCACCGCCGCGGGCGAGAAAGTGAAGGTCCGGCTGGACCCGACGACGGGCGAAGTGATCGCGCTGGAAAAGGACTGAACGCCGTCGCGGTGCCGGCGGCATGAGCGCCGGCGATGACCCGGTCCGGGCCGGCCCGTGCGGCCCGGGCCGCGCTCAGCCCAGCAGACCGGCCTCGCGCAGCGCCGCTTCCACTTTGGGCTGGTTGCCCGGCTCCAGTTCGGTCATCGGCAGGCGCAGGGTGCCGCCACACAGGCCCAGGCGCTGCATCGCCCACTTCACCGGGATCGGATTGGCTTCGACGAACAGCTGCCTGTGCAGCGGCAGCAGCCGCTGCTGGATCGCCATGGCCGCCTGCACCTGGCCGGCCATCGCCGCCAGGCACAGCGCGCGCATCAGCCGCGGCGCCACGTTGGCGGTGACGCTCACGTTGCCGTGGCCACCGCAGAACATCAGCGCCACCGCGGTGGCGTCGTCGCCCGAGTACACCGCGAACCCGTCCGGCACCTCGCGGATCAGCCATTGCGCGCGTTCCAGGTTGCCGGTGGCTTCCTTGATCCCGACCACGCCCGGCACCTGCGCCAGCCGCAGCACGGTGTCGTGCTGCAGGTCGGCCACGCTGCGCCCGGGCACGTTGTAGAGCACGATCGGCAGGTCGCCGGTGGCCTCGGCGATGGCACGGAAATGGCGGTACTGCCCTTCCTGGCCGGGCTTGTTGTAGTACGGCACCACCTGCAGCTGGCTGTCGGCGCCCACTTCCCGCGCGTACCGCGCCAGGGCGATGGCCTCGGCGGTGGAATTGCCGCCGCATCCGGCCATCACCGGCACCCGTCCGGCGGCCTGTTCCACCGCCACGCGGATGATCTCGCAATGCTCTTCCACGTCCACGGTGGGCGACTCGCCGGTGGTACCGACCACGCCGATGCAGTCCGTGCCCTCGGCCACGTGCCAGTCCACCAGCCTGCGCAGCGCCGCATAGTCCACGCTGCCGTCTTCGTGCATGGGCGTGACGAGCGCGACGATGCTGCCGCGGAGGAGGACGTGGGAGGATGTCATCGCGGTATCCGGAAGGCGTTCGGGGGAACCCGGATTCTAATCGCGAAGCGGCGCCCGCCGCCTTCCACGCCCGCAATGGTTTCAACCGGCAGTAAACCGGCGCGCTCAGGCTCCCGCGGCGGCGGGATGCAGCCGTGCCCACAGCACGATCATCGCCAGCGCCATGAGCACCCAGACCGCCGTGGCCACGCCCAGGGTCACCGCCAGCGGCCAGCGCACGCTGCCGAAATACACCGCCACCAGGTAGCCGGCATAGGGGAACAGCGACCACAGCCCGAACAGCGCGGTTTTCTGCAGGTCGGCGCCGGAGCGCTGGCTGCCGACGATGTAGTGGGCGATCAGCGCGAAAGTGGGAAACAGCGGCACCAGGCCGGCGATGAAGAAACTCTTCGACCTGGCCAGCAGCGCGATCAGCAGCACCGCCAGGGCGCCCAGCAGCGATTTCAGGAACAGGGGAATCATCAGGTCGTCGAGGTGGCTGTGCGGGGAAAAGCGGGCGCCCTGCCCCGGCGCCGGCTAGCGGGCCGCCAGGACCAGCGCCAGCGCGATGGCGGCCGGCAGCGCCTGCACGAACAGGATCCTGCGGCTGGCGGTAGCGGCGCCGTAGAGGCCGGCCACGAGCACGCAGGCCAGGAAGAACATCCGCACGGGGTATCCGGCCGGGCCCAACAGCAGGGCGTAGACCAGGCCGGCGGCCAGGAAGCCGTTGTAGAGCCCCTGGTTCGCCGCCAGGACCCGGGTCTGCTCGGCGAACTCCCGGGTCAGGCCAAAGGCCCTGCGCCCTGCCGGCCTCGTCCACAGGAACATCTCCAGGACGAGGATCCAGGCATGGATCAGCGCAACCACGGCGGTCGCGATATCGGCGATGAGGAGCATGACCGCCTCGTGCAGTCGCGGCAGGCGAGCATGATCGACTTCCCGCAGGCCGGCAAGCACCGCGGCCGTGCCGTCCCCGGCCTCACTTACAATGCCGCCCCCCTCGTTCCACCGGCATGCGCATGGACATCATCGTCAACGAAGAACTCAAGGCCTACATCGATCCGCTGACCCCGGACGAGCACGACGCGCTGGAGCGCAGCCTGCTGGCCGAGGGGTGCCGCGACGCGCTGGTGCTGTGGGGCGACGTGCTGGTCGACGGCCACAACCGCTACGGCATCTGCCGCAAGCACGGCATCCCGTTCCAGACGGTGCAGAACACCCGCTTCCAGTCGATGCAGGACGTGCACCTGTGGATGATCGAGCAGCACCTGGGCCGGCGCAGCGTGTCCGACTTCCAGCGCGGCGTGCTGGCCCTGCGCAAGCGCGCGATCGTCGAGGCCCGGCACCGCGCCGAGCAGGAACAACTGCGCCGGGAGAGCGAGGGCGAAGCGCCGCTGGCGGCCGCCGACGGTCCGGCCGATGCCGACCTGCCGCCATGGGAGCCGGCGCCGAAACTGTCCAAGGCCGAAATCGCCCGCGAAGCCAAGCTCAGTGCCAGCCAGGTGACGCTGATCGAGAAGATCAGCGCGCAGGCCGCGCAGGAGGTGATCGAAGCGGTCAAGGCCGGCGAGATCTCGCTCAGCGCCGCGGCGGTGGTCGCCAGCCTGCCGGAAGCGGAACAGCGCGCGGCCGCCCAGGGCGGCAAGGACCAGCTGAAGGAAGCCGCCCGGCGCGTGCGCGAATCGCGCCGCAAGCCCAGGGCGGCGGCCGGGCCGGATACCGCGCAGACGCCGCCGGCCGTGCCCGCGCAGGCCGACGGCGACGCGCCCGAAGTGGACGCCCTGCGCCAGCGCGTGGCCTCGCTGACCGCGGAAAACCAGGCCTTGCGCATGGAGTTGGAAGCGCTGCGCGCGCGCCTGGCCAGCACCGCCACGGCGGAAGCCACCGAGGCCTGAGCGCCCGCGCGGTGACACCCGGCGCGCTTCCGCCAGGGCGCCGGCGGCCCGCCGTGGAATTGCAAGACGGCCGGCGACGCGGTCACCATGCGCCTGTCCCCACAGGAGTCGGCCATGGCCTCGGCATCCCCTGAACTGGAGCAGTTCGTCCGCGACGCGCTGATGCGCGGCCACGACCGCGAGCAGGTGCGCCAGGCCCTGCTGGCCGCCGGCTGGAGCGCCGAGCAGATACGCGGCGTGCTGGAGGGCTGGGCCGAAGTGGGTTTCGCGCTGCCGGTGCCGCGCCCGCGCGCCTCGCTGTCGGCGCGCGAAGCCTTCCTCTACCTGGTGCTGTTCAGCACCCTGTACTTCTTCGCCTGGAACCTGGGCAGCCTGGTGTTCGCCCTGCTCGAGCACGCCCTGCCCGACCCGGCCGACGCGCAGTGGCAGGTGGCGCGGCTGACCGGTTCGATCCACTGGTCGATCTCGGCGCTGGTCATCGCCTTCCCGGTGTTCGCCTTCCTTGCCCGCCACCTTGCCCACGACGTGGCGCGCAATCCGATCAAGCGCCTGTCGCCGGTCCGCCGCTGGCTGACCTACCTGACCCTGTTCGTCGCCGCCAGCGTGCTCATCGGCGACCTGACCACGCTGGTGTTCAACCTGCTCGGCGGCGAACTGAGCCTGCGCTTCGTGCTCAAGGTCGCGGTGGTGGCGGCGATCGCCGGCACCGTGTTCGGGCACTACCTGCGCGACCTGCGCCGCGAGGAAGTCGCTGACGGCGGCCACGCCGGCTCCGGTCGCGGCGTGCTGTGGGCGACCGGCGTCGCCACGGTGCTGGCGGTCGCTGCCGGCGTATGGACCATGGACTCGCCGATGCAGCAGCGGCAGCTGCGGCTGGACGAAGCCCGCATCGGCGACCTGCAGGCCCTGGAGTCGGCCATTGCCGTATGGCGCGGCGAGCACGACGCGCTGCCGCCCGACATGGACGCGCTGGCCGCGCAGCCGGGCGTCAACCTGCCGCGGCGCGATCCGGCCGGCGGCGCGGATTACCGCTACCGCCGCATCGACGACAGCCACTACGAACTGTGCGCGGACTTCGCCACCGACAGCGGCCAGCGCCGCGCGCGCTGGCGCCTGCCGCAGGCCGGGCAATGGGCGCATCCGGCCGGACCGCACTGCTTCCGCCGCAGCGCGGGCGACAAGGATTGAGCGTGGCGCCGGCCGATCCGCGCCGCGCCCAGCTGCGCCGGCTCAAGCTGTACGCGCTGGCGATGCTGCTGGCGATGCTGGCCGGCTTCGTCCTCAGCCACCTCAATGGCGGGCACGGCGCCTGGGCATGGGTCGGCGCGTTCTGCGAGGCGGCCATGGTCGGCGCATTGGCCGACTGGTTCGCGGTGGTGGCGCTGTTCCGCCGCCCGTTGAACCTGCCCATCCCGCATACCGCCATCATCCCGCGCAGCAAGGCGCGCATCGCCGACAGCCTGGCGCTGTTCGTGCGCGACCACTTCCTCGAGCCGGAGGCGTTGCTGGCCAAGCTGAAGGTCTTCGACCCGGCCACGCGCCTGGGCCACTGGCTGGCGCAGCCGCAGCAGGCGCGGATGCTGTCCGGCATGGCACGCGGCTGGGCACTGCAGGCGCTGGACCTGCTGGATGAATCGGCCGTGCGCCGGGCCATCCAGGGCTTCGTGGTCGAACAGCTGCGGCAATGGAACGCCGCGGCCACCGCCGGCGACCTGCTCGGCCTGCTGACCGCCGACGACCGCCACCAGCGGGTGCTGGACGAGGGCCTGACCCGCATCGCCGGCTGGCTCGACAGCGACACCGTGCGCCAGCGCGCCTCGGCGCTGATCGTGCGCTACATCCGCAAGGAATGGCCGAAGCTGGCCAGCACCGTGGACTGGGTCAAACCGATCGACGAGATCGGCGATTCGCTCGCCGAGCGCATGGCCCGCGCCGGGCTGGACGAACTGCAGGCGATCCTGTCCGAACCCGGGCATCCGCTGCGCCAGGACTACGCACGCTGGCTGGGCGGCTACCTGCAGCGGCTGCGCGACGATCCGGCACTGGCCGCGCGGGTGGACGCGCTCAAGCAGCAGGTGATCGACCACCCGGCCGTGCAGGACTACGTGCAGGGCCTGTGGCAGCGCATCCACCAGCAGTTGCGCGACGACTTGTCGCGCGAGGAGTCGGTGCTGGCCGCGCACCTGGAACGCAACCTCGGCAAGCTCGGCGCCACCATCGGCCGCGACCCGGCGCTGCGCGATGCGCTCAACCAGCACATGCTGGCCGGTGCCGAACGGCTCACCACGCGCCTGCGCAGCGGCGTGACCACGCATATCGCGCAGACGCTCAAGGCCTGGGACGAGCGCAAGCTGGTCGAGCAGCTGGAACTCAGCGTGGGTCGCGACCTGCAGTACATCCGCTTCAACGGCACCCTGGTTGGCGGCCTGATCGGCCTGCTGCTGCATGCGCTGACCGTCTGGCTGCGCTTCTGATCCCGGCCGGCGCCGCGATGCGCCGGGCACGCCCCGCATCGCGCGACCTCCTGCCCGCTCAATTGAAAATGGCGGCCGTTGATAAGCAGGCAGTGCGCCCTGCGCGGTGCGATGCATCGCATCCCTCGCCGTCCGTCCCGTATACCCCCGAGTCAAGCCGATGCGATACGGCGCCCGGTGCATCGTGGCGTGCATGCGGGCCGGCGTCGCGAGAGCCGACGTACCGCACGCGGTCAACGCAGGGCGTGGCGCGCTGCCGTGGGCGATCCCCCGCCTCCTGGCGGGCCACCCGGAACCCCCGAAGCAGTCCCCACGCCTGCTTCCGTGCCCATGGCCCGCGCTGCCGGCCATCGCCGACCTGCTGCGCCTGGCGCATGCGGCACGGGCAACCACCGCCCAGCGCGGCGGGAAGGAAACGCCGGCGACACAACGCCGGCGCAGAGGCCAGCGCATGATGGTCCAGGCCCTCGGCCTGTCGTTCCCGGCATTCGCCACGCTGTCGCTGGCGATGGAAAAACACCAGCAGGACCTATACGGCAAGGCTGCCGCGAGCCCGGCGCGCAGGCGGCTGTGGCGTCGGCTGGGCGATGCCGGCCGTGGGCGCCGGCCTGTGCGTATGCGCGCAGGGCTGGGTGCTGGGGCCAATCTGGCTCGGCGCGCGGATCGCTGCCGGACGGGTGCTGGCCCTCGCGCTCCATCCATGCCGTCCACGCGGGGGGGGCCGCTGGCGTGGACGCTGGCGCTCGCCGGACGGCGGGGCGCGCTGGGCTGACGGCAGCGACGCATGCGCGGCGATGCCAGGCGATGGGCGCTGCCCCGTTCCCGGATCGGCGACCCGGGAACGGCACCCGCCGCGCTTACGGCACGGCCGCGGTGACCACGATCTCGATCTTCCACGCCGGGTTGGCGAGCTTGGCCTGCACCGTGGCGCGCGCGGGCGTGGCGCCTTCCGGCACCCACTTGTCCCAGGCCTGGTTCATGCCCGCGAAATCGGCCATGTCGGCCAGGAAGATCTCCGCGCGCAGGATGTGGCGCTTGTCGGTCGGCGCCAGCCGCAGCAGGTCGTCGATGGCCTGCAGCACCTGCTCGGTCTGGCCGACGATGTCGGCGCTGGTGTCTTCGGGCACCTGCCCGGCCAGGTACGCCACGCCGTGGTAGATGGTCATTTCCGACATGCGCGGACCGGTATCGAAACGCTCGATCATGGGTTTTCCCGTGGGTGGATGTAGGCCCATTGTGCCCGCAACCGATGGTTTCAGCGGTGACGTCGCGGTTGCCGCCACAACTGCAGGGCGGCCAGCGCCAGCCATCCGACCACCAGCGCGATCACCGCCTTCTGTCCCAGCCCGCGCGGCGTGTCGCGCCACAGCACGTGCAGCCACAGGCCACCGAACGCCAGCCACGCCCACCACCACGCAAGCCGGTGGACGCCGCGCCATCGGCGGTCGCGGCCGAAGCACCAGGCCTGCAGCAGCATCGCGGTGGTGACGCAGAGAAATGCGGTCTGCGCAGCCAGCGCATGCACCAGCGGCGCCAGCACCGGTGCGCGCTGCGGCAGCCAGCTGTCGCCCACGGCCACCGTGGCCAGGCCGATGCCGGCGGCGCAGAACAGGGCCAGCGGCAGGCCGCGCCGTGCCGCGCCATGCGCCTGCGCGTACAGCGCGATGGCCAGCGCCACGATCGCCGCGGCCAGCACGCAGTAGGCGCTGCGCAGCCACAACCCGTGCGGGCCGTGCAGGTACAGGCTGAGCGTGGCGCGCGTCCAGTCCAGGTCGGTGCGCGCGAACTGCAGCCAGGCGGCGGTAGCGGCGAACAGCAGCAGCGCCGCCAGCACCAGCAGGGCAGCCCGGTGCGCGCGATCACGGCGCGGGCGGTGGCGGGAAACGGCCAGGGCAGGTTCCTTGCGAATGGGCAGGGCGCCAGCTTAGCCGCGTGCCCCACCCGTCCGCCGGCTGAAGGCCGCGCGCCCGCTTGCCAGCATCGTCACGCCATGCCGATAGTCTCTGCATTCCCGCGCCTGCATGGCGCCCTGTTCCCCTGCTCCGCATGGCCGACCCTGCCGTCTCCCCCGCTCCCGCAACCGCCGGCTGGCGCCGGTTCGCCGCCGTCGCCATCACCCTGGCGATCATGGGCATGGCCCTGCACGCACTGGCCGGCGAGTTCAGCGAACACGGCTACCGCCAGATCCGCACCGCCATGCATGCGCTGTCGTGGTCGCAGCTGGCGCTGGCGCTGCTGCTGGGCATGGCCAGTTATGGCTGCCTGATCGGGTTCGACGCGATCGGGCTGCGCCGCGCCAACCGGCGCCTGCCGGCGGGCCGGGTGGCGATCACCGCCTTCCTTGCCCATGCCGCCGGACAGACGCTGGGCTTCGCCGCGCTCACCGGCGGCGCGATCCGCGTGCGCAGCTATGGCAACGCCGGGCTCGGACTGGCCGAGATCGGCCAGGTGGTGCTGATGAGCACGCTGGGTTTCGTGTTCGGTGCCTGGGTCCTGCTGGGCCTGGCGCTATGGCTGGAGCCAGGTGCGGCGGCGTTGGCGCTGCCGCTGGCCGCGCCCTGGGTGCGCATGCTGGGCATCGCCCTGCTGCTGGGCTTCGGTGCGATGTGGCTGCTGGTCGGCACCGGCGGCCGCAGCATCGGCTGGCGCCGGCACCGGGTGTGGATACCGGACCGGCGCACGGTGCTGGAAGTCACCGCGCTGAGCCTGGTGGAGCTGGGGCTGGCGTCGGCCGCGTTCTACGTGCTGCTGCCGGCGCAGGATGGCGTGGGCTACATCGGCTTCGTCGGGCTGTACCTGGTGGCGGTGGTGGCCGGGCTGGTCTCCACGGTGCCGGCCGGACTGGGGGTGTTCGAATGGAGCCTGCTCAAACTGCTGCCGCAGGTGGCGCCGGCGGCCATCCTCGCCGCGGCGGTGGCCTACCGCGTCACCTATTACCTGGTGCCGCTGTTCCTCTCCACCCTGCTGGCTGGGCTGGCCGCCATCCGCCGGCCGCTGCGCAGCGGCGCCAGCACCGCCTGGAACGTGCTGCGACCGTGGCTGCCGCAGGTCATTGCACTGGCGGTGTTCGCGGTCGGCGCGCTGCTGGTGATCGACGGCACCCTGCCGGCGCCGCGACAGCGCGCGCTGCATGCGCCGCTGCCGATCGTGGAGACCTCGCACCTGCTGGGCAGCCTGGGCGGCGTGCTGCTGTTGCTGATCGGCCAGGGCCTGCAGCGGCGCAGCCATGCGGCATGGCTGATCGCGCTGGCGCTGAGCGTGGTGCTGCCGATCCCGGCCTGGCTGCGCGGCGGCCATGCGCTGGTGGCGCTGACCCTGCCGCTGGTGGCCGCGGCACTGTGGGCGGCGCGGCGCGAGTTCTACCGGCAGGGCGCGCTGCTCGACGAGGCGTGGTCCTGGCCCTGGCTGCGCAACGTGGCGCTGGTGCTGGTGGCCACGGTGTGGCTGCTGTTCTTCGTCTACAGCCATGTCGAGTACCAGAACGAGCTGTGGTGGCAGTTCGCCACCTCCGGCAATGCCCCGCGCGCGCTGCGCGCACTGCTGCTGGTCAGCATCGTGGTGATCGTGTTCGGGCTGGCGCGGCTGCTGCACAGCACGCGCGCGCCGTTGCCGCTTCCCGATGCCGCGCTGCTCGAACAACTGCGGCCGCTGCTGGCGCGCGCACACGACACCCAGGCCTGCCTGGCGATGACCGGCGACAAGGCGATCCTGCGCAGCGAAGACGGCAACGGCTTCGTGATGATGCAGCGCTACGGCGGTTCGCTGGTATCGATGGGCGACCCGGTCGGCCCGCCGGACACGGCGCGCACGTTGATCTGGAAGTTCCGCGAGGAGGCCGACCGGCTCGGCCTGCGCCCGGTTTTCTACCAGACCGGCGACCAGCACTGGCAGACCTATCTCGACCTGGGCCTGACCCTGGTCAAGCTTGGCGAGGAAGCGATGGTGTCGCTGGACGGCTTCAGCCTGGAAGGCAGCGCGCGCGCGGAACTGCGCCAGGCTTGGAACAAGGGCAGGCGCAGCGGCCTCGGCTTCCGCGTGGTGCCGGCCGAGGACGTCGCGCCGCTGCTGCCGGCGCTGGAGGCGATCTCCGACGCCTGGCTGGAGGAGAAGGCCGGCGACGAGAAGGGCTTCTCGCTGGGCAGCTTCGATCCCGCCTACCTGTGCCGCTTCCCGATGGCCCTGGTCGAAGCCGGGGGCCGGATCGTGGCGTTCGCCAACCTGTGGCAGGCCCCCCTCGCGCGGGAATTGTCGGTGGACCTGATGCGGCACTGCGCCGATGCCCCCAAGGGCACCATGGACTTCCTGTTCATCGAACTGTTCCTGTGGGGCGCGGCCAACGGCCATACCCGCTTCTCGCTGGGCATGGCACCGCTGACGGGGCTGGCCGAACACCGCCTGGCCGGGCGCTGGAACCGCTTCGCCAACCTGGTCGCGCGGCACGGCGAGCGCTTCTACGGTTTTGGCGGCCTGCGCCGTTTCAAGTCCAAGTTCGCGCCGGAGTGGCGCCCGCGCTACCTCGCCGCGCCGGGCGGCATGCACCTGCCCGCCGCGCTGCTGGACGTGACCCGGCTCATTTCGCTGGATCCGCGCCGGCAGTCGAACTGAGCCCGCGCAGCCGCTGCAGGATCACCCGCGCCAGCCCGGCATAGTCGCCCTGGAAATGATGGTCGCCGGGCATGCGCACGACCTGCGCCGAACCGGCCGGCAACCGCGGGCACAGCGCATCGTCGTCGTCCTGGCCGTACACGCAGACCGTGCGCGCCGCCGGCAGCCGGCGCATCTCCGGGGCGATCGGCAAGCCGTCGCCATCGCCGCCCAGCCAGTTGCTGACGTGGAACTCATAGTCGGCGTGCGTGCCCACCGACAGCAACGCGGTCATCGCCAGCATCGAGGCGGTATCGGCCGACAACCGGTTGATCGCCGCCGGCAACACGTCGGCGCCCTGCGAGAAGCCGAGCAGCACCAGCTTCGGGCGCTGCCACTGCCGCGCGTAGTGGCGGGCGATGCGGTCCAGGTCGGCGGCGAAACCGGCCGGCGTGCGCGCACTCCAGAAATAGCGCAGCGAATCCACGCCCACCACCGGGATACCGGCCTGGGCCAGCGCGCCGGCAACCTCCTTGTCCAGCCCGGCCCAGCCGCCATCGCCGGAAACGAACACGGCGAAGGTGTCGCCATTGCCGGCAGCCGGCACTTCCACCAGCGGCAGGCCGTCCAGCTCGTGCGGCACCGGCGGCAGGCTCACCCCGCGCTGCGCGCCCAGTACCCGCGCCGCGGCGACCTCGCCCGGCAGCGCGCTGCCGGCGGCAGTGCGCTGGAAGCGCCGCGCCAGTGGCACCGCCCGCGCGAAGGCCTCGACCTCGCCCGCCGGACAGCGCGGGGCACGCCCCGGCGCGGCATCCAGCCACGGGAAGCCCAGTGCCACCGGCAGCAGCGTGCCGCCGTGGATACCGTCGCCGCAGATCATCCGCGCATCGTCCAGGCGCGGGCAGAAATCCTCGGTGAGCAGACCGGCGAACACATCCGGGCCGGACTGCGCCGACACCGCATAGGCCAACGCCGCCCCAGCGCCATCGCCGCCAAGGATCGGCAGGTGGTAGGTCGGTACGCGCAGATAGGCCTGCACGTAGCGCGAGAAGTTCTCCACGTCGCCGGCGGAGAAGCCGCAGCTGCCCCCCGCCTTGGCCAGTACCCCGGCCAGGTGGCGGGTATCGACGTCCACCACCATCGCACCGTCGCGGCGCAGCGCCTGCAGTCGCGCCTGCCGCAACGCGGCGTCGCCCTGCCCGGCGAACCACACCACCACCCGCTGCACCGGTCCGTCGGGCAGCAGCACCGGCACCCGTTCGAACCGACCGTGACTGACCGGCTCCACCGCCAGCGCCGGCGCGGCCAGCAGGCTCGACGCCATCACCACCACCAGAGCCAGCGACGCATGTGCCATGAGAGCTTCCTTGACCGGGGGAAACGGCAAGCCTACGCCAGCCCAGGCGGGCATAGCGTGGAAAACGCGGTGTCAGTCGCCCGCGTCCGGATGGCGCAGTTTCCATGCCGCCAGTGCCTGCCGGTAGCGCGCCAGCTCGTCGGCGTACAGGTCCAGCACGCACAGCGGGCACCCACTGCCACAGCATTCGTTGGGGCCCGGCTCCTCCGGCGGCATGGGCCGCGGGTCCGGGTCGGGGGTGGGAATCGGGTTCATCGCTTCGGCCGGTGTGGCCGTCGTTAAAACAGGATGGAGCAATTCTAGGCCATGGGGCCGCCAGGCAGCCTCAACCTCAACATGCTGTTGCTGTTGCTGTTGCTGTTGCTGTTGCTGTTGCTGTTGCTGTTGCTGTTGCTGTTGCTGTTGCTGTTGCCGTGATTTTGCTCTGCTCTTGGCTCTTGGCTCTTGGCTCTTGGCTCTTGGCTTTTGCCTTCCGGGTCCCCTTCCGCAGCGACGCAGCCGGCGGGAATAACCCGAAGGGCGGCGTGCAGGGATGCACGCCGTTTTTCTACGCGACAGGGGCGAACCGGAAATAGGCGAAGCCCTGCTTCGCCCCGGTGAGCGGGCTGGCGCCGTGAGGCGACTGCCCCGGCCCCAGCTGCATCGCAGCTGGGTCGCGTAGAAAAATCCCGCTGGCGGAGTGGACCTGCGGCACGCAGTGCCGTGGGCGCGGAGGCAGGGGCGTGCTTTCTCTTGGTTACTTCTCTTTGCACGAGCAAAGAGAAGTAACTCGCTCCTGCGAAGCAGGGGTGAAAGCTCTGCTTTCAAGCCTTTCCCATGGCCTTGTCCGTTTTTGGCTAGCAGGTTCTCCTCCTGCACCTCCTCTTGCTTCTGAACCTCAAGGAATCGAGGCCGACAAAAGCAGGATCAAAGGCTTTCGCTCCCCTTCGAGGAGCGAACCACCTTTCTTTGCTCGTGCAAAGAAACGTGGCCCAAAGAGGCGCTTTTCAACAGCCGAATGGCTGGTCAACACGCCACTGCCGACGCGCTACGCGCGCCGGATCCACTCCGCCGGCGGGATTCTTCTACGCCACATCCCTGCAGGTCGCCCTTCGGGTTATTCCCACCGGCTGCGTCGCTACGGAAGGGGACCCGGAAAGTCAAAAGCTAAAAGAGCAACAGCCAAAGCCAAAGCAGGCCTCAGCCCGTCACCCGCCGCAGATTCGTCCGCGCCTGCGCGTCATACCGTTCATGGAAGAAATCGCTGAAGAAAATGCGCGGCTGCGCCAGCACCCCTTTCAGGAACCGCCGGCGGTTGAGCCGGAACAGCAAGCCCGGCACCTTGCCGCGATACTCCTCGGCGATGCCACGGTCGTAGGCGTCGAACACCGCCGCGGGCGCGCCGAGGATGGCCATGTCGGCATCCAGGAACAGCGCCGCGTCCGCGTCCAGTTCATCGCCGCGCAGGCGACCGTGGCGCGCGGTGAGCTCGATCAATGCCGCCACCCGCTCCGCATCCACGCCGGCATCGGGCAGCCAGCGTGCGATCGCCGCCCGCGCCATCACCGCCGAGCGCGCTTCGTTGTCGCCACGCCCGGCCTCGTACACCGCGTCGTGGTACAGCATCGCCAGCGCCACCTCGCGCGGCTGCCGCCATCCCGGGCCGGCGGCGACGTCGCGGTGGTGCTGCAGAAGCGCCTGCACATGGCCGAAATTGTGGTACGCGCGCGGCGGCTGCGCGTGCGCCGCTTCGATCTCGGCCAACTGGTCTGCCGGCAGGGGCATCGGGATCAGGTCCATGCGCCATTCTAGGCATCGGCCGCGGTGGCAGCGACGTCGGTCGCGGCCGGCTTGATCGCTGCGCAACCGGCCCGCCCGGCGGTGCGGGTCAGCCCAGGCTCCAGCGCCCTTCCATCTGGTAGCGGGTCTGACCCAGGTAGCTGCGGATCAGCACGAACTCGCGCACCAGCCAGCGCATCGGCTGCACCGGCTGTACCGGCAGGCGTCGCTTGTCGTAGAGCAGGGTCAGGTGCGGCGTGAACCCCGGATCCGGGCGGCTGCCGATGGCCTGCAGACAGCGCGCGAGCTCCTGGTGCAGGCCCTGCAGCAGGTCGGCGCCATGCTCGCTGCGCAGCACGAACGGATGCTGGCGGCCGCCGGCGAAGCTGCCGACTTCATCGAAACACACTTCGAATTCCGGCATGCGCACCCGCGCCGCGGCCTGCTGCACCTTCGCCAGCAGGCTCGGTGGCAGGCCGGCGTAATCGCCCAGGTGATGCAGGGTGACGTGCAGGCGTTCGCGCGCCAGCGGGCGCCCGTCCAGGCCATGTTCGGCACGCAGTCCCTCGGCCAGTTCGGCGATGCGCCAGGCCGTGGCCGGATCGGGCATCACCGCGAAGAACAGGCGCTCGGTGGGAATGTCGCTGCCGAGACCCAGCGACAGTTGCGCCTCGGCGGAGGGAATGAACTTCGTCATGGTCGAATGGAAACGCCGGCCGGCGGGAGCACGCCGGCGTGTGGCGGCCGGCCTCGTCTGGGGCGCGGATACTAGCAGACCCTGCGGTACGCCGGGCCGCCCGTTGCCGGCGCCCGCGGTACGCATGGCGAAAATATGACCAGCCCCGCGCAACGCCGCTGGCGCAAGGGGTGCGGCGACTTATCCACACCTTTGCCAGCGGCCGGTCCACACCGCCTGTGGATTGCGCGGCGGCCGTGCCGGCGCCCACGGACAGGCATACACTGGCAGCGCCGCAGCACCTCACCGGTGGTCGCCATGATCGCTTGGAACGCCTTTGCCCTGCTCGCCGCCATCACCCTCGCCCCACCGGAAGCGCCGGTCGCGCCACCGACGCCCGAACAGATCATGGCGATTCCCCCCGCGCTGAAACAGCGGGTACGCGAAGAGGTCATCACCCCCTCCCTCTCCCCGGAGCAGCGCCTGCATCGGCTGGTCGAGCTGGTTTTCCAGCCACGCGCTGCGGATGCGAACGCCAGCCTGGATCCGGCACTGCGGTACGACACCGCCGCGACCCTGACCGTCGCCGAAGCCTGGTCCCAGCGCCGCGCCAACTGCCTGTCGTTCACCCTGCTGTTCGTCGCCCTGGCGCGCGAAGCGGGCATCGACGCCGAAGTCCAGGAAGTCGGGCGGGTCGTCACCTGGTACCAGGAACAGGGCGTGGTCTACAACGCCGGGCACGTCAATGTCGGACTGCGCGTCAACGGCCGCAGCGCCACCCTGGATCTGGACCAGAACGTGCTGTACGACCGCCGTGGGCCGCGCCCGGTTTCCGATCGGCGCGCGCTGGCCCATTTCTACAACAACCGCGGCGCCGAGTTGCTGGCTGCCGGCCAGGTCGCGGCGGCCCGCGCGCATTTCCGCATGGCGCTGGAGCAGGAGGGACGCTTCGCACCGGCATGGAACAACCTGGGCGTTCTGGAGACCCGCCTGGGCGATACCACGGCAGCGCTTGCCGCATTCGACAAGGCCCTGGCCATCGCCCCGGACCTGCCCTCCGCGCTGTCCAATGCCAGCGCGCTGTACCTGCGCATCGGCGACACGCAGCGCGCGGCGCGGCTGGACGCGCGGCTGCGGCGCGAGTACCAGCATGACCCGTTCTACCAGTTCATGCAGGGCGTGGACGCCGAGCGACGCGCCGACTATCCCGCCGCCATCCACTACTACCGGCATGCGGTGCGGCTGTACGCCAGCGCCCACCAGTTCCACTTCGGCCTGGCGCGGGCCTACTCGCTCAGCGGCGACAACCGCCGCGCACTGCGCGAACTGGAACGGGCCCGCGCGCTCGGCGGCAGCGACAGCCAGCGCGCGATCTACCAGGCCAAGCTGGATACGCTGCGCAGGCTCAGCGCCCGCCACGCCGGGCATTGACGCGCCCGGCGCCCGCCACGCCGGGGTTCAGGCCTTGCGCAGGAAGCAGGTCTTGAGCACCAGGCCCTTGATCTTGTCCGAGTTGCCTTCGATGTGTTCGGCATCGTCCTCGACCAGGCGGATGTTGCGGATCACCGTGCCCTGTTTGAGCGGGATCGACGACCCCTTGACCTTCAGGTCCTTGATGACGGTGACCGTGTCGCCGGCAACCAGCACGTTGCCGTTGCTGTCGCGCACCACCAGCGCCGATTCGCCGGCCTCGCCCGGGGTCCATTCGTGGCCGCAATCGGCGCAGATCCACAGCGCGCCGTCGGGGTAGACGTTCTGCGACGAGCACTGCGGGCAGGAAGAAACGGGCATGGCGACTCCAGACGATGACGTTGCAAGCCCGCTATTGTAGCCGCCCGCCCCGGCGCACCGGGGCGGACGCGCCGGGGACGCTCAGCGCGCGCCGAGGTCCACCCGCACATTGCCCGAATGCGAGGTGATGGAAATATCGCCATCGCCGCCGCCGATGCGCGCGTCCAGGCTGCTGCCCGGCCCGTAGCGCGGGCGTTCGACCTGGCCTACGTCCGAGCGGATGGAGCCGCTGAAACTGCTGACCTTCAGCTGCGCGGAGGTGCGCGCCGGCAGCGCCAGCGAGATCGGCGCGCTGACCGTCTGCAGGCTGATGCGCCCGCCCGGCTGCAGCCCGGCGCTGCGCACGCCGAGGCCGCCGGAGACGGTTTCCACGTCGAGCCGCTGCACCGCCGACAGGTCCAGGTCGACCGACCCGGATACCGAGTTGGCCGCCACCTCGCCGCCGCTGCTGCCGGCGGCATTGATCGCGCCGCTGACCGTGCGCAGTTCCAGCCGCGGGGTACGCAGTTGCGAGCGGATCGCGCCGCTGACGGTATTGAGGCTGGTCTGCCCGGCCTGCCCGCGCGCGGTGATGCCGCCACTGACGGTGTTGGCCTGCAGGCGCCGCAGGTCGACATCGGCCACGTCCAGCGCCGCGCTGACGGTGCCGGCCTGCAGTTCGCTGCCGCGCGGAACCCGCAGTTCCAGCACCGCACCGCGGCTGCCACGACTGTTGCGCGGGTACACCACCTTCAGCTGCACCCGGTTGGCGCTGTTCTGTACCTCCAGCCGCTGGCCTTCGCCGAGGGTACCGGTCAGCTGCACCTCGTTGCGGTCCCAGCCGCGCACGCTCACCGAGCCGGCGATGTTGCTGATCTCCACCCGCCCGCCGCTGGACAGCGCGTGGCGTTCATTGACCGGCGTCTGCGCCAGGGCCGGGGCCAAGGGGGCCAGCAGCGCGACGGCGGCCAGCAGGTGTCGCAGGGAAACATTCATGGGGATTCTCCTTCAGGTGGGAAGACCGGCGGCATCCAGGCCCTGCCGGGTAAGTTCAAGACGCAGCGCGTAGGTGCGCCGCAGTTGGCCAAGCAGGAAGCCGGCATCGGGGCTCTGCGCGATCGCCGAGCGGATGCTGCCTGCACTGGCATCGAGTTCGCGCAGCGCCGGGGCGAGTTCGGCGGGCACGCTGTCCTGCGGAATCGCCGCCAGCGCCTGGCGGTAGCTGGCGGCCAGGGCATCGGCCTGCGCCTCCAGCGGCGAAATCTGCGTGGCCTGCGCCTGCGGTGGCTGCACGGCCCACCAGCGGCCGGCGCCGAGCAGCGCCAGCGCGGCAACCGCCGCGGCCGCGGCGACGGACGGCCAGCGCCGGCGGCGCCGGGGCGGCGTGGCGATGGCGGGCCGCTCGCGCGGCGCCTCGTGCAGCTGCGTGGCGATGCGCTGCCAGGCCGCGGCCGGCGGCACCCGCTCGGAAGGAAGCTGGCGCAGGCGCGCGGCCAGGTCGTCGTGGTCGTGGTCGTAGTCGGAATCGTGTTCGTTCATGGTGTTTCTCCCAGACGCGCGCGCAACAACCCGCGCGCGCGATGCAGCTGTGCCTTGGAACTGCCGACGGCCATCTGCAGTTCCTCGGCGATCTCGTGGTGTTTCCAGCCCTCGATGTCGTGCAGTACCAGCACCGCACGGGCGCGCGGCGGCAGGGTCTCCAGCGCGCGCTCCAGGTCCAGCCCGGTGGCCTGGCAGCGGCTGGACGCCGGCATCTGCGCCAGCACGTCCATGCCGCCCTCGCCGATGTCCAGCGCCTCGAACGCGGCACTGGCGCGCAGCTCCATCAGCGCCGTGTTCACCGCCATGCGGTGCAGCCAGGTGCCCAGCGCGCTCTCGAACCGGAACTGCGGCAACTTGCGCCAGGCCTGGATGAAGGTCTCCTGCAGCGCGTCCTCGGCGCGCGCCGCGCTGCCACCGCACAGCCGCCACAGCAGCGCGTACAGGCGTGGGGCGTGGCGGCGGTAGATGCGCTCGTAGGCATGGCTGTCGCCAGCAGCGGCGGCACGCGCCAGCGCGGCGTCGTCGGCAGCCTGCGGAAAAGGGGCGGTGGAAGTCACGGTGGCGTCGAGCATATCCGTTGGATGCGGCGGCCAGCGGAAAGGTTTAAAGCCGCCTGCGATCTTTTCGCCGGGGCGGCGCGGCGGCCACGCCGGCATGGGCTGACAAGGTCGCGCCGGCTGGCCGACAATCCCGCTTCGCCCCCCGCCTGCCAACCATGTCCCTGTCCACCGCTGCCCGCACCGACGCCGGCGCCGCGCCCCGTCGGCGAGCCCACCGCGGCCGCTGGCGCCCGGCGTGCGCGGTACGTACGGCGGCCCCGCGCCGGCCCATGCCCGGGCCATGGCGCGGCAGTACCGGCGGCATGGCCACGCACCGCTTACCCGAACGTTGCAACGCAGGTGCCCGCGACCGGGCACGGCGCCGCAAGGAGACAGACCGATGAAAAACTACCTGCCCGAATGGATGCACGGATGGATCAACCTGCTCGACACCGCGCTGGTCGTCATCCTGATCCTGCTGGTGGCATGGCTGCTGCGCCTGCTCACCCGGCGCCTGCTGGCGCGCCTGGGCATGCACTACACGCTGCCGCCGCAGGTGGAAACCGCGGCCCGGCGGCTGTCCAACTTCGTGATCGGCAGCGCCGCGCTGGTGGCCATCCTCGACCAGCTCGGGGTATCGCCGACCATCCTGTGGACCGCGTTCACCGGTTTCGCCGCGGTCGGCGCGGTGGCGTTCTTCGCCGCCTGGAGCGTGCTGTCCAACATCTTCTGCGCGCTGCTGATCTTCACCACCCGGCCGTTCCGCCTCGGCGACCGCATCGAACTGCTGGAGAACGGCGAAAAACCCGGGCTGAAGGGCCAGGTGATCGACATCAACCTGATCTACACCACGCTGCAGGAAATCGGCGGCCCGGCCGAAGGCACGCTGATGCAGATCCCCAACAGCCTGTTCTTCCAGCGCGGGCTGCGGCGCTGGCCGGCCACCGCCGCCCAGGCGCACGTGATCCAGGGCGACGGCTGACCCCTGCCGGCGACGAGCGCGGCGCCGTCGCCGTCGCCCAGGGCGTACCACAGCGTTCCGCGCGTGCGCGGCCGGTGCGTGCGAAAATCCGGCCGCGGCACCCGCAAGGGGCCGTCCCCCACCGGCTCTCCCTTCCGCAATGCCCCGCTCTCCCACGCCCTCGTGTCCCGCCCCCGCTGCGGACACCGCTTCGCCCGTTCCCGTCGTCCGCAGCGACCGCCAGCGCTGGCTGGGGGTGGTCGCGCTGGCCATCGCCGCGTTCGTATTCAACACCAGCGAATTCGTGCCGGTCGGGCTGCTGAGCGACATCGGCGGCAGTTTCGGCATGCCCATCGAACACGTCGGGCTGATGCTCACCGCCTATGCCTGGGTGGTCGCATTGACCTCGTTGCCGGGCATGCTGCTCACCCGCGACATCGACCGCCGCCGCCTGCTGCTGGGCGTATTCACGCTGTTCGTCGCCAGCCACCTGCTGTCGGCGCTGGCCTGGAACTTCGGCGTGCTGATGCTCAGCCGCATCGGCATCGCCCTGGCGCACGCGGTGTTCTGGGCGATCACCGCCTCGCTGGCGGTGCGCATCGCGCCGGCGGACAAGCGCCCGCAGGCGCTCGGCCTGCTGGCCACCGGCACCTCGGTGGCGATGGTGCTGGGCATTCCGCTGGGCCGCGTGGTCGGCGAACTGCTGGGCTGGCGCGTCACCTTCCTGGCCATCGGCGGCGTCGCCCTGCTGGCGATGGGGGTGCTGGCACGGCTGCTGCCGCCGCTGCCCAGCCAGAACAGCGGCTCGGCGCGCAGCCTGCCGCTGCTGCTGCGGCGTCCGGCATTGCTGGCGCTGTACCTGCTGGTGATGGTGGTGGTGGCGGCACAGTTCACCGGCTACAGCTACATCGAGCCGTTCGTGCAGCAGGTCGGTGGCTTCGATGCGCACGTGACCACCTGGGTGCTGCTGCTGTTCGGCGGCATGGGTTTCTTCGGCAGCGTGCTGTTCTCGCGGCTGGGCATGCGCTGGCCGCGCGGTTTCCTGCTCGCCGCCATCGGCACCCTGGCGCTGTGCCTGCTGGGCCTGCGCCTGGCCACCGGCGGCGCCTGGATGCTGTACGCGCTGGCCTCGGTGTGGGGCGTGGCGATGATCTGCTTCGCGCTGTCGATGCAATCCAAGGTATTGCGGCTGGCGGCCGACGCCACCGACGTGGCGATGGCGCTGTTCTCGGGCATCTTCAACATCGGCATCGGCGCCGGCGCGCTGATCGGCAGCCAGGTCGGCCTGCACCTGGGCATGCAGCACATCGGCCTGGTGGGCGGGCTGCTCGCCAGTGCCGGCTGGCTGTGGTGGCTGTTCGCGATGCGGCGCTGGGCCGCCAGCTTCCGCACCGTCGACGCACCGCGCTGATCCGGCGCAACCGCTATGCTCGGGCCCTGCACGACGAGGGACGGGACGATGCCAGCTCGGATCACGGTACGCGGTGGACACGCGGGCGATGCGGCCGCGCTCTGCGGCCTGGTGACGCCGCTGGCGCGGCACCTGCTCGATGCCGGGCCCGGCACTGCGCCCTGCACCCACCCGCTGCTGGCCACATTCACCGCGGAGAGCTTTGCGCAGCGGTTGCTTTCCCCGCAGTTCGCGCACTACGTGGCCGAGCAGGACAACCGGTTGTGCGGCATGATCGCCCTGCGCGATGGCAGCCATGTCCAGCACCTGTTCGTCCGCGACGATACCCGCCGGCGCGGCATCGCGCGCCAGCTCTGGGAACACGCGCTGCGGCTCCACGGCGACCGCGCCTACACGGTCAATTCGTCCGAAATCGCGGTTCCGGTGTACATCCGGTTCGGCTTCATCGGCAGCGGCCCGGCGCAGACGGCCAGCGGCGTGCGTTTCGTGCCGATGCAGCGGCGGGTGCGGTAACGGGCAATCGCCGCTGCAGGTGCCACCGGCGGCAATGCATCAGGCCGTACGCACGGGCGCCCCTGCGCGGCCGCTACCGGCCCGCTCCTCAGCGCAGTTGGCTGTCCTTGCTGCCGCGGCGGTTGTAGCCGCTGTGCGCCGATTCCTCCACGTCCAGCGCCTGCTGGCAGGCCACGCACAGGCGCACGCCGGGAATGGCCTTGCGCCGCGCCTCGGGAATCGGCGCATCGCATTCCTCGCAGCGCTCCAGCCCGGGCCCGCTGGGCAGGCGGCTGCGGGCGCGCTTGATCGCGTCCTCGACCGTGGCGTCGATCTGATCCTGAACGGCGGTGTCTCCCGCCCAACCGGTGGCCATGGCTGGCTGCTCCGAAGTGACCCGGTTCCAGCCTAGCGCAATCGCCTGTACGCCGGGCCAATGCACCGCGGCGGCATCACCACACCAGGTCGTCGGGCACCACGAACTGCGCGTAATAGGCGTCGTCTTCGGCATTGCCGCTGGACGCCGGCGTCTCCCCGGCCTGGCCGTGGTCGAGCACGATCAGGCCGGCATCGCGCTCGCGCACTTTCTCCGCGGCCAGCCGTGGCACCAGCTCGAACCCCTCGCCGTGGCGCACGATCACCAGCGTGCCGGCGGCCAGCTGCCGGCGCAGCGCCTCGTCCACCAGCAGGGTGCGGATCGCCGCGCCGTCGCTGAAGCGGTACTCCAGTTCGCCGCGGCGCGGCACCCGGCGGTCGGCGATGATCTGCCGCGCCTGCGCACGCAGTTCCTCGGCACGGCGCTGGATGTTGCGCTCGGCGGCCAGTACGCGGTCGCGCTCGGCCTTTTCCGCGCGCGCGCGCTCGGCTTCCAGCTGGCTTTCACTGGGGCCGGCAGGCGCGCCCTTGGCGTGCCGCGCCTTGTTCTGCTCGCGCGCGACCTGCGCGACCTGGGATTTCTTCACCAGGCCGGCCTTGAGCAGTTGCTCCTGCAGGGGGTTCGCCTTTGCCATGTTTCGCACTACGTGATCGGAACGATACGGCATGATACCGGCCCACACCCGCCCGCGCCCGCCGATGCAGCCCCTGAACTACCTCGCCGGCTACCCCGAACACCTGCAGCAGCGCGCCCGCGAGCTGCTGGCGCAGGGTGCCCTGGGCGAGGCCGTGCGCCGCCGCTACCCGCAGCCGCATGCGGTGCGCAGCGACCGCCAGCTCTACGACTACGTGCAGGCGCTGAAGGAACGCCACCTGCGCCAGTCGGTGCCGCTGGGCAAGGTGCTGTACGACGGCAAGCTGCAGGTGCTCAAGCACGCCCTGGGCCTGCACATGGCCGTGTCGCGCAACCATGGCGGCAAGCTCAGGGCCAGCCGCGAGATCCGCATCGCCAGCGTGTTCCGCGATACCCCGGCGCCGTTCCTGCGCATGATCGTGGTGCACGAACTGGCGCACCTGAAGGAGGCCGAGCACAACAAGGCCTTCTACCAGCTGTGCCTGCACATGGAGCCGGACTACCACCAGCTGGAGTTCGACCTGCGCCTGTACCTGACCGCACTGGAGCACGAGGTTCCCCGGCAGGCGCTACACTCGCCGCCCGCCGCACCTGCCCGCCCCCGATGACCACCCCGATCCGCCTCGACAAGCGCCTCGCCGCGCAGCTGAACTGCTCCCGCGCCCAGGCCCGGCACTACATCGAGGGCGGCTGGGTCAGCGTCGACGGGGTGGTGGTGGAAGCACCGCAGGCGATGGTGGCCGGGCAGACCGTCACCCTCGCCGCCGGTGCCGCCAGCGAACCGGCCGAGCCGGCGACGCTGCTGCTAAACAAGCCGGCCGGCTGCAGCGCCGCGGACCTGTCCGCGCTGCTGCGCGAGGAGGCCCGTTTCGCCGACGACGCCTCCGGCATCCGCCTGCTGCACCGCCATTTCCTGCGCCTGGAAACGCCGATGCCGCTGGACGACGACGCCTGCGGACTGGTGGTGCTTACCCAGGACTGGCGCGTGCGCCGCCACCTGCTCGAGACCGGGGCATCGCTGGAACAGGAATACATGGTGGACGTGGACGGCGAAGGCAGCCCCTGGGCGCTGCCGAGGCTGACCCACGGCCTGGAGTACCAGGGGCGCGCGCTGCCGCCCTGCAAGGTCAGCTGGCAGAGCGAACAGCGCCTGCGTTTCGCGATCAAGGACGTGCGGCCGGGCCAGCTGCGGCACATGTGCGCCGCGGTCGGGCTGCGCGCCACCCAGGTACGCCGGCTGCGGATCGGCCGCATCGGCCTGAACAGGATGCCGGACGGCCAGTGGCGTTATCTCGCTTCCGCCCAGCGCTTCTGAGCCACGCCGCCGCCGGCAACGGCGCCGGGCGGCTACGCCAGCAGCCGCAGCACCGCCGCCGCCAGCGCACCGGCCAGCACCACGCCCAGGAACGGCAGCCGCAGCAGCAGGGCCAGTGCGGCCGCCGCCAGCGCCCCCAGGCGTGCGTCCAGTACCACGCCCTGCCCCGCGGACACCGCGTTCATCGCGGTCAGCGACGCCAGCAGGCCGATGGTCAGCGCACCGGCCACGCGGGTCATGCGCGCCGATTCCATCCAGCGCACCGGCACCAGGTAGCCGCAGAACTTGACCGCCCAGGCCACCGCGCTGGCCAGCAGCACCCAGCTCCACAGGCTCATCGGGTGCCCGCCGGGTCGTGGCCGGGGGTCACGTCCGGCTCCAGCCCTTCATCGGCCGGCCCGCACCCGAACCAACCCCACAGCGCGGCGACCGCGGCCGCCAGCAGGATCGGCACGCCCGGCGGCACCCAGGGCAGCGCCAGCACCGTCACCAGCGCACACGTCACGGCGATGGCCAACGGTTCGCGCGCACGCAGCCGCGGCCACAGCAGGCCGAGGAAGGCCGCCACCGCGGCGCCGTCCAGTCCCCAGCGGCGCGGGTCGCCCAGCGCATCGCCCAGCAATGCCCCGAGCAGGGTGAACAGGTTCCACAACAGGTACACGCCCACCCCGGCCACCCAGAATCCGCGGCGCTGCTCGGCCGGCGCGTCCTGGCCGGCGGCGGTGGCCGCCGATTCGTCGATGGTCAGCTGCGCCGACAGCGGGCGCAGCCAGCCGCGCGGCCGCAGCATGCGGTTGATCTGCGCACCATAGACCGCGTTGCGGATGCCCAGCAGGGTGGCCGCGCCGAATGCGGCCATGCCGCTGCCACCGGCACCGATCACGCCGATGAAGGCGAACTGCGAGCCGCCGGTGAACATCAGCAGGCTCAGTGCCGCGGTCTGGCCGACGCTGAAGCCCGAGGCCACCGCCAGCGCCCCGAAGGACACGCCATACAGGCCGGTGGCCAGGGCGATGGACAGGCCGATGCGGACCGCGGGCGTCAGGCGCGGGGCCATCCTCAACCGCGCCCGCGCGCCTGTTCGGCAGCGGCCACGAACACCACGTCGGTGGAGGAGTTGAGCGCGGTTTCGGCAGAATCCTGCACCACGCCGACGATGAAGCCCACCGCCACCACCTGCATGGCCACGTCGTTGGAAATGCCGAACAGGCCGCAGGCCAGCGGGATCAGCAGCAGCGAGCCGCCGGGCACGCCGGACGCACCGCAGGCGCCGATCGCCGCCACCACGCTCAGCAGCAGCGCGGTGGGCAGGTCCACGGCGATGCCGAGCGTGTTGACCGCCGCCAGCGTCAGCACCGAGATGGTGATCGCCGCGCCGGCCATGTTGATGGTCGCGCCCAGCGGGATCGCCACCGAGTAGGTTTCCTCGTGCAGGCCCAGCTTGCGGCACAGCTCCAGGTTGACCGGGATGTTGGCCGCCGAGGAACGGGTGAAGAACGCGGTGATGCCGCTTTCGCGCAGGCAGCGCAGCACCAGCGGGTACGGGTTGCGGCGGGTGGTCAGCGCCACGATCAGCGGGTTGCCGACGAAGGCCATGAACAGCATCGCGCCGACCAGCACGCACAGCACGTGCAGGTAGTTCGCCAGCGCGCCCAGCCCGGACTCGGCCAGCAGCGAGGCGACGATGCCGAACACGCCCAGCGGCGCCAGCCGGATCACCATGCGCACGATCCAGGTGATCGCCGCGGACAGGTCGCCGACCATCGCGCGCGTGCCGGCGCCGGCGTGGCGCAGCGCCAGCCCCAGTCCGATGGCCCAGGCCAGCAGGCCGATGTAGTTGGCATGGGCCAGCGCGTTGACCGGGTTGTCGACAACCTGCATCAGCAGCGTGCGCAGCACCTCGCCGATGCCGCCCGGCGCGCTCAGCCCGGCGTCGGTGGGCGCCTTGAGCAGCAGCGTGCTGGGGAACAGGTAACTGGCCAGCACGCCCACCAGCGCCGCGGCCAGGGTGCCGGCCACGTACAGCAGCAGGATGGTGCGGATGTGGGTTTTCTGCCCCTGCTGGTGGTTGGCGATGGAGGCGGTCACCAGGACCAGCACCAGCACCGGGGCCACCGCCTTCAATGCCGATACGAACACCGTGCCGAGCAGGCCGGCCGCGTGCGCGCCCTGCGGCCAGGCCAGCGCCAGCGCGATGCCGGCGAGCAGGCCGATGATGATCTGGACCACCAGGCTGGGGGCACGGAAGGAGCTGGAACGGTTGTGCATCGGTGGGCTCGGGCAGGACAAACCGCGATTCTCCCCCAGACCGGCCGCCGCCCACACCCCCGGAACGTCATGACCGACCCGGCGGCATCACCCGGACCCCGCTAGGATGCACGCATGGAACCTTCCCCGTCCCGCGGCAGGCGCCTGCTGCGCCTGTGCACCCGCATCCTCGCCGCGCTCCTGCTGCTGGTCGCCAGTGGCCTGCTGCTGGGCGACTGGCTCACCCCGCGCGCGGTCGGCGAGCCCTCCACCGCACTGCCGCCGCGGGCCGGGCAGACCCCGCTGGACCGTGCGCTCGAAGCGCAGCTCGCCGCGCACCCGGGGCAAAGCGGCGCGGCCTACCTGGTCGACGGCCTGGAAGCCTTCGCCGCGCGCTCGGTGGTCACCCGCCAGGCCGGCCGCAGCCTCGACCTGCAGTACTACATGTGGCACGACGACATGGTCGGCCACCTGCTGGTGAACGACGTGTACGCGGCGGCCCAGCGCGGGGTGCGCGTGCGGCTGCTGCTGGACGACATGAACGCAAAGGGGATGGATGCGCAGCTGCTGGCGCTTGACGCCCACCCGCGCATCGAAGTGCGCCTGTACAACCCGTTCCGCAACCGCGAGGGCCTGTGGCGCCTGCTGGAGATGGTGCAGCGGGTCTTCAGCATCAACCACCGCATGCACAACAAGGCCTGGATCGCCGACGGCCGCGTCGCCATCGTCGGCGGCCGCAACATCGGCGCCGAGTACTTCGACGCGCGCCCGGACGTCAATTTCCGCGACCTGGACCTGCTGCTGGCCGGCCCGACCGCCGGCGAGGCCAGCGCCATCTTCGACGCCTTCTGGAACAGCCGCGCCGCCGTGCCCATCGCCGCCCTCGCCCCGCCGTCGGCGCGCCAGCTCGACCAGCTGGTCTCGCGCACCGAGCTGGATACACGCCGGGCCGAGGCGCTCCCCTACCTGCAACGGCTGCGCGAGCGGCTCACCGGCACCTATGTCGGCGGGCGCCTGGCGCTGCACTGGAGCGACCGCATCCAGGTCCATTCCGACCCACCGCTCAAGCACCGCGACAACGACCGCAGCGACTGGCTGGTGACGCGCCTGGGCGCGGAGCTGGGCCAGGCGCGGCACAAGACCCTGCTGATCTCGCCGTACTTCGTCCCCGGCGACACCGGCACCCGCGAGCTGCTGCAGCAGGTGGCCAACGGCGTGCACGTGGGCATCGTCACCAACTCGCTGGCGGCCAACGACGTGGCCGCGGTGCACAGTGGCTACATGCACTACCGGCTGCCGCTGCTGCGCGGTGGCGCCCAGCTGTACGAACTCAAGGCGCGCGGCAGCGGCGGCCGCAGTTCGGCCTTCGGCAGCAGCGGCGCCAGCCTGCACACCAAGGCCATCGTCGTCGACGACCGGCGCGGCTTCGTCGGATCCTTCAACCTCGACCCGCGCTCGGCGTACCTGAACACCGAAATGGGCGTGCTGTTCGACGATCCGGTGCTGGCCGCGCAACTGCGCGAGGAGTACCTGCGCCTGTCCGGCCCCGACCTGAGCTACTACCTCTATCTGGACAGCGCCGGGAACCTGCGCTGGCTGGACCACGTGCGGACGCCGCCAACCGGGTACGTCGTCGAACCGGATACCACCTGGCTGCAGCGCGCCACCGCCCGCGTGATCAGCTGGCTGCCGCTGGAATCACAACTGTGATCGTGCCGCGCCGCGATGCGCGGCTCAGCCCTCGCCCGGCGCGTCCGGGCTGACCCGCTTCCACAGCCAGCCACCGACATGACCGGGAACGCAGGCGGACAACGTGTCCAGTGCCTGCGCTTCCTCCAGCAATCCGTCCCGGCACAGCATCGACAACGCCGCGGCCAGTTCGCCGACCTCCAGCGAACGCGCCAATGGCGTCGACGGCGCGCCCTGCCCGCCAGCCTCCAGCGCCGCGGCGACATCGGCGGAAAGCTGCCATGCGCGCGCGATCCGCGCCGCCAGCAGCGGGGTGCACCGTTCCAGCAGGGACAGCAGCAGCGCCGGCGAAGGCGCCAGCGTCTGCCGGTGCGAATAGGCGTCGGCGGTGGCGCGCAGCACCATCACCATCGCCAGCCCGCGCAGCAGGCCGGCCAGCTGCGCGGAGAAACCGTCCTCGCGCTCCACGCTGCGGGCATGGTCGGCCGCGGCCAGCGACATGCGCAGGGTGTAATCCCATACCCGCTGCGAGAACCGGCCGCCATCGCCGTCGGGAGGGTTCATCACCGGCTGCACCAGCGCCGCGGAGATGATCTGGCGGATGCCTTCGTTGCCGACCACGGTCACCGCGCGTTCGATGCTGCGCACTTCCTGCTGCTGGAAGCGGTACAGCGCGCTGTTGGCGATGCGCAGCAGGTTGACCGTCAGCAGCGGGTCGCTGCCGATGATGCGGCCGATGGAACGCGCCGAGGCGGTGCTGTCGTTGACGCTCTGGATCAGCTGCGGCAGCAGGTGTGGACGCCGCGGGATGTAGCGTTGCGACAGGTCCGCGCGCTCCAGCACCGCCATCACCGTATCGCCGATCTGGCGGTGCCCGGCCGCATCGGGCAGCTCCGCCGCGTCGTCTTCGATGCCGAGCGCGGCACGCAGGAAGCGCTGGCGCATCCGCGGCAGCAGCACCGGGTCCATTGCCGGCGCTGCAGCGTGGTCGGCATCGGCGGCCTCGGGGACGAAACTCCAGGCCGCGTCCGCGCGCCGCCGGCCGAACCACCACGCCGCACCCGCGCCGGCCAGCAGCGCGGCCAGCAGCGCGGAGACGATCACCGGCTCCACTGCTGGCATCCCGGTCGGGCAGGAGCTGAAGGCCGCATGCAGCGCCCCGTTACCTGTCGGCTTTTTCCAGACGGATGCCGAGCGGACCGCCCAGCGAACCGTCTTCGTTGATGGTGAAATTCAGCGACGCGCCCTTCTGCGGCAGCGCCACCTTCAAGGTATCGCCCTCGCGCACATAGGTGGTTTCCTGCGAGATGCCCATCGCCTCGATGGTGACCGTGCCGCCGGGCGTGAAGCTGTACCGGGTGACGCCCATCGCATCGGCATAGACGCCCTTGATCCCCTGGCTGCAGGCCGACAGCAGGCACAGCATGGCGATGACGGGCAGGTACTTCTTCATTGCTTCCCCCGGGGTAATGGCGCGGCCATCCACGGCCGCCGCATGCGGATTGATTCTGCCACAGGCCGGCGGCGACCAAGCCGCCGGTCGTCAGTCGTCTGCGTCCGCCCGTGCGCCGCCGGCAACAGCGGCCTGCGGCAGCGGCGCGCGCACGAAGCGCGCGGACAACCGCAGCGCATAGACCAGGCCGGCGACCAGCGCCAGCCCGGCACCGCTGGCGAACGCCGCGCCCAGCCCGAAGCGCGCGGCGACCAGGCCAGCCAGCACCATGCCGGCGCCGATGCCCACGTCCAGCGCGCAGAAATACGTGGCCACCGCAGTGCCGCGGCGGGCGTGGCCGCCGAGATTGACCATCATCGTCTGGTAGGCCGGGTACACCACCCCGAAACCGAAGCCGGCCAGCAGTCCGGACAGGTAATACGTCGCCGGCGCGGCCGCGTACGCCATCAATCCCAGCCCGGCGACGATCGCCAGGCTGCCGCCGTTGGTCGCCAGCACCACCCGGCCGCCATCGATCAGGCGCCCGGAAAAGGCGCGCGAGACCATCATGCCCACCGCCATCAGGGTGAAGAAGATGCCGGTATTGCCGGCGCCCAGCTGTTTGCCGTGGAGCGCGGCGAAGGCCAGCAGCATGCCGTAGCCCAGGCCGATCACGGCCAGGTTCAACGCCAGCGGGATGCCGCGCACCAGCAGGAAACGATCCAGCGACAACACCGTGGCGGCGCCGTCGCGCCGCTTGCGCGGCGCATGCACCCGCGACGCCACCAGCAGGCCGGCGATGCCGGCGGCCACCGCCGCCTCGAAGATCACCTGGAACGGATGGTGGTCCATCAGCCACAGCCCGGCCATCGGGCCCAGCGCCATCGCCAGGCTGCTCATCAGCCCGAACAGGCCGATGCCCTCGCCGCGGCGCGCCGAGGGAATGATGTCGATGGCCTGGGTGTTGGCCGCGGTGCTCATCACCGCGAAGGTCACGCCGATGCCCAGCCGCACCAGCACGAACACCAGCACGGTGTGCGCCAGCAGGTAGCCGGAGGTGAACAGCACGTAGGCCGCCAGCGCCATCAGGTAGGCGTGCTTGGCGTTGAAGCGATCCACGATGAAACCGGAAAACGGCCGCACCAGCAGCGCCGCGATCACGTAGCTGGACAACACCAGCCCCACCGTGGCCTCGCCGATCCGCAACTGCTCCACGAGATGGAACGGCAGCGTCGGCATCAGCACGTAGAACGACATGCCCATCAGGAAGTTGGCGATGCACGCCAACACGAAGCCCCGTGTCCACAGCGCGGGCCGCGGCTGGCTCATGCGCGCCCCGGTACCACATGGGCGCCCGCGCGGATGCGCCTGCGCAGCGCCCGGGCCATCAACCGACGCCGCGCAGCGCCAGGGTCAGCGCCAGCACGCTCAGGATCACCGCGATGGTGCCGTCCAGCACCCGCCAGGTGCCGGGCTTGTGGAACAGCGGCGTCAGCAGGCGCGCGCCCAGGCCCTGCGCGGTCAGCCACAACGCGCTGGCGGTGACCACGCCGGCGGCGAACGCCATGCGCGCGTGGCCGAAGTTGTCGGCGATCGAACCGATCACCACCATGTCCAGCCAGAAGTGCGGGTTGATCACCGAGAATCCGGCCGCGGCCATCATCGCCGCGCGGCGCGAGGACTCGGCGCTGTCATCCAGCTGCATGCCGCCACCGCCGGCCACGGCCCGCCGCGCCGACTGCAGCGCATACCAGACCAGGAAGGCGACGCCGCCCCACAACAGCACCGTGGTCAGCCACGGCAGCTGGTCGGTGAGCGTGCGCAGCCCGGCCACGCTGGCGAAGATGAAGGCCGCGTCGATGGCGAAGCAGGTGGCGATCACCGGGATCACGTGCTGGCGCAGGATGCCCTGGCGCAGGATGAACGCGCTCTGCGCGCCGACCACGGCGAAAAGACCGATGCCGGTACCGGCACCGCTGAGCCAGGCGGCGCTGGTGGCCTGGGCGGTTACGACGGAAAACATGGGGGAACTGCCTGTCTGCAAAGAGGGGGGACGGCACCGGGGGTGCGTCGATGGCGGCAATTGTCGCAGTGCAGCATCGAGAAGTGGAGCTAAACTTCTTAAACCCTCATTAGCCAGACTTAATCATGCGCATCGATCATGCCCAACTCCGCGCCCTGGCCGCGGTGATCCGCGAAGGCAGCTTCGAACGCGCCGCGCTGGCACTGAACGTCACCGCCTCGGCGGTATCGCAGCGGATCAAGGCGCTGGAGGAACGCGTCGGCAAGCTGCTGGTCCGGCGCACCACCCCCACCGAGGCCACCGCCGAGGGCCAGGTGCTGGTGCGCCTGGCCGAGCAGACCGCGCTGCTGGAGCGCGACGCGTTCGAGCGGATCGGCCTGTCCGACGCCGACCTGCCGCGCGCCAGCATCCCGGTGGCGGTGAACCACGACAGCATGGAAACCTGGTTCCCCGAAGCCGCGCTGGCGTTCGCCCGGCTCGGCAGCACCACGCTGGACCTGCATACCGAGGACCAGGACCACACCGCGGCGCTGTTGCGCCAGGGTGCGGTGCTGGGCGCGGTCACCACCCTGTCCGAGCCGGTGCAGGGCTGCCAGATCCACGCGCTGGGCAGCATGCGCTACGCCGCCACCTGTACCCCCGAGTTCCATGCGCGCCACTTCGCCCGGGGCGTCACCGCGCAGGCCCTGGCGCAGGCCCCGGTGCTGGTGTTCAACCGCAAGGACGACCTGCAGGCGCGCTATGCCCAGCGCCTGACCGGCTCGCAGCAGCCGCTGCAGGCGCCGACCTGGTGGATCCCCTCCACCCGCGCCTTCGTCCACGCCAATCTCGGCGGCCTGGGCTGGACCATGAACCCGCTGCCGCTGGTGCGCCGCCACCTGGACAGCGGGCGCCTGGTCTACGTCAAGGCGCGCGCCTGGGAGGACATCCCGCTGTACTGGCAGCACTGGAAGGGCGAGGTCGCCTCGATGGCGCTGCTGACCCGCGCCATTCTGCAGGCCTCCTCGACCCTGATCCGCAGGCGCCGCTGAGCGCGCCGGTGCGCACCGCCCGGGACCGCGTCAGTCGAAGTACAGCGCCAGCCCGACGCCGCCCTGCCAGTCGGCGGTCTCTGCGTCCAGCCCGCGCAGGAACGAGACGTCGAGCTGCAGCCACGGCGTCGCCATCCAGGCCAGCCCGGCGCCGGCGGCGCGCATGTGCTGGGCGTCTTCGCCGTAGCCGGCTTCGACATAGGCCGCCACGTCCTCGCCCAGCGGGAACCCGTAGCTGGGCGAGAACAGCCAGCCGCTCCCTTCCGCGCCCCATTGCCGGTCGGCGTACAGCGCCAGGCTGGTGTCGGCCGGCAGCGCCCAGGCCACGCTGACGCCCGCGTCGCGGACGTGGCCATCGCCGCCCAGCGGGGCGCGTCCCCAGGGCAGCGTGGTGCCGAGCCTGAAGGCGACCGTCAGCGTGTCGCTGGCCAGCGCCGGCGCCCACTTCAGCGCGACGCTGCCATCGCCGCCGCCTTCGGCACGCTCGCGCAGGCCGGCGCCGCGGATGCGCTGGCCGCTCCAGGTGTCCGCGCCCAGCTGCAGCTCCACGGTTGGGGCCAGGCCAAGCCGCAGCAGCGTGTCGGCCGTCCATGCGGTGGTGGTCACCCCGCCGCTGCGGTCGCGGCTGCCATCGGGCAGGCCCTGCTCCCAGGCGAGCACACCCTTGCCCACCGTGCTGGCCGAGAAACCGATGCCCGGCCGGTCATAGGCCGGCGCCTGTGCCGCCTGCGCGCCGGCGCAGGCCAGCAGTGCCATCGCCATTCCCGTCAGAAACCCGTGCATGCCCTGCCGCCCCGCTGTGCTGGAGCCCGGCAGTGTACGCACGGGACCGCTCAGCGGTGCGCCAGCGCGTAGGCCAGGGCGCCGGCGACCGCGGCCACCTGGGCGTCGTCGCACTGCTCGGGCGTGGCGCGCGGGCTGTCCGGGTAGACCTCGGTGGTGGTGGTATGGCGCGCGCCGGTGATGCTCGCGCACAGGCCCAGCGCCTTGAGCGGGTATTCGATGACGCCATGCGCCACCACCGGCGAGCCGATGATCCGGCCCTGCGCATCCGGCGGCGCGATGTGGGTGACCTTGGCCACCGCCGCGATCACCGCCTGCTGGAACGCCGGCTGCGGGTTGAGCGAATCGGCGCACAGGTAGAAGCCGTCGGGGACGCTGTCCGGTTCGAACGGTTTGCCGTCGCGCGCGGCCAGCGCCGGGCGGAACTCGCTCTCGTCGCTGTCGGTGGTCTCGTGCAGGTCGACGTGCATCAGGAAGCGCCCCGCCAACGGCTGCACCAGCGCCATCAGCGCCGCCGATTCCGGGGCCGGGCTGGCGGCGATGAAGTTGCGGTTCGGATCCAGCGCCAGCGCGTTCCAGCGCTGGATCCGCTCGTAGCCCCACGGGCTCACGCAGGGCGCGACCAGCAGGTTGCAGCGGCCGGCGTAGTCGGCCGCGTGCCGCTCGACGAACTTCAGCGCCCCCAGCACGCCGCTGGTTTCGTAGCCGTGCACGCCGCCGGTCACCAGCGCGACCGGCAGGGCGTCGTCCCAGCCACGGCTGCGGATGGCCAGCAACGGGTAACGACCGGAGGGATAGTCCAGTTCCCCGTAACCGGCCACCTCGAAGCGGTCGCGCAGGGCGTCGATCCGGGCCAGCACGTCGTCGGCATAGCTGCGCTGCACGCGCTGCCGGGCCAGCCATTGCGCCTTTTCCGCCGCGCCCCAGGCCTGGCCGGGGGTTCCGATGGGATAGAAGGCGGTGGTCATGGCGGCTCCTGGATGTGACGGACAGGCGCGCACTCTACACCGCCGGGCACGGCAGCGATGCCGCACCCGGGCCCGCCTGCGTCATCTGCCGGTATCGGCGAGCAGCCGGGCGATGTCCTCGTCCTTCTGCTGCCACATGCCGTTCATCCACTGCTGGAAGCGCGCGCGGAAGGCACGGTCGCCCTGGTAATCGCCGGCGACCAGCTCGGCCGGGATCGGCCGCTCCCGCACCAGCACCTTCACCTCGGGCACGCGGTTGGCCATCAGGTCCAGCATCGACGGGATGCCCCCGGGGTAGACGATGGTCACGTCCAGCAGCGCATGCAGGCCCTGCCCCATCGCATCCAGCACGAAGGCCACGCCACCGGACTTGGGCTTGAGCAGGTGCCGGAACGGCGAGCCCTGGCCGTCGTGCTTGGCGCGGGTGAAGCGGGTGCCTTCGACGAAGTTCATCACCGCCACCGGGATGTCGCGGAACCGCGCGCAGGCACGCCGCGTCGCTTCCATGTCGCGCCGGCCCAGCTCCGGGTTGCGGGCGATCTGCTTGCGGCTGTAGCGGCCCATGAACGGGAAATCCAGCGCCCACCACGCCAGCCCCAGCACCGGCACCCAGAACAGCGAGCGCTTGAGGAAGAAACGCAGCAGCGGGATGCGCCGGTTGAACACCTTCTGCAGCACCAGGATGTCCACCCAGCTCTGGTGATTGGCCAGCACCAGGTAGTGGCCGTCGCGCTCCAGCGTGGCCGGGGCGTCCACCTGGAAGCGGGTACGGGTGAACGCCTCCATCATCGCGCTGTTGACCCCGATCCAGCTCTCGGCCAGCCCGGTCAGCAGCGGATTGCAGGCGCGGCGCACCACCGCCAGCGGCAGCAGCGCCTTGAACAGCGCCACCGCGAACAGCGGCAGGCAGTGCAGCAGGGTGTTGAGCGCGATCAGCAGCAGGATCGGGACGATGCGAAACCATTTCATGGGGGGAATATCTCGCGCAGTGCGGGCCTGGGCCGCCATCGAAAAACAAGCGGCACAGGGTAACAAACCTGCCGCCGGCGCCGCTCCCGCGCACGCCCGGGAGCGGGGCCGGCACGGGCCTCTGCTACCCTATCGCGATGAACCAAACCGCTGACCCTTCGGCCACCGCTCCTGTTTTCACGCCGATGGCGCAACGCTTCCGCGGCTTCCTGCCGGTGGTGGTGGACGTGGAGACCGGCGGCTTCGACTGGAACCGGCACGCGCTGCTGGAAATCGCCGCCATCCCCCTGGAGATGGACGAGAACGGCCTGCTGCTGCCCGGCCAGACCAGCTGCGCGCACGTGGTGCCGGCCGAAGGCACCGACATCGACCCCAAGTCGCTGGAGGTCACCGGCATCGTGCTGGACCACCCGTTCCGGCTGGCAAAGCCCGAGCGCGAGGCACTGGAGCACGTGTTCGCACCGGTGCGCGCGGCGCTGAAGAAGCACAACTGCCAGCGCGCGATCCTGGTCGGCCACAACGCCCATTTCGACCTGAACTTCCTCAATGCCGCGGTCGCCCGCAGCGGCCACAAGCGCAACCCGTTCCATCCGTTCAGCGTGTTCGACACGGTGACCCTGGCCGGCGTGGCCTACGGCCAGACCGTGCTGGCGCGGGCGCTGCAGGCCGCCGGATTCGAGTGGGACGCCAACCAGGCGCACAGCGCGGTGTACGACACCGAACAGACCGCGCGCCTGTTCTGCCAGATCGTCAACGGCTGGCCGCGCCCGTAGGCACCCGCACGCGACAGGCGGTCGCGGCCGGCACCTCTGTCACCCCAGGCAGATCCGGTCGCGGCCGTCGCTCTTGGCCTGGTACAGGGCCTTGTCCGCGCGCTGGAACAACAGCAACGGCGTGCGGTCATCGGCGGCGAGCTGCACCAGCCCGGCACTGAAGGTCACCCGCAGGTTGTCGATGCCGGCCCAGTTGCGCTGCGCATGGAACAGCCCCTGCAGGCGCGTGCACACCCGTTGCGCCTCGTCCAGCGCGGTGTCGTTGAGCAGCAGCGCGAACTCCTCGCCGCCCAATCGCGCCGGCAGGTCGGAATCGCGGCAACTGGCCGCCAGCAACCCCGCCACCTCGCACAGCACCTGGTCGCCCACGCTGTGCGACCAGCTGTCGTTGACGGTCTTGAAGTGGTCGATGTCCAGCACCAGCAGGCTCAGCGGGTGGCCGCTGCGCTGGGAGCGGGCGAAGTCGCGCGCCAGCGCCTCGTCGAAGGCGCGGCGGTTCGGCAGGCCGGTCAACGGGTCCTCGTGGGCCTGGCGCTCGAACGCCACGGCCTGCTGGCGCAGGCGCTCGGCCAGCGCGGTCTTTTCCTGGTTGGCCGCCAGCAGGCGCTCGGCCTGCAGCTGCAGGTCGGCGGTGCGCTCGGCGACCTGGCGCGCCAGGCGCATGTTGCTGGTCTTGTAGCGGTGGATCAGGTACCGGTACAACGCCACCAGCGCCAGCAGCAGCGCGACGCCGGCCGCCGCCTGCACGCTGTGACGCTGCCACAGCAGCGGCTCGACGGTGAACTTCCAGGCCGCCTCGCTTTCGCTCCAGCGCCCGCCCGGATGCATCGCCGACACGTGCAGGGTGTAGTCGCCGGGCGGCAGCCCCACGAACTCGACGCTGCGCTGGTTGCCGCGCTCGATCCAGTCGCGGTCCAGCCCTTCCAGCCGGGTGCGGTAGCGGATCCGGTCGGACATCAGGTAGCTCAGGCCGACGTAGCCCACGGTCAGCCGGCGCCCGCCGGGGATCGCGGCGACGCCGTTCGCCTGCCAATGCAGCGGCACGCCATCGAGCTGCACGCTTTCCACCACCACCGGTGGCGGCAACCGCTCGCGGAACCGCTGCAGCCGCAGCGGGTCGACCATGCTCAGGCCACCGGCGGTGGCGACCCAGTAGGTCCCGTCGCCGCGCAGCACCGCCGACGGCCCGGTGCTGCCGTTGGCCTGGGCGTTGTACATGCCGTCGATCTCGTTGTAACGCTCGACTTCGATGCGCGGGCTGCGCCCGTCGGCCACTGCGTCCAATGCTGCCTGGGTCGTGCGCAGGATGCCGCGGTTGCTGCTGATCCAGACGTTGCCCAGGCGGTCGGGCACCATTTCGAACACGGTATCCACCGGCATGCCCTGCTCCAGCCCCACCCGCGCCAGGCGCCCGTCGCGGTAGCGGTACAGGCCGCGGTCGGACGTGGCCCACATCGCGTCGCCCACCGGGGTGAAACCGAAAATGCTGCGGCCACCGCCCAGTCCGTCCACGTCCAGCCGCTGCACGGTGGTTCCGCGCAGCACGCGGATGCCTTCGATGGTGCCGATCCACAGGCCGTCGTCGGTGTCGCGCAGCGCGGTCACCAGCCCCCCCGGCAACCCGGCAGCCACCGGCACCTGCACGCCCTCGGCGGTCAGGCGCACCACCCCGCGCTGGGTACCGGCCCAGATGCCATCGCCATTGCGGTCGGCAGCCATCACCCGCACGTTGCCCGCCGCCAGGCCGTTGGCCGTGCCGTAATGGCGGCTGCGGCCATCGCGGTCGATGCGGTAGATGCCGTCGCCGAAGGTACCGACCCACATCGCGCCGTCGCGGCTCTGGATCACGCTCAACACCGACGGCGCCTTGCCGACGCTGTTGCGCAGCGGCACCGGTACGATGCGGCCATCGTGCTCCATCCGGTCCAGGCCGGCGGCACCGCCGATCCACAGGCGCCGCTGATCGTCCTCGATCACCGCGCGCACGTAGTCACCGCTCAGGCCATCGCGGGTGGTATAGCTGGTGAACAGGGTCTCGCGCAGCCGGTACAGGCCGCCGTTGCCGCCCACCCAGATGCTGCCCTCGGCATCCTCCATCAGGCTGGTGATGCGCCCGTTCTGCATCTGCCGGCTGTCCGGCAGGCGCTCCACGCCATGGCTGCCGATACGGAACAGCCCCTGGTTCTCGGTGCCCAGCCACAGGTCGCCATGGTGGTCCTGCAGCATCGCGGTGGTGTGGGAAACCCCGGGCAGCACGTGCACCCGCCGCGCGCCGCCGGAGTGCATCCGGTACAGCGCGCCATCGGTCACGATCCACACCGCGCCGTCCGGCGCGCGATAGGGCCAGGCCGGGCCCGGCGGCAGGTCCAGGGCGGCCGGCGCGTCGCGCAGCACGCCATCGTCGCCGCGCAGCTTCAGGCCATCCATCGTGCCGACCCAGACCCGGTCCCTGTCATCGACGGCCAGCCAGTTGGACAGGGTCATGTTCACCTGCGCGCCTGGTGGTGGCGGCTCGTAGACCAGGTGTCCGTCGGGCGCCAGGTAGCCCAGCCCGCGGCCCTCGTAGAGCAGCCACAGCCGGCCCTTGCTGTCCTTCTGCATCGCCTGGATCAGCACCTTCGGCGCCGGCGGCTGCTGCGGCCATTGCCGCCAGCGCCCGTCGAGCGTGCGCCGCAGGACGTTGCCGCGCGAGTCGGTCACCCACAGCGCACCATCGTGGTCCACGTACAGCGCACCTATGCCGTTGTCGAGCAGGCCGGGCCGGGTGCTGCGGTCATAGAGGTCGAAATCGAGCCCGTTGTAGCGCGCCACCCCTTCCCAGGTGGCGAACCACAGGTGGCCTTCCGGGGTCTGCGCGATGCCGCGCAGCGAGTTGTGCGGCAGCCCGTTGCGCGAGGTCCACATGTCCACGGCGTAATCGCGCAGCGGCGGCGTCTGGTCGGCCGCGGCCACGACCCCGGTCGCAGCCAGCAGGCACAGCCACAGCAGCACGAGGGGGTGGATCCAGCGGCCGCGGCCAGCGCCGTGGCGGCACGATCTGCGGCGTCGATCCAACGACAGGGCCGGGCGGTCGATGCGGTCGGACGGCTGCGGCAACGTCATGTGCACTGGCAGGGGGAGAGTGGGCACATGGTAGGGGGGATTGCCCGCCCCGTGCAGCCCCCGGCGCTGGAACCGGCCAGCGACGCCGGCAGGGGCATTGCCGCTCAGCCGCGGCGCCCGGCGTCCGCGGCGGGCGCCGGCCAGGTGACTACCGCTTCCAGCCCGCCATCGGGATGGTTGCGCAGGACCAGGGTGGCGCCGTTCTTCTCGGCCAGCGTGCGGGCGATGGTCAGGCCCAGGCCGGCGCCGCCGGTATCGCGCGAGCGCGAGGTCTCCAGGCGCAGGAACGGCGTGAACACCGCCTCCAGCGCGTCCTCCGCCAGCCCCGGCCCGTGGTCGCGGATGCGCACCTCGACCTGGCCGTCCCGTGCCTGGGCGCGGATATGCGCCGAGTGCCCGTACTTGACGGCGTTGTCCACCAGGTTGGAGAACAACCGGTGCATGGCCAGCGGGCGCAGTGGCAGCACCGCGCCGCAACCCTGCTCGAACTGGACCGGGTGCCCGGCGTCGGCCGCATCCCCGGCCACGCTCTGCAGCAGCGAGTCCAGGTCCAGCACCACCCGCTGCTCGGCACTTTCGGCGCTGCGCGCCAGTTCCAGGCCCTCGCGCACCAGGGCCTGCATCGCCGCCAGGTCGGCGATCAGGCGATCGCGCAGCGCTTCGTCGGCCACGTTCTCCAGCCGCAGCCGCAACCGGGTGAGCGGCGTCTGCAGGTCATGGGTGATGGCCGCGAGCATCTGCGTGCGCTCGCCGATATGCCGCTGCAGGCGCTGCTGCATGGCATTGAAGGCTTCGGCCGCGCGCCTTACCTCCTGCGGCCCGGCCACCGGCAGCGGGTCGCGCTGCAGGTCCTGGCCCAGTTCGGTGGCCGCGTCCGCCAGCCGCTGCAGCGGCGAACTGGCGATGCGCGCCACCACGTAGGCAAGCACGGCGATGGCCAGCGACAGCAGCGACAGGAACAGCGGATCGAAGGCGAAGAGGCTGATACGCGCCGTCGCCGGGTACTGCAATGTCAGCCGCAGCGGGGTGCCGTCGCCCAGGGTCAGCTCCACCAGGCGGCAGCGCGGCGGCACCACCGCCGGATAACGGTTGCGCAGATGCCGGGAAAGCCGCGCGCGCTGCTGCAGCAGCTCCGGCAGCGGCGGCAGGCAGGCGCGGAAGCCGGTGACGTATACCCGTGCATTGGCCACCGGCCCCTCGCGGTCGTCCAGGACGGCCATCAACGCCACGTCCTCTTCGCCGGCGTGGACCTCGCCCCGGGCCTGGCTCACGCTCGCGCCGCCGGTTTCCAGCAGGCGCGCGCGCAGTTCCGGGTTGCTCTCAAGCAGGCCCACGAAGCCCTGCAGGCGGTCCGCCATGCGCATCAGGTTCTGCTGCTCGAACTCCTGGCGGCGGTGCGCATCGGCCAGCAGGGTGGCGCCGATCGCCGCGGCCAGCATGCCGGCCAGCAGGATCACGAACAGCCGCCCGGCCATCGAGGCCAGGAACCGCCGCAGCCGGCGCATCATGCCAGGGTCACCACGCCGGCGAACACATAGCCTTCGTTGCGCACGGTCTTGATCAGGCCGCCGGCAGCGCCGAGTTTCTGCCGCAGGCGGCTGACCTGCAGGTCCATCGCGCGGTCCTGGGTCTCATAGCTGCGCCCCCCCCCCAGTGCGGCCAGCTGATCGCGCGAGAGCACTTTGTTGGCATGCCCGACGAATACCCGCAGCAGGCGGAACTCGGCGCCGGACAGCATCACCACGCGCCCGGCCGGATCCACCAGGTGGCGCCGCTCCAGGTCGAACACCCAGTCGGCAAACGTCGCCCGGCGCATCGCCAGCGGTTCCAGGTTGGCCGGCAGCGCCTCGGTCCGGCGCAGCACGTTGCGGATGCGGGCCAGCAGCTCGCGCGGCTCGAACGGCTTGGCCAGGTAGTCGTCGGCGCCCATCTCCAGGCCGAGCACGCGGTCGATCGGCTCGGCGCGGGCGGTGAGCATGATCACCGGGGTGGTGGAGCGCGCGCGCAGTTCGCGGCACAACGCCAGCCCGTCCTCGCGCGGCAGGTTGAGGTCGAGCACGATCAGGTCGATGGGTTCGCGCGCCAGCGCATGGCGCATCTCGACGCCGTCGGCGGCGGTGCTCACCGCATAGCCGGTGCGGCCGAGCTGCTCGGCCAGCAATCCGCGGATGTCACTGTCGTCGTCGACCACCAGCAGGCGATGCATGGTCCGGACCTCCTTCGTGGGCAGGGCGCCATGCTAACCGAGCACGGCGCGCCTCAGCGCGCGTCCGCCGGGCCGCTCCATCCCAGGTCCGGCTCGCGGTAGTAGCGGACGCCCAGTGCGTCCAGGTGCGGCCGCAGCGCCCCCAGGCGCCGCACGAAGCCTGCATAGCCGCGCCGCGGCGCGGGACTCCATGCCACCTCGGCCACCGCCGCCAGGCGCGGCCACAGGCGCTCGTCGGCGGCAGCGTCGGTATGCACGAATTCGCTCCACAGGGCCGCTTCCACGCCCACCGCCGTCCTGTACGGGGTCGGGTCGAAGGCATACACCCGGGCCAGCGGCACGCCTTCGGCGCGGCACCAGTCGGCGCCGGGCTGGCCCGCATGGTTGCCATGATCGATGTACAGGTACGAACACGGCGACAGGATCAGCGGGTGCCCCCTGGCGACCGCCGCATCGATGGCATAGCCGTCGTTCCACAACTGCAGCAGCGCGCCGGGCTGCAGGTCGGCCACCGAGCCCTCCTCCCAGACGATGGGCCTTCGCCCCATCGCCTCCACCATCGCCGCGGTGCGTGCGACGAACCCGGCGTACAGCGGGTGCCTGATCTCGTCGCCGCCGATATGGATCTCGGCGGACGGGAAGATCGCCACCACCTCCTCCAGCACATCGCGGACGAAGGGGTACACGACGTCGGGCTTGTCCAGGCACAACACGCTGAAGCCCACCTCCACGCCCGAGTAGGTGCCGCGGTTGGCCACGTCATCGCAGGCCAGCGCGTTGTACGAGGCCAGCGCCGCCTGCACGTGCCCGGGCATGTCGATCTCCGGCACCAGGGTGACGCCGCGCGCCTGCGCGTAGGCCACCAGGTGCTTCAACTGCGTCTGGGTGTAGTAACCGGCGCGCCCACCCTGCACCGCGCTGGCACCGCCGATTTCCACCAGCCGGGGATGCCGCTTGATCTCGATCCGCCAGCCCTGGTCGTCGGTCAGGTGCAGGTGCAGCCGGTTCAATTTGAACAGCGCCATGCGGTCGATGTGCCTTTCCAGGTAATCGACCGGCAGGAAGCTGCGCGCCACGTCCAGCGAGAGCCCGCGCCAGCGGTAGGCCGGCACGTCGGTGATCGCCAGCCGTGGCACCCGGTACGCCGGGCCGGCGCTGGCCGGCAGCAGCTGGCGCAGGCTCTGCACCGCGTGCAGCAACCCGGCATCGGTACGCGCGCTCAGGTGGATCGCATCGTCCACCACCAGCCGGTAGCCCTCCTCGCCCAGCGCGGCATCGTCGACCCGTTGCAGGCGCAGCGGCGTGCCCGTGTCCGCGGTGGCGATGTCCAGCGTCGCCAGCAGTTCGTCCAGCGCACGCCGGGCCATGGGTGCGGTGCCCGCGTCTTCCACCGCCACCGCCGCGGCAATCCGCAGCGCGCCGGGACGGGTCTCGATCGCGCCTGGCAAGGGCACGATGTGCGCCACCGGCGTCGCCTCCACGACCGCCGTTGGCACCCGGTGCGCACAGCCGGCCAGCACCGCCAGCGCCACCCAGGGCAAAAGAATGTCGAGCTTGAACAACCGTTTCATCGCGCCCTCGCCTGCCGGCAGTGGAGCAGCGGCAGCCTGCCGGCGCCGCAACGGCGCCCCCACGGGCGGGCACCCTGCCCGCCCTGCCCGCCGTGATCAGTCGGCACCCTTGACGATGCGCCCGTCCTTGACGATCACCGCGAAGTTGCGCGCCGGGTCGGCGATCACCTGCAGGTCGTCCAGCGGGTTGCCCTCGACCAGCAGCAGGTCCGCCAGCGCCCCCTCCTCGACCACCCCCAGGCGCCCGCGATAGGGGCTGCGCAGGCCGGACAGCGCCAGCAGTTCGGCGTTGTCGTGGGTGACCATGCGCAGGACCTCCGCCGGCGTGAACCACTCCCGCAGGCCGAGGATGAAGGCGTTCTGCTCGACATTGAGCGCCGGCTCGAACAGGAAGTCGGTGCCCCACGCCATGCGCACCCCGGCACGCTTGGCCATGGCCCACATGCGCGCCTGTCCGTCGATCACCGGCTTGCGCTTCTCGCGGCGCAGCGGGTCCATGTTCTCCGTGCTCGCGCGCAGGGTCTGGCTGGACAGCCAGACGCCACGGCGGGCCATCAGCTTCAGCGTGTCCTCGTCCAGCATCTGCCCGTGTTCGATGCTCTTCACGCCGGCCTCGATGGCGCGACGCACCGCACGCACCGTATAGGCATGCACGGTGACGTAGGTGCCCCAGTCCTCGGCGGCCTCCACCGCGGCGCGCATCTCGTCGAGCGTGTACTGGGTGACGTCCACCGGGTCGTAGGCCGAGGACGTGCCGCCGCCGGCCATCAGCTTGATCTGGCTGGCCCCCATGCGCAGGTTCTCGCGCACCGCGGTGAGTACCTCGTCGCGCCCGTCGGCGATGAAGGTCGCGCCCATTTCCTCGGCCAGCGCCGGCTTGCCGAAGAAGCGCCGCGAGCGCTCGTGCGGCAGGCGCATGTCGCCATGCCCGGCGGTCTGGCTGATGGTGGCGCCGGACGGCCAGATGCGCGGGCCGCGCGCGCGGCCGGCATCGATCGCCGCCTTGAGTTCGAAGATCGGCCCGCCGACATCGCGCACGCTGGTGAAGCCGCGCAGCAGGGTGCGCTCGGACTCGGCCGCCACCCGCGCGGCGAGCTGGTCCGGCGTGGCGGCCAGGGCCTCCATGTCCGCCTGCGACAGTGCGGTGAAGGTACTGTGCCAGTGCGCGTCGATCAGCCCCGGCATCAGCGTGCGGCCACGGCCCTCGACCACCGTGGCCGCGGCCGTCGGCGTCGCCGCCGCGCCGATCGCGGCGATATGGTTGCCGCGCACCAGCACGTCGGTGGGCGCCCCCAGCGTGCCGCGCACGGTATCCAGCACCCGGACCCCGCGGAACAGCAGTTCGCCCTCATCCGGTGCGGCCTGCGCGAATACCGGTACGGCGAACGACAGCGCCCACAACAACGACAACGGGCGCATCAGCCAGACGATGGACATGGCGGTTTCTCCCTGTGGCATGCCGATACCGCCGGCCGGCGGCCGCGCCAGTATAGGCGGCGGCATCGCCGCGCCGGCAGGGGGAGCCCCCGGCGCCGCGAACCGTCAGCTGCCGGCGAACACCGGTTCCAGCAAGCGGAACGTACCGGCATCGGCATCCATTTCCACGCGGCCGCCGACCGGCACGATGAACTGTTCGCGGATGTGGCCGATCATCGCCCCGCGGAAGGCCGGGATCTTCAACGGCGCGATGTAGTCGGCGAACAACTGGTCCAGGGTCAGCGAGCCGTAGCCGTCGCCGGGCGTGCAGCCGGTGCATTCGCCGAAGATGAAGCCGGCGATTCTGTCCAGCGCTCCCATCAGCTTCAACGTGCTGAGCATGCGGTCGATGCGGTACGGCGCTTCGTCCACGTCCTCCAGGAACAGGATCTTGCCGTTGAAATCGGGCAGGTACGGCGAACCGGCCAGCGCGGTCAGTACCGTCAGGTTGCCGCCCACCAGCTCGCCGCGCGCGGTGCCGCCGGTGATGGTGCTGGTGCGGTTCTTGCGCGGCACCAGTTCGTCGTCGGTATCGACGCTGTTGCGGTATTCCATCAGTTCGCGCTTGAAGAACAGGCGCTCGAACTGGTCCACGTTGAACCGGTTCCAGCTGCCCGAGCCGATCGGTCCGTGGAAGGTCACCAGCCCCGTCTTCGCCTGGATCGCGCAATGCAGCGCGGTGATGTCCGAGTAGCCGAGCAGCACCTTGGGGTTGGCGCGGATGGTGGCGTAGTCCAGCAGCGGCAGCAGCCGCGCCGCGCCGGAACCGCCGCGCACGCAGACGATGGCCTTGACCTGGCGGTCGCCGAACATGGCGTTCAGGTCGCCGGCGCGCTCGGCATCGGTGCCTGCCAGGTGGCCGTAGCGCGCGCCATAGTGGGCGCCGGTCCTGACCTTGAAGCCCAGCGCCTGCATCGCCTCGCGCGCCAGCTGCAGGCTGAGCTGGTCGCTGCTGGCCGCCGACGGGCTGACCAGCCCCACCGTATCGCCTTTCTCCAGCGGCAGCGGCAGCAACCGCGCGCCGCGTTGCGCCGCCAGCGCGCTGCCCGTGCCCATCAGGGGCAACAGGGCCCCCGCCAATGCCGTGCCGCCGAGGAATCGCCGCCTGTCCATGCCACCGCCTGTCTGCAGAAAGTCCGGCCGAGGGTAGCAACGGGCCCGCCTGCCCGACAGTGCGGCGCCGGCTTCATGCACACCGGCCTCCGCACACTGGAAAAGCGCATGGCACAAGGCACCCGGCGTGTTTCGTGCAGCGCTTGCCGGGGCGCATCCATAACCGCGCGGCATGGGTGCCGCACGAACTGTCATGCCCTGCCACGGGCACGCCACGCATGCCTGCCGGGCGGTCAGTCTCCCGGCACCGGAGAAACGCCATGCAAGGCACTGCTCACGGCAACGCCGGCCGAGGCAGGCGGGTCATGAGGCCACGCACACGCCCAGCGACCGGCTCTTGGCGCGGTACATGGCCGCATCGGCCGCGCGCAGGTAGTCGTCGATCGTCTTCAGGCCGGACTGGCTGCTGACCAGGCCGATGCTGGCGCTGCTGCTCACCGTATGCGGGCCGATCATGTACGGCACTTCGAGCGCCGCGGCGATCTGCCGGGCACGCTCGGCCGCCTCGCCGGGGTCGATGGATTCGAGCAGCAGGTTGAACTCGTCGCCGCTCATGCGCGCGACCAGGTCGACGTTGCGTACGCACGATTCGAGGCGACGCGCCACCTGCTGCAGCAACTGGTCGCCGACATGATGGCCCAGGCTGTCATTGACCGCCTTGAACCGGTTGAGGTCCAGCAGCAGCACCGCGAACATCGTGGTCCCGCCACGCGCCGGCATGTCCGCGCCGTCGCCGGATTCGTTGCGGTGCAGGGCGATGGCGTGTGCCAGGCGGGCCCGGAACAATGGCCGGCCCGGCAGGTTGGTGAGCGCGTCATAGGAGCTGCCGCGTTCGGCCAGGTCGCTCAGCGAGCCGGCCATGCGCACGGCAACGCCGTCGTCGAACTGGGCCACGCCGCGCCAGTTCACCCACACCAGGCGCCCCGAGCCATGGAACGCCCGGAAATCCACCGAGAAATTCGGGCTGTTCCCGGACAGGTGCCGGCGGTAGGCCAGCTGCACGCGGGCGCGGTCGTCGGGGTCGATGAGCTGCTGCAGGAAGTGCCAGCCGCCGTGATGCACCGGGTCGCTGTCGCCCATCCCCACGATCTGGCGGAAGCGCTCGGATACGTGCATGACATCGGTACGCAGGTCCCAGTCCCAGATGCCGTCATTGGAGCCGAGGGTGGCCAGCGCATAGCGGTTGTCCGAGCGCAGCAGTTCCAGCTCGGTGTACTTCTCGCGGGTCACGTCGATCATCAACCCGATCATGCGGTTCGGCCGGCCCGGCTCGACCACCGCCCGGCACAGGTCCCGCACCCACACCACCTTGCCGCACTTGGCGATCAGCCGGTAGCTCATCTCGTAGGCGTAGCTGTGCGTGGCGTTGTACGCGGCTTCGTCGATGACCAGCGCCTCGGCCAGGTCGTCCGGGTGCACATGCGCGCGCCAGAACCCCGGATCGGCGCGCCATTCCTCCACGGTGTAGCCGAACAGCCGCTCCACCTGCGGGCTGAGGAAGGTATTGCCCACCCCGCGCTCGGCCTCCCAGACCACGCCGTCGATGGTTTCGAGCAGACGCAGGAAGCGCTGGCGGACCTCCACCAGCACCTGCTCGGTGACCTCGGTGATCTCGATCAGCACGCCCTGGCGGCTGATCACCCGCTCGGCCTCGTCGGTCTCCGGATGCAGCTGCAGCCGCACCCAGCGGTAATCGCCCGCGGCAAAGCGCAGCCGGAACACCGGCATGCCCGAGCGCAGGGTGCCCACGTCGTCGGGATGCACGAATTCCAGCAGCGACCGCCCCAGCGCCGCGTCCAGCGGATGCCCGGTAAGCGCGTGCCAGGCCGGGTTGAGGTAGGTGATCGCCCATAACGCATCCGTCTGCACCACCGCTTCGGGCAGCAGCTGCAGCAGGCTCGCGGAGGGCGTGGGGAGGGCGGACATACGGGGCTATGGTCACCGAGCGCCATCGCCCCGTCCAGCGGCGGGCCCGCGCGGGCGTTCATGCGGGCGGACGCGCATGATCGCGGTCGGACGATCCGGCCCACCCAAGACCGCCAGCCGGCGCCAGCGGGTGCGCCCGGCAACGCGGCAAGGCCCACTCCGGGCCCTGCCGTCGCGGCCAATCACATGTTCCGCCGGTACTCCCCGCCCACGTCGTACAGCGCGTGGCTGATCTGGCCAAGGCTGTGGGTCTTGACCGCCTCGATCAACGCCGCGAACACATTGCGGCGCTCGCGCGCGGTGTTTTGCAGGTAGGCCAGGCCGTGGCCGTCGTGGACGCCGTCGTCGTTGCAGGCGCTGCCGACCACTTCGTGGCTGTGCGAGGTCTCGCCGGCCGGGGCCAGCACATTGCGGTTGCGCTGCCAGGTGCGCACGTTCTCGATCTGCTGCCCCTTCTCCTCCTCGGTGGAGCGGATCAGCTCGATCTCGGTCGCCACTTCGCCGGCATGCTCCTTGGGCAGGAACATGTTGACCCCGACCAGCGGCAGGCTGCCGTCGTGCTTCTTGTGCTCGTAGTACAGGCTCTCTTCCTGGATCTTGCCGCGCTGGTACATGGTGTCCATCGCGCCAAGCACGCCGCCGCGCTCGCTGATCGCCTCGAATTCCTTGTACACGGCCTCCTCGACGATGTCGGTGAGCTTGTCGACGATGAAGCTGCCCTGCCACGGGTTCTCGCAGAAGTTCAGCCCCAGCTCCTTGTTGATGATCATCTGGATCGCCACCGCACGGCGCACGCTTTCCTCGGTGGGCGTGGTGATGGCCTCGTCGTAGGCATTGGTGTGCAGGCTGTTGCAGTTGTCGAACAGCGCGTACAGCGCCTGCAGCGTGGTGCGGATGTCGTTGAACTGGATTTCCTGCGCGTGCAGCGAGCGGCCCGAGGTCTGGATGTGGTACTTCATCATCTGGCTGCGCTCGTTGGCGCCGTAGCGCTCGCGCATCGCGCGCGCCCAGATGCGGCGGGCGACGCGGCCGATGACGGTGTATTCCGGGTCCATGCCGTTGGAGAAGAAGAACGACAGGTTGGGCGCGAAGTCGTCGATCCTCATCCCGCGCGCCAGGTAGTACTCGACGATGGTGAAGCCGTTGGACAGGGTGAAGGCCAGCTGGCTGATCGGGTTCGCGCCGGCCTCGGCGATGTGGTAGCCGGAGATCGACACCGAGTAGAAGTTGCGCACGCCGTGGTCGACGAAATACTGCTGGATGTCGCCCATCATGCGCAGCGCGAACTCGGTGGAGAAGATGCAGGTGTTCTGCGCCTGGTCTTCCTTGAGGATGTCGGCCTGCACGGTGCCGCGCACGGTGGACAGCGTCTCGGCCTTGATCCGCGCGTAGGTGTCGGCATCCACCAGCTGGTCGCCGGTGACGCCGAGCAGGCCCAGGCCGAGGCCGTTGTTGGTCGGCGGCAGCTCGCCGTGGTACTGCGGCCGGGTACGGCCTTCGAACATCGCTGCGATCTTCTTCCCGGCCTCGGCCCAGCGCGCCGGGTCGGCCTTCAGGTACTTCTCCACCTGCTGGTCGATGGCGGTGTTCATGAACATCGCCAGGATCATCGGTGCCGGGCCGTTGATGGTCATCGACACCGAGGTGGTCGGCGCGCACAGGTCGAAGCCCGAGTACAGCTTCTTCATGTCGTCCAGCGTGGGGATGTTGACCCCGGAGTTGCCGATCTTGCCGTAGATGTCCGGGCGCGGCGCCGGATCCTCGCCGTACAGGGTGACGCTGTCGAAGGCGGTGGACAGGCGCGCGGCCGGCTGGCCGACGCTCAGGTAGTGGAAGCGGCGGTTGGTGCGCTCGGGGGTGCCCTCGCCGGCGAACATGCGGATCGGGTCCTCGCCGCTGCGGCGGTACGGGTAGACGCCGCCGGTGTACGGGTAGGAGCCGGGCAGGTTCTCCTTCTGCAGGAACACCAGCAGTTCGCCCCAGCTGCGGTAGGTGGGCGCGGCGATCTTCGGGACCTGCTGGTGGCTGAGCGACTCGCGGTAGTTCTCGACACGGATGGTCTTGCCGCGCACCTGGTACTCGTTGACCTCGTCGGTGATCGACTTCAACCGCGCCGGCCACTCGCGCAGCAGGCGCAGGGCCTCCGAATCCAGCGACTGCACCGCGTCGTTGTAGCGCTGGCGCAGGGTGCGCAGGCTGGTGTCGGCGGCGGCATCGGTCAGGGCGTCGGCCGGGTACAGGTCCAGTGCCGCCGGCAGCGCGGCATCGTCCAGTTCCTTCAGCGCCTGCCAGCACCCCTGGGCGCGCTCGGCCACCTCGGCCTGCGATTCGATGCGGGCATTGATGGCGCGGCCCTGCTCGGCGATCTCGGCCAGGTAGCGCACGCGGCTGCCGGGAATCAGCACGGTCGCGCGCGGCTCCTTCAGCGTGGTGTCGATGGCCGGCATCCAGTCGCAGCCGCCCTGCGCTCCCGCCTCCGCGTTGCCCGCTCCGCGCGTGTCGCGCAGCAGCCGGCACAGGTTGGCGAACATCCAGCTGATGCCCGGGTCGTTGAACTGCGAGGCGATGGTCGGGTACACCGGCACGTCCTCGTCCTTCATCGCGAACGCCACGCGGTTGCGCTTCCACTGCTTGCGCACGTCGCGCAGCGCGTCCTCGGCGCCGCGCTTGTCGAACTTGTTGAGCACCACCAGCTCGGCGTAGTCGAGCATGTCGATCTTTTCCAGCTGGCTCGGCGCGCCGAAGTCGCTGGTCATCACGTACATCGGGAAATCGACCAGGTCGACGATCTCCGAGTCGCTCTGGCCGATACCGGCGGTCTCGACGATCACCAGGTCGTAGGCCAGCGACTTGAGGAAGCCGATGCAGTCGCGCAGCACGGTATTGATCGCCGCGTGCTGGCGGCGGGTGGCCATCGAGCGCATGTACACGCGGGGGCTGCGCAGCGAATTCATGCGGATGCGGTCGCCCAGCAGCGCGCCACCGGTGCGGCGGCGGGTCGGGTCGACCGAGACCACCGCGATGCGCATCTGCGGGAAGCTGGCCAGGAAGCGGTTGAGCAGTTCGTCGGTGACGCTGGACTTGCCGGCGCCGCCGGTACCGGTGATGCCGATGACCGGGGTCCTGGCGCCGGCCAGCTGCCATTGCCGGCGCAGGTGCGCCAGTTCCGCTTCGCCGAAGGCGCCGTCCTCCAGCCGCGACAGCATGCGGCCGATGGCGATCTCATCGCCGATGCCGGGCACGCCGTCGTCGTCCACCGCCGGTGCCGCGTCGCGGGCATCGCCGGCGCGCCGGACCACGTCCTCGATCATCTCCACCAGCCCCATCTTCATGCCGTCGTTGGGGTGGTAGATGCGCTCGACCCCGTAGGCCTGCAGTTCGCGGATCTCTTCCGGGGTGATGGTGCCGCCGCCGCCGCCGAACACGCGGATGTGGCCGGCGCCGCGCTCGCGCAGCATGTCCACCATGTACTTGAAGTACTCGACATGGCCGCCCTGGTAGGACGACAGCGCGATGGCATCGGCGTCTTCCTGCAGCGCCGCGCGCACCACGTCCTCCACCGAGCGGTTGTGGCCCAGGTGGATCACCTCCGCGCCCTGCGCCTGGATCAGCCGGCGCATGATGTTGATGGCCGCGTCATGGCCGTCGAACAGGCTGGCGGCGGTGACGAAACGCAGCGGGCTGGTTTCCGTCTGCGTCTGCGGGAGGTGGGGGGCGGGCGTGCTCATGGGCCGTGCGACATCTCGGTTTCTGTTGAAACCGATGATAGAGCCGCGCGCCGCGCAGGTCAGGTTGCAGCGCAGCGTGACCCGACCGTCACGCCGCCCCTGCCCCCGGAGGCACCCGCCCCTCGGCCCCCCGGCAGCCTGAACATGCGCTGGCCGCCGAATGCTTTAGAATGGCGCCCCGCGACCCGTCACCGCAACGACGAAGTCGCATTTTTGTTTTCTGGCCCACCAGTTGTCTGCAGGATCACGGACGTTGTCGCAGTAACGCCCATCGGAGCTTCCATGCTTTTCGAAACCCTCGCCACTTCCGGCCACGAACAGGTCGTGTTCTGCCACAACCGCGATGCCGGCCTGAAAGCGATCATCGCCATCCACAACACCACCCTGGGCCCTGCCCTGGGCGGTGTGCGCATGCGCCCCTACGCCAACAGCGACGACGCCCTGCGCGACGTACTGCGGCTGAGCCGCACCATGACCTACAAGAACGCGCTGGCCGGGCTGAACGTCGGCGGCGGCAAGGCGGTCATCATCGGCGACCCGCGCACCGACAAGAGCGAGGTGCTGTTCCGCGCATTCGGCCGCCAGGTCGAGGCGCTGGGCGGGCGCTACATCACCGCCGAAGACGTCGGCAGCGACGTCAACGACATGGAGCAGATCTACCTGGAGACCGGCTATGTCACCGGCGTGCACCAGGTCCATGGCGGCTCCGGCGACCCGGCCCCGTTTACCGCCTACGGCGCGCTGCAGGCGCTGATGGCCTCGATCAACCGCAAGTTCGGCCACGAGGAAGTGGGCAAGGTCAGCATCGCCGTGCAGGGCCTGGGCCACATCGGCATGGAACTGGTGAAGCTGCTGCGCGAGCGCGGCGCCAAGCTCTACGTGACCGACCTGGACCCGGTGCTGGTGCAGCGCGCGGTCACCGAGTACGGCTGCGAGGCGATCAAGCCCGATGCCATCTACGACGTCGCCGCGGATGTGTTCGCGCCCTGCGCGATGGAAGGCGCCATCGGCATGGAGGAGCTGGACCGGCTCAAGGCCAAGGTCATCTGCGGTACCGCCAACAACCAGCTCGCCAGCCATGCGGTGGGCGACGAACTGCACCGGCGTGGGGTGCTGTGGGCGCCGGATTACGCGGTCAACGCCGGCGGCGTGATGAACGTGTCGCTGGAGATCGACGGCTACAACCGCGAGCGTGCCATGCGCCTGATCCGCAGCATCTACCACAACCTCGGGCGCATCTTCGACCAGTCCGAGCGCGATGGCGTCTCGCCACAGCGCGCGGCCGACCGCATCGCCGAGACCCGCATCGAGGCCATCGGCAAGCTGAAGATGCCGCTGGGCCGCGCCGCACCACGCATGAGCCGCCTGCGCGGCGAGTAGACACGGCACCCGGCCGGCAGAAAAAAGGCGGGCGACCCGGTCGCCCGCCTTTTGCATGCCCGCTGCCGGCGGCTCAGAACCCGCGCATGAACCGCAGCGACAGCTGCCGGTTGTCGCCGCGTCCGCCCAGGCGCTGGTCGTAGCCCAGCGACAGCTGCGCATCGCGCGCGACCCAGGCATCGAGCGACACGCCGAACAACCCGGCGGCGCGCGCGGGCTGCAGGCCATACAGCGGCGCCCAGGCATCGATACCGGTGAAGCGTGCCTGCAGCGGCCCGGCGCCGGCGGACAGCGCCTGCTGCCACTCGGCATAGCCGTTCAGCTCCAGCCCGCGCCAGCGGTAGCTGCCGCGCATGCCCGCCATGGCCCGCACCTGGCTGGAATGCCAGCCGCCGGCGCTCAGCCCGAACCCGTAGCCGCCCTGCTCCTGGAACGCGTCGCTGTCGATGCGGGCGTAGTCGGCGCCCAGGTACGGGGTGAACGCGCCTGGCCCCAGGTCGAAGCGGTAACCGGCCTCGGCACTGCCGGACAGGAAGCGGCCGTCGTAACGCGCCATCACCCCGGCACGTTCACCCCCCAGCAGCAGGCCACGGTCCAGTTCGCGCTGGTAGCCACCAAAGCCGAGCTGCCCGAGCGCATACGCCTGTCCCCACTGGCGCCCGGCATAGAACCGGGCCTGGGTCTGGCGGTCGCGGCCGCGGTCGCTGGCCTCGCCGCCGGCCAGTTGCGCCTGCATCTGCCCGAACGCGAAGCCCACCCGGGCATCGCCCATGCCGGTCTCGCGGCCCAGCATCCAGCCACCCAGGCGGTAGTCGCCACCGGCGTAGCCGCCCTGCCCGCCACCGCCCAGCGAACGCGACCAGGCCCCGTCGGCGCGGCTGCCGCCCTCGCCGAACTGCGCGGACAATGCCCGCCGGTTCATGTCGATGCTGTCGAAGGTCATCGCCAGCGCCAGCGCATGTGCTTCGCCGGTGAGGCTGCGCAGGCTCGCGCCCAGTCCGTCGAAGCCGCCGCCGCCACGCTGCAGGGCGCCGGCACCGGCCGCAAACGCACCTGACCGCAGGTTCACGTCGCCATCGAGTAGTTCGAACGCCTGCTCCACCCGCTGCGCCGCCGCCATCGCCGTGGCATCCGCGCCCGCCACCCGCGCGGCTGCGGTCACACTGACCTGCTGCAGGTCCAGCCAGGCGTTGTGGCTGTCATAGCCATAGTCGGCCTGCAGCAGCGCCAAACCGGCATTCTGGGTGGCGGCCGGGGCCATGTCGAACTGTCCGCTGAGGCCGCCATCGGCGCGGATGAGATCCTGCCGCGTGCCGTCCTGCGGCACGTAGCCAGGCACTATCCCGTTGACGAGCACCCTGCCCCCCTGCAGCGTCGCCGAGCCGGTCACGTGCAGCGCGTCGATGCCCAGCGCGATGATCATCCGCGCGGTGCTCTGCTGTACGTAGTTGCCCTGGATCGTGGCACTGCTGTTGCCATTCATCACGTACAGGTTGCCAGCGCTGTCGACGTTGCCAACCACCCGGTTGTTGCCCTCCATGAAGTACAGACTGGGGGTATAGGGGCTCGCGGGACCGCCGATGGTGACATCGGAACGAATCGATGCGCCATCGCGCAGGGCAAGCATGCCCAGCTCGATCCGCGTCTGACCGGAGTAGGTGTTGGTACCGGTCAATGTCAGCGCACCGGGGCCGCGCTTTATCAGCCCGCCGGTGCCGCTGATGTCGTTGCTCCAGACCGACCCCAGCCCCAACTGGTTGACGTCCACCGTCACATCGCCCCAGTCGAACCGGGCCGGGCCTTTCACCGCCTTGCCGACGTTGAGCAGGCCGTAGCCGAACACCGCATCCGGGCCGGGATCGCCCAGGTCGGTGGCGGTGCCCAGCAGGGTCTGCCGCACCAGGTTGTTGTCGAAATACGGGAACGCCTGCCACACCAGTGCCGCCGCGCCCGATACCAGCGGCGCGGCGTAGGAGGTGCCACTGCCGTAGTAGTAGGACAGGTTCGACGCCGTGGCATTGGGGCCGACGAAGGCGGACGTGCCCGGCGCCACCAGGCAGTAGTTCCTGGCCACGCCGCAGGCGTTGGAGTAATCGGCCAGGCGGCTCGGATTGGCGGTATCCAGCGCCGCCACCGCCAGCCAGCCGCGCTCCAGATCGGCCGCCGGGCGCGAACCGTTCTCCCCCGGCTGGCTCGGCAGCGCGGCCATGTCGCTGGGATTGGCGCGCGATTCGTTGCCGGTGGCGAACACCACCAGCCCGTCGTTGCCGACGATGAACGGGCGGTACTCGGTGGCGATCTGCGCCGTCACCGTCGGCCGCGTCCAATACAGCCCGCCCCAGGAGTTGTTCATGATGCGCACGCCGGCCCGGATCAGGTCGTCATGCACGCCGCCCATGCCCAGGCCACCGGTGACCTCGTTGCCCTGCCCGGAACCGTCGTCCTTGGGCCGCTCGTCGTTGATGATGCGCGCCGAGACGATCTGCGCGCCCGGCGCGATGCCACCGGGCCATTGCCCGGCGGCGGCTCCGGCGGCCAGCTGCGCCACCGTGGTGCCATGGCCGACCACGTCGTCCACCGCCAGGTTGTTGCGGCGCGGATCCACGTAGCTGAAATTGGCCACCACCCGCCCGGCCAGCGTGGGATGGTTGCGCATCACGCCCGAATCGACCACGCCGATGCGGATGCCGGCACCGGTGAAGCCGGCCGCCTGCGCGGCCCTGGCGTTGGTCAGCGCCAGATGCGCGTCCATTGCCGGCTGCGGCGTGGTCGTGGTCGGCGGCGGCGAGGTCGGTGGCGGATTGGGCGGCGGAGTCGATTTGCTGCCACCACCGCCACCGCATGCGGCCAGCGCCAATGCCATCGAAGCGGCCAGTGCGTTATGGCCCCTGAACGTGCTGCGCATCCCCTCTCCCCCATGACTGGCCGGACACCGGAATCCCTTCGGGTAGTGCCACCTGCCGGCCATGCGGTGGCTCACCTTCTATACTGCAACGACAAACCGCTGTCTGCCGGGATGTGCCGTTGGTCCAATGGGCACCCCGCCGGCGGCTTTCGATAATCGTTGCAGGATACAACCGAGACCGCACATGTCCGACATCGTCATCGCCGCCGCAAAGCGCACCGCCATCGGCTCCTTCCTCGGCCAGTTCAACGGCGTCCCCACCCCGACCCTCGGCGCCACGGCGATCCGTGCGGCCATGGAACAGTCCGGCGTCGCCGCCGCCGATGTGTCCGAAGTGATCATGGGCTGCGTACTGCCGGCCAACCTGGGCCAGGCACCGGCGCGCCAGGCGTCGCTCGCCGCCGGCCTGCCCGCCAGCACCGGCTGCACCACGCTCAACAAGGTGTGCGGCTCGGGCATGAAAGCGATCATGCTGGGCCACGACCTGATCAAGGCCGGTTCGGCCAGCATCGTCGTCGCCGGCGGCATGGAGTCCATGTCCAACGCGCCGCACATGATCCCCAACTCGCGCACCGGCAACCGCTACGGCAACTTCCAGGCGGTGGACCACATGGCCTGGGACGGCCTGACCAACCCCTACGACGGCCAGGCCATGGGCGTGTTCGCCGAAGGCACCGTCGCCAGGTTCGGCTTCACCCGCGAAGAGCAGGACGCCTACGCCATCGAGTCGGTCAGGCGCGCGCAGGCCGCGCAGGCCGCGGGTGCGTTCAAGGATGAGATCGTTCCGGTCAAGGTCGCCACCCGCAAGGGCGAGGTCGAAGTCGACCAGGACGAGCAGCCGGGCAAGTCCGACATCGCCAAGATCCCGACCCTGAGGCCGGCCTTCAAGAAAGACGGCAGCGTCACCGCCGCCAGCTCCTCCAGCATCTCCGACGGCGCCGCCGCCGTGGTGCTTATGGACGCCGGCGAAGCCGCGCGCCGCGGCGTGCAGCCATTGGCCCGGATCGTCGCTCACGCCACGTTCGCGCAGGAGCCGGCGTGGTTCACCACCGCGCCGATCGGCGCGGTCAGGCAGGTGCTGGACAAGGCCGGCTGGCAGGTCGGCGACGTGGATCTGTTCGAGATCAACGAAGCCTTCGCGGTGGTGGCGATGGCGCCGATCCGCGAGCTGGGCATCGCGCATGACAAGCTCAACGTCAACGGCGGCGCCTGCGCGCTGGGCCATCCGATCGGCGCCTCGGGCGCGCGCCTGGTGGTCACGCTGGTCAACGCGTTGCGCAGCCGTGGCCTCAAGCGTGGCATCGCCTCTCTCTGCATCGGCGGTGGCGAAGCAACGGCCATCGCCATCGAATTGATTTGATTGGGCTTAATGCCTTTTTTACAAAAATGAATGCGCGGTCGCTTGACAGTCCAAATGGGCTTGTCATCATGTTTAAGGCGCGCAATGGCGCGTTGCCTAATCTAACGACGAGGATTCACACAATGAGCATCAACAAGCTGCTGATCGCGATGGCCCTGGGCCTGGCCCTGGCCGCCTGCTCGAAGCAGGAAGCTGCCCAGGACGCCGCTGCTTCGGCCAACGAAGCCGCCACCGACGCCCAGGCCGCCGCTGACCAGGCTGCTGCCGCCGGCGCCGAAACCGCCGACGCCGCCCAGGCTGCTGCCGACACCGCCGCCACCGCTGCTGACGCCGCTGGTGACGCCGCTGCCGCCGCTGCCGGCGCCACCACCGAAGCTGCTGCCGGCGCCGCTGCCGACACCGCCAAGGCTGCCGAAGGCGTGGCCGACAAGGCCAAGGACGCTGCTGAAGAAGCCAAGAAGTAATAACTTCTGCTTCGACGCAAGTCGGAAAAGCCGCTGGTTCGCCAGCGGCTTTTTTTTGTCTCATCGAACCCTGTTCCACTGCCGGCACGTGGCGCAGGCGGGCCGACCGCCGGCCTGCCGGGCGCCCGACCCGGCACGGCACCGGGTGGCCGCTGCCACCGGCATCGCCACGGTGGCGTTGACGCAATCTGAATCCGCCTCCCCCTACGCTGCGCGCGTCGTCCCCCAACCCAGGAGAACGCGATGAAGCTGTTTGTCCCGCTGCTGGCCGGCAGCCTGATGCTGGCCCTGTCCGCCTGCAACGACCCCAATGCCGAACAGGCCAAGCGCGATGCCGAGGCCGCGGCCGACCACGCCGCCGAAGCCGCGCGCAACGCCGGCGAATCGGCCGCCGACGCCGCCCGCAATGCCGCCGACCGTGCCGCCGACGCCACCCGCGAGGCGGCCGCCAGGTCCGAGCAGGCACTGGACCGCGCGGCCGATGCGACCACTGCCGCGGCGGATGATGCCTCCGTAGCGGCCAAGGAGGCCGCCGCCAATGCCAGCGCCGCGACTGCGGATGCCGCGCAGAAGGTGGCCGACCACGCCCACGACGCCGCCGAGAAGGCCCGCCAGAAGGCGGATGACGCCAAGCACTGATCCAGCGGCGCAGCCCTCCCGGACGGGCGGTTGCGCCATTCCTTCCACGGCGGCAATACAGCCCTGTGCGGATCCCGCGCAGCCGCGCCGTCGCCGATGACCGTGGCGACGGCGCTCAGCTCGAGGGCGCCGCCCGTTCCAGGATGTCGCTGAACGCCACGGACGCATCCAGCATGCCGTAGGCCGGGGGCATGGGCGCCGCCAGCCGCGCGGCGACGAACGCGCCCGCCGCCGGGCTGCCGGCGCGCAGCAGCGTGGCCGCCTGCAGCAGGATCGCCAGCGAGGCGGCAATGCGCCGCGCTGCGGCTTCGGCCAGCACCGCGCCCTCGCCTATCGGCGGCAACGCATCGAGCGCGGCGTCGTAGCCGGCATCATGTCCCCGCGCCTGCTCCAGTTCGTGCAGCAGTACCTGCCGCGACTGCGGTTCGCGCGCCAGCGCGCGCAGCACATCCAGGCACTGCACGTTGCCGCTGCCTTCCCAGATCGAATTGAGCGGCGCCTGCCGGTAAAGCCGCGGCAGCAGCGACTCCTCGATGTAGCCGGCGCCGCCCAGGCACTCCTGCGCTTCGTTGACGAAGCCCGGTGCCCGCCGGCATATCCAGAACTTGCCCAGGGCCGTGGCCACGCGTGCGAACGCCGCTTCCGCCGGGTCGCGTGCGGCCGCATCCACCGCACGCGCGACACGCATCGCCAACGCGGTGGATGCCTCCGACTCCAACGCCAGGTCGGCCAGCACGTTGGCCATCAGCGGCTGCTCGACCAGGCGCCGGCCGAAGGCGCGGCGGTGCCGTGCATGGTGCAGTGCCTGGGCCAGCGCCATGCGCATTTCCGCCGCCGCGCCGAGCATGCAGTCCAGCCGCGTCAGCATCACCATCTCGATGATGGTCGCCACGCCACGCCCTTCGGCGCCGATGCGCCTTGCCCACGCGCCGCAGAACTCGACCTCGCTGGAGGCGTTGGCCCAGTCGCCGAGCTTGTCCTTCAGCCGCATCAGCCGGAAGGCGTTGCGCGCGCCGTCGGGCAGCCGCCGCGGCATCAGGAAGCAGCTCAGTCCGCCGGGCGCCTGCGCCAGTACCAGCCAGCCGTCGGACATGGGCGCGGAAAGGAACCACTTGTGCCCGACCAGGGCGTACTCGCCCTCGCCCACCAGCGGGGTCGCGCAGGTGCGGTTGCTGCGCACGTCCGAGCCGCCCTGCTTCTCGGTCATGCCCATGCCCACGGTGATGCCGGCCTTCCCGGCGATGGGTACGTCGCGCGGGTCGTAGTGCGGCGCGGCAGCCTTGGCCGCCCATTCGGCCAGCGCCGGCTCGCGGCGCAGCACCGGCACCGCGGCGTGGGTCATGGTCAGCGGGCAACTGCTGCCGGCTTCCGCCTGGTGGTGCAGGAAACTCAACGCGGCACGCGCGACGTGCGCACCGGGCTGTGGCTGCCGCCACGGCAGCCCGGCCACGCCCTGCGCCTTGGCCAGTTCCATCAGGCGATGCCAGGCGGGATGGAAATCCACGGTATCGACGCGCTGGCCCTGCGCATCGTGGGTGCGCAGCGAGGGCCTGTACCGGTTGGCATCGAAACCGAGCCGGTACAGCTCGCCGCCGGCCAGCGCGCCATAGCCATCCAGCAGCGTGGCGAACGCCTCGCCGCCTTCGCGCGCGACCGCTTCGCGCAGCACGCGGTCGTCACGCCACAGGTTGCCCTCGGGGAACGGCGGCGGCTGGTTGAATACCACGTGGGTTTCGAACGGCGCTGCATCGGTGTTCATGGCCAGCCCCTGCGCACGCGAGGATGCCGCCATTCTGCCGCACGCCGCCCGCGCCGGCGGCGACGGGGCTGCGTGCGGCGGCCCCGGCTCAGTCGCCGCCGGCAAGCGCGCGCACGAACTCCGGCGCCAGCGGCAGCGTGCCGAACACGCCCTGCTGGGTGCCGCTGAGCACGCGCAGCATGTGCCCGCGCCCGCCCGGCATGCGCCCCAGCGGCCTGAACAGGAGGTCGCGCGCATGCGCGATCCAGTCGCGGTCGGACTGGAACAGCGGGGTCAGCCAGCGGCTCCAGAGCTGGTACAGGCGCACGTGCGCCTGGCGCGCGGCCTGGTAGCGCGCCAACGCCGCATCGACATCGGCCTGGCCACGCAACGCATCGCGCAGGGCCAGGGCATCGAGCAGGGCCATGTTCACGCCCTGCCCGAGTTGTGGGCTCATCGAATGCGCGGCGTCGCCGGCCAGTACCAGGCGGCCGCGGTACCAGCGGTCCATCACCGCATCGCGGTAGCTGGCCCGCGCCAGGTGCGGCGGCTGGGCGATGTCCTGCAGGCGCTGCCGCGCCTCCGGCCACAGCTGACCGATCTCGTCGAGCCAGGGTTCGAGCCCGGCCCGCTCCCAGGCACCGAACCCATCGCACGGCAGGCTCCAGAAAAAGCTCAGCCGCGGCACCGCATCGCCGGGGCGCGTGCCCACCGGCAGCAGGCCGATCATCCGCCGCGCCGCCACGTAGCGCTGGCGCAGTTCGTCGGCGAACGGCCAGTCGCCCGCGGGCAGCAGGCACCACAGCGCCCCCCACGGGTACGGGCGGTCCAGCCGGGTGCCGCGCACCTGCGCGCGCAGCGCCGACGCGGCGCCGTCGGTGGCGACCACCAGGTCGAATGGGCCGTGCCACTGCCCATGCTGGTCGCGCACCCGGCGCAGGCCGTCGTCGATGGCGCCGATGCAGCGGTCCACGTGCAGCGCGTCGCCGCGCTCCCAGGCCGCGTCCAGCAGCGAGAACAGCGCCCCGCGCTGCATGCCGACCCCGTGCAGGCGCGCATCCAGCCCGGCGTAGCGCATGTCCATCACCGCGCGGCCGCAGGGCGTCTCGCCGTACAGGCGGCGCACCACCGCGCCATGGGCCAGCACCTGCGGCAGCAGGCCCATCCGCCACAGCACCTGCAAGCCGCTGGGCTGCAGCAGGAAGCCCGCGCCTACCGGCCCGGGCCGCGGCGCGCGCTCGAATACCTGCACGCGGTGGCCGTCGCGCGACAGCAGCACGGCCAGCGACTGGCCAGCCGTGCCATAACCGACGATGGCGATATCCAATGACCTGTTCATTGCGTTTCCCGGGTCCGGCGGCCTAAAAAAAAACCCCGCCTCGGCGGGGTTTTTCCGGCACAGCCGAGTGGATCACTCGACCGGCGTGATATTGGAAGCCTGGGCGCCCTTCGGGCCCTGGGTCACGTCATAGCTGACGCGCTGTCCTTCCTGCAGGCTGCGGAAACCCTTGGAATTGATCGCGGAGAAGTGCGCGAAGACATCGGCGCTGCCGTCCTCCGGTGAGATGAAGCCAAATCCCTTGGCGTCGTTGAACCACTTGACGGTACCGTTCGGCATGGTGATGCGAGACCTTGTTCGATGAATGGATTGATGCACGCTGAATGAAGCGCACTCGCTGAGTATGCAAAGCTTGGGCCGGGATGACAATCACCCCCGGGCCAGTTCCCCCACCAGGGCCGGCAGCCCCGCCGACGCCGCGGCGACATTGGCCAGCACTTCGTCCATGGTGATCTCGGCCGCGTCGCCGCAGCCCGCCGCCCAGTTGGCGACGATGGCCAGGCAGGCGTAATCCAGCCCCAGCTCGCGCGCCAGCCCGGCCTCGGGCATGCCGGTCATGCCAACCAGATCGCAGCCGTCGCGGCGCATCCGCGCGATTTCGGCGATCGTCTCCAGGCGCGGCCCCTGGGTGGCGCCATAGCAGCCGCCGTCATGCACCGCGACGCCGCGCGCGCGCGCCGCGGCCAGCACCTGGGCGCGCAGCGATGGCGTGTACGGGTGGCCGAAATCCACGTGCAGCACCTCGCTGCCCTCCTCCTCGCACAGCGTCGAGATCCGCCCCCAGGTGTAGTCGATCAGCTGGTCCGGGCAGGCCAGGACGCGCGGGCCGAAGTCGTCGCCGATGCCGCCGACGGTGTTCAGCGCGAGCACGCGGGTGGCACCCAGCTGCTTCAGCGCGGCCAGGTTGGCGCGGTAATTGACCTTGTGCGGCGGGATCGAATGCCCTTCGCCATGGCGCGCCAGGAACGCCACCCGGCGGCCATCCAGCCGGCCGATGCGCACCGGGCCGGACGGCGCCCCGTAGCGGGTCTGGACCTCATGGGTCTGGACGTCGTCCAGCGCGGCAAGCTTGTAGACACCGGTGCCGCCGATCACGGCCAGTGCGATATCGTCCATCATTGTTTCCTGGTGTTCTGTTCGCAGTCGAAAGCGACGCGGGGCGCGGCCGGGTCATCGTAGCGGCCGATGGCCGGCACCCGCCAGCGTCGTGCGCCCCGGAAGATGTCCGGGGCCCGTCCCCTTGGGCCAGGGGTACGTGGCAGGCCGGAGACGCGGCCCACGGTTCGCGGCGCGGACCGTGGGCGGCAGCGCGAGGCGATCGCGCGTGCCGGCCGACGCCTGGCCCTGTTACTGCTTCATCGCATAGATCGCCGGCAGCGAACGCAGCGATTCGCTCACGTCCATGCCGAAGCCGAACACGAAGCGGTCCGGCAGTTCGATGCCCGCGTAGTCGGCCTTGACGCCGTCCAGGCAGCGGTCGTGCTTCTTGACCGTCAGTACCGCGATGCGGACGTCGGTGGCACCCTGCTCAAGGCACCAGTCGCGCACGCCCTGCAGGGTGAAGCCCTCGTCGAGGATGTCGTCCACCAGCAGCACGCGGCGGCCGAACAGCGAGGACACCGGGCGGTGCTTCCAGACCAGCTCGCCGCCACTCTCGCCGTGGTAGCGCGAGGCCTGCATGTAGTCGAACTGCGCGTCCTGGCCGCGCGCGCCCAGTTCCAGCGCCAGCTGGCCGGCAAACGGCAGCGCGCCGTTCATGATCGACAGGAACACCGGGACCTCGCCCTTGTAGTCGCGCGCGATGGCGTCGGCGATGCCGGCGATGGCCTTGTCGATGGCGGGGCGATCGACCAGCAGGTCGGCCTGGGCCACGGCTTGTTCGAGAGTGAGTTTGGACATCAGGCGGTTCTTCCAAGAGTTTCGAGCAGACGGGTTCGGGTATCGCCGTGGCGGGCGTCGGCCAGCAGGCCGCCCCAGCCCATGGCACCGTGGGCGATCAGGCCCAGCAGCGCGGCGGTGTTGAGGCTGCGGCCGGCCACGGCCTGCAGCGATTCTTCGACCAGCTCCGGGTGGCAGACCAGCACCACGTCGCAGCCGGCATCCAGGTGGGCATCGACCCGGGCCTTGACGCCACCGGCGGCGGACGACGCCGCCATGCCGATGTCGTCGGAAAACACCACGCCGCGGAAGCCCATCTGCCCGCGCAGGATCTGGTTGATCCAGCGCGGCGAATAGCCGGCCGGTTCCGGCGCCACCTGCGGGTAGACGACGTGGGCCATCATCACCGCATCGGCCCCGGCCTGGATGCCGGCGCGGAACGGTAGCAGATCCTGCGCTTCCAGCTCGTGCAGCGGGCGCGGGTCGATGGCGGTGTCGTGGTGGGTGTCCTCGCGCACCGTGCCGTGGCCCGGGAAGTGCTTGAGCGTGGCGGCCATGCCGGCCGCGTGCATGCCGCGCACATAGGCCTGCGCCAGCGCCGCCACGACCTGCGGGTCCTCGGCGAAGGCGCGGCTGCCGATGGCCAGGTTGCCGCGCCCCAGGTCCACCACCGGGGCGAAGCTCAGGTCCAGCCCGGTGGCGCGGATTTCGCTGGCCATCAGCCAGGCATGCTGCTCGGCCAGCGCCAGCGCGGCGTCCGGGTCGGTGGCGTGCAGCCGGCCGAAGCCGTCCAGCGGCGGCAGTTCGGTGAAGCCGGCGTGGAAGCGCTGCACGCGGCCGCCTTCCTGGTCCACCGCCACCAGCAGCGGACGCGCGGTGGCGGCACGGATCGCAGCGGTCAGCTCGACCACCTGGTCGCGCGAAGCGAAATTGCGCTTGAACAGCACCACGCCGGCCACGGCGTCATGCTGCAGCCAGTCGCGTTCCTGTGCGGTCAGTGTGGTGCCGGCGACGCCGATCAGAAGCATGTGCGGATTCCCATACGGCCAAGCCCGGCATTGTCGCAGATGGCGCCCGCCACGTCAGACGCTGCAGCCGTCCGCGCCGCAGGCCGGTTCATCGTTCCCGGCGACCGGCGCCGGCGCCAGCTCGGCGGCGACCTTCTCCAGCACCTGCGCGAACACCTCCGGCGGCTGCGCGCCCTGCACCGCGTAGCGGCCGTTGATGACGAAGGTCGGCACCGACTGGATGCCCAGCGCCTGCGCCTGTCCCAGCCCGGCACGGACCTCGGCCAGCCCCTCGTCCGAGGCCAGCAGGGCCTCGACGCGCGCGGCCGCAATGCCGCCAGCGGCGGCGGCCGCGGCCAGCACCTCAGGGTCGGCCAGGTTGCGGCCCTGCTCGAAATGGGCGCGGAACAGCGCTTCGCCGACCGCTTCCTGTACCCCCTCGCGCCCGGCCAGCCACAGCAGGCGGTGCGCCGGCAGCGTGGTCACCCGGACCTGGCCGCGGTCGAAGTCCATCGGCAGGCCTTCGGCGCGGGCGGTGGACTGGGTCTGCGCCAGCATCTGCGCGGTGCGCTCGGCGCCGCCGAACTTGGCCGCGTAGGCCTCGCGCAGCGGCACCGGGGTGGTGTCGGCGTCCGGATCGAGCAGGAACGGGTGCCAGCGCACCTCCACCTGCGGGGCCTTGTCGCCCATCAGTTCCAGCGCGCGCTGGAAACGGTGCTTGCCGATCCAGCACCAGGGGCAGACCACGTCGGACCAGATGTCGATGCGCATGGGGATTCCTTCGTTTCGATGGGGGTTCAGGCCCGCTCGTCCGCATCCCATCGGGTATAGGGATGCGAGGCCAGCGCGAGGTTGTAGTAACGGGACTGGTCGGTCACTTCGGTGCCGGCCCAGCCGGGTTTGTCGAAGGGCTGTCCGGCATGCTGCAGCTCCACTTCGGCCACCACCAGCCCGGCGTTGTCGCCGAGGAACTCGTCCACCTCCCACAGCAGCCCGCCATGCCTGACCAGGTGGCGGCGCTTGTCGATCAGGCCGCCGACGCACAGCGCCAGCAGCGCGCGCGCCTCGTCCACCGGAATCGGGTAGTCGAACTCCTGGCGGGTATGGCCAAGTTCGCGCGACTTGATGTTCAGGTACGCCGCGTCGCCCTGGATGCGCACCCGCACCGAGGCCTTCTGCGCGCCGCTGTCCATCGCCGCCATGTCATTGATGTAGCCCTGCGCCATCGGGATGACGGCGTGCGCGGCAGCGCGCCAGCCGTCGTCGGTGACCAGGAACTTGCGCTCGATCTCGATGCCCATCCGGAACCTCGTAGGTGTGGATCCCTCACGGAATCAACGCACGTCCATATGCGCGTATTCGACTGGCGCGGATCCCTCGCAGGAACAGCGCACTTCCCTGTGCGCGGATTTCACTTATGCGAGTCCCTCGCAGGAGCTGCGCACATCCCTGTGCGCGGATTTCATTTATGCGAATCCCTCGCAAAAGCAGCGCACATCCCTGTGCGCGGATTTCATTTTTTCTCGAACACCGCGATGCTTTCCACATGCGCGGTGTGCGGGAACATGTCCATCGCACCGGCCGACACCAGGGTGAAGCCCTGCTCATTGACCAGGTAGCCGGCGTCGCGCGCCAGCGAGCCGGGGTGGCAGCTGACGTAGACGATGCGCTTGAACTGTTTGAGCGGCAGCTGCTGCAGCACGTCGATCGCGCCCGAGCGCGGCGGGTCGAGCAGCAGCTTGTCGAAGCCCTGCCGCATCCACGGCGCACCGCGCTGGTCCTGGGTGAGGTCGGCAGCGAAGAACTGCGCGTTGTCCAGCCCGTTGCGCTGCGCGTTTTCCTTCGCCCGCGCCACCAGCCCGGCCTCGCCCTCCACGCCCACCACCTCGCGCACGGTACGCGCCAGCGGCAGGGTGAAGTTGCCCAGACCGCAGAACAGGTCGAGCACGCGCTCGTCCGGCTGCGCATCCAGCAGTGCCAGCGCATGCGCGATCATCTGCTGGTTGAGCTTGGCATTGACCTGGATGAAGTCGAGCGGGCGGAATGCCAGCTCCACGCCCCACTGCGGCAGCGCGAACGACAGCGGCACGCCTTCGGCCGGCCACAACGGATGCACCGACTCCAGTCCGCCCGGCTGCAGGTAGATGGCAAAGCCATGCTGCTGGCCGAACGCCTGCCAGGCCTGCCGGTCCGCATCGGACAGCGGCTGCAGGTGGCGCACGGTCAGGGCGATGGCGGCATCGCCGCCGATGAATTCGATCTGCGGGATGTCGCGCTTGCCGTCCAGGCCCTCGATGAAGGCCGACAGCGCCGCCACCCGGGTACCGATCTCGGGGATCACGGTCAGGCACTGCGACAGGTCGGCGACGAAGCGCGGGTCCTGCTCGCGGAAGCCGACCAGCGTCTTGTCCTTCTTTTCGACCCGGCGCACCGAGAAACGGCCCTTGCGCCGGTAGCCCCAGTTGTCGCCCACCAGCGGCGGCAGCACCGTGCCGGGGCTGACATGGCCGATGCGGGTCAGGTTATCCATCAGCACCTGCTGCTTGGCCACGATCTGCCGGCCCTCGTCCAGGTGCTGCAGCACGCAACCGGCGCAGACGCCGAAATGCGGGCAACGCGGCTGCACCCGGTGCGGCGAGGCGGTGAGCACCTCCACGGTGCGCGCCTCGTCGAAGTGGCGGCTCTTGCCGGTCTGCTCGGCCATCACCGTCTCGCCAGGCAGCGCACCGGCCACGAAGGTCACCTTGCCGCCCTCGCCTTCACGGCGGGCGACGCCGCGGCCGTCATGGCTGAGGTCGAGGATGTCGGTCTGGAACGGGGTCTTGTCTATGCGGGATCTGGATCGGGCCACGTGGCGGAAAGCTGCGGGTTGCGGGGCGTCATTGTCGCAGATGCACATCGGCCTGACTTCCGCCGCTTGCGTGGCCGCGCCACATCGCCAATCATGCCCGGCACGGCTGACATGGAGGCAGCAGATGAATACGCACGCCCAGGGGGATCCACCGCGCCTGCTGCTGGTCGAGGACGACGCGACCAGCCAGGGCTTTTTCAGGGCCGCACTGGAAGCGCTGCCGGCCACGGTCGATGTCGCCGGTTCGGTCGCGCAGGCCTTGCAGATGGGCAGCGCCACCCACTACGACCTGTGGCTGATGGACGTCCATCTCCCCGATGGCAGCGGCCAGGCACTGCTGCAGCGCCTGCGCGCGCTGTACCCGCAGGTCCCGGCGCTGGCGCACACGGCCGACAATGGCGCGGGCGTCCGGCAGTCGCTGCACGCGGCCGGTTTCGAGCGGGTGCTGGTCAAGCCGATGCCCCGCGCCGAGCTGCTCGCCGCGGTCCGCGACTGCCTCGGCCAGGCCGCTGCCGGCCATGCCCCGGCCAGCGAGGACGCCCCCGCGCCGGACTGGGACGAGAGCGCTGCGCTGAGCGCGCTCAATGGCCAGCAGGCCCATGTCGTGGCGCTGCGCGAACTGTTCCTGTCCGAGCTGCCGGTCGCCCGCGACGCCGTTTCGGTGGCGCTGCGCCAGCACGACGACGGCGCCCTGCGCAGGCAACTGCACCGGCTGCAGGCCAGCTGCGGCTTCGTCGGTGCCTCGCGCCTCGGCCGCGCGGTACGGCAGCTGCACCAGGCCCCGGAGTCGGACATGGCGCGGCGCCAGTTCGATGCGGCGGTGAGCGCCCTGCTGCATTGAGCCCGCAGGCCGCCGCGGCGGGAACTAGCTCCCGCCTTTGAGTTCACCCAGCATTTCCCAGGATTTGAGCCCGCGCCCACCCAGATGGTGCAGCAGTACCGCGCGCATCTGCGGCCGCAGGCTGGCCAGGTCGGCCGCCGCCGGCGCCTGGTCGGCCGCCAGCGCCAGCAGCGCCGCACCGGTGGCCAGGCCGCGGCGCTCGGCGGCGCTGCGCTCGCTGAGCAGGCGCAGTGGCCCCTCCTGCGGGTCCAGCCGGTAACGGGCCGCCGGGTCGATGGGCTGCCCGTCCGCGCTGCTGGTCCAGTCGAAACCGAAGCCCAGCGCATCGAGCAGGTCGCGCTCGAAGCGCCGCAGGGTCCACGCCAGCCCGGCCGCATCGGCCAACTGGTCGCGAACCTGGCCATAGGCATGGTGCAGTTCGGGCAAGGGATCGTGGCGCGGCGCCAGCCGCAGCACCAGTTCGTTGACGTAGAAGGCGGCCAGCATCGCCTGTCCATGCAGGCGCGGCGCCGCGTCCTGGCTCTCGGCACGGCGCAGCTGCGCCAGTTCGCCGGTCATCACCGCATCCAGGCGGATCGACTGCAGCGGCTGCAGGGCCGCGCGCAGGAGCTGCTTTTTCGGCCCCTGCACGCCGCGCGCCAGCAGGCCGATGCGGCCGTGCGCGAGCGTCAGCGCCTCGACCAGCAGGCTGGTCTCGCGCCAGGGGCGCGCATGCAGCACATAGGCGGGTTCGTCGTCGATCCGCATTGGCGCTCGCTGCGGGCGCGGGCGGACGGTCCGCCCGGCACGCCCGCCTGCCGGTTACTCGCCGTACCCGAAGGCCCTGAGCGCGGCTTCGTCGTCCGACCAGCCTTCGCGCACGCGCACCCAGGTTTCCAGGAACACCTTGGCGCCGAACAGCCGCTCCATCTGCAGGCGGGCCTTGGCACCGATTTCCTTCAGGCGCGTGCCGCCCTTGCCGATCACGATGGCCTTCTGGCCCTCGCGCTCGACCCAGATCACCGCACCGATGCGCAGCAGGTTGCCGTCCTCGGCAAAGCGCTCGATCTCCACCGTGGTCGCATACGGCAGCTCCTCGCCCAGCTGGCGCATCAGCTGCTCGCGCACCAGTTCGCCGGCCAGGAAACGCTGGCTGCGGTCGGTGATCTCGTCCTCGCCGAACATCGGCGGGGCCTCGGGCAGCAGCTTGAGCACGTCGCGCACCAGCGCTTCCAGGCCGCTGCGCTTCTGCGCCGAGATCGGGTGTACGCCGGCGAAATCGCGGCCTTCGGTGATCTCCTGCAGGAACGGCAGCAGCCCGCCCTTGTCCTTCAGGCGGTCGACCTTGTTGACCACCAGCAGCACCGGGATGCCGGCGTCGCGCAGCACGTTGAAGGCCAGCGTGTCCTCTTCGTCCCAGCGCCCGGCCTCGATCACCAGCAGGCCGGCGTCCACGCCTTCCAGGGAGCTGCGCGCGGCGCGGTTCATCACCCGGTTCATCGCCCGCTTCTGCTGGCGGTGCAGCCCGGGGGTATCGACCAGCACCAGCTGCCCCTCGGGGAAGGTGGCGATGCCCAGCAGGCGGTGGCGCGTGGTCTGCGGCCGGTTGGAGACGATGCTGACCTTGGCGCCCACCAGGGCGTTGGTCAGGGTCGATTTGCCGACATTGGGGCGGCCGATGACGGCGACGCTGCCACAGCGGTGGGAGGAGGTGTCGTTCACTTGGAATCCAGTTGCTCTATCGCGGCCGCAGCCGCCTGTTGTTCGGCCAGCCGCCGGGAGCTGCCTTCGCCCTCGGTGGTCACGTCCGGGTCGGTCAGGCGGCAGCGTACCCGGAAATGCCGGGCATGGTCATCGCCGGTTTCCGATACCAGTTCATACACCGGCAGCGGTTTCTGCCGCGCCTGCAGCCATTCCTGCAGGCGGGTCTTGGGGTCTTTTTCGGGTTTGCCGACCGGCACCGCGGCCATCGGCGCGTCGAACCAGGGCAGCACCCGCGCGCGGCAGGCCTCGAAACCGGCGTCCAGGTAGATCGCCGCCACCACCGCCTCGAAGGCATCGGCCAGGATCGAGTCGCGGCGGTGGCCGCCGGACTTCATCTCACCGGGCCCCAGGGTCAGGCGCTGGCCCAGTTCCAGGGTACGGGCCATGGCCGCCAGCGCGCCTTCGCACACCAGCGCCGCCCGCGCCCGGGTCAAGGCGCCTTCGTCGGCCTTGGGCCAGCGGGCGAACAGGGCCTCGGCCACGATCAGGTTGACGATGCTGTCGCCCAGGAATTCCAGGCGCTCGTTGTGCGGCGCGCCCGCGCTGCGATGGGTCAGGGCCTGCTGCAGCAGACCCGGATCCCGGAACGGGTGGCCGATGCGGTCACCCCGCGTCACCGTCCTACTCACCGTGCGAGGTCAGGTCCTGGGAGTTCTCGAAATGGCCGACGATGTCGAGGTTGCCGACCAGCGAGCGGCGCACTTCATAGCTCACGTTCATGCGCACCCCGCCATCGATGCGGTCGAACTTGATGTTGTCGCGCTTGACGCTGTCCGAGTAGTTCATGTCCATGCGCTTGAAGAACAGTTCCTGCGCCTTGGCCGGATCGGACGTGCCCGGTTCCCTGGCCAGGGCCTTCATCGAGGTCTTGACCGCGTAGAACTCCTGGTACATCGGGAACAGCTTCATGCCGACGTACAGGGCGAAACCGACCACGGCCAGCACCATCAGGAACGACGTCAGCGTCATGCCGCCTTGCTTGCGATTCATAGCGTTCTCCCCCGGGTTGCGCCTAGGTTACTGGATGCCGGAACCGATCCGCGACGGCTCGAAGCCGTCCTTGCAGAACCAGCCACTGCAGTTGAGCCAGATCAGGAACGCCTTGCCGCGCAGGTTCTGCTCCGGCAGGAAGCCCCAGAAACGGCCGTCGTCGCTGTTGTCGCGGTTGTCGCCCATGACCAGGTACTGGCCCTGCGGCACCTGCCAGTCGCCCTGGCCGGCCGGGTTGGCGCGGCCCAGGTACTCCAGCACGGTATGCGTGCGGCCCGGCAATGCCTCGCTGAGCAGGGTGGCGCCGTTCATTTCGGCGCCGCGGCCCTTGCCCACGTACTCGCCCTTGACCTCGTAGGCCAGCGGCTGGCCATTGATCGACAGGGTGTCGCCGTGGAAGCCGATGCGGTCGCCCGGCAGGCCGATGACGCGCTTGATGAAGTTCTCGCCGCGCTGCGGGTCGCCGGGCATGTCCGGATGGCCCGGGAACTGGAATACCACCACGTCGCCACGACGCGGCTCGCCGGTCGGGATCACCTTGGTGTTGGTGATCGGCAGGCGGATGCCATAGGCGAACTTGTTGACCAGGATGAAATCGCCGATCAGCAGGTTGGGCATCATCGAGCTGGACGGGATCTTGTACGGCTCGGCGATGAAGCTGCGCAGCACCAGCACCACCGCCAGCACCGGGAAGAACGCGCGCGAGTAATCGACGAGCGCCGGTTCCTCGCTGTCCAGCAGCCCGCCCTTGGTCGCGCGGCGCTTGGCCAGGAACAACTTGTCCAGCAGCAGGACCAGGCCCGAACCCAGGGTCAGCACCACCAGGGCGATTTCAAACCATTTCATTCGTCATCCTTCGCTATGCACGGGACCCGGCGGCAGGCGCCGGTCACTTGTTGTCCATCTGCAGCACGGCCAGGAAGGCTTCCTGCGGGATCTCCACGCGGCCGACCTGCTTCATGCGCTTCTTGCCTTCCTTCTGCTTCTCAAGAAGCTTCTTCTTGCGCGAAATGTCGCCACCATAGCACTTGGCCAGCACGTTCTTGCGCATCGCCTTGACCGTGGTACGGGCAATGATCTGCGAGCCGACGGCGGCCTGGATGGCGACGTCGAACATCTGCCGCGGGATCAGGTCCTTCATCTTCTCGCACAGCTCGCGGCCGCGGCGGTCGGCGTGGCTGCGGTGCACGATCAGCGACAGCGCGTCGACCTTGTCGCCGTTGATCAGCACGTCCACGCGCACGAACGGACCGGCCTCGAAACGCACGAAGTGGTAGTCCAGCGACGCGTAGCCGCGGCTGACCGACTTGAGCTTGTCGAAGAAGTCCAGCACCACCTCGGCCATCGGCAGCTCGTAGCTGATCTGCACCTGGCTGCCCAGGTAATTGATGCCGATCTGGCTGCCGCGCTTTTCCTCGCACAGCTTGATGATGTTGCCGATGTACTCCTCGGGCGTGAGCACGTTGGCGCGGATGATCGGCTCGCGGATCTCCTCGACCTGGTTGACCGGCGGCAGCTTGGCGGGGTTGTCCATCATCACGATGGAGCCGTCGCTCTTGAGCACCTCGTAGACCACGGTCGGCGCGGTGCTGATCAGGTCCAGGTCGTACTCGCGCTCCAGGCGCTCCTGCACGATCTCCATGTGCAGCATGCCGAGGAAGCCGCAGCGGAAGCCGAAGCCCATCGCCTCGGAGCTTTCCGGCTCGAAACGCAGCGCGGCGTCGTTCAGGCGCAGCTTGTCCAGCGCCTCGCGCAGGTCCGGGTAGTCCTCGGCGTCGACCGGGAACAGGCCGGCGAACACGCGCGGCTGCATTTCCTGGAAACCGGGCAGCGGCGCCGGCGCCGGGTCGGCGGCCAGGGTCAGGGTGTCGCCGACCGGCGCGCCGTGCACGTCCTTGATCGACGCGGTGATCCAGCCCACCTCGCCGGCCGACAGCCTGCCGGTGACCTTGCGCTTGGGGGTGAACACGCCCACCGCGTCGACCTGGTGGTTGCGGCCGGTGGACATGACCAGCAGCTTGTCGCCGGTCTTGACCTCGCCCTGCATCACCCGCACCAGCGAGACCACGCCCAGGTAATTGTCGAACCAGGAGTCGATGATCAGCGCCTGCAGCTTGTCGGTATCGCGCGGGGCCGGCGGCGGGATGCGGTGCACAATGGCCTCCAGCACCTCCTCCACGTTCAGGCCGGTCTTGGCCGACACCGGCACCGCGTCGGTGGCGTCGATGCCGATCACCGCCTCGATCTCGGCCTTGGCACGCTCGGTATCGGCGGTCGGCAGGTCGATCTTGTTCAGCACCGGCACCACTTCCAGGCCCATTTCGACCGCGGTGTAGCAGTTGGCCACGGACTGGGCTTCCACGCCCTGCGCCGCGTCCACCACCAGCAGCGCGCCCTCGCAGGCGGCCAGCGAACGGCTGACTTCATAGGAGAAGTCGACGTGGCCAGGGGTGTCGATGAAGTTCAGGTAGTAGGTTTCGCCATTGCGCGCGGTGTACGGCAACGACACCGACTGCGCCTTGATGGTGATGCCACGCTCGCGCTCGATCGGGTTGTTGTCCAGGACCTGCGCTTCCATCTCGCGCGCGGTCAGGCCGCCACAGATCTGGATGATGCGGTCGGCCAGGGTGGACTTGCCATGGTCGACGTGGGCGATGATGGAGAAATTGCGGATGTTCCGCATCGAATCGGCAGACATAAGGTGGCGGCGGCGCGGCGCGTCGTCAGGATAACGCGCCATTATCGCACGCCAGGCGGCCAGCCCGCACAGACCGCCGGCCCGGACGGCAGGAGCCGCCCGGAGGCGGCCCCTGCGTACAGCTTGATGAAGGCCGGGTTCAGCCGCCGGCCCGGACCGCGACGAAGGCGCTGTTGCCGCCCGCCCGCACCAGCAGCATCACCACGTCGCCCTTCCTGTAGCCGGCCAGCTCGCGGTTGAGCGCGGCCACGCTGCCGACCGGGGTCCGGCCGACCTGCAGCACCACCATGCCCGGCGACAGCCGCGCCTCGCGCGCCGCCTGGCTGTTCACCGCGGTGATGCGCACGCCCTCGCCGGCGTCCAGCCCCAGTTGCCGGCGCTCGGCGGCCGTCAGGTCGGCCACCTCCAGCCCCAGCAGGGCATTGGCGCCGGCCTGCGGCTTGTCGCCGCCGGCCGCGGCCGGGGCATTGGCCGGGCGTGCCGCGTCCTCGGCCAGTTCGGTCAGGGTCACGCTGATCTCGCGCGGCTTGCCGTCGCGCAGGATGCCCAGCCGGACCTTGCTGCCCGGCGGCATCGCGCCGATCAGCGGCGGCAGGTCGCTGGAGGCGGCGATCTCGGTGCCGTTGACCGAGCGGATGACGTCGCCGACTTCCAGGCCCGCCTTGCGGGCCGGGCTGTCCTCGACCATCTGGTTGACCAGCGCGCCACGGCTGTCCGGCATGCCGAGCCCCTGGGCCTTGAGCGAGTCGAGCGGCTCGACCACCACGCCCAGCTGGCCACGGCTGACCTTGCCGGTCTTCTTGATCTGCTCCACCGCGCTCATCGCCAGGTCGATCGGGATGGCGAAGCTGATGCCCATGTAGCCACCGGACGCCGAGAAGATCTGCGAATTGATGCCGACCACCTCGCCGCGGGTATTGAGCAGCGGGCCGCCGGAATTGCCCTGGTTGATCGCCACGTCGGTCTGGATGAACGGCACGTAGCGCTGCTCGGCGTAGGGGTTGCTGCGGCCGGTGGCGCTGACGATGCCGGCGGTGACCGAATGGTCCAGGCCGAACGGCGAGCCGATCGCCACCACCCACTGGCCGGGCTTGAGCGTATTGGAATCGCCCACGCGCACGGTCGGCAGGCCCTTGGCGTCGATCTTCAGCAGCGCCACGTCGTACTGCTCGTCGCTGCCGACGACCTTGGCGTCGAACTCGCGGCGGTCGCTGAGCTTGACCTTGACCGTCTCGGCGCCGTCGATCACGTGGTGATTGGTCAGCACGTAGCCGTCGGCGGAAATGATGAAGCCCGAGCCCATGCCGCGGCCGCGCGGGCCGTCTTCCGGCGCCTCGCGGGGCATCTGGAAGTCCGGGCCGAAGAAGCGCCGGAAGAAGTCCGGCAACTGGTCCATGTCCGGCCGCGCGCCGCCCGCCATGCGCGGACCGCGCCGCGGGCCGATCACGGTTTCCACGTTCACCACGCCGGGCCCGACCCGGTCCACCAGCTGGGTGAAATCGGGCAGGCCGCTGACCAGCTGCGGGGCCGGCGCCGCCGGGCGCGCGGCGACCGCCTGCTCGGCGGGGGCGGTGGGAGCATTGCTCTGGGCACAGGCGACCAGCGGCAGGGTCATTGCCAGCAGGCCGAACAGCCGCGTATGGATACGGTGGGTCATCAGACTCGAGCCTCCGATTGGAAAGTGAAGAAACACGCTCCGCCCGGCATCGAGCGCCAGACGGGGAAATCCCGGGAAACCGCACCGGCCGCGCATGGCCGCCGGTGCGGGAAGAAGCACCGGCTCAGGGCCGCGCCGGCTGCGCGTCCGGCGCCGGCTGCCCACCCTGGGATGGCAGCCGCGGCTCGAACGGGTAGAAGGTCGCCCCGCCTTCCGTCGGCGCGCTGGCATTCAAGGCGGTGCCCGACAGCGCCGGCGACAGGCTCGAGCGCGGCCATGGACGCGCCTGCAGCACGCCGCCAGGGTCGGCGAACGGATCGCGACGGAGCGCCGGCAGCGGTGCCTGCGCAGCCACTGCGCGCGCCGGCTCGGCCTGGCGCGCGGCCACGCTGCGCGCCGCCTGCTGGGTACGGGTGGCGCTGCCACGCCGCACCGATGCATCCGCACGCCGCAGCGCCACGGCGGCCACGGCCGGCGCCGCGGCGGCCAGCCCGGCCTCGGTGCCGGCCTCGGTACCGGCACCCGCGGCCGGGTCGGCATCGGCCACCACCGTGGCCGCCGGAACCTGGGCGGCGGTGGCGATCACGGTCTCCGGCACGGCCGGCCCGGGCAGCTGCCCGCGCGCCATGAACAGGGCCACGGCCGCGACCGAGGCCGCCAGCGCGGCGCCCCCGCCCCAGCGCCGCCAGCCACCGCGACGCGCCTGCCGTTCGGATGCCGGGGATACCCGTCCCGCCTCGGCGGCGATCGCCGCGTGGATCCTGAGGTCGAAGCCGGCCGGTGCCGGGGCGCAGGCCTGGCCGCGCAGGACGTCGCCCAGCAGCTGCCAGCGCTCCTGGCAGCCGGACAACTCGCCGTCGTGCTCGAGCCGGCGCAGCAGGAAACGCGCCTCGTCGGTGGGCAGCTCGCCGTCGACCAGCGCCGACAACTGCTGCCGGTAATGAAGTTCGAACTTGTCGGCGGTATTGCCCGCCGCCGCATCGACGCGGCCGGAAGCATTCATGCGCGGCTCCTTTCACGGGTGGCGCTGGCGGTATCCAGCAGCGGACGCAACTGCACGTCGATGGCCTCGCGGGCACGGAATATCCGCGAACGCACGGTGCCGATCGGGCAGCCCATCCTGTGTGCGATTTCCTCGTAGCTCATGCCTTCCACCTCTCGCAACGTGATGGCCGAACGCAGCTCCTCGGGAAGCGCGTCGACCGCCTTCATCACGGTCTGTTCCAGTTCCTGCCGCATCAGTTCGCGTTCGGGCGTGTCGGTGTCGCGCAGGCGCGCGCCGGCGTCGAACTGCTCGGCGTCGCCGATATCGACGTCGTCGGTCGGCGGGCGCCGGTTGTGCGCGGCAAGGTAATTCTTGGCGGTATTCACTGCGATTCGATGCAACCAGGTATAGAACTGGGCGTCGCCACGGAAATTCCCGATCGCGCGGTAGGCGCGGACGAAAGTGTCCTGGGCCACGTCCTGACATTCACTCCAGTCGGCGATGTAGCGCCCGATCAGCGCGACGATGCGGTGCTGGTACTTGCGCACCAGGACATCGAACGCCGCGCTTTCGCCGCGCTGCACGCGCCGGACCAGCTCCAGATCCAGCTCCTGCGGTATTTCAACCTCGGCCATAAAGGGCCGCACTCCTGTCAGCCCAACCGACGTCGGGCAATGAGACCGCCTGTGGCGGAAAAAGTTCAGCGTCCGGTCCCCGGAGCGCCGCACCGTCCTTCAGAGCATGTTTACATTGCGGCCGCAGCGCCCATGGCCGGCGCGCGCGGCACCCGGGCATGGCGGCCACCGCCCCCCGCGCCACGACGAAGCGCGCGGCGGGCATGTACACGCCCTGCAACCTGCGTTCGTATAGCCTGTCGGCGACAACCGGCCGGCGCGAACGCCCCTGCATCCCAAGCATTGGGATTTGACGCCGGGGAAACAACCTCTGGATCATAGCGGTCTTCTCCATACACAACCGGATGGAACGTCCCATGCTTTCAGGTTTCGATGGGCTCCGCTTCACTCACTGGCAGGCCGAGATCCGCGACGACGGCTTCGTCGTGCTCGCCCTGGACCGCCGCGACAGTCCGGTCAACGCGATGTCCCAGGACGTGCTGCTGGAGCTGGGCGACATCGTCGAACGGCTGGCGATCGACCCGCCCAAGGGCGTGGTGGTCCGTTCGGCCAAGGCCGCCGGCTTCATCGCCGGCGCCGACCTCAAGGAGTTCCAGGAGTTCGACCGCCGCGGCACCGTCAACGACGCCATCCGCCGCGGCCAGTCCACCTACCAGAAGCTGGCCGAGCTGCCCTGCCCCACCGTCGCCGCGATCCACGGCCATTGCCTGGGCGGCGGCACCGAACTGGCCCTGGCCTGCCGCTACCGCGTGGCGTCCAGCGATCCGTCCACCCGCATCGGCCTGCCCGAGACCCAATTGGGCATCTTCCCGGGCTGGGGCGGCAGCGCGCGCCTGCCGCGCCTGGTCGGCGCCCCGGCGGCGATGGACATGATGCTGACCGGGCGCACCCTGTCGGCCTCGGCCGCGCGCGGCATCGGCCTGGTCGACAAGGTCGCCGCACCGGCGGTCCTGGTCGACGCGGCGATATCGCTGCTGCAGTCGGGCGTGACCCGGCCGTTCAAGCAGCGTGCCACCGCCTGGGCCACCAACACCTGGCTGGCACGCCGGATCCTGGCGCCGCAGATGGCCAGGCAGGTCGCGCGCAAGGCGAAAAAGGAGCATTACCCGGCGCCGTACGCGCTGATCTCGACCTGGGAGCGCAGCGGCGGCAGCGGTATCCAGGCACGCCTGGACGCCGAGCGCCGCGCGGTGGTCAAGCTCGCCGGCGGCCCGACCGCGCGCAACCTGATCCGCATCTTCTTCCTGACCGAGCGGCTCAAGGCCCTGGGCGGCAAGGCGCCGGACATCCGCCATGTGCATGTGGTCGGTGCCGGGGTGATGGGCGGCGACATCGCCGCGTGGGCGGCCTACAAGGGGTTCGACGTGACCCTGCAGGACCGCGAACAGCGCTTCATCGACCCCGCCATGGCCCGCGCCCAGGCCCTGTTCGAGAAAAAGGTGAAGGACCCGGCCAGGCGCCCGGAAGTGGCGGCACGGCTGAAGCCCGACCTGGCCGGTGACGGCGTGGCCAGCGCCGACCTGGTGATCGAGGCGATCATCGAGAACCCGGAAGCCAAGCGCGAGCTGTACCAGGCGCTGGAGCCGCGGCTGAAGGCCGACGCGCTGCTGACCACCAACACCTCCTCGATCCCGCTGGACGAGCTGCGCGAACACATCGCGCAGCCGGCCCGGTTCGCCGGCCTGCACTATTTCAACCCGGTGGCGCAGATGCCGTTGGTGGAGATCATCCACCACGACCGCATGGCGCCGGAGACCGAACAGCGGCTGGCCGCGTTCTGCAAGGCGCTGGGCAAGTTCCCGGTGCCGGTGGCCGGCACCCCCGGGTTCCTGGTCAACCGGGTGCTGTTCCCGTACATGCTGGAGGCGGCCACCGCCTATGCCGAGGGTATCCCCGGCCCGGTGATCGACCGCGCCGCGGTGAAGTTCGGCATGCCGATGGGCCCGATCGAACTGCTCGACACCGTCGGCCTGGACGTGGCCGCCAGCGTCGGCACGGAGCTGGCGCCATTCCTGGGCCTGCAGATCCCGGCCGCGCTGGCCGCCGTGGAGCCGGGCAAGCGCGGCAAGAAGGACGGCCAGGGCATCTACAAGTGGGAAAACGGCCGCGCGGTGAAGCCGGAAGTGGCCAGGGACTACCAGGCGCCGTCGGACCTGGAGGACCGCCTGATCCTGCCGCTGCTCAACGAGGCGGTGACCTGCCTGCACGACGGCGTGGTGGCCGATGCCGACCTGCTCGATGCCGGGGTGATCTTCGGCACCGGCTTCGCGCCGTTCCGCGGCGGCCCGATCCAGCACGTCCGCGCCACCGGCGCCGATGCCCTGGTGGAAAAACTCCGGACCCTGCAGGCACGCCACGGCGACCGTTTCGCGCCGCGTCCGGGCTGGGACATGCCGGTCCTGCGCGCGCCCATTGCCTGACCGGCCGGGCCGGCAGGAAGGCCCCCCGGGGCGGCGCGGCGGCCCCGGGAGTTCGCTGCCGCATCCATCCATCGACCCTGCCGCCGCTGCGGCGGCAGCGGCCGCGCGCGCAGCGGTGGATGGCGGATGAACGCATGGCGCGCCGGCATGCGCCAGCGCTGGATTGATTGACCCAGATCAAGGCGATGAAGCCCGCCTGGAACGACTCTATGCGCGTCGTCTGGCGCAGTGTCGCGCCAGACCGTGACGAGCAGGCCACGCGCCGCGTCCATTGCCTATCCCACAGGAGCAACACCCATGAAAACCTCGCGCCGTCTTCTCCTCGCCCTGGCCCTCGTCGGCGCTGCGGGCGCGGCCCAGGCTGCCGGCAACTGCACCGTTTCGCTCAAGGGCAACGATGCGATGCAGTTCGATCTCAAGGAAGCCACCGTTTCGGCCAGCTGCGCCACCGTCACCATCGAGCTGACCCACACCGGCAAGCTCCCGGCCACCGCCATGGGCCACAACGTGGTGGTCTCCACCACCGCCGACATGGCCGGCGTCAACCGTGACGCGATCCGTGCCGGCGTCGCCAACAACTACGTGCCGGCCAAGGACGCGCGGGTGATCGCCCACACCACCCTGATCGGCGGCGGGCAGAAGACCCAGGTCCGCTTCCCGGGCAACAAGCTCACCGCCGGCGGCGACTACAGCTTCTACTGCTCGTTCCCGGGCCATTCGGCCATGATGAAGGGCAAGCTGGTCGTAACCCGCTGATTCCCCTCGCAACGCATACGGAGGCCCGGGCGACCCTGTCGCCCGGGCCTCCGTCATATACTGTTCAGCATGGCATCCACGGTTCACCCCTGGATGGCTGCAACCCGCCCGGGACACGCATTGATTCAAGTCAATGCCCGGAGTGCTCCACACGGTGGATGATTTCCCCCGTTCAGACCGAGGATCAGGCCGCATGCAAAGCGTGCAGGGGACGTATAACGACAAGGTGGTGCGCCAGTTCGCGGTGATGACCGTGGTCTGGGGCATCGTGGGCATGCTGGTAGGCGTGATCATCGCCGCCCAGCTTTACTGGCCGACGCTCGGCGAAGGCATACCGTGGCTCAGCTACGGGCGGCTGCGACCACTGCATACCAATGCGGTGATCTTCGCCTTCGGCGGCTGCGCACTGATAGCGACCAGCCTGCACGTGGTGCAGCGCACCTGCCACGTCCGGCTGATATCGGACAAGCTGGCGGCCTTCGTGTTCTGGGGCTGGCAGCTGGTGATCGTGGCCGCGGCCATCACCCTGCCGCTGGGTTACACCCAGGGCAAGGAATACGCCGAGCTGGAATGGCCGATCGACATCCTGATCGCCGCGGTGTGGGTGGCCTACGCGGTGCTGTTCATCGGCACCATCGCCAAGCGCCGGGTCAAGCACATCTACGTGGCGAACTGGTTCTACGCCAGCTTCATCATCGCCATCGCGCTGCTGCACATCGTCAACAACATCTCCATCCCGGCCGGTCCGACCAAGTCCTACTCGGTCTACAGCGGCGCGGTGGATGCGATGGTGCAGTGGTGGTACGGCCATAACGCGGTGGGCTTCTTCCTGACCGCCGGCTTCCTGGGAATGATGTACTACTTCGTGCCCAAGCAGGCCGGCCGCCCGGTGTACTCCTACCGGCTGTCGATCGTGCACTTCTGGGCGCTGATCGCGGTCTACATGTGGGCCGGCCCGCACCACCTGCAGTACACCGCCCTGCCCGACTGGGCGCAGTCCCTGGGCATGGTGTTCTCGCTGATCCTGCTGGCCCCGTCGTGGGGTGGCGCGATCAACGGCGTGCTGACCCTGTCCGGCGTGTGGCACAAGCTGCGCACCGACCCGATCCTGAAGTTCCTGATCGTGGCGGTGTCGTTCTACATGATCGCGACCTTCGAAGGCCCGATGATGTCGATCAAGACGGTCAATTCGCTCTCCCACTACACCGACTGGACCGTGGGCCACGTCCACGCCGGCGCGCTGGGCTGGGTGGCGATGATCTCGATCGGCTCGATCTACGCGCTGATGCCCAAACTGCTGGGCCGCGAGCAGATGTATTCGGTCAAGGCCATCGACACGCACTTCTGGCTGCACACCATCGGCGTGGTGCTCTACATCGCCTCGATGTGGATCGCCGGCGTGATGCAGGGCCTGATGTGGCGCGCGACCAACGACGACGGCACCCTGACCTACACCTTCGTCGAATCGCTGAAGTTCACCTATCCGTACTACCTGATCCGCCTCGGCGGCGGCCTGGTCGTGCTGAGCGGCATGTGCCTGATGGCCTGGAACGTCTGGCGTACCTGGCGTACCGCCCCCGCGATCGAACCGCAGCCGCTGCTGCCCGTCGACGCCTCCGAAGTGCGTGCCTGAGGAGGAAGGAACCCCATGAGCGAGAACAAGAATCCCCACGAGAAAGTCGAGAAGAACGTCGGCCTGATGGCGGTGCTGATCGCGGTCGCCGTGTCGTTCGGCGGCCTGGCCGAGATCGTGCCGCTGATGTTCCAGGCCGAGGCGATCAAGCCACTGGAGGGCGTCGAGCCCTACCCGGCGCTGGAACTGGCCGGCCGTGACGTCTACGTCCGCGAAGGCTGCTACAACTGCCATTCGCAGATGGTGCGCACCCTGCGCTTCGAGACCGAGCGCTACGGCCACTACTCGCTGGCGGGCGAATCGGTCTACGACCGTCCCTTCCAGTGGGGCAGCAAGCGCACCGGCCCGGACCTGGCGCGTGTCGGCGGTCGTTATTCCGATGCCTGGCACCGCGTGCACCTGATCAATCCGCGCGACGTGGTGCCCGAGTCGAACATGCCCAGCTTCCCATGGCTGGAGAAGAACCAGGTCGACGGCGCCACCGTGACCCGGCACATGAGCGCGCTCAAGGCCCTGGGCGACCCCTACAGCGACGAGCAGATCGCCAGCGCCGCAGAGGACGTCAAGGGCAAGACCGAGCTGGACGCGGTCGTCGCCTACCTGCAGGGACTGGGCCGGCATGCGCCGCGGGGAGGCCAGCAATGATCTCCGGCATCGTGACCGCGCTGCTGCTGGTGCTGTTCATCGGCGGCTGGATCTGGGCCTGGAGCCCGAAGCGCAAGCGTGAGTTCGAGGATGCGGCACGCCTGCCGCTGGAAGATGACAACGTGCAATACGGCAACGGGGGAGAGCGCGGATGATGAGCATGGGATGGACGTGGTACGTCATCGCCCTGGTTGCGCTGAACATCCTGGGCTGCGTGTGGCTGCTGTGGTGGACCGCACGCCGCCGGCCGGGCGACCCGAAGCCCGACGACACGCTGCACACCTGGGACGGTGACATCACCGAGTACAACAAGCCGTTGCCGCGCTGGTGGATCAACCTGTTCTACCTGACCATCTTCTTCAGCATCGGCTACCTGTTCTGGTACGGCGGGCTGGGCAACATCCCCGGCTACAGCGGCTGGACCTCCAAGGGCGAGCATGCCAAGGAGAAGGCCGTCGAGGACGCCAAGCTCGAGCAGACCTTCAAGCCGTATGCCGGCAAGCCGATCGACCAGCTGGCCCAGGATCCCAAGGCGCTGGCGCTGGGCCGCTCGATCTTCGGCAACACCTGCGCCACCTGCCACGGCTCCTCGGGCCAGGGTGCCGTCGGCTACCCCAACCTGACCGACGACATCTGGCACTGGGGCGGCTCGCCCGAGCGCATCCTGGAGACGGTGCTGGACGGCCGCGAAGGCGTCATGCCCGAGTGGGGCACCGTGCTCACCGGCATGGGCGGCCCTGAGGCGATCGACTACACCATCGCCTACGTGCGTACCCTGTCGGCCCCGGAAACCCTGCAGAACAACTACATGGCCGCCCGCGGCAAGAAGCTCTACGAGGGCGTCTGCGTGGCCTGCCATGGGGTCGACGGCAAGGGCAACCAGGACATCGGCGCGCCGGACCTGACCGACAACTACTGGCTCTACGGCAACAGCCGCGAAAGCCTGTACAAGACGATCACCGAAGGCCGCCACGGCAGCATGCCGGCGCACCGCGAACTGCTCGGCGAGACCCGCGTCCGCCTGGTCGCTGCCTATGTCTGGTCGTTGTCGCATAATCAGGCGGACACCAAGGCCAGCACGAGCGCAAAGTGACCGACTTCAGCGAGCCACGCTTCGACCACCCCCCACGTCCGCTGGCACAGCGCGTGGGGGCCATCGCCTGGCCCAGCTTTTTCGCCGCGGGCGTGGCGACGATGGTGTTCTTCGCCTTCGTCGACCCGCTGACGCTGCGCGACATGACCTTCCCCGATCTGCAGATTTCACGCGAGCTCGGCTATACGCTGGGCTTCGCCATGTTCTGGCTGGCCACCGCCTCGTCCAGCCTGTTCACCTGGATCCTGCTGCGCCCCGCCAGCCGCTTCAACCGCGCCCTGCCGCCGGACCGCTGAGCGGCGGCTGCGACAATCCGTCGCTTCCTTGCCTTCGTTTCAAACCGATACTGATCGCTCCCGCGCAGCAATACGCCCCGCATACGCCATGACCGTCAACCGCCCGTTCCCGCTTCCTCCCTCGCCGCCCACGGCGGCTGCTACCGGACGCATGCCATGAGCAAGCGCATTCCGCTGGATGTCGTGGACGAACAGGGCAATTCGTTCTATGTCAGCGAGCGCAAGGTCTATCCGCGCGACGTCTCGGGACGCTTCAACCGCCTGCGGGTGGCCGCGGTGGTGTGGTTGCTGGGCATGTACTACCTGTTCCCGTGGCTGTCGTGGGACGGCCGCCAGGCCGTGCTGTTCGACCTGCCCGCGCGCAAGTTCTACATCTTCGGGCTGGTGTTCTGGCCCCAGGACTTCCTGTTCCTGGCGCTGCTGCTGATCATCGCGGCAATGACGCTGTTCTTCTCCACCGCGCTGTCCGGGCGCCTGTGGTGCGGCTATGCCTGCCCGCAGACGGTGTGGACCGAAACCTTCCTGTGGATGGAGCGCTGGACCGAGGGCGACCGCCCGCGGCGCATGAAGCTCGATGCCGGCCCGTGGAACCGCGAGAAGGTGCTGCGCAAGGGCAGCAAGCACCTGCTGTGGCTGCTGTTCGCGCTGTGGACCGGGTTCACCTTCGTCGGCTTCTTCACCCCGATCAAGGACCTGGGCGCGCGCCTGCTGCCGTTCGAGTGGGGCGGCTGGGAGACCTTCTGGGTGCTGTTCTACGCGCTGGCCACCTGGGGCAACGCCGGCGTCCTGCGCGAGCAGGTATGCAAGTACATGTGCCCGTATGCGCGCTTCCAGAGCGCGATGTTCGACCGCAACACGCTGTTGATCGCCTACGACCCGATGCGCGGCGAACCGCGCGGCCCGCGCAAGCGCGGCCTGACCAGCGTGCTGGAGCGCGTGCGCGGCCTGCTGATCCCGTCGGTCGCCTATGACTACGTATTCCGCGCCGGGCGCCATCCGTCCGCCGCCACCCAGGCCGCGCACGCCAAGGGCACGATCACCTGGGACGGCGACCTGGCCGAGGTCGCGCCGTTGCCCAAGTTCGCCCCAGAGGAACTGGGCGACTGCATCGACTGCACCATCTGCGTGCAGGTGTGCCCGACCGGCATCGACATCCGCAACGGCCTGCAGTACGAGTGCATCGCCTGCGGCGCCTGCATCGACGCCTGCGATGAAGTCATGGACAAGGTGGGCTACCCGCATGGCCTGATCCGCTACTCCACGCAGAACGCCATCGACGGCAAGCCGACCCGCGTGCTGCGCCCGCGCATCTTCGTCTACGGCCTGCTCCTGCTGGGGCTGTGCGGCGCCTGGGTGTGGGGCGTGGGCCACCGCAGCGAGCTCATCGCCGAAGTGCTGCGCGACCGCAACGCGCTGTACCGGCAGTCCGCCGACGGCAGCATCGCCAACGACTACACGCTCAAGCTGATCAACAAGAGCCAGGAGACCCGGCGCTACCGCATCACCCTGGAGCCTGCCGACGCCGGCCTGCGCCTGCAGGGCCAGACCGAGGTCCAGGCCGGTCCCGAGCAGGTGCTGCCGGTGGCCCTGAACGTGGTCGCCGATGGCCAGGTCAGCGGCCGCCGTGCGCTGCGCTTCGTGGTCGAGCGCGAGGGTGGCGGTGAAAAGCGCGTCGTCGAAAGCAGTTTCTTTGGGCCGGTGCAATGAACGAACGTTCCAAATCCCCCTGGCGGGTCCCCGTGTTCTGGCTGGTTGTCGGCCTGCCGCTGCTGTCGATCGTGGCCGGCGTCGGGCTGGTGATCGTCGCCGTGCGCTCCGGCGGCGCCGACGTGGTGTCCGACCCGGTGCAGCGCGTGTCGCAGATCCAGACCACCGACCTGGGGCCGGACGAAGCGGCCGCCAAGCTGGGCCTGAGCGCGGTGCTGCGCGTTGAGGACGGCGTGGTCGAAGTCCTGCCGGCCACCGGCAAGTTCAGCGGCGGCACCGCGCTGCAGCTGGTGCTGGAACACCCCACCCGCCAGTCCGACGACCTGCGCCTGGAACTGCTGCCGCAGGGTCCGGGCTGGCGTGTCCAGCAGGCGGTGGACGGCGAGCACGACTGGGTCGTGCAGCTGCGCGACGCTGACGGTCGCTGGCGCCTGCACGGCCGGCTGCCGAAGCAGCAGCATGCCGCCCGCCTCTCTCCCTCGCTGGGCGGGGACCACTGAGCCCGGACGTGATCGCCGATCCGGCGCGGTCGCCCGCCGTCATGGCGGCCACCGGCACCTGCCACCACTGCGGCGAAGCACTGCCGGCCCAGCCCCACATGGCGGCGCTGGGCGGCAGCACGCATGCGTTCTGCTGCCATGGCTGCGCCGCCGCCGCCGAGTGGATCGCCAGCGCCGACCTGGACGGGTATTACCGGCTGCGCAGCGCCAATGCCGCGCGCGTGGGCGAAGCGCTGCCCGACCTGGCGGTCTGGGACCGCGCCGACGTGCAGGCCGAGCACAGCCGTGCGATCGATGGCGGCCGCGAGATCACCCTGCTGACCGACGGCATGCGCTGCGCCGCCTGCGCCTGGCTGATCGATCGCGCGCTGGCGCGCGAACCGGGCGTGATCGACTGCGGCGCCAATGCCGTCACCGGCCGCATCCGCATCGCCTGGGACCCGGCGCGCACCGCGCTGTCGGCACCGCTGCAGCGGCTGGCGATGCTCGGCTACCGTCCGTACCTGGCCGGCAGCGAGGCCGCCGAACGGCAGCGCACCGGCGAACGCCGGCGCTGGCTGCTGCGGCTGGGCATCGCCGGCCTGGGCATGCTGCAGGCGATGATGCTGGCCGAAGCCCTGTACCTGGATTTCAACAGCACCATGCCGGTGCCCACGCGCGATTTTTTCCGCTGGCTGACATTCCTGCTGTGCACGCCGGTGGTGTTCTACTCCGGCTGGCCATTCCTGTCCGGGGCGATGCGCGAACTGCGCGAGCGCCGCCTGGGCATGGACGTGCTGATCGCCAGTTCCACCCTGCTCGCCTACCTGGCCAGCCTGGTGGAGACCATCCGTGGCGGGCCGCATGTGTGGTACGACGCGGCGGTGATGTTCGTGTTCCTGCTGCTGGCCGCGCGCATGCTCGAACAGCGCGCGCGCTCGGTGGCCAGCGCCCAGGTCGACGCGCTGGCGCGCGCACGCCCGGCCTTCGCCACCCGCGAACGGGCCGACGGCCAGCGCGAAGCGGTGCCGCTGGCGGCGCTGAGCGTCGGCGACGTGGCCTGCGTGGCGGCCGGCGAAGCGGTACCGGCCGATGGCGTGCTGCTCGGCGACGGCGACGACGAGGCCTGGTTCGAAGAGGCGCTGCTGACCGGCGAATCGGCGCCGGTACGCAAGCAGCCCGGCGAGCCGGTCTATGCCGGCACCGTCTGCCGTGAACGCCCGGCACGGCTGCGCGTCACCCTCACCGGCACCTCCACGCGCCTGTCGCAGCTGGCGCGGCTGGTCGAACAGGCCCAGGCGCACCGGCCGGCGCTGGCCCGCCTGGCCGACCGCATCGGCAGCCGCTTCGTGCTGGCGCTGCTGCCGGTGGCGCTGGTCGTGTTCGCCGGCTGGTGGCACTACCAGCCCGAACGCGCGCTGGAAGTCACCCTCGCCCTGCTGGTGATCAGCTGCCCCTGCGCGCTGTCGCTGTCGGTGCCGGCGGCACTGGCCACCGCGCACGGCGCGCTGGCCCGCATCGGCCTGCTGGCGGTGCGCGCGGACGCGATGGACACGCTGGCGCGCGCCACCGACATCGTGTTCGACAAGACCGGCACGCTCAGCGACGGCCGCCCGGTGCTGGCCGCCACCCAGGTGCTGGACCCCGCGCTGGATACGGCCGGCGCGCTGGATATCGCCGCGGCCCTGGAGCGCGACAGCGGCCATCCGCTGGCCGCCGCCTTCACCCGCGGTGACGCTGCCACCCTCGGCGCGGCACGGGTCGAGGCGGTTCCCGGGCGCGGCGTGCAGGGGGTGGTCGATGGCCGCCACTGGCGCCTGGGCCGGGCCGACTTCGCCGCCGCGCGCCAGGATGATGGCGCCCTGTGGCTGGGCGACGGCCAGCGCGCCGCCGCCCGCTTCGTGCTGGAAGAGCGCGCCCGCGACGACGCCGCGCAGGCGCTGGCCGCGCTGCGCGCGCAGGGCCTGCGCGTGCACCTGGCCAGCGGCGACGGCGAGGCGGCGGTGCGGCGCATGGCCGCGACACTGGGGCTGGACGATGCGCACGCGCGGCAGTCTCCGGAAGACAAGCTGGCGCTGGTGCGGCGCCTGCAGGCCGGAGGCCGGGTGGTGGCGATGGTCGGCGACGGCCTCAACGACGCACCGGTGCTGGCGGGCGCCGACGTCTCCATCGCCATGGGCGAAGGCGCCTCGCTGGCGCACCGCGCCGCCGACCTGGTCACCACCGGCGGCGGCCTGCGCCGGATTCCGGCCGCGATCACGCTGGCACGTGCCACCCAGCGCATCATCCGCCAGAATCTGGCCTGGGCCACCGGCTACAACCTGCTGGCGCTGCCTTTGGCTGCGGCCGGCTGGGTCACGCCGTGGCTGGCAGCGCTGGGCATGGCGCTGTCGTCGCTGATCGTGACCCTCAACGCCCTGCGCCTGGCGCGGCTCAAGACACCCATGGAGGCACCCTGATGGCCATCCTGCTGATGCTGATCCCGATCAGCCTGATCCTGCTGGGGCTGGCCGTGGCCGCCTTCGTCTGGGCGGTCAAGCGCGGCCAGTTCGATGATCTCGACACCCCGGCGCTGGACATCCTCGAGGACAACGACCGACCCGCGCCGCCGGCCGGCGACACCCACGCCCGCGCCGCCGACCCGGGCGGTCGCGACTGAACGTGTTGCCACTGGACATCCCGGTCCTGACCGCCGCGTTCGTAGCCGGCCTGCTCGGCGGGCTGCACTGCGCGGTGATGTGCGGCGGCATCGCCACCGGCTTCCCGGCGATGGCCCCGGGCCGCGCCCTGGGCGTCGCCTGGCAGGCCAATCTCGGCCGCGTCACCGGCTACACCGTGGCCGGCGCGCTGGCCGGTGGACTGGGGGGCGGCATCCTGCGGCTGGCGCGCAGCGACACCCTGGCGCTGGGCGTGCGCGTCGCCGCCGGCCTCGCCCTGGTCCTGCTGGCACTGCGCCTGCTCGGGCGCGGCGGCCGCCTGGACCTGCTGGCCCGCCCCGGCCAGCAGCTGTGGCAATGGCTGCGGCCCCTGCACCGGCACCTGCTGCCGGCGGACCGCGCGTGGCGCCGCCTGGCGCTGGGCGCGCTGTGGGGCTGGATGCCCTGCGGCCTGAGCCTGAGCCTGCTGAGCGTGGCCTGGCTGCAGGCCAACGCACTCGGTGGCGCGCTGGTGATGGCCGTGTTTGGCCTGGCCACCCTGCCGGTGATGGTGCCGCTGACTTGGTCCGGTGCGCGCATGGGCCGCGGGCTGCAGCGCCCGGGCCTGCGCGTGGCGCTGGCCGGCTTCATCCTCGCCGCCGGCCTGCTGACCATCGCCGCCCCGTGGCTGATGCAGGTGCCGGCGCTGCATGGCGTGCTCAGCGCGCTGGGCTGCCAGCCGCTGCAATCCCGCTGATCAATCCACCGCCGAACTGCCGGCCGTGGCCATGAACGACGGCAGCCGGCCCTTCAGCGCGACATGGCCGAACAGGCATGCGGCATACAGTGCGCCGGGCAGGGACACCGGCAGCCAGTAATCGAATGGTATGTGGCCGATGGCAACGTGATGCAACCGATACGCCATCGCCGCCACGCCCATCAGTGCCAGCGCGGCACAGAGCGAACGCAGCACCAGGCGCGAATCGACGATTTCCTGCGCGGTTCCCATGCACGGCCGCCGCTGCCCGGTGCCCTGTCGCCAGGATACGACACCTCCGCGGCCTGCCGGCAATGCCGCTCAATGGCTGTGATCGTGGCCGTCGTGCCCGCCATCGTCGTGCGCGCCCTGCCGCGCGTGCACCGTGCAGGCATCGCCGCAATGGTCGGCCTCCACCTGCAGGGTCACGTGGTCGATGCCGAAGCGCTCGTGCAGCATGGCAGCCAGCGCGCGCCGCAGCGTGTCCGCGTCCTGGCCGGTGGCCATCGTCACCACGTGCGCGGTCAACGCCGGCGTGCTCGAACCCAGCGCCCAGACATGCAGGTCATGGATGCCGGTGACGCCGGCATGGCCGCGCAGCGCCTGCTCCACGTCGGCCAGCGCGATGCCCTTGGGCACGCCTTCGAGCAGCACGTTCAGCGCGTCGCGCAGCAGCACCCAGGTGCGCGGCAGCACCCACAGGCCGATCAGCACGGCGAGGATCGGATCGACCAGGGTCCAGCCGGTGAAGCGGATGACCAGCGCGGCGAGGATCACCGCCACCGAGCCCAGCATGTCGCTCCACACTTCCAGGTAGGCGCCCTTGACGTTCAGGCTCTCGCCGCTGCCGGCACTGAGCAGGCGCATGGCGATCAGGTTCACCAGCAGGCCGAAGCAGGCCACCCACAGCATGCCGGTGGAAGCGACGGCCTGTGGCTCGCGGAAGCGGCCCACGGCCTCCCACAGGATGTACAGGCCGACCGCGAACAGCAGGCCGCCGTTGGCCAGCGCGCCCAGCGCTTCCAGCCGCGCATAGCCATAGGTGCGGCGCGCATCGGCCGGGCGCCGGCTGAGCCGCACCGCGGTCAGCGCGATCACCAGCGCCAGTGCGTCGGTGGCCATGTGCGCGGCATCGGACAACAGCGCCAGGCTGTTGGTCATGAACGCGCCGACCACCTCCACCACCAGGTAGGACGAGGTCAGCGCCAGCGCCCACCACAGGGGCTTTTCGTGGCGTATCTCGCTGGGGACGTGGTTGTGGTCGTGGCTCATGGCGGGCTCCGTGCAGGACGCCGCCAGCTTAGTCAGCCCGGTGCGGCGGAGACTATTACATCGCCGCCGGCCACCACCCCGCTCTGAGCGCGAGTGCCGCGATCAACGCGGCCCCAGCACCGCCTGCAGGTCGTCGCCCTGCGGCAGGCCCGAACGTGTCTGCACGCTGCCGTCGGCATCCTTGAACACGATGCCCGGCGTGCCCTGGAACCCGAGCTCCAGCATCGCCAGTTCGTTGTCGCGCAGCTTGGCCTCGATCTCGGCCGGCACCTTGGCCAGGCCCTTGATGCCGCCGCGGGAAAAATCGCGCTCGTTCTGCTGCAGCGCCTGCTCCGGCGACGCCGCACCGAGGATCGCCGCGGCCTTGTTGGCGCTGTCCTCGCGGATCACCCCCACCAGGATCTGCCGGATCTGCACCTTGCCCGACTCCACCCACGGCCGTGCGGCTTCCCAGAAGCGATTGCAGTACGGGCAGTTGGGGTCGCTGAAGGCATACACGATGCGCGGCGCGTCGGCCTTGCCATCGGCCACCCAGTGGCTGGCCTCGACCCGCTGCCACAGCCTGGCGCCCATCGGCCCGGACACCAGCTCCTTGAGCTTGGCCGCACCGACGTCTTCGCCCTTGGCATTGACCAGGGTGCCGACGATCGCATGCTGCCCGTCGCTGGACACGTACACCGCCAGCGGACGCTGCCCGGCGACGCCGGCGTAGCCGGTCAATCCCACCGGCGTGTCGAACGTGCCCATGAACTCCACGCCCTGCCCGCGCAGGGTCTTGACCACCTCCGGCTCGGCGGCGGCGGTGCTGGCGGCCGGCGGCGCGGCGCCGCCATCGCGGGCGCAGGCGGCCGGCGCCAGCATTGAGGCCGAAAGCAACAGCAGGAGGGGACGGGAACGGGTCATCGCATATCTCGCAGGAGGAATCGGGAAGTCATTGCAGCTCGCGCAGGCGCATTTCCAGCGTGGCCCGCGACAGCTCGCCCATGTGCGCGCGGCGCAGCCGGCCGTCGGCGTCGAAGAACAGCGTGGTCGGCAGCGCGCGCGCACCGGTCAGGCGCATCAGCTCCGACTCCGGATCCAGCAGAATGTTCCCCGGCGCCAGCATTTCAGCGCGCAGGTAGCCGGCAACCTCGCTGGCGTCCTCACCCTGGTTGGCGAACACGAAGGCCACCTGCGGGTGCTCCGCCTGCGCGCGCGCCAGGGTGGGCATCTCGCGCCGGCACGGACCGCACCAGCTCGCCCACAGGTTCACCACCAGTGGCTTTCCAGCGTGGGCGGACAGCGGCACCGCGCTGCCCTGCATGTCGCTCAACACGATGTCGGGCAGGACGATGGTCGAGCGCTGCACCGCGAACAGCGCCAGGCTGCCGACCAGCCAGAACGCGGCGCCCGCGGCCAACCCGAGCAATACCGGTCTGCGCGGTGCCTGGCGCCGGGTCCGCCACAGCGCGTAGGCCGACGCCACGGCCACGCCGGCCCAAACCGAATACCCGCCATCGCCCAGGCGGATGATCGACAGCGGCTGCGGCAGGTAGTCCGCCGCGTGCCACAGCACGTGCGCCACGCGCGCACCCAGGACGCCGAGCAGGAACGCGTCGAGCACCACCGCGCCGGCGCGGCGGCGTGCGCCATCGGCGGCACTGGCCATCCCGCGCGCGAACAACCAGGCGATCAGGGCCGCGACCAGACCCAGCACCGCCATCAACGGAAACGGCCCGGCGCTGATCACGGACATGGCGCAACGCCACGCGGCAGGCCAACCTGAACGGGGATGGACCGGATCATGTGCCGCCGCGGCAGACGCGCCGGCGGAAAAACAGGGGGAAAAACGCTGGATGACACGTTGGCATGGACCGTTGCAGATAAGCCCTCAAACAGTAGCGGCTACGGCCGATAATGTCTCTTCGCCCCGCCACGTCCCCACCATCACCATGCCCAACACCCCCTCTGCCCGCGCCGACCACGACGACAACAGCCTTGCCGCCGACTGGCGCAGGAACCTGGTCGAGGCCGGTCCCGAAGCCACGCAGGTGCTGGCGGCGCTGGCGGAAACGGATGCGGCGGCGATGGCGGTGCATTTCTACCAGGTGATGCTGGGCGACCCGCGCGCCTCGCGCCTGCTGTCGCACGAGCAGGTGCGCACGCGCCTGCAGCCGGCGATGCAACGCTGGGTGAACGGCCTGCTGCGCGCCACTCCGGACGACGTCGAGGGGCTGATCGCCGCGCAGCGCGTGATCGGCGACGTCCACGCCCGCGTCGGCATCCCCGTGGACCTGGTGACCCGCGGCACCCGCGTGCTCAAGCAGCGCCTGTTCCAGTCCATCGCCGCGTTGGCGGGCCACGGCCAGGTCGCGCACGCAGCCGTGGCCAGCCTCACCGCCTCGTTCGACATCGCGCTGGAAGGCATGACCCTGGCCTATTCCAACGCGCGCGAACGCTCTTCGCGTACCGATGCCGCCTATCGCCTGTTCTCGCTGGTGCAGAACGTGGGCACCGAGCGCGAGCGCCAGCGCGCGTTGCTGCTGGACTGGGAAAACACCCTGCTCTATGCCCTGGCGAGCCAGTGCGACACCGCCGGCTTCCCGTCGCTGGCAGGCTCGGAATTCGGGCTGTGGTTCACCCACAAGGGCGTGCCCAGCTTCGGCGAGAGCGCCGAAACCCGGCAGATCTGCGAACTCATCGGCGAGATCGACAGCACCCTGCAGCAGACCCTGCGCGGCGAGAACGATGCGCGCGTGCGCGCCACCCAGCTGCAGGACATCCGCGGCCGCGTCAGCCAGGTCCGCAGCCTGCTGGGCATGCTGTTCGAACGCATCGGCGAACTCGACGCCGGTTGCGACACGCTGACCAACCTGCTCAACCGGCGTTTCCTGCCGACCGTGCTGCGCCGCGAAATCGAACTGGCGGCCAAATCGCAAAGCAGCTTCGCGGTGCTGCTGCTGGACCTGGACCATTTCAAGACGATCAACGACGAACACGGCCACGAAGTGGGCGACCGCGCCCTGCAGCACGTGGCCACCATCCTCGGCCAGTTCACCCGCGGCAGCGACTATGTCTTCCGCTATGGCGGCGAGGAGTTCGTGGTGGTCCTGGTGGCGGTGGACGAGCCGCAGGCCCTGGTGATCGCCAACAGCCTGTGCCGGCGCGTGGCCGAATCGCCGGTGGCGCTGGCCAACGGCGGCGGGCTGGGCATCACCACCAGCATCGGCGTGGCCGTGCATGACGGCCATCCGGACTACGAGCGGGTCATGGCCCGCGCCGACGCGGCGATGTACCAGGCCAAGAAGCGTGGCCGCAACCGCGTGGTGCTGGCCGATGGCTCGCTGCCCGAGGCGCCGGGACGGATCGCGTTGCAGCGCAGCTGAGCCGGCACCGGCCATCGCATGCTGGGCACGTGGCATGATCGGACCGCCACCGCCACAGGAAAGCCCGATGCCGACTTGCCGTCCGTCGTTCCGCCGCATGCTCCTGGCCTGCTTCGTGCTGTTCGCCAGCACCTCCGTGCTGGCCGCCACGCCGGTCGCCGAACCCGCGCATGTCGATGCCGACGGTCCTTACGTGTTCCGGGAGGACGGCCACCTGCGCGCCCGCTGGATCTGCGATGACGCGGTCCAGGAGCAGGCCTGGGACGACGCGCAGGCGACGGTCGCGGCGCGCTGCGGTTATCCGCACCCGGTCGCCGTGGCGCCGCCGCTGCCGGTGGCCACGGCGGTACTGCCGCCGGCCGCGCGCATCGTCGCGGTGTCCGATATCCACGGCCAGTACGGCCTGCTGGTGAAACTGCTGCGCGCCAACGGCGTCATCGACGAACAGGACCGCTGGACCCTGGGCCGCGACACCCTGGTGATCGCCGGCGACGTGTTCGACCGCGGCCCGCAGGTCACCGAGGTGTTCTGGCTGCTGTACGGCCTGCAGCAGCAGGCCGCGGCGGCCGGCGGCGCGGTGCACTTCGTGCTCGGCAACCACGAGACCATGGTGCTGTACGACGACCTGCGCTACGTCAACCCCAAGTACCTGCGCAGCGCGCAGCTGCTCGGCCGCAGCTATCCGCAGCTGTATGGCGCCGACTCGGTGATCGGGCAATGGCTGCGCACCCGCCCGGTGCTGCTGCGCGTCGGCGACACGCTGTTCCTGCACGGCGGCATCTCGCCCGAGGCGCTGCAGCTGGCGCTGGACCCGGCCGCCACCAATGCCGCCTACCAGGCATCGCTCGGCCGCCCCAAGGCCGAGGTCAAGGCCGATCCGGCCACTGCGCCGCTGTACGACGGCAAGACCAGCCCGATCTGGTACCGCGGCTACTTCGACGGGCGCCTGGATACCGCCGGCGTGCACAACCTGCTCGACCAGCTGGGCCTGGCGCGCATCGTCGTCGGCCATACCTCGATGCCGCACGTGAGCACATTCCACGGCGGTCGCGTCATCGCCATCGACAGCAGCATCAAGAAGGGCGAGAACGGCGAACTGCTGTTCATCGAGAACGGGAAACTCAGCCGCGGCCTGCTCGACGGCTCCCGGGTCGCACTGGCCGAAGGGACCCTCGACGCCGGCGACTGACCCGGCGCGCGCCTGCCGGCGCCGCCATCGCTCCTCTGCGGAAGCCGGCAACCGGCCGCTTCGCACCGCTTGCGCGCCTTGTCCCGCCGCGGTACCGCGTGCGTTGTCGCTGAACGCGCGGGTTGCGCGTGACTCGCGTTCCAGAACCGCGTGCCCCCCGGCAGGTTTCACACCCCCGTCATGAAACCCACGCCAGCTTGACCATGCGGGGACGTCGCCGGACATCGGGAACCGCCGGTCGACCCCCATGACATACAGAAGCCGCGCACGGGCGAGCGCCCGTCGCGACGTGGTGTTTGCAGAGCTTGGGACAGGCGATGAAACCACGAGCACTCGCGATGCTGCCGTTGTTGCTGGCCCCGGAAGCCGCCCTCGCGCAGGACTCCGTCAGCGCACTGAGGCAGGAAATCAGCCAGGCCCAGGCGCACCTGCAGGCCCTGACCGCGCGCCTGGACGCGCTGGAACGCGGGCAGGGCAACGCACCGCCCCCCGCGCCCAGCGCCGTCCCTGCAAGCAGTGCCCCCGGCGCACCGGCGACGACAGCCGTGACGCCGCCCCGGCCGGCGCCCGCCCCCGCACAGGCCGCGGTCGCCGCGGCGCCCATCCTGCCTCCCCGGGATTCGGTCGCCGACCCATCCACCGCGGCATCGCGCCCGGACAGCGCGGCCTCGCCCACCGACCCGGAACTCAAGGGCTTCTTCGCCATCCCCGACACCCAGACCCTGATCCGCCTGGGCGGCTACGCCAAACTCGACGCCATCGCCGACAACCATGCCGCCGGCGACAACGCGCAGTTCATCCCCTCGTCCATCCCCGTCGGCGGGCCGCACCGCGATGTCGCGCACTTCGGCATGCATGCCAGGCAGACGCGCTTCAGTTTCGAGGCCCGCCGGCCGACCACCCACGGCGCGCTGCGCTTCTACCTGGAGAACGACTTCTTCGGCGGCAGCGACGGCTACGGGTTCCGCCTGCGCCATGCCTACGGGCAGCTGGGCAACACCTATGCCGGTTACGGCTACTCCACGTTCATGGACGCCGATTCGCTGCCGGACACGCTGGATTTCGCCGGCCCCGGTGCCGCCGGCTACCTGCTGGTGGCCGGCATCCACCACAGCTTCGCGCTCGGCAAGGGCAACACGCTGACCCTCGCCGCCGAGGATCCCGATTCACAGCTGGCCGCAGCCGGCGCCACCGACATCAGCACCGAACGCTTCCCCGACATCAGCCTGGTCGCGCGCATGGAGCGCGAATGGGGCCACCTGCAGCTGGGCGCCGTGGCGCGCAGCCTGGGCTACGACGGCGACGGGCGCGACGACCGCAGTTTCGGTGGCGGGCTGCAGCTCAGCGGCTCCTACAGCATCGCCGAACGCGACCTGCTGCTGTTCGGGCTGGTCGGCGGCAAGGGCATCGCCCGCTATACCGCCGACCTCACCGGCTCGGGGCTGGACGCGGCGATCGACGCCGACGGCCGGCTCAGGGCGTTGCCGCTGCATGGCGGCTTCTTCGGCTACACCCACTACTGGTCGGACATGTGGCGCTCGAACCTGGTCTACGGCCGCCTGTACCTGGGCGATGCCGGAGCGTTGGCGGGCGATGCCTTCCGCCGCAGCCAGTACGCCGCATTGAACCTGATCTGGAGCCCGGTGCCGTCGTGGACCATGGGCATGGAAGTGCTCTACGGCCAGCAGCGGCTGCAGGACGGCCGCAGCGCCGACACCCTGCGCGTGCAGGGCAGCCTGCAGTACAGCTTCATCAAATAGCCCGCGCCCGCTGCGAGCGCCCGCACCGTTTCCACTGGAATCACATCGGCATACCCGTTGAAAGGAGGAACCCATGGCAGGCCAGAAGAAGATCGGCGTGGTCGGAGCAACCTTCCTGGTTGCCGGCAACATGATGGGCTCGGGCGTGTTCCTGCTGCCCTCCAGCCTGGCCAAGATCGGCACCGCCTCGATCTGGGGCTGGCTGGTCACCACCGCCGGCGCGCTGCTGCTGGCGTTCGTGTTCGCCAAACTCGGCAAGCTCGCACCAAAGGCCGGTGGCCCCTACGCATACGCGCGCGACTGGTTCGGCCCGTACATGGGCTTCCAGACCAACACCATCTACTGGTTCGCCAACTGGATCGGCAACGTGGCCATCCCGATCGCGGCGGTGGGCTACTTCAGCTACTTCTTCCCGATCCTGTCCGACCCCCTGCCCCGCTGCATCGCGGTGCTGCTGCTGGTGTGGGCGCTGAGCATGGCCAACGTGGTCGGCCCGGCCTTCGTCAGCCGCGTGCAGACGGTCACCACCAGCTTCGCGCTGGTGCCGATCCTGGGCATCGCGATCTTCGGCTGGTTCTTTTTCGACCCGGCCATCTTCAAGGGCGCGTACAACGTCTCGGGCCAGTCCAACTTCAGCGCGGTGTCCAGCGCCGCGGCGTTGACGCTGTGGGCGTTCATCGGCGTGGAATCGGCCTCGGTGACCGCCGGCGTGGTCGAGAACCCGGAGAAGAACGTGGCCCGCGCCACCCTGGCCGGCGTGTTCCTGGCCGCCATCGCCTACATCGCGAGTTCCTCGGTGATCATGGGCATGGTGCCCAACGCGCAGCTGCAGGTATCCGACGCCCCCTTCGCACTGGCGGCGGCCAATGCGGTCGGCGGCTGGGGCGGCGCGCTGGTGAGCCTGTGCGCGTTCCTGGGGGCGGCCGGCTCGCTGGGTGGCTGGATCCTGCTGACCGCGCAGAGCGCCAAGGCCGCGGCCGACGACGGCCTGTTCCCCGGCGTCTTCAGCCGCACCAACAAGGATGACGTGCCGGTCAAGGGCGTGGTGATCGTCGCGGTGCTGATGACCCTGGCGGTGCTGATCACCGCCACCTCGAAAACCGCGTCGGCGCAGTTCGACGTCATCACCTCCGCGGCCGTGGTGCTGACCCTGCTGCCCTACATCTATTCCTGCGTGGCCTGCTACTTCGTGGTGGAGCGCTCGCACACGCTGGTGCATACCGGCGCGTTCTGGGTGCTGACCAGCATCACGGTGGTGTATTGCCTGTGGGCCATCTTCGGCTCGTCCGGCCCGATCGTGCAGTACGCCTTCCTGTTCGTGCTGTTCATCACCGTGTTCTACCCCTTCTTCAGCGACGAACGGCGCAAGCAGCGGCTTGCCCGGCTCACGCCCGCCGGCACGCCGACTGCCGGGTCCAACTGAACGCACCCGCCTGCTAGACAAGGAAACCGCCATGTATTTCAAGTCCCTGGACTATCCCGTCATCATCATCGACGCGGACTACGACTCGCCGCGCATCAACGGCATCCTGATCCGCGCCCTGGCCGAGGAACTGCGCGGCAGCGACCAGCGCGTGCTGGCCGGCCTGACCCTGGACGACGCCCGCGCCGGCGCGCGCACCTACGTGGCCGCGTCGGCAGTGCTGATCTCCATCGACGGCACCGAGGAGAACGACGAACAGTTCCTGCAGCTGCTGGCATTCCTGAGCGAACAGAGCAAGCGCCGCGCCGACCTGCCGGTGTTCCTGTACGGCGATCGCCGCACCATCGAAAAGGTGCCGAGCAAGCTGCTCCGGTACGTGCATGGCTACATCTTCCTGTTCGAGGACACCAAGAGCTTCATCGCCCGCCAGGTGATGCGCGCGGCCGACGACTACATGGCCCGGCTGCTGCCGCCGTTCTTCAAGGCGCTGATCCACCATGCCGCCGAGTCCAACTACTCCTGGCATACCCCGGGCCATGCCGGCGGCGTGGCCTTCACCAAATCGCCGGTGGGCCGTGCGCTGCACCAGTTCTACGGCGAGAACACGCTGCGCAGCGACCTGTCGATCTCGGTACCGGAGCTGGGCTCGCTGCTGGACCACACCGGTCCGATCCGCGCGGCCGAGGCCGAGGCCGCGCGCAACTTCGGTGCAGACCACACCTTCTTCGTCACCAACGGCACCTCCACCGCCAACAAGATCGTCTGGCACGGCACCGTGGCCCGCGGCGACATCGTGTTCGTGGACCGCAACTGCCACAAGTCGCTGCTGCATTCGCTGATCATGACCGGCGGCATCCCGGTGTATTTCACCCCCAGCCGCAACGCCCACGGCATCATCGGGCCGATCAGCCTGGACCAGTTCTCCGGCGAGGCGATGCAGCGGATGATCCAGGCCAACCCGCTGGCCAGCCACGCCGCCCGGCCCGGAGCGCGGCCGCGCATCGCGGTGGTCACCAATTCGACCTACGACGGGCTCTGCTACAACGCCGAGAAGATCGCCGACAACCTCGGCACCGCGGTCGACTTCCTGCACTTCGACGAAGCCTGGTATGGCTACGCCGCGTTCCACCCGTTCTACGAGAACCACTACGGCATGGCCAAGGGCAAGCCGCGCGAGCAGGACGCGATCATCTTCACCACCCAGTCCACGCACAAGCTGCTGGCCGCGTTTTCGCAGGCATCCATGATCCACGTGCGCAACGCCGCCACGCGCGAGCTGGACGCGGAGCGGTTCAACGAATCGTTCATGATGCACACCTCCACCAGCCCGCACTACGGCATCATCGCCTCCTGCGACGTCGCCTCGAAGATGATGGAAGGCGAAGCCGGCCAGTCGCTGGTGCAGGAGATGCACGACGAGGCGGTGGCGTTCCGCCGCGCGATGCTGCATGTCAGCCACGACCTGGGACGCGACGACTGGTGGTTCAAGGTGTGGCAGCCCGACGGCGTGGAGCGTGCGCTGGGGCGGGAGGACGCCCCCCGGCCGATGGCCACCTCGCGCCCGGACTGGTACCTGCGCCCGGACGCGCACTGGCATGGCTTCGGCAACCTGGCCGACGATTACGTACTGATCGACCCGGTCAAGGTCACCCTGCTCACCCCGGGCCTGTCCATGGATGGCGAGATGGGCCGGCGCGGCATCCCCGCCGCGGTGCTGAGCAAGTTCCTGTGGACGCGCGGCATCACCGTGGAGAAGACCAACCTGTACTCGGTGCTGTTCCTGTTCTCGATGGGCGTCACCAAGGGCAAGTGGAGCACGCTGGTCACCGAGCTGCTCGCGTTCAAGGCGCTCTACGACGCCAATGCGGCGCTGGACCACGCGCTGCCCGGCCTGGTCCAGGACCATCCGGCCGCCTACGCCGGCTGGGGCCTGCGCGACCTGTGCGAAGCGCTGCACGACTTCAACCGCGAGTTCCGCGTGGCCGGGGTGATGCGCGAGATGTACGTGGACCTGCCCGAACCGGTCATGACCCCGGCGCAGGCGTACGACCACCTGGTGCGCGGCGAGATCGAGCGCGTCGACATCGACCACATCAGCGGCCGCATCGCCGGCACCATGCTGGTGCCGTATCCACCGGGCATCCCGACCATCATGCCCGGCGAGCGCTTCGGCGCGCAGGACGAGCCGATCATCCAGTCGCTGCGCATCGCCCGCGAGCAGAACGCGCGCTTCCCCGGCTTCGAGTCCGACGTGCACGGCCTGATCATCGATGACAGCGGCGCGCAGCCCGGCTATAAGGTGGAGGTATTGAAACCGTGAGCCCGGCATGGGACCGGGCGTGCCGCAACCGCCAGCCGACAGCCCGATGACCGGTACCCGACAGGAACAACGCGTACTGCAGCGCTCGATCGCGGCCACCGTGCTGGTCGCCGCGATCGGCTTCTTCGGCGGCCTGCTGGCGCGCTCGCAGGCGATCCTGTTCGACGGCGTCTACAGCCTGGTCGATGTCGCGCTCACCCTGGTCGCGCTGGCGGTGCTGCGGCTGATGGCCAGCGAGCGGAGTCCACGCTTCCAGTACGGGTTCTGGCACCTGGAGCCGATGGTCGAGGCGCTGGGCGGGGCGATCCTGAGCCTCGCCTGCATCTACGCACTGGCCAATGCCGTCATCGGCTTCAGCGATGGCGGCCACGAACCCCGGCTCGGCCCCGGCCTGACCTGGGCCGCGCTGCTGGCGGCGGTCGACCTGGTCATGGCGGTGTGGATCGGACGCCATGCGCGCCGGCTGCAGTCCGGCCTGCTGGCGCTCGATGCCCGCGCCTGGCTGCTGACCGGGCTGATGAGCCTGGCGGTGGTCCTGTCCTTCCTCATTGCCCTGGCCCTGCGCGGTGGCGCGCATGCGCACTGGATCCCCTACATCGACCCGCTGGTGCTGGCCGGCATCAGCCTGGCGGCGCTGCCGGTGCCGCTGCGCGCGGCATGGAAGGCCGCGCGCGAGGTGCTGCAGGTAGCCCCGGACGACCTGGACCGGCAGGTACGCGAGGTCATGCGGCAGTTCGTCGCCGAACACGGCTTCGAGGGCTTCACCAGCCATGTCGCCAAGATCGGCCGGATGCAGTTCATCGAGATCCACGTGCTCACCCGGCCCGATGCGCGGTTGGGCAGCATCGGCGATGTCGACCGCCTGCGCGACACCATCGCCAACCGCCTGGATGCGCGTTCGGGCCGTTTCTGGCTGACCATCGACTTCACCTCCGACCCGGCCTGGACCTGAGCGTCTTCGCAGCATGTGCGGCCGGCCGGTGCAACGCCACGCACGGCATCGCGCGGCGTCCGCCTTCCCGGCCGCACCGGCGCGGCCACGGCACACCGGATCGACACCGGCGGTGCCGCTCGCCACGCCCACTCCGTCCCCGCCATGCCCAGCCACTACAATGGCCGCCTGATGGCAGCCCTGCCCGGCTGCCGAAGTGGAATGCACGTGACCGAAAAGAAGCCCGAACACACCCCGTTGATGAAGCAGTTCTTCGCAGCCAAGGCCGATTACCCGGACCTGCTGCTGTTCTTCCGGATGGGCGATTTCTACGAGCTGTTCTATGACGACGCGCGCAAGGCCGCGCGGCTGCTGGACATCACCCTGACCCAGCGCGGCAGCTCAGGCGGCGCGCCGATCCCGATGGCGGGGGTGCCGGTGCATGCCTACGAGGGCTACCTGGCGCGGCTGGTGGCGCTGGGCGAGTCGGTGGCGATCTGCGAGCAGATCGGCGATCCGGCGCTGGCCAAGGGCCTGGTCGAACGCAAGGTGGTACGCATCGTCACCCCCGGCACGGTCACCGACGAAGCCCTGCTGGACGAACGCCGCGACACCCTGCTGATGGCGCTCTCGCGCAGCAAGCAGGGCTACGGCCTGGCCTGGGCCGACCTGGCCGGTGGCCGCTTCATGGTCAACGAGGTCGAGACCGAGGACGCGCTGGAAGCCGAGCTGGCACGGCTGGAACCGGCCGAGCTGCTGGTACCGGACGAAGAGAACTGGCCGGAATTCCTGCGCCAGCGCAGCGGCGTGCGCCGCCGCGCGCCATGGCTGTTCGATGCCGACAGCGGCCGCCGCCAGCTGCTGGCCTTCTTCAAGCTGCACGACCTTTCCGGCTTCGGCATCGACGACAAGCCGCGCGCCACCGCCGCCGCCGGCGCGCTGCTCGGCTATGTCGAGGAAACCCAGAAGCAGCGGCTGCCGCACCTGACCTCGATCGCGGTGGAAACCGCCGGCGAGGCGATCGCGATGAATGCCGCCACCCGCCGCCACCTGGAGCTGGACACGCGCGTGGACGGCGACACCCGCAACACCCTGCTGGGCGTGCTCGACAGCACGGTGACGCCGATGGGCGGGCGCCTGCTGCGACGCTGGCTGCACCGCCCGCTGCGACTGCGCGAGGTGCTGCAGCAGCGCCACCACGCGGTGGCGACGCTGATCGACCGCGGCGCCGATGCCGACCTGCGCGAGTCGTTCCGCGCACTCGGCGACATCGAGCGCATCCTCACCCGCATGGCGCTGCGCTCGGCGCGCCCGCGCGATTTTTCCACCCTGCGCGACGGCCTGGGCATGCTGCCGGCGATCGCCGCGCAGCTGGAGGCGCTGGATTCGCCACGCCTGCAGCAGCTGCGTGCCGAGCTCGGCTCGCACGACGACAGCGCGCACCTGCTGGCCGGCGCCATCGCCACGCAACCGCCGCTCAAGCTGTCCGACGGCGGGGTGATCGCCGAGGGCTTCGATGCCGAGCTGGACGAGCTGCGGCGGCTGTCCACCCATGCCGACCAGTTCCTGATCGACCTGGAGGCGCGCGAGCGCGAGAGCAGTGGCATCGCCACCCTGAAGGTCGGCTACAACCGGGTGCACGGCTACTACATCGAGATCAGCAAGGGCCAGGCCGACAGGGCGCCGGTGCACTACACCCGGCGCCAGACGCTGACCAACGCCGAGCGCTACATCACCGAGGAACTCAAGAACTTCGAGGACAAGGTGCTGTCGGCGCGCGAGCGCTCGCTGTCGCGCGAGAAGCTGCTGTACGAAGGCCTGCTGGATACCATCGGCGAGCGCCTGGAACCGCTCAGGCGCTGCGCCGCCGCGCTGAGCGAGCTGGACGTACTGGCCTGCTTCGCCGAACGCGCGCAGGCGCTGGACTGGGCGCGGCCGGAACTGGACACCGCGCCGTGCCTGAAGATCGAGCGCGGCCGCCACCCGGTGGTGGAAGCGGTGCGCGAGGCGCCGTTCGAGCCCAACGACCTGGACCTGCACCCACAGCGGCGCATGCTGGTCATCACCGGCCCGAACATGGGCGGCAAATCGACCTACATGCGGCAGAACGCACTGATCGTGCTGCTGGCCCACATCGGCAGCTTCGTGCCGGCCAGCCGCGCGGTGATCGGCCCGATCGACCGCATCCTCACCCGCATCGGTGCCGGCGACGACCTGGCCAAGGGCCAGTCGACCTTCATGGTCGAAATGGCCGAGACCAGCTACATCCTGCACCACGCCACCGCGCACTCGCTGGTGCTGATGGACGAGATCGGCCGCGGCACCTCCACCTACGACGGCCTGGCCCTGGCCGACGCGGTCGCGCGCCACCTTGCCCACGTCAACCGCTGCTACACCCTGTTCGCCACGCACTACTTCGAACTGACCGCGCTGGCCGATGAAACCCACGAAGGCGGCCCCAGTGGTATCGCCAACGTGCACCTGGACGCAGTGGAACACGGTGAAACGCTGGTGTTCATGCACGCGGTCAAGGACGGCCCAGCCAACCGCAGCTTCGGCCTGCAGGTGGCCGCGCTGGCCGGCCTGCCCCGTGCCACCGTGGCGCAGGCGCGGCGGCGCCTGGCCGAGCTGGAACAACGCGGCGGCGAGACCCACGCCGCGCAGATGGCGCCACAGGCCCTGGATGCGCCGCAGCAGTTCGGCCTGTTCGCGCCGGTGTCCTCGGCGGCACTGGAGGCACTGCAGGCGATCGACCCGGACGAGCTGACGCCGAAGCAGGCGTTGGAAGCGCTGTACCGGATGAAGTCGCTGCTGTGAGCGGAATCGCTCACTGACTGCATGCCCCTGCAATTGCGGTTGCGGTTGCGGTTGCAGTTGCGGTTGCAGTTACAGTTGCGGTTGCGGTTGCGGTTGCGGTTGCGGTTGCCCGTGATTCTGCAGTTGCCCGATGGCTTTTGACTTCCGGATCCCCTGCCTACGCGCCCAACCCGCTACGCGGGCTGGGTCCACTCCGCCTCCGGGATTTTTCGACACGACCCAGCTGCGATGCAGCTGGGGCCGGGGCAGTCGCCTCACGGCGCCAGCCCGCTCACCGGGGCGAAGCCGTGCTTCGCCTATTTCCGGTTCGCCCCTGTCGTGTCGAAAAACGACATGCGTCCCTGCACGTCGCCCCTGCGGGGTCTTGTCCGTCGGCTCCGTCGCTGCGGAAGGGGATCCGGAAGTCAAAAGCGGAGCAACTTCACAAGCACAGCAACGGCAACGGCAACGGCAACGGCAACGGCAACGGTGGGCAGCGTGCCTCGCTCAGGCACTCTCCGCCCGTTCCGCCACCAGCGCATCGTCCCGCGCATTGGCCCGCTGTGCCGCCGGCCGCTGCAGATGCGCCGCCGCATACGCCTCGAACACCGGCCGCGATTCCAGCTCGCCGATACGCATGTAGTAGCCAAGCACCGCCGCCATGTACAGATCGGCGACGCTGAACCGGTCACCCACCAGATACCGCCGGCCTGCCAGCGCGCCTTCCAGGGTGCGCATCAGGTCGGCCTCGTTGCCGTAGCCCGCCTCCCTCGCCGGCGCCAGCGCGCCATGCCGGCGCGCGCTGATGAACGACTCCAGCGGACCGGCGGCGAACAGCACCCAGCGGTAGCATTCGCCACGTGCGGGTGAACCCGGCGGCGGCAGCAGGTGCTGGTCCGGAACCTGTTCGGCCAGGTGCAGGCAGATGGCCGCGTTCTCGGTCACCACGCTGTCGCCGTGGCGCAGCGCCGGCACCTTGCCCATCGGGTTGATCGCCAGGTACCCCGGCGCCTTCATCGTGGTGCCGTAATCGAGGATGACCTCCTCGTAGGGCAGGCCGGTCTCTTCCAGCATCCAGCGCGCGACGCGGCCGCGGGAGAACGGGTGGGTGTAGAAAACCAACGTGTGCATGGCGGGCTCCTGTGGCGGGAGCCGGCAGTGTGCGCGGGGGCTGCTGACAGCGGCTGTCAGCAGTCAGCAGACGATGCCCGGCGCTGCCGCTGCTGCTCGCCCCAGCGCTTGAGCAGCCGGTGCCGCTGCTCGGGGTAGCACTGGCCGGTATCGTGCAGGGCCAGCACGCGGTCGGCACGGAAATGGCGGAAATCGCCGCGCATCTCGCACCAGGCCGCCAGCAGCCGGACCTCGGCCAGGAAGGCCATCGCGAACGGCCAGATCACCCGCTCGCTGGCGCGGTCCTCGGCATCGCGGTAATGGATGCGCACCGCATGCCCGGCGCGGATCGCGCGGCGCAGCGCCGGCAACCAGGGCTCCGGCACGGTCGGGTGCCACTGCGGCGCGTACAGGCCGCTGGTCTCCACCTGCAGCCGCAGGTTCTCCGGCAGTACCCCGGTCACCCGGTCCAGCGCCGCGCCGGCGGCGGCGGCCAGGTCCGGATCGGCGTGCGAGGCCACCCAGCGCACGCCGAGCACGATCGCTTCCAGCTCCTCGGCCGAGAACATCATCTGCGGCAGCAGGAAGCCACCACGCAGCTGGTAGCCGACGCCCGGGTCGCCGCCGATGTCCGCGCCCTGCCCGCGCAGCGCGTCGATATCGCGGTACAGCGTGCGCAGGCTCACCCCCAGCTGTTCGGCCAGTTGCGCACCGCGCACCGGGTTGCGCCGCCGCCGCAGTTCGTCCAGCAGGTGCAGCAGGCGGGTGGCGCGTTCGCTCATGCGGGGCGGTCCAGGACGGTTCGGGGGCGATGCGCAGTCTGGCAGATGGCGGCCGTCCCCGGGCATCGGCATGGCCGCCCATGGCCCTTGCGCGGCGCCGGCATTCCACCCACATTGCCATCGCCGGCATCCGCCGCGGAGGCTCCCATGTCCCTGCAGCTCTATGGCCATCCGTTCTCCTCGTACACCCAGAAGGTGCTCATCGCCCTGTACGAGAACGCCACGCCGTTCCAGTTCCGCATGCTGGGCCCGGACACGCCGCGCAATGCGGCCGAATGGCTGCGGCGCTGGCCGCTGCGCAGGTTCCCGCTGCTGGTGGACGACGGGCGCAGCGTGGTGGAGAGCAGCATCATCATCGAGTACCTGCAGCAGCGGCACGCCGGCCCGGTGCGGCTGCTGCCGGCCGATCCGGAGGCCGCGCTGGAGGTGCGTTTCCTCGACCGCTTCTTCGACCTGCACGTGATGAGCCCGGTGCAGCATGCGGTCGGCGGCGCGCTGAGCGGCGACGACGGCAAGGCTGGCGATGCGCTGGCCAGCGCGGTGGAGCGGCTGGAGCTGGCCTACGGCTGGCTCGAGGACCAGTTGGCCGGCAGGCAGTGGGCGGCCGGCGCAGCCTTCAGCCTGGCCGACTGCGCCGCCGCACCGGCGCTGTTCTACGCCGATTGGACACACCGCATCGCCGCGCACCATCGCGTGCTGTGCGAGTACCGGGCGCGCCTGCTCGCCCGCCCTTCGTTCGCCCGCGCCGTCGCCGAGGCACGGCCCTACCGGCCCCTGTTCCCGCTGGGCGCGCCCGACCGCGACTGACCCCTGGCGGCCGGCGCAACCGGCGCGTCACACCATAGATGGAACCTATGGCTCCGAGCGGATCATTCGATTTTCCATTTCACCCGCCCGTAGCTATCGTCATTGCACGATGTTTCCAGATGCCAGCCAGGAGCCCGCCATGAGCAGCAACGACAGCAAACCCACCTGCCCGTACCATGTCGCGCCCACGCCGGCGCAGGCCGCGCAGTCGCAGCGCGATACCCGTACCACCCCCGCGCAGAAGCACGGCGACGCCCCGGTCACGCCGATGACCACCGCCTTCGGTGCGCCGGTGGTGGACAACCAGAACAGCCGCACCGCCGGACCGCGCGGGCCGCTGCTGATGGAAGACGTGTGGCTGCTGGAGAAGCTGGCCAACCTCAACCGCGAGGTGATCCCGGAACGGCGCATGCACGCCAAGGGTTCCGGCGCGTTCGGCACCTTCACCGTCACCCACGACATCACCCGCTACACCCGCGCCAGGATGTTCTCCGAGGTCGGCAAGAAGACGGAAATGTTCGCCCGCTTCACCACCGTGGCCGGCGAACGCGGCGCGGCCGATGCCGAGCGCGACATCCGCGGCTTCGCGCTGAAGTTCTACACCGAGGAAGGCAACTGGGACCTGGTGGGCAACAACACGCCGGTGTTCTTCCTGCGCGACCCGCGCAAGTTCGCCGACCTCAACAAGGCGGTCAAGCGCGACCCGCATACCAACCTGCGCAGCGCGCGCAACAACTGGGATTTCTGGACCCTGCTGCCGGAGGCGCTGATGCAGGTCACCGTGGTGATGAGCGACCGCGGCATCCCGCGCACGTTCCGCCACATGCACGGCTTCGGTTCGCACACCTACAGCTTCACCAACGCCGGCGGCGAGCGCTTCTGGGTAAAGTTCCACTTCCACAGCCAGCAGGGCATCGAGGCGCTGACCGACGCCCAGGCCGAGGTGCTCGCCGGCAAGGACCGCGAAAGCCACGGCCGCGACCTGTTCCAGGCGATCGAACGCGGCGATTTCCCGAAGTGGAAGCTCTTCGTGCAGGTCATGCCCGAGCTCGATGCCGAGACCTACCGGTTCCATCCGTTCGACCTGACCAAGGTGTGGCCGAAGAGCGACTACCCGTTGATCGAAGTGGGCGAGTTCGAGCTCAACCGCAACCCGGAGAACTGGTACCAGGACGTCGAGCAGTCGGCGTTCGCGCCGAGCAACCTGGTGCCGGGCATCGGTCCGTCGCCGGACAAGATGCTGCAGGCGCGACTGTTCGCCTATTCCGATGCGCAGCGCTACCGGCTGGGCGTCAACCACCACCAGATCCCGGTGAACGCGGCGCGCTGCCCGGTGCACAGCAACCACCGCGACGGTGCCATGCGCGTGGACGGCAACTACGGCGGGCTGCCGCATTACGAGCCCAACAGCTACGGCCAGTGGCAGGAGCAGCCGCAGTACCGCGAGCCGCCGCTGCGCATCCGCGGCGATGCCGATTTCTGGAATTTCCGCGAGGACGACAGCGACTACTTCAGCCAGCCCGGCGCGCTGTTCCGCAGCTACGATCCGGCGCAGCAGCAGCGCCTGTTCGACAACACCGCACGCGCGCTGGGCGATGCGCCGGACTTCATCAAGCAGCGCCACGTGGACAACTGCAGCAAGGCCGACCCGGCCTATGGCGCCGGTGTCGCGGCGGCGTTGCAGAAGCTGGCGGAAAGCGGCCCGTCGGACCCGTTCGTGCCGGCACGGCCGGAAGCCGGGTTCCCCAGGGCCACGCCGGGCGCGGAAGACATCGTGCTGTAAGCGCCCCCGGCCCCGCCTGCGGGCGGGGCCGCACGCAACCGCCGCCCTCGACCGACTGGCGCTCAGCGGGCGCCCGGTACCCGGCCGCGTCCATCCGGCCAGGCCCGCCCCGGCATGGCCGCACATGCCCGCCCCCGGCGGCGCTACCATGCCCGTGCACACTCACCGCCAGGACCCGCCCGATGAGCCTCACCGACGATCTTCTTGCCCAGTTGCAGGGCGCGCCGCTGCAGCAGGTTTCCCAGCAGCTGGGGCTGGACAGCCAGCAGGCCGCAGGCGCGATCGGCGCCGCGCTGCCGCTGCTGATGGGCGCACTGGGCAACAACGCCGCCCGGCCGCAGGGCGCCGAAGCCCTGCTCGGCGCGCTGCAGGACAACCACAGCGGCCTGGACATCGGCGGCGTACTTGGCGCGGTGCTTGGCGGCGGCAGCAGCCCGGCCACCAACGGTGCCGGCATCCTCGGCCACATCTTCGGCGGCAGCCAGGGCCGTGCCGAGGCCGGCCTGGCCCAGGCCACCGGCCTGGGCAGCGAGCGTGCCGGGCAACTGCTCAGGATCCTCGCACCGGTGGTGATGGCCTACCTGGCCCAGCGCATGTCCGCGGGCGACCAGGCGCAGGTCGATGCCAGCGGCCTGGGCCGGATGCTCGGCCAGGAAAAGCAGCACGTGGTGCAGCAGGGCGGTGTCGCCGGCGGCCTGCTCGGCAGCCTGCTCGACCAGGACGGCGATGGCCAGCTCGGCGTGTCCGACCTGATCCGGCTCGGCAGCGGCCTGCTGGGCAGCGGCAAGCGCTGAGCCAGCGCTGTTCCGACGGGCAGGCGCTGTCCGCAGCGTCGCTGGCGGTGCCACACCGGCGCCCCCCTGCGGGCCTGCGCCGTGCAGCCGCGCCTACAGCGCGTCGATGTCGCCCAGCGCGCGGATCAGCCGCCGCGCGCGCTTGTCCGGCTTGTGTTCGGGCGGCAGGTAGCCGTCACGCGCGGCGGCGCGCTGCAGTCGTTGTTCCTCGCGCGCCTTGCGCGAGGCCTCGGTCTCCTCGTACAGCGCCTGCGCCACCCCTGCCGGCCCGCGCGTGTCGCTGAGGCCGCGCACGCCGATCTCGAAGATCTCCTCGCCACGCTGCACGCGCAGCGCATCGCCGATGCGGACCGCGCGCGAGGATTTGGGGCGCTGCCCGCCGATCTCGACCTTGCCGGTCTCCACCGCATGCTTGGCCAGGCTGCGGGTCCTGAAGAAGCGCGCGGCCCACAGCCAGACATCCAGGCGGATCGCCGCCGGCCCGTGTTGCGTTTCAGTCATGCTTTTTCTTGAAGTCCACTTCCATCGCATCCTTGCGCGACGTGCCGATGGTCCAGTTCAGGCTGTCGTCGGGGTTGCAGCGCCGGCTGCGCATCGACGGCGAAGCGCCCTTGCCCACCGGCTCGCCGCGTTCGCTGCCTACCAGGCAGTCGGCATGGTCGGACGGACGCACGCTGGCGTCCATCAGGCGCTCTGAATTGGCACAGGCTGACAAGGCCAGCACCACGACCGCGCCACACAGCTGTTTCAGCATTCCCGTTCCTCCTCCGGGGACATCCCGGCACCATCGTAGCGACACCTGCGGCCACCGTCACACCGGCAATGCTAGTGTCCGCATTCAGTCGCCGACCTCCGCCCATGACCGCCCCCGCCCCTGCCTCCCGCTCGCTGACCGAAGGCCCGATCGGGCGCAACCTGCTGCTGTTCGCCCTGCCCATCCTGGCCGGCAACATCGCCCAGTCGCTCAACGGCTCGGTCAACGCGATCTGGGTCGGCAAGTTCCTCGGCGAGGCGGCGCTGACCGCCACGGCCAACGCCAACAACATCATGTTCTTCCTGATCGGCTCGGTGTTCGGCATCGGCATGGCCGCCACCATCCTGATCGGCCAGGCCATGGGCGCGCGCGACGTGGCCCAGGCGCGACGGGTGATGGGTACCAGCGCCACCTTTTTCATCGGCATCTCGGTGCTGATCGCCATCGCCGGCTGGTTCATGGCGCACCCGCTGCTGGCGGCGATGGGCACGCCGGCCGTTTCGCTGCCGCTGGCCGAGACCTACCTGCGCATCATCTTCCTGGCCACGCCCACGCTGTACGCCTTCGCCTTCCTCGGCGCGGCGCTGCGCGGTGCCGGCGATTCGCGCACGCCGTTCCGCTTCCTGCTGTTGTCGGTGGCGCTGGACATCGTGCTCAACCCGCTGCTGATCTTCGGCATCGGCCCGTTCCCGCAGCTGGGCATCGCCGGCGCGGCCTGGGCCACGCTGCTGGCGCAGTCGCTGTCGCTGCTCGGCCTGCTGGCCTACATGCGCCAGCGCGGCCACGTGCTGTGGCTCGGGCGCAAGGACATGGCGCTGTTCCGCATCGACCTGGCGATCCTGCGGGCGCTGGTGGTCAAGGGCGTGCCGATGGGCCTGCAGATGGTGCTGATCTCGCTGTCGATGATCATGCTGATGACCATGGTCAACGACTACGGCACCGATACCGCCGCGGCCTATGGCGCCTCGCTGCAGCTGTGGACCTACGTGCAGATGCCGGCGATGGCGATCGGCGCGGCATGCTCGTCGATGGCCGCGCAGAACGTGGGCGCGGGCCACTGGAGCCGGGTGCGCGGCACCGCGCGCAAGGGCGTGCTGTTCAACTTCCTGCTCACCGGGGTGCTGATCCTGCCGCTGATCCTGCTGGACCGGCACTCGCTGGCGCTGTTCCTGCCCGACGGCAGCCAGGCGCTGGCGGTGGCGCGCCACCTGAACCACATCGCGGTGTGGTCGTTCCTGTTCTTCGGCGTGAGCTTCGTGATTTCCGGCGTGGTGCGTTCCACCGGCGCGGTGATCGCGCCGCTGCTGATCCTGGCCGCTGCGCTGTGGGGCGTGCGCGTGCCGTTCGCCGGGTGGCTGCAACCGTACTGGGGCGCGGACGCGATCTGGTGGAGCTTCCCGGTCAGCTCGCTGGTGTCGATGCTGCTGTCGCTGGCGTACTACCGCTGGGGCGGCTGGCGCAGGGCCAGGATGATGTCGCCGCCGGCGCATGCCGGGGAGCTGGCGACGCCGGCCGAAGTGCCGGCCTGCCCGCCGTCGCCGGTGGCCGACGCCGATGCCGGGGCCGATGCCGATGCGCAGCCCGGCAGGTCCTGAGGGTCCGGCATGGGAGCGCACCGCGGTGCGCTCCCGCAGCGGTCAGTAACGCTCGTCGAACGCGAAGATCGGCTTGCGCTGCTGCCACAGGCCGCCGGTGAAATCCGGGAATTCCAGGGTCTGGAAACCGTTGCCGATGGACTGCTCGGACAGCGGCGTGATCGCGCTCCAGGTCACCGCGTCGAAGATGTCGATCGGCATCGGCGCGCGCGCCTTCAGCGCCTCGACGAAAGCGTGGATCACGAACCAGTCCATGCCGCCGTGGCCGGCACCGGCGGCGGTGTCGGCGTATTGCTTCCACAGCGGATGCTCGTACTGGTCCTGGTAGGCCTTGAAGTCCTCCCATTCGTGCGGCGGACTGCGGCCCTCGATGTGGATGCCGTGGTTGAGGTCCATCCACAGGCCCTGGGTGCCCTGCACGCGGAAGCCCAGCGAGTACGGGCGCGGCAGCGAGGTGTCGTGCTGCAGCAGGATGGTCTCGCCGTTGGCGCAGGCCAGGGTGGTGGTGACGATGTCGCCCAGCTTGAACTGCACCCGGGTGCTCGGATGCGTGGTGCCGCCGCTCTTGGCCACGGTGTATTCGTGCAGGCCACGTGCCTTGCTGGCGAAGGCGTTGATGTGGGTGAAGCGGTTGCCGCGGTTGATGCCGGTGTACATCGCGCAGGGGCCGATGCCGTGGCTCGGGTACAGCTCGCCGTTGCGGGTGACCGAGTGTTCGGTGCGCCAGCGCGCCTCGGACCAGCCCTTGGGCCCGAATTCGACGCCGCTGCCGTAGGGGTGGTCGGGATTGCCGTCGTTGAACTTCACCCCACGCAGGTCGTGCTGGTAGCCGCCCTGCAGGTGCACCAGCTCGCCGAACAGGCCCGCGCGCACCATCTGCAGCGCCGCCATCACGTCGCGGCGGTAGCACACGTTTTCCAGCAGCATGTACGGCGTACCGGTCTGCAACTGGGTGTTGAGCACGTCCCAGTGGTCCTGCAGGGTGATGCCGGCCACCACCTCGCAGCCGACCGCGACCTTGGCCTGCATCGCCGCGATCGCCATCGGCGCATGCAGCTCCCACGGCGTGGCGATGATCACGCCGTCCAGCCCGCGCTGCTCCAGCAGGCGCTTCCAGGCGTTGGCATCGCCATCGGCGCCGTAGGTCCTGGGGGCCGGCTTGCCGGCCTTGGCCGCCATGGCGGTGGCGCGGCCGAGCATGACCGGCTCGATGTCGCACAGCGCCACCATGTCCACGTCGTCGCGGCGCAGCAGCTCCTTGAGCAGCACCTGGCCGCGCATGCCGGTGCCGATCATGCCCAGCCGCAGCTTGCGTCCGCGCGCCCAGGCCGGGGTCTCCGGCAACAGACTGGTGGCGGCCAGCGCAGCGCCGGCCAGGATGAATTCCCTGCGTTTCATTGCATGTCCTCTTTGGCTTGGAATCACGCCCGGGGCAGCCGCCATGGCACGCCCCGCGCGGGCGAAGCAGGCGTGCTCCCCTTCATGCCATGCACGCAGGGGAGCACGCAACGGTGCGGCATCAGAACCGGTAGGTGGCGGTCACGCTGTAGATGCGGCCGAAGTTGTTGGTGTAGCCGGCGAAGTTCATCCAGTCGTTCGGATCGTAGAACGGCAGGCGGTTGAACAGGTTCTTCACCGTCACGCCCACGCTCAGCTTCTCGACCGGCCGCCAGTTCACGCTCAGGTTGGCCGTCCACCAGGCCGGCGCGCCCGAGCACTGGCCCGGCGACACGTCGACATAGCTGCCGGTGCAGGTTTGGGCATTGTTGTCTTCCGCATCGATGCGGTCGTACGCCCACTTGGTGCCACCGACATAGTTGATGTAGAAGCCGGTGTCCCAGTTGCCGTAGGTCCAGTTGGTGTTGAACGTGGCGCGCAGCCGCGGGTTGTTGTAGTAACCGACGAAGTTGCCGTAGTACCAGCCGTCGGCGTCGTCGGAGTTGTACATGTTGCGGTTGGCGATGGTCGCGGCCACGCCGACGTTCAGCCGGCCCCAATCGCCCAGGTCGAAGCGGCCGCGGGCGTCCACGTCCAGGCCGTCGATCAGGGTGCGGCCACGGTTCTTGTACTGGCCGATGACGCTGGCCACGTTGCCGGTGCTGTAGCCCGGCAGGGTGGTCGGACAGGTCACGCCGCTGGCCGGGTCGGCGCACATGCGGGCCAGCGCGGCCAGGTTGGCCAGGTCGGTCTCGGTGATCGGGAAGCGGGTCTGCGCGCTGATCTCCTCGGGCTTGCTGTAGTCCGGCGCGACGATCTCGTTGCGGCGGTACACGAACCAGTAATCGGCCGACAGCGACAGCCAGTCGGTCGGCTCGAGCACGAAGCCCAGCGTCGCGATCCTGGCCTTCTCCGGCTTCAGGTCGGGGTTGGGCTGGGTCATGCGCGCCACGTTGCGGCTGCAGTCGCTGTTCCACAGGCTGTTGCCCAGGTCCTTGTCGACGCCGCGGGCCGACTGCCGCAGCAGGCCGGCGATGGCGTTGGTCTCGGCGCAGCGGGTCTCGTCGCGGTAGCCGCCGATCTGCGCGTACACGCCACCGGTGCCGGATTCGGCCAGGCTGGGGGCGCGGAAGCCCTCCGAATAGGTGCCGCGCAGCATCAGCTGCGGCAGCGCCTGGTACTTCAGGCCGATCTTCGGCGCCAGGTTGGCGCTGAAGCCCGGGTACTTGTCCAGGCGCAGCGCGGCGTCCAGTTCCAGCTTGTCGGTGATCGGCGCCACGGCCTCGGAGAACAGCGCGTAGGTGTTGCGCTTGCCGTCGAACCACGAGCCGCCCTGCTGGGTGATCAGGCCGTTGGCGGCATCCGGGTTGCCGGGGGTATAGAAGGTCTCGCGGGTGGCGTTGAAGCCGAAGGCGGCGCGCACTTCGCCGGCCGGCAGGTCGAACAGCGGGCCTTCGATCTTGCCGTCCAGGGTATGCAGGCGCGTCCACGACTGGATGTCGAAGGTCGGGAACGCCTCGCGGATCAGCGCGGCGTTGGCTTCGCTGAGCTCGCCGAACTTGTACGCCGGATGGTCGGAAATGATCACCCGGCCGGTGCCCGGGTCGATGGTGTACGGGCCGAAGGCCTTCTCGAAGCCGCGCAGGTTGACGTTGGTGGTCTGGTAGGTGACCGAATGCGAACCGGCCGTGGCGAAGGCGGTTTCCCAGTTCCAGTCGCCGATGCTGCCGCGCAGCCCGGCCACCGCGCGGTAGCTCTTGTCGGTGTTGCGCTGGCCGAAGTGGTTGCCGCCCACGTCCTGCAGCAGGTAGCCCAGGCCGACCACGCCGCCCATCAGCGCCTTCAGCTCCGGGCTGGCGTGGTTGTACTCGTTGTTCGGGCCGAGGAACGGATACAGGAACTGGTTGACCGTGTTGCCGGTATTGCGCGAGAACCAGCTCTGCGGGTTGCCGGTGGTGGTGCCGTAGGCGCGCGGCGTGCCGCCGTTGGCGCGCAGGTCGATGTCGGTGTAGGTGACCTCGGCGAACGCCTCGGTGGCGTCGCTCACCTGGAAATGGCCGTTGACATAGGCGGTCACGCGGCGGGAATCGGCGCCGCCGTTGATCTGGCGGTTCATCCACGTCTGCCAGATGCAGCGCGTGCCGCTGCTCACCTGCAGCACGTTCTTGCAGCCCGGCGCGGCTTCGTCCACGCGCGCCTTGGTCACCGGATCGAAAGCGAAGTAATAGCCCGGGTTGAACACCCCCGGCGCGCTGCCCGTGTCCAGGCGCAGGTTCTTGATGTAGTCGGGATTGTTGACGTAGAACTGGGCCGGGTTCTTGTCGTACCACTCGCTGTCGGGGATGCCGTTGCGCTCGTACAGGTTGACGCTGGCATAGACGTTGTAGCGGTCGCTGGACAGGTCGCCGAAGCCGCCGGTGATGCTGGCCTGCTTCTCGCCGTAGGAATCGAAGCGCGGCGCGGTGTCCCAGGTGCCGCTGACCTCGAGCCCCTGGTAGCTGCGCTTGGTGATGACGTTGATGACGCCGGCCACCGCATCGGTGCCGTACACCGCGGAGGCGCCGTCGGTCAGCACTTCCATGCGTTCGATCGCGGCGGCGGGGATGGCGTCGATGTTGACGAACTGGGTCTGGAAGCCCGACGGCGCGCCGTAGTACGACAGCCGGCGGCCATTGAGCAGCACCAGCGTGCCCTGCGGGCCGAGGCCGCGCAGGTTGGCCTGGGAGGCGCCGTCGGAGCCGGTGAACAGCGATTTGGAATCGACCTGGGCCGGGCGCGCGGCCGGCAGGTTGTCCAGCACCTGCAGCAGGGTGCGGGCGCCCATGTTCTGGATGTCCTGCTTGCTGATCACCTGTACCGGCGAGGCGGTTTCCACGTCGGTGCGGCGGATGTTGGAACCGGTGACCTCGACGCGGGCCAGTTCGGTGGTCTTTTCCTTGTCCTTGTCCTTGCCGGCATCCTGCGCGAGGGCCGGCGCGACGATGGCGATCAGGGCGCTGGCCACGGCCAGCGACAGCGGCGTGAACAGGCAACGGGTGGGATTGCGGCGGGCTGGCAACATCGGGGTTCTCTCCTGGCGGTGACGCACGGAACAGCGGATGGCGGGCATGGCGATCCCGTTCCACGGCCGCGACGGCCGTGGTCGGTGTGTTGGGGGAGCAGCGGTGTTACGCGGGGGTCATGGGGCGACGAGTTCGGCGGAGTCGCCCTCCTCGCCGATCAGCACGGCATTGGCCCAGTTGCCACAGACCTGGGTGGGTTGGCTGCCCTGCGCACCCAGCGTGCGCAGGCTCAGCGAGGACAGGCCGCGGATGTCCAGTTCCGGCTTGACCACGCCCGGGGCCTTCACCAGGCCGCTGTCGTACAGCAGACGGCCATCGCCCCAGACCTGGAACTGCATGCCGCCGGCGGCGCGGCAGGCATCGTCGATGCCGAGATCGGCACGCAGCAGTCGCCAGCGGCCCCTGAGCGCCAGGTCGACGCGGCTGTCCGCGCCCACGCCCAGGCCGCTGCGGAACAGCAGGCCGTTCATGCGCATGCCGGCATCGCCATGCAGCGCGCGGTCGGCCTGCACCTGCCCGGCCAGCGCGGCCGGCAGCGGCAGCCGGGAGAGGTATTGCTGCCGTGCCGGCCGCTCCGGTAGCTGTTGTTCGAGGATGTGGAAGGTGGACAGCGCGATCGGCCCGACGTCGCGCGGCCGCAGCGCGTCGATGGCGCGCGCGGCAGTGGCCTGCGCGGCGCTGACCATCGGGTCGCTGCCCGCGGCGCCGTCGCCGTCGCCGTCCGGGTTCTGCACGCCGAGCACGCGGAAGCGCAGCAGGCGGCCGGCATGGGCCGGGAAATCGATGCGCTGCAGGCCTTGCTCCAGCGGCAGGCGGCCGCGCGCGACCGGCTCGCCCCACTCGCCGTTGCTGTCGGCCAGGTAGATCTCGTAGTCGCGCACCTGGCCGTGCTTCCAGTGCGGGTCGTTGCGCGGTGCCAGTTCGACGCCATCGATCATGCGCCGCTCGCCGAAGCCGATCACCCATTCGTGGGCGCCGGTGCGGATGGCCTGGTTGCGCACGCTGCGGAACCAGGTGGCCGGATCGTCGTCGAAGGCGTTCTCCAGCGGGTAGCCCGTTTCCTCGGCCGGGCGGTTGACCACCAGCAGGCTGTCCGGCGGCAGCACGCGGCCCTGTTCCGGGGCCGCCGGGAAGGCGTCGTCGGCCGTGGCCGCGGCCAGCGGGAAATCCAGCCGCAACTGCAGCGGCTGGCGGATGTCCACGCTGGCGGTGCGCACGTGCAGGGTGCCGCGGCGTTCGCCGGCATCGAAGTACCAGCCCTCTTCGGCCGCGTCGAAGGCGGCCGCGCCGGCCAGCATCGGCAGCGCGCGGTAGTCCAGCCGCACCGCGGCCGGGGCCTGCCGGTTGAGCACGCGCAGGCCGTAGCGGCGCTGCGCCAGCTGTCCGCGGTACTGCCCCTGCACCGCGTCGATGCGCACCTGCACCGGGCCGCTGCCCTGCGCCGGCGCCTGCACCTGGATGCGCTGGGTGCTGGATTCGCCCTGCTGGTAGCGGCGTGTAGTGCCATCGTCCTCGTACAGCGTGTAGCTGGAGTCGCCCTGCGGGTACAGGTCGAAGGTGACTTCATCCAGCGGCTTCTCGCCGTCGAACAGCATGGACGGATACATCGGCACGATCGCGCCGGCACGCACGAACACCGGCAGCGTCGCCAGGTCCACCTGGCGGTCGAGGCGGCGGCCTTCGGCGCCGGCCTGCACGCGGCGGCCGTCCCAGTAGTCGAACCAGCCGCCGGCCGGCAGGTGGATGTCGCGGCGCCAGCCGCGGCTGGCGGCCTGGCTGCGGTACACCGGCGCCACCAGCAGCTCGCGGCCGAGCAGGAACTGGTACTTGTAGGTCTCGTCGCGCGCATGCGGGTCGCGCGGGTTGTCCCACATCAGCCCGCGCACCGGCGGCGCGCCGGTCTGCGCGGCCTCGTGCACCAGCCCGTACATGTACGGGGTCAGGCGCATCTTCAATTTCAGGTAATCGCGGTTGATGCCGCGGTAGGGCTCGTCGAACCACCACGGGTGCTTGCGCGCCCCCGACGACCAGCCGCTCATGCCCATCAGCACCGGGGTGAAGGCCTTCCACTGCAGGTCGCGGGTGAAGGTCTCGGCGCTGCCGCCGAAGATCGCATCGACGTCGCCGCTGGCGTAGGCCATGCCGGACAGGCCCGAACCGACCAGGGTCGGCACGTGCCAGCGGATGTAGTCCCAGCTGCTGCTCTGGTCGCCGGTCCAGGCCACCGCATAGCGCTGGATGCCGGCCCAGCCCATCACCGTCCACAGGAACGGGCGCGCATCGGAATTGTCGACGATGCCGTCGAACGCCTGGCGGTTGGCGTCCATCGCGAACTGGTAGCCGGGGCCGGTCCAGGCTACGTCCAGCTTCTGCACGCGGCTGCCGGCCTTGCCGACTTCCCAGGCGATCTTGTCCACGCCGTTCTCGGTCCACAGGCCGGTCCTGAAGCCGTACTTGGCCAACCGCTGCACGGTTTCGGGCAACTGCCGGTAGCCGCAGCCATAGCCGTCGTTGGGCAGGATCCAGCCGCCGGGCATGTCGTGGGCGCGGTACTGCGCGGCGACGCTCTCCACCACGTCCGGCGTGGTGCCGGTGGGGCCGTCACTCCAGCCTTCGGGCACGCTGCCGGGCTTCTTGGCGTTGTCGCCGTCGTTGTAGCAATCGGCATCGCCATAGGACAGCGCCCAGCGCGCGACCAGGTTCGGGCGCCCGGTCAGGCGGGTGTAGCGCTCGATCAGCCGCGGCAGGTCCGCGCCGACGAAGTAGTAGGCATCGAAGCGGTCTTCGCGGTGCAGCAGCGTGGCCTGGTCGGGCTGGCGCAGGTCGTAGCTGCCATCGCTCCAGGTGTTGCGCAGCATGCCCCAGCCGCGCGAGCTGAGCAGCATCGGCGCCGGGCTCGGGCGGTCGCCCTCCTCCCAGCCGCCGGAATAGGAAATCTCCAGTTCGCGGCCCTTGAACTGGAAGCGGCCGTTCTGCTGGCCGCCGCCGAAGAATGCCTCGTCGGCCTGCGAAGACAACACCTGCACGCTCTGTGCGGTGTCCAGGTCCAGCGGCTGCAGTTCCTGCCACAGCGCCACCGGCTGGTCGCCGTCCAGGCGCTCCAGGCGCAGGCGCAGGGGCTGGCGCTGCACGTGCAGCACCAGGGCATCGGTACGCACGCGGATCTCCTGCGCGTCCTGCTCCAGGTGCGCCTGTACGTTGGCCCGGGGCTGCGGCAGCACGATCGGCGCGGCCTTGTCGCCGGCACCGCTCAGCCTGCCCTTGCGCCCGGCCTGCACGCGGACGATGTCGGCGGCCGGCAGCTCGATGCGGATGCGCGCGCCGGTGTCGGTGAGCAGATCCCAGCCGCGCACGCCGTCGCGGCCATCGCCGGCACTGACCGTGCGCAGGTTGCCCACCGGCTCGGCATGCGCCGGCAGCGCCGGCAGCAGCAGCACGGAAAGCAGCGCCACCGGCAGTGGCAGACGTCGTACGCGGTTGTGCACCTTGCTCCCCAGGCCCAGGTGGGCATCCGATGGCGTTGCGCCGACTCTAGGGCAGCAATTCGAAAGATGTCAACAAAATGAAAGCAAAAGATAAGGATTTTTGAATGAAACGAAAGTTTGTGCAAAGCACCACTTTCCTTATCGCCCCGTTCCGCGCGGGATGCGCCAACGAAAGGCCGTGCGCGGAAACCTTTCGTTCGCCGGTTCAGGTCCGGCATTCCATCTCGCCGAAAGATTTCTTTCTTTTTTCTTTCGATGTTTGACATTTCGAAAGAAAAAGCAGATCGTGCGCTGGCCCAACAGGAACCAAGAATGGACGCCACCCTGCTTACCGACCCATCTGCCTGGCAGCGCCTGGGCGGAGCCGATACCGCTGCCGAAATCGCCCAGCAACCGGCCTTGTGGGACGCCCTGGCCGCCGCCCTGGAACGCGACCAGCCGCGCCTGCAGGCCTTCCTTGGCCAGCGCCTGTCCGATCCGGCGCAACGCGTGCTGTTCACCGGTGCCGGCAGTTCCGGCTTCATCGCCGAGATGGTCGCCGACCACCTCAATGCGCAGTGGCCGGCGGACGTGCGCGCGGTGCATACCACCAGCCTGCTGACCCACCCGTCGCTGTATCTGCAGCGCGAGCGCCCGACCCTGCTGGTGTCCTTCGGCCGCAGCGGCTCCAGCCCGGAAAGCGTGGCCGCGGTCGAGCGCGTGCGCGCCGACGTGGACGACGCCCGCTTCCTCGACATCACCTGCAACGCCGATGGCGAACTGGCGCGCCGTGGCGCCGGCCGCGCCGATACCTGCACGCTGCTGATGCCGCCGGCCAGCTGCGACCGCGCCTTCGCCATGACCAGCAGCCTGAGCTGCATGCTGCTGGCGGCGCTGGCGGTGTTCGAACGCGCGCCGTGGAGCGCGCGCGGCCAGCGCATCCACGACCTCGCCGCGCTGGCGCGACAAGGACTGCAACGCTGGGACGCGCCGGTGGCCGCGCTCGCGGCGCAGCCGTTCGAGCGGGTCATCTACCTGGCCAGCGGCCCGCTGGAAGCGCTGGCCCGCGAAGCCGCGCTGAAGGTGCTGGAACTGACCGCCGGCCGCGTGCTGGCGATGGCCAACACCCCGCTGGGCTTCCGCCATGGCCCCAAATCCACCCTCGACCCGCGCACCCTGGTGGTGATGCTGCGCAGCGTGCAACCGCTGGCGCGCCGCTACGAACAGGACCTGCTGGAAGAACTGCGGGGCGACGGCGTGGCCGGCAAAGTGCTGTCGGTCGGCCCGCATTCGGATATCGGCGCCGGCGACGATTTCACCCTGCAGGTGCCGCCGCTGGCCGATGCCTGGCTGGCGCCGGCGTGGCTGCCGTTCGCGCAGCTCTATGCGCTGCGGCGCTCGGCCGCTCTGGGGTTGACGCCAGACAATCCGTTCCCCGACGGTACCGTCAACCGCGTGGTCAAGGGCGTCACCATCCACCATGGCTGAGTCCACCGCCGACACCTGCTACGGCATCGACATCGGTGGCACCAAGACCGAGCTGGTGGCCTGCGATGCGGCGTTGCAGGTGGTCTGGCGCAAGCGCATCGCCACCCCGCAGGGCGACTACCCGGGCTTCCTGCAGGCGGTCGAACGCCTGGTCGCCGATGCCGATGCGGCACTGGGCGCGGGCGCGCATGCCATCGGCATCGCCCTGCCCGGCGTGCGCGACCGGCGCAGCGGCCGCCAGCTCAGCGCCAACGTGCCGGCGCTCACCGGCCAGTGCGTGGCCCGGGACCTGCAGGCACGCCTGCAGCGGCCCCTGCGCTTCGGCAACGACCTGCAGTGCTTCGCCCTGTCCGAGGCCCATGGCGGTGCCGCCGACGGCTACCCCAGCATGTTCGGCGCGATCCTCGGCACCGGTGCCGGCGGCGGCTACTGCGTGCAGGGCCGGCTGATCGGCGGCTTCAACGGCCTGGCCGGCGAATGGGGCCACTGGAGCGTGCCGGCCGACCTGCTGCAGCGCCACGGGCTGCCGCTGCTCGAGTGCGGCTGCGGGCTGCGCGGCTGCGTGGAGCGCTATGTCTCCGGCAGCGGCGTGGCGATGATCGAACGCCATCTGGGCGGCAGCGCCGGCAACGCCAGCGACGTGATCGCCCTGGCCGAGGCCGGCGATGCCCGCGCGCGGCAGGCACTGGACATCCACCGCGACCTGCTCGGCCACAGCCTGGCCGCGCTGGTGCTGGCGCTGGACCCGCACGTGATCGTGCTCGGCGGCGGCCTGTCGCAGTACGCGCCGCTGTACCAGCAGCTGCCGTCGGCGATCGCCGCGCACCTGTTCGCCGGCGTGCAGGTGCCGCCGATCGTGCCACCCCGCTTCGGCGATGCCGGCGGCGCACGCGGTGCCGCCCTGCTCGCCTGCCAGCCCACTTTTTCCTGACCCCGTGAGTACGCCCATGTCCCCGCTGCAGTCCCTGCTCGCCGACCACCGCGCCGGCCACAACGTCGGCCTGTACAGCGTCTGCTGCAGCCATGAACAGGTGCTGCGCGCGGCGCTGCAGGTGGCGGCCCGTCGCGGCACGGTGCTGCTGATCGAAGCCACCTCCAACCAGGTCGACCAGTTCGGCGGCTACACCGGCATGACCCCGCCGCAGTACCGCGATTACGTGCAGGCGCTGGCCGACGAAGAAGGCTTCCCGCGCGGGCGGCTGATCCTGGGCGGCGACCATCTCGGGCCCAATGCGTGGCAGAAGCAGCCCGCGGCCGAAGCGATGGCGCACGCACGGGTGCTGATCGAGGCCTATGTCGCCGCCGGTTTCCACAAGATCCACCTGGACTGCAGCATGTCCTGCGCCGACGACCCGGTGCCGTTGCCCGACGCCATCGTCGCCGCGCGCTCGGCCGAACTGGCGGCCATCGCCGAACGCACCGCCGCCAGCCACGGCCTGCCGCCGCCGGTCTACGTGATCGGTACCGAAGTACCGGTTCCAGGCGGCGAAGCGTCGCTGGCAGCCGGGCTGGCGGTGACCACGCCGGCCGCGGCGGCACAGACCCTGGAGATCCACCGCCAGGCCTTCGACACCCCGGCGCTGCGCGACGCCTGGCAGCGGGTGATCGCGATGGTGGTGCAGCCGGGCGTGGATTTCGACCACAGCAGCGTGCACGACTACGATGCCGCGGCCGCCGCCGAGCTGGCCGATTTCCTGGAACGGCAGCCGCGCATCGTGTTCGAGGCGCACTCCACCGACTACCAGCGCGAGAGCGGCCTGCACGCACTGGTGCGCGACCACTTCGCCATCCTCAAGGTCGGCCCCGCCGCGACTTTCGCCTACCGCGAGGCGTTGTTCGCGCTGGCCGCGATCGAAGCCGAGCTGCTGCCGGCCGCGCAATGCTCGCGCCTGCCGCAGGTATTGGACGAGGTGATGACCGCACAACCCCGGCATTGGCAGGCGCACTACCACGGCGACGCGGACACGCTGCGGCGGCTGCGCGCATTCGCCTTCAGCGACCGCTGCCGCTACTACTGGGGCGAACCGGCGCTGCTGGATGCGGTGCGCACGCTGTTCGCCAACCTGGAACGGCACGCGCCGCCGCTGGCGCTGCTCAGCCAGTACCTGCCCGAACAGTTCCGCGCGGTACGCGAAGGCACGCTGGCCAATACCCCCGGCGCCCTGGTGCGGCACCGCATCGGCCTGTGCCTGGACGAATATGCGCGCGCCTGCGCGGCCAATACCGCCGGCCCGCGCCGGCACAACGCAAGTTCCGCCCCGCCAAACCTTGCGAACGGCTAAGCTCGACCTTTCCCGGAGAAAGTACGAAATGGCCATGCGCAACACCCGTTCCCGCCGCCAGCAGATCCTGCAGCAGCTGCTCGAGCAGGGCTCGGTGCAGGTCGCCGATCTGGTCGGCCGCTACGGCGTGTCGGCGGTGACCATCCGCACCGACCTGGGCCATTTCGAGGAGCAGGGCCTGGCCACGCGCACCCACGGCGGCGCCACCCTGGTGCGCACGCCGCCGCAGGAGCAGGACATCCACGAAAAGGATGCGCTGAACCTGCCGCTCAAGGAGTCCATCGGCGCGCGTGCGGCGCAGCTGGTGCAGCCCGGCGACAACATCATCATCGACTCCGGCTCGACCACCATGACCCTGGCCCGCCACCTGCGCGGGCACCGCGACGTGACGGTGATGACCAACGGCCTGAACATCGCCTGGGAGCTGGCCAACGCCGCCGGCGTCAACGTCCTGCTCACCGGCGGCCAGTTGCGCAAGCAGTCGCTGTCGCTGCAGGGCAGCCAGGCCGAGGCCAGCCTCAATCCCTACAGCTTCGACACCCTGTTCCTGGGGGTCGATGGCCTGGACCTGCAGTTCGGCCTGACCACCCACGACGAGGCCGAGGCGCGCCTGAACCACCGCATGGTCGAACGCGCGCGGCGCATCGTGGTGCTGACCGACGCCTCCAAGTTCGGCCGCGTCAGCCTGCACCGCATCGCCTACCTGGACCAGATCCACGTGGTGATCACCGACGCGGGCATCGACGAGGCCACGCGCGAAGGCCTGCAGCGCCGCGGCATCGACGTGGTCGTCGCCGAACCGGCAGCGTAACCGGGCCCCGCGCCCCCCCGGGCATCGCCCGGCGGACTTCCCCGCCCCCCTCCTCCAGCGCCCGGCCCGGTGCCGGCTCCCATCCGCGACGGCCGGATACCGTCCGGCTGCAGGCAGTGGCGGCCGCGGGCCAGTCCGCTCACGGCGGCACTTCACGGGCACGCAAACGCAAACGGCCGCCCGAAGGCGGCCGTTGCGCGGCGACGGGCGCGAAGCCCGCGGCGGGATTACTCGGCGGACTTGGCGGCCTGGCGGGCAGCCTTGGCCTGCGCAGCGGCGGCCAGGTCTTCCTTGATGCGGGCAGCCTTGCCTTCCAGGCCACGCAGGTAGTACAGCTTGCCGGCGCGGACCTTGCCGCGGCGCTTGACTTCGACCGAGTCGATCAGCGCGCTGTGGGTCTGGAACACGCGCTCGACGCCGTAGCCGTGCGAGATCTTGCGCACGGTGAACGAGGAGTTCAGGCCGGCGTTCTTGGTGCCGATCACGACGCCTTCGTAGGCCTGCACGCGCTCGCGGTTGCCTTCCTTGACCTTGACGTTTACGACAACGGTGTCGCCCTGGCTGAACTTCGGCAGTTCGCGGGTGATCTGGGCGGATTCGAAGTCCGCGACGATGGATTTGTTCAGCTTGCTCATGATTGCACCGATGTATTCGGGTGGACGTGTCGTGTCGACAACTTGGGCTGATGCAGTCGCCGGATTGCGCTGCACGATTGTTGTTCTGGCGGTCCGCATGGCCCTGGGGCCACGGGAATCCGCAATTCTAGCCTATGCGCCGTCCCCGGCGCCAGTAGGGGCATCCCCTCCGGCGGCCAGGGCCTGCCGGGCCTCGTCCAGCAGCCTGCGGTCGGCCTTGCCCAGGCGGGCTTCGTCCAGCAGGTCGGGACGGCGCAGCGCCGTGCGCAGCAGCGACTGCTGCCGGCGCCAGCGGGCGATCGCGGCATGGTTGCCCGAACGCAGCACCTCCGGCACGTCGCCCAGCGCATGACTGGCCGGCTGGCTGTAGTGCGGGCAATCGAGCAGGCCGTCGCCCTCGAAACTGTCCTGAACCGCCGATTCGGCGTCGTTCAGCGCACCCTCCTGCAACCGGGTCACCGCATCGACGATCACCGCCGCGCCCAGTTCGCCGCCGGACAGCACGTAGTCGCCGAGGGATATCTCCTGGTCCACCTCGGCGGCCAGGAAGCGCTCGTCCACGCCTTCGTAGCGGCCGCACAGCAGGATCATCCGCGGCAGTGCCGCCAGTTCGCGCACCTTGGCCTGGGTCAGCGGCTGCCCCTGCGGGCTCAGGTAGATCACCGGCGCCGGAGTCGGGTCGGCAGCGCGCGCGGCGGCCAGCGCCGCGCGCAGCGGTTCGATCAGCATCACCATGCCCGGGCCGCCGCCGAACGGGCGGTCGTCCACGCGGCGGTAGTTGCCCTCGGCATGGTCGCGCGGATTCCAGCCATGCAGGTCGAGCAGGCCGCGCTCCTGCGCGCGGCCGACCACGCCCAGCGCGGCGGACTGCGCGATGAACTCGGGAAACAGGGTGATGACGTCGATGCGCACCGGGGTCAGAACTCCGGATCCCAGTCGACCACGATCAGGTTGGCGTCGAAGTCGACCGACTTGACGAAATCGTCCATCACGAACGGCACCATGCGCTCGCGGTCGCCGCGCACCACCAGCACGTCGTTGGCGCCGGTGTTGAACAGGTGCGAGGCGCGGCCCAGCTTGACGCCGTCCACGGTCTGCACGTCCAGGCCCTCCAGGTCGACCCAGTAGTACTCGTCCGGCCTGGGCGGCGGCAGCGCGCTGCGCGGGATATGGATCTCGGTACCGCGCATGGCCTCGACCATGTTGCGGTCGTCCACCCCGGGGAAGGTCGCCACCAGCGTCTTGCCGGCCTCGCGGCCGCGCACGCCGGTGATCTGCGACTCCTGCCCCGAGGGGCTGCGCAGGATCCAGGGCTGATAATTGAAAATGGCCAGCCGCGGCTCGGTCCAGGACTCGAGCTTGAGCTCGCCGCGCACACCAAAAGCGCCGGTCACCCTGCCCAGCAGGATCCGGCGCTCGGAATCTTTCTTCATAAAGCAGTCGGGCCGCGCTTGCGCGCGGCCCGCCAGGATCAGGCCGCTGCGGCCTGGGCCTTGGTCGCTTCCTTGTACAGGTTGCGAACCTTGTCGGTCAGCTGGGCGCCGTTGGCGACCCACTTGTCGACCGCGGCGATGTCCAGCACCACGCGCTGCTCGGCGCCCTGGGCGACCGGGTTGTAGTAGCCGACGCGCTCGATGTTGCGGCCGTCGCGGGCGCTGCGCACGTCGGTGACGATGATGTGGTAGAACGGACGCTTCTTGGCGCCGCCGCGGGTCAGTCGAATCTTGACCATGGTGGTTTTTCCTTTGTAGCCCAGTCGCCGGGATGGCGCGGTAAGCCGGCGATTATAGCCGCGCCCCCGGCCCATTCCAAGCCCGCCCCCGGCCCTGCCTGAACAGGCCGGTTCACAGCGGCCGCCAGGGCGTCTGCGCCAGGGCGTGCCGCAGTTGCCGCAGCAGCGCCTCCGAATCCGCGAACCGGCAGTCGCCGATCCGCGCCAACGGCCACAGCCCGGTGGCGTTGCAGGCCACCGCCGCGCGGAAGCCGTCCAAGGCGTCCAGCGGCACCTCCCGCCACGCCTGCGCCTGCCCGAGTTGCTCCAGGCCGGCGATGAGCAGTTGTTCGGCGGTGCCGCGCAGCGCTTCGGCACGCGGCCATACCACCTCCGTGCCGGCGAGCAGGGCGATGTTCCAGGTACTGCCCTCGCTGATCCGCCCGGCCGCATCGACGAACAGGGCGTCGTCGAAGCCCCGGCGCATCGCCAGGCGCCGCTGCTGGAACAGCGGCAGGGTGCCGGCATGCTTGAGCTGCGGCAGCTCGCGCTGGTAGCGCACCGGCAGCACCGCCCGGGCCTGGCCGGGCACCGTCGCCGGCGCGGCCACGCTTACCAGTACGTCCACCGGCACCGCCCGCAGCGGCTGGCGGAAGTCGAAGGCGCGCGAGAACACGGTGATGCGCAGCGAGGCATCCTGCATGCCCCGCGCCACGAGCGCCTGCCGCAGCCAGTCGAGCAGGCGCGCTTCGTCCAGTTCGGCATCGAACAGTTCGCGCGTGCCCTGCTGCAGCCGCCGCAGGTGCAGCGCCCAGCCCTGGACCGCGCCCGCGCGCACCTGCAGCGAGGTGAAGTGCCCGTAATTGACCAGCGCCGCGTCGAGCAGCCCGGCATCGACCGGTTCGCCGTTGCAGGACACCGCGTTCACAGCAGCGCCTGCGCCTGCTGCCACATCGCCCGCACCACGCCGGCGGCGGGGCCGCGCCGCGCCATCCACGCCGACTGCCCGGCCCAGGCCTGCATCGCCTCCAGCCGGTCGTCGGCCTGCGCCTGCCGGCGCATGCCGGCAGTGAGGCCGCGCTGCACCGGGTACGGCTGCGGGCGTGGCGCATCGGCCGCTTCCGCGGCGCATACATAGGCGGTGTCGAGCGCACGGCCGAGGCGGCCGCTGAAAACCCGGGTGGCGCGGGTATGTTCCGGTTCCACCGCGGGCAGCGCCTGCTTCCAGGCCTCGGCGATGGTGGATTCGTCGGTGGCCAGGAACGCCGTGCCCACCTGCACCGCGCTGGCACCGAGCAGCAGCGCGGCGGCCACGCCACGGCCATCGCCGATGCCACCGGCCGCGACCACCGGCACCTCGAGGCGATCGGCCAGGCGCGGCAGCAGTGCGAACAGGCCACTCGCCTGCGCCTCGGCGCGCGCGTCCACGAACGCACCGCGATGACCACCGGCCTCCATGCCCTGCGCGACCACCGCGTCGGCCCCGGCCGCCTGCGCCTGCAAGGCCTCGTCCAGCGTGGTGGCACAGGCGAACCAGGCGATGCCGGCGGCCTTCAGGCGCGAGACCTGCGCCGCGGAGAACACGCCCATGATGGTCGAGGCCACCGCCGGCCGTGCCGCGACCAGGGCGTCGAACTGCGCATCGAAATCGGCCGGTGCGGCATCGCCGGCACTGGCCGGCACCGCCGGCCCCCAGCGTTGCAGGAACGCGCGGGTCGCCGCTTCGGCCGCTGCGTCGCGGACCGGCGGCGGATCCGGCACCCAGACATTGACCTGGGCCGGTCCGTGCGACTGCCGGCGGAAGTCGTCCATCCATTGCCCGATCTGCGCCGGCGTGGACAGCACCGCGCCCATCGCGCCCATGCCGCCGGCGCTGGCGACGGCCGCGGACAGGGCCACCGGGCAGGCGCCGGCCATCGGTGCCAGCAGGACCGGCAGCCCGACCCCGAAGCGCTGGCAGAAGCGGTCCACGCGTTGGCGGATGTCCGGGGTCATGCCGCACTCCAATCGGGAGCCGCCATCATCGCCGAGCCTTTGCGCCTGCGCCAATGGCGGCGCGCGCTGCCGGGCTCAGCGGAACGGCAGGCCGCCCTTGCCGCCCATCGCGCCGAACATGCCCTTCATGTTGCGCAGCATGCCCTTCATGCCGCCGCCGGACAGCTTGCCCATCATCTTTTCCATCTGCATGTACTGCTTCATCAGCTTGTTGACGTCGGCCGGCTGGGTGCCGGAGCCGCGTGCGATCCGCGCCCGGCGCGAGCCGTTGAGCAGGCCCGGGTTGCGGCGTTCCTTCTTGGTCATCGAATTGATGATGGCGATCATGCGCGGCACTTCCCTGCTCTGCTGCACCTGCTGCTTGAGGTGCTCGGGGATCTGCCCCAGGCCCGGCAGCTTGTCCATCAAGCCGCCGATGCCGCCCATGTTCTGCATCTGCTCGAGCTGGTCGCGCATGTCGTTGAGGTCGAATTTCTTGCCCTTGGCGACCTTCTCGGCCAGCTTCTGCGCCTTGTCCTTGTCGACCTGCTGCTCGACCTGCTCGACCAGCGTCAACACGTCGCCCATGTCCAGGATGCGGCTGGCCACGCGCTCGGGATGGAACACGTCCAGGCCGTCGACCTTCTCGCCGGTACCGGTGAACTTGATCGGCTTGCCGGTGATGTAGCGCACGCTCAGCGCGGCGCCGCCGCGGGCGTCGCCGTCGGTCTTGGTCAGCACCACGCCGGTCAACGGCAGCGCTTCGCCGAACGCCTTGGCGGTGTTGGCCGCGTCCTGGCCGGTCATCGAATCGACCACGAACAGGGTTTCGGCCGGGTTCACCGCCGCGTGCAGGGCCTTGATCTCGGCCATCATCGCTTCGTCGATGGCCAGGCGGCCGGCGGTATCGACCAGCAGCACGTCGACGAAGGACCTGCGGGCGTCGTCGATGGCGGCGCGCACGATGTCCACCGGCTTCTGCTCGGCCGACGACGGGAAGAACAGCACGCCGACCTGCTCGGCCAGCGTCTTCAGCTGCTCGATCGCGGCCGGGCGGTACACGTCCGCCGACACCACCATCACCTTCTTCTTGCGCTTTTCCTTCAGGTGCCTGGCGAGCTTGCCGACCGTGGTGGTCTTGCCCGCGCCCTGCAGGCCCGCCATCAGGATGATCGCCGGCGCCGGCACGTTGAGGTTCAGGTCGGCGGCCTGCGAGCCCATCACCGCGGTGAGCTCGTCGCGCACGACCTTGATCAGCGCCTGGCCCGGGGTCAGCGACTTGAGCACCTCCTGGCCGACCGCGCGCACCTTGATCTTCTCGATCAGCGCCTGCACCACCGGCAGCGCGACATCGGCCTCCAGCAGCGCGATGCGCACCTCGCGGGTCGCCTCGCGGATGTTCTCCTCGGTCAGGCGGCCACGGCCGCGCAGGCGCTCGATGGTGCCGGAAAGGCGCTGGGTCAGGGACTCGAACATGCGGTGCAACCTGCGGGAACGTTGGCAAAGAGGCCAAATTATAGCGGCCACCGGCGCCTGCCGCCGCCCCGTCGCGGCGCGCATCGCCAGCGGCGGGCGCGTATGCGAAACTGTGCCGATGACAATCGTTCTCATCGCGACCGCGCTGTACCTGCTGTCCACCGGACTGCTCGTCCATGGCCTGGCGGCCGAACGTGCCGCCGGGTCGCGCACCTGGCTGTGGCCGGCGGCCGCGGCGGTGGTGCTGCACGGCAGCTACCACCTGCTGGTGGCGATGCGCACCAGTGGCGGGCCGGACATGCATTTCTTCGCCGCGCTGTCGCTGGTGGCACTGGGCATGGCCGCGCTCACCACCGTGGTCGGCGCGCGCGGGCGCATGGCGGCGCTGGGCGTGCTGGTGTTCCCGATGGCCGCGCTGCTGCTGCTGGCCTACCACGGCTACGGCCACGAACCGAGCAGGGCGCTGGGCTGGCGGCTGGCCACCCATGCCTGGCTGGCGCTGCTGGCCTACGCGACGCTGAGCATCGCCGCACTGCTGGCGATCATGCTGTGGCTGCAGGAACGGGCGCTGCGCCGGCGCGACTTCCGCCCGTGGCTGCGCGCACTGCCGCCGCTGACCGACCTGGAGGCGCTGCTGTTCCGCACCATCACCGTCGGCTTCTGCCTGCTGACCCTGACCCTGGTCACCGGGGTGCTGTTCGTGGACGACCTGCTGGCGCAGAAGCTGGTGCACAAGACCGTGCTCAGCGTGCTGTCCTGGCTGGTGTTCGGCACGCTGATGATCGGCCGCCGCCGGCATGGCTGGCGCGGGGTGAAGGCCGTGCACTGGACGCTGAGCGCGATGGTGCTGCTGTTGCTGGCCTTCTTCGGCAGCCAGTTCGTGATCGAACTGGTGTTCGGGCACCCACGCTGACCCTGGCGCCGATGCCGCCCCGGCGGCCTCAGGGAAACGGCCGCGCCAGCAGCGCGCGCATGGATTGCCCGCGGTGGGTGACCAGGTCCTCCAGCCGCCAGCAGCCATCGGCCTGGCGGCGCATCGCCAACCGCGTCAGGTGCGGCTCGCCCCATACCGGGAAGCGCACTTCCACCGTGCCGGCTGCCGGCGACTGCGCCCGCCACCGGTAGCCGGGTTCGGCATCCACCTCGCCATCCTGGCCGTCCAGCCAGGGGTCATGGTCAAGCCGGCAGATGCCCTGCTCGCGCTGCTGGCAATCACGCTCGGCCGCGATCACCCGCGCGAACCCCGGGGCCAGCAGGGCATCGGGCGTGTCGAGGAAGCGCGCGGACGTCCCGGCCTCGAACAATGCCCGTGCCACCGCCAGCGGCGCCGCGCAAGCGGGTGCGGCCAGCGCCGCCGGCGCCGACAGCAGCCCCAGCACCCCGATCCCGACCACGGCCCGGGCCATGCGCATCGATGCGCTCCCCCGGCGGCGCATCGCCGATCCTGCGCGCGCCACTCAGGCCGCCTCGATCGCTTCGGCCAGCCGCTCGACCGCGATCACCTCCATGCCCTTGACCGAACCGGCCTTGGGCGCGTTGGCGCGGGGTACGATGGCGCGCTTGAAACCATGGGTGGCCGCTTCGCGCAGGCGCTCCTCGCCATTGGGTACCGGGCGGATCTCGCCGGACAGCCCGACCTCGCCGAAGGCGATGGTCTTCTCCGCCAACGGCTGGTCGCGCAGCGACGACAGCACCGCCAGCAGCACCGGCAGGTCGACCGCGGTCTCCTGCACGCGGATGCCGCCGACCACGTTGATGAACACGTCCTGGTCGCCGACCATCACCCCGCCATGGCGGTGCAGCACCGCCAGCAGCATCGCCAGGCGGTTCTGCTCCAGTCCCACCGCGACCCGGCGCGGGTTGGACAGCGGCGAGGAATCGACCAGCGCCTGCACCTCCACCAGCAGCGGCCGGGTGCCCTCGCGGGTGACCATCACGCAGCTGCCGGGCTGGCGCGTGCTGCCGCCGGACAGGAAGATGGCCGAGGGGTTGGGCACTTCCTTCAGCCCTTTCTCGCCCATCGCGAACACGCCCAGTTCGTTGACCGCGCCGAAGCGGTTCTTGAACGCGCGCAGCACCCGGAAGCGGCTGCCGCTCTCGCCCTCGAAGTACAGCACCGCGTCGACCATGTGCTCGAGCACGCGCGGGCCGGCGATGCCGCCCTCCTTGGTGACGTGGCCGACCAGGAACACCGCGGTGCCGGTCTCCTTGGCAAAGCGCACCAGCCGTGCCGCGCTCTCGCGCACCTGGCTGACCGAGCCCGGCGCGGCGGTCAGCGTCTCGGTCCACAGCGTCTGCACCGAGTCGGCGACGATCAGCCTGGGGCGCGCCGCGGCGGCGTGCTGCAGGATCAGTTCGACGCCGGTCTCGGCCAGCGCGTCCAGCCCGTCCAGCGGCAGGTCCAGGCGCACCGCGCGCCCGGCCACCTGCGCCAGGGATTCCTCGCCGGTCACGTACAGCACCGGCAGGCTGCCGGCCATCCTCGCCAGCGCCTGCAGCAGCAGGGTCGATTTGCCGATGCCGGGGTCGCCGCCGACCAGCACCACCGCGCCTTCGACCAGGCCGCCGCCCAGCACCCGGTCGAACTCGCCGATGCCGGTGGACACCCGCGCATGCTCGCTCTGCTGCACGTCCTTGAGCGCGGTGATCTTCGGCGGCTCGAGCTTGCCGGCCCAGCCGCCGCGGCGCGCGGCCGGCGCCTTCACCGCGGCCGCGCTTTCCAGCACCACCTCGGCCAGGACGTTCCAGGCGCCGCATTCGCCGCACTGGCCCTGCCATTTGCTGTACTCGGCGCCGCATTCGCTGCAGACATAGGCGGTGCGGTTCTTCGCCATCGGGGTTCCTTCGCTGGGGGCCGGCACAGGATACCCGCCAGCCGTCGCAGCCGATGCGACCCTCCCGACTAAAGAAGCACACCCACGCGCCGCTGTCTGGTGCACTCTTGCTTCGACGAACCGCCGGACGCTCCCCGCATGGTTGGCACCTACAACCCGACCCTGGTCGTCTTTTCCCTGCTGGTCGCCATCCTCGCCTCGTACACCGCCCTGGACATGGCCGGACGCCTGGCCACGGCACGCGGGCGCAGCCTGTATGGCTGGATGGCCGGCGGCGCCCTGGCGATGGGCCTGGGCATCTGGTCGATGCACTTCATCGCCATGCTGGCCTTCCACCTGCCGATCCCGGTCGGCTACGACCTGGCCATCACCCTGTACTCGATGGCCGCTTCGATCGGCGCATCGGCCCATGCCATGTGGCTGGCGTCGCGGCCGCACCTGCCGTTGCCGCGGCTGGCGGCCGGCGCGGTGCTGATGGGCAGCGGCATCGCCGCCATGCACTACCTGGGCATGGCGGCGATGCGCATGCAGCCGGGCATCGACTACGACCCGCTGTGGTTCGCCGCCTCGATCCTGGTCGCCATCGGCGCGTCCGGCGCGGCGCTGTGGATCGCGCTGCGGCTGCGCCGCGAGAGCCGCCATACGTGGCCGCTGCGCGTGGCCGCCTCGCTGGTGATGGGCCTGGCGATCGTCGGCATGCACTACACCGGCATGGCCGCCGCGACCTTCGCGCCCGGCAGCATCTGCGCGGCCGCGGTCGATGGCGGGCTGGAAACCCGTTGGCTGGCGGTGCTGGTGATCGTGGCCACCGTGGCCATCATCGGCATCACCCTGGTCGCCTCGCTGTTCGACCGGCGCCTGCACCACCGCACCGGCCGCCTGGCCGACTCGCTGGCGCGCGCCAACCAGGAACTGGTGGAAGCGGCGCTGCACGACCCGCTTACCCGCCTGCCCAACCGCATGCTGCTGCAGGACCGGATCGAACAGGCGATGGAGAACGCGCAACGCCACGGCACCTCGGTCGCGGTGCTGTTCTGCGACCTGGATGGCTTCAAGCTGGTCAACGACGCCTACGGCCACCAGTTCGGCGACCGCCTGCTGGCGCGCGTGGCCGAGCGGGTGCGCGGACTGCTGCAGCCGCAGGACACCCTCGCCCGCCTCGGCGGCGACGAGTTCGTCGCGGTACTCGGGGTGGAATCGACCGACGATGCGGTGGTGGTCGCCGAGCGCATCACCGCGGCGGTGGCCGAGCCGCTGCTGATCGACGGCGCCGAACTGCAGCTCAGCGCCAGCCTGGGCATCGCGCTGTACCCGGACGATGCCACCAGCGAGCGCGAACTGATGGCGCACGCCGACACGGCGATGCACCACACCAAGCAGTCGGGCCGCGACGGCTACACGTTCTTCACCCCGGCGATGCAGGCCAGCGCCAGCCGCCGCCTGCGCCTGCTGCAGGACCTGCGCCGGGCGATCGCGCGCGACGAGCTGCTGCTGCACTACCAGCCCAAGTTCCCGGCCAGCGGCCAGCCGGTGATCGGCGCCGAGGCGCTGCTGCGCTGGCAGCACCCGGAACTCGGCCTGCTGGGCCCGGATACGTTCATCCCCATCGCCGAGCGCAGCGGCCTGATCCTGGCCATCGGCGACTGGGTGCTGGACCGCGCCTGCGCCCAGCTGCGCGCCTGGCATGACGCCGGCCATCCCGGCTGGTCGATGGCGGTGAACCTGTCGCCGCTGCAGTTCGCCTCGCCGGCACTGGTGGAGACGGTGCGCGAGACGCTCCGGCGGCATGCGCTGGCCCCCGGCCACCTGACCCTGGAGGTCACCGAGACCACGGCGATGAAGGATGTCGAGGACAGCCTGCAACGGCTCAACACGCTGACCGCGATGGGGGTGAAGATCGCCATCGACGACTTCGGAACCGGTTATTCCAGCCTGCTGTACCTCAAGCGCATGCCGGCCTCGGAACTGAAGATCGACCGTGCGTTCGTGCGCGACCTGGAACACAACCCTGAGGATGCGGCCATCGTTTCGGCGATCGTCGCGCTCGGCCGCTCGCTGCAGTTGCAGGTCGTGGCCGAAGGCGTGGAGAGCGAGGCCCAGCGCGCGTTCCTGGACCAGCTCGGCTGCGACCTGCTGCAGGGCTACCACCTCGGCCGGCCGATGGATGCGGAGACCTTCCTGCACCGGGCCGGCTGAGCCCAGTCACGCACCCGGCCGGTGCCGCCCGGACACGCGCCGGCCCGGCGCCCGCGACGCACGCGCAACGAAAAGGCCGCCCCGGAGGGCGGCCCTGCTTTCGATCGCGGCGTCGTGGGACGTCAGTGCATCATGTGGTAGTTCATGTTCCACATGACCCACAGCGTGCCGGCGACGATGATACCGATCACCACCACGGTGAACAGGCCGGCATTGACGTTCCAGCGCGCGGCCGAGGAGCGGTCCAGGTGCAGGAAGAACACCAGGTGGACCAGCAGCTGCAGCAGGCCGGAGACCAGGATCACCATCGCCGTGGCGAAGGTCGAGGACAGGCCGCCGCTCATCACCACCCAGAACGGGATGATGGTCAGGATGGCCGCCAGCACGAAGCCGATCAGGTAGGACTTGACGCTGCCGTGGCTCTCGCCGCCGGCACCGTGGGCGTGGTTGTCATGTGCGGACATCAGAGGGCTCCCGACAGGTAGACGACAGAGAACACGCCGATCCAGACCAGGTCCAGGAAGTGCCAGAACAGGCTCAGGCACGCCATGCGGGTCTTGTTGGTCTGGGTCAGGCCGTTGCGCTTGAGCTGGATGAACATCACCAGCAGCCACAGCAGGCCGGCGCTGACGTGCAGGCCGTGGGTACCGACCAGGGCGAAGAACGCCGACAGGAAGGCGCTGTGGTCCGGGCCGTAGCCCTGGTGCACCAGGTGGTTGAACTCCCAGATCTCCATGGCCATGAAGCCGGCGCCCAGCAGCCAGGTGATGACCAGCCAGGTGAACATCAGGCCGACCTTCTTCTGGTGCATGGCGATCATGCCCAGGCCGAAGGTCAGCGACGAGATCAGCAGCAGCGCGGTCTCGCCGGCCACGAACTTGAGGTCGAACAGCTCCTTGGCGCCCGGGCCGCCGTTGGTACCGCCGGCCAGCACCACGTAGGTGACGAACAGCGAGGCGAAGATGAGCAGGTCGCTCATCAGGTACACCCAGAAACCGAAGATGGTCTTCTCGCCGGTGTCGTGGTGGTGCTCGTGGTCGTGGCCATGGTCCGCCGCGTGCGCGGCGTGGCCATGGTTCAGCGTGTGGGCGGTCGTGCTCATGCCTTCACCTCGGTCTTCACCAGCCCCTGCGCTTCCAGGTGGCGGCGATGTTCGTTTTCGATGCGTTCCACTTCGGCGGCCGGCACCCAGTAATCCACGTCATTGTCGAACGTGCGGTAGATGAAGGTGCCGATCATGCCGACCAGGCCGACGATGGCCAGCCACCAGATGTGCCAGATCATCGCGAAGCCGAACACCAGGCTGAAGGCGCCGATCACCACGCCGGTACCGGTGTTGCGCGGCATGTGGATGTCGCTGTAGCGGGCCGGCTTCGGCCAGGCTTCGCCACGCTGCTTGCGCTCCCAGAAATCGTCCAGTTCCTCGCCCTTGGGCAGCACGGCGAAGTTGTAGAACTGCACCGGCGAAGCGGTTTCCCACTCCAGCGTGCGCGCATCCCACGGGTCGCCGGTCAGGTCCACGTTCTTCTTGCGGTCGCGGATGGACACGATGATCTGGATCACCTGGCACAGGATGCCGGCGCCGATGATGAACGCACCGATCGCGGCGACCACGAAGTACGGCTGGTAGTCGGCGTTCGGATAGCTCTGCAGGCGGCGGGTGACGCCCATGAAGCCCAGCACGTACAGCGGCATGAAGGCCACGTAGAAGCCGATGAACCAGCACCAGAACGCGCGCTTGCCCCAGGTCTCGTCCAGCTTGAAGCCGAACATCTTCGGGAACCAGTAGGTGATGCCGGCGAACATGCCGAACACCACGCCGCCGATGATCACGTTGTGGAAGTGGGCGATCAGGAACAGCGAGTTGTGCAGCACGAAGTCGATGGCCGGGATCGCCAGCATCACGCCGGTCATGCCGCCGATGACGAAGGTGACCATGAAGCCGATGGTCCACAGCACCGGCGAGGTGAAGTGCACGCGGCCGCGGTACATCGTGAACAGCCAGTTGAAGATCTTCACGCCGGTCGGGATCGAGATGATCATCGTCGTGATGCCGAAGAAGGCATTGACGTTGGCGCCCGAACCCATGGTGAAGAAGTGGTGCAGCCACACGATGAACGACAGCACGCCGATGCAGGCGGTGGCGTACACCATGCCCTTGTAGCCGAACAGGGTCTTGCGCGAGAAGGTGGCGATGACCTCGGAGAATACGCCGAACGCCGGCAGCACCAGGATGTAGACCTCCGGGTGGCCCCAGATCCAGATCAGGTTGATGTACAGCATGGCGTTGCCGCCGCCGTCATTGGTGAAGAAGTGCATGCCCAGGTAGCGGTCCAGGGTCAGCAGCACCAGGGTGACGGTCAGCACCGGGAACGCGGCGATGATCAGCACGTTGGTCACCAGCGCGGTCCAGCTGAACACCGGCATGTGCATCAGCTTCATGCCCGGGGTGCGCATCTTGAGGATGGTGATGAAGAAGTTGATGCCGCTCAGGGTGGTACCCAGGCCGGAGACCTGCAGGCCCCAGATGTAGTAATCCACGCCGACGCCGGGACTGTATTCCTTGCCCGACAGGGGCGGGAACGCCAGCCAGCCGGTCTGCGCGAATTCACCCACGCCCAGCGAGATCATCACCAGGCCCGCACCGGCCACGAACAGCCAGAAGCTGAGCGAGTTCAGGAACGGGAAGGCGACGTCGCGCGCGCCGATCTGCAGCGGCACGACCAGGTTCATCAGGCCGGTGATCAGCGGCATCGCCACGAAGAAGATCATGATCACGCCGTGGGCGGTGAAGATCTGGTCGTAGTGATGCGGTGGCAGGTAGCCCTCGGCGCCACCGGCGGCGACGGCCTGCTGCAGGCGCATCATGACCGCGTCGGCGAAGCCGCGCAGCATCATGATGAAGGCGACGATCAGGTACATCGCGCCGATCTTCTTGTGGTCCACCGAGGTGAACCACTCGTTCCACAGGTAGCCCCACAGCCTGGCGCGGGTGATCAGGCCCAGCACCAGCAGGCCGATCAGCCCGGCCGCGCCGAGCGTGATCATGATGATCGGCTCGTGGTACGGGACCGCTTCGATAGTCAGTTTGCCCAGCATTGTCATTCTCCCGAGGCGCCGTGCCCGGCGTGGGCGGCGTGCTCGTCAGCGTTGTGTCCGGCGTCATCGGCGGCGTGCGGCCGGCTGTCGCCCGCGTCGTGGCCCTCATGGCCCTCATGGCCCGCGTGCGCGGCGGCGTCCTGCGGCACGGCCGCGTGGTCGTGCTTCTTCATGCCGAAGTGGTGGTTCTCGCCCATGTGGCGGGCCAGGATCCAGTCGAACAGGCCGGCTTCGGTGCGGCCGTAATAGGTCACCGGATACCAGTCGTGGTTCTTCTCGGCGCCCAGTTCGGTGAACGCGGCCTTGTCCAGCAGCCTGTCGCTGGCGCGGACCTTGTCCAGCCAGGCGCGGTACTGCTCGTCGCTCACCGCGTGCGCGGTGAAATGCATCTTGTTGAAGCCCGAGCCACTGTAGTGCGAGGCCATGCCCTCGAACGCGCCGGCCTCGTTGGCGATCAGGTGCAGCTTGGTCTGCATGCCCGCCATCGAATAGACCATGCTGCCCAGGCTCGGGATGAAGAACGCGCTCATCACCGTGTCGGAGGTGATCTTCAGGTTCAGCGGCGCATCGACCGGAAAGGTCAGCTCGTTGACCACGGCCACCTTCTCTTCCGGGTAGACGAACAGCCACTTCCAGTCCATCGAGATCGCCTCGACCACCACCGGGGCGTGCTCGGATTCGATCGGCCGGTACGGGTCCAGCGCGTGCGAGGAACGCCAGGTCAGCACCGCCAGCACCAGCACGATCATGCACGGGATCGACCACACCACCACTTCGATGGCGGTGGAATGCGACCACTTGGGCTCGTAGCGGGCCTTGGTGTTGGAGGCGCGGTACTTCCACGCGAACGCCAGGGTCATCACGATCACGGGGACGACGACCAGCAGCATCAGCACCGTGGCGGTGATCAGCAGGGTCTTCTCGTCCTGGCCGATCTGGCCTTTGGGGTTGAGGATGGCCGCGTCGCAGCCCGCCAGCAGCGCGGACAGGACAAGCAGCATGCCCGGACGCAGGCTGCGTCCAAGTGATTTCAACGGAATCATCGGTCGATCCAATTGCGAGGGGGGGCCTGGTCCGGCACTCCCTTGCACGCTTGCGCGAAACGACCACCCGGCGATGAACCGCCGGGGAAAACGTATACGGGACTGCCGGATTCAGCGCGGCAATTCTAGGCTTCGCCCATCACTTTAGAAAGGCATTGACAATGATCCAGCGCAGCTGGAGCCCGATTCAGCATGCGACATGTTGTCGCACCCACGCACAGGGCGTGCGTTCATGCCGCCTCCCGGTGGCCGGCGCCGGCCACCGGGGGGGCTTTGTGCATCAGAAGCGGTAACCGACGCCCAGCATGACCCCGTTCACGGTCTGGCCGTCGCGGCGTTCACCGACGTAGTCGAACATCACCGACAGGCGCTCGCTGGCACGGCTGCTGACGCCCAGGTTCCACGACAGCAGCTGCTCGCCCACGGCCTGGCTGGCCGCACCGAAGGTCAGGTCCGGCGCCGCGGCGAAGGCCGAGGTGAAGCGGGCCTGCGAATCGCCCAGCTCCTGCTGCCACAGCACGCGCGCGTGCGGGGTGATGCGCTCGCCGTTGCTGCCGTGGAAGCTCTTGAACAGCTGCAGGCCCGCGCCGACGCGCACGCTCTCCAGGCTGCCGCTGCGACCGGTCAGCGCGCCGACGGCCTGGCCTTCGTTGAAGCGGGCGTTGGACAGGCGGGTGTAGTCGACCACCGGCAGCAGCGGCTGCACCACGGTGCCACCGGCGGTGGTGAACGACAGGCCGTGCTCCAGGCGCGCCGACAGCGCGTCGCTGTCGTACTTGGCGCGCAGCGGGGCGTCCAGGCCCTCGATGCCGGCAATGCCGCGGCGGGTGTCGTGGCTCAGGTCGGTGTAGCGCACCGACGCTGCCACGTAGCCCTTGGCATAGGCCGCATCCAGGTAGCCGCCGATGTCCAGGGCACGGACGTCGCCGTGGAAATCCGAGCCGTCGCGGCCCTTGGCCGACATGTCGGCCGCGGCCACGCTCACGCCCAGCGCCACCTTGTCGTCGGCCACGCGGGTGTCGGCGCCGATCACGATGCCACCGATGTTCTGCTTCATCCCGGCAACATCGCCCTGCGCCTTGATCCGGCCCTGGGTGCTGAAGCCGCGGCCCCAGATACCGACGCCACGACGGCTGTCGCCGCCCTGCATGCCGCCCTCGCCTTCGCCATTGGCGGCCGGCTCGACCAGGTGCATGGCCAGCTGGCTGAACAGGCTGCTGCTGCCCATGCCCGGCTGCGCCGACGCCGCCTGCGCCGCACGCGCGGCCAGGCCATCGGCATCGCCACCGTTGCTGCGCATGTCGAACTGGTGGTGCTGGATGACGTTGCCGATGCTGTCGACCAGCGCGGCGTCAGCCAGCTGCAGGGTGGCGTGCGCGTCGCCGCGCAGCGCACCGGCCTGCTGCCGGATCACGTCGCGGTCGGAGAACTGCAGCGCGCCCAGCAGCGGCTTCATGCCGGCGCGACCGCTGTTGGCGGCCGCCGCCAGCGCGCGGCCCAGGCCATCGCCGGACTGCGTGTTGGCGAACAGCCCGGTCTGCTCGAAGCCGGTGTTGGCGGTCAGCCACAGGCCATCGGCGCTCTGGTGCACGTTGAAGCTGAGCAGCGAGTTGGCGCGCGGGCGGAACACCTCGCCGTCGACGATGCTGGCGCTGTAGGCGTCATCGCCCAGGCGCGCGACCTGCTGGAAGCCCTTGTAGGGACCGGCCATGTAGATCGGGCCGTCGATCAGCTCGCGGGTGTAGTCCGCGCCATAGAAGCCCTCGGCCACGTTCAGTGCCAGCTGCGCGCCCGGCGCCACGACCAGCGCGCCTTCGTTCATGCCGCCGTCGAAGAACCCGCCCACGCGCAGGCGGCCAGCCGCCGCGCCACCGGCCTCGGTCACGTCGAAGGCCACCAGCGAACCCGGCTGGATGTTGACGTAGCCGTGGGTGGTGAGGTCGCCGCCGCGCGGCATCAGCAGGCCGTTGATGACCACGCGGCTGAAGCCGTCCTCGCGCCACGACGGGCCGGTGATGCCGAGCATGGCATCCGAATCGATGGTCGCCGAGCCGATGTCGCCATGCCCGACCAGCGCGCCGTCACGCTGCACGCGCAGCTCGGTGGTGCGCAGGGCGCCGCCTTCCAGCACGATGGCGCCGCTGTCCACGCGCATCAGGTCGGCGCCGGTGGTGGCCGCGGTCCGCCATACCGCACCGTTGCCGATGCTGATCACGCCGGCCGAGTCGGCCAGGGCCGAGGCGTCGAGCTGGTCCAGGCGCAGCTTGGAGCCCAGCAGCGCCTGGATCCCCGGGTCGCTCAGGTAATCCTGGAGCGAGAACTGGCCGATGCCGTTGGGGCCGTTCTGCGCCAGGTTGTAGAGGGTGACGGCCAGGTTGATGTAGGTGGTGCCGTAGTCGGCATCGGTCCAGCGCGCGAAATCGTCGTCCACCAGCGCCTGCAGCAGCCTGCCGGTACGCAGGTAGCCGGGATTGATGTCGCCGGTCACGTTGGACGTCACCCGCAGGGTGTCGCCCGGGTTGTTGTAGTCGGCCGAGGTCATGATGTTGTTGTTGAACATGTCCTGGCCCGGGAAGGTCTCCTCCGCGCGGCCGGTACCGTCCGGATCGAAGCTGACCGAGTCGCCGCTGGTGCGCGCCGGGTCGGCGAACACCAGCAGTCCGTTGGGCTGGGTCACCTGGAACAGCGCCTTATACAGCAGTTCCTCGTCCATGCCGCCGCCGTAGTTGCCGGCGTAGATGCCGAACATGCGCGGCGACGGCCCGTAGGTCACGCGGCCGCCGGAGCTGGCGGCGTGGATCTGCACCGAGTCGACTTCGGTCGGCAGGTCACCGGCCATGTAACGCTCGACGCCACCGGACTGCATGATCGAGCAGGAGGAGATGCAGCGGCCGGAAACGATGGTGTTCAGCCCGGCGGTACGGATCACCGCCTGCAGCCATTCGCCGCTGATCAGCGCGCCGCCGTTGGACGTGCGCAGCACCACCTCGCGGAACGGCCGCCCTTCGGCCTCGGCCTTGGCCAGCATCGCCGGCAGCGCCACGATGTCGGCCAGGGTGACATCGCCGCTCAGGAAGATGCGGTCACCGTTGACGTGGACCGTCATCGCGTTCGCGTCTCCGGCCACGCCGAAGGCGGCGGTGGCCAGCAGTCCGGACAGCGCCATACTCAATACCGATCGTTTCATTCGCACTTCTCTCTCCATGGTTGCAGCGGTATCCCGCTCATCCCGCGCCTGCGGGACCACAGCAGAACGCGAGGGAGCGCCGATCACCCCCAGTCCCACCGCCCATCAATCCTGAACACGTTCACCAACGCACCCGGAATGCCCCCGGATGCTTCCCGTCGGCGCCGCGCTGCGTACACTCTCCGGCACACTTCGCTTCGGGATACTCCGACTGTCCGCTTCCCGTGCCCCGGTCGATGGCGTCACGCGCGCCCCTGCCGGCGATGGCTTCTCGCTGTTCCTGCGCACGCAGCGCGAGCCGCTGCGCGTCTTCCTGCGCGCACGCGGCGCCAGTGAGGAGGACGCCGAGGACATCGTGCAGGACTGCATGGAGCGGCTGATCCGCTACCGCGAGCATCCGCACGCAGAACTGAAACTGCTGCTGTACCGGATCGCGCGCAACCGCCTGGCCGACCGCGGCCGCTCGCCACACGCCGCGCCGCACCTGCCACTGGCCGAACAGGACCTGCCGAGCGAAGCGCCGTTCTCCACGCCCGGGCCGCTGCGCCAAGCCGAATCGGGACAGATGCTCAACGCCCTGCGCCAGGCGCTGCTGAAACTGCCCGAGCGCTGCCGCGAGGTCTACCTGCTCAACCGCATCACCGGCATGAGCTACAGCCAGATCGCCCGCCACCGCGGCATCACCGCCAAGACCGTGGAAAAGCACGTCGCGCGTGCGCTGCAGGGGCTGCGCCGGGAACTGGGGGCCGACGCGTTCGGCATGGGCGGGGACGAATGACCGGGCGCGATACACCGCCCCGCGACGCGCTGTTCGCCCGCGCCGCAGCCTGGGTGGCACGGCTGGACGCCGCCGACTGCACCCGCGCCGAACGCGCGGCCTTCGAGGAATGGCTGGCCGCCGACCCGGCGCGGGTGCGCGCCTGGGCCGAGGCCGAACGGCTGCACGCGTGCGCCGCGACGCTGCGCGATGACCCCTGGCTGCGCGCCGGCGCCCGCCACGTGGTCCGGCGGCCCCTGTACCGGAGGCCCCTGTTCGGGATGGCCGCGGCCGCCGCGCTGTGCCTGGCGGTGGGAACCGGCTGGGTACTGGCTACCGATGGCAACCCCACCCCGCATACCTACGTCAACAGCGGCTTCGCGCCCCAACGCCAGCAGCTCGAGGACGGCAGCGTCGTGGTACTCGACGCCCGCACCACCCTGACCGCGCGGTTCGGCTGGCGCCGGCGCGGCATCGAACTGCAGCAGGGCCGGATGCAACTGCAGGTGGCGCCGTCGCCGCGGGCGATGCGGGTGCAGGCGGGCAACAGCGTGCTGCGCGATATCGGCACCACCTTCCAGGTCGAACTGCTGGATGACGGGCGCATCGACATCGCCCTGCTCGACGGCGCCCTGGAAATCGACAGCCGCGGCACGCAGGGCATGCACGCCGCCCTGCGGCCGGGACAACAACTGCAGGTGCTGCCGTCGGGCCGCATCGAGCCGGCCCACCCGCTTCCGCAGCCGCAGGCCGAAGCCTGGCCACAGGGGCGGCTGCTGTTCGACGCCACGCCGTTGCCGGTGGTGATCGCCAGGATGAACCGCTACACCGCCACGCCGCTGGCCATCGGCGATCCGGCGCTGGCGCCGCTGGCCGTGAGCGGCACGTTCGCCGCCGGCGACCAGGCTGCGCTGCTGTCCGCGCTGGAACTGGGCTGGTCGGTCACCGCACGCGCGCGCGCCGACGGTACGCTCGAGCTGCGCGGCGTGCGCTGAGCACCACGATGGGCATGCTGATCGACCGCCTGCGCCCGACCCTGCTGTGTCTGGCATTGCTGGCGGCGTCGCCGGCCATGGCCGCGCCGTCAGGCAAGGCGGTGGACTACCAGGTCGCGCGCGGCCCGCTGGTACAGGCCCTGCGCGAATGGTCGCGGCAGGGCGACACCCCGTTGTTGTTCGACGCCCGCGAACTGGCCGGGCTGGACAGCGCCGGCGTCAACGGCACGCTGCCGCCCGCGGCCGCACTGGAACGGCTGCTGCAGGGGCTGCCGGTCAGGCTGGCGCGCTCGCCCGGGGGAATATTCACCGTGCGCCGCCAGCAGGCACCGCCCCGCCCCGCCCCCGGACCCACCGCTGCACCTGCGGCCGCGGCCGCGCCAGCGGTGACCGCACCGGACGTCGAACTGGCGCCGCTGCATGTCACCGGCAGCCGCCTGCCGCGCACGTCGCTGCAGGCCACGATGCAGGTGGAGGTGATCGAGCGCGAGGACATACGCCGCAGCGGCTACGGCTCGCTGTTCGACCTGCTGCGCCACCTGCCCGGCATGAACGGGCGGCCGCCGGTGGATGCCGCGCGCGACGGCGATTCGCCCTACCTGCCCGGTGGCGCCGCCGCGGCCACCAGCCTGGACGGCATGGGCCCGCGCGCCACCCTGTTCCTGGTCAACGGCCGGCGCCTGCCGCGCTACCCCATGGTGTCGCTGCAGCAGGGCGCCCTCACCGACCTGGGCGGGCTGCCGCTGAGCTTCGTCGAACGCATCGAACTGGTCCGTGGCGGCGCCTCGGCCATCTACGGCGCCGATGCCATGGCCGGCGTGGTCAACATCGTGCTGCGCGACCACGCCGACGGCCCCGAAGCCATGCTGCAGACCGGCACCAGCAACCAGGGCGACGGCGCCCAGTACCGGATGCAGGCCGCCACCGGCAATGGCGGTGCAGGCGACGACTGGTTCCTCGGCATCGACCTGCAGCAGACCGACCACGTCGCCGGCGACCGCCGCGCCTGGCACCGCGAACGGCAACGCTATCCGATCGGCCTGCTGACCCGCGACGGGTACTACCTGCCGGCCTACCTGTGCCCGTCGGGCATGCGCGAGGACAGCGGCTGCTGGTACGACAGTTCGCGCCCGCGCTCGCTGCAGCCAGCCTCCTCCTCCGCCGCCGCCTACGGCCATTGGCGGCACGACGCGGGCAACGGCCTGCACGCCCATGCCGAACTGCGCGCCAGCCTTGCCCGCCAGCGCTACGAACTGGGGCCGACGGCGGCGGCCCTGCGCCTGGCCGATGGCAGCCTGATCAACCATGTGTTCCAGGAAGGCGGCAGCGTGCGCCCGGCGATCCGCAGCCTCGAACTGGACCTTGCAGCCGGCATCGGCCGCGACCGCGGCGACGCCGGCTGGGAAGCGGGGCTGAGCCGGCAACGCAGCGAAACCACGCTGTCGACCGAGGGCGCGGTGCGTAGCGCGCGGCTGTTCGATGCCGTGGCGAACGGCTACATCCCGGGATTCACACCGCTGGACCCGGCCCTGGGCGAGCAGTTGTTCCCGCGCAGCCGCAACCGCGGCCGCACCGACCAGTGGCTGGGGTGGTGGGGCATGCGCCACGCCCTGGGCACGCTTGCAGGCGGTACCGCGCAACTGGCCACCGGCATCGACCTGCGCCACGAAACCTGGACCTCGCGCCCGGACCGGCTGCTCGAGGACGGCGAACTGGCGCTGGGCCTGCCCACCGACCGGCGCCGGCTTTCCAGCCAGAGCAATGCCGGCTATGTCGAACTGGGCCTGCCGCTGGCCGAACCGCTGCGCCTGGACCTGGCCGGCCGCCTGGACCACGATGCCGGCGAACTATCGTTCTCGCCCCGCGCCGGCCTGCGCTGGAATCCCTCGCCAGCCTGGTCGCTGCTGCTCTCCAGCGGCCGTGGCTACCGCGCGCCGAGCCTGTTCGAACGGCGCCGCCCGCCAGGCTACTTTGGCGCCGAAGCCATAGCGTGGTCGCCCGCGCTGCCGGCCTGCGCGCACCCCGCTGGCAACGCCTGCCTGGTGGACGTACAGGTGGTGGAGAACACCGGCGTGCGGGCCGAAACCTCGCGCAACCAGAGCCTGGGCGCCATCTGGAGCCCAACGCCCGCACTCAGCCTGTCGCTCACCCACAACCGCGTCGAACTGCGCAACGAGATCCTGGCCCTGCGCCCGGCCGATGCCGGCTGGAACGCGGATACCTGGCTGCTCGACGAACGCGGCCGGTTGCAGTCGCTGCGCCTGTATTTCGACAACATCGGGCGCACCGTGTCGCGCAACTGGGTGCTGCACGGCGACTACCTGCGCACCTCCGCCGCCGGCCAGTGGCGCCTGTCGCTGGACGCGGTCCACCAGCAGACGCTGCGCCGCCGCGAGCGCGCCGGCGGCCGCTGGATCGACCTGCGCGGCCACGCCACGCCCGGCACCGCGGCCAATGCCTCGCTGCACTGGCAGGGTGCGCGCTGGGGCAGTGCGCTGCATGCACGCTATGCCGCCAGCACCCGGGCCTGGCCGGCCGCCGGCAGCTGCCCCGCGGCGCAGCGCGGCAATGACCAGTGCAGCAACCCGGCGCAGCTGCGCTGGAACCTGCACCTGGATCGCCGCATCGGCACGCGCATGACCGCCGCGCTGGACGTCCTCAACCTGCTCGACACCCAGCCGGTGAACTACCTGCCCGGCAACGGCGGCCTGTCCGCAGGCCTGGACGATCCGCTGGGGCGCTATTTCCAGCTCACCCTGCAGTTCCACTGACCGCCGCCGGCCGGCACGCGCGGCAAAACAAAAGGCCAGGCGCGAACGCCTGGCCTCTGGTTCGATACTGGTGCCGGAAACAGGAGTCGAACCTGCGACCTACGCATTAAGAACCCAGCCGAGTGACCCACTAGCGAGCCGAGCAACTAACAACCGATCGGACAAGACCGACTCCGGCGGAGCGGACGGGCATGCACCGGTGCCACCGACGCGCTGTGCAAGGCCATCCTGATATTTGTTCAGAGCACCCCTAGGAATGTCCGGAAAAATACACTGCCTCGTCAATCATCTTTCTCAAGTGCGCAAGTGTAGGCAGGAAGCCAGAGAAGTCCATGTCGTTAAACGGCGATGCGCCAGCATTGACCATTGCAGCAAAGTCGGCCTTCGATAGCGTCAACGATTTGGCGGGATCCTTTGGGTCGAACACTCGGTCAGAGAGCACAAGAGCGGTCTTCTTGGGGTACTGCCGCCTCAAAGCTCCATTCGAGTGAATACCCTCAGCATCAAACTCATCCGAGAAGTACAGGCGTCTGCCCTCTGATGTGACCTTGGAGGAATCACTTCTCCTGTAAAGTGATTCGATGCAGTAATTCCCAGTTACGTGTTTTGGCCTAGAAAGGCATGCAGCAAAGACCATTCTTCCGAGTCGAACGTGCGAACCCTCGTTCAGTGAAATTTCCTTGAGGAAGCTCGGGTTGTCGTGGTCAAATATCCCAATGGTCAGCTCTTCGACGTCAACCTTATTGATCCGATGGAGCGTCTTGATCATGTCCTTATCACCGACATCTCCCTGGTAGTTGTGGAATCTCAGTGCCACATTAGAGAAATCGACCCGATCGGAACAGTGGCGCAATGCGGCCTCTAGATGTAGCAAGTCTGTTGGACCCTCCGCCATAATGCGGACCGGAAAGCTAGGATCCACCCTAGGAAGCATTGGCCGCAGTGTTGGGTATCCCCGATGCAGTGACGCGATATGTCTAGTGCCGGAGCGGGAGTCAATATAAGCCGCGAAACTAGCTTTTCCGCGGATCAGCTGATCCAGTGACTCTGTCACGCCCTTCCTTGATGCCTTAGGACGTATCCACGTATTGACGATCTCAGTAGCCTGCGCATCTTCCATCCTGCTGCGAAGATGAAGCAGTGTGCGGAGCTGTCGCTTCCACTGCCTCGGAACATTCACGTGCGAATTGACGATGAGGCCTGTGATCATTTGGCGAGAGTTGGACTTAGATAACTTAAACTTCTTCAAATTCAACTTGAAGCCATTCTTCTCAAAAATCCGGGATACTTCTGCTCCTGGCACGTCACCCAGCAAGTCATTTTGCTCGACCAAGGGGAACAAGTGCTTTCGCATGTTGGTAGAGAAGCAGACGTCATCGGCATAACGTGTGACCGTGATTCGATGCTTACGCGAAAACCCCGCGAGATCCAGATCCAGAGAGCGACAGATGATGTTTGATATGGCGGGAGAGGAAGGAGATCCCTGCGGTAATTCACCGTCTTTGCAGCAAAGTTGGGCCAGCATTGTTGCCACGTCCAGAGGCAGGCCAAATGGGGCTGCCGCAAACATGCCCCGCACCCTGCCAAAATTGATGCTGGGAAAGAATCCTTTGATATCCGCTGTAACGACGGTAGAACGTCGCCTATGTCTGTAGGCGTGATCAAAAATGCCACGACCTGGAATATAGCCTTTCGACAAGTTGCGCGGAGGCGAGATGTCATAAAGTACGCTCGCTATTTGCGTCTGAGCATACTTCAGGGCTTTACGCGGCGCTGATATCAGTCGAGATCCTCCATTTCTCTTTGGAATCAAGAAGTTCGTGTACTTCTTACTCGCGGGCAGCCGATACAGAATGTAGATCAGCGTTGACTCTTTGATGCCAATCCAGTTGGCAAGATCCGCCCTGCTTTTGATGGATCTAAACGCGATCGCGTTTGGCGAGAGCAATGAGGCCTTCTTGATAGGAGGTGGTGAGGCTGACATGGGCATCAACTTACCGCGTAATGTAACGTTAAGTGCGCAAAGTCCACATCGGGACAGCGACGACGCTCTTGGACCAGCAGGTCCGTTCAATGCCGACGAATGCATCGGCCAACAACATGTCCATGCCGCCTCACCAGCTCAGATGATAGTTCACTACAATCGCAGACGAAACAAAAACCAGCTCAGCGGTGACCCCGGGGATGCTCGATCAGTGAGGCAGTTAGGCGCTTCCATGTAAGTTGGAATGAAGCCAAGTTATCAACACAAACCCGCTCTATTCGCGTGGACGCGAACCATCCGCAAAGGACAGCATGGATGCCCACCAATGACCAGCCTGCAGCGAATCGCTCACCAACCAACGAGCTCCGACATCCGCCCAAAACAAAAAAGCCCCGACTTGGGCCGGGGCTTTTCAACAACTGGTGCCGGAAACAGGAGTCGAACCTGCGACCTACGCATTACGAATGCGCCGCTCTACCAACTGAGCTATTCCGGCGGAGCCGCCAATTGTAGGGGCTGGCCGGCGATGTGGTCAATCGACCAGGCGCAGGCGCAGTTCCTTGGGCAGCGCGAACACCATCGACTCCGGCTCGCCGGCCAGTTCGGCGACGCCGCCGGCACCGAGTTCGCGCAGGCGCTCGATCACGCCATCGACCAGCACCTGCGGCGCCGAGGCGCCGGCGGTCAGGCCGACGCGCTGCTTGCCGGCCACCCACTGCGGGTTGATCTCGTGCGCGCCGTCGATCAGGTACGACTCCACGCCCTCGCGGCGGGCCAGTTCGGCCAGGCGGTTGGAGTTGGAACTGTTCGGCGAACCGACCACCAGCACCAGGTCGCACTGCTGCGCCAGTTCGCGCACCGCGTCCTGGCGGTTCTGCGTGGCGTAGCAGATGTCGTCGTTCTTCGGCCCCTGGATGGCGGGGAACTTGGCCCGCAGCGCGGCGATCACGCTGCGGGTGTCGTCCACCGACAGCGTGGTCTGGGTGGTGTAGGCCAGGTTCTCGGGCTGGCCGACGCGCAGCGCGGCGACATCGTCCTCGTCCTCGACCAGGTAGATGGCACCGGCGCCCTCTTCACTGCGCCACTGCCCCATCGTGCCCTCGACCTCGGGGTGGCCCTCGTGGCCGATCAGCACCACGTCGCGACCCGCGCGGCAATGGCGCGCGACCTCGAAATGCACCTTGGTCACCAGCGGGCAGGTCGCGTCGAACACCTTGAGCCCGCGCCGCCCGGCCTCGTCGCGCACCGCCTGCGACACGCCGTGGGCGCTGAAGATCACCGTGTTGCCGTCCGGCACCTCGTGCAGCTCCTCGACGAAGATCGCGCCGCGCTGCTTCAGGTCGTCGACCACGAAGCGGTTGTGCACGACTTCGTGGCGCACGTAGATGGGGGCGCCCAGCGTCTCGATCGCGCGCTTGACGATCTCGATGGCGCGGTCGACGCCGGCACAGAAGCCGCGGGGGTTGGCAAGCAATACGTCCATGCGGCGATTCTAATGGCGACGGCGGGAAATAAGGGGAACGGGACCGAAACCGTGCCGCGTCATCCCGCCTTCCCGGGCCCGCGCCTGCGCCCCTCGAACAGCCCGGACAGGGCGATGCCGATGGCGCCGGCCACGATCGCCGAATCGGCGATGTTGAACGACGGCCAGTAGTGGTCGCCGACGTACCACTGGATGAAGTCCACCACGTGGCCGTGGACCTGGCGGTCGATGACGTTGCCGATGGCGCCGCCGATCACCAGCGCGTACGGCAGCGCCGCGCGCCAGTTGCCGCGCGCGGTGCGCGACAGCCAGAACGCCATCAAACCGCTGATGCCCAGCGCCAGCGCGGTGAAGAACCACAGCTGCCAGCCGCCGGCGTCGCTGAGGAAGCTGAATGCCGCGCCGGTGTTGTAGGTGCGGTACCAGTTCCAGAAGCCGTCGATCACCGGCACCGGCGTGAACTCGGGCAGGCTGGCCAGCACCCAGGCCTTGCTCCACTGGTCCAGGCCGATGACCGCCACCGACACCAGCAGCCAGATCAATGCGTTGGGTTTGACAGCCTTTGCTTGCATGTAATGCGCCTGTAGTGGAGTGCCATGGAACGGAGGTGCGCCATCGCGCCCATCCGTTCCGGGTAACGCGCGGGTCAGAACCAGCGGCGGTCTTCGCCGGCGCCATCGATGTTGCCGACGCAGCGGCCGCACAGCTCCGGGTGCGCGGGATCGCCGCCGACGTCGCCGCGATGGTGCCAGCAGCGCACGCACTTGGCCTTCTCGGTCGGCTGGGCGCTGACGAACACCTCGTCGGTGGTCGCCGGGCGCACGCTCACGTCGCCGCTGATGAACAGGAAACGCAGTTCATCGGCCAGCGGCTGCCAGCGCACCGCCTGTTCCTGGCTGGCGGCCACGGTGATCTCGGCCTCCAGCGCGGCACCGATGGCGCCATTGGCGCGCATCGGCTCCAGCACCTTGGCCACCTGCTCGCGCAGGGCCAGCAGTTGCTCGAAGTCGGCGGCGGACAACTGCGCGTCGGCCGGCAGCGGCGCCAGGCCGTCGTACCAGGTGGTGAACAGCACGTTGCCGGCATGCTCGCCCGGCAGGTAGCCCCACAGTTCGTCGGCGGTGAAGGTCAGGATCGGCGCGACCCAGCGCACGAACGCCTCGGCGATGCGGTACATCGCGCTCTGCGCCGAACGGCGGCCGCGCGAATCGGCCGGCATCGTGTACAGGCGGTCCTTGGTCACGTCCAGGTACAGCGAGCCCAGGTCGACGCTGCAGAAGTTCAGCAGCAGCTGCACGATCTCGGCCATGTTGTAGCTGGCGTAGGCGGCCTTGATCTTCTCCTGCAGCTCGAACGCGCGGTGCACGATCCAGCGGTCCAGCGCCACCATGTCCTCCAGCGGGCGCAGGTGCAGGGACGGATCGAAGCCGTCGAGGTTGCCGAGCAGGAAGCGCGCGGTGTTGCGCAGGCGCCGGTAGGCGTCGGCATTGCGCTTGAGGATTTCCTGCGACAGCGACATCTCGTTGCTGTAGTCGGCCGAGGCGATCCACAGGCGCAGGATGTCCGCGCCCAGGGTGCGCATGATTTCCTGCGGCTCGATGCCGTTGCCCAGCGACTTGGACATCTTGCGGCCGTGCTCGTCCACGGTGAAGCCGTGGGTCAGGCACTGGCGGTACGGGGCATGCCGGTCGATGGCCACGCCGGTCAGCAGCGAGGACTGGAACCAGCCGCGATGCTGGTCCGAGCCTTCCAGGTACAGGTCGGCCGGCTTGCCGAAGCCGCGCGCCAGCAGCACGCCCTCGTGGGTGACGCCCGAGTCGAACCAGACATCGAGGATGTCGGTGACCTTTTCGTACCGCGCGGCCTCGTCGCCGAGCAGCTCGGCCGGGTCCAGCGAATACCACACGTCGATGCCGCCTTCCTGCACGCGATCGGCCACCTGCTGCATCAGTTCGACGGTGCGCGGGTGCGGCAGTCCGGTTTCGCGGTGGGTGAACAGCGCGATCGGCACGCCCCAGGTGCGCTGGCGGCTGATGCACCAGTCCGGGCGGCCATCGACCATGCTGGCGATGCGCGCCTTGCCCCAGGCCGGGAACCAGCCGACGTTGTCGATGGCGGCCATCGCATCGGCGCGCAGCCCGGCCTTGTCCATCGAGATGAACCACTGCGGGGTGGCGCGGAACACCACCGGCGTCTTGTGGCGCCAGCAGTGCGGGTAGCTGTGCTGGATCTCGGCGAACGCCAGCAGCGCGCCATTGCCGCGCAGCACGTCGACGATCAGCGGCTGCGCCTTCCACAGGTGCATGCCGGCCAGCGCCACGTCGCCGGCCGGCGGCGTGGACGGCAGGTAGACGCCGCGGCCGTCGACCGGGTTGATCTGGCCGGCGGTGTACGCATCCATCACCCCGTACTGCTGGCTGACCGCGAAATCCTCCTGGCCGTGGCCGGGCGCGGTATGCACCGCGCCGGTGCCGTCGGCGTCGGACACGTGCTCGCCGTTGAGCAGCGGGATGTCGCGGTCGGCGTAGAACGGGTGCGCCAGCAGCTGGTTCTCCAGCGCTGCGCCTTTGGCATGGCCGTGCACGACCATCCCGGCCACGCCATAGCGGGCCAGCGACCGCTCGGCCAGCGCCGCGGCCAGGACCAGCCAGCGCGGCCGGCCGTCACGGGCCGGGCCTTCGACCAGCGCGTACTCGATGTCCGCGCCCAGCGACACCGCCAGCGAGGCCGGCAGGGTCCACGGGGTGGTGGTCCAGATCGGCACCGCCACTTCCACGCCGGCCGGCAGCTCGACCCCGAAGCGGGCCGCCAATGCCCTGGAATCGCGTGCGGCGTAGGCCACGTCGATCGCCGGCGAGGTCTTGTCCTGGTATTCGATCTCGGCCTCGGCCAGCGCCGAGCCGCAGTCGAAGCACCAGTGCACCGGCTTGGCGCCGCGCACCAGGTGCCCGTTGGCGACGATCTTGGCCAGCGCGCGGATCTCGTTGGCCTCGAAGTCGAAGCTCAGCGTCTTGTACGGGTTGTCCCAGTCGCCGATCACGCCCAGGCGCTTGAAATCGGCGCGCTGCAGGTTGATCTGCTCCTCGGCGTACTCGCGGCACTTCTGGCGGAACTGCTCGGCATCGAGCTTGGTACCGACCTTGCCCCACTTCTTCTCGACCGCGATCTCGATCGGCAGGCCATGGCAGTCCCAGCCCGGCACGTAGGGCGCGTCGTAGCCGTCCAGGTAGCGCGACTTGACGATGATGTCCTTGAGGATCTTGTTGACCGCATGGCCCAGGTGGATCTGGCCGTTGGCATACGGCGGGCCGTCGTGCAGCACGAACAGCGGCCGCCCCTGGGCGTTCTCGCGAAGCTGCGCGTAGATGCCCTGCTCTTCCCAGCGCGCCAGGATGCCCGGCTCGCGCTTGGGCAGGTCGCCGCGCATCGGGAATTCCGTTGCCGGCAGGTGGAGGGTAGCTTTGTAGTCTTGGGTCACGGGTACTTACCCTTGCGCGGCTGTTATTGAAGAGTCCGCACAGGGATGTGCGGGCTGTTGCGAGGGACTCGCATTTCCGGCGTCCGCACAGGGATGTGCGGGCTGTTGCGAGGGACTCGCATGTTCGTTGAGGAGGGTGCGCGCCTGTTCGGCATCGCGGTGCATCTGCGCGGTCAACGCCGGCAGATCGTTGAACTTCTCTTCGTCACGCAGTTTGGCGACGAATTCGACCTCGATGTGGCGGCCGTACAGGTCGCCCTGGAAATCGAACAGGTGGGCTTCCAGCAACGGCTCCACGCCCTGCACGGTCGGGCGCGTGCCGAAGCTGGACACCGACGGCCACGGCCCGCCGCGCCCGGAATCGCCGGACACGCCGTGCACCCAGGTGGCGTAGATCCCTGAAAGTGCGGGCGTCCGCGGGAAACGCAAGTTGGCGGTCGGGAAGCCCAGGGTGCGCCCGAGCTGCTGCCCGCGCACCACCCGGCCACCGATCGCATACGGACGGCCCAGCAGGTCGGCGGCATGCTCGAATTCGCCGGCCACCAGCAGCTCGCGGATGCGGGTACTGGAAATGCGCTCGCCGTTCAGGTGCACCGGCGCGATCTCGCCGGCAACGAAGCCCAGCTCGGCGCCCATGGCCTGCAGCAGCGCCAGGTCGCCACCGCGGCGGTGGCCGAAGTGGAACCTGGGACCGATCCATACCTCGCGCGCGCCCAGCCGGCGCACCAGCATGTCGCGCACGAAATCCTCGGCGGTGATGGCCGCCATCTTCGCGTCGAAGCGCAGCAGGCCGACGCTGTCGATGCCCAGCCCGCGCAGCGTGGCCACCTTGTCGCGGGCCAGCATCAGCCGCGGCGGCGGGGTGTCGCGGGCGAAGAACTCGCGCGGCAGCGGCTCGAAGGCCAGCGCCACCGCCGGCACGCCGAGCGCGCGCGCGCGCTCGGCCGCGTGGCGCACCAGCGCCCGGTGACCCCTGTGCAGGCCATCGAAGGCACCAATGCAGACCACGCTTCCCTGCGGGAACAACACCCCGCCTTCGACGTCTCTAAACAGCCTGCTCATTCAAACCCGGATCCGGCCCTTGCGGGCCGGCGCTTTGCCATGTGTAGCCGGGAAGTATAGCGGCGGCGCGGGCACGGCCGCCTCACTGCCCGCGCAGGTCGCGCGGGCGGAAGCCCATGGCGAGCATCGCCAGCAGGTAGGTCAGGCCACCGCCGCCGACCAGCAGCGCCAGGCCGCCGATGCGCTGCCACTTGTCCATGCCGCCGAAGCCCGGCAGCCAGTGCAGCAGCGCCAGCAGCACCGCGCTCATGGCCATGCAGGCCAGCACCAGCCGCAGCACGTAACCGCCCCACCCCGGGCGCCGCCGGTAAACCCCGGTCCTGCCCAGCCAGTACCAGAGCAGCGCCAGGTTCAGGTAGCTGGACAGCGCACTGGCGATGCCCAGCGCCAGGTGCAGGCCCGGCTGCGCCGCCAGCGCCGCCATCACGCCCTGCGCCTTCAGCACTTCGGGCACCATCACCTGGTACAGCACCGCCAGCAGGATGAAGTTGAACACCATGTTGGCCACCAGCGCGGCCACGCCGGCGCGTACCGGGGTCTTGGTGTCCTGCCGCGAATAGAACGCCGGCAGCACCACCTTCAGCAGCGCGAACGCCGGCAGGCCGAAGCTCAGGCCGTAGACCGACAGCGCGGTCATGCGGGTGTCGAAGTCGGTGAACTCGCGGTACTGGAACAGGGTGGCGATCAGCGGCTGGGCGAGCAGCAGCAGGCCGAGCATGGCCGGCACCGCGATCAGCAGGGTCATGCGCAGGCCCCAGTCCAGCGCGTTGGAGAAGCCCTCGCCGTCGGTCTTGACGTGGTGCCGGGCCAGCGCCGGCAGGATCACCGTGCCCAGCGCCACGCCGAACACCCCCAGCGGCAGCTCCAGGAAACGGTCGGCCAGCGACAGCCAGGACTGCGAGCCGTCGCTGAGCCGGGCCGCGATCACCGTGTCCAGCATCAGGTTGATCTGCGCCACCGAGGAACCGAACAGGGTCGGCACCATCAGGGTCAGCACCCTGCGCACGTCGGGATGGTTCCAGCCCCAGCGCGGCAGGGTCAGCAGGTCGATGCCCTTCAGCGACGGCAACTGGAACAGCAACTGCAGCACGCCGGCCGCCAGCACCGCCCAGCCCAGCGCCAGGATCGGCACCTCCAGCCGCGGCGCCAGCCACAGCGCGCCGGCGATCATGCACAGGTTGAGGATCACCGGGGTCAGCGCCGGCATCGCGAACTTCTGGAAGCTGTTCAGCGCCCCGCCGGCCAGCGCGGTCAGCGACACGAACAGCAGGAACGGGAAGGTCAGCCGCAGCAGGTCCACCAGCAGGCCATACTTGACCGGGTCGGCGGCATCGGCGTCGGCGAACAGCCAGGCGATCTGCGGGGTGAAGATCAGGCCCAGCGCGGTCAGCACCAGCAGGACCCCGCCCAGGGTGCCGGACACCCGCGCCATGAGCTCGCGCAGGTCGGCGTGCGGGCGGGTCTCCTTCACTTCGGTGAACACCGGCACGAAAGCGGTGGCGAACGAGCCCTCGGCGAACAGCCGGCGCAGGAAGTTGGGCACGCGGAACGCCACCCAGAACGCATCCGTCGTGGCATTGGCGCCGAAGGTGATGGAAATCGCCTGGTCGCGGACGAGTCCCAGCACCCGCGAGATCATCGTCATGCTGCTGAACGACAGCAGCCCCCGCAACATGCGCGGTGAACTCACCCACGGCCCCCTTGACAACTTGACTTGACGTTCATTCGGCCAACCATCATACTTGCGTGCTTGCTGTTCCCACCATACCGATTTTCAGGAAACCACCACCGTGGCCAATATCAAGTCCGCCAAGAAGCGCGCCAAGCAGACCGTTGTGCGCAACGCGCGTAACACGGCTCAGCGTTCGATGCTGCGCACCGCCGTCAAGAAGGTGATCAAGGCTCTGGATGCCAATGACGCCGCCGGCGCCGAGGCTGCCTTTGCTGTCGCCCAGCCGATTCTCGACCGTTTCAGCGCCCGTGGCCTGATCCACAAGAACAAGGCCGCCCGTCACAAGAGCCGCCTGACCGCCCGCATCAAGGCCCTCAAGGCCGCCTGATCGGCGCGATCACCGGGAGCCGCCTGGCCCCCGATGCGAAAAACCCGGCCGCGGCCGGGTTTTTTGTGCCCGCCCTCCAGGCTGGCCACCCTTCAAACCATCGGCAGGCGATGCCGGAAACCGCTCCCGGCGGCTTGCTTGTGCTCGCCATCCGGCGACGACCACCGTCCGGGGCCATCCCGGCCAGGAATGTCAAAGCCACTCCCGGCGGGCTTCTGTTGCCCGGCTCCGCCAGGCAGCGGCAGGAATGGCCGCCGCCGCGCGGGACCGCTTCCGGGAAGCAGCGGCACCGCAGAAACCACCGCGGAGGAACGAACGGCGCGGCGCCGGCAGCAATGAAAAACCCGGCCGTGGCCGGGTTTTCCTGTGTGCCGGAGCGGCGGTCGCCTCAGCCCTGCGCCTCGCGCGCCTCGGCCTCGAGCAGCTTCTGCTGGTCGAAGAAGGCCATGATGTCCTTCATGATCGGCCAGGTACCCTCGCGGCCCAGCGCCGAGACCAGGTACCACGGACCGGTCCAGCCCAGCTCCTTGACCACCTGTTCGGCCGCGGCCCGCGCCTCGTCCTCGAACATCAGGTCGGCCTTGTTCAGCACCAGCCAGCGCGGCTTCTCCAGCAGCTCCGGGTCATGCTTGCCCAGTTCGCGCTCGATCGCACGCACCTGCTCGACCGGGGAGACGCCTTCCACGCCCCCCTCCATCGGCGAGATGTCGACCAGGTGCAGCAGCAACCGGGTGCGCTGCAGGTGGCGCAGGAACTGCGCGCCCAGGCCGGCGCCATCGGCCGCACCTTCGATCAGGCCAGGGATGTCGGCGATCACGAAGCTGCGGTAGTTCTCCACCTTGACCACGCCCAGGTTCGGGTACAGCGTGGTGAACGGGTAGTCGGCCACCTTCGGCGTCGCCGCCGAGACCGCCCGGATCAGGGTGCTCTTGCCGGCATTCGGGAAGCCCAGCAGGCCGACGTCGGCCAGCAGCTTCAGCTCCAGCTTGAGCAGGCGCTGCTCGCCCTCCTCACCCGGCAGCGCCTGGCGCGGCGCGCGGTTGGTGGAGCTCTTGAAGTGCATGTTGCCCAGGCCGCCCTTGCCGCCCTTGGCCACCAGCAGGCGGTCGCCATGGCGGGTCATGTCGCCGATCACCTCGTCGGTGTCGACGTTGATGACCACGGTGCCGACCGGCACGGTGATGACCAGGTCTTCGCCACCCTTGCCGTAGGCCTGGCGGCCCATGCCGTTCTCGCCGCGCTGCGCCTTGAAGATGCGCTCGTGGCGGAAGTCGACCAGGGTGTTCAGGTTTTCATCGGCGCGCAGCCAGACGCTGCCGCCGTCGCCGCCATCGCCACCGTCGGGACCGCCGAGCGGAATGAACTTCTCGCGGCGGAAACCGACGCAGCCATTGCCGCCATTGCCGGCGATTACAGAGATTTCGGCTTCATCAACGAGTTTCATCTTGGTATCGCAAGGTTCTCAGAATTACTTCGGCCCGCAGCACCGGCGCGTCCTGCGCCGCGCCGGCGGCGCGGTACAGGCGCACGATGCGGCGGGGGTTGCCCCGCCCGTCGGGCAGGAAATAGTGATTGGAGACGCGGTATTCCGCACCTTCCAGCAGTTCCGCGTCGTCCAGTGGATGCCCCTGCGCATCGCGCGCCAGGACCTGGCGGCGCTTGCGGACGGGGGCGCCATCGGGCGCGACGCTGGTTGATTCTTCCAGCTCGACCCGGTTGGACGCGCCAAGGGTCAGGCTTCTTTCAAAATCTTCGCGACCCTCGATGCCCGGACGGCGTCCTTTGTAGCTCAGGGTACGCGTGGCGCCAGCATAGCGGACCGTGCCCTCGCCCATCGGCCAGTCCGGCTGCCCACTGCCTTGCGGCGCCCGCAGCCAGATCCGTACCGTGGCCGGCGGCGGGCGCTCGCCCTCGCCATAGGCCATGTGGACTTCCCAGCCGCGACTCCCGTCCCAGCTGAAGACCATCGTGCGCAGCCAGCCCCCGGCATCGAAATCGCCACGGGCACTGCTGCGCTCGACGCCTTCGGCGCCAGGCACCGGCTGCCAGCCCTGCGCATCGACCAACAGGGCCTGCAGCTGCGGCGAGCCCGGCGGAAGCACCAGGGTTTCAGCCTGCAACGAGGCCAGCGGCCCGGCAACGACCAGGGTGTCACGGTCGCTGGGAATATCGGCCGCGCATCCCGCGCAGGCCAGCAGGCCGCACAGCAGGGCCACAGCCCGGTAACGGATCACCCTTCCCTGCCTCCTGCCCACACGCGGCCTGCGGATCATCTGGAAACGAGAAGCCCCGCCGAAGCGGGGCTTTCGTCGGCGGCGCCCACGCCGTGGCCCGGGCACCCGTGCGTGCGGGAGATCAGACTTCCACGACGACGCTGACGGTGCGGCGCTTCTTCGGGCCCTTCACCGCGAACTCGACCTTGCCGTCGACCAGCGCGAACAGCGTGTGGTCACGACCCAGGCCGACGCCGGCGCCCGGATGGAACTGGGTGCCGCGCTGACGCACGATGATGTTGCCGGCTTCGATGGCCTGGCCACCGAAGATCTTGACGCCCAGGTACTTCGGGTTGGAGTCGCGGCCGTTGCGCGAGGAGCCTACGCCCTTTTTATGTGCCATGACGGATTCTCCTTGGATTAGCCGGCGATGCCGGTGATTTCGATTTCGGTGTAGTACTGGCGGTGACCCTGGCGCTTCATGTGGTGCTTGCGCCGGCGGAACTTGATGATCTTCACCTTGTCGGCGCGGCCGTGGGCCACGACCTTGGCGGTCACCGAAGCGCCCTTCAGGGCATCGCCGATCTTGATGCCATCGGCATCGCCGAGCATCAGGACGGTGTCGAACTTGATCTCGCTGCCGGCTTCGGCTTCGAGCTTCTCAACGCGGAGGGTCTCACCCTGCGCGACGCGGTACTGCTTACCGCCGGTTACCAGGACTGCATACATGGGATGTCTCTTCTGTAGTTATTCTCAGGAGCTGCCCACCATCGAGGGCGGACAGAAGCGGGATTTTACCGACACCCTGCCGTCCGGGTCAAGTCGCCCCCGGGGCGGAAAACCGTGCCTGAACAATGGCCTGCGCCGGGCCCGGGCGCGGGCATGGGCGCTGGCAATTCCGGCAATTGCCCCCAAATCCCAAGCTCGCTAGGCTGATCGACTGCCGTCAGCTGCATCCCCTGCCCCCTCCGCGCCCGGTACCCGACGTGCGCGGCCAAGAACGGACCTCCCATGGCGATGGATTTCATCCGCATCCGCGGCGCGCGGACGCACAACCTCAAGAACATCGACCTCGACCTGCCCCGCGACAAGCTGATCGTGATCACCGGCCTGTCCGGCTCGGGCAAGTCCTCGCTGGCGTTCGACACCATCTACGCCGAGGGCCAGCGCCGCTACGTCGAGTCGCTGTCGGCCTACGCGCGGCAGTTCCTGAGCGTGATGGAGAAGCCGGACCTGGACCACATCGAGGGCCTGTCGCCGGCGATCTCGATCGAGCAGAAGTCCACCAGCCACAACCCGCGCTCGACCGTGGGCACCATCACCGAGATCTACGACTACCTGCGCCTGCTCTATGCCCGCGTCGGCAGCCCGCGCTGCCCCGACCACGGCTACCCGCTGGAAGCGCAGACCGTCAGCCAGATGGTCGACCAGGTGCTGGCGCTGGACCCGGAACAACGCTACATGCTGCTGGCGCCGGTGATCCGCGAGCGCAAGGGCGAGCACGTGCAGGTGTTCGACCAGCTGCGCGCGCAGGGCTTCGTGCGCGTGCGCGTGGACGGCGAACTGCACGAAATCGACGCGGTACCGCCGCTGGCGCTGCGCCAGAAGCACACCATCGAGGCGGTGATCGACCGCTTCCGCCCGCGCGAGGACCTCAAGCAGCGCCTGGCCGAGAGCTTCGAGACCGCGCTCAAGCTGGGCGACGGCATGGCCACCGTGCAGTCGCTGGACGACGCGCAGGCGGCGCCGCAGCTGTTCTCGTCCAAGTACTCCTGCCCGGTCTGCGACTACGCGTTGCCGGAGCTGGAGCCGCGCCTGTTCTCGTTCAACTCGCCGGTCGGCGCCTGCCCCGGCTGCGACGGCCTGGGCATGGCCGAGTTCTTCGACCCCTCGCGCGTGGTGGTGCACCCGGAGCTGTCGCTGGCCGCCGGCGCGGTGCGCGGCTGGGACCGCCGCAACGCCTACTATTTCCAGCTGATCGCCTCGCTGGCCAAGCACTACAGGTTCGATGTCGACGCGCCGTGGCAATCGCTGCCCGCGGACGTGCGCCAGGCCGTGCTGTACGGCAGCGGCGAAGACCAGATCACCTTCACCTACTTCACCGAGAACGGCGGCCGCAGCCAGCGCAAGCACCGTTTCGAGGGCATCATCCCCAACCTGGAGCGCCGCTACCGCGAGACCGAATCGCCGGCGGTGCGCGAGGAACTGGCCAAATTCATCAGCGAACGGCCCTGCCCCGAGTGCGGCGGCGCGCGCCTGAACAAGGCGGCGCGCAACGTGTTCGTCGCCGACCGCCCGCTGCCGGAGCTGGCGGTATTGCCGATCGACGAGGCCAAGCGCTTCTTCGGCGAACTCAGCCTGCCGGGCTGGCGCGGCGAGATCGCCGCCAAGATCGTCAAGGAAATCAGCGAACGGCTCGGCTTCCTGGTCGACGTGGGCCTGGACTACCTCACCCTGGAGCGCAAGGCCGATACGCTGTCCGGCGGCGAGGCGCAGCGCATCCGCCTGGCCTCGCAGATCGGCGCCGGCCTGGTCGGGGTGATGTACGTGCTCGACGAGCCGTCCATCGGCCTGCACCAGCGCGACAACGAGCGCCTGCTCGGCACCCTCACCCGCCTGCGCGACCTCGGCAACACGGTGATCGTGGTCGAGCATGACGAGGATGCGATCCGCCTGGCCGACCACGTGGTGGACATCGGCCCCGGCGCCGGCGTGCACGGCGGCGAGGTGGTCGGCGAAGGCCGGCTGGAGGACATCCTCTCGGCACCGCGCTCGCTGACCGGGCAGTACCTGTCGGGCAAGCGCAGCATCGAGATCCCGACGCGGCGCCACACGCCGAACCCGAAGATGACGCTGCACCTGCGCGGCGCCAGCGGCAACAACCTCAAGGGCGTGGACCTGGACATCCCGGCCGGGTTGCTGACCTGCATCACCGGCGTGTCCGGCTCGGGCAAGTCCACGCTGATCAACGACACCCTGTTCTCGCTGGCGGCCAACGAGATCAACGGTTCCTCGCACCCGGTCGCACCGTACCGCGAGGTCGAGGGCCTGGACCTGTTCGACAAGGTGGTGGACATCGACCAGTCGCCGATCGGCCGCACCCCGCGCTCCAACCCGGCCACCTATACCGGACTGTTCACCCCGCTGCGCGAGCTGTACGCACAGGTGCCGGAAGCGCGCGCGCGCGGCTATTCGCCCGGCCGCTTCAGCTTCAACGTGCGCGGCGGTCGCTGCGAGGCCTGCCAGGGCGACGGCCTGATCAAGGTGGAGATGCACTTCCTGCCGGACGTGTACGTGCCCTGCGACGTCTGCCACGGCAAGCGCTACAACCGCGAGACGCTGGAGATCCTGTACAAGGGCTACAACATCAACGACGTGCTGGAAATGACCGTCGAGGATGCGCTGAAGCTGTTCGAGCCGGTGCCGGCCATCGCCCGCAAGCTGGAAACCCTGGTCGACGTGGGCCTGAGCTACATCAAGCTGGGCCAGAGCGCGACCACGCTGTCCGGCGGCGAGGCGCAGCGCGTGAAGCTGTCCAAGGAACTGTCGCGGCGCGATACCGGGCGCACCCTGTACATCCTCGACGAGCCGACCACCGGCCTGCACTTCCACGACATCGAAGCCCTGCTCGGCGTGCTGCACAAGCTGCGCGACGAGGGCAACACCGTGGTGGTGATCGAGCACAACCTGGACGTGATCAAGACCGCCGACTGGATCGTCGACCTCGGCCCCGAGGGCGGCCACCGCGGCGGCACCGTCCTGGTCACCGGCACGCCGGAAGACGTGGCGGCCTGCCCGCAGTCGTACACCGGCCAGTTCCTGGCCAGGCTGCTGCCCTCCACCAGTGCGCGCCCGGAGCAGCCCGCGGCCGTGGCCAACAAGCCCGACGCGCGGCCGCCGCGCAAGGAAAAGCCCGCAAAGAAAGCGACCGCGAATAAGGCCGCCGCCCCCCGCAACAGGAAGGTTTCGTGATGAGCACCGAACACAAGCAGCTGGCCCGCGTACCGATCAGCGTGCGCTGGCGCGACATGGACTCGATGGGCCACGTCAACAACGCCAAGTACGTGTCCTACCTGGAGGAGGCGCGCGTGCGCTGGATGCTGGGCGTGGAAGGCGTGTCGATGAACGACCGCATCGCCCCGGTGGTGGCCAACACCAACATCAACTACCGGCTGCCGATCGTGTGGCCCGACGACATCGTGGTCGAGCTGTTCGTCGAGCGCCTGGGCACCAGCAGCGTGACCATCGGCCACCGCATCGTCGACCAGAAGGACCCGGGCAAGCTGTACTCCGACGGCAACGTGGTGGTGGTGTGGATGGACACCCAGACCGGCCGCAGCGCGCCACTGCCCGAGGCCGTGCGCGCCGCGTCGAGCTGAGCCGCGCGCCGCGGCGGCGAAGGACCGCCAACAGGACGAAGGGGCCGCGATGCGGCCCCTTGTCGTTTCCGGCAGCGGTGCGTGGGGTCAGTCTTCCAGCAGCGGCTTGCGCGGCATCTTCTCTTCGCGCATGGCGGCGTTGTAGGCGAACGCGGCGACGATCGCCGCGGCCTGCTTCAGGTCTTCGGCCTCGGCGTGGTCCCAGGTGTCCAGGTTGCTGTGGTGGACATTGCTGAAGTAGTCCAGCCGGTCCTGGATGAACTGGAAGCCCGGCAGGCCGACCCGGTCGAAGCTGATGTGGTCGGTGCTGCCGGTGTTGCGGCTGGCCACGGTGGCGGCGCCGACGTCGTTGAACGGCTTCAGCCAGGCCTCGAAGATCGGCATCGCGGCGATGTTCTCCTGGGCGTAGATGCCGCGGAAGCGGCCCGAGCCGTTGTCCATGTTGAAGTACACCGAGAACTTCTCGTAGTCGCGCAGCTTCTGCAGCGGGCCGGTCGGCGCGCGCAGCGAGGCCGGCAGCGCCTTCTGCGCCGGATCGGTCGGCTCGGGATAGTGCGCGAAGTGCTTTGCCACATACGCCTGCGAACCGATCAGGCCCTGCTCCTCGCCACTCCACAGCGCCACGCGGATGGTGCGCCGGGGCTTGGCGCCCACCGCCTTGAGGATGCGCATGGCTTCCATCATCACCGCCACGCCGGCAGCGTTGTCGGCCGCGCCGGTGCCGGTGTGCCAGGAATCCATGTGCGCGCCGAGCATCACGATCTCGTCGGCCTTGCCGCTGCCGCGGATCTCGGCGATGGTGTTGTGGCCCGGCTGGTCGGCGTCGTCGGTGAAACGCGCATCGACGTTGACCCGCAGCTTCACCGGCTGCTTGCGCTCGAGCGCGCGCGCCAGCTGGTTGTAGTGCTCGGCGATCATCGCCAGTTCGGGGATGCCCACCGGCTCGCCGGCCTTGCGCGAACCGCCGCCGCCGACACGGATGATGCCGTTGTCCCAACCGCTGATGCTGATCGAGGCCAGCGCGCCCTCTTCGGCAAGGAAGGCGTTGGTGGCGCGCACCAGTTCCTGGCGCTCGGCGTACTCCTTGACCCGCTTGGCGCGGTCCTTGTCCGCGGACGCGGACTTGGGAATGGTGAACTCCTGCAGCCCCTCCAGCGAGGTGGCGTCATGCCGGTGCGAGTCGGCTTCGATGCCGCGCTTGTACTCGCGCGCGTCGCCCAGCAGCAGGATCTTGCCGCGCAGCTTGCCCTTGTACTTTTCCAGGTCGGCCAGCTTCTTGATGTCGACCTTGACCACCTCGCCTTCGACCGTGCCGTGGGTGCCCGGCGTCCACGCCTTGGGCAGCGCATACAGCTGGGTCAGGCGTGGCTCCAGCATCTCCACGCTGGCCGACTCGAACTCCCAGCCGCGGCCGAAGTCGTCGAACGCCTCGTCATGCGCGCTGGTCAGTCCCCATTCGCCGAACTTCTGCCGGGTCCAGGCGTTGGCCCGGGTCATGGCCGGCGAATTGGTCAGGCGCGGACCGATGCTCTCGGTGAGGTAGGAAAAGGTGTCCATCACCTGCGAGCGGTGGAACGCTTCCTGGCGGATCTTGCCCACCATGTCCAGGTCCACCTGCTCGGTCGCGCCCGCGCCACCGACGAACGCCAGCCCCATGCCCAGTACCAGCAAGCACCGCTTGATCATCATTTCCCCCGGCCCGCGGCCGATCACGACAAAGGCCCGAGTCTAGCCAGCGCCGGGAGCGGCCGAGCCGGCCAATGGTCATGGTCGCGCATGGGCCGCGGGCCTGCGCACCACCGGCGCGGGCTCAGCCCGGCGATACCACGGCGCGTTGCAGCGATGGCCGCCACTGCCCCGGCCAGTCGCGGTCGTTGGCCACCTGCGCGTGCGCGCGGCTGGCCTCGAAGGCGGCGAAATCCAGTTCTGCCAGCGCCCAGGGCTGGCCATCAGCGGTCCGCGCCAGCATGCCGTCGTCGGGGAAGCCGCGGTCCATCGGCGCATACACCGTCGCCTCCCCGGTATTGACGTCCAGCGCCGGGCTCCAGCCGGCCATGCCGGCGGTCACCGCCTGCGCGACGAACATGCGGTTCTCCAGCGCCCGCGCCAGGCAGCCCACGCGCACGCGGGTGGCGCCGGCCTCGGTGTCGGTGCAGCTGGGCACCACCAGCAGGCGCGCGCCGGCTTCGTACTGGGCACGCACCGGCAGCGGGAACTCGCTGTCGTAGCAGACCGCCACGCCGGCACGGATGCCGTCGATCTCGAACACCTTGAGCGCGTCGCCGGCCTCGATCACTCCGCTGGCCTGCTCGAAGCCGGTCAGCTGCAGCTTGTCCTGCCACAGGTGCGTACCCTGCGGGGTCAGCCAGTCGCAGCGGTTGCGGTAGCGGCCGTGGCCGGTGTCGAGCAGGAACGTGCCGGCGACCACGTGCATGTCCAGCTCGCGGGCGAGGCCGGCGAACAGCTGCAGCCACGGTTGCCGGTAGCGCTGGATCGCCGCCAGCGACGCCGCCAGGTCGCGCTGGATGCCCGCGTCGAAGGTGGCCGCCAGTTCCAGCGACAGGTATTCGGGCAGCACCGCGATGCGCGCGCCGGCCGCGGCCGCGGCCCCCAGTTCCTGGCGCTGGCGCCCGGCGAAGGCGTCGAAATCAGCCGGGGCACCGATCCGGTAGCGGGCAACGGCGATCTTCATGCGGCAGGCTCCAATGCGCGGGTCCAGAGGGTGAGGGCGTGCGACAGCTCGCCGCGACCGACCTCGTCCCAGCGCAGGTGCAGGGTCATGCCCGGCTGCCGCGCATAGCCGCGCCTGCGCCAGAACCCGTCGTTGTCGCGGTGGCCGGCGGGCCGGCGCGGGTCGTCGTGGTCGCGGTCCACCGCGCAGAACGCGGTCATCGCGAAGCGCCCGAGCGCGCGCGCATGCGCCTCGCGGGCGTCGAAGAAGGCATGGCCGATACCACGCCCGCGCCAGGCCGGCAGCAGCACCGATTCGCCGAAATAGAACACCTGCGCCGGATCGATGCCGGCCGCCTCGAACGGCGCGCGGAACGCCGGGCCTTCATCGAGCAGCGGCAGGCCGGTGGAGGCACCCACCACCTCATCGCCGGCCCGCGCCACCACGCACACCGCATCCGGCGTGGCCGCATAGGCGGCCAGGTAGTCGCGCTCGTAGTCCAGGCTGCCCTGGTACAGATACGGCCAGTCGTTGAATACCCGGATGCGCAGGCGCGCCACGTCGTCCAGTACCGGCAGCAGGTCGGTGCCGCGCAGGGCGGCGATGGTGGGAGAGGCGTCCATGGCGGAATTCTAGCGCCGCGCGTTTCCCGCGCAGCAGCGCCTCAACCGCAGCCGACCGAGGCGCCGCCATCCCCGTCGGACCGGTAGACGGTGGCGCACAGCACCGTCGTGCAGCGCAGGCTCCGGCGTTCTTCCGGCGCGAGCAGCCGTGGCATCGCCAGGGTGACATCCCATGCTGCCGAGCACCGGGATGCCACGGGCACGACGACGGCCAACGCAAGCACCATCGCGGTCAACACCGACAACACCGCGCCGCCGGCCGGGCCCCGCCTGCAGCCCGCTTCGATGGCGACCGCCGCGCCGGCCAGCAGCGGCAGCGCGACGGTCGCGGGCAGTGCCGGTCCATGCTGGAAACGCATCACGCCCCCGTGCCAGTTTCAGTAACCGCGTGCGCACCGGGCCGTTCCCGGTTCGCGCCACAACAGCCACAGCCGCTGGTGCACGGCATCGCATACCACCACCTGGCGCTCCCGCAGCACCGCCCTGAAGCGCAGGCCACGACCACCCAGCGCCTGCCAGCGGCCCGCGCCGTCCAGCGCGGGCAGGCCTTCGGCGCCGCGCTGGCGGATCCGCTCGGCCAGCGTTGCGTCCAGTTGCAGGCGCAGGCAGCCGTGGCGCGGGGCCGTACCCAGTCCCAGTGCAGCCAGCGGCGAAGCGGACCAGCCAGCGCCCTGCTCCACCCGCAGCACCGCTGCAGCCAGCCCCGGCGGCAGCCCCTGCCGCAGCCGCCGGAGCAACCGTGTACTCAGCCGCACCGGGTTCACCGCAGGCCGCCGCCGAGGTCGTACCAGTCCACCTTGCGGGTGAGCCACATGATCGCCGCGAGGATCCCGAACAGCAGCAGCGAGCCCATCAGCAGCGCATTGTTCTCCGACGCCAGCAGCAGGTACAGGACCCCGTACAGCAGGGTCAGCAGGGTGGCAAAGCCCAGCCCGTGCCTCCAGCTGCGCAATACCCCGCTGAGGTAGAAACCCTGCAGGCCGATGCACGCCACCGCCGATACCAGGTAGGCCTGCCAGAAGGCGATGTGTTCGGACAGGCTCAGCAGCAACAGGAAGAAGATCGCCAGCGCCAGCCCGACCAGCAGGTACTGCAGCGGATGGATCCTCAGCCGCCTGATCAGCTCGAACAGCGCGAAGCCGACGAAGGTCAGCAGCACGAACAGGATGCCGTACTTGCTGGCGCGGTCGACCTGCGTGTACACGTCGACCGGGTCGACCAGCGCCACCTCCAGCGCCTCGACCGCGCCGCCATCGCTGCGCAGCTCGCGGCGCAGTTGTTCCTGTGCGGCCGAGGCCAGCGAGGACACCGCCCAGTCGGCCTTGAACCCGGCATCGTCGATGTGGCGCTCGTTGGGCGCGAAGCTGCCGCCGAACAGCGGATGCGGCCAGGTCGAGGCCAGCGACACGCGGGTGTCGTCGCCCACCGGCACCACCGACAGCGAGCGGGTGCCGTCGAGCACGAACTCCAGCTCCACCCTGCGCCCCTCGGCCAGGGTGCCCTGCTGCGGGTGGTCCAACGGCGACAGCATGGCGTGCAGCCCCTTGGACGCGCCCTCCAGCGCCAGCGAACCGGCGTGCAGCGGCAGCGCACGGCCGTCCACGCGCAGGTTCGGCGTCCCCACCAGGCCGCGCACGTCGGCGATGCCCAGCGCCAGGTAGGGCTGGCCGTAGACGCGGCCCGGCACCGCGGCATGGGCGGCATCGGCGAATTCGGCCTGCACCCGCGCGTGCCAGCTGTACACCGGGACCCGGAACAGGCCCACCCGGCGCTCGTCCGGGCGCAGCTCGCCCTGTATCCGCAACTGCCGCGGCATCTGCAGGTCATAGCCGTGCTCGGTCCGCAGCTCGCTCTTGCGCACGCCCGCCTCGACCACCTCGACCTCGCGCTGCTGGGTCCACGGCAGTACCCGCACCGGGCCGATCAGCGACTGCGCGCCGGCGCGGCTCTGCGCGACCCGTTCGATGGCCTGGTCACGGTAGCGCTCGCGCTCGCCGATGGTGCCGCGGATCAACAGCAGCGGAACCAGCAGCAGCAACACCAGCCCGCCGACCACGGCGAAGCGCAACAGCAGTTTCAGGGAAGTCATGACCCGTCCTCGTGTGGAAACGGGGACAGCGTGGCGGCAGTGGATGGGCGGGGTTTGTGGCGAATTTGAAGTGGGCGTGAAGCGCCCCGCGGCGGCCGCCGCGGATCACGGCGCGCGGCCGGTTGCGGACACCGCCCGCGGCATAGTATGAATCCGCGCTGCCCCCCGCTGCCCGGCACCCTCTGGCTGCGCCGCCATTCCCCCGAAGGAACCCCACGTGCTGCATGCCAGGTCGCGCACTTCGCTGATCCACCGGCTGTCCCTGAGCATATGGGGTCTGTTCCTCGCCCTCCTCCTGCTGCTCTGCGCATTCGGCTACCTGGCCATGCGGGTGATCACCGACCGGGTGGTGCCGATGGTGGCGCAGCGCAGCGTCGACCTGCGCGCCCGCGCCAGCGAGGGCCAGTTCCTGCAGGCCGAACAGAGCGTGCAGCGGCTGCAGCGCGAGCTGCTGTGGCGGCTTGACCATACCGACCGGCAGGCCGCGCTGGAACGCTTCGACACGCTGTTCGCGCGCAGTCCCGACGGCCTGTGGCGGCTGCAGCCCGGACGGGTGGATCCCGAGCGCGCGCCCACCCTGTACCTGCACCAGCCGCCGCACGGACTGGACGCCTCGGCGCGCCTGCGCGCGGTGGTCGCCTACGACCTGCTGCGCGAACAGGGCCCCGCGCTGGTGCCGCCGTTCTTCTCGGTCTACATGGACTTCGTCGAAGACGGCCTGATGGTCTACGCGCACGGCATGGACTGGGGCAGCGCCGCCGATGCCAGCGCCACCAACGCCGGCTACCCGACCATGCGCGGCTCGGACCCGCGGCGCAACCCGCAGCGCAAGGTGTTCTGGACACCGGTCTACCTGGACCGGCAGGCCAACACCTGGATGGTGTCGGTGATCAAGCCACTGGACTGGCAGGGACGATGGGTCGGCACGCTCGGCCACGACGTGCTGGTGCAGAGCCTGATCGACCGGACCACCGAGAACGACAGCGCCGGGGTGCAGCTGGTCATGGCCGCCGACGGTGCGCTGATCGCGCACCCGCAGTTCAGCCGGCGCATCGCCGCCGCCGACGGGCAACTGGAGCTGTCCGCGCTCGACGATCCGCTGCTGGCCCAGGTGCACGGGATGATCGCCTATGGCCGCGGCGACCACGGCGTGGGCCGCTCGCCGGATGGCAGCCACTGGGTGGCATGGTCGAAGATCCACGGCCCGGGCTGGTACCAGGTGTTCCTGCTGCCGCAGGCACGGGTGGACCGGGTGCTGATGTGGGGCCTGCTGGCGGTGTCCAGCTTCGGCATCCTCGGCCTGCTGCCGGCGATGTGGCTGCTGCGCCGGCGGGTCGGCCTGCTGTTCGCGGTACCGCTCACGCGCCTGACCCAGGCGGTGGACGAGTTGAGCCAGGGCCGCGAACCCCGGCCGATCGCGATGCAGGGCAACGACGAGCTGGGGCACCTGGCCGATGCGTTCGACGACATGGTCGAGGAGCTGGTGCAGCAGCGCGCCCTGCAGTTCGCGCACGCGCAGGCGCTGCAGACCGAGATCGACGAGCGCCGCCAGTTCATGACCCGGCTGGAGGAGGAGCGCGCGCGCCTGCTGGCCCTGCTCGGCGCGATGAACCTGGGCATCCTGTTCGTCGGCCACGAGAACCGCGCCACCTACTGCAATGCCGCCTTCCTGGCCATGTGGGATTTCCCGGAGGGCACCAGCGTGGTCGGCAACACCACCGGGCAGTGGCTGGAAGCGTCGCAGCGGCTGATGATCGACCCACAGGAGTTCCGCCGGCACATGGACGAGGCCACGGCCTCGCCCGAACTGCACAAGCGGCTGGAAATCCGCCTGCACGACGGTCGTATCGTCATGCACGACGCCTACCCGGTGCGCGACGCGCAGGAACACTTCATCGGCCGGCTGTGGGTACAGGAAGACGTCACCCACGAGCGCCAGACCGCCGAGCAACTGGTGCGGCTGGCCCAGCACGACCCGTTGACCAGCCTGTACAACCGGCGCCGCTTCGAGGACGAGCTGGCGCGCTTCTTCCACGCCGCCGAACGCATTCCCAGCCAGGCCGCGCTGCTGTTCTTCGACCTGGACGAATTCAAGTACATCAACGACACCTTCGGCCATCGCGCCGGCGACTCGGTGCTCAACCGCATGGCGGTCGAGATCCGCACCCTGGTGCGCAGCGGCGAGACCCTGTTCCGGCTCGGCGGCGACGAGTTCGCCGTGCTGATGCCGCATGCGAGCCTGGATGACGCCCAGCACCTGGCCGAACGCATCGTGCTGCGGATCTCGCAGACGCCGCTGTGCCTGCACGAACACACCGTGCGCCTGACCACCAGCCTGGGCATCGCCCACTTCCCGGCCCATGCCGACAACGCCGAGGACCTGGTGGCCCACGCCGACGCGGCGATGTACCAGGCCAAGCACACCGGCAAGAACCGCTGGAACGTGTATCGCCCGGACCGCGACAGCTCGCGCGAGATGGCGACCCGGCTGGCCTGGAACGACCGCATCGCGCACGCGCTGGAGAACGACCTGCTGCGCCTGCATTTCCAGGGCGTGCACCATGCCGCCGACGGCCGCCTGGCGCACCTGGAGGCGCTGATCCGGATGGAGGACGAGGCCAACCCCGGCCAGCTGATCATGCCGGCGCAGTTCGTCGAACCTGCCGAAAAGAGCGGCAAGATCCTGGAGATCGACCGCTGGGTGATCGGCCGCAGCATCAGCCTGCTGGCCACTCACCCCAACCTGCCGGCCATCGCCGTCAACATTTCCGGGCGCTCGTTCGACGACCCCGAGCTGCCGGCATGGATCGGCGGCCAGCTGCGCCAGCAGCACGTCGCCCCGCGGCGCCTGCTGGTGGAACTGACCGAAACCTCGGCGGTCTCGGACATGGGCGACGCGGCGCGCTTCATCGCCGCGCTGCGCGACACCGGCTGCCCGATCTGCCTGGACGACTTCGGCACCGGCTTCTCCTCGTTCGCCTACCTCAAGAACCTGCAGGCCGACGTGCTCAAGATCGATGGCATGTTCATCCGCGACCTGCCCAGCGAGCGCGACAACCAGGTGTTCGTGCGCGCCATCATCGAAGTGGCGCACGGCATGGGCAAGCTGACCGTGGCCGAGTTCGTCGAGGACGAGGCGACGCTGCAGATGCTGCGCGCGATGGGCGTTGACATGGTGCAGGGCTACCACCTGGACCGGCCGCGCGCCGACCATCCGGCGCTGGCCGATTGAGCGCAGCCGGCGCGTGACCGCCTAGGCGGATGGCAGCCACAGCGTGGCCTGCGCACCGCCGGCCGGGCCGTTGCGCAGGCGCGCGTGGCCGCCGTGCAGGCGCGCGACCTCGGCCACGAACGGCAGGCCCAGCCCGGAACTGCGCTGGCCGCTGCCGGGACGGGCCAGCGAATAGAAGCGCTCGAACACCCGCTCCAGCGCGTAATCCGGCACCCCTGGCCCCTGGTCGGACAGCACCACCTCCCAGCCGCCCTGCCCGGCCTCCAGCCGCAGCCCGATCCGTCCGTCCGCCGGCGAGAATGCGATGGCGTTGTCCAGCAGGTTGTCCAGCGCCTGCCGCAGCAGGAACGCATCGCCCTGCACGTTGGCGTGCCCGGGCAGTTCGCAGTGCAGCGACAGGTGCGCCGCCTGCAGGCGCGGCGCCGCGTCCTCGGCGAGCTGCCGGCACAGCATCGACAGGTCCACCACGGTGCGCCGCTGCAGCCAGCCATGCTGCTCCACCTCGGCCAGCCGCAGCAGCTGGTCGATGGTTTCGGTCAGGCGCCGTTCCTGCTGCGCGATGTTGGCCGCGAAGCGCTGCCGGTCGGCTTCGGGCAGCGGCTCCTGCAGCAATTCGGCGGCACCGCGGATCGCCGCCAGTGGGCTCTTCATCTCGTGGGTGAGCGACTGCACGTACTGCTCGACGTAGGCCTTGCCTTCGAGCTTGCGGCGCATGGTCTCCAGGGCCTGGCCGAGGTCGCCGATCTCGTCGCCGCGCGGTTTCGGCGGCGGCACCGGCTCGCCGGCGCTGACCGCCTTCGCATAGCGGCTCAGGCTGCCGATGCCGCGCGCCAGCCACCAGGTCATCAGCAGGCCGATCAATGCCGCCGAGCCGATCAGCCACGCACCGCGCGCGACGATGGCGCGCTGGCTGGCGGTGATGAACGGATCGATGCTGTCGTTGGGCTGGGCCAGGGTCAGCACCCCGATCAGGGTGCGGCCGTCATCCGGATCGTAGACCGGCGCGGCCACGTGCATGACGGTGCTGTCCGCATCGCCCGGCGCGCCCGGGCTGGAACGCGCGCCGTACTGGCCGCGCAGGGTGCGGTAGACATCGTTCCAGCGCGAGTTGTCGCGGCCCACGTCCTGCCCGCGCGAATCGTAGACGACGATGCCGCGGGCATCGGTCACCGTGACCCGGTAATCGATACTGCGCTTGGGAAAGCGCCACACCATCGCCCGCGGGTCGCGCCGCTGCGCGGTCGCCATGTGCGCGGCGAAGCGGCCGTCGGCGATGCGCCCGGCCTTCAGGTCCGGCGCGGCCATCACCGCCAGCACGTTGGCCGAGTCGACCAGGGTGGACTCCATCGCCTGGCGCACGCCCGGCTTGACCTCGTCGACGAACACCCGCATCACGAAGAACGCGGCGATGCCGACGATCAGGAAGAAACCGAGGAAGAGTTTCAGGCCGAGGCGCACGCCCACCCCACAGGGTCAAACCTGCTGCAGCTCGTGACTTCGCCCTTGCCTTGGCCTTTGGCCTTCCGGGTTCCCTTCCGTAGCGACGGAGCCGACGGAACCGACGGAAAAGACCCGAAGGGCGACGTGCATGGGTTCGGCGGAAAAAGGCGAAGCACTGCTTCGCCCCGCCGGACGGGCAGGCGCCTGGCGGCGCCTGCCCCGGACTCGATCGCGAAGCGGGCGAGCACGTCGTTTTTCGACGAGACATGCATGTCTCTTCGAAAAATCCCGGCGCCGGAGTGGACCCGGTGCGCGCAGCGCGTCGGGCGCGGAGGCAGGGCGTGCTTTCTTTGGGTTACTTTTTCTTTGCACGGGCAAGGAAAAGCAACCCGCTCACGCGAAGCGGGAGCGAAAGCTCTTGCTTCATCCCGACGCCACCGCCGCTCAACCCGACTTCCGCTCACTGCCCCACCCCATGCCAGCGGCGCAGGTACTTCAAGGCACGCGCGCCAGCGGCGCGCCAGCCATGCCTTCCCGCCCCGCAGGGAGATGGGCCTCAAAGGCGGTCGCATCGCCTGCGCCAGGCTCACGGCGATGTCAGACATCCAGCGCATACCCCACGCCCCTATGCGTACGGATCGGATCCTCCTCCGCCCCGGCCGCGCGCAGCTTGGCGCGCAATGTCTTGACGTGCGTATCCACCGTACGGTCGGCGCTGTCGCTGGCATGGTCCCAGCCGCGCTCCATCAGCTGCGCGCGGCTGAGGATCGCCCCCGGCCGCTGCAGCAGCGCCGCCAGCAGCGCGTACTCGTAGCGGGTCAGGTCCAGCGGCGCCTCGCGGTAGCGCACCCGCCGGCCCTCGCGGTCGATCGCGAACGCGCCCTGCAGCACCCAGCCGGCTTCGGCCGGCAGCGCCTGCGCCGGGCGCCGCAGCCGTGCGCGCACCCGCGCCACCAGTTCGCGCGGCGAAAACGGCTTGCCGACGTAGTCGTCCGCGCCCAGCTCCAGGCCCAGCACCCGGTCGAATTCGTCGTTGCGCGCGGTGAGGAAGATCACCGGCACCTGGCTGAAGGTACGCAGCTGGCGGCATACCTCGAAGCCGCCCAGGTCGGGCAGGCCCACGTCCAGCACCACCACGTCGATGCCGCCGGCGCGCACCCGGTCCAGCGCCAGCCGCCCCAGCGCGCAGTGCTCGGCCGCATGGCCCTCGCTGCGCAGCGCATACAGGACGGTATCGGCGATGGCGGCCTCGTCTTCGACGACGAGTACCCGGGCGGGCTGTTCGGACATGCTGCCAGCATAGCCGCCCCCGGGCGGCACCCGTACACTGCACCGATGAACTACCGCCACGCCTTCCATGCCGGCAACCACGCCGACGTGCTCAAGCACATCGTCCTGCTCGCGCTGATCGATGCGCTCAAGCGCAAGGACGCGCCGTTCTTCGTGCTCGACACCCATGCCGGCCGCGGCCGCTACCTGCTGTCGGCCGAGGAAAGCCGCAAGACCGCCGAGGCCGACGAAGGCATCCTGCAGCTGATGGCGTCGCCGACCCTGCCGGACGTGGTCGAGCGCTACCTGCGCGCGATCCAGGCCAACAATCCGGTCGGCGGGCTGATCGCCTACCCGGGCTCGCCGCTGCTGGCCGCCCAGGCCATGCGCGAGCAGGACCGGCTGGCCGCCTGCGAACTGCAGCCGGAAGAGGCCGCGGCGCTGAAGGAACTGTTCGCCCGCGACCGCCGCGTGCAGGTGCTGGCCGCCAACGGCTACGACAGCATCCGCGCCCTGCTGCCGCCCAAAGCCGGCGCCGCGAAGATCGGCCGCGCCCTGGTGCTGGTCGATCCGCCCTACGAGGTGCAGGACGCCGAGTACCCGCAGATCATCGCCACCCTGCGCGAGATCCTGACGCGCATGCCACAGGCCCAATGCGCGGTGTGGTACCCGATCAAGCAGCGCCGCAGCCTGCTGCCCTTCTTTCGCAAGGCCGCCGCGCTGCCGGCGAAATCGGCGCTGGTGGCCGAACTGATGGTGCGCCCGGACGATTCGCCGCTGCGCCTGAACGGCAGCGGCATGCTGCTGCTCAATCCGCCCTGGCAGTTCGACCAGGTGCTGGCGCCGGCCTTGCCGGTGCTGCAGCGCGAACTGGGCGAAACCGGCGCATCGACACGGCTGGAGTGGATCAAAAACGGGGATTGAGCCCCACGATCGCAGCGCCCGGCACCGCGCTCCACGCCACGACGGCCCCTGCCCGGCAGGGCCCGCGCAGCACGCTTGCGCTGGACAGCGCCGCGTTCCCACGGTTGAATCACGTTCACAGAACCTCACGCCACAGGTGCAAGAATCGGCGGACTCTCGAGGAACCGAAGTCATGGCTACCCGCAACCGCATGCCCCCGTGGCATGAAAACTTCAAGGCGCCCAGTGGCCGGGAACTGCTCATCCGCCCCATCCGCCCCGAGGACGGCGCCCCGCTGCAGGGCGCATTCGCGCTGTTCGGACCGGAAGAAGTCCGCGACCGCTTCCTGCAGGCCGTCGACGTGTTGTCGGACGAAACCGCCCAGCGCCTGACCCATCCCAATCCCAAGACCGAGATCTCGCTGGTCGCGGCCGAGCCGCTGCCGCCGGGCGAAGCCGTGGTCGGCGCGGTGGCGCGTGCCTCGATCATCCCCGGCACCCGCGACGCCGAGTACGCCATCCTCGTCAGCCGCTTCCTTGCCGGCCAGGGCCTGGGCCGGCAACTGATGCGCAAGCTGGTCAAATGGGCGCGCGGCAAGTACCTGGACCGCATGTACGGCGACATCGCCCAGGACAACGAACCGATGCTGCAACTGGCCGCCTCACTGGGTTTCAAGCAGGTGCCGCACCCGTCCGGCACCCCGGGCCTGGTGCGCATGGTGCTGGAGCTGGCCAGCTGACGGCATGCCAGCGCGACGCCCGGCCGCCGGTGGGCTGCCCCGGTCGGCCGGCCCCGTGCCCGCGCCGCCTGGCGCCCGCCGGCCCATGCCCCGCACCTGGCGATGCGCCGGTTGGCGGCATCGGCGGTGACGATGACGTCCGGGCCTGACGGCCGGGCCCCGGCACTGCGGTAAAATCGGCGGTCTCATGCCGCATCACGCCTCCTACCCCGTTCCGCCGCTGCCCCGCACGGGCCAGCTCCGCGCCTGGTGGCGCGCCCCCGCATCGACCAGCGCGCTGGCCTGGTACGTGGCCCGCGCCGCGCAGGCCCATGCCGGGCCGTTGCTGCTGGTCACCCGCGACAACCACGGCGCGCACCAGACGGTCGCCGACCTGCAGACCCTGCTGGGCGACGACGCAACGCTGCCGGTGGTGCCGTTCCCGGACTGGGAAACCCTGCCCTACGACCAGTTCAGTCCGCACCCGGACATCATTTCCCAGCGCCTGGCCGCGCTGCACCGCCTGCCCGGGCTCGCCCACGGCATCGTGGTGGTGCCGGTACAGACCCTGCTGCAACGGCTGGCGCCACTGAGTTACATCGTCGGCGGCAGCTTCGACCTGCAGGTCGGCCAGCGCCTGGACATGGACGCGGAGAAGCGCCGCCTGGAAAGCGCCGGCTACCGCAACGTGCCGCAGGTGATGGACCCGGGCGATTTCGCCGTGCGCGGTGGCCTGCTCGATGTCTACCCGATGGGCGCCGACGCGCCGCTGCGCATCGAGCTGCTGGACGAGGACATCGACTCCATCCGCGAATTCGACCCCGAATCGCAGCGCTCGCTGGACAAGGTCGCGGCGGTGAAGATGCTGCCCGGCCGCGAAGTGCCGATGGACGAGGCCAGCCTGGCGAAGGTACTGGCCACGCTGCGCGAGCGCTTCGACGTGGACACGCGCCGCAGCCCGCTCTACCAGGACCTCAAGGCCGGGGTGCTGCCCTCGGGCATCGAGTACTTCCTGCCGCTGTTCTTCGAACGCACCGCGACCCTGTTCGACTACCTGCCGGCCGGCTTCCTGAGCGTGGTCGCGCCCGGCGTGGGCGAAGCCGCCGATGCGTTCTGGGCACAGACCGGCAGCCGCTACGAACAGCGCCGCCACGACATCGAACGGCCGCTGCTGCCGCCGGAGGAGATCTACCAGACGCCGGACAGCCTGCGCGAGCAGTTCAACCGGCTGCCGCGGGTGGACGTGTGGCCGGCCGGGCACCCGCGCATCGCCGAGGCGCAGGCGCTGGGCGACCAGCCGCTGCCGCCGTTGCCGGTCGCGGCCAAGGACGCGCCGGCCGGGCAGGCGCTGAAGTCCTTCCTCGACCATTACCCCGGCCGGGTGCTGATTGCCGCCGATTCGCCGGGCCGCCGCGAGGCGCTGCTGGAAGTGCTGCAGGCCGCCGACCTGCGGCCGCCGGTGGTGCCCGGGCTGCCGGCGTTCCTGGCCGCCGACGCACCGCGCTTCGCCATCACCGTGGCGCCGCTGGACGACGGCTTCGCCCTGGCCGAGCCGCCGCTGGCGGTGCTCACCGAGCGCCAGCTGTTCCCCGAGCGCGCCGGCCAGCCGCGCCGCAGCCGCCGCGCCGGGCGCGAGCCGGAGGCGATCATCCGCGACCTCGGCGAGCTGACCGAAGGCGCGCCCATCGTCCACGAGGACCACGGCGTCGGCCGCTACCGCGGGCTGATCGCGATGGACGTCGGCGGCATGCCCGGCGAGTTCCTGGAGATCGAGTACGCCAAGGGCGACCGCCTGTACGTGCCGGTCGCGCAGCTGCACCTGATCAGCCGCTACTCCGGCGCCTCGCCGGAAACCGCGCCGCTGCACTCGCTCGGCGGCGAGCAGTGGGCCAAGGCCAAGCGCAAGGCCGCCGAGAAGGTGCGCGACGTCGCCGCCGAACTGCTGGAAATCCAGGCCCGGCGCCAGGCCCGCGCCGGGCTGGCGCTGGACATCGACCGCGCCATGTACGAACCGTTCGCCGCCGGCTTCCCGTTCGAGGAAACGCCGGACCAGCTGGCCGCGATCGAAGCCACCCTGCGCGACCTGCAGTCGTCGCAGCCGATGGACCGCGTGGTCTGCGGCGACGTCGGCTTCGGCAAGACCGAGGTAGCGGTGCGCGCCGCCTTCGCCGCCGCCAGCGGCGGCAAGCAGGTGGCGGTGCTGGTGCCCACCACGCTGCTGGCCGAGCAGCATTACCGCAACTTCCGCGACCGCTTCGCCGACTACCCGCTCAAGGTCGAAGTGCTGTCGCGCTTCAAGTCCACCAAGGAGATCAAGGCCGAGCTGGACAAGGTGGCCGACGGCAGCATCGACGTGATCGTCGGTACCCACCGCCTGCTGCAGCCGGACGTGAAGTTCAAGGACCTGGGCCTGGTCATCGTCGACGAGGAACAGCGCTTCGGCGTGCGCCAGAAGGAAGCGCTCAAGGCCATGCGCGCCAACGTGCACCTGCTCACGCTCACCGCCACGCCGATCCCGCGCACGCTGAACATGGCCATGGCCGGGCTGCGCGACCTGTCGATCATCGCCACCCCGCCGCCTAACCGGCTGGCGGTGCAGACCTTCGTCACCCAGTGGGACAACGCGCAACTGCGCGAGGCGTTCCAGCGCGAGCTCGCGCGCGGCGGCCAGCTGTATTTCCTGCACAACGACGTGGAAAGCATGGGCCGGATGCAGCGCGAGCTGTCCGAACTGGTGCCCGAAGCGCGCATCGGCATGGCCCATGGCCAGATGCCCGAGCGCGAGCTGGAAAAGGTGATGCTGGATTTCCAGAAGCAGCGCTTCAACGTGCTGCTGGCCAGCACCATCATCGAGTCGGGCATCGACATCCCCAACGCCAACACCATCATCATCAACCGCGCCGACCGCTTCGGCCTGGCCCAGCTGCACCAGCTGCGCGGCCGCGTCGGCCGCTCGCACCACCGCGCCTATGCGTATCTGGTGGTGCCGGACAAGCGCTCGATCACCCCCGATGCGCAGAAGCGGCTGGATGCCATCGCCTCGATGGACGAACTCGGCGCCGGCTTCACCCTGGCCACCCACGACCTGGAGATCCGCGGTGCCGGCGAACTGCTCGGCGAGGACCAGAGCGGGCAGATGGCCGAAGTCGGCTTCAGCCTCTACACCGAGCTGCTGGAGCGGGCGGTGCGCTCGATCAGGTCCGGCAAACTGCCCGACCTGGACGCCGGCGAGGAAGTGCGCGGCGCCGAGGTCGAGCTGCACGTGCCGGCGCTGATCCCGGAGGATTACCTGCCCGACGTGCATACGCGCCTGACCCTGTACAAGCGCATTTCCAGCGCGCGCGACAGCGCCGCCCTGCGCGAACTGCAGGTGGAGATGATCGACCGCTTCGGCCTGCTGCCGGATCCGGTCAAGCACCTGTTCGCCATCGCCGAGCTCAAGCTGCAGGCCAATGCGCTGGGCATCCGCAAACTGGAACTGGGCGAGAACGGCGGCCGCATCGTGTTCGAGGCCAAGCCCGACATCGACCCGATGGCGGTGATCCAGCTGATCCAGAAGCAGCCCAGGCTCTACCAGATGGACGGCCCGGACAAGCTGCGCATCCGCCACCCGTTGCCGGAAGGCGCGGACCGCTTCAACGCCGCCCGGGCGCTGCTGGCCACCCTGCGCCCGGGGTGAGCGGATGAGAGGTTTGCCAGGAACAGGGGCGGCGAGGACAATAGCCGCCCTCCTCCCGGCCAGGCCGTTTTGCCACTACGGTGCGGCGCTCCATGTCTTCGACCTTCTCGGCCCCGGGCCTGTCCATCCCCCCTGAAAACGAAAGCTGCGGCATCTCCGTGCTGGCCGCCGCGCTGGACGAGCGCGACAGCTACACCGACCAGCATTGCGACCGGGTTTCGCTGCTCGCGCACGGCCTCGGCGAGCGCTGCGGCCTGTCCGGCGCGCAACTCGAGCAGCTGGCGTTGGCGGCGCGTTTCCACGACGTGGGCAAGATCGGCATCCGCGACGACGTGCTGCTGCACCCCGGCCGCCTGGACGAGCCGCGGATGGAGAAGATGCGCACCCATCCCGAGCGCGGCGCGCGCCTGTTCGCGGCCACCGGCCGCGACGACGCCGCCGCCGTGGCGCGGCTGATCCTGCACCACCATGAAGCCTGGGACGGCAGCGGCTACCCGCACGGCCTGCAGGGCGAGGAAATCCCGCTGGAAGCGCGCATCCTGACCATCGCCGACGGCTACGACGCGCTGACCTCGCGCCGCCCCTACCGCGGCCCGCTGCACACCGACGACGCCCTGGCCATCCTCAACCGCGAGAAGAACCGGCTGGTCGATGCGCGCCTGCTCGGCGAGTTCCGCGGCCTGCTGCGCGCGCGGGCGCGCGGGCGACCGGCCAGCTGATCCCGCGGGCCGGCACGCTCACAGCACCGGCGACATCATCGCCACCGCGTTCTGCACCAGCCGCGTGGCGAACGACCAGCCCTGCACCTGCTGCACGGTCACCGGCACGGACACCGACAGGTACCGGTCCTGGCGCCGCCGGATCGCCGCCGTCACCCGCGGGTCGGCGACCAGCAGGCTGTTCTCGAAATTCAGCTCCAGGCTGCGCCGGTCGATGTTGGCCGACCCGACCAGCGCGACCTGCCCGTCGACGGTCAGGGATTTGGCGTGCAGCAGGCCGAGCGGATACTCGTGGACCTCGACCCCGCTGCGCAGCAGGTCGCCATAGGTGCTGCGGCTGGCCTGCCCGACCAGCCACGAGTCGTTGCGCCGCGGCAGCACCAGCGTGGTGCGCACGCCGCGCCGCGGTGCCGCGCAGATCGCGCGCAGGATCGATTCGTCGGGCACGAAGTACGGCGTGGTGATCACCAGCTCGCGCCGCGCCGCGTAGATGCAGGCCACGTACATGTCGGCCATGACGTTGTGGCGCGCGACCGGGCCGGTCTCGAAGGCCATGGCCACGCAGCCGTCGTCATGCCACTCTGGCGCCGCCGCGGCGGCATAGCCGTCCAGCCCGGCTTCGCCGGTCTCCGGGATCCAGCCGCTGAGGAACAGGAACTGGATCTGCGCCACCACCGGCCCCTGGCAGCGCAGCAGCAGGTCGATCCACGGCGCCTGCGCCGGCTTCACCCGGAACTCGGGATCGGCAAGGTTCTGGCTGCCGCAGTAGCCGATGCGGTTGTCGATGACCACGATCTTGCGGTGGTCGCGCAGGTCCATGCGGCTGAACACCACGTGCTGCAGGCGGTGGATGTCGTCCAGCGTCTTGAGCTGCCTGACCCCGGCCCGGGCCAGTTGTTTCCAGCGCGGCCCGTCGATGAAGGCACGCGAGCCCAGCGCATCGACCATCACCCGGCACGCCACGCCGCGTCGCGCGGCGGCGGCCACCGCGTCGGCCAGGCGGCCGCCGGCGCCGTCGTCGAGCCAGATGTAGACGGCGATGTGCACGCTCTCGCGGGCCTGTTCGATATCGGCGACCAGCGCATCCAGCGCGCGGCGGCAATCGCGCTCGGGCGCATCGGCCGGGCTGCCCTCCTCGCCCAGCAGCTCCACCCGGTTGCCGCCCACCGCCGGCAGGCCGTTGATGGTGCGCGCCAGTTCCAGCAGCGGCACCGCGCCGTCCACCACCGTGACCGGTGCGGCCGGCGGCGCCATGGCCGCGACCGCCGTCATCCGCCGCAGCACCTGTTCCACCCGGCGGAACCGCGCACGGCCGATGCTGGTCTCGCCCAGCAGCAGGTACGCGAGCATCCCCACCCCCGGCGCCAGCATCACCACCGCCACCCAGGCCGCGCGCGAGGCCGGGGTGCGGTTGGCGCGGGTCAGCGCACGCGCCGCGACCAGCAGGTGCGCGGCGAACGCCAGCGCGGCGATTGTCCACTGCAGCGGCGCGTGCGCCCCGCCTGCTTCCGGCACCATGCGTGCCTCCCGTTGATCGATGATCCGCCATCCCGTGGCGTGGTCGATCAATACCACGGCCGCCCGCCGCCGGCATCTCCGGGGCAGCGTCGCAGTGTCGTATCGCCGCGGTCCCGGTGGCCGGCTGCATGCCGCACAATATGCGCTGCGGCGGCGGTGACCGACCGCGGCGGGTCGCAACCGGGCCGCCGGACTGCCAGGGAGAGCAATGAACAACGTGCTGGGGTCGACCCCGTGGCTGCTGCCGCTGCCGGTTCTGGCGGGCGGTGGCAGGGTGGCCGTACCGGAGCGCATCACCGGGCATTGGGCCGCACGCCCAGGCGCCTGCGCGCCGGACGCGGACGACCTTGTCCTGCGCATCGCGCCCCGCCACTTCGCCTGCCGGGAGAGCGACGGCCCGATAACGGCGGTCGTGCTCCGCGGGGACACCGGGATGGCGCTGATCGCCGGACTGCCCGGCGAGGGTGGAACCTGGCTCTCCACCGCGGGTTTCCGGCGTTCCGCGGACGGGCGCCGGCGCGTCGCCCCCCGCACCGGCCGGCAACGCCCGCGCTACCGGCGTCGTGCACCGGCGGGCACGCCGTCCCACTCCCCATCCATGCCGGCAGCGCCCAGCGGCGTGACGCATTCCCCACGTCAGGAGACATCGTGAAGTTCATCTACCTCCTTCTCTGCATCGCCGGTACGGTCCTGCCGCTGTCGCAGTTCGTTCCGTGGCTGTCCACGCACGGCCTCGACCTGCCGCTGCTGGTGCAGCAGGCCACCTCGGCCCACATCGCGGCATTCGCCTGGTCGGACGTGCTGGTCTCGGGCATCGCCGTGGCCGCGTTCGTGGTCGCCGAGGGACGCAGGCTGGCGATGCCGCGGCTGTGGCTGCCGCTTTCATGCCTGGCGGTCGGTCCGTCGCTGGCCCTGCCGCTGTTCCTGTACCTGCGCGAACGGCATCGCGCGGCGGCGCCGCTTCGCCGGGCGGACTGAGTCGCCCTCGACGGACGCCAGCACGGCTGCAGGCCGGCGCTTCGGCCACCGTCGGCAGGACACCGCCATTGCCGCAGCGGGCCCGCCACGCGGGCGTACACGGCACCAGGCGCCTGAACGCAAAGGCCCGGCATGCGCCGGGCCCTGCGTCGGTTGCCAGCCGGACTACCGGCGGTTTACCAGATGACCACGCGCTTGTCGTCGCCACGCACCATCGCATCGCCCGCCTTGCACTGGAACGCCGTGGCGAAGGACGGCATGTTCGACGGCGCGCCGTTGGCGCGGAAGTTGGCCGGTGCGTGCGGGTCGGTGTTCAGGCGCACGCGCAGTTCGCCCTCGGTGAAGTTGCGGCGCCACACCGTGGCCCAGTTCATGAAGAAGCGCTGATCCTGGCTGTAGCCGTCGACGGCCACGTTCTTCGACGGGTCTTCCTTGAGCGCCATCTGCAGCGCGTCGTACGCCACGGTCAGGCCACCGAGGTCGCCGATGTTCTCGCCCAGGGTCAGCTTGCCCTTGACGTTCACGCCCGGCAGCGCCTCATAGCCGTCGAACTGCGCGACCAGCTGGTCGGTGCGGCCGTTGAAGGCGCTGCGGTCGGCGTCGGTCCACCAGTTGTCGAAGTTGCCGTTGGCGGCGAACTGGCTGCCCGAGTCGTCGTAGCCGTGCATCATCTCGTGGCCGATCACCGCGCCGATGCCGCCGTAGTTCAGTGCCGGATCGGCCTTGGCGTCGAAGAACGGCGGCTGCAGGATCGCGGCCGGGAACACGATCTCGTTCTTGGTCGCGTTGTAGTAGGCGTTGACCGTCTGCGGGGTCATGCCCCATTCGGTCTTGTCCACCGGCTTGCCGATCTTATCGAGCATGTAGCGGTAATTGAAGGCGCGCGCGGCCTGCATGTTGCCCAGGTAGCTGTCGCCATGGGTGGCCAGGCCCGACCAGTCGCGCCACTTGTCCGGGTAGCCGATCTTCGGGGTGAAGCTGGCCCACTTCTCCAGCGCCTTCTTCTTGGTCTCCTCGCCCATCCACGGCAGGCCTTCCAGGCGCGTCTTCAGCGCCGCCGACAGGTTCTCCACCAGATGCTGCATGGCCACCTTCGACTCGGCCGGGAACACCGCGTCCACGTACAGCTGGCCGAGCGCCTCGCCCATCGCGCCGTTCACCGACTCCAGCACGCGCTTCCAGCGCGGCTGCATTTCCTGCTGGCCACGCAGGGTCTTGCTGAAGAAATCGAAGTTGGCCTGCTCGAAGGCACTGCTCAGGTACGGTGCCGCGTTGTCCACGGTGTGGAAGCGCAGGTAGGCCTGCCAGGTCGTGGCCGGCACCTCGGCCAGCATCGTGTCGACCTCGGCGAAGAAGCCCGGCTGCGCCAGCGAGAACTTGTCCTTGGCCGGCACCTTCAGGGTGTCGAACAACGCGGTCCAGCTGAAGTTCGGGGTCTGCCTGTCGGCGTCGGCGGCGCTGACCGGGTTGTAGCGCTTGGCCGGGTCGCGCAGTTCGATGCGCGACAGCGAGGCCTTGGCCAGGCGGGTTTCCAGCGCCATCACCGCCTTGGCCTGCTCCTTCGCCTGCGCGGCATCGACGCCGGACAGCGCCAGCATCTGTTCGATGTAGGCGACATAGGCCTCGCGGATCCTGGCCTGCGATTCGTCGAAGTAGTAGCCCTTTTCCGGCAGGCCCAGGCCGCCCTGGCCGACGTAGGCGATGACGTTGGCCGAATCCTTGAAGTCCGGGCTGGCATACAGCGAGAACAGGAAGCCCTGGCCGCGCGCATAGGCGTCGCGCAGGTAGCCGGCGATGGCGGCACCGTCGCCGAGCGCGGCGATCTTGTCCAGTTCCGGCTGCAGCGGCGCGATGCCGGCCGCTTCGATGGCGGCTTCGTCCGAACCGGTCTTCCAGATGTCGCCGATCTGCGCCTGCACGCTGCCGGCCTTGGCGTTGGCCGCCGCGGCCTGCTGCACCAGCGCGTGCTGCACTTCCAGCGAGCGCTCGCGCAGGATCTCGAAGCTGCCCCAGGTCACCTGGTCGCCCGGCACCGGGTTGGCCCGGAGCCACTTGCCGTTGACGAAGCCATTGAGATCGCTGCACGCGGCAACCGCCGGATCCAGGTCGGCGACGTTGAACGACACCGACGGCGTCTTGATCTGCGACAGGTCGAACGCCGGCTTGGCGGGCGTGTCGGCGGCGGGCGCCGTGGCTTCGCCCTTGCCGCCGCAGGCGGCCAGCGAGGCGGCGATGGCGACGGTCAGGGACAACGGGACGAGCTTGGAAAGGGTCATGCGGATCTCCGGCCTTGCAGGGAACGCCGCGCCTGCGCGCGGCCAATCCACGAGCGTAGGCGATGGCGTCGTGCCGCGGATAGGCCGAAGGTCATGCCACGGCGCCCGCAGCACGCCGGTGCGCGGCTCAACCGCGCCGCGCGGCCTCGATCGCGGCGATGTCGATCCTGCGCATGCCCATCATCGCCTCGAACGCGCGCCTGGCCGCGGCCGGGTCGGGATCGCTGATCGCCGCGGTCAGCGCGCGCGGCGTGATCTGCCACGACAGTCCCCACTTGTCGCGGCACCAGCCACAGGCGCTTTCCTCGCCGCCGTTGCCGACGATCGCATCCCACAGGCGGTCGGTCTCGGCCTGGTCATCGGTGGCGACCTGGAACGAGAACGCCTCGCTGTGACGGAACGCAGGGCCGCCGTTCAGGCCCAGGCACGGAATGCCGAGCACCGTGAACTCGACCGTCAGCACATCGCCCTGGCGTCCGGCGGGATAGTCGCCGGGCGCACGATGCACGGCCCCCACGCGGCTGTCGGGAAAAGTCGCCGCATAGAACGTGGCCGCCTCCAGGGCGGTACCGTCGTACCACAGGCAGATCGTGTTCTTGCCGGTCATCGCGCGGGTCCTCGTCGGGAAAGGCCTGCCGGCGGCGCAACGCGCACGCGCGATGGCGCCGGGCCGGTGCAGCGTAGCGCAGCGCCACGCCCCCTGCCGTCATGATCCGGCGAGCCGACGCGGTGAGTACCTCGGGGCCCCTTCGCAACCGGCAACCCGCACATCGCGCGGCCCCGGGGGCGGCGCGGCTCAGCCGTACCGCACCAGCGCGCCCAGTTCGCGCTCCAGCAGCGCCGGATCGGCGGCATTGAGTTCGATCAGGCGACGCAACGCGGTGATGCTGTCCAGGTCGATCTCGTCGCAGCGCAGCCCGATGGCGCGCCCGTCCACGTGCACCACGGTGGCCTGCATGCGGATCGGCGTGTCCTGCGACAGCTCGACCTGCAACTGGCAGGGTTCGTCCAGCCTGCAGTCGCCACCGGCATCGAATTCGAACAACGCGCCCTTGAGCGACACGTCGTGCACCTGCCCGGCGTGGATGCTGCCATCGGCGCGCACCAGCCAGGCCGGTGAATGGAAGGGTGCACGCCAGAAATGGCGCCGTTCCGTGGACGTGTTCATGCGCTCCCCCGTGCATTGGATGGAAAAGCCGGCTGCGTGGCCGTGGCCGTGGCCATGGCCGTGGCCCAAGCATAGCCCGGCTGGCGGACACCGGCGCGACGCCCGGCCGACGGTCCCGCAAGACCTTGATCGGCAAGGCCTGTCGTGAATCTGGCGTAGCGCTGTCGTGGTCCAACGCGGCGCGTCGCGGCAGCGTGCCGGCTCCCTTACCATCGCCGGGCAGTCACAGTGGACGAGGAACCGATGAAGATCGACGCCAACCGGATCCGGTCATTGCGCGAGGCGCGCGGCTGGTCGCAGGAGCACCTGGCCGCCGTGGCCGGGCTCAGCCCGCGCACCGTGCAGCGGCTGGAAGCCGAAGGCAGGGCCGCGCATGAATCGCGGATGGCGGTGGCGGCCGCGCTGGGTATCGAACCAACGCAACTGGCCGGTTTCCAGGCCGCTCCACCGGTGCCCACTTCCGGCATCGGCACGGCAGAGCGCAGCAAGATCACCCTGTGGATCGTAAGCATCGTGCTGGCGGTGATCATGTTCCAAGGGGTCGCCGGCTACGTCCTCGGCAAGAACGCGGCCGAACGCGACAACCGGATCGACGAAGCATGCAAGGCCGCGCCGGCCAGCTGCGACCGCTGACGCCGCCCTGTCCCCTGGCCACAAACGAAACACCCGGCCGGAGCCGGGTGTCCCGCTGCGCCCAGCAGGCCGGCTTTACTTCGCCTTGCCCTGGTTGGCCACGGCCTCGGCCGCCTTCTTCGCCGCTTCAGGGTCGCCCAGGTAACGGAACGACTGCACGGTCAGGTCATCGTTCAGTTCGAACAGCAGCGGGATGCCGGTGGGAATGTTGAGCTCGAGGATGTCCTCGCGGCTGACATTGTTGAGGTACTTGTACAGCGCGCGCAGCGAGTTGCCGTGGGCGGTGACCAGCACGGTCCTGCCGTCCTTCAGCTGCGGGGCGATGGCGTCGTGCCAGTACGGCAGCACCCGCTCCAGGGTGGTGGCCAGCGATTCGGTGCCCGGCAGCGCGTTGCGGTCCAGGCCGGCATAGCGGCGGTCGTGGATCGGGTGGCCCGGATCCTCCAGGTCCATCGGCGGCGGCGGGATGTCGTAGGAACGGCGCCACACCTTGACCTGCTCCTCGCCATGCCTGGCGGCGGTCTCGGCCTTGTCCAGGCCCTGCAGGCCGCCGTAGTGGCGCTCGTTGAGGCGCCAGGACTTGTTCACCGGCAGCCAGTCCTGGCCCAGTTCGGCCAGCGCGCCCTGCAGGGTGTGGATGGCGCGCTTGAGCACCGAGGTATGGGCGACGTCGAACTGCAGCCCTTCCTCCTTCATCAGGCGGCCGGCGGCGGCGGCTTCGCGGCGGCCCTGCTCGGTCAGGTCCACGTCCACCCAGCCGGTGAAACGGTTGTCGAGGTTCCACTGGCTCTGGCCATGGCGCAACAGCACGAGTTTGCGGGTCACTGCGAAAGTCTCCGGTCGGGGGAAGCAACCCGCCGATTGTAGCCGCATCGCTCCGCGCGCCCTGCACTGCGCGCCCACGGTGGTGTGGCAGGCTTGGACCATGCGCTTCCCGCCTCCCGCCGACATCGCTCCCGCCGCCCTGGCCGAGCTGCGCCGCCAGCAGGTCGAACTGGCCGCGCGGGTGCAGCTGGACGACCGCCTGTCGACGCTGCCGGCGCGCGTGGCCGGGGTGGACAGCGGCTTCGAGGACGAAGGCCGCACCACCCGCTCGGTGGCGGTCCGGGTCGATGGCATCAGCCTGCAGCCGCTCGAATCGACCCTGGCGCGACTGCCCACCGCCCTGCCTTACATCCCCGGCCTGCTCAGCTTCCGCGAGCTGCCGGCAGTGCTGCTGGCCCTGCGGCAACTGCGCGAGCCACCGCAGCTGGTACTGGTCGACGGCCATGGCATCGCCCATCCGCGCGGGCTGGGCATCGCCGCGCACCTCGGGGTACTGACCGGCCTGCCCAGCATCGGCGTGGGCAAAAGCCGGCTGGTCGGCGACTACACCGAACCCGGTCCGGAGCGTGGCGACCACGCGCCGCTGCTGCACAAGGGCCGCCAGGTCGGCTGGGTGCTGCGCAGCAAGCCGCGCTGCAACCCGCTGTTCATCTCCCCGGGCCACCACGTCTCGGTCGAGGCCAGCCTGCCACTGGTGCTGGCCTGCCTCACCCGCTACCGGCTGCCCGAACCCACGCGCCTGGCCGACCGCCTCGCCTCGCGCCGCGACGGCGGCGCCTGATCCACCGCGGCAACAGTCCGTCATGGCCGCGCCGCAGAAAACCCGCGCGGCGCATGCCATCCTGCCGGTACCCGCAATGGAGCCCGTGCATGACCACGATCATCAGTCCCCGCGTCCATGACCTCGGCGGTTTCCAGGTACGCCGCGCCGTGCCCACCCTGCAGGCGCGCAGCGTCGGGCCGTTCGTGTTCGTCGACCACATGGGTCCGGCCGTGTTCACGCCCGGCCAGGGCATCGACGTGCGCCCGCATCCGCACATCGGCCTGGCGACGGTCACCTTCCTGTGGTCCGGGCGGATCGGCCACCGCGACACGCTCGGCTCGGAGCAGGTGATCGAACCCGGCGACGTCAACTGGATGACCGCCGGCCGCGGCATCGCCCATTCCGAGCGCACCCCGTTGGACGAACGCGGCCACGCGCACCCGCTGCACGGCATGCAGACTTGGGTGGCGCTGCCGCGCACGCACGAGGAGACCGCGCCGGCGTTCTACCATTTCACCGCCGCGCAGTTGCCGCAGCAGCGCCGCGATGGCGCCTGGCTGCGGGTGATCGCCGGCCGCGCCTACGGCGAGGAATCGCCGGTGCGGGTATTCGCCGACACCCTCAATGTCGCCATCGACCTGGAACCGGGCGCCGAGATCGACCTGGATGCCTCGCATGCCGAACGCGCGCTCTACGTACTGGAGGGCCAGGCCCAGCTCGATGGCGTCGACATCCCGGTCCAGCACCTGGTGATCCCCGGACCGGGGGGCCGCGCGCGCCTGCGCGCCATGACCCCGCTCAAGGCGATGCTGATGGGTGGCGAACCGCTCGATGGCCCGCGCCACCTGTGGTGGAACTTCGTCTCCAGCTCGAAGGAACGCATCGAACAGGCCAAGGACGACTGGCGCCAGGGCCGCTTCGGCACCATTCCCGGCGACGACAAGGAGTTCATCCCGCTGCCGGGCTGAGGGCCGGGTTAACGCTTTGAATACGCCGCGGTCCCGGTTCTTGGGTATGTTCCCGGTGCCCATTCCGGGTCATTGCGGGGGAGCACACGATGAGCATGGGGAAACGACTGGCGGCCGAGTTCCTCGGCACCTTCTGGCTGGTGCTGGGCGGTTGCGGCAGCGCGGTGCTGGCGGCCAAGTTCGGCGGTGACGGCAATCCACTGGGAATCGGTTTCCATGGCGTGGCGCTGGCGTTCGGCCTGACCGTGCTGACCGGCGCGTATGCGTTCGGGCACGTCTCCGGCGCCCACTTCAATCCGGCGGTCAGCCTCGGCCTGTGGGCCGGCGGCCGCTTCGCCGGCAAGGACCTGGTGCCCTATGTCGTGGCCCAGGTGCTGGGCGGCATCCTCGCCGCCTTCATCCTGCTGCAGATCGCGCAGGGCCAGGCCGGGTTCGCCATTGACGGCAGCCAGGCCGGCGCGTTCGCCAGCAACGGCTACGGCGCCTTGTCGCCGGGCGGCTACGGCGTGGCCGCCGCGTTCCTGTGCGAAGTGGTGATGACCGCGATGTTCCTGGTGGTGATCATGGGCGCCACCCATGGCAAGGCACCGGCGGGCTTCGCGCCGATCGCGATCGGCCTGGCGCTGACCCTGATCCACCTGATCAGCATCCCGGTCACCAACACCTCGGTGAACCCGGCGCGCTCCACCGCCGTGGCGCTGTTCGCCGGGCCCGGCGCGATGGGCCAGCTGTGGCTGTTCTGGGTGGCGCCGCTGCTCGGCGCGGTGATCGGCGGCCTGGCCTACAAGTGGGTGGGCAGCGACGCGCGTTGAAGCGGCCTGCGGCACGCACCGGCGACGGCCCCCACGCGGGGCCGTCGCTGTTCCGGCCACCGCCCGGTTTGCGACGGCCGGTGTTTTTGTAATACCGTGGAAACACAGCTGGCGCGCAACGGGGACGCGCGCATCGGGCAGGGGCAACACCGCCCGCAGGTGTATTCGGTTCCAGACAGACAACACTGCCGTCGCGCCCGCGGTGGCCGGCGTCCGGGGGAAAACGCATGCTCAAACACGTCCGTATCGTTGCTTGCGCGCTGCTGCTGGCCGGCAGCGCCGGCGCATCCGCGCAACAGGCCGGGCAGTGCCCGATACTGCCGTCCGGTAGCGGCCTGCAGTGGCAGGAGCAGGTCCAGAGCGATTTCATCGTCTGCAAGGCCACCACCGGCGATGGCCGTACCGTGTTGAACGTGATGCTGACCGCGCGCGACCCGGGGCTGAGCCTGGTGCGCGCGCTGCGTGCCGAGAAGGGCAGCTTCGCCGGCGAGGAACTGTACTGGTACAAGCTGGACATGGGCGGACGCGACATGCCCGGCCTGGAAACGCGGCGCATCACCGCGGTCAAGCTCAGCCGCAACCGCTACGCGCAGATCTGGATCGATGCCGGCGACGTCGCCGAGCTGGCCAGCCTGCAGCAGTTGACCGGCACGCTCGGCGACGCGACCGCCAACTTCGCCGGCAAGTAAGGCGCCCTGGCAGGCGGCGCGCCGGAGCCCACTGCGGCGCGCACGGCCCTCAGAAGCGGCCTTCCTGGTAGTCGATGAAGGCCTGCATCAGCTGCTCGCGGGTATTCATCACGAACGGCCCGTGGCGCGCCACCGGTTCGCGCAGCGGGCGCCCGGCCACCACGATCAGCCGTGCGCCCTGCGCGCCGGCCTGCAGGTGCAGCAGGCGGCCACCGCCGAGCACCGCCAGCTCATGCCGCGCCACTTCGCGTGCGGCCTCGCCGCCGCCCAGGGTCAACGCACCCTCGAACACGTAGGCGAAGGCGTTGTGCCCGTCCGGCAGGTCATAGGCCCAGTCACGGCCCGGCGCCAGCTCCACGTCCAGGTACAGCGGATCGGTGGCCGGCTGCACGATCGGGCCCCGGACATCGCCCACCTGCCCGGCAATGACCCGGACACCGACCCCATCGGCCGGCATCACCTGCGGAATGCGTTCCGGGGCGAATTCCTGGTACTTCGGCTCGGTCATCTTGTCGCGCGCGGGCAGGTTCACCCATAGCTGGAACCCGCGCATGCGCCCGGACTCCTGTTCGGGCATCTCCGAATGCACCAGGCCGCGGCCGGCGGTCATCCACTGCACGCTGCCGGGCGTGAGCAGGCCTTCGTTGCCGTGGTTGTCGCGATGCCGCATGCGCCCGTCGAGCATGTAGGTCACGGTCTCGAAGCCGCGGTGCGGGTGCTCGGGGAAGCCGGCGATATAGTCCTCGGGGCGGTCGGTGCCGAATTCGTCGAGCATCAGGAACGGGTCGAGATCGGGCAGCGCCGGGGTCCCGATCACCCGGGTCAGGCGCACGCCGGCACCGTCGGACGTGGGCATGCCGCGGATGCTGCGCAGCACCCGCGCGAGGTTCTGGTCGCTCATGGTCAAGCCTCCCTTGGAATCTCCCGACAATGGGCGCCGCGCCTGGCCGCGCCAATCGCCATCACCGCAACCGATTGTTCCAGAGCCGGTGTCGGTGGCGTGTTGCCGGGCCATCGCGTCCGGGCGGCCGCGCCGCCTAAGACCAAAGTCGCACGCCGGCGGGCCGCCGGAGCGTTGACCCCCGGCCGCGGCGGGAGGACTCTTGCAACGGTCTTCCCGCGAGGTGACTCGATGAAAGGTTTCTCCAAGGCCGGCTGGGCGTTGCTGTCCCTGATCGGCGCGTTCTGCCTGGGTGTCGTGGCGCTGCGCCGCGGCGAACACATCAACGCACTGTGGATCGTGGCCGCGGCGGTCTCGCTGTACCTGGTCGCGTTCCGCTACTACGGGCTGTTCATCGCCAACAAGGTGCTGGGCGTGGACCCGACCCGCGCCACCCCGGCGGTGATCCACAACGACGGCCTGGACTACGTGCCGACCAACAAGCACGTGCTGTTCGGCCACCACTTCGCCGCGATCGCCGGCGCCGGCCCGCTGGTGGGCCCGGTGCTCGCCGCGCAGATGGGCTACCTGCCGGGCACGCTGTGGCTGATCGCCGGCGTGGTGCTGGCCGGCGCGGTGCAGGATTTCATGATCCTGTTCATTTCCAGCCGCCGCAACGGCCGCTCGCTCGGCGACCTGGTGCGCGAGGAAATGGGGCCGGTACCCGGCACCATCGCCCTGTTCGGCGTGTTCATGATCATGATCATCATCCTCGCGGTGCTGGCGATGATCGTGGTCAAGGCGCTGGCCGACAGCCCCTGGGGCATGTTCACGGTCATGGCCACGATGCCCATCGCCATCCTGATGGGCCTGTACATGCGCTACATCCGCCCGGGCAAGATCGGCGAGATCTCCATCGTCGGCCTGGTCCTGCTGCTGGCGGCGATCTGGTACGGCGGCAAGGTCGCCGCCGACCCGGTGCTGGGGCCGATGTTCACCTTCACCGGCGTGCAGATCACCTGGATGCTGATCGGCTACGGCTTCGTCGCCGCGGTGTTGCCGGTGTGGCTGCTGCTGGCGCCGCGCGACTACCTGTCCACCTTCCTCAAGATCGGCACCATCGTCGGCCTGGCGATCGGCATCCTGATCGTGATGCCGGAACTGAAGATGCCGGCGCTGACCCAGTTCACCGACGGCAGCGGTCCGGTGTGGAAGGGCGGCATGTTCCCGTTCCTGTTCATCACCATCGCCTGCGGTGCGGTATCGGGCTTCCATGCGCTGATCTCCTCCGGCACCACGCCCAAGCTGCTGGCCAACGAAGGCCACGCCGCCTACATCGGCTACGGCGGCATGCTGATGGAATCGTTCGTGGCGATCATGGCGATGGTCGCGGCCTCGATCATCGAGCCGGGCATTTACTTCGCCATGAACAGCCCGGCAGCGGTGATCGGCACCGATGTGGCCAACGCCGCGCAGGTGGTCAGCAGCTGGGGCTTCACCATCTCGCCCGAGCAGTTGACCGCCACCGCCGCCGAGATCGGCGAGAACACCATCCTCTCGCGCGCTGGCGGCGCGCCGACGCTGGCGGTGGGCATCGCCCAGATCCTGCATGCGGTGCTGCCGGGCGACGGCATGATGGCGTTCTGGTACCACTTCGCCATCCTGTTCGAGGCGCTGTTCATCCTCACCGCGGTGGACGCCGGCACCCGCTCGGGCCGCTTCATGCTGCAGGACCTGCTCGGCAATTTCGTGCCGGCGCTGCGCCGCACCGACTCGTGGGTGGCCAGTTTCATCGCCACCGGTGGCTGCGTCGCGCTGTGGGGCTACTTCCTGTACCAGGGTGTGACCGATCCGCTGGGCGGCATCAACATGCTGTGGCCGCTGTTCGGCATCGCCAACCAGATGCTGGCCGGCGTCGCCCTGCTGCTGTGCGCGGTGGTGCTGTTCAAGGCCAAGAAGGAAAGGTACGCCTGGGTGCCGGTGCTGCCGGCGGTCTGGCTGCTGGTGTGCACCACCGCGGCCGGCTTCATCAAGATCTTCTCCGCCGAGCCGGCGGTGGGCTTCATGGCGCAGGCGCACAAGTACCGCGACGCCATCGCCGCCGGCAACCTGCTGCCACCGTCCAAGGACTTCGGGCAGATGCACCAGGTGATGGTCAACAACTACATCAACGCCGGCCTCACCGCGCTGTTCCTGTTCGTGGTGTTCGCGGTGCTGGTGTATTCGATCAGGACCATCGCCGCGGCGCGCCGCTCGCCGGTGCGCACCGACCATGAAACCCCGTACGTGGCGCTCAAGCCGCACGAGGTGGACCTGTAATGGGTACCGCGCTGGTCCCGGCCGGCCAGCACCAGGCGTTCCGCCGTACCTGGCGGCGCCTGGTGCAGACCGCACGCCTGTGCTGCGGCGTGCCGGACTACGACAACTACGTGCGGCACATGCGCGAGAAGCACCCCGAGCGCGAGGTCATGGACTACAAGACCTTCTTCCGGGAACGCCAGGAAGCGCGCTTCGGCGGCGGCAAGGGCTTCCGCTGCTGCTGAAGCCCGGGTCCCGGGGCAGGAAGACGGAAGGCCGCCGCGAGGCGGCCTTCTTCATGCCCGGTGCGGTGGCGCCGCCGGAGGCCGCGCCGGGCCGTCAGGCACCGGCCATCCACTTGAGCATCAGGCCGGTGATGTAGGCCAGCACCGTGCCGGTGGCGTAGCCGACCGTGCCCAGCAGCACGCCGACCGGCGCCAGGCTGGGATGGAACGCCGCCGCCACCACCGGTGCCGACGCCGCCGCGCCGACGTTGCCCTGCGAGCCGATGGCCAGGAAGAACACCGGCGCCTTGAGCAGGCGGCCGACCACGTACAGCAGCAGCACGTGGGTGCCCATCCAGATCGCGCCCAGCAGGAACAGCCACGGGCGCTCGAGCAGCGACAGCAGGTCCATCTGCATGCCGATGCAGGCGATCAGGAAGTACAGGAACAGGGTGCCGACCCGGGAGGCGCCGACCGCTTCCAGTTCGCGCGCGCGGGTGAAGCTCAGCGCCAGCCCGGCGAACGTGGACAGCATCACCACCCACACGAACTGGTTGTCCAGCGAGGCCTGCCTGGCGAAGCTGATGTTCGCCGCGCACCACGCCGCCAGCGGCGCGGCCAGCGCGTGGGCGGCGCCGACCACGCCCAGGCCGACGCCGACGATGATCATCAGGTCGGTCAGGGTGGGAATGCGCGCGCTGCGCGCTTGGTAATCGGCGATCCGCCGCTTCATGTCGTCGATGGCCGAGGTATCGGCGCCGTTGCGCGCATCGATGGCCTGCGCGCGCCCGGCCAGCCAGATCAGTGCCGGCATCAGCAGGATGCTGGCGCAGACCACGTCCACCACCGCGAACTGGCCGAAGGTGGTGGCATCGACATTGAAGGTTTCGCGCATCGCGGCCATGTTGGCGCCGCCGCCGATCCAGCTGCCGGCCAGCGCCGCCATGCCGGCCCAGGTATCCCCGGCCACGGTGGCCGGATGGATCAGCTTCATCGCCTGGAACGAGACCAGCGCGCCGAGCATGATGCCCACGGTGCCGGTGACGAACATCACCAGCAGCTTCGGGCCGAGCCGGGCGATGCCCTTCAGGTCGATCGACAGGGTCAGCAGCACCAGCGCCGCCGGCAGCAGCACGTCGCGGGCGATCGGGTTGTAGAGCTTGGTGCCATGGCCGTCGATCAGGCCGGTGGTGTTGTAGATCGCCGGTATGAAGTAGCACAGCAGCAGGGCCGGCACCCAGGTGAAGACCTTCCTCCAGAACGGGGTCGGCCCACTGGCCAGCCAGAAGATCAGTGCCAGGGTCGCGGCGATCAGCCCGAGGCCGACGATGTCGTTGCTGATGAGGGCGGGAGTGCTTTCGGTCGGCATATGGCCAGTTCCTGTCGATCGAAGGGAAACAAAAACGCCACGTTGATGACGTGGCGTGGGGGAGCGAAGCCTAGCATGCCGGCAATGCCGTTGGACCCGGCGGCGGGACGATGCCGGTTTGCCGCCACCGGGCGGTGGCGGCAAACCGGCCGGAGCGTTCAGCCCGCTCCCGCCATCGCGCGCAGGGTGATGCCGACCACGTAGGCCGCGCCGGTACCCACCGCGTAGCCCAGGGTGCCGAGCAGCACGCCCACCGGGGCCAGCGCCGGATGGAACGCCGAGGCCAGCACCGGCGCCGAGGCCGGGCCACCGATGTTGCTCTGCGAGGCGATGGCGAAATAGAAGAACGGCACCCGCAGCAGCCTGCCGGCCAGCCACAGCAGCACGATGTGCACGCCGATCCACAACACGCCCAGGGCGAACAGCCACGGCTTCTCCAGCAGCGCCAGCAGGTCCATCTGCATGCCGATGCAGGCGATCAGGAAGTACAGGAACATCGAGCCCCACTTGGAGGCGCCGACGCCTTCGAGCTCGCGCGCGCGGGTGAAGCTCAGGCCCAGCCCGATGAGCGTCGCCAGCAGCACCACCCAGACGAACGGCTTGTCCAGGCTCACCGAGGCCGCCCAGCCGACATGGGCGGCGAACCAGGCCGACAGCGGCCCGGCCACCGCGTGCGAGATCGCCACCGCGCCGAACGCCACGCCGGCCATCACCATCAGGTCGCCCAGCGCCGGGATGCGCGCATGCCGCGCCTGGTAGCTGGCGACGCGGTCGCGCAGGTCGTCCAGGGCGGTGGTATCCGCACCGCTGTGCCGGTCCAGCGCCGGGGCCCGCGAGGCGAAGAAGATCAGCACCGCCATCCACACGTAGCCGACGCCGACGTCCACCACCGCGAACTGGCCGAAGGTGGTCGCGTCGACTTCGAAGATCTCCTTCATCGCCAGCATGTTGGCGCCGCCGCCGATCCAGCTGCCGGCCAGCGCGGCCATGCCGCCCCAGGTGCTGCCGGCCACCGTGTCGGGATGGATGATGCCCATCAGCCAGAACGCCACCAGCGCGCCGAGCATGATGCTCAGCACCGCCGCCACGTACATGGCCAGCATCTTCCAGCCCAGCCCGAGGATGCCCTTCAGGTCGATGGACAGGGTCAGCAGCACCAGCGCCGCCGGCAGGAACACGTCGCGCGCGATCGGGTTGTAGAGCCGCGTGGTCTCGCCGTCGATCAGGCCGAAGGTGTTGTAGATGCCGGGAATGAAGTAGCACAGCAGCAGCGCCGGCACGAAGCCGTAGAACTTCTTCAGCAGCGGGTTGCTGCTGGACGACGTCCAGAAAATGGCGCCCAGCGTGGCGGCGATCAGGCCGAACACGATGATGTCGTTGCTGATGAGTGCGCCGGATGCGGCTGCCGTCATCGTCTCTCCCCTCGATGCGTGAGTGTCGGGAACCGCGGTTCCCGTGTCTTCCCCCGGATCACGGATGAAGGGCCTGGGCGCGCGCGGCCATGTCGGGCCGCCGTTCCCCGCTGCCTGCGGGGAGGGACCGGTGGATCGCAACCGTCCTGGTCGCCCCCTTCCAACGCGTGCGGTGGAAGGGGCGAAGGCCGGGCGCGGACAGCATCCCGCTGCCGCCGCCCGGCCGTGGGCGGGCATGCCGGCGGCATGCCCTTGCCTGCGTTACCGGCCGATGTGCTGCTTCAGCCAGGCATTGACCGTGTCATGCCACTGCACGCTGTTGTGCGGCTTGAGCACCCAGTGGTTCTCGTCCGGGAAGTACAGGAACCTGGATTCGATGCCCTTGCGCTGCAGCGCGGTGAACGTGGCCAGGCCCTGCTCCACCGGGATGCGGTAGTCCAGCTGGCCCTGTACCACCAGCATCGGCTTGCTCCAGTTGGCGACATGGTTGACCGGGTTGAACTTCTCGTAGTTCTGCGGGACGTCGTACGGGGTACCGCCCTGCTCCCACTCGGTGAACCACAGTTCCTCGGTGGCATAGCCCATCGCACGCTGGTCGAACACGCCGTCGTGGTTGACCAGGCACTTCCACGGCTCGTTCCAGTTGCCGGCGATCCAGTTGACCATGAAGCCGCCGTAGCTGGCGCCCAGCGCACAGGCCTTGTCGCCGTCGAGGAAGCCGTACTTGTGCTGCGCCGCGGCCCAGCCCTTCTGCAGGTCTTCCAGCGGGCGGTCGCCCCAGTGCTGGCTGATCGCATCGGTGAAGGCCTGGCCGTAGCCGGTGGAGCCATGGAAATCGATCATCACCACCGCATAGCCCTGCCCGGCATAGGTCTGCGGATTCCAGCGGTAGCTCCAGCCGTTGCCGAAGCTGCCCTGGGGGCCACCGTGGATCAGGAATGCGACCGGGTACTTCCGGCCTTCCTGGTAGTCGTGCGGCTTGACCACGTAGCCGTGCACGGTCTCGTCGTTCCAGCCCTTGAACGAGAACTGCTCGAAGCCGCCGAAATCGACCCCGGGCAGCATCTCGCCGGCGCTCGGGGTGATCGCGCGCTGCGGGGTACCGGCCGCGGTGCCGGTGGTGAACACCTGGTCGCCGCTCTTGAGCGAGTTGCGGGTGAAGGCCAGCGTGTCGCCGGCGAGGTCGAAGGCGGAGATGCTGCCCTCGCCCGCCACCTTGGCGACCGCACCATCGGCGACCTTGACCGCGAACAGCGGGTGCTCGCCCATGTCCTGCGCGGTGGTGTAGATGGTGCTGCCATCGGCCGACAGGGTGATGCCGTCGGCCGAGCGGTCCCACTGCGGGGCGATCTCGCGCAGCGTGCCGCTGGCCAGGTCCAGCGCCATCAGGCCGAAGCGGTCGGCCTCGAAGCCCGGGCGCTTCATCGCGCGGTAGTACAGGGTCTTCCCGTCGGCACTGAACACCGGGCCGGCATCCCATGCCGGGTTGGCGGCGGTCAGGTTGACCGGCGCGGCCTTGCCGGCGGCATCGAGCCGGTACAGGTCGAAGTTGGTCGACCACGGCTCCTGCGGGCCCTGCACGCGGATGCTGGCGACCACCGACGTTCCATCCGGCGACCACACGAAATCCTCGTTGCCGCCGAACGGCTTGGACGGTGCGTCGCCGGCCAGGCCGGCGCTGATCGCCGTGGCGGTCTTGCCGGCGGCGGCGCCGGCGGCCGGCAGCGGCGCCACGAACAGGGTGTTGCGGCGGCCGTCGGCCCAGGTATCCCAGTGGCGCACGAACATGCTGTCGAACACCACGCCGCTGCTCCTGGATTTTTCCCGCTCCTTCAGCCGGGTGGCGGTGCAGGCCAGGTCCGAACCGCAGTCCTGGAACGCACCGGCGCTGAACAGCACGCGGTCGCCCTGTGGCGAGACCCGGTAGCTGTCCACGTCCAGCGCGAAATCGGTCAGCTGGCGCGGCGCGCCGCCGGCCACCGGCATCGCGTAGAGCTGCTGGCTGCCGTTCTTGGCGCTGAGGAAGTACACGGTGCGGCCATCGGCCGACAGTGCGGCCGAGTTGACGTTCCAGCCGTCCGGCGAGAGCCGCTTCGGCGGTGCCAGGTCGCGGGTGCGCAGGTCGCGGATCCACAGGCTGCTGCTGGCCTTCAGGTCGGCGTCGACCACGCGCTTGGCGAAGATCACCTGCGCGCCATCGGCGGTGAGCAGCGGCGCGGACACGCGGTCCAGCTTCACCATGTCGCGGACTTCGAAGCCGCGTGCGCTGGCCAGCGAGGGCAGCGCGGCAAGCAGGCACAACGGCAGCAGGGCGTGACGGAGCTTCATGGGATTCTCCCGGAACAAGGCAGGCAAAGCATGGATGGTAGGCGCGGCCGGGCGCCGCGCGCAAAGGCTTGAAGTCATGCCCGGCCTCCCGCAACGACAAGGCCCCGCCGGAGCGGGGCCTTGCGCGGTGGATCATCGCGCGGGCATCAACCCTTGGCCGGCGACGCCTGCTCGCCCTTGCGGCCGACCCGGTACAGCAGCCAGCCGACCAGGAACAGCACTGCCAGCCCCACCCACTGCGCCGCGGCGCCCAGGCTGAGCGGCAGCGCCAGCACGTCCGGGTTCTGGGTGATGACGATCGGCAGCGCGATGGCGATGCCCATCAGCGCCTCGCCAGTGATCAGGCCGGCGGAGAACAGCACCCCGGGGCGATGCACGCGGTCCAGCGCCTCTTCGTCGTCTGCGCGCACCTTGTGGAAGCGCGCGACCAGGTGGGCCAGCAGGCCGCCGAGGAAGATCGGCACCATCAGCTCCAGCGGCAGGTAGATGCCGATGGCCGCCGCCAGCACCGGCACGCGGAAGCGCTTGCCGGTCTTCTTCAGCCAGCCATCGATGGCGATCACCACCGCGCCGATGCCGCCGCCGATGATGATCATGGTCCAGGGCAGGTCGCCGCCGAACAGGCCCTTGGCGACCGACGCCATCAGGTTGGCCTGCGGCGCCGGCAGGGTCTTGGAGCCGATGCCATAGGCCTCCTGCAGCAGGTTCAGCACCGGCGCCATGATCAGCGCGCAGGAGAACGCGCCGATGCCCAGCATCAGCTGCTGCTTCCACGGCGTGGCACCGACCAGGTAGCCGGTCTTGAGATCCTGCAGGTTGTCGCCGCCGACCGCGGCCGCACAGCACACGACCGCGCCGATCATGATCGCCGCCACCGCGCCCAGCGGCGCGCCGCCGACCTGCACCTTGCCGTCGTCGCCCAGCAGCATCAGCAGCACCACCGAGGCGAACAGGATGGTGGCGATGGTGATGCCCGAGACCGGGTTGTTGGACGAGCCGACCAGGCCGGCCAGGTAGCCGGACACCGAAACGAACAGGAAGCCGGCCACGATCATGATGATCGTCATCGGCACGCTGACCAGCCACTGGCCGACGATGGCCTGGTACAGCGCCAGCAGCGGCAGCACGAACAGCACCAGCGCCACCAGCATCCACTTCATCGGCAGGTCGCGCTCGGTCTCGGCCAGCGGCGTGGCGCCGGCGCTCTTGCGCGCGGCGGCGAAGCCGCTCTTGATCCCGGCCAGCAGCGACTTGCGCAGCGAGAACAGCGTCCACACCCCGCCCACCAGCATCGCACCGACGCCGAGGAAGCGGATCTTGGACGACCAGATGGCGAACGCCGCATCGGCCGCCGGCGCGCCGGCGATGCCGGCGGCCAGTTGCGGATCGCTGCCCAGGAACAGCGCGTGGTACAGCGGGATGGCGATGTGCCAGGACAGGATCGCGCCGGACAGCACCACGATGCCGACGTTCAGGCCGACGATGTAGCCCACGCCCAGCAGCGCCGGCGACAGCCCGGTGCCGAGGTAGCCGATCACCTTGTTGTTGGCGAAATAGCCGGCGACCGCCCAACTGTCTGGAATGACCTTCAGGCCATTGGCCGCGGCCAGCTTGACCACGCCGCCGATGGCGGCCGACAGGCCGAGGATCTTCAGCCCCGGCCCGGGGTTCTCGCCGGCCTTGAGCACTTCGGCCGCGGCCTTGCCTTCCGGGAACGGCAGCGGCTCTTCGACGATCATCGAGCGCCGCAGCGGCACCGAGAACAGCACGCCGAGCAGGCCGCCGAGGCCGGCGATGCCCAGCACCCACCAGTATTTGAAGTCGGGCCAGTAGCCCATCAGGATCAGCGCCGGGATGGTGAAGATCACGCCCGCGGCGATCGACGAACCGGCGGACGCGCCGGTCTGGACGATGTTGTTCTCGAGGATGGTGCCGCCGCCGAGCAGGCGCAGCACGCCCATCGAGACGACCGCGGCGGGAATGGCCGTGGCCACGGTCAGGCCCGCGAACAGGCCCAGGTAGGCGTTGGCGGCGGACAGCACCACCGCCAGCACGATGGCCAGGACCACCGCGCGGAAGGTGAGCTGCGGGGGTGCAGCATTGTTCATGGAAGTTTCCGGCTGGCAAAAAACGCTGCCACGCTAACGTCCGCTTAACGGCAAGTCCAGCCGTACCGCAGCATGCGCCCCATGCCATGCGGCCCGTCGCGCCCCGGCACAGGGCCACGGCGATACCCGCATCCGCGCCGCGTCCGCCGGCAGGGCAACCGCATGCGCCGGGCGGGCGCCACCGGGCCCGTCTCCCGCCCGGCTCCTATACTTGCCGCCGACTCCGCAGCCGGCGCCCCGATGCACGCACCCCCCGCCTCCCCGTCCAGCGACTTCCTCGGCCACCCCAAGGGGGTCTACATCTGCTTCTTCACCGAAATGTGGGAGCGCTTCTCCTTCTACGGGATGAAGGCGCTGCTGCTGCTGTACCTGACCAAGTACCACCTGTTCGGCGACAAGGCCGGGCTGGACCTGCTCGGCGCCTACGGCGGGCTGGTGTACTGCGTGCCGGTGTTCGGCGGCCTGCTCGCCGACCGCTGGCTGGGCATGCGCAAGGCGGTGGTGTTCGGCGGCATCCTGCTGGTGCTCGGCCACCTGGGCATGGCCTTCGAGGGCCACGCCGCGCACCGCGTCGGCGGCGAGGTGGTGCGCGACGACACCGCGCTGGGCGCGACCTACCTGTCGCTGGCGCTGATCGTGATGGGCGTGGGCTTCCTCAAGCCCAACATCTCCACCATCGTCGGCAAGCTCTATCCCGACCGTGCCGATGGAAGCGCTGACCCGCGCCGCGACTCGGGCTTCTCGCTGTTCTACGCCGGCATCAACCTCGGCGCGCTGTTCGCCTCGCTGGTCTGCGGCTTCCTCGGCGAGGTCTATGGCTGGAAGTACGGCTTCGGTGCCGCCGGCATCGGCATGCTGGTCGGCCTGGGAATGTTCCTGTGGGGACAGAAGTACCTGCAGGGGCACGCCGAGCCGCCGCAGCCGGCCGCGCTGCGCCAGCGCATCGCCGGGCTGCCGCGCGAGTGGCTGATCTACGCCGTCGCCGTCGCCGGGGTGGTGCCGGTGGCGGCGCTGCTGTGGGCCGCGGCCAACGGCGCCTTCGCCCTCGGCGGCGAGATCAGCCTGGCGCTGATGCTGATGATCGTGGTGCTGGGCGGCGTGCTGCTGTGGTTCGCCTGGTTCACCGGCACCCGCTGCACCCCGGTGCAGCGCCAGCAGATGATCGCGCTGATGGTGCTGATCTTCATGGCGCTGGTGTTCTTCACCCTGTACGAGCAGACCTACGGCTCGTGGGTCACTTTCACCGACCGCCTGCTGACCAAGGACCTGGTGCCGTCGCTGGTGATCCGCGACGGTACCCCGCTGCCGTGGTCGATCGCCTCGCTGCTGCTGGCCCCGCTGGGTTTCGTGTTCGCCGCGCGCCTGTCCGAACGCACCCCGGGTTCGGGCGCGCCGCGCCTGCTGTTCGCCGTCATCGTCGCGGCGATGCTGGTGATGCTGGTGCGCGATTGCCTGGTACTGCCGCAGACCGCCGGGTCGCTGACCTACCTCGGCGCGCTGTTCCTGGTGCTGCTCGCACCGCTGTTCGCCGCGCTGTGGGCATGGCTGGACCGGCGCAGGCTGGATCCCTCCAAGCCGGTGAAGTCCTCGTTCGGGCTGCTGTTCGGCGCGCTGTCGTTCGTGCCGCTGGCACTGGCCGCGCAGCATGTCGGCGCCACCGGGCAGATGGCCAGCGTGTGGTGGCTGGTACTGGCTTACCTGGTCCTGGAGATCGGCGAGATGTGCCTGTCGCCGGTGGGACTGTCGGCCGTCACCCAGCTGGCCGCCCCGCGCGTGGTCAGCCTGATGATGGGCACGTGGTTCCTGGCCACCGCCTTTTCCGAAACCCTGGCCGCGCTGTTCGGCAAGCTCGCCGCCATCGACGTGCCCGAAGGCGGGGTGATGGACATCGCCGAGGCCGCGGCCCGCTACGAACACCTGTTCTGGCTGCTGATGTGGATCGGCCTGGGCTGCGCCGTGCTCGCCCTGCTCGCCTCGCCGCTGCTGAAGCGGATGATGCACGGGGTGCGCTGAGCCTGCCCGGCGGAAACGACAACGGCGCCTTCCGGCGCCGTTGTCGTTTCCACGCAGGCGCATGCCGCGCCTACTTCGCGGTGTCGCCGCCCAGGTGCCGCGACAGGAACGCCAGCAGCCGGGTGTAGTACTCGCGCTGGTGCGGCTCGGTGTAGAAGCCGTGGCCTTCGGTGTCGTAGTACAGCGATTCGACCGGCACCCCGGCCTTCTTCAGCGCCGCTTCCATCATCCGGGTGTGTTCGACCGGGGCGATCTCGTCCTCGCCGCCCGCCGCCAGGAACACCGGGACCCTGATCCGCTCGGCCAACCGGTTGGGCGAAGCCGCCGCCAGCGCGGCCATGTCCTCGCCCACCCAGTCCCTGGACCAGTTGCCCAGGCTGCGGCGCTTGCGGCCATCCTGGCGCTGCATCATCGGCAGGTCGTAGACGCCGACGTACCCGGCGGCGCAGCGGTACAGCGAGGGCTCCTTCGCCACCCCCATCAATGCCGCATACCCGCCGTAGCTGGCCCCGTAGATGCAGATCCTCGACGCATCGGCATGGCCCTGTTCGACCGCCCAGCGCGTAGCGTCGGTCAGGTCGTCCTGCATGGCGCCGCCCCACTGCCGCGCACCGGCGGTCTGGAATGCCCAGCCGTAATTGCCGGAACCGCGATAGTTGACCTGCATGACGGTATAGCCGGCCGCCGCCAGCAGCTGCGCATCGCGGTCGTACTGCCACCCGTCGAAGATGCCGAACGGGCCGCCGTGCGGCATCAGCACCATCGGCCGCGCACCCGCGGCGCCGCGCGGCCGGGTCAGATAGCCGTGGATGGCGAGACCGTCGCGGGCCTTGAAGGTGATGGGTTCGACGCTGGCGGCCTTGTCCGGGTCGATCCAGCTGCCGCTGCTGACCACGTGCTCCACCTTTTTCTGCGCGACATCGAACAGATAGAAATCGCCGGGGCTGCTGCCGGACCACACCCGGACCAGCAGCAGCGCGCCGTCGCGGGTACTGGAGGTGATGCGCACCGACTGGTCCGGGAACGCCGCTTCCAGGCTGCGGTACTGGCGTGCCTCCGGCGAGGCATCGTCGAAGAACAGGTTGCGGTGCCGGCCATCCATCACCTGCGCGCCAACCGGGATCGACGTGCCATGGCGATGGATGATCGACAGCGGGTCGGCAACCGGGTGATGCAGCACGGTGGTGCGCGTGTCGCTGGCCGGATCCCAGGCGACGATGCGGTCGGTGCCGTCATCCCCGCCGCGCACCTGCAGGTAGGCGAGCCGGTTGTCCGCCGAGAACCCCAGGGGAACCTCGATCCGCTTGCTGGCGTTCTGGTCGTTGACCAGGCGCCAGTCCGAGCCCGCGGCATCGCGGTAGTACAGCTTGCTGGCGTTGTCCGCGTCGGCGCCATACGCCAGCCGCACCTCGCCGCCATTGTCGGTGACGAAGCTCGCGCGCCGTACCGGCGCCCGTGCCAGGGTGGTCCGGCGGCCGCTGGCCACATCCATCCGCTCGGCGCGGGTGAACGGCTCGTCGCCCATCAGCGGCCAGACCGAAATCACCGCATTGCGATCGTCCCCGGGCAGCCCGTCGATCAGGAACGCGGCCACGTCCTCGACCTTCTTCGGCTGGATGCGGGTACCGGCACCGTTGCCCTGCACCCGGAATCCGACCAGCAGATCGGGCCGACCGCCAAGGGCGTCGAGCGTGTAGATCTCGCCGGTCGGCTGGGGCTGGTCGAGCATGCCGAACTTCTCGGCGATGCTGATGAGCACGCGGTCGTCGCTGACCCACTCGAAGCCATTCACATGCGCGTCGCGCCGCGGCCTGAACCCGCCGACTCCCTTGAGGTCGGCACGCCGGAACAGCGTCAGCGCGGTACCGTTCTCCAGCGGCACGGTGGCCGCGTAGTACTCCCCGGAGGGCGAGATCTTGATCTCGTTGAACTCATCCTTGCGGACGAACTGCCCGAGGTCCACCGCCGCGACCGCCGGCAGTGATGCCATCGAAAGGGCCAGCAACAGCCCCCATTTGCCTGCCTTCATCCCGTTCCTCCCTGTCGGTGCCATCCTTAGTGGCCGATTCTAGCCATGCGACGGGATGGGATGCACGCGACCCGGCGGTATCGGTTCCCGCGCGGGCGCGGCGTTCGCATGGCAGGGCCAGGAGCAGGGACATGTGCCGCCGCACGTCGCGGCAGCACATCCGCGGCGGCCGTCCGGCCGCCGCGCGGATCAGAAATCGATGTCCAGGTTCACGTACACCGCGCGGCCCTGGATGCCATAGATGTTCTGGTAGAACGGATACCAGGTCATGCTCGCGTCCTTCGGCCCGTAGCGGTCGAACAGGTTGGTCACGTCCACGCCCAGGCGCATGTTGCCGGTGATCTTCTTCGACAGGCTGGCGTTCCACTGCACGTACGACGGCAGCTGCGCGCTGGCCTGGTAGTTGACCCGCGCGCCGTTGCGGTAGCCATACAGGCTCGCCGACCAGTCGCCGCGGTTCCAGCCCAGCGTCCAGTTGCTGCGCGAGCGGAACGCCAGCGGCTGGTTGCCGCAGCTGTAGGTCGCCGAGTAGGAGCAGCCCATGTAGTCCTGCCACGGATCACCGGCGGCGACCTGCACGTCGTAGCCGAGGGTGCGGCTGTACCCGGCATTCAGGCTGAAATCGCCAAGCGCGCCGCCGCTCCAGGCGTACTTCAGGCTCGCGTCCACGCCGCGGGTGCGCACGCCGGCCTGGTTGATCGCGTCCAGGAAATACTCGGTGACCTTGCCCGCCGCATCGCGCTGCACATAGGCCAGGTAGACCGCGCACGCTCCGGAGTTCGGATCGACCGGCGTGCCATCGACGCGCCGCCCGAGCAGGCAGCTGGCGTTCTCGCTCATCAGCGTGGCGGTGTCCAGGTACTGGCTCTTGCCCTTGAGGTCGATCTCCCAGTAGTCGGCGCTCAGCGACAGCCGTTCGCTGACGTCCCAGACGATGCCCAGTCCATTGGACGTGGCGGTCTCCTCGTGCAGACGGCTGTTGTTGCCGCCTTCCACGTACCAGGCGCTCTCGTGGTGGTCGGCACCGCACTGCGCCAGCCCGGCCGTGGTGGTCAGGTCCAGGCCGTCGAGGCGGCACAGGTAGTAGTTGGTGATGTAGTCGTCGTAACCGGTCACCGGTTCGCCATACAACCACATGATGTTCGGCGCCATGAAGCTGGTCTGCCGGCTTGCGCGCACCAGCAGGTTGTCGAACGGCCGCCATTCCAGGCTGGCCTGCCAGGTGATCGCGTCGCCGACGTCGGAGATGTCGTCGTACTTGTCCCAGCGCCCGGCGACATTGGCCACCAGGCGCTGCAGCAGCGGGATGCGGAACTCGACGCCGGCACCGTAACGGTCGCGCGGCCCGCCGCCGGATACGCCGGTATGGTTGAAGGTCTTGTCGGCGCCCGCATACGTGCCCAGGCTGCGACGATCCGGGCGCAGTTCGTACCTGGAGTGCGATGCCTCGAACACCGACGCCATCTCCACGTCGCCGGCCGGCAGCGCGAACAGCGTGCCGCCGAGGACGAACTGCGCCTGCGCGGTCTGCGACAGGTTGCGGTTGCGGATGGTATCCACCATCGACGCATACTGCTGCGGGGTGATCGGCCCGAACAGCACCGATGGATCGATGCGGTACAACGGAGCGCCGTCGACCTGGCTTAGCGCCTCGCCGAACAGGTAGCGGTGCACGCGGTCGGTGATCAGCTGCTTCCAGCTGCTCTTCATCTCGTCGCGCGACAGGCTGAGGCTGGCATCCCAGTCGAAACGCGCGCCGATGGTTCCGCGCACCCCGGCATTGGCGCTCAGGGTGGTCTCGTCCCACAGCCGCATCGGCGCGCCGCCGATGTCGTTGGGGTCGAGCGCGCGCCAGTATTCGAACTGGCCGATGTCCACGTCGTACGCGCTGCCCGCGTTGTACAGGTACATGCTGGTGCGGTGCGCGGCCTCGCTGCGCGAGCGCTGCACCAGCACCTGACCATAGCCCTGCAGCGCGTCGCTGAAGCGGAAGTTGCCCGACACGTAGGCCGAGGTCTTGTCGTACTTGTTGGCCAGGGTGTCGCCGTCGTAGTAGTTGGCGTTGCCGCAGGCATAGGGCCGTGCGGCACTGGCCGAGCCGTACATCGGGAAGTAATTGCGCCCCAGGCTGCGGCAGGTGTGCTCCAGCGCCGCGGTGGCCGTCGCCGGATCGACATCGCCGGCGTACAGCAGGCGGCCATCCTGGCCCAGCCAGTAATAATCGTTGTAGCCGGCATCCATCAGCGCGGTATCCAGCCCGAAGGTCGGGCGGCTGGTTCCGGCGTTGCCCGGGGCGTTCATGCCGGTGCGGATGATGTTGCCGCGCTGCCAGGAGAAGATCGGCTCGCGGTTGAGCTGCTCGAACGCGTAGGTGATGCTGCCACGGTCCCAGGCCTTGCCGCCGCTGAACTGGAACTGGGCGGTATCGCCGCCGCCACGGGTGGTGGCGCCGCCGCGCACGCGCAGGTGATCGCCCTCCCAGTTGTCACGGGTGACGATGTTGACCACGCCGGCCACCGCATCGGAACCGTAGATCGCCGAGGCACCGCCGTTGAGCACCTCGATGCGTTCCACCACCACCGCCGGAATGCTGCCGACGCTGACGCCGGTGGAGGCCGCGCCGGAACTGGCCGCGTACTCGGTCATGCGCTTGCCGTTGAGCAGGATCAGCTGATAGCCCACGCCCAGTCCGCGCAGGTTGAGGAACGCGGCATCCGGTTGCGAGGCGCTGGCGTTGAACTCGCCACCGACGACATCGCCGTTGAACTGGGTCAGCGTCTGCAGCGTTTCGGCCACGGTGCTGTAGCCCTGCTTGCGGATGTCCTCACTGGTGATCACCACCACCGGCGACGGGCCTTCGACCGCGGCGCGCTTGATGCGCGAACCGGTGACCTCGACCTTGTCCAGCGTACGCGCGGCATCGCCGCCATCGGCCGGGTCGCCGGCCGCTGCCGGCGCCGCCTGCTGCGCTTGTGCGGCACCTGCGGCCGATGCCACGGCCGGCAGCGCCAGGGCCATGAGGACCGCCATTGACAGGCGGCGGTGCTGCGGTTGTTGCGGGCCAATGGACATCATGGTTCGTCTCCCCGTTGCTCGGCATGGTTCGGCTGGAAGGCACTGCGGCGATGGCGATCTGTCGCGATGGACGGTGTTGCCTGCGGTCCGGGCACGGCAGCGGATCGCGGCGCTGCGACAGGCAGCGCCGGGAAGCAGTACCGGACCCGGATGCGTTCCGGTCGCATGGCGGCCCTGCGGGCACGCTTCCCCGGAACATGCCAGCGATCCTAGGCGCGACATCGCCTGCCACGCATCGGGAGAAACCCCGATTGTTCGCATGCCGCGGCCGCTTCGATGGAAGCTGTCCCACCCGGTTCGGGGCAACGACGAAAGCGCCTGGAAAAAGACGTCGCGCAGTGCCTGGATGCGCTCGCGGATGCGGTATCGTTGCCGCGGCCCGCGCATGTCGCAGCAGCGCGCGGGCTCCCGATGCGCTTCTGCGCTTCGCCCTGCAGATCGCGGCATCCGCGGACATCGCCGCGCACGATGCACACCACCACCTTCTCGAACAGACCGGGGAAAAGATGAAGATCCAGGCACCACGCATGGCCGTTCTCGCACTCGCACTGTTTTCCACCGGAACCGCGCCGCCGCTGCGCGCCGCGCCCGGCGCCGGCGACCGGCACGGTTGCGATGCGGCTGCGGTATCGGCCAGCACGCAGGCTCAGGCCAGGCGCGAGGCGTTCGACGCGGCGATGCGCGCGCATGGCATTCCCGGCGCGCAGCTGATCCACACCCGCGATGGAATCTCCGAGGCGTACTGCCATGGCGTGCTCAACGCCCGCGCGGCGGCCACGGTCGGCGACGACACCGTGTTCCAGGCCGCTTCGCTGTCCAAGGTCGTGGCCGCCTACATCGCGCTGCGCCTGGTCGACGCCGGAAAGCTCGATCTCGATACGCCGCTGTGGGACTACTGGCAATCGCCCAGGACCAGGGACAACCCGCTGGCACGGCGGATCACCACGCGCATGGTGCTGGCCCACACCAGCGGCCTGCCCAACTGGCAGATATCACCGTCGAACCCGGCCATCGATGGCACGCCGTTGGAGAGCCGGTTCGCGCCCGGCGAGCACTACGCCTACTCCGGCGAAGGCTTCTACCTGCTGCAGCGCACGCTCGAGCACATCACCGGCAGCAGCTGGAATGCGCTGGCCTCGCGCGAGGTGTTCTCGCGGTTCGACATGCCCAGCAGCAGTTACCTCACCGACCCGGCGATGCGCGCGCGCAACGCCACCGGCCACGGCAAGGACGGCACGCCCGCAGCGGAGCGGGTGTTCGGCTGGGAGAACACCGCATGGACCCTGGTCAGCAATGCGCATGACTACGACAACTTCATCCACAAAGCGCTGTACCGCGGCGAAGGACTGAAGCCGGCCACGCATGCGTTGCTGTTCACACCGGCCAGCGATGCCGACGATCCGGCGTCGCCGGGCCCGGCCGATGCGTTCATCGCCTGGGGCCTGGGCGTGGGACTGCAGGACGCCGATGGCCGGCGCCTGGCCTGGCACTGGGGCGACAACCCCGGCTTCAAGGCCTTCTTCATGCTCGACCCGGCCAGCGGCGAAAGCCTGGTGCTGTTCACCAACAGCGAGAACGGGCCCGCGACCTACAAGCAGGTACTGCGCGCGTTCATGGGCCCGGGCAGCTACCCGGCCGTCGACTGGTCCAGCGCGCAGGATTGACCGCAGGCACCGGGCCGGTTGCAGGCGTACGCCGCGACCGGCCCGTGCGTGGCGATCAGGCGTCGTTCAACCCCACACGGCAGGCGCAGGCATCGACATGCGCCCATGCTGGTAGACAATGCCGCCCGGCCAGTCCTCGGCCTGCAGCCAGGGACCATCCAGGTCGCAGACTTCGCACAGCTGTGCGAGCACCATGCCCGGCGCGACCGATACCGATCCGCCCAGCATGCATCCCACCATCAGCCGGAAGCCCGCCGCGCGCGCCGCCGCGGCCAGTTCCAGCGCGGCGGTCAGGCCACCGGTCTTGTCCAGCTTGATGTTGACGAACTGATAGCACCCGACCAGGCCGGCAAGGTCCTCGCGCGTGGACAGCGCCTCGTCGGCGCAGACCGGGATCGCACCGTCATAGCCGCGCAGCCCGTCGCCATGCGCCACCGCCACCGGCTGCTCCAGCAGGTCCACCGCGAACGGCTGCAGGGCCGGCACGTAGGCCCGCAGCTCCTCCACGCTCCACGACTGGTTGGCGTCGACGATCAGCCGCGCCCGCGGCGCGCCGCGACGCACCGCGGCCACCGCCTCCAGCGGCGAGCCCTTGCCCACCTTGATCTTGAGCCAGGGGTAACCGGCATGCGCGCGCGCGGTAGCCTCGTAGGCGGCGATGTCGCGGATGCCGATGGTCACTGCGCTGTCGACCGGCCGCCAGTCGGCAATGCCGGCGCGGGTCCATGCCGGCACCCCGCTTTGCTTTGCCTCCAGGTCCCACAGCGCCGCATCCAGCGCATGCCGGGCACCGCCGGCAGGCAGCAACCGCAGCAGTTCGTGGCGGTCGCAGCCCCGTTCCAGCGCCGGGCGCACCTGCTCGATCTGCGCGAGCATGCTTTCCGGGGTTTCGCCGTGGTAGCCGACGCCACCGGCCTCGCCACGGCCGACCCGGCCGTCCTCGTGCAGTTCGACGATGACCACGCGCGCCTCGCTGCGCACGCCGCGGGCGATGGCGAACGGCTCCCTCAGTTTCCAGGCATGCGGCCTGGCATGCAGCGTGCGCATGGCCACGGCCTCAGCCCATGATCGAGGCCAGCGCCCGGTCCAGGGGGCTGCGCATCGGGTCGAAAGCCGGCACGCCCAGCTCGCGCTCGGCACGCTCCAGAGCCTCCTGCGCGGCAGCGTCGTCCATCGCCGAGGTATTCAGGCTCACCCCGACCAGGCGCGCGCCGGGATTGGTCAGGCGCGCGGCCTGCAGGTACAGGTCGCGTGCCACCGCCAGCCCCGGCACCGGGTAATCCGGCCAGCTGACCAGGTGCGTGCGCAGCGGGTCGTGGCACAGCACCAGGCCGTCGGCCTGCGAACCATGCAGCAGGCCCAGGGTCACGCCGGCATAGGCCGGATGGAACAGCGAGCCCTGGCCTTCGATCAGGTCCCAGTGGTCGGGCGCGGCGTCGGGCGAAATGCACTCGGCCGCGCCGGCGATGAAATCGGCGATCACCGCATCCACCGCGATGCCGGCGCCGGCGATCATGATGCCGGTCTGCCCGGTCGCACGGAAATCGGCATCCACGCCCTGCCCACGCATCGCCCGGGCCAGCGCCAGCGCGGTGTACTTCTTGCCCAGCGCGCAGTCGGTACCGACCATGGCCACGCGCTTGCCGCTGCGCCGCTTGCCGGTGGCGCGCGGCAGGTTGTCCGGGGGCCGGCGCACGTCCACCAGGCGCACGCCCGAACGCAGTGCCGCCTGCGCCAGGCCGGGCACCGATTCCAGCGGCGTGTGCAGGCCGCTGACGATGTCCAGGCCCGCCTCCACCGCGGCGATCAACAGCGGGCTCCAGTGCGCGGGAATGCGCCCGCCGACCGGGGTGACGCCGATCACCAGCGAGCGCGCGCCGGTGGCGGCCGCGGCAGCCGGGTCCAGTTCCGCCAGGCCAAGGTCGATGGTGCCGCCAGGCAGTCGCGTCTGGCCGATGCAGTCCTGCGCGCTCCAGTCGCGCAGGCCGAAGGCGGTCTTGGCCTTGAGCGGATTGGTTTCCTCGCCCAGGAACAACAGGTAAGGCATGTGCAGGACCACCCTGGCCGGCGTCGCGCTCATGGCCGGGCCTCCACGGGTACCTGCTGCCGCTCGTTCGTATGTCGCATGCTTGCCACCTTTTTCCCGGGCCGGAACTGATCGTCGCCATTCGACCATACCGGGTGTCGCGCCGAATCGGGAAAAACCCGCATATTCCCGGCCGGGCACCGCCGTCGCCAGCGCGCGATGCGCGCCGCTTGCCAGCACCACGGGCCGCTGCTACATAGCCACGATGCCATTCGCCGCCTGCCTGCGGGCGAGGCCGCCGCCACGCCGTCCGCACCTTCCCGGAGACGCCATGCTGATGCTCGATGCCCCACCCTGCGCGCGCGCCGATGGCCTGGCGTCCGCGCGCGCGGCGCTGGTGAAGGCGCTGGACATGGCGTCGCTGTGGCAGGCCTGCGCGGCGCTGATCAACGCGACACTGCCGTGCCATTCGTGCAGCCTGCTGTTCGATATCGACGGCTACCAGCCGCTGCAGGGCCGGCACCACCTGGCCACGGCCGGCGACGACGGGGCCCGCCTGGTCACCAGCCTGGAAGTGGCCGCGCCCTACCTGGATGCCAATCCGCGGATCCGCTGGTACACGTTCTCGCAGATCGCATCGCAGGACGCGCTTGCGCCCGAACGGCTCAAGGCGCAGAACCCGGCGCCGGCCTGGCGCGAGTTCATCCACCTGGCATTCTGGGACGGCACCCGGCTGGAAGCGGTACTGAGCATCCGCATCCTCACCGCCCACACCGAGCTGTCCGACGCCGAACTGGCGTTCCTGGCCGAGCTGTATCCGTTGCTGGATGCCAGCCTGCAGCGCGTGCGCATGCTCGAATCCGACCGGTTGCGGCACAAGGCCGTGGAAGACCTGCTGTACGAACTGCCGCTGGCCGCACTGCTGGTGGACGGCAACCTGGCACCGTCGTACATGTCGCGCGAAGCCAAGCGCATCTGCCGGCGCTGGAGCGCCGATACGGAACGCGACGGCTGCCTGCCGCGCGCGATCGAGGCGCCGCTGCGCCGCTGGATGGAGGGGGCCGCAGGCACCGCCGCGGCGCCCGGCCAACGCGCCAGCTTCATCCTGGCGCATCCGCAGCGCCCGGCGCAGACCCTGCGCGTGGAGATCAGCTCGGCGCCCGGCAATTCATTCCGCCACGCCCAGCACCTGCTTGTCCTGGCCCCGGACGGGGACACCGACGACGTCGCCGAGGCCGCCGCCGCGCGCGCCCTGCCCCTGCTCAAGTGCCTGTCGCCAAGCGAGCGCAAGGTGGCCGGGCTGGTCGCCTCGGGGCTGCGCAACGACGCCATCGCCGAACGCCTGTGCCGCTCGCGCAAGACCATCGAATCGCAGATCAGCTCGATCTTCCGCAAGTTGAACGTCAGCAACCGCACGCAGCTGGCGCGGCTGCTCAACTGAATCATCGCGGCCGCGCGCCCACTCCGGCGCGCAGGCGGCCGCAGCGGCGGGTCAGCGTGGCGCCGGCGCCGCCAGCTGCGCGCGTCGCACCGCCTCCAGCACCGGTGCCAGCGGCAGCGCCGCCGCGGTGCCGCGGTGTCCGTGCACGGTGTGGGCGCGGAACAGCGAGTTGACGATGGCTTCCTCGGTCGCTTCGGCAGCGGCCTGGAACAGCGGCGACATGGCTTCGCCGGCCAGGCTGCGCGCCGGCTGCAGCGCCCGGTCCGGATCGCGCAGGTTCTCCTTCGCGGTGGAGAAGGCGATGACGTAGTCGCCCGAGCCGTTGGACATCACCGAACCGGTGCGCGCCAACCCGACCAGCGCCCGTTTCGCCAGGCGCTGCAGCTGCGCCGCATCCAGCGGCGCATCGGTGGCCACCACCAGCATGATGCTGCCGTCGCCGGTGCTCGGCGGCGGCACCGCCAGGCTGCGCGCATACGCGGCCGGGTCCGGCAACACCTTCCACACCGGCACGCCGGCGATGGTCAGCTCGCCGCCGAAATTGCTCTGCACCAGCACGCCGACCGTGTAGCCGCCATCGCCGGCAGGCAGCTGCCGCGAACTGGTACCGATGCCGCCCTTCCAGCCGAAGGCGACCGTACCGGCGCCGGCGCCGACATCGCCTTCCTCGACCGCGGCATGCGACGGCGTGGTCAGCGCGCGCTCCACCAGCGCCGGGGTCAGCGGCCGCGCACGGATGTCGCTGAGGTAACCATCGTTGGTCTCGCCCACCACCGGGTTGATCGAGCGCACCTGCTCCATGCCCGGCTGCCGCAACAGCCAGTCCGCCGTCGCGTCGGCGACCTTCCAGGTGCTCAGCGTGCCGGTCAGCAGGATCGGCGTTTCCAGCTCGCCCAGTTCCTGCACCTGGGTGATGCCGGCCAGCTTGCCGTAGCCGTTGCCGACCACGATCGCCGCCGGCACCCGCTGCCGGTACAGGTTGCCGGGATGCGGCAGGATCGCGGTGACCCCGGTATGCAGGCGCGTGCCCTCGCGCAGGGTGGCGTGGCCGACGCCGACCCCGGCCACGTCGGTGATCGCATTGTGCGGCCCGGTCGCCAGCGTACCGATGACCACGCCGGCCTCGCGCGCACGTGGCCGCTGTTCGGCGGCGGGCGTGGCCGATGCGGCGCCGGCGGCGACCAGGGCGAACAGCAGGGGGGACCAGCGCTTGATCATTCGACGGCTCCAGCAGGACACGGGGACATGGCGGCACGGTACAGGAAGCCTCCCGCCTGCGGTCACGCATGGCAGGCAGGGCCGGGTTCGCCGGCCGCACCGGTGCGATGCTGGCGCCGGAACGACGCCGGCGCATCGGGAAAAATCCTGATTCTTCCCTGGCAGGGCGCCGCGCCTGCCGCCGCGCGTCAGTGCGTGCGGCGATGCTCGTACCAGCCGCGCGAGCGATTGACGATGTGGACCACGGACAGCATCACCGGCACTTCGATCAGCACGCCGACCACCGTGGCCAGTGCCGCCCCCGAATGGACGCCGAACACGCTTACCGCGGTGGCCACCGCCAGCTCGAAGAAGTTGCTGGCGCCGATCAGCGCCGAGGGGCCGGCCACGCAGTGGGCCACGCCCAGGCGGCGGTTGAGCAGATAGGCCAGCCCCGAGTTGAAATAGACCTGGATGAGGATGGGCACGGCCAGCATCGCGATCACCAGCGGCTGGGCCAGGATCTGCCGGCCCTGGAACCCGAACAGCAGCACCAGCATCAGCAGCAGCGCTGCCAGCGACAGCGGGCCGAGCCGGGCCAGCCAGCCGTCGAGCCGCCGTTGCCCGCCGTTGCGCATCACCCAGGCGCGCAGGCCGGTGGCGATGATCACCGGCACCACGATGTACAGCCCCACGGAGATGGCCAGCGTCGCCCACGGCACCGTGATCGAGGAAATGCCGAGCAGCAGCGCGACCAGCGGCGCGAACGCCACCACCATGATGGCGTCGTTCAAGGCCACCTGGCTGAGGGTGAACGCCGCGTCGCCGCGGCACAGGTTGCTCCACACGAACACCATCGCGGTGCACGGCGCGGCCGCCAGCAGGATCAGCCCGGCGATGTAGGAGTCCACCTGGTCGGCCGGCAGCCAGGGGCCGAAGACGTGGCGCAGGAAGAACCACCCCAGCAGGGCCATCGAGAACGGCTTCACCGCCCAGTTGATGAACAACGTGGTGCCGATGCCGCGCCAGTGCCGGTCGACCTGGCGCAGCGCGCCGAAGTCGATCTTCATCAGCATGGGCACGATCATCACCCAGATGAGCGCGGCCACGGGCAGGTTCACCTGCGCCCACTCGATGCTGCCCAGGTGAGCGAACGCCGATGGCCAGCGATGGCCCAGCAGCGTGCCGGCCACGATGCACAATGCCACCCACAGGGTCAGGTAGCGCTCGAAGAACCCCATGCGGGGTGCAGCGTCACTCACCGGCTTCGTCCTCGGCCTCGACAAAGCCAATCTTGTCCAGCGCGATCCTGAGCTGCGCACGGTCCTCCCAGACCGACGAAGGAAGCGCCAGGAAGGCCATCAGCCGGGCCTGGATGACACGATGGGCCTGCCTGAACGCCGCACGCTTGTCGTCGTCGCTGCCCGCGGCCGCCGCCGGGTCAGGCAGCCCCCAATGGGTGCGCAGGAAATCCCCGAACACCACCGGGCAGGTTTCGGCTGCTGCCGAATCGCACACCGTCACCACCAGGTCCATGCGCGGCGCCCCCGGCGTGGTGAACTCGTCCCAGGATTTGCTCCGCAGCCCGGCGGTGGAAATGCCCTCGGCCTGCAGTTGGGTCAAGGCGAACGGATTCACGGTGCCGGTGGGCTGGCTGCCGGCGCTGAACACCTTGAATCGGTTGCCGGCCCAGGCGCGCAGCGTGGCTTCGGCCAGAACGCTGCGGGCGCTGTTGCCGGTGCACAGGAAGAGGACGTTATGGGTCATGGCGAGGACGTCATGTGGAGGAAGGCGGTGCGTTGCAGGAGAACGGCCGCCCGGTCAGCAGCCGCAGGCAGGATCGGTCACCGGTGCGCATTCGGCATTGCCCGAACCCGCGCAGCAGTTGTGGGTGAGGTACTGGATCAGGCCATTCATTGCCTGGAAGTTGGCGCGATAACAGACGTAGCGGCCCTGGCTCTCGCTCTCCACCAGGCCGGCATGCACCAGTTCCTTCAGGTGGAAGGACAGCGTCGCGCCGGGGACCTCCAGCGCCTGGCCGATATCCCCGGCCATGCGGCCTGCAGGACCGGCTTCGACCAGCAGGCGGAAGGCCGCCAGCCGGGTGGCGTGGCCCAGGGCGGTGAGCGCGGCGATTGCATCTTTTGTTTCCATTTTTCTAGAATAATGGAATGAATGAATCCGGACAATCCCCCTTCGACCTTCCCGCGCACCTGGACACGCGCCTGCTGCCGCCGCCCGCGCCACCGCTGGCCGACGGCCACGGCGAGGCACGGCGCCCGCGCATCCTCATCCTGTACGGCTCGCTGCGGCCGCAGTCGTACAGCCGCAAGCTGGCCCTGGAAGCCGAACGCATCCTGCGGTATCTCGGCGCCGAGACCCGGGTGTTCGATCCGCACGACCTGCCCATGCTCGACAGCGTGGACAAGCAGCACCCCAGGGTGCGGCAACTGCGCGAGTGGTCGCAGTGGTCCGAGGGCCACGTCTGGGTGTCGCCCGAACGCCATGGCACGATCACCGGCGTGTTCAAGAACCAGATCGACTGGCTGCCACTGGAAGACGGCAGCGTGCGGCCGACCCAGGGCAAGACCCTGGCGGTGATGCAGGTCAGCGGCGGCTCGCAGTCGTTCAACGTGGTCAACACGCTGCGCGTGCTGGGGCGCTGGATGCGCATGCTCACCATCCCCAACCAGTCATCGGTGGCCAAGGCCTGGCAGGAGTTCGACGACGACGGCCGCATGAAGCCCTCGCCCTACTACGACCGCGTGGTGGACGTCATGGAAGAGCTGGTGAAGTTCACCCTGCTGGTGCGCGGCCACGGCGAGCATCTGGTGGACCGCTACAGCGAGCGCAAGGGCGCGGAGGAAGCGCGACGCATCTCGCGGGCGGCCGCGGTGACGGAATAACGCCGCGCTTCGGCGGCGCGCCGACCGTACCACCTGCATATCGCGCCGCAGCGCGCGGCGCAGGGCGTATGAAAAAAGGAAAAGCCCCCGGCAACGAGGGCTTTTCTCGAGAACGAGCAGGCGATCTAGCGCCTGGGTCAGAACGGAATATCGTCGTCGGCGAAGTCGTCCATCGGCGGCGGGGCCGGCTGCTGGGCGGGCGCCTGGCGCTGCGGGCGCTGGCCGTAACCGCCGCCGCCCTGGTCCTGGTTGCCATAGCCACCGCCCTGCGGGCGCGGGGCCGACTGGCGCTGCGGGCGTTCGCCGCCGCCGTAACCGCCACCCCCACCGCCGCCACCCTCGCCACGGCCGCCGAGCATCTGCATCTCGTTGGCGACGATGTCGGTGGTGTACTTCTCCACGCCGTCCTGGCCGGTGAACTTGTCGTAGCGGATCTCGCCCTCGACGTAGACCTGCGAACCCTTGCGCAGGTACTCGCCGGCGATCTCGCCGAGCTTGCCGAAGAACACCACGCGGTGCCATTCGGTGCGTTCCTGGTTGTTGCCGTCGCGGTCCTTGCGCACGCTGGTGGTGGCCAGGCTGATGCGGGTCACGGCCATGCCGCTCTGGGTGTACTTCACGTCCGGGTCGTTGCCGAGGTTGCCGACCAGGATGACTTTGTTGATGCCGCGGGCCATGGGATTCGCTCTTTGCGTTGTGTGCCGGGATATGTGCCGGCTGCAGCCGGCATCCGTGGGTCCCGGTGCAGGCGCCGGGAGGGAACGGGACATGGGATGGTAACAACCCATCCCGTTCCCGCCCACCCTGCCGCCTCAGCCGGCGTCGTTTGCCGACAGGCTGGCGAGGTAGTTGCCTACATCGCCGGGCCATTGCCGGAAGTGCATGGCAAGGGCGGCGGTGTCACCCGCGAACAGCGCGCGGCTGGCCTCCTCGAAGCCCGGCAGGTCCCCGGCCAGCACCCGCATCGCCTGGTACTGCGCCTCGCGGCGCTGGCGCAGGTCGCCGGCCCCGTCGTCCGCCCGGCGCGCCTGCTCCACCAGCCGGCGCAGGGCCGCAGAGGCCCCGCCGGGCTGCGCAGCCAGCCATTCCCAGTGGCGCGGCAACAGAGTGACTTCGCGCGCCACCACGCCCAGCCGCGGGCGCCCGCGCTCCCGCGTGGCGGGCACTCCGGCGGCATCGGCCGGCGGGAAGCGCGCCCGCAGCCGTTCCAGCACCTGCGCGACGTCGCCGCGCAGGTCCAGGTCCACGCTCTGCCCGCTGCGGTCGTCCAGCAGCAGCAGCGGGCGCCCGTCCGCGCCGGTGCCCGCGCGCGCGACAGCCTCACGCACCACGTCGCGCAGCTCACCGCGGACCAGCAGCCGACGGCCTTCGAACAGGGCATGGGGGGCCTTCAGGGGATCGTTCATGCATCGGCTCCATATTTGACCCGGGTAATATTGCCATCGTATTTTTACCCGGGCAATATCATCCACTCCTTCAGGACCCGCATCCCATGGACAAGCTCCAGCGCCGGCAGCAGATCGCCGACTACAAACGCCGCGCGATCCGCAGCGGCATCTACCACGTGCGCTGCACCACCAGCGGCGAGCGCTGGGCCGGGCCGGCCCCGGATCTGTCCACCATCGGCAACCGGCTGTGGTTCACCCTGCGCATGGGCAACCACCCGCACCGGCAACTGCAGCAGGCCTGGAACCAGCACGGCGCCGGCGCGTTCGAGTGGCACGAGGCGCACGTGCTGCAACACGACCCGGACCTGCACGACTTCGAGCGCACGCGCCTGCTGCAGGACGCGCTGGCCGAGGTCTGCCGGCGGACCGGCGCCACGGCGCTGCGCTGATCCGGCGCGGCGGGCGCGGCCGCCGGTGGCACATGGCATGATGGCCGGCACCTTCACCTTGCCGGTCATGATGGTCATCAAGGGCAAAGCCACGTCACTGGATATCGCGCACATGGCCGGCGTTTCGCAACCGACGGTGTCGCGCGCCCTGCGTGGCAGCCCGATGGTCAACGCCGACACCCGCCGGCGCATCCTGGAGATCGCCCGCCAGCTCAACTACAAGGTCGACAAAAACGCTTCCAGCCTGCGCTGCCAGCAGTCCGGCACGCTGGCGCTGCTGTTCTTCGAGGACCCGACCCCGGACGACTCGCTAATCAACCCGTTCTTCCACTCGATGCTGGGCTCGATCACCCGCGCCTGCGCGTTGAGGGGGCAGGACCTGCTGGTGTCGTTCCAGCAGCTGTCCAGCGACTGGCACGCCGATTTCGAGGACAGCAACAAGGCCGACGGCATCATCCTGCTCGGCTACGGCGACTACCACCAATCGGTCGAGCGGCTGCAGCGGCTGGTCGAACAGGGCACGCATTTCGTGCGCTGGGGCGCGGCCCTGCCCGGCCAGCCCGGGGTGTCGGTGGGCAGCGACAACTTCCAGGGCGGTTTCGACATCACCGCGCACCTGCTCGACCAGGGCCGGCGCCGGATCGCCTTCCTCGGCCATGCCTCCAGCCATTACCCGGAATTCCAGGAACGCTACCGCGGCCACGCGCAGGCGCTGCGCGCGCGCGGCCTGGAGCCGGAGCCGGCGCTGCAGCACGACGCCATCACCACCGAAGAATCCGGCCACGCCGCCTGCGCCGCCCTGCTGGCCGGTGGGCAGCGTTTCGATGCGGTGTGCGCGGCCAGCGACCTGATCGCCATCGGCGCATTGCGCGCGCTGCGCGAGCACGGCCTGCACATTCCGCGGGACGTGGCGGTCACCGGCTTCGACGACATCCCGCTGGCGGCGTCGGTGTCGCCGGCGCTGACCACGGTGCAGCAGGACACGAAACTGGCCGGGCACCTGCTGGTGGAGAAGCTGCTGGCGCTGATCGCGGGCGAGCCGGTGGACAGCCAGAGCATCGCGGTGAAGCTGGCCCTGCGCGAGTCGTCGCAGGCGCGTCGGTGACCTGATCGTGGCCGGGCCACCCGGGCATTGCCTAGGCAGCCGGCCCGGATCTCAGCCGAAGTCCCTGAGCAGCTCGCCCACGCCCGAAGGCGCTATCTCGAAGCCCAGCGACGTGCCCGGGTTCACCACCACGCCGTAGCCGCCCGGCACCCGGCGCAGCACGTCCAGCATCAGCCAGCGCAGCGTGTGCGGCGCCTGCTGGGTATGGATGCCGACCCGCGCCATGTCGGTGAACACCGCCACGTGCAGCACGCCCTGCTTGTCGAACAGCAGCGGATCGAAGCCGCTGCCGTCGGGGGTGACCCGGCTGCCGGTGAGCAGCACCACTTCCGAGGCGACGAAGCCCTGCATGAAGGCCTTGATCGGCAGCGTGCCCTCCATGGCCGCCTTGAGCAGCGTTTCGAGCGGGTTCTGCGGGGCAGGCGTGTCCATGGCGGCAGGCATCGGGCGGGGCCGGGATTGTACCGTCGCAGCGCCCCCTGCCGGCCCCTGCCGGCGCCAATACCGGCGCCGGCACCGCGTGTCAGCGGGCCAGGCGTGCGTCGCGCGCGGCCTGGTCGGCCATCGCCGCGTCCAGCCGTGCCTGCAGCGCCGGCTGCCGCACCCCGGCGTCGAGCACGAACACCTTGACCCCATGTGCCGGCAGCGTCGCCTTCAGCACATCGCGCACCACCTGGGTGCCGCCATCGAGCGCATCGCGCCAGGTGCCGGCCTGCAGGTAGCGGCGCACTTCGAAGGCCTGCGCGGTGTCGCCCTTGTTGAGCAGCACCAGTGCGGTCTGCGCGGTCCGGCCATGCTGCAGCACGCGGTAGAACACGGCCTGGTCGCCCTGCAGGCGTTCGTTGACCTGCAGGCCGCGCTGCAGTGCCGGCATGGCCTCGCGCAGGCGTGCGATGCGCTGCAGCGGGGCGAATATCGGGCTGCGTGGCGCCGTGGCGATGCGTTCCTGGCCGAAGTAGGCGCGGTTGCCGGCGTGTTCGGCGCGGCCGCGCATGAAGCCGGTTTCCGAACCGTAGTAGAGCACCGGGATGCCGCGTGCGGTGAACAGCCAGTTGTGCGCATCGATGAAGCCGGTGTCGCTGGCGTCCAGCCGCGCCATGTCATGGTTGTCGTAGAACGTCATCAGCGCGTATGGGTTGGCATACGGGCCGCCTTCCAGATGCAGCGGTCCGGCCAGCGCCTCGTAGCCCTTCCCTTCCCTGCCGAACACCGCCGACACCGCACCGCGCAGCGGGAAATCGAGCACGCTGACGTTGGCATTGGCCGGCCAGGTGTGCTCGGCGATGCGCGCGGCGTCGTAGTCGAAGGCCTCGCCGAACATGAACATGCCCGGGTGCGCGGTGCGGATGCGCTGGACGAAGGCATGCCACCACGGATGCGGCAGCCAGCCGATGGTGTCGATGCGCAGCGCGTCCACGCCCTGTGCCGTCCACTGCAGGTAGGCACCGACCAGGTAGTCCATCACCGCCGGGTTGTCCTGGTTGAAATCGGACAGCTCGGCCAGGTTGCCGTCGAAGATCGACCCCTTTTCGCCATCGACCGGGCCGATGGTGTTGTAGAAGGCATGCAGCGGGTTGTGCCGCGGGTCCAGCTGCTGCGGCGGCAGGTTCTGGTGGTCGGCCACCAGCCGGCCCTGCGCGTCGAACAACTGGCCGAACTGCGGCTGCCGCACCGGCATCGTCCATGCCGGCGAGCCGTGGTTGCCGACGATGTCCAGCACCACCTTCAGGCCGGCATCGTGCAGGCCGCGGGTGAGCCCGGAAAAATCCAGGTCCGCGCTGGGCAGGTGTTCGTCCAGCCGGTAGAAATCGATGCCCCAGTAACCGTGGTAGCCGGTCTTTCCGCGGTCGGTCAGGCTGCTGCTGCAGGTGACCGGGCGGCTGCCGGTGAACGCCTGGTCGGGGTTGTCGACGATCGGCGTGATCCACACCGCGCCGAAGCCGAGGTTGCGGATGTACTGCGCATTGTCGAGCACGCCACGGAAATCGCCGCCCAGGTAGCCGATGTTGCCGTCGATGCCGTCCGCGCAATGCACCGGGATGTCGAAGGTCGGGTGCGCGCCACCCTGGTCGCGGTGGTCGTTGGCCGGGTCGCCATTGACGAAGCGGTCGGTGACCACGAAGTACACCGCGTCGCTGGCGAACGGCTCGGTGGTGCCGACATAGTCCGGGCGCGAGGCGGCTGCCGCGGCACCGGCCAGCAGCACGAGGGAAAGGGCCGCGGCAAGCCGGGCCATCGACAGACACGCATGCATCACACCACCTCCGGACGCGACGGAACCCGCAGCACGCACAGGCCGGCCACGAACAGGCTGCAGCCGCCCAGCACCAGCACGTGCATCGGCACACCCCCCAGCCACGCGCGCAGGGCGAAACCGAGCGCGCTGGCGGCCACCAGCTGCGGGATCACGATGAAGAAATTGAAGATGCCCATGTACACGCCCATCTTCGCCGCCGGCACGCTGTCGGACAGCAGCGCGTACGGCAGCGACAGGATCGAGGCCCAGGCGAAGCCGACCCCGACCATCGACAGCAGCAGCCACTTCGGGTCGCTGATGAACATCAGCGAGACCAGCCCGGCGCCGCCCAGCCACAGGTTGAGCAGGTGGCTCCCGCGCAGGCCGAGGACGCGCACCATGGGCGGAATGGCCAGCGCCGCCAGCGCGGCGAAGCCGTTGTAGGCACCGAACAGCACGCCGACCCAGTTGGCGCCTTCGTTGTAGGCGGCCGATTGCGGATCGGTGGAGCCGAAATGGGTGCCGGCCACTGCCGCGGTGGTGTAGATCCACATCGCGAACAGCGCGAACCACGAGAAGAACTGCACCCACGCCAGGCGCCGCATGGTGGCCGGCATCGCACGCAGGTCGCCGACGATGGCCGCCAGCATGTGCGTGCCCGGCAGCAGCCGCGCCAGCGCCAGCAACACGCCGTAGGCGGCGCACAGCCCGGCCAGCACGTACAGCATTCTGTCGCCCTGGCGCCAGGCGATCAGCATCGCCAGCGCGGTGCCGAGCAGCAGCCAGGCCGCGGCCTGCGCCCACGACGGCGCGCCACCGGCCGCGGCGCTGCGGTGTGCGCCGGCCGGCTCGGCATCGTCGAACGCCGCCAGCTCCGCCGGCGTGTACTCGCGGGTACTGAACACCGTCCAGGCGATCGCCGCCAGCAGCACCACCGCGCCGAAATAGAACGCGTAGCGCACCGTGTCCGGCACCTCGCCCGGCGCGGCAGTGTTGGCCACGCCCCAGCGCGCCAGCAGAAACGGCAGCAGGCTGGCGACGATGGCGCCGACGCCGATGAAGAAGCTCTGCATCGCGTACCCGGCCGGGCGCTGGCGCGGCGCCAGCTGGTCGCCGACGAAGGCGCGGAACGGCTCCATCGACACGTTGATCGAGGCATCCAGCACCCACAGCGTGCCGGCGGCGATCCACAGCGTCGGCGAGTTGGGCATCACCAGCAGCGCCAGCGTGGTCAGTACCGCGCCGAGCATGAAGAACGGCCGGCGCCGCCCCCAGCGTGTCCAGGTGCGGTCGGACAGGTAACCGACCACCGGCTGCACCAGCAGCCCGGTCAGCGGCGCGGCGATCCACAACCCCGGCACCGCGTCCATCGACGCGCCCAGCGTTTCGAAGATGCGGCTGGCATTGGCGTTCTGCAGCGCAAAGCCGAACTGGATGCCCAGGAACCCGAAACACATGTTCCATATCTGCCAGAACGACAGCTGCGGTTTGCTTTTCATCAAGCGCTTCCCCCTCCGGGAATCACGGATGCGATGTACGCCGCCACGGCGCCCGGGCCATGGTAGAGGCCGCCCGTGGGATGCGCACCGCCGGTGCATACGTATTCAATGCAGGTACCGGCGATGACGCTGTGCACCAACTGGAATAGTGGCGGCACCTGCCTGCCGTTCCCGCACTCCGGAGTCGATACCCGCCATGGCCCTGCCACGCCCATCCTCCCGCCTGTCGCGCATCGTGCCCGCCCTGGCCCTGCTGCTGGCCGGCATGCCCGCCGCGCAGGCGGCCGATCTGGCGCGCGTCGCCTCGCCCGGCGAGGTGCTCGCGGTCACCCTCGAAGCGCAGCACGAAGGTCGCATCGCCTACCGCGTGGAGCGCCGCGGCCAGGCAGTGATCGCGCCCTCGCGGCTAGGCTTCCTGCTCGGCGACGGGCGCCTGGAACGCAACCTCGAACTGGTCGGGCAATCGCGCCGCAGCTTCGACGAAACCTGGGAGCAGCCCTGGGGCGAGCGCCGCCTGACCCGCAACCACTACAACGAGCTGCGCGCCCGTTTCGCCGAAAAACCCGTGGACGCCGCCCATCCCGGGCGTCGCTTCGACGTGGTGTTGCGGGTCTACGACGACGGCGTCGGCCTGCGCTACGAGTTCCCGGAACAGGCCGGGATGAGCGAGGCGCGGATCCGCGCCGAGCTGACCGAATTCGCGCTCGCCCGCCCGGCCACCGCCTGGTGGATCCCGGCGTTCGAGTGGAACCGTGAGGAGTACCTGTACCGTCACACTCCGTTGCGCGAGATCGGCACCGCGCAGACCCCGCTCACCCTGCGCGACGACAGCGGCCTGCACATCTCCCTGCACGAGGCCGCGCTGGTGGACTACGCCGGCATGAACCTGGCACGCGGTGACGGCGACGTGCTGCGTGCCGCGCTCACGCCCGGCAGCGGCGACGCCGCGGTGGTGCGCACGCTGCCGTTCGCCACGCCGTGGCGCACGATCCAGATCGGCGAGCGCGCCGGCGACCTGGCCGAATCCAGCCTGGTCCTCAACCTCAACGAGCCCAACTCCATCGGCGACGTGAGCTGGTTCAGGCCGGCCAAGTACGTCGGCGTGTGGTGGTCGCTGCACCTGGAAACCGAGACCTGGGCGACCGGCCCCCGGCACGGCGCCACCACCACCAACACCCGGCGCTACATCGACTTCGCCGCGGCCAACGGCTTCCGCGGCGTGCTGGTGGAAGGCTGGAACCCGGGCTGGGACGGCAACTGGTTCGCCAACGGCTGGGGCTTCGACTTCACCCGCGCCACCGCCGACTTCGACCTGCCGGCACTGGCGCGGTATGCCGCCGGCAAGGGCGTGCACCTGGTCGGCCACCACGAGACCGCCTGCGCGGTCAGCCACTACGAGCGGCAGCTGCCCGCCGCGCTCGACCTGTACGCGCGCAACGGCGTGGACGTGGTCAAGACCGGCTATGTCTGCGACGCCGGCGACATCCAGCGCCAGGACGACGCCGGCGGCCCGGTGGTGCGCGAATGGCACGAGGGCCAGTGGATGAGCAACCACCACCTGCGCGTGGTCCAGCAGGCGGCGCAGCGACACATCGCGGTCAACGCGCACGAACCGATCAAGGACACCGGCCTGCGTCGCACCTACCCCAACTGGGTCTCGCGCGAGGGCGCGCGCGGCATGGAATACAACGCGTGGGGCGCGCCGCCGAACCCGCCGGAACACGAAGCCACGCTGGTGTTCACGCGCATGCTGGCCGGGCCGATGGACTTCACCCCCGGCATCGTCAGCCTGAAGGGCCGCAACGGGCTGCCGCTGCGCAGCACCCTAGCCAAACAGCTGGCGCTTTACGTGGTGCTGTACAGCCCGATCCAGATGGTGGCCGACCTGCCCGAGCACTACGCGCAGCATCCCGAGGCCTTCCGCTTCATCCGGGATGTCGCGGTGGATTGGGAGCAGAGCCGCGTGCTGGATGGCGAGGTCGGGCAGTTCGCGACCATCGCACGCAAGGCGCGCGGCGGCGGCGAGTGGTTTCTGGGCAGCGTCGGCGACGACCAGCCGCGCGAACTGGACACGCCATTGGCCTTCCTGGAGCCGGGCCGACGCTATCGCGCCGAGATCTACCGCGATGGCGACGGTGCGGACTGGCAGCAACGCCCGTTCGCCTTCGTGCGCGAAATCCGCCAGGTCGACAGCGGCGACCGCATCACCCTGAAGCTCGCGCGCGGGGGTGGCGCGGCGATCCGTTTCGTGCCGCTGGAATGATCCGCCGGGTGGCGGCGAGCCGGCGATTGCCATGGACGGCGCCCGCGAGGCGCCGTTGCCATCGTTGTCATGCGGAAACCCGGCGGGCGTGCCGCTTGCCGGCGCATTGAATACGTATGCAGGCCGATTCCACGCCGTTGCCTGCTGATTACCATGCATGACAGTCGCAACCAGACCGCATCGCATCGGCGACCAGAGCCCTGGATCCAATCCGGGCGCACGCACAGAACAATCCAACGACATCACCTGGGAGAGGGGAGAATGTTGAACACCAAGCGCAACCTGTTGAGCGCGGCGCTCGCATCGGCGCTGGCGCTGCAGGCCAGTGGCGCATATGCGCAGAGCACCGGTGGCGAGGGCCAGAAGAAGGCCGATGCCGTCGACCTGGACACCGTCACCGTCACCGGCATCCGCCGCGGCATCGAGAGCGCGATCTCGGTCAAGCGCGACGCCACCTCGATCGTCGAGGCGGTCTCGGCCGAGGACATCGGCAAGCTGCCGGACGTGAGCATCGCCGAATCGATCGCGCGCCTGCCCGGCCTGGCCGCCCAGCGCGTGGCCGGTCGCGCCCAGGTGATCAGCGTGCGCGGGTTGTCGCCGGACTTCGCCACCACCCTGCTCAACGGCCGCGAGATGGTCAGCACCGGCGACAACCGCAGCGTTGAATTCGACCAGTACCCGTCCGAGCTGATCAGCGGCGTGACCGTGTACAAGACCCCCGACGCCGGCCTGGTCGGCCAGGGCCTGTCCGGCACGCTGGACATGCAGACGGTGCGTCCGCTCAGCTATGGCGGCCGGGTGATCGCCGTCAGCGGCCGTTACCAGAAGAACTCGCTGGGCGAAGCCGCCGGCGTCGACCCGTACGGCAACCGCTTCAACGTCAGCTTCGTGGACAAGTTCGCCGACGACACCCTCGGCCTGGCCATCGGCTACTCGCACTCGGACATGCCCAAGCAGGAGAACCAGGTCGGCCTGTACGAGCCATGGCAGGCGCTGGGCGGCAACGACTGGCGCCCCGGCGTGGCCGCCGGCACGTTCTACTCCGACGGCATCAAGGCGCTGCGCCGTACCGGCAACGCCAAGCGCGACGGGGTCATGGCCACCGTGCAGTTCCGCCCGAACAATGCCTGGACCAGCACGCTCGACGCGTTCTATACCAAGGCCAAGGAATACGACACCGCCAACCAGCTGGAAATCCACCTGGGCGGTTACAACGGTGGCTACGACCCGCTGTACCTGACCGACGTGGTGACCCGCAACGGCAGCTTCGCCAGCGGCGTCGCGCACAACGTCTATCCGCTGGTGCGCGGCATGTACAACCACCGCGAGGACAGCATCAAGGCCTTCGGCTGGAACAACGAGTTCGCCTTCGGCGAGGTGCGCCTGGTGGCCGACGTCAGCTGGTCCAAGGCCGTGCGCGACGAGACCAACCTGGAAAACAACCTGCAGCTGCTGCCCGCCCCGCAACTGGATTCGGTGCGCCTGGACTTCGCCGGCGGCAACTTCCCGCGGTTCACCCCGGGCCTGGACTACTCCGACCCCGGCAAGCTGTTCCTGACCAACACCATCTACGGGTCGGGCTACGGCAAGACCCCGCACGTGGACGACGAGCTGAAGGGCTTCAAGCTGGCGCTCAACTTCCCGGCGCCGGAAGCCCTGGGCTGGTTCAGCGATATCGACGTGGGCGCCAACTACGCCGACCGCAGCAAGGACAAGACCCAGGCCGAAGGCAACATCAACCTCGGCGCGCAGGGCATCACCGCCATCGCCTCCGACCTGCAGTACGCACCGGTCGACCTGGGCTTCGCCGGCGCCGGCCGCATCCCGGCCTGGAACGTCCCGGCCGCGGTCGCCAGGTACATGGTGTTCAGGCCCACCACCACCGAAAGCTACCTGATTCCCAAGCAGTGGACGGTGGACGAGGAGATCACCACCCTGTTCCTGCGCGCCAACATCAGCACCGAGATCGGCTCGATCCCGGTGCGCGGCAACATCGGCCTGCAGGGCCAGCGCGTGGACCAGTCCTCGCACTCCAACTACTGGGACGGCTCGCAGCCGGTCGGCAGCCGGGTGATCCCGATCAACGAGGGCAGCAAGTACTTCAAGCTCCTGCCGAGCATGAACCTGGCGTTCGAACTGCCGGCCGAGAACACCGTGCGCTTCGCCCTGGCCCGCCAGGTGGCGCGCCCGCGGGTGGACGAGATGCGCGCGTCGATGGAATTCGGCGTGGACACCAACACCGGCAAGCCCGGTGCCAGCGGCGGCAACCCGCGGCTGGACCCGTGGCTGGCCGACGCGGTCGACCTGTCCTGGGAGAAGTACTTCGGCAACAAGGCCTATGTGGCCGCCGCGGTGTTCTACAAGGACCTGAAGACCTACATCTACACCGAAAAGCGCGACGGCTACGACTTCACCCAGCAGGTGGATGCATGGCTGCAGGCCAACGGCGTCACCCTGCCGCCGGGCATCGTGGTGGACAAGACCGGCTACTACACCGCGCCATTCAACGGCAGCGGCGGCAGCCTGCGCGGCGCGGAGCTGACTGCCTCGCTGCCACTGGACCTGTTCGCCGACGCCCTGCGCGGCTTCGGCGTGGTCGCCAGCGCCAGCTTCAACGACAGCAGCATCACCATCCCGCCGGATCCGGGCACCATCTCCAGCGTCGGCAGCGCCCCGATCATGCTGCCGGGCCTGTCCAGGCGCGTGTACAACTTCACCGCCTACTACGAAAACGACGGCTTCGAAGTACGCCTGAACCAGCGCAAGCGCTCGGACTTCATCGGCGAGATCGGAAACTTCAACGGCAACCGCACCCTGCGCTACGTCAAGGGCGAGAACGTGCTCGATGCGCAGCTGGGCTACAGCTTCGGCAGTGACACGATGTTCAGCGGGTTGAGCCTGTACCTGCAGGCCAGCAACCTGACCAATTCCAGGTATGAAACCTATGCCGGCAGCAAGGACCGCCCGCTGGAGACCGTTGAGTGGGGCCGCAGCTACCAGATCGGCGTGAACTACAAGTTCTGATCCCTCTCCGGTTCCCGCATTCCGGACCCGCTGCCCTGGCAGCGGGTTTTTTTTTGCGCGTCGCGCAGTATGGCTCGGCTTGCCGGTCTGCATGGCGGCGTTGCCCGGGACGCGGCAGCAACCACGCCTGCCATGCCGGGATGGCAGGCGGCAGCCATCGTCACGCGCGCCCCGGATGACGGCGGATGCGGGACACGAACGGGTGCCGGCGCACCACGCCGGGCGGTACATGCCGGCATCGCCCATGCCCTGCGTCGACCCGCGGCATCAACCGTCGTGGCGCTCCGTCACCCGGACATCGCCCATGGGCATGCGGCCGGTGGATGCGGAAAGGGCGGAGATCGCTCTCCGCCCTGCCTGGCTGCATCGTGGACTGGAACGCTCAGCCGCGCCGTGCGCAGTACACCGCGTGGGCCGGCAATGCCAGTTCGCCGTCTTCGCACCGGCCCGCGACCGGGCCGGGCATGTCCAGCGCCTGCCAGTGACCGCCGGGCAGCGGATGCCGCACCGGCGCGGCCGACAGGTTGAACGCGAGCAGCAGGGTTTCGCCCTGCGATTCGCGCTCGAACATCAGTACCGGCTCGGCGCTGTCGAGGAAGCGGATCGCGCCGCCGGTCAATGCCGGGCGGGCATGGCGCCAGGCCAGGAACGCGCGGAAGGCGTTGAGCACCGAATCGGCTGCGGCCTCCTGCGCCTGCACCGACAGCGCGCGGTGTTCGGCCGGGATCGGCAGCCACGGCCTGGCGCTGCTGAAGCCGGCCAGCGCCTCGCCGTTCCATGGCATCGGCGTGCGGCAGCCATCGCGGCCCTTGAAGTTGGGCCAGAAGGTGATGCCGTAGGGATCGCGCAGCGCCTCGAACGGCACGTCGGCCTCGCCCAGGCCCAGTTCCTCGCCCTGGTAGATGCAGACCGAGCCGCGCAGCGAGCACACCAGCACGGCCAGCATCCTGGCCATCGCCGGGTCGGCCGGGCGCCCGCCCCAGCGGGTCACCGCACGCTGCACGTCGTGGTTGGACACCGCCCAGCACGGCCAGCCGTCGCGCATCGTCGCTTCCAGCTTCTCCACCGTGGCGCGGATGTAGCCGGCGCTGTAGTCGTCCACCAGCAGTTCGAAGCTGTAGCCCATGTGCAGGCGGCCCGGCGCGGTGTACTCGGCGGTGGTCGCCAGCGAATCCTCGGAGGAGATCTCGCCCAGCGTCACCGCACCCGGGTACTGGTCCAGCAGCGCGCGCAGGCGCTCGAGGAAGCCCACGTTCTCCGGCCGGGTGTTGTTGTAGTAGTGGTACTGGAACGCATACGGGTTGTCCGGGCTGAAGCCGCGGCCCACGCGCTCGCTTTCCGGCTTGGCCGGGTTGTCGCGCAGCTGCGCGTCGTGGAAGCAGAAATTGATCGAATCCAGGCGGAAACCATCGACCCCGCGGTCCAGCCAGAACTTCACGTAGTCCAGCGTGGCCTGCTGCACCGCCGGGTTGTGGAAGTTCAGGTCCGGCTGCGACGACAGGAAATTGTGCAGGTAGTACTGGCGCCGGCGCGGCTCCCACTTCCAGGCCACGCCACCGAAGATCGACAGCCAGTTGTTGGGCGGGGTGCCATCCTCACGCGCGTCGGCCCACACGTACCAGTCGGCCCGGGGGTTGTCGCGGCTCTGCCGGCTTTCGCGGAACCAGGCGTGCTGGTCGGAGGTGTGGCTGAACACCTGGTCGATCATCACCTTCAGGCCCAGCGCATGCGCCCTGGCCAGCAGCCGGTCGAAGTCGTCCAGGGTGCCGAACAGCGGGTCGACGTCGCGCTGGTCGGCGATGTCGTAGCCGAAGTCGGCCATCGGCGAGCGGAAGAACGGCGACACCCAGATCGCATCCACGCCCAGCGAGGCGATGTAGTCCAGCCGCTCGATGATGCCCGGCAGGTCGCCGACGCCATCGCCATTGGTGTCCAGGAAGCTGCGCGGATAGATCTGGTAGATGACGGCGCCCCGCCACCAGGGAGTGTTCGACATCGAGCGCCCCTCCGGGCTTGTGCGTGCCCGCGGCCGGGCATGGATGAACCACGCCAGCTTAGCGGCGGCACCGGAGCCATGGCGCGCAGTGCATACGTATTCACGGGCGTGCCGGCGGCGGCGCCCGGTCACCGGCGGCACCGCCTATAATTGCCCAACGCCCCCCGACGCCATCGCATGAGCATCGCCGAAGACCTCCGCCCCGCGCTGGGCCTGCCCGCCATCCAGACCCTCGCCGCCCCGGACATGGCCGCCGTCGATGCCCTGATCCGCAACCGCCTGTCGTCCGATGTCGTGCTGATCAACCAGATCGCCGACCACATCATTTCCGCCGGCGGCAAGCGCCTGCGGCCGATGCTGGTGATGCTGGCCGGCCATGCCGCCGGCGGCGCCGGACCCGAGCACCACCAGCTGGCGGCGATCATCGAGTTCATCCATACCTCCACCCTGCTGCACGACGACGTGGTGGACGAGTCGGACCTGCGCCGCGGGCGCAGCACCGCCAACGCGCTGTGGGGCAACGCGCCCAGCGTGCTGGTCGGCGACTTCCTGTACTCGCGCAGCTTCCAGCTGATGGTCGAGCTGGACCGCATGCCGGTCATGCGGATCCTGGCCGACACCACCAACCGCATCGCCGAGGGCGAAGTGCTGCAGCTGCTGCACGTCCACAACCCGGATACCGACGAAGCGGCCTACCTGCGCGTGATCGAGCGCAAGACCGCGGTGCTGTTCGCCGCCGGCACCCGCCTGGGCGCGCTGGCCAGCGGCGCCGGCGAGGCCGTGCAGCAGCGGTTGTACGACTACGGCATGGCGCTGGGCTACGCGTTCCAGATCGCCGACGACGTGCTGGACTATTCGGCCAATGCCGAGGAGCTGGGCAAGAACCTGGGCGACGACCTGGCCGAAGGCAAGGCCACGCTGCCGCTGATCCACGCCATGGCGCATGCGGACGCGGCCGTGCGCGAACGCCTGCGCGGGATCGTGCAGGACGGCGATGCCGCCGCGATGCCCGAGGTGCTGGCCGCGATCCGCGCCACCGGCGGGCTGGAATACAGCCGCCAGCGCGCGGTCGAGTACGCCGACGCCGCCGAACGCGCGCTGGACGGCCTGCCCGAGAGCGATGCCGTCGCCGCCCTGCGGGGCCTGGCCCGCTACGCGGTCGAACGCAGCCACTGAGCCCCGCGCGGCCGGGTCGCCGGCCGCGCCCGGGACCGGCGCGGCCGGAACGGGCGCCGGCTCAGCGGTGCAGCCGCTCCTCCAGGAAATCGTCCATCATCTTCCACGCACGCCTGGCCGCACGCGGGTCGTACAGGCAGCCCGGCGGGCTGTTGGCGTCGGATTCGGCGAAGCAATGCACCGCGCCGCTGAAATTGACGAACTGCCAGTCGGCACCGGCGCCATCCATTTCCTTGCCGAAGGCGGCGATGTCCTCGGCCGTCACCCCGCGGTCGGCGGCACCGTTGAGTACCAGCATCGGCACCTTGGCGCTGCCCGCGGCGGCCGGGCTGGGCGTGGACAGGCCGCCGTGCAGGCTCACCACGCCGGCCAGCGGCATGCCCGCGCGCGCCATTTCCAGCACGGTGCTGCCGCCAAAACAGAAGCCGACCGCGGCGATGCGCGAGGCATCCAGCGGCGCCTTGCCGGCCTGCGCCTTCAGCGCGTCCAGCGCGGCGCGGGCGCGCGCGCGCAGCACGGCGCGGTTCTCGCGCAGCTGCCTGGAGGCCGCGGCGGCTTCGGCATCGTCCTTCGGCCGCACTGCACTGCCGTACACGTCGGCCACCAGCACCACGTAGTCGTCGCCGGCGATACGCCCGGCCTTGTCGATCGCCGAAGCGTTCACCCCGCGCCAGTTCGGCACCATCACCACGCCCGGACGACGCGCGTCGCCCTCGTCATCGAAGACCAGCACGCCGCTGTAGCGGGTGCCGTCCAGCTGCCATTCCACCGGCCGCTGCTGCAGCTTGGCCAGCGCCGGCATTGCCGCCGACGCGCACGCCACCAGCAACGCCACCTGCCACTTGCGCATGGTTCGCATGGGAGTACTCCGGTTGGGTCACCGCTCCGAGTCTATGCCCGGCGGGCGTGAAAAGGGCCGCACCGGCACCACGCCGGGCACCCCGCGGCCTGTGCCGCCCGGCGGATGCGCGGCGGCCCGGGGCCTCAGGCCACGCCCAGTCCCGGGATCGCGCTGATGCTGTCCGGGTCGAAGCCGGCCAGTTCGGCGAAGTGGCGGCCACGCGCCACGTAGTCGCGGTAGGCGCCGAAGCTGGGCGCGCCCGGCGACAGCAGCACCACCCCGCCCTGCCCGCCCAGCGCGGCGCGCGCCTGTTCGACCGCGTGCGGCAGGTCGCCGGCCGCATGCAGGCCGAACCGGCCGGCATCGGCCAGCGGCTGCAGCAGAGCATGGATGCGCGGCCCGTTGGCGCCCATGGTGACGATCTCCAGCGGCGCGTTGTCGCGCATGTGCGCGGCGAAATCGTGCCAGTCCACGCCGCGGTCGTGGCCGCCGACCAGCAGCGCGATGCGCTGCCCGGCAAAGCAGTCCAGCGCGGCCAGCGACGCATGCGGCGTGGTGCTGATCGAGTCGTTGACCCAGCGCACGCCGTCGCGCTCGCCCAGCAGCTGCAGGCGGTTGGGCAACGGGCGGAAGCTGCGCACCGCCGGCGCCAGCGCCACCGCGTCCAGCCCCAGTGCTTCCAGCGCCGCCAGTACCGCGCACAGGTTGCCGCGGTTGTGGCGCCCCGGCAGCGGCGTGTCGGAGGTATCGAATACCGGCTGCGCGCCGCGGTGCACCACCTCGCCGACCATGTGCCAGCCGGCGGGCTGGTTGAACCACACCACCTGGCTGTGCGGCAGCTGCAGCGCGCGCAGGTGCGCGTCGGCGGCGTTGAGCACCGCCACCCGCGGGTGGCCGGCGGTCACCAGCGCCAGCTTGTCGTCGATGTAGCGCTGCTCGCTGCCGTGCCAGTCCAGGTGTTCGGGAAAAATGTTCAGCACGACGGCCACGTCCGGGCGCGCGCCACTGCGCGCGACCTCGCCGGTCTGGTAGCTGGACAGTTCCACCGCCCAGTACTCCGGCGCCGGCTGCGGGTCGAGCACCTCCAGCAGCGGCAGGCCGATGTTCCCGGCCAGCCCGGTACGGTGCCCGGCCGCGCGCAGCAGATGCGCCAGCAGCGATGTGGTGGTGCTCTTGCCCTTGGTGCCGGTCACGCACACCGTGTCCGGCAGGCGGCCGTCGGCCCGGGCGTGCTCGCTGAACCACAGCGAGGTGCCACCGATGAACTGCGTGCCCTGTGCCTGCGCCTGCAGCGCCTCGGGCGTGTAGGGGCTGATGCCGGGCGACTTCACCACCACGTCGAAGCGCGCCAGCGCCTCGCCGGTGACCGCACTTTCCACCCGCAGCGCGCCCGCGCTTTCAGCGTGCGCGGCGGCGGCTTCGGCCTGCGGGCAGAACAGCGTCAGTGGCAGGCCGGGCAGGCGTTCGCGCAGCGCGTGGAAGGCGGCGCGGCCCTCGCGGCCCCACCCCCACAGCGCCACGCGCTTGCCCTCAAGCTGCGAAATCCGCACGCAGGCGCTCCCACAGGGCGGCCGGGATGCGGTGCTCGCCGTCGATGACCAGCAGCGGCTCGAGCTTCAGCTCGTCGGCCGCCAGGGTGGGCTGGATCACGCTGGCGAAGCGCTTGACCAGCACGTCCTCCTTCCACTCCGGGCGCGCCGCCAGCGTTGCCATCGCCGCCCGTGACTCCCGGCCCTCGCCCACGCACTCGAACGGTTTGTGGTCCTGGAACTCCAGCAGCGCGTCGAAGCCGCCGGCCTGCTCGCCGTCGTCGAGCAGGTTGCGGCCGAAGATGCGTACCAGCCGGGTCTTGGGCATGAACGGGGCCAACGCCAGGAACACGAAGTGGCACTTCGGGCAGACCCCGCACCAGCGGTTCACCGGACGCTCGCCGAGGATGTGGAAATTGCGGTTGCAGCTGGAGAAATGCGCGTCGTAGTAGTCGGTCCGGGCGAACTGCCGCGCCACCGCCAGCTCCGACAGCGGCCGCAGCAGCGAGTAGTAGTGCAGGTCGGCGGCGACGTGCCGCTGCACGTGCTCGCCGAACGCCTTCTCGAACGCCCAGCCCTTGGACCATTGGTGGTTGACCTCGCCAGTGCCGGCGATCTGGCTGCCGTAGCTGGCCGAGCGTTCGTTGGAGAACACCACCTGGTCCACGCCCTGCGCCAGCGCCGCCAGCACCATGATCGCCGAGTTCACCGCGGTCACCGGGATATGCCCGTTCCACGCACCCTGGCGGTTGAGTTCGAACAGCTCCGGCGCCAGCGTGCGGCCGATGTTGAGCATCGGCAGGCCGGTGCGCTCGGCGCAGGCGCGGATCAGCTGCGAACCGCCGATCCAGGTGACGGTCGCGGCGACGCCGGCATGGCGCAGCGCCTCGATGCTGACCAGCGAATCCTTGCCGCCGCCGATGGCGACCAGCGCGTGTTCGCGCAGGCCCAGCGGCTGCGCCGCCGGTTCGGCCTGCGCCTCCACCGGCAGCCGGAACCGGCCGCGCAGGTTCAGGCCGTTGCGGTAGGCGAACTCGCCCAGGCCGTTGAGATAGACCGTTTCCACCAGCGCCGCGGTTGCGGCGTCGATGGCGTAGCCGTCGATGGCCACCTGCGCCGGCACCGCCGCCTTGTAGTAGCTCACGCCGGCGATCAGGTGCAGCAGGCGCAACGCGCGCTGCACCGCCGCCGCGCGCGCGCCGTCCAGCTGGAACGGCGCGCCCGGCACGGTGACGGTTTCGGTCATCTCCGGGCCGTCGTCGAAGGCGTAAACCAGTTGCGCCACGCCGGTGTCCGCGGCGAAGTCGCAGCGGACGAAACGGAAGCGGGTAACCTGGTCTTTGTCGAAAGCTGTCATGGCGTATCCGGAATCAAGCGGGGTGCCGCGTGGGGCGCAAGCCCGGTACGGCGGAACGAAAGGAAATGCGGGGCATGCCGGTCAACGCGCATCGTCGATGATGTCCTCGTGCGGCAGCGCGCGGTGGTTGTAGCGGCTGGCCATGCTGAAGCCGTAGGCGCCGGCGTCGGCGATCAGCATGACGTCGTCCGGGGCGGTGGTGGACGGCAGCTTGACCCGCTGCGCGAACACGTCGCTGGATTCGCAGATCGGGCCGACCACGCTGAAATCGAGATCGCGCGCGTCGTCCAGCCGCGACAGGTTGGCGATGTCGTGCCAGGCGTCGTACAGCGCCGGGCGCAGCAGCGCGTTCATGCCCGCGTCCAGGCCGACACGGCGCACGCCGTCCTTCTCAACCACCTGGGTGGCATGGGCCAGCAGCACGCCGGCCTCGGCGACCAGGAAGCGCCCCGGCTCGACCGCCAGCTGGAACGCCGGGTGCACCGCCTTGACCTCGGCCAGGCCGGCGGCCCAGGCATCCAGGTCGAACGGCTCGTCGTCGTCGCTGTACGGCACCGGCAGGCCGCCGCCGATGTCCAGGATCTCCACGCTGCCGATGCGGCGCGCGAAACCGGCCAGTTCGTCGACCACCTGCTTCCAGTGGCCGCTGCTCTCAACGCCGCTGCCCAGGTGTGCGTGGATGCCGGTCACGCGCACGCCGATGCCGCGCGCCACGTCCATGAATTCGTCCACCCGCTGCGCCGACAGGCCGAACTTGGCTTCCTTGCCGCCGGTGTTGACCTTGCGGTGGTGGCCATCGCCATGGCCCAGGTCGATGCGCAGCCACAGCACGCGGTCGCGGAACACCCCGGGCCAGCGCCGCAGCAGCTCGACGTTGTCGACGGTGACGTTGACGCCCCGCGCCAGCGCTGCGGCGTACTCGCCGATCGGGGCGAAGCTGGGGGTGAACAGCACCCGCGAAGGCGCCAGTTCCGGCAGCGCCTCGAACACGTGCTCGACCTCGCCCAGCGAGACGCACTCCAGGCCGAAGCCTTCCGCGGCCAGCGCGCGCAGGATGGCCGGATGCGGGTTGGCCTTGATCGCGTAGTAGCGCCGGTCCAGCGCCGCCACCGCCTGCAGCTGGCGCGCGCGCGCGCGTACCGTCGGCAGGTGGTAGACGTAGCGCGGTGTGCCCTGCGCGGCCAGTTCCAGCAGTTGCACGCGCGACTGTGGCGCGCGCCACCACGGCGTCGGGCGCGGGCGCACGCTGCCGCTGATCTCGCGCCAGCGCGGGCCGAACACCTGCTCCTCGTAGACCGGCATGGCGCCGCTGTCGATCAGCTCTTCGTGCAGGATCGGCAGCAGGCCGTCGGCGTCGGCCTCGTCGATCACGAAGGTCAGGTTCAGGTCGTTGGACGACTGCGAGATCATGTGCACGCGCTCCTTGCCGAACGTGGCCCACACGTCCGAGAGCTTGTACAGCAGCGAGCGCATGCCGCGGCCGACCAGGGTGATCGCCGCGCACGGCACGATCACCTTGACCTTGCAGATCTGCGACAGGTCGGCCGACAACGCCGCCAGCACGTCAGTACTGACCAGGTTCTCGGACGGATCCAGCGACACGGTGACGTTGGTCTCGGCCGAGCCGATCAGGTCCACCGACAGGCCGTGCCTGCGGAACAGGTCGAACACGTCGGCGAGGAAGCCGACCTGCTGCCACATGCCGATGCCTTCCATCGACACCAGCACGATGCCGTTGCGGCGGCTGATCGCCTTGACTCCCGGGACCGGCTCGGCGCTGCCGTCGATGCTGGTACCGGGCATGTGCGGACGCTCGGTATCGAGGATCGCCATCGGCACGCCGGCGTCGCGGCACGGCTTGATCGAGCGCGGGTGCAGCACCTTGGCGCCGGTGGTGGCGATTTCCTGGGCTTCGTAATAGTCCAGCCGGGTCAGCAGGCGCGCATCGGGCACGTCCTTCGGGTTGGCGCTGAACATGCCCGGCACGTCGGTCCAGATCTCCACCCGGCTGGCGCCCAGCAGCGCGCCGAAGTACGCGGCCGAGGTGTCCGAGCCGCCGCGGCCGAGGATCGCCGTGCCGCCGTCGCCGTGGCGGGCGATGAAGCCCTGGGTGATCAGCATGCGCGGGGACTGGGCCGCGAAGCGCTGCCGGAAACCGGCGTCGCCCTGCCACTGGCAGTTCACCGACAGCCGCTGCGACCAGGCGCTCTGGTTCGGCGCCGGCGGCTGCGCGTGCAGCCACTGCCGGGCGTCCATCCAGCCGAAATCCAGGCCATTGCCATGCAGGTAGGCCGCGCCGATGGTGGAGGACAGCAGTTCGCCCTGGCCCAGCACCTCGGCCTGCCAGTCCAGCGGGCGCTGCGCCGCGCGCGGGTCGTCGAGCAGCGCCTGCAGTGCCGCCAGCCGTGCGGCCAGCACCTCCTCGCCCAGCTCCAGCTCGGCCAGGAATGCGTTGTGGCGCGCGACCAGCGCGGCCACCCGCTCGCGGCTGTCGGCGGCGCCATCGGCGATCGCGGTCAGCTCATTGGTCACGCCCGACAGCGCGGACACCACCACCAGCACGCGGCCACCGGTCTCGTCCGCACGTTTTTTCGCCAGTTCCCCGATCGTGTTCCAACGATGACGACGCGACACCGAGGTGCCACCGAACTTGAGGACGATCCAGCGATCGACGAGGGGGGAAGAGGACATTGGCGTGGGGGTTCACGGTGGGGAAAGACCCGACAGGCGGGCGGAACCGTCGATTCTATAGCCATGCCCCGCCCCGCGCCGCCGACGGTTGTGGGCGACGGCATCGCATCGACGCCGGTCCCGGCGTGCACGGACGGCATGCCGCGACCGGCCGGGCGCTCGCGATGCGGGCGCGACCGCCCTATGCTGGCCGGCCCCCGTCCCGGCCGTAACCATGAACGCACGCCGCTATCTGCAACTGGATGTCTTCGCCGCGCGCCCGGGTGCCGGCAACCCGCTGGGCGTCGTGCTCGATGCCGACGGCCTGGACGATGCCGCCATGCAGGCCATCGCCGCCTGGCTGAACCTGTCCGAGACGGTGTTCTTCCTGCCACCGGAAGCCGGCGCCGACTACCGTATCCGCATCTTCACGCCGAAGATGGAACTGCCCTTCGCCGGCCACCCCAGCGTCGGCGCGGCCTGGGCGGCGGTGGAGTACGGCCTGGCCACCCCCGACGACCAGGGCGGTCTGCTCCAGCAGTGTGCCGCCGGCCTGCTGCCGGTGCGCGTGCAGGGCGGCGGCCGTTTCCGCCTGCTGCACGTGCGCAGCCCGCGCGCGCAGCAGCGCGACCTGGCCGCGCCGCCATTGCCGCCCGGGCTGGCCGCGCTGGCGCATCCGGGCGCGGCACCGGCACTGTGGAACAACGGCCCGGACTGGTGGCTGCTGGAGGCCGGCGACGAAGCCGCGCTGCGCCGCTACCGGCCGGAACTGGCGGCCATCGCCGCCCTGCCCGGCAACGGCAAGCTCGCCGTGTTCGCCGCCGCGGCGCGGCCGGATGTCGGCTACCAGTACGTGGTGCGCGCCTTCGCCCCCGGCGTCGGCGTCGACGAGGACCCGGTGACCGGCAGCGCCAACGCGCTGGTCGCCGCGCACCTGCTGGCGCAGGGCCGGCTCGGGCCGGGGCAGCAGTACCGCGCCAGCCAGGGCCGCGAGCGCGGCCGCAACGGCGAGGTGCACGTGCAGCTGGACGCCGAGGGCCATGTCTGGATCGGCGGCGAAGTGCAGCCGGTCATCGACGGCCGCCTCGACTGGTAACCCCCTTCACCACGGAAACACCGCATGACCACCCGCCGCTTCCTGCAACTGGACGTCTTCGCCCCGCGCCCCGGCACCGGCAATCCGCTGGCCGTGGTGCTCGACGCCGACGGCCTGGACGACGCCGCCATGCAGGCCATCGCCCGCTGGACCCGCCTGCCCGAGACCACCTTCGTGTTCCCGCCCACCACGCCGGGCAGCAGCTACCGCATCCGCATGTTCGCGCCGCAGAAGGAAGTGCCGTTCGCCGGCCACCCCAGCGTCGGCAGCGCCCACGCGGTACTGGAGTGCGGCCTGGCCACGCCGGTCGACGGCCTGCTGGTGCAGGACGGCATCGCCGGCCAGCTGCCGCTGCGGGTGGACACGATCGACGGCGTCCGCCGCATCGCCATCCGCACCCCGCGCGCGTCGGTGATGGACGTCGTGGATGCCACCGATGCGCGGCTGCGCCCGGCCATCGCCGGCTGGGCGCTGGGCACGCTGCCGCCGGTGCTGATGGACGGCGGCCGCCGCTGGTGGCTGGTGGAGCTGGCCGACGAGGCCACCCTGCGTGCCCTGGCCCCGGACTGGGACGCCATCGCCACCCTGGCCGAAGCCACGGGCGCGATGGGCGTGTTCGCCTACGCCCGCAGCCATGGCCAGCCGCACGACCTGGCGGTGCGTGCCTTCGTCGGCAACGGCCGTCGCTTCGAGGACGCCGCCTCCGGCGCCGCCAATGCGGTGCTCGCCGCGTGGCTGGACGAACGCGGCGCGCTGCCCGGCCACGGCGGCCGCTACAGCGCCAGCCAGGGCCGCGAGGTCGGCCACGACGCGCTGCTGGAACTGCGTGTCGACGAACACGGCGACGTGTGGTCCGGTGGACAGGTGCAGACGGTGATCCGCGGAACCATCGACTGGTAGCCCGGTCGAACCGGCACACCCCGGGCGGATCGTCCCCATGCGTCGATGGATGCTGCTGTTGTCCCTGCTCGTCGCCGGCATGCAGGTACCTGCGGGTGCCACGCAGCCGGCAGCCCCGCAACGCGTGCTGTTCGTCGGCAACAGCCTGACCTATGTCGCCAACCTGCCGGCCACGTTCGCCGCGCTGGCCAATGCCAACGACCAGCGCGTGCACAGCGCGATGATCGTCCAGGGCGGCGCCACGCTCGCACAGCGGGTGGCCGACGGCAGCGTGCGGCAGGCACTGGCCAGCTACCGGCCGGCGGTGCTGGTGCTGCAGGAACGCGGCGGCGAGCTGCTCTGCGGCGCCGGCGAGGCTGCCTGCCGGGCGTCCCGGCAGGCCGTGCAGGCACTGGCCGCGGCGGGCCGCCAATCCGGCGCGCGGGTACTGCTGCTGGGCAGCTACCAGGCCCATCCCCGCGCGTCGGCGGCGATTGTCGAAGCCGAACGCGCCGCCGCCCTGCAGGCCGGCATCGGCTACGTGGAGATTTCCGAAAGCCTGCGCCGGCTTTCCACCGAGGCCGGCGCGCTCGCCTGGTACGACGCGGACGGCATGCATCCCGGGCCGGCACTGACCCTGCTCGACGCCATGCAACTGTACCGGGCGCAGTTCGGCGTGCCGCCCGCGCGTGGCTTCGAGGTCGCCGCCCCGGTCTACGCCGTCCGCAGCGGGCTGCATGCCGAACTGCGCGATGCCGATGCACCCGCCCCGCTGCCGGCGGCGACGGCGCAGGGCACCCGTTACACGGACGCACTCGTCATGCAGCTCAATGCGCTGCTCGATGGCGAGCGCAGATGATCCAGGGCCAGCAGCCACGGCGCCAGGCCGGCCGCCATGACGGGAACGCGGTCACGGCGGGCACCGTCCGCGCCGGCGCCCTCAGCGCGAAGCGCGCAGCGCCTGCTGTTCGACCAGCGTGAGCGCGACGTTGTCGCGCAGGTAGGCGGGCTGCACACGCTCCGGGGCGATGCCCTCGCCGCGGGCGAAGGCCGGCACGGCGATCTTCAGCACGTCCGATGCGCGCGGCAGCGCCTGCGCATCTACCGACGCCAGGCGGGCCTGCAGGCGCGTGGCCAGCAGCCCCTCGGCGGCGGCGAAACCGGTGCCGACACCGGCCCAGCGGCTGCCATCGTCGGGCAGCTGCAGCGCATCCGGGGCAATCACCACTTCCGCGCCCTGTTCATCCCACAGGCCATCGTCGCGGCGCACGCAGCGCGCGGCGTAGACCTCGCCCATGCGCGCATCGATGCTGGCCAGCACGTGGCTGGCGTCGCCGGGCGCCTGCATCGCCAGCACCTGCAACGTGGACACCGGCAGCAGTGGCCGGTCCAGCGCCAGGGCGATGCCCTGGGCGATGGCGATGGCCAGGCGCACGCCGGTGAACGCGCCCGGGCCGCGGCCCAGGGCGATGGCGTCCAGCTGCGCACGGGCGATGCCGGCTTCGGCCAGCAGCTGTTCCGCCCACGGCAGGGTCAGTTCCGCATGCCGGCGCGGCGCGATCTCGAAGCGTTCCAGCACCTGCCCGTCCACATGCAGGGCGACGGAACAGGCTTCGGTGGCGGTTTCCAGGGCGAGCAGCTTCATGGGGTCACATCGGGATCGGGAGGGGACGGCATGGCGGTTTCCATGCCCGGCGCGTCGGCATCGGGCTGCCATTGTCGCGCAAAGAACGCCTGCACATCGGCCAGTTCGCGGGTGCGGCGGAACGGCGGCAGCGAATCCAGGAACACGCGCCCGTAGCCACGGCTGAGCAGGCGCGGGTCGCACAGCACCAGCACGCCGCGGTCGCTCTCGCTGCGGATCAAGCGGCCCACGCCCTGCTTGAGCGCGATCACCGCCTGCGGCAGCTGTTCGTCGCGGAACGGGTTGCCGCCGGCGCGGCGGATCGCGTCCAGCCGCGCCTCGTACACCGGGTCGTCCGGCGCGGCGAACGGCAGCTTGTCGATCACCACCACGCTCAGCGCGTCGCCGGCCACGTCCACGCCTTCGCGGAAACTGGCCGAGCCCAGCAGCACACCGTTGCCCGACTCGCGGAAGCGCTGCAGCAGGCTGGCGCGCGGCGCCTCGCCCTGCACGAACAGCGGCCACGGCCCGCCGCGCAGCGTATCGGCGGCCTCGCGCAGCGCGCGGTGCGAGGCGAACAGCAGGAACGCACGGCCCTGCGAGGCATCCAGCACCGGGCGCAGGGTGGCGATCAACGCGGCGCCGAAGCCGCGCGCGGCCGGGTCTGGCAGCTGCTGCGGCAGGTAGCACAGCGCCTGCACCGGCCAGTCGAACGGGCTGGGCTGGACCAGGGTGTGCGGATCGTCCAGCCCCAGGCGCGCGGCCAGGTGGTCGAAGTCGCCATCGACGGTCAGCGTGGCCGAGGTGAACACCCAGGCCGCGTGCGAGCGCTGGCGGTGTTCGCGCAGCGGCCCGGACACGTCCAGCGGCGTGCGCTGGCAGCGGAAACCGCGCGGCGTCAGCTCGTACCAGAGCACGTCGTTGCCGGCGGCGGCCACGTCGGCGTCATCGCTTTCGAAATCGGGCAGCGGCGCATCCTCGCCCAGCCAGCGCGCCAGCCGCGCCGCGCCTTCGAGCGCGCGTGCGTGGCACGCGTCCAGACCCGGCGACGCCTCGCGCAGCACGGCCAGCGCGTCGCGCAGCTGGGCCAGCGCCGCGGCCAGCACGTCGAAGCCTTCCGCCACGTCGGGCACCGCCAGCGCGCGCCACCGGGTACCGCGCGGCGGCAACGGTTCCATCGCCGCGCGCAGTTGCCGCAATGCCATTTCCAGCGTCGCCACCGGCTGCTGCAGCACCGGCTGCGCACCGGCCACGCCGCGGCACTCGGCCAGGCAGTCGCGTGCCAGTTCCTGCCACGGGCGCATGCCGAATCCCTCGCCGAAGAAGCCGGCCGCCAGTTCCGGCAACTGGTGCGCCTCGTCGATCACGAATGCCTGTGCGCCCGGCAGGATTTCGCCGAAGCCTTCCTGCTTGAGCGCCAGGTCGGCCAGCAGCAGGTGGTGGTTGACCACCACCAGGTCGGCTTCCTGCGCGCGTTGCCGCGCCTGCACCACGAAGCACTCGCTCCAGAACGGGCAGTCGCTGCCCAGGCAGTTGTCGACGGTGGAGGTGACCATCGGCAGCAGCGGCGAGTCGTCGGCCAGCCCGTCGAGCTCGGCGACATCGCCAAAGTGGGTGCGCCCGGCCCAGGCGACGATGCGCTGGAACTGCGCGGCCTGCTCGGGCGAGGCGAAGCGCGGTTCGCCGCGCGCCTGGTCCAGCCGGTAGCGGCACAGGTAGTTGGCGCGGCCCTTGAGCAGTGCGCTGCGGAGGCCGATCCCGAGCGCGGCGCGCACCCGCGGCAGGTCGCGGTGGTAGAGCTGGTCCTGCAGCGCGCGGGTACCGGTGCTGACGATGGTCTTCAGCCCGGACAGCAGCGCCGGCACCAGGTAGGCGAAGGTCTTGCCGGTACCGGTGCCGGCCTCGGCCAGCAGCACGTCGCGCTGCTGGAAGGCGTCGGCGATGGCCTCGGCCAGCCGCAGCTGCGCCGCACGCGGGGTGAAGGCGTCCAGTTGCCGGGCGAGCGCGCCGTCGGCGCTGAGGGCTTCACGGCTGGCGGTGGCTAGCGACATCGGCGTGCGCGCATCGGGGCCGGGGCGGCCCCGCCGTCAATAACGCTTGATTCCCGGCACCGTGCAGCCTTCGATCTGCGCATGCGCCGAGGTGGCGTTTTCCTTCTCGACCCGCGCCAGATGGGTCTGCTCGATGGTGGCCCAGTGGCGCCGGCACAGCGGCCCGGTCCGCGAGCCGAGCGCCACCGCCTTGCGCGCCAGCGTCTCGGCGCGGCCCCAGTCGCCCTGCAGCAGCGCGATCTCGGCGCGTTCCTGCAGGATCGCCGGGTCGTCCTCGACCAGCAGCAACGCCTGCTCCAGCGCGTCGGCGGCGCCGGCCAGGTCGCCGGCCTCGCGGCGTTCGCCGGCGATCTGGCGCAGGTCGTCCACCTGCGGGTCGCGCAGCGGCTGCACCGTCACTTCCTTGTCGTCGGCACCGGCAGCGGCCTGCACCGCGGCCATGCGCTGGGCGGGCGTGGTCGTATCGACCGGCGGTGGCGGCGGCGGCGGCGTGCTGGTGCAGGCGGCCAGGGCCAGGGAAACGGCCAGGACGGCCAGTGCGCGATGGATCGGGAGCGTGTGGTTCATGCCGCCATTATCGCGCAGGTGCGTCTGAAGGCGTGCTTGACGCCGCCGCCGGCTCCTTGCGGTCCAGCCCGAACCAGCTGCGCCAGCCGCCGCTTTCCTGGGTCTCCTCTTCCGGCACCGCCTGCGGCGTACAGGGCGCGTAGGCCGGGGCGAAGCCGGCCACGAACGGCAGCCGGCGTGCGCCCGGGCAGCCTTCGTCGGTGCTGTTGTTGCCCTCGGCGGCCACGTACTGCCAGTCCAGGCCCTTGCTGTTCACCCGCAGCGGCCGGCTCGGCAGGTTGCGGAAGATGCCCGACCACACCCGCATCGCGCCGGTGGCGCCGAACAGGCCGGCCTGCTCGTTCTGGTCGTTGCCCATCCACACCACCGCCAGGTGGTCGCCGGTGTAGCCGGCATACCAGCTGTCGCGGCCGTCGTTGGTGGTACCGGTCTTGCCGGCCGGCTGCAGCCGGCCCAGGCCGTCGGCATTGAGCCCCGACGCGGTACCGCTGGACACCACCTGCTGCAGCGCCACGCTGATCAGGTTGGCGGCGATGGAGTCGCCTTCCTGCGCCGGCGCCGGGGTCTTGTCGTAGCGCTTGAGCAGCGTGCCCTGGGCATCGACCACCCCGCGCACGGCATGCAGCGGCTGGATCTCGCCGCCCGACGCCAGGAACTGGTACAGCTGCGCCATGCCGTAGGGGCTCTGGTCGGTGGAGCCCAGGATCACCGCCGGGTTGGCCTCGGCCTTGAGCCCGGCCAGCACATGGATCAGCTGGGTGATGCGCTCGGGCCCGACCTGCATGCCGACCCGCACCGTGGCCTGGTTGTAGGAGCGGGCCAGCGCGTCGATCAGGCGCACCGTGCCGTGGCTGCGGTTGTCTGCGTTGCCCGGGGTCCAGTTGCGCCCGCGGCTGAGCTGTACGGTGACCGGGGTGTCCTCGACCCAGGTCGCCAGCGACCAGCGGTCCGGCTGTGCCAGCGCCAGCAGGTACACGAACGGCTTGAGCAGCGAACCGACCGGCCGCTGCGCGTCGATGGCGCGGTTGAAGCCCGGTTCGGCGACGTCGCGGCTGCCGACCACCGCCAGCACGTCGCCGTTGTGCACGTCGGTCAGCACCAGCCCGGCCTGCAGCTCGGGGCGGCGCTTGCTCTCCAGCGACTTGACGGTATGCGCCACCGCGCCTTCGGCATAGGCCTGGGCCGAGGGCGACATGCCGGTGAGGACGTTGAGGCCCGCCCCCTGCAGGGTGCTTTCCGGGTAGTCATGGCCGAGCTGGCGGCGGACCAGGTCGATGTAGGCCGGGAAGCGGTTGGCCGCCACCAGCCCCGGCACCTTCGGCACGCCCAGCGGTGCCTTCAGCGCGCGCTGGTATTCGGCCGTGTCGATCAACCCGCTTTCGTGCAGCTTGCCGAGCACGAAGTTGCGCCGGTCCAGCGCGCGCTCGGGGTTGCGCCGCGGGTCGTAATAGGACGGCCCCTTCACCAGCCCGATCAGCAGCGCCACCTGCTCGGTGGTCAGCGCATTGAGGTCGCGCCCGAACCAGAATTCGGCACCCGACGCCACGCCATGGATCGCCTGGCTGCCGCGCTGCCCCAGGTAGACCTGGTTGAGATAGGCCTCCAGGATCACCGGCTTGTCGTAGCGCGCCTCCATGATCAGCGCGTACAGCACCTCGTTGAACTTGCGGGTGAGGGTCTGTTCCTTGCCGATCCCGAGCAGGCCGCTGCGCGCCAGCTGCTGGGTCAGCGTACTGGCGCCCTGGCGCACCTTGCCGCCGGAGCGCACCGTCACCCAGACCGCGCGCACGATGCCGCTCAGGTCGATGCCGTGGTGGCTTTTGAAATCCCTGTCCTCCACCGCCTGCAGGCCGGTGACCAGCAGCTCCGGCGCATCGGCGATGCGCACCAGCCGCCGCTCCTCCTGCTTCTGCCCGTACAGGGTGGCGATGCGCGCCGGGTCCAGGCGCGCGGCCTTGAGCGCCTTGCGCCCGGTGGCGTCGCGCAGCGAGGCGACCTGGCCGCCGGAAACCACCACCTCGATCCGGCGCGGCGCCACGCGCCCGTCCACGTCGACGTAGCCGCGGCTGGAAATGGTGAAGCGGCCATCCTGCAGCCGGTAGGTCCCCGGGCTCTGGCCGATGCCGTCGTCGCGATAGGCCGACGCCGCCAGCTCGGTCTTGAGCGTACCGGCATTCATCGCCCCACCCGGCGCCAGCACCAGCGGCCGGGCATAGACGCGGGTCGGGATCTGCCAGCGCAGCTCGCCGAAGCGCTGGGTCACCTGCGAGTTCAGGTACAGCGTGTACGGGATCAGGAACCCCAGGCCGAGGGCGACGCCCGCCAGGCCCCAGGTGATCAGCCGGTTGCGCCAGGGCGTGCCCGGCGCGTCGGTATCTTCGTCCAGTTCGTCGGTATCGTAGCGTCGCGGCACGGGGATGCGAGAATGTAGGTTCAGGCGAGTCTAACGCAGCCTCGCGCCACCGCACCGCTGCCGGCCCCCACCTGCTTAAGCTGGAGTTGCAACCGAATGTCGATGTCCCCGGCCGATGCGCGCTACCACCTCGCCCGCATCGTCGGCCTGATCCGCCGCGGCCTGGCCAGCCTGCGTACCCGCGGCTGGCGCGCCACCCTGCAGCGCGTCGGCGTGCGCCTGTGGCGGCCGCCGCCGCCACGGCGCGAGCCGCTGTACGCACCTGCCGCTGCCGCCTTCGCGCCGTTCGCCGTGCCCGCCAGCGCGCAACCGGTCGCCAGCATCGTGATCCCGGTCTACAACCATGCGGCGCATACCCTGGCATGCCTGCGCGCCCTGGCCGCGCACCCACCCGCCGCGGCCTGCGAGATCCTGGTGATCGACGATGGCAGCAGCGACGATACCGCGGCCTGGATGGCGGCGATCGACGGCCTGCGCCATCACCGCCGCGCGCACAACGGCGGCTTCATCGCCGCCTGCAACGATGGCCTGCGGCTGGCCCGCGGGCAGTACGTGGTGCTGCTGAACAACGACACCGTGCCACAGCCGGGCTGGCTGGACGCCCTGCTCGACACCTTCGCCCAGGTCCCGGAGGCCGGGCTGGTCGGCGCGCAGCTGCTGTACCCGGACGGCCGCCTGCAGGAGTCGGGCGGTATCGTGTTCGACGACGGCAGCTGCTGGAGTTACGGCCGTTTCGAATCGGCCGAGGACCCGCGCTACGCCAGCCTGCGCGACGCCGACTACTGCTCCGGCGCGGCCCTGACCATTCCGCGCGCGCTGTTCGAGCAGCTCGGCGGGTTGGACGCGCGCTATGCGCCGGCCTACTACGAGGACACCGACCTGGCGTTCAAGGTGCGCGCCGCCGGTCGCCGCGTGCTGGTGCAGCCGGCCAGCCGCGTCGTGCACGACGAAGGCACCAGCAACGGCACCGACACCGGCAGCGGGATCAAGGCCTGGCAGGTCCGCAACCAGCAGGTGTTCGCCGACGCATGGCGCGCTGCGCTGGCGCGGCAGCTGCCGGCCGGCAGCGTGCCCGGCCCCGCGCTCGTGCACCGCGGCCAGCGCCAGGTGCTGATCATCGACGAGTCGGTGCCGCGCCCGGACCGCGATTCGGCCTCGCTGCGCCAGTTCAACCTGATCCGCATGCTGCTGGCCGGCGGCGCGCACGTGGTGTTCCTGCCCACCCGCGGCGAACACGGCGGCGCCGCCACCCAGGCCCTGCAGGTACTGGGCGTGGAGGTGTGGCACGCGCCGTGGCTGCAGGGCGTGGGCTCCTGGCTGCGCACGCATGGCCCGCGCTTCCAGGTGGCGATGCTGGTGCGCCACCACGTCGCCACCGAGTGCCTGCCGCTGCTGCGGCGCCACGCGCCGCAGGCGCGCACCGTGTTCGACACGGTGGACCTGCACTACCTGCGCGAACGCCGCGGTGCCGAGCTCAGCGGCGACCCGCGCCTGGCGCGCGGCGCCGAGCGCACCCGTGCCAGCGAGCTGGCGGTGATGGCCGCGACCGATGTCACCCTGCTGGTCAGCGCCGCCGAGAAACAGCAGTTGGCCGTCGACGCGCCTTCGGTGCGGGTGGAACTGCTGTCCAACCTGCATGAAGTCGCCGGCCGGGGGCTGGACTGGGCACAGCGGCAGGGGCTGGTGTTCGTCGGCGGCTTCAACCACCCGCCGAACCTGGATGCGATGCAGTGGTTCATCGGCGAGGTATTCCCGTTGATCCGGCAACGCCTGCCGGGGATCCGCTTCCACTGCATCGGCGCCGACGTGCCCGACAGCCTGCGGGCGCTGGCGGCCACGCAGCCGGGCGTGCAGGTGCATGGCTACGTGCCCGACGTGGTGCCGTGGATGGCGGGCGGCCGCGTCGCGGTGGCACCGCTGCGCTTCGGCGCCGGGGTGAAGGGCAAGATCAACCTGAGCATGGCCCATGGCCAGCCGGTGGTGGCCACGCACTGCGCCGCCGAGGGCATGCACCTGCACGACGGCGAGGATGTGCTGGTCGCCGACGACGCCAGGGCGTTCGCCGACGCGGTGGTACGGCTGCATGACGATGAAGCCCTGTGGCGGCGACTGTCGGGCAACGGCCTGGACAACATCGCCCGCCACTTCTCGATGGATGCCGCACGCGAGGTGGTGGCGCGGGTGTTCCTGTCCTAGCGCCTGGCGTTACCCAGGCGTTCGGCGAAAGCCGGCAGTTCCGGGGTCGCCGGATCCAGCGCGCGTGCCTGTTCCAGCGCGCGGCTGGCGAACGCCACATCGCCGGCGCCGAGCCGTTCGCTGCCGACCGCCAGCCAGCGCTGCGCCAGCCGCCGCCGCGCCGCCGGCAACAGCGGATCGCCCGGCGCCAGCGCCTGCCACGCATCCAGGCAGGTGCGCGCCGCCTGCAGGCGGTTGCCCTGCAGATGCCGGTCCAGGCAGTCGCGCGCGGCGGGCAGGATGCGGGCGCCAGCCTGCTTCACCCGCGCATCGCCGGGCGCCAGCGCCTGTGCGGCCTTGAAACGGTCATAGGCGCTGGCACCGGGCGGCAACAGCCATTGCCCCTGTGACGCCGCGCTCTCCATCTGCGCCAGCAGCACCCGTACCTGGCGCTCGCGCTCGGCAGCCGGCAGCCGCGTTTCCAGTGCCCGGCGTGCGCCCTGCGCACGTTGCAGCGCCTGTTCGGCGGCGGCCACCTCGGGGCTGCCCGGCGCCAGCGCGCGGGCCTGCTCCAGCGCCTGCCGCGCCTGTTCGAAATGAAAGTCGCCGGCCAGGCGTGCGGCTTCACCGGCCCAGGCCCGCGCCACCTGCCGCAGCCCCTGGCGTGCCACCGGGTCGTCGCCCGCCGCGAGCACCTGCGCATAGCCGTCCGCGGCCTGGCGCAGGCGCCCGCGCGCCAGGTCACGCGCGGCCTGTGCCCGGCGCCGGTCCAGCGCGGCATTCAGCGCGGCGCGGGCCGCGGGCAATTCTGCGTGCCCGGGGTCGTAGCCTTGCACCCGGTGCAACAGGGCGGCCGCCACCTGGGTCTGGTCGCGCTGCGCCGCGGCCACCGCCGCGGCCAGCAGGTCGGACAGGGCATCGTCGCGCCCCTGCAGTGCCTGCAGGTGGTCCGGCCGCACCGCCAGCACCCGCTGGTACAACGGCAGCGCGCTGTCGGCGCCCGCGTCCAGCCGCCCCTGCGCCTGCGCCGCCTCGGCGCGCCGCAGCAGGTCCTCGACGCGCTCCGGCTCCCGCGCCTGGCGGTGCAGGCCCGAGGCGATGGCGTCGAGCTCCGCCTGGGGCACCTGCAGCTGCCGCGCCAGTTCCAGCGCCGCGCGCGTGGCCGGCACGTCGCCGGCGGCCAGCTGCCGCCGCGCCTGCTCCAGCGCCGCGCGGCCGGTGTCGGCCAATGCGTCGCGCGCGTCGCCGCGATCCGGATCCAGTGCCGCCGCCGCCTCGAACAGCTCGCGCGCGCCACTGCCATCGGCCGCGGACAGGTGGCCCTGGCGCAGCGCGCGATGGCCATCGTCGAGCAGGCGCTGGATCTTGGTTTCCGGCCACAGCAGGTTCGCCAGCGGCTGCCGGAACGCGGTCAGCAACAGCGCCAGCAGCACCAGTCCGATGACGATCGAACGCCAGGCGCGCGGGCTGTCCCAGCCACGCGCCACCCACCAGCGCGCGTACAGGTGCACGCGGCCGACGGGCAACGACAGCCATCTGGGCAGGCGGGAATGGGCCTTGTGCATGCGGCCAGCCTAGCAGCCCGCCATGATCTCGCCGGCGACGCCGGCCTCACCCCATGCGCCGCGCTTCGTCCACCCCGGGCAAGGCGTCGAGCTTGCCCAGCAGCGTGGACAACTGGCCGTAGTCGCTCACCTTCAGCCGCAACCGCAGCTGCATGCGGCCGCTGTCGCGCAGCGGGTCGCTGTTGATGTTGAGCACGTAGGCGTCCTCCTGCGCGATCAGGTTGGTGATGTCCTTCAGCAACCAGCGCCGGTCCATGGCGCGGACCATCACGTCCACCTCGTAGCCCGCGCCGGCGCGGCCCCACTCCACCGGCAGCACGCGCTCGGGGTGCGCGGCCGACAGCCGCGCCAGCGCCGGGCAATCGGCGCGGTGCACGGTGACGCCGCGGGTACGGGTGAGGTAGCCGGTGATCGGCTCGCCGGCCACCGGCTGGCAGCAGCGCGCCAGCTGCACCAGCAGGTTGCCCACGCCCTGCACGGTGAAATCGGAACGGCCGATGCCCTCGCGGCGCGCGGTCGGCCGCGGCAGCGGCGGCGCGGCCGCGGCCGGCTGGTGCTTCTCCTTCTCCGCTTCCAGCAACGCGCGGCTGACCTGGCTGGGCCCGGTGTCGCCAAGCGCGACCTGGATGTACAGGTCATCGACGCTGTCGGCATGGAAGCGCCTGGCCGCCAGCATCAGGTCGGCCTGCTGCAGGCCCAGCCGCTTGAGCTCGCGGTCCAGCAGTTCGCGCCCGGCCTGCACGTTGCGCGCGCGGTCGAGCTTGTGGAACCAGGTACGGACCTTCTCGCGCGAACGGCTGCTGGCGAGGAAGCCGTTGGCCGGCAGCAGCCAGTCACGGCGCGGGTCGGCGTCGCGGGCGGTCATGATCTCGACCCGGTCGCCGCTGCGCAGGCGGTAGGTCAGCGGCACGATGCGGCCGTTGACCTTGGCGCCGCGGCAACGGTGCCCGACCATGGTATGGACGTGGTAAGCGAAATCCAGCGGCGTGGCGCCGGCCGGCAGGTCCATCACCTCGCCCTTGGGACTGAGCGCGTAGACCCGGTCCTCGATCAGCTCGGCATCCAGCGCACCGGCCAGGTCCTCGGGATTGGCCGCGTCCTGCGCCTGCTCCAGCAACTGCCGCATCCAGGTGATCTTGCGGTCGAAGGCCTTCTCCGCGCCCTTGCCGCCCTCCTTGTACTTCCAGTGCGCGGCCACGCCCAGTTCGGCCTGCGCGTGCATCTCGTGGGTGCGGATCTGCACCTCCACGGTGCGCCCTTCCGGGCCGATCACCGCGGTATGCAGCGAGCGGTAGTCGTTGGCCTTGGGCCGGGCGATGTAGTCGTCGAATTCGCTGGGGATCGGCGTCCACAGCGCGTGCACCACGCCCAGCGCGGCATAGCAGGCGGCCACGTCGTCCACCATCACCCGCACCGCGCGCAGGTCGTAGAGCTGCTCGAAGGCCAGCTTCTTCTTCTGCATCTTCCGCCAGATGCTGTAGATGTGCTTGGGCCGGCCGCTGACCTCGGCGCGGATGCCGTGCTCGCCCAGTGCCGCCGACAGGCGCCGCTTGACCGCTTCGACGTAGCGCTCGCGCGCCAGCCGGGTTTCGTCCACTTCGCGTGCGATGTGGCGGTAGGTATCCGGTTCCAGGAAGCGGAACGCCAGGTCCTCCAGCTCCCACTTCAACTGCCAGATGCCCAGCCGGTTGGCCAGCGGCGCGTGGATGTCGCGGGTCAGCTGCGCCAGCGCGCGGCGCTGTTCCTCGGGGCTGCGGTCGGCCGCGCGCATGCAGGCCAGTTGCCGCGCCAGCAGCACCGGCACCACGCGCAGGTCGTGGACGATGGACAGCAGCAGCCGGCGCAGGCCTTCGCTGTTGCGCCCGGCCTCGCGCCCGGCGTGCAGCGCCCACACCTGGTCGGCGGCGTCCTGCCCGTCGAGCAACCCGCGCACCGCGGCCGCGGCGTTGCCCAGCGGCAGTTCCACCAGGCGTGCGCGCAGGCCGGGCAGATCGAACAGCAGCGCGGCGGCGATCACCGCCTCGTCGGCGGACAGCAGGGCCAGCGCATCGAGCGTGTCGGCCAGTACCGGCCACGGCAGCCGCGGCTGGGTGTCGGTCCCGGGTTGCCGCCAGGCAGCCAGCAGCGCCTCCCGCAGCGGATCGGAAAGGGCGCCACAGGACGGGCGTTGCAGCAGGGCATCCAGGCCGGAGAGGGAAGAACGGTTCACAGCGGTTGATGGCGGGCGGATGCCCCTACACTAGCGCCCAACCATCCACGGGAACAATCGCCCATGCAGCCGTCGCGCCTTTCCCTCCTGCTCACCGCCACCCTGCTGCTCGCGCCGGCCTTCGCCGCCCAGGCGCAACGCGTCGTCGAAGGCGACCTGCAGCAGCAGATGTCCACCGCCGAGTTCAAGGCCGCCGGCCTGGACAAGCTCTCGCCCGACGAGCTGGCCACGCTCAACGCCTGGCTGCAGGGCAAGGTGCGCAATGCCACCGCCACCGCGCTGGAACAGGCGCGCGAGGAAGGCCGACAGGAAGTGATCGTGAAGAACCGCGGCTTCTTCGATTTCGGCTCCAGCGAGCCGATCAAGGCCACGCTGGTCGGCGAATTCAACGGTTTCGGCAAGGGCCGGCAGTACACCCTGGACAACGGCCAGGTATGGGAACAGACCGACGACGCCCGCGCCTCCGGCATCCGCAAGCAGGCGCCGGGGGTACAGATCAGCCCCGGGCTGATGGGGGTGTGGTACCTGCAGGTCGACGGGCTCAATACCCGCGCCAAGGTACGCCGCACCAAGTAACCTGCGTCCATCCATGCGCCCGCCCTGGCGGGCGCCCCCTGGCGCCGCGAACCGCGGCGCCCGCACCCTGCCCCGGTCCGCCATGCCTGCCATGCCTGCCCTGCTGTTGCTCATGCTGCTGTTCCTGCTGCCGGCAGGAGCATCGGCCCAGGTCTACAAATGCAAGGGAAAGTCCGGGGAAACCGCCTATTCCGAGCACCCCTGCGACGCCAACGCGCAGCCCATGAAGCTGCGCAGCGAGCGCCTGCCGGCAGCGCCACCGCCGGCGCCGCCCATGGAAGCCGGCGAGCCGGAACCGTCGCCGCTGCGCGAGAGCGGCAGCCCGCCGCCGCCGGCACCGGCGGAACTGGATCGCAGCGCCGAGCGCGCGTGCATCGCCAACGCGACCGCATCGATCTATGGGCCCTCCAACGACCGCGTGGCGACCTACCAGCAGCAGATGGCGATGCTCGGCGAGCAGCTCGACAACGCGTCCGACGCCAAGCGCACCCAGGCGCTGGAGGCGCGCATGGACAACCTGCGCCGCGCCATCGGCCGCGAGCATGCCTATGCCCACGACCAGGTCAACGCCGCACGCAGGCGCTGCGTCGAGCAGCACCGCGCGGCGACACCGTAGAGGCCGATGCGGCCCGCCGCCGGGCGGGCCCGGCCGAGGGGGTCAACCACGCAGTGAAGCGACCCGCTGCGCCAGCTTCTTCGGCGAGATGCCGGAGCGGAAGCCCAGTTCCTGCGCGAACAGCGATACCCGCAGTTCCTCGATGTCCCAGCGCAGCGCCGACCATTGCGGGTGCGCGGCCTGACCCTGCAGCCGCGCCTCCTCCAGCGCATCGACGAAGGGCTTGAGCTCAAGCATGCGCGCCTGGTCGCGCGGCGGGTCGCGCTTGGCGCGTTCGCTGCGCAGGATCATCGCCTTCAGGTAGCGCGGGAACTGCGCCAGCGCGTCGGCGGGGGTCTGTCGCAGGAAGCCGGCGTGGACCAGCGACGCCAGCTGCCGTTCCATGTCGTCGAGGTTGCCGCGCGCCCAGCCCATCAACGGCGCTTCCAGCAGCGGCTTGAGCTCGCCCACCAGGCCGAGGATGGTCTCGGCCAGGCGCAGCCGCTCCATCGCTTCGCCGAACAGGCGCTTGCCGGCATCGGCACGGCGCAGCTCGAAAGCCTCCGCCGAGCGGATCTCGCCCAGGCCATCGGCCAGCACCGCGTTCATGGCCGCATCGACCAGGTCGCCGCGCAGCCTTTCCTGCGATTCGATGGCCGCATACAGCAACCCGGTCTTGGGCGATACCGGCAACTGCTTGCGGGCCTGCTTGACCTTGTCGGCCAGGGCGATTTCCAGCAGGCGCCGCACCCCGCCCGGATGCGCCAGCAGCGCCGCGTTGCGGTCGGCGAAGATGCGCAGCGCCGCCGTCTCGCCGGTATCGACCAGCGCCGGATACGCCGGCACGCCGGCTTCGCCGGGCACCTGCCCGGGAATGGCGCCGGCCGGGAATTCGCGCAGCCCCTCGGCAGCCAGCGCCTTGCCGGCACGCGCCGCGAACGCCTGCCCGGCGCGCTCGCCGAAGCGTGCGCGCAGCGCATCGAGATCGCGCGACATCGCCAGCAGCCGGCCCTCGGCATCGGCCAGGCGCAGGTTCATGCGCAGGTGCGGCTCCAGCGCCGCCTCGTCGAAATCGGTGGCGGCCACCGCCGCGCCGGTGGCTTTCGACAGGAACCGCGCAAGTTCACCGCGGATGTCGTCGGCCGAGGGCTGCGGCCATGCCTCGAAGAAGGCGTGGGCGAAGTCCGGCGCCGGCACGTAGTTGCGGCGCATCGCCTTGGGCAGGCTGCGGATCATTGCCGCGGCCTTGTCGGCGACGAAGCCCGGCGCCAGCCATGACAGCCGCGCCGGGTCCAGCGCATTGAGCAGGTGCAGCGGCACGTCGAGGGTGACGCCGTCGTCCGCCGCGCCGGGCTCGAAGCGGTAATGCATCGCCAGCCGCGCATCGCCCAGCGCGAAATATTTCGGATACCGCTCCTGCTCGCTGCCTTCGCCCGGCAGCAGGTCGGTCAGCGACCAGCGCAGCGTGCGCTGCTGCCCGGGCGGCAACGCCTTCCACCAGGCATCCAGCCCACTGGCCGAATGGATATCGGCCGGAATGCGGTCCAGGTACCAGCGCGCCTGCCAGTCCTCGTCGGCGACGATGCCGGCGCGGCGCAGCTTGGCTTCCTCCTCGCGCGCCTGCTCCAGCACCTTGAGGTTGTCGGCGACGAAGCCGGCACGGGTGTTGATCTCACCGGTGACCAGCGCCTGCCGCACGAAGATGTCGTGCGCTTCGCACGGGTTGATGCGGCCGTAATGCACCGGCTTGCGCGGCGCCAGCACCAGCCCGAACAGGCTGATCTGCTCGGCCGCCAGCACCTGGCCCTGGGCATGCGACCAGTGCGGGTCGAAATGCTTGCGCGCCAGCAGGTGCGGCAGCTCGGCGATCGCCCAGTCCGGCTCGATGGCGGCGTTGGTCAGGCCCCATACGCGCTGGGTATCGAGCAGGGTCGCGCTCAGCACCCACGGCGGCGGCCGCCTGGCCAGCGCCGAGCCCGGGAACAGGTGGAAGCGGCGCTGGCGCGGCGCCTGGAAGTCGCCCTTCTCGGTACGGTGGCCGATCTGCGTCGGCAGCCCGGCGAGGATCGCCCGGTGCAGCGCCTGGTAGGCCGCCACCCGCACCTTCTCCGGTACCGCGGCGGAACCGGGGGCGGAGTCGGTCTTTGCCTTGCCTGGCCGGGCGGCTGCGCCGGACCCCGGGACATCCGGCCCGGCCACCGATTGCGCCGGTTTCGCGCCTTCGCGTGCGAGCCGCGCCGCCTTGTGCAGTTCGCCGCGCGTGGCCTTGCGCCTGGCTTCGCCATCGCCGCCTGCCGGCAGCGCGGCCGGCGCGGCAAGCAGCGCCGTGCCGAAGGCGCCATCGCTGCTGCTGTCCCAGCCCAGCTCCTCGCACAGCAGGCGCAGCTGGCGGTGCAGTTCGCGCCATTCGCGCATGCGCAGGAAGCCGAGGAAATGCCGGCCGCACCAGTCGCGCAGTTTGGATTGGGTCAGGTCTTCGTGCGCGGCCCGGTAGCCCTCCCACAGGCGCAGGATGCCGAGGAATTCCGAACGCGGGTCGGCGAAGGCCGCATGCGCGTTGTCGGCGGCCTCGCGCGCCTCGGGCGGCCGTTCGCGCGGGTCCTGGATGCCCAGGAAGGAAGCGATCACCAGCATCTCGTGCAGGCAGCCGGCCTTCTGCGCGGCCACCAGCATGCGCGCCAGCTTCACGTCCACCGGCAACCGCGCCATCTGCCGGCCGATGGCGGTGAGCTTGCGCTCGCCGTCGATCGCGCCCAGCTCGGCCAGCTGCTGCCAGCCGTCGGCGACCGCGCGTTCGTCCGGCGGCTCCAGGAACGGGAAATCCTCGATCCGCCCCAGGCCCAGCTGCAGCATGCGCAGGATCACCCCGGCCAGCGAGGAACGGCGGATCTCCGGATCGGTGAATTCCGGGCGCGCCTGGAAATCAGCCTCGGCGTACAGGCGGTAGCACACGCCCTCGGCGATGCGCCCGCAGCGGCCCTTGCGCTGGTTGGCGCTGGCCTGCGACACCGGTTCGATGTGCAGCCGGTCCAGCTTCTGCCGCGGGCTGTAGCGCTTGACCCGGGCGTAGCCCGGATCGACCACGTACCGGATGCGCGGCACCGTCAGCGAGGTCTCGGCGACGTTGGTGGTCAGCACCAGGCGCCGCTTCGGCCCCGGGTTGAACACCCGGTCCTGGTCCTTGGCCGAGAGCCGCGCGTACAGCGGCAGCACCTCGGTCTCGCGGTACTTGCGCCGTTCCAGCGCCTGGTGCGCGTCGCGGATCTCGCGCTCGCCGGGCAGGAACACCAGCACGTCGCCGCGCGGATCCAGGCGGGTGATCTCGTCGACCGCGGCGACGATGGCGTCATTGACCGACACCGGGTCCGAGTCGGCATCGTCGCCGCGCCCGCGTCCACCGCCCCTGCCCTCTGCCACCGGCGCCGGCCGCGCCTCGTCCAGCGGCCGGTAGCGCACTTCCACCGGGTAGGTGCGGCCCTCGACGCTGACCACCGGCGCATCGTCGAAATGACGCGAGAAACGCTCGGTGTCGATGGTCGCCGAGGTCACCACCAGCTTCAGGTCCGGGCGCCGGCGCAGCAGCTGCTTGAGATAGCCGAGCAGGAAATCGATGTTGAGGCTGCGTTCGTGCGCCTCGTCGATGATCAGCGTGTCGTAACGCGACAGCCAGCGGTCGGACGCGATCTCGGCCAGCAGGATGCCGTCGGTCATGAACTTGATGCGGCTGTCCTCGCCGACCTTGTCGGTGAAGCGCACCTGGTAGCCGACCACCGTGCCCAGTTCGCTGCCCAGTTCCTCGGCCACGCGGGTGGCCACCGCGCGCGCGGCGATGCGCCGCGGCTGGGTGCAGCCGATCATGCCGGCCTCGCCGCGCCCGGCGGCCAGGCACAGCTTGGGCAGCTGGGTGGTCTTGCCCGAACCGGTCTCGCCGGCGATCACCACCACCTGGTGGTCGCGGATCAGCGCGGTGATCCGCTCGGCTTCACGCGCGATCGGCAGCGCGTCGTCCATGCTGATCGCGACCGGCTGCGCCGCACGCCGCCGGCGCTGGCCCCGGGACTGTTCCAGCAGGCCGCGGAACGCCGCTTCGGCGGCGGCATCGGCCGGCAGGCCCTGCCAGCGCGACCACAGCCCGAGCAGTCGCCCGCGGTCGCGGCTCATCGCCCCGTCGATGGCCGTGCGGGCTTCGCGCAGGCGCGCGGCAGTGTCCTTTTCGATAGCGCTCATCAATCGTTCAACGAGAAAACTTGAAATACCGGTATGGTCCCGATGGCGCTATTGTGAAGCCATTCAACCCGACAAGGAGTAAAGCGTCATGGCCAAGGCCAAGAACAGCAGCAAACCCGAAGCCGGCAAGAAGAAGCTGGCCGCCTCCGCGCCGTCGGCGCCGGGCATCGATATCGGGATCAAGGACGCCGATCGCAAGAAGGTCGCCGACGGTCTGTCGCACTTCCTCGCCGACGCCTACACGCTGTATCTGAAGACCCACAACTTCCACTGGAACGTCACCGGGTCGATGTTCAATTCCCTGCACACCATGTTCGAGGCGCAGTACACCGAACAATGGACCGCGCTGGACGAGATCGCCGAACGCATCCGCGCACTGGGCTTCAACGCCCCCGGCTCGTACCGCGAGTTCGTCGCGCTGACCTCCATCGCCGAGGAACCGGGGCTGACCGACAGCGCCGACTGGCGCGAGATGGTGCGGCAGCTGGTACAGGGCAATGAAGCGGTGTGCCGGACCGCGCGCAGGGTCCTGGAACAGGCCGGGAAGGCGGGCGACGCTCCCAGCGAGGACCTGCTGACCCAGCGCCTGCAGACCCACGAAAAGTACGCCTGGATGCTGCGCTCGCTGCTGCAGTAAACCTTCGGGCGTTCGCCCTGCGGTTTTCCAGGGTTGCGCACGGCGCACCCCTGGACCCTGCTTCATCCGCCTGCCAGATCCCCCCGCCTCCGGCGCGCCCCCTTTACTCAAGGGGGCTGTTCTCCAGCGGGATCATGTGCGTGGTCGCAGTAGACCTTCGGGCGTTCGCCCTGCGGTTTTCCAGGGTTGCGCGCGGCGCACCCTTGGACCCTGCTTCATCCGCCTGCCAGATCCCCCCGCCTCCGGCGCGCCCCCTTTACTCAAGGGGGCTGTTCTCCAGAGGGATCATGTGCGTGGTCGCAGTAAACCTTCGGGCGTTCGCCCTGCGGTTTTCCAGGGTTGCGCGCGGCGCCCCCCTGGACCCTGCTTCATCCGCCTGCCAGATCCCCCCGCCTCCGGCGCGCCCCCTTTACTCAAGGGGGCTGTTCTCCAGCGGGATCATGGGCGTGATCGCAGTAAACCTTCGGGCGTTCGCCCTGCGGTTTTGCAGGGTTGCGCACGGCGCACCCCCGGACCCTGCTTCATCCGCCTGCCAGATCCCCCCGCCGTCGGCGCGCCCCCTGTACTGAAGCGGGCGCTTGTCCGGATGGGCCGGCGGGTGCGCAGGATGGCCGATGTTCCGGTCCGGTGCGGTAACGCGTGCAGGCGCGCCGCCTCGTGCCCTGCGCCGAACATGAACATGCCCCGGTTTTCCCGACGCGGACACGGGGTGCGAGCGGGCGGCCGGGCTTGACCGGGCAGTTATCCTAGGCGGCATGTCTTCCCCCGCCCACGAACTGCTGAAGCGCGTCTTCGGCTACGACGCCTTCCGCGGCAACCAGCAGGCCATCGTCGAACACGTCACCGCCGGCAACGACGCGCTGGTACTGATGCCCACCGGCGGCGGCAAGTCGCTGTGCTACCAGGTGCCGGCCCTGCTGCGCGAGGGCTGCGGCATTGTCGTCTCACCGCTGATCGCGCTGATGCAGGACCAGGTCGAGGCATTGCGCCAGGTCGGCGTACGTGCCGAGTTCCTCAATTCCACGCTGGACGCCGAGACCGCCGGCCGGGTCGAGCGCGAGCTGCTGGACGGCAGCCTGGACCTGCTCTACGTCGCGCCCGAGCGCCTGCTGACCGGGCGCTTCCTGTCGCTGCTCGAGCGCAGCCGCATCGCCCTGTTCGCGATCGACGAGGCCCACTGCGTATCGCAGTGGGGCCACGATTTCCGCCCCGAATACCGGCAGCTGACGGTGCTGCACGAGCGCTGGCCGCAGGTGCCGCGCATCGCCCTGACCGCCACCGCCGATCCGCCCACCCAGCGCGAGATCGCCGAGCGCCTGGACCTGGCGCAGGCCGAGCACTTCATCAGTTCCTTCGACCGGCCCAACATCCGCTACATGGTGGTGCAGAAGGACAACGCCCGGCGCCAGCTGCTGGATTTCCTGCGCGGCCACCGCGGCGAGGCCGGCATCGTCTACTGCATGTCGCGGCGCAAGGTCGAGGAGACCGCCGACATGCTGCGCGGCGAAGGCCTGGACGCCCTGCCCTACCACGCCGGCCTGCCGGCCGAGGTGCGCGCGGCCAACCAGCGCCGCTTCCTGCGCGAGGACGGCGTGGTGATGTGCGCCACCATCGCTTTCGGCATGGGCATCGACAAACCGGACGTGCGCTTCGTCGCGCATACCGACCTGCCCAAGTCGATGGAAGGCTACTACCAGGAAACCGGCCGCGCCGGCCGCGACGGCGAGCCGGCCGAAGCATGGCTGTGCTACGGGCTGGGCGACGTGGTGCTGCTCAAGCAGATGATCGAGCAGGGCGAAGCCGGCGAGGAGCGCAAGCACCTGGAACGCGCCAAGCTCGACCACCTGCTCGGCTATTGCGAGTCGATGCAGTGCCGCCGCCAGGTGCTGCTGGCCGGCTTCGGCGAGACCTATCCGCGGCCCTGCGGCAACTGCGACAACTGCCTGACCCCGCCGGCCGCCTGGGACGCCACCATCCCCGCGCAGAAGGCCCTGAGCTGCGTCTACCGCAGCGGCCAGCGCTTCGGCGTCGGCCACCTGATCGACATCCTGCGCGGCAGCGAAAGCGAACGCATCCGCCAGCTGGGGCACGACACGCTCAGCACCTTCGGCATCGGCAAGGAGCTGGACTCACGCAACTGGCGCGGCGTGTTCCGGCAACTGGTCGCCGCCAGCCTGCTGCAGGTGGACCCCGAAGCGCACGGCGGCCTGCGCCTGACCGACGCCAGCCGCGACGTGCTCAAGGGCCGCCGCCAGGTGATGATGCGCCGCGAACCGCCTGCCACCCGCGGCGAGCGCGACCGCAGCAGCACGCCGCGCACCGGCGTGGCGGTGCAGCCGCAGGACCTGGCGCTGTTCAACGCGCTGCGCGACCTGCGCGCCGAACTGGCACGCGAACAGAACGTGCCGGCGTTCGTCATCTTCCACGACAGCACCCTGCGCAACATCGCCGAACAGCGCCCGACCAGCCTCGACGCGCTGGGCCGGGTCGGCGGCATCGGCGGCAGCAAGCTGTCGCGCTACGGGCAGCGGCTGGTGGAGATCGTGCGCGAGCAGGGCTAGGCCGCGCTCACCCCTGCCCGCCGCGGGCCAGCAGCCGCAGGCCATCGAGCCTGCGCCGCGCGGGTGCACCCGCGAGCAGGCGGCTCTCGAGCGCGGGCGCCGCCTGCCGCAGGGCGTCCAGCGCCGGCTGGCGATGGCCCAGCCGCAGCAGCGTTTCGGCCAGGTCGAGGTGGCAGGTCGCGGTTTCGACCCGGTCGTTGCCGTGCAGCGAACGCGCGTATTCCAGCGCGGTACGGCGCAGCGCCAGCGTTGCCGCGCCTTCGCCGCGGCGTTCGGCCAGGTCCGCGCGGGCGCGCAGCAGGCGCAGCTGCAGGCGCGCCGGCACCTGCCCGCCCAGTTGCCGCAGCAACACCTGCGCCTGCGCGGTATCGCCGCGCAGGATGTGCCAGTCGATGCGGTTCAGCCGCGCCTCGATGCGTCCGGGCGCGTCCGCCGGCAGCACCGCGTCCAGGCCGGCGTCGGCATGCACCAGCAGCGTGCCCGCCTCGTCCATGCGCGCCTGGCGCATCAACAATGCGCCCAGCCCGGACTCGGCGCGCAGGCTGGTGGGCGATTGCCCGCCGAGCCGCTCGCGGCGGATCGCCCAGGCCTGCCGGTAGAGCCGTTCGGCCTGGGCGAGGTCGCCGCGCAGCTCCTGCAGTTCGCCATAGTTGAACAGCCCCATCGAGTATTCCACCGACCCGGTGCCGTCGATGATCCCGCTCAGGCGCAGGCGCTGCTGGTACTGCTGTTCGGCAGCGGCGTAATCGCCCCAGTCGCGGTACAGGTCGGCAAGCCCGTCGTGCTGCATCAGCACGAAGCTGCTCTCCGGCCCGTACAGTTCCTCGGCATGGCGCAGGCCGGCCTGCAGCAGCGGCAATGCCTGCGCGAAACGTCCCTGCTCGCGCAGGATCTGCGCCAGGCGCATTTCCGCGGCCAGGGCCATGCTGGTGCCGCGGCCCTGGCTCCCGCCCAGCACGTGGCGCAGTTCGCGCTCGGCCGACGCCAGCCGCCCCCAGCGCAGGTACATCAGTCCCTTGTTGTAGGACAGCGCCAGCTTCTCGCTGGCCACGCTGTAGTGCGGCAGTTTCGCGTACAGGCCCATCGCCGTGTCGAAGGCGGCCTCGCCGCGGTCGAACTGCTGCTGGTTCACCAGCGCCAGCCCGCGCGCGCCGTGCAGCCGCGCCCGGGTGGGCGTGGCCGCGGTCGCCGGCAGCAGCGCGAGGCCGCGCTCGGCCAACGCCTGGCCCAGCGCACCGTTGCCGCCCTGGGTCTTCTGCAGCGACAGCTCCACCAGCACCGCCGCCGCATCCGCCGGACGATTCACCCGCGCGTCCATGAAACCGTCGTAAGCCTGCTGCAGCAGTGCGTCGGCCTGGCGCGGCACGCCGGAATTGCGGTACGCCGTCCCCAGCACCGCGCGCATCCGGGCCAACTGTGCCGGCGCATCGGCCAGGTCCTGGGAGACGCGCAGCGCCGCCTTGTCCAGCAGCTGCCGCGAGGACAGCTCCTGCTGTCCACGCTCGGTACGCAGGAACGGATCGGCGGTCTCGAACACGCCGACCATGAAATCGCCGACCTGGTGGGCGATGGCGGCCTCCTCCTCGGCCTGCCGGCGCGCCTGCACCAGGCCGGCCACGAAGATCACCGCAAGCGACAGCGCGCCCGCCGCGACCGCCAGGCCACGTCCATTGCGTTGCACGCCGCGCACCAGCCGGTACAGGCGCCCGGACTGCCGCGCGGCCACCGGCCGCCGCTCCAGATAGCGCGTCACGTCGGCCATCAGCGTCTCCACCGAACGGTAGCGGGCGGCGACGTCGCGGGCGCACGCCCGGGCGGCGATGGCATCGAGGTCGCCGCGCAGCGCCCTGCGCCAGCGCAGGCCCTGCGGCGCGTTGGCCGAAGGCAGGACCACCGGGGCCTCGCTGTCCTGCAGCGTACGTACGCAGCGGCGCGTGGACAGCAGTTCCACCAGCAGCACGCCGAGGCTGTACACATCGCTGGCCACGCCCACCGGCCCGCCGTTCACCAGCTCCGGGCTGGCATAGCCGGGCGTGCAGTAGCCCGCATCGCCACGCTCGCGCGCATCGTTGAGCAGGCGCGCCAGGCCGAAATCGAGCAGCACCGGCCTGCCATCGGGGCGGACCAGCACATTGCCCGGCTTGAGGTCGCAGTGCAGCACCAGGCGCTCATGCGCCGAGCGCACGATCGCGCAGATGTCCAGGAACAGTCGCAACCGCGCCGCCAGGCCCAGCGCATGGCTGGCGCAATGGCGGTCCAGTGGCAGGCCCTCGACGTACTCCATCACCAGGTACGGATAGCCATCGGGCGTGGTGCCGCCATCGTAGAGCTGGGCCACGTCGGGCAGGTTGAGCCCGGCCAGCACCTGCCGTTCGGCCTGCAGCCGCTCCACCTCGCCCGCGCCCGGCATGCCATGCAGCAACTTGATCGCCACCGTGCGGCGGTAGACGCCGTCGTCGCGCTCGGCCTTGAACACGGTGCCCATGCCGCCGCCGGCGATGCGCGCGGTCAGCCGCCACGGCCCCAGCCGCTGGCCCACCGCCAGTTCCGGGGTGAGCGCGCGCGCCAGCGCGGTGTCCAGCCGGCTGCTGATCCGGCTCAGCCCCTGGGTCTGCGCATGCAGCAGCTGCAGCACTTCCTCGGCCAGCGCCGGGTCGCCACAGTACTCCTGCACCTGCTGCCGCCACTGCGTGCGTGGCAGGTCGCAGACGGCATCGAACAGATCGCGGGTCTGGCGCCAACGCGCCGCCTCCTCCGCGTTCGCCATCAGGCCAGCTGTCGGTTGAGCCAGGCCCTGGCGAAACGCAGGTCGCGGTCCACGGTGGGTGCCGAAACCCCCATCACCATGGCGATCTCATCGCGGCTCATGCCGCCGAAATAGGTCAGCTCGACCATGCTCGCCGCGCGCGGCTCGAGTTCGGCCAGCTGGCTCAGTGCCTGGTGCAGCGCCATCACGTCGTAGGCATCGCCGTCGTCGTCGGGAACGTCGCTGGCGTGGGACAGGGTCAACTGGACGAGGTTGCCGCCGCGCTTGTCCGCGGCCCGCGCGCGCAGGTGGTCCACCAGGACCGAGCGCATCTTCAGCGCCGCCACCGCAATGAAATGGGCGCGGTCCTTGAAATCCACTTCCGAACCCAGCAGGCGCAGCAGCGATTCGTTGACCAGCGCCGCCGGCTGCAGGGTGCCGCCGGTATCGTTGAACAGGCGGTTGCGGGCGACCAGCATCAGGTCCGAATACAGGGCTTCGAACAACTGCTCCCGCGCCTGCGCGTCGCCTCCCTGCCAGCGATGCAGGAGTTGCGTGATCTGGGTACCCAAGCGTCCCCCAATGCTGCCGTGAAACCTGACGAACTCCATGGTAGGGCCGGCCCGTGCCGCTGCGAGCTGCCGCAGTTCACAGAAACCGTGCACCGCCCATTGCAAGAAAACACAGGCCCCGGAGGTGCGGGACCTCTGCCTGATCATGGTGGGCCGTGAAGGATTCGAACCTTCGACCAAAAGATTAAAAGTCTTCTGCTCTACCGACTGAGCTAACGGCCCAAACAAAGACCCGGCATGGCGCCGGGGTGGGCATTCTAGCGCAAGATGCCTGAAAACAGAATTCGGAACGGCGCGCGTTCTACCCGGCGAATCGGCCACAACGGCATCGCGGGCGGCCCGCCATCCGGCACCCGTGTCGCGGTGCGGCCTCGCTCAGGCGTAGTGGGTCGGGTCGGGCAGGCCGGCGGCGGCGAACCCATCGGCGCGCAGGCGGCAGGCATCGCAATGGCCGCAGGCACGCCCCTGCGCGTCGGCGCGGTAGCACGACACGGTCAGCCCGAAATCCACCCCCAGCCGCGCACCTTCGCTGGCGATCTGCGCCTTGCTCAGGTACTGCAGCGGCGCATGGACGCGGATGCCCGCGCCTTCCACGCCGGCCTTGGTCGCCAGGTTGGCCAGCGCCTGGAAGGCGGCGACGAACGCGGGGCGGCAATCCGGGTAGCCGGAATAGTCCACCGCGTTGACGCCGCAGAAGATGTCATTGGCGCCCAGCACCTCGGCCCAGCCCAGCGCGAGCGAGAGCATGATGGTGTTGCGCGCAGGCACGTAGGTGACCGGGATGCCATCGCCACCGGCGTCGGGCACGTCGATGTTGTCGGTCAGTGCCGAGCCGCCGATGCTGCGCAGGTCGACATCCACCACCTTGTGCGCGGCCACGCCCAGCGCCTGCGCCACCCGTGCGGCGGCATCCAGCTCGGAGGTATGGCGCTGGCCATAGCGCACGCTGAGCGCGTGCACGGTGAAGCCCTGTTCCTGGGCCATGGCGACGACGGCGGCCGAATCCATGCCGCCGGAAAGAAGCACGACTGCCTTCTTCATGGAGTGATATTCCGGTTGGGGGAGGAACGCCAGCACGCTGTCCCGCGCCGGTATGGAAGGGGCACCGCGGTACCCGTGGTCACCTGCCCGGCTCGTCGTTCCAGAGCAGCTTGTGCAACTGCATCTGGAAGCGCACCGACAGGCGGTCGGCGACGATCCAGTCGGCCAGGACCCGCGCATCGAGCCGGTCCTTGCACGGCGAGAACAGCACCATGCAGCGCTCGTGCAGGCGCTGCGCGGCCACCATGTCCCTGGCCCAGTCGTAGTCGGCGCGGTCGCACAGCACGAACTTGAGCTGGTCGCGCGCGGTCAGCAGCGGCAGGTTGTCCAGCCGGTTGCGGGCCAGTTCGCCGGAGCCGGGAGTTTTCAGGTCGACCACGCGCGACACGCGCGGATCGACGCCGCCGATGTCCAGCGCGCCGGACGTCTCCAGCGAGACCTCCAGCCCCGCGTCGCACAGCGCGCGCAGCAGCACCAGGCAGCGCTTCTGCGCCAACGGCTCGCCGCCGGTCACGCAGACGTGGCGCACGCCATGGCCGAGCACCTCGGCGACGATGTCGTCGATATCGCGCCACTGCCCGCCATGGAAGGCGTACTCGGTGTCGCAGTAGCTGCAGCGCAGCGGGCAACCGGTCAGGCGCACGAACACGGTCGGCCAGCCGGCGGTGTCGGCCTCGCCCTGCAGGGACAGGAAGATCTCGGTGATCTTCAGCCGCGGCAGCGGCGACTGCACGATCTCGCTGGGCGTGGCGGCGGCGCTGGAAAGGGAAACGGCGGTCATGGCGGGAACTTCTGGAGGGGCGGACGGCATCGGCCATGCCGTAAACGACGGCAGCCGGGCATGGCCCGGCTCCCTGGAAACACTGCCGCCCGGACTCAGCGGATCTGTTGGCCGAGCCGGATCGACTGCAGGCGGTCCTGCGCGGTCCGCGCGGCATCGCTGCCCGGGAAGCGGCTCACGACCTGCGACAGCGTCTGCTCGGCCTTGGCCGCATCGCCCTGGCCGAACTGGGACAGGCCCAGCTTCAACAGGCCGCCAGCGGCCTTGTCGTGGGTCGGATAGCGCGCGACCAGGTCACGGAACTGCGCCTCGGCCAGCTGGAAATTGCGGGTGGCGTAATAGCTCTCGCCCAGCCAGTACAGTGCGTTGGGGGCGTAGACACCGCTGGGATACTGCTCCAGGAACCCCTGGAAAAGACGCGCCGATTCGTCGTACTTGCCGGCCTTGAGCGCATCGAAGGCCACGTTGTAGGCGCTGCGCTCGTCGCCGGCCGCGGCAACCGCGCCGGCATCGCCACGCACGGTGGGCGGCTTTTCCGCCGCCGCCGGGCTGGCCGCCGAAGGGGCCGGCACGGCCGGCGCTGGTGCCGGTTCCGCGCCGCCTTCCAGGCGGTTCAGGCGCCCGTCCAGGTCCAGGTACTGGTCCCGGCTGCGCTGCTTGAGCTGTTCATTCTCGTGCTGGAGCTGCTCGACCGTTGCCTGCAGCGCCTGCATCCCGCTGCGCAGTTGCTGCAGCTGGTTGAGCATGTCGGTGTTGGCCTGGTTGTTCTGGACCTGCTGCTCGAGTGCGCCGACGCGGTCGGCCAGGCTCTGCCGCTGGGCATGAGCGGGTGCGGCAGCCACGAGGGCTGCCGCAACCACGAGCATCATCGCCTTGATGCCGGTACGCATCGATTACTGCGCGGTGTAGACGATTTCGACGCGACGGTTCTGCGACCAGCAGGACTCGGTCGACTCGGTGCAGACCGGACGCTCTTCGCCGTAGGACACGACGGTCAGCTGCGAAGCCGAACCACCGTTGGCCTGCAGGGCCGAGTTCACGGCATTGCCACGACGCTCGCCCAGGGCCTGGTTGTAGGCGCGGCTGCCGCGCTCGTCGGTGTGGCCCTGCAGGGTGATGCGCGAGGACGGACGGTCACGCAGGTACTTGGCATGGCAGGCCATGATGGCCTGGAACTCGGACTTCACTTCTTCCTTGTCGAAGTCGAAGTAGACCACGCGCTGGCGCAGGCAGGCGTCGGTGTCCAGGTCGCCCGGGCCGTACAGGCCGGAGGTCGACGGACCAGTCGACGGAGTGGTCGGGGTGGTGTCGACCGCCGGCTGGGCCGGCTGTTCCTTCACCTTCTTCGAGCAGCCGGCCAGCGCGGCAACCGACAGAAGCGAAACAAGCAGAACGCGAGTGGACTTGTTCATGGCGATACCTAGAGGCTCCTGAGCCAATGATGGGGTTTAATGCGGATCGGATATTAACATTTTATCAACGCGCGGTGCGGTACGGGCCCCACGCGGGCTCGCGCACATCACCGTCTGCCAGGACCAGGCGCTGGCGGACCCGCGCGTCGGCCGAAACGGCATACAGCACTCCACGACCACCCTCGCGGGCGGCATACAACACCATGCTCGCATTGGGGGCGAAGCTGGGCGATTCGTCCAGCGAACCCGGCGACAGCGTGCTCCAGCGCGGCGAACCCAGGCTGCTGTCCATCAGCGCGATCCGGTAGCTGTTGCCGCTGCCCTGCGCCATGGCCAGCTTCTTGCCGTCATAGGAGACGGTCACCTTGGCGTTGTAGTTGCCCTGGAAGGTCACGCGGCTGGCGCTGCCGCCGGAGGCCGGCACCTGGTAGATCTGCGGGCGGCCGCCACGGTCGGAGGTGAAATAGATGGTGTTGCCGTCGGCGCTCCAGGTCGGCTCGGTATCGATGGCGAAGTGGTTGGTCAGCTGGGTCAGCTGCTTGCTGCCCAGGTCCATCACGTAGATCTCCGGATTGCCGCTGCGCGACAGGGTCAGCGCCAGGCGGCGGCCGTCCGGCGAGAATGCCGGGGCGCTGTTGATGCCGCGGAAGCTGGCGACCAGGTCGCGCGAACCGGTGGAGATGTTCTGGACGTAGATCGCCGAATTGCCGCGCTCGAAGCTGACATAGGCCAGGCGGTTGCCGTCCGGGCTCCACGACGGCGACAGCAGCGGCTCGGCGGAACGCACGATGGTCTGCGGGTTGTAGCCGTCGGCATCGGCCACCATCAACGCATAGCGCATCGCGTCGCCGCGGCCGCTGGCGGTGACGTAGGCGATGCGGGTCCAGAACGCGCCGCGCACGCCGGTGATCTTCTCGTAGATGGCATCGGCCATCTGGTGGGCGACATCGCGCATCGCGTTGGAGCGGGCGGTCATCGCCAGGCCGAGCATGCGCTCACCCTTGGCCACGTCGAACAGCTCGTACTCGACGCGGTAGGCGCCGGCACCGGCGTCGAGCACGCGGCCGACGACCAGGTAGTCCTGCTTGAGCGCGCGCCAGGCCGGGTACTGCACCTCGCTGCCGCGGGTCGGGCGCTGCACGATCTGCGCCTCGGGCAGGGTCCGGAACTGGCCGGAACGGTCCAGGTCCGAGCGCACCACCGCGGCGACGTCGGTGGCCGGCGCACCGGCGCTGCCCTGGTAGGGCATGGGCACCACGGTGATCGGCAGGGCCGACGCGTTGCCACCGATGATGTCGATCTCCAGCCCCCGTTGCTGCGCCATCGCCACCAGGGGCAACAGCAGAACGGTCAGGGCGGCCAGCCAGCGAAGCGGTTTCTTCATGGGGTGCTCAACGATCGGATGAACAGGGGGTAAGGGATAGCAGCAGGCGGATGAACATTTTCGCAATCGTGAACGAAAATCCCGTGAAATCCAGCCCCGGCCGCTGCAATGCACGCGAAAAGCCCGTTGCAGCGCGCGGCCAAGGGTGCCGGGAATGGCGTGAAGCCGCCGCGATTCAGCGGTCCTGCGCCTCGAATGTGAAGTTCAGCGTGCGCTGGAACACCGACTCGAAACCCCGGTACGGCAGCGGCTGGGCGCGCAGCACCGCGGCCTCGACCGAACGCCGGCCGGCGTCATCGTAGGGGCAGCCGGCGGCGAACTGTACGTCGACCACCTCGCCGCCGGGCAGCTGGCGGATGGTCAGCCGGCAGCGCTGGCCGCGCGGGATCGTGTCCGGGCGCACCCACTGGTTGAGTACCGCCTGCTGGATCGCGGCGGCGTACTTGGCGGTCAGGTCATTGCTGGTGCCGCCCTGCCCCGGCGACGCCTGCGGCGCGCCGCTGGCTGGCGAGGCACTGGACGCGGCGGCCTGGGCGCGTGCGCGGGCATCGGCCACCTGGCGCTGGCGCTGCTCGGCCAGCTTGAGCTCGCGCTCGGCCTGCTCGCGCTTGCGGCGGATCTCGGCGATCTTCTGCTGGCGCTCCTGCTCGGCCTTGGCCTCGTTGGCCTTGCGCTGCTCGTCGGCCAGTTTCTTCTGGCGGTCGGCCTCTTCCTGCTGTTTTGCCAGCCGCAGCTTCTGCTCGGCCTCTTCCACCCGCTTGCGTTCGGTCAGGTCGATCTGCTCCTGGCGGCGCTTGGCTTCCTGCTCCTGCCTGGCCTTTTCCTCGGAGATGGCCAGCGCGCTGACCCGCTCCTGGTCGACCGTATCCGGCTGGGCGATGCGCTCCTGGGCATTGTGCTGCTGCGGCGTGGGCGCGTCCTGCGGCCGCGGCTCGGGAATCGGCTGCGGCGGCGGCAGGGTGTCTTCCGGAACCGGCTCGGGCTGCACGTCCGGCACCGGCTCGGGCAACGGCGGCAGTTTTTCCGAGGCACGCAGCGCACTGCGTGCGGCGGCGGCTTCGGCCGCCGACAGCTGCAGGCTCGCCTCCACCACCGGGTCGCCCACGGCAGCCTCGGTGCTGCGCGACGGCGACCACACCCAGGCGATGATGAACACCAGCGCGACCAGCACGTGCACCAGCAACGCCAGTACGACGGGCATGCCCCATTCGTTGCCGGGGTCGCGCGGCGGCGGCAGAGCGTCAGCGTGCATCGGTCGCCAGGCCCACCTTCTCGATCTTCGCGGCCTTGATCACGTCCATCGCCGCCACGACCTTTTCATAGGCCACCGCGCGGTCGGCGGCCACGATCACGCGCAGGCCCTTGTCCTGCGCGGCCATCGCGCCCAGCTGCGCCTGCAGCGTGGACGCGTCGATGCGCTCGGGGTTCTTGGCATCGGGCAGCTTCAGGCTCAACTGGCCATCGGCCAGCACCGAGACGATGACCGGGTCCTGCTTGCCCTCCAGCGCCTTGGCGTGCGAGGTGGGCAGGTCGACCTCGAAGCTGAGCGTCAACAGCGGCGCGGTCACCATGAAGATGATCAGCAGCACCAGCATCACGTCGATGTACGGCACGACGTTGATCTCTGATTTGAGCTTGCGGCGCTTGCGCCGGGAAATGCCGGAAATCATGGGCGGTTCCTGTGCGGGCTCGTGCGCGTGGCGCGCATCATTCGTCGGCGCCGGACTGGCGCTGCAGGATCGAGCTGAACTCCTCGGCGAAGGTCTCGTAGCGCACCGACAGCCGTTCCACGCGGGTGGTGAAGCGGTTGTAGGCCCAGGTCGCCGGGATCGCCACGAACAGGCCGATGGCGGTGGCGAACAGCGCCTCGGAAATGCCCGGCGCGACCGAGGCGATGCCGGCCTGCTCGCCGCTGCTGATCATGTCGTGCATGGTCACCATGATGCCGAACACGGTACCGACCAGGCCCACGTACGGGGCGTTGGAGCCGATGTTGGCCAGCAGTTCCAGGTTCCGCTCCAGGCCGTCGACCTCGCGGGCGAAGGTGGTGCGCATGGCGCGCTGGGTGCCTTCCAGCTGGGTGCGGCTGTCCAGCCCGCGGCGGCCGTTCAGGCGACTGTACTCGCGGAAGCCGGATTCGAAGATCGCCTCCAGCCCGTCCACCGAGCGGTTGCGGTCGGCGGCAGAGGCATACAGCTTGGCGAGGTCGGCGCCGGACCAGAAACGGTTCTCGAAGTCGTCGGCGGCACGGTCGGCGGCCTTGAACACGCGCGCCTTGCGGAAAATGATCACCCAGCTGATGAACGAGCCGGCCAGCAGCAGCAGCACGATCAGCTTGACCGGGATACTGGCCTTGAGCATCAGGTCCAGGTAGTTGATGCCGCCATGGCTGGCGCCGGCCACGGTCTGCGCCGCGGCGGCGCTGACGTCCGCCGGCAGCGCCTCGGTCACGGTGGCCTGCAGGGCCAGAAGCAAAGCGATCATCCGATGTTCCTCAGTCTTGCGCGTGTTGGGTTTCGAATTGTTTGAGCGTGGCGTACAGCGTGTCGTCCATGGCCTGCGGGCGGAAGTCGCGGGCACCGACCGCGGCCAACCGTACCTGCGCGGTCACCAGCGGCTGCTCGCCGCGCAGCACCGCCTGGCGGATCACCAGGCTGGCACGGCGGCACTGCAGCAGTTCCACCGTGGTCAGCAGCGCGTCGTCCAGCCGCGCCGGCCGGAGGAAATCCAGCGTCATCGCGCGGACCACGAACACCTGCCCGTCGCCGCTGCGCATGGCTTCCTGGCCATAGCCCATCGCCCGCATCCACTCGGTGCGCGCGCGTTCCATGAAGGCCACGTAGCGTGCGTGGTAGACCACGCCGCCGGCGTCGGTATCTTCCCAGTAGATGCGTGTCGGCCAACTGAACCGGAGCTCACTCATGGTCCGGCTGCTCCACGAACAGATCGGCCGGTGCCGCCCGCGGCTTCAGGCCCATGTGCCGGTACGCCTTGTGGGTGGCCATGCGGCCGCGCGCGGTGCGCACCAGGAAGCCCTGCTGGATCAGGTAGGGCTCGACCACGTCCTCGAGCGTGCCACGCTCCTCGGACAGCGCCGCGGCCAGCGATTCGATGCCGACCGGGCCGCCGTCGAAGTACTCCACGAGGGTCCGCAGCAGGCGCCGGTCCAGCTCGTCGAAACCTTCCGGGTCGACCTTGAGCATCTGCATCGCCGCCTGCGCCACGGCCTGGTCGATATGGCCACCGGCCCTGACCTGGGCATAGTCGCGCACGCGCCGCAGCAGGCGGTTGGCGATGCGCGGGGTGCCGCGCGAGCGGCGCGCGATCTCGCCGGCGCCTTCGGCGCTGCAGTCGATGCCGAGGATCGTCGCCGAGCGGCGCACGATGCGGGTCAGTTCATCGGCCGAATAGAACTCCAGCCGCTGCACGATGCCGAAGCGGTCGCGCAGCGGCGCGGTCAGCAGGCCGGCACGGGTGGTGGCGCCGATCAGGGTGAACGGCGGCAGGTCGAGCTTGATCGAGCGCGCGGCAGGGCCCTCGCCGATCATGATGTCGATCTGGAAGTCCTCCATCGCCGGGTACAGCACTTCCTCGACCACCGGCGACAGGCGGTGGATCTCGTCCACGAACAGCACGTCGTACGGCTGCAGGTTGGTCAGCAGCGCGGCCAGGTCGCCGCCCTTCTCGATCACCGGCCCGGAGGTCACCCGCAGGCCCACCCCCAGCTCGTTGGCGATCACGTGGCTGAGCGTGGTCTTGCCCAGCCCGGGGGGACCGAAGATCAGCACGTGGTCCAGCGCCTCGCTGCGCGACTTGGCCGCCTGGATGTAGATGTCCAGCTGTTCGCGCACCGGCGCCTGGCCGAGGTAGTCGGCCAGGCGGCGCGGGCGGATGCTGGCGTCGGCGGCGTCGTCCTCGCGGGTGGCGCCGGCGGCAATGATGCGGTTGTCGGTCATGGGGACCAGGGGCCGGAGGCCGGAGGCCGGGAAAAGGCGGACAAGCGTTCGGGCATGTTCATCAGCGGCGATTGTAGGCACAAGCGGCCAGGACTGCCCGTATTTTCCGGGCCCTGGCCGCAGCCCGCGACCCCATCAGATCTCCACCTGCGCGCCCAGTTCCACCAGCCGGTTGCCGGGGATGCGGAAGAAGTTGCTGGCCGGGGCGGCATTGCGGTGCATGAAGGCGAACAGCTTGTCGCGCCAGACCGGCATGCCGCGGTTGGCGGTAGCGACGATGGTCTCGCGGCTGGCGAAGAAGGTGGTGTCCATCGGATCGAAGTAGACCCCGCCGTGGTCGCACGAGCGCATCAGCGCCAACGGCACGTCCGGCGTCTCCATGAAGCCGAAGCGGACGTGGATGCGGTAGAACTCGTCGCCGACCGGCTCGATCTTCAGCCGCTGGCCCGCCGCCGCGTACGGCACCGGCAGGGTTTCCACGTGCAGGAACACGTTGCGCTCGTGCAGCACCTTGTTGTGCTTGAGGTTGTGCATCAGCGCGTGCGGCACCACCGTCGGGTCGGCGGTCAGGAACACCGCCGTGCCCGGCACCCGTACCGGCGGCGCCAGCATCAGCCCGGGCAGGAAGGTGTCGATGCGGATGCCGTCCTTGCGCACCTCGTCGCGCAGCAGCTCGCGGCCGCGGCGCCAGGTGCGCATCATCGTGAACAGCGCGATGCCCAGCACCACCGGGAACCAGGCGCCCTGCATCAGCTTGGCGCCGTTGGCGACGACGAAGCCCAGGTCGATGACGAAGAACACCGCGCACAGCGCGACGATGCCATGGCGGGCACGCGGCCACAGCGTGCGCGCCACCAGCGCCAGCAGCAGGGTGTCGATCAGCATCGTTCCCGATACCGAGATGCCATAGGCCACGGCCAGGTTGCTGGAGCTGCGGAACGCCAGCACCAGCCCGAACACCATCAGCGCCAGCCCCCAGTTGATGCCGGGGATGTAGATCTGGCCGATGGTGTCGTGCGAGGTATGCAGGATGCGCATGCGCGGGATGTAGCCCAACTGCATGGCCTGGCGCGCGACCGAGAACGCGCCGGTGATCACCGACTGGCTGGCGATCACCGCGGCCATGGTCGCCAGGATGATCATCGGGTACAGCCCCCAGTCCGGCACCGCCTCGAAGAACGGGTTGGCCACCGCATCGGGCCGCTGCAGCACCAGCGCGCCCTGCCCCAGGTAGTTCAGCATCAGGCACGGCAGCACGAAGAAGTACCAGGCGTGGCGGATCGGCGGCGCGCCGAAGTGGCCCATGTCCGCGTACAGCGCCTCGCCGCCGGTCACCGCCAGCACCACCGCGCCGAGGATGAACACGCCGTGCCAGCCGTGCTCCAGGAAGAAGCGCACCGCCCACCATGGATTGAAGGCCTTGAGCACCTCGGGCGCGGCGATCACGTTCCAGATGCCGACCGCCGCCAGCGCCAGGAACCAGGTCAGCATCACCGGCCCGAACACCTTGCCCACCTTCTCGGTGCCGAAACGCTGGGCGGCGAACAGGATGGCGAGCACCACCAGGGTGATCGGCACCACGAACCGGCCGAGCCCGGGCGCGGCGACCTCCAGGCCCTCGACCGCGCCCAGCACCGAGATCGCCGGGGTGATCACGCCGTCGCCGAAGAACAGCGAGGCCCCGAAAATGCCGAGGATGCCGACCACGTAGGCCGAGCGCGAGCCGTTGCGCAGGGTGCGCTGGGCCAGCGCCATCAGCGCCATGATGCCGCCCTCGCCATCGTTGTCGGCGCGCATGATGATGGTCACGTACTTGAGCGTGACCACCATGATCAGCGCCCAGAACGCCAGCGACAGCACGCCCAGCACCGTGTCGTGGTCGCTGGTGAGCCCGTAATGCGGCGAGAACGCCTCCTTGAGCGTGTACAGCGGGCTGGTGCCGATGTCGCCGAACACCACGCCGATGGCGCCGACGATCAGCGCCAGGCCGGCGGCGGCGCCGGGCTTGCCGTGGTGGCCCGGGGTTGCAGGCGGGGAAGCAGCGTGGGACATGGTTTCGGTCGCCCGGAATGAAGGGGGGGTATCAGGTCAGCGCAGCGCCGATTGCAGCGCCCTGCGGATCACCATGGCGACGTCGTCGCCATCGGTCGCCGCATCGCGCGCCATCTTCGCCGCCTCGGCCGGCTTGTAGCCCAGCTGCTGCAGGGCCACCGTCGCCTCGGACACCGGGTCGGCGGCCAGCGGCCCGGCCAGCGGCGCGCCGCCACCGGCAAAGTCGGCCGCCTTGTCGCGCAGCTCCACGATCATGCGCTCGGCGGTCTTCTTGCCGATGCCCGGGATACGGGTCAGCGCGGTGATGTCGCCGGCCTGGATCAGGCGGCCGAACTCGTCCACGCTGGCGCCCGACAACACCGCCAGCGCGATCTTCGCGCCGATGCCGGTGACCTTCTGCACGTCGCGGAACAGGCGCCGCTCGCCCTCGCGCAGGAAGCCGTACAGCGACACGCTGTCTTCCTTCTGCGCATAGTGGGTGAACAGCACCACCTCGCGGCCGATGTCGGGCAGGTCGTAGAAGGTGCTCATCGGCGCCTCCAGCTCATAGCCGACGCCGCCCACGTCGATCACCAGCCACGGCGGGGCCTTGTGGGCCAGGATGCCACGCAGGCGACCGATCACGGGAACGCCCTCCGCGAACCGGGGACCCCGGGCCGGAGCCCGCGGCATGCACAGGCGTGGCCAACAAAAACCGTCATTTGCGACTCCAGGCAGAACGCACGTCCACGCCCAGCCGTCCGGCCGTGGCGCGCACGTGCGCATGGGTGATGGCCACGGCCAGCGCATCGGCGGCGTCGGCCTGCAACCTGCCCTGCAGGCCCAGCATCAACCCCACCATGTGCTGCACCTGCTGTTTCTCGGCACCGCCGCGGCCCACTACCGCCAGCTTGATCTCGGTGGCAGCGTACTCGCTGACCGGCAGGTCGCGCAGCACCACCGCGCACAGCGCCGCGCCGCGCGCCTGGCCGAGCTTGAGCGCCGAATCGGGGTTCTTGGCCATGAACACCTTCTCGATGGCCACTTCCTGCGGCCGGTACTCGTCGATCAGCGCGTGCACCCCATGCACCAGCCGCTTCAGGCGCTGGGCGAAATCCGCCGCGCCCAGCAGCACCAGCGGCTGGTGGTGGACATGGCGGGCACGCCCGGCGGCATCGATCTCGATGATGCCGATGCCGGTGCGCTGCGAGCCGGGGTCGATGCCGAGGATGCGGGTCATTGCCATGGCGGCCGGAAGGAAACGGCGGCCATCATCGCCGGCCGCCGTCTCACGTGACGGGACGCAGGCGCGCCGTCAGGCCTGCTCCAGCCCGGCCTGGTCGACGTTGGAATACACGTCCTGCACGTCGTCCAGGTCCTCGAGCATGTCCAGCAGCTTCTTCACCTGCAGCGCGGTGTCGCCGGCGACGGCGATGTCGTTGTCGGCGCGGAAGGTGATCTCGGCGTGGTCCGGCGCCAGCCCGGCCGCCTCCATCGCGTCCTTCACCGACGGGAAGTTCTCCGGCGCGGTGACCACGTCGATCGAGCCGTCGTCCGGGTACACGACGATGTCGTCGGCACCGGCCTCGATGGCCGCCTCGGTGATCCGGCTTTCAAACGAGGAGGCCTCGTCCGCGCCCGGGGCGTACGTCAGCACGCCCAGCCGCTTGAACATGAAGGCCACCGAGCCTTCGGTGCCCATGTTGCCGCCGCACTTGGAAAAGGCATGGCGCACGTCGGCCACGGTCCGCACGCGGTTGTCGGTGAGGCAGTCGACGATCACCGCCACGCCGCCCGGGGCGTAGCCTTCATAGCGCACTTCCTCGTACTCGACGCCTTCCAGCTCGCCGGTAGCCTTCTTGATGGCGCGCTCGATCACGTCCTTGGACATGTTCGCGGCCAGGCCCTTGTCCATGGCCACGCGCAGCCGCGGGTTGTTGTTGGGGTCGCCTCCACCGCCGCGGGCGGCCACGCCGATCTCGCGGATGATCTTGGTGAAAATCTTGCCACGCTTCGCGTCCGACGCGTTCTTGCGGGCTTCGATGGAAGGACCTCTACCCATGGGGATCTACCGTACATCTGTAGGGAACAAGGGGCGGATTCTACCCGATCCCGCACCCCGCCCCGTCAGGCCGCCCGCTGCGCGGCAGCCGCGCCGAAGCGTCCGTCGCGCAGGAACGCCGCGACCAGGGCCGCCACCTCGGGCGACAGCACCAGCCCGCTGTGGCTCGCCGGCACCACGCAGTGGTCGGCCAGGCCCGGCAGGCGGGTTTCGGCCAGCGCCACGGTACCGTCGGAATCGCCATGCAGCGCGCCCATCAGCGCCCCCAGGCCATGCGGCACGCTGCCGGCCACCAGCCCGACCTGCGCCCGCCCGCGCCAGGCCGGCAGGCCGTGCTGCAACAGGCCGCCGCTGCGTCCCAGCGCCGCCGCCCAGCCGTGCCCGGCCAGCGCCCGCGCGGTTTCGCTGCCGCACAGCGGCGAGCCCAGGCAGACCACCCGCGGCACGTCCAGGTCCGGTGCCTGGCGCAGCGCCTCCAGCGCGACCAGCCCTCCCAGGCTGTGCCCGACCAGCGAGACCGGGCCCTGCCCGCGCAACCGCCCGATCAGCGACGGCACCGCCACGTCGGGCCCGCCGAACACGCTGGGATAACCGAACACGCCGACCTGGAAACCCCGCGCGCGCAGGCGCCATGCCAGCGGCCCGACCCATGCCCGCGCGTTCCAGATGCCGTGCAGCACGATCACGCGGGGCTTGTCTGCAGACACGGTGTTCATGGCGCCAGTGTCCCGCATCGGGATGGCGGACGTCATCACCCGGCATCCACGCCCCCGCGCGCGGAACACCCCGGCGCGGGGTGTTCCGCACACCTCGCCGCCTCAGTGCAGGCGGTACTCGAACTGCACGGCCACTTCCCGGCCCACCGGGCTGTAGACGTCGTAGAAGTACGGGAAGCTGCTGTTGGTCTCGTCGTGCGGGTGCAGGCTGTTGAACACGTTGTTGACGTACAGCTTCAACGCCGCCTTGTCGGTGATCTGCCGGCCGAGGTTGGCATTCCACAGGAAGTGCACGCCGGTGCGGCCGACGCCGCCGTACTTGGGCAGGCTGCCGTAGCGGGTGCCGAACACGCCGGCCGACCAGTCGCCCAGCCGCCAGTCCACGCCGGTGGTGATGCGGCTGCGGAAATCCAGGTTGTCCGGGTCGTCGCGCCAGTCCTTCTGCACCGCGTCGGTGGCCTGCACCTGGCGTTCGGAGGCCAGCGTGTGCGACCAGTTCAGGCGCAGGTTGTAGCGCCCCAGCCGCGCCGTCTGCAGCCGCCAGTTGAGCCCGGCGTCGATGCCGGCCACGCGACGGTACGACTGGTTGATCGGCAGCGAACGGATCTCGGTGACGCGGCCGATGCCCTGGCCCTCCTCGGGGGTACGCGTGACCAGGCTGGTGACCAGCTGGCAGTAGCCCGAACCGGCGGCGAACTCGAACGGCTGGCCGTTGAGCTTCACGCCGGTGCGGCAGCCGGCCTCGCCCTCCAGGATCTCGGCATTGGCCATGCGCTCGAGCGCGCCGTTGAGCTCGATGTTCCAGTAGTCGGCATTGACCGCCAGCCCGTCGGCGATGTCCCACACCACGCCGGCGCTCCACGATTTGCCGGTCTCCTCTTCCAGTGCCGGATCGCCACGGGTGACCGAGAACATCGAATAGCTGTAGCCCGAACACCCCGGGTTGGCGCCGCCGTCGATGCAGCGCCACGGGTCGACGCTGGTGCCGTAGCTGCCGCTGCCCTCGCTGAACACCCAGTGCATGTCCGGCGCCTTGAAGCTGGTGGCGTAGCTGGCGCGCGCCAGCAGCGATTCGAACGGGCGCCATTCCAGGCCGGCATTCCAGGTCTTGGCGTCATTGACGTCGGTCACGTCGTCGTACTTGTCGAAGCGGCCGGCCAGGCTCGCCCTCAGCGTATCCACGATGGGAATGCTGAACTCGATGCCGGCTGCGTAACGGTCGCGCTCGCCGCCGCCGTTGGTACCGGTCAGGTTGTACAGCTGCACCACGCCCGGCTGCACCCGCGGGTCGCTGTCCAGCGCGTAGCCCTGGCGGCTGGCTTCCATCACCACCGCCATTCCCAGCGGCCCGGCCGGCAGCTCGAACAGGTCACCGGTGAGCACGAAGCTGCCGGTGGTCACCCACGACTCGGCCTCGTAACGGGCCAGGGTGGAGATCGAGGCGTACTCCTGCGGCGTCAGCGGCCGCAGCCAGCGATCGAGGTTCAGCTGGTGGATCGGCACGCCCTTGGACGTGCTGCCCAGCTGGGGGCCGAAGAAGAAATCGTTGACCAGGTTGCCGACCATGCGCCGGCGGGTGCGCTCGAAGTCGTATTCGGCGCGGCTCAGGGTCGCATCCCAGTCGAAGCGCTCGGCCAGGCGCCCGCGCAGGCCCACGGCCAGGTCCACCGAGCGCTCCTTGTAGTGCTGGTTCATCTCCGCCACGCCGCCCAGGTCCACCGGCGACAGATAGCGGGTCGGGGCGATCACCGCGCCGAACTGCGGGTCGTAGAAGTCGCCGCGGCGTCCCACGCCATCGGTATGCGGGCCGGTGATGCTCTCGAAGCCGCCCAGCGATTCGGCCTTTGAATCCCACACCTGCAGCGATGCCCAGGCCTGCAGCGCGTCGTTGAAGTCGTAGGTGCCGAACACATAGGCGGCGGCCTCCTCCTTGCCCTTGCTCAGGTGCACGTAGCGCTCGTCGTTCCAGCTGCCACAGGCATCGCCCAGGGTCTGCACGTTGCCGCCGCTGATGCGACGGTAGGTCCAGTCGATGAACTCACCGCCCCACTTCTGGCAGGTGCCTTCCGGCAGCGCGATCAGCGGATTGCTGCTGGTGCCGCCGCGGCGGATGCGCAGCATGGCGGTGGGCTCGGCGCCGATGCGCGGGTCCGCCGCCGGATTCCGTCGCCGGTCCCAGTCGCTGCGCTGGAAACCATAGAGCAGTTCCTGTTCGTAGTACTGCAATGCGTAGGTCACGCTCCAGTCTTCGCCGCGGCGGCCACCGGTCCACTGCAGGTCGGCGCGGTCGCGCCCGCCCATCGTGCTGGTGCCGCCACGCAGCTTGAAGACGTCGCCCTCGTAGTTGCGCTTGAGCACCACATTGACCACGCCGGACACGGCATCGGCGCCGTAGATGGCCGACGCGCCGCCGGCCAGCACCTCGATGCGCTCGACCGCGCCGGAGGGGATGTTGCCGAAGTTCTGGAAGTTGCTGCGGCCACCGTAGGGAAACGGATAATCCGCCGCGCGGCGGCCGTCGATCAGCAGCAGCGAGCGTCCCGGTCCGAGGCCGCGCAGATTGAGCGGATGCGCATTGGCGGAAAAGCCCCCTGACAATTCCGTCTCCACCGCACCACCGGCCATGACCAGCGACTCCAGCGCCTCGAACACGGTGGCATGGCCTTCGTTCTCGATCTGCTGGGCCGAGATCACCATCACCGGCGACGGCCCCTCCACCTCGGCGCGCTTGATGCGCGAACCGGTGACCTGCACGGTCGACAGCTCCTGGGTTTCGGCGGGCTGGGCCGCCGCGGCCGGCGGCGACGGCCGCGACGACGGTGCGGGCGCAGCCGCGCGCGCGATGGTGATCACGCCACCGCGGGTGCTGCGATGGACCAGCCCGGTGCCGGCCAGCAGCCGGTCCAGCGCCTGCTGCACGGTGTACTGCCCGGCAAGCGCCGGCGCGGTGTGGCCGCGGACCAGGTCCGGCGGCACCATGATCTGCACGCCCGCGGTCTCGGCCAGGCGGTTGAGCGCTTCGCCCAGCGGCTGGCTGGCGACGGCGAACTGGTGGGTGGCCGCCGGTTGGGCGAAGGACGCCGGCGCCATGCCCAGCAGCGAGAGGCCCAGCGCCGTGGCCAGCGCGCTGGCGACGACGGTGCGGCCGGGACGGTTCGACGCCCGTGTGGTGTTTCTCATCTGGTTCCCCTAAGCGATGTCGGATGGCGGCCTTTGGCAGGCTCCCCTCTTCGCAGACGCAGCGCGATGCGCATCCCTCACCCCGCCGCCGCACGGTTGCGCGGGTGCCACGCCAGCGCTTACCGTCGGCGGGTCATCCGCCTTGGATTCCTTCGCGATGCCGTTCACCGCAGACCAGGTCCTGGCCATGCGATGGGAGCCGGACCACGTCCGCCACTTCCGTCCCATGCTGCTGCGCTACTTCCGCCGCCATCTGCAGCACGACGCCGACGCCGAGGACCTGGCGCAGGAGGCGCTCATCCGCCTGGCGCGCTCGCCGACACGCGTGGACAACGCCGAGGCCTACGTGCTGCGCATCGCCTCCAACCTGCTGCGCGACCGTTTCCGCCGCGACCGCAGCCACCACGCCGGACAGCACGAGCCGCTCGATGCCAGCGTGCATGAACTGCCCAGTGAGGAACCGGCCGGCTATCACGTCTACGCGGGCAGGGAGCGGCTGCAGCAGTTGCTGGCGGCATTGGACGAACTCCCACCACGCTGCCGGGAGGTATTCCTGCTGCAGCGCTACGAAGGCATGACCTATGCCGCCATCGCGCTGCAGCTCCAGGTGAGCGTGAGCGCGGTGGAAAAACACATGATGCGCGCACTGCTGCACCTGCAGTCGCGACTGGCGGAAACATGAGCAGACCGGACACTCCCGCCCACGACGGCGGCAACCCCGTGGAGCAGCAGGCGACCGCCTGGTTCGTCCGCCTGCGCGCCGACGACGCCAGCGAGCGCGACCGCCAGGCCTGGCAGCAATGGCTGCATGCCGATCCGGTGCACCGCACCGCCTATGGCCGCATCGAGGCGCTGTGGTCGTCGCTGGGCGAGTTCGCCAGCGCGCCCGAACTTGCGGCGCGGGTGCCGCGCCCGCGCGTGGCGGCGCGGCGTGCGCCGCGACGGCGACGCTGGATGGGCGCCGCGGCGGCCGCGGTGGTGCTGGCCTGCGCCGGCGGCATGGCGCTGCTGCTGCCGCCACGGGCGGTCGAGAGCACCTACCGCACCGCCATCGGCGAGCGCCGTTCGCTGCAGCTCGAGGACGGTACCCGCGTGGACCTGGACGCGGACACGCGGGTGCAGGTGCGCTACGACCCGCGCGGTCGTTCGGTGCGGCTGGACGGTGGCCGCGCGTTCTTCCGCGTGGCACGCGACAGCGAACGCCCGTTCGTGGTCCAGACCGCCGCCGGCAGCGTGCGTGCGCTGGGCACCCAGTTCGAGGTCTCGCAGCTCGGCCAGGCCGCCGACGTGACCTTGTACGAGGGCAGCGTGGAACTGCGTGGAGGCAACGACGCCGCGCGGCCCGCCGCACGCCTGGGCGTGCTGGTCCCCGGACAGCGCGCGCGCATGGCCGCGCAGCGCATGCAGGTGACGGATGCGGCGGTGGCGGCCGGCTCGGCACCGGGCTGGCTGTCCGGGCGGCTGGTGTTCAACGACACGCCACTGCCGGAAGCGGTGGCCGAGTTCGGCCGCTACAGCTTCAAGCCGGTGCTGCTGGCCGATCCGGGGCTGGCGTCCTACCGCGTCAGCGGCGTGTTCCGCGGCGAGGACGTGGACGGCTTCATCCAGGCGCTGGGCGAGGTCTACGGGATTCCCGAGCACCACACCGCCAACGGCTCGCACGTGCTCGGCAAGGCGCGCTGAGCGGACACGCCCGCGCCCATGGCACGGCGTGCGGCGGCGCCCGTCAGGCGCCGCGCGCGGGGCGGCGCAGGATGAACTCGCGGTCGCGCGTGCGCCCGACCGGAAACGCGTATTCGCCGACCGTGTCGAAACCGTGGCGGGCATAGAAGCGCTGGGCGCCGACGTTCTCCGACCAGACGCCGATCCACAGCGTGCGCGGGCCGCCTTCCAGCAGCCATTGCTCGGCCTGCGCGAACAGCGCGCCGCCCCAGCCACCGCCCTGGTGGCCGCGCAGCACGTACAGGCGCTTCAACTCACCATCGCCCGGGCGGGCGTCGGCATGCGGAAGCCCGCAGGGACCGGCGAAGGCGAAGCCGACCGGCTCGCCGCCGACCTCCAGCAGCCAGGCGGCGTAGTCGCCCGACTGCAACTGGCTGCGCTGCAGCTCCGGCGGATAGGCGGTGGCCAGGTAATCGGCCAGGTCCTGCGGCGGGTACAGGTGGCCGAACGTCTCCACGAAGGTACGCTCGGCCAGCGCGCACAGCACGCCGGCGTCGTCGGGCGATGCGCGACGGATGACGCCGGCCATCGGCCGCTCAGCCCTTGGCCGGCTGCGGACGCACCTGCACGTGCACTTCGGCCAGCTGCGCGTCGGCGATCGGCGACGGCGCGTCGGTCATCAGGCACTGCGCACCGGTGGTCTTCGGGAACGGGATCACGTCGCGGATCGACTCGGTGCCGGCCATCAGCGCGGCGATGCGGTCGATGCCGAAGGCGATGCCGCCGTGCGGCGGCGCGCCGTAGTTGAGCGCGTCCAGCAGGAAGCCGAACTTGGCGCGCGCCTCCTCGGCACCGATGCCGAGCAGTTCGAACACCGCGCTCTGCATCTCCGGGCGGTGGATGCGGATCGAACCGCCGCCGATCTCGTTGCCGTTGAGCACCATGTCGTAACCGCGCGACACCGCGGTCCGGGCATTGGCGCGCAGGTCGGCCACGTCGTCCACCGCCGGCGCGGTGAAGGGGTGATGCAGGGCCACGTAGCGCTGCTCCTCGTCGTCCCACTCGAACATCGGGAAGTCGGTGACCCACAGCGGACGCCAGCCTTCAGTGACCAGGCCGAAGTCCCTGCCGGCCTTCAGCCGCAGCGCGCCCATGAAGTCGGAGACCTTGTTGTAGCCGCCGGCGCCGAAGAACACGATGTCGCCGTTGCCGGCGCCGACGTGGGCGACCAGCGCGGCGAATGCCGCTTCGCTGAAGAACTTCTGGATCGGCGAGCTGACCTCGCCGTTGTCGGCGATCTTGATGTAGGCCAACCCCTTGGCGCCGTACTTGGCGGCATGGGCGGCGTACTCGTCGATCTGCTTGCGGCTCAGCGACGCGCCACCGGGGATGCGCAGCGCGGCCACGCGGCCATCGGCGTCATTGGCCGGGCCGGTGAACACGGCGAACCCGCTGTCCTTGACCAGCGCGGCGACGTCCACCAGCTCCAGGCCGATGCGCAGGTCCGGCTTGTCCGAGCCGTAGCGGCGCATGGCTTCGGCCCAGGTCATGCGCGGGAACTGCGCGTCGAGTTCGACGTCGACCACTTCCTTGAAGATCGAACGGATCATGTCCTCGACGAAGTCCTGCACGTCGCGCTCGCGCACGAAGGCGAACTCCATGTCCAGCTGGGTGAACTCGAGCTGGCGGTCGGCCCGCAGGGCCTCGTCGCGGAAGCAGCGCGCGATCTGGTAGTAGCGGTCGAAGCCGGCCACCATCAGGATCTGCTTGAACAGCTGCGGGCTCTGCGGCAGCGCGTAGAACTCGCCCGGGTGCATGCGCGCCGGCACCAGGAAGTCGCGCGCGCCTTCCGGGGTGGCCTTGGTCAGGATCGGGGTCTCGATGTCCTGGAAGCCGCGCGCGTCCAGGTGGCGGCGCAGCGCCTGCACCAGCTTGATGCGGGTGCGCTGCATGCGCTGCATCTCCGGACGGCGCAGGTCCAGGTAACGGTACTTCAGGCGGGTGTCCTCGCCCGGGTTCTCGTGGGCGTGGAACGGCAGCGGCGCGGCCTTGTTGAGCACGGTGATGCGGCTGGCGATCACTTCCACCCTGCCGGTGCGCATCTTGTCGTTGACCGCGTGGCGGGCACGCACCACGCCTTCGACCTGGAGCACGTCCTCGTAGCCCAGCGACGCGGCCACCGCGAACACCTCGGCGTTGTCGATCTCCACCGTTACTTGCACGATGCCTTCATGATCGCGCAGATCGATGAAGCAGACGCCGCCCTGGTTGCGGGCAACGTCGGTCCAGCCGGCAAGGGTCACGGTTTGGCCGATCAGGGTCTCGTCGACCAGGCCGCAGAAGTGGGTACGCATGGAAAGCTCCGCAGGGGAATACCGGCACGGGAGGGTGCCGGCGAGCCGGCTATTTTGCGGCCGGCCGGCGAGCGGAGCAAATCCGCGGCGCAGTCACGCCCGCTTAAGCCAGACTCTTCCTATAGTTCGCCCATCCAAACCTGAACAGGGACGCTGCCATGAACCGCCCGCTTCTGCTCGCCGGACTCACCGCCCTCCTGCCCGGCGCCCTGCTCGCCACCAGCGCCGCCGCGCAGTCGCCCTATGGCAACGGCCCCGGCACCGTGGCGGCGGTGCGCTGCGAGAGCGTCAACAACCGCCAGCAGGTCTGCAATACCGGCTGGCGCGACGCCATCATCGTCCGCCAGCTGTCCAGCACCCGCTGCATCGAGGGACAGAACTGGGGCAGCCGCGACGGCACGGTGTGGGTCGGCAACGGCTGCCGCGCCGACTTCGGCCCGGGCCGCGGCGGCTGGAGCAACGGCGGCGGCAACGGCAACTGGGGCGGCAACGGCGACACCATCCGCTGCGAGAGCAACGACAACCGCCAGCGCGTGTGCAACACCGGCTGGCGCGGCGCGGTGCTGGTGCGCCAGCTGTCCAACACCCAGTGCGTGGAAGGCCGCAACTGGGGCAGCGGCAACGGCAGCGTGTGGGTCGACAATGGCTGCCGCGCCGAGTTCGCCGAAGGCCGCGGCGGCGGCGGCTGGGGCGGTGGCAATGCCGGCAACGGCCAGACCATCCGCTGCGAGAGCAACGACAACCGCCAGCGCGTGTGCCGCACCGACTGGCGCCGCGCCACGCTGGTGCGGCAGCTGTCCAAGTCGCAATGCATCGAAGGCCGCAGCTGGGGCAGCAGCAACGGCGCGGTCTGGGTCAGCGACGGCTGCCGCGCCGAGTTCGCCGAAGGCCGCGGAGGCGGCTGGGGCGGCGGTGGCAATGGCAACTGGGGCGGCTCCAACTACAGCATCGAATGCAGCAGCGACGACAACCGCATGCGCTCCTGCGCCTGGGAACGCCGCCAGGGCCGCCCGGTACTGATCCAGCAGTTGTCCCGGACCCAGTGCGTGGAAGGCCGCAACTGGGGCTACAACGGCAACAGCGTATGGGTGAACGGCGGCTGCCGCGCGCGCTTCGGCGCACGCTGAGGGCCGCTGTCGGGCTGGAACCGAAGGGCGCCGGTCAGGCGCCCTTTTCCGTGGTGGCGGCGTCGGCGCCCCACGGCGGCGGCGGTGCGTCCACCGGGCGGGTGAGGTCGAACTCGACCTGGAACAGGCGCCCGTCCGGTCGCGACAGCTCGTACAGGAAGCGCCGCCCCGGCTCGACTTCCATCGCCCAGGTGTTGCGCACCGACCCGGCCAGGCCCTCGCGCTCGAACATCGCCACGGACTCGGCGTCCACCGGGAACGCCTGCCGCAGCGCGGTACCCGCCTCACGGGTATCGCCGCCATAGAGGGTGACCTTGTCCGGGCTGCCATCGGCATGGCGGTGATCGTGCTTGAGCCGCAGGCGATCGCCGACGCGGGTCAGCACCCAGGTCCGCGAACGGTCCTCGCCGACATGGAACGGCACGCGCAGCTCCTGCGCCGGCGCATCGCACCCGCGCACGTGCATCACCAGCGCCTGGCCTTCGAAGGGATCGGGCGTGGCGCTCACCGGCTGGTTGGCGACCACGCGGCCGGCGAAGGCCTGCCCGCAATGCTGGGCCAGGGCCGCCAGGAACCCGGCAGCGCCGGTATCGGCGGCGGAGGGCGCCGGTGCCGCGATGGACACCGAAGGAGCGAGCAACAGCGGCAGGAGACCTGCGAGGAAAGAGCGCTTCATGCCCCGACCCTAACCGCTGCATCCGGTGGCGGCAAGCCGCGCCGGCCCGTCACCGCGGCGGCGGCAGCTCGCGCAGCAGCGGGCTGCTGGCGGCCAGTTGCGCGCGCAGCACCGGCGCCGCCCGCGCCGATTCCTGCTCGCCACGCCCGCCGGCCGCGGCCAGCGCCCTGGCCAGGGCCAGCCGCCAGCGCGCCGTCCGCGCCGAATCGGCACCGGACAGGCGCGCGCTCGCGGCCACCACCTCGCGCCATGCAGCGACGGCCGCCGCATCGCCTTCGCGCTGCAGCACCATGGCCTGCAGCACCTGCTGGCGCAGTGCGGTCTCCGGACTGGCCGCCGCGGCCCCGGCGGCTACCGCCGCCAGCGCCGCGCGGGCGTCGTCGCGGCGGTCCTTCAACAGCAGCCATTCCGCCCAGCCCTGGCGCACGCGCAGGCCATTGGCGCTGCCGGCGGGGATCCGCGGCAACCACGCCGCATGCGCATGCCGCACCAGCGCATCGCCTTCGGCGTGGCCGTGGCGGGCCAGCAACAACCCCAGCTGCAATTCCAGGTCGAGCGTGTCCGGGTGCCCGTCGCCGATCGCCGCGCGGCGTACCGCCAGCGCCTCGCGCCACGCCGCCTCGGCGGCTGCCGGGTCGTCACGGGCCTCGGCCAGCTGCGCGGCCGTTTCCAGCATCGCCGAGTAGTTGAAACTGTCCTTGCCCATCACCTCGGCCGACAGCCGCAGCGCGGTACGCACATGCCCGTCGGCCCGCAGGTAGTCGCCCTTGCGGATCAGCGCACCGGCCAGGCGGTTGTTTTCGCTGACGTAGTACACGCTGCGCTCGCCGAAGATGCGCGGCGCGCGCACCAGATTGGCCTCGAACGCGGCGATGGCCTCGTCCAGCCGCCCCTGGTCGAGCAGCACCAGGCTGCGCTCGCTGTGGCTGGACCAGTAGTCGAACGACGTCGGCCCGAACATGCGCAGGAAGATCGGCGTCGAACGCTCGAACATCGCCGCCGCCGCGGCCAGTTCGCCCTTGCGCCGGTACATCATGCCGAGGTTGTCCAGGGTCACGCCGATGAACTGCTCGCGGCGCGCCAGTTCATGCCGCTGCAATGCCTGCCTGAAGGCCGCCTCCGCTTCGTCGTAGCGCTGCTCGGACAGCAGCGACAGCCCCAGCGAGTTGTAGGACTGGGCGACCCGGAAGCTGTCCGCCGGCTGCTGCCCGAGCAGGGCCAGGGCGCGCCGCGCCAGCGCCTCGCCCTCGCGGCCGTCGCGGTTGTTGGCATGGCTGCCGGCCAGCAGGTTGAACTGGCGTGCGGCCTCGTCGATGTTGCGCGCGCCACCGCGCGCGGCCAGCGCCTCGGCAGAGGCGCGCATCATCGGGTTGGCGCGCTTCAGGTCGCCCATGTTGCGGTAGGCCAGCCCGATCACGCCCTTGAGCCGGGCCTGCACCTCGGGCGATGCCTCCAGTTCGGCGTCCACCCGCGCCGCGGCGCGGTCGAGCACCTCGCGTGCGCTGATGTCGTCGCCGGCACGCGCGCCCTTTTCGCGCGGGTCGGCGGCTTCGAACATCGACACCAGGAACGCGCTCACCTGTTCGGCGACCTGCGCCTGGCGCTCGGCCTCGGCGCGGGCCTCGGCCAGCCAGCAGACGAAAGCGGCCACCAGCAGCAGGACACCGGCCAGCGCCGCGGCGCCCTTCCAGCTGCGCCGCAGCCAGCGCCCGCCGCGGTAGAACCCGCCGCCGCCGCGGGCCAGCACCGGCCGGTGCTCGAGGTAGCGGCGGACATCGGCCGCGAGCGCCTCGACCGAGGCGTAGCGCGCCGGCGCCGCGGCGGCCACGGCGCGCATGGCGATCGCGTCCAGGTCGCCGCGCAACGCGCCGCGCCAGGCGCAGCGCGCATCGGCCAGGCGGCTCGGCGGCAATGGCGCCTGCCCCGCCGCCGGGCCGCGCGCGGCATCCTGCGCGGCCAGCAGCCCGGCCAGCACGATGCCCAGGCTGTAGACGTCGCTGGCCATGCCCTCGGGTTCGCCCGCGCGCAGCTCGGGCGCCGCATAGCCGGGGGTGAAGAACGGCTGGCGGCCCGGGCTGCCGTCGTTCTCGATCAGCCGCGCGATGCCGAAGTCCAGCAGTACCGGCTCGCCATCGGCACGCACCAGGATGTTGGCCGGCTTGAGGTCGCAGTGCAGCACCAGCCGCGCATGCGCGGCCTGCACCGCCGCGCACACCTTCAGGAACAGCGCCAGCCGCTGGCGCAGGTCGAGGCGATGTTGCCGGCAATGGACGTCCAGCGCCTGGCCGCGGACGTACTCCATCACCAGATAGGGCTGGCCACCGGGCGTGGTGCCGCCGTCGTACAGGCGCGCGATGTTGGGGTGCTGCAGCCCGGCGAGGATGCGCCGCTCCGCGGCGAGGCGCTCGGCGATGCGCGGATCGGGCGCGGCATGCAGGACCTTGATCGCCACCTCCTGCGCGTACAGGCCGTCGGCGCGCTCGGCGCGGAACACCACGCCCATGCCGCCGCTGGCCAGGCGCTCGCACAGCCGCCACGGCCCCAGCCGCTCGCCTTCGCCCTGTTCGACCTGCGCGCCGGCCGCACGCAGGCCGCGCAGCGGCGACTGTGCGCGGGACAGGTCCACGGTCTGCGCCTGCAGCAGTTCCAGGGTTTCGGCGACCACCAACGGGTCGGCGCTCATGCGCGCCAGTTCGGTCCGCCACTGCGAGGGATGCAGGTCGCAGACCGCATCGAAAAGTTCACGCACGCGCTGCCAGTTGTCGCTATCCACTCACCCGCCCCGGTCGACATGCCGCCCATGGTGCGGCGGCTCCCCGGAGCGGATCATAGCCGCAGCGCGCGGCCTAGCCGGAAGGCGGCCGGGCGGCGTCGATCACCGCCGGCTCGGCGCTGCGTGGCGGCACCGGCGCCGGCCCGGCCACCGCCACGTCGTGCGCGGCGTCCTTGCCCAGCGGATCCACGCTCAGCGGCGCGCGCAGCACCAGCGACGGCAGCAGCGTGTTCAACGCCGCATACAGCAGCAGCGCGCCGTACAGCACCGCCGGGGCGTCGAAGCGTTCGCGCATGATGCCGGCCAGCACCAGGGTGAAGATCAGGGTCGGCGACAGCGCCAGCGACACCCGCAGGCTGGACATGAAACTCTCGCCGAACAGCACCCGCCGCTGCAGCCAGACCACCGCGATGCGCAGCGGCAGCACCACCAGGGTGATCACCACGCCCAGCCCCAGCGCCTCGAAGCTGAGCGCGTCGCCGGGCACCTTGGTGCCGGCGTTGAAGAAATAGAACGGAACGAAGAACGAGGCGAACAGGCGCAGCGCGTGCAGGTTCTCGTGCGAGGCCAGCAGCGGCATGCGCTGCTGCAGCAGGCGCGCGACCAGCCCGGCGATGAAGGCGCCCACCAGGTAGTACACGCCCAGCGAATAGGTGATGTAGGCCGCGAGCAGGCCGACCATCACCAGCAGCGAGAACTCCGAGCCCGGCGCATGCGGCGCCACCCAGCGGCCAAGGCCGACGAACAGCAGCGGCAGGCCCACCATCATCGCCAGCAGCACCAGGCTGGACAGCGCCATGTGCGCGGGATCGCCGGCCTGCAGCACCACGAACAGCGCCGCCAGCGCCAGCAGTTCGCCGGCGATGGCCTTGCTGCTCACCCAGAACCGTTCCGCCTCGTCCAGGCCCAGGCGCGCGAGCGAATCCATGATGAAGCCGGTCGACGGGGTCAGCAGCGCCAGCGCCAGCAGGCCCGCCGCCTGCCACTGCAGGCCGCCATAGCGCCACCCCAGCCAGGCCACGCCGGCCAGGGTCAGGCTGCGGATCAGCAGGTGCACCAGCAATGGCCACATGCCGCGCCGCAGGTCCTTCAGGTCCACCTCGAGGCCGGCGAACAGGAACAACGAGGAAATGCCCAGCGTGGCCAGCAGCCCCACCACCGGGTCGTGCGCGCCATCGCCCAGCCACAGCATCACGCCGATGCCGAACACCAGGCAGGTCAGCGGCGCCGGTACGCAGAAGCGCTGCAGTGCGCGCGGAATCACCAGCAGCGCGAAGATCAACAACAGGTAGACCAGCTCGCGGCTCATGCGCCCGGTTTCCTTTCCCCAACTGGCGCACAGGGTACACGTGCCGCTGCCGCCGACGCACCGCCGCGGCTCAGCCCAGGTGCGCGGCCGCCCGTTCGCCGACCCGGCGCAGGATGCCATCGCGGCCCGCGTCGTCCAGCGTGGACCCCTGCAGGAAAGCAGCCAGCACCCACGGCGTACCGCCGCGCCGCGGCCACAGCACGGCAATGTCGTTGCTGGTGTCGCGGCCGTTGCTGCCGGTCTTGTCGGCCAGTTGCCGGCGCGCGGCCAGCGCCAGCGCATCGCCAAGCACGAAGCGCTGCAGGTTGCCGGCCATCGCCGCCGGGCTGGTGGTGTCGCGCGGATCGTCCGCCGCGAAGCGGTTGGCGTCCGGCTCGTAGCGCGCCGCCAGGGTGACCGCATCGCCCTGCGCGCGCAGGAAGGCGGTAAGCCCGGCCGGCCCGCCGACCAGCGGCAGCAGCAGGTTGGCCGCGGCGTTGTCGCTGGTGGTCAGGGTCGCCCGGCACAGGTCGCGCACGCCCAGGTCCTTGCCGACATGGCGCGCGCTCACCGGCGAATGGGCGAGCAGGTCTGCCGCCCGCACCGGTACCCGCTGGTCCAGCGACAGCGCGCCGCGCCCGGCCCGCTCCAGGACCGCGGCCGCCAGCAGGAACTTGAAGGTGCTGCACATCGGGAAACGTTCGTCCATGCGCTGGCCGAAACGCGCGCCGCTGGCCGGATGCCACAGGCACACGCCCAGGCGCCCCCCGCTTTCGGCCTCCAGTGCGGCAAAACCGGCCGCAGGCGCGGGCACGGCGCGGGCCAGCAGGGGCACGGCGGCAATGCCGGCACACGCGGCACCGCCGAGGGCGAGAAACTGGCGGCGGTCGATCATGCTGGCGCGCTCCGTGGGTGTGGATGAGCGCGATTATCGGAAGCGGCGACCGCGCTCGACCAGCGCGAAAAACCAGCGGAAGCCATTATATAAACAAGGGTCAAAGCCCCGATTTCCGTACCCAGACCGGGAATAATGCGACCACCCATCACCGGTCGTTATGGCTCTGGCATGATCCGCCCCCAGCTTCCGCTCAACGCCCTGCGCGCCTTCGAGGCCGCCGCACGCCACCTCAATTTCACCCGCGCGGCGCTGGAGCTGTGCGTCAGCCAGGCCGCGCTGAGCCACCAGATCCGCAGCCTGGAAGAGCGCCTGCAGGTCACGCTGTTCCATCGCCTGCCGCGCGGGGTGGCGCTCACCGACGAAGGCGCGGCGCTGCACCCGGTGCTCACCGAGGCCTTCGACCGTATCGCCATCGCCCTGGACCGCTTCGCCGGCGGCCGCTTCCGCGAGGTGCTGACGGTGGGCGTGGTCGGGACCTTCGCCACCGGCTGGCTGCTGCCGCGGCTGGGCGATTTCGAGGCTGCGCATCCGGATATCGAGCTGCGCCTGCAGACCCACAACAACCGCATCGACCTGGCCGGTGAGGGCCTGGACCTGGCGATCCGCTTCGGCGAAGGCGACTGGCAGGGCCAGGACTGCACGCCGATCGTCGACGCGCCGTTCGCGCCGGTATGCGCGCCATTGCTGGCGCGACGCCTGCGGCAGCCCCGCGACCTGGCCGCGGTGCCGCTGCTGCGCTCCTACCGCAACGACGAATGGCCGCGCTGGCTGCAGGCGGCCGGGGTGGCCGGGGTGGAGCCACGCGGCCCGGTGTTCGACTCCTCGCTGGCACTGGCCAGCGCCGCCGCCGCGGGCGCCGGGGTGGCGCTGCTGCCGCTGCGCATGTTCGAGCAGGACCTGGCCGACGGCCGCCTGCTGCAGCCCTTCGCGCAGACCCTGGTGCTGGGACGCTACTGGCTCACCCGGCTGCGCTCGCGCGCCGAACGCGAGCCGCTCAGGCGTTTCCGCCTGTGGCTGCAGGCGCAGGGCCAGGCGTAGCCGCCGGCCCGCGCCCACGCGGCACGCCCTAGTCGAGCAGCTCCATCCACGCCGCTTCGGCCTGCTCCAGCTGCTGCGCGAGCACGTCGCGCTCGCCGCCGAGCCGGGTCATCTTTGCCGCATCGGCGTAGTTGGCCGGATCGGCCAGATGGCGGTCGATATCGGCCAGCGCCACGCCCAGCTGCTCGACCTTCTTCTCGGCTGCTTCCAGCTTGTGCGGGTTGACCGGCTTCTTCGCCGGCGCCGACTGCGCGGCCACCGGCGCAGGCGCCGGTTCGGCCGGCTTTGCGCCCTTGTCGGCGCGGTCGGCCTTGCTGCGCGCGCCCTGCGCGCTGGCGCGGGTGCGCAGCCACGCGGCGTACTCGTCGAGGTCGCCGGCGAACGGCTCGACCACGCCGTCGGCCACGCGCCAGAAGGTGTCGCAGACCAGGCCGATCAGGTGGCGGTCGTGCGACACCATGACGATGGCGCCCTCGAACACGCTCAGGGCCTCGGCCAGCGCCTCGCGCATTTCAAGATCGAGGTGGTTGGTCGGTTCGTCGAGCAGCAGCACGTTGGGCTGCTGCCAGGCGATCAGCGCCAGCGCCAGGCGCGCGCGCTCGCCGCCGGAGAAGCCGTCCACCGGCTCGAACGCGCGGTCGCCGGGGAAGTTCCACTTGCCGAGGAAGTCGCGGAAATTCTGGTTGACGCCGTCCGGGTCGATCTCGCGGAAGTGGTCCATCGGCGTGGCGCCCTCGCGCAGCGACTCCACCGTGTGCTGGGCGAAATACCCGATCTTCATGTCCGGGTGCGCGCTGCGCTCGCCGGCCAGCGGCGGCAGGTCGCCCACCAGGGTCTTGACCAGGGTGGTCTTGCCGGCGCCGTTCGGGCCGAGCAGGCCCACGCGCTGGCCGGCCTCCAGGCCGAAGCCGACGTCCTTCAGGATCACCGCGTCCTGGCCATAGCCGGCCTCGACGTGGTTCAGGCGGATCAGCGAGAACGGCAGCTTGGCCGGCTCGGAGAACTCGATGCGGAACTCGCGCTCGGCGCGCACCGCCTCGGTGCCGGTCATCTTGGCCAGGCGCTTCATGCGGCTCTGCGCCTGGGTGGCCTTGCTGGCCTGCGCCTTGAAGCGGTCGATGAAGCTCTGCAGGTGGGCGCGTTCGGCCTGCTCCTTCTCGTGCGCGATCTGCTGCTGGCGCAGGTGTTCGGCACGCTGGCGCTCGAAGTCGGTATAGCCGCCGGTGTACAGCCGCGCGGTGCCGCCGTGCAGGTGCAGGGTGTGGGTGGCGACGTTGTCCAGGAACTCGCGGTCGTGCGAGATCAGCAGCAGCGTGCCCGGGTATTTGAGCAGCCACTGTTCAAGCCAGTACACCGCGTCCAGGTCGAGGTGGTTGGTCGGTTCGTCGAGCAGCAGCAGGTCGCTGGGCATCATCAGCGCGCGCGCCAGGTTCAGGCGCGCACGCCAGCCACCGGAGAACGCGGCCACCGGGCGGCCGTGGGTCTCGGCCGGGAAGCCCAGGCCATGCAGCAGCTTGCCGGCCCGCGCCTCGGCGTCATAGGCGCCCAGTTCGGCCATCTTCTGGTGCGCGTCGGCGACGGCTTCCCAGTCCTCGCGCGCGGTCGCGGCGGCTTCCTCGGCCAGCACCGCGGCCACCACATCGTCGCCGCCCAGCACGAAATCGATGGCGCGGTCGGGCAGCGCCGGGGTTTCCTGGGCCACGTCGGCGATGCGGATCCTGCCCGGCAGCGACACATCCCCCTTGTCGGCTTCCAGTTCGCCGCGCACGGCGGCGAACAGGCTGGACTTGCCGGCGCCGTTGCGCCCGACCACGCCCACGCGGTAGCCGGCATGCAGGGTGAGGTCGACGTTGGACAACAGCAGGCGCTCGCCCCGGCGCAGGGCGAAATTACGAAGGGAAATCATGAGGGGGTCCGTTATAACGAAAAGGAATGTACACCTGAGCAACATTCCTGCGACGCGATTCTAGCGTTAACGAATACTTGACTGACGCTTCCCTCGCATCGGTTTCGTGCCGGGATGCCCTCCCCCGAACCCCGCCGGGTGCCACGTCTTTTCGGTCGAAATGCTTTCAGCAGCAACGACATAGGCGGGCCAAACGGCATTTGACACCGCGTAAAAATTCCATTAATCCATGATGACGCACCGTACGCCCCCTCGTGACGGACATCCCGTCGCCGCCGGTGCCGCTCATTCATACCGGAGCTGCAAACAGATGAACCGCAAGTCCAGTACGCTCGCCGTTGCCGTCGCCATCGCCCTCGGCCTCCCGGTTGCCCCTGCCTTCGCCCAGTCCGGCGCCCAGACGCTCGACACCGTGATCGTCACCGGCACCCGCGTGGCCGACCGCACCGTGGCCGAATCGCAGTCGCCCATCGACATCATCACCCCCGAGGTCCTGCAGGCCACCGGCTCGACCGAGCTGGCCACCGCGCTGTCGCGCGCCCTGCCCTCGCTCAACTTCCCGCGCCCGGCGCTGACCGACGGCACCAGCGGCGTGCGCCCGGCGCAGTTGCGCGGGCTGTCGCCGGACCAGGTGCTGATCCTGATCAACGGCAAGCGCCGGCACCTGTCCGGCCAGCTCAACGTCAACGGCAGCATGGGCCGCGGCTCCTCGGCCGTGGACCTGAACACCATCCCGGTGGCGGCGATCGAACGCGTGGAAGTGCTGCGCGACGGCGCCTCGGCCCAGTACGGCTCGGACGCCATCGCCGGCGTGGTCAACATCGTGCTCAAGGGCGCCGGCAAGGGCGGCAGCCTGGCGCTGGACCTGGGCCAGTATTCGGCCGGTGACGGCAGGCAGTACCAGCTCTCCGGCGATACCGGCGTCAGCTTCGCCGATGGCCGCGGCACGGTGCATTTCGCCGGCCAGCTCTCGCACCAGGACCGCACCAACCGCGCCGGCCCGTTCAACGCCTACGGCCTGCCGGGCAACCCGACGCCGAACACCGGCAACTACCCGGGCGTGGGCGTGAAGGCGTTCGTGGTCGGCGACCCGGAAGTCGATACCCGCGCCGTGTCGGCCAATGCCGGCTTCGATTTCAGCGACACCCTGCATGGCTACGCCACCGCCATCGCCAGCAACCGCGACATCACCTCGTTCGCGTTCTACCGTTCGCGCAACCACAACGCCGCGACCAAGCTGCTCTACCCCGACGGTTTCGTGCCGGAGATCAACCAGTACCTGAAGGACCGTTCGCTGGTCGCCGGCCTGAAGGGCAGCACCGAAGGCGGCTTCAACTGGGACGTGAGCTACAACTACGGCTACAGCCGCATCGACTTCGCCACCCGCAACACCATGAACTACGCGCTGGGCGCCAACAGCCCCACCCGCTTCCGCGACGGCGCGCTGGAGTACACCCACAACATCGTCAATGCCGATTTCTCGCAGGCGCTGGACTGGGGCCTGGCCTACCCGGTGACGCTGTCCTTCGGCGCCGAGTACCGCCAGGAGAAGTGGAACCAGTCGCCGGGCGAGCCGAACTCCTATTTCGGCAGCGGCGCGCAGGGCTTCGGCGGCTTCACCCCGATCAACGCGGTGCACGCCGACCGCCACAACTACGCCCTCTATGCCGGCCTCGAGGCCGACCTGACCGACAAGCTGTCGACCGGCGCCACCGTGCGCTACGAGGACTACTCGGACTTCGGCAGCAAGACCTCGGGCAAGCTCTCGGCCCGCTATGCGTTCACCGACACGGTGGCGCTGCGCGCCACCGTCTCCAACGGCTTCCGCGCGCCGTCGCTGGCCCAGCAGAGCTACCAGGTCATCACCAGCAACTACTCCAACGGCGTGTTCGTCGAGTCGGGCACCTTCCCCGCGACCAGCATCGTGGCGCAGGCGCTGGGTTCCAGGCCGCTGCAGGCGGAAACCTCCACCTCCTACAGCCTGGGCCTGGTGCTGCAGCCGGTCGAGCGCCTGTACCTGACCGTCGATGCGTTCCAGATCGACATCGACGACCGCATCCTGCTGTCGTCCACCATCAACACCAATCCGGCGACCAACGCGCTGCTGACCTCGCTGGGGATCAACAACGTCACCGCCTTCCGCTACTTCAACAACGCCGCCAACACCCGCACCCGCGGCGTGGACGTGGTCGGCAGCTACAACATCCCGCTGGCCGCCAGCGCCCTGGACCTGACCGCCAGCTACAGCTACAACAAGACCGATGTGAAGCGGCTGGCGCCGTCGCCGGGCGTGCTGACCAGCCTGGGCCTGACCACGCCGCTGGTGGCGCGCGACGAGATCGGCCGCCTGGAAGACGCCTTCCCGCGCGACAAGGCCATCGTCGGCGGCACCTGGACCCTGGAGCGCTGGGTGCTGGGCCTGAACGCCACCCGCTACGGCCGGTTCACCGTGCGCCAGACCAACCCGGCGTTCGACCAGAGCTACGACCCGCAGTGGGTGCTGGACGTGTCGGCCAGCTTCAAGCCGAGCGCGCAGTGGACGCTGACCGTGGGTGCGGACAACGTGCTCGATTCGCACCCGGACAAGGTCAACCCCGCGTTCACCAGCGTCAACGCCTGGGGCCAGATGCCCTACAGCAACTATGCGCCGGCCGGTTTCAACGGCGCCTATGTCTACGGCCGCATCGGCTACAAGTGGTAAGCGGCGCCTGACGCGCCGGATGTGCCGCGCAATGCCCCGGGAAACCGGGGCATTGCTTTTTGCGTGCGCCACGTCCGCATCCGGTGCGGTGTTTCCTTGTCTGCGGCGGGCGCGCCCGTAGAATCGTCACATCCCCCACCCCTGCGAGTTCCGATGCACCATGACACCGCCCTGATCAACATGATCGCCATCGGCCTGGGCCTGGCCTTCGTGCTTGGCGCCCTGGCCAACCGGCTGCGGCTGTCGCCGCTGGTGGGCTATCTGGTCGCGGGGGTGGTGGTCGGGCCGTTCACGCCGGGCTTCGTCGCCGACCAGGCGCTGGCCAACCAGTTGGCCGAGATCGGCGTGATGCTGCTGATGTTCGGCGTCGGCCTGCATTTCTCGCTCAAGGACCTGATGGCGGTGAAGGCCATCGCCATTCCCGGGGCCATCGGCCAGATCGCGGTGGCCACGGTGCTGGGTTGGGGGGTGGCCACGCTGATGGGCTGGCCGCCGCTGCACGGGGTGATCTTCGGTTTCTCGCTGGCCACCGCCTCGACCGTGGTGCTGCTGCGGGCGATGGAGGAACGCCGCCTGCTGGAGACCACCCGCGGCAAGATCGCGGTCGGCTGGCTGATCGTCGAGGACCTGGCCTGCGTACTGGCGCTGGTGATGATGCCGGTGATCGCCGGCGTGTTCGGCCCGGAGGCCCAGGGCCGCAGCCACAGCCTCGGCAGCGTGCTGGCGTCGATCGGCTGGACCTTCGTGCAGCTGGGCCTGTTCGTGGCGGTGATGCTGCTGGTCGGGCGCCGGGTGATCCCGTGGATCCTGGAACGCATCGCCGGCACCGGTTCGCGCGAACTGTTCACCCTGGCGGTGCTGGCCATCGCCCTGGGCGTGGCGTTCGGCGCGGCCGCGCTGTTCGGGGTGTCGTTCGCGCTGGGCGCGTTCTTCGCCGGCATGATGCTCAACGAGTCGGAGCTGAGCCACAAGGCGGCGCACGATTCGCTGCCGCTGCGCGATGCGTTCGCGGTGCTGTTCTTCATCTCGGTGGGCATGCTGTTCGACCCGATGATCGTGGTCGAGCACCCGTGGCAGGTGCTGGCCACGGTGGCGATCATCATGTTCGGCAAGTCGGCCGCGGCGTTCTTCATCGTGCGCGCCTTCGGCCATTCCAAGGCCACGGCGCTGACCATTTCCGCGTCGCTGGCGCAGATCGGCGAGTTCGCCTTCATCATCGCCGGGCTCGGCGTGGCGCTGAAGATCCTGCCCGCTACCGGGCAGTCGCTGGTGCTGGCCGGCGCGCTGGTGTCGATCATGCTCAACCCGCTGGTGTTCGGCCTGCTCGACCGCTGGCAGGCGCGGCACAAGGAAACCCTGCCGGTGCCGGAAGCGCCGGACATCCCGCCCGGGCCGTCGCTGGACCTGCACGACCACGCCATCGTCATCGGCTACGGCCGGGTCGGCAGCACCCTGGCGCAGGTGCTGCGCGACCGCGGCGTGCCGGTGCTGGTGATCGACGACAACCGCGACCATGTCGAGCGCGCGCACGCCGCCGGCATCCCCGGCATCCGCGGCAGCGCCGCCGCCGACCTGGTGCTGGCCGAAGCCCATCCCGAACGCGCCAGCATCGCCATCCTCGCCATCCCGCAGCCGCTGGAAGCAGGCGAAGCGCTGGCCAAGCTGCGCGCGATCAACCCCAACCTGACCCTGCTGGCGCGCGCGCACAGCGATGCCGAGGTCAAGCACCTGCTCGAGCACGGTGCCGACGGCACGGTGCTGGCCGAGCGCGAACTGGCGCACTCGCTGGCGGAAATGGTCATGGCCACGCCGCCGTACCGCGCGCTGCGGGCAGGCGCCGCCGCCGGCTGAGCGGGCCGCGATGCCGGGGCCGCTCAGGCCCCGCTGTCGCCAACGCCGGGTATGCCCGCCAGGTAGCGGCCGAGCAGCTCGATCGCCTGGCGCACCTTGGCCGGCTGGGTCTGCCGGTGCGGCGTCACCGCCCACACCGGCAGCGCCGGAACGTCCCATTCGGGCAGCAGCCGGACCAGCCGGCCATCGGCCAGCAGCGGCATGACGTCCAGGCAGGTCAGTACCGCCACGCCCAGCCCCGACACGCACAGCTGGCGCACTGCCGGCTGGTTGTGGCTGACCAGGCGCGGATGCGCCGGCACCCGCCGCGCCTGCCCCGAGGCGCGGTGCCGCCACGCCAGCCCCGGAACCTGCGCCAGGCCCAGCCATTCACCGGCCGGCACCTGCAACGGATCGGCCGGCGGGCCATGCCGCCGCAACCAGTCCGGCGCGGCGCAGGGCCAGCGTTGCAGGGTCCCCAGGCGCTGCGCCATCCAGTCGCTGTCGGGCAACTGGCCGAAGCGCAGCGCCAGGTCGATCCGGGCCTGCACCAGGTCGGTCCAGCCATCCTCGAAATGCAGGTGCAGGCGCAGTTGCGGGTTCTCACGCAGCCACGCCCCCAGTGCCGGCCCGACATGGTCGGCCATGCCCAGCGGTGCGGACAGGCGCAGTTCGCCGCTGGGCGCGTGGCGGGCCGCCGACAGCTCGGCCGCGGCCTCGCCGGCGGCATCCAGCAGGCGCGCGCAGGCCGCGTAGTAGCGGCTGCCGACGTCGGTCAGCGACAGCTGCCGGGTCGAACGGTGCAGCAGCGCGACGCCGGCCTCCTGCTCGAGCGCGCGCACCTGCTGGCTGATCGCCGAGGTACTCATGCCCAGCGCCCGCGCCGCGGCGCTCATGGAGCCGTGCTGGACCACCTGCGCGAACAGCGCCATGCGCCTGAGATTCTCCATCGCTCCTCCTGCCGCCGCGCCATCGTGAAGCGTGGCTTCAAGGTGATTGTGGCGCCGGGGGACTGCCGCCGCCACCATGCCGGGAGGACACTGTGGGCCTGCCATCCACACGAGGAATCGCCATGAAAGTCGCCCTGATCGGTGCCACCGGCTTCGTCGGCCGCGCCCTGCTCGAAGAACTGCTGTCGCGTGGCCACGAGGTCACCGCGCTGGCCCGCCACCCGGAGAAGCTCGCCGCGCGCGAACGCCTGCGCGTGGTCCGTGCCGACGTGAGCGATGCCGCACAGGTACAGGCCGCGGTGGCCGGCAACGACGCGGTGCTCAGCGCCTACAACGCCGGCTGGGGCAACCCGGACATCTACCACGACTTCATGCAGGGCTCGCGGGCGATCGTCGCCGGCACCCGCGCCGCCGGGGTGAAGCGTTACCTGGTGGTGGGCGGCGCCGGCAGCCTGTACACCGCCGACGGCGTGCAGCTGGTGGATACGCCGTCGTTCCCGCCGGCGTTCCACGACGGTGCCCGCGCCGCGCGCGACGCGCTGGAAGACCTGAAGGGCGAATCGACCCTGGACTGGACCTTCCTCAGCCCGCCGGTGGCCTTCCACGACGGCGGCCCGACCGAGCGCACCGGCCGCTACCGCACCGGCAGCGACACGCCGCTGATGGCCGCCGACGGCCCCGGCACCATCAGCCCGGCCGACCTGGCCGTGGCCCTGGTCGACGAGCTGGAGCAGCCGCGGCACCTGCGCCAGCGCTTCACCATCGCCTGGTAAGGCCGCCTGCGCGCTGCGCGGCGGCGGGTGGCGCAGCGGACGCGCGCCACCCGCGCCCGGGGAGCGCGGGGACCGGTTGAACTCGCGCGCTCAGGCCTGCGCCAGCGCCTGCTCCAGGTCGGCCAGCAGGTCGTCGATATGTTCGATGCCGACCGACAGGCGCACCGTGTCCAGCGTCACCCCGGCCTTTTCCAGCTCGGCCGCATCGAGCTGGCGATGGGTAGTGGAGGCCGGGTGCGTGGCCAGCGACTTGGCATCGCCCAGGTTGACCAGCCGGGTGAACAGCTGCAGCGCGTCGAGGAAGCGCGCCCCCGCCTCGCGGCCGCCGGGCAGGCCGAAGGTCAGCACCCCAGAGCCGTGCCCGCGCAGGTACTTGCGCACCAGCGCATGCTCGGGGTGATCGGGCAGCGCCGCGTAGTTCACCCACGCCACCTTCGGGTGCCGCTGCAGGAAGGACGCGACCGCCAGCGTGTTGCTGTTGATCCGGTCCATGCGCAGCGCCAGGGTCTCGATGCCCTGCAGGATCTGGAAGGCGTTGAACGGCGAGATCGCCGCGCCGGTGTTGCGCAGCGGCACCACGCGTGCGCGGCCGATATAGGCTGCCGGCCCCAGCGCCTCGGTGTAGACCACCCCGTGGTAACTCACGTCCGGCGTATTGAGCCGCGGGAAGCGCTGGCTGTGTTCGGCCCAGGGGAAGCGCCCTGAATCGACGATCGCCCCGCCCAGGCTGGTGCCATGCCCGCCCAGGTACTTGGTCAGCGAATGCACCACGATGTCGGCGCCGAAATCGAACGGGCGCAACAGGTAGGGCGTGGCCACGGTGTTGTCGACGATCACCGGCACGCCGTGCGCGTGCGCGATCGCGGCGATGGCCTCGATGTCGGTGATGTTGCCGCGCGGGTTGCCGATGGACTCGACGAACACCGCCTTGGTGCGGGTATCGATCAGCGCCGCGAACGCCTGCGGATCCCGGTAGTCGGCGAAGCGGGTCTGGATGCCGAACTGCGGCAGCGTGTGCGCGAACAGGTTGTAGGTACCGCCATACAGCGCGCTGGAGGCCAGGATGTTGTCGCCGGCCTCGGCGATGGTCTGGATCGCGTAGGTGATGGCCGCCTGCCCGGACGCCAGTGCCAGTGCGCCGACGCCACCTTCGAGCGCGGCGATGCGCTGCTCCAGCACGTCGGTGGTGGGGTTCATGATGCGGGTGTAGATGTTGCCCTGCACCTTCAGGTCGAACAGGTCGGCGCCGTGCTGGGTGTCGTCGAAGGCATAGGCCACGGTCTGGTAGATCGGCACCGCCACCGCGCGGGTGGTCGGGTCGGGACGGTAGCCGCCGTGCACGGCGATGGTTTCGGGCTTCCAGTTCGGCGTGGACATCACAGGCTTAGGTATATGCCATATTGCACCCCATGGCTAACGCATACACATACATCCGCTTTTCTACGCCGGACCAGCAACGAGGAGATAGTCTGCGAAGGCAGGCAGAGGCTGTGGGCCGCTTCGTCTCCGAGAACAATCTGACGCTCACCAAGAGCGCGGCGTTCCAAGACCTTGGGGTGTCAGGCTATCGCGGAGCCAATTTGAAGAGCGGGCTTGGCAACTTCATAGCCGAGGTGAACTCCGGGCAAGTTCCGAAGGGCTCCTACCTGATTGTCGAATCACTGGACCGCCTGTCACGTCAGAAAGTCATGGACGCGCTGACGCTGCTGGTGACATTGATTGATAAGGGCATCAAGGTCGTCACCCTGAATGATGCCGGTCCGCAAATCCTCGACAAGGATGCCGGCCTTCCTTCTCTCGTGCTTGCCCTAAGCACCATGCATCGGGCCAACAGCGAGTCCGAGATGAAGTCTCAGCGCGTGAAAGCTGCTTGGGCCAATAAGAGGAAGAACGCCGGCAATGTACCGGTAAGTTCTCGCGGACCGGAGTGGCTGAAGTTCAACAGCCTTACCAAATCGTTTGAGCCAATCCCGGAACGAGTCACTTCCATCCAGAAAATCTTTGAACTGGCGGACAGCGGCATTGGGAGGAACCGGATTGTTAAGTACTTGAATGGAAATGGCTACCCGAGCTTCCGGAATCCTAGCCAAGGCTGGCAACCGTCTTCAGTCGCTAAGTTGCTCAAGAATCGCGCGCTAATCGGCTACTACCAGCCTTTCCGCCTTATGTACGACGAGCAAACGGGCACGAGATATCGTACCCCTGAGGGTGATGAGGTCCCGGACTACTACCCGGCTGTCATTGATGTTGACTTGTTCCGCCGCGTCAGCTCGAGGAAGTACACCCCAGTGATACCACTGAAAGGCAGACAAGGGGAAAGTCTTTCGAACTTGTTCACGGCGATGGTGTACTGCAAGTGGTGTGGCGCTCCAATGACGTTCACCAACAAGGGACCGGGAAGGAAGGGGGGAGCGTACCTTGTTTGCTCAAAGGCACGACGAGGCAAGGACTGCACTTATCGCTCATGGCGATACGACGATGCCGAGATGTACATCTTGTACGCGCTAAGACAGCTGGATATCGGCGCAATCCTCACGGGAATTGACATCGATGGCCGTCTGAAGGAAATACGGAACGAGCTTGCGCTAGTTGCATCCCAACTTGATTCCAACCAGAAAAAGCTGGACGGCTACGAAAATGAGCTATCGCGAAGCAAGGATGTCCCTTCAAGAACCATCCTGAAGATAGTCAAGGCTCTAGAGGAATCGATAGACGAGGGAAAAGAGACTCTAGAGCGACTTCAGGCTGAAGAGAGAAACCTTGATGCACCCACGGAAGATGCAAGTACATTCGCCGAAAAGCTCTTGACGCTCTATACGGAAATGAACGGAGTCGCCCCCACAGAACGCTACCTTATCCGAGTCCGACTTAGAGAGCGCATCTCACGAATCATAAGCAGAATTGAACTCCTACCCGTAGGTAGGGGTGACCCCGACATGATAGACAATGCTCCTAAGCAAAAGAAAATCTTCTTATCTTTCCGGGATGGCAAGCGGAAGCTAGTTCTTCCAATCGGAAAGAATGGCGTTCACATGGTGGACTTGCCTGAGAGCAAGACCACCTAAGTTAGTGAGTTGAACGCCTTCATGGATATCTCCGCTCGCTCGACAGAAGCACCTAAAAAAGCGAATTCCCGCAGAGCCAAACTTGTAACGGCAAGGGCTTAGCCCTCTGGCACAAATCGCCCCTCGCTATAGCGCCAAGCCTTTCTTGCCGGAAGGTTTCGAACCTTGACAGCACCGCCATTCACATCGAGGTAGTAGTTGCTGCCATTCCTGTTGACGTATCCGGGCAGAGTCGTGGCGCTGACATCCCGCCATTGCCGACCGTCGAAGCGCTCTACGGTCAGGAATGGTGTGCCTACATTGTTCTCGGTGTACATGACCAGCGTATCGGACGAACCGGACGGCAAGAGCATCTGCGTGCTTGCACCCAACTCGGCAAGGCCGCTGACGGCATCCACGCGCGAAAAATCCGACATCGACAGGCTGGAGTAGTCTGGGTGCGTTTTCAGAGCTGCAATAGCGTCATGGATGCTCTTGAAGCTTGGTGTGACTGCCGATGACTCGTCGCCGCAATCCGAAGCTAGAGGAGATGTGGTCCGGTTCGCCGTAACAAGCATCAAGCGGGCTTCCAATCGCTCCTCATACATCTCATCCTCAGGCAGCGTCCGCAGGCCCGATAGAAAGATGGACGCCACTCCTTCCGCGCTGTAGGTGCAACCGGACCGGAGTGCAACTTGTGCAAGTCTGAGCAGTTTTGCTCCTTCGGCAGGATTGGAAACACACAGGGCGCCACCGAAATGGCGTAGCTGAGGACTCCGTGCGGTCGATGCAGCATCCAGCTGGAAACAGAGGTTTATTCCCTCATCCGTCTCTTCCTGCGATGCATCGCGATACTCCCATTTCCCACTGACCGCCAAAGGAGCTACCTGTGCCTGCGATACCAACGGGAACAGCACCATGGCAACTACCAGCGCGATTCGATTCAACATGCCTTCTTTCCTTGGGTCGGGTCAGTTCGAGTACGGCAGGCGATAGACGGACTGCGCCTTGTAGCCGGGGTTCTGAGCTTCGGCGGTACGTCGGGCTTGGTCAGGGGTGCTGGCGTGGACCGTCACCACGAACGTGCCGCTGCCACCACCGGGACGACCCATCTTCACTTCATACGTTGCCATTGCGGTTCGCCTTCATTTTTCTGAGCAGTTAGAGGGAGAGCGTGGAAACGATGTCCTTTGCGCTCGGCGCGGAGACCAACTCGCGGACCACCTTGTAGGCGGGGATGCTGTCCTGTACGTCAGCACACACCAAAGTCGCGGCCCCTTCTTCGTAGTACACGGCCGCTATGCGCTCCTCTCCCGGATTAAAGGTGACCGAGGTCATGCCTGATGCGCTGTGGGACCGACCAATCACGCGTCCCTGCCTGTCGAAGGATGCGCATTCCATGTTCACTCCTCGCGGTCCGTCGCTAAAGTTTCTCATCACGCAGTTGTAGCTAACGGGGCCACGTCTTTCGCATGAAGATGCACGCACGTATCCAAATGACACCAGCTCACTGGGTCCGGCGACGGCAGCCAGCCTGTCGCATCCGGCCAGTGAAAGAAGAAGGAAGACAAGAGAAAGCGAACGGGTAGCGCCCATGATGTTCCTCGTCGGTGTGAGATAGGGATAACTGCCGAACCAGCCGAAACTCAACGTCGTTGCAGGTCGGCCTCACAGTTGGGGCAGGAATGGATATCCCGGCCACCCGAAAGCGCCAGAGCGCTTGCCAAGCCGCCCACGATGACAGCAGCCATCATCCCGATACCGCCAAACAGGACAGAGGCAATGCTTGCCGCAATCGCGGCTAGCAGGATGCTTCCCCACCAAGTGGCATACCAAGGTTTGATGCGCGCTTTGATGCCCATCGGACCTACGTAGCCGCATTCGAGGCAGGTGATACGCTCCGCGTGCTGGTGGTACTTCTTCAAGTTCTGCCGGATGTGCTCGGGCAGGACCTCGGGCGGAGTGGAAGTTCCACTAGGCTCGTTCTGACTCATCTATGTCCCCTGTAGTTCGCAATTCCATGCAACGCGCCATAGGCGCGACCGACTAACTCACTTGCACCTTAAAACCAGCCGACCACCCTCAAAACCTTGCTGGGCAAGGCTTTCAGGGCAAGTGTCAGCACCCGTTCCTGCGAGAACAAACAAGTCGCCGGACGGCATTCCGGCCAGTCTAGATTCCCCGCACTTAGCGAGTATGGAATTTCATAACCAATAGAGTCAAGGCACGCCGAACGACACGAGTGCGGAAGCTCCATATTTTTGATGGCCCAGAATTCGCGGGCCATCGGCATGAAAGGCTTTGGTGACAGACTGCGCGAAGCGCGAACTGCAGCCGGCATGACGCAGGAACAACTTGGCTTCGCCTTGGGAGTCACGAAGGCGTCAATTTCGGCATGGGAGAACGGGCGCGAAACCCCAAGCTTCCGAGTGCTGCCGGAGCTACGGAATGCGCTGAAGCGCTCGCTTGACGAGCTTATTTGTGGGGTCGGCGCGACCAGCGCCGCCAAGCCCCACGACGGAGATGCGGCCGAACTGAGGGCTGGCAGCGTTCATGAGCGAACGCTACTGGTTCGCTTCAGGGCACTTCCTGCGAAGAAGCGCGAAGCCTTCTTGGAGATGCTCAAACCGTAGCGCTGGGCTGCAACGCCCTATACACGCTACTACGGCTGATTCCGAAGCGCTCCTGAAGTTGTCCGATGCTAAAGTTCTCTTCCGCACGCATCTTGCGGATGCGCTCCTCCTGAGCATCGGTCAACGCCTTCCTGCGACCGAACTTGACGCCCTTCCGCTTTGCCAGCGCAATGCCGTCAGCTTGGCGTTCAGCACGAATGTCTGCCTCAAACTCAGCGAACGCACCCAGCAGGTTGAACATCAACTTCCCTTCGGAGGTCGATGTGTCCAGTCCTTGGTCCAGCACCTGCAAGCTGACGCCCTTCCGCCTCAGTAGGTCGGCAATCTTCGCCAAATCGATGACGCTCCTTGCGATACGGTCGAGGCGGCTCACGACCAGCACATCCCCCTCCCGGACGTACTCAAGGGCCGCCTGAAGCTCCGGGCGGTTGTCTGCCTGCCTGCCTGAGCGCTTCTCCCGGTACACCTTGGTGCAGCCAGCCTTTGCAAGCTTCTCAAGCTGCACATCCAGCGACTGCCCCTGCGACGAAACCCTTCCGTAGCCGACCTTAGCCATTCGCCAGTCCCAAAATCTCTAACAGATTGCGATACTATCATTTTGGAATGACTTTTGGAACGCCAACAGGAGCGTCCCAATGGCTATACAAAGTGAGACATGGAATGGCAGTCTTCACGGCGCCACTTTCAGGCGAGCCAGGACTACAGGGGAACATGATGACCGGGAAAGGCGACGCAACTCACAACAACAGGACATCCGGCCCAAATAGCGGATACAGGGCAGTAACTTCCCTTCTCCTAGCCGTTGCCACATTCGCCGGCATTACGTCCTGCAGCAAGAACGACAACTCAAGCCCACCTATTGAGGCAGCGGCAACCACCGATTCGCCACCAACTGAGATGACCACTACGGACACCGCAACTTACACATCCGCTATTGGCTTCCCGCCAGCGCAGGCGTGTAATTTCCTCTCAGGAAATCCCGCGTTCTCGAACCCGAGCAGCTATACGCCGTTCTTCCCCGAAATGAAGAATGACTATGCCTGCGGAACGAAGTACTACGAAGTATTGTCTAACCCTGCAGGCCTCTCGAACAACCTGTCCTACTACGTCCGAGGAACACCTGAATCGGCCAAGCGAATTCGCATCCTGCTAAACGTAAACGACGAATCCACGTTTGCTACAGCCAACAACGTGTTTCAAAAGGCAAGCTCCGACCTGTTCAAGTCCGCCTTCCACCGCGACATTGAGCAAGACATCAGCATTGCGCTTGGAACGTCTACACCGGGCAAATGGATGGTGGATGGTTACTCAGTACAACTGGACAAGACTGTATGGCCTACCGGGAAAGGCTTTGAACTGAATTTCATCATTCGCGACCCTGCATACAACCCTGAGTTGTAAAGGCACTGAGGGGAGCACGGCCGTCTAGGAAGATTGGTGGAAGGAACCAGTGCTCTTCAGACAAAAACATTTCCATCCAACATGCGGCGAGTCCTTTCACTATAACTTTTCCGCATTGCTGCAATCACTTCAAATGATAAATCAGGGGAGAGCTGACTCCCCTGAGCTATCTGATAGCGATGTACCTTGAGGCATATGCCTCCATGCGAAGTGAATCCAGTTCTTAAATCGAAGCCCGGGTAGGTACAAACTTCACGAGAACACCGTCGATGTTGTATTCGCATTTCTTTAGGGCGTAGTTCGTCAACCGCTCCCTGTTGTGCTCCTCCAGGGGTTCTACCCCGAAATCACGGACTGTTTGGAAAGGACTGAAAACTTCTGGTCCTGCTTGACCCGGCGCCGTCGCATCCTGGGGTTGTGGCGGCGCTCGATATATTCGAACACATCGGACCGGGCGGCATCGAGTGTGGGATACGTTGTGCGATAGATCCGCTCGCGTTTGAGCAATCCGAAGAAGCCTTCGCAGGCGGCGTTGTCACCACAATGCCCCACCGCACTCATCGAACAGAGCAGGCCATTGGCGGCCAGGTAATCCTGGTAATCGCCGCTACGAAATTGGCTGCCACGGTCGGAGTGCAGGATCAGCCGATGCTGCTCCTGACGCTGCCAAACCGCCATCTGCACGGCCCTGATCACCATCTGCCTGTCCTGCCGATGATGCATCGACCAGCCCACAATGCGCTGGTCAAACAGGTCCAGCACTACGCACAGATACAGCTTGGCCTGCTGGGTCTTGATCTCGGTGATGTCGGTCACCCACTTGGTTTCCGGCTCCGAGGCGCTGAAATCACGCTCCAGCAGGTTGCGCACGCCCGGCGGTGTCAGGGCCGGTTGAGCGCGCTGGCCACGCCGTTTCTGGCGCGGCCAGCCTTGAAGGCCTGCCAACGCCATCAGCCGGGCAACCCGGTTCCGACTGGCCGTCAGCCCTTCCTCGACCAGATCTTCCTGCATGCGGCCGGCACCCAGCGTGCCCCGGCTGTCCTGATGCAGCACATGGATACGGCCCAGCAAGCGCTCGTTATCGCATTGACGAGGGCTGGGCAGTCGTTTGCTCCAGTCGTAGTAGCCACTGGTCGATACCCGCAGGCAGCGGCACATCAGACGAACCGGAAACTCATCGCGGCAACGTTCGATCACCTGATACCTCAGGATGATCCCTTGGCAAAGAACGTCGCCGCTTCGCGCAAAAAATCCCGCTCCTTGGTGATCCGGGCCAACTCGCGTTTGAGCCGGGCAACCTCCTCGTCACGCGGGCTCCCGGTACCAGCAAAGGCGGCTTTCCCCGCCGTCTGCGCCTCCCGCTTCCAGCGGGTCAGCAGGCTGTCACGGATGCCCAGCTCACGGGCTACCTGGGCGCAGCTGACACCGGGCCGACTGGCTTGCTCCACCGCGCCACGCTTGAACTCGGCACTGAACTTGCGACGCTTTGACATGAACACTCCTCATGGCCTCGATCGGCCTTCTTGTAAGTGTCCGTGAAAACGGGGGTGAACCCAGTTCGACGTACCAATCATCACTGATGGGACAGTTGATTTTTGGGTCGCCACAGAATCGTCCTGAAGACCGCCAAAGCTTCCGGACCACCTCCCTGTGGTCCTTCGGGCTTCCGGGCAGACGCATGAGGCAATGGATGTGCGTTCCTTGTCGAACCCCAGCCGGTGATGTGCTCCACATCATTTCCGTACCGTAGTCCTCGACCATCGGACACATAGCGATTCGCTTCTTCGACTTCTTACCGAACAGGTGGCACTTGAGCTTGTGGGCGAAGGCACCAAACGCCTTCTCCGCAAACTTGTAGCTCACCCCATCGTCCCCGGCGAAGGTCAGCGTCACCATGACGTTGTGCTCCTCGCGAAGGAGCCAGTCAGCGGTCTGCACCTGTAGGGCTGTTCTCGATTTCTTTGAATCCGTGTCTTCCACTGCTATGCCTTCAAGAGCACTTCTTGTCGCTCTCATGCACTACTTATCAGTGGCAGAATTAAAGTGCATTTTCGATTTCTGCCGCGATGTATCCGGACTGCAACCTGACGTTATCAATGTCGGTGACATCGGCACTAGGAACCGCGAGCGGTGGAGGTGAAAGCAGCGGATGGAGCAGGCAGGTACGCTTAGAGCACCTACCGTACTGCTACCGATAGGTGCCATGCATAAGCCACAGACCATGACAAAGGCGTCCAAAAGGATTCCGCATCCATCTAGGCGCGTTGCTCATCCGCGTATCGTTGATTCGCCAGAACCCTCAAAACATTGAGGCATTCTCGACGCAGTCGGGAGCCGCCCCGGCTTAGCTAACGCCTTGCTCAAGGGCATCGCGCTTGAAGAGCGGCGAATCGCAGCGCGAGGGCTTCCGGGGCGGCGTACACACGATAGACGCGACTCGCCTCGTCCCGTAACCGGAGAACGCCTCGAGACCCCGTCAGAACAGGCCTATTGCTCGGATGATGGCAGATTCAACTGGGGTGTAATAGGTTACTTTTTTCTCGATGCGGGTGTGGCCCATGACCATAGCCGAGCCGATGCCGGCCATGGCCGCTGGTTGCAACGGTTACCGCTGATCCGTGGTGATCAGCCGATAACCCGCAGGCATGAGCGGACACCCCGCGTACGGGGTGTCCGCCAGGCGCGATCAGCCCTTGGCGAAACGCAGCTGGCCGCCAGCGGCCTCGACGTGGATGGTGTCGCCGCTGGCGAACTCGCCGCCGAGGATCCTCGACGCCAGCGGGTTTTCGAGCTGCTGCTGGATCGCGCGCTTGAGCGGGCGGGCGCCATACACCGGGTCGAAGCCGACGTTGCCCAGCAGGTCGAACGCCGAATCGGCCACCTCCAGCTTCAGCCCGCGCTCGCCCAGCCGCTTCTCCAGCCCGCGCATCTGGATGCGCGCGATCTGCTTGATCTGCTGCTTGTCCAGCGGGTGGAACACCACGATGTCGTCCAGCCGGTTGATGAACTCCGGGCGGAAATGCGCCTGCACCACGCCCATCACCGCCGCCTTCATCTGGATGTAGGCCTCCGGCGAGTCGTCGCCGCTCATCTCCTGGATCTGGTGCGAGCCGAGGTTGCTGGTCATCACGATGACGGTGTTGCGGAAGTCCACGGTGCGGCCCTGGCCGTCGGTCAGGCGGCCGTCGTCGAGCACCTGCAGCAGGATGTTGAACACATCCGGGTGCGCCTTCTCCACCTCGTCCAGCAGGATCACGCTGTACGGGCGGCGGCGCACCGCCTCGGTGAGATAGCCGCCTTCCTCGTAGCCGACGTAGCCCGGGGGCGCACCGATCAGGCGCGCCACGCTGTGCTTCTCCATGAACTCGCTCATGTCGATGCGCACCATCGCGTCGGACGAATCGAACAGGAAATCGGCCAGCGCCTTGGTCAGCTCGGTCTTGCCCACGCCGGTGGGGCCCAGGAACAGGAACGAGCCGCTGGGACGGTTCGGGTCGGACAGGCCCGCACGCGAACGGCGCACCGCGTCGGACACCACGCGGATCGCCTCCTCCTGGCCGACCACGCGGGTGTGCAGCACCTGCTCCATGCGCAGCAGCTTGTCGCGCTCGCCTTCGAGCATCTTGCTGACCGGGATGCCGGTCCAGCGCGCGACCACCTCGGCGATCTCCTCGTCGGTCACCCGGTCCTGCACCAGCTTGAAATCCTTGCGCTCGACTTCCTGCGCCGCCGCCAGCTGCTTTTCCAGGTTGGGCAGCAGGCCGTACTGGATCTCGCTCATGCGCGCGAAATCCTGGCGGCGCTGCGCCGCCTCCAGCTCCAGCCGGGCCTGCTCGATCTGTTCCTTGATCCGGGTCGTGCCCTGCAGCGCGGCCTTCTCCGACTTCCAGATCTCGTTGAGGTCGGAAAACTCGCGCTCCAGCCCGTCGATGTCCGCCTCCAGGTCGGCCAGGCGCTTCTGCGACGCCTCGTCCTTCTCCTTCTTCAGCATTTCGCGCTGGATCTTGAGCTGGATCAGACGGCGCTCGAGGCGGTCCAGTTCCTCGGGCTTGGAGTCGATCTCCATGCGGATGCGCGAGGCGGCCTCGTCCATCAGGTCGATGGCCTTGTCCGGCAGCTGGCGGTCGGTGATGTAACGGTTGGACAGCGTGGCCGCGGCGACGATGGCCGGGTCGGTGATCTCCACGCCGTGGTGCACGGCGTACTTTTCCTTGAGCCCGCGCAGGATGGCGATGGTGTCCTCCACCGAGGGCTCGCCGACGAACACCTTCTGGAAGCGGCGCTCCAGCGCGGCGTCCTTCTCGATGTACTGGCGGTATTCGTCCAGCGTGGTCGCGCCGATGCAGTGCAGCTCGCCGCGCGCCAGCGCCGGCTTGAGCATGTTGCCCGCGTCCATCGCGCCGTCGGCCTTGCCGGCGCCGACCATGGTGTGCAGTTCGTCGATGAACAGGATGATCTGGCCCTCGTTCTTGGCCAGGTCGTTGAGCACGCCCTTGAGCCGCTCCTCGAACTCGCCGCGGAACTTTGCGCCGGCGATCAGCGCGCCCATGTCCAGCGACAGCACGCGCTTGCCGCGCAGGCCCTCGGGCACCTCGTCGTTGACGATGCGCTGGGCCAGACCCTCGACGATGGCGGTCTTGCCCACGCCGGGCTCGCCGATCAGCACCGGGTTGTTCTTGGTCCGGCGCTGCAGCACCTGGATGGTGCGGCGGATCTCCTCGTCGCGGCCGATCACCGGGTCGAGCTTGCCGCTCTCCGCGCGCGCGGTCAGGTCGATGGTGTACTTCTCCAGCGCCTGGCGCTGCTCCTCGGCGTTCTCGCTCTGCACGGTCTCGCCACCGCGCAGCTTGTCGATCGCCGCTTCCAGCTTCTTCCTGTCGGCACCGGCCGCGCGCAGCGCCATGCCGGCCGCACCGCCGTCGTCGGTGGCGGCCAGCAGGAACCACTCGCTGGCGATGAACTGGTCGTTGTGCTGCTGGGCCAGCTTGTCGGTGGCGTTGAGCAGGCGGCTGAGGTCGTTGCCCATGGACAGGTTGCCGGCCTGGCCGGAGACCTTGGGCAGCGCGTCCAGCGCCTCGCCCAGGCGCTCGCGCAGCAGCGGCACGTTGACCCCGGCCTGGGCCAGCAGCGGCCGGCTGCTGCCACCGGCCTGGTCGAGCAGCGCGGCCAGCACATGCACCGGCTCGATGATGTTGTGGTCGCGGCCCACGGCCAGCGACTGCGCATCGGCCAGGGCTTTCTGGAAGTTGGAGGTGAGCTTGTCCATCCGCATGGTGATCATCCCGAATCAGGGGCCGGCGCCGCCGGCGATACTCGTTCAGATGCGGTTGCGGCGGTGTGATTCAAGCCCGCCACCGGCAGCCATTCAGCCGCAATCGTCCCGTCTTTCCAGTATCAGACACGGTGGGGGCGACGCCTTTGATCCCGCGCAATCACCTTGCGCCTCCGCGAGCTTCGCCCATGCCGCCAACGCCGCTCCCGCACCCCCTGCCACAGCGGGAATCCGTCCGGCAGTCGCACCCGTCAGCGGCCCAGCTGGTCAAGCAGCGGCAGCACCGTCATAATTGATAACGATTCTCAATTGTTATTGACCAACGGATCAGGCCACGCCGCCGGAAGGTGAACAGGCGCCCCAGTCCCACTTCCTGTGACCCTCATGGCGGCCCGATCCGAAACCCTCGTCACGCTCTACCGTGACCACCACGCATGGCTCCGCGGCTGGCTCGCCGGCCGGCTCGGCTGCCGCGAAGTCGCGGCCGACCTCGCGCAGGATACGTTCGCGCGGCTGATGGCCAGGCGCGACCTGCAGGGCGTGCTGGAGCCGCGCGCCTACCTGACCACCGTCGCCAAGGGCCTGATGGCCAACTGGTGCCGCCGCCAATCGCTGGAGCGCGCCTATCTCGAAAGCCTGGCGGCACTGCCCGAACCAAGCATGCCCTCGGCCGAGCATCAGGCGCTGGTCCGCGAGGCCCTGCACCTGATCGACGCCATGCTCGACAGCCTGCCCGGCGATGCCCGCCAGGTGTTCCTGCTGGCGCAGTTCGAAGGCATCGGCTACGACGAAATCGCCCGCCGGCTCGGCATCTCCCTGAGTACGGTCAAGCGCCACATGAAGCGCGCCCTCGTCGGCTGCCTGTCCCATGTGCCCTGACACGCCGCACCGGGAAGACCCGCCGGTACCGGCCGCGATGGAGCAGGCCGCGCTGGAGCAGGCCGCCGAGTGGATGCTGCGCCTGCATGACGGGGCCGGCAGCGAGGCCGACCGCCTGGCCTGCGAGCGCTGGCGCTGCGCAGCGCCCGCCAACGCCCGCGCCTGGGCGCGGGTGGAGCGCCTGCAGGACCTGTTCGGCCAGGTGCCGCCCGCCATTGCCCTGCCGGTGCTGAGCCGCCCGGCCGACGCGGGGCGCCGCAACGCGATCAAGCATCTGGCGCTGCTGTTGAGCGCCGCCCCCGGCGGCTGGCTGGGCTGGCAACTGTGGCAGCGCGGCGACTGGAGCGCCGACCAGCGCACCGCCACCGGCGAGCGCCGCCGGCTGCGCCTGCCCGATGGCAGCCGGGTCGAACTGGACACCGCCACCGCGCTGGACCTGCGCTTTGACGCCAGCGCGCGCGGCGTGCGCCTGCGCGAAGGCAGGATCCTGGTGGAAGCCGCCGCCGATCCGCTCTCGCCGCCGCGCCCGTTCCGGGTACGCACCGCCTTCGGCAGCCTGCAGGCGCAGGCAACCCGTTTCGAAGTCCGCGCCCTCGGCGACCGCCACCGGGTCATGGTGCTGGAAGGGGCCGTCCGCCTGGGCTTCGGCCTGCCCACCGTGGCAACCCGGATGATCAATGCCGGGCAACTGGCCTGGTTCGACGCCCATGGCTGCAGCGCTTCGCTCGACGCCGACCCTGCGCAGGCGGCCTGGGTCGGCGGCATGCTCGCGGCCGACCGCATGCCGCTGGGCGAGCTGCTCGGGGAACTGGCGCGCTACCGCAGCGGCCGCCTGCGCTGCGACCCCGAGGTGGCCGCACTGGCCGTTTCCGGCGCATTTCCGCTCGACGACATCGAGCGCAGCCTGGCGATGCTCGAAGCCATCTACCCGCTCGCCGTGCGCCGGGGCGCAGGCGGCTGGTGGATCACGGTAGGCCCGCGCGGGGCTTGACCCCCGGCCCTTCCGCGCCGCATCCGGCGACGGCAAACGCGTCGAATGGAAAACGCCTGACACTTTTTGCGGTCTCGCGTGGCAAGCACTACGTATCCCCTTCATTCCGAACATTCCCCATGCGCCGACTGCCCTCCCCGTTCCGCGTCAGCCTGCTCGCAGCCGCCCTCGCCGCAACCCCGCTGTCACCCTTCGTTCCCGCAGCCGCTGCCCGGTCCGGGACGAACGCCGAGCTGCCGGCCGGTCCGCTCGGCCGCTCGCTGGCCGCCTTCGCCAGCCAGCGCGGCATCGCCCTGGCCTACCAACCGGCGCTGACCACGGGCCTGCAGGCGCCCGCGCTGCGTGGCCCGGTCGGCGACCGTGAAGGGCTGGAACGCCTGCTGGCGGGCTCCGGCCTGCGCCTGATCGCCCTGTCCGACGGCAGCTACACGCTGGAAAAGGCACCGGCCGGCAACGGCACGATAGCGCTGGCACCGCTGCGCATCGGCGCGCAGCGCGCCTTCCCCTATTCGGAAGGTGCCGTGCTGGACCAGGCCTACATCCAGGACACCAACAAGGGCAACGGCGACCTCGCCACCCTGCTGCGCATCAACCCGGCGGTGCAGTCCGGCGAAACCGCGCGCAGCTCGCGCAACGGCGGCGAAATCCGCCCGGCCGACATCAGCATCAACGGCGCGCCGTTCTACCAGAACGCGTTCCTGCTCGACGGCGTCAGCGTCAACAATGACATCGACCCGGCCAACGCCTTCACCTCCGTCGCCGACGTCAACAACATCAACGACGTACCCAGCCAGTCGCAGGGCATCGCCATCGACACCGACATGCTGGAAAGCGTGACCGTCTATGACAGCAACGTGCCCGCCAGCTTCGGCAACTTCACCGGCGGCGTGGTCGATGCACAGACGCGCAAGGCCGGCGACGCACTCCACGGCAAGGTCTGGTTGCGCATGGCGCGCTCGGCCTGGGACGAGGTCATCATTCCACGCGGCCAGGAAACCACCTGGGACCAGTCGGCCACGTTCGCTTACCAGCCCAGCTACGACAAGTACAAGTTCGGGGTGCGCCTGGAAGGCCGCACCGCCGCCGGCATCGGCATGATCGGCACGCTCACCCGCACGCGTTCGGACATCCCGCTGCGCGGTTACAGCGCAGGCAACGCCAGCACGACCGATGCCAACAGCAAGACCCAGACCCGCGAAAACACCGCCGCCACCCTCAATCTGGACTGGAGCAACGGCGAAGGGCTGACGCTGGGCGCGAACCTGGTCCATGCGCCCACCGACGACCGCTACTTCATCATGAACGCCAGGGACGCCTGGTTCGACATAAAGCAGGGCGGCCCCGTGCTCAGCCTGCGTGCCAACCTGGAACGCGCCGCGTGGTCGTTCAACAACACGCTCAGCTACAGCGACCTGGAAAGCTCGCGCCGCAGCCAGGTGGACTACTGGAAGGCCTGGGCCAGATCCGACGCCCACGACTGGGGCGTGAACAACAGCAGCTTCGAGGGCAGCTGGGGCAACATCGACCAGCACGACCGCAAAACCGGCTACCGGTTCGAGGCCAACCGCGCGGCCTTCGACTGGGGCGCCAGCCGCCACACGCTGCAGTTCGGCGCGTCCTACCAGCAGCGCAAGGCCGACTACGAGCGCCTGAACGACCACTTCAGCTACCTGCAGCCCTACGCCACCACCCGTTGCGCCTTCAGCAACGGCAGCGTGGACAGCGACGGCTGCTCGCTGTCTCCGGTGCATGCCTCCACCGGTACGGTCGCGGCCCCCATCCTGGTGGCCGGCCAGGGCCAGTACTTCCGCCGCCTGACCACCTACCACGCCGGCAGGTTCAGCGTCAGCGGCAGCGAATGGGCCGGCTGGGTGCAGGACGACATCCGCATGGGCAACTGGAGCGTGCGTCCCGGCCTGCGCGTGGAGGACGACAACATCTGGAACCGGACCACGCTGTCGCCGCGCCTGGCCACGTCCTGGGACATCCTCGGCAACCGCGAATCGGTGCTGACCGCAGGCGTCAACCGCTACTACGGGCGCAATTTCTTCAGCTACCTGCTGCGCGAAGGCCGCGAACGCCTGACCGAGATCAAGCTGCGCACCAGCAGCAGCACCTCGTGGGACAGCGTGACCGGAACCCTGGCGACCTCGACCAACCGCATCTCCGAGGTGGACATCCCCCACACCGACGAATGGACCCTCGGCTTCGACCAGCACTGGAAGGGCTGGGACGTCAGCCTGAAATACGTCAACCGCGACAACAAGGACGAAGTGCTGCGCCAATCGGTGCGCAGCGGCGACGCCAGCGGCTACTACTCCACCAGCGTCTACCAGTACGTCAACAAGGGCCGCAGCCGGAGCAGCATCCACACCTTGAGCGCCGCCCCGGCGCAGACGCTGGACTGGGGCCGCAGCCATACCAGGCTGCAGTTTGCCTTCGACTACACCGACACCAAACGCAACTACACCGACTACCAGACCAGCTGGAGCGATGCCAGCGACGAGCGGGTCCTGTACAAGGGCGAGCCGGTGTGGCTGTACGACCTGCCGGCCAGGGACTTTGCGCGCAAGTGGACCGCTCGCCTGTCCACCCAGACCCGCCTGCCGCTGGGGCACGGCGAATTGCTGTGGAGCAATTTCCTGCGCTACCGCGCCGGCTTCCGCGACATCGTCAGGGACGGCAGCGGCGACTACAACGGCGAGAGCCTGGACGCCTACGTCGACCGCGACTACCCGCGCGCCTTCACCTTCGACAGCACCTTCGAATACACCCTGGAGCTGCCACGCGAGCAGCAGGCCTATGCCCGCGTCGAAGTCGCCAACATCCTGAACCGCGCCAACAAGATCAGCGGCACCACCTCCAGCTCGATGTACTACGAGGCTGGCCGCAGCTTCTGGCTGGAACTGGGTTACAGGTTCTGACCGGGAGATGCAGACGATGAGCACGCCTGCCGCGTTGCATGTCCGACCGGCCCGCATCGCCGACGCGCGGATCTGGGCAGCGTTGGCGATGGTGGCATTGCAGATCGTGCTGCTGCCCCCGCCGGGTGTGTCCATTGGCACTGCGCATGCCCGCAACGTGTTGGCCGGCGGCAGCCTGTTGTTGGCTGCCGCCGGCCTTCTGCCCGGGCGGGTGCCGCTTCCCTTTGCAGACCGTATCCGCCGGCCACTGCGCCTGCCGATGATTCCAGTCTGGCCGGTGGCGGCACGCCTCTCCATGATCGCCACCGGGTTCTGACTCGAATGCCACGCATCCTTTCTCCATCACGCCTGCTGCCCGCCACCCTGCTGTTGTGCTCGGTGGGCAGCCTGTACGTCGCCCAGGCGCAAACCGGCGCCAATGCGCCGGACGCCACACCCACGCTGGAGCAATGCCGCCAGCGCATCGCACCGAGCGCGCCGGGCATCGATTTCGATTGCCTGCGCCGCGTCTATGCCCTGCCGGTCGCGCAATGGCCCGCGCCCCACATCGACGAGGGCGTGCAATGGCAGGAGCTGGCGCCGCTGCCGAAACGCCCTCCCGAGCCGGCCGACAACCCGGGTACCCCGGAAAAGATCGCACTGGGCAGGAAGCTGTTCGAGGATCCACGCCTGTCGCGCTCCGGGCAGATCGCCTGCGCCAGCTGCCACGACCGCCAGTTGGGCTGGGGCGATGGCCGCAAGGTGTCCTTCGGCCACGACCGCCAGGCCGGCAAGCGCAACGCGATGAGCGTGGCGATGGCCGCGTATGCGCATCCCCTGTTCTGGGACGGACGCGCCGCCACGCTGGAAGAACAGGCCGCGTTTCCGATCCAGGATTCCCGGGAAATGGCCTTCACCACCCGGGAGCTGGAGCGCCGCCTGAACCGCAGCAAGGATTACCCGGCCGAATTCGCCCGCGTGTTCGGCAGCCGCAGGATCAGCGTGCGCGAAGTAGGCCAGGCCATCGCCGCCTACGAGCGCACGCTGGTGCCACGCAACAACCGCTTCGACCGTTTCCTCGAAGGCAACCGCAACCTGCTCGGCGACCAGCAGCTGTGGGGCCTGCACCTGTTCCGCACCCATGCGCGCTGCATGAACTGCCACAGCGGCCCGGCCCTGACCAACAACGGCTTCCACAACCTCGGCCTGCACTTCTATGGCCGTCCGCAACAGGACCTGGGCCGCTACGAAATCACCGGCGACCCCGCCGACAGCGGCAAGTTCCGCACCCCTTCGCTGCGCAACGTGAGCAGTACCGGACCGTGGATGCATACGGGCGGATTCACCCAGATGCGCGGTATCGTCAACATGTACAACGTCGGCATGCCGCGCCCGCAACCGACGCCGGAACAGGCCGACGACCCGTTGTTTCCGCAACCGGACCCGCTGCTGAAAGTGCTGGACCTGCACAAGACCGAGCTGGAAGCCATCACCGAATTCCTGCAAAGCCTGTAGCCTGCCTTCGCAATTCCCTCATTCCTTGCGGCCCGGCCGCACCCGGAGACTCCCATGCCTGACGACACCTCGACCTCCCGCATCCTCCGCTCGGCCCTGACCGGCAGCCTCGCACTGGCCGGCTCCACCTTCGCCGTGCAGGCGCTGGCCGGCGGCTACGCACAGGATGCAGCCGCCAGCCCGCAGGCCGCCCCGGCCGTGGCGAAGAAGGCCCAGGAAGGCAAGTGCGGCGAAGGCAAGTGCGGGGCCCACGCACCCGCTACCCCCGCCACTCCTGCGGCCGCCCCGGCCCCGGCTCCTGCCCCTGCTGCCAACGCCAAGCCCAAGCCGCAGCAGGCACAGCCCGCCACGGATGCGGCTGCCGCCGCACCATCGCCACGCGCCGGGCGCTGACGTTACGGCCTTCGGCATGCCGGCCCCCGCCTCCTCCCTGCCTGCCGCATCGGCCGGACTCGGCCTGCGGCGGGACCTGCTGGCGGAGCTGGCCGCAGCGCCCGATGGCGCCTTCGATTTCCTCGAATGCGCGCCCGACAACTGGGTCGGCATCGGTGGCCCACCGGGCGAGGCACTGGCCGCGCTGGCCGCCCGTCATCCGCTGACCTGCCACGGCCTGTCGCTGTCGCTGGGCGGGCCGGAGCCGCTGGACCGGGAATTCCTCGCCCGCACCCGTGCCTTCCTCGACCGCCACCGCGTACGCCACTACAGCGAACACTTGAGCTACTGCACCGACGAGGGCCACCTGTACGACCTGCTGCCGCTGCCCTTCACCGAAGCGGCCGTGCGCCACGTGGCCGCACGCATCGGCCAGGCCCAGGACCTGCTGGGGCGGCGCATCGCCGTGGAGAACATCGCCTACTACGCCGCCCCTTGGCGCGACATGGACGAGGCCGACTTCATCAATGCGGTGCTCGATGCGGCCGACTGCGATCTGCTGCTGGACGTCAACAACGTGCAGGTCAACGCCGTCAATCACGGCTATGACGCCGCCGGTTTCATCGCGCGCATGCCCTCCCGGCGGGTCGCGGGCTACCACGTTGCCGGGCATCTGGATGTCGCGCCGGATCTGAAGGTAGACACCCATGGCAGCGCGGTGAGCGAGCCGGTCTGGGGGTTGCTGGCGCTGGCCTTCGACCTCCACGGCGTACGCCCCACCCTGCTGGAGCGCGACTTTGGTTTTCCGCCGCTGCCCGAGCTGCTGGACGAAGTGGCGCGCATCCGCCGCATCCAGGCCGCCGCCATGCCCGGGCGGCCGCGATGAACCAGGACACGTTGCGCCGGCAGCAGTTGCAGTTCGCCCACCATCTCCGCGACCCGGACCATGCGCCGCCACCGCCCGGCATCGAGGCGCGCCGGCTGGCGCTGTACCGCGAGCTGGTCCTCGGCAACCTGCAACGCATGCTGGACGCCGCCTTCCCCGTCTGCCGGACCCTGCTCGGGGAAAACGCATGGCAAGCCCGGGTACGCCACTTCCATGCCCGGCACCGCTGCCAGAGCCCGCTGTTCGCCCGGATCCCGTCCGAATTCGTCGCCTACCTGCAGACCCCACAGGCCGAAGCACCGGCCTGGCTGGTCGAACTGGCGCACTACGAAGCAGTCGAACTGACCCTGCAGACCGCCGACGATCCGGCGCCGGCGCACCTCACGGAGGGAGACCTGCACACCGGCACCCCGGTGTTGTCGCCATGGCTGCGCGCGCTGGCCTACCGCTGGCCGGTGCATCGCCTCGGCGGGGATCGGCTGCCCGAGGACACGCCGCCGGCCATGCCGACACTGCTGCTGGTGTGGCGTGCGCCAACCGGCGAGGTGTGTTTCGCCGAGCTCAGCCCGGCCAGTTTCCGCCTGCTGGAATGGCTGGCCCAGCCACGACCGCCGAGCGCGGCCGAAGCACTTGCCCGGTTGGCCGGTGAAACCGCCGCGCCCGATCCCGCCGCATTCATGGCAACCGGGTACGACCTGCTGCGGCACTGGCGGCAGCAAGGCGTCGTGCTCGGCATCCGGCCCGACCCGGCCGATTGACCGGCGCGGGCTTCGACGCCGCGGGCGCCCTTGTCATCCGCACGCCAGGGTGGAGCGCAGGAGGCGCCGGATATGCCCGCACACGTCCGCCCGGAAGGGCCACGACCCGGTGAGCAGGTGTGCTTGCGGCCGCAGCAGCGCCGCGGCGTGCTGCGCTTCAGCGCAGGAAGAACTCCACCGGCACTTCCAGTTCCACCGGGTCGGGCAGCGAAGCCGGTGGCGCTGGCAGCGGCTGCGCGCGATGGAAGGTCTGCAATGCCTCCTCGTCGAGGGACGCATGGCCGCTGCTGCGTTGCAATGCCACCGACAACACGCGCCCCTGCCGGTCGATGCGCACGTGCACGTAGGCCACCCCTTGCTGCCGCGCGACCTGTGCCGCGCGCGGATAGTGGCGGAACCGCTCCAGCCGGGCCAGCACCTCGCCGGTCCAGTTCGCCTGCGTTCTGCCCGCATGGCGCGGCGCCGGCGGCAGCGAGGGTGCGGGCGGCGCAGCCTGCTGGCTGCGTTCGGCGGCTTGATCCGGCGACGCGGGCGATGAGGACGGCTCCGGTATCGCTTCGGCAACCATGTCGGGAAACTGCGCGGCCGCAGGCATGGCCTCGGCCAGCACCCGTTCGGAAGTCGGCGGCGCCAGCGCGGCGGAGGAGCGCGGCGGCGACGCCGTGCTGTCGGGGGTCGGCGTCGGTGCCTGCAACTGCGCCACCGGCATCGCCGGGGCCGCGGGCGGCAGCAGGCTCAACTGCACCCGCACGGTCTCCTCCGCAACCTTCGCCGGCACCGGCATCCGTGCCCAGCCCCCCAACACGCCCACCGCTACGGCCAGGTGCAGCAGCACGGTGCTTGCCGCCGCCAGCCAATGCATGCGCTGCTCATGATCGGCCAGCGTGCATTTCGCACGCATCATGCCGGCCCGGCCGGGCGGCGCGCTCAAGGCAGCCCCTCCCGGGCGCCTCCGCATCGGGAGGATCTCCGCTGCCGCCGGCGCCCCGTAGATCGCGCCGGCCATCATGAACATGATAATCATTCTCAAATTATACCCGGGGCACGGGCTCCCAGGCACATGCCCCCGCGCAGGCACCGCACCCTGCCGGCTGTCCGCTGAAACGGATTCCCCGGCTGCCCCGCGCGCACCGATACCTTGCGAATCAACAGGAAGATCGCCCGCCCCCTGCCGGCAACGCCCCCTCATCCGAAGCGAGGCGACAGCCCGGCAACGCCAATGGGCAGTGCCCGCAATCCCGGCTGACTCACCCGGCCGCCTTGCCGGAAACCGGATGGCCCCTGCCCGCTCCGTACTTCGTTCGATCGCCGCCCCGGATCACCCGGAGCGCGGGACCGGGCTTATCCCTCTGCCCGGGCGCCCTTGCCTCCTGCTGGCCGGAACGAACCGAGCAGGGCCAGTACCGCCGCCAGCGCCACGTAGGCGCCGGCGAACTGCCAGCTGATGCTCCGCTGCAGCCCCTGCAGTGCCCACGGCAGGTACACGCCGCCGCGCGGATCGACCGAGTGGATCAGGCCGAACAGGGTCAGCAGCGCGGCCACCAGCAGCAGCACCGAGGCGCGCCGCGGCTGCTGCTCGATCATCGCCACCAGCATGGCGATCCACAGCATCGCGGTGATGATGAAGCCGTTGCCCAGGGCGAAGATCACCGCCAGTTCCGGCAGGCCATGGCCGTCCAGCGTGGTGGTCAGCTCCAGCAGCCGCTCCGGCGCGATCCAGCCCGGGGCCTTGATCGCCAGCAGGTAGGCCACCGAGGGCAGGAAGCCGAGCACCATCGCCGCGGCATGCCGCTTAGGCGTGGCCTCGAACGCCTGGGTGGTGATGTCGATGGCCACGTACACGATGATCGGCGCCAGTACCGCCAGCGGCAGCCACTGCACCAGCCCCGAGATCACCCCGAGCATGCCGCCGATGCCGACGAACAGGCCGGTCAGCAGCGTGTAGCCGCTGCGTGCGCCCATGTGCTTGTAGGCCGGCTGGCCGATATACGGGGTGGTCTGGGCGACGCCGCCGCAGAGCCCGGCCACCAGCGTGGCCACGGCCTCGACCAGCAGGATGTCGCGCGTGCGGTAGTCGTCGCCGGCCGCGCGCGCGCTCTCGGACACGTTGATGCCGCCGACCACCATCAGCAGGCCGAACGGCAGCAGCAGCGGCAGGTAGTCCAGCGCCGCCGGCAGGCCGTCGATGAAGCCCAGCGTCGGCAGCGGCAGCACCACCTGCGGCGGCGTCCACTGCGGCAGGGCGAAACCCGGTGCCCCCAGCCCCGCCAGTCCCAGCCCGTAGTACAGCGCGGTACCGACGACGAAGGCCACCAGCACCCCCGGTGCGGGTACCGGCAGGCGCCCCTTGGCGACCAGCACGTACAGCAGCAGGCCCAGGGTGACGAAGCCGGCCACCGGCGAGCGCAGGGCCTCCAGCAGCGGCAGCAGTCCCATCAACACCAGCGCGATGCCGGCGATGGAGCCCAGCAGCGCGGCCCGCGGCAGCGCGCGGGTCACCGCCTCGCCGAAGAACGACAGCACCAGCTTGAGCACGCCCATGATCACCAGCGCCGCCATGCCCAGCTGCCAGGTGGCCATCGCCGCAGCGTGCGGTTCCATGCCCTGCTGGCGGAAGCCGGCGAAGGCCGGGCCCAGTACCAGCAGCGCCATGCCGATGCTGGTCGGGGCGTCCAGCCCCAGCGGCATCGCGGTGACATCGTCGCGGCCGCTGCGCGCGGCCAGCCGCCGCGCCATCAGCGTGTACAGCAGGTTGCCCACCAGCACGCCGAAGGCGGTACCCGGGAACATGCGCCCGAACACCACCTCGGCCGGGAACTGGAAGATGCCCACCAGTGCCATGGCGATGAAGCCGAGGATGGACAGGTTGTCGACCACCAGGCCGAAAAAGCCGTTGAGGTCGCCGGCGACGAACCAGCGCGGGCGCGGGGCTGCGGAGTGGGGAGCCATGGATGGACCAGCGAAAAGAAGGAGGAAAACCACTGCCGGGACACGGATGCCACGCCCCGGCCCGGCTCACGCGATGCTCAGAACGAGACGTCCACCGCCTGGCGCGCCCACAGCACCGACTGGTGGCCGGTGGCCTGCTTCCATGCCAGGCGGATCGCCTCGATGTCGTTGCGGCGCTGCGGCGTGTCCTCGTGCAGCACCACCAGCACCTTGGTGCGCAGCCGCTCGGGTCCGGCCGCGCCGCGGAACAACCACTGGCCGTACGCATCGAACACGGTCAGGCCGTCGGGGAAGCGCGGCGTCACTTCGCCGTCGAGGAACGCGCGCCACTGCGCCTGGCTGATCGCGTCGGTCTGCACGCGGCTGGATTCGCCGTCCTCCCGGCCCACGCCGAAGTACAGCTCGCTGCGCACCCAGTGCGCGCCCTCCGCCGGGCGCGCGGCGTCGCCATGCAGCGCGGCGGTCGCCGCCGGCGGCTCAGCGGGAGGGGCGGCGGCGGCAACTCCGGCCAGGCACAGCAGCAGCGGGAACAGGAAAGCGGATGACTTCATGGATGACCTCTGGAAGGCCCCGCAAGGATGGCGTACCCGTCCCTGCAGCGGCATATCACGTTTACGGATGAGCTGATGCCACGCGGGGCTTGCACCGGGCAGCGGCATCACGCGAAGATAACATATCGCTCCATCCGGATGAATGTAACAAAGCATCCGGACTCCCTTCCCCACGTCACCCCGGAGTTCCCCCCATGGCCCGTATTTCCCCGGCACCGCTCGGCCTGGCCGTCGTGCTGGCATTGTCCTCGCCCGCCTATGCCCAGGAGGCATCCGGCCCGGCGACCACGCTCGACACCGTGATCGTCACCGGCACCCGCGCCAGCGACCGCACCGTACTGGAATCCACCTCGCCGGTGGACGTGCTCACCGCCGAGGACATCCGCAAGGCCGGCGTGGTCAACGGCGAACTCGGCAGCGCGCTGCAGGCGCTGCTGCCGTCGTTCAACTTCCCGCGGCAATCCAATTCCGGCGGTGCCGACCACGTGCGCGCGGCGCAGCTGCGCGGGCTGTCGCCGGACCAGGTGCTGGTGCTGGTCAACGGCAAGCGCCGCCACAACTCGGCGCTGGTCAACACCGACAGCAAGATCGGCAAGGGCACCACGCCGGTGGACTTCAACGCCATCCCGGTCAGCGCCATCAAGCGCATCGAAGTACTGCGCGACGGCGCCGGCGCGCTGTACGGCTCCGATGCGGTGGCGGGGGTGATCAACGTGATCCTCGACGACGCCCCCGAGGGCGGCGCCATCGAAGCCAGCTTCGGTGCCCACCATACCGACCTCAAGCCGATCGGCCGCACCCTGACCGACGGCCAGACCGGCTTTCTCAGCGCCAAGGTCGGCACCGCGCTGGGCGATGACGGCGGCTTCCTGCGCGTCGGCCTGGAACTGAAGAACCGCGAAGCCACCAACCGCGCCGGGTTCGACCAGATCCCGCCATGGGAGGCACAGACCCCCGACAACCTGGCCCTGGCCGGCAAGCGCAACTACGCCCTGGGCGACGGCGCCAGCAAGGATCTCAACGCCTGGTTCAACACCGAAATCCCGTTCGGCGCCACCTCCAAGGCCTATGCGTTCGGTACCTACAACCAGCGCGATACCGAAGGCGCCAACTACTTCCGCTATCCCGACGGCGAAGCCAACTGGAAGCAGCTCTACCCGCACGGCTACCGCCCCGTCTCCGAAGGCGAGAACCTCGACGTGCAGCTGGTGGCCGGTGCGCGCGGCCAGTGGGGCGAGTGGAACTACGACGCCAGCCTCGACCACGGCCGCAACGAGTTCACCTACCGCCTGCGCGATTCGCTCAACGCCTCGCTCGGCCCGGCCAGTCCCACCCGCTTCAAGACCGGCGATTACGCGTTCGAGCAGACCGTGGCCAACCTCGATGTCGGCCGCATCTTCGTGCGTGCGGACGACAGCCACAGCCTCGGCTTCGGCGTGGAAGCGCGCCACGAACGCTACGGGACCGGCGCCGGCGACCCGGCCAGCTACGCCGCCGGCCCGTACACCGACCGCCCGACCGGCTCGCAGGCCGGCGGCGGCCTGACCCCGCAGGACGAAGCGCACCTCACCCGCGACGTGGCCAGCGCCTACACCAGCCTGTCCTCGACCTTCGGCGAGAAATTCTCCACCGACATCGCCGCACGCTACGAGCACTACCAGGACTTCGGCGGCGAGCTCACCGGCAAGCTCGGCGCACGCTATGCGTTCGCTCCGGCGTTCGCGCTGCGCGGCGCCATCTCCAACAACTTCCACGCGCCGTCGCTGAGCCAGACCGGGTTCGAATCCACCTCCACCGGCTACACCGCCGGCGGCCAGCTGGTGCAGGGCCGGCTGCTGTCGGTGAACAACCCGATCGCGCGCGCGCTGGGCGCCCGCGACCTGAAGCCGGAGAAGTCGATCAACTACAGCCTCGGTTTCACCAGCCAGATCGGCAACCACCTGGACCTGTCGCTGGACCTGTTCCAGATCGACATCGACGACCGCATCGCGCTGTCGGAGAGCATCACCGGCGACGCACTGACCGACTTCGTGCAACAGCGCTTCGGCGTGGGCGGGCTGGAAAGCGCGCACTACTTCGTCAATGCCGCCGACACCCGCACCCGCGGCGCCGAGTTCGTCGCCAACTGGCGGCAGACGCTGGGCGGCGGCGACCTGCTGCTCACCGGCACCTGGAGCTACGCCAGGACCGAGCTGAAGAACGTGCTGGCCACGCCGCCGCAGCTGCTCGCGCTGGATCCGGGCTACGTGCTGTTCGGCGTGGAGGAAAGCAATACCCTCACCGATGCCGCGCCGCGCACCCGCGCACAGCTGGCGGCGAGCTGGGCCGACGACCGCTGGTCGCTCAGCAGCCGCCTGAGCCGCCATGGCAGCGCCCGCCGCGTGTTCGATTTCGGTGGCGGCTTCACTCCGACCCAGACCTATGGCGCGGAATGGCAGCTGGATGCGGAAGTGGAATACCGCATCACCCCGGCGTGGAGCGTGGCCGTCGGTGGGCAGAACCTGACCGACAACTACCCGGACCGCTCCAACCAGGACATCCACTACTTCGGCAACCTGCCCTATGACGTGTTGTCGCCGATCGGCAGCAACGGCGCGTACTGGTACGGCCGCGTGCGCTACGCGTTCTGACCCTGTGCTGGAAACCGGGACCAGCGCCCGGTTTCCAGCTGTCCCACGGCGCTGCGATAACTTTCTGCTCACGCCGCGCATGGCATGGTGGGCGCATGCTCAAAGCGTCCATCAGCCCGCCTCCCGCGCTGGATCCGGCGTGCGCATTGTTCCTCGATGTCGACGGCACGCTGGTCGGGTTCGCCGCGCAACCTGAAGATGTGCGCCTGTCTCCGGGCGTCCGTGACTGGATCGCCCGCATCGGCGAGCGCCTCGACGGCGCCCTGGCACTGGTCAGTGGCCGCCCGCTGGCACAGCTGGACCAGTTGTTCGCGCCCTTGCGGCTGCCGGCCGCCGGCCTGCACGGGACGCAGCTGCGGCACGGCACCGAAGCCGCGGTACCGGCCACCGAGACCGCGCACTGGCTGCACGAACTGCACGTGCAGGCGATGCGCTTCGCGCATGCGCATCCCGGCGTGCGCGTGGAAGCCAAGGGCCAGGCCCTGGCCCTGCACTGGCGCAACGCCCCGGATGCCGCGCAGGCGGTGGACGCGTTCGCGCGCGCACAGCTGCCGCGGCTGCCGGGCGTGCGCCTGCAACCGGGCAACCACGTCGTCGAACTGGTGTCTGCCAGCCACGACAAGGGCACCGCGATTACCGCGCTGATGGGCGCGGCGCCATTCGCCGGGCGCTACCCGGTGTTCGTCGGCGACGACCTCACCGACGAGTACGGCTTCGCCGCGGCGACGCGGCTGGGCGGTTACGGGATCCTGGTCGGCGACCGTTCCCCGACCCAGGCGCGCCACGCCCTGCCGGACGTGGCCGCGATGCACGACTGGCTGCGCGCGGGCGCGGCCTGATGCCATGCCGCGCCACCGGGTCACCGGTCGCATGCGCGGTCGCACCCCGGGGAGGCCTGGCCTCCCCACCAGCATGGAGGAAGCGATGCTTCAAGCCAACCTCGAGATGGGCGTCATCGGCAATGGCAGTTTCGGCGCCCTGATCGACCGCCATGCCCGCGTGGCGTGGAGTTGCCTGCCCGCGTTCGACGGCGATCCGGCGTTCTGCGCGCTGCTGTCGCCGCGCGAACATGACGGCGGCGACTTCGCCATCGAGTTGGAGGACTACGCCGGCAGCGAGCAGCACTACATCACCAACACCGCGATCCTGCGCACGGTGCTGCGCGACGCCCATGGCGGCCAGGTGGAAGTGATCGACTTCGCCCCGCGCTGGCGCCGCAACGACCGCTTCTACCGTCCGCCGAGCCTGATCCGGCGCATCCGCCCGCTGGCCGGCAACCCGCGCATCCGCGTGCTGGCGCGGCCGCTGGCCGACTGGGGCGCACGCGTTCCCGAATGCACCTGGGGCAGCAACCACCTGCGCTGGCTGCTGCCGGATTTCACCCTGCGCCTGACCACCGACGTGCCGGTGCGCTTCATCCGCGAGGCGCTGCCGTTCGTGCTCGCCCACCCCATGGAACTGGTGCTGGGCGTGGACGAGCCGCTGGACCGCTCGCTGGCCAGCTACGCGCAGGAAGCGCAGCAGCGCACCGAGGACTACTGGCGCGAATGGACCCGCTACCTGTCCATCCCGCTGGAATGGCAGGACGCGGTGATCCGCAGCGCCATCACCCTCAAGCTGTGCCAGTACGAGGACAGCGGCGCGATCATCGCGGCGATGACCACCTCCATTCCCGAGGCCCCGGGCAGCGCCCGCAACTGGGATTACCGCTATTGCTGGCTGCGCGATGCCGCCTTCGTGGTGCGCGCGCTCAACCGGCTGGGCGCGACCCGGACGATGGAGGACTTCCTGCGCTACATCTTCAACCTGGCCACCACCGACGGCAGCCTGCAGCCGCTGTACGGCATCGGTCTGGAGGAACGGCTCGACGAGCACGAGGTGCCATCGCTGGCCGGCTACCGCGGCATGGGCCCGGTGCGGCGCGGCAACCTGGCCTGGCTGCAGCGGCAGCACGATGTCTACGGTTCGGTGGTACTGGCCTCGACCCAGTTGTTCTTCGACCAGCGCCTGAAGGATCCCGGCGACGTGCATACCTTCGCCCGGCTCGAACCGCTGGGCGAACGCGCCTATGCCCTGCACGACGTCCCCGACGCCGGGCTGTGGGAATTCCGCGGCCGCACCGCCGTGCATACCTATACCGCCGCGATGTGCTGGGCCGCCTGCGACCGCCTGGCCAAGATCGCCGTGCGCCTGGAACTGCACGAGCGCGCCGCGCTGTGGCGCGAACGCGCCGACCACATCCGCGGGCGGGTGCTGGCGCACGGCTGGAACGCGCGGCTGGGCCATTTCACCGACACCCTCGACGGTACCCACCTGGATGCCTCGCTGCTGCTGCTGGCCGATATCGGCTTCGTCGACGCGGACGACCCGCGCCATGTCGCCACGGTGGAGGCCATCGGCCGCGGCCTGCGCCGCGGCGACGCGCTGTTCCGCTATGTCGCCCCCGATGATTTCGGCGCGCCGGAAACCAGCTTCACCATCTGCACGTTCTGGTACATCGACGCACTGGCCGCGATCGGCCGCATGGACGAGGCCCGCGCCCTGTTCGAAAGCGTGCTGGCGCGGCGCAACCACCTCGGGCTGCTGTCCGAGGACCTGGCCTTCAGCGACGGCGAGCAATGGGGCAACTTCCCGCAGACCTACTCGCACGTGGGCCTGATCACCGCCGCGATGCGGCTTTCGCGCAGCTGGCAGGAGGCCTCGTGAGCCGCCTGGTGGTGGTTTCCAACCGGGTCGCGCTGCCCGGCGAGAACCGCGCAGGCGGCCTTGCCGTGGCGCTGCAGGCCGCGCTGAAGGAACGCGGCGGCCTGTGGTTCGGCTGGAGCGGGCGCAGCGTGGCCGGGCCCAGCGGGCAGCTGCACGAACACAGCGACGGCAACATCCGCTACGCCACCCTGGACCTGTCCAGGGCCGACCTGGACAACTACTACAACGGCTTCTCCAACCGCGCGCTGTGGCCGCTGCTGCACTTCCGCCTGGACCTGGTGGACTACGACCGCAGCAAGCGCGAGGGCTACTGGCGGGTCAACACGCTGTTCGCCGACCGGCTCGCGCCGATGCTGCGCGACGACGACATCGTGTGGATCCACGACTACCACCTGATCCCGCTGGCGGCGCTGCTGCGCGAGCGCGGCATCGGCTGCCGCATCGGTTTCTTCCTGCACGTGCCGGTGCCTTCGGCCGACCTGGTGCAGGCCTTGCCCGAACACCACTCGCTGTTCTCGGCGCTGTATGCCTGCGACCTGCTCGGCTTCCAGACCCGGCGCGACATGGACCGCTTCCAGTCGTGGGTGCGCCTGTTCGGCGGCGGCCGCGTCATCGACGAGGCGCACATCCAGGCGCCCGGCGGGCGCCGCGTGCGCATCGCCGCGTTCCCGATCAGCATCGACACCGCGCACATCGCGCGGCAGGCGCGCGCGGCCACCGGCAACAGCCCGGTGCGCGCGCTGCGGCACAGCCTGCAGGAGCGCAAGCTGGCCATCGGCGTGGACCGCCTGGACTATTCCAAGGGCCTGCCCGAGCGCTTCCACGGCTTCGAGCGCTATCTGGCGCGCTACCCGCAGCAGAAGGGCAGCATGACCTTCCTGCAGATCGCGCCGGTCTCGCGCGGCAGCGTGGCCGAGTACCGCACGCTGCGCAGCGAACTGGAACAGCTGGCCGGGCATATCAACGGCAGCCACGCCGAGGCCGACTGGACCCCGCTGCGCTACGTCAACCAGAACTACGCGCACAGCACCCTGACCGGCTTCTACCGCGAAGCCGCGGTGGGGCTGGTGACGCCGCTGCGCGACGGCATGAACCTGGTGGCCAAGGAGTACGTTGCCTCGCAGGACCCGGACGATCCCGGGGTGCTGGTGCTGTCGCTGCTGGCCGGTGCCGCCGACGAACTCAGGCAGGCATTGCTGGTCAACCCGCACGACCTGGACGGCGTCGCCGACGCCATCGCCACCGCGGCGAACATGCCGCGCGGTGAACGCATCGAGCGCTGGCAGGCGATGATGGAGCACCTGCGCGAGTACGACATCAACCGCTGGCGGCGCGACTACCTGCAGGTTTTGGAGGGCGGCTGAGCGACGCGGCCGCCGGCAACCCGGGCATGCACCGGAAACGGCGTCGTTCCCGCGCCGCCGCGGTAACGCCCTGCCCCGCCTAATCCAGGAAACGCTGAACCTGCTCCGGCGATGGCAGGTAGCAGCTGCCATGGCGGCCGAACCAGCGGTAGCGGTTGCGCGCCAGCCAGCGGTAACCGCGGTCGCGCAGGCGGCGCGGCAGCAACCGCGCCAGTGCCGCCAGCCGCCACGGGCCGCCGAGGCCGGCCAGCACGCGCACGATGGCGTCGGTATCGGTATGCGCGTGCCCCTGCTCGACCAGCAGGAACGACAGCGGATCATCCGGATCGAGGCCATGGGCGCGCATCAGCCGGCGCCCGTGCGCGCCCTGCATCGCCGCGAAGCGGTAGCGGCCGTGGCGGTCGAAACGCAGCAGGAAGCGCACCCAGCGGCTGCACAGCGCGCAGACGCCATCGAACACGATCACCGGCGCAGGACCGGCGTCGGAGTCGGGCGTCCCTTCACCCATGGCCGCGGCCTCCGTCGATGCGGCCGGAGGCGGGGACGTCCGGTTCTGCCTCCCGGTTTTCGATCGGCAGCAGCCAGCCTTCGTAGCGGATCAGCGGCCCGACCAGCGGCATCGCCACGTCCACCAGGAACGCGTAGCGGTCGCCGTCCGCGCGCTCGCGGCAGCGCACCCGCGCGAACCAGCGGGCGGGCAGCGGCACGACGCCGAAGGCCCAGGCACGCTCGGCGCGCCAGTGGATCTCACCGTCCACGGCTTCCAGCGCGAAGCGGAAGCGCACCGCGCCCAGGCGTTCGCACAGGCGTCCCTGCCGCGCCCACAGCCGCGAGGCCATGCGCGCGTCGCCGAACCGGCGGTCCCAGCGCTCGCCGGCGCCATCGATCACGAACTCGACCGTCACCGGTACCGCCTCCGCATCCGGCGGCAGCCGCGCCAGCCAGGCGCAGGGCGCCACCAGCCAATGGCGGCCGCGGCGCACGCATGCCTGGCCACCCCAGCGCTGCCGGCGCGGCACCGAATGCAGCGCGCGCAGTACCGGCGGCAGCTGCGCGAACGCGGTGCCCAGCACCCGCTCGAACAGCGGCCGGTTCACCGCGCCATCCACACCAGCGTGGCCATGCGTCCGCTGCGACGATCGCGGCGGTGCGAGAACCAGCGCGCGGGATCGGCGATGGTGCACTGGTCGCCGCCGTGGATCGCCGCAGCGTCCATGCCGGCGGCCTGCAGCCGTTGCCGCGCCAGCGCGTACAGGTCCACCCGCCAGTGGCCGGGCCGGGTGCCGGTGAATGCCGTTTCGGCAGCGGCCGAATGCGCCAGGAAGGCATCGCGCACGTCGGCGCCGATCTCGTAGTGCGCCGGCCCGGCGGCGGGGCCGAGCCAGGCGATGACATCGGACGCCGGGGCATGCATCGCCGCCAGCGTGGCCTCCAGCATGCCGTCGGCCAGCCCGCGCCACCCGGCGTGGGCGGCGGCCACTTCGTCGCCCGCGCGGCTGGCGAACACCACCGGCAGGCAGTCGGCGGTGAGGATCGCCAGGACCACGCCGGGCACCGCGGTCACCGCGGCATCGGCCACCGGCTCGCCATCGGCGGCCTGCGCCACGGCGGGCGCGTCGAAGCGCAGTACGCCGGTGCCATGCACCTGGCGCAGCCAGTGCGGCGCCGAGGGCAGGCCCGCCAGCCGCTGCAGTTCATCGCGGTTGCGCTGTACCTGCCGCGGGTCGTCGCCTTCGGCCGAGCTGCGGTTGCCCAGGTTGAAACTGTCGAACGGCGGCTGCGAGCCACCCGCGCCGTGGCGCAGCGTGGTGAACGCGCGTACGCCCGGGGCGGCCGGCCAGGCCGCCGGCAGCAGCGGCAACGCGGCGGCCATGGTTCAGCGCCGCTCGCGTTCGGCGAACAGGATGCTGTCCTCGCGCAGCGCCTTCATCAGCGCCAGCATGTCGGCCGGCACCGGCGCGCTGTTGCGGATCGCCTCGCCGGTGATCGGGTGCGTGAATTCCAGCGTCTCGGCGTGCAGCGCCTGGCGCTTGAAGCCGCGCAGCTGCGAAACCAGTTCGTCGGTGGCGCCCTTGGGCAGCTTCAGCGCGCCGCCGTAGAGCGGGTCGCCGATGATCGGGTGCTTCAGGTGCGCCATGTGCACGCGGATCTGGTGGGTACGGCCGGTTTCCAGCCGGCATTCCAGCGCGGTATGGGCGCGGAAGCGCTCGCGCAGGCGGTAATGGGTGACCGCATCGCGGCCGTCCTCGCGCACGGCCATGCGCAGGCGGTCGCGCGGGTGGCGGTCGATCGGCGCATCGGCGGTGCCGCCGGACACCAGCGCGCCGCTCACCACGGCCAGGTACTGGCGGTGCACCTCGCGCGCGGACAACTGCTCCACCAGCGCGGTCTGCGCCTGCAGGGTGCGGGCCACGACCATCACCCCGCTGGTGTCCTTGTCCAGCCGGTGGACCACGCCGGCGCGCGGCACCGATGCCAGCGACGGGTCGCGGAACAGCAGCGCGTTGACCAGGGTACCGGTGGGGTTGCCGGCCCCCGGGTGGACCACCAGCCCGGCCGGCTTGTCGATCACGAAGACATGCTCGTCCTCGTACAGGACCGACAGCGGGATGTCCTCGGGGATGGCGTCGGTCTCGGTGTCCAGCGTCGCATTCAGGGTCGCCAGCTCGCCGCCGCGCACCGGATCGCGCGGACGGGCCGGGACGCCGTCGAGCAGCGCCGCCCCGGACTTGATCCATTCACTCAGGCGGGAACGGGAGAATTCGGGGAACAGCTCGGCCAGCACCGCGTCGAAACGGCGGCCGGCGGCGGCGTCGGGCACCCGCGCCTGGCGGGAAGGAAGGGAAGCGTTGTCGGACATGGCAGGGGTATCGGCGGAATTCGGGGGGTCCCGGCGACAGGAATCAGTCGCAGGACAGGTCACTAGGCTATCATCGCCCCTTCGTATTCCTGCCGCGTCCCGCCCCGACCCATGATCCGACGCTCCCCGCTGCTGTCCGCTCCCGTCCGCATCACCGCCCTGCTGCTGGTCCTGGTCTTCGCCGCCACCGGCTGCCATCGCGGCGCCAAGGGCAAGAACGCCGATGAGGGCATGCCGGTCGAGACGCTCTACGAAAAGAGCCACAGGCTGATGGAAGGCGGCAACTGGTCCGGTGCCGAAACCAGCTTCAGGCGGCTGATCGCCCAGTACCCGTACGGCCCGTACACCGAGCAGGCGATGATCGAAAGCGCCTATGCCCAGTACAAGGCCGGCAAGAACGACGACGCGGTGTCCAGCATCGACCGCTTCATCCGCACCTACCCGACCCACCGCAACATCGCCTACCTGTACTACCTGCGCGGGCTGGCCAACGGCAACAGCGACACCGTGTTCCTGCGCCGGGTGTGGTCGCTGGACTCCAGCCGCCGCGACCTGTCCACGCCGCGCCAGGCCTACGCCGATTTCAACATCGTCACCGAGCGCTACCCGAACAGCCGCTACGCCGCCGACGCGCGCCAGCGCATGATCGAGCTGCGCGACGTGTTCGCCCAGCACGAGATGGACAACGCCCTGTACTACGCCCGCCGCGGCGCCTGGGTCTCGGCCGCCGGCCGCGCCACCTACCTGCTGGAAACCTACCCGCAGAGCGCCTTCCAGAACGACGCGGTGGCCCTGCTCGGCGAGTCCTACGTCCACCTGGGCAACAAGACCCTGGCCGACGACGCCCGCCGCGTGCTCGAGCTCAACGAGCCCGGCCACCCATGGCTGCAGGGCGAATGGCCGAAGTACCCGTGGATCGCGCGCAAGCTCAACCCGTTCGCCGGCGAGAAGTCCGCCGCCACCGGCCAGCGCAACGCGCGGATGAACCGCAAGTAATCCGCGCCGGCCACGGCCGGGTCGCACGTACGACGCCCCGCAAGGGGCGTTTTGCGTTCCTGGGGAAGGCGAGCGCCCGCGCCAGCGGCCACGACCGCGCCGGGCGCGCAGGCAGCCAGGGGCGCCGGGCAACGGCCCGGTGCCCAGTCGCAGGGTCGGCAAGGCGTCCGGGACAGTCCCGCGCGCACTGCGCCACGGGTTGCCGGGCGCGGCCGGCAGGGGCTGCGGCGGATGCCCGACACGAGGTTCGCGGGGCGGCGCCAGGCCCTGCCTGGCACCGCGTCGCGGCGCAGTGCGCCGCGACAGGGCCGGTTACGGCTTGGCGGCAGCCGCGTCGTCGGCCTTGAACACGGTCCTGCAGTCGCGGCGGAACTCCTCGCCGGTGCTGCGCCAGGCGAAGCTGCGGCAGTGGCGGTTGCCTTCCTGGGTATCGGCCACCTTCACCGCGTAGAACGCCTGGAAGAACTCGTCGCGGCTGACCTGGCCGTCGCCGTTCCAGTCCATCTGCTCCTTCTCCACGCCGCGGGTGATGGCGATGCCGGCGTACCAGGCCCAGCCCAGCCAGCCCAGCGCCAGCAGCACCAGTACCAGCAGCGCGCGGCGGCGCGGGGTGAATCTGCCGCGCAGGATCATGACACGCGCCGGATGCGGGCGCCGAGCGCACCGAGCTTTTCCTCGATGTTCTCGTAGCCGCGGTCCAGGTGGTAGATGCGGTCGATGGTGGTATCGCCATCGGCCACCAGCCCGGCCAGGATCAGGCTGGCCGACGCGCGCAGGTCGGTGGCCATCACCGGCGCCCCGCTCAGCCGCTCGACACCGCGGCAGATCGCGGTATGGCCCTCGACCTGGATGTCCGCGCCCAGGCGCAGCAGCTCGTTGACGTGCATGAAACGGTTTTCGAAGATCGTCTCGTTGATCACGCCCACCCCGTCGGCGACGCAGTTGAGCGCCATGAACTGCGCCTGCATGTCGGTCGGGAACGCCGGGTACGGCGCGGTGGTCAGGTTGACCGCCCTGGGCCGCCGGCCCTGCATGTCCAGGGTGATGGTGTCCTCGGTGGTCTCGATCTTCGCGCCGGCCTCGACCAGCTTGGCCAGCACCGCGTCGAGCGTGTCCGGGCGGGCGTTGCGCATCACCACGCGGCCGCCGGTCATCGCCGCGGCGACCAGGAAGGTGCCGGTCTCGATGCGGTCCGGCAGCACCGCATGGCGGCCGCCGTCCAGGCGCTCGACGCCCTCGATCACCAGCCGTGCGGTACCCAGCCCCTCGATCTTCGCGCCCAGCGCGATCAGGCAGTGCGCCAGGTCGGTGACTTCCGGCTCCATCGCCGCGTTTTCCAGCACCGTGGTGCCTTCGGCCAGCACCGCGGCCATCAGCACGTTCTCGGTGCCGGTGACGCTGACCATGTCGAAGGTGAAGCGACCGCCCTTCAGGCGCTCCGCGCGCGCCTTGATGAAGCCGTTCTCGACGGTGATTTCCGCGCCCAGCGCCTGCAGCCCCTTGATGTGCTGGTCCACCGGGCGCGAACCGATCGCGCAGCCGCCGGGCAGCGACACCTCCGCCGCGCCGTACTTGGCCAGCAGCGGGCCGAGCACCAGGATCGAGGCGCGCATGGTCTTGACCAGTTCGTACGGCGCCACGTGCTGGTTGACGCTGCGCGGGTCGACGACGATCGCGCTGCCGCGCGACAGGGTGCCCTGGTCGATGGTGACCTTGGCGCCCAGCTCGCCGAGCAGCTTCACCGTGGTGATCACGTCGTGCAGGTGCGGCACGTTGGTGATCTCCACCGGCGCATCGGCCAGCAGGGTCGCGCAGAGGATCGGCAGGACGGCGTTCTTGGCGCCGGAGACATTGACTTCACCGTTCAGCGCGTTGCCGCCGGTGACCACGATTTTCGCCATGTGTATGAGGCCAGTAGGTAGGAGGGGCCGGCTCAGCCGGCTTCGCCGGGAGTGACGGTTTTCAGGGCCAGCGCATGGATCGCACCGCCCATCAGGTCGCCCAGCGTCGCATAGACCATGCGGTGGCGGGCCAGCGGCAGCTTGCCGGCAAAGGCCTCGCAGACCACGGTGGCCTCGAAGTGCACGCCGTCATCGCCGCTCACCTGGGCGCGGGCGCCCGGCAGGCCGGCTTCGATCAGGTTCTGGATGGTCTCGGCGTCCAAGTCGCTTTCCTAATAAAATGAACGCCCATTCTACTCCCCGAGTGGCGCCCGCATGGCTGCTTCCCCCCTTTCGCCGGACTCGCTGCACGACGCCGACCTGATCGCCAGCGGTCGCCGCGTCTTCGAGATCGAGCGCGCCGAACTGGACCGGGTCGGCGGCCGTATCGGCACCGAGTTCGCCGCCGCCTGCCGGCTGATCCTGGGCTCGCGCGGCCGCGTGGTCGCCACCGGCATGGGCAAATCCGGGCACATCGCGCGCAAGATCGCCGCCACCCTGGCCTCCACCGGCACCCCGGCGTTCTACGTGCACCCCGGCGAAGCCGGGCATGGCGACCTGGGCATGATCACCGCCGACGACGTGGTGCTGGCGCTGTCCTACTCCGGCGAGTCGGACGAGGTGCTGATGCTGCTGCCGGTGCTCAAGCGCCAGGGCAACCCGCTGATCGCCATGACCGGCCGGCCGCAGTCCAGCCTGGCCAGCGCCGCCGACATCCACCTGGACGTGAACGTGGACCACGAGGCCTGCCCGCTGGCGCTGGCGCCGACCTCCAGCACCACCACCTCGCTGGCCATGGGCGACGCCCTGGCCGTGGCCCTGCTCGACGCGCGCGGCTTCACCGCCGACGACTTCGCCCGCTCGCACCCGGCCGGCAGCCTCGGCCGGCGCCTGCTGCTGCACATCACCGACGTGATGCACGGCGGCGCCGACCTGCCCAGCGTGCGCGAGGACGCCAGCCTCAGCGAGGCGCTGATGGAGATGAGCCGCAAGCGCCTGGGCATGACCGCCGTGGTCGACGCCGGCGGCCGCCTGGTCGGCCTGTTCACCGACGGCGACCTGCGCCGCGCCCTGGACACCGACCTGGACGTGCGCACCGCCGGCATCGCCCAGGTGATGACCCGCGCGCCGCGCACCATCGGCGCCGACCAGCTGGCGGTGGAAGCGGCGCGCATGCTGGAGCAGTACAAGATCAACGGCCTGATCGTCGTCGACGGCGAAGGCCGCGCCGTCGGTGCCCTCAACATTCATGACCTGTTGCGGGCAAAAGTGGTTTAAAAGCCCGCACAATCACGCTTCCGGGCCCGATGGCCCGCCCCGCCGCAACGGATCGCCCGCACCATGTCCTGGTCTCCCCTCGCCCACTTTCCCGCCGAACTGCATGCCGTCGCCGCCACCATCCGGCTGGCGTGCTTCGACGTGGACGGGACCCTGACCGACGGGCGCCTGTACTACGACCACGCCGGCAACGAGAGCAAGGCGTTCTTCGTGCAGGACGGCCTGGGCCTGAAGCTGCTGCAGAAGCACGGCATCCACCCGGTGCTGATCACCGCGCGCAACAGCCTGTCGGCGCAGCGGCGCGGCGCCGACCTGGGCATCGACACCCAGATCGCGGTCGGCGACAAGCTGGCCAGCGTGCGCGCGCTGTGCGGGCGCTTCGGCATCGGCCTGGAGCAGGTGGCGTTCATGGGCGACGACCTGCCCGACCTGGCCCCGCTGTGCGCGGTCGGGCTGGCGGTGGCGCCGGCCAACGCGCACCCGCTGATCGCCGGGCGCGTGCACTGGCAGACCCGCGCCGAGGGCGGCCGCGGCGCCGCGCGCGAGCTGTGCGACGTGCTGCTGGCGCTGCAGGGCCGGCTCGATGCGGTCGTGGCGGAGTACGCGCGATGAACTGGCGCATGGTCATCGGCACCGGCCTGCTGCTGGCGGCGCTGGCCAGCGGCTGGTCGGCATGGCGGCACCGCGGGACCCAGGCGCCATCGGGCGCCTCGCAGGTCCGCGCCGATTACGTGCTGGGCGATTTCGAGATCGTCACCCTCGACAAGGACGGCAAGGAGGCAGCCACGCTGCGCGCGCCGTCCATGGAACGCAACGCCGCCGACCAGACCTCGTCCATCGTCCGGCCGCTGTTCCTGCTGCCCGACGCCGAGGGCCGGCACTGGCAGCTGCGCGCCGACACCGGCTGGGTCAGCCCCAAGGGCGAGGAGCTGCGCCTGCGCGGCAACGTCGCCGGCGACAGCCCGCAGGACGGCGGCACCCCGCCGACGACCTTCCGCACCACCGCGCTGGACGTGTTCCCCGAACGCAGCCTGGCCCGTACCGCCGAACCCGTCACCATGGCCCGCCCGGGCCTGCGGCAGACCGGCGTCGGCTTCGAGGCCGACCTGAAATCCCGGCAGTATTCCCTCCTTTCCCAGGTCAAGACCCGTTATGAACCCAATGCTGCCCGCCAGGCTCGCTAAGCTCGCGCCGACCGTCCTGCTCGCCGCCGCGCTCGTTCCCGGCGTGGCCGCGGCCAGGGAATCGGACCGCAACCAGCCCATGGACATCGTCGCCGACCACAGCGAGGGCAACCTGGCCGGCGGCAACGGCAAGTACCGCTTCAGCGGCAACGTGGTCATCGTCCAGGGCACGCTGGAGATCCACGCCGACGCCGCCGACGTGATCCAGAAGAACGGCGAGACCGAACGCGTCGTGCTCACCGGCAAGCAGGCCACGCTCAAGCAGCAGATGGACGACGGCACCTGGATGAACGCCCGCGCCGACAACATGGACTACAACGTCAACAGCGAGGTGATCGTGCTGACCGGCAACTACAAGGTCGACTCCGAGCGCGGCTCCAACGCCGGCCAGCGCATGGTCTACAACACCCGCAGCGGCGACATGCAGAGCGGTGGCGACGGCACCCGCGTGCGCACCGTGATCCAGCCCAGGAACAAGGCGCCGGCCGCGGCGGGAGAGAAGAAGTAATGCTCGTCGCCGAAGGCCTGCGCAAGCGCTACAAGAACCGTGAGGTCGTGCGCGAGTTCGGCCTGTCGCTGGATGCCGGCGAGGTGGTCGGCCTGCTCGGCCCCAACGGTGCCGGCAAGACCACCTGCTTCTACATGATCGTGGGGCTGGTCGAGAGCGACGCCGGCCGCATCGTGCTGGACGGCCGCGACATCACCGGCGAGCCGATGTACGCCCGCGCCAAGCTGGGGGTCGGCTACCTGCCGCAGGAGCCGTCGGTGTTCCGCAAGCTCAGCGTGGCCGACAACATCCGCCTGGTGCTGGAGCTGCGCGAGGACCTGGACGCCGATGGCCGCGAACGCGAACTGTCGGCCTTGCTGGACGAGCTGCAGATCAGCCATGTCGCCGACCAGGCCGGCGCCAGCCTGTCCGGCGGCGAGCGCCGCCGCTGCGAGATCGCCCGCGCGCTGGCCGCCAAGCCGCGCCTGATCCTGCTCGACGAACCCTTCGCCGGCGTCGACCCGATCTCGGTCGGCGAGATCCAGCGCATCGTCACCCATCTCAAGCAGCGCGGCATCGGCGTACTGATCACCGACCACAACGTCCGCGAGACCTTGGGAATCTGCGACCGCGCGTATATCCTCAACGAGGGCAGCGTGCTGGCGCAGGGGGCGCCGGACGAACTGCTGTCCAACACCGACGTCCGCCGCGTCTACCTTGGAGACAGCTTCACGCTCTGATCCAGCCGCGGCAGGCCGGTCCTCCTTCTGCCTGGAACCGGGATGAAAGCACGGCTGCAGACATCGCTTGGACAGCAGCTGGTCATGACGCCGCAGCTGCGCCAGGCCATCCGCCTGCTGCAGATGTCCAGCGCCGAACTGGAACTGGAACTGTCCGAGGCGGTGGAGAGCAACCCGCTGCTGGAATGGGCCGACGAGGCCGCGCCGGGCGAGCCGGCGGGCGAAGCGGATCCCCCCCCTGCGGTGGCCGATGCCGGCGACGGCCGCGCCGACGAGGGCATGGAATGGCCCGGCGAAGGCGAGCAGTGGAGCGGCGGCCAGGGCGGCTCGTTCGACGACAACGACGGCGACGCCAGCGAGCGCGTCGCCGAAGCCGACACCCTCGCCGACCACCTGCTGTGGCAGCTGCACCTGTCCCACCTGAGCGCGTGCGACCGCGCCATCGGCGTCGCCCTGATCGACGCGCTGGACGAGGACGGCTACCTGCGCGAACCGCTGGCATCCATCGCCGAAACGCTGCGCCCGGACATCGCCGCCGGCGAGGACGAGATCCTCACCGTGCTGCACCGGATCCAGCGTTTCGATCCGGCCGGCATCGGCGCCCGTACCCTGGGCGAATGCCTGGCGCTGCAGCTCGATGCCCTGCCCGCCGCCACGCCGGGCCTGTGCCTGGCCCGGCAGATCGCCGCGGGGCCGCTGGAGCGCCTGCCGCGGGCCGGCATCCCCGGCATCGCCGCCGAACTGCGGCAACCGGCCGAGGCCGTCGAACAGGCGGTGCAGCTGCTGCGCACGCTGGACCCGCGCCCGGGCCGGCAGCTGGGCGAAGTGTCCCCGGACACCTATGTCGTTCCCGACTGCGTGGTCTGGCGCCAGCGCGGCGTCTGGAAGGCCGCCCTTGCCAGCCATGCCGGCCCGCGGGTGGTGATCCACCGCGGCTACGAGCAGCTGATCCGCCGCTGCGGCGATGCCGACGCCAGCTACCTGCGCGGCCAGCTGCAGGAGGCGCGCTGGCTGCTCAAGGGCCTGGAAGCGCGCGGCGAGACCCTGCTGCGGGTGGTCAACAGCCTGCTGCACCACCAGGCCGGGTTCCTCGAGTTCGGCGCCCAGGCGCTGCGGCCGCTGACCCTGCGCGAGATCGCCGCCGAGCTGGACCTGCACGAATCCACCATCTCCCGCACCATCGCCCGCAAGCACGTGCGCACGCCGCGCGGCACCCTGCCGCTGCGCGCGTTCTTCGCCTCGGGCATCGATACCGATGGCGGCGGCGAGGCCTCCAGCACCGCGATCCAGTCGATGATCCGGCGCCTGATCGAAGCCGAGAACCCGCGCAAGCCGCTTTCTGACGCCAAGCTGGCCGACATGCTCAAGAGCAGCGGAATACCGGTGGCGCGCCGCACCGTGGCGAAGTATCGTGAAGCCATGAACATCTCCGCCTCCCACGAACGCGTACGCCTTGTCTGAAACGTTCGCGGCGGGCGGCAGGGTTCATTGGCAACCAAAGAACCACAGGAGGCATCCGATGCGTATCGAAACGTTTGGCAAAGACGTGGAAGTCACCCCCGCCCTGAAGGAGTACGTGGAAACCAAGCTGCAACGGCTGGGCAAGCACTTCGACCAGCACTGTGAAGTCAGGGTGACCCTGTCGCTGCAGAAGAACGAGCACCATGTCGATGCCAGCGCCAATCTCCCCGGCCAGACCCTGCACGCCGAGGCCGGTGGCCAGACCATGTACGCGGCGATCGACGTGCTGGCCGACAAGCTGGACAGGCTGGTGATCAAGCACAAGGAAAAGCATCTGCCACACGCCTCCCATGCACTGCGCGACAATGGCTGACATCCGTCACCGTCCGTTGCAGTCATGCCCCTGAATGACCTGATGGCGGCCGTGAGTACCCGGGTACTCGCGGCCGCCGACCGCGACAGCGCCCTGCGCGCCGCCGCCAGCCTGCTTGCCTGCCGCGAAGCCGGCGCCGACAGCATCTTCCGCAGCCTGTGCGACCGGGAGAACGTCGGCAGTACCGCCATCGGCCATGGCATCGCCATCCCGCATGGCCGCTCCCCCACCCTGCAACACCCGCGCGGCGCCTTCCTGCGGCTGCTGCAACCCATCGATTTCGGCGGCGCCGAACCGGTCGACCTGGTGTTCGCCATGGCGGTGCCCGAGCACTACACCCACCAGCACCTGATGCTGCTGTCCGAGCTGGCGGAGATCTTCTCCGACGCCGACGTCCGCGATGCCCTGCGCGCGGCCAACGACGGCAGCGCGCTCAAGCAGATCCTCGACCATCCGCAGCGGATCCGTCCCTCATGAACACCCGCATCACCGCCCGCGAACTGTTCGACCAGCAACGCGAGAAGCTGGACCTGCGCTGGGCCGCGGGCCAGGCCGGCGGCAACCGCGAACTGGACGCCGGCGACACCGTCGCGCGGCGCCCGTCGCTGGCCGGCTACCTCAACACCATCTACCCGAACAAGGTGCAGATCCTCGGCACCGAGGAACTGGCCTGGCTGGACTCGCTGGACTCGCGCCAGCGCTGGGAAGTGATCGAGCGCATCATCCAGGCGCGGCCGCTTGCGCTGGTCATCACCAAGAGCCACGGCTGCCCGGAGGACCTGCGCGCGGCCGCCGACGAATCGCAGACCCCGCTGTGGGTGTCGCCGCGGCGCGGCCACGAACTGCTCAACCACCTGTCCTACCACCTGGCGCGCACGCTGGCGCCGCGGATCATCCTGCACGGCGTGTTCATGGAGATCTATTCCATCGGCGTGCTGATCACCGGCGAGGCCGGCTCGGGCAAGAGCGAACTGGCGCTGGAGCTGCTCAGCCGCGGCCACCGGCTGGTGGCCGACGACGCGCCCGAATTCACCCAGATCGCGCCGGACGTGCTCGACGGCACCTGCCCGGAACTGCTGCAGGACCTGCTGGAAGTGCGCGGACTGGGCGTGCTCAACGTGCGCCAGATGTTCGGTGACACGTCTGTAAAGAAGAACAAGTACCTTCGGCTCATCGTCCACCTGACCAAACCGATGACCGAACCCGGCAGCTACGGCTACGAACGCCTCACCGGCGACTCCGGCAAGCGCCACGTGCTCGACCTGGACGTGCCGCTGATCACCCTGCCGGTGATGCCCGGCCGCAACCTGGCGGTGCTGACCGAGGCGGCCACGCGCCTGCACATCCTGCGCACCAAGGGCATCGACCCGGCGGCGATGTTCATCGCCCGCCACAGCAACCTGCTGGAGCAACGCACCCCATGAACGCCACGCCGGCCCCGTTGCTGGTCATCGTCAGCGGCCTGTCCGGTTCGGGCAAGTCGGTGGCGCTCAAGACCTTCGAGGACCTGGACTACTACTGTTCGGACAACATCCCGGTGGACCTGCTGCCGGAGTTCGTGCGCGGCGTGCTCGGCGAACGCACCGACGACCGGCCGCGGCGCCTGGCGCTGGGCATCGACGTGCGCGGCCGCAGCGACCTGAGCCAGCTCGCCAACTGGCGGCAGCGGGCGCGCGACCACGACATCGATGCGACCCTGCTGTTCTTCGAGGCCGACGACGACACCCTGCTGGCGCGGTTCGCCGACACCCGGCGGCGGCATCCGCTGAGCCAGCTCGGCCTGTCCCTGCCGGAGGCCATCGTCCGCGAGCGCGAACTGACCGCGCCGCTGCGCCGCGAGGCCAACGCCGTCATCGACACCAGCCGGCTCAACGTGCACCAGCTGCGGCGCAAGCTGATCACCGAATACGCGCTCGGCCACGGCAGCGGCCTGTCGCTGCTGTTCGAGTCCTTCGCCTACAAGCGCGGGGTCCCGGCCGAGGCCGATTTCGTGTTCGATGCCCGGGTGCTGCCCAACCCGCACTGGGACCCGGAACTGCGCTCGCTGACCGGCCGCGACCGCGAGGTCCGCGAATACCTGGACGCGCAGCCGGAAGTGGTGCGCTATGCGGCCCAGCTCGAGGACCTGCTCGATACCTGGCTGCCCAAGCTGGGCAACGATACCCGCAGCTACGTGACCGTCGCCTTCGGCTGCACCGGCGGCAAGCACCGCTCGGTATACCTGGCCGAGCGCCTGGCCCGGCATGCGCGCGCGCAGGGCTGGCCGGACGTGGCCACCTTCCACCGCGAACAGGACTGAATGGCGCGCGCAAAGCGCGATCCAGGCGCTATCGCGGACTGCATCCGACCTGTTAACGTTCAGTAATGACCTGCGGCATTCTTCTCGTGACCCATCCCGGCGTCGGCTCTTCCCTGCTGGAAGTCGCCACCCGCCTGCTGCGCCAGCTTCCACTCAATGCCGAGGCCTTCGAGGTTCCGTTCGACGCGGATCTCGACGCGCAGCTGCCGCTGGCCTCGGCGGCCATGCGCCGGGTGGAGGGTAACGACGGCGTGCTGGTGCTGACCGACCTGTACGGGGCCAGCCCGAGCAACCTGGCCGCGCGGCTGGCGCGGCTGGGAACGCCGGTGCGGCGGGTGTCGGCGCTGAGCCTGCCGATGCTGCTGCGGGTGATGAATTATCCGGAACAGGGACTGGACCAACTGCCCGCCACCGCCGCGGCGGGCGCCCGAAATGGAGCCATCATCGACGATGCTTGAACGCGAACTCACCGTATCCAACCGCCTGGGCCTGCATGCCCGCGCGACCGCCAAGCTGGTGCAGCTGCTGTCCGGCTTCCGCGCCAATGCCACGCTGGTGGCCAAGGGCCGCGAGGTCAACGCCAAGAGCATCATGGGCGTGATGCTGCTGGCCGCCGGCCAGGGCACGCCGGTCACGGTGCGGGTACAGGGCGAGGACGAGGCCGACGCGATGGCGGCGGTCGTGGATCTGTTCGAGCGCCGCTTCGACGAGGACAGCTGATGGCGGCGGACGCGGCGTCGGTTCCTGCCCGCACCACGCCGGGAGGCGTGGCGGCATGACCGCGCTGCGCCTGCATGGCCATGGCGCATCGCGCGGCAGCGCGCTCGGCCGCGCCCGCGTGCGCCTGCCGCATGCGCAGGAAGTCACCGAAAAGCGCATTCCCGCCAGCGCCGTCGACGCCGAACTGCAGCGTCTGCACCAGGCCATCGAGTCGGCCCGCGCGGAGATGCGCGAACTGCGCCAGCGCCTGCAGGGCGCGCTGCCGGCCGAGGTCGGCGAGTTCCTCGACCTGCACGCCATGCTGCTGGACGACCCGGAACTGCTGCTGGCGCTGGACGAGCGCATCCGCAGCCAGCGCTACAGCGCGGCCTACGCCCTGCGCCTGCAGCGCGACACCCTGGCGCAGGTGTTCGAGGGCATGGAGGACGACTACCTGCGCAGCCGGCTGGACGACCTGGACCACGTCATCGGCCGCATCAACGCGTTCCTGCACAAGCGCCCGGCCGGCATGAAGGGCCTGGCGGGCGAGATCCTGGTGTGCGAGAACGTCGCCCCCTCGGAGCTGGCGCAGCTGCAGTCGCAGGGCGTGGTCGGCATCGTCACCAGCGCCGGCAGCCCGCTGTCGCACAGCGCCATCCTCGCCCGCAGCCTGCACCTGCCGCTGGTGGTCGGGGCCAGCGGCGTGCTGCACCGGATCAACGACGGCGACGTGCTGATCCTGGACGGCGGCAGCGGCGAAGTGGTGCTGGAACCGGCTGCCGACGACCTGCGCCAGTACCGCCAGCGCCTGCGCGAACTGGCGCGCGAACAGCGCGAGCTCGGCCACCTGCGCTCCAAGCCGAGCCGCACCCTGGACGGGGTGGACATCACCCTGCTGGCCAACGCCGAATCGCGCGAGGACGTGGCCCACGCGCACACCCTGGGCGCGCACGGGCTGGGCCTGTACCGCACCGAATTCCTGTTCCTGCAGCGCAACGGCCTGCCCGACGAGGAGGAACAGTTCCACCACTACCGCGACGCCGTGCTCGGCATGAGCGGCCGGCCGGTGACCATCCGCATCCTCGACCTGGGCGCGGACAAGGCCGATCGCAGCGGGCTGGTGCTGGGCCGCGAAGAAAACCCGGCGCTGGGCCTGCGCGGCATCCGCCTGCTGCTGGCGCATCCGAAAGTCGCCGACACCCAGCTGCGCGCGCTGCTGCGCGCATCCGGTTACGGGCCGGTGCGCATCCTGGTGCCGATGGTCAGCACCCGCGAGGAGATCCTCGCGCTCAAGCGGCGCATGACCCGGCAGGTGGCGGCGCTGCGCGAGGAAGGCCACGTCCTGGCCGAGCACGTGCCGGTCGGCGCGATGATCGAGGTACCGGCCGCGGCCATCGCCCTGCCGACCTTCATCGACCAGGTCGATTTCCTGTCGGTCGGCACCAATGACCTGGTGCAGTACCTGCTCGCGGCCGATCGCAACAACGAGGCGGTCGGCGACCTGTACTCGCCGCTGCACCCGGCGGTACTGCAGCTGCTGGCGCAGGTGATCGGCACCGCACGCACGCACGGCACGCCGTTGTCGGTGTGCGGCGAGATCGCCGGCGACCCGCGCATGACGCCGCTGCTGCTGGCCCTGGGCCTGACCGAGTTCAGCCTGCACCCGGCGACGCTGCTGGAGGTGCGCCGGGCGATCCGGGACTGCAACCATGGCGAGCTGCGCGCGCGCGCCGGCAAGCTGCTGCAGGCGCGCGACCGCCGCGGCATCGAGCGCTGGCTCGCAGGCACCTGCACGCCCTGAACGCCGGCGCCCGCACACCGCTCCCGGCCGGTGCCGCCGCCGGCGCCCGGGCGCCACGCACCCACGCAGAGGGTGTGCACTGAAACACCGGCGCGTGATAATGACGCGCCCGACACCTTCCTTGCCGCATCCTGCATCGCGGCCCTCCCGTTCCCGGAGTCCCGATGGCCGAAGCCGTACGCCACGACAAGACCGCGCGCCAGCTGCGCATGCTTTCCGACGCGCTGGACAGTGGCCGGCTGGGGCCGGTGCGGCGGCTGGTCAACACGCTGGCGCCGGCGGAGATCGGAAACCTGCTCGAATCGCTGCCGCCGGGCAAGCGCGAGGTGGTGTGGGGCCTGGTCGACCAGGAAGACGACGGCGAGGTGCTGGTCCACGTCGGCGAGGAAGTGCGCGAAAGCCTGCTGGCCGACATGGACCCGGACGAGATCATCGCCGCGGTCGAAGACCTGGACATCGACGACCTGGCCGACCTGGTCGAAGACCTGCCCGACACGGTCATCGACGAAGTGCTCAAGTCGATGGACCGCGAGAACCGCGAGCGGCTGGAGCAGGTGCTGTCCTACCCGGAGGACACCGCCGGGCGCCTGATGAACCCCGACGTGGTCACCGTGCGCGCCGACGTCAACATCGACGTGGTGCTGCGCTACCTGCGACTGCGCGGCGAACTGCCCGACCACACCGACTACCTGTACGTGGTCAGCCGCCGCCACCAGTACCTGGGCCGGGTGTCGCTGGCCTCGCTGGTCACCCACGAGGACAGCACCCCGATCAACCGCCTGGTCGACGACGAACAGCCGGCCATCGACGTGGGCGAGAGCGCCGACGAGGTCGCGCGGCAGTTCTCCGACCATGACTGGGTGTCGGCACCGGTGGTGGACGACAACAACATCCTGATCGGGCGCATCACCATCGACGACGTGGTGGACATCATCCGCGCCCAGGCCGAGCACCAGGCGCTGGGCGCGGCCGGCCTGGACGAGGACGAAGACCTGTTCAGCCCGGTCTGGCGCGCGATGCGGCGGCGCCTGGTGTGGCTGTTCGTCAACCTGTGCACGGCGTTCGTCGCCGCCAACGTGGTCGGCCAGTTCGAAGGCACCATCGACAAGCTGGTGGCGCTGGCGGTGCTGATGCCGATGGTCGCCGGCCTCGGCGGCAACGCCGGCACCCAGGTGCTGGCGCTGATGGTGCGCGGCCTGGCGCTGGGCCAGGTGGGCGCCTCCAACGTGAAGGCGCTGCTGTGGAAGGAACTGCGCGTGGCCCTGCTCAACGGCCTGCTGATGGGCGCGGTGCTGGGGCTGATCGTGCTGGTCTGGTTCCACAACCCCGGGTTGTCGCTGGTGATCTTCATCGCCCTGACCTGCAACCTGCTGCTGGCGGCGTCGGCCGGGGTACTGATCCCGATGACGCTCAAGCGGCTGGGGTTCGACCCGGCCCTGGCCAGCGGCATCTTTCTGACCGCCATCACCGACTCGATGGGGTTCTTCACCTTCCTCGGCCTGGCCACCCTGGTGCTGCTGCGCTGAGCGGCGCCCCCCGCAAACGCGTCCGGCACTGCGGCCGGCCACCCTGTGACCCCCACGCCGGATATCCCCGATGACCACCACCCTCAGCGACTACTACCAGCCCGGATGGCGCGACCATCGCCACACCTGCCCCGCCTGCGAATGGCAGGGCAGCTCCCGGCAGATGGAGCTGGAACTGCACGACGAGCAGAGCGAGTACGCCTGCCCGCAATGCGAGTTCCCGTTGCTGGTGGTGCTGCACCCGGACCTGCCACAGATCCAGGCCGCCGCCGCGGCCGGCAATGCCGAGGCCGCCGGACAGCTGGCCATCCTGGCCAGCGCGCCACGCCGCGGATGATGCGGCGCACCGGGCACCGGCCTGCCATCGCCGCTACGATGCCGGCATCCCCGGCACGGAACGTCCCATGGCCTTGCCCCGTCTGCATCACCTTGCCCCGCTCGTGCTGATGGCCGTCGCTGGCGGCTGCGCCTCGCTTGCCGGCAGCGGCGATGGCCGGTTCGTCGCCCGCAGCGTCGAGTTCGATGGCGTGCGCATGCCCTACCAGGTATTCGTCCCGGCGGCCTCCGCGCGTGGGCCCGGTGCGCTGCCGGTGGTGCTGTTCCTGCACGGCTCGGGCGAACGCGGCGACGACGGCAGGCGCCAGACCGAGGCCGGGCTGGGCCCGTACCTGCGCGCCCATGCGGCGGATTTCCCCGCGCTGGCGGTGCTGCCGCAGGTGGCCAGGGGCGAGGAGTGGAGCGGACGCAACGCGCGCCTGGCGGTCGCCGCGCTCGATGCGGCGATCCGCGAATTCGGGGCCGACCACGGGCGCCAGTACCTGACCGGCATGTCGATGGGCGGCTACGGCAGCTGGAACATCGCCCTGGCCGACCCGGGGCGCTTCGCCGCGCTGGTGCCGGTATGCGGCGCGGTACGCCCTCCGCGCGCGGAACGGCCGGGCCTGCGGGTCGAGGCCGTGGCCACGGAGGCCGACCCCTACCAGGCCATGGCCCTGCGCCTGAAGGACACCCCGGTCTGGATCTTCCATGGCGCGCGCGACGACGTGGTGCGGCCGGACGACGACCGCCGGCTGCATGCCGCCTTCCAGCAGGCCGACGCGCGCGATGTGCGCTACACCGAGTACCCGCAGGGCAACCACAACGCCTGGGACGCCACCTACGCCGACCCGGCGATGTGGCAGTGGCTGTTCGCGCAGCGCCGGTAACGGCCGGCCGCGGGCCGGCGCCGCAACGCGCCGCTCAGCCCAGCAGGGTTTCCAGCACCGCCATGCGCACGGCCACGCCGTTGGCGACCTGGCGCAGCACCCACGACTGCGGGCCGTCGGCCACTTCGTCGGTGACTTCCACGCCGCGGTTGATCGGGCCCGGATGCAGGACCGCCGCGTCGCTGGCGGCACGCCGCAGGCGCGTGGCGGTGAGGCCGTACTCGGCGTGGTACTGCTCCAGCGACGGCACCAGGCCTTCTTCCATGCGCTCGCGCTGCAGGCGCAGCATCATCAGCGCGTCGGCGCCTTCGAGCATGGCATCGAAATCCTGGCCGACCACGCAGCCGCGCAGCGTGTCTTCGTCCGGCAACAGCGACTGCGGGCCGCAGACGCGGATTTCGCCCACGCCCAGCGTGCGCAGCGCATGCAGGTCGGTGCGCGCCACGCGCGAGTGCTTCACGTCGCCGACGATCAGCACCTTCAGTTTCGAGAAGTCCGGGCCCTTGGCCTGGCGCAGGGTCAGCATGTCCAGCAGGCCCTGGGTCGGGTGCGCGCTGCGGCCGTCGCCGGCGTTGACCAGCGCGGTGCCCTCGCCCGCGGCGGCGGCCAGCTCGGCCACCGCGCCGTCGTCGGGATGGCGCACCACGAAGCCGCGCACGCCCATCGCCTCGAGGTTGCGCAGCGTGTCGCAGGCGGTCTCGCCCTTGCGCGTGGACGAGGTGGAGGCGTCGAAGTTCAGCACGTCCGCGCCCAGCCGCTGCGCGGCCAGCTGGAACGAACTGCGGGTGCGGGTGGACGGTTCGAAGAACAGCGTGCACACCGCGGTGCCGGCCAGCACCCCGCGCTTGTTGCCGACACGGCCCACCGCCGCGTCGCGGATCTGCCCGGCGCGGTCCAGCAGCTGCAGCAGGTGTTCGCGCGGCAGCCCCTCCAGGGTCAGCAGGTGGCGCAGGCGTCCGTCGGCATCGAGTTGGGAGGCGGTCATGGCAGGTCTTGGGGGTCAGGAAACGGGAGTGGCGTCGCCGGGGGCGGACAGCCAGCGTTCGATGATGACCGCGGCGGCGACCGCGTCCAGGTTGGCGGCGTCGCGACGGCGCTTGCGGCCCTCGGCGCGCTCGGTGGCGAAACGTCGCGCGGCCTCCACCGAACTGGAGCGCTCGTCCACCAGCAGCACCGGCAGCCGGTAGCGCTGCAGCAGTTGCCGGGCGAAGGCCTGCGCGCGCTTGCGGTTGGGCTGGTCGTCGCCGTCCAGGGTCAGCGGATCGCCGACGATCAGGCCATGCGGGCGCCATTCGCGCTGCAGCCGGTCGAGCGCGGCCCAGTCGGGGCCGTCGCCACGCACGTCGACCACCGCCAGGGCCCGCGCGCCCACGCCGTAGGCGCTGCCGATGGCCACGCCGATGCGGCGCGAACCGACGTCGAAGCCCAGCACGGTGCTGTCGGTCGAAAGCGGCGCCGGATCAGGCATGGCCGCTGTACCCGGCCAGGCGGAACAGGTCCACGCCGATGCGCGAGGCGGCCAGTTGCCAGCGCTCGTCCAGCGGCGCATCGAACAGCACCTCCGGGTCGGCCGGCACGGTCAGCCAGCTGTCCTCGGCCAGTTCCTGCTCCAGCTGCCCGGCCCCCCAGCCGGCGCAGCCCAGGGTGACCAGCGCATTGCGCGGGCCATCGCCACGGGCCATGGCCTCGAGGATGTCGCGCGAGGTGGTCAGGTACAGGCCCCGGCCCACCGCCAGGCTGGAATCCCAGTCGCGGGCATCGTCGTGGATGACGAAACCGCGCCCGGTGTGCACCGGGCCGCCATTGAGCACCGGCACGGCGCGCAGGCGCTCGTCGCCGGTGTCGATCTCCATCTGCGAGAGCACTTCGCCCAGGGTGTATTCCGAGGGCTGGTTGACCACTACGCCCATGGCGCCGTTGTCGTCGTGCTGGCAGATCAGCGCGACGCTGCGCGCGAATCCCGAATCGGTCAGCGAGGGCAAGGCGACCAGCAGGTGATTGGCCAGATTGTCGAAGTGCGTGGACATGGCGGCATTCTACCGTCAGCCACGCAGCGGCGCCCGCAGCGCGCCGCCGGCGCAGGCATGCACGCCTATACTGGCCCGCCCAGGGTCCATCGCCGCCCATGAGCGCCTATTGCGACATCGCGCCCGGTCATCCGGTCCACGCCCACTACCACGCCCGCGAGTACGGATTCCCGCAGCGTGCGGAGCAGGAACTGTTCGAGCGCCTGCTGCTGGAGATCAACCAGGCCGGGCTGAGCTGGGAAACCATCCTGCGCAAGCGCGAGGGTTTCCGCCGCGCCTACCACGGCTTCGACGTGGATGTCGTGGCGGCCTACGGCGAGGCCGACATCGCCCGCCTGCTGGGTGACGCCGGCATCATCCGCAACCGGCTCAAGGTCCTGGCCGCCATCCACAATGCCGGGGTGATCCGCGGCCTGCGCGACTCGCATGGTGGCTTCGCGCGGTGGCTGGACGCGCACCACCCGCGGCCCAAAGCCGACTGGGTGAAGCTGTTCAAGAAGACGTTCCGCTTCACCGGCGGCGAGATCACCGGCGAATTCCTGATGAGCCTGGGCTACCTGCCCGGCGCGCACCGCGATGATTGCCCGGTGATGGCCGACATCCGCGCGGCGTCGCCGCCGTGGCTGGGCGGCGCCGGCGGCTGATTGCGCCCGGCGCCGGCCGGCGCCGTTCCGCCAGGCCCCGGCCCGGGCGCCTGGCGCACACCTGCCGCGCTTGCGCGGCGGCAGGCTCAGTAGCGACCGCTCAGGTTCACGAACCAGCCCTTGTGGTCGTAGTCGAAGTCGGTCAGGTCGTCGCTGAACTCGGTGAAGTTGTAACCGGCGCCGATGCGGAAGTTCCCGCTCAGGTCGCGGTCCACGCCCACCAGGAAGCCCTGCCGGGTGCCCCCGTCCTTGACCTGCAGCTGGCGGTATTCGCCCAGCGCATGCCACTGCGCGCGCAGTTCGTAGCGCGCCTGGATGGCGCCGAAGGTGGTGGCCGAATCCAGCCACACGCCGGCCCCGCGACCCATGCGCACCTCGCCTTCACGGCGGGCCAGCTTGCCGGCGAATTCCCAGTGCTGGTCGTGGCGGTAGACGCCCTCGAACGAGACGATCTGCGAACGCTGGTCGTACTGCGCGCCGCCCAGCTGGCCCATCGACGCCAGGTCGTAGAGGTAGGTGTAGCGGCCGAACAGGCCCCAGCGGGTGCTGTTCCAGGGACGATAGGCGAAGCCGAAATTGCCTTCGACGAAACGGGCGCCCTCGGCGGGATCCAGCCGGTCGTCGGTATCGGCGTAGTTGAAGCGCGCGGCGATGCGCCAGCTGTCGTTGATGCGATGGGTCATGCGGGTGGTGCTGACCCACTGCTCGCGGCGCTCGGCACCGCTGTCGCGGCGCCATTCCAGCTTGCTCTGCCAATCGGTATCGGGCGAGGTGCGCCCGCCGGAAATGCTGGCTACGCGCCGCTCGACCACGCCGCCGCCCGTGCTCTCCAGTTCGCCGTTGGACAGGGTGAAGCCGGTGTTCCAGCCCTGCGCCGGGTAGAAATCCATGCCGAAGGTATGCGCCAGCCCGGCCTCGCCGCGCTCCTTCAGGAACTGGCTTTCGTTGAACACGTTGACCTGGCTGGAAACCCGCCAGCGCTGCCCCAGCGTCCAGCCGTTCTGCCCGCCCGGATTGAACAGCGGGTCGCGTTCGGTGGTATCGGCCGAATAGGTATAGCCACCGTAGAAGGCATGTTCCGGGCTGATGCGGTACTCGGCATTGAGCGTGGCGGCGTTGCCACGGTCGCCGTCGGTCACTTCCGCGCCCACCGACGAGTTGTTGCCGAACAGGTGCTTGGCACCGAGGGTCAAGGCGTCGTTGTCGGCGTACTTGCCGCCGTCGTCGTCGACGGTCAGCTGGGCCACGCCGTACAGCTCCATCGTGGCGCCGAAGCGGTGCAGGTACTTGACCGCCGCCAGCGTGCCGACCGCATCGAGGTAGCTGCCCTGCTGATCGACCCGGCGCAGTTCGGCACTGAGGGTCCCGGCGTCGCTGGCCTGCCATTGCAGCGAGGCCTGGGCCTGGGACAGCGTGTCGGCACCGCGCTCGGCGCGGGTGTAACGGGTGTACAGGCCCAGGTCCGGGGTGAACTGGCCCAGCATCTCGGCGCCGTACTCGGTCACCGGCAGGCCCGTGTCGTAGCGGGACACGGAATAGCCGGCGTCGGTCTGGCGCCACCATGCACCGGCGGCCCAGTCCTGTTCGGTCCAGCCCAGCTCCCTGAAGTTGGCGCGGGCTTCGAGCGAGCGGGCATCGCCCTTGCGGTTCAACGCGGTGTCGTTCTGCTGGATGAAGCTCAGGCCGCCGTTGTCGGAGAAGAACGCCGGCACGCCGAAGGATTCGGTATGCGCGTACTCGGCCTTCAGGTAGGTGCCCTTGCCGGCCTGCAGGGTGAGGTCGGCGCCCTTGAGCGTGTAATCCTCGCCGGCCCGGTTCTCGTCGACCCAGGTCGCGCCAAGGCCGACGTGGTCGCCGATCCAGTGCTTGCCACGGAAGCCCACGGTCACGTCATCCGCATCGAAGCCGGTCGGCACCCACTCGTAGTCCACCAGCAGGCGCTGTTCGAAGCCGTCCAGCGGCGCATCGCGGGTCAGGGTCGGGCTGTTGTCGCGGGTGATCTGCGCCAATGGGCGGGTCAGCAGGATGCGGCCCTGCAGTTCGTCGATCTCGTAGTCGGCCCCGCGCTGCAGCACCACCCGGTTCTCGGTACGGCCGCTGCTGCGGTCGCGGATCTCCAGGGTCACCACGTCCGAACCGGGCAGCAGGTCGGTATGCCGCAGGTAGTACAGGCTGCCGCCGGTGCCAATGAATTCGTTGTGGCCCGGCGCGGTTTCGGCCTGCGAACCGAACACGCGCAGTTCGCTGCCCGCGTCGCCCCAGCGGTTGCTGGCGTTCGAGCGCCAGTTGAGCGCCGCGCCATACAGCGCGCGCTGGTACTGGCCGAACTCGGTCCCGGTCAGGCCGGTGGCGTAGTTGCCCCACAGCGCCTGGTTCTTGTCCCAGTCCATGCGCAGGTAGAACCGGCCCATCGTGTCCACGTCGCGACGGGTGTTGGAATCGTCGCCGTAGACCGGGTAGTACAGGTCCGGATCGAGGCGGCGGAAGATGTCCTGCGGATCGGCCTTGCCGAAACCGTTGAACAGCCGGTCCAGGTCGCGCTCGGTGGTATCGGCCTGCGCCGTCACCAGATACCGGCCGCGCAGCTTGGCCTTGCCGTAGAACGCCAGGCGGCCATCGCTGATGACATCGTCCCGGTAGTTGGCGTCGCCACGGAACGGCTCGTTGGAACCGCTGACCTTGTTCTGCGCGATGGTCACGTCGGCCAGCGCGACGCCGAAGAAGTAGCGCCCGGTGACATCCACGTCCAGGCGGTGGGCCGGACCGCCCTCGCCGCCCACGCCGATGTCGAAGCGGTGCGCGCCGACCGGCATCAGGTACTCGGCGACGAACTTGCGCTCCAGGTCCACCGGATAGCTTTCGCCGTTGATGCTCAGCGCCATGCCCGCGGGGATGTTGCGGCCCTGGATGCGGATGCGCGAACCGTACAGCGGGATGTTCTGCTGGCGCAGGCCGCTGCCGGCGAAGACATCGTCGATCAGGCTCTGGGTCTGCGCCTGCTCGGCGCTCAGGGCATTGCCCAGCCGCTTCTCGGTGCTGTTGCGCAGCGCACTGGCGCCACGCTCGGCATCTTCGGGCGACACCAGCTGCAGCACCCGCGGCGAGGTCTCGTCGAACTGGCCATTGGCGCCGGTGGCACGCAATACATAGACCAGCTCATCGCCCTTGCGGAAGCGGTACTTGCCCGGCAACGCGCCATCCCAGTCGCCATGGCTGACCGCCGCCACGTCAAGCGGCACGGTGGCCAGCGGCTCGATCAGGTCGGCGTCGCTGGCGCGGTACAGGCGCACCTCCATCCGTTCGATGAAGGCCGGATAGTTGCCGCGCGCATAGAACTGCACCGGCTTGAGCACGCGCTCGCCATCGAAAGCCACCATCGACGGCGCCGATACCGACAGTTCCGGAGCGCCCAGGGTCGGGTCCTCGGTCGCCCAGACCACCCCGCCACCGGGCAGGTCGATGGAGTACTTGCCCATCGCCACCGCCCGGCCCTGCGGTTCGACCGATACCTCGACACGGCGATCGGGCTGCAGGGCGTCGGAGGACGAACCCGCATGGGTGCCCCGGGTCACCGGGGCGGCGTGGCTGCGCGTGCGCAGCTGGAACAGCAGGCCGTCGTCGCCGCTGCAGGCGTCCGCGCCGCAGTCCAGCGCCGCAGGCGGCTGTTCCGGCGCGCCGCCCGGGGCGGGCTCGGCCGGCTCGGCGGACCCGGCGGGCACGCCGCCGTCCGGCTTCGCCGCGGCCGTGGCCAACGGGGTGGTCGCGCCGGCCAGCAGGCACAGCAGGGTGTAGTCCAGTACCTTCATCTTCATACGCTTGTCCATGACCGGCCCCTTACTTGCGCACGCCAACCGGCACCGCCGGAACGTCCGCGATGTCCACCCGTAGCCTGCTTCGCGCTTCGGCGCCCAGGCGTTTGCCCAATGCATCGGACACCGCCTTGGCACGCGCCAGGCCCAGGGCCGTGTTGTAGGCGTCGGAGCCGCGCACATCGGCGTGGCCGACAATGGAGACGCGGCCGCTGCCCAGCCGCTCCAGCGCGGCAGCCACCGTGTCCAGCAACGCTTCGAAGCCCGGCCGGATGGCGGATTTGCCGGTATCGAACAGCACCGTGCCGAGCAGCACGCCCTGGCCATCGATGCCGGCCACCAGCGGCGCGGTGTCGCCCACCTTCGCCCGGGCGACCACGCTCAAGGTCCTGGCCGTGGCCTCGTCGAGCTGCGCCAGCAGGGCGGCCTTGACCGCCGCCGCGCGTTCGAATGCCAGCGCTTCGTTGCTGGCCTCGGCCTGGATCACCACCTCCACGCCCGGGTGCTCGCGCACCTTCGCGGCCATGGCTTCCACCGCCTGCCGGTAGCGCGGCTGTACCTGGGCGCTGCCGGGCGCGAAGAACACTTCGCCCATTTCCATCTCCACCTGGCGCGCGCCGCCCTCGACCGCGCGTTCCGGCAGCTTCACGCCCCAGTCGAAGCGCACCGGCATGCCCGGGGTGACCCGGCGCAGCAGCGGATTGTCGGTGGTGAACGCCGCACCGGTCGGCAGGGTGGACGGATCGACCTTCAGGATGAAGTTGCGACCGCGCTCCCACGCGCCGCCGGGAATGCCGGCCAGGTGATAGCGACCGTACTGGTCGGTTTCGACCAGCAGCCCTTCCACCGACGCGATGCGCACACCGGGGATGCCGCGCTCGTCGATGCCGGCATTGCCGATCACGTAATCGACCACGTAATCGTCCGCACCGCGGGCGATGCGCCGCTCGACGGTCGGTGCCGCCGCGTTCATGCCCTTGGCCGCCTCACCGTCCCGATGGACCGTGGTGACGCCGGCGCGGTCCATGCGCACGCTCACGCCCTGGTCGCTGGTCAGCACGAAGTCGTCGCTGAAATCCAGTGCCCGCAGGCGCTGGCGGACCACCACCTGGCGCGCATCGGCGGGATCGGCTTCGGACTGGCGTCCGCCGATCGCGCCCACGACGATGCCATGCAGCAGCGGCGCGCTGGCGTCGGCCTGCGGCTGCATGCCGTCGCCACGATCCACCGTGGTGGAGTGGGCCACGTACGCACCCGGCGCGAATCCGCCCTGCACGGTGACGCCGGTCAGCGCGGCACTGTCCTGCCAGCCATCGCCATCGCGGTCGTTGAACACCGTGCCGAACACCAGGCTGTCGTCCAGCAGCGGATCGCCCACCAGGGTCACCTCGGCGGTGGCCACGTTGGACAGCGGTTCGCCCTCCAGCGAGCGCGCCTGCGCCTGGTTGACCAGGGTCCCGGCGCGCACGCCCGCCCCCACCCGCATCAGGTACACCAGCCGCGCCTTGCCGCCGGCGCGCACGTCCAGCCCGTCGAAGCGCAGCGGGCGCTGGCCGGCCACGGTGGCGGCATTGTCGCCATCCTCGACCAGCAGCGAACCTTCCACATAGCTGAAGCCCGCCGGCGGGGTGTCGATGACGCTCCCTCCCACCAGGCCGACGGTGCCGCTGTTCTCGACGGTCAGCGTGTAACGCACCAGGTCGCCCAGGCGCACCTCGCGCATGCCGGCAACCTTGGTCACCCGCAGCTGCACCTGGCCGGCGACGATCACGGTCACCGTGGCGGTGACGCAGTTGCCCGGGTTCAACACCTCGCAGATCGTGTACGGGTAGGTGTACGTGCCGGTCGGGATCGCGGTACCGATGCTGATGGTGCCGTCCGGGTTCATCTTCAGGCCCGGGTGCGACGGCACGCCGGGCACCAGGGTGACCTCGCCGGGGCGGATCGGACGCCCGCCGAGCGTGTGCTTTTCCAGCACGCTGGGGGTCGTGCCGCCGCCATCGCCGGACAGCGGTTCGGTGCCTTCGCCCACCGGCTCGAACGCAGGCGCGGTGACCGTCACCGTCACGCTCGCGTCGGCGCAGTTGCCCGGATGCAGCACCTCGCAGATGCGGTAGCCGATGGTGTACGTGCCCGCCGGCGTTGCCGCTGGCACGCTCACCTCGCCCGTGGCCGGATCCAGCACCGGTACCGAGCCACCCTTGACCGGGGTGGCCGGCGTGGTCACGGTGCCGGTGATCTTCGTCGGGTCGACCGGTGCCCCGTCGAGCGTGTCGTTGCCGTAGACATTGCCCAGCGAGGGCGCGCCGGTGCTGCCATCGATTGCCGGCGGCACGTCATCCACCGCGACGATCACCCGCAGCGCCACCACCACCGTCACCGTGGCGGTGTCGCACGCCGTCGCGTTGGGCGCGGCCAGGCACACCCGGTAGGAATAGGTGGTGGTACCAGCGAAACCGGGCGCGGGAACGAAGGTGATCGCGCCCGTCGCCGGATCGATGCTGAGGGTGCCGTCCGGCGAGGTCGCCGTCAGCGTCACGCTGGCCGGATCGATCGCGCCGCCGACGTGGGTGTCGTTGTCCAGCACCGGGGTGGTCACCGGCATGCCGGCCTTGGTCGTGGCGCCATCGTCATTGGCGCGGATGGATACCACCGGCGTGCTCAGGGTCGTGGTGCAGCGCGGATCGGCGGTGCCGGCCGGGCACAGCGGGCCGCTGGCACGCGCGGTGTTGCGGACCAGGCCGGCGTCGGCGTCGGCCTGGGTGACCGTGTAGGTACCCACCAGCTGGCACACCGCGCCCGGGGCCACGCTGGCGCAGACGATGCTGCGTGGCGTGATCAGGGCATCGCTGAGCTCCACATTGGCCAGCGTCGCATTGCTCCTGTTGGTGAGCGTCACCGTATAGGTCAGGACGTCGCCCACGGCCGCGTCGCCGCCGGTGCTGTCCGCGGTCACGGCCTTGCTCAGCTCCTGGTCCAGCGCGTGGGTGATGGGGGTGCGGGTGCTGCTGCTGCCAGTCACTGCCGTCGGTGCCACGCCGGGGGCGGGCGCAGGCGGCAGGCCACGGGCAGTGGCGGTATTGACCAATACCCCGGCATCCACGTCTGCCTGGGTCAGCAGGTACAGGCGCGGGCCGCAGGTCATCGACGCGCCCACGGCCAGCGTGCTGCCCGGGCAGGGCACCGCGCCGCCGAGCAGCGGATCGTTCAACGTGACGCCGGTCAGCGCCACGTTGCCGGCATTGGTCAACACGAAGGTATAGGCCACGATTTCGCCGGCACCGTAGCCGGTCGGCACGCCCGCGCTCTTGACCAGTTCCAGCACCGGGTCCTGCGCGATCAGCGCGGTGGTGACCGCAGCGCTGGCGCAGGGCGTGGCCACCGGGCATGCCGGGTCGCCGCCGCCTGCCACCCGCGCGGTGTTCACCGCATTGCTGCCATGGATGATCGGCGACACGTTGATGGTGATCGTCGCCATCGCATTGATCGCGAGGCTGGCCCGGGGCACGGTACAGGTCACCGTCTGGCCGCTGATGGCGCAGCCGGCGGCGGTGTTGATCAGCAGGCCCGCGGGCACCTCGTCGACGACCGTCGCATCGGCGATCGCGTCCGCCGTCCCGGTGTTGCTCACGGTGATGACGTAGTCGAACGGGACGCCCACGATCGCGCTGGCCGGACCGCTCTTGGCGATCGCCAGTGCCGGCGCGGTGACCGTGGTCGTCGTGATATTGCTGCTGCACGCCGCCAGCGCGGTGCAGACCGGATCGCCTCCCCCACTGACGCGCGCGGTGTTCTGCACGCTGCTGGCCGCGGCCGCCGTCGGCGTGACGTTGATGGTGAAGCCCACCGGGGTGGCGGTCGTCAGCCCCGCCGCGACCGTGCAGGTCACGGTCTGGCCGGCGATACCGCAGCCCGGGGCGGTGTTGATGGTCAGGCCGGCCGGCACGTCATCGACGACCGTGGCGACGGCCGTCGTGTCCGCCGTGCCGGTGTTGCTCACGGTGAGGGTGTAGTCGAACGCCACGCCGACCACCGCCGTCGCCACCGAGGCGCTCTTGGCGATGGCCAGCGCCGGTGCGGTGATCGTGGTCGTCACCGCGTTGCTGGCGCATCCGGCGGTGCAATCCGGATCGCCGCCGCCGCTCACGCTGGCCGTGTTGCTCACGCTGCCCGCGGCCGCGGCCGCGGCCATCGGCGTCACCGGGATCACGTAGGTCGCGGTGTTGCCGGGCGCCACGTTGGACAGGCCGGCGACGATCGTGCAGACCACGGTCTGGCTGCCGGCCGGATCGAGCGCGCAGCCGGACGGCAGGCTGCCGATCGCCAGGCCCGCCGGGACCATGTCGGTCACCGTCGTGGCGGCGGTGGTCGGCCCGGTGCCGGAGTTGGTCACGACGAGGGTGTAGTTGAATGCCGCGCCAACCACCACCGTCGCCGCCGAGGCGCTCTTGGTGACGGCCAGGGAGGGCCGGCCGCCGACCGTCACGATCACCGTATTGCTGCGGCAGGGGGTCGCCACCGGGCAGGCGGTGTCACCGCCGCCGCTCACGGTCGCGGTATTGCTGGTACTGCCGGTGGCTGCCGCCGTGGCGGTGACCCGGATGGTGCGGGTCACCGTATCGGCGGGCGCCAGCGAGGCGATCGTGCAGGACACGACCTGCTGGTTCTGCGTGCAACCGCTGGGCAGCGATGCCGCCACGATCGTCAGTCCCGTCGGAATCGAATCGCTCACCTGCACCGGCGCGGTGGTGGCCAGCGCACCGGTATTGCTCACCTCGATGACATAGTCGAACGAGGTGCCCACCGGCGCGCTCGCCACGGAGGCGCTCTTGCTGACCGCCAGCACCGGGCTGGGGAACTCGATGCGGAATGCGCAGTCGGCCGATACCGGCCCCGTCGTATAGGTGTACTTGCCACCGACCGGGCCACTCTGCGTCACCGCGCAGGTATCTGAAACGACGGTCGGGACGCTGCCGGCCACGTTGGGCGTGACCGTGAAGGTGCCGGTCGAGCCTTCCTCCACCGAGGGCTCACCGGTCCAGGTGCCGCCGATGACGGTGGGCGACACCACCCAGGCACGCGCGAAGACCGCGGTGACGTTCCTGTTGGCCGACCCCATGTTCACGTGGCACTCGCTGCCATTGACCGCCGTGCAGTCCCCCGCGGGATCCCATCGCTTGAAGATGCTCCCGGCACCGGCGACCGCCGTCAGGTAAGCGTCTTCGTTCTGCCCCAGCTGCTGCTGGCTGCAGGCCGCCGCCGGGACAGGAGCCGAGGGGCAGGCCGCCGCGGCAGGCACGGCATCCACCCGCCCGGAACCCGCGCCGAGGGTGTTGACGGTCAGGGTGTACTGGGCGGTACTGACCGGGGTGCTCATGCCGGCCGAATCGTTCGCCGCCACGCTGTCCGTCATGCCCGCCGGGGTCGCCACCGTGACCACGGTGACGACCGGCGTGCCGGCAGCCGCTGCGTTCAACGTGGTGATCGTATAGACCAGGGTCTGGCCCACCGGCAGATTGCCGGTGGTATCCAGCGCCCCGGTTCCGCTGGCCGCGCCGCAGCTGGCCGTGCCCGGCGCGCTGCAGGTCCAGCTGGCTGCGGCGGCATTGGTCACGCCGCTCAACGTGGTCTGACGGATGAGCGCACCGGTGACGTCGACCGGGCCGTGGTTGGTCACCGTCACTTCGTACGTGACGGCTCCGCCGGCGAGGTAGGACGGCACGTTGCCGTTGCCGATCGCGATGCCCAGGTCCACCAGGACCGCCGCGCCGGCGGCGATGCGGGTCTTCACCAGCGGCCCGATGAACGGGCTCACGGTGTTGGCGCGGACGTCGTAGTCGCCATTGTTGATGACCGCACCGCTGCCCGAGGTCGCGGCGTCGGCCGGTACGGTGAAGGTGACCGGGAAGCTGCCGCCGGCGCCGTTCACCAGGTCGCCCACCGGACAATCGATGTAGTCCGCACGCGGCGGGATGCCATCGTGGATGCCGGTGCAGGTGTTCGGGTAGCTGCCGGGGACGAACGCCAGGTACTTGCCGTCCGCCGTGACCGGCGCGGCCAGGCGCACCATCGAGCCCAGCGCGTAGACGCCACTGTTGTTGACGTAGTTGTAGGTATAGGTGACCTGTTCGCCGGGCTTGGTGGTGGACGGCCCCGACGCGGCCACGCTCAGGCCGGGCATCTTCGAGCCGAACACGTCCATGTAGACCTGTGCCGTGTGATCGGCGGCGCCTGGCTGGCAGTTGGAGACGAACACCTTCAGCACCACCACGTCACCGGGGTCCAGCCGGCCATTGCCGGGGGCGATGTCGAAGCCCTGCCAGTTGGTGGAGCGGTAGCTGCCGACCCGGGTCCACGGGATGCCGGCCTGTCCGGCGAAGTTGAACGTCTGGAAGAGCTGGGTGTTGCCCTTGGTCTTGTTGACCACTTCCACGAAGAAGAACGGCTGTTCCACCGCGCTGTGCCCGGCGTCGTAGAGCACCGGCGCCATCGCGAAGCGGATATGCACCTTGCCATCGACGGGATCGACGTCGGCCAGCGTCATCGTGGCCTCCTGCTCGATCGAGGTCGCCTTCCTCGCCTGCCCGTCATTGCCACCGACCAGGGCCGATGCGGTTCCCGAGAACGGGAACTGCAGGATGCCATTGGTGTTGGCCGCGGTGCCGGGCGAGGTGAGGATCTGCGCGCGGTAACCGCTGCCGTTGCCGCCGGTCGTCGTCGTCCCGGTGGCCACCAGCCCCAGTTGCGCGGTGGTGGTCGGCGCATCCGTGGCCAGGACGCTCGGGCGGTTGTAGTCGCGCAGCGTCCAGTCGGAAAAGCTCTGGGTCTCGAAACCGCCGTTCTTGATCTGCGCCTGCGCCGCGGGCGCCACCGCCAGCAGGGAGAACAGGCCCAGCGCCGCCAGTGCCGCGCCGATGCGCGGCCGCCAGCCCATGAGGCCGGCGCGCCGGCATTGCAGCCCCTCGCGCATGGAAGGTGCGGTGTTGACGGGGGGATGAGCTGAAGCCTTCATGGGCGGTACCCGTGATTCGAATGCGGCATGTGGATTGGAAGAGCGGCCACCCGGTGGCCGCGGCTCGCGGTGCCCGCGGGACGCGGGGCCGGGGCAGGTGATGTCATTCAATGGGCATGGCCCTGGACGCGCGCGGCATCGTCGGCAACGTTCACCGTGATGCCGTTGGGCAGGAGCATGTCGCCGGCGCGCTGCCCGGCACCGCAGCGCCCCAGCCAACGCCCCTGGAACCGCACCGGGCCGACGTTGTTCTGCGGGGCCTGCGGAAACCTGACGCTGAAGGTGCCGCCATAGACCGACTGCAGGTCGCCCCACAGTTCCATGCGTCCCTGGACGGGGCTTTGATGGGTGCTGCAGGTCGTGGCGATCTCATGGCCGCCCCCCTGCCCGGTGCGCCGGGTGACCTGCGTGCGGCTGCAGTTTTCCTGCGCCGGCAGCAGCGCCAGCAGCATGACCGGCTCCACGGCGGTGCTGGTGCATTGGCGCACCGTCACCTCGGGCTGCATCGCGCTCCCCGGCCCCTGCGCCGCATGCGCGGCCAGGGTCACCTCCCACAGTCCCGGCTTGCGCGCCGGCAGGCTCGACCCGGTGGCAGGCGAAGCGCCCTTGGCAGCCGGCCCGGCCGCTGCGACGCATGGCAGCAGGAGCAGCAATGCGCCCAACAGGCGCAACAGGTGCGCCGGGCGCGGCAAAGGCGTACCCGGCAGGCGCGCGAACGCGGCCCGGGCAGCATCTTCAAGCACTGGAACCATCAAGCCCCCATCTTCAAAGCACTACCCGCCCGTGCCGCCATCCGTTGCCGGGAAAGGTCGAAATACCCACCCGCGCGCACACCCGCCGTCGCCGCCGTTCGGCAGCAACGCGTTACATGCAAGACAGAAGCCCCCTTCTCGGAATTGAGCGGTCGCCCGCATTCCAATTCCTACATGGGTCACATTTTCACGTGGATTTCACGAAATTACAACGGCCACGTGTCGCCTGCCGTTTGTCGTCTTCCAAGGGGGGCAAACTACGCGGCATCCCCATCGGCGCAAAGCGGGCGAAGCGGCGGATGACCCGTGGCGATGGCCGGCCCGGGCGCCACCTGCCGCCAGGTGCACGCCGCGCCGCGACAACGCGCACGCCGCACCGCCCATGGGCATCCACCAATGATCATCTGCGCACGCGCGCCCCGAGCGGGCGCGCCATGCATGGCCGTCTCCACGACAATCGGGCAGCGGAAAGCCAGGGCAGGCCCGCACTGTACGGCGGCACCCGCCGCCCTGCCCGTCCACCGGCAGGGCCATCGGCCGGGCGCCGGCTCAGCGCGTGCCGGAGATCTCCACGCCATCGAGCCCCTGCGAAAGGGTCTTGGCATCGCCGCCCTGCGAGAGCTTGATGCGCAGGCGCACCTCGTTCTGGGAATCGGCATGGCGCAGCGCGTCGTCGTAGCTGATCTCGCCGGCCTGGTACAGCTCGAACAGGCTCTGGTCGAAGGTCTTCATGCCCAGCTGCACCGATTCCTTCATCACTTCCTTGAGCTTGTGGATCTCGCCGTCGCGGATGTAGTCCTGCACCAGCGGCGTGCCCAGCAGGATCTCCATCGCCACCCGGCGCCCCTTGCCATCGGGCGTCGGCACCAGCTGCTGCGCCACCACGCCCTTGAGGTTGAGCGAGAGGTCCATCAGCAGCTGGCTGCGGCGGTCTTCCGGGAAGAAGTTGATGATGCGGTCCATCGCCTGGTTGGCGTTGTTGGCATGCAGCGTCGCCAGCACCAGGTGGCCGGTCTCGGCGAAGGCAATGGCGTGGTCCATGCCCTCGCGGGTGCGGATCTCGCCGATCATGATCACGTCCGGCGCCTGGCGCAGGGTGTTCTTCAGCGCCGCGTCCCAGCTGTCGGTATCGATGCCGACTTCGCGCTGGGTGATGATGCAGCCCTCGTGCTTGTGCACGAACTCGATCGGGTCCTCGATGGTGATGATGTGCCCGGTCGAATTCTGGTTGCGGTAGCCGATCATCGCCGCCAGCGAGGTCGACTTGCCGGTGCCGGTGGCGCCGACGAACAGGATGATGCCGCGCTTGGTCATCGCCAGCGTCTTGATCACCGGCGGCAGGTTCAGCTCCTCCACCGTCGGGATCCGCGTCTCGATCCGGCGCAGCACCATGCCCACCTGGTTGCGCTGGTAGAAACAGCTCACGCGGAAGCGGCCCACGCCGGACAGGCCGATGGCGAAGTTGCACTCGTGGGTCTTCTCGAACTCCTCGCGCTGCGCCGGCGTCATCACGTTGAGCACCATGTCGCGGCTCTGCTGCGGGGTCAGCGGCGTCTGCGTGATCGGGCTGATCCTGCCATGCACCTTCATCGACGGCGGCATGCCGGCGGTGATGAACAGGTCCGACGCCTTCTGGTGCGCCATCAGCTTGAGGAACGAAGTGAAATCGATGGTGCTCATAACGGGCTCCTGTGGAACCTTGATCTGCAGGCCGGCGCCGCCCCCTCCCCCGGGGCCGACGGCGTTGCCGGTACCGGACTGTACGCCTTCCACGGCGCAACGGCGACGCGGCGTGCCGCGTCGTCACCCCGCCTTATTCGAACAGGCGCCGGTCCTTGGCGTACTCGCGGGCCTGGTTGCGGGTGATCAGGCTGCGCTTGACCAGGTCCTGCAGGTTCTGGTCCAGGGTCTGCATGCCCGCCTGCTGGCCGGTCTGGATGGCCGAATACATCTGCGCGACCTTGTCCTCGCGGATCAGGTTGCGGATCGCAGGCGTGGCCACCATGATCTCGTGCGAGGCGATGCGGCCGCCGCCGACCTTCTTCAGCAGCGCCTGCGAGATCACCGCGCGCAGCGATTCGGACAGCATCGAGCGCACCATCGGCTTCTCGCCGGCCGGGAACACGTCGATGATGCGGTCGATGGTCTTGGCCGCCGAACTGGTATGCAGGGTGCCGAACACCAGGTGGCCGGTCTCCGCGGCGGTCAGCGCCAGGCGGATGGTTTCCAGGTCACGCAGTTCGCCCACCAGGATGTAGTCCGGGTCCTCGCGCAGCGCCGAGCGCAGCGCCTCGTTGAAGCCGTGGGTGTCGCGGTGCACTTCGCGCTGGTTGATCAGGCACTTCTGCGGGGTGTGCACGAATTCGATCGGATCCTCGACGGTGAGGATGTGGCCGTATTCGTTCTTGTTGATGTGGTCGACCATCGCCGCCAGCGTGGTCGACTTGCCCGAGCCGGTCGGGCCGGTGACCAGGATCAGCCCCTGCGGCTGCTCGATCAGCTGGCGGAACACCGGCGGGCACGCCAGGTCCTCCAGGGTCAGGACTTCCGAGGGAATGGTGCGGAACACCGCGCCGGCACCGCGGTTCTGGTTGAACGCGTTGACACGGAAGCGCGCCAGCGAGGGAATCTCGAAGGAGAAGTCGACCTCGAGGAATTCCTCGTAATCGCGGCGCTGCTTGTCCGACATGATGTCGTACACCAGGGCATGGACCTGCTTGTGGTCCAGCGCCGGGATGTTGATGCGGCGCACGTCGCCGTCGACGCGGATCATCGGCGGCAGGCCGGCGGACAGGTGCAGGTCCGAGGCCTTGTTCTTGACCGAGAACGCCAGAAGTTCAGCGATGTCCATACGCTGTGTTTCCCCGAGGTTGCGGATGGCTGGAAGGTGTTTCCCCTGCCGCGCAGTATAGCCCTCCGGCGTAAGAGGTCGATCCACCGCTGCCGATTGCAGGCAACGCGTCACAGCGGCTGCCGCGCCGGCCCGGAGCGGACCGGCCTTCCCCGCCGCGGACCGTGCCCGGACGCGGCCGCGGCGGCCGCCGGGCGCCCCCCGGCCGCGGGGCTGGCTACACTGTCCGGCCGGGCGGCGCCTTGCGGCCGATGCCCGGGACACGCCCCCCGATCGCTACGAGGCCTGCATGAGCGGCAATCACCCGACGTCCCCCCTTCCCGCCGGCATCACCTTCGTCGGCGGCGGCAACATGGCCCGCAGCCTGATCGCGGGGGTGGCCCGGGCCGGCATGCCGGCCGCCGCGATCGAGGTCGTGGAACCCCAGGACGCCCTGCGCCAGGCGCTGCAGCACGAGCACGGGGTGCGTACCGCCGCCGCCGTCGCTTCGGCGGCGCTGGACGCGCAGGTGGTGGTGCTGGCGGTCAAGCCGCAGGTGATGGCCGCGGTCTGCGCCGAACTGGCGCCACGGCTGCGCGCCGGCACCCTGGTCGTGTCGATCGCCGCCGGCGTCACCCTTGCCGCCCTGCGCGACTGGCTGGGGGACACCGCGGTGCTGGTCCGCGCCATGCCCAATACGCCGGCGCTGCTGGGCGCCGGCATGACCGGGCTGTACGCCGGTGCCGAGGTCGCCAACGCCGAGCGCCAGCTCGCCCAGGCCATCCTCGCCGGTGCCGGGCAGATCCGCTGGATCGAACGCGAAACCCTGATGGACGCGGTCACCGCCGTTTCCGGCAGCGGTCCGGCCTACGTCTTCGCCCTCGCCGAGGCGATGGAGGACGCCGCCCGCGCACAGGGGCTGGCCGATGACGCCGCGCGGCAGATGGTGGTGCAGACCATCCTCGGCGCGGCGCGCATGCTCGCCGAGGGCGGCCAGAGTCCCGGCGCCCTGCGCCAGGCCGTCACCTCGCCCAACGGCACCACCCAGGCCGCGCTGGAAACCCTGGCCGGCGGCGGTTTCCACGCCCTGGTGGGCGACGCGGTGGCCGCGGCGGCGCGGCGCGGGCGGGAGCTGGCCGGCGCCGGCTGACACCGGCCGCCCGCCGGCGGCACCGCCGCCGCGCATCACCGCGGACCGCCCGGCCCGCTATCGCCGACGGCCACCGCCCACCGGCGCGGACCCGCTCAGCGGTGGTCGGCGCCGCCGCCGTGCATGCGCAGGTCCTGGCGCAGGATGCGGCGCACCTCGAGCATCGCCTCGGGGGTTTCCTGCACGCTGTGCCCGGACAGGATCACCTTCTCCGACAACGCCCCGTCCAGGTGCGCGCTCCAGTACGGCACCAGGCCGTCATCGGACGCCTCCAGCGGCATGTCCGCCTTGCGCCGGGCAATGACCGAGTGGTACTTCAGCCCCGGCGCCATCGGCAGCGCGGACGAGGCGCTGATGAACGGATCGGTCGCCTTGAGGTTGTCGATGCTGTTGCCGATGCGCGGCGGCTTGGACGTGTCCGCGGACGGCTCGACGTCCTGCATGGCCAGGAACACGTCCTCGAACTTGCCCAGGATGGTCAGCGGCAGCCGCACCAGCTTGCCGATCAGGCGCCCCAGCCGGTTGCCGGCGATATCGGTGCCGCGATGCGGCGAGGCGATGAAGATCGCGCGCCCGACATCGGGCTGCGGTGAGAAGCGCGCCAGCGGGCCGAGCCGGGCCTCGACCCGGCGCAGGCGCTCGCCGCGCAGGTTGAAGCGCTCCACCGCGCCGTTCCACAGGGTGTCGCCCGATTCGCTGAGCATCAGCCGCGCGATCACCCCGCCCATGCTGTGGCCGATGAACACCATGTCGCGCGTCGCCGCCGCGGTGCGCCCCGGGTCGAAGTGGTCCAGGGTCCGGTTGAACGCGTTGCTGACGGTGTAGCGGTTCAGCGCGATCGGCGCGTTGGTCGGGTAGTACACCGACCAGATCTGGTAGTGCCGGCGCATTTCCGGATCGCCCATGATCTCGTTGGCGAGGTTGACCCAGGCCTCCGGGCTGCTGGCCAGGCCGTGCAGCATGAAGATGATGCGCCGGTCCGGGTCGTACGGCTGCATCAGGTAGATATGCGGCTCGCGTATGCCCTCGCCGCGGCCGAACAGGGTGCGAAGCGACTCGGTGGCGAACCCCGACTGCGCCATCCACAGGCCGTAGGCGGCGGTGAAGTTGGCCGCCAGCGGCACCTCCTGGCCTTCCAGCCGGAGGCTGGTGGTGGTGTCCGGCGACCATGCCTCCAGGCGGATCTCGCGCGTGGCCAGCACCTCGTCCAGGGTGCCGCCGCCAAAGCGCAGCAGCGCGGTGGCGTTGATCGCCGGCATCTCGCTGAACACCGGCGCCGCGACCGGGCCGGCGCCGTCCACCGGAACCGCCAGCGGCGGCGCCTCCATCACCACCACCAGCTCGGCGCCGAACCCATCGCGGCGATAGGTGCTGCGCAGGCCGGCAAAGCTCACCGAGGCGGCCGCCACCAGCTGCCGCGGAACGCCGTCCAGCTGCAGCCGGTCGAAATCTGAGCGGATCGTCCAGCGGTCCACCTGTACCGGACTGCGGTAGTCGGCGCCCTCCAGCACGCGGGCGCGGGTGTGCTGGAACACCACGGCCGCGGTCTGCTCGGCGGCGTAGTTGTAGTAGTCGCGCACCTGCGTGAGCCGGTCCTCCAGGGCGCGCTCGGCCGGCGTACGCCCGCTGAAGAACAGGTAGGCATAGGCATAACGCGCGGTTTCCAGCCAGGCATCGAGCGCGGCATCGGACAGCGGATTCGCTTCGCCCACCCGGGCCCGCGGCGTCAGCGCGAGCGCCTGCTGCATCCACAGTTCGGCCAGCGTGGACAGGCGCTGCTCGGCCTGCAGCCCGTCGGTGGTGGCAACGGTCTGCCGGCATGCGGGCAGGTCCCTGGCGCACTGCGCGGCGGTCAGCCCGATCACGCTCAGCGACTCCTGCGACAGCGCGCTCAGGCGTCCGCTGCTGAGGATGTCCTCGCGCTTGAGCATCGCGTAATCGGCCGGCGTGACCTGCTTGACCTTCACCATCGCGCAGCCGCTGGACAGCAGCAGCGCCGCGGCGAACACCGGAGCCAGCCAGTGGCGCATGCGCGCCTGCAGCCCATGCGTCATGGAACATGTTCCTCGGCAATGCCGGGCACGCCTTGGCGGATCCGGCGGGAAAAATCGGCCACGTCGCCCGCCTCGCGGGCACGCTGGGTGATGCGGCCGCGCGCGCGCAGCGTGGCATAGGGCACCCCCGGAACCAGCCCACCGACATCGTCGGCGTACTCGGCCAGGTAGCCGGAAAGCAGCAGCCGGTAGTCCAGCGGCAGCGTCGGCACGACCCGGCGCATCAGTTCGTACACGATGGTGGTGCAGTTGCTGGTCAGCGTGTTGTAGAACGCAGGCGCCCGCTCCAGCGCCTGCGCCTGCGCGACGTAGTCGCGCAGCAGCGCGCGCATCCCGTCCTGGTCCAGGCCGTGCAACCGGTAGAGATAGACGTCCTCGCCGCGCACGCTGGTGCGCACCTGCACGATGTCGCGTTCGTCGGCGGCCACCAGCACCGCCTCGAACCTGCGGAAGAAGCCGCCCAGCGCCGAGAACGATTCGCCGCGCTCCTTGCGGATCTCCAGCGAGAACACCACCTGCCGGCCGTCGGCGAAACCGAAGGAGACCAGCGTGTGCGCGATCGCCGGTCCCATCCAGTAGGACAGGATCAGGTCGACCGAACGCACCTGCGCCAGGTCGTACTCGCGCCGCTCCCAGTGCACGTCGTAGTCGTCCTCGCCGCGCCAGTGGAAATCGCGCACGTTGTCCAGCAGCAGGCGCCCGCCCTCGATGCGCGCATGCAGCGGCTGGGCGACGTCATCGGCCCATTGCCGATCCTGGCGCGGCTGGATCGTCGCCCACCAGCCCAGCAGCAGCGCCAGTGCCGCGGCGAACACCGCGAGCGAACGCCAGCGCCGCCGGCACGCAAAGCACGCGCGCAGCGCCCACACCCCGGCAATGCCCCAGAGCAGGATGACCACCCCCCGGGCCACGGTACCGCCGGGGAACTGGAACCACAGCGCCAGTCCACCCCACGCGCCCATCGCCAGGCAGGCGAGCACCAGCCCGGACCGGCCCAATCCACGCAGCACCCGGCCCCGGGTCACCGCCCTAGCTGTCGCCAAGCACGCCCCCACGACCGTCCGCCAGGCCTGTACGGCCGTCCCGCCTTCCACACCACCTGGCCGTACCTTCGCCCGCCGCCACGATCGCTCCATCCTGTTCCGTACTCTGGCGGCGCAACGATAGCGTGCAGGCGGCGGAAAGCCGAGTGAAACCTGTGCTTGCCACGCGGGCCGCAAGCCGGTGCGCAGTGGTCGCGGCCAGCCGGGGGCGGCCCACCGCCTGCGAGCATCGCAGCGCCGTCCCGAAGCGCACCCGCGCAGCGCGGCCATGGCCGGCTGTAATGGGACTGCAACCGTGGCCGCGGCATGATCCCGCCCTTGCGTGCCGGGGGGCCGGTGCCGGGGAAGATCGCGTGTCGCTTTCAATTGAAGAGACGGGGGCAACGGACGCCCTGCTCGACGACAGCGGAAGGACACGCTGGTTCGTACGCCACATCCTGCCGCACGAGCCGGCGCTGCGTGCCTGGCTCGGGCGCCGGCACGGCGCCGGCTTCGACGTGGACGACATCATCCAGGAAAGCTACGCCCTGCTGGCCGAGCGCACGCGGCTGGATGACATCCTCAATCCACGCGCCTACCTGTTCCAGGTCGCGCAGTCGCTGGTGATACGCAACCTGCGCCGCGCGCGGATCGTGCCGATCCAGGCGATGGAGGATTTCGGCCACGTCGAGTTCGCCGACGCCGCCGCGACCCCGGAAGAAAGCGCCATCGACCGCGATGAGCTGCGGCAGCTGGCGCAGGCCATCGCCGCCATGCCCGAGCAGACCCGCGAGGCGTTCGTGCTGCGCCGCGTGCACGACCTGCCGCAGCGGGAAATCGCCAGGCGCATGCGGCTGTCCGAAAGCACGGTGGAAAAGCACATCTCGCGTGGCATCCGCTGGCTGGGCGAATGGATCACCGCCAGCCTGGCCCGCACGCCCTCCCCCTCCACGCTGCACACGGAAACGAGATCGACCCATGGACGGACGCGAAAGCAGCGGTGAGATCGCACGGGCCGCCGCGGCCTGGGTGGCACGAATGGATCGGGCGCCGCTGTGCGCCGCCGACCAGGCGCGGCTGCGCCACTGGCTGGCCGCCGACATCCGCCGCCGCGGCGCGCTGGTGCGGGCGCAGGCACTGTGGCTGAAGGCCGCCGCAGCCGCCAATGCGCTGCCGCCGGCACGGCTGCCGGACCCAGCCAATGCAACCGTGCAAGCGCCGCCCCGTGCCCGCCACGGCAGCGCCCGCCGGCGCACGCTGCTGCGCTGGTCCGGTGCGGCAGCGGCCTCGCTGATGCTGGCGGTGCTGCTGTTCGTCAGCGTTCCGGTACCCACCGCCTACGCCACCGCCAAGGGCGAAATGCGCCGGGTACCGCTGGCCGACGGCTCGACGCTCACGCTCAACACCCAGAGCCGGGTGCGCATCCACCAGGACGATGGCCACCTGCGGGTACAGGTGGTGCGCGGCGAGGTGTTCTTCGAGGCCGCCGCCAATGCCACGCCGTTGCGGGTGGAGGTCGATGGCCGCCGCTTCGACGCGAACGCGGCCGCGTTCGCAGTGCGCCGGCTCGACGGCCAGCCCGCGCAGATCGTGGTGCAGAACGGCAGGCTCGATGCCGTGGATGGCAACGCGGGCGGCGCCCGCATCGGCGCCAACATGCGCCTGTCGATACCGCCCGGGCGCGGCAAGGTCGCGCCCACCCCACTGTCCGCCACCGACCTGCAGCAGGAACTGGCATGGCGCGACGGCAAGATCGCCTTCCGCGGCGAGTCGCTCGCGCACGCGGCGCGCAGCTTCTCCCGCTACAGCGACATCCGGATCGTCATCGCCGACCCGGAGCTGGCCAGCGAACCCATCACCGGCCTGTTCGCCGCCAGCAACCCGGTCGGATTCGCGCGCGCCGCGGCCGCGGTGTTCGGCGCCCATGCAAGCCAGGGCGACGGCGTGGTCGTCGTCAGCCGGCAGCACTGAACCACGCCGGCGCGGCACGCCGTCCACGCACATGAATTTTTCGTGACAGATGGAGGAAGCACCCGGTGCCGCAGCTCTATGGAGGGACCCCGTCGGGCACCCCCACACCAAGAGCAGCGAGATGATCCAACCGAAGAAGCTCCTACTGGCCAGCGCCGTGGTATTCGCACTGGCCTCCGCATCGCAGGCGATGGCGCAGCAACGCAACTTCAACGTACCGGCGCAGCCGGCAGCGCACGCGATTCCCGAGTTCGCCAGCCAGGCCGGCGTGCAGATCGTGGCGCCCGCCGGTTCGTTGCAGGATGTCAGCACGCCGGCCATCCGTGGCGAGATGGATGCCCGCGACGCGCTGCGCAAACTGCTGCAGGGCACCGGGCTCGAGATCGGCTCGGACGACGGCAGCATCATCACCCTGCGCAGGAAGCAGGCCGCCAGTGGCATGCCGGCGCAGGGCACCGGCTACATCACCGGCAGCGTGTTCGACCCGGCCACCGGTGGCTTTCTGCGCAATGCCGCGGTGCGCATCGCCACCGCCGCCGGCAGCCGCACCGTGTACTCCGGCGAGCGCGGCGAGTTCGCCCTGGCCGAGGTACCGGCCGGCGAGGTCACCATCAGCGTCAGCTACGCCGGCTTCGGCGACGCCGAGAAGACCGTGCGGCTGGACAGCGATGGCCGCCAACGGGTGGACATCGAGCTCTACAGCACGCTTGCCGGGCGTGGCGCGGACACCACCCTGGATACGCTGCAGGTGGTGGGCGCACGCGAAGGCGATGCACGCGCGATCATGGAGCAGCGCGCGTCGATAAACATCACCAACACGCTGTCGGCCGACAGCTACGGCGAGATCATCGACGGCAACCCGGGCGAATTCCTGAAGAACATGCCGGGCGTGGACTTCGACGTCACCGCCGACGACGTGCCGCGCAACATCTCGCTGCACGGCCTGCCGCAGCAGTACACCGGAGTGACCATCAACGGCGTCAAGCTGGCCGGCGTCGATGCCAACGACGGCGCCGCGGCCTCGCGCACCTTCAGCTTCGAGCAGTCGGCCCTCACCGGCGTCGATTCGATCACCGTCTACACCACCAGCGGCGCCGACATGGACGCCAACGCCCCGGCCGGCACCATCGACATCCGCACCCGCAAGGCCTTCGACGGCAAGGGCCGGCGCATCACCGTCGACGTCAACGGCGCCACCCACTCGGCGCTGTGGGACGGATACCGCAGCGGCCCGCGCGAAGGCGGCTACGACCAGAAGTTCCTGCCCGGCTTCAAGGCCAGCTACGCCGACGTATTCCTCGATGGGCGCCTCGGCGTGGCCGCGGGCATCAGCAACAGCACCAGCCTGGTCGAGCACGTGCAGACCACCGCCAACCGCAATTACCTCCCCACCGCGGCCAGCCCCGAACCTTACGCAGTCACTTCGATCGTCGGCACCAACTACGAACGCGAGTACAACCGCCGGGCCGCGTCGCTGGGCGTGGACTTCAAGGCCACCGACCAGTTGATCCTGTCGCTGATGGCGTCGGCCAGCCGCGGCGACATCGAGGCCGCGCAGCCCGCACCCACGTTCACCACCAACGCCCGCTCGCGCGGCGTGCAGGGCGACCCGGTGCTGGATTTCGTCACCCGCTCGGCCGCCACCACCACCACCCTGAGCACGGCCAGCACCTACAACTACAAGTTCGGCCACAGCCGCAACGTGATCCCCAGCTTCGAGTGGAGCACCGAGAAGTTCCGGCTGGCCGGCAACCTGTTCTACTCCAACTCCGACAGCCAGTACGACTCGACCCGCAAGGGCCAGGTGCAGAGCTTCAACCCGGTCACCTCGACCGGCAACTTCAGCGCATCGCGCAGCAGCCAGTACGCGCAGGACTGGAACATCGTCCAGACCAGCGGCCCGGACTGGAGCCTGCCGTCGAGCTATACCTTCAGCGGCCCGGCGACGGTCACCACCCGCAGCGGCAAGACCGCAGAGGCGCGCAACACCGGCGGCAGCCTGGACCTGAGCATCTACCAGGACATCGGCCGCGTGCCGGTGACCTGGAAGACCGGCCTGAAGCTGTCCACCACCCGCTACGCCTACGAGAACACCTCGGCCGCGCACAAGTGGGTCTACACCGGGCCGATGGGCAAGGCCGAACTGCTCGAGTACATCCGCAGCGACAACGCGTTCACCTTCGGCCGCGGCGGCATGACCGTCACCACCTTGAATGGCGGCAGCCTGTACATGCCCAGCCTGACCCGGCTGTACCAGATGATGCAGGCCAACCCCGAGCAGTGGACCAACACGCTGACCGCGGCGAACTGGTACGACGCCCATATCGCCAACTCGCGCCGCCTGGACGAGCAGATCGGTTCGGCCTACCTCATGGCCACGGCCGACTTCAGCCAGCACCTGAAGGGCCAGTTCGGCGTGCGCTGGGAACAGACCCGCAACACCGGCTACGAGTTCGATCCGCTCAGCGCACAGGAGCTGGCGGCCGCAGGCCATGCGGTCGATCCCGCCAGCGGCCGCGCCACCACCATCGACGGGCTGAAGTACCAGTACCTCACCCGCGACCGGATCGAACGCCGCAGCCGCTACGACGACTTTTTCCCCAGCGTCTCGCTGAAGTACTCCTTCGACAATGGCCTGGACCTGATTGCCGGCTACAACCGCGCCATCCAGCGGCCCGACGTGGGCATGATCGCCGGCGTGTGGTCGGTGGCCGAGACCGAGGACGGGACCGTGGTGACGGCGCCGAACACCAACCTGAAGCCCGAGTATTCGGACAACTTCGCGCTGCGCGCGGTGAAGTACTGGGAACCGGTCGGGCTGGTCGCGCTGAACTACTACCGCAACCGCATCCGCAACGGCATCGTCGCCCGCAACCTGTCGGCCCAGGAATTCGGCTACACCGGCGACCTGTATGCCGACGCGATCTTCAGCACGTCGGCCAACCAGTCCGACCAGGCCATCAGCGTCGATGCCTGGCAGCTGGAATTCAACCATGCCATGGACTACCTGCCCGGCGCCCTGCGCGGCCTGACCGTGCGTGGCGCGTACATGTACGCCAATCCGTCCGAGCCGCTGCCGCGGGTGGCCTCTCAGGTCGCCCAGTTCGGCGTGGGCTGGAAGCACGGCCGCGTGCGGCTGAGCCTGAACAGCGTCTATTCCAACGAGAAAGACCGCGGCCAGACCGGCAACATCACCACGCCGGGCGGGACCATCACCCAATCGCAGCCGTTCATTCCCTATGCCGAAGTCAACCTGTCGGGCAGCTACACCGTCATCCGCAAGACCCGCGACAACGTCATGGGGCTGGAGGCGTATTTCTCGGTGAACAACCTGCTCAGGCGCCACCGCGGCACCTGGTATCCGAACGATGAGATCTGGCCCGGCACCGCCGGGCATCACAGCCAGATCGACATCTACAGCGGCCAGAAGGCATCGATCGGCATCCGCGCCCGCTTCTGAGCAGGCCGTCCACATCCATCCGGCGCGCGCACCGCAGGGTGCGCCGCCTCCTGCATATCGAGGATGACCATGCGCACGTTTCCCGAACTGAGCCGCCGCAGGTTCCTGCTCGGTGCCAGCTCGCTGGCCCTGTTCGCCGGGCTTGCCCCGGCACGCGACGTGCACGCCGCGCCGAAGCTCGACGGCTACCCCTTCACCCTCGGCGTCGCCTCGGGCGACCCGTGGCCCGATGGTTTCGTCATCTGGACCCGGCTCGCGCCCAGGCCGCTGCACGAGCACGGCGGCATGCCGATGGTCGCGGTACCGGTGAAGTGGCAGGTGGCCGAGGACGCGCACTTCGCGCGCGTCGTACAGAGCGGCGAGTACCTGGCGCGGCCCGAGCTCGGCCACAGCGTGCACGTGGAAGTGGCCGGGCTGCAGCCCGCGCGGCCGTACTGGTACCGCTTCATGATCGACGGCAGCGATGCCAGCACGACCGGCACCGCGCGCACCGCGCCGCGCGCCGGCGATGTCCCGGAACGCCTGCGCATCGCCGTGGCCGGTTGCCAGGCCTACTTCCATGGCTGGTTCGATGCCTACCGCCATCTCAGCGGGGAGCACGACCTCGACGCGCTGTTCCATTACGGCGACTACATCTACGAAGGCAGCGAGGCGGCATCGCGCAAGGCCGGGTACGCGATCCACGACGCGGCCGGCAACCCGGTCGAGCGCCTGCACCATGGCGACGAGCTGTACACGCTGGACGACTACCGGCGCCGCTACGCGCAGTACAAGAGCGACGCCGACCTGCAGGCCGCGCATGCCGCCGTCGCCTTCATCTGCTCGTTCGACGACCACGAAGTGGACAACGACTGGAACGGCATCTGGGACCAGGACCGCACCCCGCCGGAACTGTTCGCACTGCGCAGGCTGCACGCGATGCAGGCCTGGTACGAGAACTCGCCGGTGCGCCGCGCCCAGCTGCCGCGCGCGGACGGCGGCACCCGCTATTTCCGGCGCCTGGATTACGGCAACCTGCTGCGCATGCACGTGCTGGACACGCGCAGCCACCGCGGCAACCAGATCTGCCCCAACCCCAGGGCGCTGGCCAAATGCCGCTTCGAGCAGGGCCAGGACTCGAGCATCCTCGGCGCGGAACAGGAAGCCTGGCTGCATGCAGGCCTGGGCGGCGGCAGCCGCTGGAACCTCATCGCGCAGCAGGTATGGGTGATGCCGCTGCAGGGGCGCGACCCCGACGGCCGCCTGCACGGCGCGTATGAGGACAAGTGGGATGGCTTCCCGGATTCGCGGCGACGCCTGGTCCAGGGCATCCACGACCGCAGGCTCGGCAACGTGGTCATCGCCACCGGCGATGCGCACATGAATGCCGTGGCCGAAGTGCCGCTGCGCGACGACGAACGCGACGGCCCCGCGGTGGCGACCGAGTTCCTCGCCACCTCGATCTCGTCCAATGGCGACGGCGCGGTCGATTCGCCGAGCGTGCGCCGCTTCGGCCAGGCCGACAACCCGTTCCTGAAGCTGATCGACAACCTGCGCGGTTACCACCTCCACGAGATCAGCGCCACGCAATGGCGCACCGACATCAAGGTGATGGACCAGGTACAGCGCAAGGGAGGACGGCTTTCCACCCGGGCCAGCTTCATCGTCGAACCGCACGTGCCCAGGCTGCACCGCGCATGACGCCCGCCCCGGCACTTCCACGTCCACTTCCGCATCGGCATTTCCGCGGCTGCCCGTCGGCCGCGCTCCAGCACACACGCCCATGAACACACGCATCCTGTTGCTTGCCTTGCCGGCGCTGGCCGCCAGCGCCTTCGCACGGCCGCCGGAAATCGGCCAGCCGCTGCCGCCGTGGCGCGACGGCGAACTGGACATCCACCACATCAACACCGGACGCGGCGACGCCCTGTTCTTCATCCTTCCCGATGGCACCACCCTGCTGGAAGACGCCAGCGGCAAGACCCTGGAGGCTGCGCCGTTCTCGTTGCCGAGCCGCCCCGATGCCTCGCGCCCGCCGGGGGAATGGGTCGCGCGCTACGTCCAGCGGGTGATGCCGCCCGGCCACGGCGGCATCGACTACGCACTGCTCTCGCATTTCCATGGCGACCACATGGGCGCGATCACTGCCGACTCCCCGCTCGCCGCCAACGGCGCCTACCGGCTCAGCGGCATCACCCAGGTCGCCGAATCCGTGCCGATCGCCACGATCCTGGACCGCGGCTGGCCGCATTACGATTTCCCCGCGCCGATCCGCAACGCGACGCTCGACAACTACCGTCGGTTCCTCGACTGGCAGATCCGACACCGCGGCCTGAAGGTCGAGCGCTTCGCACCGGGCCGCAACGACCAGATCGCCCTGCTGCATGCGGCCGGCAACTACCCGGGCTTCGAGATCCGCAACCTGTACGGCAACGGCCAGGTCTGGACCGGCCAGGGCAACGGCACGCGCGAGCTGTTCCCGCCGCTGCACACCCTGGGCAAGGACCAGCAGCCGATCGAGAACATCCTCAGCAATGCCTTCGTCATCCGTTATGGCAGGTTCGATTACTTCAGCGGCGGCGACCTCAGCGACGAGCGCGTCGCCCTGCCCGATGGCGACGGCGCCTGGCAACAGGTGGAACGGCCGGTGGCCGAAGCCGCCGGCCCGGTCGATGCGATGAAGGCCAACCACCACGGCAGTTGGGATGCCAACAGCGCCGCGTTCCTGGCGGCGCTGCGCCCGCGCGTGATCGTGGTGACCGCGCGCGCCGAAGGCCACCCGGCGGTGAACACCTGGCACCGGCTCACCTCGAAGGCGCTGTGGCCCGGCGAGCGCGACATCTTCGTCACCCACGTATCCGAGGCCACCGCGCGCACCACCTACGGCATCGAGCGGCAGGCGCGCAGCACCCAGGGCCACGTGGTGATCCGCACCGCCCCGGGCGGCGACAGCTACCGCGTGTTCGTGCTCGATGACGGCGACGAGCGGATGCGGGTCAAGGCGGTGTTCGGCCCCTACGCCGCGCAGTGAGCGCAACCGGGCGCATCGCGCAACCCGCGGCACGTCCCGGACGGCGGGCGATCCAGACCGCAGGCGGCAAAACGCAAAAGACCGGCCTGGGGCCGGTCTTCATGCGTTGCAACAATGTCTTGGTGGGCGGTGCAGGGTTCGAACCTGCGACCCTTGCCGTGTGAAGGCAATGCTCTACCGCTGAGCTAACCGCCCGTGTTGCGAGCCGCTCATTATAGGGGGAATCGCGAAGACGTCAACGGATCGATGCAACTTTTTTGCGGGCCCGGCCCGGCACCGCGACGGGCCCGCCAAGGGGCCCGCCTGCGCGCGCATCCTGCGCCCTTTGGGGAGCCAGCGGCGCCCACGCCGCCTACATGGTGTGGGTCGGCTTGTCCGAACCGGCGGTGCCGGCCAGCAGGGTCTCGATGCGGCCGCGGATGGCCTCGCCATCGGCACCGTCGGCCAACTGCACGCCGATCCCGGCCTGGCGGTTGCCCTGCGCGCCCAGCGGCGTGACCCAGACCACCTTGCCGGCCACCGGCAGGCGCTCGCTGGAATCGGGCAGGGTCAGCAGCACGAACACTTCGTCGCCCACGAAATAGCGCTTGGGCGTGGGCACGAACACGCCGCCGTTCTTCACGAACGGCATGTAGGCGCTGTACAGCGCGGCCTTGTCCTTGACCGCCAGGGAAAGAATGCCCTGGCGCGCGTTCGTCGCACTCATCGATTGTTTCCTTTGGATGGCGGCGGGTTGGCCGCGGCCCAGCCCAGCAGCAGCTCCACCATCGCCAGATCGGCGCGCACCGTGGTGCGCAGCAGGTCGCGGGTGCGGTTGGCGGCATCGAACCAGGCGGCCAGCTTGTGCAATCGGCCCGGATCGGTCAAGCCGTCCGTGGCCCGGCGCAGGGCCAGGTCGGCGGCATGCCGCAGGCGCAGGTCGGCATGCTCGTCGCCGCTCCAGCGCTGGGCCAGCTCCACCGCGCCGACGCGCCCGCCGGCGAGCTTGTCCAGTTCCTCGGCCACCTGCCGGCGCAGCGCCATGCCCTCGCCCTGCAGCCAGCGGTCGGCCAGGCCGGGATGGCCGCGCGCGGCGTCGAGCGCTTCACGCGCGGCGCCTTCGGCATGTCCCTGGCGCTGCAGCCAGGCCAGCGCCTCCTCGCGCGGCGGCAGCCGGAACTCCAGCCGCTGGCAACGGCTGCGGATGGTCTGCGGCAATCGCGCGGGGTCGGCGCTGACCAGCCACAGGTAGCGGCCCGGCGCGGGTTCCTCCAGGGTCTTGAGCAGCGCGTTGCAGGCGGCACGGTTGATCGCATCGGCCGGGTCGACGATCACCACCTGGGCCGCACCGTACTGCGGCGTCAGCGCCAGCTTCTGCGAGATCTCGCGCACCTGCTCGATCACGATCTCGGTACGCAGCTTGTCGCCGGTCTTGTTGGGGATGAAGGACACCACCTGCAGGTCCGGGTGGGTGCCGGCGGCGATCAGTTGCGCGTTGCGCGTGCGCCCGGCCGCATCCATGCCGGTATCCAGCACGTGGCGGGCCAGCGCCATCGCCACCGCGCGCTTGCCCATGCCGGCCGGCCCGCACAGCAGCAGGCCATGGCCGAGGCGGCCGGCATCCAGCGCCGCCACGGTCTGGTCATGGGCGCGCTGCTGCCAGGGGGCGAAAACGTCGCTCACTGCTGCGCCTCCGACGCGCGGTTGCCGCGCAGTTGGCGCAGGTAGCGCGCCACGGCCGCGTTGTGTTCGGCGTAGGTCGCCGAGAACACGTGCGCACCGCTGCCATCGCCGACCGCCACGAAGTACAGCGCGTCGCCCGGTGCCGGGCGCGCGGCCGCGGCCAGCGCATCCTTGCCGGGCATGGCGATGGGCGTGGGCGGCAGGCCGCCACGGGTATAGGTGTTGTACGGCGTGTCGGTGGTCAGGTGGACCTTGCGGATGTTGCCGTCGTAGGCGCTGCCGATGCCGTAGATCACGGTCGGGTCGGTCTGCAGGCGCATGCCCATTTTCAGGCGGCGCGCGAACACCCCGGCGATCTGCGGCCGCTCGGCGGCCAGGCCGGTTTCCTTCTCCACGATCGAGGCCAGGATCAAAAGTTCGTAGGGCGAAGCCAGCGGCAGGTCGTCGCTGCGCGCGGCCCAGGCCGCGGCCAGTTCCTTTTCCATCGCAGCATGGGCGCGCCCGAGCACGTCCAGGTCGCTGTCGCCGCGCTGGTAGACATAGGTCTCCGGCAGGAAACGGCCTTCCGGGTGCTGGTCGGGGAAACCCAGGCGGCGCATCAGCTCGGCATCGTCCAGCGCATCGGTTTCGTGCAGCAGCGGCTCGGCGCGCCGCAGTGCGGCGCGCAGCTGGCGGATGTTCCAGCCCTCGACGATGGTCACGCGGTGCTGCAGCACCTTGCCCTGGCGCATGCGCAGCAGCAGTTCGCGCGGGGTGAGCGCGTCATCCAGCGCGTACTCGCCCACCTTGAGCTTGCCGGCGGCGTCGAGCTGGCGTGCCAGCAGTTGCCACTGGTAATCGCGGCCTTCGCCGATGCCGGCCTGGCGCAGCTTGCCGAGCACGGCATTGAGCCCGTCGCCACGGGCGACCACCACGCTGTCCTGGCTTGGCGTGAGCCGCACCTCGGCGAACTGCACCTGCCGGTAGTAGAACCAGCCGCCGATGCCGACAACGATGCCGGCCAGCGTCAGCAGCAGCATCAGCACCGTCAGCAGACAGCCGCGTTTGCCAAGCCCCATGGATTACCTCGAAGTCCGATCCTGCCGCGCAGGATACCGCGCGCCGCGTCGCGGCCGCCAAGCAATCGCCCGGCGCGGCTGCCGGCGTTGATGGCCCGGCGGGCTGCCCGCCATGGCGACGGCCGCGGCGCTACAGCGCGCGCAGCAGGCCGCGCGCCTTGGCGCGGGTCTCGTCCAGTTCGCGCGACGGGTCGGAGTCGACCACGATGCCGGCGCCGGTGCGGAAGGACACGGTATCGCCCTGCACCTCGGCGGTGCGGATCAGGATGTTCAGGTCCATGTCGCCATCGCGGTTGAGCCAGCCGAACGCCCCGGTGTAGGCGCCCCGCGCGGTCCGCTCCAGCTCGGCGATGATCTCCATGCAGCGCACCTTGGGGCAGCCGGTGATGGTGCCGCCGGGGAAGGTCGCGGCGATCACCTGCCCCGGGGTCACCTCCGGGCGCAGCCGCGCGCGCACGTTGCTGACGATGTGGTGCACGTGGGCGTAGCTTTCGACCGTCATCAGTTCGTCCACCTCGACGCTGCCCGGCGCCGCGATCCGGCCCAGGTCGTTGCGCTCCAGGTCGATCAGCATCACGTGCTCGGCGCGCTCCTTGGGGTGGCCGACCAGTTCGCGGATGCGCGCGGCATCGTCGTCGCCGTCGAAGCGCGGGCGGGTGCCGGCGATCGGCCGGGTCTGCACCACGTCGCCCTCGACCGACACCAGCCGCTCCGGCGAGGAACTGACCACCGCGCGCCCGGCCGCATCGAACAGCCCGGCGAATGGCGCCGGATTGGCCTGGCGCAGGCGTGCGTACAGCGCCGCCGGCGCCAGCGGCCGCGCGAAGCGCGCCTGCCAGCGGCGCGAGAGATTGACCTGGAACACATCGCCGGCATGCAGGTAGTCGATCACCCGGCGGACACCGTCGATGAACTGCGCGTCGGCGTCCTCGTCCAGCGCCAGCGGCGGCTGCCAGGCCGGCAGGTCCGGTAGTTGCCGCGCCGCGTGCAGGTCCTGCCGCAGCTGCTCGAACACGGCGTCGCGGCCGTCCTCGGCCAGCGCCATGCAGCGCCCGCTGTCGCGGTCGCGCAGCACCGCCGCCGGGCAGCGCAGGGCCAGCGCCGGGGGCAGTCCGTCGGTGCGCTGCGGCAGGCGCAGCACCGGCTCGACCTGCCCGGCCAGTTCGTAATCGAGCAGCAGCGCCCAGCCACCGCGGAACGGTACGCCCGCGGCAGCCGGGTCGCGCGCGGCGCGCAGCGCCTGCCAGTCGCGGTCCAGTGCGTCCAGGAAGCCGCCTTCGACCGGCGTACCGTCTTCGCGCCGCACCGTGCCATCGGCATCAAGCCGCAGTTGGCCGCCATCGGCGACCAGCAGCAGGTCCCAGCGCCCCTGGCGGCCGGCGGCGGTGGATTCGAGCAGCAGCGGGTAGCGCTGCGGGGCGAGCCGATGCAGCGCCAGCAGGTCGGTGTCGGCGTGCAGGGGGAAAAGATGCATCGGTGGCCCGGAGATCAGGAGGGCGGTGCCTTCCGCCGACGGGAGAAGATTCCCTGCGGGGCGGGTGCGGGAACCGCTGAGCCGGTGCGGGTGGACGCGGCCATGACCCCGTGCGCCCGCGTGCCGCCCCCTCTCCCGGCGGGGAGAGGGTACAGCCGCTGGATCAGACGCGCTTGAACACCAGCGTGCCGTTGGTGCCGCCGAAGCCGAAGCCGTTGGACATCACCACGTCGACCCTGGCCTGGCGCGCGACGTTGGGCACGTAGTCCAGGTCGCAGCCTTCGCCCGGCTGCTCCAGGTTGATGGTCGGCGGGATCACGTTGTCGCGCAGCGCCAGCACCGAGAAGATGGCTTCCACGCCGCCGGCGGCGCCGAGCAGGTGGCCGGTCATCGACTTGGTGGAGCTGACCATCATCCGGTAGGCGTGGTCGCCGAAGGCGGTCTTCATCGCCATGGTCTCGCCCACGTCGCCCAGCGGCGTCGAGGTGCCGTGCGCGTTGAGGTAACCGACCTGCTCCGGGGTGACGCCGGCGTCCTTCATCGCCGCGACCATGCAGCGCGCGGCGCCTTCGCCGTTCTCGCTCGGTGCGGTCATGTGGTACGCGTCGGAGCTGGCGCCGAAACCGGCCAGCTCGCAGTAGATCTTTGCGCCGCGCGCCTTGGCGTGCTCGTATTCCTCGAGGATCAGGATGCCGGCGCCGTCGCCCAGCACGAAGCCGTCGCGGTCCTTGTCCCACGGCCGCGAGGCGCGGGTCGGGTCGTCGTTGCGGGTGGACATGGCCTTCATCGCGCAGAAGCCGCCCACGGCGGTCGGCGAGGAGCCGCGCTCGGCGCCGCCGACCACCATCACGTCCGCGTCGCCGTACTGGATCATGCGCATGGCGGTGCCGATGGAATGATTGGACGTGGCGCAGGCCGAAACCGCCGAGAACGACGGCCCCTTCAGGCCGGCGATGATGCTCAGCTGCCCCGGCAGCATGTTGATGATGGTCTTGGGCACGTAGAAGGGCGAGATCTTCTTGCCCTCGTGGAACTCGATGGTCTGTTCCTCGATGCCCAGCAGGCCGCCGATGCCGGCGCCGACGATGGCACCGACCCGCTCGGCGTTGGCTTCGGTGATCTCCAGGCCCGAATCGTGCAGGGCCATGAACGAGGCGCCGAGGCCGTAATGGATGAACGGGTCCATCTTCTTGGCATCCTTGCCGCTGACCCGGTATTTGCCGAACTGTTCGTTGTCGGCGGTGATGTCGAAATCCTTGACCTCACCTGCGATCTTGGTGGTGAAGCGTTCCAGGTAGGCGTCGGCGATATGGGTCAGCGGACCGATGCCGGAACGGCCTTCGATGATGCCCTGCCAGCTGCTGGCCAGATCATTGCCCAGGGGCGAGACCATGCCCAGGCCGGTAACGACGACGCGACGCTTCATTGCGGTTTCTCCTGACCCGGTGCTCGATGCGGGTATGACGCGGGGGACGCGGATGCACATGGCCGTTCACGGCCGGATTCCAGATTGCGTGGGCGCGCCGCTGGCGCGGCGTCCACGCCCACCGGACGGGCCGCTGCGCGGCCGGCGCCCGAATGGGATGGGGCCGCTGTCGCGGCCCCATGGGCTTGCCGTGCGCGGCATGCGGACGTGCCGCCGCCGCGCATCAGCCGCCGGTCATCAGGCCTTGACGTGGGCCTTGATGTAATCGATGGCGGCCTGCACGGTGCTGATCTTCTCGGCTTCTTCGTCCGGGATCTCGCACTCGAACTCTTCTTCCAGCGCCATCACCAGTTCGACGGTGTCCAGCGAGTCAGCGCCCAGGTCATCGACGAACGATGCGCTGTTGGTGACTTCCTCTTCCTTGACGCCAAGCTGTTCGACGACGATTTTCTTGACGCGTTCTTCGATGGTGCTCATTGGATATCGCTCCAGATGGAGTAGTGGTTCAAAAGGCGCCATCGGAAGCGATGGCCGTGGGATAGTGTAGTGGAAAGCGCCGGAGCCTTGCATTCTGGCAAAATGCCCCGGCGATCAACCACTTGGGCGCGGTCCCTGCGCCACACGCTTACGGCATGTACATGCCGCCGTTCACGTGGAGGGTTTCGCCGGTGATGTAGCTGGCCGACGGGCCGGCCAGGAATGCCACCGCCCGCGCGATGTCCGCCGGCTCGCCGAGGCGGCCGAGCGCGATCTGGCCGAGCATCGCGGTCTTGGCGTCCTCGGGCAGATCCTTGGTCATGTCGGTGTCGATGAAGCCCGGTGCCACGACATTCACGGTCACCCCGCGGCTGCCGATTTCCCTGGCCAGCGACTTGGAGAACGCGATGATGCCGGCCTTGGCCGCGGCGTAGTTGGCCTGGCCGGCATTGCCGGTCACGCCGATCACCGAGGCGATGTTGATGATGCGGCCCTTGCGTGCCTTCATCATGCCGCGCATCACCGCCTTGGAAGTGCGGTACACGCTGGTCAGGTTGGTGTCGAGGATCGCCTGCCAGTCCTCGTCCTTCATGCGCATCAGCAGGTTGTCGCGGGTGATGCCGGCGTTGTTGACCAGGATGGTGATGGCGCCGAATTCCTTGCCCACCGCCTCGATCAGCGCGTCGACCGCGCCGGGCTCGGTGACGTTCAGCGCGCGGCCGTGCCCGCCCTGTGCGGCCAGGCGCGCGCCGATGGCGGCGGCGCCGGATTCGGTGGTGGCGGTACCGATGACGGTCGCGCCCTGCGCGGCCAGTTCGTCGGCGATGGCCGCGCCGATGCCACGGCTGGCGCCGGTGACGAGCGCGATTTCACCCTGCAATGGCTTGCTCATGCGGTTTCCTCTTGGTGCGCCGCAGGCTGCGGCTGCAGGTCGGGGCCGGGCGCGGACGCCGGCGGCCGTATCGTAGGGGTCAGGCGGCCCACTCTTCCAGCGCGCCGGCGAAATCGGCCGGGGTGGCGAGCGAACGGCCATCGATGCTCTTGTCGATGCGCTTGACCAGGCCGGTCAGCACCTTGCCCGGGCCGCATTCGGCCACGCGGGTCACGCCGCGCGTGGCCAGCGCCTGCACGCAGCCGGTCCACTGCACCGGCAGGTACAGCTGGCGCACCAGCGCGTCGCGGATGGCGTCCACGCCCTCATGGGCCTGGGCATCGACGTTCTGCACCACCGGCAGCGACGGCATGCGCCAGTCCAGCCCGGCCATGGCCCCGGCCAGCCGGTTGGCGGCCTCGCGCATCAGCGGCGTATGCGAAGGCACGCTCACGGCCAGCTTGACCGCCTTGCGCACGCCCTTGTCCGCCAGCAGCGCCAGCGCGCGGTCGACCGCCGCGGCATCGCCGCCGATCACGATCTGGCCCGGGGAGTTGAAATTGGCCGGCACCACCACCTGGCTGCCGCTGGCCTGTTCGCAGATTTCCTGCACCAGCGCATCCTCGGCGCCGAGCACCGCGGCCATGGCGCCAACGCCTGTCGGCGCGGCCTCCTGCATCAGCTGGCCGCGCAGCCGCACCAGGTGCGCGCCATCGCGCAGCGACAGCGCGCCGGCCGCGACCAGCGCGGTGTACTCGCCCAGGCTGTGCCCGGCCAGCACGGCCGGCATGGCGCCGTTGTTCGCACCCCACAGCCGCCACACCGCGATGCCCGCGGCCAGCAGCGCCGGCTGGGTGTATTCGGTACGGTTGAGCTGCTCTTCCGGGCCACCCTGCGACAGCGCCCACAGATCCACGCCGGCGCCTTCGGAGGCTTCGGCGAAGGTATCGCGGACCTGCGGGTGCAGTTCGGCCAGTTCGGCAAGCATGCCCAGCGACTGGGAACCCTGGCCGGGGAATACGAAAGCGAGTCGGGAGTCAGTCACGCGGTCATCTGCTGCATGAATCGAGGCGGCGCATCATAAGCGTGAATGCCCCCGCCCGTCTGTACTGGCGCGTATGCACGCCGGCACCGCCCGGCTCAGGTGAGCAGCGCCAGCAGGTCCAGTTCGCCGTCGGCAAGCCAGTCCAGACACAGCACCACCAGTGCGGCGCAGGTGAAGCGGGTGGCCGCATGCACGACGAGGATGGCATGGGCCAGCGCCCGCCCGGACCTGCCCGCGCGCCGCAGCACGCGGGCCAGCCGCCGCAGCCGGCCGGTAACTTCGTGGGCATGCTCGACCACCGGCCGGTCCGCCACCTGCATCGCGCCGGCCAGCATCGCCTTGAGCGCCTGTGGGCGGTCCTCGTAGTACCGGGCCACGCCGTAGCCGAACATCAGCCAGTCGCGCGCCTGCGCCTGCTCCAGGTCCATGACCTCCAGTGGGTCTTCCTCGAAATCGATGAAGCCCACGCGGCTGCCGTCCCAGGTCATGTTGCGCGGCAGCGGCTGGCCGAAATAGGCGCCACCACGGTGGGCCTCGGCAATGGCATCGATGGCGGCCGCCACCAGGCGGTCGCGCGTGGCCGCGTCGGCTTCGCGCAGGCAGGAATTGAACGAGGCGCCGGTGTGCTCGAGCACCAGCGCGGCCTTGCCATGCCCGATCACCTCGGGAACATTGACGCCCTGTGCCTTGAGCTCGACCAGGCGGCGCGCCTCGACCTCGCGCGCCTGCGCGCCACCGCGGTGCGGCGGCGGACGCAGCGCGTCGAGCCGGAAACGCCGGGCAACGAAATTCAGCAGCCCCAGGGCCAGCGCCCGGCTGCTTTCACCATAATGCTTGAGCCATGCGCGCTGCCCTTCGATGAGAATGGGTTCAGCCATGACGACACCTCCCGGAAACAGCGGCCCGTCGGGCCGCACCGGGAGCGTCGTGCTCCCGGCCAATCCGGCATATCAATAGCGCAGCAGCGCCGAACCCCAGGTGAAGCCGCCGCCGAAGGCTTCCAGCAGCAGCAGCTGGCCACGCTCGACCTTGCCGGAGCGGATCGCGTGATCCAGCGCCAGCGGCACCGAGCCGGCCGAAGTGTTGCCATGCTTGTCCACGGTCACCACCACCTGGTCCATCGACATCTCCAGGCGCCTGGCCGTGGCTTCGATGATGCGCAGGTTGGCCTGGTGCGGGATCAGCCAGTCCAGGTCGGACTTGTCCAGGCCGTTGGCCTGCAGGGTCTCGTCAACCACCGAGTCCAGCGCCTTGACGGCGTACTTGAACACGTCGTTGCCCTTCATCGTCAGCTTGCCGGGCTTGTCCAGGCCGGTCGACACGCCGGCCGGATGCCACAGCAGTTCCTTCTTGCTGCCATCGGCATGCAGGTGGGTGCTGAGGATGCCGGTTTCCTCGTCGGCCTTGAGCACGACGGCGCCGGCGCCGTCGCCGAACAGCACGCAGGTGGTGCGGTCGTTCCAGTCGACGATGCGGGTCAGGGTTTCCGCGCCGATCACCAGCACATGCCGGGCATCGCCACTGCGGATGAATTTGTCGGCCACGCTCAGGGCGAACAGGAAGCCCGAACATGCCGCATTGACGTCGAACGCCGCCGCGCCGGCCGCGCCGAGGCGCGCCTGGATCAGGCAGGCGGTGGACGGGAAGATCAGGTCCGGCGTGGTGGTGCCCACGACGATCATGTCCAGTTGCGACGGCTCGATGCCGGCCGCTTCCAGCGCGCGCAGCGCGGCGTTGTAGCCGAGGTCGCCAGTGGTCTGTCCGTCGGCGGCGACGTGCCGCTCGCGGATACCGGTTCGCGACTGGATCCACTCGTCACTGGTGTCGACGATCTTGGTCAGATCCTCATTGGTCAACACCTTCTCGGGCAAATAACTACCGGTGCCCGCGATCCTCGAGTAGATCCGCTTGCTCATGCTGGTTCCTGTTGCGCGGGTCCGCCATGCGGCGGGCCCGGAAGAAATCGGTGCGGGGGCCGCCACCTCGCGGTGGCGGCCCGACGCGGATCAATCTTCTTCGACGACCGAGGTCTTGGTCGTGATCACCTTCTTGCCGCGGTAGAAACCATCGGCGGTGATGTGGTGACGCAGGTGCACTTCGCCGGTGGTCGGGTCGGTGGACAGCTGCTTGGCGCTCAGCGAGTCGTGCGAACGGCGCTGGCCGCGGCGGGACGGGGTAACACGGGATTTCTGCACAGCCATGGGATTGCTCCAAACTCGGTTCGTTCGTTTCGTCGTTGCAGTGCGCGTGATGCAGGCATCCGGCACTGGTTTTGCTTTCGCCGCAGCCGCCGACGACAACCGGCTGCTATTGTTTCTTCAGCGCCGCCAATGCCGCGAACGGATTGGCCTTGCCCAGTTCCTCGCTGGTCGCGGAGAAGTCGCGCTCGACCGCTTCGCTTCCCGGCGCCACCGGTACCACCGGCACCGCCATCACCAGCTCGTCTTCCACCAGGTCCAGCGGCCGCAGGTTGCCATCTTCCGGCACCAGCAGCGCTTCGTAATCCGGCGGAAGCGCCTGTTCCTCGTCCTCGTCGCGTACCAGCCCCAGCCGCTGCACCAGGTGCACCGGCAACAGGAAACGCTGCATGCTGCGCTGGCAGACCAGCGGCAGCGCGGCATCGATGGTCAGTTCGACATAGGCGACCCGCAGGATCTCGTCGCGACCGAATTCCAGCGCATAACTGCACTCTCCTTCGGCATCGGCGACCAGCCCCTGCAGGCGTGCCAGTGCAGACAACGGCACCCGGCCCTCGAAGCGCCTGCGCGCTACGACCATCCGCCAAGCATCCAGCAATTCGGGCACGTTCGCGGACATAAGCTGCAGAATGTTAAGGACAGGCCTGCCGGCTGTCAAATCCATCGTGCCGGCATTGCCAGCGCGCCAGCCGCGCCGCAGACTCGGCGCCGCTTCCACGCCGGTATTGTCGCATGCCTGCCCTGATCCTCGCCTCCACTTCCCGCTACCGGGCCGAACTGCTGTCGCGGCTGCGGCTCCCGTTCAGCTGCACCGCTCCCGCGGTGGACGAGACGCCGCTGCCGGCCGAACCGCCGCTGCAACTGGCCACCCGGCTCGCGCGGGCGAAAGCCGCCGCGGTGGCCGCCGCGCACCCCGGCGCATGGGTCATCGGTTCGGACCAGGTCGCGGAACTGGAGGGCGCGCCGCTCGGCAAACCCGGCAGCCGCGAAGCCGCCCGTGCGCAGCTGGCCGCGATGTCCGGCCGCCAGGTGCTGTTCCATACCGCGGTCTGCGTGAGCAACGGCGAACGCCACCTGCAGGCGGTCGACCTGACCCGGGTCGGCTTCCGCACCCTGCGCGCGGACGAGATCGAACGCTACGTCGACGCGGAACTGCCGCTGGACTGCGCCGGCAGCTTCAAATGCGAAGGGCTGGGCATCACCCTGTTCGAGGCCATCCACACCCAGGACCCAACCGCGCTGGTCGGCCTGCCACTGATCGCGCTGTCGGCATTGCTGCGCGAGGCCGGCTTCGTACTGCCCTGAGCCTGCGCCCGCGTCAGCGCACCCGCCCGACCCGGCACCACTGGTACGGGTATCGGCCCTGGCCGATGCGGCTATCCAGCGTCATGCACGAGCCCTCGTCCAGCACCAGCCCATAGCCGGCCAGCTGCTGCCGCGCCAGCTCGCGCAGCTGTTCCGACGTCTGTACGGGCTTGTGCGTGGTCCCGCGACGCGGCCCGAGGCGGCAATGCCCCGGGTCGGTCATCTCGACCTCCGCACGCAACCCGCGCGCCTTCCCGGCCAGCCAGTGCAGGCGATCGCAGCCACGCCCCCGGGAAAGACCGAATAGCCGGACCCAGCGGTTAAGGCGTGCCCAGCGCCCCCCGTCCGGGCCCATCGCGGCGGGAATCATCGCAAAACGCTGTTCACGCGCCTCCACGATCGCCGCCAGGTGCTCGCGGTAGGCGGCAGACTCGGGGAAATTGGTCGCCACGCCGGCATAGCGGGCCTGGCCCGGCAGCCAGGGCAGGCGCCATGCCTGTGGATCGCCGCCGACGAGCAGCACGACGCTGCGCGCGGGCGCCGGCATCGGCGGCGCTTCCACCACGAAGCCCTGCCGCGCCCAGCGCTCGTGCCCCCATGTGTTCCAGCCCAGCAGCGAGACCACGGCAACGATTCCGATGACCCAGCCGCCCACCTTCGCCGCCCGTTCGCGGGGCAGCAGGCGCTGGCAGATGAACCACAGCACCAGGGGCGCCAGCAGCTCCAGCACGACCAGGTAACGGTGGATGCTGAACAGGCCTTGCCAGAGCACGTAACCGATGCCGAAGAACACCAGGACCACCCGCATCGCCGGTGCGAATGCGGGCACCGCCACCGTCCTGCGCACGCACTGGCGCAGCAGCAGCGCCAGCGCCGCCACGTACAGCAGTGGCCAGACCAGCTGCAGCAGCCGGATCTCGCTCACGCGCAACGGCGCGGCAGCGAACTGCAGCGGCCAGGTCAGGTGCTCCCATGCGCCACGCGGCAGCCAGCGGACATCGGCCACCGATATCGGCGCGGCCAGCGGCCCCTGGAACAGCGCGTTGAACTGCGGGAACAGCGGGTTGCCGAACGCCTGCCAGACCCGCAGGTACCACCCGCCGGCCAGTGCCGCGGCCACCACGAGCGACGCCAGGGTCAGCACGCCCACGCCGGCCAGGCGCCGCCACGCGTTGCCGCCGGCGCACAAACCCGCCAGTCCCAGCGCCACGGCGTAGATGGCATTGGTCAGCTTGAGCGCCACGGCGATGCCCAGCAGCGCGCCCGCCGCCGCCCAGGCCAGGTACTCGGCACGCCGCGCCCCGTCGGCCTGGTGCCGTTGCGCCAGCAGCACCATGTACAAGGCCGCGGTCACGAACAGCGCCGTGGTGTTGTCGGCCATGCTGCCGCCGAACTCGGACAGGAAGGCGCTCGTGCACAGGCCCGCCAATGCCAGCAGCGGCGCCAGCCATGTCCGCCGCGGCTGCCCCTGCAGCGCCAGCCAGGCGACACCGGCCACCGGCAGGAACACCAGGCCATGCAGCGCGCCAAGCGCGAAACCCGCCAGCGGCGCCGGCAGCTGCGCCATCAGCAGGTAATGGAACACATCCAGCAACGGGCTGAAGTAGCTCTGCATCTGCGCGGGCGCCAGGTCCTGCAGCAGCCGGCCATGCAGCAACGCATAGCCGTTGTAGAGGTGGTAGTTGCGCAGGTCCCAGTTGGCATCCTGGCCCAGCAGCAGCGACACCATTCCGCCGAGCAGCATGACCATCGCGGTGGCGCGGACCACGTTGCCGGGCGTGTCGAAGGCGAACCCGCGTTCCAGTCGCGCGACGATGCGGCGCACGCGGGTGGCGGCCCGTCCCGGGGCGCCCGCCGGCACGGCGCTCATCGCCCGCCCCCGCCCACCCGCGCCGATGCCGGCACGGCCAGGTAGGCCATGTGCTTGGCCTCGATGCGACCGCGGGTCACCGTGTCCAGGATCAGGCCGCAGGCCAGCAGCACGAAACCCACCAGCGTCAGCGCGACGCACAGGATCGCGGTAGGAAAGCGCGGCACCAGCCCCGTTTCCAGGTAGGTCGCCAGCAGCGGCGCCGCCAACACCAGCGAAAGCACGATGCTGGCGACGCAGCCGATGGAGAAGAACAACAGCGGCCGTTCGCTCTTGAACAGCTTGGCGATGGTGCGCAGGATCCGCCAGCCGTCGCGCCAGGTGCTCAGCTTGCTCTCCGAGCCGTGCGGGCGCACGCCATAGGCGGTATCCATTTCGGCCACCGGCATCCGCAACTGCAGCGCATGCACGGCCAGCTCGGTCTCGATCTCGAAACCACGGGCATGGGCCGCGAACGAACGCACGTAACGCCGCGAAAACACCCGGTAGCCGGACAACATGTCGTCGAAGCTGTTGCCGAACAGCATGCCCGCGCAGCGGGTCAGCAGCACGTTGCCGAGGCGGTGGCCCGGGCGATACGCCGCCTTCTGCTGGTCGCGGCGCGCGCCCACCACCATGTCCAGGCCGTCGTCGAGCAGCCGCTGCACCAGCCGCGGCGCCGCCGCCGCTTCATAGGTATCGTCGCCATCGACCAGCACGTAGATGTCGGCATCGATATCCGCGAATCCCCGCCGCACCACGTTGCCCTTGCCCTGCAGCGACACCTCCAGCACGCGCGCTCCCGCCGCCCGCGCCGCCGCCGCGGTGCCATCGCGGGAGTTGTTGTCCAGCACGACGATGTCCGCCCCGGGCAGATGCCTGGCGAAATCGCCGACCACTTTGGCGACGGTGGCCGCCTCGTTGTAACAGGGCACGAGGACGGCAATACGGGTTCTATCCATGAATGTCGGTACCGGCGCCAGGCGGCGATCAGGCGGAATGCGGGGACGCGGCCGGGGAGGATACGTCAGTGCGCGACCTGGAATGGCTGTTCCCACCAATCCTCGACGCTGCCATCGGTGCCGTGCAGGCGCAAACCGAGCCAGTGGCGGCCTGGCGACAGCGCGCGGACGTCCAGGCGCGCGCGGAAACCGACGCGGGGATGATGGGGATCGGTGGATATCTCCCAGAAGCCGGTGACGTCGTTTTCCAGCCCGTAGTCGGCCCGTGCCGCGACCTGGCCATCGACCAGTATCTCCACCGCCGCCAGACCGACGCCGTCCTTGAAGGCCCAGCCCGATACGTCCACCGCATCGCGCAGCTGCGCGTCGGGCAGCGGCGCATCGACCCACGCCATCGCCGGGGTGACGCAGGCACCGGACTGCCTTTCGGCGGGCAGCCGGAACAGCAGGAAGCGCTGGTAACCGTGGTCGGTGGACACGACCCGCGGCGGCGGCAGCGGCCCCACCAGGGCGCATACCTGGTGGTAGCGCGCCAGCAGGTCGCGGTAGCGCTGGTCGCCCGGCGCCAGCACCAGCAGCCGCGGACCGCTCCGGGGCTCCTCCCCGATCAGCTTCCACAACGCCAGCTGCGCGGTACGCCCATGCTTGTCGTTGAGCGGATGCGGCAACACGTGGATGGATGGGTCGTTGCGCAGGAACCCCAGTTCGGCGCCGACCTTGAAGCTGCCGGCCACCACCCGGGTACCCTCCGGCATGGCCGCGAGCTCCTCGCGCACCGCATCGGCCAGCGGTTGCCAGCCGGCGAAATTGCGCGGGTAGAACTTGTTGCCGGCAAGCTGCGCGCGCAGCGTCGGCGAAGCAGCCGTCAGGTAGTAGCCGAACGCACAGGCGGCACCCAGCAGCACCAGCACCCAGGCGAGCCGGCGCCAGAGGCGGGGCCAGCGCCCGAGGACCAGCGGCACCACCACCAGCAGGGCGAAGTAGCCCGGCAGCGGCCAGTGGAAACTGATGCGCTCGACGTCGGTGAAGAAGCCGAGCAGGAAGATGGAGAGCGTGGACACGCCGCCCAGGAGCGCGAAGTAGCGCCATTGCACGCGATGCGGGCTGGCAGGCAGCGGGCGGATGCCGGCCACGCACGCCTGCCATATCGCGACGCACAGCAACGGCGTCACCAGCAGCGGCTGGATCACCAGGAACCACAGTCCGCCGGCCTGGAACGCCCAGGGATGACGCTCGACCAGTTGGAACTTCAGGCCCGCGTCCTGGTTGTCCATGTTCCAGGACAGCAACGGCAACCAGGCGACGATGCCGACCGTGAGCGCCATCCATACCCGCGCGTCGCGCAGCGTGCGCCGGCCCTCCGGCAGCAGCAGGAGGGCGGCGAAGCCGACCGCGATCACGCCGATGAAGCGGTAGTGGCTCAACGCCCCCAGCACCAGCCCCGACGCCAGCATCAGCGCGCTGCCGGCGTCGACCTGGCGCAGCAGCCGGGCGCCGGCAGCCAGGCACAGCAGGGCGGCGAAAGCCATGGGCACGTCCGGTACCGCGAGGATGCCCAGCGTCGCCGAGAGCGGCATCAACAGCGTCAGCGAGCCGGCCTGCCAGCCCGCCCGCGCGCCGAACCAGCGCGTGGATATCCGCACCACCATCCACGGCAGCAGCGCCCCCATCACCAGGAACGGCAGGCGTATGCCGAACACGTGGTGGCCGGCCAGCTCGCCGCCAAGGCGGGTCATCCAGGCCGTCAGCCCGGGCAGATCCGAGTAGGCGGCCGCCAGGTGCCGGCCCTCCTGCCAGTAGAACGCCTCGTCGACGAACAATGGCAGGCGCGCCGCCACGATCGCCTTCAGCACCGTGACCGTCACCCAAAGTACGACGAACGCATTGCGCGCACGCTGACCCACCTGCATTGGCGCTTAAACTCCCTTCGACCCCTGATCCGAGACGACCATGGCTCCGATGCCGTCACCAAGAATGCTAACCGATGTCGCCTTCAAGGCCCTGCAGCAGGCGCAGGAGCAGGTCAACGCCCTGGTGCTCGGCAAGACCGCCGAGGTCAGGCTGGCGTTCGTGGCGCTGCTGTCCGGCGGCCATCTGCTGATCGAGGACCTGCCCGGGCTGGGCAAGACCACCCTTGCCCACGCCATGGCGTCCACGCTCGGGCTGCAGTTCCAGCGCGTGCAGTTCACCTCCGACCTGCTGCCCGCCGACGTGCTGGGCGTTTCCATCTACGAGGCGGAGAGCCGCGGCTTCCGTTTCCATCCGGGGCCGGTGTTCAGCAACGTGCTGCTGGCCGACGAGATCAACCGCGCGCCACCGCGCACGCAGAGCGCGCTGCTGGAGGCCATGGCAGAGCAGCAGGTGACCATCGACGGCACCACGCATGCGCTGCCCGACCCGTTTTTCGTGATTGCCACGCAGAACCCGGTGGACATGTCCGGCACCTTCCCGCTGCCGGACTCGCAGCTGGATCGCTTCCTGCTGCGGCTCACCCTGGGCTACCCCGATGCCGGGGCCGAGCGCGCACTGCTGGCCGGCGCCAGCCGCCGCGAGATGATCGCGCAGACGCTGCCGAGCCTTGCCGAACAGGACATCCGCGACCTGCGCGTGGCGGTCGAGCAGGTCCACGCCAGCGACGCGCTGGTCGACTACGTGCAGCGCCTGCTGGCGCGCAGCCGCCAGCAGCCCGGGGTCCGGGTGGGGCTGTCCCCGCGCGCCGGCATCGCCCTGCTGCGCGCGGCCCGGGCGCACGCGCTGCTGGCCGGCAGGGAGCACGTACTGCCCGATGACGTGCAGGCGCTGTTCGTGGCCGTGGCCGGGCACCGGCTCGTCGCCGAGGCGGAAGCGTCCTCGGGCACGGCCCTGGCCGGCACCATCCTGCACGGCGTGCAGGTCGACTGAGATGCGTGCCTGGCTGCATGCCCGCCTGCAGGTGCTGCAGCGGCTCGCGCGCCCGCGCCGGCCCGAGCCGCTGCCGGTCACGCTCGACCGCCACCGCATCTATGTGCTGCCCACCGGCTTCGGCCTGTTCCTGGCCACGCTGCTGGCGGTGATGCTGCTGGGCGCGCTGAACTACAACAACAATCCGGCATTGCTGCTGGCCCTGCTGCTCGCGGCCACGGCGCTGGCCAGCGCCCTGCAGGCGCACCTGCAACTGGCCGGGCTGCGCGTGGACGCAGTGTCGGCCGAGCCGGTGGCGGCCGGGCAGCCGCTGCGGCTGCGCCTGGCGCTGGCCCGCGACGACCGCCGCCCGCGCCGCGGGCTGCGGGTATCCAGTGGCGCCGCCGTTGCCTGCACCGACCTTGCCGGCAGCGACCGCACGGAAGTCGACCTGTGCCTGCCCACCACCCGCCGCGGCTGGCTGGAACTGCAGCGGATCCAGGTAGCCACGACCCAGCCGCTGGGACTGGTGCGCGCCTGGAGCTGGGTCTGGCCGGCACCGCCGGTGCTGGTCTACCCCGCTCCGGAACACCCTGCCGCGCCGCTGCCGGACACCGGCAGCGCCTCGACCCGCACCCGCCAGCACCCGCTCGGCGACGAGCTGCAGCAGTTGCGCCCGTATCGCCAGGGCGATCCCCGCCGCAGCATCGCCTGGAAGCACTCCGCCCGCCGCGACACGCTGCTGGTGCGCGAGTACGAGCGTCCGGCCGGCACCGAACTGCTGCTGGACTGGCATGCGCTGGGCCCGCTGCCCTACGAACGCCGCATCGCCCGCCTGGCGCGCTGGGTGGACGAGGCCGAGCGCGAAGGCCGCCGCTACCGCCTGCTGTTGCCAGGCCAGCCGCCGCTGGGGCCGGCCAGCGGCGACGTCCACCGCCACCACTGCCTGCGGGCGCTGGCGCTGATGCCCGCACCATGAAAATACGACCGGACAGCCGTTTCTCGCGGCAAAGCCACCCACGGGTCGGCGCACGGGGACATGCACCATGAAAAACGACAGGACAGCCGCTTCTCGCGGCAAAGCCGCCCGCGGGTTGGCGCGCGGGGACATGCGTCATGAAAAAACGACAGGACAGTCGTCTTTCACGGCCAAGCCGCCCGAAGGGTGGCGCACAAGGACATGCGCCATGAAAAAACGACAGGACAGCCGTCTTTCATGGCGAAGCTGCCCGAAGGGTGGCGCACAAGGACATGCGCCATGAAAAAACGACAGGACAGCCGTCTTTCACGGCGAAGCTGCCCGAAGGGTGGCGCTCAAGGACATGCGCCATGAAAAAACGGCAGGACAGCCGTTTTTCACGGCAAAGCCGCCCGGAGGGTGGCGCACAGGGATGTGCGCCATGAGCGACCGCGCCCGTCTTCCGCCATTGACTCCGACCGCGCGCAACTGGGCGCTGCTGACCACCGCCCTGGCCCTGCTGCCGCTGCTGCTGCAGTTGCCCGGCATGCTGGCCGCGGTATTCGCCACCACCGCGCTGCTGGTGGCGCTGCTGGCCTGGCGGCGCCCGGTACCGCTGCCGCTGCGCCTGCTGCTGGTCGCCACCATGCTGGTCGCGATCTACTGGCAGATGGGCGCGTCGCCAAGGCGCGACACCGGCTGCGCATTGCTGGCGGCGATGCTGGCGATCAAGTCCAGCGAGCTGCGCACCCTGCGTGATGCGCGCAGCCTGCTTGGCTTCGCGCTGTTCGCGCCGTTCGCCGCCTTCCTGCTCGACCAGGGGCCCGGCACCCTGCTGTTGTCGCTGGCCGCGGTCGCCTGCGCCCTGCTCGGCCTGCAGCACCTGGCCGATGCCGAGACCGGCGCCGCGCCACAAACGGCCGCGCTGCAGCTGCGCACCGTCGGCCGGCTGCTTGCGGTCGCGCTGCCGCTGGCGCTGTCCGCCTTCTGGCTGCTGCCGCGGTTGCCGACACCGCTGTGGGGCATCCCCGAGCGCGCGATCGGCAAGCCCGGGCTGTCGGACACGATGGCGCCGGGGCAGTGGCTGGACCTGATGGCCGACGACAGCCCCGCGCTGCGTGCGCAGTTCGCCGGTGCCGCGCCGCCGCCCGAACAGCGCTACTGGCGCGGCCCGGTGCTCACCCGCTTCGACGGGCGCATCTGGACACGGCTGGAAAGCCAGCGCCGCCGCCCGCCGCCCGCGATGACCGCCGGCCCGGCGCAGTGGGACTACCAGATCGAGTACGAAGCCACCGAGCGGCGCGAACTGGTGGCGCTGGACCTGCCGCTGGCCGCACCGGACCAAACCGGGCTGGATGCCGACTACACGCTGGTCAGCGCGCGCCCGCTGGCCACGCTGACCCGCTGGCGGCTCCGTTCCGCGCCACCGGCACGCTTCCAGCCGGCGCTGCCGCCGGACCTGCGCGAAGCCGCGCTGCAACTACCGCGCGGCTTCAATCCGCGCACGCTGGCGCTGGCCCGGCAGTGGCGCCGGGATGCCGGCAATGACGACGCGGCCATCGTCCGCCGCGCGATGCAATGGATCAGCCGCGATTTCAGCTACACCCTGAGCACGCCGCTGCCGGGCCGGCACGGCGCCGACGAGTTCCTGTTCGACTGGAAGGCCGGTTTCTGCGAGCACTTCAGCTCCGCCTTCGTGGTGCTGATGCGCGGCGCCGGCATTCCCGCGCGGGTCGTCACCGGCTACGCCGGCGGCACCCGCAACCGCTACGGCGACTATTGGCTGGTACGGCGGATGGACGCCCACGCCTGGGCCGAGGTGTGGCTGCCGCAACGCGGCTGGACCCGCGTCGACCCGACCGCGGCGGTCGCCCCGGAACGGATCCGCGACACCCTCGAAGACCGCCTGGCACGGGGCGACACCGCCGGGGGCGGACTGGACATGGGCGCGCGCTGGCTGCAGCTCGCGCAGGCCGGCGACTGGTTGCGCCGCAACTGGAACGGCCTGGTCCTGTCCTTCGATGCACGCCGCCAGCAACGACTGCTCAGTCCGTTCGGCATCGAGCGCCTGGAACCGGCGCAACTGGTCGGGCTGCTCGCCACCTTCGCACTCGTCGCCGTCATCGCCATGGCCTGGCTGCTGGCGCGTGGCGAGCGCGAGCGTGATCCGCTGCTGCGCGCCTGGCGCCGGCTCGACCGCCGCTACGCCGGCCTCGGCCTCGGCCGGCAGGCGCACGAAACCGCCGGCGACTGGGCCGCGCGCGTGGACGCTCTCCGGCCCGGCAGCGGGCTGGTACTGCTCAGCCAGCGTTTCAGCGATGCGCGCTACGCTGGCGCCTCGTCGGACCTCGCTTCATTATTGCGTGACCTGCACAGGCACCGTCCTCAACCCGGAGCACCCACCGGAGCACGAACATGAAGACCCGCATCCTCCTTGCCCTCGCCGCCAGCCTGACGCTGGCTGCCTGTGCCACCGCCCCCAAGCCGCTGCAGGGACAGTTCAGCACGGTGTCCCCGCGTGACAGCGTCGCGCAGAAGCAGACCGGCACGCCGGTACGCTGGGGGGGCCGCATCATCGAGACCATTCCCGGCCAGGGCGAGACCTGCTTCCAGATGATCGCGCGCCCGCTCAACGGCAACGGCCGCCCGAGCACCACCTCCGCCGACGCCAGCGACGGCCGCTTCCTCGCCTGCCGCGCCGGCTTCTACGACCCGGCGGTGTTCGAGCCCGGCCGCGACGTGACCTTCATCGGCCGCATCGATGGCTACCAGACCACCAGGATCGGCGAATACGACTACCCGCTGCCGAAGATCGCCGCCGACGTGGTGTACCTGTGGCCGGTGCAGCGCGAAGTCGAAGTGGTGCCGGCCTACCCGTACGGTCCGTGGGGACCGGCCTGGGGCCCCGGCTGGGGCTGGGGTTGGCGCGGCGGCTGGTGGTAAGCCCGGCGCCCGCGACACACCGGAAACGCCGCCTTCGGGCGGCGTTTTCCGTTGCGGCCGCAGGACTCACTCCTGCCTGCGGAGCGTCCAGTCGCCCTGGCGGGCACCGGGCTGCAGCATCCAGCCCGGCGCGAGGCTCAGGACCCAGCCATCGCCCTCCCAGCCTGCGGCCGTCTGCCGCGCCCCGGCATGGGCCACCGACAGCCGCTTCCAGTCGGTGGACAACAGCCCATCGCCGCGCACCTCCAGCACGCCCCAGGTGGCAGCGGCACGGATCACGCCGTACACCGAGCCCTGCGGCGGCAACGGCGTCACCCGGTTCGGATCGAAACTAAAACTGGCGCCGTTGACCGGTACGACCAGCACCGGGCCGTCGACCAGCCGCGTGCGCAGGGCAGCCACCACGCCGGCCTGGTGCCGCGCGCGGGCATCCTCCCCGACCTCCACCTCGGCCAGGCCATGACGTGCGCCCGCACGCTGGAAGGCGGCATCGCCGGCATCGGCCTGCATGCCCAGCGCGGCCGCAAGCAGCTGCGGCAGGCCGTCCTTCCGGTTCCAGCCGCTGCGCCAGCCCGGTGCGGCGCGGTCCAGCAGGACACCGTAGGCCGGCCCGGTGTAGTAGGCGAAGGAGCGGGCATAGGCCGTCACCGCGTCGCCGCGGCGCAGGTGCGCGGCGAGCCGCGCCTCCAGCGCGTCGTCCTGCGCGAGGATGCGGCCGGTGTACTCGGCGATGCCCTCATGCCGCTCCATCGCATCCTCGGCGGCAGCCGCCTCCGGGAACCGCGCCTGCCGCCAGGCGCGGAAGGTCATCGCGTCGGCACTGGCCTGTCGCCGCTGCTCCGCGCTGGTTGCCTCCATCGCCGCCGCCAGGGCACGCAGCTCCAGCCGCAACGCCGTGCGTCCCTGCCCGGTCTCCAGCTGGTCCTGGTCGGCGTGGGTCGCCGCCAGCCCGATCCCCGCCTGGATGCGGTGCCAGGCCTCGTGCATGAGCAGGATCGAGCGGGCCACCGGGTCTTCCGGCAGCGGCAGCATCAACATGGTCCAGGTGCGCCCGTTCCAGCCCACGGCGGTATTGGCGACCGGCACGCTGTCGGGCAGGCGGCCGCGGAACACCGGGCCGTCGCGTTCCAGGGCGCTATCGGCCCCGTCCATGCTGGCAACGAACTGGCGGCTGGCCGGATCGACAAGCAGCACCGGCCCGCACAGGCTCACCCCCCAGGCCTTGCCGTCATCGGCCACGCACAACTGCTGCATGCGCTGGAAGACCGCCCCCGCCGCCAATGCATCCGGCAGCGCCTGCGCGAACGCCACCGATGGCAGCCCCAGCAGCAACAGGCCGATGCGGCTGCGGAGGCGACCTGACCCGGCCCGCATCGCCGGGCTCCGCGGATGCCGGCTCATGGCGCGCCGAAATGCCCCAGCGGCGCGCCGGCCAGCAGGTGCAGGTGGATATGGAATACCGTCTGCCCGGCGTTCTCGCGGCAGTTCATCACGATGCGGTAGCCGTCCTGCGCGAACCCCTCGCGGCGCGCGTATGCGGCGGCGGCCATCGCCAGCTTGCCGATCAGGTGCGCCTGCGCCGGCTGCAGGTCGTCCAGGGTGGGGATGACCTCGTGCTTGGGAATGAACAGCACATGCACCGGCGCCTGCGGGGCGATGTCCTTGAAGCCCAGCACGTCGTCATCTTCGTAGACGATGCTGGCGGGAATCTCGCGGCGGATGATCTTGCCGAAAATGGTATCGGTCATGCGACGGCTCACTGGCGTTGAACGGCCTACAGCTTACCGTCCCGCCGTGGCCTATTCGCTGATTTCGCTGCGGCTGCCGAAGGCGTGCGAGAGCGTGCCGCGGTCCACGTATTCCAGCTCGCCGCCCAGCGGCAGGCCCTGCGCCAGCCGGCTCCGCCGCACCTTGTGGCGGCGCGCCAGCTGCGCCAGGTAATGCGCGGTGGCTTCGCCCTCGACGGTGGAATTGGTGGCGATGATCAGTTCGACCACCTCGCCCTGCGCCAGCCGCGCTTCCAGCTGGTCCAGCCCCAGCTCGCGCGGGCCGATGCCGTCCAGCGGCGACAGCCGGCCCTGCAGCACGTAGTACAGGCCGCGGTAGCTGGTGGCGTGCTCGATGGCCAGGCGGTCGGCCGGCGACTCCACCACGCACAGCATCTCCCGCTCGCGGCTGGCGCTGGCGCACAGCGGACACACCTCGGTTTCGCTGAAATCGCGGCACTGTGCGCAGTGCCCGATCCGCTCGATCGCCTCGGCCAGCACCTGCGACAACCGCAGGCCGCCGTCGCGCGCGCGCTCGAGCACGTGGTAGGCCATGCGCTGGGCACTCTTCTGGCCGACGCCGGGCAGCACCCGGAAGGCCTCGATCAGTTGTTCCAGCAGCGGCAGGCTCATCGCATCGGGCTCATGGTCGAAACAAACGCGCGAAGCCCATGGGCTTCGCGACGTGGGGTCACGGGCAGCCGGGCAGGGCCGGCGCACCGCGATCAGAACGGCATTTTCATGCCCGGCGGCAGCTTCATGCCGGCGGTGGCCGAGCCCATGCGGGCCTGCGATTCGGCATCGATCTTGTTGGAGGCGTCATTGAACGCCGCGGCGATCAGGTCCTCGACCATTTCCTGGTCGGACAGCACCGACGGGTCGATGCGCACCTTGCGGCACTCCTTGGTGCCGGTGAGCGTCACGCTGACCATGCCGCCACCCGCGCTGCCGGTGACTTCCAGCTTGGCCAGTTCTTCCTGGGCCTTCTGCAGGTTCTCCTGCATCTTCTGGGCCTGTTGCATCAGTTGGGCGATGTTGCCGCGCATGGTTTCCTACTCTTCAAAGGGACGGATGGAATCGGGCACGACCCGGGCACCCTGCGCAAGCAGGTGCTGCACCTGGGGGTCGGCCATGAAAACGGCTTCGGCCGCATTCTGTCGCTCGCCGCGCTGGCGGTCGGCGCGCTCGTGCAGGGTTTCGGCCTGCGCGTTGCCGGTCTCGATCACGATCTTCGGCGCACTGCCCAGCGCCTGCGCCAGGGTCTGCGCCAGCGCGCCCAGCGAGCGCTCGGACTGCAGGTATTCGAAACCCGGCAGCAATGCCAGCCTCAGCACCCCGTTGCGGTAACCGACGAAAGCGGCGTTGGCGGCCAGCTCGCGCGAGGGCCCGGACAGGCCGCTGGCGGCGACCAGGTCCAGCCACTGTTCGGCGTTCTCCAGCGCGCGTGGCGCGGCGCCGGCCGCGGTCGTGGCTGGCGGCGGCGGTGCGATGGCGATGCCTTCGGCGCGGAACGGCGATGGCGGCGCCTGGCGGGGTGCCGGCGGCATGGCGTCGGCCACCTCGTGGTGCGCCTGCGCGGCAGCGGTCTCCTCGATCCATGGCGGCAGGTCGTCGTCCTCGCGCGCCTGCACGGGCTCTGCTGCCGGCGCCGGGGAAAGCGACGTCGCATCGGCCTGCGGCGCGCGCGGCGCCAGCGGCACGACATCTTCCCGCTTCGGGGGTGCGTCGGCGGAAACGGGTTCGGCTACCGGCGCAGTCGCCACCGGCTGCGCCGGTGCAGCGACGGCAGCCGCGCTCACGGCAGGCGCGGAACCGCCAGCCGACGACGACACCGCGCCCGTCCCAGGACCTTCGCCTTCCGGTACCGCCGGCACCGCACCCGCCGGGCGGAACGCCAGCATGCGCAGCACGGTCATCTCGAAACCGGCGCGCGGGCTGGGCGCCAGATGCAGGTCGCGACGGCCGCCCAGCGCCATCTGGTACCACAGCTGCACCACTTCCGGACGCAGGCGCGAGGCGAACGCCAGCGCGTCGACACCGTCGCCAGGCGCCGCCGCGCCCGGCACCAGCTGCTGCACCTGGATGCGGTGCAGGGCCTCGGCCAGCGCGTCGAGCACGCCACTCCAGTCCGGCGAGAAATCGGCCAGGGTGGCCACGACCTGCAGCAGGCGCGCGCCATCGCCCGCCGCCAGCGCGTCGAGCATCGCCGTCACCTGGGTACGGTCGACGGTGCCGAGCATGGCCCGCACCACGTCGTCGCGCAGCGCGCCGCCGGCATAGGCGATGGCCTGGTCCAGCAGCGACAGGCCATCGCGCAGCGAACCGTCGGCGCCGCGTGCCAGCTGCGTGATCGCCCCGTCCTCGAACTCGATCTGCTCGGCGCCGAGGATGCGCGTCATCTGCCCGCGGATCTGCTCCTCGTCCAGCCGCTTGAGGTTGAACTGCAGGCAGCGCGACAGCACGGTGACCGGCAGCTTCTGCGGATCGGTGGTGGCCAGCAGGAACTTCACGTGCTCCGGCGGTTCCTCCAGCGTCTTCAGCAGCGCGTTGAACGCCGCCTTGGACAGCATGTGCACTTCGTCGATCAGGTAGACCTTGTACTTGCCGCGCGACGGCATGTACTGCGCGTTCTCGATCACCTCGCGCACGTCGTCCACGCCGGTGTTGGACGCGGCGTCGATCTCCAGCAGGTCGATGTAGCGCCCGGCGTCGATGTCCAAGCAGGCCGGGCACTGGCCGCAGGGGTCGGCGCTGGTGCCATGCTCGCAGTTCAACGACTTGGCGAAGATGCGGGCGATGGTGGTCTTGCCGACACCGCGGGTACCGGTGAACAGGAAGGCATGGTGGACGCGGCCGCTGTCCAGCGCATTGCTCAGCGCGCGGACCACGTGTTCCTGGCCCACCAGCTCGGCGAAACGCTTCGGGCGCCACTTGCGGGCGAGGACGAGATAGGACATCAGGCAACCGTCTTCATCTGAACCCACATTGTGCCATGCCCCTGCCCCGCCGGCCCGCCCCGGGCAGGGAGGTGACGGCAGCCCCTGGATGGGCGGCCCATGCCCCGGGCCATGGCCTGCGACGCGCCGCCATCCATCACCTCTGCACGGACCGGCCAGGACCGCGCGGCCGCCGGCGCCGGCGCCGGCAATCGAGCATGGCCAGTCCCCGGCCCCCGGCAGCGGCGCGCGCCGCCGGGGCGGCTGCGGGCAGAGGCGGCGGCGCGGCCGGCCACCGCGCGGATGCCCCATCGCATCGACGCGCACATTCGACTTGTGGCCGCAGCGCCGGCCCTATAGAATCTGCGCCCCTGCAGCGCCTTCGGGAAGCGGCAGGTCACGGAGAGGTGTCCGAGTGGTTGAAGGAGCACGCCTGGAAAGTGTGTAAGCGTCTAAACCGCGCTTCGGGGGTTCGAATCCCCCTCTCTCCGCCAGATTCATGCGTCCGGTCTTGATCCGGAACAGTGAACCCGGGCCGCGCGATGCGCGGCCCGCGTCTATGGTGGCCCCGTCGGCCCCTCGCGACGCTAGGTCGAAAATCCCGCCAGGGCCGGAAGGCAGCAACGGTATCGATCGACGCGGGCGCCGAGGTCAGCCGGCGGGGCCACCACCTTTTTGGACGCCCGGCGCGTCCTTGCGCACGCCTGTGCATGCCTGAGCCCGTGCATGCCGCGCGGAGCCGGATTTCCATGCCGCCTGATGGCGGTTCATCATCGGCACGCGACGCGCGGCGATGCCGGCAGGCAACCCGGTTCAGTCCTGGAACGGCAGCGCCCGCGGCGCGGTGGGTTCGGCCAGCGTCACACATTGCCCCGGATCGGCCACGCGGTGGCCGCGCGCGCGCAGCGCCTGGCCATCGGCCGCACTGGCATAGTGGTACAGCACCATGCGCGCCTGCAGCTCCTCCGGATACTCGCGCTCCAGGTCGTCCACGCCGGTATGCGACGGGTTGCCGTGCAGGCCGCAGTCGTGGGCGACCAGTTCGCCGTCGTCCGCATGGCGGGCCAGCATCTCCGGGATCGGCCGGGTATCGCCGGTCCAGACCAGCGAGCCCTGCAGGCGCAGGCCCCAGGCCGTCTCCGGCCAATGGTGGCGCACCGGGAACACCTCCAGGCGCATGCCGTCATGCCAGAACGCCTCGCCGACCACGACCAGCTGGAACGCGTCCCAGAAATTGGCGCCGCCTTCGGCCAGCACGTTCGGGTAATCGCCGACCCGCCGGTGCAGCAGCGGCACCACCGGCGCAGGCACGTACAGCCGCACCCGCCCGCGCCGTCCCGGATTGAAGTACGCATCGACGAACAGCCGTTCGAAACCGGCCACGTGGTCCAGGTGCACATGGGTGACGAACAGCGCATCGGGCATCGCGCCATAGCGGGCCTGGTAGGCGGTCAGCCCTTCGCCGCCGCAGTCGATGGTCAGCCACGGCCGGCCATCGCGCTCGATCACCGCCATCGGCGAACCCAGTTCCACCGCCGAGGCGTTGCCGACGCCGAGGAAGCGCAGTGCCCACTCCATCACACGCCCCGATTCCAGGCCAGGTCGTAGGCGCGGCGCAGGCGCGCGAAATCCTTCTCCACGTCTTCGCGGCTGCGCTCGCCGCGCAGCTTCAGCAGCGACCGCAACAGGCGCTTGAGGTTGCGCTCGCGCCAGCGCGTGGCGGGAATGCGCAGCACGCCGCGGTCGAAGTCGATCAGCCAGCCATGGCCGCCGGCGTCGAACAGGATGTTGTGCGCGTTGAGGTCGGCGTGGTCCAGTCCCGCGCGGTGGAAGCGCGCGATCAGGCGCCCGGCTTCCTCCCATGGCGCGCCACGCCCGGCCACCAGCGCGCGGTCGGCCAGCGAACGCACGCCATCGAGCCGTTCCATCAGGATCGCCGCGCGGTAGGTTGCGCCCTGGCGCATGTAGAACGCGGCCAGCGGCCGCGGCACCGGCAGCTTCAGCGCGATCAGTTTCCGCATCAGGCGGAACTCGGCGAAGCTGCGGGTACGGTGGGCGCCCTGCCACAGGTAACGATCGCGGCTGAGCCGGGCAGCGACCCCGCCGCGCAGGTAGTGGCGCAGCACGCAATGGCCGAACGGCGCGTCCACGAACCACGCCCCGCCGCGCCCGCCCTCGCCCACCGGCCGCGCCCGGCCGCCCCAGTGCGCAGGCGAAAACAAGCTGGTTTCGGCTTGCCGCAGATGTTGGCGGTCGAACAGAATGGCGCCATAGCCGCGGCCTTCGCGGCAAGGCGTCAGCGCTTCAGTGGCGTCGAAAGCGACCATTCACCGCGAGTCTAACAACACCATGCCTTCAGCGTCCTCCCCAATGTGCCTCCTGCGCCTGTCCGCACTCGGGGATGTGACCCACGTGGTCCCGCTGGTGCGCACCCTGCAGCAGGCCCGGCCGGGCGTCGAGCTGCACTGGGTGATCGACAAGGCCGGGCACCGCCTGCTCGAGGGGCTGCCCGGCGTGGTGTTCCACGTCTACGACAAGAAGTCTGGGCTGGCCGGCATGCGCGCGCTGCGGCGCGAACTGCCCGCGGCCGGCTTCGCCGCGCTGCTGCAGATGCAGGTCGCCTTCCGCGCCAACGTACTGTCGGCCTTCATCCCCGCCCGGCGCCGCATCGGCTACGACCGCTCGCGCTCCAAGGACCTGCACGGGCTGTTCATCAACGAGCGCATCCCCGACCGCCCCGGCATCCACGTGCTCGACGCCATCGGCAGCTTCTGCGAGCCGCTGGGACTGAAGCAGACCACGGTGAGCTGGGACCTGGCCACGCCGGCCGAGGCCCACGACTGGGCGCGCGCGCAATGGGACGACGATGGCCGCCCGGTGCTGATGATCTCGCCCTGCTCCAGCCACGCGCGCCGCAACTGGCATGCCGACCGCTACGCGGCGGTTGCCGACCATGCCGCCGCCCGCGGCTGGCGGGTGGTGCTGTGCGGTGGCCGCAGCGAGCTGGAACGGCACACCGCCGACGCGATCCTGGCGGCGATGCGCGCGCCGGCACTGGACCTGGTCGGCCGCGACACCCTCAAGCAGCTGCCGGCCCTGCTGGCCCGCGCCAACCTGCTGATCACGCCCGATTCGGGGCCCATGCACATCGCCAACGCGGTCGGCACCAAGGTGCTGGGCCTGCATGCGGCCAGCAACCCCGCGCGCAGCGGCCCGTATTCGGACCGCCGTTACTGCGTGGATCGCTACGACGCCGCGGCGCGCCGCTTCCTGCGCAGGCCCGCCGCCGAATTGAAATGGGGCACGAAGATCGAGTTCGACGGGGTCATGGACCTGGTCACCGTGGACGACGCCATCGCCGCGTTCGAGCGCTACGTGGCCGACCACGCCGGCTGAGAGCCCCGGGCCGGGCCCGCAGCCCGGCGCGCACGGGTTCAGCGCGCGCGGTAGTCCGCGTAGGACTTTTCTTCCACGTAGCCCGACCCCAGCGCCAGGTTGATCGCCTTCTTGATCCGCGCGCGCTCGTCGTTCTGGAAGTACACGCTGCGCGCCAGCTCGACGAACCCCGCGTCGAACGCCTGCGCCTTGTCCTTGAGGCGGATGTCGTCCTCGATGTCCCACAGCCGCTCGTTGACCGCCTTCAGTTCCGCGCGCAGGCCATCGATCTCCCGGCTCGCCGCCGGATGCGCGCTCCAGGTGCGCTCCAGCGCCGCCAGTTCGTTGCGCACGTTCGCCAGCTTGGCCGCATCGCTCATGCGCTCGGACTTGATCTGCAGGATCGAGATCTTGTCGAGCAGTTCGCCGAAGGAGACGGGCACCAGGATTTCGGACATGACGGACACCAGGGAAACGAGGCAAGCAGTGTAGCGGCCGGCACCGCCGCGCGTGGCGCCGGCCCGCGGGCCGGAAACGAAAACGGCCCCGTCGGGGGCCGTTTCCAGATCTGGCGGGAAGGGGGGGATTCGAACCCCCGATACGCTATTAACGTATGCCTGATTTCGAGTCAGGTACATTCAACCACTCTGCCACCTTCCCGGTGGTTCCCGGCGTACCGGGCTGCGAATGATACGAGGCCTTGGCAGCGCGGACAAGCGGTTTTTTCACCGCGCAGCCGCCTGCCCGCCCGCCCTGCCCGGTTCCGCGCGCCGGCGTGCCGCCCGGCAGGAGCGCCCGCGGCTCTTGCCGTGTACCGGTACGGACGCGATGATGAAACGCCTTTCCACCGGAAACGGCCCACCGCGGGCGCCCATGATCGAATTCGGACACCTCAGCCATGTCGGCCTGCGCCGCCAGCTCAACGAGGACACCTATTACGGTGACGGCGAGCTGGGACTATGGCTGGTCGCCGACGGCATGGGCGGCCACGCCTGCGGCGAAGTCGCCAGCGCGCTGGCGCGCGAGGCCATCGTGCGCGAAGTACGTGGCGGCACCGCGCTGCCGCAGGCCATCCGCATCGCCGACGAGGAGATCATCCGCGCCTCGCGCCGGCGCAACGACAGCCTGCCCATGGGCACTACCGTGGTCGCCGCGCGGGTGCAGGGCAACCGCTTCGAGGTGGCCTGGGTCGGCGACAGCCGCGCCTACCTGTGGCGCGACGGCAAGCTGGCGCAGTTGAGCCAGGACCACAGTTACGTGCAGGAGCTGATCGCGCAGGGCTCGCTGACCGTCGAGCAGGCCCGCGCCCACCCGCACCGCAACGTCGTCACCCAGGCACTGGGCGTCACCGATCCGGCCCACCTCAACGTCGCCACCATGACCGGCGAGCTGCGCCCGGGCATGCAGCTGCTGCTGTGCAGCGACGGGCTGACCGAGGAGGTGGACGACCGCAACCTGGCGCAGACCCTGGCTCAGGCCGACTGCAGCGCCCAGGAATGCGTGGACACGCTGGTGGCCGCCGCGCTGGACGGCGGCGGTTCGGACAACATCACCGCACTGCTGGTGCGCTGCCACTGAGCACGGCCCGACGGGCGGCAGTCGTTGCCGCCGTCAGTTACGCGCCGGCCACGTCCTCGGGCCTGGCGCCATCCCACCAGGCATGGCCGGCCTTCTTGCGCAGGCGCTCAAGGCGCGCCTGGTGCGCCTGCAGTTCCGAAGCCGTGGCCACTACCCGCGGACGCGGCAGCAGGACCGCGGCATCGAACGCCTGTACCGCGCCCGCCGCGCCCATGATCTCGGACTCCGGCAGGCCGAAGCCGATCTCCTCCTGCCCCGAGGTCAGCGCGATGTAGACGTCGGCCAGGATCTGGGCATCGAGCAGGCCGCCGTGCAGGTGGCGGTGCGAATTGTCCACGCCCAGGCGCTTGCACAATGCGTCCAGCGAATTGCGCTGGCCGGGGAAGCGCTCGCGCGCCATCGCCAGCGTATCGGTCACCCTCACCCGCTCGGCAAGCGGGCCCCTGCCCAGCAACGCCATCTCGTTCTCGAGGAAGCCCATGTCGAACGCGGCGTTGTGGATGATCAGCTCGGCGCCATCGACGTAGGCCAGGAATTCGTCGACGACCTCCTCGAAGCGCGGCTTGTCCGCCAGGAATTCCAGGCTCAGGCCGGTCACCTCCTGGGCGCCGGCCTCGAACTCGCAGTCGGGCTTGAGGTAACGGTGGAAGTTGTTGCCGCTGGGCCGGCGCTCGAGCAGTTCGACGCAGCCGATTTCGACCACGCGGTTGCCCTTCTTCCACTCCAGGCCGGTGGTTTCGGTATCAAGGACGATCTGGCGCATGCTCAACCCCGGTTGCTGGCGGCGCCATCGCGCACGCGGATTGCGGCATCGCGGGCCAACTGGTCCACGCGTTCATTGTCCGGGTCGCCGTTGTGGCCCTTCACCCAGCGCCACTCGATCTGGTGCCGCTGGGTGGCCGCGTGCAGGCGCTCCCACAGGTCGCGGTTCTTCACCGGGTCGCCGCCCGCGGTCTTCCAGTGGCGCCGCACCCAGCCGGGCATCCACTCGGTGATGCCCTGCCGCACGTACTGCGAATCGGTCTGCAGCATGATGGTGCACGGTTCGTTGAGCGCCTCCAGCCCGGCGATGGCCGCCATCAGCTCCATGCGGTTGTTGGTGGTATGGGCCTCGCCCCCGGACAGTTCGCGTTCGTGCGCCTTGTAACGCAGCAGCGCCGCCCAGCCGCCCGGCCCGGGGTTGCCGAGGCAGGCGCCGTCGGTATGTATCTCGATTGATTTCATGTTGTTCCGTTGAGTGAAGCGTCAAGTCGCCACCGGTCCGCCCCAACCCACGGGGCGGGCGGCTTCAGGGCCGATGAAGGCCGCCGCACGCTTCTCGAATTCCAGTACGCGGACCGCGCGCAATGCCGGCAACGCCTTGCCGCCGGCAGTCCCGGCATCGCGCCACAGCGGTCCGAAATGGCGCACCGAGCGGACCCGCAGCCCCTCGCGCTGCAGCCGCGACTGGCAGCGCGTGGCCGATGGCGGCCGCGCGCCCTGCCACTGCCAGTGGGCACGGTAGGGACTGTAGCGGTTGAGCAGGGTCATCCACAGCCGGCCACCGGGCATCAGCACCCGCGCGCACTCGGACAACAGCGGTTCCAGGTCCAGCGCTGCGACGTGCTGCAGGACGATCGCGTTGACCGCCTCCGAGGGCAGCGGCAGCGGCAGCGCGCAGCACACGTCGCCGCCCCAGCCGTGCCCGTCGGCCGCCCGGTGCAGCCGCACCCCGCGCCCGGCGGGCGCCTCGGCGGGCAGCCAGGTCGCGCAGGGAGCCAGCCACAGCCAGGGCTGCGCGGGAAACCCGCCGACCTGATCGAGCAGGTGGCGCTGTTCCGCGGCCCGCATCGCCGCCGCTCCAGTCTTCTCAAACCAGGCCGAGACTGCAGCTTGACGGGGGAACGGGGCGGCAGGCATGGTCCAATTCTATGCGACTGACCGCCCTGCCTGCATTCCAGGACAACTACATCTGGGCGCTGCAGGCGCCGGATGGAAGCACCGTGTTCGTCGATCCCGGCCAGGCGCAACCGGTCCTGGACGCGGCCACGCAGGGCATGCGGCCGGCCGCCGTGCTGCTTACCCACCACCACGACGACCACGTCGGCGGGGTGGCGGAACTGCGCGCACGCTGGCCCGACCTGGCGGTCTTCGCACCGGAAGATGAACGGATTCACCTGAAATGTGAAAGAGTGGGCGATGGCGACCGGGTAGAATCGGCCGGCTTCGCGTTTTCGGTGCTGTCCGTCCCCGGCCACACCCGGAGCCACATCGCCTTCCATGGCCACGGTCATCTGTTCTGTGGCGACGCGTTGTTCAGCCTGGGCTGTGGACGCATGTTCGAAGGTACGCCCGCCCAGATGCTGGCCTCGCTACGGCGGCTGGCGGCACTGCCGGCGCAGACGCGGGTCTGCTGCGGGCATGAGTACACGCTGGGCAATGCCGTGTTCGCGCGGCATGTCGATCCCACCAACGCGGCATTGCATCGCCGCCAACAGGAAGCCATGGACATGCGCAGCCGCTCCCGCCCGACCGTTCCCTCGCTGCTGGCCAGCGAACTGGAATGCAATCCCTTCCTGCGCACGCATGCCGAACCCGTGCGCCAGGCCATCGCCGCGCGGCTGGGCCGCGCGCCGCTGGACGAAGTGGAAGTGTTCGCCGAATTACGGCGCTGGAAAGACGGTTTCCGCGCGTGAGGCGGCGCGGCCTGTCCCTGGCGCTGGGGCTGCTGCTCGGCGCCGGTGCCGGCGTCACCGCCGGCGCGCAGTCGCTGCCGGCCAGCGCCGGCCTGACCCAGAACATCGCCTCGCTCGCGGCCCTGCCCGCCGACCCGGCGGCACTGCCGGCGCCGCTCACCCGCAATGGCCACCAGATATTCGCCAGCTTCCGCGAGGGCCTGGCGATGGCGCAATGCGATGCGGACGCCACCAGCCCGCGCTGGCGCAGGCAGTTCGCGCACGCGCCGTCACGCCTGGGCAATGTCGAGGATGACGCCCTGCCACTGTTCGGTTATGTGGTGGACGAGCTGCGCGCGGCCGGCCTGCCCACCGAATTCGCGTTGATTCCCTTCGTGGAAAGCGGCTATCGACCGGGCGCGCGCAACGCCAGCGGCCCGGCCGGGTTGTGGCAGTTCATCGCCACCACCGCGCGCAACCACCGGGTGCCGATGGAAAGCGGCTATGACGGCCGGCTGTCCGCGGTCGATTCCACCCGCGCCGCGGTGCGCTACCTGAAAACGCTCTACGGCATGTTCGGCGGCGACTGGCAGTTGGCCGTCATGGCCTACAACGCGGGCGAGTACCGCATCCTGCAGGCGCTGCGCCGCGGCGGCATGAACGCGCAGAACGCGCGTCCGGCCGAGCTGCCGGGCCTGTCGCCGATCACCCATGCGTATGTCGAGAAGCTGCATGCCCTGGCATGCGTGCTCGAACAGGCGGAGAAGGAGCCGGAGCTGATGGCGGCCCTGGACCGCCCGGTACCGGTCCTGCGCGGACATGCGCTGCCGGCCGGCACCAGCCTGGCCGACTGGTCGGCGCGCAATGCGCTGGACCCGGCGCGTGTGGCCCGGCTCAATCCGGCCGTCACCGGCAAGCGCGCCGGTACCCGGGTGCTGGCGCCGGCACTGCCGGACATGGTCCTGGGCAGCGAAAGCCAGATCGCGGCATCCACCACGCCAGCGGCGGCACTGCCCGCCCCGGCCCACGTCGATGTCGCCAGTAGCGCCGTGGCCATCGCGGGCGCCACCGGCACGGGACGTGGCCATACGGTCCGCAGCGGCGAATCAGCCTGGACGATCGCGCGCCGGTACGGCATTCCGGTCAAGACCCTGCTTTCCCGCAACAACCTGGACGCCAACGCGATCCTCAAGCCCGGCATGGTGCTGCGTTTCGAGGAAAGCCGCTGACCCGGCGCTGACGCCACCGACGGCAAAAACGCGAAAGCCCGGCTGCATGCCGGGCTTTCTGCTTCATGGGACCTGCGGGGCGTTCACTGCAACGCCCCGGCCACGCCCCCGGGGGTCAGAGCTGCGATTCCTGCACCTGCACCTTGAAGCGCTTGCGCAGGCCGTCGACGAACGCCTTGGCCGCCGCCGCGCCGTCGAGCTGGCTCAGCTGCTGCTTCAGCATCGCCAGCTGCGGCTCCGGCACTTCCTTCAGGTCGCCCGGGGTGACCTTGGTCACCGCGAACACCGCATAGCGGCCGCCGTCCATCTCCACCTTGCCGTAGCTCGGCTTGCCGTCGGTCGGCGGCGCCACGCTGAACACCGCACGATTGGCGGCGGCCGTCGGCATCGGCGCCGAACGCGGCAGGCCCGGCATCGGCAACAGCTGCAGCTTCTCGCCCTCGGCCAGCGCCTGCAGCGTCTGCCCACCCTGCAGCTTGGCCAGCAGCGCATCGGCCGCCTTCCTGGCCGCTTCCTCGGTACGGTGCGCACGCACCGCGGCGATCACCTGCTCGCGCGCCTGCGCCAGCGGGATGGCCTGCTCCGGCGTATGCGCCGTCACCCGGATCATCACGTTGTGGTTCGGGCCCAGTTCGATCGGGTCGCTGACCGTACCGTCCTCCTTCAGCGCATCGGAGAACGCCGCACGCAGCACCGCCGGGTTGGCGGCGATGCCGCTGGCGGTGGCGCGGGTGAACGGCCCCAGCGTCTGCACCGGCAGGCCCACTTCCTTGGCCGCCGAATCGAGCACGGTCGGATTCTTGTAGACCAGGTCCACCAGGCGCCCACCCAGTTCGTTGAAGGCGCGCTCGGTATCGGCCTGCAGCTGCTCGGCCGCCAGCTGGTCGCGCACCTCTTCGAACGGACGCCCCTCGCCGCCCTTGACCTCGCGCAGCTTCAGCACGTGGTAACCGAACTCGGTCTTCACCGGGCCGCTGATCTCACCCGGCTGCATGGCGAACAGCGCATCCTCGAACGGCTTCACCATCACGCCATGCTCGACCCAACCCAGGTCGCCGCCTTCGGCCTTGGAGCCCGGATCGTCGGAATTGGCCTTGGCCAGCGCGGCGAAGTCGGCACCCGGCTGCCTGGCGTCGGCGGCCAGCTTGGCGGCCTTGGCTTCGGCGGCCTTCTGCGCGGCGGCGTCGCTGCCGGCGCTGATCAGGATGTGCGAGGCCAGGCGCTGCTCCGGCTTGACGAAGCGCGCCTTCTCTTCCTCATAGCGGCGGCGCAGGGCCGCCTCGTCCGCCGGCGTGGCCGCAGGCATGCGCGCCGCATCCAGCTCGACGTACTCGATGGACACGCTTTCCGGCTGCATGAAATCGCGGGTATGGGTGTCGTACCACTGCTTGATCTGCGCGTCGTCCACCGCGGCGGTGTCGGCTTCCGGCGCCGGCAGCATGGCGAACTCCACGTCGCGCGTCTCGCCCAGCAGCTTCAGCAGGCGCTCGCTCTCGCCCTTGGTGGCAAAGCCCGACTGCGCCAGCGCGGTCGGGATGATCGACTGCTGCAGGCTGGTGCGGACCACCTGGTCGAACATATCCGGCGTGCGCGGCGGCTGGCTCTGTGCCAGCACCAGGCGGTACTGCTCGGCATCGAACTTGCCGTCGCGCTGGAATGCCGGGATCGCGGCGATGTAATTGCGCACCGCCTCGTCGCCGATCACGATCCGCGCGTCTTCGGCGGCCAGCCGCACCACCTGCTCGTCGATCAGCTGGTCGAGCACGGCCCGCTTGTTCTCGGTGGTCTCGAACTCGCGCGGATCGAAATTGTCGCCCTGCTGCTGGCGGGCCTCCATGCGCGCCTGTTCGAAGCGCGTGCGGAAATCCTCGACGCTGATCTCATGGTGGTTCCACAGGAACGACATCGGCCACCACGACGGCGCCGAGCGCCACCACGACGGCGGTGCGGATACCTTGGCGACGTTCTGCGCACCGACACCGCCCAGATAGCTGTTGTCGATCACGAACAGGAACGGAATCATCAGCAGCCCCAGGATCACGGTCACGATCCAGCCCGAGGTCTTGTCGCGGAGTTTCTGCAGCATGGGAAAATCAAGGCCTGATTGGCGAGCCGGGCAGTGTAACCCGCTTCCCGCCTGACTCCCAACCGGAGCGGGCGTGCGCCCCCGTCCACGCACGACGTCGTTGCCATGGCAGCCGCCAGGGCCAGGGCTGATGGCGAAAAAAAAGCCCCGGGCTTCTGCCCGGGGCTTCGAATCAATGGCGGAGCGGACGGGACTCGAACCCGCGACCTCCGGCGTGACAGGCCAGCATTCTAACCAGCTGAACTACCGCTCCGCATATTGCAACTGCTACCGGCCGACATCGCGACCGGGGTGCCACTGCATGCAGTGGCGGGTGGAACTGGCGGAGCGGACGGGACTCGAACCCGCGACCTCCGGCGTGACAGGCCAGCATTCTAACCAGCTGAACTACCGCTCCGCACTTGATTGTTCGCTTCCAGCACCACTCCGGAAGAGTGGAGAGAAAGCAAGGCCCCCGATTGCTCAGGGGCCCTCTTGAAACTGGCGGAGCGGACGGGACTCGAACCCGCGACCTCCGGCGTGACAGGCCAGCATTCTAACCAGCTGAACTACCGCTCCACTTTCAATACTGCTCGACGGTGCTTTTACGTGGTGGGTGCTGAGGGTTTCGAACCCCCGACCCTCTCCTTGTAAGGGAGACGCTCTACCACTGAGCTAAGCACCCCCGGTGAGCCGCTTAGTTTACAGCGTCCTTCAGGGCTTTACCAGCCTTGAAAGCAGGATTTTTCGACGCGGCGATCTTGATGGTGTCGCCGGTCTTCGGGTTGCGACCGGTGCGCTCGGCACGCTCGCGGACCTGGAAGGTACCGAAACCCACCAGCGTCACGGCGTCGCCCTTCTTCAGCGCCTTGGTGATCTCGGCGACGACGGCATCGACCGCACGGCCGGCTTCGGCCTTGGAGAGGTCAGCAGCAGCGGCAACGCCGTCGATCAATTCGGTCTTGTTCATTATGTAATAACTCCCTATGCGGCAATCCGCGGAATAGATTGGATTGGTCGTCGCCATCACAGCGGCGGCGGCGGCCGTAAGATCCTGCAAACACGCCGCCCGCTCATCGAGCGGGCGCGTGAGTCGCACTTTTATACCAGCGCCCCCCTACCCACGCAAGCCGAAAAGCCAATAACGACGCGGGTTTCAAGGGATTTTGCGTTCATCATCAGTGCTTGACGCGCGCGGCCGGAGCTGCCTTCGCCCGACCCCGCACCGCCACGCGCTGGCCGTTCTTGCGCACCTTCTTCGGCGCCAGCGGCGCCTCCAGCGCGATGTCCAGCACTTCATCGATCCACTTCACCGGGATGATGTCCAGGTCGCGGGTCACGTTGGCCGGGATGTCGGCCAGGTCCTTGCGGTTCTCCTCCGGGATGATCACCGTGCGGATGCCACCGCGCAGCGCGGCCAGCAGCTTCTCCTTCAGCCCGCCGATGGCGGTGACGCGGCCGCGCAGGGTGATCTCGCCGGTCATGGCGACATCGGCCTTGACCGGGACCCGGGTCAGCGTCGACACCAGCGAGGTGACCATGGCGATGCCGGCACTGGGGCCGTCCTTGGGCGTGGCGCCATCGGGCACGTGCAGGTGCACGTCGTGCTTCTGCAGGAAGTCCACGTCGATGCCCAGCGCCTGCGCGCGGGCGCGCACCACCGACAGCGCCGCCGTCGCCGATTCCTTCATCACGTTGCCGAGCTGGCCGGTCAGCGTCACCGCGCCCTTGCCCGGAATCAGCGTCGATTCGATCTGCAGCAGGTCGCCGCCGACCTCGGTCCAGGCCAGGCCGGTGACCAGGCCGACCTCGTTCTCCTCCTCGGCGCGGCCGAAGTCGAAGCGGCGCACGCCCAGATACCTGTCCAGGTTGGCGGCGTCGACCACCACCAGCGCCCTGGGCTTCTTCGCGGCCTTCCGGGCCGTCTTCCTGGCCGGCTGCGGGCCGGCGAGCGCGATCTCCTTGACCACCTTGCGGCAGATCTTGGCGATTTCGCGCTCGAGGTTGCGCACGCCGGACTCGCGCGTGTAGTAGCGCACGATGTCGCGGATCGCGTCCTCGTCGATGGCCAGTTCCTCCGGCTGCAGGCCATTGGCCTTGAGCTGCTTGGGCACCAGGTAGCGGGTGGCGATGTTGAGCTTCTCGTCCTCGGTGTAGCCCGGGATGCGGATCACCTCCATGCGGTCCAGCAGCGGGCCGGGGATGTTGAGCGAGTTGGAGGTCGCCACGAACATCACTTCGGACAGGTCCAGGTCCACTTCCAGGTAGTGGTCGTTGAAGGCGTTGTTCTGCTCGGGGTCGAGCACTTCCAGCAGCGCCGACGACGGGTCGCCACGGAAATCCATCGACATCTTGTCGATCTCGTCGAGCACGAACAGCGGGTTCTTGCTGCCCACCTTGTTGAGGTTCTGCACGATGCGCCCGGGCATGGAGCCGACGTAGGTACGGCGGTGGCCGCGTATCTCGGCCTCGTCGCGCACGCCGCCCAGGCTCATGCGCACGAACTTGCGGTTGGTGGCCTTGGCGATGGACTGGCCCAGCGAGGTCTTGCCCACGCCCGGCGGCCCGACCAGGCACAGGATCGGGCCCTTCATCTGCTTCACCCGCGACTGCACCGCCAGGTACTCGAGGATGCGGTCCTTGACCTTGTCCAGCCCGTAGTGATCGGCGTCGAGCGTGTCCTGGGCGACCTTCAGGTCCTTGCGCACCTTGGTGCGCTTCTTCCACGGCACGCCCAGCAGCCACTCCAGGTAGTTGCGCACGACCGCGGCCTCGGCCGACATCGGCGACATCTGCTTGAGCTTGTTGAGTTCGTTCCTGGCCTTGGCCTCGACTGCCTTGGGCATGCCGGCCTCGGCGATCTTGCGCGCCAGCTCGTCCAGTTCGCCCGGCGCGTCGTCCAGGTCGCCCAGCTCCTTCTGGATGGCCTTCATCTGCTCGTTGAGGTAGTACTCGCGCTGGCTCTTCTCCATCTGCGACTTGACCCGGCCGCGGATGCGCTTTTCCAGCTGCTGCACGTCGATCTCGCCATCGACCAGGCCCACCAGCATCTCCAGCCGGTCGCCGACCTGCAGCGTTTCCAGCAGCTTCTGCTTGTCGGCCAGGCGCACGCCGATATGCGCGGCGATGGTGTCGGCCAGCCGCGACGGCTCCTCGATGCCGTTCAGGGTCTGCAGCAGCTCCGGCGGCAGCTTGCGGTTGGTCTTGACGTACTGTTCGAACAGCGACATCAGCGAACGCGCGATCGCCTCGATCTCGCGCGACTCGCGCGACTCGTCCGATTCCAGCTCGGTGCCGGCGCCCTGCAGCGCGCCGTCCTGCTCGCGGATCCTGTCCACGGCCACGCGCGCCAGGCCCTCGACCAGCACCTTGATGGTGCCGTCGGGCAGCTTCAGCAGCTGCAGCACCTGCGCCAGGGTACCGACGGTGTACAGGTCGGCGGCGGCGGGATCATCGGTCTCGGCCGACTTCTGCGCGACCAGCAGGATGCGCTTGTCCGCTTCCATCGCCCGCTCCAGCGCCTGCATGGACTTGTCGCGCCCGACGAACAGCGGGATGACCATGTGCGGGAACACCACCACGTCGCGCAGCGGCAGGACCGGCAGGTCGAGGACTTCGGTTTGGGACTGGGCCATGGGGGGGCTCCACTTGGATTCGGGGGTGGCCATGAAAAAAGCCGATGGCCCCGTTATGGGGCCATCGGCGGGGTGATGCAAGTGGCGTCGGGGAAGCACCTGAACCGGGCTTCACCTGGCGTGGACAGGACGTCCCGACACGCCTATTCAGTCACCGGATGCGGCCTTGGCCGGTGGCGTCTGGTAGATCACGTACGGCTCGGACTTGTGCTCGATGACCGATTCGTCCACCACCACCTTGCTCACGTTCTCCTGCGACGGCAGGTCGTACATGGTGTCCAGCAGCACCGACTCGACGATGGTGCGCAGGCCGCGCGCGCCGGTCTTGCGCTTGAGCGCCTTCTTGGCGATGGCCGACAGCGCGTCCGGGCGGAACTCGAGCTCGACGTTCTCCATCTCGAACAGCTTCTTGAACTGCTTGGTGATGGCGTTCTTCGGTTCGGTCAGGATCCTGACCAGCGCCGTCTCGTCCAGCTCCTCCAGGGTCGCCACCACCGGCAGGCGGCCGACGAACTCCGGGATCAGACCGAACTTGATCAGGTCCTCGGGCTCGACCTCGGCCAGCACCTTGCCCACTTCCTGCTTGCGCTCGCTGCTCTTGACCTTGGCGCCGAAACCGATGCCGCCGGCCTCGCTGGAGCGCTGCTGGATGACCTTGTCCAGGCCGGCGAACGCACCGCCGCAGATGAACAGGATGTTCTTGGTGTCCACCTGCAGGAATTCCTGCTGCGGATGCTTGCGCCCGCCCTGCGGCGGCACGCTGGCCACGGTGCCTTCGATCAGCTTCAGCAGGGCCTGCTGCACGCCTTCGCCGGACACGTCGCGGGTGATCGACGGGTTCTCGCTCTTGCGCGAGATCTTGTCGATTTCGTCGATGTAGACGATGCCCTGCTGCGCCTTCTCGACGTCGTAGTCGCACTTCTGCAGCAGCTTCTGGATGATGTTCTCCACGTCCTCGCCGACATAGCCGGCTTCGGTCAGCGTGGTCGCATCGGCCATGGTGAACGGCACGTTGAGCAGCCGCGCCAGCGTCTCGGCCAGCAGCGTCTTGCCCGAGCCGGTCGGGCCGACCAGCAGGATGTTGGACTTGGACAGCTCGACGTCGTCGCTCTTCTGACGGCTCTCGATGCGCTTGTAATGGTTGTACACGGCCACCGCCAGCGTGCGCTTGGCGCGGTTCTGGCCGATCACGTACTGGTCCAGGACCTCGAGGATCTCGCGCGGCTTGGGCAGCGAACTGCGTGCCGACTGCGCCTTTTCCTCAAGTTCCTCGCGGATGATGTCGTTGCACAGCTCCACGCATTCATCGCAGATGAACACGCTCGGACCCGCGATCAGCTTGCGTACTTCATGCTGACTCTTGCCGCAGAACGAGCAGTAAAGGATCTTGCCGCTGTCTCCGGAACGACCTTGCCGGTCTTCGCTCATGCTTCGCTTACCCAGTTGCTCCCCCCGTGAACAGGGGGTTCGATTTCGAGAATAGCACAGGGCCGGATGGACGCCAGTCCACTTCCGACCCTGCAGAAAACGCCGTGTTTTCGGCCACTTAGGCCGGTCACGCCGGCTGGATCGACTCGTCGGGACGCCGCTCCAGGACCTGGTCCACCAGACCATAGGCCTGGGCATCGGCGGCGCTCTTGAAGTTGTCGCGCTCGGTGTCGCGCGCGATGGTCTCCAGCGACTGCCCGGTGTGCCTGGCCAGCACCTCGTTCAGGCGCGCACGCAGGGTCAGGATCTCGCGGGCGTGGATGTCGATGTCGGTGGCCTGGCCCTGGAAGCCGCCCAGCGGCTGGTGGATCATCACCCGCGAATTGGGCAGCGCGAAGCGCTTGCCGGCCGCGCCCGCCGCCAGCAGCAGCGCGCCCATCGAGGCGGCCTGGCCGACGCAGATGGTGCTCACGTCCGGCTTGATGTACTGCATGGTGTCGTAGATCGCCATGCCGGCGGTGACCACGCCACCGGGCGAGTTGATGTAGATGCTGATGTCCTTTTCCGGGTTTTCCGCTTCCAGGAACAGCAGCTGCGCCACCACCAGGTTCGCCATGTGGTCGTCGATCGGGCCGACCAGGAAAATCAGGCGCTCCTTCAGCAGGCGCGAATAGATGTCATAGGCGCGCTCGCCGCGGCTGGTCTGTTCGACCACCATTGGAACCAGGTTCAGGGCTTTGGCTCGGTTGTCCATTACGTGGGGCACCTAATCTTGACGGGGAAACATCACCCCGCGCCAGGGCGCGGGGCGGGTGGAGCGACCGCCTTACGGGCGGATCGCTTCCTGGAACGTCAGCACCTGCTCGGTGTGCTGGGCACGCTCGGCGATCCAGTCGATGACCTGCTCTTCCATCACGCGGTTCTGCAGGCCACTCATCAGCTGGGGGTCGTTGCGGTACATCTCAATGACCTGCTCGGGCTCTTCGTAGGTCGAGGCGATCAGGCGCATGGTTTCGTTCAGGCGCTTCGGATCCAGGCGCAGGTCGTTGCGGCGTGCGACTTCGCCGACCAGCAGGCCGACCAGCACGCGCTTGGAGGCGGCGTCCTTGAAGCCCTCGTGGGCATCGGCCGGCACCTGGCCCGGGTTGCCGCCCTGGCGGCGGATCGCGTCGACCTGCTGGGCCAGCATGGCACGGGCCTCGTTCTCGACCAGGCGCGGCGGCAGCTCGACCGACGCATAGGCGGCGATCAGCTGCTCGCCCACTTCGCGGCGCAGGCGGTTCATCAGCGCACCCTTGAGCTCGCGCTCCAGGTTGGCGCGGATGTCGGCGCGGAACTGCGCCAGCTCGCCGTTCTTCACGCCAAAGCTCTTGATGAAGGCCGCATCGACCTCCGGCACCACCGGCTCGGACACCTCGGTGGCCTTGACCGTGACCTTGACGTTCTTGCCGGCCAGGGCCGGCACGCGCCAGTCGGCCGGGAACGCGACTTCCAGCGTCTTCTCTTCGCCCTTGGCCAGGCCGACCAGGCCCTGCTCGATCTGCTCGAACATCATGCCCTGGCCGATGATGATGGTGCCCTGCTCGGCGCCTTCGGCCGGCAGCCGCTCGTCACCGGCCTGCGACCAGGTTTCCAGCGCGACCAGGTCGCCTTCCTGCGCGCCACGCGCGACCGCCTTCCAGCTGCGGCGCTGCTGGCGCAGGTTCTCGATCATCTGGTCGATGTCGGCGTCGGTGACTTCGGCGCTGTGGCGCACGACGGTCAGCTTGGTCACGTCGACATCGCCGAAATCCGGCACCAGTTCGACGGTGGCGACGAAATCGAATTCGCCTTCGCCGGCCTTGTCGATGCGCGGATTGCCGGCGATGCGCAGCTCATGCTGGCGCAGCGCGGCGTCGAAGGTCTCGCGCAGCAGGCCGTCCATCGCCTCGGCGCGCACCTGCTGGCCGAAACGCTGCTCGACCACCTTGGCCGGCACCTTGCCCGGACGGAAGCCCTTGATGCGCACGGTGCGCGCGATCTCGCCGAGCCGGCCGTTGATGTGGCTCTGCAGGCGCTCCTCCGGCAGGGAGAAGGTCAGGCGGCGTTCCAGGTTGCCGGTGGATTCGATCGAAGCTTGCATGTGGACTCCTGCCACCGGTGGCGCCCTGGCCCCCGGCACGATGTGGAAGATGAACGGTTTCCGACGGACATGATTCCGCCGCAGCCCTGTAGTTTCGCCGATTCCGGCTGGCGCTTCCAGCCTGCCCCCGGACAGGCGCGCCCGGGGAACATCCGGCAGACACACGGATGGTGCGAAAGGGGGGACTCGAACCCCCACGCCTTGCGGCACTGGAACCTAAATCCAGGGCGTCTACCAATTCCGCCACTTTCGCGTCCGGCCGGCATTGTTGCAGACCGGCGGGCAAAAAAGCTGCCGGATGCGCCTTCCGCACCTGCAGGCGATCGCCCCAGGGCCCGCCAACCGCCGGGACGGCAGGGCGCAGGGCAGCGGCATGCGCCGGCCACGCCCGGAAGCAGGCAAAGAAAAGGGCACCCGCCGTAGCGGATGCCCTTGTCTGGTGGGCTGTCAAGGATTCGAACCTTGGACCTATTGATTAAGAGTCAACTGCTCTACCAACTGAGCTAACAGCCCTGAAACATGGGTGCGCGCTGCTGCCTGCGACACCGGATTCCTGCAGAAAACGCAGGACCCTCACTCTAGAGGAAAACAGCCACCTGGCGTACCAGGTGGCTGTCTTTGTTGGTGGGCCGTCAAGGATTCGAACCTTGGACCAATTGATTAAGAGTCAACTGCTCTACCAACTGAGCTAACGGCCCTGAAAATCAGGGGGGAAATGATACCTGCACCCTTCAGTTCCTTCAACCCCGGAATGCACATTCCGGCGTCTTTCTGTTCAATGGGGTGGCTGAGGGGATTCGAACCCCCGACCACTGGAATCACAATCCAGTACTCTAACCAACTGAGCTACAGCCACCACTGAAAACTACAACCCACCGCTTGCGCCGATTGGCGCGCCCGACAGGAATCGAACCTGTAACCGCCGGCTTAGAAGGCCGGTGCTCTATCCAGTTGAGCTACGGGCGCTCTGACCGGATCGTCGCACTCCAACACGCGCTGGTCGCATCGGATGGTCGGGGTAGAGGGATTCGAACCCCCGACATCCTGCTCCCAAAGCAGGCGCGCTACCAGACTGCGCTATACCCCGGCGGTGAATCTCCCGAGGTTCCCCCCGAAAGGTCGGCTATTGTCGGAACTGTGGAGCAGTCTGTCAACGGCGGATTTCATCACGACGGCGGTTGGTTATGTTGCCGGCATCCGCACCCGACCCGCGAGCCCCACGTGCGCAGCGGCAATCCAGCCCTATCCGACTCCACCTTCCTCGATCCTGGCAGCGGCGCGGTGGTCGCGCGCGGCGCCGGGACGATGACCCTCAACGGTACCGTCAACAAGACCGCCTGCTGTTGCTGCTGGCGGCGCCCACCGCGGCCTTCGCCTGGAACCCGGCACTGACCGATACCGGCGAGCTCGCCAGCGGCGCGCGCCTGTACCCGTGGGGCGGACTGATCGGCGGCCTCGTGCTGGCCATGGCCACCGTCTTCAAGAAGCGCTGGGCGCCGGTCAGCGCACCGCTCCATGCGCTGCTCGAAGGCCTGTTCCCGGGCACGATCCCGGCGCGCTACGAGGCGCGTTTCGACGGCATCGTGTTGCAGGCGGTGCTGCTGACCTTCGGCACCCTGTTCGCGGTGCTGCAGGCCTGGCCCGCCACCAGCGCAAGCCGGAACCAGAAAGGGCGCCATCGGCGCCCTTTCTGCTTTCCTCGATGCCGCGCCGCGGTTACAGGCGGCTGGCGATGGCCCGGGCGAAGTCCATGGTGCCACCGGTACCGCCCAGGTCGCCGGTCAGCGAATCCTTGGCTTCCATGGTGGCGACGATGGCCTTGCGCAGGCGCTCGGCGTTCTGCGGCTGGCCGACGTGGTCCAGCATCTGCGCGGCGCCCAGCAGCAGCGCGCACGGGTTGGCGATGCCCTTGCCAGCGATGTCCGGCGCGGTGCCGTGGACGGCTTCGAAAATGGCCGCGCTCTCGCCGATGTTGGCACCCGGGGCCAGGCCCAGGCCGCCGACCAGGCCGGCGCACAGGTCGGAGATGATGTCGCCGAACAGGTTGGTGGTGACGATCACGTCGAACTGCTCGGGACGCATCACCAGCTGCATGCAGGCGTTGTCCACGATCATTTCCTGGAACTCGATTTCCGGGTACTTCGCGGCCACTTCGCGGGCGACGTTCAGGAACAGGCCCGAGGTCGACTTGATGATGTTGGCCTTGTGCACGGCAGTGACCTTCTTGCGGCCGGTGCTGCGGGCCAGCTCGAAGGCGTAGCGCACGATGCGCTCGGAACCCTTGCGGGTGATGCGGGTGCCGGAGAAAGCCGTCTCGCCGTCAGCCGAGACTTCCTGGCCTTCGGACAGGTAGGCGCCTTCGGTGTTCTCGCGCACGGTGATCAGGTCGACGTTCTCGTAGCGCGACTTGGTGTTCGGGAACGAGATCGCCGGACGCACGTTGGCGTACAGGTCGAACTGGCGGCGCAGGGCCACGTTGATCGAGCTGAAGCCGCCACCGACCGGGGTGGTCAGCGGGCTCTTCAGCGCGACCTTGTTCTTCTTGATCGATTCCAGCGTGCTGGCCGGAATCAGCTCACCGTACTTTTCCAGCGCGGCCAGGCCGGCATCGGCGAACTCGTAGGACAGCCCGGCGCCGAGCTTGTCGAGCACGAACAGGGTGGCGTCCATGATTTCCGGGCCGATGCCATCGCCGCGGATGACGGTGATTGTCTGCGTCATGATTTGGGTTCCGAACTGGGAGGGGGAGCGTGCGCCGGCCGGCTGCCCGGGATCAGGCGCATCCAAAAGTTTCAACTGTCAATTATGCCTGATCCGCCCGCCCCGCCCCAACTGGACCAAGGTCGCAGGTTCAGCCGTGGTCGTGCCCGGCCGGGGCCTCCGCGGCCCCGGACTCCAGCTGGTCCAGGAAGTCCACCGCGCGCCGCAGGTGCGGGATCACGATCGAGCCGCCGACCACCAGGCCCACCGAGAAGGTCTCGAAGAACTCCTCGCGGCTGACCCCGGCGTCCTTGCACTGGGCCACGTGGTAACTGATGCAGTCGTCGCAGCGCAGCACCAGCGAGGCCACCAGGCCCAGCAGCTCCTTGGTCTTCACGTCCAGCGCGCCGGCCTGGTAGGTCTGCGTATCCAGCGCGAAGAAGCGCCGCACCACCTGGTTGGGCTCGGCCAGGATGCGCTGGTTCATGCGCTGGCGGAATTCGGTGAATTCGGCCACGCGGTCCTTGTCCGCGCCGCTCATGCGCCCTGCCCCGCGAACAGCGGCTCCAGCTTGCCGGCACGGTGCAGCGCCATCATGTCGTCGTAACCGCCCACATGGACCTCGCCGACGAAGATCTGCGGCACGCTGGTACGGCGAGTCAGCGCCATCATCTTCTCGCGCTCGGCCGGGTCCAGGTCGATGCGCACCTCGTTCCAGGTGCGGCCCTTGCTCTTGAGGAAATTCTTGGCCGCCACGCAGTAGGGACACACGGCGGTGGAGTAGATGGTGATCTCGGGGGTCTGGCTGCTCACGGGAAACTCCGCGCGGGGAATGGTGTCCCTATATGGTAGCGGCGCGCCGGATCACACCGCCCAACGCTGGAACACTGCGGGTTAACCTGTGCTTCACACCCGCGGCCCGCTTCCCCGTCATCCTCCGCCCAGCCTCACCGGAGCCCCACGCTTGCGAACCCTGCTGCTCGCCACCGCCATCGCCCTGGCCCTGGCCACCCCCCTGTCCCGGGCCCAGGACAGCAAGCTGCCGGACATCGGTTCGTCCGCCGGCGAACTGCTCACCCCGGCGCGGCAGGCCGAGTATGGCGGCATGATGCTGCGCGAACTGCGCAACTACGGTTACCTGGTGGACGATCCGCTGGTCGACGACTGGCTGCAGTCCATGGGTACCCGGCTCGGTTCCAACAGCGCCCAGCCGCAGCAGAAATTCACCTTCTTCATGCTCAAGGACCGGCAGATCAACGCCTTCGCCACCCTCGGCGGCTACATCGGCATGAATGCCGGCCTGGTGCTGACCGCCGAGCGCGAGGACGAGGTCGCGGCGGTGCTGTCGCACGAAATCTCGCACGTCACCCAGCAGCACGTGCTGCGCAGCGTCGAGAAGGCGCAGCGCGACCAGATACCGATCCTGCTGGGCATGCTCGCGGCGGTGATCGCGGCGCAGCAGGCCGGCGGCAACTCCTCCGGCGACGCCACCATGGCGGCGATCAGCTCGGGCATGGGCCTGATGCAGCAGCTGCAGATCAACTTCACCCGTTCCAACGAATCGGAGGCCGACCGGCTCGGCATCCGCACGCTGGCGCGCAGCGGCTACGACGTCGATGCGATGGCCGGCTTCTTCGAGCGGATGTCGGCGGCCATGCGCGGCAACGAGGGCGGTTACTCGACGCCCGACTTCCTGCGCACCCATCCGGTGAACATCACCCGCATCAGCGAGGCCAAGGCCCGTGCCGAGCAGATCAAGAAGGACACGGTGCTGCTGACCACCACCACGCCCGGCGGCGTGCGCCAGGAGCGGGTGAACCCGGCCGACCCGGTTCCCGATCCGGCCAGGGCCAGCGGCAACCCGCTGCTGCCCGGCTCGCTGCAGCTGTCGCTGCCGTCGATCGGCCTGCCGCGCGGCGCCAGCGGCCAGTTCGACTGGGCCCGCGAGCGCCTGCGCGTGCTCAGCGCCCCGACGCCGTCCGAGCTGGTGCGCGAGTACCAGGACCTGCGCCGCAGCCAGAAGGACGGCCTGAGCGATCCGCAGCGCTATGGCGTGGCCATCGCCCAGCTGCGCGATGGCACCGGCGCGCTGCAGCAGGCCCTGCAGGAGTTGCAGCAGCTGCAGTCCGAGCACCCCGACAACCTGTGGGTGAACCTGGCGCTGGGCGAGGCGGAGTCGCGCAATGGCCGCCACGCCGACGCCAACCGCCGCTTCGACGCATTGCTGCAGAAGCTGCCGCAGAGCCGCCCGGTGGCGCTGACCTACGCCCAGGTGCTCAACGAGCAGGGCGGCATGGAGGCCGGCAAGCGCGCCCAGGCCATGCTGCGCCCGCTGCTGGCCCGGGCCGGCGACGACCCGGTGTTCCAGCGCACCTTCGCCCGCGCCTGCGAGCTGGCCGGCGACAACGCGCGCGCCAGCGAGGCCTATGCCGAGGCCGCCTACCTGAACGGGCGTCCGGAGCAGGCCCTGCTGCAGTTCCAGGCACTGCTCAAGCAGCCCGGCCTGGACTACGTGAGCCGCGCCCGGGTGGACGCTCGGATCGAGGCGATCATGCCGACCGTGCTGGAAATGCGCCGGCTGGGCATGCGCGACCCGGACATGCAGCGCCGCTGACCCCACGGGCTGCCGGCGGGAGGCCGGGGGACGACACCGCCGGCAATGTCACAAACCGGTCATCAAACCGTAGTCTACTGGGCACATCCGGTCCGATGGGCTTCATGGTAGGCAAGACGTGCAGAAACGCATCCTTATCGTCGATGACGAACCGGCGATCCGCGACATGGTCGCGTTCGCGCTGCGCAAGGGGGAATACGAGCCGGTGCACGCCGGCGACGCGCTGGAGGCACAGACCGCCATCGCCGACCGCGTGCCGGACATGATCCTGCTGGACTGGATGCTGCCGGGCACCAGCGGGCTGGAGCTTGCCCGCCGCTGGCGCAAGGAGGCGCTGACCCGCGACGTGCCGATCATCATGCTCACCGCACGGGGCGAGGAAAACGACCGTGTCGGTGGGCTGGAGGCCGGCGTGGACGATTACGTGGTCAAGCCGTTCTCGGCGCGCGAACTGCTGGCGCGCATCCGCGCGGTCATGCGCCGCACCCGCGACGACGACGAGGACGGCAGCGTGGCGATCGGCCCGATCCGCATCGACGGCGCCGCGCACCGGGTGTTCGCCGGCGACGCGCCGGTCTCGATCGGCCCCACCGAGTACCGCCTGCTGCATTTCTTCATGACCCATCCCGAGCGCGTCTACACCCGCTCGCAGCTGCTGGACCATGTGTGGGGCGGCAGCGTCTACGTGGAGGAGCGCACCATCGACGTGCACATCCGCCGCCTGCGCAAGACCCTGGAACCGTTCGGCGCCGAAAACATGGTGCAGACCGTGCGCGGCGCCGGCTACCGCTTCTCGGCCTCGGTCTGAGCACGGCGCCGCGGCCGGCGCCCGTGCTTCCTGCTATAACCGGTCACGGTTCCCAAGGTTCCACCCGCACCACCCGAGAGCGCAATGCCCCGCCAATTCCGATCCGCCTGGTTGAAGACGCTGGCCACCCTGGCCGCGTTGCTGTTGTCGGCCCTGCTGATCGGCGCCCTGCTCGGCCATCCGGCGCTGGTGCTGGCACTGGCCGCACTCGGGATCCTGGCCTGGCACTACTGGCGGCTGCGCCAGGTGCTGCTGCGCCTGACCGCGCGCCAACGCTGGGAAACCGCGCGCGGCACCGGCGTGTGGAACGAGCTTGACCGCCTGCTGTACCGCAACCAGCAGGAAATGCGGGTGCGCAAGCGGCGCCTGATCGACATGCTGCGCAGCTACCGCGCGGCCGCCGCGGCGCTGCCCGACGCGGTGGTGGTGGTGGACCGCAACACCCAGCGCGTGCAGTGGTTCAACGAGGCCGCCACCGCGCTGCTGGGCCTGCAGCACCCGGCCGACATGGACGCGCCGCTGGTCGAGCGCCTGCAGCCGCTGCCGCTGGCGCACTGGCTGGCCGGCGGCCGCAACGCCGAGCCGATCCTCGATGCCAATTCGCCGGTCGATCCGGGCATCCGCCTGCACCTGCGCCTGATTCCGTATTCGGACCACCACTGGCTGCTGGTGGCGCGCGACGTGACCAAGCTGCTGCACCTGGAACAGGTGCGCCGCGACTTCGTCGCCAACGTCTCGCACGAACTGCGCACGCCGCTGACGGTGGTGCATGGCTACCTGGACATGATGGACCCGGAGGATTTCCCGGACACCGGGCCGATGCTGGCGGAGATGCGCAAGCAGTCCCAGCGCATGGCGCAGCTGGTCGAGGACCTGCTCACCCTGTCGCGGCTGGAATCGCAGCAGCAGACCGAGCTGGAAACCGTGGCGATGACCTCGATGCTCGCCTCGCTGCGGCGCGAAGCCGAGGCCCACAGCCAGGGCCGCCACACGATCACCATCGAGGACAGCGCCGGCGTCGACCTGGCCGGCTCCAACAAGGAGCTGCACAGCGCCTTCTCCAACCTGGTCACCAACGCGGTGCGCTACACCCCGGCCGGCGGCCGCATCACCCTGACGTTCGCCCGCGAGGGCGACGGCGCGGTGCTGGCGGTGACCGACACCGGCTATGGCATTCCGGCCAGCCACCTGCCGCGCCTGACCGAACGCTTCTACCGCGTGTCCAGCAGCCGTTCGCGCGAGAGCGGCGGCACCGGCCTGGGCCTGTCCATCGTCAAGCACATCCTCGGCCTGCACCAGGCGCGCCTGGACATCCGCAGCGAAGTCGGCCAGGGCAGCACCTTCGCCTGCCATTTCGACGCCGAACACGTCCGCCCGCGCACCGCTCTCCCCTCGCCACCGTCCACGGAAGACTCCCCGGCATGAACGCTCCCGTCCCGTCCCCCGTTGCCACGGCCCCCGGCAACGACCCGCTGCGCGACCCGGCGCTGTACATCAACCGCGAGCTGTCGCAGCTGGATTTCAATTTCCGCGTGCTGGCGCAGGCGATGGACGAGCAGGTGCCGCTGCTGGAGCGGCTGCGCTTCCTGTGCATCTCCTGCACCAACCTGGACGAGTTCTTCGAGATCCGCGCCGCGGCGGTGCGCCACGCGCAGGAATTCGGCCTGCCGCCGGCGCCGGACGGCATGAGCCCGCAGGAAATCCTGACCGCCATCCACGACCGCGCCGCCGAACTGGTGGAACAGCAGTACCGCTGCTGGAACGAAGTACTGCGCCCGGCGCTGCAGGACGCGGGCATCGGCATCCTCTCGCCGTCGACCTGGACCCCGCGCCAGCGGCGCTGGCTGCGCGCCTACTTCCGCAACGAGATCATGCCGGTGCTCTCGCCGCTGGGGCTGGACCCGTCGCATCCGTTCCCGAAGATCCTCAACAAGTCGCTGAACATCGTGGTCGTGCTCAAGGGCACCGACGCCTTCGGCCGCGCCGGCCACCTGGCGCTGGTGCGCGCGCCGCGTTCGCTGCCGCGCATCATCCAGCTGCCCAAGTCGCTGGGCGGCACCCAGAACTTCGTGCTGCTCTCGGCGGTGCTGTCCACCTTCGTCAACGAACTGTTCCCGGGCATGGACGTGCGCGGCGCCTACCAGTTCCGGGTCACCCGCAACTCCGAGCTGGTGGTGGACGAGGAGGAAGTGGAGAACCTGGCGCTGGCGCTGCGCGACGAACTGGTCGACCGCGGCTACCGCCCGGCGGTAAGGCTGGAGATCGCCCACGACTGCCCGCGCGCGATCGTGCAGACCCTGCTGCAGAACTTCGGCCTGTCCGAGAACGCGGCCTACCGCATCGACGGTTCGGTCAACCTCAACCGTGTCATCCAGGTCTACGACCTGGTGCAGCGGCCGGAGCTGAAGTACCCGCCGATGACGCCGCGCGTGCTCAAGACGTCCGAAGGCATCTTCGAGGCGGTGGCGCGCGGGGATGTGCTGCTGCACCACCCGTTCGACTCGTTCAGCACCGTGCTCGAGCTGATCCGCGAAGCGGCGGTGGACCCGAACGTGCTGGCGATAAAGCAGACGCTGTACCGCACCGGCAAGGACTCGGGGATCGTCGAAGCGCTGATCCAGGCCGCGCGCAACGGCAAGGACGTGACCGTGGTGGTCGAACTGCGCGCGCGCTTCGACGAAGAGGCCAACCTCGGCCTGGCCGATCGCCTGCAGGATGCCGGCGTGCAGGTGGTCTACGGCGTGGTCGGCTACAAGACCCACGCCAAGATGCTGCTGGTCGTGCGCCGCGAGGGCCGCAAGCTGCGCCGCTACGTGCACCTGGGCACCGGCAACTATCACAGCGGCACCGCGCGGGCCTACACCGACCTGAGCCTGATCACCGCCGATCCGGACATCGGCAACGACGTGCACCAGCTGTTCCAGCAGTTGTCCGGGCTGGCCTCGAAGATGAAGATGGAGTACCTGCTGCAGTCGCCGTTCACCCTGCATGCCGGCCTGCTGCAGCGGATCGAGCGCGAGACCCGGCTGGCGCTGGACGGCAAGCCGGGGCGGATCATCGCCAAGATGAACGCACTCAACGAACCGCAGGTGATCCGCGCCCTGTACGCGGCGTCGCAGGCCGGCGTGCAGATCGACCTGATCGTGCGCGGCGCCTGCACCCTGCGCCCCGGGGTGGAGGGGGTCTCGGACAACATCCGGGTGCGCTCGATCGTCGGCCGCTTCCTGGAGCACAGCCGCGTCTACTGGTTCGGCAACAACGGCGCGCCGGAGCTGTACTGCGCCAGCGCCGACTGGCTGGAGCGCAACCTGCTGCGGCGCGTGGAGACCTGCTTCCCGATCCTGGACAGCGACCTGGCCCGGCGGATCTACCGCGAGGTGCTGCAGAACTACCTGGACGACAACCTCAACGCCTGGGAACTGCAGGCCGACGGCCGCTACCGCAAGTGCACGCCGCAGCCCGGACAGCCGCCGCATTCGGCGCAGCAGGCGCTGCTGGAAGCGCTGTAACCGCGCGCCGCGGCCGCGGCACCCGCAGGCCCGGACGCGCGCGCGCACGCGCCGGGCCATGGCGCCGGCTTCCGGATCCGCGCACAGGGTGACACGCGCCCCCGGCCATCCACTACCATTCCGCCATGCCCCAGTCCTCCCCGACCTTTCCCCCCCTGCAGGACGGCGACCTGCTGGCCGCCATCGACCTGGGCTCCAACAGCTTCCACATGGTCATCGCCCGCTACCTGCTCGGCCAGCTGCGGGTGGTCGACCGCCTGCGCGAGACCGTGCGCATGGCCGACGGCCTCGACGGCAAGGGCGGGCTGTCGGCCGAGGCGCGGCAGCGCGCGCTCGAATGCCTGGCCCGTTTCGGCCAGCGCATCCGCAACATCCCGCCCTACCGGGTACGCGCGCTGGCCACCAACACCGTGCGCCAGCTGCGCTCGCCGCTGTCGTTCCTGATGCCCGCCGAGACCGCGCTGGGCCATGCCATCGAAGTGGTCAACGGCCGCGAGGAGGCGCGCCTGATCTACCTGGGCGTGGCCCATGCGCAGCCGCCCAAGCCGGGCCAGCGGCGGCTGGTGATCGACATCGGCGGCGGCTCCACCGAATTCATCATCGGCAGCGGCATGCAGCCGCTGGAGCGCGAGAGCCTGCAGGCCGGCTGCATCGCCAGCACCCGCCGCTTCTTTCCCGGCGGCAAGCTGAGCAAGAAGCGCTGGAAGGACGCGCTGACCGAGATCGGCGCCGAGTTCCAGCCATTCGCCGCCAAGTACCGGGCGCTGGGCTGGGACGAGGCGCTGGGTTCGTCCGGCACCCACAAGGCGATCAGCGAGATCTGTGCGGCGATGAAGCTGAGCAAGGGCGCGATCACCGCCCAGGCATTGCCGCTGCTGCGCGACGAGCTGCTGCGCGCCCGCCACATCAACGACATCAACCTGCCCACCCTGTCCAGCGAGCGGCGCCCGATCATCGCCGGCGGCGTGCTGGTGCTCGAGGCCGCGTTCCAGTCGCTGGGCCTGCAGAAACTGCTGGTCAGCAAGGCGGCGATGCGCGAAGGCATCCTGTACGACATCATGGGCCGCGCCAGCGACAACGACCCGCGCGACGAATCGGTGGCGGCGCTGACCCGCCGCTACGACATCGACGCCGCCCAGGCGCTGCGCGTGGAAGCGACCGCCCAGCGCCTGTTCGAGCAGGTCGCCGAGAGCTGGAAGCTGGACTCCGACGACGCGCGCATGCTCGGCTGGGCCGCGCGCCTGCACGAACTCGGGCTGATGATCGCCCACAGCGGCTACCACACCCACGGCAGCTACGTGATCGAGCACTCGGACATCGCCGGCTTCTCGCGCCAGGAGCAGCAGATGCTGGCGGCGCTGATCCGCACCCACCGCCGCGGCGTGCCCAGGACCGCCTTCGACGCCCTGCCCGACCGCCTGCTGCTGCCGGCCCGGCGTACCGCCGCGCTGCTGCGGCTGGCGGTACTGCTGCACCGTTCGCACGAGGACGATCCGATCCCGACCCTGGACCTGAGCGTGGACGGCAACACCCTGTCGCTGGTGCTGGACAAGGTCTTCATCGACGCCCGCCCGCTGCTGCGCGCCGACCTGGTCGGCGAGGCCGAAGGCATGGCCGGGCTGGGCATCTCGTTCCGGCCGTTCGTCGCCTGACCCCCGGAGGCGCGCGGAGCCGCCCCCTTCCACGCTGGCGGCCTGTCACATCCCTGGCACGCCGCTGACACCCGGCTGCCACAGCGCCAGGCGACCCTTTGCGACAAAAGGGAGGCCGCATGCGCTACGCCATCGTCACCGAGACCTATCCGCCGGAGGTCAACGGCGTCGCCCTCACCGTGCAGGGCCTGGAACGCGGCCTGCGCGCGCGCGGCAACGAGGTGGACGTGGTGCGCCCGCGCCAGCCGCAGGACCTGGCACAACCGCACGAGCTGCTGGTGCGCGGGATGGCGCTGCCACGCTATCCCGGCCTGCGCTTCGGGCTTCCGGTCCCGCGCCGGCTGGCGCAGCGCTGGCGCCTGCAGCGCCCCGATGCGGTCTACATCGCCACCGAGGGCCCGCTGGGCTGGTCGGCGCTGCGCACCGCGCGCCGGCTCGGCATCCCGGTCGCCACCGGCCTGCATACCCGCTTCGACACCTATCTGCCCGACTACGGCGCAGCCTGGCTGCAGCCCGTGGCGCTGGGCTGGATGCGCCGCTTCCACAACCAGGGCGATGCCACCCTGGTACCCACCCGCGAACTGCAGGACTTCCTGGAAGGCAACGGCTTCCACCACCCGCGGTTGCTGGCGCGTGCGGTGGACGCGTCGCAGTTCTCGCCGCGGCAACGCGACCTGGCGCTGCGCCAGGAATGGGGGCTGGACGCGCGCGGGCTGGCGGTGATCCACGTCGGCCGCATCGCCGCGGAGAAGAACCTCGGGCTGGCGATCCGGGCGTTCCGGCGGATCCAGCAGCTGCGCCCGGACGCACGCTTCGTCTGGGTCGGCGACGGGCCATTGCGCGAGCGCATCGCGCAGGACAACCCCGACTTCGTCTTCTGCGGCATCCAGCGCGGCCAGGCGCTTGCCCGCCACTTCGCCAGCGGCGACGTGTTCCTGTTCCCGAGCCGCAGCGAGACCTTCGGCAACGTGACCCTGGAGGCCATGGCCAGCGGCGTGGCCACGGTCGCCTTCGACTACGGCGCCGCACGCGAACATCTGCAGAGCGGGTACAGCGGCGTGGCCGTGGACAACGACGAGAGCTTCATCAGCGCCGCGCTGAACCTGGCCGGCGACCCGGCCCTGCGCGCATCGCTCGGCGGCAACGCCAGCCTGGCGATGCAGCGGCTGCATCCGGACCACGTGGTCGCCGAATTCGAGGCACTGCTGCACGAACTGTCGCAACGGAGACGTGCCCATGCCCTTGCTGCCGCCTGACGGCCTGCTGGCCCGCGAAACCCGCTGGTGCCGGCGCGCCAACCACTACTGCCGCCGGCGCCGCATCCGTACCCTGTTCGCGGTCATCAGCCGCCTCGGCGATGGCGTGTTCTGGTACCTGCTGATGGCCGCGCTGGTACTGGCCGACGGCATGGACGGCCTGCGCGCGTCGGCGCACATGGCCGCCACCGGGGTGGTCGCGCTCACCCTCTACAAGGTCCTCAAGCGCTGGACCCGGCGCCCGCGCCCGTTCGCCGCCGACCTGCGCATCCGCGCCTGGGTGGCGCCGCTGGACGAGTACAGCTTCCCCTCCGGGCATACCCTGCACGCGGTGTCGTTCAGCGTGGTCGCGCTGGCCTACTACCCGTGGCTGGCGCCGTTGCTGCTGCCGTTCACCGCCGGGGTGGCGCTGTCGCGCGTCGTGCTCGGCCTGCACTACCCAAGCGACGTACTGGCCGCCACCGGCATCGCCCTGCTGCTGGGCAGCGCTTCGCTGCAACTGATGCCGCTGCCGTTCTGAACGGCGGCGGCCAGCCGGCTGCGGTGCCCGCGCGCAACGGCGCCCACCGGTCTCCGCGCGGCCATCGGGAGCGCGCCGGCGTTGCCCTACAATGGCGTCCATGACCACGCTGTTCATTTCCGACCTGCACCTGGACCCCAGTCGTCCGGCCATCACCGCACTGTTCCTGGAATTCCTGCGCGGCCAGGCGCGGCAGGCCGAGGCGTTGTACATCCTCGGCGACCTGTTCGAAGCATGGATCGGCGACGACACCCCCTCCACCGCCGCCGATGCGGTCGCCACCGCCTTGCGCGAACTGACCGATGCCGGGGTGCCGGTGTTCTTCATCCGCGGCAACCGCGACTTCCTGGTCGGCGAGGACTACGCCCGGCGTGCCGGCATGCGCATCCTGCCCGACCCGTGCGTGGTGCCGCTGTACGGCAGGCCGGTGCTGCTGCAGCACGGCGACCTGCTGTGTACCGACGACACCGCCTACCAGGCGTTCCGCGCGCAGACCCGCGCCCCGGCCTTCATCGCCCAGTTCCTGGCGCAGCCGCTGGAAGCGCGCATCGCCTTCGCGCAGAAGGCACGCGCCGCCAGCCAGGCGCACCAGTCGGAAATGAAGCAAGGCGACCGCGCGCAGTTCGAGACCGTCACCGACGTGGCACCGGGCGAAGTCGCCGCCACGTTCCGCCGCTATGGCGTGGACACGATGATCCATGGCCACACCCATCGTCCGGCCGTGCACAGCCTGCAGGTGGACGATGCCGCCTGTATCCGCATCGTGCTCGGCGACTGGTACGAACAGGGCTCGGTACTGCAGGTGGATGCCAGCGGCTATCGGCTGCAGGCGCTGACCCCGTAGGTCCAGGCCAGGTCCGGCGGGCGCCGGAAAGCACTACCATCGACGGACCAATCTGATCAGGAGAGTGAGGATGGCACGCGCGGCAGTGTGGGCATGCACGATGATGGCGGCGGTTGCCGCGGCAGGAATGGGAACTGCGCACGCCGGCAATGCCGAGCAGCCGGTTCCGTTCAAGACCACCGCGACGGTGTGGCTGGACGCGCAGGGCGTTCCGCAGAAGGTTGAAACCCCGGACCGGCTTCCCGCCGCGATCCGCGAAGCCATCGGCGCAAGGGTCAGGGAGTGGCGCTTCGAGCCCGCCACCCTCAATGGCGAAGCAAAGAGCGGCGTCACCCATCTGATGCTCGACGCCTGTGCCGCCGCGGGCGCATCGGGCGAGTTGAATCTGGCGGTGGGCTACGTCTATGGCGGCCCGGTCAACAACCAGGATCCCGCCGGCCTGGCGCCTCCCCCCCGCTACCCCGTCGACGCGATCCGCGCGGGCGTCCAGGGCACATGGCTGGTGACCTACGAAGTACTGCCCGACGGCACCACCCAATGGATGTCCGTCGATCCGCAGGGCGACACCCAGCCGAAGCGGCTCAGCTATTTCGAACCGACGTTGCGCCAGTGGGTAAACCAGTTGCGCTACACGCCCGAAGAAGTGGATGGCCAGCCGATAAGCACGGTGGTTCGCGTCCCGGTCGGCTTCAGCCTCGACTCCACTCCCCAGCCCGCGTCCCGGAAAGAAGCCGCCCGTACCGCCATGGAATGCGTGGCGGCGACGCGGGCCGAGCCATCCAGGCGGACCGTCACCGATACGCGGTTCAAGCTGGTCAGCGGCGGCAGCTGAGCGGACGCTGCAACGGCGTTGGCGGCTGCTGGCAACCGGCGCCGTCGCTGCGGGCCCGCGTCATCGTCGAAGTGTCGGCCGACGATGCGGGCGGCTTCGATTCTCCATCGAACCTGCCGTCGTCCCGGAGCACGCCTACCGGGACGACGGCGGCGACGCCGGATCGAACGCGCATCCTTTGGCGGTCGTTTCCCCCAGCCGCCATGACACGCTGAAGGGATAGGTGATGTCGGACATGCCGTCCGAACAGGACGCACGGCGCACGTCCAGGCGGAACGGCACGCCACCGTCCTCGCCCGCCAGGTGCAGGCCATCGGCATCGAGGCGGCGCATGGCCTGCAGCCGGCGTGGCGCGTCCATCGTTTCCGGCGTGGTGTAGGCCAGCGTCCCGCCTTCCACCTTCACGCCCCAGAACGGCTCGACGCCCGCGGCCTGCAGGCTGGCCGGGAACGCTGCCGGGTCTGTGTCTCCCCGCGTGGCGGCCGCTTCGTGCGCAGGCGCGCCGGTGTCGGGCACGGCGGGGCTGCAGGCCAGCAACAGGGTCATCGGCAACGCCAGCGACAGGGGGCGGAAGACAGGCATGCGCGGCTCCATGGGGATGCGACAGGGAGTGGGAATGGTCGCATGCGCCAGGTAAACGCAATGCGATCCGCGCGGCCCCGGAAGCCGGCCACGCGGTTGCGTCATCCCGCCTGCTCGACCAGGTCCGCGAGCTCGTCGGCGTCGAAACCGGCCAGCAGGCGCGCTTCGAGATTGAACGGGCCGTGCAGGTAACCGCCGGCGTATTCGTGCAGCAGCTGCTTGAACCGCGCGCGGGGTTCCACTCCGGCACGTTCGCAGTACCAGCGGTACCAGCGCGAGCCGGCGGCGACATGCGCCACTTCCTCGCGCAGGATCACTTCCAGCACGTCGGCGGTGGCGTCGTCGCCGAGCGAGCGCAGCCGGGTGATCATCGCCGGGGTCACGTCGAGCCCGCGCGCTTCCAGTACGCGCGGCACCAGCGCCATGCGCGCCAGCCCGTCATGCGCGGTTCTTTCGCACATTTCCCACAGGCCGTTGTGCGCGGGGAAGTCCGCGTAGTCGTGGCCGTGCGCCAACAGCCGCTCGCGCAGCAGCAGGAAGTGGCGCGCCTCGTCGTCGGCGCAGCTCACCCAGTCGGCATGGAAACTGCCGGGCAGGCCGCGGAAGCGGTACACCGCATCCCATGCCAGGTCGATGGCGTTCAGTTCGATATGGGCGATGGCGTGGATGAAGGCGGCGCGGCCCTCGACGCTGCCAAGGCCACGCCGCGGCAGGTCGCGCGGGTGCACCAGCACCAGCCGCGCGGGGCGGCCGGGCATGCGGATCGGCGCCGGCTCGGGTGCGTGCGCCGGCAGCTTCAGCGTGCCGGCGCGGAACACGCTGGCGCAGTGCCGGGTCAGCGCCACCTTGCGCAGCGGATCGGCCTCGGCCAGGCACAGCTGCGCGGCGTGCAGCAGGTCATCCACCGCCGGCATGGCGCCGGCTTGCGCGGCCCCCGCCTGCATGGCTCAGGCGCGGCGCTTGTTCTTGGCTTCGTCCGAGCGCAGCTGCTGGATGCGCTCGAAGTAACCCGGCTCGATGCCGGTGACGTAGTGGCCGTTGAAGCAGGACGAATCGAACGCCTTCAGCTCCGGATTGCCCTCGCGCACCGCCGCCTCCAGGTCCTCGAGGTCCTGATAGACCAGCCAGTCGCAGCCCAGGTGCTTCTCGATGTCCTCGACGCTGCGCTCGTGCGCCACCAGTTCCTCGGCGGCCGGCATGTCGATGCCGTAGATGTTGGGGTGGCGCACCGGCGGCGCGGCGCTGGCCAGGTACACCTTGCGCGCGCCGGCGTCGCGCGCCATCTGCACGATCTGCTGGCTGGTGGTGCCGCGCACGATCGAGTCGTCCACCAGCAGCACCACGCGGTTGCGGAACTCCAGGTGGATCGGGTTGAGCTTGCGGCGCACCGACTTCACCCGCTCGCCCTGCCCCGGCATGATGAAGGTGCGGCCGACGTAGCGGTTCTTGACGAAGCCCTCGCGGTACTTCACGCCGAGCACGTTGGAGATTTCCAGCGCCGCGTCGCGCGAGGTGTCCGGGATCGGGATGATGGTGTCGATGTCGTGGTCGGGCCGCAGGCGCAGGATCTTCTCGCCCAGCTTCTGGCCCATGCGCATGCGCGCCTTGTGCACCGAGACGTTGTCGATCATCGAATCCGGGCGCGCGAAGTACACGTACTCGAAGATGCAGGGCGTCTGCTGGGTGGTGGTGGCGCAGACCTCGGCGAACAGCTCGCCGCGCTCGGTGATGACCACCGCCTCGCCCGGGGCGACGTCGCGCACGCGCTCGAACCCGAGCACGTCCAGCGCCACCGATTCGGAGGCCACGATGTACTCCTCGCCTTCGGCATGGCTGCGCTTGCCCAGCACCAGCGGGCGGATGCCGTGCGGGTCGCGGAAGGCCACCAGGCCCAGGCCCAGCACCACGCTGACCACCGCATAGCCGCCCTTGCAGCGGCGGTGCACGCCGGCCACGGCGCGGATCGCCGCCTCCGGGGTGAGCATGCGCTGCGCGTCCAGTTCGTAGGCGAACACGTTCAGCAGCACTTCGCTGTCCGAGTCGGTGTTGATGTTGCGGCGGTCGGCCTCGAACACCTGCTGGCGCAGCGCCTCGGTGTTGATCAGGTTGCCGTTGTGCGCCAGGGCGATGCCGTACGGCGAGTTGACGTAGAACGGCTGCGCCTCGTCGGTGCCTTCCGAGCCGGCGGTCGGGTAGCGCACGTGGGCGATGCCGATGCGGCCCCGCAGCAGTGCCATGCGCCGCTCGTCGAACACGTCGCGCACCAGCCCGTTGCCCTTTTCCACCCGCAACCGGGTGCCGTGCGCGGTGGCGATGCCGGCGGCATCCTGGCCGCGGTGCTGGAGGACGGTCAGGCCGTCATAGAGCTGCCCGGCGACGTTCTGGTTGCCGACGATTCCGACGATGCCACACATGTTGCGCGATCTCCGCTGGGCCGTGGCCCGGTTAACGTGAAGGGGGCCGTGCCTGGCCCGATGGCCCGGTCCGCGCCGGACCGGGGTGATCCGGGCGCACCTGCGCCGGATCGATGTTGGAAGGCCACGCCTTCGCCGGGTCCTGGCGGCTGCCTCCGGTCGCGGCCGGCCGGGCGTCTTCCGCCCGTTCCGGCATCGCTTGCGGCAGTCCGCTGCCCGCTTCATGTTCGCTGAGTCCGGCATTATCGCCTGCCAGCACCGCCTTGCCCAAGTCCAGCAGCGGGTGCTCCGGCACGGCCGGCAGTTCCGGCAGCCGCGCGCGCAGCCAGTCGGCCGGCGGGTGCAGCCACGACGCCACCTGAGAACGCCGCCACGGCTCGCCGTCGGCCACCGGGGTGAAGCCCAGCACCAGCACTGCCAGCACCGCCAGCAGCACGCCGCGCACGATGCCCAGGCCGAAACCGAACAGACGGTCCGGTCCCTTCAGCAGCACGGTGGAATCGACCACCCCGCGCAGCAGCAGGCCGATGGCCGAAACGACCAGCAGTACGCCGAAGAAGGCAATGGCGTGGCCGGCGGCATATTGGCCCAGGGTCGGCGTCGCGCCGCCGCTGAGCATCACGCTGGCGTCATGGCCGAAGCGGAACGCGGCCCAGCCGGCCAGCAGCCAGCCGAGCACGCCGAACACCGTGGCCAGCAGGCCGCGCATCAGCCCGAACAGGGCCGATACCACGATCACCCCCAGCAGCAGCAGGTCGATCACCGGTTGCCCCGCCCGGGCATCAGGCCGCTCGCCGCATCAGGGGTGCGGCCGGACCATGCCGGCGATGCCGACCTTGGCCGCGACCTGTGCCTTGAGCTGTTCGGCTTCGGCACGGTTGGCCACCGGGCCGACGCGGACGCGGTTGAGCACGCCGCTGTCGGTGCGCACCTGTTCGACGAAGGCGCTGAAGCCGGCCGCGCGCACCTTGTCGCGCAGCGCATTGGCGTCGGCCGCCTTGCCGAACGCCCCCAGCTGCACGGCGAAGCCGACGCTGCTGGCCGCCGGCGCGGGGGCGACCGGGGCCGGCGCCGGCGTGGGCGTGGCAGGCTTGGCGGGCTCCGGCTTCGGCGCGGCGGGCTTGGACGCGTCGCGGACGTCCTGCCGGGCCGCGGCCACCGGCCTGGCGGGCTCGGCGGGCAGCGCCTCGGTGCGCGCCGCCGGGGCGGCCACCGCCGCGGGGGGGGTCGTAGCCGGGGTGGCGGCCGGCGCCGCGGGCTCCTTGTCGGCGTCGAGCACCACCACCTGCGCGTTCACGTCGCCGGGGACCTTGCCCGCCTCCAGCCGGACCAGCTCGGCCTGCGCGCGGTCGGCATACGGGCCGATGCGCACCCGCCAGGCTGGGCGTCCGTTGATGGTGTCCTGCTGGCGGAAGCCCGGCAGGTTGGATTTTTTCAGGTGGGCGATCACCGCATCGGCATCGGCTTCGGTGGCGTAGGCACCGAAGCTCACCGCGTAATTGCCGGCCGCCACGCTCGGCGGCAGCGCGCCGCCGGCGGGGTCCGCCGCCGGGGACGCGGCCTCGGCGACCGGTTGCGCGGTGGGCATGCCGGTGGCGCCAGCGGCGCTCGGCGCGACCAGCGGCAGCTCACGGGTTTCGAACTGGCCGTCGGCCGGCGCATCGGGCGCGCGCAGCGGGACGTCCTGCACGCCGCTGTCCGGCGCCGGGCCTTTGACCAGCATGGGCAGGAAGATCACGGCCAGGGCCACCAGCACGATGGCGCCAATCAATCGCTGTTTCAGGGGAGTATCCACGGCAAGGCGTATGGGCGGCAGGGCGGAATGTCCGGCGATTATATGCGCGGCCGGCGACGGCCACGGCCGCGCCAGCTGAACGGTGCTCGGCGCTGGTCAGCGCGCGGGTTGCGGCTTGCGCGCGGGCGCTGCTGCCGGGTCCTGCAGCAGCGGCAATGCCTCGGCCACCGTGTGGAACGAGCCGAACACCAGCACCCGGTCGCCGCGGCGTGCCTGCTCCAGTGCCGCGGCCAGCGCCTGGCCGACGTCCGCGCAGGTCACGGCGCTGGCAGCGGCGGTACCGGCCAGCCGCTCGCGCAGCTGCCCGGCGCCCTGGCCGCGCGCGCCGTCGAGCCCGGCCAGGTACCAGCGGTCGATGCGCGCCTGCAGGGCCGCGACCACGCCGGGCGCGTCCTTGTCGGCCAGGGCCGCATACACCGCCAGCGTGCGTCCGCTGGCCGGGCGTGCCTGCAGCGCGGCGCCAAGGGCGGCGGCGGCCTGCGGGTTGTGGCCGACATCGACCAGCACTTCCACGCCATCGTGATCGAACCGCTGCAGGCGCCCGGCGACCTGCGCCGCGGCCACGCCGCGCGCCCAGGCCGTCCGCGGCACCGGACGGTCCAGCGCGCGCAGCGCGGCGATGGCGGCGGCTGCGTTCGCCCGCTGCACCGGCGCCCACAGCGCCGGCTGCGGCAACTCGATGCGGAAGGAGACGTCACGCCAGCGCCAGGTATCGGCATCGATCGGCTCGGCGAAGAAATCGCTGCCGGAGCGGATCGCATTGGCGCCCAGCACGTAGGCCCGGCGCAGCACGCTGGACGGCGGGTCGATCTCGCCCAGGATCAGCGGCTTCCAGCCGCGGATGATGCCGGCCTTCTCGGCGCCGATGGCCTCGCGGTCGCTGCCCAGCCAATCGGCATGGTCGATGTCCACGGTGGTGATCACCGCCACGTCGGCATCGACGATGTTGACCGCGTCCAGGCGCCCGCCCAGCCCCACTTCCAGCACCGCCAGGTCCAGGCCGGCGCGCGCGAACGCCCACAACGCGCACAGCGTGCCGTATTCGAAATAGGTCAGCGCGGTGTCGCCACGCGCATCCTCCACGGCGTTGAAGCCCGCCACCAGGGTGGCGTCGTCGACGTCGGCGCCGTCGATGCGCACGCGCTCGTTGTAGGCCAGCAGGTGCGGCGAGGTGTAGGCGCCCACCGCCCAGCCGGCGGCACGGGCGATGGCCTCGATGAAGGCCACCGTCGAGCCCTTGCCGTTGGTCCCGCCGACCACGATGCAGCGCTGCGCCGGACGCTCCAGGCCCATCCGCGCGGCCACCTCGCGCACCCGCTCCAGGCCCATGGCGATGGGCTGCGGGTGCTGTCGGTCGATATGGGCGAGCCACTGTTCGAGCGTGGCGGGACGTGCGGAGGACATGCGGGATTCTCGGTGGCACGCGCCGGCGCACGGCGCGGCGGCGCGGATGGGGGCGCACATGATACAGCCGTGCCGCCCCGCGCCCGGACGCCGCGCCTAGGGCGTGGCCACTGCGACCGCCTGCGGCCGCTGCCTGCCACGGCTGGCGCGCAGCGTGGCCAGCGACTGCCGGCAGGCATCCAGGTCGTTGCCACACAGCACGCTGGTGACCACGAACCGGTGGCGGCCATCGCTGACCCGCCGGTTGCGCACCATCATCGGGCCCTCGAGCTGGAACAGGCTCAGGCCTTCTTCGTCGTGCAGCCAGAAATCCGCCTGCGCGCCATAGCGGCGGAACAGCGCCAGCGGACCGATCGTGGCCACCGCCTCGGGAATCGACAGGAAGCCGATCGGGTACGGATCGGGGATGTAGCCCGGCAGCGTGCCGTCGGCATCCAGCGCCGGCATCGGCACGCGGCCGCTGCGGCGCTCCTCGAAGAACGGGTCGCGCGGGCGCTTGCCGGCCTGCGCCGGGATCTCCTCGGGCAGCGGTTCGAACGCGAACGGCAGGCGATAGCGCGGCTGGCCCCGGTATTCCGGCGGCACGGTCCAGGCGCGGGCCGCCGCCAGCGCCGTCGCGTCCAGTACCGCCACGCCGGAGCCCTGTTCGACCCGTGCGGCCTCTACCCGTCCGCAGGCATCGCTGTCGATGATCACGTTGATCACATAGCCGAGCAGGCGCCACAGTTCCGGCGGCGGGTAGTGCGGCGCGCGGTTGGCCGCCGGTGAAAACGGCGGGCAGCCCTCGTCGGTCTGCGCCAGTGCCGGCAACGACGACAGCGCCAGCAGGGCGGCAGCCAGCCAGCGCGGCGGCAGCCGCAGGCGCGCCATTACAACGCCCGGTGCTTGGCCTCGCCGAAGAACGGGGTGTGGTGCGCGCAATCGTTCAGGCGTACCACCTCCAGGTGCTCCACGTCCGGCCCTTCGAGCAGGTTCAGCGTGGTCGGCGCCTGGCGGAAGGTCCACAGCTTGCCGATCGGCAGGCCCAGCACCTTGCACAGGATCACGCGGTTGACCGCGTCGTGCGCGACCACCAGCAGGGTGTCGTCCGCGCCCAGCCCCTCGGCCGCGCGCGCCAGTCCACGCCAGCTGCGGTCCAGCACCTGGCGCAGCGATTCGCCGCCGGGCATCAGCACCGTATCGGGTTCCTCGCGCCAGGCGCGCAGGCGCGCGGGATCCTTGTCGTTGATCTCGCTGGCCAGCAGGCCTTCCCATTCGCCGTGGGCGATTTCCTGCAGGTCCGCATCGGTCTGCAGCATCGAGGCGCGGGCGCTGCCCAGCGCGGCACGCGCGGTGCTCTGCGCACGCGACAGCGGCGACGCCACCGCGCGGGCGATATCGATCGACTGCAGGCGCTCGCCCAGTGCCCTGGCCTGTGCCTCGCCTACCGGCGACAGCGGGATGTCGATCTGGCCCTGGTAGCGGCCTTCGGCGTTCCACGGCGTTTCGCCGTGGCGGGCAAGCAGGATGCGCATGCAGTTGGGAGTCCGTGGCGAGGGGGCAGGCATCATAGCCTGTCGCCGCCGTGCCGCAGGCGTCGGTTGCCCGCGTTACGAATCCCCGGCGGGCGCACGGCCGCAGCCCGGGCAGACGCCGGCCGGCGCGTTGCCGGCCATCGACAGGCGTTACCATGACGGCCCCGATCCGCTGCACGGTGTGACTCCCACATGAGGGCCAGCAGCTCCAACGCCCGCAAGGTGGCATGAGCAGCGCTTCGTTTTCCCCGTCGTCCGCCCCCCCGCGCTGGACCGAACGCCTGCAACCGTGGGCGGCCGCTCTGGTCAGCGCGCTGCTGCACCTGCTGGTGCTGCTGCTCCTGCTGCATTCCACGCCACCGGTGGTGACCACGCCGCAGGGCACCGCCGGCGGCGGCCGGGTCAAGGTGGATTTCGTCGGCGAGGCACCGCCCTCCCCGACCCCGGCCCGCCAGCCGCCGGGGCCGAAGCAGGACGACGCGCGCAAGAAGCCGGCCAGGCCCACCGCCCGCCGCCATGCCGATGCCCGCAAGCCGGTGCCGGAAGCCCGCTACATCGAACCCCCGGCCGAACCGGAACAACGCCAGGCCCGCAGCGAGGAGCCGCCCGCCCCCGAGCCGACGCAGGCCGCGGCCACCCAGCCGCCGGAAAGCGTGCAGCGCCGGCCGCAGACCTGGACCGGGCGCCCACCGGGCTGGCAGCCGCGCGATACCGCCCCCGACGACGGACGCAGTTCCGGGCCGGTCAACCGCAACGGCTACCGCAACGACATGGCCGCGGGCGAGCCGGCCATGGAAGTGGGCGGTTACCAGATCGTCTACGACCTGCTGGGCGAAGCCCGGCTGCGTGGCTGGATGGAACAGGGCGTGAAGGAGCTGTCCATTCCCCTGCCCGGCACCACCTACCTGATGGTCTGCCCGGCCGAAGTGGCGCTCAGGCGCGGCTCCAGCAAGTGCCGCCTGCTGCCTCCCGACGCGCCGGAACTGCAGTCCATCGGCGATGCGCGCCAGGTGGTCACGGTGATGTATGTGTACCGGCGCGGCGAACTGGTCTGGCGCGGGCCGGGTCCGTACCGCTGAGACAACCGCGTCCCGGCGCCACCGCACCGCAGCCCTCCCCGCGTGGCCAACGCCGCGCACGCACGGGTACCCCCGCGGCGGCTGGAGCATCCGGGTGGGTCGGCCGCGCGCGGGCGCCGCGCCGCGTGGTGCCGATCATGGGCATGGCCGCGGCCGGTGCCACCGGCAACAACCGTGCGCTCCCCCGGCATCGCCGCATGCGCGCGCCGCCAGGCGCGAGGATCATGAAAAAAAACCCCGGACGGTTTCCCGTCCGGGGTTCTCGGCAAAACCGGACGCGGCTTACTTCGAGGCCGCTTCCAGCTCCTTAAGCAGCTGCGGCGCCGGTGCCACTTCCTGCATGATCCAGCGCATGTAGCGCTGGTCCACCGAGATCATGCGGGTCATCACCGGGTCGAACACCCAGTTGCTGGCCACCGATTCCCAGATGCCATCGAACGCCAGGCCGACCAGGCGGCCATGCGCGTCCAGCACCGGCGAGCCGGAGTTGCCGCCGGTGATGTCCAGGTCGGACAGGAAGTCCACCGGCACGCTGCCCAGGCGCTTGTCTTCCAGGCCGCCGTAGCGCTTGGCCTTGACCGCATCGAGCAGCGCCTTCGGCGAATCGAACGGATCGACGCCGGTTTCCTTGGCGGCGACGCCTTCGATGGTGGTGAACGGCTGCTGCACCTTGCCGTCCAGGCCGGTGTAGCCCTTCACGTTGCCGAAGGTGATGCGCAGGGACAGGTTGGCATCCGGATAGACGAACTCGCCCTTGCTCTTCTTGTAGTCGGCGATGGCCTGCAGGAACAGCGGACGCGCCACCAGTTCCTCGCCGCGCTTGACCTTGTTCTGGTGCTCGATCTGCAGCAGCGCCGGCATCACCGCCACCGCGTACTGGATGGCCGGGTCGGTGCTGGCCTCGAACGCGGCCTTGTCGGCGTTGAACCACTTCATGCGCTCGGCCAGGTCGCCCAGGCGCGAGCCGTCCAGCCGCGCCAGTGCGGTGTCCACGGCCGCCGCGTCGGTGCCGCCCAGCCAGCGGTCGAACGCCGGCACGCGCTGGCCGGCGGGCAGGGCCACATAGCGCTGCAGCCAGTACTGCTGGAACTGCCGGTCCATGGCCGGCACGTAGCGGCGGTCCATCTGCTTCAGGCCGCCCTCGATGGCCGGCAGGTCGCGTTCCTGGTAGCCGTCCTCGCGCTGCGCATCGGGCTTGGCCTTCTCGATCGCCAGGCGGTACAGGCGCACCGCGGTGCCCAGGGTGCCGGTGCGGTTGAACATGCCCAGGGTGATGTCACGCTGCTGGGTGCTGCGCGCCTGGGTGCCGAGCGCCTGCAGCTGCGCGTAGGCATCGAGCGCCGGCTTGCCGGCGGCGCCCTGCCCGCGCAGCCATTCCAGCACCGCGGCTTCTTCCTTCTGCTTGTGCGCCAGCACGTTGTTGCGCTTGAAGCCGTCCAGCTGGCCGTCGTAGTTCTTGCTGGTGTTGTTCCAGCCGGCCATGCTGGCGGCGTACTTCACCGCGATGTCCTTGTTGTCCTTGCTGGCGGCCTCGACCAGCGCGATCTGGTCCTTGTACGCCTTGGCGATGGTCGGGTAGGTCCAGTTGGCGGTGTTCTCGAATTCGCTGACCAGCGCATAGCGGTCGGTACGGCCCGGATAGCCGGCCACCATCACGAAATCGCCCTCGCCCAGCGGCTGCTCGGCCAGCTTGAGCCAGTGCTTGGGCTGGTACGGCACGTTGTCGGCCGAGAACGCGGCCGGCTTGCCGTCCTTGCCCACATAGGCGCGGTAGAACGAGAAATCGCCGGTGTGGCGCGGCCACATCCAGTTGTCGACGTCGCCGCCGAATTTGCCGACGCTGCCCGGGGGCGCATACGCCAGGCGCACGTCCTTGATCTCCAGGTTCTTGAACAGCCGGTAGGTGTTGCCGCCGGAGAAGCTGTACAGCGTGCAGCTGTAGCTGTCGTCGGCCTCGCAGTCGGCCACCAGCTTCTTCTCCAGCGCCTCCAGCGCCTCGGTGCGCTTGAGCGGGTCGTTGCCGGCGCCGGCGATGGCGGCCCTGGCCTGGGCGGTGACGTCGGTGATGTCGTCCAGCACGTAGATGCGCGCGTTGGGGCCGGCACTCAGCTCATCCTTGAAGGCGGCCGCGCTGAAGCCGTCCTTGATCAGGTTCTTCTCGGCGGTGGAGTTGAGCTGGATGGCGCCGTAGGCGCAGTGGTGGTTGGTCGCCACCAGGCCCTGCGGCGAGACGAAGCTGGCGGTGCAGCCGCCCAGCGCCACCACCGCGCCCATCGGGTCGCCGGTCAGGTTGCTCAGCTGCAGCGGGTCCAGCTTCAACCCGGCCTTCATCAGCGGCCCGGCGATCTGCGGCAGCTGCTGCGGCACCCACATGCCTTCGGCGGCGCTGGCCGCCTGCACCAGGCCGAGCCCGGCCACCACGGAAAAAGCGAGAAGATTCAGACGCATGAAGCGGACCCCGAAGATTGGAAACCCCGATTGTAGCGGGTGAAACCTTCGCCGTAGCGCCGCTTCCCGGTACGGGGGGCCGCGGTCGCACGCATATAATCGGCACTCTTTCCCACTGCGGTTTCCCGGCAATGACACAGAACACGATGCGCGCGCTGGTCAAGCGCGAGGCCACCAAGGGCATCTGGATGGAAGAGGTGCCGGTGCCGGTGCCCGGCCCCAACGAGGTGCTGATCAAGCTCGAGAAGACCGCCATCTGCGGTACCGACCTGCACATCTACCTGTGGGACGAGTGGAGCCAGCGCACCATCAAGCCGGGCCTCACCATCGGCCACGAGTTCGTCGGCCGCATCGCCTCGATCGGCCCCGGCGTGACCGGCTACGAAATCGGCCAGCGCGTGTCGGCCGAAGGCCACATCGTCTGCGGCCACTGCCGCAACTGCCGCGGCGGCCGCCCGCACCTGTGCCCCAATACCGTGGGCATCGGGGTCAACGTCAACGGCGCCTTCGCCGAGTACATGGTGATGCCGGCCAGCAACCTGTGGCCGATCCCGGACCAGATCCCGTCCGAACTGGCCGCGTTCTTCGACCCGTACGGCAACGCCGCCCACTGCGCGCTGGAGTTCGACGTGATCGGCGAGGACGTGCTGATCACCGGCGCCGGCCCGATCGGCATCATCGCCGCCGGCATCTGCAAGCACATCGGCGCGCGCAACGTGGTGGTCACCGACGTCAACGATTTCCGCCTGAAGCTGGCCGCCGACATGGGCGCCACCCGCGTGGTCAACGTCGCCAACCAGTCGCTGAAGGACGTGATGGCCGACCTGCACATGGAAGGCTTCGACGTGGGCCTGGAGATGAGCGGCAACCCGCGCGCGTTCAACGACATGCTCGACTGCATGTACCACGGCGGCAAGATCGCCATGCTCGGCATCATGCCCAAGGGCGCCGGCTGCGACTGGGACAAGATCATCTTCAAGGGCCTGACCGTGCAGGGCATCTACGGCCGCAAGATGTACGAGACCTGGTACAAGATGACCCAGCTGGTGCTGTCCGGCTTCCCGCTCGGCAAGGTGCTCACCCACCAGCTGCCGGTGGACCGTTTCCAGGAAGGCTTCGAGCTGATGGAACAGGGCAAGGCCGGCAAGGTCGTGCTGAGCTGGAACTGAGGCCCGGCCGGCCTCCAGAAAAAAGGCGCCTGTCGGCGCCTTTTTTCATGATTCACATCCCTGTGCGTCACCCTTCGGGCGGCTTCGCCGTGAAGAACGGCCGTCCTGCCGCTTTCTGGCTGCCGCCCCACCGTCGCGCTCAGCGCGCGATCTTGACCGCCAGCACCACGCGGTTGTCGGCCAGCTTGCCGAAGTTGTCGCGGCCCTTGCCGTCGGTGCCGTAGTAGCCCAGCGAGACGTTGGCGATGCCGAAGCTGCGGCCCACGCCCACGCTCCAGTCGGTGTAGTCCTGGGCCACGTCGCTGTCGTTGAACACGCTGCGGCCGACGTTGGCGTTGAGGCTGAAGTCGTTCGGCAGGGCCCACTCGCCGCCGACGCCGTAGTACCAGCCGGTGGTGCTGCTGCCCCACACGTCGTTGGTGTAGCTGACGTTGACCTTCCAGTGCTCGGCGATGGTGGTGGTGGTGACCAGCTCGTTGTAGGCCATCTCGCTGGCACCCGGGTAGGTGTAGCGGTTGAGCATCAGGTCGACGTTGACCGCTTCGTTGACGTCGAAGCCGTAGCCGACGAAGTAGTCCACCTCGACGTCGGGGCTGCCTTCGCCGAAGTCCACGCCCGAGGCGAAGCTGCCGACGTACAGGCCGCTCGCCGTGGTCCAGGTGACGGTGCCCTGCACCGTCGGCTTCTCGTCGGTCTGCGAGGCGCCGCGGAACAGGTAGTCGGAAACCGCGCCGACTTCCCAGCTGAGAGGCGCCGCGTCTTCGGCGCAGGCAGCGAAGGGGATGGACAGCAGGGCAGCACAGGCAACGGCCGCAAGGCGCTTGCAGGGGATCATGCAGGTCTCCGGGAGGTGGGGTGGGCGCCGCCGCGGCGCACAATTCACGAATTCTTAACCAAAATGATCCGGCGCGCCAGCATTTCCTGTGGCACCGTCCGACCCGGCGTCCCGGCGCCGTCCATAGCCCGCCACAGCGGCGGCGAACACCCCGTGGCGCCGCGCCGCCAGCGCAACCACCTGCCCGGCGACGTAGGCCGGCGCGCCCGGCGGCAGCTCGACCTCCACGTCCACCGCGGCCCCGCGCAGCCGCGCCCGCAGCCGCGCCCGGGCACCGCTGCGCTGCACCGCCAGCACGGTCCCCGTCCAGTCGCCGGCATCGCCCACGCGCATGTCTTCCGGACGCACATAGACGTCCAGCGGGACCTGGTCCGGCAAGCCCGCCGGTCGCGGCCAGCGCGCGCCCGCCACCTCCAGCACCTCGCCATCGGTCCGCGCCGGCAGGCGGTTGGCCTCGCCGACGAAGCCGTAGACGAAGGGCGACACCGGCCGATCGTAGACCTCGCCCGGGCTGCCGACCTGTTCGATGCGGCCACGGTTGAGGATCGCCACCCGGTCCGCCAGCTCCAGCGCTTCTTCCTGGTCATGGGTGACGAACACCGTGGTCAGGCCGGTGCGGTCGTGCAGTTCGCGCAGCCAGCGGCGCAGGTCGCGACGCACCTGCGCATCCAGCGCCCCGAACGGCTCGTCCAGCAGCAGCACGCGCGGTTCGATGGCCAGCGCGCGCGCCAGCGCCACGCGCTGGCGCTGGCCGCCGGACAACTGCGTCGGATAGCGCCCACCCAGGCCGTCGAGCTGCACCAGCGCCAGCAGCTCCTCGACGCGCGCGGCGATGCGCGCCTTCGGCCAGCGCCGCGCGCCGCGCCGCACCTCCAGCCCGAAGGCGATGTTGGCGCGCACGTCCATGTGCCGGAACAGCGCATAGTGCTGGAACACGAAGCCGGCGCGACGCGCCTGCACGCTCAGGCCGGTGGCGTCCTCGCCGTCGAACAGGATCCGGCCCTGGTCGGGATGTTCCAGCCCGGCCAGCGCACGCAGCAGGGTGGTCTTGCCCGAGCCGGACGGCCCGAGCAGCGCCAGCAGTTCGCCGCTGCGGATGTCCAGGCTGACGCCGTCAAGCGCGGGAAACGCGCCGAAGCGCTTGCCCAGGTGTTGGATGCGGATGTTCATGTCACCTCGACCGATGCGCGGCGGCCAGCGATTGGCCGTGGCGCCATTCCAGGAAAGTCTTCAGCACCAGGGTCAGCAGCGCGGTGCCGGCCAGCAGCGAGGCGCAGGCGAAGGCGGCGCTGTAGGCATATTCGTTGTAGAGGATCTCCACGTGCAGCGGCAGCGTGTTGGTGCGCCCGCGGATATGCCCGGACACCACCGACACCGCGCCGAACTCGCCCATCGCCCGCGCACTGCACAGCAACACGCCATACAGCAGCCCCCAGCGGATGTTGGGCAGTGTCACCTTCCAGAACATCTGCCAGGCATTGGCGCCCAGGGTGAGCGCGGCCAGCTCCTCGTCGCTGCCCTGCTGTTCCATCAGCGGCATCAGTTCGCGGGCGATGAACGGGAAGGTGACGAAGGTGGTCGCCAGCACGATGCCCGGGATCGCGAAGACGATGCGCGGCAACTGCAGCAGCACCTCGCCCGCCACCGGCAGGTGCAGGCGCACGCCGTCCTCGATCAACGGCCACAGCCAGCCATCGCGGCCGAACAACAGGATGAACACCAGCCCGGCGACCACCGGCGACACCGAGAACGGCAGGTCGATCAGCGTCACCAGCCAGCGCTTGCCGGGGAACCGGTGCTTGCTCACTACCCAGGCCGCGGCAACGCCGAACACCAGGTTGAGCGGAATCACGATGGCGGTGACCAGCAGGGTCAGGCGCACCGCCGACAGCGCGTCCGCATCGCTCACCGCGCTCCACAGCGCCTGCACGCCGCCACGCAGCGCCTCGGCGAACACCAGCAGCAGCGGCAACAGCAGGAACGACAGCAGGAACCCCAGCGCACCGAGCACCAGCAGCGCCTGCACCCAGCCCGGTTCGGTGGTGACGCCACGCCGCGCGCTGGCCGCGGCAGCGCGCACGGCCGGCACCGGCAGTTCCGACACCAGCTCGTTCATCGCCGCTCCCTACGCTGCAGGCGGGCCTGCAGCGTGTTGACCAGCAGCAGTACCGCGAAGGACAGCAGCAGCATCGCCGCGGCGATGGCGGTGGCACCGGCGTAGTCGAACTCCTCCAGGCGGATGGTGATCAGCAGCGGCGCGATCTCGGTGGCGCCGGGCAGGTTGCCGGCGATGAAGATCACCGAGCCGTACTCGCCCACGCCGCGCGCGAACGCCAGCGCGAAGCCGGTCAGCATCGCCGGCCACAGCGCCGGCACGACCACCCGTGCGATGGCCTGGAAACGGCTGGCGCCCAGCGTCGCCGCCGCCTCCTCGAGTTCGCGCTCGGCTTCGGCCAGCACCGGCTGCACGATGCGCACCACGAACGGCAGGCCGACGAACACCAGCGCGACCACGATGCCCAGCGGCGTGTAGGCGACCTTCAGGCCGAGCGGCTCCAGCCAGCGTCCGACCCAGCCCTGGCCGCCATACAGCGCGGTGAGGGCGATGCCGGCCACCGCGGTGGGCAGGGCGAACGGCAGGTCGATCAATGCATCGAACAGGCGCCGGCCCGGGAAGCGGTAGCGCACGAACACCCACGCCACCCACGTGCCCATCAGCGTGTTGAACGCGGCCGCGGCGAAGGCGGTACCGAAGCTCAGGCGCAGCGCGGCCAGCACGCGCGGTTCGCTCCATATCCGCCAGATGCCTTCCACACCCAACCCGGCCGCGCGCAGGAACACGCCGGCCAGCGGGAGCAGCACGATCAGGCCCAGCCAGAACAGGGTCACGCCCATACCCAGGCCAAACCCGGGCAGGACCCGCGGTTGGCGCCGCAGCGGCGGCAGTGCGGCGGCGTTCGCGGCCACCGCTTACTTGCCCGCCTGGATCTGGTCGAACAGGCCACCATCGGCGAAGTGCTCGGCCTGCGCCTTTTCCCAGGAACCGAACGCCTGGCGGAGGGTGACGAGCTGCACCGGCGGGAACCGCGCGATGTCGGCCGGGTCGGCGTACTGCGGGTTGCGCGGGCGGTAATAGTGGCGGGCGGCAATGCGCTGCCCTTCGGGCGAGTACAGGTACTGCAGGTAGGCCTGCGCCACCTCGCGGGTGCCATGCCGGTCGACGTTGCGGTCCACCAGCGCCACCGACGGCTCGGCCAGGATCGACTGGCGCGGCACCACGATCTCGAACTTGTCCGGGCCCAGCTCTTCCTGCGCCAGGAACGCCTCGTTCTCCCAGGCCAGCAGCACGTCGCCGATGCCGCGCTGGACGAAGGTGGTGGTGGCGCCACGCGCACCGGTATCCAGCACCGGTACGTTGCGGAACAGCGCGCGCATGTAATTGAGGATGCGCGCGCGGTCGCCCTTGAAGATGTGCTCGGCGTAGGCCCAGGCGGCCAGGTAGTTCCAGCGCGCACCGCCGGAGGTCTTGGGATTGGGCGTCACCACCGAGATGCCGGCGCGCAGCAGGTCCGGCCAGTCGCGGATCCCCTTGGGGTTGCCCTTGCGCACCAGGAACACGATGGTCGAAGTGTACGGCGCGCTGTTGTCGGGCAGGCGCGACTCCCAGTTGGCCGGCAGCAGCCGCGACTTCTGCGCGATCGCGTCAACGTCATAGGCCAGCGCCAGCGTCACCACGTCGGCCTCGATGCCATCGATCACCGCGCGCGCCTGCTTGCCCGAGCCGCCATGCGAGGTCTCGATGCTGACGGTCTCGCCCCGGGTCTGCTTCCAGTGCCTTGCGAACGCGGCGTTGTAATCGCGGTACAGCTCGCGGGTGGGGTCGTAGGAAACATTGAGCAACTGCAGGTCGCGGGCGAAGGCCGTGCCGGCGCCCAGGGCCAGCCCGAAGGCCAGCGTGGCCACGCCGATGCGCGGAAGGAAGAAGTGCTTCACGAAGGCTCTCCGTCAGAAGGAAACTTGCAGGCGCGAGAAAACGGCCTTTTCATCCGCCAGCCGGGCGCTGCCGGCAAAGGCACCGAAGCGGCTCTGCAGGTAGTTGGTTGCCAGCTTCAGGTTCGGCGTCAGGTACCAGTTCGCGCCGACCGTCCACGAGCGGATGCGCGTGGCCGAGGTGTCGGGATCGGCGTAGAACGGGAAGGCCGCCGCGTCGGCATCCAGCCCGCCATAGCGCGCGGTGAGTTCGAACGCGCCCAGCCCGCCATCGACGCCGAACGGGCGCGACGGCGTCACCCCGCGGTAGCCGGCGTCCTCGCCCGTCAGCACGTAGCTGGCCGTTGCCTGCCAGGCACGGTGCTGCAGTTGCCGGCGGCGCGCATCGCGGGCCACCGCCTGGCGCGAGACGATGTACTCGGCCTGCAAGCCGAAGCCGTTGCGGTAGAACCACCCCTGTGGCGACCAGCGCAGGGTGTCGCCCGCGGCCAGCACCGGGCTGCGGTAACTGAAGAACGTCGCCTGCCCGGGCGAGCGGTAGCGCGGCAGGAAGTTGTTGCCGCTGCCATGCTTCCGCCCGGCGCTGGCCCCCAGGCCGATGCCGAGCCCTGCCCACGCGCTGTCGCTGCCCTTGAACGGCTCCAGGAACACGCGGCCGGCGTACTCGAAATCGCCATCCGGGTTGCCGGCCACCGCATCGCGGCCATCGACCGTGCCGTTGAACACGCCCACCGCGTAGCTGAAGCGGCCGCCTGCCGCCTCGCCCTGCAGCTGCACGCCGAGGTCTCGGTTGGGCGCCAGCTCGCTGGCCAGCGCCCGCTCGACATCCACCAGCGCCGCGGAGGACTGCAGGCGTTCCAGGCCGACCGGCGAGGTGAACTTGCCCACCCGCAGCGTATGGCCCGGGGCGAAGCGCAGGTCGGCATAGGCATCGACGATGGTCGCGCCGTCGCCGGCGAACTCCGGGGTGAAGCGATAGGCGACCCGCCTGCCCAGCGAGCCCTCCAGCGTCGGCCGGGCGGTGCGCAGCAGAAAGCTGTCGTTCGCGTTGCCGTCGCCGATGAACACGCGGGCATCGCCCTGCAGCAGGCCGCGCAGCTTCAGCTCGTAGTCGCCGTCACCGGACTTGAACGAAGCGCCTTTCTGGTCGATCGCGATCCTGGGCGCGAGCCTTGCGGCCGCCACGCGTTCGTCTTCCTGCAGCTCCAGGCGACGCTCGAGGATGCGCAGGCGCTGGTCCAGGTCGGCCAGCCCGCCGCCTTCGGCCGGTGTTCCGTCCGCCACGCCGGCCAGCCGCTCCAGCCGTTCCAGGCGCTGCCGCAGCTGTTCCACGTCCGGTTGCTGCGCCTGCGCCGGCAGCGCCGTCGCACACGCCAGCGCGGCCAGGCCGAGCGGCGACAGCCGGCGGCTCGGCAGGGTCAGCAGGGGGCGTGGCGCGGTCATCGACGGCTCCTGGCGGGGGGTGGGCAGGCTGCCGATGCTGCGGGCGCACACGTCCATGGAGAAATGACTTCCAGCGCGGCGCATATAGCCATCGCACATGACGCCCGCCGCGCCCACCCCGCTGCCGCTAAAATCGGGCTTCCTTCCCGCCGCAAGACCCTGCCATGACCGCTACCGCGAACACTTCCCCGCTCACCCGGCACTACGCCGAGGAACTGGACGCCATCCGCGCGCAGGGCCTGTTCAAATCCGAACGCATCATCACCAGCCCGCAGTCGGCGCAGATCACCCTGGACGATGGCCGCAGCGTGCTGAATTTCTGCGCCAACAACTACCTGGGCCTGGCCGACCACCCGGAGCTGATCCAGGCCGCCAAGGACGCGCTGGACAGCCATGGCTTCGGCATGGCCTCGGTGCGTTTCATCTGCGGCACCCAGGACCTGCACAAGCAGCTGGAAAAGCAGATCGCCGGTTTCTTCGGCAAGGACGACACCATCCTCTACGCCGCCTGCTTCGATGCCAACGGCGGCCTGTTCGAGCCGCTGCTGGGCGAGAACGACGCGATCATCTCCGACGCGCTCAACCACGCCTCGATCATCGACGGCGTGCGCCTGTGCAAGGCCAGGCGCTTCCGCTACGCCAACTGCGACATGGCCGACCTGGAAGCCCAGCTGCAGGCGGCCGATGCCGCCGGCTGCCGGACCAAGCTGATCACCACCGACGGCGTGTTCTCGATGGACGGCTTCATCGCCCCGCTGGACGAGATCACCGCGCTGGCGAAGAAGTACAACGCGCTGGTGCACATCGACGAATGCCATGCCACCGGCTTCCTCGGTGCCACCGGCCGCGGCTCGGCCGAGGTCAAGGGGGTGCTGGACAGGATCGACATCATCACCGGCACCCTGGGCAAGGCCATGGGCGGCGCACTGGGTGGTTTCACCTGCGCCAGCGCCGAAGTGATCGAACTGCTGCGCCAGCGCTCGCGCCCGTACCTGTTCTCCAACTCGCTGCCGCCGCACGTGGTCGCCGCCGGCATCAAGGCCTTCGACATGCTCGACAAGGCCGACGACCTGCGCCGCAAGCTGGCCGAGAACACCGCCTACTTCCGCGAGAAGATGACCGCCGCCGGCTTCGACGTGAAGCCCGGCGTGCACCCGATCAGCCCGGTGATGCTGTACGACGCGCCGCTGGCGCAGAAGTTCGCCGAGCGCCTGCTGGAAGAAGGCATCTACGCGATCGGCTTCTTCTTCCCGGTGGTGCCCAAAGGCCAGGCCCGCATCCGCACGCAGATGAGCGCCGCGCACAGCCGCGAGCACCTGGACCGCGCCATCGATGCCTTCACCCGCATCGGCCGGGAACTGGGCGTCATCAAGGGCTGACCTCCGCCCGCAACGAAACAGGCGCCGCAAGGCGCCTGTTTCGTTCATGCCCGCGGCCGCAAATGGCCGCCCCCGCCCGGCGGGACCCGCAGCGCTAGCTGTGTAAACCCAGTACGTTGTTCAGCGGGATTCGGGAGATGGGCGGCTTGTAGCCTAGGCTGGCGTGGAGCCGGTGCCAGTTGTAGTGGTGCAGCCAGTCATGGAGGGCGCCGGCCCGCTGCACGGAGTTGTCGTAGGCGCGGGCATAGGCCCACTCGCGCAGGCTGGTCTGCACCAGGCGCTCGGCCTTGCCGTTGGTACGAGGCGTATAGGGCCGTGTGCGCAGGTGGCGCAGGCCGAGCCGGCGGAGCAGGCGGCGGAATCGGCGCGATCTGTAGCAAGCCCCATTGTCGGTCAGGACCCGCTCGAAGCGCACACCCAACTGCCGGTAGTAGCGCAGTGCCTGCAGCAAGGCCCTGCTGGCGCTGCTCCCACGCTCGTTAGGCTCGATGGAGCCAAACGCCACGCGCGAGTGATCGTCGATGGCCAGGTGGATATAGTCCCAGCCAATGCCCCGGTGCCGGTGCGAGCGGTCGCCGGTCACACGGTGGCCCGGCGAACCGATTCGCCCCAGCTTCTTGATGTCCAGATGCAGCAGTTGGCCGGGCCGGGCGTACTCGTAGCGGTTCTCCGGCAGCGCCGGTTCCAGTTCGGCCAGGCGATGCAGCCCGGCACGGCGCAGCAACCGGGCGATGGTGCTGGGCGCCACGGGCAGCCGCTGGGCGATCTGGCGATAGGTCCGGCGCGAGCGACGCTGCTCCAGCACCTGCGCCACGATGGCCGGCGGCGTGGCATGGGGGCAGGTCTGCGGCCGGGAGCTGCGGTCAACCAGACCCGTAGGGCCTTCCTCCCGGTATCGCTTGAGCCACTTGTAGGCCGTGCGCACGCTCACGCCGGCCGCGTGGGCGGCCTCTTCGATGCGCAGGCCCTGCACGAGGATGCGCTCCACAAGCAGGGCTCGACCGCGAGGCGTCAAACGGGCATGTTTATGCAGGTTCATCCGGGGCTCCTGGGGGCTGGGTTGGTGTCGTAACCCCCATCTTCCAGCGATGCCCCGGATGAACAACCTACTGAGAGATCACACCTAGGCTGCGGTAGTAACGCACCGTGCGGATCAGAGCCTTGCAGGCACTGGTTCCGCGCTCGTCCGGTGCGATGGAGGCAAAGGCCACGCGCGAGTGGTCGTCGATGGCCAGGTGGACGTATTCCCAGCCGATGCCCCGGTGCCGGCGCGAGCGGTCGCCGGTCACACGGTGGCCCGGGGAACCGATCCGCCCCAGCTTCTTGATGTCCAGATGCAGCAGTTGGCCGGGCCGGGCGTACTCGTAGCGGTTCTCCGGCAGCGCCGGTTCCAGTTCGGCCAGGCGATGCAGCCCGGCACGGCGCAGCAACCGGGCGATGGTGCTGGGCGCCACGGGCAGTCGCTGGGCGATCTGGCGATAGGTCCGGCGCGAGCGACGCTGCTCCAGCACCTGCGCCACGATGGCCGGCGGCGTGGCATGGGGGCAGGTCTGCGGCCGGGAGCTGCGGTCAACCAGACCCGCAGGGCCTTCCTCCCGGTATCGCTTGAGCCACTTGTAGGCCGTGCGCACGCTCACGCCGGCCGCGTGGGCGGCCTCTTCGATGCGCAGGCCCTGCACGAGGATGCGCTCCACAAGCAGGGCTCGACCGCGAGGCGTCAAACGGGCATGTTTATGCAGGTTCATCCGGGGCTCCTGGGGGCTGGGTTGGTGTCGTAACCCCCATCTTCCAGCGATGCCCCGGATGAACAACCTACTGAGAGATCACAGCTAGCGCTTGGGCTTGGACGCCGCCGATGCCTCGGGTTTCGCCGATGCCGTACCGCCACGGGCGACGCGGATGCCGTTGGCCTTCATCCATGCGTCGAACTGGTCGGCACTCATGTTTTTGCCTGCCTGCTGCATCAGGAAGCGGTAGTTGCCCAGCGCGTCCTTCTCCGCCATCGGCGCCTCCACCGTCACCGTGACCGGCTTCTCGGCGGTGGCCGCCACCGGCTTGCCGGACGACGCACAGCCGGCCACAACCACGGCTGCCGCCGCACCCAATGACGACACCGCGATGCGGAAGAAAGCTGACATGGTGGCCCGACCTCGCTGAGAACAGGCCTACAGCCTAACCCTGCACTTTAGGAAATCAAGCTATTTGCATGAAATACATGAAGAATTTCATGAATTGGCAGATGATTCACCTGAATGGGCGAGCAGGCGTTCCAGCTCCTCCTCACCCAGCATGCGCCACTGCCCCTTGGCCAGTTCGCCCAGCTGGACCGGCCCGATCGCCACCCGCACCAGGCGCAGCACCTCGAATCCCACTACCTGCAGCAGGCGCCGGATATGCCGGTTGCGGCCCTCGTCCAGCACGATCTCCAGCCATGCGGTGCGCTCGCTCTGGCGCAGCACCGCGACCGAATGCACGGCCAGGTGTTCACCGGCGTCCTCGACCCCGTCATGCATGCGCGCCAGCTGCGCCGCGTCGGGCACGCCGTCGATCTGCACGCGATAGGTCTTCAGAGGTCCGGTCGCCGGGTCGGTCAGCCGCGCCGCCCATTCCGGGTCGTTGCTGAAGAACAGCAGGCCCTCGCTGGCCTTGTCCAGCCGCCCGACCGGCGCCAGCCACGGCATGCCCGCGCCTTCGAAACATCGGTAGACGGTATCCCGGCCCTGCTCGTCGCGGACGCTGGTGACCAGGCCCCGCGGCTTGTTCAGGGCCAGGTAGAGGCGTTGCGCCGCCACGAGGGGCTGGCCGTCCATGGTCACCCGCTGGCGCCCGGGAACCACCGGAAATTCCGGGTCGCGCACCACGCGGCCGTCCACGCCGACCCGGCCGGCGAGCACGCGGCGCGCGGCCTCGGCGCGCGAGCACACGCCCGCCTTCGACAGCACGCGCGCCAGGCCATGCCGCGGCGCCGCCTGCGTCGCGCCGGCGTGCTTGGCACGGGGACCGGGGGACGCAGCAAAATGCCCGCCCTGTCTGGCAGGGCGGGCATCAGGGTAATTCCTGCGCGACATCCGGGCGGCTTGCGTTACTTGACCTCGGCCGCCGCCTTGGCTTCGGCCGCGCCCTCGGCAGCCGGCGTTGCCGCCGCCTTCACCACGCGCACGCCACGGGCCTTCATCCAGGCATCGAATTCGTCGGCGGTCATGCGCTTGCCGTTCTGGCTCATGTCGAACCGCCACGGCGTGTTGTCGTACTGCGTCTGCGGCTTGTAGGCCGCCGGGTCATTGGGATTGATCGCCGGGCGCGCCGGCATGGCGCTGGCGACGTTGTTGCAGCTTTCCACGCGCAGGCGCATCAGCACGCGCTCCAGCGACTGCTCGCCGCTGGCGTTGGGCGCCAGCACGCCCGACGGCATGCCCAGCTGGCCCGGACGGGAATACAGCTCCATGGCGACCGGCTCGATCACCGTGGCCGGCAACGGCGGCGGCACGATGCTGCTGGCCGAGCAATCGACGGCTGCGTGGGCGGCGGGAACGAGGACCAGGGCCATGGCGCCGGCCAGTGCGATACGCAGCATCGGTATTTCCATTCGTACAGGGAACGCCGCGAGTGTAGGCATGCCCCGCAGGGCTTTCAACCACCACGACCGGGTTCACGGAATGCGTGTTGCCGGGTTTTGCCGGTGAACGACGCGGCAGGTGCAGGCGTATGCCTGGCGATTCGATGCTGCGCAAAAAACAAGGCCCGGCTTTCGCCGGGCCCTGTTTCGAATCAACCGATACGTCCGATCAGTTCTGGACGTTCAGCTCGGTGCGACGGTTCTTGGCGCGACCTTCCGGGTTGTCCGAACCATCCGGGTTGGTGTTCGGAGCAATCGGGCGGCTCTCGCCGTAGCCGATCGGGCCCACCAGACGCGAGGCGGCAACACCGTGGCCGGTCAGGTAGTCGTACACGGCCTTGGCGCGACGCTCGGACAGCTTCTGGTTGTAGGCGTCGGTACCCTTCGAGTCGGTGTGACCGGCGACTTCAACGCGCAGTTCCGGGTAACGCTTCAGGATCTCGCTGGCCTCGCTCAGGATCGCGACGGCATCCGGACGCAGGGTCGACTTGTCGAAGTCGAAGTTCACGCCCTTCAGGTCGATCGACACCGGCACCGGGCAGCCGTCCGGACCAACGATCTGGCCGGCCTGCGAGTTCGGGCACTTGTCGTCGCAGTTGTTGACGCCGTCACCGTCGTCGTCCAGGTCGGCGCAGCTCGGCGCGACCGGAGCCGGCGGCGGCGGAGCGACGGCGGCAACCGGGGCCGGGCCCAGCGGGATCACGACGCCGACCGAAGCCAGCACGTCGCCGAACCAGTCATTGTCCTTGCCGGCCAGGCGCGGGTTCACGCTCTGGTCGTCGAAATCGGCACGGTAGGCGATTTCGGCACGCACGGCGACGCGCTTGTCGAAGGTGGTCTGCAGACCGGCGCCGAGCTTGGCGGCCAGGTTGCCGTCCTTGCGCTTGGCCGGCGAGTTCGGCGAGTTGGTGACGTACTCTTCCTCGGCCTTCTGGTAGCCCAGGCCGAACAGCAGGTACGGGTTCCAGCCGCGGCCGTCCTGGATGAAGTGGCGACGCAGGTCCAGCGAGGCGCCGTACTGCGACCAGTTCAGGTCCTGGTTCTTGTCGAAGTTCGGGTTCTGGTAGTTCAGCTCACCGTCCAGCGACCAGTTCGGGCTGATGAACTTGCCCAGGCCCAGGGTGACGAACGGAGCATCGTTGGTACCGCGGTCGTTGTCCTGGAAGTTGAAGCCGGCCGAACCGGTCAGATACCAGCGGTCGTCGAATTCCTGGGCCGACGCAGCCTGGGCAAATGCCAGACCGCCCAGCAGTGCGGCGGTAAGGATCTTCTTGTTCATGAATACAACTCCTTGTTTCGGGGGTATGAAACCGGTAATGGCATGTCCAGCACAGCGATTTCGTTCGTCGCGTCCGAAAGATGGCCGTTTCCGCACGCCAACGGAGAGCACATTATGCGCTGGGCCGTGAAGACCACGTTAACAGCTGCGTAACAAATGGCAGGTCCCCTGGACGTGGGCGACCGCTGGAACGCCACCCTATACAGCTTGATCAAGACGCACAAGATCCCCGCCCTGACTGGCGTTCCGGGCCATGCCGGGTACCGCGCCGGGAGCCGGGCACGGGTACCGGCCGGAGCGGCCAAGTCGCCCGATCGCCCGGGCCTTGCCTGAACGGTGGCTGGGTATCATGGCCGTCCACCCCTCACCGAACGGAACTTCTGCCATGAAAGCTGTGGGCCTGAGCCGCTACCTGCCGATCGAGGATCCCCGCGCGCTGGAAGACCTGGAGCTGCCCCCGCCCGCGGCCCCACAGGGCCAGGACCTGCTGGTAGGCGTGCAGGCGGTGTCGGTCAACCCGGTCGATACCAAGCTGCGGCGTTCGGGCACGGGCGAGCAGACGCCGCCCCGCATCCTCGGTTTCGATGCCGCGGGCACGGTCCTGGCCGTCGGCCCCGGGGTGACCGCGTTCGAGGTGGGGGACGAGGTGTATTACGCAGGCGACGTCACCCGGCCGGGCTGCAACGCGCAGATGCACCTGGTGGACGAACGACTGGTCGCGCGCAAGCCCAGCACGCTGGATTTCGCCGAAGCCGCGGCCCTGCCGCTGACCACGCTCACGGCCTGGGAACTGTTGTTCCAGCGCATGCCCTACCAGCTCGATGGCCGGCGCAACAGCGGCCGGACCCTGCTGGTCATCGGCGGTGCCGGCGGCGTCGGCTCGATGGCGATCCAGCTCGGCCGCCATGCCGGATTCACCGTGGTGGCGACCGCCTCGCGCGAGGAAAGCCGCGCCTGGTGCCGGCAACTGGGTGCCGCGCACGTCATCGACCATCACCAGCCGCTGGCACCGCAGCTGCAGGCGCTCGGCATCGGCCCGGTGGACGCCGCGCTGAACCTGGCCGACACCGATCGCTACTGGCAGGTGCTGGGTGAGTTGTTGGCGCCGCAAGGCCATGTCGGCCTGATCGTGGAGCCTGCCGGCGAGCTGCGCATCGGCGACCCGTACAAGGCCAAGTGCATCGGCATCCACTGGGAATTCATGTTCGCGCGGGCGCGCTTCCGCACCGCCGACATGATCGAACAGCACCGCATCCTCACCCGCGCCGCCAGCCTGATCGATGCCGGCGAGCTGCGGACCACGGTGAGCGCGCGGCTGGGCCCGATCAACGCGGCCAACCTGCGCCAGGCGCACCGGCTGCTGGAATCGGGCGGCACCCTGGGCAAGCTGGTGCTCGAAGGCTGGGACTGAGACAGCACGCGACCGATACGCCCGGCGTGGCAGGCGGACGTTCTGTCCGCGCGCCCTTTACGGGGCGCCCGCCGCGGCGCGCCCCGGCACAGCTGACGGCGGCGCCCGCCGCTGGGCAGCCCCCTGGCCGCGACGAGCGCGCCACCGGGCGGTCTGCGCGAGGCCCATCCCCACGGCGCCCGCACCGGGCATGAACCACTGCGCTGGACCTTGCCACTGGCGCGCGGTCGTCACGGCCACGGCGCGCCCCTTGCCGCCGACCGGGTTTCGGGGCAGGCTGACATGATCCGTACGCAAGCGTATCCATCATGACGCCCGCCACCGACACCGCCTACCCCCATCTGTTCGCACCGCTGGACCTGGGCTTCGCCCGGCTCCGCAATCGCATCCTGATGGGCTCGATGCATACCGGCCTCGAGGACCACGTCCGCGACTTCCCGAAGCTGGCAGCCTATTTCGGCGAGCGCGCCGCCGGCGGTGCCGCGCTGCTGGTCACCGGCGGCTTCTCGCCGAACATCGTCGGCTGGCTGGCGCCGTTCGGCAGCAAGCTGTCCTGGCCGTGGGAAGCAGGCCGGCACCGGCAGGTCACCGCAGCCGTGCACAGCCACGGCGCCCACATCTGCCTGCAGCTGCTGCATGCCGGCCGCTACGCCTACCACCCCCTGCAGGTGGCGCCCTCCCGGCTCAAGGCGCCGATCAACCCGTTCACCCCGCGCGCGCTGTCGGCGCGGGGCGTGGAACGCCAGATCGGCAGCTACGCCCGTGCCGCGCGGCTGGCGCGCGATGCCGGCTACGACGGCGTCGAGGTGATGGGTTCGGAAGGCTATCTGATCAACGAGTTCATCGCCCCGCGCACCAACACGCGTACCGATGCCTGGGGCGGCGACCCGGCCAGGCGCATGCGCTTCGCCGTGGAGATCGTGCGCCGCATCCGCGAGGCCTGCGGCCCGGACTTCATCATCATCTACCGGCTGTCGCTGCTGGACCTGGTGGAGGACGGCAGCAACTGGGAAGAAATCCTGCAGCAGGCGCGGGCCATCGAAGCGGCCGGCGCGACCCTGATCAACTCCGGCATCGGCTGGCACGAGGCACGCGTGCCGACCATCGCCACCTCGGTGCCGCGTGCGGCCTTCACCGCGGTCACCGCCAAGCTGCGCCCGCACGTGGGCGTGCCGGTGATCGCGGTCAACCGGATCAACATGCCCGACGTCGCCGAGCGGGTGCTGGCCGACGGCCAGGCCGACATGGTCTCGCTGGCGCGGCCGCTGCTGGCCGACCCGCAGTGGCCGGCCAAGGCCCGCGCCGGCAGGCCCGAGACCATCAATACCTGCATCGCCTGCAACCAGGCCTGCCTGGACCACATTTTCGTCAACAAGCGCGCCAGCTGCCTGGTCAACCCGCGTGCCGCGCACGAGACCGAACTGGTCTACCGCCCCACGACCGCGCCCAGGCGGGTGGCGGTGGTCGGTGCAGGCCCGGCCGGGCTGGCCTGCGCGACGGTCGCGGCCGAACGCGGCCACCACGTCACCCTGTTCGACGCGGCCAGCGAGATCGGCGGCCAGTTCAACGTCGCCAAGCGCATTCCCGGCAAGGAGGAGTTCCACGAGACCCTGCGCTACTTCCGCCACCGCCTGGCCGATACCGGCGTGGAACTGCGCCTGGGCGTGCGCGCCGATGCGCCGATGCTGGCCGGCTTCGACGACGTGGTGGTCGCCACCGGCATCTCGCCACGCAAGGTGGACTTCCCCGGGGCCGACCACCCGATGGTGGTCAGCTACCTGGACGTGTTGCAGGGCCGGGTCCGGGCCGCGGACAAGGTCGCCATCATCGGCGCCGGCGGCATCGGCTTCGACGTCGGCGAGTTCCTGGTGCAGGACGGGCCGTCGCCGTCGCTGGACCCGGCGCGCTGGATGGCCGAATGGGGCGTGGACCCGAGTTTCGAAAGCCGTGGCGCGCTGTCCGCGCCGCAGCCCGAGGCACCGGCGCGCGAGGTCTGGCTGCTGCAGCGCAGCCCCGGCAAGCCCGGCGCCCGCCTGGGCAAGACCACCGGCTGGATCCACCGCGCCACGCTCAAGGCCAAGGGGGTGCGGATGCTGGGCGGCGTGGAGTACGTGGGTGTGGACGACCGCGGACTACGCATCCGCATCGATGGCACCGAGCAGTTGCTGGAAGTCGGCACCGTGGTGGTCTGCGCCGGACAGGAGCCGATGCGCGCCCTGGCCGATGCGCTGGCGGCGACGGGCGTGAACGCCCATGTCATCGGCGGCGCCGACGTAGCCGCCGAACTGGATGCCAAGCGCGCCATCGACCAGGGCAGCCGCCTGGCCGCCACGCTCTAGGCGTGCGCCGCAGGCGCATGCCGCGGTCGTGCGCCTGCCCGCGGTTGGCGGCACGGCGGGCAAGCAGGATGCCGGTGTATCCCGGGCACGGACGAGCGCCGGCAGCCACCAGTACCGGGCCCGCTGCCCCCATTTTTCGTGACCTGCGACACATCCCGACCGACCCTGGACGACACGCCGCCGCCACATCCGCGCCGGTTCCGGGACCCGCAACGAAGCTGAATGTCAAGAATCCGCATTCAGGATGAGTTTGGGATTACCCCCCTACCTTGCGCCAACTTTCCGCTCACCCCCCAGTTCTGGTGAGCACGGCGCAGCCCCCAGGCGATCGATTGATCGGGGTCTGCCCACGGGGCGGCCCCGATGCCATGGCCGCCTCCCCATGACGCCAAGCTGCTGCCGTCCTGTCCCCTGCTGTGTGGGGAACAGGCAGGTTGCCGCCCATACGGAGCAAGGAGACCTATGAAACTGGCCTGGATTCTCTGGCTGTCGCAGTTGTTGCCGCAGCCGGCCGCCGATTCGCTGTGCCTGAGTACCACCGTCTATCTGGAAGCCCGCGACCAGACCCTGCGCGGCCAGCAGGCCGTGGCCGAAGTCGCGCTGCGCCGCCTCGACAGCGGCCTGTGGGGCGACTCGATGTGCCAGGTGGTGACCGCACGCAAGCAGTTCGCGCCCACCCTGGTGGCACCGGACACCCAGTTGCGCAACAACGATGCCTGGGCCGAGGCCGTGGACGTGGCCTTCGCCGCCGAACGCAACTGGGCCCTGCCGGCCGGCCAGCGCAAGGAGATCGTGCCCGGCGCCAGCCACTTCGCCGCGCACGCGATCGCCAGCCCGAGCTGGCGCAACGCCTACCAGGTCGCCACCATCGGCGGGCACACCTTCTACAAGGTGCAGTCGCTCAAGCCGCGCACGTCCTGAGGCGGCGGCATCGCATGCCGGTCACGCCAGCGAACGCGCCGGCGACGATAATGCGGGGGTCCTTCCACCCCCGAGGTATCCGATGAAGCTCTACACCAAGCCCGGCGCCTGTTCGCTGGCCGACCATATCGCGCTGATCTGGTCCGGCCTGCCGTTCGAGGTCCAGATCGTCGACCATGCCACCATGAAGTCGCCGGCGTACATGGCCATGAACCCGGCCGGTGCGGTGCCGGTGCTCGAGGACGACGGCTGGGTCCTGACCCAGAACGCGGCCATCCTCCACTACATCTGCGACAAGGCGCCGGACGCCGGCCTGGACGGCGGCAGCGACCCGCGCACCCGTGCCGAGGTCAACCGCTGGCTGTCTTTCGTCAACGCCGACCTGCACCCGCAGTACTACCCGATCTTCGGTTCGACCCGATACCTGGAGGACGAGGCGGTCATCGCCCGCACCCAGCAGAATTCGCGCGACAAGCTCAAGGGCCTGTACCAGCGCCTCAACGACCGCCTGGCGCAGGTCGACTGGCTGGGGGGAACGCCGCGCCCGTCCATCGCCGATGCCTACACCTACGTGACCCTGCGCTGGGCACGTGGCCTCAAGATCGATCTGGCCGGCATGGACGCGCTGGACCGCTTCGAGCAGCGCATGCAGGCCGACCCGGCGGTACAGGCCGCGCTCAAGGCCGAAGGCCTGGGCTGAGTCCGCGCTCCAACGCCTGGAAACCGAAGGGCCGCCGGTGGCATAGCCGGCGGCCCTTCGCGTTCTGGAGCCGCTGCGCGGCCCCGGCTTCAACGCACCGATACCGGCATCACCAGCCGTGGCGCGTCGCGGTAGAGCGCCGGGTATCGCTGCTGCAGCGCCTCGACCTTGGGCAGGTCGTAGAACCGGATGTACGCCGCGTCCGGATGCAGCGCGAGGTAGTTCTGGTGGTAGTCCTCCGCCGGGTAGAACCGCCTGCCGCCCTCGACCCGCGTCACCACCGGCGCGGCGAACACGCCGCTGCGCTGCAGCTGGTCGATATAGGCCAGCGTGGCCGCGCGCTGCGCCGCGTCGTCTGCATGGACCGCCGACCGGTACTGGCTGCCGCGGTCCGGGCCCTGGCGGTCGCGCTGGGTGGGGTCGTGCACCACCGAGAAGAACACCTGCAGCAGCTGCGCAAGGCTGACCCGTGACGGGTCGTAGGTCACCTGCACGGCTTCGGCATGGCCGGTGCCGCCGCCGCTGACGCGCGGATAGCGGGCATCGGCAGCGCTGCCGCCGATATAGCCGGACACGGCGCTGTCCACGCCCCTCACGTGCTGGAACACGCCCTGCACGCCCCAGAAGCAGCCGCCGGCGAACACCACCTGCGCGCGGTGTACGCCGGGCTGGCGCAGGTCGGCCGCGCCCGTCGGCACGGGCACATCCACCGATGCCGGCGCCGCATGTACCGGGCGGCCGAGGCCGGACGCGGCCAGCACCAGCAGCCCGGCGACCAGCGCGGCAATGCCGCCGGCCACCCATTTTTCCATGCTCATCGTCATCGCTGGCCTCCGCGGCTCAACCAAAGGTGAAGGCATAGGCGCGCACGCCCGGGTCGAGGAACTCGATCTCGAAACTGCGCTCGCCGACTTCGCCGTCCTGGCGGATCAACTGGTAGAGCCGGTTTTCATCCACCTGGCCATCGCCGCCGGCGCTCACGTCGGCGCCGGCCATCGCGCCCGGCGCATGCCCGTCGACACGCACCCGGAAACGCACCGGCTGGCCGCTGGCCTGCGGCGCCAGCACCAGGTGCAGGTCGCGCGCATGGAAACGGAAGGCGATGCGGCCGCCGGCCTGCTGCAGCCGCGCGTCCTCCTCGCCCACCACCCAGCGCCCTCCCAGCGCCCACTGGTTGAGCCGCAGCACGGGCGGAACCGCATAGTCGAAGGCGCTGCCCGCGCGCTGCCCGCCCGGCGACGCGAAGTTCTCCGCCCGCGAATGGCCGATGTAGGTTTCGGGCGAGCGCAGATTGCCCATGTCCGGCGCACGCTCGACGGCGCCGCGCGCGATGGCGGTCGCCGCCGATGCGTCGCCCGGCAACGTGTTGCCCGCCTCGCGCAGCAGCCGGCGGATGATCCGCTCGGATTCCTCGTAATTGCCCTCGCCGAAGTGATGGGCGCGGATGCGCCCCTGCGCGTCGATGAAGTAATGCGCGGGCCAGTAGCGGTTGTCGAAGCCGCGCCATATGGCGAAATCGTTGTCGAGCGCGACCGGCCAGCCGACACCCAGGTCCTCCACCGCCCGCTGCACGTTGCGCACGTCGCGCTCGAACGCGAACTCCGGCGCGTGCACGCCGACCACCACCAGCCCATGCTCGCGATAGCGCTCGTACCATTGCCGCACATGCGGCAGCGCGCGCAGGCAGTTGATGCACGAGTAGGTCCAGAAATCGACCAGCACCACCTTGCCGCGCAGCGCCTGCGCATCCAGTGGCGGACTGTTGAGCCAGCCGCTGGCGCCGGCCAGCGACGGCAGTTCGCCTTCGACCGGCAGCCCCGCCATCGCGGCCGGGTTGGCGGCCATCATCATCGAGCCGCGCGCCGCCGCGGAGTGCGCGGGCAGCGCGTCCAGCAGCCCCTGCTCGAGCCGCGCGGTGCTCACCGTCGACAGCCGCGTCAGCACGCCGGTATCCCAGCCCATGGCGATGGCCAGCACCGCCAGCAGCGCGGCGATGCCCAGGCCGCGCCGGATCCACTCGCCCGCGCCCAGATGCCGTTTCAGCGCGGCCAGTACCCGGCCACCGACCCACAGCGCCAGCGCCAGCGACGTCGCCGCACCCAGCGCGTAGGCCAGCAGCAGGCCGCTGCTACCGGCATTGGCACCCTGCAGCGCCGCACCAGTGAGGATCAACCCCAGGATCGGCCCGGCGCAGGGCGCCCACAGCAACCCCGTCGCGACACCGATCAGCAGCGAACTGCCCATGCCCTGCCCTGCGCCGGCCGCCGCATCCAGCCGTCCTCCCAGGCGCTGCAGCGGCGACAGCAGGCGGTTGGCCAGTGCCGGCCACAACAGCGCCAGGGCGAATACCGCCATCACCCCCAGCGCGATCCAGCGTCCGGCCTGGTTGGCCTGCGCCACCCAGTGGCTGCCGACCGCCGCCAGGCTGGCGACCACCGCGAACATCAGCGCCATGCCGGCCAGCAGCGGCAGGCCGCTGCGCAGGAACGGCCGGTCCGAACGCGCGAACACGAACGGCAGCACCGGCAGGATGCACGGGCTGGCAATGGTCAGCGCGCCGCCGAGATAGGCCAGCAGGAGCAGGAACATGCGGGAGTCCTTTGTGCGATCGGTGAGGGGCGGCGCTCACGCCGCGATGAAATCCAGGGCCACGCCGTTGATGCAGTAACGCAGACCGGTCGGGCGCGGGCCGTCGTCGAACACGTGGCCGAGGTGGCCACCGCAGCGGTGGCAATGCACTTCCACCCGCAGCATGCCCAGGGTGCTGTCGCGCACCTCGCCGACGGCGCCGTGCAGCGGTGCCCAGAAGCTCGGCCAGCCGGTGCCGCTGTCGAACTTGGCGGCCGACGAAAACAACGCCAGCGCGCAGCCCGCGCAATGGAAAGTGCCGCGCCGGTGCTCGCCGTTGAGCGGGCTGCTGTAGGCGCGTTCGGTCCCGTGCCCGCGCAGCACGGCGTACTGCGCCGGGGTCAGCAGCCGGCGCCACTGGTCGTCGTCGTGCTCGACCTCGAAGGTGCCGCGCCTGGCCGCGGGCGCCGGTGCGGCGCGACCGCAGGCCCCCACCCCGAACAGGCCGGCCGCCGCCAATGCGCCGCCCAGGCCCAGCAGGGTGCGACGGGATAGGGACATGGCCGGTCTCCGGGCAGGAACGATGGGGCCATGCTGCGCCCGCCCGGGTCAACGAATCCTCACGCGCAGTTAAATTTTCCGTGACACATCGGCGCCGGCTTGCACCGACAATGGTGGCCACCTCCCTGCCGGCCGGACGTACCGATGAACCGCGCCAAACGCGTCCTGATCGTCGAGGACGACGTCCACATCGCCAACCTGCTGCGCATGCACCTGCGCGACGAAGGCTACGACGTGACCCATGCGGCCACCGGCGACGACGGCCTGCGCCTGCTGGAAAGCGACGACTGGAGCGCGCTGGTGCTCGACCTGATGCTGCCCGGCGTCGACGGGCTGGAGATCTGCAGGCGCGCGCGTGCGATGACGCGCTACACGCCCATCATCATCACCAGTGCGCGCGCCAGCGAGGTGCATCGCATCCTCGGCCTGGAGCTGGGTGCGGACGACTACCTGGCCAAGCCGTTCTCGATGCTGGAACTGGTCGCGCGGATCAAGGCGCTGCTGCGCCGGGTCGAGGCGATGGCGCAGAACGCGCGCATCGACGCCGGCGCGATCGACGTGGCCGGCATCCGCATCGACCCGGTCGCGCGCACGGCCCAAGTCGATGGCGATGCCCTGGAGCTGACCCCGCGCGAGTTCGACCTGCTGCATTTCTTCGCCCGCCACCCGGACCAGGTGTACTCGCGCATGGAACTGCTCAACCAGGTGTGGGGCCACCGCCACGAGGGCTACGAGCACACCGTCAACACCCACATCAACCGGCTGCGCAACAAGATCGAACGCGACCCGGCCACGCCACGGCGCATCCTCACCGTGTGGGGTCGCGGCTACAAGCTGGCAGGAGGCGGCAACGCACCATGAACCGGCTGGCGCTATGGCAACGGCTGTCGCTGGTGTTCTGCGCGCTGCTGCTGGTGTGCTGCGGCGCGCTGGCGTGGATCCAGATGCGCAGCACGCGCCTGCACGAACAGGAAACCGTGCAGCGTCTGTCGCGCGGGCTGGCCGAACACATCGCGCGCAGCGGCGAGCTGATGGACGCGCGCGGCATGCGCGACGGCGAGGTGCGCGCGCTGTTCGGCAAGTTGATGGCGGTCAACCCCAGTGTCGAGGTCTACCTGCTCGACGACCAGGGCCGGATCCTCGGCCACGATGCGCCGGACGGGCACCTCAGGCGCGACCGCGTCGACCTGGCGCCGGTACATGCGCTGCTGGGCGGCGCGCCACTGCCCATCCTCGGCGACGACCCGCGCAGCAGCGCCGGGCGCAAGGTGTTCAACGCCGCGCCGCTGCGCGTGCAGGGGCGGCAGGTGGGCTACATCTACGTGGTCCTGGTCGGCGAACAGCGCGAGGCATTGGCGGCGGACGTGGCGGCCAGCGCCAGCGTGCGCACCACGCTGTGGGCGCTGGCCATCGTGGCGCTCGTCGGCCTGCTCGCCGGGGTCATCGCCTTCCGCTGGATCACCCGGCCGCTGCGCCGGCTGGCCCGCGACATCCAGGCATTCGACGTCGACGCCGGCACTCCCGCGCTGGCGGCGCCGGCGGTGCCGCCGCGGCCCGGCGAACGCGACGAGCTGGCCATCCTGCAGCACAGCTTCGCGCACATGGCGCAGCGCATCGGCGAGCAATGGCAGCAGTTGCGCCAGCAGGACCTGCAGCGCCGCGAACTGGTGGCCAACATTTCCCACGACCTGCGCACGCCGCTGTCGTCGCTGCACGGTTACCTGGAAACCCTGGCGCTGAAGGACGCCACGCTCGACCCCGCCGAACGCCAGCGCTACCTGTCCATCGCCCTGGCGCAGAGCACCAAGGTCGGCCGCCTGGCGCAGGCGCTGTTCGAACTGGCGCGGCTGGAACACGGCGGCGTGGTGCTGGAGCCGCAGGCGTTCTCGTTGCCGGACCTGGTACAGGACGTGTTCCAGAAATTCGAACTGGCCACGCAGGCGCGCCGGCAGGCGCTGGCCGCGGACATCCCGTCGGGCCTGCCGGCGGTCCACGCCGACCTGGGCCTGGTCGAGCGGGTGCTGACCAACCTGCTCGACAACGCCATCCGCCATACACCCGAGGGCGGCCGCATCACGGTCACGCTGCGCGCGGTCGGCGACGATGTGCAGGTACGCATCGCCGATAGCGGGCCGGGCATCGCCCCGGAACAGCGCGCGCATCTGTTCAGCGCACCGTCCGCGCTCGCCAGCCGGCGCCCGGACAGCGGCGGGCTCGGGCTGTTGATCGTGCAGCGCATCCTGCAGCTGCACCAGCGCCGGATCGAACTGGCCGACAGCGCGTCCGGCGCGGTGTTCGTGTTCTCGCTGGCGGCGGCCGGCCGCCGCCCGCCACCGCGCCAGGACGGAGGCTGAATCCCGCCACGCCGGCAGGTGCGCTCAGCCGATCTCGCCGATCACGTTGCCGCGGCCGTCGCGCAGCTGGGTGGGCACCACTTCGACCTGCAGCTTGCCGCCGGGCAACCGGTACACGCCACGCTCGGCGCGGATGCCCGCCAGCATCGCCGCGATGCTCGCGTCGCACAGCACGCAGCGCGCGCTGTCCTCGTCCAGCTGCAGGTCGTCCGCCACGCCCGGCTCGAACCGCCATTGCCGTTCCCTGCCCAGCACCACCAGCGGCCGGTCGTGGTGCAGGCGCAGCGGCAGCAGTTCCAGCACGCTCTCCACCTGCCCCGCCCCCAGCACCAGGGTGGTACCGATGTCCTCGTCGGACCAGTCCAGCGTCTCCACGAACAACATGCCGGTACTGGAACCTTCGCGGCGGCTGCCCGCCTCCACCCGTTCGGCCAGCGCCGCATCGGCCAGCAGCGAATCGCGCGCGAGCACGGTGATCCACGACGGCATCGCCGGTGCCAGCGCCTCCAGCACGCCGGACGTCGACCAGCGCCTGACCGCCGCCATCTCGTCGTCGGTCAGGCCCACCATCTGCAGGAAATCCAGGCGTCCGTTGGGCGTGTCGATCGCCGGCAACTGCGGATCGGCGACGAACGCCAGGTGGCGCAGCCGGGTGCCGCTGTCCAGCGCGATCGGGCCGTTGGCATCGAGATGGTGCCCGGCCTCGAACACGTTGCCGCTGCCGAACACGTAGCGGGCGACGTTCTGCAGCAGGTTCAGCGGCCACGTCGGTGGCGCGCCGCTGCCGTCCTCGCCGGCTTCGGCGGCCAGACGGAAGGTCAGCTCGAAGCCGAAGCCGCTCGCCTCCGGATCGTCGCTGTGCTTGTCGTACAGCTCGGAAAAGCCATAGGTGACGTAATGCCAGTGGGGGCGCGGCAGCGGGCTCCAGTACACGCTGATGCCGTCCAGCGGATCGTCGCCGCCCAGTGTGTACGAGGCTGCCGTGCCGAAGTGCCGTGGCTCCTGCCCCGCATACACCGGGCGCAACGCCGCGTTGATCGCGTCCCAGCCCGCGGTGCCCGCCCCGCCACCGTTGTATTGATCCATGCCTGGCACTCCCTCGGATACCAACCGCGCATGATAGTGCCGACCACCGGGCGGCCGCCGTGATGCCCCGGGGTTACCGGGGCGCCACGCCGGCAGGCGCGGTCATCACGCCAGCACCAGGGCCCGGGTTTCCTCCAGCCAGCGGCTGGCGAATGCCGGGCTCTTGGCCTTGCCCAGCGCCGCGGCCACTTCCGGCCACAACTGTTCCAGCCCCACCGCATTGCGGCTGCGCTCGATCTTGAGCTGGATCAGGTACCCCTTCAGCCCCAGGTGCCGGCGTACCGACTCGGCCATCCAGTCGCGCAGTTGCTGGTAGCGCAGCGGGTCGTCGCCCAGCTGCGTGGTGACCGGCGCCGGTGGCGCACGCTCCGCGTTGCCACCGACCACCTCGATCAGCTCCAGCGCCAGCAACTGCTCCAGGACATCCTCCGGCGCCCGCAGCCCCTGCGCCATCTGCTGCAGTTCGCGGCTGTCGCGCTGCCCGTCCACCAGCAGCAGCACCGAGCGCAGCGGCGGCGCCAGGCGCAGGCCACGGTCTTCGATCTCGCGACGGCCAGCCGCCGTCTTGGCATGGATCAACGCCATTCCCCCTCCCGCATTTGTGCATCGCAACCACGATGCGCGCGCCCGGCACCCGGGGCCCCCGCCCCGTCCTGCATGCCTGCCCCCGCACCGCCCCCTGCGATCGCCGCGCCAGCGGCCTGCGCTATGTCCCCAGCACGCGGCGGATTTCCTCCAGTGCGCCCGGGTCGTCCAGCGTCGACAGGTCACCCGGGTCGCGCCGCTCCGCCAGGGCCTGCAGCGAACGCCGGAGCAGCTTACCCGAACGGGTCTTGGGAAGCGCGTTGACGATATGCACGTGCGCCGGGCGCGCCACCGCCCCGAGCGAGCCGGTGACCTGCTGCATCATCTCCGCCGACAGCGCCGCGATCTCGTCGGCGGCGGCCGCCCGCTTGAGGGTGACGAACACCAGCGGCACCTGCCCCTTCAGCTCGTCGTGCATGCCGACCACCGCCGCCTCGGCCACGCGCGGGTGGCTGCTGACGGCCTCCTCGATCTCGCGCGTGCCCAGCCGGTGACCGGCCACGTTGATCACGTCGTCGGTGCGGCCGAGGATGAAGGTGTAGCCGTCGGCGTCGCGGATGGCCCAGTCCAGCGAGCTGTACAGAAGCTCCTTGAAGTGGCCGAAATAGCTCTTCAGGAAACGCGCGTCGTCGTTCCACACCGTGCTCATGCAGCCCGGCGGCAGCGGCGGCTGGATCACCAGCACGCCTTTCTGCCCGGGCGCGACTTCGGCCCCGGTGCGCTCGTCGATGACCTTCATCCGGTAGCCGAGGTTGGGGAAGCCGGGCGAGCCGAACTTCACCGGCTTCATCTCCAGCCCCGGCAGCAGGGTCAACGCCGGCCAGCCGGTCTCGGTCTGCCAGTAGTTGTCGATCACCGGCTTGCGCAGCGCGTCGCCGATCCACTGCGCGGTGGGCTCGTCCAGCGGTTCGCCGGCCAGGAACAGGTACTTCAGTCCGGACAGGTCGTGGCGATGGATGAAGTCCACGTCGTGCTTTTTCAGCACGCGGATCGCGGTGGGCGAGGAGAACATCGTGCGTACCCCGTACTGCTCGCACAGCGCCCACCAGATGCCCGGATCCGGATTCGTCGGCAGGCCTTCGTACAGCAGCGACGTGCAGCCGCCGATCAGCGGCCCGTACACGTTGTAGGAATGCCCCACCGCCCAGCCGACATCGGAGGTGGAGAACATCACCTGGCCCGGCGCGCAATCGAACACGGTGCGCATCGACAGCGCCATCGCCACCGCGTAGCCGCCGACATCGCGCTGCACGCCCTTCGGTTTGCCGGTGGTGCCCGAGGTATACAGCAGGTAGCTGGGCGCGTTGGACTCCAGCCATTCCACCGGCACCTGCGTATCGCCCACCTGTGCGCGCAGCGCGGCGTAGTCCTCGTCGCGGCCGTCGATCCGGGGCATGGCCGCATCCAGGCCGCGCGAGACGACCAGCACCTTCGGCGGCGGCGAGGCGGCCTCGGCGCACGCCGCGTCGACCATGGGCTTGTAGGGGATCACCTTGCCGCCGCGCATGCCCGCGTCGGCGGCGATCAGCAGCTTCGGCCTGGCATCGTCGATGCGCAGCGCCAGGTTGTGCGCGGCGAAGCCGCCGAACACCACCGAATGCACCGCACCGATGCGCGCGCACGCCAGCATCGCGAACACCGCCTCGGCCATGTTCGGCATGTAGATCACCACGCGGTCGCCGCGACCGACGTCCAGTAGCTTGAGCACCGCGGCGAAGGCATTCACCTCGCGATGCAGTTCGCGGTAGGTGATCTCGCGGGTGACCTGGGTCTCGGTGGAAATGGCGACCAGCGCGAGCTGGTCGCCGCGTTCGGCCAGGTGCCGGTCCACCGCGTTGTAGCAGAGGTTGGTTTCGCCGCCGACGAACCAGCGCCGGAACGGCGGATTGGAATAGTCCAGGATCTGCTGCGGCGGCTTATGCCAATGGATCGTCCTGGCCTCCTCGGCCCAGAATGCCTCCGGCGCGTCGATGGAACGGCGGTAGGTCTGCTCGTACTGCATGTCACCCTCCGGAACCTGCTGGCCTGCGCCGAGCATAGTCCGGACGGGTGCGCCGCCTCCCTGCGACGATGGTCGTACGACCATCGTTGCAGGACCGGCGCCGTGCTCAGAACGGGCTGGGGGAAACGAACGCCATCCCCACCCCGCTCAGCGGGTGCACGAAGTCCAGCCGGCACGCATGCAGCTGTACGCGCGGCGCGGGCCGGGCGCCGTATAGGCCGTCGCCGACGATCGGATGGCCGGCACTGGCCATGTGCAGCCGCAACTGGTGGCTGCGCCCGGTCACCGGTTCCAGTTCCACCCGGGTCCACGCCTGCCCCGCATCGCGCGCCAGCACCCGCCAGCGGGTCAGCGCCGGCTTGCCCCGTTCAAGGTCCACCATCTGCCTGGGCCGGTTCGGCCAGTCGCAGATCAGCGGCAGCGCGATCTCGCCCGCCTCGCCCGCGACCTGCCCTTCCACCATCGCCTGGTAGCGCTTGTGCACCCGCCGCTGCTCGAACTGCATCGACAGGGCCGCCTGCACCTGCCTGCCGCGTGCGTACAGCATCAGCCCCGACGTCACCTGGTCCAGCCGGTGCACGGTCAGCACGTCGGGAAACGACGCCTGCAGGCGTGCCACCAGGCAGTCCTGGTTCTCCGGCAGGCGCCCGGGTACCGAGAGCAGGCCGGCGGGCTTCTCCGCCACCAGCAACGCCTCGTCGATGTAGTGCAGTCCGATCACCGTTTCCGCCTTTGCACGTCGCCCCGGGGATGCCGCCGGCCACCCTCCCGGGACACCGCGCCGCACCCCCTCCAACAAAAAGGGGGAAGCCGAAGCTTCCCCCCGTCGACCCGGTCGCCCGGCCGCTGCGATCAGAGCAGGTCGGCCACGCCGGCGCGCTCTTCCTCGAGCTCGGCCAGGGTGATGTCGATGTACTTCTTGGAGAAGTCGTCGATCGGCAGGTCCTTGACGATGGTGTACTTGCCGTTCTCGGTGATCACCGGGAAGCCGAACACCACGCCCTCGGGAATGCCGTAGGAGCCGTCGGACGGCACGCCCATCGTCACCCACTTGCCGTTGCTGCCCAGCACCCAGTCATGCACGTGGTCGATGGCGGCATTGGCGGCCGAGGCGGCGGAGGACAGGCCACGGGCGGCGATGATGGCCGCGCCACGCTTGCCGACGGTCGGGATGAAGGTGTTGGCGTTCCATTCCTGGTCGTTGATCAGCTCGGCCACCGAGGCGCCGCCGGTGGTGGCGAAGCGGTAGTCCGGGTACATGGTCGGGCTGTGGTTGCCCCACACCGTGAACTTCTCGAAGCTGTCCACGGCCTTGCCGGTCTTGGCCGACAGCTGGCTCAGGGCGCGGTTGTGGTCCAGGCGCAGCATGGCGGTGAAGTTCTTCGGATCCAGGTCCGGGGCCGACTTCATGGCGATGTAGGCGTTGGTGTTGGCCGGGTTGCCAACCACCAGCACCTTCACGTCGCGCTTGGCCACGGCATTGAGCGCCTTGCCCTGCACGGTGAAGATCTTGGCGTTCTCCAGCAGCAGGTCCTTGCGCTCCATGCCCGGGCCGCGCGGGCGGGCGCCGACCAGCAGGGCCACGTCGACGTCCTTGAACGCCACCAGCGGGTCGGCGGTGGTGACCACGCCGGCCAGCAGCGGGAACGCGCAGTCTTCCAGTTCCATGACCACGCCCTTCAGCGCGGCCTGGGCCTTTTCATTGTCGATCTCGAGCAGCTGCAGGATGACCGGCTGGTCCTTGCCCAGCATTTCGCCGGAGGCGATGCGGAACAGCAGGGCGTAGCCGATATTGCCGGCAGCGCCGGTCACGGCGACACGTACGGGTGCTTTCATGGGGGTTTCCTCTGCTAAGAAAGGTGTCTTGGGACGGCCCCGGCCTCCGCGGCCGCGAAAGCGGGGCTGCAATCGGTGCACATCACGCGAACGGCCACCGTTGCCGGTGGCCGTGGACGGGGATCAGGCGGCGAGGATCTTGTTCCACTCGGCCACGCGCCCGGCCTGGGCGGCCAGCACGGCGTCGGCATCGCCCTCGATGGTGATCTTGTTGATCAGGTCGCCCTGCTTGACCGCGTCGACCACGTCCAAGCCTTCGACCACCTTGCCGAACACGGTGTGCTTGCCGTCCAGCCAGTCGGTCTTGATGTGGGTGATGAAGAACTGGCTGCCGTTGGTGTTGGGGCCGGCATTGGCCATGGACAGCACGCCACGCTCGTGGCGCACGCCGTTGTTGGTCTCGTCCTCGAAGCGGTAGCCCGGGCCGCCGCGGCCGGAGCCTTCCGGGCAGCCGCCCTGGATCATGAAATCGGCGATCACGCGGTGGAAGTTCAGGCCGTCGTAGAACCCGCGCTGGGCCAGGTTGACGAAATTGGCCACGGTCAGCGGCGCCTTGTCGGCGAACAGCTCGACCTTGATCAGGCCGCGGGAGGTGTCGAAATGGGCGGTCAGGGACATGGGAATCCTTGTGGGAGAAGACGTCTATCGCAGACCGCATAGGATACACCCGCCCCCGGCGGGCGACGTCCCCCGCCCTCACCGCACCCGCCGCCGGCTGAACGCCCGTCCCGGCGGCCTTCACGGCCCCTTTTCGCGAATCGGCCGCATGCCCGTATAATGTTGGACTTCTTTTCCCCATTCACGGCACCGGCTGGCCGTCTTTCGCATGTCCATCGAAAACCTTCGCAACATCGCCATCGTCGCCCACGTCGACCATGGCAAGACCACCCTCGTCGACCAGTTGCTGAAGCAGTCTGGCACCCTGTCCGAGCGCACGGTGCTGGCAGAGCGCGTGATGGACAGCAACGACCAGGAAAAGGAACGCGGCATCACCATCCTGGCCAAGAACACCGCCATCAACTGGCGCGGCAACCGCATCAACATCGTCGACACCCCCGGGCACGCCGACTTCGGCGGCGAAGTGGAGCGCGTGCTGTCGATGGTCGACTCGGTGCTGCTGCTGGTCGACGCGATGGACGGCCCGATGCCGCAGACCCGCTTCGTCACCCAGAAGGCCTTCGCGATGGGCTTCAAGCCGATCGTCGTGGTCAACAAGGTCGACCGCCCGGGCGCGCGCCCGGAATGGGTGATCGACCAGGTGTTCGACCTGTTCGACAAGCTCGGCGCCACCAATGAGCAGCTGGACTTCCCGATCGTCTACGCCTCGGGCCTGAACGGCTACGCCGGCATGGAAGACACCGTGCGCGACGGCGACATGACCCCGCTGTACGAAGCGATCATGAAGTACGTGCCGGCGCCGGAAGTCGAGGCCGAAGGCCCGTTCCAGATGCGCATCAGCCAGCTGGACTACAACAACTTCGTCGGCGTGATCGGCATCGGCCGCATCCAGCGCGGCAAGGTCAGGAAGAACATGCCGGTCAGCATCGTCGACCGCGAAGGCAAGAAGCGCCAGGGCAAGATCCTGCAGGTGCTGGGCTTCATGGGCCTGGAGCGCATCGAGGTCGAGGAGGCCCAGGCCGGCGACATCGTGGCCATCTCCGGCATCCAGGAGCTGACCATCTCCGACACCGTCTGCGCGCTGGACACCCCGGAGGCGCTGCCGGCCCTGACCGTGGACGAGCCGACCATCTCGATGACCTTCCAGGTCAACAACTCGCCGTTCGCCGGCAACAAGGACCTGTCCGGCGGCAAGTTCCTGACCAGCCGCCAGCTCAAGGAGCGCCTGGAACGCGAGACCGTGCACAACGTGGCGCTGAAGGTCGAGCAGCTGGAAGACGCCGACAAGTTCCTGGTCTCCGGCCGCGGCGAGCTGCACCTGTCGGTGCTGATCGAAACCATGCGCCGCGAAGGCTATGAACTGGCCGTGTCGCGTCCGGAAGTCATCATCAAGGAAATCGACGGCCAGCTGATGGAGCCGATCGAGCAGCTGGTGGTGGACATCGAAGAGCAGCACCAGGGCGGCGTGATGGAGAAGCTGGGCACCCGCAAGGCCCTGCTGGAGAACATGGAATCGGACGGCAAGGGCCGCGTGCGCCTGGACTTCAAGATCCCGGCGCGCGGCCTGATCGGCTTCCAGAACGAGTTCAAGACGCTGACCCAGGGCTCGGGCCTGCTGTTCCACGTGTTCGACCATTACGGCCCGAAGGAACAGGGCGCCATCGCCAAGCGCCTGAACGGCGTGATGATCGCCAACGCCGCGGGCGCCACGCCGGCCTACTCGCTGGGCCCGCTGCAGGAACGCGGCAAGCTGTTCGCCGCCGAAGGCGACAACGTGTACGAAGGCCAGCTGATCGGCATCCACTCCAAGGACAACGATCTGACGGTCAACGCGATCAAGACCAAGCCGCTGACCAACATGCGCGCTTCGGGCAAGGACGACGCGATCCAGCTGACCCCGGCCATCAAGTTCTCGCTGGAGCAGGCCCTGGACTTCATCGATGACGACGAGCTGGTGGAAATCACCCCCAAGGAAATCCGCCTGCGCAAGAAGTTCCTGACCGAAAGCGATCGCAAGCGCGCCTCCCGCGCCGGCTGATCGACTTGTCCGCGCGCAAGCCCTACAACCCGGATCCGCATGCGCATCCGGGACTTGCCGCCATCGCACTGCTGGAAGCGGTCAAGGCCGCATTGGCCTTTCTGGCCGCCGCGGGCCTGGAGTTCTCCGGGCCCGCCCCCCTCCGCACCTTCGTCAACACCCTGATCCGGCACGTCGGCGGCGATCCCGAACACGGCTCGTCCTCGACGCTGCTGGACATGATCACGCCCGACACCGTGCATGTCGGCGCCCTCGCGCTGGTCGCCTACGGCCTGCTCCGATCGCTGGAAGCCTGGGGCCTGTGGCGCGCCCGGGCCTGGGCCTCGTGGCTGGGCTGCATCTCCGCCGCGCTGTACCTGCCGCTGGACGTGTACGCCATCATCCGCCACCCCGGCTGGGCCTCGTGGCTGCTGCTGGCCGTCAACCTCGTCGTGGTCTGGGTGCTGGCCCGGGACATCGGCAAGCGCCGGCCAGCGACCGCGCGCTGAGCCGCGGGACGCCGGAAATCCGCACCGCGGCACGCTGGTTTGCCAAGGCCAGGCCGGCCCGATAGCCTGCGCGGCATGCGCGCCTTCCACACCTGTTCCCGACTGCTCCTGTCCCTGCTGGCGGCGGCGCTGTGCAGCGCCTGCAATGGCAGCGCCAGCGACACCCCGGCCGGCGAGCCGCCCTTCCCCTACCAGGAAGCGGGCATCGCCGAACTGCAGGCGCGGATGACCGCCGGCGAGCTCGACAGCGTCACCCTCACCGACGCCTATCTGCGGCGCATCGCGCAGCTCGACCGTGCCGGGCCCGCGCTGCGCTCGGTGATCGAGCTCAACCCGGCCGCGCGCCGTGAGGCGGCGCAGCGCGATGCCGAGCGCAGGGCCGGGCGCATCCGCGGCCCGCTGCACGGCATGCCGGTCCTGCTCAAGGACAACATCGGCGCCACGCCCATGCACAACACCGCCGGCTCGCTGGCGCTGAAGACGTTCCGCCCGCGCCGCGACGCCTTCCTGGTGCAGCGCCTGCGCGATGCCGGCGCGGTGATCCTGGGCAAGACCAACCTGAGCGAGTGGGCCAATTTCCGCTCCTCCGGTTCAACCTCCGGCTGGAGCGCGGCGGGCGGGCAGACCCGCAACCCGTACGCGCTCGACCACAACCCCTGCGGCTCCAGTTCCGGCAGCGCCGTGGCCATCTCCGCCAACCTGGCGGTGGCCGCCATCGGCACCGAAACCGACGGCAGCATCGTCTGCCCGGCCGCGGTCAACGGCATCGTCGGGCTCAAGCCCACCGTGGGCCTGGTCAGCCGCGACGGCATCATCCCGATCTCCTTCAGCCAGGACACCGCCGGACCGATGACCCGCAGCGTCGCCGATGCCGCACTGCTGCTCGAAGCGATCGCCGGCCGCGACGAATCCGATCCCGCCACCGCGGCGATGCCCGGGCGCGCCGTATACGACTACGGCAGCCGCCTGCGCCCCGACGCCCTGCGCGGCGCGCGCATCGGCGTGTTGCGCAACGCGCTCGCCGAACGCGCGGAGATCAAGCCGGTGCTCGACCAGGCGGTGGCGGCGATGCGCGCCGCCGGCGCCACCGTCGTGGAAACCACCCTGCCCGGCGAAGGCGCATGGGAAAAGCACGAGCAGACGGTGCTGCTGTATGAATTCAAGAGCGGACTGAACCGGTACTTCCAGCAATGGCGGACGCCGGTGGATTCGCTCGCCACCCTGATCGCGTTCAACCAGGCCAACGCCTCGCAGGAACTGCACCTGTTCGGCCAGGAATTACTGCTGGAGGCCGAACAGTCCGGCACGCTCAAGGACCCGGCCTATATCGCTGCGCGCGGCAACGCCCGCCGGCTTGCCGGCCCCGAGGGCATCGACGCCGCACTGCACGCCGACCGCCTCGATGCGCTGGTGGCACCCACCACCGGTGCCGCCTGGCGCACCACGCCCGGCCAGGGCGACGCCTACCCCGGCGGCAGCTACGGTGCCGCCGCGGTCGCCGGCTACCCGAGCCTGAGCGTGCCCATGGGCCATGCCGGCGGCCTGCCGCTGGGGCTGCTGTTCATGGGCACCGCCTGGAGCGAACCGCGCCTGCTGGAACTGGGGCACGCCTACGAGCAACTGACCCGGGCGCGCAGGCCACCGACCTTCGTGGACACCGCGCAGACCCGTTGACGACCGCGGCGGCAATGCCGCCTACGCCGGCGCACCGTCCTCCGCACCCGGTGAACGGATGTTCGCGGGCTCCCCCACGCGGCGGCCGCGGCAGCGCGGCCGCATGCCCGCGCGCCAGGAATCCGATCATGCGCCCGCGCAACGACGCAGCGCAGGTCGAGGGCATCGCCGGAGTTGCGGGTGCTCGCGAGCGGCCGCACCTGCATGACCTGCATGACCTGCCCGCCCGCCTCGCTCACCCGGGTCACGCAGACCCGGCCGTCCGACAACGGCGACTCCTGCAGATGCGCTCCAGTTCGGCGCGTACCGCCGCAACCGGGATACGGCAGTCCAGCCACAGGAACGCGGTCCCCCGCAGGCCGGTGCTGCGCGTCCTCCGGGGATACGAAAGGAGGTGCCGCACCTGATGCGCCAGGCATCATGGTCGCGATGTCATGCCGCAGGCGCGGCGCTTGCCGCCGCCCTCACCCGTTGTCGCCACGGTGGCTGCCCGCAGGGTCGCGCGCAGCGACCGATACGCCATGCCCGCCTCAGGACGCGTCGGGCCCCTGCTGCCGCTTGCGCACGATCGCCATCGCGATTTCCAGCGACTGCTCGTAGTTCAGCCGCGGGTCGACCGTCGAGCGGTACGCGCGCTCCAGATCGCGGTCGGTCAGTTCGCGCGCGCCACCGGTGCACTCGGTCACGTCCTCGCCGGTCAGCTCCAGGTGCACGCCACCCAGGCGCGTGCCGGCCGCCGCATGCAGGTCGAACGACGCCTCGACCTCGGCCAGGACGTTGTCGAAGCGACGGGTCTTGTAGCCGTTGCTGGTGCTCTCGGTATTGCCGTGCATCGCATCGCAGACCCACAGCACGCGGCGGCCATCGCGCTTCACCGCGCCCAGCAGCGGTGGCAGCCTGTCGGCGATCTGCGTCGCGCCCATGCGATGGATGAAGCTCAGGCGGCCCGGCTCGTCGTCGGGATTGAGCACGTCGATCAGGCGCAGCAGCTGGTCCGGCTGCACCGCCGGCCCCACCTTGATCGCGATCGGGTTGCGCACACCGCGCAGATACTCCACGTGCGCGCCCTCCAGTGCCGCGGTTCGCATGCCGATCCACGGGTAGTGCGTGCTCAGGTTGAACCAGCCGTGCTGGCGCGGCACCTGCCGGGTCAGCGCCTGCTCGTAGGGCAGCAGCAACGCCTCGTGCGACGTATAGAAATCGACCCGGTTGAGGTTGTGCACCCGGGCACCGGACAGCGTCTCCATGAAGCGCACCGCATCGCCGATGGAACCGACCATCTTCTGGTACTCGGCCGCCAGCGGCGAACACCCGACCCAGCTCATGTTCCAGTACTCGGGATGGTGCAGGTCGGCGAAGCCGCCATCGATCAGGGCACGCACGAAATTCATCGTCAGCGCCGAACGCGAATGGGCGACGATCATCCGCTGCGGATCGGGTACCCGCGCCGCCTCGGTGAACTCCGGCGCATTGATCACGTCGCCCCGGTAGCTGGGCAGGGTCACCCCGTCGCGGGTCTCGGTGTCGGCCGAACGCGGCTTGGCGTACTGGCCGGCAAAGCGCCCTACCCGGATCACCGGCTTGCGCAGCCCGTGCACCAGCACCAGGCTCATCTGCAGCAGGACCTTGAGTCGGTTGGAGATCGTGCCGGATTCGCAGTCGGCGAAGTTTTCCGCACAGTCGCCACCCTGCAGCAGGAAACGTTCGCCTTCCTGCGCCTCGGCCAGCTGCTGCTTGAGTGCCAGGATCTCCCACGAGGTCACCAGCGGCGGCAGCTGCCGCAGCTGTGCCAGCGCCGCCTCCAGCGCCTGCGGATCGGGGTAGGTCGGCATCTGCAGCGCCGGGCGCCCGCGCCAGCTGTCCGGCGCCCAGTGCGATGCGGTGGCGGCCGGGGACAAGGACGGGGACAGGTTCATGCGATTACCGTAGCGATAGCAGGGGGATACAGCGGAAAAGCAAAGGGACTCAGAACAGGCGTGTCCGGCGCGCGCGCAGGCCGGCATACAGCGCCCACGCACCCAGCAGCGCGAACCACACCAGGCTCCACATCGGCATGCTCAGGCCGAGGAAGGTCCAGTCGATGTTGCCGCAGTCGCCGGTACCGGTAAGCACGGTACGGAACACCTCGAACGGGCCCATGGTCTCGCTGAGGAAACTCAACGGCGGGCCGCAGCTGCTGCCCAGGTCCTTCGGCAGCAGTTGCACGTACACGTGGCGCCCGGCAATGCCGGCGCCCACCGCCGCGGCGATGAACGCCAGCACGCCGTATGCGCTGCGGCCAGTACGGGCGGACGGCCCGTGCAGCGCGCCCAACAGGAACGCCAGGCCCACCGCGGCGAAGGCGATGCGCTGGAAAATGCACAGCGGACAGGGCTCCAGGCCCATCTCCAGCTGCATCCAGATGGCGAACGCAAGAAGACCCGCACAGGCCAGGAAGCCCAGCAGGCACTGCGCGCGGAAGCTCCACCGCAAAGGATTCATCGTGTCGTTCCGGATCAATGATCCAACAAGCGTAACAGGCCGGCAGCCGCGCGACAGCATCCACCACGCGGACCGTATCGCCGATGCTCGACGCCATGCGGCTGCCGGACCGCGCCATGCCCATGCACTGCGCATCGATCGCACCCGGGTCGCAGCGAACGGTAGCGGCCCCGACGTCCATGCGTCCGGACAGTGCGCCCGGCCAGCCACGCGCCGCAGCGTACGGACTCCGGAAAAGCGAAAAGCCCGGGCGAGGCCGGGCTTTTCGTTTCAGGCTCGTTGCGGAAGGCGCGATTACTCGGCCACTTCCTCGGCAACGGCGGCCGGACGGTCCACCAGCTCGACGTAGGCCATCGGCGCGTTGTCGCCGGCACGGAAGCCGCACTTCAGCAGGCGCAGGTAGCCGCCCGGACGGCTGGCGTAGCGTGGGCCCAGCACGGTGAACAGGTTGCCGACGGCTTCCTTGTCACGCAGGCGGGCGAAAGCCAGGCGGCGGTTGGCGACGGAGTCGACCTTGGCCAGGGTGATCAGCGGCTCGGCGACGCGGCGCAGTTCCTTGGCCTTCGGCAGGGTGGTCTTGATCAGCTCGTGCTTGAACAGCGAGGCGGCCATGTTCTTGAACATCGCTTCGCGGTGGGCGCTGGTGCGGTTGAACTTGCGGCCCGACTTCTGGTGGCGCATGGGTCTATTCCTTGGTCAATGATGGTTCGTTGGACTTCGTTGTCGCCTTCCTGGCGTTGCGGCTGTGGACTGCGGGTGGTCCTGGTCGCCCTGTTCCCTGGACGACCGGCACCGTGGCTTTCAAGCCATCGGCGCGGGTACTGCGTGCTGCCGCTCCCCGCATGGTTGCCCATGCGGGGAAGCAGGGATTGCTCAGCCCAGCATGCCGTGGGCGGAGACGCCGGCCGGCGGCCAGTTCTCCAGCTTCATGCCGAGCGACAGGCCACGCTGGGCCAGCACTTCCTTGATCTCGGTCAGCGACTTCTTGCCGAGGTTCGGGGTCTTGAGCAGCTCCACTTCGGTCTTCTGGATCAGATCGCCGATGTAGTAGATGCTCTCGGCCTTCAGGCAGTTGGCCGAACGGACGGTCAGCTCCAGGTCGTCGATCGGGCGCAGCAGCACCGGATCCACGCCGTTGTTGGCCGGCTTGGCCGCACCGCGGTCGCGGTGGGTGAAGTCACCGAACACCGAGAGCTGATCGCTGAGGATGTCGGCCGCGGTGCGGACGGCTTCCTCGGCATCGATCGTGCCGTTGGTTTCGATATCGATGACCAGCTTGTCCAGGTCGGTGCGCTGTTCGACGCGGGCCGCTTCCACGGCGTAGGCGACGCGGCGGACCGGCGAGAACGAGGCGTCCAGGACCAGGCGGCCGATGGCACGGGTTTCTTCGTCCGGACGACGACGCGAAGCCGCCGGCTGGTAGCCGAAGCCACGCTCGACCTTCAGGCGCATGTTGATCGCCGTGTCCTTGGTCAGGTTGCAGATGATCTGCTCGCCGTTGAGGACTTCGACGTTGTGGTCGACCTTGATGTCGGCGGCAGTCACCACACCCGGACCCTGCTTGGACAGGGAGATGGTGGCACTGTCACCGGAATGCATGCGGATGGCCACGTCCTTCAGGTTGAGCAGGACTTCGAGCACGTCCTCCTGCAGCCCTTCGACCGTGGTGTACTCATGCAGCACGCCGTCGATCTCGACTTCCGTGATGGCGAAGCCCGGGATGGACGACAGCAGCACGCGACGCAGGGCATTGCCCAGCGTATGCCCGTAACCCCGCTCCAAGGGCTCGATAACGACCTTGGCGCGGGTGTCGGTAAGGCGTTCGATCTGCGGACCGCGGGGACGCAGAACCTGGTTGGCGGTAACCGTCATGTTGCGGGTTCTCCTAGTGAACCCCCGGCCGTCGCCGGGGGTTCTCCAATGTGAATTACTTCGAGTACAGCTCGACGATCAGCGCTTCGTTGATGTCCGCCGGCAGGTCGGCGCGATCCGGCACGGCCTTGAACACGCCGCTGAACTTCTTCGAATCGACTTCCACCCACGACGGGCTCAGGTCATGCTGTTCGGCGATGGTCAGGGCTTCCTGGACACGCAGCTGCTTGGCAGCCTTTTCCGACAGGGCGATCGCGTCGCCGGCCTTGACCTGGTACGAGGCCAGGTTGACCGACTTGCCGTTCACGGTGACGCCGCGGTGCGAGACCAGCTGGCGCGCGGCCGGACGGGTCACGGCGAAGCCCATGCGGTAGACGACGTTGTCCAGACGGGTTTCCAGCAGCTGCAGCAGGTTCTCGCCGGTGTTGCCCTTCTTGGTCGAGGCCTTCTTGTAGTAATTGCGGAACTGGCGCTCCAGCAGGCCGTAGATGCGCTTGACCTTCTGCTTCTCGCGCAGCTGGGTGGCGTAGTCGGACAGCTTGCCCTTGCGGGCGGTGGCGCCGTGCTGGCCGGGCTTCTGCTCCAGCTTGCACTTGGAGTCCAGCGCACGGGCCGGGCTCTTCAGCGACAGGTCGGCGCCTTCGCGACGGGCGAGCTTACAGGTAGGACCGATATAACGAGCCATTTCTTATCGCTCCTTTAGACGCGACGCTTCTTCGGCGGACGGCACCCGTTGTGCGGGATCGGCGTCACGTCGATGATGTTGGTGATCTTGTAGCCGACGTTGTTCAACGAACGCACGGCCGACTCACGGCCCGGACCCGGACCCTTGATGCGGACTTCCAGCGACTTCACGCCGTAGTCCAGCGCGGCCTTGCCGGCCTTCTCGGCGGCGACCTGCGCAGCGAACGGGGTCGACTTGCGCGAACCGCGGAAGCCGGCACCACCGGAGGTCGCCCAGGACAGTGCATTGCCCTGGCGGTCGGTGATGGTCACGATGGTGTTGTTGAAAGAAGCGTGGACGTGGGCGACGCCGTCGGTGATGACGCGCTTGATCTTCTTCTTGGTCTTAGCAGCAGCGGGCTTAGCCATTTTCTAGGTCCCTTACTTCTTAAGCGCCTTGCGCGGACCCTTGCGGGTGCGTGCGTTGGTCTTGGTGCGCTGACCACGCAGCGGCAGGCCGCGACGGTGACGCAGGCCGCGGTAGCAGCCCAGGTCCATCAGGCGCTTGATGGCGATGCCGACTTCACGACGCAGGTCGCCTTCGACGATGTACTTGCCCACTTCGAGGCGCAGACGGTCGATTTCCGGCTCCGACAGGTCGCGGATCTTGGTGGTCGAAGTAACGCCTGCGGCTTCGCAGACCTTCTTCGAGCGGGTACGGCCGATGCCGTAAATGCTTTGCAACCCGACCCAGACATGCTTCTGGGCTGGCAGGTTGACGCCTGCAATACGCGCCATGACGCGGTTCTCCAGCTGAGTGATGGCCGAATGCGCACCGCGTGGCGCGCCATTCCGGCAGGATGGATCAAAAAAGTGAACTAGCGATTCTAACAAGGTCCCGGTTTGCTTGGAAGCCCGTGGAACACAAGGTTCCATGAGCCCGGCGTGGGGAGTGTGCCCATGCTCCGGCGCCGGATGTGCCTGGCAGGGAGATTTCTCTCCAGGCCGCCCGCGCTACTCCCGCGCGGAACTACCACATCGCACCCCCACCCGAGACCGCTGCGGGGGCCGCCCTTCTGTCTGGAAGGCCCGCCCGGGGAACCAGGGCGGCCTTCTCGCTATGAAGCGGAAAGTATAACGGGGGAATCAGCCGCGTGCAAAACCGCCGCGGTTGCCACCCTTCAGGTTGGCCTTCTTCAGCAGGCTCTCGTACTGGTGCGACATCAGGTGCGCCTGCACCTGGGCGATGAAGTCCATCACCACCACCACCACGATCAGCAGCGAGGTACCGCCGAAGTAGAACGAGGCATTGAGCTGGGTGCGCATCAGCTCCGGCAGCAGGCACACGATCACCAGGTACAGCGAGCCGGCCGCGGTCAGGCGGGTCAGCACCGCGTCGATGTACTCGGCGGTGGCCTTGCCCGGACGGATACCCGGGATCAGCGCGCCCGACTTCTTCAGGTTGTCGGCGGTTTCCTGCGAGTTGAACACCAGCGCGGTATAGAAGAACGCGAAACCGGTGATCAGCGCGGCGAACACGATCATGTGCAGCGGCTCGCCCGGACCCAGCGCGTTGGCCACCTTCTGCAGCCAGGTCGCGGAGCTGGCCTGGCCGGACCACATCGCCAGCGTCGCCGGGAAGGCCAGGATGCTGGAGGCGAAGATCGCCGGGATCACGCCCGCCATGTTCAGCTTCAGCGGCAGGAACGAGGTCTGGTTCATGTACGCATTGCGGCCACCCTGGCGCCGTGCGTAGTTGACCGTGATGCGACGCTGGCCGCGCTCGACGAACACCACGAAATAGGTGAACGCCAGCACCACGATGACGATCAGCAGCAGCGAGATGAAGCTCATGTTGCCGTCACGGTAGGCATCCAGCGTGTGGATGACCGCTGCCGGCAGGCCGGCGACGATGCCGGCGAAGATGATCAGCGAGACACCGTTGCCGATACCGCGCTCGGTGACCTGCTCGCCGACCCACATCAGGAAGATGGTGCCGGCAGTCAGCGCGACCACGGCGGTGAGCACGAAGCCCATGCCCGGCGCGTAGACGACCGGCGCGCCGCCCGGCGACACCTGGTTCTGCAGCGCCAGGGCGATGCTGCCGCCCTGCACGATGGCCAGGAGCACCGCGCCGATGCGCGAATACTGGGTGATCTTGCGACGGCCCGACTCGCCTTCCTTCTGCATCGCCTTGAGCGCGGGGAAGATGTGGACCGCCAGCTGCATCACGATCGATGCCGAGATGTACGGCATCACGTTCAACGCGAAGATGCTGAAACGGTGCAGGGCGCCGCCCGAGAACATGTTGAACATGTCCACGATACCGCCGCCCTGCGCCTGCATCAGCGCAAGCATGGCATCGGGATTGACGCCCGGCACCGGCACGTAGCAGCCGATGCGATAGACGAGCAATGCCCCGACTACGAACAGAAGACGCTGGCGAAGTTCAGTGAACTTGCCCATTCCGCCCGCGAGGTTACCGATGCCAGCTTGCGCCATGTTCCAGTTACTCCTGTACGCTGCCGCCGGCAGCTTCGATCGCGGCCTTGGCACCGGCCGTGGCGGCGACGCCCTTCAGGGTGAACGCCTTGGTCACGTCGCCCTTGACGACGATCTTGGCCTTCTTGGCGGTGCTCGGAACCAGCTTGGCGGCACGCAGGGCGGCGAAATCGATCTCGCCGGCCGGCAGCTTGTCCAGCTGGTACAGCAGCACTTCAGCGGTGTCCTTGGCGATCGGCGAACGGAAGCCGATCTTCGGCAGACGACGCTGCATGGGGGTCTGGCCGCCTTCGAAGCCAGCCTTGATCTTGCCGCCACCCTTGCGGGCGAACGAACCCTTGTGGCCGCGGCCGGCGGTCTTGCCCAGGCCCGAGCCGATACCACGACCGACGCGGGTGCGCTCGGTGCGGGCGCCCGGAGCCGGGCTCAGTTCATTGAGACGCAGAGTCATGGTCGATTACTCCTCAACCTGGACGAGGTACTGAACCTTGTTGATCAGGCCGCGAACCTGCGGGCTGTCCTTCAGTTCACGCACATCGTTGAGCTTGTTCAGGCCCAGGGCACGCACCGACAGGCGGTGACGCGACTGGGTTCCACGCAGGCCGCGCACCAGGCGCACCTTCACGGTCTTGTTGGACTCATTAGCCATGGTTGAGTTCCTCCACCTTCTTGCCACGCTTGGCCGCGATGCGCGCCGGCGACTGCATGCCGGCCAGGCCCTTCACGGTGGCGCGGACCAGGTTGATCGGGTTGCGCGAACCGGTGGCCTTGGCCAGCACGTTCTTCACGCCAACCGCTTCCAGGACGGCGCGCATGGCACCGCCGGCGATCACGCCGGTACCTTCCGAGGCGGGCTGCATGAACACGCGGGCCGCACCGTGGCCGTCCTTGACCGGATGCCACAGAGTGCCGTTGTTCAGGTCGACGTTGACCAGGTTCTTGCGGGCCTGCTCCATCGACTTCTGGATGGCGACCGGCACTTCGCGCGCCTTGCCATAGCCGAAACCGACCTTGCCTTCGCCGTCGCCGACCACGGTCAGGGCGGTGAAGGTGAACTGGCGACCACCCTTGACGGTCTTGCTGACGCGGTTGACCGCGACCAGCTTCTCGATCATGCCGTCGTCGATCTTCTCTTCGCGGTTGCGGTCGCGGTCGCGACCCCGCTGCTGACGTTCTTCTGCCATGTTGATTCCTTGGTTGTTGGGTATGTACGGCTCGGGGCCGCTTATGGTTGTGGAATGACGCGTTGTTCCGGTGGGCCGCTGCAGAAGAACGGCGCCGTCCGGCCTCGCTCAGGCCGGCGAGCGGGCGGGCAGGAGCCGACAAGGCCCCTGCCCCATTCCCTTAGAACTGCAGGCCGGCCTCGCGCGCGGCGTCCGCCAGGGCCTTGATGCGGCCGTGGTAGCGGTAGCCCGAACGATCGAAGGCGACCTTCTCGACGCCGGCGGCCTTGGCGCGCTCGGCAACGATGCGGCCCACCTTGGCGGCGGCGTCGGCGTTCTTGCCGTTCTTCAGACCGTCCTTGACGTCGGCCTGGGTGGTGTTGGCGGCAGCCAGCACCTTCGAGCCGTCGGCGGTGAAGACCTGCGCGTACAGGTGCTGGCCGGTACGCAGCACCGACAGGCGCGGCACGCCCAGGGTGCGGATGTGCGAACGGGTCGACTTGGCGCGACGCAGGCGAGCGATGTTCTTGTTCATGATCTTTATCCTCGAAAGCTGAAAACCTAGGAATTAGGCCTTCTTGGCTTCCTTGCGAATGATGTTCTCACCGGCGTACTTCACACCCTTGCCCTTGTAGGGCTCCGGCGGACGGTAGCCACGGATCTTGGCGGCGACTTCACCGACCACCTGCTTGTCCGCGCCCTGCACGACGATTTCCGTCTGCGTCGGGGTGGCCAGGGTGATGCCTTCCGGCGCCACGAACACGACGGGGTGCGAGAAGCCCAGCGACAGGTTCAGGTCCTTGCCCTGCATGGCAGCGCGGTAACCCACGCCCACCAGCTCCAGCTTCTTCTCGAAGCCTTCGGACACGCCCTTGACCATGTTGGCCAGGATCGAACGCACGGTGCCGGTCAGCGCGTCGAAGGAGATGTCCTTCGGATTCAGCGTGACGACGCCATTGTCGATGGTGATTTCAACGCCAGCGGCCTTGTTCAGCGACAGGGTGCCCTTCGGGCCCTTCACGCTCACGGATTCCGGCTGGATGTTCAGTTCAACGCCCTTGGGCAGGTTGATCGGCTTCTTGGCTACGCGGGACATGTTCTACTCCTTCTCGCTTAGGCCACGAAGCACAGGACTTCGCCGCCGACGCCCTGCTGGCGCGCCTGCGCATCAGTCATGATGCCCTTGGAGGTGGAAATGATGGCAATGCCCAGGCCGTTGAGGACCTTCGGCAGCTCGCTCTTGCCACGGTACTGGCGCAGGCCCGAACGCGAATAGCGCTTCAGGGTCGCGATGACCGGCTTGCCCTCGAAGTACTTCAGGACGATTTCCAGCTCGGACTTGTTGTTGTCCAGCTGGTTGACGCGCAGGTCGGTGATGTAACCCTCGTCCTTCAGGACCTGGGCAATCGCCACCTTGATCTTGGACGACGGCGCTTTCACCGTCTGCTTGCCAACCGCGGCCGCATTCTTGATGCGGACCAGCAGGTCGGCGATGGGATCAGTCATGCTCATGTGTATACCTTTGAGTGCACCGATATCCGCTTTCGCGAAAATCTCGAGTTTTCCCGGGATGGGCCGGGGCCCTTTTCCAACGTCACCCGCACTTCTGGCCGGGCAAGACGCGGGAGTATACGACAAAAAGTCCGACTTGCGTCGGACTCCCTGTCTTGCCGGCTGGTTGCCCTGCCGGCCCACCGGCCGGACCTTGCGGCCCGGCGCGGGGGTTTCTTACCAGCTGGCCTTGCGCAGGCCCGGCACGTCGCCACGCATGGTGGCTTCACGCAGCTTGTTGCGGCCCAGGCCGAACTTGCGGTACACGCCACGCGGGCGGCCCGACAGTTCGCAGCGGTTGCGCTGGCGGCTCGGCGACGAATCGCGCGGCAGCTTGGACAGCTTGGCCGCGGCTTCGATCTTCTCTTCGTAGCTCGCGTCCACCGAGGACACGATCTTCTTCAGAGCAGCACGCTTGTCGGCGTACTTCTTGGCCAGCTTTTCCCGCTTGATGTCGCGGTTGACCATGGAGGTCTTTGCCATTTCGGTTTCCTCGACGGATCAGTTACGGAACGGGAACTTGAACGCTGCCAGCAGCGCCTTCGCTTCCGCATCGGTCTTGGCGGTGGTGGTGATGGCGATATCCATGCCGCGGATCGCGTCGACGGCGTCGAAGTCGATTTCCGGGAAGATGATCTGTTCCTTCACACCCATGTTGTAGTTGCCGCGACCGTCGAACGAACGACCCGACACGCCGCGGAAGTCACGCACGCGCGGCAGCGAGATGTTGATCAGGCGATCCAGGAATTCGAACATGGTGTTGCGGCGCAGGGTGACCTTGCAACCGATCGGCCAGCCATCGCGGATCTTGAACGAGGCCACCGAGACGCGCGACTTGGTGACCACCGGCTTCTGGCCGGTGATCTTGGTCATGTCGGCCACGGCGTTCTCGAGCACCTTCTTGTTGGTCGCGGCTTCGCCGACGCCCATGTTGACGGTGATCTTGACCAGCTTCGGCACTTCCATCGGATTGGTGTAACCGAACTGCTTCATCAGCGCCGGCACCACTTCTTCCTTGTAGATTTTTTCGAGACGGGAAGTCATCAGCTCATTCCTCAGGCGTCAATCGCCTCACCGCTGGAGCGGAACACACGCAGTTTGCGTCCATCCTCCAGCACCTTGAAGCCAACGCGCTCGCCCTTGCCCGAAGCCGGGTTCAGGACATTGACGTTGGAGATATGGATCGAAGCTTCACGCTCGACCACGCCGCCGGCAACGCCTGCCTGCGGGTTCGGCTTGGTGTGGCGCTTGACGATGTTCACGTTGGCGACGACCACGCGGTCGCCGTCGACGCGGACGACTTCGCCCTGCTTGCCCTTGTCCTTGCCGGTGTTGACGACGACCTGGTCGCCCTTCTTGATACGGTTAGCCATGATTATCTCCTGTCGCTCACAGCACTTCGGGAGCGAGCGAGACGATCTTCATGAACTTCTCGGAACGAAGTTCACGGGTCACCGGCCCGAAGATACGGGTGCCGATCGGCTCCTGCTTGTTGTTCAGCAGGACCGCGGCGTTGCCGTCGAAACGGATCAGCGAACCGTCGGCGCGACGCACACCCTTGCGGGTACGCACCACGACGGCGTCGTACACTTCGCCCTTCTTGACCTTGCCGCGCGGAATCGCGTCCTTCACGGTGACCTTGATGATGTCGCCGATGTGGGCATAACGGCGCTTCGAGCCGCCCAACACCTTGATGCACATCACTTCCTTGGCACCGGAGTTGTCAGCGACGTCGAGGTAGCTCTGCATCTGAATCATGATTCAGGCTCCTTATTTCGCTGCGCGGGTGATGACTTCCACCACCCGCCAGTTCTTGGTCTTGGACAGCGGCGCAATCTCGGTCACACGCACGAAATCACCTTCGTTGCAGGTGTTCTCGGCGTCGTGAGCGTGCAGCTTGGTCGAGCGCTTGATGTACTTGCCGTACAGGGCGTGCTTGACCTGGCGCTCCACCAACACGGTGACCGTCTTGTCCATCTTGTTGCTGACCACACGGCCTTCGACCGTGCGCAGCGTCTTGCTTTCAGTATTTTCGCTCATCGCAGCCATCCTTACTTCGTGCTGCCGATCAGGTGCTTGACGCGAGCGATCTCGCGGCGCACCCGGCGGGTTTCGTGGGTCTTCGGCAGCTGGCCGGTGGCGGCCTGCATGCGGAGCGAGAACTGCTCCTTGCGCAGGTCGCCCAGGTGGGCCTTGAGTTCGTCAGCCGACTTCTCGCGGAGTTGTTTGATGTCCATCAGCGCACCGTCCGGGTCACGAAAGTGGTGGTGACCGAGAGCTTGGCCGATGCCAGGCGGAACGCCTCGCGTGCCACTTCCTCGGAAACACCCTCGATTTCATAGATCATGCGGCCCGGCTGGATCTGGGCGACCCAGTACTCCACGCCACCCTTACCGGCACCCATTCGGACTTCGATGGGCTTCTTGGTGATGGGCTTGTCCGGGAAAACGCGGATCCACATCTTGCCGCCACGCTTGACGTAACGGCTGATCGAACGACGGGCCGCTTCGATCTGGCGCGCGGTCAGCTGGCCGTGAGCGGTGGCCTTCAGGCCGTACTCACCGAAGCTGACGGCATTGGCGCTCCAGCTCAGGCCGTCGTTGCGGCCCTTGAACATCTTGCGGTATTTGGTTCGCTTGGGTTGCAACATTGCCGTTACCTCGCTTCACGAGCCGGGCGCGACGGACGGTCGCCACGATCGTTGCGATCGCTGCGCGGGCTGTCGTCCTGCTTTTCCTGGCCAACCTGGGAGAAATCGAAGACCTCGCCCTTGTAGATCCAGACCTTGATGCCGATGATGCCGTAGGTGGTGCTGGCCTCAGCGAAACCGTAGTCGATGTCGGCGCGCAGGGTGTGCAGCGGCACGCGGCCTTCGCGGTACCACTCCGAACGGGCGATTTCAGCGCCGTTCAAGCGGCCAGCCACGTTGACCTTGATGCCCAGGGCACCCAGGCGCATCGCGTTGCCGACCGCACGCTTCATCGCGCGGCGGAACATGATGCGACGCTCCAGCTGCTGCGCGATCGACTCGGCGACCAGCTGCGCGTCCAGCTCCGGCTTGCGCACTTCGGTGACGTTGATGTGCGCCGGGACGCCCATCACTTCGCTCACTTCCTTGCGCAGCTTCTCGATGTCCTCACCACGCTTGCCGATCACCACGCCCGGACGGGCGGTGTGGATCGTCACGCGCGCGGTCTTGGCCGGACGCTCGATCAGGATCTTGGAGATACCGGCCTGCGCCAGCTTCTTGCGAAGCATCTCGCGGACCTTCAGGTCGGCCGCCAGGTAGCTGGCGAACTCGGCCTTGTTGGCGTACCACTTGGAGTTCCAGTCCTTGGCGATGCCCAGGCGGATACCAATCGGATGAACTTTGTGACCCATCGTTATTTGCCCTCGCCCACGACCACGGTGATGTGGCTGGTGCGCTTGAGAATGCGCGTGCCGCGGCCCTTGGCGCGGGCCATGAAGCGCTTCAGGCTCGGACCTTCATCAACCATGATGGTCTTGACCTTCAGCTCATCGACGTCGGCGCCCTGGTTGTTCTCGGCGTTCGCGATGGCCGACTCCACCACCTTCTTGATGAGGGCGGCAGCCTTCTTGTCCGAGAACTTCAGCAGATTGACCGCACGCTCGGCCGGAAGGCCGCGCACCTGGTCAGCGACCAGACGGGCCTTCTGCGGGGAGATGCGCGCGGTGCGCAGGATTGCTTTCGCTTCCATCGTCATCTCTCCTTACTTGCCCGACTTCTTGTCAGCACCATGACCCTTGAAGGTCCGGGTGATGGCGAATTCGCCGAGCTTGTGGCCGACCATGTTCTCGTTGACGAGAACCGGTACGTGGTTCTTGCCGTTATGCACGGCGATGGTGACGCCTACCATTTCCGGCAGGATCATCGAACGGCGCGACCAAGTCTTGATCGGCTTCTTGCTGCCCGCAGCGGCCTCCACCTTCTTGACGAGGTGGTGATCGACGAACGGGCCCTTCTTGAGTGAACGTGCCATGGTCGATTAGCCCCTACGATCGCGGACGATGAACTGCTGGGTGCGCTTGTTATGGCGCGTCTTGTAGCCCTTGGTCGGGACACCCCACGGGGTGACCGGATGCGGGTTACCCTGGCCGGCCTTGGCCTCACCACCACCGTGCGGGTGGTCCACCGGGTTCATGGCGGCACCGCGGACGGTCGGGCGGACACCGCGCCAACGCTTGGCGCCGGCCTTGCCCAGCTTCTCCAGGTTGTGCTCGTCGTTGCCGACTTCGCCGATGGTGGCGCGGCACTCGACCGGCACCTTGCGCATTTCACCCGAGCGCAGGCGCAGGGTGGCGTAGATGCCTTCACGAGCCACCAGCTGCACCGAAGCACCGGCGGCACGGGCGATCTGGGCGCCCTTGCCCGGCTTCAGCTCGATGCCGTGGATGGTGGTACCGACCGGGATGTTGCGCAGCGGCAGGGTGTTGCCGGTCTTGATCGGCGCATGCGCACCGGAGATGACCTGGTCACCCGCCTTCAGGCCCTTCGGGGCGATGATGTAGCGGCGCTCACCGTCGACGTAGCACAGCAGGGCGATGTGGGCGGTGCGGTTCGGATCGTATTCGATGCGTTCCACGCGCGCCGGAATGCCTTCCTTGTTGCGCTTGAAGTCGATGATGCGGTAGTGCTGCTTGTGGCCACCACCAACGTGACGGGTGGTGATGCGGCCGTGGTGGTTGCGACCACCGGACTTGCTCTGCGACTCCACCAGCGCAGCGTGCGGCGCACCCTTGTGCAGATCGGGCGTGACCACGCGCAGGGCCGAGCGGCGGCCTGCGGAGGTGGGCTTGAATTTCATCAATGGCATGGGATGTACCTCAGGCCTTGGCCGTTACATCGATGGACTGGCCATCGGCCAGGCGCACGTACGCCTTGCGCCAATCGCCGCGGCGGCCAGCGCGGTTACGGAAGGACTTGCTCTTGCCCTTGACGTTGACCACGTTGACGGCCTCGACCTTGACGTCGAACAGCTGCTCGACCGCGGCCTTCACATCGGCCTTGGTTGCTTCGTTCGAGACTTCGAAGACGTACTGGTTGGAGAGTTCCTGCAGGCGCGCGGTCTTTTCGGAGACTCGCGGAGCGCGCAGCACGCTGAAGATTTTTTCGTTGCTGCTCATGCCAGCCACTCCTCGACCTTCTTGACCGCGTCGGCGGTGATGACGACCGTGTCGGCACCGACCAGAGCGACCGGATCCAGACCCTGGACGTCACGCACCTGCACGTAGGGCAGGTTGCGGGCCGACAGGTACAGATGCTCGGAAGCCTCTTCGGTGACGATCAGCGGACGCTTGCCCACTTCCAGGCCAGCCAGCTTGCCGATCAGACCCTTGGTGCTGGTCGCGTCCACGTCGAAGGACTCGACGATGGTCAGGCGGCCCTGGCGGTTCAGCTCGGACAGGATGGCGCACATGGCGGCGCGATACTGCTTGCGGTTGACCTTCTGCTCGAAGCTGCGCGGCTTGGCCGCGAACGTGACGCCACCGCCGACGAAGATCGGAGCGGTCAGGGCACCGTGGCGAGCGCCACCACCCTTCTGCTTCTTCGACTTCTTGGTGGTGCCGGCCACTTCAGAGCGCGTCTTCTGTGCCTTGGTACCGGCGCGAGCGGCGTTGCGGTAGGCAACGACGACCTGGTGGACCAGATCTTCGCTGAAATCGCGACCGAACACGGCTTCGGAGACCGAGACCTTGTTGTTGCTACCCGTGATAACGAGTTCCATCGTCATCTCTCCTTATGCCTTGCTCGCCGGACGCACGATCACGTCGCCACCGGCAGCACCCGGAACGGCACCACGGACGGCAATCAGACCACGCTCGACGTCGACCTTGACCACTTCCAGGTTCTGCGTGCTCTGCTGCACGGCACCCATGTGGCCGGCCATCTTCTTGCCCGGGAAAACGCGACCCGGGGTCTGGCGCTGGCCCAACGAACCCGGCGCGCGATGCGACAGCGAGTTACCGTGGGTGGCGTCGCCCATGGTGAAGTTGTAGCGCTTGATGGTGCCCTGGAAGCCCTTGCCCTTGGTGACACCCTGGACGTCGACCTTCTGGCCAACGGCAAAGATGTCCGCCTTGACTTCGCCACCGACGGCGTAATCGCCGATCTGGGCGTCCTCGACGCGGAATTCCCACAGGCCACGGCCGGCTTCGACCTTGGCCTTGGCGAAGTGGCCGGCTTCCGGCTTGTTCACCAGGGCGGCGCGACGGGCGCCGACGGTCACCTGCACGGCGCTGTAGCCGTCGGTTTCGACGGTCTTGACCTGCGCGATGCGGTTCGGGGTGGCTTCGATCAGGGTCACCGGGATGGACTGGCCGTCCTCGGTGAAAACGCGGCTCATGCCGGCCTTGCGGCCCACGAAGCCCAACGAATACTTCTTCGTCATGGTCGCAGTCCTCAGGTCAGCTTGATCTGAACGTCGACGCCGGCAGCCAGTTCGAGCTTCATCAGCGCGTCCACGGTCTTGTCGTTGGGGTCGACGATGTCGAGCACGCGCTTGTGCGTGCGGGTTTCGTACTGGTCACGCGCGTCCTTGTCGACGTGCGGGGAAACCAGAACGGTGTAACGTTCGATCTTGGTAGGCAGCGGGATCGGGCCACGCACTTGCGCGCCGGTCCGCTTGGCCGTTTCAACGATCTCGCTGGCCGAGCGGTCGATCAAGCGATGATCGAACGCCTTCAGCCGAATCCGGATCTTTTGGTCCGCCATGACGGTGTTCCTATAGGTCTAAAGAGCGACAGGCCCGGCCTCTTGTGTACCGGACCCCATGAATGCGCGGCGTTGTCCACCAGGCCGCCGCGCGAATCCCTTCAAAACAGCAAGGCGGCCCGGTTACCCGGCCCGCCCCAGACACAAACAAACGCGCAGAAAGCGCCCCGATGCCCTGGAGCGACCCACGCGACCTGTCCTTAGTCTGGCGAATACGAAGCGCGTCCTGCCCTTCATTTCGCTGGTTGCGGGGCCCATGCAAGCATGAGTCCCGCGAGTGGTCGTGCATTCTGTCAGCATTCCCGGGGCTTTGCAAGTCCCGGGCGCCGCCTGCCTCTTGCGCTTCAGCTGCCGGCCATGCTTGGCCGGCGGCGACGGGGGCCATGCCGGCCCCGGCGCCTCATTCCGGGTCGCCCCCGGCCTGCAGCAGGCTGTTGAACAGCAGCTTGAACGAGCCGTGGGCCTGCGCACGGAAGGTGATGTCCGTGCCGAAGAAGGTCAGGCGCCCGGCGCCGACATCGGCCTCGGCGGCCAGCACCCCGCCCTGCAGGTATTCCTGGCCCCAGGCCCAGCCGCTGCGCAGCGGGGTGGCCGTATCGAAGCGCAACAGCGGGCGGATGTCGGTGCGGCCGGCCGGCAGGTCGAACACCGGCGCATTGTCCCAGCGGCCGTCGGAGAAGTACACATCCAGCCGCTGCGGCAGCCCCCAGGCAAGCGGCCGCGACTTGTCCACCGCGACCTGCAGCACGCTGCCGGGGATGTAGTACTCGCGCTGGCTCAGCGCCCGCGGCTGGCCGTCGGCACCGGTCGACTGCAGATGACTGCGCAGCGGCAGGCCCAACTGCAGCGCCAGTCCACTGGACGAGCCGGTTGCCACGACATGGCCACCGGCCTGCAGGAAACGGCGCAGCGCGGCGACCGCGGCCTCACCCTGCAGTTCGCCGAGCAGCGGGTGGAATTCGGCCGGGATGGTGGCCGGATCCGGCGAGGCCGGCGCGCGCCCGGCCTTGCCCTCGACCGCCAGCTCCGCCGGCAGCGGCAGCGCGCCGCTGGGCAGGATCAACACGTCGAACCGGCTGCGCAGGTCGTCATCGAGGATCTGCCGCGGATACACCACTTCGTAATCGAAGCCGAAGCTGTCCAGGACCAGCCGGGTCCAACCGGACACCATGGAGCCGCCGTAGTGGTCCCACAGCGCGATCCGCGGCGCCTTCACCGACACCCCGCCAGTGACGCGGCGGTCGGCGGCAAGCGCCCGCACGCCGGTCCCGCGCAGGGCGGTGGCCAGCGCTTCGGGCGCGGCCGCCGGCACGAAGAAGGCGCCATCGCGGTCCTGCAGGCGCCGCACCGGCACGCCCGCCTTCAGCAGGCGATTGACCGCGATCACGCTGTTGTTGGCACGCGCATCGAGCAGGTAGCCGTTGGCCGAACCCGGCACCGGCACATCGGCGGGCACCTGCAGCTGCCCGGCCGGCAGCGCCTGGAACGGGCCGTCGAAGGCATCCAGCACCCGGTCGAAGGCAACCCCCATCTGGAACGCCAGCGTCCAGCCGGCGGAGTCGTAGGGCGCGATCGGCGGGCCACCCTCGTACTCGAAGTCATGCGGGTGGTCCTGCGGTTCGAACATGTCCAGCACGTGCGGCCGGAAGGCCTGGTCGGCCCGGACCACGAACGAGCCGGCCGGGTACCTGCGGCCGGCCACCACGAACGGCCGGCTGGCGCGCGATACCTCGACGCCCGCCAGCTGCAGCGCATTGACGAAGGCGGTCGCGGTCGGGAAGTCCGCCTGGTCGGCCGGGATGATGTAGCCGCGCGGGTCACGCTGGTCCGGGCTGCGCAGCAGCGCCTGCACCTGGCCCGCATCGAGCTCCGCGGCGGGCTTGCCGTCCTTGCCGGCGGCGGCGCGGGCCCTGGCCAGCACGCTCGGGCGCGGGGTCCAGGTATCGCGGCTGCCGCGCTCGATGGAATTGCGGCCCATGCGGTAGATGTTCCACAGCAGCTGCTCGCGATTGCGCGAGGCATAGTCCAGCAACGCCCAGTTGGCAGTCAGGCTGTAGTCGATGGACTGGCGGAAATGCCAGGTCTGCGCCGGCACCGGTGCCGGCAGGTTGCTGTCGGGCAGCTGCCGCTCCGGCAGGAACGGGATCTGCATCGGCGTCGGGTTGCCGGTGATCTCGGTCAGCACGCCAAGCATGTTGTGGAAGTACGGCATGGTGCGCAGGCCGCCATTCCACCAGGTGGAATACACGCTGCCGCCCTTGGATACCGCACCGGGCTTGTCCTCCTGCAGGTAGCGCAGGTTCATGGCCGACCCCAGCGCCTCCAGCCCGACCGGGATCATCGCGTCGATGTTGTAGTTGTAGGGATCGCGATACGGCGGGATGACGATGACCGTGCCCTTGGGCGAGGTCTGGTGGTGGTTGTAGACGATCTGCGGGTACCAGCGCGTGTACATGGCCAGGTTGAGGTTGCGCGTTTCCTGCAGCGCGGCCATGTAGAAATCGCGGTTGTTGTCGTGCCCTGCGTACTTCTGGTACAGGCGCGGCGGCTTGTCGAGCACGCGCCTGGCCGGCACCGGCTCGCGCATGTACCAGTCCGAGTACAGCTCCTGCCCGTCCGGGTTGGCATGGACCAGCAGGATGATGGTGTCGTCGAGGATGCGGCGGGTCTCGGCGTCGTCGCGACTGGCCAGCTGCCAGACGGTCTCGATCAACTGGTGCGCGCCGACCGTCTCGTTGGCATGCAGGCCGCCATCGATCCAGACCACCGCCTTGCCCTGCTCAGCCAACCCGCGCGCGACCGCGGCATCGTCACGCGCCCGCGCCAGCCGCTCGGAAATGGCCCGGTATTCGTCCAGCCTGGCCAGGTTGGACGGCGAGGAGGCGATCAGCATCACCTGCGCGCGCCCCTCGGAGGTCCTGCCCAGTTCCACCAGCCGGAAACGGTCGGAGCCGGCCGCGACCTTGCGGAAGTAGGCCTCGGTCCGGGTGTAGTTGGCGAGCATGTAGTCGTCGCCGATGCTGAAGCCGAAGTGCTCCTCCGGCGCCGGCGCCGCCGCCTGCGCTACCGCCGCGAACGCCGCCAGCGCTACTGCCAGCGCCCTGCGCCGCCCCTTTCCCACTGCTCGCAACATCCCTCTTCTCCTCGCGTCTGTACTGTCGGCGACCATCGCCACCGCACGCAGCACCTTAGGTGCATCCATCGCCCGGTTCACGTAGCGAAGGTCATGGCGGCGACAGCCGATTCCGGCGCGCCATGTGCGCACCCCGTCGATACAAGAGCGCGAAAGCGGGCGTTTTCCGCCATCGGCGACAACAAAGCCCGGCACCTGCCGTGCACCCCGCCCCCGCCCGGGCATGCACCAACCCAACCAGCCACCCGGGCGCGGACCTGGCTGCCGATGCCACGGCCCGGGCACGCAGCAGGTGCGCCTGCCGGCACTGCCGTGCGCCCGCTCCGGCAAAGCCACCGGCGTACGCCGCCGGCAACAAAAAAGGGCGGCCCGGAGGCCGCCCTTTTCCACGCTTCCCGCGAACGGGAAAGACGCGATTACTTGGTGATCTTGGCGACGACGCCGGCGCCGACGGTGCGGCCGCCTTCGCGGATGGCGAAGCGCAGGCCTTCGTCCATCGCCACCGGGTTGATCAGCGTGACCGACATCTTCACGTTGTCGCCCGGCATCACCATCTCGACGCCCTCCGGCAGCTGCACGGCACCGGTGATGTCGGTGGTACGGAAGTAGAACTGCGGACGGTAGCCCTTGAAGAACGGGGTGTGACGGCCACCTTCGTCCTTGGACAGCACGTACACCTCGGCTTCGAACTCGGTGTGCGGGGTGATCGAACCCGGCTTGGCCAGCACCTGGCCGCGCTCCACGTCGTCACGCTTGGTGCCGCGCAGCAGCAGGCCAGCGTTGTCGCCCGCCTGACCCTGGTCCAGCAGCTTGCGGAACATTTCCACGCCGGTCACGGTGGTCTTCTGGGTCGGACGGATACCGACGATTTCGATTTCCTCGCCCACCTTGATCACGCCGCGCTCGATACGGCCGGTCACCACGGTGCCGCGGCCCGAGATCGAGAACACGTCTTCCACCGGCATCAGGAACGGCTTGTCGACGTCACGCTCCGGGGTCGGGATCCAGCTGTCCAGCGCATCGACCAGCTTCAGGATCGCCGGCACGCCGATCTCGCTCTGGTCGCCTTCCAGCGCCAGGCGGGCCGAACCGTGCACGATCGGGGTGTCGTCGCCCGGGAAGTCGTACTTGCTCAGCAGCTCGCGCACTTCCATCTCGACCAGCTCGAGCAGCTCGGCGTCGTCCACCATGTCGGCCTTGTTCAGGAACACGACGATGTACGGCACGCCAACCTGACGCGACAGCAGGATGTGCTCGCGGGTCTGCGGCATCGGGCCGTCAGCGGCCGAGCACACCAGGATCGCGCCGTCCATCTGCGCCGCACCCGTGATCATGTTCTTCACGTAGTCGGCGTGGCCCGGGCAGTCCACGTGGGCGTAGTGGCGGGTCGCGGATTCATACTCGACGTGCGCGGTCGAGATCGTGATGCCACGCGCCTTCTCTTCCGGCGCGGCGTCGATCGAGGAGTAGTCCTTGAACTCGCCACCGAAACGCTCGGCACCGATCTTGGTCAGCGCGGCGGTCAGCGTGGTCTTGCCATGGTCGACGTGGCCGATGGTGCCGACGTTGACGTGCGGCTTGGTACGTTCGAACTTACCCTTGGACATTTTGATATTCCTTGATTAGCTGAAAGTTGTGTGGAGAACCTGAGCCCCGCGGGCTCAGGCCTTCTTGATGACGGTTTCGGCGATGTTGTTCGGCGCCGGCTCGTAGTGGTCGAATTCCATCGAGAACGTGGCGCGACCCTGGCTCATCGAACGCAGCTGGGTGGCGTAACCGAACATTTCGCCCAGCGGGATCATCGCATTGATGACAACGCCCGAAACGCTGGTGTCCGAACCCTGCAGCACGCCGCGGCGACGGCTCACGTCGCCCATCACGTCGCCCTGGTAGTCCTCCGGGGTCACGATCTCGACCTTCATGATCGGCTCCAGCAGCACCGGCTTGGCCTTGGCGAAGCCCTGCTTGAACGCCATCGAGGCGGCCAGCTTGAACGCCATTTCCGAGGAGTCGACGTCGTGGTACGAACCGAACACCAGCTTGACCTTCACGTCCACCACCGGGAAGCCGGCCAGCGGGCCGCTGGTGATGGTCTCGCGCAGGCCCTTTTCGACCGACGGGATGAATTCCTTCGGAATCACGCCACCGGTGATCTCGTTCAGGAACAGGAAGTCGTCCTTGATGTCGGCGCCGTGCTTCTCGCGGTCGGCAGCGGTGATCGGGGACATCTCGATCACGACGTGACCGTACTGGCCCTTACCACCGGACTGCTTGGCGTGCTTGTAGTCCGACTTCACGTCCGCGGCCTGGATGGTCTCGCGGTACGCGACCTGCGGCTTGCCGACGTTGGCTTCGACGTTGAACTCGCGCTTCAGGCGGTCGACGATGATGTCCAGGTGCAGCTCGCCCATGCCCGAGATGATCGTCTGGCCCGACTCTTCGTCGGTCTTGACGCGGAACGACGGGTCTTCCTGCGCCAGACGGCCCAGGGCCATGCCCATCTTTTCCTGGTCGGACTTGGTCTTCGGCTCGACCGCCATGGAGATCACCGGCTCCGGGAACGCCATGCGCTCCAGGACGATCGGGGCGTCGATGGCGCACAGGGTGTCACCGGTGGTGACATCCTTCAGGCCCACCGCCGCGGCGATGTCGCCGGCCAGCACTTCCTTGATCTCTTCGCGGTTGTTGGAGTGCATCTGCAGCACGCGGCCGATGCGCTCCTTCTTGTTGCGCACCGAGTTCAGCACCTGGTCGCCGGCGTTCAGCACGCCCGAGTAGACGCGGAAGAAGGTCAGCGAACCCACGAACGGGTCGGTCATGATCTTGAACGCCAGCGCCGAGAACGGGGCCTTGTCGCTGGATTCGCGCGACATTTCCTTGGTCTCGTCGTCGATGTCGGTGCCCTTGACCGACGGCACGTCGACCGGCGACGGCAGCAGCTTGATGACGCCGTCGAGCATGGCCTGCACGCCCTTGTTCTTGAACGCCGAGCCGCAGAACATCGGCACGATCTCGGTCGCCAGCGTACGGATACGCAGGGCGTTGTAGATCTCGTCCTCGGTCAGCTCCTCGCCGCCCAGGTACTTCTCCATCAGCTCTTCGCTGGCTTCGGCGGCCGACTCGACCATGAACGCGCGCGCTTCCTCGGCCTGGGCCTGCAGCTCGGCCGGGATGTCGCGGTACTCGAAGCTCATGCCCTGGGACTTCTCGTCCCACGCGATGGCCTTCATCTTCACCAGGTCAACCACGCCCTGGAAGTTGTCCTCGGCACCCACCGGGATCTGCATCGGCACCGGCACGGCGCCCAGGCGGGCCTTCAGCTGGTCACGGACCTTGAAGAAGTTGGCGCCGGTGCGGTCCATCTTGTTGACGAACGCGATGCGCGGCACGTGGTACTTGTTGGCCTGGCGCCACACGGTCTCGGACTGCGGCTGCACGCCACCGACGGCGCACAGCACGAACACCGCACCGTCGAGCACGCGCAGCGAACGCTCGACTTCGATGGTGAAGTCGACGTGCCCGGGGGTATCGATGATGTTGAAGCGGTGCTCCGGCATGGACTTGTCCATGCCCTTCCAGAACGCGGTGGTGGCAGCGGACTGGATCGTGATGCCACGCTCCTGCTCCTGCTCCATCCAGTCCATGGTGGCGGCGCCATCGTGCACCTCACCCAGCTTGTGGCTCTTGCCGGTGTAGAACAGGATGCGCTCGGACGTGGTGGTCTTGCCGGCATCGATGTGGGCCATGATGCCGAAGTTGCGGTAACGCTCGATGGGAGTGGTGCGGGCCACGGGGAGCCTCTCAGATTTTTCGGATTTCGGAATGGCCGAACGCCGCCTTTCGGCGGCCTTCGGGTTGACGCGGCGATTCTGTCACCGCGAGGTGACACCCAGATGGTGTCACCGGCCTGTGTTCACAAGGCCTTCAAACTCACCAGCGGTAGTGCGCGAACGCCTTGTTCGCTTCCGCCATGCGGTGGGTTTCTTCACGCTTCTTGATGGCGCCGCCACGGTTTTCCGAGGCGTCCAGCAGCTCGGCGGCCAGCTTGCGCGGCATCGAGTTCTCGCCGCGCTTGCGGGCAGACTCGATCAGCCAGCGCATGGCCAGGGCCATCTTGCGCGAGGCGCGCACTTCGACCGGCACCTGGTAGGTGGCGCCGCCGACGCGGCGGGACTTCACTTCGACGGCCGGGGCCACGTTGTCCAGCGCCTTCTGCACCAGCTCGATGGCATTCGGATTCTTTTCGCCGATCACGTCCATGGCGCCGTACACGATCTTCTCGGCGACCGACTTCTTGCCGCTCTGCATGACCATGTTGATGAAGCGGGCGATGGTTTCGCTTCCGTGCTTCGGATCGGGCAGGACGGAACGCTGCGGAGTATTACCCTTACGCGACATAGTGCTCTCTCCTTAGGCCTTCGGACGCTTGGCGCCGTACTTGGAACGGGCCTGGCGACGCTTGGCGACGCCGGCGGCGTCGAGCGAGCCACGAACGGTGTGGTAACGCACACCCGGCAGGTCCTTGACGCGACCGCCGCGGATCAGGACCACGGAGTGCTCCTGCAGGTTGTGGCCTTCACCACCGATGTAGGAAATCACCTCTTCCTGGTTGGTCAGGCGGACCTTGGCAACCTTGCGCAGAGCCGAGTTCGGCTTCTTCGGGGTGGTGGTGTAGACACGGGTGCAGACGCCACGGCGCTGCGGGCACTTGTCGAGCGCCGGCGAGGCACTCTTGTAGGTGGTCGCTTGCCGCGGCTTGCGGACCAGCTGGTTGATCGTCGCCATCAGTAGGTTCTTCTGATTGGGGCCGCAAAAACGGCCAGATGCGGAAAATGGAAAGCAGGCCCGAAATTCAGGCCTGCCGAGACAGACGATTGTAGCAACCCGTCCGGAACGCAGTCAAACGCGCTCCTTCCAGGCCAGCCCTGATCCCGGGCCGTTACAGGGGGGCCTCCATGTACCCCGTTCAGGTTGAACCGCCGGCCGGTCCTGGCCGGCAGTTCTTCAAAGCGCCCGGCCAATGGCCGGACCTACCTCATTCCTCGCCGCCTGCAGCCTGTTCAGCTTCAGCCGGTGCAACCTCCGACTCGATCACCGCCGTACCGGCCAGGGTCTCGATCTCCGACTCGGTCAGGCCGGAGGCGCCGCGACGGCGCTTGGTGTGGTACGCAAGGCCGGTACCCGCCGGAATCAGGCGGCCGACGATGACGTTTTCCTTCAGGCCGCGCAGGTTGTCCGCGGTGCCGCGCACGGCCGCCTCGGTCAGCACGCGGGTGGTCTCCTGGAACGACGCGGCCGAGATGAACGACTCGGTCGCCAGCGAGGCCTTGGTGATGCCCAGCAGCACCGGCTCGAAACGCGCCGGCAGTTCGTTGCGGGTCGCCAGCTTGGCATTTTCCTCGATCACGCGCTGGCGCTCGGCCTGCTCGCCATTGAGGAACTTGCTGCTGCCCTGGTCGACGATCTCGACCTTGCGCAGCATCTGGCGCGAGATCACCTCGATGTGCTTGTCGTTGATCTTCACGCCCTGCAGGCGGTACACGTCCTGGATTTCCTTGACCAGGTAGCGCGCCAGCTCCTCCACGCCCTTCAGGCGCAGGATGTCCTGCGGGCTCGGCTCGCCGTCCACGATGGTTTCGCCGCGGCTGACGTGCTCGCCTTCGAACACGATGATCTGGCGGTACTTCGGAATCAGCTCCTCGTGCTCGGAACCATCGGTGTCCTTGATGATCAGGCGCTGCTTGCCCTTGGTGTCCTTGCCGAAGCTGATGATGCCCGAACGCTCGGCCAGGATCGCCGGATCCTTCGGCTTGCGCGCCTCGAACAGGTCGGCCACGCGCGGCAGACCACCGGTGATGTCGCGGGTCTTGGACGCTTCCTGCGGGATCTTGGCGACCACGTCGCCCACGCCCACCGGGGCGCCATCCTGCAGGTTGACGATCGAACGCGGCGGCAGCAGGTACTGCGCCGGCAGGTCGGTGCCCGGGATGGTCAGGTCGTTGCCCTTGCCATCGACGATGCGCACCAGCGGACGCAGATCCTTGGCCTGCGAGCCACGGCGCTTGGGATCGGTGATCTCGCGCGAGGCCAGGCCGGTCAGCTCGTCGGTCTTCTCGATGACGGTGACGCCGTCGATGAAGTCGATGAAGCGGATGAAGCCGGCCACTTCCGACACGATCGGGTGGTTGTGCGGATCCCAGTTGGCCACGGTCTGGCCAGCCTTGATCTCGGCACCGTCCTTGACGGTGATGGTGGCACCGTACGGCAGCTTGTAGCGCTCGCGCTCGCGGCCGTGGGCGTCGAGCACCGACACTTCGCCCGAACGCGACACCGCCACCAGCGAACCGTTGGCATGGTCGACGTGCTTGAGGTTGTTGAACTTCACCGAACCGGTGGTCTTGACGGTGATGTTGTCCACCGCCGCCGCACGCGACGCCGCGCCACCGATGTGGAACGTACGCATGGTCAGCTGGGTACCCGGCTCGCCGATCGACTGCGCGGCGATGACGCCGACCGCTTCGCCGATGTTGACCAGGTGACCACGGGCCAGGTCGCGGCCGTAGCAGCGCGAGCACACGCCGAACGAGCTTTCGCAGGTGATGGTCGAGCGCACCTTGATCGACTGGACGCCGGCATCCTCGAGCTTCTGCACCCAGGCTTCGTCGAGCAGCGTGTTGCGGGTGACGATCGGATCCTCGTCGTTGCCCGGCAGGAACACGTCCTCGGCCACGACGCGGCCCAGCACGCGGTCCTTCAGCGGCTCGACCACGTCGCCGCCTTCCACGATCGGGGTCATGGTCAGGCCGTCGACGGTGCCGCAGTCGACTTCGGTGATCACCACGTCCTGCGCCACGTCGACCAGGCGACGGGTCAGGTAACCGGAGTTGGCGGTCTTCAGCGCGGTATCGGCCAGACCCTTACGGGCACCGTGGGTGGAGTTGAAGTACTCCTGCACGTTCAGGCCTTCGCGGAAGTTCGCCTTGATGGGCGTCTCGATGATCGAGCCGTCCGGGCGGGCCATCAGGCCACGCATGCCGGCCAGCTGGCGGATCTGCGCCTGGCTACCACGGGCGCCGGAGTCGGCCATGATGTACAGCGAGTTCATCGACTTCTGGTCGACCAGCTTGCCCTCGCCGTCCTCGACCTTCTCGGTACCGATGGTTTCCATCATCGCCTTGGCGATGCGCTCGTTGGTACGCGACCAGATGTCGACCACCTTGTTGTAGCGCTCGCCGGCGGTGACCAGGCCCGACTGGTACTGCTCCTGGATTTCCAGCACTTCCTGCTCGGCTTCGCCCAGGATGCCCTTCTTCTCGTCCGGGATGAGCATGTCGTCGATGCCGATCGACACGCCGGCGCGGGTCGCGTAGGCGTAGCCGGTGTACATCAGCTTGTCGGCGAACACCACGGTGTCCTTCAGGCCGAGCAGGCGGTAGCTCTGGTTGATCAGGCGCGAGATGTTCTTCTTGGTCATCTCGGTGTTGCACAGCTCGAACGGCAGGCCCTCGGGCATGATCTCGCTCAGCAGCGCACGGCCGACGGTGGTGTCCTGGATCGAGGTCTTGCTGACCTTGTTGCCCTGCTCGTCGCGCTCGACCTGGGTGATGCGCACCTTGACCTTGGCGTGCAGCTCGACCACGCGGTTGTCGTAGGCGCGCTTCACTTCGTTGGTGTTCGCGAACACCATGCCCTCGCCCTTCTTGTTGATCAGGGCGCGGCTGAGGTAGTACAGGCCCAACACCACGTCCTGCGACGGCACGATGATCGGCTCGCCGTTGGCCGGCGACAGGATGTTGTTGGTGGACATCATCAGCGCACGCGCTTCCAGCTGGGCTTCCAGCGAAAGCGGCACGTGCACGGCCATCTGGTCACCGTCGAAGTCGGCGTTGAACGCGGTGCAGACCAGCGGGTGCAGCTGGATGGCCTTGCCCTCGATCAGCAGCGGCTCGAACGCCTGGATGCCGAGGCGGTGCAGGGTCGGCGCGCGGTTCAGCAGCACCGGATGCTCGCGGATGACTTCTTCCAGGATGTCCCAGACCTCGCCTTCCTCGCGCTCGACCAGCTTCTTGGCGGCCTTGATGGTGGTGGCCAGGCCGCGACGCTGCAGCTTGGCGAACACGAACGGCTTGAACAGCTCCAGCGCCATCTTCTTCGGCAGGCCGCACTGGTGCAGCTTCAGGTACGGACCCACGGTGATGACCGAACGGCCCGAGTAGTCGACGCGCTTGCCCAGCAGGTTCTGGCGGAAGCGACCCTGCTTGCCCTTGATCATGTCGGCCAGCGACTTGAGCGGGCGCTTGTTGGTGCCGGTGATGGCACGGCCGCGGCGGCCGTTGTCCAACAGGGCGTCAACCGATTCCTGCAGCATGCGCTTTTCGTTGCGCACGATGATGTCCGGAGCGTTGAGCTCCAGCAGGCGGCGCAGGCGGTTGTTGCGGTTGATGACGCGGCGGTACAGGTCGTTCAGGTCGGAGGTCGCGAAGCGGCCGCCGTCCAGCGGAACCAGCGGGCGCAGGTCCGGCGGCAGCACCGGCAGCACGGTCATGACCATCCACTCCGGACGGTTGCCCGACTCCAGGAAGGCCTCGACCAGCTTGATCCGCTTGGTCAGGCGCTTGAGCTTGGTTTCCGAACCGGTGGAGGCGATCTCCTCCTTCAGCTTCACCATCTCGGCCTGCAGGTCGATGGTGCGCAGCAGTTCGTACACGGCCTCGGCGCCCATGGCGGCGTCGAAGTCGTCACCGTGCTCCTGGCGCGCCTGCAGGTACTGCTCTTCGGTCAGCAGCTGGCGGCGCTCCAGGGCGGTCAGGCCCGGCTCGGTCACCACGTACGCTTCGAAGTACAGCACGCGCTCGATGTCGCGCAGGGTCATGTCCAGCATCAGGCCGATGCGCGACGGCAGCGACTTGAGGAACCAGATGTGGGCGACCGGCGAAGCCAGGTCGATATGGCCCATGCGCTCGCGGCGCACCTTGGCCAGGGTCACTTCGGTGCCGCACTTCTCGCACACGACGCCGCGGTGCTTCATGCGCTTGTACTTGCCGCACAGGCACTCGTAGTCCTTCACCGGGCCGAAGATGGCGGCGCAGAACAGGCCGTCGCGTTCCGGCTTGAAGGTACGGTAATTGATGGTTTCCGGCTTCTTCACCTCGCCGAAGGACCAGGAGCGGATCAGGTCCGGCGAAGCCAGGCCGATCTTGATCGCGTCGAAGTCCAGCGTCTGGCGCTGCTGGTTGAAGAGATTGAGCAGGTCTTTCATGGTGTTCTCCGAAAGGAGGAATGCTGTGTCGATGGGCTGTCAGGTGGCTGCCGGCGGCGCCGCCGCATCGCTGCGGCGGCGCCTGCTCGATCAGTTGTCTTCCAGTTCCATGTTGATGGCCAGGGAGCGGATTTCCTTCACCAGCACGTTGAAGGATTCCGGCATGCCCGCGACCATCTCGTGCTCGCCGTCGACGATGTTCTTGTACATCTGGTTGCGGCCCTGCACGTCGTCGGACTTCACCGTCAGCATTTCCTGCAGGGTGTAGGCCGCGCCGTAGGCTTCCAGCGCCCAGACTTCCATCTCACCGAAGCGCTGGCCGCCGAACTGCGCCTTGCCGCCCAGCGGCTGCTGGGTGACGAGCGAGTACGGACCGGTCGAACGGGCGTGCATCTTGTCGTCGACCAGGTGGTTCAGCTTCAGGTAGTGCATGTAGCCGACGGTGGTCTTGCGGTCGAACGCCTCGCCGGTGCGGCCGTCGTACAGCTGCATCTGCGTCTTGCTGGCGTTGAAGCCCAGCTGCTCGGTGTCCTTGTCGCCGTCCGGGTATGCCAGGTTCAGCATCTCGCGGATCTCGTCCTCGTGCGCACCGTCGAACACCGGGGTGGCCATCGGCACGCCATCGGTCAGGTTGCGGGCCAGCGCCACCAGCTCCTCGTCGCTGAACTGCGACAGGTCGACGCGATCACCGGCCAGCTTGCTGTCGTGGTTGTAGATCTTGCCGAGGAACTCGCGCAGCTCGTTCACCGCACGCTGCTGCTCCAGCATCTTCTGGATGCGCCGGCCCAGGCCCTTGGCGGCCCAGCCCAGGTGCACTTCGAGGATCTGGCCGATGTTCATGCGCGACGGCACGCCCAGCGGGTTCAGACAGATGTCCACCGAGGTACCGTCGGCCATGTACGGCATGTCCTCGACCGGCACCACGTTGGAGACCACACCCTTGTTGCCGTGGCGACCAGCCATCTTGTCGCCCGGCTGGATGCGGCGCTTCACCGCCAGGAACACCTTGACCATCTTCAGCACGCCCGGGGCCAGATCGTCGCCCTGGGTGATCTTGCCGCGCTTGTCGGCAAAGCGGCGCTCGAACTCCTTCTCGTGCGCCTGGATCTGCTTCTGGGCGCGCTCGATCGCCTCGGAGGCGTCCTCGTCCTTCATGCGCAGGGTGAACCAGTCGGCCTTCTTCAGGCCATCCAGGAAGGCGTCGGTGATGGTGTCGCCCTTCTTCAGGCCGGCACCGCCGTTGGCCACCTTGCCCACGATCTGCGAGCGCAGGCGCGCGTAGATCGCCGCTTCCAGGATGCGGAACTGGTCGTCGAAGTCCTTCTTGACGCGCTTGATCTCGTTCTCTTCGATCTGGCGCGCGCGCTTGTCCTTCTCGATGCCGTCGCGGGTGAAGACCTGCACGTCGATGACGGTGCCGTCCATGCCCGGCGGCACGCGCAGCGAGCTGTCCTTAACGTCGGAAGCCTTCTCGCCGAAGATCGCGCGCAGCAGCTTCTCTTCCGGGGTCAGCTGGCTCTCGCCCTTCGGCGTGACCTTGCCCACCAGGATGTCGCCGGCGCGGACTTCCGCACCGATGTACACCACGCCGCTCTCGTCCAGGCGGTTCAGCGCCTGCTCGGAGACGTTCGGGATGTCGGCCGAGATTTCCTCCGGCCCCAGCTTGGTGTCGCGCGCGACGCAGGTCAGCTCTTCGATGTGGATCGTGGTGTAGCGATCCTCTTCCACCACGCGCTCGGAGAGCAGGATGGAGTCTTCGAAGTTGTAGCCGTTCCACGGCATGAACGCGATCAGCATGTTCTGGCCCAGGGCCAGCTCGCCGATGTCGGTCGACGGGCCGTCGGCCAGCACGTCGCCGCGGGCGATCACGTCGCCCACCTTCACCAGCGGACGCTGGTTGATGCAGGTGTTCTGGTTCGAGCGGGTGTACTTGATCAGGTTGTAGATGTCGACGCCGGCGTCGGACGCGTCGGTGATCTCGTTCTCGTTGACCTTGACCACGATGCGGCCGGCGTCGATCTGCACGATATCGCCGCCACGACGGGCGTTCACGGTCACGCCCGAGTCACGCGCCACCGCGCGCTCGATGCCGGTGCCCACCAGCGGCTTCTGCGCACGCAGGGTCGGAACGGCCTGGCGCTGCATGTTCGCGCCCATCAGTGCGCGGTTGGCGTCGTCGTGCTCCAGGAACGGCACCAGCGCCGCGGCGACCGACACGGTCTGCATCGGCGAGACGTCCATGAAGTGCACTTCCGCCGGCGGCTTCAGCAGCGACTCGCCCTGGTAGCGGCACGGCACGAACTGCTCGGTGAGCATGTTCTTGGCGTCGGTCAGGGCGTTGGCCTGGGCGATGACGTACTCGTTCTCCTCGATCGCCGACAGGTACTCGACGTCGTCGGTGACCTTGCCATCCACGACCTTGCGGTACGGGGTCTCGAGGAAACCGTACTGGTTGGTGCGGGCGAACACGGCCAGCGAGTTGATCAGGCCGATGTTCGGGCCTTCCGGGGTTTCGATGGTGCAGACGCGGCCGTAATGGGTCGGGTGCACGTCGCGCACTTCGAAGCCGGCGCGCTCGCGGGTCAGACCGCCCGGGCCCAGTGCCGAGACGCGGCGCTTGTGCGTCACTTCCGACAGCGGGTTGTTCTGGTCCATGAACTGCGACAGCTGCGAGGAACCGAAGAATTCCTTGATGGCAGCGGCGACCGGCTTGGCGTTGATCAGCTCCTGCGGGGTCAGGCCCTCGGACTCGGCCATCGACAGGCGCTCCTTGACCGCGCGCTCGACGCGGACCAGGCCCACGCGGAACACGTTCTCGGCCATTTCGCCGACCGAACGCACGCGGCGGTTGCCCAGGTGGTCGATGTCGTCCACCACGCCACGGCCGTTGCGGATCTCGGTCAGGACCTTGATCACGTCCAGGATGTCGGACCCGTCGCCATGGGTGGAGACCAGGCGCTTGGACTCTTCGTCGTTGCGCTCGCCGAAGTACTTGCTGTCGTACAGCACGGCTTCGCCGGTGACTTCCTTGCGGCCGACACGGCGGTTGAACTTCATGCGGCCGACCGTGGACAGGTCGTAGCGCTCGAAGGTGAAGAACAGGTTGTGGAACAGGTTCTGCGCGGCGTCCTTGGTCGGCGGCTCGCCCGGGCGCATCATGCGGTAGATCTCGACCAGGGCCTCGAGCTGGGTCTTGGTCGGGTCGATGCGCAGGGTGTTGGACAGGTACGGGCCACGGTCCAGGTCGTTCACCCACAGGGTGCCAACCGCGTCCACGCCGGCCTTGCGGAAGTTCTGCAGCTGCTCTTCGGTGATCTCGTCGTTGGCCTGGGCCAGCAGTTCGCCGGTGTTGGCGTCGACCACGTCATGCGACAGGATGCGGCCCACCAGGTAGTCGTCCGGCACGGCCAGCGCGGCGATGCCCGAGGCCTGCAGCTGCTTGACGTGGCGCGCGGTGATGCGCTTGCCGGCTTCCACGATGACCTTGTCGCCATCGGCCAGGTCGAAGCCCAGGGTCTCGCCACGCAGGCGTTCGGCCACCAGCTCCAGCTGCACGCCCTCGCCTTCCGGCAGGATGTGGAAGGTGTTGATGTCGAAGAACTCGTTGAGCATTTCTTCGTTGTTGTAGCCGAGCGCGCGCAGCAGGATCGACACCGGCAGCTTGCGGCGGCGGTCGATACGGGTGAACAGCGCGTCCTTCGGGTCGAACTCGAAGTCCAGCCAGGAGCCGCGGTAAGGAATGATGCGGGCGCTGTACAGCAGCTTGCCCGAGCTGTGCGTCTTGCCGCGGTCGTGGTCGAAGAACACGCCCGGCGAACGGTGCAGCTGCGAAACGATGACGCGCTCGGTACCGTTGACGATGAAGGTGCCGTTGTCGGTCATCAGCGGGATTTCGCCGAGGTAGACCTCCTGCTCCTTCACGTACTTGATCGCCTTGGTGGACGATTCCTTGTCGTAGATGACCAGGCGCACGGTCACGCGCAGCGGGGCGCCGTAGCTCATGCCACGCTGGCGGCACTCGCGTTCGTCGAACACCGGCTCGCCCAGCTTGTAGCCCACGTACTCCAGGGCGGCGTTGCCGCTGTAGCTGGAGATCGGGAACACCGACTTCAGCGCGGCGTGCAGGCCGTGGTCGGAGCGCTTGGCCGGGTCAGTGTTCTCCTGCAGGAACTCGCGGTAGGAGTCGACCTGGATGGCCAGCAGGAACGGCACCTCGAGGATCGAGCGCTGCTTGCCGAAATCCTTGCGGATGCGCTTTTTTTCGGTGTACGAATAGGACGTCATGGGATCTTCCACCTTGTTGTGCGGGCCGCGCGTCCACGACCCGGAAGGGAACTTTTAAATTGTCAGTTGGAAGTCGCTGGTATTGCCGGCACCAGCACGCCTTCTCCCGCTACTTCCAACTGCCAACTCGTCTGCCTGCCACCCTGCCCGCCGCGCGATGCGCTGGCCGGCCTGGCTTGGAACGCAGCCCGTGTTGGGCTTTTCACCGCACCGGGCACCGCCCGGCTCTACAACGACCAAAGGCCGGGGGCTTTAGGCCCCCAGCCCTGGCTGCATCGCCGTGAATCGATGGCGACGCAAGGGAACTGCTTACTTCAGCTCGACGGTGGCGCCGGCGGCTTCCAGTTCCTTCTTGAACTTCTCGGCGTCTTCCTTCGAAGCGCCTTCCTTCACGACGCCACCGGCCTCGGCCAGATCCTTCGCTTCCTTCAGGCCCAGGCCGGTGATGGCGCGGACGGCCTTGATCACTTCGACCTTCTTGGCGCCGGCATCCTTCAGGATGACGTTGAACTCGGTCTGCTCTTCCACGGCAGCGGCCGGGCCGGCGGCGGCGACGGCCATGACCGGGGCAGCGGCGGAAACGCCGAACTTGTCTTCGATGGCCTTGACCAGCTCCATCACTTCCATCAGGGACTTCTCGGCGATGGCGTCGACGATCTGTTCGTTGGTAAGGGACATTTTGATTACCTTTGGAAAATATTCTGGGTTGAGGTTCTATTCAGAACCACGGAAACGTCGAACTCAGGCGGTTTCAGCGGCCGGCTCGGCAGCTTCGACAGCCGCACCACCGTTCTGCTTCTCACCAACAGCCTTGACGGCGCGCGCGAACATGGTGACCGGCTCGGTCAGGACGCGGGCCAGCATGGCCAGGGCCTGATCACGGGTCGGCAGCGATGCCAGCACATCGACGTGGCTCGGCGGGTAGACTTCGCCACCCACTGCCACGATCTTCGCCTGCAGCTTGTCGTTGCCCTTGGCGGCATCCTTGATCAGGCGACCGGCGGCGCCGGGCTCCTCGAGCGAAAACGCATACAGCAGCGGACCGACCATCTGGTCCTTGGCGACTGCGAATTCGGTGCCTTCAACGGCGCGCGCGGCCAGCGTGTTCTTGACAACCTTCAAGAAAACGCCGGTTTCGCGGGCCTGCTTGCGCATCGCGGTCATCTGAGCGACCGTGGTGCCAGCATATTCGGCTGCGATCAAGGAGTGGGCCTTGGCGGCGACGTCTGCCAGTTCGGCGACTACTTCTTGCTTCTGGGACAGATTGAGAGCCATTGCACTCCTCCAATTGAACTCCGCTTACGGCTCCTGCCGTGTGCGGTCCTGTGCGGCATCCATCCTGGACGCCGGGAGCATCGGGGTGACGCTCCGGTGGTGGCCATTCCAGACCTGGAGTGTGCTGGCCCGGGGAATCCCAGACCTGCGTGAACCAGAAAAACTCCAGAAGGGCGGCACCATCTACGCAGGGTGATTCCGGGGAATCGATTAAGCGATCCCGCTATGCCGGCGGCGACTCCTTGCCAGATCGAGCTTCCGTGCCCGTCGCCGGTATGCGCTGACCGCGCCTGCGGTCTTTGACGGCTACCGGGCCGGACGAACCGGCTCGGCGCCTTCAAAATGACGGACGCGGCACAGGGTGCCGCATCCGCTTGAAACGATTACTTCAGGGTCAGCGACGACTGATCGACGGTGACGCCCGGGCCCATCGTCGAGCTGACCGAAACCTTCTGCAGGTAGGTGCCCTTCGAGGTGGCCGGCTTGGCCTTGATCAGGTCCAGCAGCAGCGCCTGCAGGTTCGACTGCAGCGCGGCGTTGTCGAAGCTGGCCTTGCCGATGGTGCAGTGGATGATGCCGGCCTTGTCGGTGCGGTAACGGACCTGGCCCGACTTGGCGTTCTTCACGGCTTCACCCGGGTTCGGGGAAACGGTGCCGACCTTCGGGTTCGGCATCAGGCCGCGCGGGCCCAGCACGGTACCCAGCTTGCCGACGACGCGCATGGCGTCCGGGGTCGCGATGACCACGTCGTAGTTCAGGTCGCCGGCCTGCATCTTCTCGGCCAGGTCGTCCATGCCGACGGCTTCGGCGCCAGCGGCCAGGGCTTCGTCAGCCTTGGCACCGGCCGGAGCGAACACGGCGACGCGCACCGACTTGCCGGTACCGGCCGGCAGCACGGTCGAACCGCGCACCTGCTGGTCGGACTTCTTCGCATCCACGCCCAGGCGCACGGCGACGTCGATCGACTCGACGAACTTGGCCTTGGTGGCGGTCTTCAGGATATTGATCGCGTCCTCGAAGGCGTAGCTCTTGCCCGGGACGACGGCGGCCTTGATGGCCTTCTCACGCTTGGTCTGTGCCATCTGATTAACCCTCCACCACCAGGCCCATGGAACGGGCCGAGCCCGCGATCGTACGCACGGCGGCGTCCAGGTCGGCAGCCGTCAGGTCCGGCTCCTTCGCCTTGCAGATTTCTTCAAGCTGCTTGCGGGTGACCTTGCCCACCTTGTCGGTGTTCGGGCGCTTGGAGCCCGAGGTGATGCCCGCCGCCTTCTTGAGCAGCACGGTGGCCGGGGTGCTCTTGGTGATGAAGGTGAAGGTACGGTCCGAATAGGCCGTGATGATCACCGGCACCGGGATACCCGGCTCCAGCTTCTGCGTGGCGGCATTGAACGCCTTGCAGAATTCCATGATGTTCAGGCCGCGCTGACCCAGCGCAGGACCGACCGGCGGCGAGGGGTTGGCCTGACCGGCCTTCACCTGCAGCTTGATGTAACCGACAACTTTCTTTGCCATTTGAGTGCTCTCCGGGTGCTAGCGCCTTGCGACAACAGGCTCCCCATCGGACCGGGAATCACGCGTCCCGGCATCGCGTTTTGAAATCTTGGAATCGCGGCAAAGGCCACCTCGCGGCGGCCTTTGGTCTCAGCCCCTTTCAGGGAGCCGGCAATTCTAGCAGTTTTTGCGCCGCCAACCTGAACAGGCTGGCGGCAGCACGTCAGACCGCCTTCTCGACCTGCCCGAACTCGAGCTCGACCGGGGTGGCACGGCCGAAGATCAGCACCGACACGCGCAGGCGGCTCTTCTCGTAGTTGACTTCCTCGACCACGCCGTTGAAGTCGTTGAACGGGCCATCGATGACGCGGACCATCTGGCCCGGCTCGAACAGCACCTTCGGGCGCGGCTTCTCGACGCCTTCCTGGACGCGATCCAGGATGGCGGCCGCCTCGTCGTCGCGGATCGGCAACGGGCGATCGGCGGTACCGCCGATGAAACCCAGCACCTTCGGGGTTTCCTTGACCAGGTGCCAGCTCTCGTTGTCGATGCGCGGGATGCCGGCTTCTTCGTGGGTCTCGATCTGGACCAGCACGTAACCCGGGAAGAACTTGCGCTCGGAACGGCGCTTCTGGCCGGAGCGCATCTCCACCACTTCCTCGGTCGGAACCAGGACGTCGCCGAAACGCTCCTCCATGCCCTCGCGGGCGATGCGGTCACGCAGGGCCTGGGCAACCGACTTCTCGAAGCCCGAATAGGCGTGGACGACGTACCAACGTTTCACTGTTATCTCCTCAACGCCCCAGGAACCACTGGGTCAGCTTCTGGATCACGAAGTCGAAGCCACCCAGCAGCAGGCTCAGCACGATCACGACCACGATCACCACCCAGGTCATGCGGATGGCTTCCTGGCGGGTCGGCCATACGACCTTGCGCAGCTCGAACCGGGACTCGGAAAGGAATTCGCGGACCTGGTGGCCCTTGGCGGTGAACATGAACAACGCGCCGCCCGCGACCAGGCCGACGACAACGGCCAGCGCACGCAGCTGACCCGACCACGCGCCCAGCTGCGCCGCGCGCGCCGGAGTGGAGAACCAGAACCAGACGAACAAGCCCGCCAGCACCAGCAGGGCGGCGCCAACGTACTTGACCATATCGCCACCGGAGGCGGCGCTCTTGGAATGCTCGATCTTGCTGTTCATCCGACTCTTGCTGCGGGCGCGACCAAGGTCACTGGATAGGTGGCAAGTGGCACGCCAGGAGGGACTCGAACCCCCAACCTGCGGTTTTGGAGACCGCTGCTCTGCCAATTGAGCTACTGGCGTATGACTTGGCTTGTTTCACGTCCCTTAGACGGCGAAGGCGGACCGAGGTTCCCGGCCCGCCATTCGCGTACCAGCGGCAGACTCAACTACCGCCGGGTACTGCAGGCTTACTTGGTGATCTTGGCGACGACGCCGGCGCCGACGGTGCGGCCGCCTTCGCGGATGGCGAAGCGCAGGCCTTCGTCCATCGCCACCGGGTTGATCAGCGTGACCGACATCTTCACGTTGTCGCCCGGCATCACCATCTCGACGCCCTCCGGCAGCTGCACGGCGCCGGTGATGTCGGTGGTACGGAAGTAGAACTGCGGACGGTAGCCCTTGAAGAACGGGGTGTGACGGCCACCTTCGTCCTTGGACAGCACGTACACCTCGGCTTCGAACTCGGTGTGCGGGGTGATCGAACCCGGCTTGGCCAGCACCTGGCCGCGCTCCACGTCGTCACGCTTGGTGCCGCGCAGCAGCAGGCCAGCGTTGTCGCCCGCCTGACCCTGGTCCAGCAGCTTGCGGAACATTTCCACGCCGGTCACGGTGGTCTTCTGGGTCGGACGGATACCGACGATTTCGATTTCCTCGCCCACCTTGATCACGCCGCGCTCGATACGGCCGGTCACCACGGTGCCGCGGCCCGAGATCGAGAACACGTCTTCCACCGGCATCAGGAACGGCTTGTCGACGTCACGCTCCGGGGTCGGGATCCAGCTGTCCAGCGCATCGACCAGCCTCAGGATCGCCGGCACGCCGATCTCGCTCTGGTCGCCTTCCAGCGCCAGGCGGGCCGAACCGTGCACGATCGGGGTGTCGTCGCCCGGGAAGTCGTACTTGCTCAGCAGCTCGCGCACTTCCATCTCGACCAGCTCGAGCAGCTCGGCGTCGTCCACCATGTCGGCCTTGTTCAGGAACACGACGATGTACGGCACGCCAACCTGACGCGACAGCAGGATGTGCTCGCGGGTCTGCGGCATCGGGCCGTCAGCGGCCGAGCACACCAGGATCGCGCCGTCCATCTGCGCCGCACCCGTGATCATGTTCTTCACGTAGTCGGCGTGGCCCGGGCAGTCCACGTGGGCGTAGTGGCGGGTCGCGGATTCATACTCGACGTGCGCGGTCGAGATCGTGATGCCACGCGCCTTCTCTTCCGGCGCGGCGTCGATCGAGGAGTAGTCCTTGAACTCGCCACCGAAACGCTCGGCACCGATCTTGGTCAGCGCGGCGGTCAGCGTGGTCTTGCCATGGTCGACGTGGCCGATGGTGCCGACGTTGACGTGCGGCTTGGTACGTTCGAACTTACCCTTGGACATGGCTGCTTCTTCTCGGTAACAGGTTGGTTATGGCGCTTTGAGCAAGATGGTGCTCACGAAAGGAATCGAACCTTCGACCTCCTCCTTACCAAGGAGGTGCTCTACCGACTGAGCTACGTGAGCGAGTTTTGTATTATGACATGTTTTCAATTTCGTTCAATGGAGCGGGAGACGGGAATCGAACCCGCACCATCAGCTTGGAAGGCTGAGGTTCTACCATTGAACTACTCCCGCACCGGAAAAACCGCCACAACATGAAACTGGTGGAGGGAGGTGGATTCGAACCACCGAAGGCGTAAGCCAGCAGATTTACAGTCTGCCCCCGTTGGCCGCTTGGGTATCCCTCCGCTCCACCCCTTTTTGATGACCTTGGCCTAACCGGTCAGGGGTGGGAGAGCCCGCTATTCTGGTGATGACACACGATGCTGTCAACAGAAATTTTCACATTCCGCGAAATTTCCATTGCCGGCATCGGCGCCCGCTCACTCGCCCGGCATCTTCAGCTTTTCGTCGGCGAAAATCGCCACGTGCGGCACGCCGTCGGCACCAATCCAGCCGCGGTACATGCCCTCGGTGTTGAACGGCGTCGCCGCCTTGCCGTCGGCCGACAGCACGATGGCCCCGCCGTCGCCGCCCATCGCCGGCAGGCGCTTGACGATGACCTCGTCGCCGGCCTGCGCCGGGGTCTCGCCGAGGTACTTCATGCGCGAGCAGATCTCATGGGCCGCGGCCAGGCGGATGTAGAACTCGCCCCAGCCGGTACCCGACACCGCGCAGTTGTCGCTGGCATAGGTGCCGGCGCCGATGATCGGGGAATCGCCCACCCGCCCGTAGCGCTTGTTGGTCATGCCGCCGGTGGAGGTGCCCGCGGCCAGCTTGCCCTGCGCGTCGAGCGCCACCGCGCCGACGGTACCGAAGTGCTTGGCCGTCTCCAGGTCGGCGTGCGCCTGCCCGGCCGCCTCTTCCTTCAGCGCGCGCTGCAGCTGCTGCCAGCGCTTCTCGGTGCGGAAATACGACGGATCCACCTGCTCGATCTTCTGCTCGGCGGCGAACATCTCCGCCCCCTGCCCGATCATCATCACGTGCGGGGAGTGCTCCATCACCGCCCGCGCCAGCAGGATCGGGTTCTTGATGGTATGCACGCCCGCCACCGCACCGGCGCGCAGCGTGGCGCCATCCATCAGCGAGGCATCGAGCTCGTTCTTGCCGTCATGGGTGAACACCGCGCCACGGCCTGCGTTGAAGGTCGGGTCGTTTTCCAGCACGGTAATCGCGGCGGTCACTGCGTCCATGGCCGGCTTGCCGGCCGCAAGCGCCTCGTGGCCCTTGCGCAGCGCCGCTTCCAGCGCGGCGCGCGCGGCGCGCAGCTCTTCCGGATTGAGGTCCTGGCGCTCCACGCCGGCCCCGCCATGGATCACCAGCAGGGGGGAGGCAGGCGCGGCCACCGCCGCCACGGAAGACAACGACGCCAGGCCCAGCAACACCGCGGAAGTCAGCTTCATGTTTCTTCACTCAGGAAAGGTGCCCGATTCTAGGCACGCCTTCACTGCTCTGAACAGTCGCTGTCGGCACGGATCCACCCGTCGATGCGACTGAAAAGCAGAAAGGGGCCGAAGCCCCTTCCGCGCCCACCTGTGGATGCAGCTGCCCGGATCACTCCGGCTGCAGCTCCAGTTCGCCATCCACCACGTTGGCCACGGCGGTGAACGCCGGGTTGTCGACCGTGAAACCGTCCAGGTGCAGGCGGCTGCCGGCACCGACTCCGGTCACCGGAATGGAGGTGAATTCCAGCGATTCGCCGCTGCTCAGGCGGTCGGCGGTCCGGTGCGGCATCACCAGCCACGCGTAGCCGTCGTCGAGCGAGTAGACGCGGCCGCGGCCATCGGCCTCGACGCACAGCGCGGTGTCTTCGTCCACGCCGATGCCGACGATGTCGTCCTGCCCCTTTTCCTGGGCGGCGCGGGCGACGAACACGATCAGCCGGCCCAGGCGTTCGCGCTTGGCGAAATGGGTGTCGGTGACCACGTTGGACAGATAGGGCATGGTCAGGAAGTCCTGGTCCATCGTGACCTTGCTGCCCATCGGGTCGCTCAGCGCGGCCGGCGAATTGACGCTGCCGCCGTCCAGCGCGCCGTAGCTGTAGCCTCCCAGGATCGCCAGGCCGGCGCTGGTACCGCCGATCGGCTTGCCCGCGGCGACGTGTTCGTTGAGGACCTGGTTCAGTTCGGTCCCCTTCCAGAAGCGGATGTAGCGGGACTGGTCGCCGCCGGCGATGAAGATGGCATCGGCGCCGCGCACCACCCGCAGCACGGCCGGGTCATCGGCGGCCTTGCGGCTGTCGAACACCAGGGTCTGCACCGAGGTCACCCCGCCGATGTCGTAGTACAGCTCGTTCTGCAGGTTGTCGTCGCCGGAGGCGCGCAGGATCACCACGCGGCCGTTGCCCGCGCGCTCGACCCACCACTGGAAGGCTTCCGGAACCCAGTCACCGCCCCCCATCAGCATCATCGCCGCCTGGGTCTGGCCCGGGCGCGCGGCGTCCAGGTCGCCCACTTCGTAATAGCGGTAGCCCGGATCCGACAGCCCCCTGCTCCCCGCCGCGACCGCGCCGCCCGCCACGCCAAGCGCCGCCAGCACCAGGGCCAACCGCCCGAATCGGGACACCATCCGCCTCATACCGCCCTCCAGGACATCATGTAATCGCTTCCATAGCGTAATGCCAGACTTTCCGGCAGTGGTCAAGCGTGTAAAAAAGGTGTTAGATGATCACGCCCCATTCACGTTTGCCGGGGCTCCCGGTGCTTGCGCGGGCCGGCCAGACACTTTCCGGAACACTTTCAGCAGAGACCTGATTCATGCGCAAACACGCAATGGTGTGTTCGATCCAGTTGGCCCTGCTTGGCATGGCCGCCTCCGCAACGGCCTTGGCCCAGAGCACCGACAACGATCAAACCAAGCAACTGGATACGGTGCAGGTCACCGGTTCGCGCATCCCGCGCGCACAGGTGGAAGGCCCCGCGCCGGTCACCGTGGTGACCGCCGAGCAGATCCAATCGGCCGGTTTCACCTCCGTCCCCGACGTCCTGCGCTCGCTCAGCCAGAACAGCGGCACCGTGCAGGGCCAGCAGAACACCACCGGCGCGCAGTCGACTCCCGGCGCACAGGCGGTGGACCTGCGCGGCCTGGGCCCCAACCACACCCTGGTGCTGATCAACGGCCGCCGCATCGCCGATTTCCCGCTGCCGCTCAACGGCCGGAGCAACTTCACCGACGTCGGCAACATCCCGCTGGGCATGATCGACCGCATCGAGGTCCTGACCGGCAGCGCATCGGCGGTCTATGGCTCGGACGCGATGGCCGGCGTGATCAACTTCATCCTCAAGAAGTCCACCGACGGCACCACCATCGACTACCGCTACGGCGACACCAGCCGCGGCGGTGGCGAATCGCACGACCTGACCCTGACGACCGGCTTCGAGCAGGGCAACTTCAGCGGCATCGTCGGCATGGAGCTGCTCAACAAGCGCCCGCTGTGGGGCACCCAGCGCAACGTGCAGGATTCCACCCTCGACGCCCCGACCGAACGCCGCCGCCTGCCGCGCCTGATCGCCCAGATCACCAACTGGGAAGACGACGTCAACATCGCGCCCGCCGATGGCTGCAAGGCGCTTTCGGGCCTGAACGACGGCACCACCCACCTGGCCGAGGACCGCTTCGGCGAGCCCTACTGCGGCAGTGAGCGCGCCATCGCGTACCGCACCATCCAGAACGAGCGCAAGGGCATCAACGCCTACGGCTCGTTCGAATACCGCTTCAACGACGAACTGTCCTGGTTCGCCGACATGCAGATGGGCCACCAGACGGTGCGCCTGCTGACCGGCAGCAACGGCAACGACGTCGTCAGCGACGTCATGGGCTGGGAGTTCCACGACCCGGCGTCGACCAACAACTACCGCAACAAGGTGTTCTACAACGCCGCCACCGACAGCCGCGAGATCTGGTCGCGGCAGTTCTCGCCGGAAGAGATCGGCGGTCTGCGCAACCGCATGAACACCACCACCCAGAAGACGCTGGCGGTGACCACCGGCCTCAAGGGCATCTTCGCCGACGCGTGGAACTGGGAAGCGGCCTGGAACCACTCGCAGTACAAGGCCGACGTGGAGATGCCGCGGATCAACGCCGACGCCGCCAACCGCTTCTTCCTGGGCGAGCGGCTGGGCTACACCGACAGCGGCTACGCGATCTACAACCCCGATCCGACGCGCCTGTTCACCCCGCTGACGCCGGCCGAGTTCGCCTCCATCGCGGCCATGTCCACGTTCCGCCCGGTGGCCAAGAACGACAACGTCAGCTTCACCACCGACAACACCGCGCTGTTCTCGCTGCCGGCCGGCGACGTGGGCTTTGCCGGTGCGATCGAGTACGGCCGCCAGTCCTACCGCATCAATCCCGATCCGCTGGCCCTGACCGAGGATGCCTACACCGGTCCGCGCTACGGCGACGGCAGCGGCAGCCGCAACCACTGGAGCGCCGCGGGCGAACTGCGCATACCGGTGCTGTCCACGCTGCAGGCCAGCCTGGCCGGCCGCTACGACCGCTACAGCTACGGCGGCAAGCACCCGGGCAAGTTCACCTACAGCGCGGGCCTGGAATGGCGCCCGCTGGACACGCTGCTGGTGCGCAGCTCCTATGGCACCGGCTTCCGCGCGCCGGACATGCACTACCTGTTCGCCGGCGACGACTACTACCGCACCCGCTACGCCACCGACTACTACCAGTGCCGCAGCGAGGAGCCGGGCTTCAGCGACGGTGACTGCTACGACGACGGCAGCTGGGACGTGAGCACCTTCGACGTCTACAAGGGCAACATCGAGCTGGGCGTGGAAACCAGCAAGTCGTTCTCGGCCGGCTTCGTCTGGTCGCCGCTGGACGGCCTCGACCTGGCGGTGGACTACTACCAGATCAAGGTCATGAACCAGGTCCAGGTGCAGGACCGCGAGCGCCTGCGCATCACCGAAGCCAACTGCCGCCTCGGCAAGACCGACACCGGCGTGGCCGTGGACATCAATTCGCCGACCTGCCAGGACGCGCTTGCCCGCGTGATCCGCGATGCCGATGGCGACATCAGCAGCGTGCGCTTCGCGCCGATCAACATCGCCAAGGAGGAAACCTCCGGCATCGACGTCGCCGCCAGCTACCGGCTGCAGACCCGGGCCGGCGATTTCCGCGTCAACGGCAACTACACCTGGGTGCGCGACCACACCTTCCAGCGCTACCCGGGCGATGCGTCCGAGGACATGCTGCACTACGAGACCTTCAGCCCCGCCCTGCCGCGGGCCAAGGCGAACGTGGGCGTGAACTGGGACAAGGGAGCCTGGGGCGCCAGCCTGTTCGGCAACTATCTCGGCCGCGTTCCGAACTACGACGACGACGCCTGGACCCAGGCCACCTGGCGCTTCAACGCCGGTGCGCGCTATGACATCAGCGACCATCTGCGGGTGTCGCTGTCGGTCAACAACCTGTTCGACAAGATGCCGCCGAAGGACCCGACCTGGGCCAACTACCCGTACTACGACACCGCCTGGTTCGACAGCATGGGACGCAGCTACTTCGTGCAGGTCACCTGGAAGCTGGGCGGCAAGCCGCTGTAATACGCCCTCTTCCACGCAACAACGACAAGGCCCGCATCGCGGGCCTTGTCGTTTTCTGCGCCGGGACAACCGGCCCCGTCGATGCCGCCCGGGCCCTGCCGGGTTCTCCACAGCGCATGTGCGGAAGGCAGGGAAAAGCCTGTGGAAAACCCCGGCGCGCAGCGGCGCTGCAGGGGCGGCGCGCACTCTGGCGTGTTTTTGTCCAGGGCGGCAGGCGCCGTGGCAACGCCCACCGCCGGCCGCATATGCGAAGGCCCCTCATTGCGGGGCCTTCGTGCTCCGGGCGACGTGCCGCGGGTCAGACGTTGAAGCGGAAATGCAGGACGTCGCCTTCCTTGACGATGTAGTCCTTGCCTTCCAGGCGCAGCCGGCCGGCTTCCTTGGCGCCCTGCTCGCCCTTGAGGTTGATGAAGTCGTCGTAGCCGATGGTCTCGGCACGGATGAAGCCGCGCTCGAAATCGGTATGGATCACGCCTGCGGCCTGCGGCGCGGTGGAACCGGCGCGCAGCTGCCAGGCGCGGACTTCCTTCACGCCCGCGGTGAAATAGGTCTGCAGGCCCAACAGCCTGTAGCCGGCGCGGATGACCCGGTTCAGGCCGGGCTCGTCCAGCCCCAGGTCCTTGAGGAACTCGTCGCGGTCGGCGTCGTCCAGCTGCGCCAGTTCTTCCTCGATCGCCGCGCATACCGGCACCACCTCGGCGCCTTCGGCCTCGGCGCGGGCGCGCACCGCGTCCAGGTGCGGGTTGTTCTCGAACCCGTCCTCGGCGACGTTGGCGATGTACATCAGCGGCTTGAGCGTGATCAGGAACATGTCGCGGACCAGCGCCTTCTCTTCCGCATCGAGCCCGGCCGAGCGCGCCGAGCGGCCCTGGTCGAGCACCGCGGCGAGCTTCTCGAGCACCGGCTTGCGCGCCAGCGCGTCCTTGTCGTTGGCCTTGGCCGCGCGGTTGGCGCGATCCAGCGCCTTCAGCACCGACTCCAGGTCGGCCAGCGCCAGCTCGGTATCGATGGTTTCGATGTCGGCGATCGGGTCGACCTTGTTGGCGACATGGATGACGTTGCCGTCCTCGAAGCAGCGCACGACATGGGCGATGGCGTCGGTCTCGCGGATGTGCGCCAGGAACTTGTTGCCCAGGCCCTCGCCCTTGGACGCGCCGGCGACCAGGCCGGCGATGTCCACGAACTCCATGGTGGTGGGGATCACCCGCTCCGGCTTGACGATGGCCGCCAGCGCCTCGAGCCGCGGATCCGGCACCGGCACGATGCCGGTGTTCGGCTCGATCGTGCAGAACGGGAAATTGGCCGCGGCGATGCCCGCCTTGGTCAGCGCATTGAACAGGGTCGACTTGCCGACGTTGGGCAGGCCGACGATGCCGCATTTGATACCCATGCAACAAACTCCAGGATTCGGGATTCCGGCCTGCGCTCTCCACGGACGCCGTCGTCCGCGAAAGCGCAGGCCGCAATCACGGCTTGCCCGTGTGCAGGCGTTTCATGGCCTCGTTGAAATCACCGGCGACCGCCAGCGGCAGCACGTCGATGGCATCGTCGATGGCGCGCGCGATCAGCACCTCGTCGTCCTTCGACGGACGGCCCAGCACCCACGGCACCACGCGGTCCTTGTGGCCGGGATGGCCGATGCCGATGCGCAGGCGGTGGAACCTGCCATGCCCGAGCAGGCGGATGGTGTCGCGCAGGCCATTCTGGCCGCCGTGGCCGCCATCGAACTTCAGGCGCGCCGTGCCCGGCGGCAGGTCCAGCTCGTCGTGCGCGAGCAGGGTCTGTTCCGGCTCGATCTTCCAGAACCGCTGCGCGGCGGTCACCGACTTGCCGGACAGGTTCATGAAGGTGGCGGGCTTGAGCAGCCATACCGGCTGGCCGCCGACATCGACCCTGGCGACTTCGCCGAACAGCTTGGCGTCGAGCGCCCAGCGCGCGCCCGCCCGTTCGGCCAGGGCCTCAACGAAATGAAACCCGGCATTGTGCCGGGTCCGGGCGTGTTCGGTTCCGGGATTGCCCAGACCGACGATCAAGCGCAAGCCAGTCATGCGTCCACCGTTGGCTGCGTCCGCCCGGCAGGGGCGGACGCAACCGGCCGATTACTCGGCGGCTTCCTCGGCAGCGCTCGGCGCCTTGGCGATGACCACGGCATCGTCGTGGTCCTTGCCCAGCTTCAGCGCCGGGATTTCCACGCCCGCCGGCAGCTTCAGCTGCGACAGGTAGATGATGTCGCCGGCGGTCAGGCTGGCCAGGTCGACTTCGATCGACTGCGGCAGGTCCTTCGGCAGGCAGGCGATGTGCACTTCCTTCAGTTCGTGGGTGACCAGCACGTCGGCGGTCTTGCCGGCCGGGGAGGTCTCCTCGTTGATGAAGTGCAGCGGCACGGTGGCGTTGAGGACTTCGTTCTCGTTCACGCGCTGGAAGTCCAGGTGCATGACCAGCTGCTTGTACGGGTGGCGCTGCATGTCGCGCAGCAGCACCTTGTAGATGCTGCCATCGAGGTTCAGGTCGATGATCGAGGAGTAGAACCACTCGTTCTGCTGGGCCAGCCAGATTTCGTTGTGGTTGAACTCGACCATCGCCGGCTCGCGGTCACCGCCATAGACGATGCCCGGCACCAGGCCGGCGTGACGCAGGCGGCGGCTCGCACCCTTGCCCTGCACGTCGCGACGGGCGACTTTGATTTCGTGGGACTTTGCCATTGTTGACTACTCTTGGTTGTTGCACCGCATGCGGTGCGTGATGAAGGCATCCCCGCGACCAGGGATGCCGCTGCCGGTCCCGGCACGGCGCCGGGAACCGGGATTCTTCAATCCACGTACATCGAGCTGACCGATTCGCCGAAGGCGATGCGGCGCATCGTCTCGGCCAGCATCTCGGCCACGCTGATCTGGCGGATCTTGGTGCAGACACGGGCCACGTCGGACAACGGGATGGTGTCGGTCACCACCAGCTCGTCGAGCTGGGAGTTGTTCAGGTTGTCCACCGCCGGGCCCGAGAGCACGGCGTGGGTGCAGTACGCGGCGACCTTGACCGCCCCGCGCGCCTTCAGCGCGGCGGCGGCGGCGCACAGGGTGCCGGCGGTGTCGACGATGTCGTCGACCATCACGCAGGTCTTGCCCTCGACGTCGCCGATGATGTTCATCACCGTGGCGACGTTGGCGCGCGGCCGGCGCTTGTCGATGATCGCCAGGTCGGCGTCGTCCAGGCGCTTGGCCACCGCACGGGCGCGCACCACGCCGCCCACGTCCGGGCTGACCACGATCAGGTTGTCGGTGCCGTAGGCGCGCCAGATGTCGGCCAGCAGCAGCGGCGAGGCGTACACGTTGTCCACGGGCATGTCGAAGAAGCCCTGGATCTGGTCGGCATGCAGGTCGACCGTGAGGATCTGGTCGGTATGCACGGCCGAGAACATCTTGGCGGCGACCTTGGCGGTGATCGGCACGCGCGATGAGCGCATGCGGCGATCCTGGCGGGCGTAGCCGAAGTACGGCACCACCGCGGTGACGGAGGCGGCGCTCGCGCGCTTGAGCGCGTCGATGATCACCAGCAGCTCCATCAGGTTCTCCGCGCTCGGCGCGCAGGTCGGCTGCACCACGAACACGTCCTGCTTGCGCACGTTCTCCTGGATCTCGACCTGCACTTCACCGTCGGAGAACTTGGAGACCAGGGCCTTGCCCGGCTGCACGCCCAGTTCCTTGCAGATGCTCTGCGCAAGGGGTTTGTTGGCATTGCCGGAAAAAACCAGCAGGTTCTGGGCGTCTTGCATGTGGGCTTTCTCGGGCGGCGGCGAAAGAGCGGAGCGGGGGAACATCCTGTGGCGGCAGCGTCCGGCATCCGCGGCCAGCGCTTTGCTTCCCCGCACGGGAACGTGCGGGCTGCCACGGGAAAACCCGGGCAGTGGCAGGGGCGGTAGGATTCGAACCTACGAATGCCAGGATCAAAACCTGGTGCCTTGGGCCTCTTGGCGACGCCCCTGCATCAATCCTTCACTGCTTTGTTTCCAGTGCATCGAGCAATGGCGAGCGCGCTGCGCCCGCAACCACCCATGCCCGCAGCTGGCCCGGCAATTCCGCCATGGCGTGCTCAGCGGCAGCGCGCGTGGCGAATTCGACGAAACAACCGCTTCCCGACCCCGTGAGCCGTGCCCGGCCGACGCGCGAAAGCGCCTGGAACACCGCTTCGACGGCGGGTTCCCGGCATCGCAGCACCGGCTCGAACGCATTCCCGAGGACGGTCCCGGAAGCGAAGTCCGCTATTTTCGCGGGCGCGGCATCCCGCGTCAAATCCGGTGAACGGAACAGGTCGGCGGTGGGCACGTGCACGCCCGGATCGACCAGCAGATACCAGGCCGGCGGCAGGTCCAGCGGCTGCAGCCGCTCGCCGACGCCTTCGGCCCAGGCATTGCGCCCACGCACGAACACCGGCACGTCCGCGCCCAGGCCCAGCCCCAGCGCCGCCAGCGCCTCCTCGCCCAGGCCGGTGCCCCACAGCGCGTTGAGCGCGGCCAGCACGGTCGCCGCGTCGGACGAGCCACCGCCGAAACCGCCACCGGCCGGGATGTGCTTTTCGACGCGGATATCAACACCTTGCGCGCAATTGACAGCTTTTTTTAGCGCAATCGCTGCACGAACCACCAGATCATCGGCCTCGGCAACGCCGGGAACGGAGCCTCCCTCGCGGCGGACCTGGCCGTCGCCGCGCAGGCGCAGGCCGATGCGATCGCCCCAGTCCAGCAGGCGGAACACGGTCTGCAGTTCGTGGTAGCCATCCGGCCGCCGGCCGGTGATCCGCAGGAACAGGTTCAGCTTGGCCGGCGCCGGCCAGTACGACCAGCCGGCCGCGTCCACGACAGTGTTCATTGCCCGCCCATGCTCCATTCATCGACGATCAGCCGCACCTTGGCGTCGCCGTTGACCGCCTCGATGCGACGCGGCAGGGCCGGCCGCTGGGCGTCCTGCGGGTACCAGTCCAGGTAATCGATCCGCCAGCCGTCCTGTTCCAGGACCCGCGGCAAGCCGGTGATGTCATAGCCCTGGTAGGCCGGCGCGGCCGCGTCTGCGGCGCGCCTGCCGCGTACCCAGGCGGCCAGCTGCGCCACCGGAATGTCCCAGCCGGTGGCCTGCAGCAGCAGCTCCCCGGCATCGGCGCCGCTGCGCGGACCGCCCTCCAGCCCCTCAAGCCGCACCGCCTGCCCGGCACCGCCGCTCAACTGCCAGCTCTGCCGCGTCACCGGCGCGGCCAGGCTGACCTGGTAGGCATCGCCGCGCTGCTGCCAGTCGATGCGCCCGTTGCCGCCGTTGCGCCCCTTGCTGATCGCGACCCGGCCCTGGAACGACCAAGCCGGCACGGTATCGAGCACGGCCAGCCGCGCCGTTTCGACGGCCGGCTCGGTGGTCGAATGCACCGGCGTGGACGGCGACGCCTGACGCGTCGCCAGCGACCCGCACCCCGCCAGCGCGCCGGCCAGCGACAGCGCCGCCATGTACCGCCACAGCATTGCCGTCATACGCCGAGCGCCTCGATCGCACGCTGCAGCGCGCGGTTGTCCGGTTCCAGTTTGCGCGCCTCGTCGAAGAAGCGGCGCGCCTCGTCCTTCTGGCCGAGCATCCACAGCACCTCGCCGACATGCGCGGCGATCTCCGGATCCTTGTTCAGGCTCCACGCCCGCCGCAGTTGCACCAGCGCCTCCTGGGTGCGCCCCAGCCGGTACAGGACCCAGCCATAACTGTCGACGATGGCCGCGTTGTCCGGCTCGGCCACGCGCGCGCGGTCGATCAGCTCCAGCGCCTCCTGGTAGCGTCCGGTGCGGTCGGCCAGGGTGTAGCCCAGCGCATTGAGCGCGGCCACGTTCTCCGGCTCGGCCACCAGGATCTTGCGCAGGTCGGCCTCGGCGCGCGGGATGTCGTCGCGCCGCTCCCAGGCCAGCGCGCGCGCATACAGCAGCGCGCCGTCGTCCGGATAGGCGGCCAGTCCGCGGGTAAGGATGCCGACCTCGGCATCGTTGCGCGCGTCGCGCTGCTGCAGCTCGGCCTCCAGCAGATAGGCATCGCGGCGCACGTCATCGTCCACCGAGGCATCGGCCTGGATCGCATGGACCTCCTCGGCCGCCTGCGCCTTTTCGCCCAGTTCGTGCAGTGCGTTGACCGCGCGCAGCCGCGCCTCGCTGCGCTGCGGGCCGCCGGGTACGCCGTGGTACCAGTCCACAGCTTCGCGGTAGCGCTTGAGGTATTCGGCGATCCGGCCCAGCAGCAGGCGCTGGTCCGGATCGGGCTTGCCGGCCCCGGCCGAGATGTCCTGGTACAGCGCCAGCAGCCCGGCGTCGTCCTTCTGCTTGGCCAGCAGCGAGGCGCGCATGCCCCAGGTCTGCACGTCCTGGGTGCCGACCGCGAGCATGCGCTCGGCCGCGCCGGGTTCGCCGAAGGCGTCATAGGCGAAGGCCAGCGCGTTGCGCAGCTCCTCGTCGCCCGCGGCCCTGGGTTCGATGCCCTTCAGCAGGGCCAGCGCCTCGTCCTTCCTGCCGGCCTGGTTGAGCTGCGAGGCATGCAGCAGGGCCACCCGCGGTTCATCGGGGAAGCGCCTGACCACCTCACCGACCATGCGCCGCGCCAGCTCCGGGCGCTCCATCCGCAGCGCCAGGCGACCGAACTCCTGCCAGGCCTCCAGGTCGTTGGGGATCGCGTTGGCGTCGACCAGTTCGTCCAGCACCTTCGCCGGTGCCGCCGGATCGCGGCCGCCGGTGGCCAGCGCCAGTACCGCGTAGCGCCAGGCCCGCGGCTCGCGCGAGCGCAGTACCGCCAGCAGTTCCCTGCGGGCCAGCCGGGTGTCCCCCTGGCGCAGCGCCAGCGAGGCACGGGTACCGCGCACCGCCAGCGAACCGGGGGCACGCTGCGCCCACAGCGCCAGCGCTTCGGCAGCGCCGGCCTCGTCGTCGGCGAGCATGGCGATGCGGGTGGCGCGCTCGGCCAGGCCGACATCGCCGGCGTCTTCACGCGCGGCCTGCAGGTACCAGCGCGCGGCGTCGGCCAGCTTGCCCGCCTGCAGGGAAAACTCCCCCGCCAGCACCGGCGTCAGCGACGCGGCCTGGCCGGTGTCCGCCGGCGGCGGGGCCGCCAGCAGCGGGGCCGACGACAGGAGCAGCAGCGCAACGCTGCCTATACGGATGAGCCGGGTTGGTCTGGAAATGGGCATCTGCGGCAATCGGGCCGTAAAATGGCGGCCATCAACAGCCAGCAGCTTATCGCAAGCAACTGAACAGAATGACCCTGTGGGTGCTCGGACTGAACCATCAGACCGCGCCGGTGGAACTGCGCGAACGCGCGGCCTTCGGCGGCGATGCGCTGTCGCGCGCGATGGACTCGCTGCGGCAGTCGCCGCAGCTGGCCGAAGCCGTGCTGCTGTCCACCTGCAACCGCACCGAACTGTATGCCGTGGCCGAGGACGGCCAGCACCTGTCGCGCTGGCTGGAAAACCATGCCGGCGACCTGCAGGGGTATCTGTACGAGCACCGCGACGACGCTGCGGTGCGCCACCTGTTCCGCGTCGCCACCGGGCTGGACTCGATGGTGCTGGGCGAGCCGCAGATCCTGGGCCAGGTCAAGGACGCCTGGGCGCTGGCGCGCGACAACGGCGCCATCGGCCAGCACCTGGACCGGCTGTTCCAGCAGACGTTCTCGGTGGCCAAGCGCGCCCGCACCGACACCCGTGTCGGCGCCAACCCGATCTCGGTGGCCTCGACCGCGGTGCGGCTGGCGCAGGATTCGTTCGCGCGGCTGGAAGATTCGGCCGTGCTGCTGGTCGGCGCCGGCGAGACCATCGAGCTGGCCGCCAAACACCTGGGCGAGGCCCGGGTGAAGCGGCTGCTGATCGCCAACCGCACCCTCGCCCACGCGCAGGACCTGGCCAGCCGCCACGGTGGCGTGGCGCTGCCGCTGACCGAACTGGAACGCCACCTGGCCGAGGCCGACGTGGTGTTTTCGGCCACCGCCGCGCGCGAACCGGTGATCCTGCAGCGGCAGGTCGCCGCCGCGCTGCGCGCACGCCGGCACAAGCCGATGCTGCTGTTCGACCTGGCGGTGCCGCGCGACATCGAGCCGGGCGTGGGCGAACTGGCCGACGCCTACCTGTACACGGTGGACGACATGGAGCGCGCCGTGGAGGAAAACCGGCGCAGCCGCCGCGAGGCCGCCGCCGAAGCCGAGGCCATCATCGACCTGCAGGTCTCGCGCTACATGGAGAACCTGCGCGCCACCCACCTGCAGGCGCCGCTCAAGCAGCTGCGCGCGTTCGGCGAGGCTACCCGCGCCGAACTGCTGGACAAGGCGCGGCAGCAGCTGGCCCACGGCAAGTCCGCCGACGAGGTGCTCGAACAGCTCGCCCACGGCCTGACCAACCGCCTGCTGCACCCCCCTACCGCCGCGCTGCGGCAGGCCGCGCTGGAAGGCGATGCCGACCTGACCCGCGCCGCCGAGCGCCTGTTCCCGGCCGCGCCCGGGTATCGACACCCCGTTGCGAGGACCGATGACGCCGACCCTGCGCCGTAAGCTGCTGGCCCTGGCCGAGCGCCGCGAAGAACTGGAACGCCTGCTTGCCGACCCGGACGTGGTCGCCGACAACGCACGCTTCCGCGATTTTTCCCGCGAATTCGCCCAGCTCGAGCCGGTCGCCAGCGCGCTGGCCGCCGAAACCCGCGCCCGCGAGGATCTCGCCGCCGCCGAGGCGATGCGCGCCGATCCGGAACTGCGCGAACTGGCCAACGAGGAGATCGCCGCGGCACAGGCGCGCCTGCAGGCGCTGGACGAGGAACTGGCGCTGCTACTGGTGCCCAAGGACCCGCGCGACGAGGGCAACCTGTTCCTGGAAGTGCGCGCCGGCACCGGCGGCGACGAGGCGGCGATCTTCGCCGGCGACCTGTTCCGGATGTACGCACGCTATGCCGAACGCCAGGGCTGGAAGGTCGAGATCGAATCGGACAACCCCGGCGAGCATGGCGGCTACAAGGAGGTCGTGGCGCGCGTGGTCGGCCGCGGCGCGTACTCCAGGCTGAAGTTCGAGTCGGGCACCCACCGCGTGCAGCGCGTGCCGGCCACCGAGTCGCAGGGGCGCATCCATACCTCGGCCGCCACCGTGGCGATCATTCCAGAGGCCGACGACGTCGAGGACATCGCCATCAACCCGGCCGACCTGAAGGTGGACACGTTCCGCTCTTCCGGCGCCGGCGGCCAGCACGTCAACAAGACCGAATCGGCCATCCGCATCACCCACGTGCCCACCGGGGTGGTGGTCGAGTGCCAGACCGAGCGCAGCCAGCACGCCAACCGCGACAAGGCGATGAAGCGGCTCAAGGCGCAGCTGCTCGACGCCGAACGCAGCCGCCAGGCGGCCGCGCAGGCCGAGTCGCGGCGCCTGCAGGTCGGCAGCGGCGACCGCAGCCAGCGCATCCGTACCTACAACTTCCCGCAAGGCCGGATCACCGACCACCGGGTCGAGGGCCTGACCCTGTACGACCTGCCCAACGTGATCGAAGGCGACCTGGACGCCCTGGTCGGCCGCCTGCTGCACGAGCACCAGGTGGATGAACTGGCGCGCCTGTCCGAAGGCACCTGAGGCGCGCGCGTCGCCGCCGCGGACCCGGCCCCCGGCAAATGCACGGCAACGCCCGCACAATCGGCACATCGCAAGAGGGTCCAGCCAGCGCATGAATGTCCCGTACGACGAACGCCAGCACCTGCGCACCGCGGTGCAGCGCCAGCCCGCCGACTTCATCGCCTGGGTGATGCTGGCCGACGCCGAGCTGGGCGCAGGCGACCTGGATGCCGGCGAACGGGCCGCGCAGCGGGCGCTGCAACTGCGCCGCGACCACCCTGAAGCACTGGCGCGGCTGGGACGTGCGCGCTGGATGCAGGGCCGCCACGAGGAGGCCGCCAACCTGCTGCGCCACGCCTCGCGACAGGTCCCCCAGCACCCCGGCATCGCGCTGTGGCTGGGCCATGCGCTGGAGGATGCCGGCCAGCCCGAGGCCGCCGCCGATGCCTATCGCCGTGCGCATGCGCTGCTCCCGGACGAAGCCTATGTGGCCGCGCAGCGCCTGAACTGGCAACGGCGGCTGTGCGACTGGCGCGGGCTGGAGGCGTTGTCGCAGCAGGTCCGCGGCGCGGTGGCGCAGGGCAATCCGGCGGTGGAGCCGTTCGCCTTCCTCAGCGAGGACGCCAGCGCCGCCGAGCAACTGGCCTGCGCCCGCCAGCGTGCGCAGGTGATCGCCGCCTCGACCCCGCGGCTGCCTCCGCCGACGCCGCGTCCGCAAGGGCCGCTGCGGGTCGGCTTCCTGTCCAACGGGTTCGGCGCCCATCCCACCGGGCTGCTGACGGTGGCGCTGTTCGAGCAGCTGCGCGCCCACGCCGGGCTGCAGGTGCATCTGTTCGCACTCAATGGCGACGACGGCAGCCGCATCCGCCAGCGCCTGCAGGCCGCGGCGCATGCGCTGCATGCGGTGGCGGGAATGCCGCACGCGGCCATCGCCCGGCGCATCCGCGAGGCCGGCATCGACATCCTGTTCGACCTGCGCGGCTGGGGCGGTGGCGGCACCCCTGAGGTGCTGGCGATGCGGCCGGCACCGCTGCAGGTCAACTGGCTGGCCTACCCCGGCACGTCGGGCGCGCCATGGATCGACTACGTGCTGGCCGATGCGTTCGTGTTGCCGCCGGCGCTGGAACCGGCATTCAGCGAGACCGTGCTGCGGCTGCCACGCGCGTTCCAGCCCTCGGACAACACCCGCGTGGTCGAGGCGCCACCGGCGCGCGGCGAATGCGGCCTGCCCGGGTGCGACGGAAACGGCGGCGGCGTGGTGTTCTGCTGCTTCAACAACAGCTACAAGCTCAACCCGCGCAGCGTCGCGCGCATGCTCGAGGTGCTGCGTGGCGTGCCCGGCAGCGTGCTGTGGCTGCTGTCCGGGCCGGGCCTGGCCGACGCGCGCCTGCGCGAGGTCGCGCGTTCGCAGGGCATCGATCCGTCGCGCCTGGTGTTCATGCCCAAGCTGCCGCACCCGCAGTACCTGGCGCGCTACCGGCATGCCGACCTGTTCCTCGACACCCATCCCTACAACGCCCACACCACCGCCTCGGATGCGCTGTGGGCCGGTTGCCCGGTGCTGACCACGCCCGGCCGCAGCTTCGCCGCGCGCGTGGCCGGCAGCCTCAACCACCACCTCGGGCTGGACGAAATGAACGTCGCCGACGATGCGGCCTTCATCGCCACCGCGGTCCGGCTCGGCAACGACCCGGCCGCACGGGCCGCGCTGCGGGCGCGGCTGGCCAGCGCCCGCGACACGGCGGGCGTGTTCGACATGGCCGGCTTCGCCCGCGACTTCGCCGCCCTGGTGCAGGACCTGGCAGGCCGCCAGGCGCACGCCGCCCAGCACTAGCGCAGGCGCGTGACCCGTCGCCGGTAGTCGCCCACGTTGTCGCCGTCGATGCGGCGCTGCTGGGTGCCCTTCACCTCGCCGACCTTGCGGTCCGAGCCGGTCACCGGTTTGGCCACGATCTCGGTCTCGTGCTCGAAGCCATGCGACTTGTCGGTATTGCGGTAGTACCGGTACAGCGCCCAGTACAGCGCTGCCGCGCCGGCCGGGCCCGCGGCCAGCAACCAGAGTCCACTGTCTTCGCTCATGAGGCAGCCACCAGGAATGCGATTGCGAGGGCTTCGATGACCGTGCCGGCGGTGAGCGCGGCCAGCAGCAGTTTCCACTGCTGCACCGGCACGCTGCCCATGGTCTCGCCGGTGCGGCCGTTGACCGCGATGTAGTGCAGCATGCCGCCGTTGCTGCCGGGCTGGTGGTAGGAGTACAGCCACACCGGCAGGTACATCGATACCCAGCGGGTGCCGTGGACCTCCAGCTGCTCCTGCTCCCAGCGTACGCCACGGTCGTAGCGCGATACCGAGCGATGCACCTGCGAACGGGCGATCGACAGCAGCTGGTCCTCCAGCCGCGGGCGCAGCTTCTCGACGTCGAGATCGCGCTTTTCCGAGGTGTAGCCGGCCAGGTAGGAGGCATTCCACTTCAGCGCGTTCTTGGTGTCGAACGGCAGGATGGCGTTGATGATGTTGTTGGTGTTGGCGCGGGTGTCGAGGTTGCCGCGCCCGGCCGACGACTCCAGCGGCAGGTCGTCGACGGTGAAATCCACCTGTCGCTCCACCTGGTACACGTCGGCGTCGTAGTAGGTCTGCCGGTTCTTCTCGGTGCCGCGGGTGTATTCGCGGGTCTTGATCTCGCCCCTGCCGGCCACCGCCGCGCTGGCATTGCCGTCGACGATCATGTACGGCAGGTAGACGCCGACCACGTTCTCCGGGGTGAACTGCTCCTTGAACGCCTTGAGCGCGAACAGGCGGCGCTTGTCCACGAACTGGCGGATGCGCGCGACCGCATCGTCCTTCCGTATGTGGAACGGCAGCACCGCGTCGGGCACCGCGCCGTTGGCGACCTGCTCGTTGACGCCGAACACATGCCGGCACCAGTGGCAGCGCGCGGTCATGGTGCTTTCGGTGTTGACCGTGACCTCGGCGCCGCAGCCGCTGCACTTGAAGCTCATCAGGCTGGAGGTATCGGCATCGATGTCGCGCGCGCCGGAGGCGATGACCGTGCCACGCAGCTGGTCGATGGCCTCGCCCAGCCCGAACGCCTCTTCCACCCGCGCGCCGTGCCATTCGTGGCGGCAGTACAGGCACACCAGCACGTCGCTGCCGGCCCGCGGACGGATGTCGGTGGCACCGCATTTCGGGCAGCGGTTGAGGCCGTCCTTCAGCTCGGTGGCCGAGGTGTCGAGGGCGACCGGGTCGGGCGCCTGGATCTCGTCGCGGATGGCCTCGGGCAGATCGGCGGTCTCCAGCGGGAAACTGCCGGGCGGGGGCGGGACATCGCGCGGCGAACCCGGTCCGTCCAGCACCGCCGCCGGCAAGGGCGGCGGCGGAGTGGATCCGGGCAGTGGCGGCGGGCCGTTTCGGGGATCGGACATGGAGGTCGTGCGTCCCGCCGGTTACAGGCCCAGCGCCTTGGCTTTCAGCGCGTCGTAGTCGGCCTGGGTGATCAGCCCCAGGTCCAGCATTTCCTTGGCCTTCTTCAGCCTGGCGACCGGGTCGTCCGCGGCCGCTGCCACCGGCTGCTGCATGCCGCCGACGCCGAACATGCCCGAGGCCATGCCCACGCCGACCAGGCCGGCCGCACCGCCGTTCTCGCCGGCGGACTGGATGCCCTGAGCGACACTGGCCTGCAGGTTGGAATTGCCGCGCGCGCCGGACAGCGCGTCGGCGCGCTGCACGGTCTTGAGCAGTTCGCGGGTGTTGGCGTCGTACTCGATCGAGACGATGGCGGTCTTGACGATGGCCAGGCCGCGATCGGACTTCCACTGGTAGGCCTGCTCGACCGCATCGGACAGGCTCCTGGCGAAGCCGACCGAGTCCTGCTGGATCCTGGTGATGCGGTTGCCCTTGGCCGGGTCGTTCGTGTACAGGCTGAACGCCGGGGCGAGCGAGCCGACCACTTCGTTGAACAGCTGGCTGGCGGCGGCGTTGTCCAGGTCGGTGAAATCGAACACCTGGCCGGGGCGCAGGTAACTGGCCGGCACGAAGTTCTTCACGAACAGGATCGGGTCGACGATCTTCAGCGTGTACGTGCCGCGCGTGACCGCGCCGACCTGGGTGTTGAGGAAGCCATCGTCCCAGTAGATCTCGGACTGGGTGCCGAAGCGGTTGTCCGGCAGCTCCTTCAGCGAGACGAAGAACGCCGCCTGCTGCGCACCGGGCTGGCCACCGAACTTGAAGCGCTCCCAGCTCTGCCGGATGAAGGTGCTGACCAGGCCGTCGCCGGCGAAGATCGACTGCGAGTTCGGATCGTCCGAACGCCACTCGTAGCCACCCGGCTCGGCGACGAAACCGGTGATGGCGCCGTCCTGGAACAACAGCAGGCCGTAGCCCTCGGGCACGACGATCTTCGAGCCGTTGCTGATGATGTTGGACGAGGCGCTGGTGTTGGACCCACGGCCGGCGTTGCTCCCGCGCGGCACCGCGGCGAACAGCGCCGCCGTCGCCGGCAAGCCGTCCGGCACCGTGAAGAAGTCCTTCCACTGGTCGGCAAGCACGCCGCCGATCGCACCCTTTGCTGCCTGGACAAGCCCCATCGCACCGCTCCTGATCCATTGCCGGGCACCGCGCCCGACGCTCCGGCAAAACTACATGAAAACCGCTGCCCGGGTAAAAGCCGGGCGACGGCCGGGAAGGCGCCGGGCACTGCGCCGCGGATCCGCCAACCCACCGCTGCGGCGACGGCGCCGCGCAGCGCTGGTTCCCGGCTCCCCGGCTGCGCTAGGCTCGTGCTTCCGGACAGGGAGACCGCCATGGACAAGCTCAAGCGCAAACAGTACGAGCAGTTGCTGGAGCCCATGCAACTGGAACTGACCGCGATGGCGCGCTGGGTCCAGCACTCGGGCCAGCGCCTGCTGGTGCTGTTCGAGGGCCGCGATACCGCCGGCAAGGGCGGCGCCATCCTGGACATCGCCCGCCACCTGAATCCCCGCCAGTGCCGCGTCGTCGCCCTGCCCAAGCCGACCGACCGCGAGTGCACGCAGTGGTACTTCCAGCGCCATGTCGCGCACCTGCCGGCAGCCGGCGAGATCGTGCTGATGGACCGCAGCTGGTACAACCGCGCCGGCGTGGAAAAGGTGATGGGGTTCTGCACCGACGCCCAGTACCACGCGTTCCTGGCCCAGGCGCCGGTGTTCGAGCGGCTGCTGGTGGATGACGGCATCCTGCTGTTCAAATACTGGCTGTGCGTGGACCAGGAGCAGCAGGAAAAGCGCTTCGCCGAGCGCCGCCAGAATCCGCTCAAGGGCTGGAAGCTGTCGCCGGTCGACCTCAGGTCACGCGTGGAATACAACGCTTACACCCATGCGCGCGAAGCCATGCTGGAAGCGACCCACAGCCACCATGCGCCGTGGACGCTGGTGGATTTCAACGACCAGAAGCGCGGCCGCCTGACCCTGATCCGCGACCTGCTCGACCGCCTGCCGGAAACACGCCTGGACGAGGCGCTGATCGACCTGCCGCCCTTGCCGGACGCGCCGAAGAAGGAAAAGTACGGCATGGTGAAGCCACTGCCGCCGTTCGCACCCGGCTGAGCGCCACCCCGCGCGGAGCGGCGCCCTTGCCGATGGCCGCTGGCCAATGGACCGGGGCGGGCGCCGCCGCGATCAGCCCACCTTGCCGCCGGCCGCGACGATGGCCTGCTCGATCTTGCCGGCATCGACCGGGCCGAGGAACTGGTGGGCGACCTTGCCATCGGGCCCGATCAGGTAGGTCATCGGCAGGCCGCGCGGTGTGGCGAAGTCCTTCGGCGGGTCGTACGGGTCGAGGATGACGATCGGATAGGCCACGGGGTGCTTTTCCAGGAAGGCGCGCATGTCGTCCGGCTCGATGTCCTCGTAGGCCAGGCCGACCACCTCGACGTTGTCGCGCATGGCGTGCAGTGCCGACAGTTCCGGCATTTCCTGCAGGCATGGCCCGCACCAGGTCGCCCAGAAATTGACCACCACCCATTTCCCGCGGTGGCCGGCCAGGTCGTAGTCCTCCCCGGCCACGGTCCTGGCCTGCAGCCGCGGCATGGCCGCGGTCTCCGCCACCACGCCCGGGTTGGCGCCGGCGGCAGGCGCCTCGGCCGGATTCGACTCAGGGACGGCCGCGGACGGGAGCGGGGTCCCGGCCACGGTGGCGGGCGCGCCGGCGTCGGGCGCGCTGCAGCCGGCCAGTGCCAGCACCAGCAGCGCGAAGGGAAGCAATCGGGGGGTCATCGTTCGTCTCCGGTAATGGCATAGATGTCGCCCACGCGGCGCTTGAGCAGCTCGCGCAGCGGCACGCGCAGTTCGTCCAGCGCGCGGCAGGCCGCCTGGCCCAGCGCATCCTCGCGGAACGGCAGGTATTCCTCGGCGATCGGAATGCGCAGCTGCGAGCTCTCGTACAGTTCGCGCAGGGTGATGCTGTCCAGGTCGCGCGCCAGCAGCCACTGCCCGCGTTCATCGCGCCGCAGCAGGTTGATCGCCTCCATCTGGCACAGCAGTTCCTGCAGCAGCGAATCGGTGAGCATCGGCTCCAGCGCCAGCAGTTCCTCTTCGTCCAGCCCGCGCCCCTGTTCGCGCGCCTCGCGGAAGCGCCCGAGCAGGCGCAGCAGGCCATACAGCTCGCAGCCCTGCGGCAGGCGCAGCGCAACCGGCTGGTAGCGGAACGCGGCGATCGACGACGCCAGCGAGGCGCCGAGCAGCACCGACACCCATCCCAGGTAGATCCACAGCAGCAGGATCGGCACGAAGGCCACCGTGCCGTACAGCTTCTGGTAGGACTGGAAGCTGCCCAGGTACAGGCCCATGCCCCACTTGACCAGCTCCAGCATCACCACCGCCAGCAGGGCGCCGGGAATGGCGTGGCGCCACTTCACGGCGTGGTGCGGCACCACCCGGTAGACCAGCATGACGCAGGCGAATTCGATCAGCACCGGCGCCAGGCGCAGCGCCAGGTCGGCCAGCCAGCGGCCCTCGACGGTACCGAACAGGGGCAGCGCGAACACCTTGGCCGACACCGCCAGCGAAGCGGCGGCCAGCATCGCGCCCAGGGTCAGCACGGTCCAGTACACCAGGAAACGGGTCAGCCGCGGCCGCGCCGAGGCCACCCGCCAGATGCGGTTGAAGATCTGTTCGATGCTGTTGAGGGTGATCAGCAGCGACGCCACAAGCGCGATGAAGCCGGCGGCGGTGAGCTGGCCGACGCTGGCCGAGAACTGCCGCAGGTAGCCTTCCGCCGCGCGCGCGGCCGAGGGCACGAAGTTGGAGAACACGTAGTCGCTGAGCGCCTCGCTCCAGCGGTCGAACATCGGGAACGCAGACAGCACCCCGAACACCACGATCGCCAGCGGCACCAGCGCGAACACGGTGGTGTAGGCCAGCGCGCCCGCCGCCTCGAACAGGCGGTCGTCGAGGAAACGGTGCCACAGGAAACGGGCGAAACTGGCCCGGCGCCCGCTGTCACGGACCCGTTCCATCCATAGATTGAGCGAATCCAGGGGTTCCATCCGGCAAGGGTACCCGATGCAAAGCGTGGCCCGCATCGCCGATACTGCCGCCTCCCGTGTGATGAGTGGATGGTGCGATGGCGGAAATCCTGGTGCTGTACTACAGCCGCGGCGGCTCGGTGGCGCGGTTGGCGCGGCAGATCGCCCGCGGCATCGGCGAGGTGCCGGGCATGAGCGCGCGCCTGCGCACGGTGCCACCGGTCGCCGCGGTCACCCAGACCAGCGCCCCGCCGGTGCCCGAGGATGGCGCGCCCTACGTCGAGGTCGCCGACCTGGAGCAGTGCGACGGCATCGTGCTCGGCAGCCCGACCCGCTTCGGCAACATGGCCGCCCCGGTCAAGCATTTCCTCGACGGGCTCGGCGCGCAGTGGGTCAACGGCACCCTGTCCGGCAAGCCGGCGGCGGTGTTCACCTCCACCGCGTCGATGCATGGCGGGCAGGAATCGACCCTGCTGTCGATGCAGCTGCCGCTGCTGCACCATGGCTGCCTGATCGTCGGCATCCCGTTCACCGAACCGGCGCTGAGCCACACCACCGGCGGCGGCACGCCCTATGGCGCCAGCCACGTGGCCGGCGCCCAGGACGACCCCCAGCCCAGCGACGACGAAGCGCACCTGGCGCGCGTGCTGGGCCGGCGCGTGGCCGACATCGCGCGGAGGCTGGCGCAATGAGCACGGCGACGCGACGGCACCCGACCCTGCTGCTGGCGCTGATCGCGCTGGCCGCGCTCTACACCTGGTGGTTCCTGCACGACAAGCACTGGCTGGCCACGCAGCTGGTGTTCACCGGGCCGCCGCTGCTGCTGGCCATCGCCCTGCGCCTGGGTTGGCGGCTGGCGCCGTTCTGGTCGGGCGTATGCGCGCTGGGCTGGTTCAGCCATGGCGTGATGAGCGCCTGGAGCCACCCGGAAACCGCGCCGCTGGCCTGGGTGGAGATCGCGCTGTCGCTGCTGGTGATCGTGCTGGCGAGCCTGCCGGGCCTGCGCGCGCGCTTCGGCAGGAAATCCCCGTAACCGCTGGCGCTGCCCGGCGCATGCGCGGCACAGCCCGCGCCTGCGCCGCCGCGCACCGCCGTTTATCATTGCACCAACACCGTTTGGACCCAGCGCCATGATGGAAGAGCTCCTGATCGTCACCACCGGTGGCACGATCGACAAGATCTATTTCGACGACAAGTCCGACTACCAGATCGGCGACCCGCAGATCGGCATGATCCTGCGCGAACTGGGCGTGACCTTCCGCTTCAACGTAATCCCGATCCTGCGCAAGGATTCGCTGCACATCACCGACGACGACCGCGAGCTGATCCGCGCCACGATCGCCGCGCAGCCCACCCGCCACGTACTGGTCACCCACGGCACCGACTCCATGGTGGCCACCGGCAAGGTGCTCAAGACCATCCCCGGCAAGACCATCGTGATGACCGGCGCGCTCAGCCCGGCACGCTTCCGCGGCTCGGACGCCGAGTTCAACATCGGCTGCGCGATCGGCGCGGTGCAGTCGCTGGCCGAGGGCGTCTACATCGCCATGAACGGCCGCGTGTGGAATCCGGACAAGGTGCGCAAGAACGTCGAGGCCAACCGCTTCGAGCCGCTCTGAGGTGGCCCGCGGCACCCGCGCCACCGCCGCGCTGGACAAGGCCGGGGTCGGCCACGGGCTGCATGCCTACGACTACGCCACCGAGGTGGACAGCAAGGGCATGGCCGCCGCGCAGGCGCTGGGCATCGACCCGGCGCGGGTGTTCAAGACGCTGATGGCATGGGTGGACAAGCAGCCGGTGGTCGCGGTGATCCCGTGCGACCAGCGGCTGTCGCTGAAGAAACTTGCCACCGCCTGCGACGGCAAGCATGCGCAGATGATGGAAATCGCCGAGGCCGAGCGCCGCAGCGGCTACAGGGTCGGGGGCATCAGCCCGTTCGCGCAGCAGCGCCCGGCCAGCGTGCTGTTCGCCAGCGCGGCGCGGCAGCACGCACGCATCTGGATCAACGCCGGCCAGCGCGGCCTGCTGCTGGACATCGCCCCGGCCGATGCGCTGGGCTTCCTGCAGGCGCGCTGCGCGGACCTGTGCGAGTAACCCGGCGCCGCGCGGGCGCACCCACGGCGCGGACCGCCGCATCACGGGTAGCGCATCGCGCGCGCCCATGGTGCCCCGCAAACGCAGAAGCCCCGCCGGAGCGGGGCTTCGTTGCGACCCACAGGCCAGGGGTCAGGCGTCCAGCCGCACCAGCCAGCCGTGGCGGTCCGGCAGGCGACCGTACTGGATGTCGGTCAGCTCCTTGCGCAGCGACATGGTGACCTCGCCGGCCGGCGCGTCCAGGTTGCCGACCGTGAAGCCTTCGCCCTTGAGCTGGCCGATCGGGGTGATGACCGCGGCGGTGCCGCAGGCGAACACCTCGGTGATATCGCCCGACGCCACGCCCTGCTTCCACTCGTCGATGGACACCTTGCGCTCCTCCACGGTCATGCCACGGTCGCGCGCCAGCTGCAGGATCGATTCGCGGGTGATGCCTTCCAGGATCGAGCCCGACAGCGCCGGGGTGACCAGGGTGTTGCGCTTGCCGTAGACCAGGAACACGTTCATGCCGCCCAGTTCCTCCAGGTACTTGCCCTCGACCGGGTCGAGGAACAGCACCTGCGAGCAGCCCTGCGCCTGCGCCTGCTGCTGCGGCAGCAGCGACGCGGCATAGTTGCCGCCGCACTTGGCCGCGCCGGTGCCGCCCTTGGCCGCACGTGCGTAGTCGGTGGACAGCCAGATCGCGACCGGCGCCACGCCCTTGGCGAAGTACGGGCCGGCCGGGCTGGCGATCACGTAGTAGCTGGCCTTGTGCGCGCCGCGCACGCCGAGGAACGCCTCGTCGCCGATCATGAACGGACGGAAGTACAGGCTGGCCTCGTCGGCGCCGGACACCCAGTCCTTGTCCACCGCGATCATCTGCTTCAGCGACTCGACGAAGATCTCCACCGGCAGCCCGGGCAGCGCCAGGCGCGCGGCCGAACGCTGCAGGCGGCGGCCATTGGCCTCCGGGCGGAAGGTCCACACCGAGCCGTCGGCGTGGCGGTAGGCCTTGATGCCCTCGAAGATCTCCTGGCCGTAGTGCAGCACGGCGGCGGCCGGGTCCAGCGCGATCGGGCCATACGGCATCACTGCCGCGTCATGCCAGCCGGTGTCTTTGTCCCAGCGCACGGCCACCATGTGGTCGGTGAAGTGCAGGCCGAAACCCGGCTTCTCCAGGATCTTGGCGCGCTCGGCGGCGCTGCGCGGATGGTCCGAACGGGTGACGTGGAAGCTCAGAGACTGGGACACCGGATGTTTCCTTCCAGATTGCGGGTTTTGAAGCCGGCCCGCACCCGGGCCAGCGCGTTGGACACCTTACAGCATGCCCGTTTCGAGCCGTGCCGCCTCGGACATCATGTGCTTGCCCCACGGCGGGTCGAACACCAGCTCGACGTCGGCGGCGGCCACGGTCGGGATCATTTCCAGCTTGCTGCGCACGTCGTCGACCAGGATCTCGCCCATGCCGCAGCCGGGCGCGGTCAGGGTCATGCGCACGTCCACTTCGCGCCGGCCATCGTCCAGGTGCTTGATGTCGACCTCGTAGATGAGTCCGAGATCGACGATGTTGAACGGGATTTCCGGGTCGAAGCAGGTACGCAGCTGCTCCCAGACCAGTTTTTCCACGTCCTCGTCGCCAGCGCCCTCGGGCAGCTCCAGCCCGGGCGGCGGCTCCTTGCCGATGGCGTCGCCGTCCTTGCCGGCGATGCGGAACAGGTTGCCTTCGACGAACACGGTATAGCTGCCACCCAGCGCCTGGGTGATATAGCCGTAGCTGCCGGCAGGCAGGGTCACGCTGTCGCCCTGGGGCACCATGACGGCCGGGCAATCGCGTTCGAAATGGACGGGTTCGCTGCTGCGGGAGTACATGTGGATCGATATGGGGACGCGGACGCTACCCGCAAGAAGGCCATTTTAGCCGACTGGGCGCACCGACCGCTGAAAGGCTATGCTGCTTGACCTTTTCGGGAATGCCCATGCCACCTGCCCCACGCCCGGCCAGCCGCCCCCAGCATTGGCTCTGGCCCCTGCTGTTGCTGCTGGGAAGCATCACCCTGGCCATCGCCTGGCTGATGGTCGCGCTGGCCACCGGCTCGCAGGCCGGCTGGATGGCGATCGCCGCGGCGGCGGAGGCGGCATGGATGCTGCGCCTGGGCACGCTGGCCGCTGGCAGGACCCGGATCGCCGTGGCGATGCTGGCCACGCTGCTGATCGCGCTGGCCGCCAACTGGGGCATCGCCGCGGCCTACATCGGCGGCCCGATGGGCCTGGCGCCGTGGGAATCGGCGCTGCGCCTGGGCCCGCACCTGGCCTGGACCCTGATCGGGCTGGCCAACGGCACCGCCGAGATCCTGTGGCTGCTGGCCGGGCTGGCGGTGGCGTGGTGGCTGGCGCGGTAACGCGCAGGGCGGGCGACGACGCCCGCGTTGCGCTCAGTGCCCGCCGTCCAGCGCCTTCAGTTCGCTGACCAGCGCGCTCGCCGCCTCGGCACCGTCGCCATACAGCATGCGGGTGTTGTCGGCGTAGAACAGCGCATTCTCGATGCCGGCGAAGCCGGTGCCCTTGCCGCGCTTGATGACGATGGTGTTCCTGGAATTGACCACGTCCAGGATCGGCATGCCGTAGATCGGGCTGGACGGGTCGGTCTTCGCCACCGGGTTGACCACGTCGTTGGCGCCGATCACCAGCGATACGTCGGTGGTGGCGAACTCGGGGTTGATGTCGTCCATGTCGGCGATCAGGTCATAGGGCACGCCGGCCTCGGCCAGCAGCACGTTCATGTGCCCGGGCATGCGCCCGGCGACCGGGTGGATGGCGAACTTCACCTTCACCCCGCGCTCGATCAGCCGCTGCGCCAGCTCCCAGATCTTGTGCTGGGCCTGCGCCACGGCCATGCCGTAGCCGGGCACGATCACCACGCGCTCGGCGAAGGCCATCATCGCCGCCACGTCGGCGGCCTCGATCGGTTTCTGGCTGCCGCTGATTTCCGCCGCGCCCTGCCCGCCGCCGCCGAAATGGGAGAACAGCACGCCGCTGATCGGCCGGTTCATCGCCTTGGCCATCAGCCGCGTCAGCAGGATGCCGGCCGCACCGACCATCATGCCGGCGATGATCAGCGCCTCGTTGCCCAGCACGTAGCCTTCGAACGACACCGCCAGGCCGGTGAAGGCGTTGTACAGCGAGATCACCACCGGCATGTCGGCGCCGCCGATGGGCAGGGTCATCAGTACGCCCAGCGCCAGCGCCGCCACGAAGAAAGCGATGATCGCCAGCGGCTGCAGGCTCAGCGCCGCCCACACCCCCAGCGCCACCATCGCCACGGCCACCAGCAGGTTGAACGCCTGCTGCCCGGGGAAGGTGACGCGCTTGTCCAGGCGGCCATCGAGCTTGGCCCAGGCGATGACCGAACCGGACAGCGACACCGCGCCGATGGCCGAACCGATGATCGCCAGCGCCAGCACCGTGGCCGATGGCTGCCGCGCCGCGAGTGCGGCAATGGCTTCGGCGCTCCAGTGGCTGGTGTCGCGGCCGGCGACGTCGGCGAAGCGCAGCAGTTCCACCGCACCGATGGCCGCGGCCGAGCCGCCGCCCATGCCGTTGTACAGCGCCACCATCTGCGGCATGTCGGTGATGGCGACCTTCTTTGCCGACACCCAGGCCAGGCCGGTGCCCAGCGCCAGCGCCACCAGGATCAGCGCGATGTTGTGCAGTCCCGGCAGGAAGAACGTGGCCACGGTGGCGATCAGCATGCCCGCGCCCGCCCAGTGGATGCCGCTGCGCGCGGTCCTGGGCGAGGCCATGCGCTGCAGGCCCAGCAGGAACAAGGTGGCGGCCACCAGGTAGCTCGCCTTCACCAGCAACGTCATGCTCATGCCGCTCCCTCCCGAACCGTGGTTTTCGCGATGCCGGCGTGGCGGTCGCGGCGATGGTGCTCGCGCATCTCGATCGCCGTCTTCAGCAGCCCGATCATGCCCATCCCGAACGCCACCAGGCCCAGCGACAGCTGCGACAACGCCGCCGTTTCGGCCAGCGCCGCGCCCACCAGCCCCAGCACGATCGGCAGCAGCGCCTCGGCGGTCAGCAGCCATAGCATCCAGCCGCCCTTGCGCGGGTCCTCCCAGACCCTGCGCGAGATCCGGTTCTGGGTCCGGGTCGGGTCCTGCAGCGAAGACATGCCGATGCCGACGCCGGCGTACAGCAGGGCGTTGTTGAGGGCATCGAGCAGGCCGTCCATGCCCCTGAACAGGGGCAGCGCGGCATAGCCGAACGCGACCAGCAGGGCCGGATACTGCAGGTAGCTGAGCCACTGGAACAGCTGCCGCACCTCGATCCGCCGCGCCGCTGCCGGGGCTGCCGGTGCGCTCATTTGCCCTGCCCTTCCGGCTTCCTGGAGCTCTTGAACATCTCCAGCATGCGTTCGGTGACGACGTAGCCGCCGGCCGCGTTGCCCGCGCCCAGGGCGACGGCGATGAAACCGATGGCCTTCTCCAGCGTGGTGTCGGCATGGCCCAGCACCACCATCGCCCCGATCAGGACGATGCCGTGGATGAAGTTGGAACCGGACATCAACGGCGTGTGCAGGATCACCGGCACCCGCGAGATGATCACGTGGCCGGCGATCGCCGCCAGCATGAAGATGTACAACGCCACGAACCCGTCGCTCATTGCTGCCCTCTCCGAGGCCGGAACTGCCCGTCCCGCATCATAACCACGCGATGAACGCCGGCGCGACCATTGCCGTGTCAACCGATCCGGCGGCCGCGCGTTATCGCTGTCAGGACCTGCCGGAACGCTACCCTGTGCTGGTGACAAGCCCACCCCTGACGCCCGTTGCCGCCCCCGCCTCGCTGGACGCCTTCCTGGCCGGCGTCGGGCCGCGTGCGTTCCGCTTCGCCGAGGCCGGCCTGCGCCAGCGCGACGATGCGCTGGACGCGGTGCAGGACGCGATGGAGCGGATGCTCGGTTACCGCGAGCACCCGGCCGAAGAATGGACGCCGCTGTTCTGGAGCATCCTGCGCCGGCGCATCATCGACCTGCAGCGGCGGCGCGGCTTCCGGCTGAAGTTCTGGGCACCGGCGCAGGACGGGGACGGCCCGATCGACTGGGCCGACGACAGCCCCGGCCCGGCACGGCAGCACGAGCAGCGCGAGGAGTACGCGCGGCTGGTGCAGGCGTTGCGGCGGCTGCCGGCACGCCAGCGCGAGGCGTTCAGCCTGCGCGTGCTGCAGGAACTGGACGTGGCCACCACGGCACGGATCATGGGCTGCTCGGAAGGTTCGGTGAAAACCCACCTGTCGCGTGCGCGCGACGCATTGCAGAAACAACTGGAGGTCTCGCGGTGAACCGCCTGCCCACATCCCGGAACGAAGACTTCGACCGCTCGCTGCGGCAGCTGCAACAGCATGCCGAAGGCGCGGTTTCCCCGGCCGCGCTGGCGCGCCTGCGCCAGGCCCGCCAGCAGGCCACTGCCGGCGCTGGCGCCTCGCCATGGCGCCGCCGTGGCTGGTGGCTGGCCACCGCCTGCTCGGCGGTACTGGCGGTCACCGTGGCGGTGCAGTTCAACCGCACGCCACCGGTACTGCCGCCCAGCGTGGCGGCCGACGCCGCCGCCGAACTGTCCGACGACGCCCTGCTGTTCGATGAAAGCCCCGAGCTGTACCTGTGGCTGGGTTCGGACACGGTGGCGATGGAGTGAAAGCCATGACGATCCGCCTTTCCCTGTTGTCGCTGCCGCTGCTGCTGGCCTGCACCGCGCCGGCATATGCCCAGCAGCCGCCCCTGCCCGGATGGGACCAGCTCACCCCGGCCCAGCGCGAAACCCTGATCGCGCCGATGCGCGACCGCTGGAACGCCTCGCCCGAACACCGCCAGCGGATGTACGACCATGCCCGCGGCTGGCAGCAGATGAGCCCGGAGCAGCGCATGCAGGCACGCCGCGGCATGCATCGCTTCCAGGGCATGTCGCCGCAGCAGCAGCGCGAGGCCCGCGCCCTGTTCGCGAAGATGCGCGGCATGGACAAGGCCCAGCGCGAACAGCTGCGCGAGCAGTGGCACCGGATGACGCCGGAGCAGCGCCGGCAGTGGCTGGAGGCCAATCCGGCCGATTGAAGGGGGCGGCAAGCCCCACGGCCGGCGCCCCTGCGGTTACCGGTGCGCTCCCATCCGGACAGGTTTGCGGCATGCCATGGTGCTTGACGGAGCGCGCGGACAGGGCCGAGCGCTACACGGCCCGGCACCGTGGAAATCCGCAGGGCAATGTCGGGCTTTCTTGTTCGGCCCAACCCGCGTGCCATCATTCATCTGACAGAGGCGGCAGCCGTGTCACCCCGGATACCGACTCGGCATGCAGCAGGACGCGGTTGTCCAGACAGCATTGCGGCGGCGCCTGGGGCCGCCACTCGAACACGCCCGGAACCGTGGCCGCCGCCCGCCGCGCCCGCAACACCTCACGCGTGCCGAACGGCTCTTCCAGAATCATGGGGGGCCTGCCAGCGTAATGATCCGCACATGCGGATCATCACAGTCATACAGATAGGCTCCCTGGTGCATGGCCGTCGCGACACAGGCCGCCACCCGCGCATGCCTGCCCGCATGTTTTTCCGGGCTTTCAGCCAGGTGCTGGCAGGCAACCCGTAACGGCTCGTCGGCGAAGGCAGGCCCACTACCCGGGCCGCCTGCCGCCAACCACGCGACGACAGCCCCGACATGCACCTTCACACCGGCGGGATCTCCCCCGCGGCCGGGCGCTCCGGCCACACCGTCTTCGCCAGCAGTTCGTCGTTCCAGTCGAAGGCCAGCGCGCCGTCCTTGAGGAACAGCGATACGAAGTTGAGCACGTTGCGCGCGTACATCTCGCTGGCGTGGATGGCACCCATGCTGGCCAGGTCGAGCGGACCGGCCACGGTGACCCCGCCCACGTCGAGGGTTTCGCCCGGCCGCGTCGCCTCGCAGTTGCCGCCGGTCTCGGCGGCCAGGTCGACGATCACGCTGCCCGGGCGCATGCCCGCGACCATCGCCGCGGTGACGATCTTGGGTGCCGGACGGCCGGGCACCGCGGCGGTGCAGATCACCACGTCCACGCCCTTCAGGTGCTCGGCCAGGCGCCGCTGCTGCTCGGCGCGCTCGGCGTCGGTGAGCTGGCGCGCATACCCGCCCTCGCCGGCGGCACTGACCCCCAGGTCGAGGAACCTGCCCCCCAGCGATTCGATCTGTTCGCGGGTCTCGGGGCGCACGTCGAAGCCTTCCACCTGCGCGCCCAGGCGCTTGGCGGTGGCGATCGCCTGCAGGCCGGCCACGCCGGCGCCAACCACCAGCACCTTCGACGGGCGGATGGTGCCGGCAGCGGTGGTCAGCATCGGGAAGAAGCGCGGCGCCAGCTGCGCGGCGATCAGGGTGGCCTTGTAGCCGGCCATGCCGGCCTGCGAGCTGAGTATGTCCATGGCCTGCGCGCGGGTGGTGCGCGGCAGCCGCTCCAGCGGGAAGGTCACCAGTTGCCGCGCCTGCAGCGCGGCGGCGCGGGCCGCGTCCGCCTGCGGGTGCAGCGCGCCCACCAGCACCGCACCGGGCTTGAACCGCGCGACCAGCGCCGGCGGTGGCGCCTGCACGCACAGCACCAGGTCGGCAGCGTCCACGGCATCGTCGATCTGCGCGCCGGCTTCGCGGTAGGCCTGGTCGGTGAACCCGGCCGCAAGGCCGGCACCGGCCTGCACCCGCACCCTGGCCCCGGCCGCCAGCAGCTTCTTCACCGTCTCCGGCGTGGCCGCCACGCGCCGCTCGCCCGCCGCGGCTTCCTTCAACACCCGTACCTCAACGGCCATGCCCGTCCCCGATGCGCAGTGGAATACGCCAAGGATCGTAGCAAAGCAGGTCGGTCCTCAGTGCACCGTGGACGTCTGCGGGTCGAGCCGGTCGATCACGCCCTGCATGGCGCTGTCGAACGCGCCGTCGTCGACGTGGGGGCGCAGGCGGCCGAGCCGCTCCATCACCACCAGCTCCTCCGGCGAGGCCACGCAGAAGCGGATGCCACGGCGGTTGACGAACAGCAGGCGCGAGGAAATCGGGCTGACCCAGGACAGCTTGCCGGCCTGCACCTTGCCGTCCTTGTCGATGAAATCCAGCCAGGTACCGATGTCCATGGCGCGGTAGCGGGCGGCATCGGCATGGTCGACGTTCTCCGGGCGCGCCCCGGCACCCAGGTCCAGCGCCGCCGATTCCTGCGCGGGCGGCGTCGGCAGGCTGACCTGCGGCAGCTCGGGCAGTGCCCGTTCCAGCTCCGGGCGCGCCTCGGCGATGGCCTGCAGCGTGTCGTGCAGCGCGTCGATCGCGCCGACACTGCCCTCGCCATGCAGGCCGACGCTGGCGAATACCTTGCGCAGCCCCGGCTGGATGGACTGCAGCCACGGCTTGCCGACCACGTGCCGGCGCGCCTCGGCCACTTCCTCGAGCAGCACGTCGGCCAGTGCCAGCGCTTCGCCGACCGACTCGCCGTCGTCGCCTTCGCGCAGCAGGCTCATGGTCAGGTGGTGATTCCAGGGCTGGCGCAGGAAGCCCTCGATCGCCGCCGGCAGCGGCGCGCCCTGCAGCCGCCGCTCCAGTTCGGCCAGGGCACGGCTGCGCGCCAGCTCCAGCTTCTCCTGGCCGCGCTGGGTCTCGGTCGCGCGGCGCTCGGCGATCTCGATGCGGCGCCGATGCTGGGCGAGGAACTCGCGGAACTCCTCTTCCAGGGTCAGGAAGATCGCCAGGTTCTCGTTGAACTCGGCGATCAGCCGGTCGATGATCTCCTCGACCTTGCCCATCAGCGCGCGCTCGGCCTGGCTTTCGCCGGCGTTGCCCTCGCAGGCCTCGGCCAGCGAGTTGAGCAGGCGCCGTGCCGGGTGGGTCTTCTGCACGAACATGCGCCGGTCCAGCAGCGCGACCTTGACGAAGGGCACCACCAGGCGGCCGATCAGTTCGCGCGAGCGGCCTTCCAGCTCGCGCTCGTCCAGCATCACGTCGAACAGCATGCCGACCAGGTCGATGGCGTCCTCGTCCTGCGGGTCCAGCCGCGCCTGCCCCGGATCGACGCCGAGGCGGGTGGCGCCGGAAATCACTTCGTTCTTGAGCCGTTGCGCCAGCGACTCGCTCTGGTCGCCCACCGCCGCGCGCAGGGTCGCCGTGGGCGTGGCCTGCAGCAGCGAGAGCACCGACATCATTTCGTGCTGGCTGAGCGGACGTTGCTGGCCGACCGCCACCTGCGCGGCGGCAGTGGCGTCCTCGCGCACGTGGCGGGTCTGCGCCAGCAGTTCGTGCAGCGCCTCCAGGATCATGTTCTGGCCGCTCGCCGACGGGGTGCCGTCATAGCCTGCCGGGTTGCCGGCCTGCAGTTCGCTGCGGTGCCGCGCCCAGCGCTCGGTGAAGCGGCGCGCCCAGGCCGGGGCGTGCTGCGGATCGGACAGGTCCTCGTCGTCGCCATGCGGCATGCCGGCATCGGCATCGGCCGGCCGCGCCGGGCGCGGCGCGGCGGCAGGCCGCTGCGGCGGCTGTGAGATGGCCGGCATCACCCCGGCCTGTGCCAGGCGTTCGTCGACATCGCGGTAGATGCGCCCCACCTGCACGGCGAACTCGCGTTCGCACAGCTTGATCAGCACCAGCCGCACCTCGGCGGCCAGGTCGCACACGCCGAACGCCTCGTGCACCGCCACGCCGATGTGTTCCGGACCGATCGGATTGAGGTCGATGTCGAGCCCGTCCACGCCACTGATCCAGGCCAGGCGGCGATCCAGCCGTGCCAGTACCGGCTTCCATTCGCGCAGCACCACCGCGGCGAAATTGCGTACCGCCAGGCGCGACTCCAGGTCGTGCTCGGACACCAGGCTCAGCCCGGCGTCGCCCTGCCCGGCCTGCGCCAGCGCGGCCTCGGCCGACAGCGGTGCGGCGGCCTCGAGCGCGGCCCAGGCCTGCCGCAGGTGGGCGCCGAAGCGCGCGGTGATGTCGTCGCGGCGCCGGCGCAGCTCGCGCATGCCGTCAAGGAAGACCAGCTGCGACGCGCCCGCGGTCTCGGCACGGTCGAACAGGGCGTCGTCGAATCCGGCCAGTACCCGGGCGAAGGTGGCCGACAACGGGGGCAGCGCGGCTTCGCGCGCCAGCGCCAGCAGGTCCGGGTTATGGCCGGGGCGCTCTGGAAGATGCGGCTGGGACATCATGCGCAGTGGCTCCGCACCTTCGCAGGCGCTGCTCCTGTAAGGATCGTATGGAAGAAAGCGGACAGCCCCCCGGTCTCCGCCCACGCATGGTAGGGGGAGAAGCTGAACAGGGCCAGTGATGCAGTCCGCACTTTGTACCTCGCCACCGGCAACCCGGCATGTCGCGTCATGCTAAGCGTACCGCTGTGAATTGGCGAGAAATCCGCCAGCGGGCGCCCGCGACGGAGTGCTCAGATTCGTCCTGCCCGTGGCCGGCGGGGCGTCCGCACCCCGGCGTCTATAATCCATGGCCGTCTTTCCCGCGAATGTCCCATGTCCGATTCCTGCTTCCTGCAAGCGCTGGACCAGCGCCGCTCGGTCCCGTCCCTGCAACTGGCCGAACCGGGCCCGGACGACGCCACCGTGCTGGCCATGCTGGCGGCCGCGGTGCGTGTCCCCGACCACGGCAAGCTGGTGCCGTTCCGCGTGCTCCGCCTGCGCGGCGATGCCCGCCACGCGCTGGGCGATTACCTGGCCCGGCGCAGCCGCGAACGCACCCCGGATGCCTCGCCGGCGGCGGTCGAGAAGGACCGCCAGCGCTTTTCGCACGCGCCGCTGGTGCTGACGGTGGTCGCGCGCCTGCAGGACAACCCCAAGGTGCCCGAACAGGAACAGCTGCTGACCGCCGGCTGCGTGTGCTTCGCCCTGCTGCAGGCCGCGCAGGGCTTCGGCTTCGGCGCGCAGTGGTTGACCGCGTGGATGGCCTACGACGAAGGCGTGGCCCGCCACCTGGGGCTGGCCGCGAACGAGCGCATCGTCGGCTTCATCCATGTCGGCACACCCAGGCTGCGGGCGCCGGAGCGCGCGCGGCCGGACCCGGCCAGCCTGCTGCAGGACTGGCAGCCGTGACCGGCATCCAGGCCAGGCAGCCGCTCTACCTGGTCGACGCCAGCCTGTACGTGTTCCGCGCCTGGCACTCGATGCCCGACAGCTTCCAGGACGCGCAGGGCTGGCCCACCAACGCCGTGCACGGTTTCGCCCGTTTCCTGCTGGACCTGCTGGAGCGCGAGCGCCCGGCGCACATCGCCGTGGCCTTCGACGAAGCACTGGACAGCTGCTTCCGGCACCGCCTGTACCCGGCCTACAAGGCCAACCGCGAGCCGGCGCCGGAGGCCCTGCGCCGCCAGTTCGCGCACTGCAAGGCGCTGTGCGCGGCGCTGGGGCTGGAAGTGCTGGCCGACCGCGACTACGAGGCCGACGACCTGATCGGCAGCGCGTTGCATGCCGGCCGCGACCATGCGCTGCGCGGGGTGATCGTCTCGGCGGACAAGGACCTGTCGCAACTGCTGCTCGAACACGACGAGCAGTGGGACTACGCGCGCAACCAGCGCTGGGGCGCGGGCGGGGTCAAGGCGCGCCACGGCGTGCATGCCCACCAGATCGCCGACTACCTGGCGCTGTGCGGCGACGCGGTGGACAACATCCCCGGCATCAGCGGCATCGGCGCCAAGTCGGCGGCAGTGCTGCTGGCCCACTTCGGCAGCCTCGACGCGCTGCTCGAGCGGATCGACGAGATCCCGTTCCTGCGCCTGCGAGGCGCCGCGCAGATGGCCACGCGCCTGCGCCAGCAGCGCGAACTGGCGCTGCTGTTCCGGCAGCTGACCACCATCGCCGTGGATGCGCCGCTGGCCCCGGCCACGCCCGCCTTCACCCGCGCCGCGGCCGATGCCGACATGCTCGACGGCCTGTGCGGATCGCTGCGCTTCGGCCCGCTCACCCGGCGCCGGCTGCTGGCCGCCGCCGGCCTGGAAACCGCCTCCCCTTCCACCCACGAATCCGCATGAGCCAGAACACCGCAGCCCCCCGCGTCGTCTACGAAGGCCGCTACCAGCGCATGGTGGTGCGCGGCACCTGGGAATACAGCGAACGCACCCACGCCGGCGGCCTGGCCGCGATCATCATCGCCGTCACCCCGGACGACGAGGTGCTGTTCGTCGAGCAGTTCCGGGTGCCCCTGCAGGCACGCACGATCGAAATGCCGGCCGGGCTGGTCGGCGACATCACCGCCGGCGAATCGATCGAGGCCTCGGCGATCCGCGAACTGGAGGAGGAAACCGGCTGGACCGCCGACCACGCCGAGGTGCTGATGATCGGCCCGACCTCCTCCGGCGCCAGCAGCGAGAAGATCGCCTTCGTGCGCGCCACCGGCCTGCGCCGGGTCGGCGAGGGCGGCGGCGACGACAGCGAGGACATCACCGTGCACAGCATCGCGCGCGATCGCGCCGCGGCCTGGCTGGTGGAGAAAATGGGCCAGGGCTACGAGCTCGACGCCAAGCTCTGGGCCGGGCTGTGGATGATCGAACACCACCTGGACGGCCGGCCACGATGAGCCGGCTCGACAACCCCGCCGAGCTCCTGGCCCCGCCGCTGCTGGGCCCGCAGGACCCGCCGCCGTTCACCGTGCACAACCCGTACGGCCGCTCGCCGTTCCTGCTGCTGGCCGACCACGCCGGGCAACGGGTTCCGGCCGCGCTGGGCGACCTCGGCCTGGCGCCGGCGGAACTGGACCGGCACATCGGCTGGGACATCGGCATCGCCGGCACCACCCGGGCACTGGCGCGGCAACTGGACGCCTTCGCCATCGAGCAGACCTATTCGCGGCTGGTGATCGACTGCAACCGGCCGCTGGCCTCGCCGACGCTGATGCCGGAGACCAGCGACGGCACCGCCATCCCGGGCAATGCCGGGTTGGGCCGCGCGCAACGGCAGCAGCGCATCGGCGCCATCCACGCGCCCTACCACGCGCGCATCGCCGACGAACTGGACCGGCGCCGCGATGCCGGCGTGCCGACGCTGCTGGTGATGATGCACAGCTTCACCCCGGTGATGGACGGCGCTGCCCGCCCCTGGCATGCCGGGGTGCTCTACCACCGCGACGCGCGGTTCGCGCAGGCGCTGCTGCAGGCGCTGCGCGGGGAGGGCGACCTGGTGGTCGGCGACAACCAGCCGTATTCGGTCAGCAGCACCAGCGACTACGCGGTGCCGGTGCATGGCGAAGCCCGCGGGCTGGTGCATGTGGAACTGGAGATCCGCCAGGACCTGATCGCCGATGCCGCCGGGCAACAGGCCTGGGCGGCGCGGCTGGCGCGGGTCTTCACCGCGTTGCAGCCGCGGCTGCTGCAGCTCCGGTAGCGCCGGCTGCCACCAGCGCACCGCCGGCGCCTCCAGCCTCGAGCAGGGCCTGCAGGACGTCAGCGCACTGGCACGCCGACGGCGGCGAAGGCGCGGCCCCACCCGACGCATGCGCACGCCTCGTCGTCATCGTGGCAGGCGGCAAGCACCCCGCAGCACCTGGTGGGGTCGAGCAGCCCGGTCATGCGTCGTTGGCCAGGCATCCGCGGGCCGCACGGTCTGGCGGCGCCACGCGCAGGCCCAGGGCGATGACCACGCCGAGCAGCGCGAACAACGCCGCGCCGTACTCGGCGCGCACCAGGCCGGCCAGCGCGCCCGGCGAACCGGCCGGGCCGGCACCGGCGTTGGCGACCATCACCAGCACCGCCAGGCCCAGCGCGCCACCGATCTGCTGCGCGGTCGCGGCCATGCCCGAGGCGACGCCCTGCTGCGCGGCCGGCACGCCCTGCCCGGCCACGATCCACATCGAAGTCCAGGTCATGCCCTGGCCGATGCTCAGCACCACCACCCCGGGCAGCAACGGCCAGAAGTACGCGCCATGCGGCAGCATCGCCGCCACCCAGGCGATGCCCAGGGCGCCGGCCAGCTGCCCCACGACCAGCACCGTGCGCGCGCGCCAGCGCCGCAGCGTCCACTCGGCCAGCCGGATGCCGACCGTGCACACCGCGGTGGCCGGCAGGAAGGCCAGTCCGGCCTGCAGCGGACTCCAGCCGTAGCCATCCTGGAAATACAGCGCCATGAAGTAGTACTGCACGCCATAGCTGCTCATGAAGGCGAAGGTCAGGCCCAGTGCGGCACGCAGGCCGGGCAGGCGCAGCAGCGCGAACTGCATCAGCGGATCGCGGCTGCGCCGTTCGATCCACACGAATACGACCAGCAGCAGCGCCGACAGCAGCAGGCAGCCCAGCGTGGCCGGCGCCGCCCAGCCCCATTCCGGCCCCTGCACCAGGGTGGTCACCAGCAGGCTGCCGCCCAGGGTCACGGCGATGCAGCCGGCAAGGTCGAACGAACGGCCCCGCGCACGCGGGCCATCGGCCGGCAGCCATGCGCCGGCGGCGACGGCGCATGCCGTGGCCAGCGGCACGATCACCGCCAGCACCGCCGGCCAGCCGAAAGCCTGGGTCAGTACGCCGCCGAGCAGCGTGCCCAGCGCCAGACCGACCGCGCTGGCCATGCTCCAGATCGCCAGCGCGCGGTTGCGCGCCGGGCCTTCGGCGTACAGCGTGTTGATCAGTGCCAGGGTGGCCGGGAACAGCAATGCGGCGCCGATGCCCTGCGCGGCGCGCGCGAGGATCAGCAGCGTGGCATCCGGCGCCCATGCACCCAGCAGCGAGGCCAGGGCGAACAGCAGCATGCCCAGCCGGTAGAACCGGCGGCGCCCGATCAGGTCGGCGGCACGGCCGCCCAGCAGCAGGCTGCCACCGAAAGCCACCGTATAGGCACTGACCACCCACTGCAGCTGCTGCGCGTTGATCTGCAGCGCGCGGCCCATGTCATGCAGGGCGACGAAGATGATGGTGGCATCCAGGGCGATGATCAGCTGCGCGGTGGCCAGCAGGGCCAGTGCCCGGCGTGGGTATTTCAGGGAAGGCATCGGCGATGGCACGTCGAGGGGGGAGCGCAGTCTCTTTGATGCAGCTCGATCAATAAACCCATGAATGACCATATCTGCGATGATCAAGCGCATGAATGGATCCGCGATGGACCTCAATGCCGTGCGCATGCTGGTACAGGTGGCCGAGGCGCGCAGCTTCACCGTGGCGGCCGGCCAGCTTGGCCTGAGCCAACCCGGGCTCTCGCGCGCGATCAGCCGGCTGGAGGCCGCACTGGGAGTGAAGCTGCTGCAGCGGAACACCCGCAACGTGGCGCTGACCCCGGACGGCCGCCAGTTCGTCGAACAGGTCGCCCCCCTGCTGTGCGGCCTGGAGGATGCCGAGCGGCAGCTGGCGGACCGCCCGTGCACGCCGTCGGGCACGCTGAAGATCAGCGCACCGTCGATGTTCGGGCGCAAAGTGCTGGTGCCGCTGCTGGCGCCCTTGCTGGAGCGGCATCCGCAGCTGCAGGTGGAAGCGGTGCTGAGCGACCGCCTGGTCGACCTGGTCGAGGAAGGCTTCGACGCCGCGCTGCGGACCGGCGTCATCGCCGACCAGCGCATCGTGGCCCGCCCGCTGCGGCCGCTGCGCTGGGTGACGGTGGCCAGCCCGGACTACCTCGCCCGGCACGGCAGGCCGGCCGATGTGCAGGCGCTGCGCGCGCATGCCTGCCTGGCGGTGCGCAACCTGCGCAGCGGCCGGCTGGTGGACTGGCAGTTCCTGCAGGAGGGGCAGCTGGGCGAGTTCACGCCGCCGGCGCGGATGGTGTTCGACAGCGGCGACCCGTTGGTGGAAGCGGCCATCGCCGGCATCGGCATCGTGCAGGTGATGGACTTTGCCGTGGCCGACGCCCTGGCCGAGGGTCGCCTGCAGCGCGTGCTGCAGCCATTCGAGGGCCGCAGCCGCGAACTGTCGCTGATCTACCCGCCGTCGCGCCAGCGTTCGCCCAAGCTCCAGGCACTGGCCGAGGCCCTGCTGGCCGCGCGCTGGTAGTGCCGGCCGCCGGCCGGCACCGCCGGGCCACCGCCGTGGCGGTGGCGGCCGCGATCAACCCGCGAAGCTGTCGGTGGCGCGCACCAGCGCGTCCACGTTCTCCACTTCGAACGCCGAATGCCCCGAGGCCGGGGTGATGTGCAGCTGCGCTTTCGGCCAGGCCTTGTGCAGGTCCCAGGCGTTGGCCAGCGGGCACACCACGTCATAGCGGCCATGCACGATCACCCCGGGGATGTCGGCGATGCGGTGCGCGTCGCGCAGCAGCTGGTCCTCGACCTCGAAGAAGCCGCCGTTGACGAAGTAGTGGTTCTCGATGCGGGCGAAGGCCAGCGCGAACTGCGGGTCCTCGTGGCTGTTGATGAAGTCGTCGTCCACGTGCAGGAAGCTGGTGGCGCCTTCCCATACGCTCCATGCCCTGGCCGCGGCCAGCCGGGTGGCTTCGTCATCGCTGGTCAGGCGACGGTGGAAGGCGGAGATCAGGTCGTGCCGCTCCACCGCCGGGATCGCGTTGACGTAGTGGTCCCAGGCATCGGGGAACAGGCGGCTGGCGCCTTCCTGGTAGAACCATTCCAGCTCCCAGCGGCGCAGCATGAAGATGCCGCGCAGGACCAGCTCGGTCACGCGCTGCGGATGGGCCTGCGCATAGGCCAGCGCCAGGGTCGAGCCCCAGCTGCCGCCGAACACCTGCCAGCGGTCGACCGCAAGGTGCCCGCGCAGCGTCTCGATGTCGGCCACCAGGTCCCAGGTGGTGTTGTCCACCAGGTCGGCGTGCGGCGTGGAACGGCCCGCGCCACGCTGGTCGAACAGGATGATCCGGTACTTCGCCGAGTCGTGGAACTGGCGCATCTTCGCCGTGCAGCCGCCACCGGGCCCGCCATGCAGCATCACCACCGGCTTGCCGTCGGGGTTGCCGCACTGTTCGTAGTACAGCGTGTGGCGCTCGTCGACCTTGAGCGTACCGGTGTCGTAGGGCGTGATGGCGGGATAAAGCGTGCGCATGCGCGGACTCGCTGGCTGGGAGAACACCCGATTGTAGAGCGCCGCGCCCACCGCCGGGCCGCAGCGGGCGCTGCCCGCTACGCGGCACAGACCCGGTTGCGGCCCTCGCGCTTGGCGCGGTAGAGCTGGCGGTCGGCGGCGGCCAGCAGCGTGCGCGGGGATTCCTGCCCCGGGCGGCACTCGGCCACGCCGATGCTGGCGGTGACCACCAGCCCCGGATCCACCTCGTCAATGCGCGCGCGGGCCAGTGCCAGCCGCAGCGCCTGCAGCCGCTGCAGCGCCTGCTCCAGGGTCAGGCCGCGCAGCACCGCCAGGAATTCCTCGCCGCCGTGCCGCGACACGAACTGCTCGCCGTCCAGCTGCTGGCGCAGCAGTTCGGCCACCTCGCGCAGTACCCGGTCGCCGCCGTGGTGGCCGTGGCGGTCGTTGATCTGCTTGAAATGGTCGATGTCGATCAGCGCCACGCACAGCGGTTCGCCGCGATCGCCGGCGCGTTCCAGCGCCTGGCGCAGGTGCAGCTCGGCCGCACGCCGGTTGGGCAGGCCGGTCAGCACGTCGTGCGTGGCCTGGTGTTCCAGCCGCTGCAGCAGCCGGTCGCGCTCGGCGCCGGCCAGCTCCAGCGCGCGGTTCTTGTCGCTCAGCTCCTCGGTGCGCGCCGCGATCACCCGGCTGAGCCGGTACTGGCTGCGCCGGTAGCTGGCGGTGCGCAGCCAGAACCCCAGCACCACGGCCGCCACCAATGCCAGGCCGAGCAGCACGCGCGAGGACGTGCGCTTCCAGAGCGGCGGCACGACCTCCAGCGCCATCTCCGCCGTCCCCACTTCGGACTGCCGCGCCCAGTCCAGCGGCAGCGCCATGGCCTGCACTTCCAGCCGGTACTGGCCGGGCGGCAGGTTGGTGTAGACCGCCTCGGTGCCCTTGCCCGCCTCCACCCAGGCGGCATCGAAGCCGTGCAGGCGGTAGCGGTAGCGCATCTTGTCCGGCGCGCGGAAATTGAGCGCGGTGTAGGCCACCGCCAGCCGCCGCGCGTCCGGCTCGAGCCGCAGCAGCGCCGCCGGCGCCTGCGCCACGCCATCCACCGATACCGCCTCGAACACCACCGGCGACGCCTTGCCGTCGTAACGGCCGGCGATCCGCGGGTCGATCAGGCCCAGCCCGGCCGACGTCGGGAATGCCAGCGCGCCGTTGCTGACGCGCCATCCGGCCGGCATCGAGGCACCGTTGCCCTGGCTGCCGGGCATGCCGTCGCTGCGGTCCAGCACGTGTACGGCCAGCTGCCGGCGGGTACCGGCGTCGATCTCGTCCAGTTCCGCACGGGCGATGCGGAACACACCGATGTTGCTGGGCAGCCACAGGTTCCCGGCCTGGTCGTCGATGATCCGGAACAGCTTGTCGCGCGGCAGGCCATGGCGATGGTCGTAGACCCGGAAGGTACCGTTGCGCATGCGCAGCAGGCCGCGATCACTGGCGATCCACAGGTCGCCGCCCGGGTCCCGCAGGAAGTCGAACACGTATTGCGCGGGCACGTCGCTTTCCGCGCTCCAGGTGCGCAACGCGTCGTCGGGCCCGAGCGCGGCCATGCCCCCGGTGGTGCCGATCCACAGCGTGCCGTCGGGGTCGCGGTACAGCGCCTGCACCGCCGCCGCGGGTTGCTCCCTGCTGTCCAGGCGCAACCGCAGGCGCCCATCGCGATAGTGGCTCAGGCCGTGGGTACCCCCGATCCACAGGCCGCCGTCGGGGTCGGCCAGCAGCGCCCGCACGATCGGCTCGCGCGGGCCGCCGAAGCGGATCCGCTGTTTCACCCGGCCCTGCGCATCCAGCGCGAACACCCCCTGGTCGTAGGTACCCGCCCACAGCGTGCCGTCGCGCCAGGCCAGCGCCAGCACCGAGGGGTCGCGGCCGCTTCCCTCGCCCAGCCCTATCCGCTGCATGCGCCGCTGGTGCCAGCGGTCCAGGCCTTCGGCGTGGCCGATCCACAGCGCCCGGTCCTCGCTCTGCAGCACCACCCGGACATAGTCGCTGCCCAGCCCGTCCCTGCGGCTGAAACCGACCGCGGCGACCTCGGCCACGCGGTGCAGGCCGTCGGTGCTGCCGATCCAGATCAGCCCCTCGCGGTCGGCGAGCAGGGCCGCACTGACCGGGCCGGCGATATCCAGGCGTTCGTCGCCATCGCCGGCATGGCGCAGCAGTTCGCCGCTGGACAGGCTCATCCAGATCGCGCCGATGGCATCGCGCAGGACCGCCTCGACGCGGTCGCCGGCGTGCAGATGCTCGACCGTGCCGGCGCGGTCGCGCCAGAACACGCCATTGTCGGTGGCCAGCAGCCAGCCGCCGGCACCGTCGCCGGCAATGCCGCGCACCGGATCGGTACCCGCCCAGTCCGCCCAGGGCATGGCGCGCCCGTCCTGCAGCCGATAGGCGCCGGCATCGGTGGCGACCAGCACCGCGCCGTCGCCGCCGTCGGCCAGAGCATTGACCCGCACGCCGGGCAGGCCGGCGTCGGCACCGGCGTCGTGGATGCGCCCGCGCGCATCCATCCGCAGCAGGCGGTTGGCCGAGGCGATCCACAGTTCGCCGCCGGCGCCACGCAGCAGCGCGGTGACCGGCAGGCGGCGGGCGCCGGCCTCGCCCAGGCGTTGCCAGCGCCCGCGGTAATGGCGGAACACGCCATCGGCCGCGGTACCGAACAGGACGCCGCCGTCGGGCTCGGCGAGGATGCTGAACACCCCCGACAGTTCCGCGCCGGGGGTGTTCTGGCGGTCGAAAACGGTGAAATGGCGGCCATTGAAACGGACCACGCCTTCCCAGGTCCCGGCCCAGATGAAGCCATCGCGGTCCTGCGCCAGCGCATGCACCAGGTTGTGCGGCAGGCCGTCGTCCATGGTCCAGCCGCTGACCATGTAGTGGCGGCCATCCGCGGCGCGCGCCGCTGGCAGCCAGGCCAGGCAGGCCAGCACCAGCACCACGCATCCATACCAGGACGCCAGCCATGCGCTGCACGCGCCTGCATCCCTGTGCCGGACGATCTGGATGCTACGGACCAACAGAACCGTCTCCCCTCGCGGTTTGGCGCGGCCGGCCACCCTGGCCGGCCGCGCCGCTCAAATCTACCACCGCAAAGTTACGGACATCCGCCGGCAGGCCGCGGCGGATGCGCCGTTCAGCTCGCCGCCTCGTCCGGCCGCACCCGGAACCAGGCCGCGTACAGCGCCGGCAGGAACACCAGGGTCAGCACCGTGCCGACGATCAGCCCGCCCATGATCGAGATCGCCATCGAGCCGTAGAACGCGCTGCGCGAGAGCGGGATCATCGCCAGCACCGCGGCCAGCGCGGTCAGCACGATCGGGCGGAAGCGGCGCACGGTGGCGTCGATGATCGCGTGCCAGCGGTCGTGCCCGGCATCGATGTCCTGCTGGATCTGGTCCACCAGGATCACCGAGTTGCGCATGATCATGCCCGCCAGCGCGATGGTGCCCAGCAGCGCCACGAAGCCGAACGGCACCCGGAAGATCAGCAGGAACAGGGTCGCGCCGATGATGCCCAGCGGCGCGGTGACCAGCACCATCGCCGCGCGCGAGAAGCTGCGCAGCTGCAGCATCAGCAGGGTCACCACCACGACCAGGAACAGCGGCATGCCGGCCTTGATCGAGTTCTGGCCGCGCGCCGAATCCTCCACCGTGCCGCCGACTTCCAGCAGGTAGCCGTCCGGCAAGGCGGCGCGGATGCCGTCCAGCGCCGGCAGGATCTGCCCGGTGACCTCCGGCGGCAGCAGGCCGTCGGCGATATCGGCACGCACGGTGACGGTGGGCAGGCGGTTGCGGTGCCAGATGATGCCATCCTCGAACACGTACTCGAGCCGGGCCACCTGCGACAGCGGCACCGCGGTGCCGCTGGGCGTGGGGATGGCCAGGCTGGCGAGCATGTCGAGCCGCGCGCGCTCGTCGTCCGGGCCGCGCAGCAGCATGCCGATCTGGCGGTTGCCCTCGCGGTAGGTGCTCACCTGCATGCCCGACAGCGAACTGCTCAGGAAGTGCGCGATCTGCGCGCTGCTCACGCCCAGCGCGCGAGCGCGCTCCTGGTCCACCACCAGCCGTACCACCTTGCTCGGTTCGGACCAGTTGAGGTTGACGTTGGCCACGTGCGGGTTCTGCCGCACCTTGTCGGCGACCTGGCGGGCGATGGCCTGCACCCGGTCGATGTGCTCGCCGGACACGCGGAACTGCACCGGGTAGCCCACCGGCGGCCCGTTCTCCAGCCGGGTCACGCGCAGCTGCACGTCGGTGAACCGCGGCACCACCTCCTTCAGCAGCCAGTCGCGCACCGCCTCGCGGGCGTGGATGTCCTGCGCGAGCACCACGAACTGGGCGAAATTGGTCGCCGGCAGCTGCTGGTCCAGCGGCAGGTAGAAGCGCGGCGAGCCGCTGCCCACGTAACCGACGTAGTTGGCGATGTCCTGGCGCTGCTTCAGCAGCGCCTCCAGCTTGTGCGCCTGCGCCTGGGTGGCGGCCAGCGACGCGCCTTCGGCCAGCTCGATGTCCACCATCAGCTCCGGCCGGGTCGAGTCCGGGAAGAACTGCTGCGGCACGAAGCGGAACATCGCCAGCGAAAACACGAACAGGCCGATGGTGGCGAAGATCACCAGCCAGCGGCGTCGCAGGCAGGCATCGAGGAAACGCCGGAAGCGCTGGTAGAACGCGCTCTTGTACGGGTCGTGGTCGTGTTCCAGCTGCCTGGGCCGGACCAGGTTGGCGAGCGCCGGATTGCGGTCGGCCCAGCGCAGGCGCAGCGCATGCCAGCGTGCGGCCAGGCTGCCCGGCCGCGGCGGCTGCGGGTTGTGCAGGTCCGGCAGCATCTTGTCGCCCAGGTACGGGATGAACAGCACCGCGGCGATCCACGACACCACCAGGGCAATGGTCACCACCTGGAACAGCGAGCGGGTGTACTCGCCGGTGCTGGAGGCGGCGGTGGCGATGGGCAGGAAGCCGGCGGCGGTGATCAGCGTGCCGGTCAGCATCGGGAACGCGGTCGACTCCCAGGCGAAGCTCGCCGCGCGCAGGCGGTCGTAGCCCTGCTCCATCTTGGTGGCCATCATCTCCACCGCGATGATCGCGTCGTCCACCAGCAGTCCCAGCGCCAATACCAGCGCGCCCAGCGAGATCTTGTGCAGGCCGATGTCGAACTGGTGCATGACGAAGAAGGTCATCGCCAGCACCAGCGGGATCGATACCGCCACCACCAGCCCGGTGCGCCAGCCCAGCGAGAAGAAGCTCACCAGCAGCACGATCACCACCGCCTCGGTCAGCACCTTGACGAACTCGCCGACCGAATCCTTCACCGCATGCGGCTGGTCGGAGACCTTGCGCAGCTGCATGCCCGCCGGCAGCGTCTTCTGCAGCCGCGCGAACTCGTCGTCCAGCGCCTTGCCGAGCTTGAGGATGTCGCCGCCGTTCTTCATCGCCACCGCGATGCCGATGGCGTCCTCGCCCATGAAACGCATCTTCGGCGACGCCGGGTCGGCGAAGCCGCGCCTGACCTGGGCGATGTCGCCCAGGCGCACGCTACGGTCGCCGGCGCGGATCGGGAACGCGGCGATCTCCTCGACCGAATTGAACTGCCCGGTCACCCGCATCTGCACGCGGTCGCTGCCGGTCTCGAACCAGCTGGCGGGGGTGACCGCGTTCTGGTCGGCCAGCGCCTGCTGCACCTGCTGCAGCGACACCCCCAGCGTGGCCAGCTTGGTGTTGGACAGCTCGATCCACACCTTTTCGTCCTGCAGGCCGAGCAGGTCGACCTTGCCGACGTCGGCCACGCGCTGCAGCTCCAGCTGGATGCGGTCGGCGTAGTCGCGCATCAGCGCGTAGTCGAAGCCCTTGCCGGTCAACGCGTAGATGTTGCCGAAGGTGTCGCCGAATTCGTCGTTGAAGAACGGCCCGACCACCTCGGCCGGCAGCTGCGAACGGATGTCGCCGACCTTCTTGCGCACCTGGTAGAACAGCTCGGGCACGTCCTTGGAGCGCATCGAGTCGCGCGCCATGAAGATCACCTGCGATTCCCCCGGCCGCGAGTACGACTGGATGAACTCGAACTGCCCGGTGTTCATCAGCGCCTTCTCGATCGGCTCGGTCACCTGCCGCGAGACCTGCTCGGCGGTGGCCCCGGGCCATGCCGCCTGCACCACCATCGCCTTGAACGTGAACGGCGGATCCTCGGACTGGCCGAGGTGCTTGTAGGACCACGTGCCGATGACCGCCAGCGCGATCATCATGAACAGCACCAGCGCGCGGTTGCCCAGTGCCCACTCGGAAAGATTGAAGCGGCGCACGCCTCAGTCCTCCTTCCGGGCCGCAGCGGGTGCGGCCAGGACCGGCTTGTTGGCCCGGTCCACCGCCGTCACCGGCTGGCCCTCGCGCAGCAGGTGGCCACCGGCGGCCACCACCCAGTCGCCGGCGGCCAGCCCGGACAGCACCGGCACGCGCTCGGCGCCGTAGGCGCCAAGCGTCACCTGGCGCAGGTGCAGCGTGCCCTTGGCCGGATCCACCACCCATACCCCGGCCTGCTGCCGGGTCCGGCCCGGCTGCACCGCCGCCAGCGGCACGCTCAGCGCGCCGCCCTTGCCGTGGGCCACGTAGACGCGTGCGCTCTGCCCCAGCTCCACCGCATCCAGCGCTTCGGCCGCCAGGCTCACGCGCGTGGCATAGGTGCGCGCCTGGGCGTCGGCGGCCGGCGCGATCTCGCGGATCGTGCCCGGCCAGCGCTTGCCGGGCCGGTTCCACAACTCCACTTCCACCGCCTGGCCCACCGCGAATTCGCGGATGCCGCTCTCCGGCAGGGCGATGGCGACCTCGCGGGCGCCGTCGGCGGCCAGCGTGTAGATGGCCTGGCCGGCGGCGACCACCTGCCCGGCCTCGGCCTGGCGGCTGGCGATCACCCCGTCCGCCGGCGCGCGCAACTGCGCGTAGGCGGCCTGGTTGCGGGCCACGTCCAGGTTGGACCGGGCCGCGTCGGCCTGGCCCTGCGCCACCTTCAGCGCGGCGGTCTGCGCATCCAGCGCGGAGCGGCTGACCAGTTGCTGGGCGGCCAGTGCGGTGTAGCGCCGGTGTTCGTCGCGGGCGCGCACCAGGTCGGCCTCGGCGGCGGCGTACTGCGCCTGCGCCGCACGCGCCTGCAGCGCGTAATCGGCCACGTCCAGCTCGGCCAGCAACTGGCCCTTGCGCACCCGCTCGCCGGCATTGACCTCGCGCCGCAGCAGGTTGCCGCCCACCCGGAACGACAACACCGTTTCCTCGCGCGCCCGTATTTCGCCGGGGTATGCGGTGATGGCCTGGCCACTGTCCTGGGGGTGTACGACCAGAACCGGTACGGCATGTGCGGGAGCAGGCTCGGACTTGCCGCAGGCGGCCAACAGGGCCACCAGCAGGGAACCGCCAATCCATGGGGCAATGTTCATGGGTAAGGATCGCTGGGAGATGAAAGGGGGAGGGATGGCGGTTCACCGCCATTACTGAACGAGGCGGTATAGTATAAATATCGAACCAGCTGGTCTAGTATTGTCAGATGTCTTCGCATCATCCTTCCCACCCCACCGGCAAGCCGACCCCGCGCGGCGCCGGTCCCGGCCGCCCCAAGGACCTGGGCAAGCGTGCCGCGATCCTGGAAACGGCCAAGGAAATGTTCATCGAACAGGGTTTCAACGGCGTGAGCATGGACGGCATCGCCGCCGGCGCCGGCGTTTCCAAACTCACCGTCTACAGCCATTTCGGCGACAAGGAGACCCTGTTTTTCGAGGCGATCCAGGCCAAGTGCGTGGAGATGATGCCCGACGACCTGTTCGTGACCGACAGCGAAGGCCCGCTGCGCGAGCAGCTGCGCGGGATCGGCCATGCGTTCTTCGCGCTGATCAGCAGCGACGAGGCCATCGCCACCCAGCGCATGATGATGACCCCGGAAACCGACGACCGGATCCGCGAGATGTTCTGGCAGGCCGGGCCCAAGCGCACCGAAAGCGCATTGGCCGAGTTCCTGGAGGCCCGCGCGGCCCGCGGCGAACTGGCGATCGACGACCCGCGCCTGGCCGCGCGCCAGTTCTTCTGCCTGATCAAGGGGGAACTGCACGCGCATATGATGTGCGGGCTGTGCGCGGCCCCGGAGCAGCCCGACGCCGAGGCCCACATCGCCACCACGGTCGACTTCTTCATCCGCGCCTATGCGCCCCGCCCCTAACCTGAACGAACCGGAGGTCGTGGTGACTTCCGGCACTGCGGGCCTGCCGCGGGCACGGCGATGCTTGCCCCGCACTGCCCGCGCCAACCGGTAAAATGGCCGGCCCACTGCGCCGGATTGACGAGACACCATGACGATCGATTACTCCCACGCCCGCGAAATGATGGTCGAACAGCAGGTACGTCCCTGGGACGTGCTGGACCTGCGCGTGCTGGACGTCCTGGCGCGGTTGCCGCGCGAAGCCTTCGTGGCCGAGTCGCACAAGGCGCTGGCCTATGCCGACATCGAACTGCCGCTGGGCCATGGCCAGAAGATGATGAAGCCGGTGCTCGAAGGCCGCATGCTGCAGGCGCTGGACCTGCAGCCGGGCGACGAAGTGCTGGAGATCGGCACCGGCAGCGGCTTCATCAGCGCCTGCCTGGGCGAACTGGCCCGTGAAGTGCTGAGCCTGGAAATCCAGCCGGAGCTGGCCGCGCGCGCACGCGACAACCTGGATGCCGCCAAGCTCGGCTCCAACGTGCGCATCGAGGTCGCCGACGCGCTGCACTGGCAGACCCAGCGCCACTTCGACGCCATCTGCATCACCGGCGCGGTGGATACCGTGCCGGCGCACATCCTGAAGTGGCTGCGCCCCGGTGGCCGCCTGTTCGTCATCCAGGGCCGCTCGCCGGTGATGGAAGCGGCGCTGATCAAGGCCGACGGCAGCGTGCAGTCCCTGTTCGAAACCGATATCGACTATCTGCTGGGTGCCGCGCCGGCCCCGCAGTTCCAACTCTGATCCGCTACATCCAAGGAAGCCGCAATGATCCGCCGATCCCTCGCCCTTGCGCTGGCTGTCGCCCTCTCGCCGCTGGCGGCCAATGCCGCCGACCTGATGCAGGTCTATGAAATGGCCCGCAACGGCGACCCGCAGCTGGCCTCCGCAGAGTCCAACCGGCTGTACACCAAGGAAGGCCAGGTGCAGGCCCGCGCGGCGCTGCTGCCGTCGCTGGGCGGCTCGGCGTCGCTGAACCGCACCCGCTCCTCGCAGGACGGCGTCAGTGGCTCGAGCACCACCACCTCGCGCAAGTACGGCATCTCCGGTGAGCAGACCCTGTTCAACTGGACCCAGTTCGCCAACCTGCGGACCCAGCGCGAAATCAGCAAGGCAGCCGACTTCGACCTGGAATCGGCGAACGACGACCTGATCGTGCGCACCGCCACCACCTACTTCAACGTGCTGGTGGCGATCGAATCGCTCAGCGCCGCGCAGACCAACGAAGCGGCCGCCAAGAAGCAGTTCGACTACGCCGACAAGCGCCTGGAAGTCGGCCTGGCACCGATCACCGACGTGCACGAAGCCCGCGCCCAGTACGACCAGGCGCGCGCCAACACCATCCTCGCCCGCAACACCCTGGCCGATGCCTACCAGGCGCTGAGCGAACTGACCGGGCAGCCGGTGCAGGGCCTGCGCAGCCTGCCGGAGGACTTCCGTCCGGAACTGCCGGCCAACCGCGGCGACGTCGACAAGCTGGTGGCCGATGCGATCACCCAGAACCCGGCGCTGAAGGCGCAGGAACTGAAGGTCAACGCCGCCGAATCCGGTGTCTCGGCCGCCCGCGGCGGCCACTACCCGACCCTGTCGCTGGGCGGCAGCTGGGGCAAGAGCGCCAATTGGGGCGACAGCGTCGGCGGCTCCTCGTTCGGCCCGGACGCGACCACCAACTCGATCGGCCTGACCCTGAACGTGCCGATCTTCTCCGGTGGCGCCACCCAGTCCTACGTGCGCCAGGCCCTGGCCCAGCGCGACATCGCCCAGGACGGCTACGAGCAGCAGAAGCGCGCGCTGGACCGCAACACCCGCAATGCCTACCAGGCCGTGGTGGCGGGTATCAGCGAGGTCGAGGCACGGCGCCTGGCCGTGGTGTCGGCGCAGAGCGCGTACGACGCCTCGCAGGTCGGCCTGGAAGTCGGTACCCGTACCGTGCTGGACGTGGTGCAGAACCAGCGCACCCTGTTCCAGGCCAAGCTGGACTACGCGCAGGCCCGCTACACCTTCCTGCTCAGCCGGCTGCAGCTCAGCCAGGCCATCGGCGCGCTGGACGTGGCCGAGGTGCAGGACATCAACCGCCTGTTGACCCAGGATGCCGAGGCGCAGCTGGCGGCGGGCAGCATGCAGTAAGCCCCGTCGCTTCACCGGCGTGGACATGCGAAAGGCGGGCCTGGGCCCGCCTTTCGCGTATGCGCCATCATGCGGCGCGGGAACCCGGCAAGCGCGCCCCCTACTCCGGTGCCGGCAGCCGCGGCCCGATCAGTTCCAGGGTCCGCTCGAGCGCGCCGCGGCCATTGGCCACCAGCTGGGCGCCGGCCTGGACCCTCTGCCGGCGCGCCGGCGCATCCCCCAGCAGGCGCAGCAGTTCGTCGCCGAGCTGGGCAGCGTCGCCGCAGATGCTCAGCGCCCCGGCTTCGCTCATCCGCCGCGAGATCTCGGCGAAGTTGTGCAGGTGCGGGCCGGTGATCACCGCCGTGCCCATCGCCGCCGGCTCCAGCAGGTTGTGCCCGCCGATGGCCTGCAGGCTGCCGCCGACGAAGGCCACCTGCGCGCAGGCGAAGAACGGCATCAGCTCGCCCAGCGTGTTGAGCACGAACACCTGGGTGTCGGCGCCCGGCCACTGCTCGGCGCTGCGCGTGGCCACGCGCCAGCCCTGGGCCCGGACCGACGCCTCGACCTTGGCGAACCGCTCCGGATGCCGCGGCGCCCACAGCAGCAGCGCATCGGGATACCGCTCCAGCACGCGCGCATGCAGGTCGATGACCGCCTGCTCTTCGCCTTCGTGGGTGCTGGCGGCGATCCAGGTCACGCGCCCGGCCGGCACATGCGCATGGAACGCGGCGAGCAGCGGCGCCGGATCCGGCGGGTGGATATCGAACTTCAGGTTGCCCAGTGCGCAGACCTGCTCCTGGCGTGCGCCGAGCACGACGAAGCGGCACGCGTCCTCGCTCGACTGCGCGGCCACGCAGGTCACCGTGCGCAGCGCGCGCCCGACCAGCGGCCGCAGCAGGCGATACCCCTTCAGCGAGCGTGCCGACAGCCGCGCATTGAGGATGTAGACCGGGATCCGGCGATCGCGGCAGCCGAACAACAGGTTCGGCCACAACTCGGTTTCCAGGATCAACGCCAGGCTCGGGCGGAAATGATCGAGGAAACGGCCGGCGCTGCCCGGCACGTCGTAGGGCAGATAGACGTGGTCCACCGCGTCGCCCCACAACGCGCGCACCCGCTGGGAACCGGTGGGGGTGATGGTGGTGATGACCCAGCGGATGTCCGGGCGCTGCCTGCGCAGCGCATCCACCACCGGCGCGGCGGCATTGACCTCGCCCACCGATACCGCGTGCAGCCACACGCAGGGCCGGCGCCCGCTTTCCGGATACGACGCATAGCGTTCGTCCCAGCGCTTGAAGTACTCGCGCACGCGGAAGCCGCGCCATACCAGGTGATAGACGGTGATGGGCAGCAGCAGGTACAGCAAGGCCGAGTACAGGCCCCGCAGCAGCAGTTCGACGGGATCCTTGCGCATCCGGCGAGGATACCTATGCGCGGCGAACTAGTGGATAGGAAACCGGCGGGGCAGGCATGCGCGGCCATCGCCCCGGCCGCGTCCGGGTGCCCATCCGCGGGTTCCTCATTAGAATCCCCCCATGTCCGACACCCCCACCTCCGCCACCCGCCCGTCACTGTGGCAGCCACGCCATTGGCCGACGTTCGCCTGGCTGGCGCTGGCCATGCTGGGCGCACGCCTGCCTTGGATGCTGCAGCGCGCGATCGGCCGCGGCATCGGCTGGCTGGCCCTGCACCTGGCCGGTACCCGCCGGCATGCCGCCGAAGTGAACATCCGCCTGTGCTTTCCCGAGCAGGACGAGGCCGGGCGGCGGCAACTGCTGCGCGACAGTTTCGATGCGCTCGGCGTGGGCATCTTCGAGTTCGCCCGCGCCTGGTGGGGCGGCATCGACGCGATCCGCCCGCGGGTGGAGATCCAGGGCCTTGAGCACCTGCAGGCACTGCAGGCGCAGGGCCGCGGCGTGTTGCTGGTATCGGGGCACTTCATGACCCTGGAGATGTGCGGGCGGCTGCTGTGCGACCACGTGCCGCTGGCCGGCATGTACCGGCGCTACCGCAACCCGGTGATGGAATGGGCGGTCAAGCACGGCCGCCTGCGCTACGCCAGCGCGATGTTCGCCAACGAGGACATCCGCGCCACCGTGCGCCACCTGAAGAAGGGCGGCCTGCTCTGGTACGCGCCCGACCAGGACATGCGCGGCAAGGATTCGGTGTTCGTGCCGTTCTTCGGGGTCCCGGCCTCCACCATCACCGCCACCCACCAGTTCGCACGGCTGACCGGCTGTGCCGTGGTGCCCTTCTTCCACCGCCGCGAAGGCGGGCGCTACCTGCTCAGGATCGCGCCGCCGCTGCCGGACTTCCCCACCGAGGATGCGGTCGCCGACACCGCGCGCGTCAATGCCGCGATCGAGCAGATGGTGCGCGAAGCGCCGGCCCAGTACCTGTGGATCCACCGCCGTTTCAAGCGGCAGCCGCAAGGGCGCAGCCGCTTCTATCAGCGCGATTGATCGCCGCCGGCCGGTGCCGGCGACGGATGGGCGAGCAGGGCGCCGGCGAACAGCGCGGCCAGCAGCAGGGTCGCGCCGCCCCAGAACGCCGAGTAGAACGCCAGGTGGGTGTTGAAGGGGAACACCGTCACCGCCAGCGCCAGCGTCGCCGGGCGCGCCTGTGCCCGCGCCTCCTCGTCCGCGTAACGCCACGCGCGCCACGCCATGGCCGCGCCGGCCAGCCACAGCAGCAGGCCCAGGAGGCCGGTTTCGGACAGGATCTCGAGCACCAGCTGGTGGGCATGCAGCGCCGGCCCGGTGCCCCAGGCGGCGTACTGCCCGTGCGCCGGATCGCACTGCGGGAAGGCGTTGCGGAACTCGCGCGCCCCCACCCCGTTGAGCGGATGCGCACGCACCATGCACAGCGCCGCACTCCAGATCTGGCTGCGCCCGGACAGCGCCGCATCCACCCCCGCCGCATCGCCGGTCAACGCCATCGCGGTGCGGGTCACCCGCTCGCGCACCTGGGGCGACAGCCCGGCCAGCAGCACCGCGCCAAGCACGCCGGAGAGCAGCACCAGGGCCATGCCCTTCCTGCCCAGCAGGCGCCAGCCGGAGAACAGCATCACCACGGCATAGGTGATCCAGGACGCGCGCGAACCGGCGAGCACGATCACCACCCCGGTCGGCACCGCCGCCAGCAGCCAGCCCCAGCGTCCCCAGCGCGCGGCGGCGGCGAACAGCAGGAACGGCGTGAGGCTGGCGAGCACCTGCCCGAACTTGAGGTTGCATGGCCCGAACACGCCACTGAGCCGGTCCGCCTGCGCCGCTTCCCCGGCGCTGCACAGGCCGTGCCCGCTGATCAGCCATTTCACCTGGTCCATCGACCAGAACAGCGGGCTGCTGCCGGCCAGCGCCTGTGCCAGCGCGTCGGCCACCCACAGCGCGACGACCACGCCCAATCCGGTGAACGTGACCCGGCGCCGGGCGTCGCTCGCCACGGCGATGGCCACCAGCCACATGAAAGGCAGGTGGCGCAGCCCGGCCGCGACCCGGCCCCAGGCCCGGCCGGGATCGTCCGCGTCCACTGCCGAAACCAGCTGCGGCAGCCAATAGGCAAGGAACAGCGTGCTGGTCAGCGCCCACGCCGGGACGCTGAGCAGACGGCGGCCGTCGCCGGTGAAGCGCCGCCACGCCAGGTAGCCCAGCGTCGCCAGCGCACCCAGCGCCAGCAACGCCTCGGCGATGCCCGGCGCCGGCCACGCCGCGACGCAGGCGATCACCCAGGCCGGGGCCCACTTCAACGGCAGCGCCGGCGACGCCACGGGGGATTCAACCGACGAGTTCGCCATAAACGTCCAGCGTCGCGCGCTGCATGGCCCGCAGGGTGAAGGGGATGCGCCGCGGCAGCGATGGCGGTTGCCGCAGCAGGTCCAGCGCACGCGCCGCCAATGCCGCGGCGTCGCCCGGCGGCACCGCGCCGGAAGGCTGCAGCTGCGCCAGCAGTTCGCCGACCCCACCATGGCCCCAGCCCAGCACCGGGCGGCCTACCGCCAGCGCCTCGAGCACGGTGCGGCCGAATGCCTCGGGCTTGTCCGACAGCTGCAGGACCAGGTCGCTGGCCGCATAGGCCTGCGCGATCCGGGCGGTGGGTTCGGTGATGGCGACCGCGTCGGCGATGCCCAGCGTCGCGGCCTGCTGTTCCAGGTCGCGCACGTACGCCTCGCGTCCCGGCTCGCGCGCGCCCGGCATCCACAGCCGTGCCGGCACGCCATGTCCGCGCAGCGCCGCCAGCAGGCGCAGCGCATGCGCATGCCCCTTGAGGCGGGTGCCGCGACCGGGCAACAGCAACAGCGGCCCGGCGCCGGCCAACGCCGGATGCAGCGCTTCGACCGCCAGTCGCGGGCGCCGGTCGGCCGGCGCCACGTGCGGGAACTGCGCCAGGTCCACACCACGCGGGATCACCCGCAGGCGCTGCGGATCGGTGCCCGGGTAATGCGCGAGCAGGTAGTCGCGCACGCTGCGGGACACGCAGATCACGCGCTCGCCACTGGCCATGATGCCGCTGTAGCGGCCCGGCGAATTGAGCCCATGCATGGTCGTGACCCAGTGTGGGCGCCGTTCCCGCGGCATGCCGCGCAGCGCGTGCCAGCCCAGCCAGGCCGGCAGCCGCGAACGCGCGTGCACGATATCGGCGCCGGTTTCGGCGAACAGCCTGCGCAGCGCCACCACGTGGCGCAGGGTCAGCAGCGACTTGCGGCCGATGTCCAGCGCCAGGTGTTCGGCACCGCTGTCCAGCAGCGGCGCCACCAGGCGGCCACCGGCCGAGACCACGATGGCGCGATGCCCGGCCTCCGCCAGCGCCTGGGCGATCTCCAGCGTCGAGCGCTCGACGCCGCCGGAGTGCAGCGCCGGCAGCAGCTGCACCACGGTCAGGCGGCGCATGCGGGCGTTCAGTCGACCAGCACGAACACCGCGCCGCAGTACGGGCAGGCGGCTTCGCCGTTGGGCTCGTTCTCGATCGGCAGGTAAACCCGCGGATGCGAATTCCACAGCGCCATCTCCGGCGTCGGGCAGCTCAACGGCAGGTCGGCACGATGCACGTTGTAGCGCTTCTCGGCGTTGGCGGGCGCGGCGGCGGTATGGCTCATGGCGTCATTCACACAGGAAAACCGGGACCGGGCAATTCTAGCAGCGCCGGCAGGACATGGACTTCGCCGGACATAACCCGGTGCCATGCCCGTCGCCACTTTTTTCAATGGCCGCCCCCCTGCCGCCGTCCTATGGTGGCCCGGCACCCACCGCGCCGCCCGGGGAACCGCCTTGCCGCCCATCGTCCGCCTCGCCGCCGCCCTCGTCGTGCTGTCCTCATGCGCCGGCGCACAGGCTTCGGCACCGCAGGCGGCCGACCTGCTGATCACCGGCGGGGAGATCCACGACGGCAGCGGCGCCCCCGGTATGGTCGGCGACGTGGTCATCGCCGGCGACCGCGTGGTCGCGGTCGGGTCCGGTGCTGGCCGGCCCTATGCGCCGGCACGCACCATCGACGCCACCGGCAGGATCGTCGCGCCCGGCTTCATCGACCCGCACACCCACCCCTACACGTACATCCGCTCGGACGATCCGCGGGTGCGTCGCAACGCGCCGTGGCAGTACCAGGGCGTGACCACCATCGCCCATGGCGTCGACGGCGGCGGCAGCGCGGATGTCGGCCGCGACGGCGAGGCGTTCACCCGCGCCGGCGTCGGCACCAACCTGGTGCCCTACGTCGGCTTCGGACCGGTGCGGCGCGCCGTGCTTGGCGACGCCGCGCGCGCGCCGACGCCAGCGGAACTGCGGCGCATGCGCGCGCTGGTGGCGCAGGGCATGTGCGAAGGCGCGGCCGGCTTTTCCACCGGCCTGTTCTACGCGCCGCAGAGCTTTTCCAGCCGTGCCGAGGTGGTGGCGCTGGCGCGCGAGGCGGCGATCCGCGGCGGGATCTACGACACCCACCAGCGCGACGAGTCGTCCTACGACATCGGCCTGCTCGCTTCCACCCGCGAAGCCCTGTCGATCGGCCGCGAAGCCGGGCTGCCGGTGCACATCGCGCACCTCAAGGCGCTGGGCAAGGACGTGCACGGCATGGCGCCGGCACTGGTGCGGCTGGTGGAGCGGGCGCGGGCGCGCGGGCAACGGGTCAGCGCCGACCAGTACCCGTGGCTGGCCTCGGGCACCAGCATCACCGCCGCACTGCTGCCACGCTGGGCCGTGGACGGCGGCAACGACGCCCTGCGGGAACGGCTGCAGGACCCGCCGCGGCGCGAGCGCATCCGCGCCGCGATGCGCGGCAACCTGCAGCGCCGCGGCGGCGCCGACGCCCTGCTGCTGATCTCCGCGGACCAGCCATGGACCGGCAGGACGCTGGCGGCGATGGCCGCGGCATGGAAGCTGGATCCGGTCGATGCGGCGCTGCGCATCATCGGGCACGGCATCGACCACCCCGACCGCGATGGCGGTTCGGTGGCCTCGTTCAACATGGACGAGGACGACGTGCGCCTGCTGATGCGGCAGCCATGGATGGTGACCAGTTCGGACGGCAACGACGGGCATCCCCGCCAATACGCCAGCTTCCCGCTGAAGTACCAGCGCTACGTGCGCGAGCTCGGGGTCCTGCGCCTGGAGGAGTTCATCCACCGCTCCACCGCGCTGACCGCACGCATCCTGGGAGTGCAGCAGCGTGGCGAGCTGCGCCCCGGGTTCTTCGCCGACGTGGTGGTGTTCGATCCGCAGCGGTTCATGCCGCATGCCGATTACCTCGACCCGCGCGCGCTGTCCTCGGGCATCGCCCTGCTGGTGGTCAATGGCCGCATCGCCATCGAGGACGACGTACAGACCGATGTCCTGGCCGGCCGCGTGCTGCGGCATTCGCCACCGGCCGGTACCTGCCCGTGACCCCGGCACCGGCGGCGATGCGCCTGCTGCGTGCCGGCGGCCTGCAACGGCCGGCACCGGCAGGCGCCTGGTTCAGGCCAGGATGCCCAGCAACCCGCCCACGCCGATGCCGACGACGGCACCGACAAAGAGACCGGCCAGGAACTGCATCCGCAGCGAATCGGAGACGCCGCGCCTGGCGTCGTGGTCCGAAATCTTCTTGAACATGCCCCATCTCCCGATATGAAAGAACACGGAGGGGCGCACCGAGCGCGCGCGAAGCGGGACCGCTCCCGCCTGCAACCTCCCTGTTCCCTCCGCATGGCGTTCCACGCCGGCCGGGAGGCCGGGCCCATTTTCCCGTCTCCCGGAGGCACTCCGGCCTCATCGGGATTTCACCCGAGATGCACGTTTCCCGTAACTGTCAGAATTGACAGGTCGCGGCGTTTGCATGCGGCGCCCACGGCGGCCGCCCCGCCAGCTCGATCCAGCAGGCGAAGGTCGGGTGGCCTTCGACCATCACCGGCGGCGCGGCGCGGTGGACATGGAAGCCGGTCCGGCGCAGCAACCGCTCCATCGCCAGCGGCGAGACGGTGATGAGGCGCTTGCCGCCCCGGCGTTCCACGTAGCCGGCGGCCAACTGCAGGATGTCCACCGCCAGTGCCGACGGGCGCTGCGTGGAAACCCCGGCGCGCGCGCCGCGCAGGTCCATCACCGCGAAGCGCGACAGTTCCCACACCTCATCCGAACACGGTGGCGGCAGGCCGTTCAGCAGCTGCGGGAACATCTCACCCAGCAGATACGGGCCGGTGGTCGGCAGCAGGCGCGCGTAGCCGACGATCGCGTGGTGGTCATCGCGGGCGATCAGGTGCACGGTTTCGGGCCGGTCGAACCGGTCGCGCTCGATCCCCGGCGGCGTATCCATCTGCCAGCCCAGCGTTTCGATGAAGACGCGGTGGCGGTAGCGGCCCAGCGCACGATTGAGCGGCGGCGGCAGATCGCCTGCACTGGCGAGGATGAATTCCATGATCCGCTCCCCTGTTGCTGAAGGACGGGGAGGAGTCTTGCAATGCAGCAAAGGCCTGATAACTGTCAGGATTGACAGGTCGGCAGCGTCCAGGCGCGGCAGCGCGTGCGCGCGCCGCGGGCGGCGGGTGCGGCGCGGCCGGGCCGCCTGCCCGGCCGCGCGTCAGCGCAAGCCGATGGCGTCCAGCACCACCGGTTTCCATTCCAGCGCATCGACCAGTTGCCTGAGGCAGCACGCGGTATGGTCCGGGCCGATGTCCCGGCCGCGCTCATCCACCAGCATCACGTTGCTGCGCGGCGCGTCCCGGCAGGCGGCGGAAACGGGCCGGGCCAGGGTATCGATATGCCAGTCCCAGCCGACCGAGACGGCCGGCACCGAGGTGGTGGCCCATTCGGTATACCCGCTGATGTCCGAGTGGGCCGCCCCTGCTGCAGCGCCGCCTTCTTCCTCGTCCAGCCCCGATACCAGGTGCACGAGCCGGATCTGGTCCAGCGCCTGCCGCGATAGGCGGATGTAACCGTCGTCGTCTGTCATTATCATGCAGCCTATGGCAGTGCAGGCAGTGGCAGTGCGCCGCGCCGGGCGATGTGTTTGACCAATCTAGATGCACGTCGCGGGTACTGGAAGCTGTCAGTACTGACAGTGCCACCCGGCCGTGATCACGGTTTCACCGAGGGCGGAAATGGAGGCGTGGCGGGAAGACCAACTCAATGCGCTGCTGGCGCCCGATGGACAGGACGACCTGTTCGGGAGGATCGCCGGGATGGTGCGCGCATTGGGCTTCGAGCACTGCGCCTATGGCGTGCGTGCGCCGCTGCCGCTGGCGCAGCCGGAGATCGTGATGCTCAACGATTACCCGGAGATCTGGCAGAAGCGCTACCAGGACAACAACTACCTGCAGGTCGACCCCACCGTGCGCCAGGGCGCGGCGTCGCTCGACGCCTTCGCCTGGTCCAACGGCGATGACCCACTGGACCCGGCCGCCGCCTTCTGGGAGGACGCGCGCCTGCACGACATCACCTGCGGCGTATCGCTGCCGGCGCTGGCGGCCAACAGCGTGCGCGGCATGCTGACCCTGACCCGCGGCGGTACGCGCCTGGACCCGCTGGAACTGCGCGCCAGGTGGCCGCAGCTGCTGTGGCTGGGCCAGGTCGCCCACCATGGGCTGGCGCGGGAAATGCTTGCGCGCTGGCGCGCGACCTCGCGCGAGGCGCTGAGCGGGCGCGAGGTCGAGATCCTGCGCTGGGTCGCCGAAGGCCATACCAACCGCCAGATCGCCGCCCGCTTCAACATCACCGAGCGCACGGTCAACTTCCACCTCAACAACGCCATGACCAAGCTCGACGTCGGCAACCGCACGGCCGCGGCGGTGCGCGCGGTGGTCCTGGGCATCATCGCCTGACCCGGCGCCGCGCCCGGCAGCAGCCACGAGCACCGGACGATGCGGATACGACAAGGCCGGCATGCGCCGGCCTTGTCGTGGGTACCGTGGCGACGCGGCTCAGGTGCCGCGCTCGGCTTCCATCTGCTTGCGGATCTGCGCATCGACCGCGGCGATGGCGGTCATGTTCAGCACGCGGCGCGAACTGGCGCTGCTGGTGAGGATGTGAACCGGCTTGGAGATGCCCATCAGGATCGGGCCGATCGCCACGCCGTCGGTGAACACCCGCACCAGGTTGTAGGCGATGTTGGCCGCCTCCAGGTTTGGCAGCACGAACAGGTTGGCGCGGCCCTTGAGCGTGCTGTTGGGCAGCAGCTTCTCGCGCAGCGCCTCGTCCCACGCGGTGTCGCCCTGCATCTCGCCGTCCACGTTCAACCGCGGGTTGCGCTTGAGCAGCTGCTCGCGCACCTGGCGCATCTTCAGCGCATCCTTGGAATCATGGCTGCCGAAGTTGGAGTGCGACAGCAGCGCCACCTTCGGTTCGATGCCGAACAGCTTCATGCGGTAGGCGGCCTGCAGCGTGGACTCGACGATCTGCTCCACGCTCGGGTCTTCCTGCACGTGGGTATCGACGAAGAAGAACACGCCCTGCGAGTTGATCACCCCGGTCATCGCCGAGGTCGAGCTGACCCGCGGCTCCAGCGGGATAACGCTGCGCACGTAGCCGAGCTTCTTGTGGAAACGGCCGACCACGCCGCTGAGCATGGCGTCGGCCTCGCCGCGCGCCACCATCACCGCGGCGATCAGGGTCGGGCGCGAGCGCAGCAGGTTCTTGGCCGCGGCCACGGTCACGCCACGACGGCCGGTGAGCCCGTGGTAGTACTGCCAGTAGTCGTTGAAGCGCGGATCGTCGTTGATGTTGGTGACTTCGAAATCCACGCCCGGCTTCATGCGCAGGCCCAGCCGCTCGATGCGCGATTCGATCACGTCCGGGCGGCCGATCAGGATCGGGAAGGCCACGCCTTCGTCGATCACGTTCTGCACCGCGCGCAGCACCACTTCCTCCTCGCCCTCGGCATAGACCACGCGCTGCTTGTCGGCGCGCGCCTGGTCGTAGACCGGCTTCATGAACAGGCTGGTGCGGTAGACGAACTGCGCCAGCTTCTGCCGGTAGGCGGCCATGTCGGCGATCGGGCGCGTGGCCACGCCCGAGTCCATCGCCGCCTGCGCCACCGCCGAGGACAGTTCCACCAGCAGGCGGCGGTCGAACGGGCGCGGGATCAGGTAGTCGCGGCCGAAGCTGGGGGTGTCGCCGCCGTAGGCCGCACCGAGGTCGGACGCCTCCTTGCGCGCCAGCGCGGCGATGGCGCGCACGCAGGCGACCTTCATTTCCTCGTTGATGCCGGTGGCGCCGACGTCGAGCGCGCCGCGGAACAGGTACGGGAAGCACAGCGCGTTGTTGACCTGGTTCGGGTAGTCCGAACGGCCGGTGCCGATGATCGCGTCCGGGCGCGCGGCGCGCGCCACTTCCGGCATGATCTCCGGGGTCGGGTTGGCCAGCGCGAAGATCACCGGGTCCGGCGCCATGGTCTTGACCATCTCGGCGGTGAGGATGCCCGGGGCCGAAAGGCCCAGGAAGATGTCCGCGCCCTCGACGATCTCGGCCAGGGTGCGCTTGTCGGTGTCGCGCGCATAGCGCGCCTTCTCCGGATCCAGCCCTTCGCGGCCGCTGTGGATCACGCCGTCGCGGTCGAACGCCAGCACGTTCTCCGGCTTGACGCCCAGTTCCACCAGCATGTTCACGCAGGAAATGCCGGCCGCGCCCATGCCGGTGGTGGCGACCTTGACCTCGCCGATCTTCTTGCCGGTGATGTCCAGCGCGTTGAGGATGGCCGCACCGACGATGATCGCGGTGCCGTGCTGGTCGTCATGGAACACCGGGATGTTCATGCGCTCGCGCAGCTTGCGCTCGACCACGAAGCACTCCGGCGCCTTGATGTCCTCGAGGTTGATGCCGCCGAAGGTCGGTTCCAGCGAGGCGATGATGTCGACCAGCTTGTCCGGGTCGTTCTCGTCGACCTCGATGTCGAACACGTCGATGCCGGCGAACTTCTGGAACAGCACGCCCTTGCCTTCCATCACCGGCTTGCCGGCCAGCGGGCCGATGTTGCCCAGGCCCAGCACCGCGGTGCCGTTGGAGATCACCGCGACCAGGTTGCCGCGTGCGGTCAGCTCGCTGGCCGCGGCCGGGTCGGCGACGATCGCTTCGCAGGCATAGGCCACGCCCGGCGAGTACGCCAGCGACAGGTCGCGCTGGGTGAGCATCGGCTTGGTGGCGGCGACCCGGATCTTCCCCGGCGGCGACATGCGGTGGTAGTCGAGGGCGGCCTGCTTGAAATCTTCTTTGGACATCGACGGGACTTGCTGTGGCTGAATGCCCGATTCTAGCGACTCGACGACGACATGAACCGTTTCATCGGGGACTGCATTCAGGACCTGGCACCCGATTCGCGATGCTGCTTTGCAACATTTTACGAAAATATTTTTCATGGCGCCGGTTATCTGCTACATAGACCACTCTCCCGCGGGGAACACGGGGACACCATGAAAGTGATCCGGAATGGATAAAAAACAATTTCAAGACGCGCCAGCCGTGCTCCGCGGCAAGGGCCTGGGTGCCAGCGACGCTGCGCTGTCCATCCCCGACGCGGCCCACCAGGGGTGGTCCATCCTGGGCGAGCAGGTCAGCCTGCCGGCCGCGGTCCTGCTGCGTTCGGCGCTGCTGCACAACCTGGAATGGATGCGCCGCTTCGTCGCCGCCTACGGCGTGCAGCTGGCGCCGCATGGCAAGACCACGATGAGCCCGGAGCTGTTCCGCCTGCAGCTCGATGCCGGCGCCTGGGGCATCACCGTGGCCACCGCGCCGCAGGCGCGCGAGGCCTGGCTGGCCGGCGCGCGCCGCATCCTGATCGCCAACCAGCTGGTCGGCCCGGCCAACATGGCGCTCATCGCCGGCCTGCTGGAGACCGGCACCGAGGTGTTCTGCCTGGTCGACTCGGCCGCCAACGCCGACGCGCTGGGCCGCTGGTTCGACGCCCGCGGGCTGTGCCTGGACGTGTTGCTGGAGATCGGCGTCGGCGGCGGCCGCACCGGGGTCCGCGACGACGCCCAGGCGCAGGCGGTGGTCGCGGCGGTCGCACGCTGGCCACGGGCGCTGCGGCTGGCCGGCGTGGAAGTCTACGAGGGCGTGGTGGCCGACGAGGCCGGCGTGCGCGCGGTCCTGCGCCGCAGCGTGGCGACCTTCCAGCGACTGCGCGACGGCGCCGCCATCGGCCGCGTGCCGGCGCTGCTGACCGGTGCCGGCTCGGCCTGGTTCGACGTGGTCGCCGAGGAGTTCGCCGCGTTGTCCGGCGACGCCACGGCCGAGATCGTGCTGCGCCCGGGCTGCTACCTCACCCATGACGTCGGCGCCTACCGCCAGGCCGCCAGCCGCATCCAGGCCGGCAACCCGGTCGCGCGGAAGATGGGCACGAGCCTGCGCCCGGCGCTGCGGCTGTGGGCCTACGTGCAGTCGCGGCCGGAGCCGGAACGGGCCATCGTCGGGCTGGGCAAGCGCGATGCCGCGTTCGACGCAGGCTTCCCGGTGCCGGCGCTGCATTACCGGCCCGGCGATGCCACGCCCGGCGACGCCGCCGCGCACTGGCAGGTGACGGCGATGATGGACCAGCACGCCTTCCTGCAGGTGCGGGCCGAAGACGACCTGCGCGTGGGCGACATGCTGTGCTTCGACATCTCCCACCCGTGCCTGACCTTCGACAAGTGGCGCCACCTGCTGGTGGTCGACGACGACCACAACGTGGTCGATGCCGTCTCCACGCGGTTCTGAGCCGCTGCCGGACCCGCACGCATGAGCCAAGGACACCTGCTGCTGATCTACGCCGTGCTGGCGATCGTCGCGTTGATCGTGCTGATCGCCCGCTACCGGCTCAATCCCTTCATCAGCGTCACCCTGGTCTCGGTGGGGCTGGCGCTGCTGGCCGGCATGCCCGCGCCGGAGATCCTGCCGGCCTACGAACAGGGCGTGGGCAAGACCCTGGGCCACATCGCGCTGATCGTGGCGCTGGGCACCATGCTCGGCAAGATGATGGCCGAGTCCGGCGGCGCCGAACGCATCGCGCGCACGCTGATCGCGCGCTTCGGTCCCGGCAACGTGCACTGGGCGATGATGCTGATCGCCTTCTGCATCGGCCTGCCGATCTTCTTCGAGGTCGGCTTCGTGCTGCTGATCCCGATCGTGCTCAACGTCGCCCGCCGCACCGGCGTGCCGCTGCTGCTGGTTGGGTTGCCGATGGTCGCGGGGTTGTCGGTGGTGCACGGGCTGGTGCCGCCGCACCCGGCGGCGATGCTGGCCGTGCATGCCTATGGCGCGGACGTGGGCCGCACCGTGTTCTATGCGCTGCTGGTGGGGCTGCCGACTGCGGCGCTGGCCGGGCCGGTGTTCGCCAGGGTGGTCGCGCCACGGGTGGCGCTGCCGGCGCACAATCCGATGGAGGCCGCGCTGCTGGACGAGGGCCACGGCCGCATCCCCGACGAGCAGCTGCCGGGCTTCGGCATCACCCTCGCCACCGTGCTGCTGCCGGTGGCGCTGATGCTGCTGGGCGGCTGGGCCGACCAGATCGCCACGCCCGGCTCGCCGCTCAACCACGGCCTGCGCTTCATCGGCCACTCGGTGGTGGCGCTGCTGCTGGCCACGCTGCTGAGCTTCGTCACCCTGGGGCTGATGCGCGGCTTCAACCGCGAGCAGATCCTGAAATTCTCGCAGGAGTGCCTGGCCCCGACCGCCGCCATCACCCTGCTGGTCGGCGCCGGCGGCGGCCTCAACGGCATCCTCGTGCACACCGGCGTGGCCAGCCAGATCATCGACCTGTCCCGCCAGTTCCAGCTGTCGCCGCTGCTGATGGGCTGGACCATGGCCGCGCTGATGCGCATCGCCACCGGCTCGGCGACGGTGGCCATGACCACCGCGTCGGGCATCGTCGCCCCGATCGCCGCCGCGCTGGGCTACCCGCACCCGGAACTGCTGGTGCTGGCCACCGGCGCCGGCTCGGTGGTGCTGTCGCACGTCAATGACGGCGGCTTCTGGCTGGTCAAGGAATACTTCAACATGTCCGTGGCCCAGACCTTCAAGACCTGGACCGTGCTGGAAACCCTCATCTCCGTCACCGCGCTGGCGCTGGTGGCGGCCCTTGCCGCCGTGCTCTGAACCGAAGAACCCACCATGTTCGACATCGTCTACGAACTGCGCCAACGGCTGCACGAATTCAGCCCGGTCGAAGCCCGCATCGCCAACACCATCCTCGCCGACGTCGATGCCGCCGCCCAGTACGGCGTGACCGAGCTGGCCGAGCGCGCCGAGGTCAGCGCCGCGGCGATCTCGCGCTTCGCCAAGACCCTGGGCTGCGAACACGTGCGCGAACTGCGCGCGCGCCTGGCTTCGGCCAGCGCGGTCGGCAAGCGCTTCCTCGAGCAGCAGAACGCGCCACCGGTATCGGCGCTGTTCGCGCAGATCTGCGACGACATCCAGGCCAGCCTGCGCCACAACCTGGCCAACCTGCAGGAAGACGTGGTGCAGCAGCTGGCCGATGCGATCTGCCAGGCGCGGCGCATCCACGTGTTCGGCATCGGCGGCTGTTCCACCGTGTTCTCGCAGGAACTGCAGAACCGGCTGATGCGCTTCGGCCTGCCGATCACCGCCTGCAGCGACGCGGTGGTGATGAAGATGACCGCCGCCATCCTCGGCCCGCAGGACCTGGTGTTGGCGCTGTCGGTCAGCGGCATCACCCCGGAAGTGATCTCGGCAGTAGAGATCGCGCGCACCTACGGCGCGCGGGTCGGCGCCATCACCCGCGCCGGGACGCCGCTGGCCGGGCTGAGCGACTGGCTGCTGCCGATCAGCATCGAGGAAACCGATTTCGTGTTCAAACCCTCCGCCTCGCGCTACGCGATGATGCTGGCCATCGACGTGCTGGCCACCACCACCGCGCTCAACGGCGCCAGCGAGAACCACGAGCACCTGCGTCGCATCAAGCTGGCGCTGGACCGCTACCGGGGCGGCGACTCGCGCCTGCCGCTGGGCGACTGATCGATGCACGACGTACTGATCCGCAACGCGCTGGTGCTCGATGGCAACGACCGCCCCGGCCGCCATGGCGACGTGGCGGTACGCGACGGCCGCATCGTCGCGGTCGGCGCGGTGGATGGCGGCGCCCGCCAGGTCATCGATGCCGGCGGCCGCGCGCTGGCGCCGGGCTTCATCGACGTACACACCCACGACGACCTGGAAGTGCTGCGCAACCCCGGCATGGCCAGCAAGCTGTCGCAGGGCGTGACCACGGTGGTGGTCGGCAACTGCGGCATCAGCGCCAGCCCGGTGCGCATCCGCGGCGAGGTGCCGGACCCGATGAACCTGCTCGGCGAGGCCGGCGATTTCCGCTATGCCGATTTCGCCAGCTACCGCCAGGCCGTGGAAACGGCACGCCCGGCGGTGAACGTGGCCGCCCTGGTCGGGCATACCGCGCTGCGCCAGAACCACATGGACCGGCTGGACCGCGCCGCCACCGCCGGAGAGATCGAGGCGATGCGCGCGCAGCTGCGCGCCAGCCTCGCGCAGGGCGCGCTGGGCCTGAGCAGCGGGCTGGCGTATGGCTCGGCGTTCCATGCGCCGTCGACGGAAGTGGCGGAACTGGCCAGGGAACTACCGCACGGCGGGCTGTACGCCACCCACCTGCGCGATGAATTCGGTGGCATCCTCGCGGCGCTGGACGAGGCGTTCGACGCCGCGCGCGCGCCGCAGGCCGCGGTGCGCGTCTCGCACCTGAAATGCGCGGGCATCGACAACTGGGGCCGCAGCCGCGAAGTACTGCACCGGCTGGACGCCGCCTCCGGCAACCAGGACGTGGCCTGCGACTGCTACCCGTATGCCGCCAGCGCCTCCACCCTGGACCTGAAGCAGGTCACCGATGCCTACGACATCCTGGTCACCTGGTCCGAGCCGGAACCGGCGCAGGGCGGCCGCCTGCTGGCCGCCATCGCCGCGGACTGGGGGGTGACGCTGCTGCAGGCCGCGGCACGCCTGCAGCCGGCCGGGGCGGTCTACCACTGCATGGACGAGAGCGACGTGCGCCGCATCCTCGCGCACCCGCTGACCATGATCGGCTCGGACGGCCTGCCGCGCGATCCGCGTCCGCATCCGCGCCTGTGGGGCACGTTCCCACGCGTGCTCGGCCATTACGCGCGCGACCAGGCATTGTTTCCGCTGCATACCGCCGTGCACAAGATGACCGGGCTACCGGCCTCGCGCTTCGCGCTGGGCGCGCGCGGCGGCATCCACCCCGGCGCCTGCGCCGACCTGGTCCTGTTCGACCCGGCGCGCGTGCGCGACACCGCCAGCTTCCACGATCCGGTGCGCGCGGCCGAGGGCATCGACGCGGTGTGGGTCAACGGACAACTGGCCTACGACGGCAGCGAGGTGGTCGCACGCGCCGGGCGCTTCATCGCGCCGGGCCGCTGATCCGCACCGCCGCCCGGCCCAGCGGCGCCAGACGGCGGGCGCATCCGCGCAACCATCCAGGATCACTGCAACAAGGAGCATTCCATGAGCGACATCAAGCGTTACGGCGCCGAGGGCGGCGTCGGCCAGGGCCGCCAGCACATGCCGTTTTCGCGCGCGGTCGAAGCCGACGGCTGGCTGTACGTTTCCGGCCAGGTACCGATGCGCGACGGCGAACTGGTCGGCGGCACCGTGACCGAGCAGGCGCACGTGGCCATCGGCAACGTGATGGCGATCCTCGCCGAGGCCGGCTACGGCCCCGAGCACGTGGTGCGCTGCGGCGTATGGCTGGACGACGCCCGCGATTTCTACGCGTTCAACAGCGTGTTCAAGCACTATTTCGGCGAGCACCCGCCGGCACGCGCCTGCGTGGAGAACCGCATGGTGGTGGACTGCAAGGTGGAAGTGGACTGCGTCGCCTGGAAGCGCCCGCCGCGCTGAACCCGCGCCCGCCGGGCTCCACTCGGGAGCCGCCGGGCCACGCCATCGGCGCCTGCCGCGCATAACGAGCGGCTATGGCGCCACGCGCTCTTGCGACTGGCGCTGGAGGCGGCTGCACGGCTATTGTGCATGTCGCCGCCCCGCTCCACGCATTGTGCTGCGGCGCAGCAGACCGGCCCGCTCGTCATGGAGATTCCCCATGCCTGCCTGCTTGCGCCCATGCCGGCCGCAGCCATCCCCATCCGCCCCGACTGGCGGAAATGCCGCCTTCGGGCATCGAACCATCTGCCATCCGTCATGCGCACGGGCCGGCTCCGCCGGACTGCCCGTGGCTCCGTCCCCTCCCCCGTGCCACGGAGCCCGGCCACACGCGGCAGTTCTTCCACGGCGGCGCCGGCCCTGCGCCGGACACCGCCCCAGATTCCTGCACTGGCAGGGCACGAGGTACTGATTCGATGATCCAACTTGATGCCGTACAGACGATCGCCTTCGGCGGCCTGACCCTGTTCGCCGGCTATGCGCTGTGCCGCGCGATCCCGGTGCTGCGCCGCTACAACCTGCCCGAACCGGTCGTCGGCGGCCTGCTGGTGGCGTTGCTGGTGTGGGCCGCGCATGCGCGCGACACCACCCTGTTCGAACTGGACACCAGCCTCAAGGTGCCGCTGATGGTGGCCTTCTTCACCACCCTGGGCATCAACGCCAGCCTGCGCCTGCTGCGGGTCAGCGGGCGCCAGGTGATGATCTTCCTGGTGCTGGCCAGCCTGTTCGCGGTGCTGCAGAACCTGGTCGGCATCGGCGTGGCGTGGATGTTCGACCTGCACCCGATGTTCGGCGTGCTCGCCGGCTCGGCCACGCTCACCGGCGGCCCGGCCACCGGCATGGCCTTCGCGCCGCTGTTCGAGGAAGCCGGGCTGCAGGGCGCCGAGACCCTGGCGATCACCGCGGCGATGGCCGGCATCATCTGCGGCGGCCTGATCGGCGGCCCGACCATCACCGTGCTGATGCGGCGGTTCGGCATCAGCGGCCCGGCCGGCAACGGCGCCAGGGCCGCAGGCGGTGCCGCGGACGACGAAAGCGTGCACGTGCACTTCCCCAACGAATCGGCGCGCGAATTCGACGCGCTCAAGAGCATCGTGGTGCTGCTGATGGCGATGTGGCTGGGCGCGTGGGTCAGCCAGGGCTTCGATGGCCTGGGCCTGACCCTGCCGTCCTACATCGGCGCGATGCTGGTGGGTGCGGTGATCCGCAACATCGACGACTACACCGGGCTGATCCGGCTGTCGGTGCCGACCACCGACCTGATCGGCAACATCTGCCTGGCGCTGTTCCTGGCGGTGGCGCTGATGGACCTGAAACTGTGGGAACTGGCCGGCATGGGCCTGCCACTGGTGGTCAACCTGGTCATCCAGGTGGCGCTGGTGGCGCTGTTCGCGGTGCCGATCTACTACGTGATGGGCCGCGACTACGACGCGGCGGTGATGGGCGGCGGCTTCATCGGCTTCATGCTCGGCACCACCGCCAACGCCATGGCGGTGATGCGGCGACTGGTGCAGCGCTACGGCGTGGCGCCGCGCGCGTTCCTGGTGGCCCCGCTGGTGGGCGCGTTCTTCATCGACTTCGTCAATGCGCTGATCATCACCGGCTTCCTCAACTTCTGGCCGCACTGACCGCGCCCGGACGTTGCCGCAGCACGATCCCGCAGGGCCGCCACGATGGCGGCCCTGCTTGTTTCGGGACTACTGCGCGGCTGCGCCGGCGCCCGGCCGGCGGGGATCGGCCGCGCCCTGGACACCGTCCTCGCCGACCAGCAGCGTCTGCGTGCTGCCGATGGTCTCGTCGCTTTCGATGCGGTGGCCCAGGCCACGCAGCAGGCGCAGCGTATCGGGACTGAAGCCCGGTTCGATCTGCAACATGCCGCTGCCCATGTCCTGATGGATGCGCGGGCGGTGGGTGGCCTCGGCGATGTTCATGCCGAAATCGACCACGTCCACGATCGTCTGCATCACCGTGCCGGGGATGGTGTTGCCGCCCGGGCTGCCGGTGACCAGCCACGCCTTGCCATCGCGCAGCACCAGCGTCGGCGACATGCTCGAGACCGGGCGACGGCCGGGCTGCAGCGCGTTGGCGACCACACGCCCCGGCTCCTTGCGCGCGGCAAGCTGCGCGCGCAGCGAGAAATTGCCGATCAGGTTGCCGAGCAGGAAGCCGGTGCCTTCGGCCATCACCCCGGCGCCGAAGTCCGAGCCCAGGGTGAAGGTATTGCTGACCGCGTTGCCGTCGGCGTCGACCACCGAGAAATGCGTGGTCTGCGGGCTTTCATGGGGCAGTGGATCGCCCGCCGCCAGCGCGGTGGCATCGAGCGCGCGGTCCGGCGAGAACTGCCGCCAGCGCACGTCGGCATAGGCCTTGGACACCAGCCCGCCTACCGGCGCGGCGACGAACGCCGGATCGCCGGCGTGGCGTGCGCGGTCGGCCCAGGCAAGCTTGATCGCCTCGGCCATCGCGTGCAGCGCCGCGGCCGAACCGGCCCCGTGCGCGGCCAGGTCCTCGTGCTCGAGCAGGTTGAGCATTTCCAGCACGCTGGCGCCGCCGCCACTGGACGGCGGCATGCTCACCACCGGGTGCCCGCGGTAGGTGGTGCGCAGCGGTTCGCGTTCGATGGCGCGGTAGCCGGCCAGGTCGTCGCGGCCGATCAGCCCGCCATGGCGCTGCATGGCCGCCACCAGCCGCTGCGCGATCGGCCCGCGGTAGAACGCGTCCTCGCCGTCGCGCGCGATCAGCCGCAGCGACCACGCCAGGTCGGCCTGGCGCAGGCGTTCGCCCGCGCGCAGCGCGCTGCCGTCGGCATGCAGGAACACGCTGGCGCCGGCCGGGCTGCGCGCCAGCCGGTCGCGTCCCCAGTCCAGCGCGAACGCTTCGTCACGGCTGAGCACCACGCCGTTGTCGGCCAGTTCGATCGCCGGCTGCAGCAGCCGTGCCCACGGCAGGCGCCCGTGGCGGCGATGCGCCAGCGCCAGCCCGGCCACCGTGCCCGGCACCCCGGCGGCCTTCCACCCGGCGGTTTCGCCGTCGATCCCGCCGTCGGCGCCGATGAAGCGCTCCAGCGTGGCCGCCGCCGGTGCCATCGAGCGGTAATCGATGGCGACGCTGCGGTTCTCGCCGGCCAGGTGCAGCAGCATGTAGCCGTCGCCGCCGATGTTGCCCGCGCGCGGCAACAGCACCGCCAGCGCGAATGCGGTGGCCACCGCTGCGTCCACCGCGTTGCCGCCATCGCGCAGCACCTGCGCGCCGATCTCGCTGGCGCGCTGGTTCTGGCTGACCACCATGCCACGGTCGCCGTGCTCGGGCTTCTGGATCGCCTGGTAGTTGAGCAGTTCGCGCGCGCCGGCCGGCGGCGCCAGGGCCAGCAGGGCACCCAACAGCAGCGCCATGCCACGGCCGGGAAGGGATACGAGGGGTCGCAGGGTCATGCCAGTCTCCGGTTTGCGGTTCGCGGGCGCATTGCCGGCCGTCCACCCGCGGCAGTACCGAGATGGCGGCAGTCGCACTGGCCCATTCCGGAGCATGGCCGGCACCGGCGTGCCTGTCGCCCATCATTCATGGCAGGCGGTATAGCTGGCGCGCATGGAAGCGCGCGGCAGCCGCCGCGTGGCGGATCCCCGGCCGCGGCATGCCATAGCTGCCGGTTAACACCTGCACCGCGATTGTGATCCCCGCCGTGCCGGGCCCGACGGTAATCTGCCGGCCATGCACACGCACGCCCGCCACACGCCCTCCCCCACGGCCGGTGCGTCCGCCGTTGCGCTGCGCTGGCGCCGCCTCGGCGTGCCCCTGCTGCTGTGCCTGGCGGTGGCCGCGTGCGGCACCGCGCCGGACACGCGTGCGCCGGCAACCGCCGCCCCTGCCGCACCGCCCTCGCCGGCCATCGTCGTCGCCGCGCACCCGCTGGCCGCGCGCGCCGGCGCCGAGGTGCTCGAACGCGGCGGCAGCTCGATGGACGCGGCCATGGCGGTGCAGCTGATGCTGGGACTGGTGGAACCGCAGAGTTCGGGCATCGGCGGTGGCACGGTGCTGCTGGCCTACGACGCCGGCAGTGGCCAGGTCAGCGGCTACATCGGCCGCGAACAGGCGCCGGCCGCAGCCGCTGCCGGCTGGTTCGACGACGTCGACGGACACCCGCTGGCACGTGCCGACGCCATGCTCTCCGGGCGTGCCACCGGCGTACCCGGCACCATCGCCACCTTCGCCCTGGCGCTGCGCGAGCATGGCCGGCTGCCATGGGCGCGTCTGTTCGACGGCACCATCGCCACCGCCGAGCAGGGCTTCACCATCACCGAGCGGCTGCAGCGGCACATCCACGGCCCGTTCCCGCAGGCGGCGACGGACGACGTGCGGCGGTTGTTCGATGACGGCCACGGCGGACGCCTGCGCGCCGGCGACACGCTGCGCAATCCGGCCTACGCGGCGACGCTGCGCACGCTGGCCGCCGGCGGTGCGCAGGCGTTCTACCACGGTGCGCTGGCGCGGGCGATCGTCGCCCGCACCGCCGATGCGCCGCGTCCGGGGGCCATGACCCTGGATGACCTGGCCGGCTACCGTGCCGAGAAAGTGGCCCCGCTGTGCCGCCCGCTGCGCGGCTACCGGCTGTGCTCGCTGCCGCCGCCGGCCAGTGGCGTCGGCCTGCTGCAGCTGATGGCGCTGCTGGACGGTACCGATATCGACCGTCGCGATGCCGGCGACCCGCAGGCGTGGCTGCTGTTCGCCGAGGCCAGCCGGCTGATGTACGCCGACCGCGACCACTACGTCGGCGATCCGCGTTTCGTCGACGTTCCGGTCGATGGCCTGCTGGCGGCCGACTACGTGGACGCGCGCCGCGCCCTGATCGGCACCCGGGCCGCGCCGCGGCCGCCGCGGCCGGGGGTCCCGGCCGGCGCTCCGGCCATCGCCGCCGACGCCACCGACGAGCCCGGCGGCACCAGCCATTTCGTGGTCGTGGACGGCCACGGCAATGCCGTCTCGGTGACCACCACCGTGGAGTCGTTCTTCGGCTCCGGGCGCATGGTCGGCGGCTTCTTCCTCAACAACCAGCTCACCGATTTCGCCTGGGACCGCACCGACGGCCGCCCCGGCATGGCCAATGCCATCGCCGCCGGCAAGCGCCCGCGCTCGTCGATGGCGCCGCTGCTGATGCTCGACGGCGACGGCCGCCTGGCCGGCGCGCTGGGATCGCCCGGCGGCTCGGCCATTCCCGCCTACATCGGCAAGACCCTGGTCGGGCTGCTCTATTGGCGCCTGCCGCTGGACCAGGCCGTGGCACTGCCCAACCTGGTCGCGCGCGGCGAACGTTTCGATGGCGAGGCCGGCCGCTTCCCGGCACCGGTGCGCACCGCGCTGCGCGAGCACGGCGTGGACATCCGCAGCGGTGCCGGCGAGGATTCCGGCCTGCATGGCGTGTTCCTGCGCGACGGGCGTTGGCAGTGGGCCGCCGACCCACGCCGCGACGGCACCGCCGCCTTTCCTGCCCACCGGACCCCCGATGCATCCCGTTGAACCTCGCGGCGAACCCGCACGCGCCGATCTCGTCGTCCTCGGCGCTGGCGTCGTCGGCCTCGCCACCGCCTATGCCGCCGCGCGCCGCGGCCTGTCCGTGCTGCTGCTGGACCGCGCCGACGGCCCGGTGCAGGGCACATCGTTCGCCAACGGTGCGCAGCTGAGCTACGCCTACACCGACGCCATGGCCGGCCCGTCCACCTGGCGCCAGTTGCCGGCGATGCTGTTCGGACGCAACGGCCCGTTCCGCACGCGCTGGTCGGCCGACCCGGATTTCTGGCGCTGGGGCCTGGCGTTCCTGCGCCAGACCGGCAGCGCACGGCTGCGCGCCAACACCCTGGCGACGCTGCAGCTGGCGCTGGAATCGCGCAGCGCGCTGCACGCGCTGCTGCAGCGCCACCCCATCGCTTTCGACCACGCCGTCTCGGGCAAGCTGCACGTCTACCACGACGCCGCGGCGCTGCATGGCGCGGCGTCGATGATCGCGCTCAAGCAGCCATTCGGGGTCGAGCAGCACCTGCTCGACGCGCGCCAGGCCATTGCCGCCGAACCGGCGCTGGCGGCGATGCCGGGCCTGGCCGGCGCGGTGCATTCGCCGCAGGAGGAAGCCGGCGATCCGTTCCGCTTCGGCGTCGGCCTGCTGCAGGTGCTGCAGCAGCAGTACGGCCTGCAGGCGCGCTTCGGCGTCGATATCCGGCGCGTGGTGCGGCAGGACGACGGCTGGTGCCTGCAGCCGCATGCCGGCGCGGCGCTGCAGGCGCGGCGGCTGGTGGTGTGCAACGGCATCGACGGCACGGCGCTGCTGCGGCCGCTGGGCGTGCGCATGCCGCTGATGGCGATCAAGGGCTATTCGTTCACCGCGCCGTGTGGCCCGCGCGCGCCCACCGCGAGCATCACCGACACCTCGCGCAAACTGGTGTTCTGCCGCCTCGGCGAGCGCATGCGCGTGGCCGGGCTGGCCGACCTCAACCACTGGGATCCCCGCCCGCACCCGGAGCGCATGGCGCAGCTGGTGGCGATGGCGCGGGCCTCGATGCCCGAGGCGGTGGATTACGCGCACATCGAAAGCGACTGGGCCGGCCTGCGCCCGGTCACGCCCTGGTCCTCGCCCGAGATCCGCGCCATCGGCGCCGGGCTGGTGTGCAACCTCGGCCACGGCATGCTCGGCTGGACCCTGGCGATGGGCAGCGGCGAGCGCGCGGTGGCGCTGGCGATGGCGCAGTGATGGCGGCGCCGCGAACGGTCGCCGGCAACGCCCGCATCGACTAGGATCGGGCCATGCGCCTGCGCCAGATTGAAGTCTTCCACGCGGTCTACACCACCGGCTCGATCAGTGCCGCGGCACGCTCGCTGCACGTCTCCCAGCCGTCGGTCAGCAAGGTCCTGCACCACACCCAGTACCAGCTGGGCTTCGAGCTGTTCAAGCTGGTGCGCGGGCGGCTGGTCGCCACCGACGAGGCGCACGCGCTGTTCGTCGAGGTCAAGGACATCTACGACCGCCTGCTGTCGCTGCAGAAGGCGGTCACCCACATCCGCGACATCGGCGGCGGGCATATCCGCCTGGCGGTGGTGCCCTCGCTCGGCCAGCACGTGGTGCCGGCGGCGATCACCCAGTACCGGCGCCAGCACCCGGAAGTCACGTTCGACGTGCAGACCCTGCACCACGGCGACCTGTTCCAGGCGCTGTACGAGCGCGAATGCGACATCGCCATCGCCTACAACCCGCCGCAACACCCGCGCATGCAGCGCCGCGTGCTCGGGCAGGGGCAGCTGATGCTGCTGTTCGACGCCGCGCAATGGCCCGACCCGCCGGCGGCGATCCCGCTGCGCTGGCTGCAGGACCGCGACATGGTCGGCCTGGCCAGCAGCGGCCCCATCGGCGACCTGTTCACCAACGAGCTCAAGCGCCAGGGCGTGAGCATGCGCGAGGTCGTGTCCAACCAGACCTATTCGCTGGCCGCGGCGCTGACCCGCTGCGGCGCCGGCATGAGCGTGCTGGACGAATTCACCGCCTGCGCCAATGCCGGCGGCAACCTGCTGGCGCGCCCGCTGGAACCGGAAATCGGCTTCCGCGTCGAGTGCGTGTACCTGGAGGACCGGCCGCCGTCCAAGGCCGCCACCGAGTTCGTGCGGCAGTTCCAGCGCAGCCTGGCCGAAACCCGCGGCGTGCCGCCCGCAGCGTAGCCGCGCCCCTAGCGGGTGCGCGGGAACTTCGGGTTCAACGCGCCCCAGACGCTGTACTGGTCGGCCAGGATGACCCCGGTCCAGGCCTCGATTTCGGCCTGGGTGATCTGCTCCCCACCCTGGCGCCCGAACAGCACCACCTCGTCGCCGGCCTGCACGCCGGGGATGTCGGTGACGTCCACCATCGTGGTGTTCATGGTCACGCGGCCGAGCACCGGCGCGCGCCGGCCACGGACCAGCACGCTGCCCTTGTTGGAATAGGCGCGGCGGTAGCCGTCGGAATAACCGACCGGGAGATTGGCCAGCAGCGAATCGCGGCGCAGGGTGAAGGTGCGGTCGTAGCTCACCGTGTCGCCGGCGGGAAACGCCTGCACCGACGCGACCCGGGTCTTGAACGCGGCCACGTGCGCGAACGGCGGCTTCGGCGTGCCACCGTATCCGTACAGCGCACCGCCCGGGCGCACCATGTCCAGCCGCGATTCGGGAACATGCTGCAATGCGAACGAGTTGGCCGCATGCAGCTGCACGTCGCCGCGCCGCAGCGCGGTGTTGGCGAACAGCCAGTCGGCCTGCTCGCGGAACGTATCCACGCCGGCGCGCACGTCGGCCGGGTCCTCGCTGGGGAAGTGGGTCATCAACCCGACCACGCGCAGGCCTTCGGCCGCCACCAGCGCCACCGCGTCGTGCCGTCCCTGCCCGGTGGCCAGCTCCAGTCCGTTGCGGCCCATGCCGGCCGAATTCAGCGCCAGGTGCACCGGCAGCGCGTGCCGGCGGCGCCGTGCCAGCGCGGCCAGCATCTGCCCCACGGCCAGGTTGCCCACCAGTTCTTCGACCCGGTACGGCCAGGCGGCCTCCACCTCGCCCAGCGTCGCCGCGCGCACCCGCAGTACCCGCCCGCGATAGCCGCAGGCGCGCACCATGCGCGCCTCCTCGGTGCTGGCGATGCCGACGCAGCCGACGCCCGCGGCGACCAGGCGCGGGATCACCCGGTCGATGCCGGTGCCGTAGGCATCGGCCTTGAGCACCGCGCACAGCTGCGCGTCGCCGGCCAGTGCGCGCACGCGCCGCAGGTTGGCGTCGAACACGTCCAGGTCGATCTCCAGCCAGGCGTTGGCCGCGGCCAGGCGCGCGGTGCCCGGCACGCCCAGCAGCGGCGCGGCGCGCGCGTCGAGCGAGGCAGCCAGTGCCGTGCCCAGGGCCGCGGTGATGAAGCCGCGGCGGCCGCCGGAGGCGATGTCCGTATCCGTCATGGTGGGTCCCGGTGCCGCCGGTTGCCCGGCGGCGTTGTTGGCAGGATCAGTTGAAGCGGTACTCGACCTGCAGGTTGAACGAACGCCCGCGCGGATCGGCCACGCGCGGCTCCCAGGCCGCGCCGGAGGCGAAATCGACCTGGTGCGCGGTGAACGGCGGATCGGTGTCGAGCAGGTTGCGCACCGCCAGGGTCAGCCGCGTGTTCTCCATCCCGGTCCAGGTCAGGCTGTAGTTGTAGGTGATGTAGTCATCGACGTCCGGGTTCCAGTTGGCCGGCGTGTAGAAGCCGCCCTCGACGCTGACCGGCTCCTCGTCCTTGTAGCCGGAGCGGTAGACCTGGGTGAGCATGTGCGCCCAGTCGCCACGGGCCCAGCTGACGCCCAGCGTGTGCTTCCACTTCAGCGGCAGGTTGTAGAAGCGCACGTACTCGCCGACCTTGTTGTCGCCATACGGCTCGTTGGCCAGCGACTTTTCCTTGAAGGTGTCGATGTAGCTGCCGTTGAGGTTGACGTGCCAGCGCCCGCCGGCCAGGTCGCCGCTCAGGTTGGCGTCCAGCTCCACGCCGCGGGTCAGGGTGCCGCCGGAGTTGATGTAGCGCTGGTCGATCGCGGTGACCTTGCCGCTGCTGTCGCGGATCCAGTTCTCGGCGAACAGCGCGTAGTTGGCGGTCAGCGTCGCCAGGTTGGGCACGCGGATGGTGTTGGTGCGCTCGATCTCCCACCAGTCCAGGCTCAGGTTGAAGTTGTCGGTCGGCGAGAACACGAAGCCGATGCTCCTCTGCGAGGATTCCTCCGGCTGCAGGTCGGTCTTGCCGCCGGTGATGATCACCGGCTGGATCAGGTCGCACCCCGGTATCGACGAGTTGACCGAGCCGCTTGGGCAGCTGGCCGGGTCGACCAGGTCGCGGCCGAAGTAGTCCAGGCGGTTGACGCCGGCGAACAGCTTGGTGAACTCGGGCACCTTGAAGCCGGTGCTGTAGGCGCCGCGGAACGCCAGCGATTCGATCGGCTGCCACTTGAACGAGTACTTCGGGTTGGTGGTGCCGCCGAAGGTGTCGTAGCGGTCGTGGCGCACCGCCACGGTCACGTCGAGGGTGTCGATGATCGGCAGGTACATCTCGGCGTATACCGCGTTGACGTCGCGACGCACCTTGGGCAGGTCGCTGGTCTCGTCGAACGGCGCCTGGTAGATGGTGGTGTAGTTCAACGGCACGCCGTCGAGCACCTGCACGCCGCCGAACTCGAACTCCTCGCGCCGCGCCTCGACGCCGGTGGCCAGCTGCGCCTCGCTGCCCCACAGGCTGAAGCCGAGCCCGCCGCTGAAGCTGGCGTCGGCCGTGGTGACGGTGGATTCACCGCCGTACAGGTGCACGCCGCTGGCCGAGGCGCTCTGCAGCGCGGCCATGGCCGCCTCGCTCTGCTGCTGCCCCGGCATCAGGAACGGGTTGAGCAGGCCGCTGCCGAGCGCGGCGCGCAGGCCGCTGGAGAAGTAGTAGCCGCCGCGCAGGACCGATTCGGCCTTGTTCGAGGCGCGCGACAGGCCGATGTCGTAGTCCCAGCTGCCGATGCTGCCTTCCAGGCCGGCCAGCAGGCGGTAGGACTTGGTGGTGGTCTCGATCTGGCGCGGCCCGCAGGCCATGCAGCGCCAGCGGTAGGGAATGGGGTTGCCGTAGGTGAGGTTGGCGGTGCCGAAGTACGCGGCCAGCGCGTTGTACACCTTGTCGTAGGTGTCCTTGGTGTTGGGGTTGAGCGGATACCAGGTGCCGGGGCCCATCACCGAGGTGAGCGATGCGCTGGAGGTGAGCTGCAGCGGCTCGTACTCGCGCTCGGACTTCACCCGCGAACCCATCGCCTCGGCGTAGAAGCGGTGGTTGTCGCCGATGCGGAGGGTGGCCCGGCCCAGGAACTGCAGGCTGTCCTGCGGCTGCTGCAGCGCCTGTGCGGCCGGGTAGTCCCACGCGCAGGCGTACTTGGAGCTGCCGCTGTCCCACAGCCGGTAGTCGTAGGGCCCCATCGCCGGGCCGCCGTTCTCGCAGCCGGCGCCGCCGGGCAGGTTGAGGATGTTGACGTAGTTCTGCTTGCTGCCGCCATCGGGGTCGATGAGCGAGCCGTTGATGATGCCGCCGCTGGCATTGGTCACGGTGGCGAACGGGGTGCCGCGCGTGTCCGGCGACACCCCGCGGTCGGGCTGGAAGCTGTTGGCGAAGTCGCGCTGGTAGCTGCGCAGGAACTCGCTGCGCCGCCAGTTGATCGTGCCCCACACGTTCCAGCGGTCGGCATCCAGATCGCCGGTACCGCCCAGCAGGCTGTAGTTGTAGATGTTGCCGCCGCCGTGCTGGGTCACGTCGAAACCGGCGTTGACGGCGATGCCCTGGTAGTCGGTGCGGGTGATGAAGTTGATCACGCCGCCGATGGCGTCGGTGCCGTACATGGCCGAGGCGCCATCGCGCAGCACTTCCACCCGGTCGATCGCCGCGAACGGGATCGAGTTCAGGTCCACCGCCTGCCCGCGCAGGCCATGGGTGGCGACACGGCGGCCATTGAGCAGCACCAGCGTGGCGTCGCTGCCCTGCCCGCGCAGGTTGGCGCCGGACACGCCGGCGGTGCCGCGCAGTTCACCCAGGTCCATGTCCACCGACGCCGAGACCATGCCGTCGGCACCATTGCCGGCGATGTTGAGGAAGGACAGCAGCTGCTCGGCCGAGGTGATGCCCTGCGCCTCGATCTCGGCCTTCTGCACGATGGTGACCGGCAGCGCGGCCTCCACGTCCACGCGCTTGATGCGCGAGCCGGTGACGTTGACCTTGTCCAGGGTGGTGGCCGCCGGGGCGGCTTCCTGCGCCATGGCCGGCACGGCCATGGCCGCCAGCAGCGCAATGCACAGGAGGTTGAATCGGGGGTCTGGCTGGCTACGCATGATTTCTCCAGGGGGAACGACGGGGACGGACAACCCAGCAGGTACAGCGGCGGAGCGGGCAGCGCGGTCAGGGCCGCGCCGGTGGAATCTCGTCGAGGAACAGTGCGCCGATCGCCTGCGCGGTCGCATACGGCGTCGGGTCGTTGCGGTTGCTCAGCAGCACCACGGTGAGGTGCTGCTGCGGCCAGCGCACCAGGGTGTTGCGGAACCCGATGCTCTCGCCGTTGTGCCATTGCCGGCCCTCGGCGATACGCCAGCCGAAGCCGTACCAGGTCGCTTCCGGCGCGGTGTCCACCGGGACCTGGCGGCCGAGCGCCAGCGCGCGCGTGGCGTCATCGAACAGGCGGCCGTCGTACCAGGCCGCATCCCAGCGCGCCAGGTCGTCGATGCTCGAATAGATGCCGCCATCGCCAAGCACGGCGCTGTAGATGTTCTGGTCGGTGCGCTCCCAGCCCTGCGCGGCCTGGCTGTAGCCCCAGGCGCGATGCGGCACGTCGCGGCCGCCGGCGACGTAGGCCAGGCTGTCGCGCATGCCCAGCGGGGCGAAGATGCGGGCGTGCAGGAACGCGGGGAAGTCCATCCCCGAGGCGCGCTCGACCACCAGCGCCAGCAGCGCATAGCCGCTGTTGCTGTAGCGGTAGGTGGTGCCGGGCGGGAAGTACAGCCGGTTCTCGCGCTCCAGCAGCGCCAGCACGCCCGCGTCGCGGATCTGCCCCTGCCAGGACGTCCCCATCAGGTCCTCGTAATCGAGTACGCCGGAGGTGTGCGCCAGCAACTGGCGCAGGCTGATGGCGTCGGCCACGGCCGGCAGCGAAGGCAGCCAGCGCTTGACCGGGTCGTCGATGGACAGCGCGCCGTCCTGCGCCAGCAGCAGGATCGCCGCGGCGGTGAACTGCTTGCTCACCGAGGCCAGCCGGTAGTTGGTGTCGGTGCCGGCGGCGATGCCGCGCTCCAGGTCGGCGCGCCCGTAACCGCGCCGGACCAGCGCCCTGCCGTCCTTGAGCACCAGCAGCGAGGCACCGGGAACGTCGCCGTCATACGGCTGCATCAGGCGGTCGATCGCGGCCTGGCGGTCGGCGGCGTCGGCCGCGCTTGCCAGCAACGGCAGCGCCAGCATCAGCAGCAGTGCCGGTCGCCACACCATGGCGATCGACCGCAGGCAAAAAACGGTTGCGCATGCGTCCCCCGGACGAAGAAGGCAGGAAATGATGGGATGCCACCGATGGCGGGCCAGCGGGCCGGCGGACCGGAACCCCGGCATGCCTGCCTTCCGCCTCCCTGCGTCTGCGCCGGTTCCCCCGGTCCGGCCTCCCCGCCGTACCGCCCGTCGCGTCTTCACCTTGGCGCGTGGCGACCCGCAGCGTCAACGCCGTCCGCAGCCGCCGTCGATGGCCTGCGCCCACGCCCGCAGGCGCTGCCGCAGGCCTGCTTGCCGGCCGCCCGGGCGCGCGCCGTTCCCGGCAAAAACACCTGTCGAATCCGCGGCTTGGCGATGACCACCGACGCTCGCACGATGGCACCGGCGAGCACCGCGCCATGCCCGTGCGCAGCCCCGGTCCATAGCCTGCGGCTGTGGTTCACGCAACCAATGCGAGGGCCAGGCCGTTGCATTGGCAACCAATACCTGCGCGCTCGCGCTACTCGCCGATGCGGTCCATGCGGATGCGGTTGGCGAACAGCGAGAACGCCAGGGTGCCGGCCAGCCGGTTGGCGCGCTGCAGCCAGGGCGGCAACCAGCGCGGCGGCGCCAGCACCCCGCTCTCGAACAACGGCGCCAGCGCCTGCGCGTCGCCCAGCGTCATCTTGCCGGCGAACAGCCAGTGGCAGTAACGCAGCTTCTCGTCGCGCAGCATCTGCCGGAAGAAGGTGTGCACCGACACCAGCCCGCGCAGGTACACGGTGTCCTTGGTGAAGGCGCCGCCGCCGCTCACCGGCACCCCGCGGAACACCCGCTGGGCCGAGGCGAAACTCTCCTCCGCGGCCTGCCCGGCATCGCGGAAATAGCGGAACACCTCGATGAAATCGGCTCCACCGCGCGCCATCGCGATCGCCTCGATGCGCAGGCTGATGCGCTTGAGCCGCTGGATGTCGATGCTGCCGGTGATCTGCTCGGCGAACGTCGCCAGCCCCTCCTGGGTGGCGGTGACGCGCGGCGACGACAGCGCCAGGCTCGGCAACAGCGCCTGCCGGCGTCCGTTGAGTGCGGTCAGCGAATGCACCAGCGCTTCGTGGTGGAACAGCTGCGCGCGGTCGTAGACGCTGAAACAGGCGCCGCTGCGCAGGCGGATCTGGGTGGCGCCGGCGGCCGCCTTGGCGATCAGGTCCGGGTCCAGCACCACGTTGATCACGCGCGACTCGAAGAAGCCGTCCAGGTCGTTCTGCAGCTGCAGTTGCAGCGCGGTGGCCGACACCGGCACCTGTTCCTCGGGCGCCAGCAGCTCGTGGTCCAGTTCGTTGGCGATCTGGATGAAGTGCCGCGCCGCCTCGCGCACCGTCGGGCCGTGGCCGGGCATGGGCTGTTCCGGCGTACCGAACAACTGCGCCGACAGCGCATCCACCTCGCGCGTGCCCAGCGCTTCCAGCAGGCGCGCGGCCAGGTCCCAGCTGGCGACCGAATCACGCAGGTAGCGGCCCAGCGGGTGCGCCGGGTCGGCGGCGGTGGCGATCACCGCCAGTTCGCGCCGCGCCGCGCTGAAATCGTGCCGCGGGTAGGCCACCTGCGGCAGCTGCGGCGCACCGCGGGCCACGCTGTCCAGGAACGGCGCCCGCGTCGACGCCGGCCAGCTGGCCAGGGTCAGCAGGCGGATGCCACGTACCGCCGCGACCAGCCGCGCATCGAGCGCGGCGTGGTGGGCGATGGCCGGATCGGAAGCGGCGCTGGACAGGCTCATGCGGACACCATAGCAACCCGCTGCGGCCGCGCCGTCACGCGCCCGATCACCGCCGCTTCGGCTTCCCCGCCGGCCGCCACTGCGCGCCGCGGCCGCTGCTCCTGCGTTCGGTGGCCTGCTCGGCCTGGCGCTGGGCCAGCTTGGCTGCGGCCGCGGCAACTTCCTCGCGCAGCTTGAGGTAGTTGAGCAGCCGGCTTTCGTCGATCTCGCCGCGTTCGATCGCCTCGCGCACCGCACAGCCGGGCTCGTGCTGGTGCGAACAGTCGCGGAAGCGGCACTGCGTGGTCAGCGCCTCGATGTCGGCGAAGCCGCCCTCGGCCAGGGTTTCCTCGCCGGTGGGCTTGAGCTCACGCATGCCCGGCGTATCGATCAGGCAGGCGCCGCCGGGCAGCGGCAGCAGGGCGCGGTGGGTGGTGGTGTGGCGGCCGCGCGAATCGCTGTCGCGCACGGCGCCGGTCTTCATCCGGTCCTCGCCCAGCAGCGTGTTGGTGAGCGTGGACTTGCCGGCGCCGGAGGAGCCGACCAGCACCACGGTGCGGCCCGGCCCCAGCCACGGCGCCAGCGCGGCAACGCTGGCCGGGTCCTTGCCGTTGATCGCCAGCAGCGGGATGTCCTGCGCGGCCAGGTCTTCCAGCACCGCCAGCGCGTCGGCGCCGTACTCGGTCTGGTCGGCCTTGGTCAGCACCACCACCGGCGCCGCGCCACCGCTGCCGGCCAGCATCAGGTAGCGCTCGATCCGGCGCGGATTGAAGTCCGCGTCCAGCCCGCAGACGATGAACACCGTATCGATGTTGGCGGCGATCACCTGCTGGTGGTAGTGCTCGCCGGCCGCGCCGCGCTTGATCGAGGTCCGCCGCGGCAGCAGCGCGACGATGCGCGCCTCCTCCAGCAGCACCCAGTCGCCGACCGCCGCGCGCTCGTGGCTGGGGAAGCGCGGCCGCTGCCACTCCGGCAGCGACTCGGCCTTGAGCGCGGCGTCGGGCGCATCGGCCACCACGTAGCCGGAACGGTGCTGCTCGATCACCCGCGCCGGGCGCGCCAGCGGATGTGCGGCGAAGGCGGCCTGCCATGCCGGGGCTTCGGGCGGGCCCGGCCAGGGCCAGCCGATGGGGCGCAGCGCGCCGAAATCGATGGTGTCGGTCATCGGCCAATTCTAAGCGGCAGCGTGCCGCCGGCCGGCCCCGCCAGTGGATTTCGGTTCCGCCCGGAACCATCGCCCCGCATCGCAGCAATTCCGCTACCATGCGGTTTCCCGCCCATGATGGCCCCACGCATGTCAAGCCCTGCCAAGCCGCTGCCCACCCGCGAACGCCTGTCCGAAGTGCGCTACGAGATCCGTGGCGAACTGGCCCGGCGAGCCCGCGAGCTGGAGGCCCAGGGCCGCAAGCTGATCAAGCTCAACATCGGCAACCCGGGCAACTTCGGCTTCCGCGCGCCCGAGCACCTGCAGCGCGCCATCGCCGACGACATGGGCCGCACCGACCCCTATACCCACCAGCAGGGGCTGCCGGTGGCGCGCGAGGCCATTGCCGCGGCATATGCGCGGCGCGGCGCGCCCGATGCCCATGCCGACCGCGTGTTCCTCGGCAATGGCGTGTCCGAACTGATCGACCTGTCGCTACGCGCGCTGCTCAACCCCGGCGACGAGGTGCTGGTGCCCTCGCCCGATTACCCGCTGTGGTCGGCGGCCACCATCCTCAACGACGGCCGCCCGGTGTATTACCGCTGCCGGCCGGAGAACGGCTTCCAGCCCGACCCGGTGGAGATCGAGACGCTGGTGTCCTCGCGGACCCGCGCCATCGTGCTGATCAACCCGAACAATCCCAGCGGCGCCAGCTACCCGCGCGAGCTGCTGGAGAAGATCGTCGCCGTGGCCCGCAGGCACAACCTGCTGCTGCTGGTGGACGAGATCTACGACCAGATCCTCTATGACGGCGCACAGTTCCAGCCGGTCGCGCCGCTGGCCGGGGATCACCCGTGCCTGACCTTCAGCGGCCTGAGCAAGGTGCACCGCGCCTGCGGCTGGCGCGTGGGCTGGATGCTGCTGTCCGGCGACGCCGCGCGGCTGGTCGAGTTCCGTGCCGCGCTGGACCTGCTCAGCGCGCTGCGGCTGTGCGCCAACGTGCCCGGCCAGTACGCCATCGAGGCCGCGGTCAACGGCCCGGACACCATTTCCGCGCTGTGCGCGCCCGGTGGCCGCCTGTACGAAACCCGGCGTGCGGTGATCGAGGCCTGCGCCGCCAGCGAGCACCTGCAGCTGGTGGCGCCGGCCGGTGCGCTGTACGCCTTCCCGGCCGTGGTGGGCCCGGCCGCGCAGGGGTTCGACGACCACGAGTTCGCGCTGGAACTGATGAACGAGGAAGGCGTGCTGGTGGTGCCCGGCTCGAGCTTCAACGTGCCCTACCGCCACCACTTCCGGGTGACCCTGCTGCCCGAGGCCGGGGTCATGCGCGAAGTGTTCGGCCGCATCGACCGGGTGCTGGCGCGCCGCGCCGAGCGGATCACCAAGGTGGTGCCGCTGAAAACGCGCAGCGCGGTGGCCTGAGGCGCGCCGATGGGCAGCAGCGAACCGGCCATGGCCAGCAGCGCGCGCTACCTGGCGCTGGGCGATTCCTACACCATCGGCGAAGGCGTGCCCGCCGACGGCACCTGGCCGTTCCAGCTGGCCGCGGCGCTGCGCGCGCGCGGCATCGCGCTGGCCGACCCGCAGGTCATCGCCACCACCGGCTGGACCACCGACGAACTGGCCGCCGCCATCGACGCGGCCGCGCCACGCGGGCCGTACGCGCTGGCGAGCCTGCTGATCGGCGTCAACAACCAGTACCGCGGGCGGCCGCTCGCCGAGTACCGCCAGCAGTTCGAACAACTGCTGCAGCGGGCGCTCGCGCTGGCCGCCGAGGATCCACGGCGGGTGCTGGTGCTGTCCATTCCCGACTGGGGGGTGACCCCGTACGCGGCCGCGCATGGCCGCGACGCCGCCGTCGTCGCGCGCGAGATAGACGACTTCAATGCCGCCGCCCGCGCCTGCTGCGGCGACTATGGCGTGGCCTTCGTCGACATCACCCCGGCCAGCCGCGCGCACGGCGCCGAAGCGGCGATGCTGGTGGACGACGGCCTGCACCCTTCCGCGGCGATGTACCGGCTGTGGATGGAACAGGCGCTGCCGGTGGCGGCGGACCTGCTGACCGACCCGACCGCCGCGTGAGCAGGCCGTCCGGGACCGCGGCCATGGCGGCCCACGATGCCCGGGCCATCGCCCGCGCGTTCGCCCCGCGCCATCCGCTGGGCAACCGCTGGGACTACTGCTACGTGCTGTCCAAGCTGCGCAGCGATCCGCTCTATCCCGGCGTGCTCGAGGCGCTGCGCGGCAGCCAGGCGCCGCTGCTGGACATGGGCTGCGGGCTGGGCCTGCTGGCGCATGCGCTGCGCCACGACGGCCAACGGCAGCCCTACCGCGGAGTGGACAACGATGCCGCCAAGATCCGCCGCGCCGATGGCGTCGCCCACCGCGCCGGCCTGGCCGCCAGCCATTTCGAGGTGATGGACCTGGCCACCACCCTGCCCGAGCACCGCGGCAGCGTGGCCATCCTCGATGTCCTCCAGTACCTGCCGGCCGAGGCGCAATCGGCGCTGCTGCGGCGCGCGGCGGCCATGCTCGAGGGCGATGGCCGGCTGGTGCTGCGCATGGCCCTGGCCGACGACAGCCGCCGCGGCCGCATCTCGCGCATCGGCGACCGCGCCGCCAACTGGATCGGCTGGATGCAGTTCCGCCCGCGCCACTACCCCGGTGCCGCCAGCCTGCGCGCGCTGCTCGAGCAGGCCGGCCTGCGGGTCAGCCTCGCCCCGCTGTACGGCAACACGCCATTCAACAACTGGCTGCTGGTCGCTCACCGCGCCTGAACCACGGCGGCGCCGTTTGCGCGGATAATCGTGGCATTGCGCCGCCCGTCCCGGGCCGGCACCCTGACGAGAGTCCCGTGAGAAGAACCTACCGCCTCGATATCGAAGGCAAGCATCCCGACCGCCTGCTGGAAGCCAGCAAGCACGACATCCGCAAGTACATCAAGCGCGAGCGCGGCAAGGCCCTGCCGGCCGGCGCCGACTTCTGGGATTTCGACAGCAAGGCCGGGGTCGACGAGGCCAGCGCGCAGGCCGTGCCGTTCCCCGAGTTGATCCGCGCGGTGGATGCGCTGGTGGCCGCCGGCAACCGCCAGTTCTACGTGGAAGTACTGCGCAAGCCCGGCAAGCGCACGCCGCGCCCGGCCGCGGCCGCCGACGTACCGGCGGAAAGCGACTTCGAGGATTGAGCGCGCCTTCCGGTGCCGGGCCATGCCCGGCGCCGGCCGCGGTTCAACCGGCCGGCGTGCCCGCCGCCGCGGCGCGCAGCCGGTCCTTCCGGCTCGGCCGGCGCCCCTTGATGCCGCCGTTGCCATCGCCTGCCGGCGCTGCGGCCGGCACCGCCCCGGTCGGCTCGAAACCCGGCACCACCTCCGGCTCCAGGCGCAGGCCATGGCGCCTGCAGATCAACCGCCAGTGCGCCAGCGCCGCGGCCTCGACCAGGCTCACCGCCAGTCCGGGGCTGCCGGCACGGCCGGTGCGGCCGATGCGGTGCAGGTAGTCGGCCGGCGAACGCGGCAACGCATGGTTCACCACAACCGGCAGGCCGGCGATGTCGATGCCGCGCGCGGCCACGTCGGTCGCCACCAGCACCTGCAGCTGGCCCTCCTTGAACGCCTGCAGGGTGCGCACGCGGCGGCCCTGCGACAGGTCGCCATGCAGCGCCTGCGCGGCGATGCCCTGCCCGCGCAGCGCGCCGGCCAGGCGGTCGCCCTCACGGATGCTGGCGACGAACACCAGCACCTGCCGCCAGCGCGGATCGCCCAGCAGCGACAGCAGCAGTTCGACGCGGCGCTCGCCATCGACCCGCAGCGCGCGCTGCTCGATCTGCGCGGGCGCCTGCGCATCGACCTGCAGGCGCGCGGGCGCGCGCAGGCCGGCCGCCGCCAATGCCTCGATCTGGTCGGGGAAGGTGGCCGAGAACAACGCCGTCTGCCGCTGCGCGGGCAGTCCGGCAAGGATCCGCCGCACCTCGTCGCCGAAGCCCAGCTCCAGCAGCCGGTCGGCCTCGTCCAGCACCAGCAGCTGCACCTGGCGCAGCGACAACGCGTTGTGCGCCAGCAGATCGAGCAGGCGCCCGGGCGTGGCCACCACCACGTCGGCCCCACCGCGCAGCGCCATCATCTGCGGATTGATCGACACCCCGCCCACCGCGCACACCACCCGCGGTTGCCGCGGCAGCTCCCGGCCGAGCGTGGCGAACACGTCGGCCACCTGCAGCGCCAGCTCGCGCGTGGGCACCAGTACCAGCTGCCGCAGCTCCCGCGGCCTGCGCGCCGTGGCCATGGCGAACCGCTGCAGCGCAGGTAGCACGTAGGCGGCGGTCTTGCCCGAACCGGTCGGGGCCAGCGCCACCACGTCCCGGCCCTGCAGCAGCACCGGCACCGCCTGCTGCTGGATCGGCGTGGGGGCGCCGTAGCCGGCCTGCCGCAGCGCGCGCGCCAGCGCGGGCAGTACGTAGGGAGACAGGCCGAGTCGGGAAAAGGGCATGCTGTGGTTCCAGGCGCCGCCGGCGTGGCGGGCGGCGAGTCTAAGCGGTTTCCGGCGGCAGGCGCGCCTGCAGCCCGCGGGCCTGCAGTTGCCGCAGCACCGATTCCATGATGGCGACATTGTGGCCGTGCGCCGCACCTTCATGCAGCAGTACCACCGCGCCCGGCACCAGGTCGCGGGCGATGCGCGCCACCACCGTGTCCGGCTGGCAGCGCACGCCGTCGAAGCCGCGCGCGCTCCAGCCGACCCGCGCCAGGCCATGCCGGCGCAGCGCCGCGGCGACGAACGGGTTGGTCATGCCGACCACCGAGCGGTACCAGTGTGGCGGCGTCCCGGCGATCTCCGTCAACACCTGCTGGCAACGGCCGATCTCGGCGGCCATCCGCCGTGGCCCGAGGCGCCAGAACCAGGCCTGCGGATGCGAATGGCTGTGGTTGCCCAGCCCATGGCCGCGGCGCAGCACCTCGCGCACCAGCTCCGGCCGCGCCGCCGCGCGCTGCCCGACCATGAAAAAGGTGGCGCGGGCGTCGTGGCGGTCGAGCAGGTCGAGGATCGCCAGGGTGTCGTCGGACGGGCCATCGTCGATGGTCAGCCATACCGCCGGGCCGGGCAGCGACGACAGTACCGGCGCGTAGAAGCGGCTGTTGGGCAGGAACACCGGCACCACGAACAGCGCATGGCTGGCCAGCAGCAGCGGCAGGCCGGTCGCCCAGCCCAGCCCTCCCCAGGCCAGCGCCACCAGCGCCTGCGACAGCAGCAGCCAGCCGACCCAGCGCCAGGGATGGCGCGGCGTGCGATGCAGGGTTCCCGTGGCGGTCATGTCCCATGATGCCATGCGGCGTAGAATCGGCCCTGTCTTCGACCAACCTCACGAGTTCATGATGTCCCTGGATCCCGCCGTGCGCGAACGCATCGAATCCCTCCTCGGCGCCAACCGCGTCGTCCTGTTCATGAAGGGCCAGCCGTCCATGCCGCAGTGCGGCTTCTCGGCCAAGGCCGTCGGCGCGCTGCAGGACCTCGGCGTGGATTTCGCCCACGTCAACGTGCTGGCCGACGGGGAAATCCGCGAGGGCATCAAGGCCTATGGCGACTGGCCGACCATCCCGCAGCTGTACGTGGACGGCGAACTGGTCGGTGGCAGCGACATCATCCTGCAGATGGCCAACAGCGGCGAACTCAGCACGCTGCTCGGGGTGGCGCCGCCGGACCGCACCCCGCCCTCGATCACCATCACCCCGGCTGCGGTGGAAATGCTCAAGGGCGCGCTGGCCGACGCCCCGGGCGCCGCGCTGCAGCTGAGCATCGACGCGCGCTTCCAGCCGAACTTCCAGCTGGCGCCGCTGGACGCCAACGCCATCGCCGCCGAATCCAACGGCCTGCGCGTGCAGTTCGACGCGGCCAGCGCGCGTCGCGCCAACGGCATCACCATCGACTGGGTGGACGACATCCGCGGCCAGGGCCTGGCCATCGACAACCCCAACGCGCCCCGGCCGGTGCAGGAACTGGACGTGCGCGGCGCCGACGACCAGCTGCGTGCCGGCACCCTGACCGTGGTGGACGTGCGCCCGGCCGACGAACGCGCCATCGCCGCGATCAATGCCCCGTTCGAGACCTTCGACGGCGACAACCGCGCCCGCCTCGAGGCGCTGCCCAAGGACACCGCGCTGGCCTTCCTGTGCCACCGCGGCGGACGCAGCGCGCAGGCGGCCGAGCAGTTCCGCGCGCTGGGCTTCACCCGCGTCTACAACGTCACCGGCGGCATCGATGCCTGGGCGCAGGACGTGGACAACAGCGTGCCGCGCTACTGACCGGGCAGCCCGCACCGCAACCGCATGGACAGGACACCGGCCCCAGGCCGGTGTCTTCATCTGGGCAGCCGCCAAGCGCACACGGCGGCACGTTGCCGCGCCGGCCCGCCGCCGTCAGCCGGCGAAACCGCCCTCGGCCAGGAAGTGCAGCTCCTCCGGCGTGGGAATCCGGCCCAGCACGGCGTTGCGGTGCGGGAACCGGCCGAAGCGGCGGATGATGTCGCGGTGCAGCTCGGCGAAACGCAGGTACTCCAGGTCGCCGAGCACCTCGAACATCGCCACCGAGCGCTCCTGGTCCTGCGGATCTTCCGAGTGCTCGAACGGCAGGTAGATGAAGGCGCGCAGCTGCGGCGTCAGTTCGCGATCCAGTCCTTCCTCGATGGTGCGCATGGCGTAGTGCCGCGCCAGTCCATCGGTCGCGAAGGAATGGGCGGTGCCGCGGAAGCAGTTGCGCGGAAACTGGTCGAGCAGGATCTGCAGCGCCAGCGCGCCATCGGCGCTGTGCAGCCACTCCTCGCAGCCGCGGCGCGCGGCCAGGTAGTGCAGGTCCAGGAAGCGCCGGCGGAACTCCTCGTCGAAGGCGTCGTCGCGCGCGAACCACCGCCGCGGCCCCGCCGAACGCCAGAAATCCACCACTGTCTGTACTGCTTCCATCACTCCAGTCCCTGATCGTTCGGCCGCCCGGGGGCGACGCCGGCCCGCGACGGTGCAGCTTAAGCGGCCGGCACCTGTCTGGATACCACCGCGGCCGCGGCGCCCGATCGCGCCTGCAACCCCGCCAGTCCATGCACTTGGCAAATCCCGGGGCCACGGCTAGCGTGCGGGCACCTTCCACGCCGCCTATGGAGAACCCATGCGACACCGACTGCTGGCCGGGCTCGGCCTGGCGCTGGCCTGCGCGCATCCCGCGCCCGCCGACGCCACCTCGCGCTTCGTGCAGGACCCCTACCCCAGCACCTATCGCCCGCTGCCCGCCGCGCCGGTGCTGATCAGCCACGCCACCGTGCTCGACGGCACCGGGCGCCGCCTGGACGACGCCGACGTGCTGCTGGCCGACGGCCGCGTGGTCGCGGTCGGCAACGCGTTGCAGGCACCGGCCGACGCGGTGCACGTGGACGGCCGCGGCAAGTGGGTCACGCCGGGCATCATCGACGTGCATTCGCACCTGGGCGTGTACCCCAGCCCGGGCGTGCAGGCGCATGGCGACGGCAACGAGATGACCGCGCCGGTGACCGCCAACGTCTGGGCCGAGCATTCGGTGTGGCCGCAGGATCCGGGCTTCGCCGCGGCACTGGCCGGCGGCGTGACCGCGATGCAGGTGCTGCCCGGTTCGGCCAACCTAGTCGGCGGCCGCGGGGTGACGCTGAAGAACCTGCCGGCCACCACCTACCAGGCGATGAAATTCCCCGACGCGCCGTGGGGCCTGAAGATGGCCTGCGGCGAGAACCCCAAGCGCGTATACGGCGGCAAGGGCACCGCGCCGGCCACGCGCATGGGCAACGTCGCCGGCTACCGCGCGGCCTTCATCGACGCCAGCGAGTACATCGCCAAGAACAGCGCCGCGCCGGTCAAGCGCAAGCGCCGCTTCGGCGGCGGCGACAACGGCGACAGCTCCGGCGACAGCGGCGGCAAGCGCGACCTCAAGCTGGACACGCTCGCCGGTGCCATCCAGGGCGACATCCGCGTGCACATCCACTGCTACCGCGCCGATGAGATGGCGACCATGCTCGACCTCGCCAGGGAATTCGGCTTCAAGGTCGCCGCCTTCCACCACGGCGTGGAGGCCTACAAACTTGCCGACCGGCTCGCCGCCGAAGGCGTGTGCGGCGCGCTGTGGGCCGACTGGTGGGGCTTCAAGATGGAAGCCTTCGACGGCATCCAGGAGAACATCGCGCTGGTCGACCGCCCGGCCAACAGCTGCGCCATCGTCCATTCCGATTCCCCCGAAGGCATCCAGCGCCTGAACCAGGAAGCGGCCAAGGTCATCGCCAGCGCACGCCGCGCCGGCATGGGCGAGATCGCGCCGGAACACGCCATCCGCTGGCTCACCGCCAATGCGGCACGCGCACTGGGCATCGAACAGCGCACCGGCACCCTGGAGGCGGGCAAGATGGCCGACGTGGTGGTATGGAACGGCAATCCCTTCAGTTCCTACGCGCTGGCCGAGAAGGTCTACGTCGATGGCTTCCAGGCCTATGACCGCGGCAACCGCGCGCAGCAGCCACTGAGTGATTTCATGCTCGGCCAGGAGGTGCGGCCATGAGCGCGTCCATCGTGTTCCTGCGCCGCCTGGCGTTGCTGGCCGCGGCCCTGCCGGGCATCGCCTGCGCCCAGGACGTACTGGTCCGCAACGCCACCGTGCACACCGCCACCGCGCGCGGCACGCTCACCGCCAACGACGTGCTGGTGCAGGGCGGGGTGATCCGCGCCATCGGCCCGGCGCTGGCCGCGCCGGCCGGGGTCGAAGTGATCGATGCCGGCGGCCGCCCGCTGACCCCGGCGCTGTTCGGCGGCATCACCGACATCGGCGTGGAGGAGGTCTCCGGCGAGGCCGCGACCGTGGACAGCGCGGTGAAGCTGGAAGACCAGCCGCAACGCCCCGAGTTCGACGTCACCCTGGCCTACAACCCCGACTCGGTGCTGGTGCCGGTGGCGCGCGTGGAAGGCATCGGCTTCACCGCGCTGGGCGCCAACAGCGGCGGCGGCTTCATCGCCGGCCAGGGCGGCGTACTGCGCCTGGACGGCAGCGCCGACCCCATCGGCCCGCGCATGCTGTTCGTGCGCATGGGCGCGGCCGGCTCGGAACTGTCCGGCAGCTCGCGCGCCGCGCAATGGATGCTGCTCGACCAGATGGTGGCCGAGGCCCGCGGCCGCATCGCCGCCGACTCGCCGCATGCCTTGCTGACCCCGGCCGGGCGCGCGGTACTGGCGCGCTACCTGGGCGGCAGCGGGCGCATCGTGGTGCGGGTGGACCGTGCCGCCGACATCCGCCAGCTGCTGCGCTGGGCCGGGCGCGAGCAGGTGCGCGTGGCCATCGCCGGCGGCGCCGAGGCCTGGCGCCTGGCACCGCAGCTGGCCGAAGCCGGCGTGCCGGTGTTCGTCGACGCGCTGTCCAACCTGCCGGCCAGCTTCGACCAGATCGGCGCCACCCTGGAGAACGCCGCGCGCCTGCACGCGGCCGGCGTGCCGGTGGCCTTCAGCCAGGACGGCGACGCCTCGCACAACGCCCGCAAGATCCGCCAGCTGGCCGGCAACGCGGTCGCCCACGGCCTGCCCTGGGACGCGGCGCTGGCCGGGCTGACCCGGGTGCCGGCGCAGGCGTTCGGGGTGGCCGACCGCATCGGCAGCATCGCGGTGGGCCAGCAGGCCGACCTGGTGCTGTGGGAAGGCGACCCGCTGGACGTGGGCCACTATGCCGAGCGCATGTGGCTGGGCGGACGCGCGGTACCGATGCGCTCGCGCCAGACCGAACTGCGCGACCGCTACCTGCGCGGCAGCGCGACCCCGCCGGCCTACCGCCGCTGATTTCCCCCCCGCTCCCGGCGCCACGGCCGGGAGCGGGCACCGCCCGGCGCGGCGATGCGCCACCTGCCGCGGCGACCGTTTTGGGTTAGTGTGATCGCAGGCACGCAACGTACCGGGGGGTTCGACCATGCGCATCGGGATCGTCGTGGATTCGGCCTGCGACCTGCCGGCCGACTTCATCCGCGAACACAAGCTGGTGCTGCTGCCGATCACCGTGCGCATCGGCGAAGCGGTGCTTGCCGACCACCGCGAGGAAGACGCCACGCTGAACTTCCTCGACACCCACGTCGCCGAACGCGGCGCCGAGGCCGAGACCATCCCGTTCAGCGTCAACCAGATCCGCGACCTGTTCCTGCAGCACCTGGTGATCGACTACGACCACGTGTTCTGCCTGACCATCACCAAGACCCGCAGCCCGATCCACGACAACGCGCTGCAGGCCAGTTTCGCCATCCTCAACGAGTACCGGCCGATCCGCCAGGCCGCCGGGCACAACTCGCCGTTCGCCCTGCGCGTGCTCGACAGCCAGAACCTGTTCGCCGCGCAGGCGGTGACCGCGGTGGAGGCGGTACGGCTGCGCGATGCCGGCGTCGGCGTGGCGCAGATGCGCGAGCAGCTGGAACAGCTGGCCGGCAACGTGCACGGCTACATGATCACCCGCGACCTGTACTACATGCGCGCGCGCGCGCGCCACAAGGGCGACCGCAGCGTCGGCCTGTTCACCGCCGCGCTGGGCAGCGCGCTGGACATCAAGCCGGTGCTGCACGGCTACCGCGGCGAGACCGCGCCGGTGGCCAAGATCAAGGGCTTCGACAACGCGGTGCAGCGGCTGTTCGGTTTCGTCGGCCAGCGCGTGGTGAACGGCCTGCTGACCCCGGTGGTCTGCGTGAGCTACGGCGGCCCGCTCGATGAACTGCGCGCCCTGCCCGGCTACGCCACCCTGCGCGAGACCTGCCAGGCGCACGGCGTGAGCCTGCTCGAGACGGTGATGAGCCTGACCGGCATGGTCAACGTCGGCAAGGGCGCGGTGACGGTCGGCTTCGCCGACCAGCCGCACGCGTTCGACAGCTGATCCGCGCCGGCGTGTACACGGGCACCACGCCCGCTGCGCCACACTCACCCCCACCCAAGGAGACCCCCGCATGCCCGTGCACTATTCGATTTCGTTGCCCGATCCCTCCGCCGCGCGCGGCAGCGATCCGCGCCTGTCGTTCACCGCCAACGGCGCCGACACGTTCGCCGAGCAGCTGCAGGACGCCCTGCGCACGCCGGCGCTGTTCGAGCGCTGGCGCGCCACCCAGGAGGATCCCGACGATGTCGACCCGAGCTGGGGCGTGACCGATCCCGGGGCGACGGTAAGCGGCAGGCAATCGGACCTGCGCATCGACCTGGTCGCCATCACCCGCATTCCCGGCGACGTCCTCAAGCAGCGCCTGCGCTGGCTGGCCGGCAGCCACTGGGAACTGCGCGACGTCCGCTGAGTGGCCACCCCGGTCCTGCTTTCCTGGAGCGGCGGCAAGGATGCCGCCTGGGCGCTGCACGCCCTGCGCCAGCGCCAGGACGTCGAAGTCGTCGCACTGCTGAGCACCCTCACCGAAGGCTACGAGCGCGCCTCGATGCAGGGCGTGCGCGAGGAAGTGCTGCGCCTGCAGGCGCATGCCGCCGGCCTGCCGCTGCTGCGCGCATGGATTCCGCAGGACTGCGACAATGCCGGCTACCTGCAGCGCATGGGCCAGGCGCTTGAAGCCGCCCGCCTGCGCTGGCCGGCACTGCGCACCCTGGCCTTCGGCGACCTGCTGCTGGAGGACATCCGCCACTGGCGCCAGCAGCAGTACGCCGCGCTGGACTGGGACTGCCTGTTCCCGCTGTTCGGTCGCGATACCGCCACCCTGGCGCGGCAGATGATCGACGGTGGCCTGCGCGCGCGGCTGTGCTGCGTGGATACCCGGGTGCTGGACGCGGCCTTCGCCGGCCGCGCCTTCGACCACGACCTGCTCGATGCGCTGCCGGCCGGCATCGATGCCTGCGGCGAGAACGGCGAGTTCCACACCTGCGTCAGCGCCGGCCCGATGTTCGGCGTGCCGCTGCGCTTGCAGCAGGGCGATACCGTATTGCGCGATGCGCGCTACGCCTACACCGACTTCGCGGTGGACGAGGGACCGTCATGATCCCGGCCACCGCCATGATGTTGCATATCCACTGCCCCTGGTCCGGCCGCATCCCGCCAGCCCGACCGGAATCTCGGCGCAGACACCCATGTGACGGATCGCCGGCTTTACCCGGGAGCCCTGGCTCCTGGCGGGGATCCGGGGGTGCCCCACCTGCGCGGCTCGTTGCACCAGGCACGACGTATCCATCCGTGCCGGGCCGTGTCCGCGTATACGGCATGGCCAATACTGCCGCCTGCTTCGTGGTCATGCCCATCCAGGGCGGCGTCAGCATGGCCCATGGGCACGGAGCGGGAGAACCACTCGCCTACCGCCTGCACCCGGCCTGCACCCGGCCTGCGGCCCGGGACACGCGCCGGAGCGCGCGCAGCCGATCGCGCAGACCGCGGCCGGAGCGACCTGGACATGCGCCGGTCAACCCACGCTGGCTGCCGTTGCCGGCCCCCGGCCGGCGTCTTCCCATACCTCAACGCGGTTGCGGCCGGAGCGCTTGGCCGCGTACAGCGCCGCATCCGCGCCAGCCAGCAACACCTCCGGCGCGTGCAGCAACGGCGCGCCCGTGCCCGCCACGCCAACGCTGATGGTCACCATCTGCGGCAGCACGTCGCCCGGGATGGCCTGTATCGCGGCGCGCAGGCGTTCGCCCAGTTCCCGCGCGCTGTCCGGATGCGTGGCCGGCGCCACCACCGCGAACTCCTCGCCACCGTAGCGGGCCACCAGGTCGCCACCCCGCGCCGCGGTCGCCTGCAGGACCGCCGCCACCTGCTGCAGGCAACGATCCCCCGCCGGGTGCCCATGGCGGTCGTTGAACCACTTGAAATGGTCGATGTCGATCAGCAGCAGCGACAGCGCACTGCCCTGCCGGCAGGCGCGGTTCCATTCGGTCTGCAGCACCGCGTCGAACTGGCGGCGGTTGGCGACGCCGGTCAGCCCGTCCAGGCGCGACAACGCGTCCAGCGCCGCCTGCCGCTCCAGCAACCCGATCTGCAGCAGCATGCTGCGCAGTCCGAAGCCCATGATCGCTGCCACGAAGCCGGCCAGTGCCCAGTCGCGCGCGTGGTCCACGACCAGGGCGGCCACCACCAGCAGCAGCAACGGCAGGATCATCGGCCCGCCCGCCTGCACGGCATGCCGCAACCCGCTGCGTTCGACGGCCGGCATCGATTCGTGCGCGCGCGGCGCCAGCACCGCCAGCACCAGGAAGGGCAGATCGATCAACAGGTCGGCGTACTGGCCGAACGGGCTGTACTCGGCAAAATGGTTGATGTAGCCGGCCACCAGCAGATAAGCCAGCGCGTAGATCGCCAATACGCGGAAGAACGCGCGCCGGTCCGGCAGGTCCATGCTGGCCCAGCGCAGCAATGCGAACGCCGCGATGCAGGCATTCTGGATATCGAACAGCAGGCGCACGCTGTTCATGCCCGCCTCGCCGGCATTGGCGTGGAAACGGGTATGCAGGAAGAACAGCACGCCCAGCAGGGCCGCCAGCAGGGCATCGATCAGGCTGATCGCCCAGCGCTCGCGGCGTGCGCGTGCGAGCACGAACACCAGCGGCACACCGTAGACCACGTACAGCAGCAGGCTGATCTGCGGCGTCTCCGTGGCATCACCGCCCCGCACCGTATCGATCATGTTCAGGGCCATGCCACCGGCCCACAGCAGCATGGCCAGCGCAGTCGCGCGCCAGCCCAGCGCCGCCCGCCGCTGCCGTGCCTGCCGCAGGCAGGCCGCAGCGGCCAGCAGCGGCGCGGCGATGAGGAAACAGAACGAGGCGACACTAGCTGATCCCGGCAGCAACGCCAGCGCCAGGCCATGGCACAACACGAACAGGACCGCCAGCATCACCGGCATGTGTCGCCCCCTTGTCGGCGCCGATGGCCGGACGATAGCAGGGGGTGGTGTGCAAGGCGCGACAATGCCGGCGCGCGTCCCCGGACCCGCGGCCGCTCAGGCCAGCGCGCGGGCGTGGTGGGCGATGTGCTCGCCGATGAAGCTGGCGATGAAGTAGTAGCTGTGGTCGTAACCGGGCTGCATCCGCAGCTGCAGCGGATGGCCGGCGGCGGCGCAGGCGTCGCGCAGCAGCTGTGGGCGCAGCTGCGGCTCGAGGAATTCGTCGGCATCGCCCTGGTCGACCAGCAGCGGCAGGCGCTCGCCGGCTCCGGCCACCAGCGCGGTGGCGTCGTACTGCAGCCAGGCATCGCGGTCCTGGCCGAGATAGGCGGCAAACGCCTTCTCGCCCCACGGCACCTGCGACGGCGCCACGATCGGCGAGAACGCCGACACGCTGCGGTAGCGGCCCGGATTGCGCAGCGCGATCACCAGCGCGCCATGCCCCCCCATCGAATGGCCGCTGATCGCGCGCGCGTCGCTGGCCGGGAACTGCGCCTCCACCAGCGCCGGCAGTTCGCTCACGATGTAGTCGTACATGCGGTAGTGCGGCGCCCACGGCGCCTGCGTGGCATTGAGGTAGAACCCCGCGCCCTTGCCCAGGTCGTAGCCTTCGGCATCGGCCACGTCGTCGCCGCGCGGGCTGGTGTCGGGCGCCACCAGGATAATGCCGTGCTCGGCGGCGTAGCGCTGGGCGCCGGCCTTGGTGATGAAGTTCTGCTCGGTGCAGGTCAGCCCCGACAGCCAGTACAGCACCGGCAGCCGGCCCCCGTCCTGCGCCTGCGGCGGCAGGTAGACGCCCAGCGTCATGTCGCAGTCCAGCACCTGGGAGCGGTGCCGGTACACATCCTGCCAGCCGCCGAAACAGGCGCGGTGTTCGATTCGTTGCATGGTTCTCTCCAGTGGCGCGGACGCATGGCCGGGGCACGCACCCCGGCCGGTCGTCAGAAGTGGACGACGCTGCGGATCGACTTGCCTTCGTGCATCAGCTCGAAGGCATCGTTGATCTGCTCCAGGCCCATGGTGTGGGTGACGAACGGCGCCAGCTCGATGTCGCCCTTCATCGCGTCCTCGACCATGCCCGGCAGCTGGCTGCGGCCCTTCACCCCACCGAAGGCGGTGCCCATCCACCGGCGCCCGGTGACCAGTTGGAACGGGCGGGTGGAAATCTCCTGGCCGGCGCCGGCCACGCCGATGATCACGCTCTGGCCCCAGCCGCGGTGCGCGCACTCCAGCGCCGCGCGCATCACGTTGACGTTGCCGATGCACTCGAAGCTGTGGTCCACGCCCCAGCCGGTCATCTCCACGATCACCTGCTGGATCGGCGCGTCGTGCTCCTTGGGGTTGACGCAGTCGGTGGCACCGAACTGCCGGGCCAGCTCGAATTTCGAGGGATTGGTGTCGATGGCGATGATGCGCCCGGCCTTGGCCTGGCGCGCGCCCTGGATCACCGCCAGGCCGATGCCGCCGAGGCCGAACACGGCCACGCTGTCGCCTTCGGCCACCTTGGCGGTGTTGTGCACGGCACCGATGCCGGTGGTGACGCCGCAGCCCAGCAGGCACACGTGCTCCGGGTTGGCCTCCGGGTTGACCTTGGCCAGCGACACCTCGGCCACCACGGTGTACTCGGAGAAGGTCGAGCAGCCCATGTAGTGGTAGATCGGCTCGCCGTTGTAGGAGAAGCGGCTGGTGCCGTCCGGCATCACGCCCTTGCCCTGGGTGGCGCGCACGGCGGTGCACAGGTTGGTCTTGCCGCTCTTGCAGAACAGGCACTGGCCGCACTCGGCGGTGTACAGCGGGATGACGTGGTCGCCCGGCTTCACCGAGGTCACGCCCTCGCCGACCTCGACCACGATGCCCGCGCCTTCATGGCCGAGCACGCACGGGAACAGGCCTTCCGGGTCATCGCCGGACAGGGTGAATGCATCGGTATGGCAGACGCCGGTGTGGGTGATCCGGACCAGCACCTCGCCCTGCTTCGGCGGGGCGACGTCGATCTCGACGATCTGCAGCGGCTGGCCGGGGCCGAAAGCGACGGCGGCACGTGACTTCATGGTTGTCTCCTGTAGCGGTTGTTCGGGTTCGGCGGATTCGAAGCGGGCTGGCGGGAACGATGCGGTGCTTCGATCCATGGCGGGCGGCTGCCAGCGGACGGGGGCACAGGCGCGGCCATCGCGACCGGCATCGCGCCTACTTCAGGTAGGAACGGATCAGGCCGGACATTTCGGCCACGCGCGCGGCACGCTGCGCCGGCGACTGCGCCGGCTGGCCGAACTCCTCGCGCAGGTGCGCTTCCATCACTTCGGACATCAGCCCGTTGACGGCACCGCGGATGGCCGCGATCTGCTGCAGCACCGGCCCGCAGTCGGCGCCGGCTTCCAGCGCGCGCTCCAGCGCATCGCATTGGCCGCGGATGCGCCGCACCCGCGCCAGCACCTTCTTCTTTTCCTCGGGTGAATGCGGCACGCGCCCGCTCCTATCCTGTACTGGGGGACAGTATATTTGACGGATGCCGGGCTGTCAGCGCTCCCGGGCGCGGGACCGGACAGGCATGGAACGTGCCTCACGCACGGGCCATGACTGATTGCGACTGCATGGACCACGGCCGGCTCCGGCCCTCGCGCCCGGAGGCCTGGACTGGAGCTCCAGGCTCCTGCGGCAAGCACCACGGCGCCGCAGTATCCATGGGTTGCATCGATCCATTGATCCGGCTGCCAGAACCGGGCGTCCGCACTATCCGCTTCAAGCCAGGCCACCAGCTGGTGCCGCGTTGAATGCGCGGTCCCTGGCTCTCCATCCGCTTCGCGGGTGACGCACAGCGAGGGGCTCACCGGGCCAGACCACCGGGCCGCAATGCGCTTTTGAAGATCCGCGCTCCCGATGACACCCGCATGTCCGCGTCCGCACACCATCAGGCGATGCGCCAGGCGCCCGATCAACCAGGAAGAGGACGTTCTCCATGCCAATGCTCCGCCCGCCCGAGCTTTTGGCAAATACAATTGTGATTTACATCACAAATCAATCCCACCGTCCGAAATCGGGTGATGCCATCAGGCCGCTTTTCACGGTTAGAAAGTAGGCCGGTCGCGTTCCCAGCAAGCGTTCTCAAAATCACCAACGGATACCACGCTGATGCCTTCCAATGGCAGCCACACCCCGATTCGCGTCCCCCGCTTCCCCCCCCTGCGCTGCACCGTACTGGCCGCCGCATTGGCGTCCGTCCTCAGCCCCTGCGCGTTCGCGCAGGATGCCGCGCCCACCACGACGGTCGCCACCGTGCATGTCGCCCGCATCGCGGTCGAAGGCGTCGGCGAACACCCGTCCAGCGGCATCGGCCGCGCGACCATCGATGCGGTCGCCAACCAGGCCCTGCGCGATATCAGCCCCACGCTGCCGGCGGCGCTGAACTTCGAGCAGATCAAACAGATCACCGCACGCATCACCCAGGCCTACCGCGACGCCGGCTTCCTGGTCTCGGTGGCCTACGTGCCGCCGCAGCAGATCGACGACAGCCAGACGCTGACCCTGAAGGTGATGGAAGGCCGGGTCGGGCGGGTGCTGGTGCAAGGCAGCCGGCGCTATCGCGACGACCAGCTCGGCGCCAGCAGCCTGGGCCTGATCGGCCGCCCGCTGCGCCAGACCGAGCTGGAGCGCGCCCTTCTCTACGCGCGCGACCTGCCCGGGGTGTCAGTCACCTCGGTGCTGCAGCCGGGCCAGAACGAAGGCGAGACCGACATCATCCTGGTCGCCCGGGACAGTGATCGCCCCTACGAAATCACCGCCGGCCTGAGCAACCACGGCACCGACAGCACCGGCCGGTATCGCGCCGAGCTTGGCGTGAGTGCCTTCAATGCGCTGGGCATGGGCGACGTGCTCGCCGCCAGCGTCGGCTACGGGCTGGACCCGGCCGACAGCTGGCAGGCAGCGTTGTCACTGAGCGCGCCCCTGGCAAAGGTCGATGGACTGAGCGCCATTGCCGGCGTCAGCCGCAGCGAGATCGAGCTCAACTCCGGGCCGTTCGCCGCCATCGGCATCAAGGGCCCGACCACGCTCTACTACGCAGGCAGCGACTGGAAGTTCATCCAGCGCCCGGACCTGCAGGTCCAGGCTTCGATGCGCTGGGTGCATGAGGAATCCAGGCTCGAAGGGCTGGATATCGAGCTCTCACGCCACACCTTCGACGTGATCGATGCCGGCGTGAGCCTGCGCCACACCGATCGCCGCTGGCGGGGCATGAACCTGGCGCAGCTGTCGGTGCGCAAATCCATCAACGATGACTCCCCGCCCTTCAACTGGCTGTATGCCGCGCACGAGTCCTACTTCTGGGTGAGCCGGCTGTCGCTGGCACGCCTGCAGGCCCTGCCCGGCAACCAGCGCCTGCTGCTGCGCGGCAGTGCCCAGTTCACCGATGACGCCCTTACCCCGGTGGAGCAGTTCAGCATCGGCGGGCCGACCAGCGTGCGCGCCTATCCGCTGTCAACGGCACTGGGTGACCGAGGCGTGCAGGCGACCTTCGAGTACCAGGTCAGCGCGCCGGGCTTTGCCGACACGCCCTCGCCGTTCAATGGCCGCCGCTGGGGCGACCTGGTCGAACTGACCCTGTTCTACGACTGGGGCCGCACTTCCCCGGCACCGGACAACCGCCGTATCGGCTTCCAGCCCACGACGCTGGAAGGCGCCGGCGTTGCCATCGGCCTGCGGCTGCCGTGGAGCCCGGACCTGCGGCTGGACGTGAGCGGCGCCAGGCCTGCTGGCAGCTATCGCGCCGCCGATGGACGCAGCACCCAGTACTGGGCGCGCATCAGCACCACTTTCTGAGGACACCGGCCATGAACCGCATCTATCGTCTTGTGTTCAACCACGCCCTGGGCCAGGTCCAGGTGGCCTCCGAGCTCGGCGCCTCGCCCGGCGCAAAGACCGGTGCCACGCGCCGCCTGCCGGCAGGCGTGCGCCTGACCCCGCTGGCGCTGGGCCTGCTGCTGTCCGTCGGCAGCTTCGGCGTGATGGCCCAGTCACTGCCGGGCGGCGGCAGCATCGCTTCCGGCAGTGGCCAGATCGGCGCACCCGGCGGCAACCAGCTGATCATCAACCAGGCCAGCGACAAACTGGCGATCAACTGGCAGAGCTTCAATATCGGTGCCGGGCAGAAAGTCACCTTCAACCAGCCCGGCGCGAACTCGATTGCGCTCAACCGGGTACTCGGTGTCGATGGTTCCGTGATCATGGGCCAGCTGGACGCCAATGGCCGGGTGTTCCTGGTCAACCCCAACGGCATACTGTTCGGTGCCAGCGCCCAGGTGAACGTCGGCGGCCTGGTCGCCTCCACCCTGGGTATCAGCGACGCCGATTTCGTGGCCGGCAACTACCGTTTCAAGGGCGATGGCAGCAACGCCGCGGTGATCAACCACGGCTCGCTCAACACCAGCGCCGGCGGCACCATTGCGCTGCTCGGCGGCAGGGTCAGCAACCACGGCGTGATCGTCGCCAACCAGGGCAGCGTGGCGCTGGCCGCCGGCGACGCCATGACCCTGGATTTTGCCGGCAACGGCCTGCTCAACCTGCGGGTCGATGAGGGCATGGTCGATGCGCTGGTGGAAAACCACCAGCTGATCAGGGCCGATGGCGGCCAGGTGCTGCTCACCGCCCACGCCGGCGATGCGCTGCTCAGGACCGTGGTCAACAACACCGGGGTGATCGAAGCCCGCACCCTGGGTGAGAAGGACGGCAGGATCCTGCTGCTGGGCGATTTCGACGGCGGCGTGGTGAACGTCGCCGGTACCCTTGATGCCAGCGCCCCGGACGGTGGCAACGGCGGTTTCATCGAGACCAGCGGCGCCCACGTGCGGATCGCCGACGACGTCAAGGTCACCACCCTGGCCGAGCCTGGCAGGGGCAGGACCGGCGAATGGCTGATCGACCCCTACAACGTGACCATTTCCAATGCCGGCAGCACCGGCATGGGCGGGTTCAACGGCAGCGCCAACGACAGCGTGCTCAACGTCCACACCCTGACCAATGCCCTGGCCAGCACCGGGGTGACGGTGACCACCGGCGTCGGCGGCAGCCAGGCCGGCAACATCACCGTGGATGCGCCCATCAACTGGAGCGCCGACACCACCCTGACGCTGAACGCCGCCGGCAGCGTCATCATCAACAAGGACATCACCGCCACCGGCACCAATGCAGGGCTCTCGCTGGTCTACGGCAACGGCTACCGGCTGGGCAGCGGCGCCCGCGTCACCCTGTCGGGCAGCAACGCCAGCCTCAGCCTGGGGGGCACCAGCTACACCCTGATCCATGACCTCGCCGGCCTGCAGGGCGTCGGCGCCAGCGGCAACTACGCCCTCGCCACCGACCTGGACGCCAGCGCCACGCGCACCTGGAACGGCGGTCGGGGCTTCGCGCCGCTGCAGGGGTTCAGCGGCACCTTCACCGGCCTCGGTCACGCCGTGGATGGCCTGACCATCGCCCGTGGCACCGAGAACAACGTGGGCCTGTTCCAGGCCGTCAGCGGGCAGGTGCGCGACCTGACCCTGTCCAACGCCGCCATCACCGGCAACATCACCGTCGGCGCCATCACCGGCTCCCTCAGCGGCTCGCTGTCGGGCATCCACGTCACCGGCGCGGTGCTGGGCAACGGCTCCAACGTCGGCGGCCTGGTCGGCCAGCTCACCAATGGCACGCTGCAGGGTGCATCCTCGAGCGCCAGCGTGACGGGCCTGAGCAACGTTGGCGGCCTGGCCGGCACCGTGCAGAACGGCACCCTGGCCGATGCCTATTCCACGGGGTCGGTGACCGGCACCATCAGCAACAGCAGCGCGTTCGCCGGCGGGCTGGTGGGCAATGTCTTCGACTCGGCGACCCTGACCAACACCTATGCCAGCGGCCGGGTCCGGGGCTACACCGCCACCGGCGGACTGATCGGCGGCACCTTCCTGTCCACCATCAGCTTCGCCAACAGCTACTGGGACGTGAACAGCACCGGGCAGGTCAGCAGCGCCAGCGGTGGCATCGCCATCACCTCGGCCAACGCCCGCAGCCAGGCCACCTATGGCGGCTTCGACTTCGCCAACACCTGGGTGATGTTCGAGGGTGACACCCGGCCGATGCTGCGCAGCGAGTACTCCACCACGGTGTACACCCCCCACGCCCTGCAACTGATCGGCATGAACCTGGCCGGCAACTACCGGCTCGGCACCTCCCTCGATCTCGGCGCCGCGCTCGCCACCAATGGCAACGGCTACTACAGCGATGTCTGGGGCGCATCGGGCTTCAGGCCCCTGGGCAGCGACTCCGCCGCCTTCACCGGCAGCTTCAATGGACAGGGCTTCGGCCTGATCGGCCTGGCCATCAACCGGGCCAGCACCAACTACGTCGGCCTGTTCGGCTATACCTCCGGTGCGACCCTGGCCAACCTCAAGCTGGTCGGCGGCAGTGTCACCGGCAGCGACGGCGTAGGTGCACTGGTCGGCTACATGACGGGCGGCACCCTTGGCAGCGCATCGGCCAGCACCACGGTGAGCGGCACCAGCACTGGCGAAGCCAATACCGGCGGGCTGGTGGGCGCCAACGACGGCGGCGCCATCGCCGATGCCTCCGCCAGTGGCAACGTCACCGGCGCCGGCTACCAGGTCGGCGGCCTGGTCGGCTCCAATTTCAACGGCGGCAGCATCACCCGCGCCCATGCCACCGGCAAGGTGACCGGCACCAACCCGAACGCCGGCCTCGGCTATGTCGGCGGGCTGGTCGGCGCCAACGGCTACAGCGGCAACGGCGGTTCCATCAGCCAGTCCTACGCCACCGGCACGGTGACGGCGGCGGCGGGCCCCATCGGCGGCCTGGTCGGCCATAACGAAGGCAGCATCACCGACTCCTACGCCACCGGCGCGGTGATCGGCCAGGGCTCGGCCAGCAACATCGGCGGCTTCGCCGGGGTCAACTTCGTCAACGGCACCATCAGCAACAGCTATTCCACCGGCTACGTCGCCGGCGGCAGCCAGCGAGGTGGCTTCGTCGGCTACAACAACGCTGGCAACAGCGCCATCAGCAACGTCTACTGGGACATCCAGACCAGCGGCCAGGCACTGGGCGCCGCTGGCGGGTTGAGCACTGGAATCACCGGGCGCACCACCGCCCAGCTGCAGGGCAGCCTGCCCGCCGGTTTCGCCTCCTCGATCTGGGGCATCGGCACCAACCTCTATCCGTATCTGCAATGGCGCTACAGCACCACGCCCCATGCCGTGAGCGGCCGTGTGTTCAGCGGCGCCGGCAGCACCGCATTGGCCGGTGCCACCGTCAGTGCCGTGTCCGCTGGCCAGCTGATCGGCAGCGCCTCCACCGGGGCGAACGGCTACTACTACGTCCTCGGCGAAGCCAGCCGGTTCGACGGCAATGGCGCGCTCACCTACCTGGAGGGTGGTTCCAGCCAGGGTGCCGCGTTCAGTGACCGGGTCGGCTACCTCGGTATCCAGGGCCTGGACATCTATGCCTCGGCCATGCGCCTGGTGACCGGACAGGGCAGCCTCACGGCAACCCGCAGCCGCTACCTGGCCACCCGGGGCAGCTACACCGACAACGACCTGGGCTTCCTCGCGCCCTACGACTTCGGCGCCCTCACCGATACCGGCCATGGCCTCTACCTGAGCGCCAGCTCCGCCAGCTACAGCCTGGACACGGACCTCGGTTCCGGCGGCCTGCTGTCCCTGGACGGCGGCGGCCAGTTCAGCCTCAGCGGCAACCGCCAGCTGTCGGCCGGCGGCAACCTCGACGTCGGCGACCGCCTGACCTGGAACGACAACGCCGCGCTGACCCTCAGCACCAGCAACGGCGGCAACATCGTGCTGGGGGATGGCATCGGCGCCGCCAACGGCAGCCTGACCCTGTCCGCCGCCGGCAGCGTGACCAGCAATGGCGCCGTCAACCTGGGCGTGCTGGATCTCGCCAACGGCAGCTGGACCCAGGTGGCGGCCAGCCTGCCCGGCTTCAACGTCACCGACTTCCGCCTCGGCCCCGGCGCCGCCTTCGTGCGGGCCCTGGGCGGCGACGGCAGCGCCGCCACGCCATACCGCATCGCCGATGTCTATGGCCTGCAGGGCCTGGCCTCCAGCAGCCTGGCGGGCAGCCGCTTCGTCCTGGCCGGTGACATCGACGCCTCCGGCAGCGCGCTGTGGAACAGCGGCGCAGGCTTCCTCTCCATCGGCAGCCTGGCCACCCCCTTCACCGGCCGGCTCGACGGACAGGGGCACCGCATCAGTGGCCTGGCCATCAACCGGGCCGGCAGCACCTACAGCGGCCTGTTCGGCTACAACGCTGGCTACGTCGGCAACCTCAACCTGGTGGGCGGCAGCGTGGCCGGCGGCACCTACGCCGGTGCCCTGGTGGGCTACAACGCCGCCTCCGGGGTGGTCGAGCGGGTCAGCAGCGACACCAACGTCACCGGCACGGGCAATGTCGGCGCCCTGGTCGGCAGCAACGCCGGGACCCTCAGCGAGTCCCTGGCCACAGGCAGTGCCAGCGGCGGCCTCAATGGCGGCGGCCTGGCGGGCAGCAACACCAGTACCGGCACCATCCGCGACAGCTACGCCACCGGCAGCGCCCAGGGCGGTGCCGCCGTCGGCGGACTGGTCGGATTCAACGAAGGCAGTCTGCAGCGCGTCTATGCCACGGGCAACGCCACCTCCAGCGTCGGCGCGACCGGCGGCCTGGTCGGCAGCAATGCCGGCACCGCCACCGGCAGCTTCTGGAACACCACCAGCAGCGGCCTGGCCCAGGGCGTCGGGGCCGGCAACGCCTCCGGCGTATCGGGGCAGACGAGCGCACAGCTCAGCCGCCTGGCGCCCTTCATTGCGGCCGGCTGGAACATCGACGCCGCCGGCGGCACGGGTACCACCTGGCGGATGTACGAGGGCCACAGCGCACCGTTGCTGCGCAGCTTCATGACGCCCCTCAGCGTCGATGTCGGCAACGCCAGCAAGACCTACGACGGCAGTGCCACCAGCAGCGCCGGCGCCCTGTTGTTCCCAAGCGGCTATGACCCGAGCCTGGTTTCCGGCAGTGCGGTCTACACCGCCAACAGCGCCAACGCCGGCACCTACAGCGGTGCCAGCCTGAGCGTGGGCGGGCTGTATTCGAGCCAGTTCGGTTATGACATCAAGACCCTCGCCGGCACCCTGACCATCGGCAAGGCCGGCCTGACCATCACCGCCAACAATGGCAGCAAGACCTATGGCCAGACGGGCGGCGTCAACGGCTTCACTGCCAGCGGCCTGGTCAATGGCGACACGGTGTCCTCGGTCGCGCTGGCCTCGGCCGGTACCGCCGCCACCGCCAACGTCGGCAACTACACCATCACCGCTGCCAACGCCGGTGGCACGGGTCTGTCCAACTACGACATCACCTACGTCAACGGCACCCTGACCATCGGCAAGGCCGGCCTGACCATCACCGCCAACAATGGCAGCAAGACCTATGGCCAGACCGGAGGCACCAACGGCTTCACCGCCAGCGGCCTGGTCGACGGCGACACGGTGTCCTCGGTCGCGCTGGCCTCGGCCGGTACCGCCGCCACCGCCAACGTCGGTGACTACACCATCACCGCCGCCAACGCCGATGGCACGGGCCTGTCCAACTACGACATCACCTACGTCAACGGCACCCTGACCATCGGCAAGGCCGGCCTGACCATCACCGCCAACAACAACAGCAAGACCTATGGCCAGACGGGAGGCGCCAACGGCTTCACTGCCAGCGGTCTGGTCAATGGCGACACGGTGACCACGGTCGATCTGGCCTCGGCCGGTACCGGCGCCACCGCCAACGTCGGCGACTACACCATCACCGCCGCCAACGCCGATGGCACCGGACTGTCCAACTACGACATCACCTACGTCGACGGCACCCTGACCATCGGCAAGGCCGGCCTGACCATCACCGCCAACAATGGCAACAAGACCTATGGCCAGACGGGCGGCACCAACGGCTTCAGCGCCAGCGGCCTGGTCAACGGCGACACGGTAACCGCGGTCGCGCTGGCCTCGGCCGGTACCGCCGCCACCGCCAACGTCGGCGACTACACCATCACCGCCGCCAACGCCGATGGCACGGGTCTGTCCAACTACGACATCACCTACGTCAACGGCATCCTGACCATCGGCAAGGCCGGCCTGACCATCACCGCCAACAACGCCAGCAAGACCATCGGCCAGCTCTCAGCACTCAACGGCTACACCGCGGAGGGGCTGGTCAACGGGGACACCATCGATGCGGTCAGGCTGTTCAGCGACGGCAGTGGCGTGAACGCCCAACCTGGCAGCTATGCCATCCTCGCCAGCGATGCGCAGGGTGCACGGCTGGGCAACTACGACATCACCTATCGCGAAGGAACGCTGGAGGTCACCGGCATATCCGTCGCGCAGACCGTGCAGGTTGGCCGCGAAGTGGCAGCCAATCTGCGCACGCCCACATCCGGCTCGCCCATCCGTTCGTCCGACCCAGCGTTGTACCGCCTGACCGGCTCGGCCATCGCACCGGCCAGCGATGCCTGTACTTCCCTGGAGGAGGTCCGCTGCCCCATTCGCCAGCCCGAATGACTGCCGGGCGATGAATGGAAAAGGCGCATCTCCCGATGCGCCTTTTCCTTGTCAAGCGCAGTATCGCTGCCGCTCGACAGCTGAAACATGCTGGCCAACGAGGCTGGATCGACCCGCAATGAGCAACCCGCAGGCGGGACCGGCCTTGCGGCGGGTGCATCCATGGCATCGGACTGTTCGCCATACCAACTGGATTCCAGCGCATCTGCCTGATGCACGCCTGCAACGCACGCAGGTTCATGGGAGTGCCTGCATCCATGCCTCTCCCCACGCGCGGGCGCCCACGCCCGGGGATGAGGACGGGGACTGATTCAGCCGCCGCAACCGCCGCAGCACTCGGATGGCACCCGCTCCAGCTGCGCGGCGCTGATCACCAACCCGCCCCGCCCCAGCGCCGGCAACAGGGTGGGCTCGTCGAGCAGGGTGGAGATCCGCAGCACCCGGCTGAGCGGCTCGATATCCAGCAGTACGGAAGGATCGGCGTCCTGCAGCGCGTCTTCCAGCACCCGCAGGTCCGGCGCCGGGCCGGACAATGAAATCCTGAATTGCGTCATCGACATACTCCCGGGGCGCAGCACGCGACCGGCGACCCGCCCCGCGGCCGGCCCGGCGGCGGGCGACCGTGCCCGCCCGCCGAATACTGCGTGCCCGCGGCGCTGGCCGCCCTGACCGGGGTCAAGCCGCGGTGCGACCGCCGCCGCTCACTGCGGCGGCAGCAGCGCGTCGTCCAGCGCCGCGGCGCGCTGCCATGCCGGGCGCGCGCACAGCCGCTCACCGTAGCCGGCGAACGCCGCCCGTTCGGGCAGAGTCTTGAACATCGTGCCCCACAGCACCTGGCTGCCCAGGTAGACGTCGGCGGCGCTGAAGCGCTCGCCCAGCAGCCAGGGCGCGGCGCCGGCAGCGGCCTTCTCCAGCGTGTCGGCCATCTGCTCGAAAGTACCGTAGCCGACCATGCCCGCCTTCTCCGGCGGCGCCAGCAGGCCGAACGCCTTGGCGCTGACCGCGGCCTCCACCGGCCCGGCGGCGAAGAACAGCCAGCGGAAGTAACTGCCGCGCAGCGGGTCGGCCGGCGCCGGCGCCAGCCCGGCCTGCGGGAACGCATCGGCCAGGTAGCTGCAGATGGCCGCGGCCTCGGTCACCACCACCCCGCGGTGGACGATGGCCGGCACCTTGCCCATCGGGTTGATCGCCAGGTAGGCCGGCGACTTCATGCTCTCGCCGTAACCCAGCACTTCGGTGCGGTACGGTTGCCCGACTTCCTCGAGCATCCAGCGCACGATGCGGCCGCGCGATTGCGGGTGGGTGTAGAAGACGATCTCGTCCGTCGTGTTGCCCATGCGCCTGCCTCCGTCAAGGAAGCCGGCAGTCTAGCAACGCGCCCGGGTGCCGGATCAGTAGGCGAACTCGCGGAACACCGGGTCGACGCTGCCGTTCCATGCCCCATGGAACAGGTCCAGCTTGCGTTCGGCGGCGGTCTTGCCCGAGTCCACGATCTCCTGCAGCACGTCGAGGAAACGGGTCTCGTCCTGGCCGTCGCCGTTGAGCGCGGCGCGGCGGCGCAGGCCCTCGCGCGAGATCTCCAGCGCGCGCAGCGCCAGGTCGCGCACGCTGCCCCCGCGGAACGGCAGGTGCAGCGCCTGCCGCGGCACGCCGTCGCGCAGCGCATGGCGCTCGGCCAGGCTGAAATCCTTGACCAGGTCCCAGGCCGCATCCAGCGCGGCATCGTCGTACAGCAGGCCCACCCAGAACGCCGGCAACGCGCAGATCCGGCTCCACGGGCCGCTGTCGGCGCCGCGCATTTCCAGGTACTTCTTCAGCCGCACCTCGGGGAAGGCGGTGGTCATGTGGTCGGACCAGTCGCGCAGCGTCGGCAGCGCGCCCGGAAGTACGTCCAGCTGCCCCTTGAGGAAGCGACGGAACGACTTGCCGCTGGCGTCGTGGTAGACGCCATCGCGGTAGGAGAAGTACATCGGCACGTCGAGCAGGTAGTCGACGTAGCGCTCGTAGCCGAAGCCGTCCTCGAACACGAAGTCGAGCATGCCGGTGCGGTCGGCATCGGTGTCGGTCCAGATGTGCGAACGGTAGCTGAGGTAGCCGTTCGGCGCGCCTTCGGTGAACGGTGAATCGGCGAACAGCGCGGTGGCGATCGGCTGCAGCGCCAGCGACACCCGGAACTTCTTCACCATGTCCGCCTCGGAGGCATAGTCCAGGTTGACCTGGACCGTACTGGTGCGGGTCATCATGTCCAGGCCGAGCGAGCCGACCCTGGGCATGTACTCGCGCATGATGCGGTAGCGGCCCTTGGGCATCCACGGCATGTCCGAGCGCGTCCACTTGGGCTGGAAACCCATGCCCAGGAAGCCGAGCTGCAGTTCGCCGGCCACCTGCGCCACCTCGTTGAGGTGGGTGCCGGTTTCCACGCAGGTCTGGTGGATGCTCTCCAGCGCGCCGCCGGACAGCTCGAGCTGGCCGGCCGGCTCCAGCGTCACCGAGGCGCCGTCGCGCAGCAGGGCGATGGTGTTGCCCGGCCCCTGATCGACACGCTCCTGCACCGGCTCCCAGCCGAAACGGGTCAGCCCGGTCAGCAGCGCCTGGATGCCGCGCTCGCCCTCGAACGTCGGCGGGCGCAGGTCGTCCAGGCGGAACCCGAACTTCTCGTGCTCGGTGCCGATGCGCCACTGCGGGCGCGGCTTCTCGCCGGAGGCGATCACCTCCACCAGCTGCGAGCGGTCGGTAATGGGCGTATCGGCAACGTGGCTGGGGCTCGACAAGGGCTGGCTCGCAGTATTCTGGCTGGGCGGGAAATGGGGGCCTTCCCCCGGCATCACAAGAACCGGCCTGCAGTCCGTCGCGCTCGTCCCCGCGCCCCGTCCAGCGCCGGCAAGGCGCGCATCCACGCACGCTGCGCCTGCTCGGCTCCGCCACGGGCCACCGGCCCTCGCCCGCGATGGATCGCGAACAGCTCCCGAGCGCGCACTATATCGCGGCCCCCAGCGGCGGCATGTCGCGGTGACGGTTTTCAGCATCCCACCGGCGGCGACTTGACCGGCCCCGCCAGCGCGGCTGCGAGTCGTTTTCACCACCGGTCCACGTGCCGTCCTACACTGCGGCCATGAAACCGACCCGGCACATCGAAACCCATCGCTCCGAACGTGTCGGCTGGCTGCGCGCCGCCGTGCTCGGGGCCAACGACGGCATCGTCTCGGTCGCCGGCCTGGTGGTCGGCATCGCCGCCAGCGGCGCGCCAGCCTCCACCATCCTGGCCACCGGCGTCGCCGGCACCGTGGCCGGCGCCATGTCGATGGCCGCCGGCGAGTACGTCTCGGTGCAGTCGCAGGCCGATACCGAGCAGGCCGACCTGGCGCTGGAACGCCGCGAGCTGCACGAAGACCCGCATACCGAACTGGAAGAGCTGGCCGGCATCTACCGGCGGCGCGGGCTGACGCCCGAACTGGCGCACGAGGTGGCCGTACAGCTCACCGCGCACGACGCGCTCGGCGCGCACGCGCGCGACGAGCTGGGCATCACCGAGGAGCTGCGCGCGCGGCCGCTGCAGGCGGCGCTGGCCTCGGCCGGCGCGTTCGTCGTCGGTGCGATCCTGCCGGTGCTGACCGCGCTGTTCGCCCCCTACGCCTACGTTGCGCAGATCACCACCGTTTCCACCCTGCTCGGCCTGTGCATCACCGGCGCGATGGCCGCCCACGCCGGCGGTGCGTCGCGCCTGCGCGGCGCGCTGCGGGTGGTGTTCTGGGGTGCGCTGGCGATGGGCGCGGCGGCGGCCATCGGCAACCTGTTCGACACCCACCTCGCCGGTTGATGGCGCCCTTGGCGGCGGCACCCCACGCGCTGCTGGAACGGCTGGCGACGCTGGCCGACTGCCAGAACGCCGGCGACTATGCCTGCATTACCGCGCGCCGCGAACACGGCGCGTCCTCGGTCGAGATCCCGCGGCCGCAGTTCGCCATCCTGCTGCAGGGACGCAAGCACGTCCGTACCGCGCAGCAGACGCTGGAGCTCGCTCCCGGCGACCTGTTCCTGATCACCCGCCGCTGCCGGATCGACGTGGTCAACGTGCCCGACCCCGACAGCGGCCTGTATCTCAGCGCCATCGTGCCGCTGTGCGCCGAAGTACTGGCCGCCACGCGCAGCCTGTGGAGCGGGCCGCTGCCGGACGCCGGCGACCCGCTGGCGCGGCTGTCGCTGGCCGCGCACGGCACCGAGCTGCTGCAATGGCGCCAGGCACTGGAGCACGGCGACTACACCGCGGCGCGGCTGGCGCTGGCCACGATGACCGTGGCGTTCTGCGCGTCCGGCCACGGCAGCCTGCTGGTCGCACCGGAGCCCGGCCTGGGCGAGCGCATCCGCGACCTGGTCGCCGCCCAGCCCGGACGCAGCTGGCAGTCGCGCGATTTCGAACAGCACCTGGGCATCAGCGGCGCCACCCTGCGCCGGCGCCTGGCCAGCGAACGACTCGGCCTGCGCGAACTCATCGGCGATGCACGGCTGGCGCAGGCGATGCAGTTGCTCTACACCACCCGCCTGCCGCTGAAGACAGTGGCCGCGCGCGTCGGCTACCGCTCGCTGTCCAGCTTCAGCCGGCGCTTCTGCGAACGCTACGGGATGGACCCGTCCGCCATCGGCAACCACTGACGGCGCGGCGGCGGTGAGCGGATCGCGCGGCATTCCGAGCGCTTCGCAGGCATGGCCGGCGGCAACATGACGGCTCCGCGGCAATGCCGCCCCTGACGGAACCGCCCATGCCTCGCGCTGCCCTTCGCCCCCTCGCCCTGGCCCTGGCCCTGCTGCTGGCCACCGCCGGCGCCCACGCCGGCACCACGCATGTCCCGCGCACACAGGTCCCCGGCGTGTATCACCAGCAGATCGGCGACGTGCGCGTCACCGCGCTGTTCGACGGCACCGTGGCCCTGCCGCGGCAGGCGCTGACCGGCATTGCCCCGGGCGTGGTCACACGCCTGCTCGAGCACGGCTACGTGCCCGAGGACGGCAAGGGCCTGCAGACCGCGGTCAACGCCTACCTGGTACAGCGCGGTGGACACCTGGCGCTGGTCGATACCGGGGCCGCGCAATGCTTCGGCCCCGGCCTGGGCCAGGTACTGGCCAACCTGCGCGCCGCCGGCTACGACCCGGCCGAGGTCGACGACGTACTGCTGACCCACGCCCACCCGGATCACCTGTGCGGGCTGCTCGACGCCGACGGCAAGCCGGCGTTCGCCAACGCCACCGTGTGGCTGTCGCAGGCCGATGCCGGTTACTGGCTGGACCCGGCCAGCGAAGCCGGCGCGCCGCAAGCACTGCGTTTCGCCTTCCCGATGGCGCGCAGCGCGGTGGCGCCGTATGCCGCGGCCGGGCGCCTGCGACCTTTCGTCGCAGGCGATGCCCTGCCCGCCGGCATCACCGCGCTGGACAGCCACGGCCACACCCCGGGCCACGTCGCCTGGCGGATCGACGGCGGCGACGGCCAGCAACTGCTGGTCTGGGGCGACATCGTGCACTTCCACGCGGTCCAGTTCGCACGGCCCGATGCCAGCTACGAAGCCGACAGCGACCGCACGGCAGCCATTGCCAGCCGCCGCCGGCTGATGGCCGAGGCCGCGGCGGGCGGATGGTGGGTGGCCGGCGCGCACCTGCCGTTCCCCGGCCTGGGGCACGTGCGCCGGGAGGGCACGGCATTCGCGTGGGTGCCGGGCGAGTTCTCGCCGCTGTGACACGCGCGCGCTGCGCGCTGGCGCCCCACGGTCCGCGCCGCAGACCGCGGCGCCCCTGACTCAGGGGGCTTTGCCCCCGCCACGTTCCCGCCAGGCCGGGCCATGGAACAGCAGCCACCGGGCAGGTGTGTGGCGCATGGGAAAAGGCGGGAGTGCCCGCCTGGTGCCGGCGTTACAGGCCCAGCCAGCCGCCGATCACCGCGCGGGCCTCGTCCACGCCCTGTTTCGACTCGCCGGAGAAGGTCTGCACGCTGACCAGGTCGCCGAACGCGGCGGCCAGGTCCTTGCGCACCTTCTGCAGGGTCTGCGCCTGCTGGCCGCGGCCGAGCTTGTCGGCCTTGGTCAGCAGCGCATGCGCCGGCAGCCCGCGCTGCACCGCATAGGCGAGCATCTGCCGGTCGTAGTCCTTGAGCGGATGGCGGATGTCCATCACCACCACCAGCCCCTTGAGCGCGTCGCGGGTGCGGAAGTAGTTGTCGATGAAGGCCTGCCAGTGCGCCTGCAGTTCCTGCGGGACCTTGGCGTAGCCGTAGCCGGGCAGGTCGACCAGGTGCGCCTCGGGCGTGACCTGGAAGTACACCAGTTGCTGGGTGCGGCCCGGCGTCTTGGAGACGCGGGCCAGCGCGTTCTGGCGGGTCAGCGCGTTGAGCGCGCTGGACTTGCCGGCGTTGGAGCGCCCGGCGAATGCCACCTCGGCCCCTTCGTCCGGCGGCAATTGCCGGGCATTGTGGGCCGAAAGCAGATAACGGGCGCGTTCTAGGAGCTGTGACATGCGCATAGGATCGCACGCCGGGGGCCCCGCTGGCGCCCGTGCGTTGACCCTGCCATGAATCGGCGTGGATAATCCGGTCGATGCCGGCGCGGACCCGCCCGGCCCGTTCCACACGGAGCTTCTGCATGCGCCACGCTCGTGTCCTAGCCGTTTCTGCCCTTGTCATCCCGCTGATCGCCGTCGTCGCGTTCGCACAGAGTTCGGTCACGCCCGTGCCCGACAACGCGCCGGTGCAGACCGCACCGCTGGAGATCGACCTCAGCAAGACCCTGCCCGGCGACGCCGAGGCCGGCGAAGGCAAGGCGCAGGCCTGCGCTGCCTGCCATGGCGCCGACGGCAACTCCGCCGTGGAGATGTATCCGCGGCTGGCCGGCCAGAGCGAGCGCTACATCGCCCGCCAGTTGGCCCTGATCGCTGGCGGCCAGCGCACCGAAGGCGCGGTCGCCGCCATGCTGCCGTTCGTGCAGGGCATGACCGCGCAGGACATGCGCGACATCGGCGCCTTCTTCGCCCGCCAGAAGTCCGGCGCCGGCGTGGCCGACGACACCGCCATCGCCGACGGCACGTACGCCGGCATGAAGTTCTACGAGATCGGCCAGAAGCTGTACCGCAACGGCGATGCCAGCCGCGAGATCCCGGCGTGCATGGCCTGCCACGGCCCGACCGGCGCCGGCAATCCCGGCCCGGCCTACCCGCACATCGGCGGCCAGCACGCCATGTATGTCACCCAGCGCCTGCAGCACTACCAGGCGGGCCAGACCCAGGAAACCGATCCGTCGCAGTTCCGGATCATGGCCCAGGTGGCCGGCAAGCTCACCGAGCAGGAAATCCAGGCGCTGGCCAGCTACGTGCAGGGCCTGCACGCGCGTGCCGACGACGTGGCCGTGGCCGCGGCCCGTTGACCGCCTGACGGTGCCGGTCGCCGCGGCGACGAGCCCCCTGTTCGCGGATACGCCGACCCCTGTGGTCGGCGTCTCTTTTTCCAGTTGGAGACCTCAATGACGTATTTCCCGCGCGTGTTCCTTCTGCTGATGGCGCTGCTGCCGCTGGCCGCCTGTGCCGCCGACGCCGCGCCGGCGGAAGGCCAGGACTATGAGCTGATCGCCGAGCCCGGCCCGTTCGCACCGCTGGCGGGCAAGATCGAGGTGGTCGAGGTGTTCGGCTACCCCTGCATCCACTGCGCCCACTTCGAGCCGCTGCTGGAAGCCTGGGTCGCCAAGCTGCCGGCCGACGTCCGCTTCACCGCGGTGCCGGCTGCCTTCGGCGGCCATTGGGACGCCTATGCGCGCGCCTTCTACGCCGCCGAGCAGACCGGCGTGCTCAAGCGCAGCCACGCCGATGTGTTCAAGGCCCTGCACGAGCGGCGCAGCCTGCCGATGCAGAACGTGTCGCCGCAGGAACTGGCGACCTTCTACGCCGCCTACGGGGTGCAGCCGCAGCGCTACACCGATGCGCTGCGCAGCGACCAGACCGAAGCCAAGGTGAAGGCCGCGCGCGCCTTTGCCATGCGCGTGCGGGTGCCCGGCACGCCGGCACTGATCGTCAACGGCAAGTATCTGGTCAAGGGCCGCAGCTTCGAGGACCAACTGCGCATCGCCGGCGCCCTGGTGGAGCGCGAGCGCGCTGCCGCCCGGCGTCGCTGAGGCCGCACCGCAACATTCGACGAACCGGTTCAGCCGCTGCCGCGGATAATGTCATCATGCGCCCCGCGGTCGCCGCCGGCGGCCTGACGACCCGACGAATCCCTGCTGGAGATCCACCCATGAAGATCCGTTTCGTACTGGCCCTGGCGGCCCTGCTCCCGTTGATGGTGGCCTGCAAGGCCCAGGACGGCTCTGCCGACGCCGTCGCACCGGCCGCCGAACAACCGGCTGCCGCCCCCGCCCCGGCCGCCGAAGCTGCTGCCGAAGGCGCCGCCACGCCGGAAGCGGCCGGCGAACCGGCCGCCGCGCAGAACGCGGAGAACACCCCGGTACCGGCACAGGCGCGCCTGGTCGGCCCCGAGCCGGTGGCCGGCACCGACTACCTGGTGATCGACGGCGGCCAGCCGATCCAGCCGGCGACCGGCAAGATCGAAGTAGCCGAAGTCTTCGGCTACGTCTGCCCGGCCTGCGCGCGCTTCCAGCCGCTGATCGGGCCGTGGAAGGCGGGCCTGCCGTCGGACGTCAACTTCGTCTACGTGCCGGCCATGTTCGGCAGCATGTGGGATGACTACGGCCGCGCCTTCTATGCCGCCGAGGCGCTGGGCGTGCAGGAGAAGACCCACGACGCGCTGTACTCGGCCATCCACGTCGAGCAGTCGCTCAAGGGCGAGCTGGGCCGCGATTCGGTCGAGGACATCGCCAACTTCTACGCCAAGTTCGGCGTCAACCCGAAGACCTTCGCCGACACCATGGGCAGCTTCTCGGTGGTGGCCAAGACCAATCGCGCCAAGCAGTTCGCCCAGCGCAGCAAAATCACCGGCACGCCGTCGCTGATCGTCAACGGCAAGTACCTGGTCAAGGGCAAGAGCTACGAGGACATGCTGCGCATCGCCGACCACCTGATCGCACGCGAACGCGCCGCCAACGCCAAGTAAGGTATTAAGGGCCTCGTCGACACGAGGCCCTTGTTCCACCGCCGTGAAATCCCCCACCCACACCCTGCGCCTGCTCACGGCCAACATCCAGGCCGGCTCCAGCACGCGCCGTTACAGCGACTACGTGACCCGCAGCTGGTCGCACGCGCTGCCGTCGGGCAGCAAGCGCTCCAGCCTGGATGCGATCGCCAAGCTCGCCAGCGGCCGCGACATCGTCGGCCTGCAGGAGGCCGACCCCGGCAGCCTGCGCTCGGGCTTCACCAACCAGACCCACTACCTGGCCCAGCGCGCCGGCTTCAATTACTGGAGCCACCAGCCCAACCGGCGCATGGGCGGCGTCGCCTCCAGCGCCAATGGCCTGCTCAGCCGGCTGGAGCCGGTGGAAGTGCAGGATCACGCCCTGCCCGGCCGCATCGGCGGCCGCGGCGTCCTGCTGGCCCGCTTCGGCGACGGCCGCGAAGGGCTGGCGGTCGCCGTCGCGCACCTGTCGCTGGGAGTAGGCTCGCGCCTGTCGCAGCTGGATTTCATCGCCGACCTGATGTCCGACTACCCCAACGCGGTACTGATGGGCGATTTCAACTGCAAGGCCGAGCGCCCGGAAATGCAGGTGCTGTACCGCAAGACGCGGCTGCAGCCGCCCGGTTGCCTGGTACCCACCTTCCCCAGCTGGCGCCCGGACCGGGCCATCGACCATATCCTGGTCAGCGACAGCCTGCGCACGCTCGAGACCGGCGCCGTCGCCGCGGCCCATTCGGACCATCTGGCGGTGGAGATGCAGGTCGAGGTTCCGGGCAACAGCCTGCGCTGATCCCGCCGCACCGCCTGCGGCCGGACCGGCCGCACCCGGCATTGCGCGATCTCACGTCACCACGGCGGCCGCGGGCGGCGGCCGGCGCCGCGCGGTCGCCGCGCTGCCCACCGATGCCAGCACCGTGCAGCCAATCGCCAGCCACTGCAGGCCGGACAGCTGTTCGTGCAGCAGCAGCAGGGCCCACAGCGCGGCCACCGCCGGCTCCATGCTGATCAGGATGCCGAAGGTCTCCTTCGGCAGGCGCTTGAGCGCCATCATCTCCAGCGACATGGGGATCGCGCTGGACACCACCGCCACCAGCAGCCCGGCCAGCAGGATCGACGGCTGCAGCAGTGCCGTGCCGGCATGGGCCACGCCTACCGGCACCACCACCAGCGCCGCGACCGCCACGCCCAGCGATACCGAGTGCCCGGCATGCAGGTGCCCGGCACGCTTGCCGAACACGATGTACAGCGCCCAGCAGGCCGCGGCGCCCAGCGCATACAGCACGCCGGCCACGTCCAGCGCCGGCCCGCCGCTCAACGGCAGCAACAGCAGCAGCCCGGCCAGCGCGCAGCCGACCCACAGGAAGTCGATCGGCCGCCGCGAGGAGAACATCGCCACCGCCAGCGGGCCGATGAACTCGATGGCCACCGCGATGCCGAACGGAATCGTGCGCAGCGCCATGTAGAACAGCAGGTTCATCACCCCCAGCGCCAGCCCGTAGCGCAGGATCGCGACGCCGTCGACGCGGCTGGTATGCCAGCGCCAGGGCCGCCACAACAGCAGCAGGAACAGCGCCGAGAAGCCCACGCGCAGCGCGCTGGTGCCCTGGGCGCCGATCAGCGGGAACAGGTGTTTGGCATAGGACGTGCCGATGGCCAGCGAAGTCACCGAGCCGAGCACCGCCAGCGCCGGCAACAGCGGCGCGAATCGGGAAGTCTGCATGGGCGTAGTGTAGTGCGCCTGCGCCCGGCGGCGGCGCGCCGCGCGCCACTGCCCGTGGCTCCCGGGCCGCCCATCGCCACGGGCGGCCCGGCCAATCCCTCATCGCAGGAAGGCGATGCGTTCCATCCGTGCGTTGTCGGCCGCCGCCAGCACCTTGGCCATCGTGTCGTACTCGGCATCGGGACTGGCATCGATGCGCAGCTCCGGCAGGTTGCCGGCATGCAGTCGCGCCTGCTCCTGCAGCCGCGACTGCAGCGCGGCGATCGGCAGCGCCTGGCCATTCCAGGTGAGCTGGTTGGCCGCATCCACCCGCAGCTCGATCGGCGGTGGCGGATCCACGCGCGGCACCTGGCGGGTAGTGGGCTGCGGCAGGTCCACCGGAATCGGCCAGGACACCAGCGGCGCGGTGACGATGAAGATGATCAGCAATACCAGCATCACGTCCACCAGCGGCGTGACGTTGATATCGGCGATCGGCCCGGAACTTCCAGCTGCACTGAATGCCATGCTCCGCTCCTTCGGCGAGGCGGCACGCCTCGCCATCGACACTACGCCGCAGGCGCCCACGGGCAGCAGACGCACGCCCCCTGCGTTCAGCCACCGTTGCGCCTCATCGCCGGGTCGCGGGCCACGTTCATGCACGAGCCGGGATCGCCGCGGCGCTGTTGACGGGCGCCCGGCTATGCTTTGCCGATGAAACGGAATATCTGCCTGCTGTCTTTCGCCGCGTCCCTGCTGCTGGCCTGTACCGGCACCGGCGCACAGACCCTCGACGCCCAGCGCGCGGCCATGCGCGTGGCCATCGACAATGCCGAACGCGGCCAGTTCGATGCCGCCGCGACCGCGGGCCTGCGCAACCACCCGCTGTACGGCTGGCTCGAGTACAGCGCGTTGCGTCGTGGCATCGACACCGTGGACACGCCGCAGGCACTGGACTTCCTCAAGCGCTACCAGGGCCAGGCCGTGGCCGATGCGTTCCGCGCCGCGTGGCTGCCGGCGCTGGCGCGGCGCCAGGACTGGCCGACCCTGCTCGCCAACTGGCGGCCCAGCAACGACCCCGGCCTGCAGTGCGCCGAGCTCAACGCCCGCCTGGCCACCGGCAAGGCCGATGCCGGCTGGATCCGCGACGCGCAGGCGCTGTGGCGCAGCAGCGGCAAGTCCCTGCCCGATGCGTGCGACCCGGTGTTCGCCGGCCTCGCCGAGCGCGGCGGACTGACGCCGGCGCTGCGCTGGGAGCGCATCGATGCGGCCGCCGACGCACAGCAGCCCGGGGTGATGCGCGCGGCCGCGCGCGGCCTGCCCGCCGCCGAGCTGGCCCAGGCCAACGACTACGCCGCCTTCGTCGACAAGCCCGACGCACGCGCCCTGAACTGGCCCAGGAGCGAACGCAGCCGCCGCATCGCCACCGATGGCCTGGCAAGGCTGGCGCGGACCGACCCCGATGCCGCCGAGCGGCAGCTGCCGCAGTACGCGCAGGCACTGGCGCTGGATGCCGGGCAACAGGCGCAGGTGCGCTACCAGATCGCGCTGTGGACGGTGGCCTCGTACCTGCCGGACTCGGCGCGGCGATTGGCCGCGGTACCGGAATCGGCGTACGACGAGCGCCTGCACGAATGGCGCGCGCGCGAAGCGATGGCGCGTGGCGACTGGCCCTCGGCGCTGGCCGCGATCCGCGCGATGCCCGCGGGCCAGCGCAGCGACTCGCGCTGGCGCTGGTTCGAGGCGCGGCTGCTGGAAAAGACCGGCAGGGCCGCGGAGGCGACGCCGCTGTACCGCGCCGTCGCCACCGAACCGACCTTCCACGGCTTCCTCGCCGCGGACAAGCTGCGCCAGCCCTATGCGCTGTGCCCGTGGAACCCCGGCAGCGACCCGCAGACGCGTGCCGCGGTGGCCCGCGACCCGGCACTGGTGCGGGCGCTGGAGCTGTTCCGCATCGACCGCGCCACCTGGGCCGCGCGCGAATGGGCCGACGCGCTGTCGCGGTTCGACGATGCCCGGCGCCGGCTCGCCGTCGAAGTGGCGGGTGAAGCGGGCTGGTTCGACCGCGCCGTGTTCGCCCTCAAGGGGCCGCAGGAGATGCGCCTGTACGCGCTGCGGTTCCCGCTGTACCACGACGACACCATCCGCCGCGAAGCGGCACGCAACGCGCTGGATCCGGCGTGGGTCGCCGCCGAGATCCGCGCCGAGAGCACCTTCAACCCGAACGCGCGCTCGCCGGCCAACGCCCTCGGGTTGATGCAGGTGCTGCCCGCCACCGGCGCCAGCGTCGCCAGGCGCATCGGGCTGAGCGGCTATGGCGGCGCGGCCAGCCTCTACGATCCGGACACCAACATCGCCATCGGCACCGCCTACCTGCGGCAGCTGCTGGACACTTACGGCGGCCTGCCCTACGTCACCATCGCCGCCTACAACGCCGGGCCCACGCCGACGGCGCGCTGGCAGTCGCAGCGGCCCGGTTTCGACCCGGACTTCTGGATCGAGACCATCAGCTACAAGGAAACGCGCGAGTACGTCGCGCGCGTGCTTGCGTTCAGCGTGATCTACGACTGGCGCCTCAACGGCAAGGCGGTGCCGCTGGGCGACCGCATCGCCGGCCGCAACGTCCCGGCCTCGCGCGGCTTCGCCTGTCCGGCAGTGAAGGACGGCGCATGAAGACCTACCTGGTCGGCGGCGCGGTCCGCGACCGGCTGCTGGGGCTGGATGCGGGCGACCGCGACTGGGTGGTGGTCGGCGCCACCCAGCAGGAGATGGAGGCACGTGGCTTCAAGGCCGTTGGCCGCGACTTCCCGGTGTTCCTGCACCCGCATACCGGCGAGGAACACGCGCTGGCGCGTACCGAGCGCAAGAGTGGGCGCGGCTACCGCGGCTTCGTCGTCGACGCCGATCCATCGGTGACGCTGGAGCAGGACCTGCAACGCCGCGACTTCACCATCAATGCCATCGCCTGCGACGAGGAAAGCGGCAAGCTGGTCGATCCATGGGGCGGCGCGCGCGACATCCAGGCGCGCGTGCTGCGCCACGTCGGCCCGGCCTTCGTCGAGGATCCGCTGCGGGTACTGCGCGCGGCACGGTTCATGGCGCGCTTCGCACCGCTGGGGTTCACCTTGGCCCCGGAAACCGCCGCGCTGATGCGGGAGATCGCCGCCAGCGGCGAACTGGACGCGCTGGTACCCGAACGCATCTGGCAGGAACTGCGCAAGGCGCTGCGCGCTGCGCGCCCTTCCGCGTTCCTGCGCACCCTGCACGACACCGGCGCGCTGGCACCGATCCTGCCGGAAGTGGCCGCGCTGTACGGCATCCCGCAGCGCATCGAGTTCCACCCGGAAGTGGACACCGGGGTGCACCAGGAAATGGTCAGCGACATGGCCGCGCGGCTGGCGCCGGGCGACGACCTGGTCGGCTTCGCCGCGCTCACCCACGATCTCGGCAAGGCGCTCACCCCGGCAGACCAGCTGCCGCGCCATGTCATGCACGAACAGCGCGGGCTGAAGCCGCTGGCGGCGCTGTGCGACCGGCTGCGGATTCCCGCCGACCACCGCCAGCTGGCCGCGGCGGTATGCCGCGAGCACCTCAACGTGCACCGCATCGACGAGCTGCGCGACGCCACCGTGCTGGACCTGCTCCAGCGCTGCGACGGCTTCCGGCGCCCGGAACGCATCGCGCAGATGGCGCTGGCCTGCGAATGCGACAAGCGCGGCCGGCTCGGCTTCGAGGACAGCGACTATCCCCAGCGTGCCACGCTGCTGCGCCTGCACGCCGCGGCGCTGGCGATCAACGCACGCGACCTCGCCGCCGAAGGCCTGACCGGCCCGGCCGTGGGCGAAGCCTTGAAGCGGGCCCGGATCAACGCCATCGGCGCAGCCCGCTGAGGCGATGGAGGAGAACAGCCGGGGTCAGAGTGCATTTTTCAAGGGAACTGGACCCTGACCCCGGTTTTCCAGCGCGCTGCCGCAGGTTTTCCCGAGCAGGCCGGTTGGGACAGCAACCATACCTGCGCCAATCGCATCGCGTCGGCGCGTCCCGCCGCAGCGACATCGGGCACGATGCGACTGCCATCGCCAATGCCGTTGCGGTCCTTCATCACCGTGGTGGTGAGCAGCAGCGTGCTGCCATCGACCAGCGTCAATGGAACGTTGCCGGTGGAATAGCCCATCGTCGGCGTGCCGAAACTTCGGCTGGCCGGACGTCCGCGCAGCGCAAGCACGATGGCTTCGCCTGAGCTGGCGGTACGCCCGGACTGGAGCACCGCAACCGGGGCATCCGGCCTTCGCAGGCGACGAGTCGCATTGTCCGGAACCAGTAGCGACGCGTCGCCCACCCATACCGCCCCTTCCCGATAGCGCCAAGGCTGCAGGGTGGCACCGTCGAAGAAGTGACCGACGACATCCGGCCCATCGACCCGCCCGCGCAACAGCGGCCCCACGCCAAGCAGCATCGGCCACATGTTGCCGCCGGTGTTCTCGGCCAGGTCCACGATCCAGCCACAGCGACTGCCGTCATCCTGTTGCCAGAGGGCATCCTGCAGACGCTGCGCATGCCGGCGCTCGGCATCCCGCTGCAACCCGCGCGGGAGACCCAGATCGGGCAGATAGGGGCCGACGCTGACCAGACCAAGCCGCGCGTCGATCCGCTCGGCCCCCGGCTCCGCGATCGCTCCCACAGCCGGCACCACCGGGGCCGTATGCTCAGTCCTGCGGGACCTGTCACGTAGTTCTCCGGCCGACATCCACCCGCCATGACCGGCGGTCGCGCGGTTGATGGCCTCGGCCAGCAGCCTGCGTTGCCGTTCGGGATCACCCGTCGCGGCAAGATCACGACGCAACGTCATCCAGTCGACCCGGTCGTGGTGCAGCGCCTGGCGTTCCAGCAGGCCCAGCATCTGCTCCCGGGCCGGCAAAGACGGTACCGGGCTGGCCATGGCGGGGAGCGCCCACAGCGTCACCAACCACACCGCCACCGCCATCCCACACTTCTGCTTCCTGCGCATCCTGGTTCCATCCCTTGGAGCCCCCATACCGATGCAGGATAGAACAGCTCATTGAAAAGCCCGCTAGATCTTCAGGTAGATCCGGCGCCGGTCCAGCCACCACATCGGCAGCCACCAGACCGCGACGAAGGCGATGGCCATCGCCAGCGAGGCGGCTTCGGCCCCGGCCAGCGGGGTGATCCAGCGGTCGAACACATTGCCGTACAGCCAACCCCAGCCGCCGGTGCCCAGCAGCGCCAGCACCGTCACCCCGGAGCCGGCGTAGGCGGTGATCGCATTGACGCCGAAGCGCCGCCCCAGCGGCGGCCACTGCACGCGGTCGATGAGCATGTGCGCCAGCCACAGCGCCGCCAGCGCCCAGCCGGCGGTCCACAGCACGTAGGACGGGGTCCAGAGGTTCTTGTTGAGCGGCTGCCAGGTCGACCACAACGCCCCGAGCACCAACAGCACGATGGCCGCAGGCAGCAGGCGCGCCGGGCGACCGTCGCGCAGCAGGGCACCGGCGCGCAGGCCGATCAGGGTCGAGGCCAGGGCGCCGAGCGTTGAAAGCAGTCCTTCGGGATCGTGCCCCAGGCCGGTGGCGGCGTCGTACCGGTACGCCATGTCGCCGAACAGAACGGTGTCCACGCGGCTGGGCAGGTTGTGCCATGGCTCGAGCGTACCCCCGGCAGCCAGCAGCGCCGCGTAGCCGAACAGCAACAACAGCAGGCAGGCCCACTGCGTGGTCGCGCGCGACCAGATCGCCAGCACGCCGACGGCGGCGAAGCACACGCCGATGCGCTGCAGCACCCCCAGCGGACGGTAATGCGCAAGATCCAGCCACCACCACGCCAGCAGGTGCAGCAGCAGGCCCAGGCCGACGATGCGCGCCGCCCGCACCAGCACGGTGCGGGTCAGCACGGCGCGGTCGGCGCCCTGCTCGACCCGCGGCACCACGCCCAGCGCGATCGACACGCCGACGATCACCAGGAAGAACGGAAACACCAGGTCGGTGGGCGTGCACCCGTTCCATTGCGCGTGTTCCAGCGGCGCGTACACATGGCTCCAGGTGCCCGGGTTGTTGACCAGCAGCATGGCCGCGACGGTGATGCCGCGCAGGGCATCGACCGATGCAAAGCGGGTGGGTGCCTGCCTGGATGGGGAAGCGGTCATCGAGGGTGTCCCGTGCGATCAGGTAGCGGAGGCTGGCAGACACTGCATTGAGAAGCGATTGACCAGCCCTTCGGTCTGTTGAAAACAACTGCCGCCTTTGCCGGAACCACACGCAGAGGCCTGCTGTTGCTGTTGCTGTTGCTGTTGCTGTTGCTCGTGATTTTGACTTGCCGGGTTCCCTTCCGCAGTGACGGAGCCGACGGACAAGACCCCGCAAGGGGCGACGTGCAGGGATGCACGTCGTTTTTTCGACGAGACAGGGATGCCCCGTCGAAAAATCCCCGCCGCGGAGTGGATCCACGGTACCTCGGTGCCGTGGGCGCGAAGGCAGGGCGTGCTTCCCCTTGGTTACCTTCGCTCTGCACGAGCAAAGAGAAGTAACCCGCTCACCCGAAGCGGGAGCGAACGCCGTTGCCGTTGCCCAGCGCCGATCAAAACGGGGCTTCGTACGATCAAACGCTACGAGGCTCCGCCCCTACCCTCCCGCTCCGCACCCCGGCCCACGCCAGCGGCGTGGGTGCTCGAAGGCAGGCGCGCCAGCGGCGCGCAAACCGTGCCTTCCCGCCCCGAAGGGAGAAGAGCTCCCTCACTCCCGCTGCCCCGCGATCCACGTCGCCTGCACCTGCAGGGCGTCGTCCAACAGCACGAAATCCGCCTGGTAACCCGCCGCGATATGCCCGTAACGGTCGTCCACGCGCAGGAACTGCGCCGGATAGGTCGAGGCCATGCGCGCGGCTTCGGCCAGGGGCAGCCCGAGCAGGCCCACGGTGTTGCGCACGGCGCTGGCCATGTCCAGCGCGGAGCCGGCCAGCGAACCGGCCGCATTGCGCACCACGCCGTCGACGGCGGTGATCACCTCGCCATACAGCACGAACGAAGGATCGTCGGCGCCCACCATCGGCATCGCGTCGGTCACCAGCAGCACCTTGCCGCGCGGCTTGGCCGCCAGCGCCACGCGCAGGCTGGCCGGGTGCACGTGCACGCCATCGACGATCACCCCGCACCAGCTGTACGGATCCTCCAGCGCGGCGCCGACCACGCCGGGCTCGCGCCCCTGCAGTGGCGTCATCGCGTTGTACAGGTGGGTGAAGCCGCTGATCCCCGCATCCAGGCCGGCGCGGGTCTGTTCGTAGCTGCCCGCGGTGTGGCCGGCGCAGACGATGGCGCCGTTGCCGACCATCGCCCTGATGGTCTCCACCGGTACCCGCTCGGGTGCCAGCGTGATCACGGTGACACCGTTGTCCAGCGAGGTCGCCATCGCCACCTCGTCCGGCCCCGGCACGCGGAACTTGCCGGCGTCGTGGGTGCCCTTGCGCGCCGGCGCGATGTACGGGCCTTCCAGATGGATGCCGAGAATGCCGGGCACGCCTTCGGCGATGGCCTGGCGCACCGCGGCGATGGCCCGGGCCATCACTGCCGCATCGTCGCTGATCAGGGTCGGCATCATGCCGGTGGTACCGAAGCGCCGGTGCCCGCGCATCATCGTGCGCAGCGACGCCACGTCCGGGGCATTGTTGAGCAGGGCGCCACCGCCACCGTTGACCTGCACGTCGATGAAGCCCGGCAGCAGCCAGCCGCCGCCAAGATCGTGCTGCGGCACGCCCGCCGGCAGCGACGCCTCGGGCAGCACCGCGGCCACCTTGCCGTCCTGCACCAGCACCGCATGGCCGGAATGGAAGTCGTCGTTGCCCAGGACACGGGCGTTGGTCAATGCGTAGCGGGTCATCTTCTCGTTTCCGGATGTCCCCCCGCGCCCGGCGGCGGGAAGGATGAACAACGGCCGCGTCCCTGCCCTTGCCGGGGCGGCGGGGGAATGCCCGGCCCGCCCCTGGCCGGATCCGGTGCCTGGCTCGCCCGGCCTGTCGCGCAGGCCAGGGAACAGCGGTCAGACGGTTTCGGTCACCTTGTTCAGGTGCGGCGGCAGGTCCGGATTATGGCCCCTGCGCAGCGCCAGGGCGTTGATCGCACGGTAGAAGCTCTGCACCGTCAGCAGCGGCGCGCACAGCGGGTGCGGGGCCACCGCCACCGGCAGGTCGCCGCCCTCGCCCGCCAGCCAGACGCGTGCGCCGCGTGCGGCGAACTCGTCGGCCAGGGCGCGGGTGCCGGCGCCGGTCTCGTCCGGCTGGGCGAAGGCCAGCACCGGGAAATCCCGGCCCACCAGCGCCATCGGCCCGTGCTTGACCTCCGCCGAGCTGTAGCCCTCGGCGTGCAGGCCGCAGGTTTCCTTGAACTTGAGCGCGGCTTCCTGTGCCGCGGCCAGCCCGGGGCCACGACCGACGACGAACAGATTGTGCGCATCGACCAGGCCTTCGGTGAGCGCGCTCCAGTCGCACTGCCAGGCCTCGGCCAAGGCCGCGGGCAGGGCGTCGAGTGCGGCGATCAGGGTCGGGTCGTCGCGCCAGTACGCGCACAGCTGCAGGATCGCGGCCAGCGATGCCAGGTAGCTCTTGGTCGCGGCCACGCTGCGCTCGGCGCCGGCGCCGAGCGGGATCACCGTATCGGCCAGCTGCGCCAGCGGCGAATCCTCGACGTTGACCAGCGCCACCACGCGCGCGCCGGCGGCCTTGGCCGCCTCGGCGTTGCGCAGCAGGTCCGGACTCTTGCCGGACTGCGAGATCACCAGGTACAGCGCGCCCTGCAGCTTCTGCCTGGCTTCGTACACCGAGCCCACCGACGGCGAGGCCGAAGCGGTCACCAGCCCCAGCCGCGTCTCGAACAGGTACTTGGCATAGGTGGCGGCATGATCGGAGCTGCCGCGCGCGCAGGTCACCACGAACGGCGGCGGGTTCCCGCGCAGGTCCGCGGCCAGCGCGCGCACGCGCTCCTGGTTGCGGGCGAACTGGGCGGCGATCACCGAGGCGCTGGACGCGGCCTCGTTGAACATCAGGGTTTCGGTCTCGCTGGGCAACATGGTCCTACTCGGAAAGATCGTGGGAAGGGGAAGGCGGCCGCAACGGCTGCTGGCGCAACGGCGCGGTCGAGCCGCGCACCACCAGCTGCGGCACGAAGCCCTGGTTCTGCAGCTGCAGCGGGTTGTCCTCGTAGGCGTCGGTGCGCAGCTGGCTGATCAGCAGCCGCGCGGCATGCCGGGCAATGTCGCCGGTGGCCTGCTTGGCGGTGGTCAGCGCCGGCCACGACTGGCGCGAGAACGGGCTGTCCTCGAACCCGGCGATGGACAGGTCGTAGGGCACGTTCAGCCCGGCCGAGTTGGCCGCCGCCAGCACGCCGGCGGCGATCTCGTCGTTGGAGCCGAAGATCGCCGTGGGCGGCTCGCGCAACGCCAGCAGCCGGCGCGCGCCGCGGAAGCCATCGTCGAAGGTGTAGTCGCCGGGGATGACCAGGTGCTTGTCCAGCGGGATGCCGTAGTCCTTCAGCGCCGCCTCGTAGCCGGCGTAGCGCTCGCCGCTGGAACGATGCTCCGGCCCACCCCACAGGAAGCCGATGCGCTGGTGGCCGAGCTGGATCAGGTGTTCGGTGATCTCGTAGGCGGCGTCGCGGTCGTCCACGAACACGCAGGCGCCGTCGGCCGGGTCTTCGGTGGCGGCGATGATCCGCACCGTCTTGATCCCGCGCGCGTTGAGCGCGGCCACCAGCTCCGGGCGCTCGGACATCGGCGCGGTCAGCACCAGCCCGGCCAGGCGCGAACGCTGCACCCAGTCGGCCAGTTCCTCGGCCAGCATCGGCGAGGTCGAGTCGCAGGGGTGGATCTGCAGGCCGAAGCCGGTCTCGCGGCAGGCCGACAGCACCCCGTTCTGCACGCCGATGATGTGGTACGGATTCGGATTGTCGTAGACCAGCCCGATCACGAACGTGGTGTTGCTGCGCAGGTTGCGCGCCGACGGATCCGGCTCGTAGTCCAGCTCGGCGACCGCGCGCAGCACCCGCGCGCGGGTGGCCTGCATCACCGATGGCTCGTTGTTGATGACCCGCGATACGGTCTTGAGCGAGACCTTCGCCCGCTCGGCGACGTCCTTGATGGTGGGCCTGCGCATGACGGTTTCCTGCCTGGACTGACTGGCCGCCATGATGCTCGATTCAGCCGCCATGCGCGCGGCCCGCACGCTGCCCGCTGACAGCGAAATAGAGGATGTACAGGTAGCACGGCACCATCAGCGCCGCGAACACCAGCTGGAAGTCGAAGTGCTGCTTGAGCACCGCGAACGCCTGCGGAATGATCGCGCCACCGGCGATGCCCATCACCAGCAATGCCGAGCCGGTCTGGGTGAAACGGCCCAGGCCGCGGATCGCCAGCGGGAAGATCGCCGGCCACATCATCGCGTTGGCGAAGCCCAGCGCGGCCACGAAGCCCACCGAGACGTAGCCGCGGGTGACGTAGGCGCCCAGCGAGAACACCACCCCGAGCACCGCCGAAACCGCCAGCCAGCGTTCCTGCGAGATGAAGCGCGGGATCAGCACCAGCCCGACCAGGTAGCCGACCAGCATCGCCGTCAGCGTGTAGGAGGTGAACAGCTTGGTCTGGTCCAGCGGCAGGTCGAAGCCATGGCCGTAGGTACCGATGGCATCGCCGGCCATCACCTCGGCGCCGACGTAGACGAACAGGCACAGCACGCCCAGCCACAGGTGCGGGAACTGGAAGATGCTGCGCTTCTCCGGGGCGCCGTCGGCGGCCACGGCATTGGCCTCGGCCGCGCGTACTTCCGGCAGCGGCGAGAACAGCACGCCCACCGCCACCAGCAGCAGCACCCCGGCGATGACCATGTAGGGGGTATGGATCTTGGCGGCGAAATCGCTGAGCAGCTGCGCCTTGGTCGCCGCGTCGGCCACCTTCACCTGGGCGTCCAGGTCGCCGATGCCGTGCAGCACCAGCGAGCCGATCACGATCGGCGCCAGGATGCCGGCGACCTTGTTGCAGATGCCCATCAGCGCGATGCGCTGGGCCGCGCCCTCGATCGGGCCGAGGATCGAGATGTACGGGTTGACTGCCGTCTGCAGCAGCGCCATGCCGCCGCCGATCACGAACAGCCCGCCCAGCGCACCGGCGAACCAGCGCTGGGTCGCGAACTGCCCGAACAGCATCGCGCCCACCGCCATCACCGCCAGGCTCAACGCCAGGCCCTTCTTCATGCCGGTGAGGTTGAGGATCAGCGACGCCGGCAGGGCCAGGAAGAAATAGGACAGGTAGAACACCATCAGCACCAGGAACGCCGACACCTCGCTGACCTCGAAGGCCAGCTTGACGAAGGTGATCAGCGGCCCGTTGATCCAGGTACAGAATCCGAGGATGAAGAACAGACCGCCGACGATGGCGATCGAGGACGCCATGCCGGTGCGCGGCGTGGAGGCGGGAACGGCGGACATTGGCAAGGCTCCTGCAGCTGCGAGAGGGACGGCTCACGCCGACCGGTGGTAACTGGGAACAACGTTGTCACATTTATGGTTGGGTGCCGCCGCATTTGTCAACAACGCGTGCATGCGCGACCCGCCGACGGGCTGCCAGCCGGGACGCGGCAAGGCCATGCCGATCAACATGCCCGCCCTTAAAAAACGCAGGATTTGCCGCACGCCTGCTTTCGATTGCAACCTTGCGGGCAGAGCGGTCGGTGCGCAAAACGGCGCTGCGGCGCAACATCGAAAGTTTCAACTATTCGTTGACATCGTTGTCAGAACGATTACAGACTCGGCTCCCGATGGCGCCTGACGGGCGCTCCCCCAACGCCATAGGGAAACCGAGTGACCGCTGCCGCCCCCACACTGCAGACCTTTCCGCTCGACAGTGCGTCGCGGCCATTCATGGCCGCCGACGTGGGCGGCACGCATGTCCGCGTCGGCCTGATCCGCGCCGGTGGCAGCGACGGCGGGACCATCGAGATCCTGTCCTACCGCAAGTACCGCTGCGGCGACCACCCCAGCCTGAGCGCGATCCTGTCCGACTTCGGCAGCCATCATCCGCAGGTGGCGCACTGCGTCATCGCCACCGCCGGCTACCCGCTGGCCGATGGCAGCGTGATCTCAGCCAACCTGCCCTGGCCGCTGTCGGCCAGCCGCATCCGCGACGACCTCGGCTTCCAGGCCGTGCACCTGGTCAACGATTTCGAAGCCGTCGCCCATGCCGCCGCCCACATCGACGGCAGCCAGGTGCTGCAGCTCACCGGCCCGGCGCAGGCGCCGCGCGGCCCCACCCTCGTCGTCGGCCCCGGCACCGGCCTGGGCGCCGCGCTCTGGATTCCCGTCGGCGAGCGCTCCGTCGTGCTCGCCACCGAGGCCGGACAGGCCGCGCTGGCCGCCGGCAATGAACTGGAAATGGCCGTGCTGCAGCAGATGCTGCGCAACCGCAGCCACGTCTCCATCGAGCACGGCGCGCTGTCCGGGCCCGGCCTGCTCAATCTCTACAACGCACTGTGCGCCGTGCGCGGCGCCACGCCCGTGCACGCCACCCCCGATGCCGTCAGCGCCGCCGCCTGCGATGGCAGCGACCCGCTCGCGGTACAGACCCTGGAACTGTTCTGCGGAATCCTCGGTTCCACCATCGGCGACATGGCCCTGCTCTACGGCGTGCAGGGCGGCATCTACCTGGCCGGCGGCATCCTGCCAAAGCTCGGCCCGTTCCTCATCGGCAGCACCTTCGTCGAGCGTTTCCTCAACAAGGGACCCATGGCAAAGGCGCTGCAGCGCATTCCCGTGAAACTGGTCGAGCACGGGCAACTGGGCGTCATCGGCGCTGCCAGTTGGTATCTGGAAAAGTTGGCCACGCAAGCCTCGCAGCATAAGCAACAGATGCAATAGCAAGACCAGAAGTAAAGCGGCACGCCCGTGCCTTTCATTCCGATGTTGAGGAGAGACAACATGCACCGCAAGACCCTGCTTTCGGCAGCCATCGCCGGCTGCCTTGCCTTCAGCGCCCACGCGCAGGAAGCGCAGCCCAAGGCGACCGACCTGGACACCGTCACCGTCACCGGCATCCGCGGCTCGATGGAAAAGTCGCTGGACACCAAGCGCGAAGCCAATGCACGCGTCGAGGTCGTCACCGCGGAAGATGTCGGCAAGCTGCCGGCGCACAACGTCGCCGACACCCTGCAGCGCCTGCCGGGCGTGAACATCAGCTCGTCCAGCGCCGATGAAGGCGGCTTCGACGAAGCCGACCGCGTCAGCCTGCGCGGCACCAGCCCGAGCCTGACCCAGACCCTGATCAACGGCCACAGCGTCGGCTCGGCCGACTGGTTCGTGCTCAGCCAGGGCAGCAACGTCGGCCGCAGCGTCAGCTACACCCTGCTGCCGTCGGAACTGGTGCGCTCGGTGGAAGTGAACAAGTCCTCGCAGGCCAAGCTGCAGGACGGCGGCACCACCGGCACGGTCAACATCATCACCCGCAAGCCGCTTGAATTCGCCAAGCAGATCACCGCCGAAGCCTCGATCGGCGCGGTGCGCTCGGACCAGGCCAAGTCCAACGACCCGCAGCTCGCCGGCCTGTTCAACTACAAGAACGAGGACAGCACCTTCGGCGTGATGGTGCAGGCGTTCAGCCAGAAGCGCGAACTGCGCCGCGAAGCGCAGGAGCTGCCCTCGGGCTTCTTCCAGATCACCGGCAGGGACGGCAACGGCAACCTCACCGAAGTGGGCCTCAACAATCCGGACCTGATCGGCGCGTACGCGCCGGCCCTGCTCGGCTCGACCCTGTTCGAGCAGACCCGCGAGCGCAAGGGCGGCCTGCTCTCGCTGCAGTTCAAGCCGGCGGACAACCTGACCCTGGGCGTCGAAGGCTTCAGCTCGAAGATGGATGCCAACAACTACAACCGCAATTTCATGTTGTGGGGCGGCAACTTCGCCAATACCGAATCGCCCAAGCCCGGCTATGTGGTCAAGGACGGCGTGCTGACCAATGCCACGTATGCGGGCAAGCCCGGCACCAACTATGCCGTGTACGACATGATCTATCGCGAGGCGACGGCCAAGAGCAACTACCTCACGCTCGACGCCGACTGGCAGGTCAACGACCGGCTCGGCGCCAAGTTCCAGGCCGGTTCCACCAAGGGTGAAGGTTCTACCCCGCGCCAGTTCATCGCCGAGGTGACCCTGGCGGCCGACGCAGGCGCGAGCTGGGCCACCCACGGCATCGGCTCGCCGGTCGACTGGACCCTGGGGGGCGGCACCGACCCGAGCGACGTGACCAGCTTCGGCACCTGGGGCAACCAGCAGGTCACCGCACTGGACAAGGAGAAATGGTTCACCGCCGATTTCAACCAGTACTTCGACAACGGCACCCTGAACTCGATCGATTTCGGCCTGCGCTACGCCGACCACAAGCGCGAGGCGCTGTCCCCGGAAGGCGCCTCGCCGGGCGACATCTGGAGCACGCTCAAGAACGGCGCGACCGCCTCGTATCCGGGCGGCTTCGCCAGCAGCATCGGCGGCAGTTTCCCGCGCAACCTGTGGTACTTCACGCCGGCGGCGCTGAAGGAAGCCATCCTCAAGAACTCCACCTGGCTGTCCGGCAATGACGGCCCCACCGGCCGCCACAACTACGGCGGCGAGTGGAAGGTGGCGGAGAAGAACTTCGCCGGCTACGTGCAGGCCAACTTCTCGGGCGATCGCTGGAGCGGCAACGTCGGCCTGCGCTATGTCAACATCGACCAGGACATCGACACCTACCAGGCCGTCAGCAACCCGGCCAATGCCGACGTCAGCAGCCTGTTCGGCGCATGGAAGGCGCTGTCCTTCAACAACAAGCACAGCCGCGTGCTGCCGAGCGCGAACCTGAAGTTCGACATGGCCGACGACCTGGTGTTCCGTTTCGCCGCCTCGCAGACCCAGACCCTGCCCGACTACTCGGCACTGGGCGCCGCATCGAGCGGCTCGGACCTGAGCCGCACCGGCAGCGGCGGCAACCCGAAGCTCAACCCGGTGGTCTCGACCAACTTCGATGCCAACCTCGAGTGGTACTTCATGCCGCGCGGCCTGCTTTCGATCGGCGCCTACTCGATGAACCTGAAGGACTACGTCGCCTTCGGCACCGAGAAGCAGATGCTGTTCAGCGAGCTGACCAACAAGCTGGAGGAATACCAGGTCGCGGTTCCGGTCAACTCCAATGGCAAGGTGACCGGCGTCGAACTCGCCTACGAACAGCCGATCGGCGACAACTTCGGCGTCAACGCCAACTACACCTATGCCGACGGCAGCACCTCGCACACCTGGGCCGATGGCAGCAACAACCTGCTCGGCACGTCGAAGAACACCTACAACGTCGGCGGCTACTTCGAGAACGACACCTTCGGCGCGCGGGTGAGCTACACCTACCGTTCGGCGTTCCTGATCGGCCTGAAGGGCGCCAATCCCTACTACCAGGACGATTTCGGCACCCTGTCGCTGTCGCTGAGCTACAAGGCCACCGACTGGATGAGCGTCAGCTTCGATGCGCTGAACCTCAACAACCCGTCGCTGAAGTACTACCAGAGCGCGAGCATTCCGAGCGCGTTCTACAGCAATGGCCGCCAGTACTACCTGAACTTCCGCTTCAAGTACTGATCCATCCCGGCACGCTGCATCGCCGGACAGCATGACGCGCCGGGCCTGGATCATTCCGGGCCCGGCGTTTTTTTTGAGTACCCTCCAGAAAACACAGGAGCTCCGCCCGATGACGAAGTCCCTCCGCATGCGCCGCCGCACGACCTGGCTCGGCAGCTGCCTGCTGCTCGGCAGCATCGCCCTGCAGGCCCATGCCGCCGGCAGCGCCCCCATGCCATCGCTGATCCCGCAGCCGGCCCGCTACCAGGCGAGCGGCGGCGGGGACTTCGTGCTGGAAGCCGGCGCCCGCGCCGGCGGCAGCGATGATGCGGCGCGCCGCGCCGCCGGCCAGTTCGTGGAGTTGCTGGCACGCAACGGCGGCCCGACCCTGGCCGTGGCCGACGACGCCGGCCAGGCGCAGGTCCGCTTCCGCCTGGATCCCTCCGCGACCAACACCGCCGAGGGCTATGCGCTGAAGGTCTCCCGCACCGGCATCGAGATCAGCGCCGGCGACGACGTGGGCCTGTTCTACGGCGCGGTCACCGCCGCGCAGCTGCTCACCGGCGACGTCCCGGGCCGCGTCGCGGCCGCCACCATTGACGACACCCCGCGCTTCCGCTGGCGCGGGCTGATGCTGGATTCGGCACGCCATTTCCAGAGCATGGACGAGATCAGGAAGCTGCTCGACGCCATGGCCCAGCACAAGCTCAACACCTTCCACTGGCACCTGACCGACGACCAGGGCTGGCGCATGCAGATCAAGCGCTACCCGAAGCTGACCGAGGTCGGCAGCTGCCGGGTGCCGCTGGGCGATGCCGGCCGCGACCCGGCCACCGGCAAGCCGCGCCGCTACTGCGGCTACTACACGCAGGAACAGATCCGCGAGATCGTCGCCTATGCCGCGCAGCGGCACATCCAGGTGATCCCGGAGATCGACGTGCCCGGGCACGCCACCGCCGCCATCGCGGCGTACCCGGCGCTGGGCACCACCGGCAAGCCGCTGGTCATCGACAACCAGTGGGGCGTGTTCCCCAACCTGTTCAACACCGATGAAGGCACCCTGCGGTTCCTGGAGAACGTACTGCTGGAAGTGATCGACATGTTTCCGGCGCGCTACGTGCACATCGGCGGCGACGAGGCGGTCAAGGACCAGTGGATCGCCTCGCCGCGCGTGCAGGCGCACATGCGCAGGATCGGCGCGAAGAACGAGATGGAGATGCAGAGCCACCTCATCAAGCGCCTGGAGAAGTTCCTCGAGCAGCACGACCGGCGCCTGATCGGCTGGGACGAGATCCTCGAGGGCGGATTGCCGCCGGAGGCCACGGTGATGTCCTGGCGCGGCACCGAGGGTGGCCTGAAGGCCGCCAGCGAGGGCCACGACGTGGTGATGACCCCGGTCACCCACATGTACATGGACTACCTGCAGACGTCCTCGCCGAACGAGCCGCCGGGCCGGCCGACCACCATCGAGCTGCGCAAGGCCTATGAGTTCGAGCCGGTGCCCGCCGGACTGGCCGCCGACAAGCGCCAGCACATCCTCGGCCTGCAGGCCAACATGTTCACCGAGCACACCCGCAGCGACCGCATCCTCGAGCACAACCTGTTCCCGCGCCTGGCCGCGGTTGCCGAAACCGGCTGGAGCCCGGCGGACAAGCGCGACTTCGCCGGCTTCCTGCAGCGGTTGCCGCGCCAGCTGCAGCGCTACCGGGCGATGGGCATCGGCTATGCGCAGACCCCGTTCCAGGTGGACATGCACGACAGCGGCGACCGCGCCGCCGGCACCGCCCGGGTCACCCTCGACAATCCGCTCGGCTACGCGGTGCACTACACCCTGGACGGCAGCGAGGTCGGCCCCACCTCGCCGCGCTACACGCAGCCGCTGCAGGTCGGGCTGCCGGCCGATATCCGCGCCGCGGCGTTCTTCCAGGACCGCCCACTGGCAGCCGCCAGCCGCTTCGCCGTCACCGCCGATTCGCTGCTCACCCGCGACGACACCCGGCTCGACCTCTGCCCCGGCGACGGCAAGCTGCTGCTGCGCCTGGAAGACGACGGCCCGGCCGATGGCGAGCGCGCGATCTTCAACGTCAACATCTTCAGCCCGTGCTGGCTGTGGCGGGACGCGGACCTGGCCGGGGTGAGTGCGGTGAAGGTCCGCGCCGGCCGCATCCCGTACAACTTCCAGCTCGCCCATGACGAGCCCAGCCGCCGCTTCGCTCCTGCCCGCACCGCGCATGGCGAACTGGAGATCCTGGCCGACTGCAAGGGCACGCCGCTGGTCTCGCTGCCGCTGCCGGCGGCGCCGGGCGCCGACGGCTTCGTCGAACTGCAGGCGCCGCTGCACGCCGCCTCGCCGCGCGCCGACCTGTGCATCCGTTTCACCGGCGACACCCGCCCGGAGCTGTGGACGCTGGACTGGATAAAACTGGAAACCACGCGCTGAGTACGCCCCAGGGGCCACCGGAAACGGTGGCCCCTGTCTTTATGGGGTGCGCCCGAGGCGGGTAGCAGCCGGCGTGCCGGAGGCCGGCCCAGGCCCAGGCCATGCCCCCTGGGACGAGGATGCGAAAAAATTTCACAGAACCAGCCAACAAGCCTCTTCATCCACTCGATTTTTACGCATCGTTTCGAATGAAATGATTTTATCCATTGCAATCATTGACTTATTTAGGATTCTGGCACGACCAGCTATCTGAAAATTTTTTGCAAAGCAGCTTGACATCGTTGTCAACCAGCACCGAAACTCCGGATGCCGCAGCTCCCCACGGATCTGCAGACACTCCGGGGGAACCGCGTGGTCGCCAGCTTCAGCCCAACCCAGCACCTGCCCGTCGCCGCGCCGGCCGTGCCGCTGATCGCCGCCGATGTGGGGGGCACCCATGTGCGGGTGGGGCTGGTCCGCGCCACGCCCGGCCAGGGCATCGATGTCATCGCCTACCGCCGTTACCGCTGCGCCGACCACGCCGGGCTGGGCCCGATCCTCGCCGACTTCCACGCCCATGCCCCGGGCGCGCGCGAATGCGTCATCGCCAGTGCCGGCTATGCGCTGGCCGATGGCAGCGTGATCTCCGCCAACCTGCCCTGGCCGCTGTCGGCCAGCCGCATCCGCGACGACCTCGGCTTCCAGGCCGTGCACCTGGTCAACGATTTCGAAGCCGTCGCCCACGCCGCCGCCCACATCGACGGCAGCCAGGTGCTGCAGCTGACCGGCCCGGCGCAGGCGCCGCGCGGCCCCACCCTCGTCGTCGGCCCCGGCACCGGCCTGGGCGCCGCGCTCTGGATTCCCGTCGGCGAGCGCTCGGTCGTGCTCGCCACCGAGGCCGGACAGGCCGCGCTGGCCGCCGGCAATGAACTGGAAATGGCCGTGCTGCAGCAGATGCTGCGCAACCGCAGCCACGTCTCCATCGAGCACGGCGCGCTGTCCGGGCCCGGCCTGCTCAATCTCTACAACGCACTGTGCGCCGTGCGCGGCGCCACGCCCGTGCACGCCACCCCCGATGCCGTCAGCGCCGCCGCCTGCGATGGCAGCGACCCGCTCGCGGTACAGACCCTGGAACTGTTCTGCGGAATCCTCGGTTCCACCATCGGCGACATGGCCCTGCTCTACGGCGTGCAGGGCGGCATCTACCTGGCCGGCGGCATCCTGCCAAAGCTCGGCCCGTTCCTCATCGGCAGCACCTTCGTCGAGCGTTTCCTCAACAAGGGACCCATGGCAAAGGCGCTGCAGCGCATTCCCGTGAAACTGGTCGAGCACGGGCAACTGGGCGTCATCGGCGCTGCCAGTTGGTATCTGCAGCACCGCAGCACCTGACCACGCGCCCACCCACGCAGCAACGCATACCGCCGCACGGGCAGCCGCCCGCGCACCGCCCCCCCCCAAGCACCCGCGGTTCAACCCACAAACACGCCAATGATGAGGAGAGACATCATGAGGTACCGCAAGTCCGTACTGTCCGCCGCCATCGTCACCTGCCTGAGCTTCTCCGCGCATGCGCAGGAGGCGGGCAAGGAGGCGACCGACCTCGACCGCGTCGTGGTCACCGGCATCCGCGCCAGCCTGCAGCAGTCGCTGGAGACCAAGCGCAATGCCGACGCCATCGTCGACGTCATCACCGCCGAGGACGTCGGCAAGTTCCCGGCCACCAACGTGGCCGAGGCAATGACCATCATCCCCGGCGTGACCATCGACCGGGCTTACGGCCAGGGCGAGAAGGTGTCGATCCTGGGCACCGATCCGGCGTTGAACCGTACCCTGCTCAACGGCCAGTCCATCGCCTCCGGCGACTGGAACATGTCCGACTTCCCGACCCGTACCTTCAACTACTCGCTGCTGGCGCCCGAGCTGGTCGGCAAGGTGGAAGTGTTCAAGTCGCCGGAAGCGCGCATCGACGAGGGCTCGATCGGCGGCACGGTGATCGTCTCGACCCGCAAGCCGCTGGACATGCCGGAGAAGGTCAGCCTGTCCGGCCGCGTCAGCTATGGCCGCAACGACCGCGTCGAGAAGACCGATCCCAATGCTTCGGCCGCGTTCGCGTGGAAGAACGACGCCGGCAGTTTCGGCGTGATCGTCTCTGCCCAGGCCTCCAACGAGAGCATCCGCCGCGACGGCATCGAGTCCTACGGCATCGTGCGGGCCAAGGACTACATCGCCGGCGTCGGCGGTGCACCGGGCTCGGTCACCAACCTGCCGCCGGACTGGTCCAAGCCGCCGGTCAACGGGGTGCAGCCGACGCTGCCGGCAACCTGTACCGGGACCTGCGCCGCAACGCTGTACGCCAACCCGGATGCGGTCGGCCCCAACTCCACCAGCGCGCACTTCTTCGAGCAGCAACGCGAGCGCAAGACCTACTCGCTGGCGCTGCAGTTCAAGCCGGTGGAGCAGATGAACATCGAATTGAACGCGCTGAAGATCGACGCCAACTTCGACCACATGGCGCAGTCGATGTTCACCCACCAGGGCAACACCTGGAACAGCCTGAAGACGCTGAGCGACATCACCGTCAAGGACGGGCTGATCACCAGCGCCAGCCACAAGAACGGGCTGGTGGTGTTCGACCTGCAGAACCGCCGCGCCAACGTCGAATCGTCGACCTACGACGTCAAGCTCGACTGGAACGACGAGCGCTGGTCCGCGTCCACCCATATCGGCCGCACCAAGGCCGACGGCGGCCCGGAGCAGGTGTTCGGCGAATTCCTGGCCCGCACCGACTACACCTGGTCCATCGCCGATGCACCGGGCAATCCGGGCAGCGTGACCTTCACCGGCAACAACCCGTTCCTCAACCCCGACCAGTTCCAGATGGACGGCGGCTGGGGTGGCGACCCGTCCAAGCCCGGCTGGAACACCGGCTGGGGCGGCAACCTGGTGGAGAAGCCGACCGTGGACAAGGAAACCTACGGCCAGGTCGATTTCGGCATCAAGCTCGATTCGCCGGTCTATCTGCTCCGCTTCGGCTACAAGCAGCGCAAGCACGAGACCCGCCAGATCCAGCAGGGTATCGGCCTGGCGGCCGTGGCCACCTACGGCGATGCCAAGGCGTCGGATTTCGATCCGCGCGAACTGCCCGGCAACTATCTCAACGGGCTCGGCGGCTACGGCGACCTGGGCAAGCGCTTCACCATCGACGGCTGGAAGCTGGCCGACTACATCAGCAGCGGCAAGTGGCTGGCGCCGTGGCAGACCATGCCGGTCGTGTCACCGTTCAGCGCCGAGGAGTTCGCGCGCAACAACTGGTCGATCAACGAGGACATCGGCGCGGCGTACGTGCAGGCCGACTTCAGCTTCGACAAGCTGCGCGGCAGCGTCGGCGTGCGCTACGTGCGTACCGACCTGGAGTCGGGCAGCTACGAATGCAACACCGGCCTGGCCGGGTGCACCAAGCCGGAATGGTCGGCCGAGAAGCTGGCCGCCTCGTACGACCCGGTGGTGAAGAAGAACAAGTACAACAACGTGCTTCCGAACCTGAACCTGGTCTACGACGCCACCGAATCGCTGGTGCTGCGCGCATCCGTCGCCAAGACCATCGCCCGCCCGAACTACACGGACATCTCCTCCTACCTGTGGCTGTCCGACACCGCGCTGACCGGCGGCGGCGGCAACCCGAACCTCAAGCCCTACCAGTCCACCAACGTCGACTTCTCCGCCGAGTGGTACTTCGCCGAGAACGCCATCGTCGCCGGCTCGATCTTCTACCGCGACGTGGCCGACTACATCCTCACCGAGTCCACCCCCGAGACGCACTGGAACCAGAACCAGAACAAGAACGACACCTACCTGGTGGACCGTCCGCGCAATGCCGGCGACGCGAAGATCAAGGGTTATTCGCTGGCCTGGCAGCAGAACTTCGGCCTTGGTTTCGGCATCGTCGCCAACTACACCTACTCCGACGGCGAAGCCACCGGCGGCCGCCCGCTGCCGTTCAACTCGAAGAACCAGTTCAACATCAGCCCGTTCTTCGAGAACGACACCTGGACCGCGCGCGTCACCTATGGCTGGCGCGACAAGTACTTCACCAACGTCAGCGCCGGCCGCCAGCTGTGGACGATGGACTATGCCTCGCTGGATGCGTCCATCGCCTTCCGGATCAACGAAAACCTGTCCGTCGGCCTGGAAGGCATGAACCTGCTGGACGAGCAGTACCACTCCTACTCGGGCGTGGAACAGCTCACCCGCGGCGCCTACCTGAGTGGCCGCCGCTACATGGCCTCGCTGCGCTTCGCCTTCTAAGGGCGGGGCACCGGCGCGGAATCCCGATTGCGTTCTTTCTCCTCCAACGGGCCTGGAGCTTTTCCAGGCCCTTTTTTTTACAGTGGCGACCGGCAGTCCGCATCCCGTGCCCCGAAGCCCGGACACAGGCGCCCACCGCCACGCATCCGCCCAGTTCCAGGGAGTCACGATGATCCGAAACAGAACCGCCGCCACGCTGGTGACGGCCACCCTGCTCGCGGCGCTTTCCATGGCCGCCGGCTGCACGCCTGCATCTTCCACTGCACCGCTCCCGACGGTGGCGGCCGCCGAGGTCAAGAGAGTGCCGTTGATTCCACTGCCGGCCATGGTGCGGGCGGCCGAGGGCCGTTTCGTGGTCGATGCGACCACGCCCCTCCGCGCCCAGGGCGATGCCGCCGGCCGGGTGGCCGCGCGCTTCACCGAACTGCTGGGCAGGACCACGCCGCTGCGGCTGGCCAGTGGCAAGGGCGAAGGCAATGGCATCGATTTCCGCATCGTTCCCGCGCAGGCCGGCGCATCGGCGGAGGCCTACACGCTGCACATCGGCAATGACGGCATCCGCGTCGAAGCCGGCGACGAACATGGACTGTTCAATGGCGCGATGACGCTGTGGCAGCTGCTTGCCGGGCCGCAGGCGGTGGCGGTGGCGCTGCCGGCGATGCGGATCGAGGACACGCCGCGTTTCGCCTGGCGCGGGCTGATGCTCGACTCGGCGCGCCATTTCTGGAGCGTAGAGCAGATCAAGGCCCTGCTCGACACGATGGCCACGCACAAGCTCAACACCTTCCACTGGCATCTCACCGACGACCAGGGCTGGCGCATCGAGATCAAGCGCTACCCCCGGCTCACCGAGGTCGGCGGCTGCCGCGTGCCGCAGGGCGACGCCGGGCGCAACGCCGACGGCACCCCCAACCGGTACTGCGGCCATTACACGCAGGAACAGATACGCGACGTGGTGGCCTACGCCGCGGCCCGCCATATCACCATCGTTCCGGAAATCGACGTGCCCGGCCACGCCCAGGCGGCAGTGGCGGCGTATCCGGAGCACGGCGTGGTCGATGGCCCCACCGAGCCGTCGCACAACTGGGGCGTGAACCCCTACCTGTTCAACCCGCGCGAGGAAACGCTGCAGTTTCTCGAAGGCGTCCTGGCCGAAGTGATCGACCTGCTCCCCGGCCCGTACGTGCACATCGGCGGCGACGAGGCGGTGAAGTACCAGTGGCAGGCATCGCCCGCGGTGCAGGCGCATATCCGCAAGCTCGGGCTGAAGGACGAAGAAGCGCTGCAGTCGCACATGCTCAAGCGCCTGGAGACGTTCCTGGAAGCGCGCGACCGCAAGCTGATCGGCTGGGACGAGATCATCGAGGGCGGGCTGCCGCCCCAGGCCACGGTGATGTCCTGGCGCGGCATCGAGGGCGGCATCGAAGCGGCGACCCACGGCCACGACGTGGTGATGTCGCCCGGCAACACGCTGTACCTGGACTTCCTGCAGACCAACCTGCCGGACGAACCGCCGGGCCGGCCGAAGTTCACCTCGATGCAGAAGATCTACGCGTTCGATCCCGTACCCGGGCAGCTGCAGCCCGAGCAGCGCCGGCACGTGATCGGGGTGCAGGCCAACATGTGGACCGAACACACCCGGACCTGGGAACGCCTGCAGCACAACCTGTTCCCGCGCATGGCGGCGCTGGCGGAGATCGCGTGGACGCCGCTGCAGCGCAAGGACTACGACGGCTTCCTCGCGCGCCTGCCGGTGCAGCTGCAACGCTACCGGGCGCTGGGCATCGCCTACGGGCAGACCGCATTGTCGGTGGCGATGCAGCGCCAGGACGACCGCGCCGGCAACCGGGTGCGGGTCGAGCTGTCCAACCCGCTGGGCTACGGCGACATCCGCTACACCACCGACGGCAGCCTACCGACGGCACGATCGCCCGCCTACACCGCACCGCTGGACCTGGCGGTGCCGACCGAGCTGCACGCCGCCGCCTTCTTCGAGGGCAGGCCGCTGGCCGACCGGGCAAGCCGGTGGACGCTGGATGCGGCCGCACTGCTCAGCCGCACCGACAAGACCCTGGCGCAGTGCCCGCAGGGCGGCCGCCTGCTGTTGCGGCTGGAGGACGACAACCCCACCGATGGCCCGCGCGAGAGCTTCGACGTGAGCATCTTCAACCCATGCTGGCTGTGGGAGGGCGCGCAACTGCAGGACGTGGCCTCGATCCAGGTCCGCGCCGGCCGCATTCCGTACAACTTCGGCCTGCTGCGCGATGAAGAGGCCAGGCGCGGCTTCCGCAAGGCGGTGGCGGCGCACGGCGAGTTCGAGGTCCGCGATGGCTGCGAAGGCCCGGTGCTGGCCTCCGTGCCGCTGCCGCAGGCACCGGACGCCGATGGCTTCATCACCCTGGACGCGCCGCTGCGCTCGGCGGTCGGCGGCAGCGCCGACCTGTGCATGACCTTCAGCGGCGACACCCGGCCGCGGATGTGGGTGTTGCAGCAGGTGACGCTGCGGACCCGGAATTAGGTGCGGCCACCGCCTCCGGGCATCCCGCAGGGGGCGCCGGGGAGCATCCCCGCCGCCCTCACGGGTACAGCAGATAGCGCGTGCGCAGCGCCTCGAACCGCCGCAGCTCCGGCTGCCAGCGCGCCTGCATCGCATCGAGCGCATCGCCGCGCCCGATCGCCTCGCGCAGCCAGGCATTGCCGGCCAGCTTGTCGAAGAAGCCGGGCGTCGCGCCCGGTGCATCGGACTGGAAGCGGAACGCATCCGGATACAGGTCGTGCAGGGTCTTGACCACCGCCAGCCCGGTACGGAACGGCAGGAACGCCTCGCGGTCGGTGACGTGGATCTGCACCCCGCCGCAGGCCTTGCCGGCGTGCTTGGAGAAGCTCGGGGTGAACGCGGTCGGGCGGAAGCGCACGCCCGGCAGGTCGAGCGCGTTGAGCGCATCGGCCAGTTGCCGCGCATCGACGAAGGGCGCACCGAGGGTCTCGAACGGTCGCGTGGTGCCGCGGCCCTCGGACACGTTGGTACCTTCCAGCAGCGCCGTGCCCAGGTAGACCAGCGCCGTATCGCGCGTGGGCATGTTCGGCGACGGCGGTACCCACGGCATCGCCCCACCCGGCTCGGCATCGCCGCGCTGCCAGCCGCGCATCGGCACCACGCTGAGATCGGCGCCGATGCCGAACCCGGCATTGAACAAGCGCGCCAGTTCGCCGATGGTCATGCCATGGCGCACCGGAATGGGGAACATGCCCACGAACGAGGCCTGCGCCGGCTCCAGTACCGGGCCTTCCACCTTCAGCCCGCCGACCGGATTGGGCCGGTCCAGCACCCACACCGGGATGCCGTCGCGCCGCGCCGCGCGCAGCACGTTGGCCAGCGTGTACGGGTAGGTGTAGAAACGCGCCCCCACATCCTGGATGTCGAACAGCAGCAGGTCGATGCCGCGCAGCATCTCCGGGGTCGGTTCGCGGTGCTCGCCGTAGAGGCTGTGCACCGGCAATCCGGTGGCCGCATCGCGCGATGAATCCACGTGCCCACCGGCCTGCACGTCGCCGCGCACGCCATGCTCCGGGCCGAACAGCGCCACCAGCTGGACGTCGGTACGCGCGGCCAGCAGGTCGATGTCGCTGCGCAGCGCGCGGTCGACGCCGGTCATGTTGGTGACCAGGCCGATGCGCTTGCCCTTCAGCGCATCGGCGCGCTCGCGCAGCAGCACCTCGATGCCGGGCTCGGGTCCATCGCCAACCGCCGCGATGGCCTGCACCGGCACCGTCGCCGCCAGCAACAGCCCGCACAGGAAAAGGTTTCTCATGTATCCATGCATGCGCGTATCCGGAGTAGGGGCGGCGATGGGCAACGATAGCCGATCATCGGATAATCCGGCCTGGCCCTTGCGCAACCGGAATCCATGATGCGTCGATCCGCGTGGCTGTCCCTCTGCCTGCTGGCGCTGTGCCAGCCGGTCCGCGCCGGCGGCGACGCCATCGTCCCCTCGCTCATTCCACAACCGGCCTCGATGCGGGTCGATGCCGATGCCGCGGCCTTCTCCGTGGACGCCAGCACCGTCGTGCAGGCCGAGGGCGACGCCGCGATGCGGGTTGCGGGCCAGCTCAACGCGTTCCTCGCAAAGGCCGGACGCACGCCCTTGTCCATCGCCGCGCGCGGCCAAGGCACGCACGGCATCCGCCTGGCTGTCGAACCGGGCAGCGGCATCCCGGCGGAAGGCTATGCGCTCAGCGTCGGCGACGACGGCATCACGATCCGCGCCAGCAGCGAGGCCGGCCTGTTCCATGGCGCGGTGACCCTGTGGCAGCTGCTCACCCAGAGCGCCGCCGCGCGCGTGACGCTGCCGGCCATGCGCATCGACGATGCGCCGCGCTTCCCGTGGCGCGGCTACATGCTCGATTCGGCCCGGCATTTCCAGACCCCGGCGCAGGTCAAGCAGGTGCTCGACACGATGGCGCTGCACAAGCTCAACGTGTTCCATTGGCACCTGACCGACGACCAGGGCTGGCGCATCGAGATCAAGCGCCATCCACGCCTGGCGCAGGTCGGTGGCTGCCGGGTTCCCGCCGGCGATGCCGGCGTCGATCCGGCCAGCGGCACGCCGGTGCGTTACTGCGGCTGGTATACGCAGGACGATATCCGCGACATCGTCGCCCATGCCGCCGCACTGCACATCACCGTGGTGCCGGAGATCGACATGCCCGGCCATGCCACCGCCGCCATCGCCGCCTACCCGGCGCTCGGTACCGAGGGCCGGCAGATCCCGGTTTCCGCGCACCGCGGCATCCACGCCAACCTGTTCAACGTGGACGATGCCACGTTCGACTTCCTCGATGGCGTGTTCGCCGAAGTGGCGCAGCTGTTCCCCGGCCCCTACATCCACGTCGGCGGCGACGAGGCCATCAAGGCGCAGTGGCAGGCGTCGCCACGCGTGCAGGCGCGGATGCGCGAGCTCGGGCTGGCCGACGAGGATGCGTTGCAGAGCTGGTTCATCCATCGCCTGGAAGCGCAGGTCCACGGCCACGGCAAGCGCCTGATCGGCTGGGATGAGATCCTCGACGGCGGCCTGGCGCCCGACGCCACGGTGATGTCCTGGCGTGGCATCGACGGCGGCCTCGCCGCCGCGCGGCAGGGCCACGACGTGGTGATGTCGCCCAACGCCGACCTGTACCTGGATTACCTGCAGACCGATTCGCCGGACGAGCCCGGCGGCCGCCCGCGGCCGAAGCTGATCCCGATGGAGCGATTCTACCGCTTCGAACCGGTGCCCGAGGCGCTGGATGCGGACCGGCACCACCACATCCTCGGCCTGCAGGCCAACATGTGGACCACCGACGACGTGCGGTTTTCCGCGGTCGAGCACAACACCTTCCCGCGCCTGCTGGCAGTGGCCGAGACCGGCTGGACGCCAAAGGCCGGCAAGGACTACGCCAGCTTCCTGCAGCGGCTGCCGGCCTGGACCCGGCGCTACCAGGCGCTGGGCGTCGGCTATGCGCGCACGCCGTTCGGCGTGCTGCTGGACGATGCGCCCGCCGCTGCCGGCAAGGCGACGCTGCAGCTGTCCAATCCGCTCGGCTACCCGGTGCGCTACACGCTCGACGGCAGCGAGCCGACGGCGCGGTCGCCGCTGTACGCCGGCCCCATCGAGGCCGGGCTGCCGCTGCAGCTGCGCACCGCCGCCTTCGCCGGCGACAACGCGCTGCAGCCCGCGCAGCGTTTCGAGGTGACGGCCGCCAGCCTGCGCAGCCGCGGCAACGCGCAGCTGCAGCCGTGCATCGCCCAAGGCCCGGTGCTGCGGATGCAGGACGATACCGTGCAGGCCGACGGCCGGCGCGCCCTGTTCAACGTCGCCTTCATGCAGCCGTGCTGGCGCTGGGAACACGCGCCCATGGCCGGCGCGGAAAGCATCGAAGTACGCGCCGGCCGCCTGCCCTACATCATCGACCAGAGCGAGGAAGAGAACGCCCGCCGCCGCTTCCTGCCCGCACGCAGCGCGCATGGCGAACTGGACATCCGCGCCGGCTCCTGCGACGGCAAGCGCATTGCCACCGCACCGCTGCCCGCACGCCCCGACGCCGACGGCTTCATCACCCTGCACGCGCCACTGCTGCGCCGCACCGACAAAACCGAAGCGCTGTGCATCCGCTTCAGTGGCGACTTCCGCCCCGACATGTGGGTGCTGGACCGGGTGACGCTGCGCTAGCGGCGCGCACGGGTACCGGCGCGCCGCTGCGGGGGCCGCCCGGACGCCCCGGCAGCTGCGCCCGCGTTACACCCAGACGTCGTTCGGTGCGGTGTAGGCGCCGCCGGCGTCGCCGGTGTTGACCACCCCGCGCGGCTCCACCAGCATGATGCTGCATTCGCGGGACGCCACCGGGCGGTGCTCCACGCCCTTGGGCACCACGTACATTTCGCCGGCGGCAAGCGCGACGGACCGGTCCCTGAACTCGATCACCATCTCGCCGGCCAGCACGATGAACACCTCATCGGTGTCCGCATGCGAATGCCAGACGAACTCACCCAGCACCTTGGCGAGCTTGAACTGGTAGTCGTTCATCTCCGCGATGACCCGGGGCGACCAATGCTCCGAGAACCGGGCCAGCTTTTCCTGCAGGTTGATGGCGGTATCCGACATGTGCTTTCAAAGCCTGGGTTGAGTTGTGCCGCAAAGCGAGGGTCGCAGGGACGAACCAAGATCTATCGCGACCGCTCGGAGACCACGGGAGCATGGGCACTGAGTACATGAGTGACCGCGTTCTCCGCGTACACGATATGGTGCTGCAAGCTCCCAGGCCCAATATCGCGCGCTAATTCCAGCTGCTCCCCCATTTCCTTCATGTAGGCGCTGGAAGACTCCCGGAACAAGAAGGACCCCACCTTCTCGGCCCCTTCCGAGACCTCATCGAACATCTCTGGCACGGTCTTGAATGCACCGACCTCCCCGAAATGCACTGAAAAGCGGGGCGACTCAGGTTTGACTACAAGGGGAAGGCCGATAAATTCATCCTGCTCACCACGCACGAGTTGCGCGAGATGAAGGACGAGCAATTCCCCATCGTGCTCTAATTTTTCGAGCCAGTAATAGCTATACATGCTTCCCCATGCCTTAGTTGGACCGCGCCGTGACGCCACATCGGCCTGAAGTGTTCGCCGTACGCCCGTTGGTAGACGCGGCCAGCAGGCGCTGATGCGGCGATGATCCTGATACCGAAAGAGATCGCGCAAGATCTGCACGATTACAGCGATCGGCACTCCGCACTCCGTGAAAGACGCGCGCTCGGAAGATGGAGGGCGAAGAACTTCTCCCCCGCCCCTGATGTGCATCACTGGTGCGCAGGCGTACCGTGTTGCCCTGCATGGACGGTATCACCCTGGCCGTACGCTCTCAACGCAGGTGGCGGACTCCGGAAAGCGGGGACATTTCCGGCAGAAGCCGGCCAGCACCTTCCCGAAAAAACACGTGGAGGCAGCGGCAGCAGCGAAGTCGCCTTCCTGCCACCTCGAACTGCCGGCAACCCTCAGGAAGCGCCGTCTACCTGCTCCTGCGCATGGAGGCGCGCTTTTACTGCTTCCGCTCGGCGTCGCGGCGCGGCTGCAGCCGCAGCAGCAGGTCACGCAGCGGGGTGAATGCCGTTGCCAGTCCCACCGCCACGCCGACGGTATTGGCCAGCGCGTCGAACGGGTCGGCACTGCGGGTGTCAGTCAGCGCGCCCTGTGCGAATTCGATGCACACGCCCATCGCCACCAGCGCCAGGCCCACGGCCGCCAGCGCGCGGCCGCGGCGGAACAGCTGCACCGCGCTGGCCGCGAGCAGAAAATAGGCGATGAGGTGTTCGGCCTTGTCGCCGTTCTCGGGCAGCGGCGGCAACGGTGGCGGCGGAAGCAGGCACACCGCGACCACGCCCAGCACCGCCAGCACCCACAGCCCGATCCAGAACGGCAGGTGGCGCAGCGGCTTGAACAACGGGCCGCTCACAGGCGCCAGGTCAGGTCGCCCATCGCGAACGCCGCCGACAGGTCGACGTCGCGACTGAAGCCCATCACCTGGAAGCGCTCGCCCATTTCGGTGGGCAGGGTCAGGCGCTTGAACTGTTCGCGCAGGCGCACGCGCCCGACCTCGTCGGTGCGCTCATCGGCGTCCTCGAGCAGGGCGGTGATGCCGTTGCCGAACAGGAAGCCGGCCTGGTGGCAGTAGCCGGCCAGGTCGAAGCCGGCGCCGGTGCCGGCCTCGGCCAGTGCGGTGAAATCCACCGACGCGGTGATGTCCTGCAGGCCCGGCCAGCGGTAGACGTCGTTGTGCACGCGGTGGCGGTAGAACGCACGCACGGTGCCGTCGCGGCGGTCGTCCTGGTAGAACTCGGCGCGGGTGTAGCCATAGTCGACGAACAGCATGGCGCCGCGGCGCAGGCCGCCGGCCACCGCCTGGATCCAGTACGGCAGCTGCGGCAGCAGTTCCGAGCGGTAACCGTCGGCGAACGGGCGCTCCAAGTAGCGCTCCACGTGGCGCACCGCGGCCGACAGCAGCATGTCCGCCGGCTGCGCACCGCGTACGAAGTGGCCCTCGCCGTCGAGCTCGACGGTTTCCTCGTAGACCTCGCCCTGGTCGATGAGGAAGCGCGGCGTGGGCAGCGCGTCGATCACCTCGTTGGCGAACAGCACGCCGTCCCATGCGTCCTCGAACGGGCGGTCCAGCCATTCCACGCGGGCGAAGACCGCCGGGTCGAGCGCGTCCTGCAGGCGCTGGTGCTGGCGCTGGCGCAGGTCGGCGCTGGGTTCGAGGATGGCGTAGCGCGCCGGCAGGGCGTCCAGTTCGGCCAGGCGCCCGAGCGCGGCCTCGGCGAACGCGCCGCTGCCGCCGCCCAGTTCCAGCACGCGCGCCTGTGCACCGAGCCCGCGCAATGCCGGCGCCAGCGCGTTGGCGGTGGCCGCGGCGAACAGCGTGCCCATTTCCGGTGCAGTGACGAAGTCGCCGGCAGCGCCGAACTTGCTGGCGCCGGCGCTGTAATAGCCCCAGCCCGGCGCATACAGCACCAGCTCCATGAACCGCGAGAACGGCATCGCGCCGCCCTGGGCGAGGATCTCCGCGCGCAGGTGCGCGGCCAGCTGCTCGCTGTGGGCCAGTGCGTCGGATTCGGGCAGGGGCAGGTCGGAATGCATGGGACGGCGGTTTGCGGAGACAATGCACAGGATAGCCGAGCGAGGAAAACGCAGATGACGGATCCGCAACGGGTGGCCTTGGTGACGGGCAGCGCGCGCCGTATCGGCGCGGTCATCGCCCGCCACCTGCACGCCCATGGTTACCGGCTGGCGCTGCACGCGCACCAGTCGGGCGAGGAGCTGCAGGCGCTGGCCTTCGACCTGGAGAGCGAGCGCCCGGGCAGCGTGCTGGCGGTACAGGCCGACCTGCGCGACCCGCAGGCGCTGCCGGAGCTGGTCGAGGAGGTGGTGGCGCATTTCGGCCGGCTCGATGCGCTGGTCAACAATGCCTCCAATTTCTTCCCCACCCCGTTCGGCCAGGTCCAGGTCGAGCAGTGGGACGAGCTGTTCGCGGTCAACGCGCGGGCGCCGTTCTTCCTGGCCCAGGCCGCCGCCGGGCACCTGCGCCGGCAGCGCGGGGCCATCGTCAACCTGACCGACCTGCATGCCAGCCAGCCGCTGCGCGACCACCCGGCCTATTCAGCGGCCAAGGCCGCGCTGGAAATGACCACGCGCTCGCTGGCGCTGGAACTGGCCCCGCACGTGCGGGTGAACGCGGTGGCGCCCGGCGCGATCCTGTGGCCGGAACAGGGCAAGAGCGAAGCCGCCAAGCAGAAGCTGCTGGAGCGCACGCCGCTGGCGCGTACCGGCACCCCGCACGAGATCGCCGCGGCGGTGCGCTGGCTGCTCGACGATGCCGGCTACATCACCGGGCAGACGCTGCGGCTCGATGGCGGGCGTACGCTGACCTGAGCCAGGGGGCGGCGGGCGGCCGGGATGGCATCAGCGCGCGGCGCCGCTCCGGGCCGCGGCGACATGCCGGGTCGGACGCCGTGGCGCCAGTTTCAGTCCGCCAGTTCGACGGTATCGAACACGTCGCCATGCTGCGGGTGCGCCTGCCACATCTGCCGCAGGCTGAGGCCACGGACCGGGTCGATGAACTCCGGGGCGATGTCGGCCAGCGGCTTGAGCACGAAGGCGTGCCTGAGCTCGGGCCGGGGGATGCGCAGGTGCCCGGGACCTTCCACCACCAGGTCGCCGTAGTACACCACGTCGATGTCCAGGGTGCGGTCGCTGAAACGCGGCCCGCTGCGGTCGCGGCCGTTCGCATCCTCGACCGCATGCAGCCAGTCGTCCAGTTCCACCAGCGGCAGGCCGGTGTCCAGCATCACCGCGTTGTTGAGGAAATCGGGGCCGTCGAAGCCCACCGCCGGCGTGCGGTAGGCCGGGGAGACGGTGATCTGCCCGAAACGCCCGCGCAGCGCCTGCACCGCCACCTGCAGGTGATGTTGCGGGCGCACGTTGCTGCCCAGGCTCAGTAGGACGGTCGTCATCGGGGGGAGGCGCGGCGTGCCGCCGCGCGGTCGCAATCGGGATGCACATGATAGGGCCTGTGCCGGGCCATCAGTACCCGGCAACCCGGCGCCAGCACCTTCCGCGTGCGTTGCCGGCGCCTCAGCCGGTGCCCAGCGCGTCGGCCACGACCCGGAACACGCGCTGCATCTCCAGCGGGCGCGGCAGCACGTGCACGCTGATTCCCGTCGGCGCCATGCCGTCGGCAAACGCTTCGTCGCGGTTCTCTTCCAGCACGATGGCCGGCCCGCGGTACCCCATGCCGTGCATCTCGGTGAGCAGTTGCCCGGCGGACAGCAGCGGGATGCCGCTGTCGACCAGCACCGCGTCCGGCATGCCGGCCTCCTGCAGGTGGCGCATCGCCGCGGCGCCGTCCGCGGCCAGCCGCAGCCGGTACCCCTGGCTGGCCAGTGCGTTGCCCAGCAGCGACAGGCGCGTGGCTTCGTCGTCCACCACCAGTATCCGCCGGCCGCGACCGGCCGGGACCACCGGCTTGTCGCCGTCTTCGGGTTCCACCACCGCGCCATGCAGCGGCAGCAGCAGGTCGAAGCAGGTGCCCTCGCCCGGGCGGCTGGACACCGAGATCGTGCCGTCCAGGCTCTCGACGATGCGCTTGCACGACACCAGCCCCAGCCCGGTGCCGCTGGCCTTGGTGGTGAAGAACGGGCTGAACAACCGCTCCAGGGTCGCCTCGTCCATGCCGATGCCCTGGTCCTGCACGCGGATGCACAGGCGCTCGCCGCCGGTGGTGGCCACGCGTTCGGCGACCAGGCTCAGGCGGCCGCCGTCGGGCATGGCCTGGATCGCGTTGAGCGCCAGGTTCAGCAGCACCTGCTGCAGCTCGGTGTAATTGCCCTCCACCGCCATGTGCTCGTCGCCCACGTCCAGGTGCAGGTCGATATTGCCCGGCAGGCTGCTCTTGAGCAGCATCCCCACCGCCTGGAACAGCCGCTGCAGCACGATGCGCTCGCTGGGCAGGCGCGAACCGCGCACGAACGACAGCATCGACTCGACCATCTCGTGGCCGCGCCGCCCGCATTCGGCGATGACGTCGGCCAGCCGCACCACCTTGGGGTCGTCGCTGCGGTCGCGGATCAGGTCCGGCACGATCAGCAGCGGCTGCAGGATGTTGCGCAGGTCGTGGCTGAGGCCGGCCGCCAGCAGCGCCAGGCTTTCCAGCCGCTGCGCGCGCATCAGTTCGTCCTCGACCCGCAGCCGCTCCATCTCGCGCCGCGCCTCGCGGATGGCGCGCGCCACCGCCGAGGGCAGCCGCGCCGGGTGGTGCTTGATGATGTAGTCGTTGGCGCCTTCGTGCAGCGCCTGTACCGCGGTCTCCTCGCCCATCGTCCCGGAGACGAAGATGAAGGGCACCTGCGGGTGCGTCTCGCGCAGGATGCGCAGCGCCTGGTAGCCGGAGAAGCCCGGCATGCTCAGGTCCGAGAGCACGATGTCCGGCGTCCACCGCGCCAGCAGCGCGCGCATCCCGGCGTCGCTGTCGACCCGCTCGAAGCTGCATTCCAGCCCGGCTTCGAGCATCTGGTCGCACAGCAGTTCCGCGTCCTCGGCCGAGTCCTCGACCAGCAGGATGCGCAATGGCCCCAACGGCGTCCCTTTGTTGGGCATCTGCGCTTACTCCAGCTCCGGGGCCTGGTTGATGACCGCCCAGAAGGTGCCGAGCGTCTTGACCGCGTTGAAGAACTGGTCGACGTCCACCGGCTTGACCACGTAGGCGTTGACGCCCAGGTCCCAGCTGCGCGCCAGGTCGCTTTCCTCGCGCGAGGACGACAGGATCACCACCGGCAGGCGCTTGAGTTCGTCCTCGGCGCGGATGCGCTGCAGCACCTCCAGCCCGTCCATGCGCGGCATCTTGATGTCCAGCAGCAGTACCGCCGGCAGGCCTTCCTCGCGGTTGGCGTACGCCCCGCGGCGCATCAGGAAATCCAGCGTCTCCACGCCGTCTTCCACGTGCACGATCGGATTGGCCAGGCGCGCGTCGCGCAGCGCGTCGATCGCCATTTCGGCGTCGGCCGGGCTGTCTTCGGCAATGAGGATGGTACGCAGGGGACTCATTCGGGTGGACCTCAGCTGTGCGCGTCGGGCGCAGGGGGGGGAAGGATGAAATGGAAGGTGGCGCCCTGGTCGACCTGGGCCTCGGCCCAGATGCGGCCGCCGTGGCGGGTGAGCACGCGACGCACGCTGGCCAGGCCGATGCCCGTGCCGGGATAGTCGCTGGCCTTGTGCAGGCGCTGGAACACGCCGAACAGCTTGCCCGCGTACTGCATGTCGAAGCCGGTGCCGTTGTCGCGCACCGTGAACTGGTGGCTGCCGTCGGGCAACTGCTGCGCGGACACCTCGATCAGCGCATGCTCGCGGCCGCCGGTGTACTTGACCGCGTTGCCGAGCAGGTTCAGCCACACCTGGCGCATCATGTTCTCGTCGGCCACCAGCACCGGCAGCGGGCCGATGTTCCACTGCACGTCGCGCACAGCGCCATCGACGCCGGCTTCGGCGCGCAGGTTGGAATCCAGCAGCGCGCGCGTGTCGGCGACCAGCGACTGCATGTCCACTGGCTGCAGGCGCATCGCGCCGCGGCCCAGCCGCGAATAGACCAGCAGGTCGTCGATCAGCGCCGCCATGCGCCGCGCCGAGTCGCCGATCACCTGCAGGTAGTGGCGCGCGCGTTCGTCCGCATCCTCGCCCAGGTGCCGCGCCAGCTTGTCGGAGAAGCCGGCCACGTGCCGCAGCGGCGCGCGCAGGTCGTGCGATACCGAATAGCTGAACGCCTCCAGCTCGCGGTTGACCTCGGCCATCTGCTCGACCTTGCCTTCCAGCTGCCGGTTCAGCTCCTCGACGCGCAGCTGCACGGCGCGCTGCAGGGTGACGTCGCTGACCGTCATCAGCACCACTTCGTCGTCGCTGTCGGGCAGCGGCATGCGCCGGGCATTGACCAGCATGATCCGCACCAGGCCATCGACACCGCGCTGTTCGTGCTCGTAGTCCCACAGCTCGCGGCCACGCAGCAGCACGTCGGCCAGGCGCTGGTGGAAGATGGGATCGGCCCAGGCGCCTTCGCCGACCGACTGCAGCGGCTGGCCGTTGACGTCGCGGCCCTGGACGCCGTAGAGCTCGGCGAAGGCGGCGTTGTGCAGCACGATGCGCTGCTCGGCATCGAGCAGCACGATCGGCTCGCGCACCGTCTGCAGCACCGCCCCGGCGCGGGCGCTGGCCTGCAGCAGGCGCTGCTCGGCGCGGTTGCGGCGGCCGATCTGCCGCTTCAGCAGCCACAGCACCAGCCCCAGCAGCAGCAGCTGCGCGGCCAGGGTGCTCCAGGTGACCAGGGTGGACAGGCGCTGCTGCCGCTGCGCCGCCGCCACGCGCTTGGTCAGCAGCTGCTCTTCGTGATGCTGCAGTTCCACGACGATGTCGCGGATCGGATAGCTGAAGGTCATCTCTTCGATCAGCTGGCGCTGGCGCGGCGAATCGACGCTTTCGGCGATCTGCTTGGACAGCGCCATGCGCCGCTCCAGCATGGAGGTGATGCGGCCGATGCGCACCAGTTGCTCCGGGCTGTCGCTGACCAGGCTGGAGAGCTCGCCCAGCGTCTGCCCGATATAGTCGGCGCGCCGCAGGCGTTGCCGCAGCGCATCGGATTCCACGCCCTTGGACATGGTCAGCGCGGCCGACTCCACGTCGCGGATATCGGCCTGCAGCACGTACAGCCGGGTGCTTACCGCCTGGGTATGCGCCACCCAGTTGGCCGCATTGACGCTGTCGCGCGAAAGCTGCAGCAGCAACAACGAAGGCACCACGACGATCAGCAGCGCGGCCAGTCCCAGGCCGGCGAAGCGCCAGCGGTCCCAGCCCTCGTCGGTGAATCGATAAGCCATCCTCATTCCTCAGCCTGTGGCCGGTACCAGAACCGGGATGCGCATGAACGGTTTCCCAGGGACGCCAGGCCGTTGGCAGGCAGCGCCAAGGGAGCGGCTCCACTACGAGGGGAGCCGGCCGAGTGCATGCAAACCGGTATGCAAGCATTGCATGATTCGCCGCCGGAGTGAACGCGGCGCAGGGGGGCCGCCGTCACGGATACGGCGCTGTCCCGGCAACCTGCAATGCCTGCGCCTCCACGCCGCGCACGCCCCATACCCGAGTGGCCAGTTCAACCACACGGTCGCGGGTGATCGGGCTGTCGACCGATCCTTCCAGGGTGACCATGCCTGCAGCGGTAGCGACGCGCACGTCGGCATGGCCGTCGCGCTGCAGCGGCACCAGCGCGGCACGGATGCGGGTGGTGATCCAGGCGTCGTCCGGCTGCTCCGGAGCCGCTGCCTGTGGCGGCTCCGGCGGCACCTGGGCGCGCAGTGGCGGCGCCGCCACGCCGCACAGGCATCCGCCCAGCAGGATCCATGCATGCCAGGGATTCTTCATCGCCCCGTCCCTCCGTATTCATTCGCCATCGTTGGCCGCCTTCACCGCATGCCCGCCGAACCCGCTGCGCATCTGCGCCAGCATCCGGTCGGCGAAGGAGTTGGCTTCGCGCGAGCGCAGGCGCTCCAGCAGCGAGAGCGTGATCACCGGCGCCGACACGTCCAGTTCGATCGCCTCGCTGACCGTCCAGCGGCCTTCGCCGGAATCCTGCACATAGGGCGCGATGCCTTCCAGCCGCGGGTTGTCCCGCAGCGCGTCGGTGGCCAGGTCCAGCAGCCATGAACGCACCACGCTGCCATGCCGCCACACTTCGGCCACCTGCGCCAGGTCCAGCGCGAACGCCTGTTTCTTCTGCATCAGCGCGAAGCCCTCGGCGTAGGCCTGCATCATTCCGTACTCGATGCCGTTGTGGACCATCTTGCAGAAGTGCCCGGCACCGACCGGCCCCATGTGCGCCCAGCCGCGATCCGCCGCCGGCGCCAGCACCTGCAGCGCCGGCTTCAGGCGCGCCATCGCACCCGGCTCGCCGCCCAGCATCAGGCAGTAGCCTTCCTCCAGGCCCCAGACGCCGCCGCTGGTGCCGCAGTCGATGAACGCCACCTGCGCCTGGTGGCAGCGCTGCGCGTGCCGCAGCGAATCCCGGTACCAGGAGTTGCCGCCATCCACGACCAGGTCGCCGGGCGCCAGCAGTGGCAGCACCTGCTCCAGCAGCGGCTCGACCGCCGCCGCCGGCACCATCAGCCACACCGCGCGCGGCGCCGGCATCGCCTGCACCAGCGCCTCCAGCGAGGTGGCCGTGGCCACGCCGGCGCTGGCCATGCGTTCGCGTGCCGCCTGCCCGGGATCGAAGCCGGTCACGCGGATGCCGCCACGGTGCAGGCGCTGGGCCATGTTGGCGCCCATGCGCCCCAGCCCGATCATGCCCAGTTCCATGTTCCACCTCGTTCGTCGATGTAAGCGGTTGCCCCCGCACAATCGCGCAGCTGCGCCTGCAGCCAGCGGCGGAACAGCGTGGTGTGCAGATTGTGCAGGGCCAGGTCGATGGCGTACGGCGTGCGCGGATTGCGGTCGAGCAGGCGCGCGATGTGATAGCCCAGCGGGCGGATGCCCCTGGGGTGCACGTAGAGCATCAGCCCGGCATAGACCGGGTCGGCGAGCAGCGCGTCCATCTGCGCCAGCAACGGGCGCTGCGCCGGCGGCAGCGCCTCGCGCAGCGCCGGGTCGCGTTCGTGCAGCAGCCGCTCGAAGTAGCGCCCGCCGCTGGCCGGCATCTGCCGCGACAGTTCCCACAGGCGCCGGTTGAGCGCGTCGTAGTGGGCGAAGCCGCCATGTCGCGCCAGCGCGTCGGCGGCCTGCGCGCTGACATCGGTGATGATGAAGTTCTCGGCCTGGTTGTTGATGTCGTCCAGGTACTGCCGGTCGAATACGTGCTCGATGAAGCCGGGCACGCCCATGAACGCCTGCCGGCCCAGGCGCGCGCTGCGCACCGCCTTGCCGTCGGCGAAGAACTCGCCGGCCTGGCTGCCCAGCAGGATGCTGGGGGTGTCGTGCAGGGTGAGGAAGGTGCCGATCGACAACTCGCCCGGCGCGAACTCGCGGTCGAAGCCGGCATCGCCGTACAGCTCGCGCTGCGTGGCCAGCTGCGCGACCTGGCGGCCGACGCCGCATTCCGAACGCACCCGCCCGCTGTAGAACGCCTCCAGCGCGACCGCATTGGAGGCGACCGGCCGGTAGCCGCGGCCAAAGCTGCGGAAGCGCTGCCAGCCCTGTGAACGCGCGCCGCGTGCGCCGAACCCGATCCACCCCAGCTGCAGCGCGGAGAAGCGGTAGCCGCGATTGTCCTGCAGGCGCGTGGCGGCGCGGCGCGCGGCCTCGCCCAGTTCGAACGCGTAGGCGCACAGGGTCGCGGGGTGCTCGAGCAGCTCGCGCTGCAGGCGCTCGCGCGGGACGCCTGCGTAGCCGCGCGGCACCTGCACCTGCAGGTCGCCGTGCCGTCGCGCATCCTCCAGCGAGGCACGGCGGCAGGGCTCGCCCCCGTGTACCAGCGGCGCGGGCACGTCGCTTTCGCGTATCTGCCAGCCCAGCCGCTGCAGCAGCGGCAGCACGCAGGCGGCGCCATCGGCGGCCGTCACCGGCGGCGCCAGGCCCAGCAGCGCCAGCGCGCATCCGCACAACCAGGCCGGGATGCGACGGGCACGCCTCACCGCGCGGCGTCCCCTGGAGCCGCCGGGGCCAGGTACTGCTGCAGGCGCTCGAAGAAATGACGGTAGAACACCGGGTCCTGCACCGTGCTGCTGGCCACCCGCACCAGCGAATCGTCGTTGCCGCCGAACGGCAGCGATACCGAACCCAGCGCGCCGACCCCGACGCTGGCCGACGTCGGCGACTTCTTCAGTGCGTAGCGGTCCTGCACGGCGCTGGCGAACACCTGCGCGCGGCCGTTGCCGTGCGCCGCACAGGACACCCGCAGCACCAGCTGCTCGTGCAGTTCTTCCCGGGGCTGGAAATTCTTGTTGGCCTCGACGCTGTCGGCACCGGCGCGGGTGATCGCGTAGCCCTGCCCCAGCAGCGCACGGCGCGCGGCTTCGCAGGCCTGCGCCGGCGACGCGTCGATGTCGCGGGTATAGGTATCGCCGGAGTCGAACGACTCGCGCAGCAGCGGGGTGTCGGCGGCACGGCCGCCACAACCGCCCAGAGCGGCGCAGCAGGCCAGGGCCAGCAGTACCCGTGAACGATGCCTGTGCATGGCGCCTCCACATGCCGGAAGGCCATCAGCATAACGCCGCCAGCGTGCAGGCACGCTGACGGCGCATTGAACGCGCGGACGCTGTCGGCCCGCGCTCAGTCGGCCCAGCGGCCGGGGCCGCTGGACTGCGGCAGCACCTGCGCCGACAGCGGCCGGTCCTTCTCCAGCAGGTTCACCGCATCGGCCAGGATCGACGCCGATTCCTTGAGCAGCGGATCGGGGCGCTTCTCGGCGGCCTTCTCGCGCGCGGCATCCTTGACGATGTCGCGCTCGTTGCCGGTCAGGCCGTCGTCGCTGCCGTCGTCGGCCAGCGGGTCCAGCGGCAGGCCCAGTTCCTTGCGCACTTCCTGGCGCTGCCTGCGCTGGGCGTCCTGCTTGTCGCGCTCGGCGCGGCGCTCGGCCTCGTTGAGCGATACGTACTTCTTCGCCGCCTCGGTGCGGAACTGCTGCACGTCCTCTTCCCACCACCTGAACTCGCGGTCGCCACGGATGCGCGCGGCATGGCGCGTCTCCAGCTTCGGCAGGATCGGCGCGAAGTTGCCGTACTGGGTGTGCGGCACCGCGGCGATGCGGGTCCAGGGCAGCGCGTTGTCGTAGGTGCTCTCGCCGAACTCGCTGGCATCGACGCTGGCCGGGAACGCCAGGTCGGGCACCACGCCCTTGTGCTGGGTGGACGAGCCGCTGACGCGGAAGAACTGGGCGATGGTCAGCTTGACCTGGCCGAAGCGTTCCTTCTCGCTGGCCGGCCAGCGGTCCAGCGGCACCACGTTCTGCACGGTGCCCTTGCCGAAGGTGGTCTCGCCGATCACCAGGCCGCGGCCATAGTCCTGGATGGCGCCAGCGAAGATCTCCGAGGCCGAGGCCGAACCGCGGTTGATCAGTACCGCCAGCGGCCCGTCCCATGCCACGGCCGGGTTGCGGTCGCTGTTGACGATGACCCGGCCGCCGGATTCGCGCACCTGCACCACCGGTCCCTGTTCGATGAACAGGCCGGTCAGTTCGATCGCCTCGTCCAGCGAACCACCGCCGTTGTTGCGCAGGTCCAGCACCACGCCGTCGAGCTTGTCGGCCTTGAAGCCGGCCAGCAGGCGCGCCACGTCGCGGGTGGCAGAGGCATAGTCGGTGGCGTTGCGGCGGCGGCCCTCGAAATCCTGGTAGAAGGTCGGCAGCTTGACGATGCCGATGCGGCGCGCAGGCTCGCCTGCGGCGCCGGGAATGGCCATGGTCTCGCCCTTGGCGGCCTGCTCGGCCAGGCGCACCTTCTGCCGGGTCAGGGTCACCATGCGGTGCTTGCCGTCCAGGCCTTCGGCGGCGGGGATGAACTCCAGCCGCACCTGGGTGTCCTTGGCGCCGCGGATCTTGGCCACCACGTCGTCGATGCGCCAGCCGATCACGTCCTCGAGCGGGCCCGAGCGGCCCTGGCCGACGCCGACGATGCGGTCGCCCGGCTTGAGCGTGCCGTCCACCGAGGCCGGGCCGCCGGCGATGATCTCGCGGATCACCACCACGTCGTCCTGGCGCTGCAGCTGCGCGCCGATGCCTTCCAGCGACAGCGACATGGCCTGGTTGAAGTTCTCGGCCGTGCGCGGGGTGAAGTAATCGGTGTGCGGATCGACCGCGCGGGTGTAGGCGTTCATGAAGAAGGAGAACACGTCCTCCCCCTTCACCTCGTTGACCGACTTGAGCAGCGTGGCGTAACGCTTGTCCAGGGTCTTGCGGATGTCGGCGGCCGGCTTGCCGGCCAGCCGCAGACGCAGCCAGTCGTTCTTCACCGACTTGCGCCACAGTTCGTCCAGCTCGGCGCTGGTCGCCCACGGCACGTCCTTGCGGTCGTAATCGAAGCGCTCGTTGGTGGTGAAATCCGGCTCCTGCCGCAGCAGCCGCCGCGCATGGGCCACGCGTTCGCCGACGCGCTGGCGGTAGACCGCGAACACCTCGAACGCCGGGTCGAGTTCACCGCTGCGGATCGCGTTGCCGGTCCGTTCGGCCAGCGGCGCGAAGCGCTCCACGTCGTCCCGGGTGAAGAACTGCTTGCCACTGTCCAGCGACTCCAGGTAGCGCTTGAACACATCCTGCGAGGTCGCCGCGTCCAGCGGGCGCGGGCGGTAGGCGTAGCGGCTGTCGGACAGCAGCCCGTAGACCAGCTTGGAGGTGGTCGCCTGGTCGACCGTCGCGGTGGACGGCAGCGCCGAGGTGTCGGCGCGCGCCAGCAGCGCGGCCGGCGCGGTCAGCGCGAAAGCCAGCAGGAAAGCGGGTACTCGGTAGTTCATCAAAATACTCGTGGCACCGGGCGGTGGAATGAGACTGCGGATGACTCGGACAACGGGACAGTGCCGGAAGTTGCAGCGCTTGTCATCCGGACCGCCCACAGCCTAGCGGCCCGACCGTAGCGCAACGTGAACCGTGCCGGCGCCCCGCCGAGCCGGCCAGCCCGGCGACGGGCGCGGTGGTCATTCCAGCCGGGGCACCCGGGGTGCCTGGCGATCGCCCGGCGGCAGGGGCGAGGCTCCCGGGCCTGCGGGCAGCCGGGGCGGCGGAACGGGAAAAGCAGGCCCGGGCCACGCTGCCGGGCAGCACGCCGTGCGTCCTGGCGCTGGCGCTGCGCCACCCTGCAGGCGGTGCGGACACGGGCTCGCGGGGTGCGGCGAAGGCGCGTCAGCCGACCCCGGCGCCGGCGGCCTGGCGGTCGGCGTGGTAGGACGAGCGCACCATCGGCCCGGACGCCACGTGGTGGAAACCCAGCGCGTAGCCGTAGTCTTCCAGCGCCTTGTATTCGTCCGGCGTCCAGTAGCGCAGCACCGGGTGGTGGTGCGGGGTCGGCTGCAGGTACTGGCCGATGGTGACCATTTCCACGTCGTGCGCGCGCAGGTCGCGCAGGGTGGCCTGCACCTGCTCCAGGGTTTCGCCCAGGCCGAGCATGATGCCGGACTTGGTGGGCACGCCCGGATGCTGCGCCTTGAACTGCTGCAGCAGGGTCAGCGACCACTGGTAGTCCGCGCCCGGACGCACGTTGCGGTACAGGTCCGGCACGGTCTCGATGTTGTGGTTGAACACGTCCGGCGGATTGGCCGCAAGGATCTCCAGCGCGCGCTCCATGCGTCCCTTGCCACGGAAGTCCGGGGTCAGGATCTCGATCCGGGTACCCGGGCTGAACTCGCGGATGGCGCTGATGCAATCGACGAAATGGCCGGCGCCGCCATCGCGCAGGTCGTCGCGGTCCACGCTGGTGACCACCACGTACTTCAGGCCCATGTCCTTGACCGTCTGCGCCAGGTGCAGCGGCTCGGCGGCGTCCGGCGGCTTGGGCCGGCCGTGGGCGACGTCGCAGAACGAGCAGCGGCGGGTGCAGACCTCGCCGAGGATCATGAACGTGGCGGTGCCATGGCCGAAGCATTCGTGGATGTTCGGGCAGCTGGCCTCCTCGCACACCGTCACCAGCCGGTTCTCGCGCAGCTTGGCCTTGAGCTGCTGGACGGCGTTGCCGGACGGGATGCGCACGCGGATCCACGACGGCTTGCGCAGCACCGGGGCATCGGCGAACTGCACCGGCGAACGGTTGATCTTGTCGCCACCGAGCTGTTTGGCGCCGGCCTGCAGCGGCGCGGACGGGGTGTCGCCCTGCAGGACCTGCAGGGGGATGGAGCGGCTGGTGGATTCGTTCATGGCGTTCCGGCGGCGTCAGGGCCGCATGGTCAGGTCGGGCAGTCCGGGATCGTCGCGCAGGTCCAGCCCGAACTGCCGGGCCAGATGGGACAGCAGCACCGGCTTGACCGCCGCGATGCCCGAAGGACCGCCCAAGTCTAGCACCGAGGTCACCTGCATCCCGGCGTAACCGCAGGGATTGATGCGATGGAAGGGCTCCAGGTCAAGGCTGACGTTGAAAGCCAGCCCGTGGAAACTGCAGCCGCGGCGCACGCGGATGCCGAGCGCGGCGATCTTGGCGCCGCCGACATACACCCCCGGCGCGCCCTCCAGGCGTTCGGCGACGATGTTCCACTCGTCCAGGGTATCGATGATCGCCTGCTCGATGCGGCACACGTAGTCGCGCACGCCGATGCCCAGCCGGCGCAGGTCCAGCAGCGGATAGACCACGATCTGGCCGGGGCCGTGGTAGGTCACCTGGCCGCCGCGGTCCACGTGCAGCACCGGGATGTCGCCCGGCGCGAGCACGTGCTCGTCCTTGCCGGCCTGGCCCAGGGTGAACACCGGATCGTGCTCGACCACCCACAGTTCGTCGGTGGTGGCGTCGTCGCGGGCGTCGGTGAAACGCTGCATCGCGTGCCAGACCGGTGCGTAGGCCTGGCGACCGAGGTCGCGCAGCGTCGCCGCGCGGACCTTGCCACCGCCCACCGCCGCGGCCGCGCAGGCGCCTACAGCGTCCACTTCACTTCCGGATGGTTGCGCAGGGCCACGTGCGCGGCGTCGTACTGCTCGCGGCTGTCGGCCTTGAAGGCGATGCGCACGGACACGTACTTGCCGTTGGACGAATGCTTCCAGCTGATGCGCTCGCTGAGCACATCCAGACCCGCCTGCAGCAGCAGCTGCGGCAGTTCATGCTCCAGCCCGATGTTGGCCGCGCCCATGGCGCTCAACTCGAAGGTGCCGGGAAACTGGAAGCCGTGTTCGGGGTTGTCGGACTTGATTTCCATGCCCGCCATTATCGGGGCGCGGACCGGCAAACCCAAGGTCCGGGAACGCGGAAGGGCCGCTGCGGGCGGCCCTTCCATGGAAAGCTGCGTTGTCGCCGCGCGGCCGGGGCCGGGCGGACGCCGGCACCGGTGCGGGCGCGCCGCCCTTACTTGGACAGCTCCAGCAGGGTCGAGGAGACCCAGCCCTTGTTGCCCAGTTCATCCTCGACTTCCCACATCACGCCTTCCTTGTTGCCGGTCGGGTACAGCATCATGCCCGCGTCCAGCGAACGCACCGGCGCGCCGGTGCCCTTGGCGTTGGCCAGCAGGCGCCCCGGACGGGTCACCGTCACCGCCTGCTGGGCGTTGGCCGCCGAGGCGTTCTCCGGCAGGCCGCCGAGCTGGGCGACGATGTCGGTGTAGGCCTGCAGGTAGGCCATGGTGATGACCTGGCCGATTTCGGTGTTGGCATAACCGCCGACGCCGGCGGCACCGAAGCCGCTGCCGCCGAACAGGCCGCCGCCGGCGCCGAAGCCGATGTCGCTCTTGCGCGCCGAGCCCTCGGAGATCGCCACCTGCTCGGAGGAGCGCACGTCGGTCACGGTCAGCACCACGTCGGCGGTCTTGCTGCGGAAGTTCAGGCCGCCGACGATCGCGCCGGCCTTGCCGCCGATCAGTCCGCCCAGCAGGCCGCCGATGGCATTGCCGCCGGCGTTGCTGTTCTGCGACACCAGGTCGGGGATCATCACGTAGTCGGCGGCCTTGATCTGGCCCTTGCCGACGTTGGAACGGCCGCGCAGGTCGCCGCTGGCGGCCAGTTCACGCTCGAACTGGCCGGCGGCCATGCCGGCGCCGCGGTCCACCAGGGTGAAGCAGCGCGAGCGGCTGACGAACACCTTGATCAGCCGCGACGGTGCCGGCAGCTGCTGCCCGGTCCACCAGTTGGTGGCGTCTTCCGGCTCGATCACCGAGATGGTGCCGATCGGGCGCTGGCACACCGGGATCTGGGCGGCAGCCTGCTTGCGCTGCTCCTGGGCCTGGGTGCCGGTGTTCTTGAACGACGCCTGCGCCGGCTGGCTGGACACGACCGCGGCGACACCCACGGTCAGGGCAGCCGCCATCAGCGGCGAAAAGACATTACGCATAGTGTTGTATTCCCCGTTAACCTGCGCCGCGTGGCGGGCGCGTTCCTTTGGTCTGAAAACCCAGCGACTAGGGTCCTGGTCCTTGCAGGCAGCCAGTATGGCAAGCGCGGAGTGGTCGGCGGCGATGCTACCGCAGGGCCATGACGGTTTCCAACCTGCGCCCGTCACGGTTCGCGGCGCCAGCCGGCGATGCCGCAACGGTGTGATCCGCGATCGCCACTGCGCCCACGCGGGCCGCGCCGGTAAGCTGCGCGCACTCCCACGACCCGGATCCGAGTGCATGGACACCCGCCTCCGGCTGCCCCTGGCGCTGGCCCTGGCGCTCGCCGGCAGCCCCGCCTACGCCGCGGCCACGCCATCCGGCACCTGCAGCGGCAGCGCCCTGCACGACCACCCGCCCGCGGTCAATTTCCGCGTGGACAACGACCTGTTCGGCGGCGCCCACCAGGACCAGGGCTATACCAACGGCGCGATGCTGACCCTGGTCTCGCCGAACCTGGCCGACTACACCGGCGACCCCTGCCTGCCGGCGCCGGCGCGCTGGATCAACCGCCATCTGGAACGGCTGCAGCCGGGCGGTTTCGAGCAGCAGAACATGATCTTCAGCGTCGGCCAGGGGCTGTTCACCCCGACCGACAGCACCCGCACCGACCTGATCGCCGACGACCGCCCCTATGCCGGGGTGCTGCTGGTCAATTTCGGCTACAACGCGCGCACCGGCGACCGCCTGCGCACCACCCAGCTGGCGCTGGGCATGGTCGGTCCGTCGGCGCAGGGCAAGCAGGTACAGGATGCCGTGCACGGCGTGCTGGACGACGAGAAGTTCATGGGCTGGAAGAACCAGCTGCACGACGAACCGGTGCTGCGCCTGCTGCATGAACGGATGCGGCGCTGGCCGGCGAACAACCCCGCCGGCTGGGGCTGGGACGCGATCAGCCACTGGGGCGGCGCCCTCGGCAACCTGGCGACCTACGGCAACGCCGGCGGCGAAGTCCGCTTCGGTTGGCAGTTGCCCGACGATTTCGGCAGCTCGCCGCTGCGTCCGGCCGGCGAGAACACCGCGCCGACCCGTGGCGGCCGGCTGTCCGGCTGGTCCGGGCACCTGTTCGCGACCGCCGATGCGCGCTGGGTGCTGCGCGACATCACCCTGGACGGCAACACCTTCCGCGGCAGCCACCGCGTGGACAGGCGCGCGCTGGTCGGCGACATCGGCTACGGCGTGGCGCTGACCCGCGGCAAGTGGAAATTCGCGCTGGCCCGCTACCACCGCAGCCGCGAATTCGAGGGACAGACACAGCGCCCGGTGTTCGGCAGCTTCACCATCAGCCGCACACTGTGATCATGCAGGCCGGCAGCCGCCGGCGGCCGCCCATCAAAAAAGCCGGCTTGCGCCGGCTTTTTTTGGACAGGGTCAGGACTTCCACCACATCATGAAAGCGTCCCACAGGCGCTTGAAGAAGCCGCCTTCCTCCACTGCCTGCACCGCCACCAGCGGCGACTCGGCGACCACCTTGCCGTCCAGCGTCACCTTCACCGTGCCGATCTGCTGGCCGGCGGCGATCGGCGCGACGAGCTGCTTGGGCACGTCCATGCTGGGCTTGAGGTCGGCGTAGCGGCCGCGCGGCACGCTGACCAGCAGCGGCTGCGCCACCCCCAGCTGCACCTCGTCGGCGGCGCCCTTCCACACGTGCTGGGTGGTCACGGCCTTGCCGGTCTCGTACAGGCGGTGGGTCTCGAAGAAACGGAAGCCCCAGTTCAGCAGCGCCAGGCTGTCGTCGGCACGCTGCTTCTCCGACGCCCCGCCCATCAGCACCGCGATCAGGCGCTGGTCGCCGCGCTGCGCCGAGCTCAGCAGGCAGTAGCCGGCCGCCGAGGTATGCCCGGTCTTGATGCCGTCCACGCTGGCGTCGCGCCACAGCAGCAGGTTGCGGTTGGGCTGGGTGATGTTGCCTACGGTGAATTCCTTGATCTTGTTGTAGGCATAGGTTTCCGGGTAATCGCGCACGAAGGCGCGGCCCAGCAGCGCCAGGTCGTAGGCGCTGGACTGGTGGCCGTCCGCGGTCAGGCCGTGGGCGTTGACGAAGTGCGAGTCCTTCATGCCGATCTTGGCGGCATAGTTGTTCATCAACGCGGCGAACGCCTCCTGGCTGCCGGCGGCGTGCTCGGCCAGGGCGATGGCGGCGTCGTTGCCCGACTGGATCGCCATGCCCTTTTCCATGTCCTCCAGGCGCGCGGTCTGGTTGACCGGGAACCCGCTGTAGCTGCCATCGGTACCGGCGCCGCCCTCGCGCCAGGCGCGCTCGCTCATCATCACCTGGTCGTCGGGCTTGATCTTGCCGTTGCGGGTCTCGGCGGCCAGTACATAGGACGTCATCACCTTGGTGATGCTGGCCGGCGGCAGCGGCATGTGGATGTTCTCGCCGGCCAGCACCTGCCCGGAGGCGTAGTCCATCAGCACCCAGGCGGTGGAGGTGGACGGCGCCGGTGCGGGCGGGATCGCCACCTGGGCGGGGGCAGCGGCCGGGGCCGGGGCCGGGGTGGGCGTCTGGGCGGAGGCCAGGCCGATGGCGAACGTCGTGGCCATGGCGGCGGCGGCAAAGCGGAATTTCATCGGAAAACGGTTCCTGTCGGGACAAGGAATGGAAAACAGGCGGTCATTGTAGGACGTGGCGGCAGCATCGCACCGGCATCAGCGCCCATCGGCGTGGCTTCCATGCCGTACTGCGGTCAATCGCGGACGATCTGCGGCCTGCCGAAGCCCAGACCGGCGATGCGGCCGGCAAGTTCCGCCGCCTTGGCCACGTCGTCGGCGGGCACGCGCAGGCGCCACAGCGTGCGTCCGCCGCTGACCACGTCGCTGAGCGTGGCACCGGCGATGCCGGCCGCACTCAGTTGCCCCAGGGCGCGGGAGGCGTTGTCGCGACTGGAAAAGCTCGCCACCTGCAGCAGGATCGCGCCCAGCGCACGGGCCGCGGCGTCGGGCGCCGGGGCGGCCGCCAGCGGCGCGACGGCGACGGGCAGCGTCGAAGGCGACGGATCAGGGGCAGCCGGCAATGCCTGCACGGCCACCGCCTGCGCAGCCGGACCGGCGGCGTGGACTTCGGCCGGCCGCGGCGTCCGCGCCGCGCCGGGCGTGGCCGGCAACGCCTGCACCAGCTGGTCCATGCGACTGGGCGGTGGCGCGGCGGCGGTACCTGCCGCCGGTGCCGCGGCGCGCCCGCGTGCCGGGCGACGCGTCTCCCGCGAGGCCAGCAGGCTGTCGCTGCCCGGGGTCAACCCGCGCACCTCCACCCGGCCGGTGCCGCGCTGGGTGATGCCCAGCCGCACCGCCGCGGCATAGCTCAGGTCGATCACGCGGCCGTCGTGGAACGGGCCACGGTCGTTGACCCGCACGATCACCGACTCGCCGTTGTCCAGATTGGTGACACGGGCGAAGCTCGGCAGGGGCAGCGTCTTGTGCGCGGCGGTGAACTGGTACATGTCATAGACCTCGCGGTTGGAGGTCAGGCGCCCATGGAACTTGGCGCCGTAATAGGACGCGGTGCCCTGTTCGACGTAATCGTCGACCCGCTCCATCACCCGGTATTCCTTGCCCAGCACCACGTACGGCGAGCGGTTGCCGACGGTCGAACGCGGCTCGTCGCTGACCAACGGCTCGGGGATGCAGGCCACGTCAGGCACGTAGTCGGGGGTGGTGTCCTTGACGCCCGGGCGGTACAGGCCGCCGGCACTGTAGTTGCCGCGCGTGGTGGGGTCCTCCTGCGCCCTGGCGTAGGGCGAGCCCTCGGGGCAGTGCGACGGACGCCCGCCGTGGCCGTGCACCACGCTGCCGGGCGAGGCGCCATGGCCGGCGCCGCTGGACTTGGACCTGGGTGGCGCGCTGCTGCAGGCAGCCAGCCCGAGAACGATCAACGCAGGGACCAGCCACTTGCTGTTCATGCCGGAGGCAACTCCTGTCCGGCGATGGCCTGGGACAACTGGAACACGGCCATCGCGTACATCTTGGAAAGGTTGTAGCGGGTGATCGCGTAGTAGTTCTGGAAGCCCAGCCAGTACTGCTTGCCGTCGCTGCCTTCCAGGGTGATCGGGGTGGCGGTGGCGCCGGCCGCGCGCACCGGCACGACCGCGTGGTAGCCGCGCGCGGCCAGCGCGTCGATGCCCAGGGTCGGCGTCCAGTCCACGGGATTGAGTTCCTCGCGGCCCGCATCGAGCGTGGCCGGCACCGCGACGGTGCCGCCACGCACCCAGCCGCCCTTCTTCACGAAGTAATTGGCGATGGACGCGAACACGTCGTCGTAGCTGTTGAACAGGTCGCGGCGGCCGTCGCCGTCGCCATCCACGGCATAGTCCAGGTAGCTGGACGGCATGAACTGGCCCATGCCCATCGCGCCGGCATAACTGCCCTTGAGCGCGGCGATGTCCAGCTTCTCCTGCGCGGCCAGTTCGAACAGCTTGGCCAGCTCGTCGCGGAAGAACAGCTCGCGGCGCACCTCGCGCTCGAGCTTTTCCGGATCGCCGCTGCGCGGGTACTTGAACGCCAGCGTGTACAGCGCATCGAGCACGCGGTGGCTGCCGGTGTTGGCGCCATAGCTGGTCTCCACACCGATGATCGCCACGATCACCTCGGCCGGCACGCCGCTGCGCGCCTGCACGCGCTGCAGGGCGTCGCGGTGCGTGGCCAGGAACCTGCGTCCACCCTCGATGCGCGCCTGGCTGATGAACATCGGCCGGTACTCGTTCCACGGCTTGACCCGTTCGGCCGGGCGCGCCATGGCGGCGATGATCGGCTCTCGGATCTGCGCCTGCGCCAGCACCGACTCGATGTAGGCCGGGTCCAGGCGATAGCGGGCAGCGGTATCGCGTACGAAATTGGCGCGCGCGGTCTCGAACGGCACCGGGGTGAGGTCCACCGGCGGCAGGTCGGGCTTGCGCTCGGGGGCGGCTTCGGCCGGCGTACCGCCCGTGCCTATCGGTTTCCCCGCCGGGTGCGGAGCGGGAGCAGGCGCCTGGGGCTGGGTCGCGCAGGCGACCATGCCCAGGGTAAGACAGCAGACCAGAACACGTCGAATCATTAGCCGAGATTAACAGGTCATTGATGAATTTCCATCAATAACACCATGAATCGCAAAGAGATTGAAGTGCCAGGGATGAGCGCAGCGGAGGACACGCCACCACGTTGCAACGGCCGGGAAACTGAATGCGCAACGGCCGGGCAGTCCCCTGCGCGGACGCCAGAAAAAATCTGGGCACCGGCTGCACCCCCATCCCCGCGGGTGCAGCCGGTGCCCGGACCGGATTGCGACACAAGCCGGGCGTCTCCCCACGCCCGGCCTGCGGATCCCGGCCTTGCCGTCCAGCAGGTCTGCAGGCCGGCCGCCACGGCGCGACGCGTCCGGTGGCGGATGCCATTGTGACGCTTTTGTTAAACCCGGTGTTTGATCCTGATCAACCTCTTCCGGACGGCGCCCGCCTGTGCCGCCGGCTCAGCCGTGGCCGCCATGCACCGGGTTGTAGCCGCGCGCGGCCATCACCAGGCCGAACCCGGCCAGCAGCGACACCGCGGCGGTGCCGCCGTAGCTGATCAGCGGCATCGGCACGCCCACCACCGGCAGCAGGCCCGAAATCATGCCGCCGTTGACCAGCGCATACACGAAGAAGGACAGGCCGATGGCACCGGCAACCAGCCGCGAATAGCCATCGCGCGACTGCGCCGCGATCCACAGGCAGCGGCCGATGATGAAGATGTACAGCGCGATCACGAGCGCCACGCCCAGCCAGCCGAATTCCTCGCTCAGCACCGAGAACGCGAAATCGGTGGTCTGCTCGGGAATAAAATTCAGGTGCGACTGCGAACCCAGCCCCCAGCCCTTGCCGGTCAGCCCGCCCGAGCCGATGGCGATCTTGGACTGGATGATGTTCCAGCCAGCGCCCAGCGGGTCGTTGTCCGGATCGCGGAACGTCAGGATGCGATCCTGCTGGTAGGGCCGCAGGAACGAGAACCACGAGATCGGCGCGAACAGGACCACCGCCAGGGCGCTGCCGCCGACCGTGCCGGCGGTGATGAACCACCACCACGGCATGCCCGACAGGTACAGCACGAACACGCCGCTGGCGGCGATCAGCATGGCGGTGCCCAGGTCCGGCTGCAGCATCACCAGCGCGGTGGGCACGCCGATGATCATGCCGGCGACCAGCACCACCGGTATCCGCGGCGGCAACGGCATCCGGTGCAGGTACCACGCCACCATCATCGGCATGCTCACCTTGAGCAGTTCGGCCGGCTGCAGGTAGAACAGTTTCAGGTCCAGCCACTGGCGGCCGTACTTGCCGGTGCCCAGCACGAACACCGCCAGCAACGGCAGCATCGACAATGCGTAGATCATCGGCGTCCAGGCGCGGATGCGCAGTACCGGCACCCGCGCGATCGCCCACATCGCCACCAGGCCCACCGCGAATCGCGCGCCCTGGGCCATCACCAGGCCACTGCCCCCGGCACTGTCCAGCACCGCCAGGCCCATGCCCATCAGCGCGCACAGCGCCAGCAGCAACGGCCAGTCCAGGCCGCGGGTAAGGCGCTGCGCCATTTCCAGCAGCCAGCGCAGGAAGTCCCTCATCGCCGTTCCTCCTGTGCCGGTTCCGGCGACGATGCCGGCGACGGTACCGGTGTCGGGAGCGGTTCGCCCGGCGGCGCTACCGCCGGAGCGGGGGCGGCGGAAACGGCAGTGGCCGCACCTTCGACCACGCCACTGGCATCGGCGGCCTGCTGCACGTCGGGCATCACCCCGAGCAGCCACGCATCGAACACCTTGCGCGCGATCGGCGCCGCCGCCGCGCCGCCGTAGCCACCGCCCTCGACCGCGACCGCGATGGCGATCCGCGGATCCTCGGCCGGGGCGAAACCGATGAACAGCGCACGGTGGCGCAGGTGCATCGGCAGGTTCTTCGGATTCACCGCGGCGGTGCCCTTGCGGCTGACCACCTGCGCGGTACCGGTCTTGCCGGCCATCAGGTACGGCGCGCCGGCCGCCACGCGCCAGCCGCTGCCGCCCGGCTGCATGGTGCCCATCATGCCTTCGCGCACGGCCTGCAGATTGGCCGGATTGGGACTGATCGGCCTGGATTCGGGCTGCGGCAGCGGCGCCCAGTCGTGGTCGAAGCCCACCTTCTGCTCGACCACCAGGTGCGGCCTGCGCAACTGCCCGGAGGCCAATCCGCCCACTCCGCGCACCAGCTGCAGCGGGGTCACTTTCCACAGGCCCTGGCCGATGCTGGCGTTGACCATGTCGCCCGGATACCAGCGCTCCTTGCGCAGCCTGGCCTTGGCCGCCGGCGACGGCAGGATGCCGCCGATCTCGCCGGCCAGATCGATGCCGGTGGGCTGGCCGAAGCCGTAACGGCCGCCCATGTACTGGTCGTAGCGCTCCACGCCCATGTCGGTACCGAGCTGGTAGTAGTACGTGTTCACCGACTGCGAGATCGACTTGCGCAGGTCGGTCCAGCCATGGCCGCCGCGATTGGCGTCGCCCCAGCCGCGGCTCACGCCCGGCAGGTAGAACATGCCGCGCGAGAGGATCTTGTCCTCGGGCCGGCGCAGGCCGCTGTCCAGCCCGGCCAGGCCGAGGAACGGCTTGACCGTGGAGCCCGGCGCCACGCCGCCGAGCACCAGGCGGTTGAACTGCGGCCGCGAGGGGTTCTCGTTGAGGCGCTTGAAATCGGCGTGGGAAATGCCGTTGACGAACAGGTTGGGGTCGTACGACGGCAGGCTGACCATGGCCAGGATCTCGCCGGTGCGCGGGTCGATCGCCACCGCCGACCCTTCCTGCTCGCCGAACGCGGTCACCATCGCCTGCTGCAGGTCGACATCGATCGACAGGCGCAGGTCCGCGCCTGACTGCGCGGGCACGCGGCCAAGCGTGCGGATCGCCCGGCCCTGCACGTTGGTCTCCACCCGCTCGTAGCCGACCTTGCCGCGCAGCTGGTCCTCGTAATAACGCTCCAGCCCGGACTTGCCGATATGGGTCAGCGCCGCGTTGCCCTCGCCCAGCTCCTGCAGGTCCTTGTCGTCGACCCGGCCGACGTAGCCGATGACATGCGCGAGCAAGTCGCCGTAGGGGTAACGACGGGTCAGGTAGGGCTCCAGCTCCACGCCCGGGTAGCGCCAGCGGTCCACCGCGAAGCGCGCCATCTCCTCGTCGCTGACGCGCAGCTTCAGCGTCACCGGGATGAAGCTGCGCCGCGCCTTGCGCGACTGGTTGAAACGCTCGATGTCCTCGTCGCTCAGCGAGAAGATCGCCCGCAGCCCGTCCAGGGTGGCGGCCATGTCCTGGACCTTGTTGGGGGTCACGTCCAGGCGGAACGCCGGCACGTTCTCCGCCAGCAGGCGGCCCTTGCGGTCATAGATCAAGCCACGCCCGGGCACCACCGGCCGCGCCTTGATGCGGTTGGCTTCCGAGCGGGTGGCGTAGACGTCGTGGTCCAGCACCTGCAGCTTGAAGTACCAGCCGGCCAGCACGCCGAGCCCCAGCAGCACGCCGAGGAAGCCGACCGCCGCACGGCGCCGGAACTGCTCGGCCTCGGCCTGCGGGTTCTTGTGCTGGCGCCGCCCGTACATGGCTCAGTGCCCGCGCTTGCCCAGCCGCGCGGCGTCCAGCAGCACGTAGATCGGCAGCCACAGCAGCATGCCCGGCAGCGGCGCCCACCAGTAGCTCCACGGCAGCAGCGGCTCGGCGGTGAACAGGCGCACGGCGGCGCTGATGATGCGGTCGTTGAGCAGCAGCCCGCCGATCGCCAGCGCCTGCTGCGACAGCGGGAAGAAGCGGATGCGGGCACGGAAGCGCTGCAGGATGAAGGCGAACACCACCAGCCGCAGCGCCTGCTCGCCGAGGATCCCGCCGTACAGCAGGTCGGCCAGCAGGCCGATGCAGAAGGCGAAGCCCAGCCCGACCCGCTCGGGGGTTTCGATCACCCAGTAGCCCAGCACCAGCGCCAGCCAGTACGGGCGGATCGGCTGCAGCAGGTCCGGCAGCGGCACCAGCCCCAGCAACAGGGCCAGGGCGATGCTCGCCGGCAATACCCAGCCCCGGCTGCGCAGGCGGCTCATCGGCGGTCTCCTGCCGGCGCCGCCGGCACGTCGGTGGCCGGGGACGCGGTGGCGGCCGGCGTCGGTACGGGCGCCGGCGGGGTTGCCGGTGCGGTGGCCGCATCGGCTGGCGCCGCCGGTGCAGCGCCCCGCGGCACCTCGTTGCCCGGCACCGGACGCGGACCCGGCGCGGTGTCGCCGGCCGGCGGCTCCAGGCCGGTGGTCACCGGCATGCGCGGGATCTGCGGCACCGAGCGCAACAGCAGCACGTCGCGGCCGCGGTCCAGCTTGGCCGCCGGCTCCAGCTCGCCGACCAGGAAGGCATGGGTGTCGTCCGGCCGCAGCTGCAGGATCCGGCCCACCGGGAAGCCGGCCGGGAAGCGCCCGCCGAGCCCGGAGGTGACGATCTCGTCGCCCACTTCCACCCCGGCGCTGAGCGGAATGTCGCGCAGCTCGAGGCGGTCGCCGCGCCCGTAGGCGATCAGGCGCACGCCGTTGCGCGCCACCGTCACCGGCACCGCATGGTCGGGGTCGGTCAGCAGCAGCACGGTCGAATGCAGCGGGGTCACCGCGATCACCTGCCCCATCAGCCCACCGGCATCGATCACCGCCTGGCCGATGCGCACGCCTTCGCGGCTGCCGGCATCCAGCACCAGGCGCTGCTTCACCGGGTCCAGGTCGATATCCAGGATCGGCGCCAGCTGCACGTCCAGCCCGCTGCGCTCGGCCACGTTCAGCAGCTCGCGCAGCTGGGCATTGTCCAGCGCCGCGGTCTGCAGGCGGGTCAGGCGCGCGTTGGCCAGCAGCAGCTGGTTGCGCAGTTCACGGTTCTCGGCGACCAGTTGGTTGTGGCTGGCGGCGTTGTCGCGCACCGAGGCGCCCAGGCGCCCGGGCAGGCCGGCCAGCGCCCACACCGGCTGCACCGCCACGGCGGCCTGCGTGCGCAGGCGCGACAGCCAGCCGCCCTGGTCGTCCAGCACGATCAGGGTGATCGCCAGGGCCAGGTAGGCCAGCAGCCGCAGGGTGCTGCTGGCGTCGCCCTGTCGGGAGGCTACGGGTGGACCGGCATAGGGCGGCACGACGGACTTCAGCTGGAAAAATACGGGAGAAGGATGCGACGACGCCCCGGCGGTGCGATGCCCGGCGCCTGCGCGCCACGGGCACCGCGCCGCAGAGGCGCAGGCGCGGCAGGGAGCCGGTGCGGCTTATTCCGGCGCAAAGAACTCGTTGCCGTGCATGTCGACCAGCTCCAGTGCACGGCCACCGCCACGCGCCACGCAGGTCAGCGGGTCGTCGGCCACCTGCACGTGCAGGCCGGTTTCCTCGGAGATCAACCGGTCCAGGTCGCGCAGCAGGGCGCCACCGCCGGTCAGCACGATGCCGCGCTCGGCGACGTCGGCGCACAGTTCCGGCGGAGTCTGCTCCAGTGCCAGCTTGACCGCCGAGACGATCCCCGACAGCGGCTCGTGCAGGGCCTCGAGCACCTCGTTGGAGCTGATCTTGATCATCTTCGGCACGCCCTCGGCGAGGTTGCGGCCGGAGATTTCCATCTCCTGCACCTCGGCCTGCGGGTAGGCGCAGCCCAGTTCCACCTTGATGCGCTCGGCGGTGGCTTCGCCGATCAGCATGCCGTGGTTGCGGCGCACGTAGTTGGTGATCGACTCGTCGAAGCGGTCGCCGCCGATGCGGACCGAGGCTGAATAGACGATGCCGTTGAGCGAGATCACCGCCACTTCGGTGGTGCCGCCGCCGATATCGATGACCATCGAGCCGCACGCCTCGGTGACCGGCATGCCGGCGCCGATGGCCGCCGCCATCGGCTCCTCGATCAGGTACACGTCGCGTGCGCCGGCCTCCTCGGCCGATTCCTTGATGGCGCGGCGCTCGACCTGGGTCGAGCCGGCCGGCACGCATACCAGCACGCGCGGGCTCGGGCGCAGCACGCGCGACTTGTGCACCTTCTTGATGAAGTGCTTGAGCATCGCCTCGGTGTAGGTGAAGTCGGCGATCACGCCGTCCTTCATCGGGCGGATGGTGGTGATGTGCCCCGGGGTACGGCCGAGCATCTGCTTGGCCTCGGCGCCGACGGCGGCCACCGAGCGGGTACCGCCGATGGCGCGGTCCTGGCGCACGGCCACGACCGACGGCTCGTTCAGCACGATCCCCTGCCCGCGCACGTAGATGAGGGTGTTGGCCGTGCCCAGGTCGATGGACAGGTCATTGGAGAACATGCCGCGGAGCTTCTTGAACATCTGGGGAGTGATCCTGAGGGCGCGCGCCCACGCCGGATGGCGAAAAAATGGGCAGAAAACGAGGTTGGCTAGCCTATCAACCCACCCCGGCACGGGCAAGGAAAATCCATGCCCGCAGCGGGTTTGGAGGCCCTTGCCCGGGCGCCCCGGCGACACGTGGTTCTGGTCGCGCGCCGCCGCAGCCGGTACCCTTATGCACTTTGGCGCGCGCCCGCGCCACCCCGCCTGCGCCCGCATGGCGGCGGCCCCCCTTTACCCGTATAGGCCCGTTCGCGATGTCCGCTCTGATCTGTGGTTCCCTTGCCTTCGACACCATCATGGTGTTCCCGGACCAGTTCAAGAACCACATCCTGCCGGACAAGGTGCACATCCTGAACGTGTCCTTCCTGGTCCCGCGCATGCGCCGTGAGTTCGGCGGCTGCGCCGGCAACATCGCCTACAACCTGCACCTGCTCGGCGGCGCCCCGATCCCGATGGGCACGGTGGGCTCGGACTTCGGCCCGTACCGCGAGCACTTCGACGCACTGGGCATCGACCTGACCCGGGTGCGGGTAATCGAGGAGCTGTTCACCCCGCAGGCGTTCATCACCACCGACCACGACAACAACCAGATCACCGCCTTCCACCCGGGCGCGATGATGCGGTCCTACGAGAACCACGTGAAGGACGTGCCGGGCGTGACCCTGGGCCTGGTCGGCCCCGACGGCCGCGAGGGCATGATCCAGAACGCCATCGAGTTCAAGGAGATGGGCGTGCCGTTCATCTTCGACCCGGGCCAGGCCATGCCGCTGTTCAACGGCCCGGAGCTGCGTACCTTCATCGAACAGGCCGACTACGTGGTGGTCAACGACTACGAGTCCAACCTGCTGCAGGAGCGCACCGGCTGGAACGAAAAGGAGATCGTCGGCCGGGTCAAGGCCTACATCACCACCCGCGGCCCCAAGGGCGCGGTGATCCACACCCCGGAAAAGAGCTACGACATCCCGCCGGCGCACGAACGCCGCGTGGTCGACCCGACCGGCTGCGGCGACGCGTTCCGCGCAGGCCTGATCTTCGGCATCCAGAAGGGCTACGACTGGCTGACCATCGGCCGCATGGGCAACCTGATGGGCGCGCTGAAGGTCGAACACCCGGGCACCCAGAACCAGCGCTTCGACTTCGACGAGTTCAACGAGCAGTTCAAGCAGCAGTTCGGCTACGCGCTCTGATCCTGCGCGCCCGGGACACATGCAGACGGCGCCGCAGGGCGCCGTTTTCGTTTGCGTCTGCGGACCGCGCCACGGCCCATTAGCGCGGCGCGTAGCGCGCCGCCTCGCGCTCCAGCCACGCCGGCAGCTCGCGCCGGCGCACGCCGTCGTCCCTGGCGCGCTGCAGGCAATCGAGCATGTAGCGCCGTTTGTCCTCGTCATCGCCGGCCAGCGACAGCGCCAGGTCACGGTCCATCCAGCGCCGGAACAGCAGGTACAGCACCACGTGCAGGGCGATGGCCAGCACGCTGACCACGATCACGATCACCAGATCCATCACCGCACCTCCGTCGTTGCCGGCGCCACCATCGACCCGCGCACCCGCGCCAGTTCCTGGCCCAGGGTGAGTTCCCGCGACCCGCGCCGCAGGTTGCCGGCACGCAGCACGCTGCCGCCGGCCAGATAGAGCAGGTAATGCTCCCCGGGCCGCAGCGCGACATTGCCGAATTCCGCCGACGGCAGGCAGCCGATGGCGTCGAGCCGGTTCGCCGGCGCCACCTGCAGCGCCGCATCCCCTGCCCCCTTGATCCACTGGCGCACATGCACCCGGGCATCGTCCGGTGCGACCGCCACGACGTCGGCGATCACGATGGCGTCGGCCCGGGTGGCAAGCATGGCGGCCAACGCCTGTTGCCGTTGCAGGTCCCCAGCCACGAGCCGGCGCTGCATGTCGGCGGGCAGGCTGCCGCAGGCGAGCGCCGGCGGCGGGGGCAGCCACAGCAGCGCGACCAGCGCGCATGGCCAGTACGCGCGCGGCGCACCGCGGCGCAGCGGCTTGGAGCCGGCGTGCGTGTCCATGCCGCTCAATCCCAGCCCGCGGGCATCTGGCTGCCATCCAGCCCGCCGGTCTCGAAGACTGCTGTACGGGTGCCGCCGGCCTTCACCGGGAACTCGATGCGCACCACCCGGGCCTTGCGCGCCAGCCGCCACAGGCCACGGTTATCGGTGATGAACATGGCGATGGCCTCGTCGGTGTCGGGGCGGTACGCGGCCATCCGCCGCGGCGCCTGGTCGTCCACCGTCACCGTGACCTGGCAGCTGGCATAGCACGCCTTGGCGAAATCGCCGGTCTGCAGCACCAGATAGGCGTGGCGCTTCCATTCCGGATGATCGCGGAACACCAGCTGCACCACCTTGGGGCCGGTGCCGTCGACATCGACCCGCTCCTTGCCCTGGATCATCGCCGAGCGCTGCACGCCCTTGCTGCCGACGGCCACCTGGTTGTAGCTCCACAGGCCCTGCATGCGGCGCAGTTCGCGCGCGGCCTCCGCCTTTTCCTTGACCTCGGCGAAGCCCGGCTCGATGCGGCTGGCGGCAGCCGATCCGGGAAACTGGTCGAGCAGCGCGGCGCCGTGGACACGCGCCTTCTCCCACTCGCTGGCGGTCACCGCCGCGTCGTAGAGCCTGGCGATGCCGTCGGCATCGGCCTCGCGCCGGGCACGTTCCTGGGCGGCGGCGGCCTCCTGCTGCTGGCGCTCGGCCTCCGGGTTGCTGCAGGCGGCCAGGGCGACGACGCACAGGGCGCCAAGGATCAGGGGTTTCATCGAGCGACTCCGCGTGGACAGGCGCGGCGATGCCGCGCGATGGCGTCCACTTTAAACACCCGCGTGGTGCTCCGTCATTCCCGCGCCGCCCACCCCCATGCCGCGGGTGGCACCGGCGCGTGCATGCCAGCCACTCCCGCATCTCCGGCGTGGCCAGCGCCGCGCCACGCCGTACTCGACGCCGGCAGCGGGTTTGCCGCTCCAATCGTCCCCGCCCTGCGACCCATGCACCGGCAGCCCATCCCGTTACGTTTGACACTGCGGCAGCGGCATACCCCTTCGTAGACTCCGCCAACATGCCCCCGGGCGCCTCACGGGCACACGACACGTGCGTACCCCACTGAAATGGTCCTCGCTGTTGTTGTCCGCATTCCCGTTCGGCGCCCTCGCCGCCGACCAATGGATCCTGACGACCGATCTGTGGGGCAACACCGCCCAACAGACCTTGAACCTGGACGTGCAGGGCGCGCGTGTCAGCGGAACACTGGGCGGGGACCCGATAACCGGCCGCCTGGAGGGTGCGCAGCTGCAGTTCACCGCGACCGACAGCGACGGCCAGCTCCATCACTACGACGGCCGCATCGAGGGAAACCACATGCAGGGCCGCAGCGACGAGCCCGATACCAACAACCGCAGCGCGCGTGCGGCGCACTCCTTCAGTGCGTGGCGGGTACCGACGCGGGCGGACGCTGGGCCACGCCTGCACGCGTTCACGCCAACCGATTATTCCAACACGTTCGATGCCGATCGCGCTGCGGTACTGGTGATCTGGCCGGGCGATTCGGTGCAGACCCGCACCCTGGATTCCGGTGGCGTCGACGAGAACGGCATCACCCGCGCATTGTTCGGCAACCCACAGGTCGGCCCCTTCTTCGTAGCCGGGGCTGAACCGGGCGATACGCTGGCGATCACACTCCAATCGCTCGGACTCAACCGCGATTACGCCGACAGCCTCGACGGCATCGTCGGGCGTTTGAAGACCCCTCGCATCGCCACGGAAACATCCAAGCTGGGCAACCCGGTTCGCTGGGAACTGGATCGCGTGCGCGGCGTGGCGCGGCCGCAAGGCGCCAGCGGCAGGTTGAGGAACTTCGAAATCCCGGTCAAGCCGATGCTCGGCGGTCTCGCCGTCGCACCCGGTTTCGGTTACCCCCCCTTTTCCACCGGCGACACCGGCGACTTCGGCGGCAACATGGATTTCAACGCCGTGGTCCAGGGAAACACGGTTTACCTGCAAGTGCAGCAACCCGGGGCGCTGCTCTATCTGGGCGATGGGCATGCCCTGCAGGGCGATGGCGAAACCAGCCAATGGGCGCTGGAAACCTCGCTGGATGTGGTGCTGAAGGTTGAGCTGATCAAGAACCACCCCATTGCCACTCCGCGGGTGGAATCACCCACCCAGATCATGACGCTGGGGCAGGCCGGCTCCAGCGACGATGCGCTGCGCCTGGCGACATCGGGGATGCTGCAGTGGCTGCGCCAGGCCTACGGCCTGGACATGTCGCAGGCCACCCAGGTACTCGGGGTGGCAGCGCAGTACAGCGTGGTCAATCTTGCTGGCCGCAGCGTTGGCGTAGCGGCGAAGATCGACAAATCGGTGCTGAAGAGTCTGCCGGTTGCCGCGGGAAAAGCGGGCGACTGACCGGCCGTGGCCGGGGTCGAGCCCCGGCATGCGCAACGCCCGGCAAGCACCGCGCATTGGGCGCGCCATCCAAAGGCGCCCGCGTGCTGCTACGTGCCCGTCCCCTGCCCGGCCAACGGCCTGTCCCGGGGGGGGCGCCGCACGGGTCCGGGCGGCACGCCCCTTGGCATTCGCGGGGATGGAAACACGGACGGCGAGCCGAAGCTCGCCGTCCGGGTGAAGCGCGATCGGGCTGATTACTGCTTCGGCACTGCGTCCGGCTTCGGCGCGGCCTCGGCCTTGGCGATCATGTCGGCCACCGACGCGGTGGTGATCGGGTGATAGCCCGGCTTGGCCCTGGCGAATACCTCCTTGGCGAAGGCCAGGCCTTCCGGGGTCTTCAGCAGCTCGGCGTAGATCGGCAGGATCAGCTTGCGGCGACCGACCTTCTGGATGAACTCGCCGGCGGCCGGCTGGGCCTGGGTGTAGCCGCTGCGGATGGCCAGCGGATACCAGCGCATGGCGATCTCGCCGTTCGGGGTGCCGGTGAAGTGGTAGCCCTTGTCCAGCTGTTCGAGCTTGGCCACCGGCACGGTCTTGCCCAGGCCGTCGATGAAGCGCACCCATTCCTGGGTGGTCCACTGGCTGGTCACCTGGTTGCTCGGCAGCTGTTCGCTGCCCAGCCAGGCGATGCGTGCGGTGTCGACCACGGCGAAGCCGCGCGAGCGGGCCTTCGGCGCGAACGACGGGATGCCCGGCTCCTCCAGCCACGCGTGCAGTTCGGCATCGCTCACCGCGGTCGGGTTCTTCGGCAGCAGGTTCTTCTTCAGGTACTCGACGAACTGGTCGGTATTGGCGCTCTGGAAGGCATGGTCATCGAACCAGCCGCGCAGGAATGGATCGAACACCTCGCGGCCGAAGCGCTGCTCCAGGAACTGCAGGAACCATGCGCCCTTGACGTAGGCCACCTGGCTCAGCGCGTCGTCCGGGTCACGCTCGTTCAGCGGCGGCAGCGCCAGCGCCTGGTCGGCCGGGCTCATGTCCTTCACTTCGTTGAGCAGGTCGGTCTGGTCGATCTCGCGCTCCATCTCGGCCGCCTCCTGGCCGTACAGCGCTTCGGTGATGCGCGCCTGCACGTAGGTGGTGAAGCCTTCGTTGAGCCAGATGTCCTTCCAGCTGGCGTTGGTCACCAGGTTGCCCGACCAGCTGTGCGCCAGCTCATGGGCGACCAGCGAGACCAGCGACTTGTCGCCGACGATCACGGTCGGAGTGGCGAAGGTCAGGCGCGGGTTCTCCATGCCGCCGAACGGGAACGACGGCGGCAGCACCAGCATGTCGTAGCGGCCCCAGCGATATTCGCCGTACAGCTTCTCGGCGGCACCGATCATCTTCTCGGTGTCCTCGAACTCCTTGGCCGCCTTGTTGACCATGGCCGGCTCGGCCCACACGCCCGAACGCGGCGAGATCGGCTCGAACACCAGGTCGCCGGCGGCGATGGCCAGCAGGTAGGACGGGATCGGCTGCGGCATCTTGAAGGTGTAGTCGCCATCGCGGGCGGCCTTGGGGTCGTTGTCGGCGCTCATCAGCACCATCACGTCCGGGCGGCTGGCCACGTGCGCGCTGTAGGTGAAGCGCACGCTCGGGGTGTCCTGCAGCGGCACCCACGAGCGCGCGTGGATGGCCTGCGACTGGCTGAACATGAAGGGCAGCTTCTTGCCCTCGGTCATCGACGGCTCCAGCCACTGCAGGCCCGAGGCGGTCGGCGCGGTGTGGTAGGTGATGCGCACGCTGGCCGGCTGCTCCGGGGCCTGGATGGTCAGCTTGCTGCCGAACACCTTGTCCGCCGGCGCCAGCTCGAACTGCAGCGCGGTGGCGGCGCCATCGGCAGCCAGCGCCTCGACCTTGGCGATGGTCAGCTCGCGGGTATCCAGCACCAGCTGCCTGGCGGCCTTGTCCTTCCACTCCAGCGCATAGGTGGCGGTGCCGCCGATCTGCTTCTGCTCGAAGTCGACCTTCAGGTCCAGCGCCAGGTCCTTGATGACGACCTTGTCCGGCTCGGCGTAGGAGCTTTCATCGTGGCTGCGGCTGACGGTGTTCACGGCGGCGGCGGGCTTCTCGGCGACGGGGGCGGCGACGGGGGCGGCGGGGTCCTTGGCGCAGCCGGCGGCGAGCGCGACGGCCAGGGGCAGCATCAGGAAGGGTGAACGCATGGGATTACCTTTGCAGCGAAGGAGTGGGTGCAGCAGGCGAGGCGCGGAAGAAGGCGGGAACGCGGACCCGGGCAGCGCCCGTCCCCGGTTCCCGGGCCCTCTCCCATGCCTAGATCTTGTAGCCGGAGTGGATGGCGACGATGCCGCCGCTGAGGTTCTTGTAATGGCAGCGGGCGAATCCGGCCTCGGCCATCATCGCCTTGAGCTCTTCCTGCGGCGGATGCTTGCGGATGCTCTCGGCCAGGTACTGGTAGCTGTCGCCGTCACCGCGCGCGAACAGCTTGCCGAGCCGCGGCAGCACCTTGAACGAATGGAAATCGTAGATCGGCTTGAACCAGTCGGCGGTGACCTCGGAGAACTCCAGCACGCGGGCCTGGCCGCCGACCTTGAGCACGCGGTACATCTCGCGCAGCGCGGCGTCCTTGTCGGTGACGTTGCGCAGGCCGAAGGAAATGGTCACCAGGTCGAAACTCTGGTCCGGGAACGGCAGCGCCTCGGCGTTGAGCTGTACCCACTCGAAGCCGGACACGTGGCCGCGGTTGGTGAGGCGGTCGCGGCCCACCGACAGCATGCCGGCGTTGATGTCGCCCAGCACCACGCTGCCTTCGGCGCCCAGCCGCTCCTTGAGCAGCACCGCGATGTCGCCGGTGCCGCCGGCCAGGTCGAGCACGCGGTCGCCCGGCTTCACCTGGGCGGTGGCCACGAAGTAACGCTTCCACAACCGATGGATGCCCAGGCTCATCAGGTCGTTCATCAGGTCGTAGTTGTCGGCCACCGACGTGAACACCTGGCCGACAAGCTTCTGCTTGTCCTTGGCCGGCACGTCGCGGAAGCCGAAGTGGGTGGTGCCGCTCTTGTAGGGGGATTCGCTCATGCGCCCGATTATCGCACTCCCGCGGCGGCGGCGTGCCGGGGCCCGGGAGCGGGCCGTTATCATGGCCGGCCACCCGACGGATGCCCGCCCCCATGATCGCCACGCCCGACTACCGCGCCCTGCTCGACACCGCCATCGCCGAGGCCCGCCAGGGCCTGGCCGAGGGCGGCATCCCGATCGGCGCGGCGCTGTACCACAACGATGGCCGCCTGCTCGGCTGCGGCCACAACCGCCGGGTGCAGGAGGGCGACCCCTCCATCCACGGCGAAACCGACGCCTTCCGCAAGGCCGGCCGCCAGCGCGGCTACCGCGACACCATCATGGTCACCACCCTGGCCCCGTGCTGGTACTGCTCCGGGCTGGTGCGCCAGTTCAACATCGGCACCGTCGTGGTCGGCGAATCGGTCACCTTCGCCGGCGGCATCGACTGGCTGCGCGAGAACGGGGTCAGGGTCATCGACCTGAACGATGCCGGCTGCATCGAGATGATGCGCGGCTTCATCGCCGGCAATCCGGAAGTCTGGAACGAGGACATCGGCGAGTAGGCCCGGCGCGACGCCACCGGATGTGACGCGCTCCACATCCGGGCGATTCCGCCATCGCGCCGCCACCCAGGTGTCATCGGCACCGGCTATGCTCGGTCATGCAGGGGGCACTGCCATCAAGGTGACGCGATGCAATTTTCGCCCGTACACGGACGCCATCGGGAATCGCTGCGCCAGGCCGGAGAACGCCTGCGCGCCCACTATGCCCGCCATCGCCGCTCCGCCGCCTTCTGGGACGCCTACCAGCAGATCCAGAACGAGCTGGCCGAGGCCTTCCCCGAACACCGCGCCGAACTGTGCAACCGCATGGCCACCTTCGCCCAGCGCCTGGGCGCGGTGGAGGAGGCGCAACTGGTGGATGCGGAGGTCCGGCCGGACTGACCGCCAGGGCACATGACGACGACGCCGGGGCATGCCCCGGCGTCGCCATGCCGGCGGGGCGACCGGCGCCACGCCGGCCCCCGCGGCACCGGGCTCACGCCTGCGGCGGTTCCCCGTTCGCGGCCAGACGGCGGCGATTGAACAGGCGCTGCACCACCACGAAGAACAGCGGGATGAAGAACAGGCCGAGCACCGTGCCGGCGATCATGCCGCCCAGCACGCCGGTGCCGATGGCGCGCTGCGCGCCGGAGCCGGCGCCCGAGGCGATGGCCAGCGGCAGCACGCCCAGGCCGAACGCCAGCGAGGTCATCACGATCGGGCGCAGGCGGTCGCGTACCGCATGCATCGTCGCCTCGATCACGCCCGCGCCCTTCTCCAGGTGCTCCTTGGCGAACTCGACGATCAGGATCGCGTTCTTCGAGGTCAGGCCCACCGTGGTCAGCATCGCCACCTGGAAGTAGACGTCGCGTTCCATGCCGCGGAAGGTGTTGGCCAGCACCGCGCCGAGGATGCCCAGCGGCGCCACCAGCAGCACCGCGGTCGGCACGCTCCAGCTCTCGTACAGCGCGGCCAGGCACAGGAACACGATCAGCAGCGACAGGGTGTACAGCAGCGGCGTCTGCGAACCGGCCTCGCGCTCCTGGTAGGACACCGCGGTCCATTCGATGCTGAACCCAGGCGGCAACTGGCTGGCCAGCTTCTCCACCTCGGCCATGGCGTCGCCCGAGGCCACGCCCGGCGCCGCCTCGCCCTGGATTTCCAGCGCCGAAACGCCGTTGTAGCGCTCCAGGCGCGGCGAACCGTAGTCCCAGCGCTGGCTGGCGAAGGCCGAGAACGGCACCATCTGCCCGGCGCTGTTCTTCACCGTCCACAGGTTGAAGTCCTCCGGGTTCATGCGGAACCCGTCGTCGGCCTGCATGTACACGCGCTTGACCCGGCCGCGGTCGATGAAGTCATCGACGTAGCTCGAGCCCCATGCGGTGGCCAGGGTGCTGTTGATCGCATCCAGCGACAGCCCGTGCGCGCCGGCCTTGGCCACGTCGATGTCCAGCCGCAGCTGCGGGGTATCGTCCAGGCCGTTGGGGCGGACGTTGGCCAGCTTGTCGCTGCTGCCGGCCATGCCCAGCAGCTGGTTGCGCGCATTGACCAGCGCATCGTGGCCCTGCCCGGTGTTGTCCTTCAGGAAGAAGGTGTAGCCCGAGGCGGTGCCCAGTTCCGGCATCGCAGGCGGCGGGAAGGCGAAGATGAACGCGTCCTTGATCTGCCCCAGCGCGGCCATCGCGCGCCCGGTGATCGGGCCCACGCCCTGGTCGGGGGTGCGCTCGTGCCAGTCCTTGAGCTTGACGAAGGCCATGCCCGAGTTCTGGCCCATGCCGGAGAAGCTGAAGCCCTGCACCGAGAACACCGATTCCACGGCGTCCTTCTCGTTCTGCAGGAAGTGGTCCTCCAGCTTGTAGATCGACTCCAGGGTGCGCTCCTGGGTGGCGCCCACCGGGGCCTGCACCAGCGCCATCAGGATGCCCTGGTCCTCGTTGGGCAGGAACGAGCTGGGCAGGCGCATGAATAGCACGCCCATGGCCACCGCCAGCGCCGCGAACACCGCCATGAAGCGCCACGGCCGCGCCAGGATGCCACGCACGCCGCGCTGGTAGGTGCCGCTGGTGCGGTCGAAGCCGTTGTTGAAGCCATTGAAGAAACGCCCGGCCAGGCCGCGGTGGGCGACGTGGTGCTCGCCCTTCTTCAGCGGCTTGAGCATGGTCGCGCACAGCGCCGGGGTCAGCACGATCGCGACCAGCACCGACAGCGCCATCGCCGAAACGATGGTCGCCGAGAACTGGCGGTAGATCACGCCGGTGGAGCCGCTCATGAACGCCATCGGCACGAACACCGCCGACAGCACCAGGCCGATGCCGACCAGCGCGCCGGTGATCTGGCCCATCGACTTGCGCGTGGCTTCCAGCGGCGACAGCCCTTCCTCGGACATGATGCGCTCGACGTTCTCCACCACCACGATGGCGTCGTCCACCAGCAGGCCGATCGCCAGAACCATGGCGAACATCGTCAGCATGTTGATCGAGAAGCCCAGCGCGGCCAGCACGCCGAAGGTGCCCAGCAGCACCACCGGTACCGCGATCGTCGGGATCAGCGTGGCGCGGAAGTTCTGCAGGAACAGGTACATCACCAGGAACACCAGCACGATCGCCTCGAGCAGGGTCTTGACCACGCCCTTGATCGACACCTTCACGAACGGCGTGGTGTCGTACGGGATCACCGCCTTCAAGCCGTGCGGGAAGTTGGCCGCCAGCTCGTCCAGGGTCGTGCGCACGCCCTCGGCGGTGGCCAGCGCGTTGGCGCCGGTGGCCAGGGTGACGGCCAGGCCCGAGGCCGGCTTGCCGTTGTACCGGGTGACGAAGTCATAGGTTTCCGCACCCAGCTCCACGCGCGCCACGTCGCCCAGCTTCAGCGTCGAGCCGTCGGTCTCGGTGCGCAGCACGATGTCGCGGAACTGCTGCGGGGTCTGCAGCCGGTCCTGCGCGTTGATGGTGGCGTTGAGCTGCTGGCCCTTCACCGCCGGCGCACCGCCCAGCTGGCCCACGGCCACCTGCGCGTTCTGCGCGCGCACCGCCGCGGTCACCTCGTCCACCGAGACCCGGTAGGTCTGCAGCTTGTTCGGATCCAGCCAGATGCGCATGGCGTACTTGCCGCCGAACACCTGGATCGAGCCCACGCCCGGCACGCGGCTGAGCGGGTCGATCACGTTGGAACCGACGTAGTCGGAGATGTCGTGCTCGTCCATGCTGCCGTCCTCGGACACGAAGCCGATGACGTTGAGGAAGCCCGAGCTGGACTTGGCGACGTTGATGCCCTGGCGCTGCACTTCCTGCGGCAGCAGCGGCATGGCCAGCTGCAGCTTGTTCTGCACCTGCACCTGGGCGATGTCCGGGTTGGTGCCGCTCTCGAAGGTCAGGGTGATGCTCGCCTGGCCGTTGGAAGAGCTGTTGGACGAGAAGTAGATCAGCCCGTCCAGGCCCTTCATGTTCTGCTCGATGATCTGCGTCACCGAGTCCTCGACCACCTTGGCCGAGGCACCCGGGTAGTTGGCCGAGATCGATACCGCCGGCGGTGCGACCTCCGGGTACATCGAAATCGGCAGCTTGAGCATCGCCAGCGCGCCGGCGAGCATGATGATGATGGCGATGACCCACGCGAAGATGGGCCGGTCGATGAAGAAGCGAGCCATGTGCGTCTCCGCTTACTGCTTGGCGGCCGGCGCGGACGGCGCGGCGGGCTTGGCGGGCGCGGCACCCTTCTCGGTGGCCTGCACCGGCATGCCCGGGGCGATCTTCTGCAGGCCCTCGACGATGACCTTGTCGCCGGCCTTGAGGCCGTCCTCGACCAGCCACGTGTCGCCGATGGCGCGGCTGACGGTGACCGCGCGCTGCGCGACCTTGCCCTCGGCGTCCACCACCATCGCGCTGGTGTTGCCGCGGGGATCGCGGGCAATGCCCTGCATCGGCACCAGCAGCGCGTCCTGGCGCACGCCGCTGCCCAGCACGGCGCGCACGAACATGCCCGGCATCAGCACCTGGTCGGGATTGTCCACCCGCACGCGCAGGCCGTAGCTGCCGGTACCCGGGTCGACGCTGACCTCGGAAAACTCCAGCGTGCCCTTGTGCGCGTAGGTGCTGCCGTCTTCGAGCACGATGTCCACCGGCAGCTCGGAGGCGCCCTGCAGGCGCCCGGCGGCCAGCTCGCGGCGCAGTTGCAGCAGCTCGGCCGAGGACTGGCTGACGTCGATGTAGATCGGGTCCAGCTGGTTGATCGTGGCCAGCGCTTCGGCCTGGCCGGCGTTGACCAGCGCGCCCTGGGTGACGCTGGACTTGCCGATCTGGCCGCTGATCGGCGCGGTGATGCGGGCATAGCCCAGGGTCACGTTGGCCGCGTCCAGCGCGGCGCGGGCGGCGCCGACGTCGGCCTCGGCCTGCTTCCAGGCGGCCTGCGCGTTCTCGTCGTCCTGCACGCTGATGACCCTGCTCTTGACCAGCTCGCTGCTGCGGCGCGCGGCCAGGCGCGCGGCGTTGGCGCTGGCCTCGGCCCGTGCCAGCTGGGCGCGGGCGCTGTTGGCCTGGGCGCGATAGGCGGCGTCGTCGAGCTGGTACAGCGGCTGGCCCTGCTTGACCACGCTGCCCTCGGTGAACAGGCGCCTGGCGACGATGCCGCTGACCTGCGGGCGCACCTCGGCGACCTGGTAGCCGGTGGCACGGCCGGCCAGTTCACGGGTCAGGGTGACCGGCCCGGCCTTCAAGGTGACGACGGTGACCTGGCCGGGACCACCGCCCTGCTGCGGCGGCTGCCCGCCGCAGGCGGCCAGTGCGGCGGCAACCAGCAGCGACAGGAGGGCGGGACGGAGAATCGATCGATTCATGGCGGGGAGACTCGGCAGTAGGTAAGGAAGCCACCCGACCGGGCCGGCCCGCCCCGGAGGGCGGCCACCCGCGGCGGTGCGCGGGGCGAACCTGCGCACGCGGCCGTGATCGGACGACGGGAAAAGAGCGCGGAAGAATACATACATGCACGTCTGTTTGTAAATTGGTAGAATTCAGACATGTTTCATGTCAGCTGTGAGCAACGGCAGTGCGATGGCGCGTAAGAGCAAAGAGGACGCGCAGGCGACCCGCGAGGGCATCCTCGACGCGGCGATCGCCTGTTTCCACGAACATGGGGTGGTCGGTACCACGCTGGCGATGATCGCCACCCGCGCCGGTTATACCCGCGGCGCGGTGTACTGGCACTTCAAGAACAAGACCGAAGTGCTGGAGGCGATGATCGAGCGCGACCGCATGCCGTTCGTGCAGCGCCTGCAGCGCACCTACGCACCGCAGCGGCAGACCCCGATCCTGGACCTGCGCGAGGTCATCCGCGTCTCGCTCGCCGAGCTGGTCGGCGACCCGCGCCAGCGCAGCCTGATGGAGATCCTGCTGCGCAGCGAGCAGTCCAGCGAAAGCCTGAGCGTCCAGGCGATGCAGCGCCAGAACTCGCAGGAGGAGCTGGACATGGTCACCCGCACCCTGGAACGCGCGCGTGAGCTGGGGCAGCTGCGCCCGGGGCGTCGATCCCGCCGCCGCCAGCCGCATGCTGCACATCAGCCTGACCGGCGCGCTGTACAACGCCATGGCGCAGCCGGAGCAGTACGACCTGGAACGCGACGGGCTGATGGTGATGGACGTGGTGCTGCAGGCCTACGTCCGCGACGGGGTGTTCCAGCCGGGCGTGTTCCCGGCCCAGGCCGACAGCGCCGGCTGGGACGCCTGATCCCGCGCCACCGGTACCAACGACAACGGCGCCCGCGGGCGCCGTTGTCGCAATTGCGGTCCGGTTACAGGATGTAGCGGCTCAGGTCCGGGTCCTGCACCAGTTCGCCCAGGTACCTGTCGACGTAAGCGGTGTCGATGGCGAGGGTTTCGCCGTCGCGGTCCGGGGCCTCGTAGCTGAGCGTGTCCAGCAGCCGTTCCAGCACCGTGTGCAGGCGACGGGCACCGATGTTCTCCTGGCGCTCGTTGACCTGGAAGGCGATCTCGGCCAGGCGCTCGATGGCGTCGGCGGTGAAGCTCACCTTGACGCCTTCGGTGGCCAGCAGCGCCTCGTACTGCTTGGTCAGCGCCGCCTTCGGCTCGGTGAGGATGCGCACGAAGTCGTTCTTGCTCAGCGCACCCAGCTCCACGCGGATCGGGAAACGGCCCTGCAGTTCCGGGATCAGGTCGCTGGGCTTGGCCAGGTGGAACGCGCCGGAGGCGATGAACAGGATGTGGTCGGTCTTGACCGTGCCGTACTTGGTGGACACGTTGGAGCCTTCCACCAGCGGCAGCAGGTCGCGCTGCACGCCTTCGCGCGAGACGTCGCCACCGGACGCGTTCGAATCACCGCGCTTGGCGACCTTGTCGATCTCGTCGATGAACACGATGCCGTGCTGCTCGCAGGCCTCGATGGCCGCGCTGCGGATGTCGTCCTCGTTGACCAGCTTGCCGGCCTCCTCTTCCACCAGCAGCGGGCGCGCGGCCTTGATGGTCAGGGTGCGCTTGTTCGACTTGGCGTTGCCGAGGTTGGCGAACATCGAGCGCAGCTGCTGGCCCATTTCCTCCATGCCCGGCGGGGTCATGATGTCCATGTTCACGTTGGCGGACATCTCCAGCTCGATCTCGCGCTCGTCCAGCTCGCCGTTGCGCAGCATGCGCCGGAACTTGATGCGGGTCTCGCTGTCGGCCGCCGACGGCTCGTTGCGCGCGGCTTCCGGATCGAAGCCGATGCCGGCGCTGCGGCGCGGCAGCAGCGCGTCGAGGATGCGGTCCTCGGCCTTCTCCTCGGCCTGGGTGCGCACCCGCACCTTGGCCTGCTCGCGGTACAGCTTGACCGCCGTGTCGGCCAGGTCGCGGATGATCTGCTCAACGTCCTTGCCGACGTAGCCGACCTCGGTGAAGCGCGTGGCCTCGACCTTCACGAACGGCGCATTGGCCAGCGTGGCCAGGCGCCGGGCGATCTCGGTCTTGCCGACGCCGGTGGGGCCGATCATCAGGATGTTCTTGGGCATCACCTCGTTGCGCAGCTCGGCCGGCAGCTGCATGCGGCGCCAGCGGTTGCGCAGGGCGATGGCGACCGCGCGCTTGGCATCGTGCTGGCCGACGATGTGGCGGTCCAGCTCCTGCACGATCTCGCGCGGGGTCATGGTGGCGGAGGACACTTCGATCTTGTGGTTCATGGCTTTACCTGGAAAACGATGGCGCCGGGGGGCGGGAGTCGCGGGCTGCACGGAATGCCGGAACCGGTGGAAGCGGGATGCCGCACGTGGGCTCCGCCGCCTGCAGGTCGCGTCCGGCACGTGCCCTCAGAGTTCTTCGACCACCACGTTGGTATTGGTATAGATGCAGATGCCGCCGGCGATGTTGATCGCCTCGGTGGCCACCGCGCGCGCGTCCATCTGGGTATGCGCCAGCAGCGCGCGCGCCGCGCTCAGGGCGTAGGAGCCGCCGGAGCCGATGGCGATGATGCCGTCTTCCGGTTCGATCACGTCGCCGGTGCCGCTGATGATCAGCGAGGTTTCCCTGTCGGCCACGGCCAGCAGCGCCTCGAGCTTGCCCAGGCGGCGCTCGGTGCGCCAGTCCTTGGCCAGCTCCACCGCCGCGCGGGTCAACTGGCCGTGCTTCTCCAGCTTGGCTTCGAACAGCTCGAACAGGGTGAAGGCATCGGCGGCGGCGCCGGCGAAGCCGGCCAGCACCTGGCCGTCGCGGCCGAGCCGGCGCACCTTGCGCGCATTGCCTTTCATCACCGTGTGGCCCAGCGTGACCTGGCCATCGCCGGCGATCGCCACGTGTTCGCCGCGGCGCACGCAGCAGATGGTGGTGGCATGGAAAACATTCGGGTTCTGGCTGGGATCCATTGGAGCCTCCGGGGTGTCCCGGCAACAATGGGGGCAGCGGCGGACGGTTCAAGCATCCGCGCCCGGGCGGCCACTGCTTGATTCAGGTCAAGCAGCGCCCGCGGCGGCGGGACGATCATGGCGGCGTGGCCCGGCCACCCGAGGAACACCGTGATCCCCTACCCGCTGCTGCTCATCGCCCACCTGTTCGCCGCATTGATGTTCGTCGGCGCGGTGTTCTTCGAGGTGCTGATCCTCGGCAGCGCCCTGTCGCAGGTGTCGGCGGCGACCCGGCAGCGCATCGAGGCGGGCATCGCCCGCCGCGCGCGCCGGGTGATGCCCTGGGTACTGGCGGTGCTGTACGCCAGCGGCCTGGGCATGGCCTGGCATTACCGCGTGGCGCTGGCGCAGCCGCTGGTCAGCAGTTTCGCGCTGATGCTCACGCTGAAGATCGCGCTGGCGCTGAGCGTGCTCGGCCATTTCGCCGTGGCGATGGCCACGCGCGGCCACGGCGAGCGCATCACCCGCCGTTTCCGGCGCATCCACCTCAGCGTGTTCTGCCACATGCTCGGCATCGTGCTGCTGGCCAAGGCGATGTTCTATCTCACCTGAGTGCGCGCGCGCCCGGCATGGCACAGGTAGCAGCCATGGCGGGCGCTGTGCAGGTGCGCATACGCGATGCCCGGGTCGTCCAGCTGGCCGCCCAGCCACGCCCCCACCTGCACGCCCTCCATCACCTCGGCGGCCACCAGGCAGTCGGCGTGGTCGTAGGCGCGCACCGACACCAGCCGTTGCGCGACATACGGCGGCACCGCGTTGGCCGCCAACCGCGCCGGCATCGCGCCGCGGCGGATGAACACCGGCCCGCAGGCGCGGTACGGCGAAGCCGCGGGCTGGTGCCAGTACGGCACCAGCAGCAGTTCCTCGCCGACCGCGGCGTCGCGCAGGCTGACGCGACAGGGAAAGCCGCGCGCGCTGTCGGCGATGCGGCGCACGGCGTGGTGCGCCGCCAGCCCGGCGTCATCGAGATCGAACAGGGCTGCAGCGATGCGGGATCGATGCCGGAAAGCACGAAGGCGGCCATGGCGGTCAACGGGAAGCGGGACAGGCACGCAGGATGCCGCCGCGATGACGCGCCGGCCGGCCATATCCAGACCCGGCATTGCGTCCGTGCGCGGCCCCGCCGCTCAGTCCGATGTGGAGCTGCGCCGCTTGGCGCGCGGATGCGCCGCGTCGTAGACCTTGGCCAGGTGCTGGAAATCCAGGTGGGTGTAGATCTGGGTGGTGGCGATGTCGGCATGGCCAAGCAGTTCCTGCACGCCCCGCAGGTCGCCGGACGACTCCAGGATGTGGCTGGCGAAGCTGTGCCGCAGCATGTGCGGATGCACGTGCTTGAACAGCCCCTGGCGCTGCGCCAGCTGCTTGATCCGGATCTGCACCGCGCGCTGGCTGATCGCACCGCCACCGCGGCCGGGGAACACCGGGCCGTCGTTGGCGCCGCCACTGTCCTTGCGCCACGCCAGCAGTGCCGCCATCGCGTGCGAGCCCACCGGCACGGTGCGCTCGCGGTTGCCCTTGCCGTGCACCAGCACCATCGCGCTGGCCAGGTCGATATCGCGCCAGCGCAGCGCGCACAGCTCGCTCAGGCGCAGGCCCGAGGAATAGAACAGCTCCAGCAGCGCGCGGTCGCGCAGGCCCAGCGGCGCGTCGGTCGGCAGCTCGACCAGGCGCACCGCCTCGTCGGCATCGAGCACCTGTGGCAGCTTGCGCGGCGCCTTGGGCGCGCGCAGCCCGGCCGCCGGGCTGCTGCCGATCGTCCCGCGCTTGAGCAGCCAGGCGTAGAAGCTGCGGATCGCCGACAGGCGCCGCTGCAGGCTGCGCGGCGACAGGCCGCGGCGGTGCCCGGCGGCGATGAATGCGCGCAGTTGGTCGGTTGTCAGCGCCAGCGGTTCGCCGGCCCCCTGCGCATCGCACCACTGCGCCAGCGCCGCCAGATCGCGGCGATACGCATCGAGCGTGTGCGCGGACATGCGCCGCTCGACCTGCAGGTAGGACAGGAAAGCTTCGACGGCGCCCATCGCCGCGGCCACCTCAGCCGACGCGGAAGCGCTGCAGCGCCACCACCAGCGATTCGCCCATCATGCGCAGGAACAGCGTGCCCATGCCGGGATAGAAACGGTTGGAGTCGTGGCTGCCGACGGCGATCAGGCCGACGCCCGGCAGCGGCAGCAGCGCGGTGGACATCACCTCGCCGACCCGCTCGCCATACAGCACGTCGTTCTTCTCCGGCTGCAGGCGGCCGCAGATCGGCTCGCCATCCTGCAGGCAGTCGTGGAACGGTGCCAGCCGCGCATCACCGGCGGCGATGACCTGCAGCCACGGCGCCTGCTCCAGTTCCGCCACCGGCTGCAGGCTGACGATGCGCACCAGGTCGCCGGCGAAGTCTTCTTCCAGCGACGCGGCCATCGCGCGCAGGGTGTCGGCGGCGGTTCCCTGGCGCATCAACGCCAGGGTCAACTGGTGGGTGCGGACCGCCAGGCGCTCGTTGACCTGCGCGTTGGTGCCCAGCTCGGCCAGCCGCCGCGACAGCTCGCGGTTCTTGTCGCGCAGCACTTCCAGCTGGTAGCTGGCCAGCGACGCGGTCGGGCCGTCGTCGCGCGGTACCACCAGCGTCAATGCCAGGTCGGGGAACTGCTTGAGGAAGGTCGGATGGCGCCGCAGCCAGGCCGCGACTTCGTGGGCGCCGATTTTCTCCAGGGTCTCGTTCATCCCATCCACTCTCCATCGAATACGAAGGCCGCCGGGCCGGACATCACGATCTGCGCATCGTCGGCCGGCCACTGGATGCGCAGGTCGCCACCGGGCAGCGAGATCACCGCATCGCGCGCCAACCGGCCGCGCTGCATCAGCACCGCCGCCGCCGCGCAGGCGCCACTGCCACAGGCCAGGGTCTCGCCGACGCCGCGCTCGAACACCCGCAGGCGCACGTGGCCGGGGCCCAGCACCTGGGCGAAACCGACGTTCACCGACTCCGGGAACGATGCATGCTGCTGCAGCAGCGGACCGATCCGCTCCACCGGGGCGGCATCGATCAGGCCCACTTCCAGCACCGCGTGCGGGTTGCCCATCGACACCGCGCCGAAGCGCACGTTCTCGCCCTGCAGCGGCATCACGTATTCCTCGCGCGCGCGCGGGAAGCCAATCAGCGGAATCCGCGCCGGCTCGAACTCGGGCCGGCCCATCGCCACCGCGTAATGCCCGGCGTCCAGCCGCCGCACGACATGCGTGCGCAGCGGGCTGTCGATCAGGAATTCATCCCCCTGCGCCGCGCCGTCGCGTACCAGCCAGGCGCCCACGCAGCGCGCGCCGTTGCCGCACTGCTGGGAGGTGGAGCCGTCGGCGTTCCAGATCCGGTACGCGGCAACCGAGCCGGCGGTGCGCGGCGGCTCGATGGTCAGGATCTGGTCGCAGCCGACGCCACGGTGGCGGTCGGCCAGGCGCCCGGCAAGGTCGGCGTCGGGCGGCGGCGCGCCATCGCGCAGGTCCAGCACCACGAAATCGTTGCCGGCGCCATGCATCTTGGTGAAACGCAGGCGCGGCATGGCCGGCCTATTCATGGTCGTGGCCGTCGGCCTTCGCTTCCTGTGCGGGGCCGTCGGCCTGGGGGTGCGCGGCGGGTTTCACTTCCTGCTCTTCCACCGGCACCGGCTTCTGCGGCATCACCAGCAGCCCCTTGTTGCCGCAGGCGGTGAGGACCAGCAGCGCACAGGCGGCTGCAACGAGCATCGGAAGGCGGGACGTCTTGTTCATGGCCCGAGTATATCCACTCGTGCGTCAATGCAGCCGCGCCAGCGCGCGCGCCGCTCACCCCGGCGGCGGCAGCGGGCGCAGCCACAGCCAGGTGCAGACGCAGGCCATGCTGCCGATCGAAAACCACTTCACCCAGGCCAGCGGGACGCACCACAGCATCACCAGCGCGCACACCAGCATGGTGAGGGTGGCCATCCACTTGCCCCTGCGGCTGACCGCGCCATGCGCCTGCCAATCGGCGATGGCCTTGCCGAAGCGCGGATGCGACAGCAGCCAGCGGTGCAGCCGGTCGGAGCCGTGCGAGGCGGCCCAGGCCGCGATCAGCACGAACACCGTGGTCGGCAACCCCGGCACGAAGATGCCGACGATGCCCACCCCGAGGCTGGCATAGGCCAGCAGCCACCAGGCCCAGCGCAGGCGCGCCGGGCGTCGTCCGGGCGGTATGGGCGGCTCCGGCACGGGCACCGCTGCCGTCAGTGCGCCACGTCCAGCTGCGACAGCACGAACGCGTAGGACTTGGCCAGTTCGTGGTAGCGCTGGAAGCGGCCGGACTTGCCGCCATGGCCGGCTTCCATGTTGGTGCGGAAGACGATGGGATGGGTGCCGGTGTTGACGTCGCGCAGGCGCGCCACCCACTTGGCCGGCTCCCAGTACTGCACCTGCGAATCCCACAGGCCGGTGCCCACGAACAGCGCCGGGTAGGCCTGCGCCCGCACGTTGTCGTAGGGCGAGTAGCCGAGCATGTAGTCGTAGTACGGCTTCTGCTCGGGGTTGCCCCACTCGTCGTACTCGTTGGTGGTCAGCGGGATGCTGGCGTCGAGCATGGTGGTGACCACGTCCACGAACGGCACCTGCGCCACCATTACCCGGTAGTCGCCCGGCGCCTGGTTGGCGACCGCGCCCATCAGCAGGCCGCCGGCGCTGCCACCGGACGCGGCCACCCGGTCCTTCGCCGCGTAGCCCTGCGCCACCAGCGCACGGGTGACGTCGACGAAATCGTTGAAGGTGTTCTGCTTGTGCAGCAGCTTGCCGTCCTCGTACCAGTGGCGGCCCATTTCCTCGCCGCCGCGGATATGGGCGATGGCATAGACCACGCCGCGGTCCAGCAGGCTGACCACGCTCTGGTTGAAATACGGATCCATCGACATGCCGTAGCTGCCGTAGGCGTACTGGTACAGCGCGGCGGTGCCGTCCTTGCTGAAGCCCTTCCTGTAGACAAGCGACACCGGCACCCGGGCACCGTCGCGCGCGGTCACCCAGACGCGCTCGGTCTGGTACAGCGACGGGTCGTAGCCGATCACCGGCTGCTGCTTGAGCTGGCGCCGCTCGCCGGTCTTCACGTTCAGTTCGTAGGTGGTGGCCGGCGTGGTCAGCGAGGTGTAGCTGTAGCGCAGCCAGTCGGTGTCCGGCTCGGCGTTGACCGACAGGCCCATCGAATACGCCGGCTCGTCGGCCTTGACCAGCTCGCTGCGGCCATCGGCGAACAACAGGCGCACGCGTTCCAGCGCCTCGGCGCGCTCGGCGATGGCGGTATAGCCGTCGAACAGCTCGAAGCCTTCCACCAGCACCTGCGGATCGTGCTTCACCCAGTCCTGCCACTGCGCGCGCGAGGTGGCACCGTCCGCCGCGGTGACCAGCTTGAAGTTCTTCGCGCCGTCGGCATTGGTACGGATCACCCAGCGGCCGTCGAAATGGTCGGCGTCGTATTCCACGTCGCGCGCCCGCGGCGCCAGCACGGTGAAGGCCGCCGGGTCGTTGGCCGGCGCGTAGCGCAGCTCCGAGGACACGGTGCTGTCTACGCCGATGGTGATGTAGCGGTCGTCGCGGGTACGGCCCACGCCCATGTAGAAGCTGTCGTCGCCTTCCTCGTAGACCAGCGCGTCGCTGCTGGCCGGGGTGCCCAGCACGTGCTTCCTGACCCGCACCGTAAGCAGGGTTTCCGGGTCGTTTTCGACGTAGAACAGGGTGCGGTTGTCGTCGGCCCACACCACGTTCGGCGACACCCCCTGGATCACGTCCGGCAGCAGCTGCCCGGTGGTGAGGTCCTTGAAGCGGATCACGTACTGGCGGCGGCCGACGTCATCCTCGGCCCAGGCCAGCAGGCGGTTGTCCTGGCTCACTTCCATGTCGTCGACGGCGAAGTAGCCCTTGCCCTCGGCCATGGCGTTCAGGTCCAGCAGCACCTCTTCCGGCGCCTGCATGTCGCCCTTGCGGCGGGCATGGACCGGGTAGTCCTTGCCGGTCTCGTAACGGGTGTAATGCCAGTAGCCGCGCTCGCGGTAGGGCACGCTGGCGTCGTCTTGCTTGATGCGGCCGACGATCTCGGCGTAGAGCGTGTCCTGCAGTGGCCTGAGCGGCGCCATCAGCGCATCGGTGTAGGCGTTCTCGGCGTTGAGATAGGCCAGCATCGCCGGATCCTTGCGCTCGTCGTCGCGCAGCCAGTAGTACACGTCCTCGCGGACCGCGCCGAACGGCGCCTTGACCTGGTGGGGACGCTTTTCGGCATCGGGGGGGATGGGCGGGGAGGCGGCGGCGGTATTCATCATCAGGCTTGCGACCAACAGGCAAAGGACAGGTTTCACGGCGCGGGCTCCATGGACGGGCACGCTGCCGCCCGGGCAATGGCCGACAGTGTGCCATGGACCTCGCGACCGGCACCGCCCGCCGCCCGGCGGCCTATGATGGCGACGATGAACACCGCCGCCCCCGCCCCGTCCGGCTACAGCCGGCGCAGCCACGAGATCGCCCCGTTCCACGTCATGTCCCTGCTGGCCCGCGCCAATGCGCTGGAGCAGGCCGGCTTCGACGTGATCCACCTGGAGATCGGCGAACCCGATTTCACCACCGCCGGGCCGATCATCCGCGCCGGCCAGGCCGCGCTCGCCGCCGGCCATACCCGCTACACCGCCGCGCGCGGCCTGCCGGCGCTGCGCGAGGCCATCGCCGGCTTCTACCGCGGCCGCTACGGCCTGGAGATCGATCCGGAACGGATCCTGGTGACCCCGGGCGGCTCGGGCGCGCTGCTGCTGGCCTCCAGCCTGCTGGTCGACCCGGGCCGGCACTGGCTGCTGGCCGACCCGGGCTATCCGTGCAACCGCCATTTCCTGCGTCTGGTCGAGGGCGCCGCGCAGTTGGTACCGGTCGGCCCGGACAGCGGCTACCAGCTGACCCCGGCGCTGGTCGAGCGGCACTGGAACGATGACAGCGTCGGCGCGCTGGTCGCCTCGCCAGCCAATCCCACCGGCACCACGCTCGATGCCGCGCAACTGGCGGCGCTGTCGGCCACGCTGAAGGCGCGCGGCGGGCACCTGGTGGTGGACGAGATCTACCACGGCCTGACCTACGGCTTCGACGCCCCCGGCGTGCTGCAGGTGGACGACGAAGCGTTCGTGCTGAACAGCTTCTCCAAGTATTTCGGCATGACCGGCTGGCGCCTGGGCTGGCTGGTCGCGCCGCCGGCGGCGGTACCCGAGCTCGAGAAGCTGGCGCAGAACCTGTACATCAGTGCGCCGTCGATGGCCCAGCACGCGGCGCTGGCCTGCTTCGAGCCGGAAACCATCACCATCTTCGAGCAGCGCCGCGAACAGTTCCGCCAGCGCCGCGACTACCTGCTGCCGGCGCTGCGCAGCCTCGGCTTCCGCATCGACGTGGAGCCGCAGGGCGCGTTTTACCTTTACTGCGACGTCAGTGGGTTCACCGACGACGCACAGGCGTTCTGCGCGCACTTCCTGGAGACCGAGCACGTGGCGTTCACCCCGGGGCTGGACTTCGGCCACCACCGCGCCCACCAGCACGTGCGCATCGCCTATACCCAGGACGTGGCGCGGCTGCAGGAAGCGGTGATGCGGATCCGGCGTGGGCTGGAAAGCTGGTGCGGGGCGTAGCCGCGCCGGCAGTGGATGCACCGGAAACGACGACGCCACCGTTGCGGTGGCGTCGTCGTTTCATCCAGGCACGAAGCGGTTCATCCGCAGCGGATCATTTCCCGCCCAGCTGCTCCCACAGGAAGCTGTAGGCCAGCGCCGACATGTGCGCGGCCTGCGCATTGTTGGCTGCGCCGCCGTGGCCACCTTCGATGTTCTCGTAGTAGGTCACGTTCTTGCCGGCGTCGATCATCCTGGCCGCCATCTTGCGGGCATGGCCCGGGTGCACGCGGTCGTCGCGGGTGGAGGTGGTGAACAGCACCGGCGGGTAGTCCTTCGCCGGGTCGAACAGGTGGTACGGCGAGAAGGTCTTGATGAACTCCCAGTCCGCGGTGTCCGGGTTGCCGTACTCGGCCATCCACGAGGCGCCGGCCAGCAGGTGGCTGTAACGCTTCATGTCCAGCAGCGGCACCTGCACCACCACCGCACCGAACAGCTCCGGATACTGGGTGAGCATGTTGCCGGTGAGCAGGCCGCCATTGCTGCCGCCCTGCACGCCCAGGTGCCTGGCGCTGGTGATCCTGCGGCTGACCAGGTCCTGCGCCACCGCCGCCATGTCCTCATAGGCCTTGTGGCGGTTCTGCTTCAGCGCCGCCTGGTGCCAACGCGGGCCATATTCACCGCCGCCGCGGATGTTGGCCACGACATACACGCCGCCCTTGTCCAGCCATGCGCGGCCCATGCCACCGGAATAGGACGGGGTCAGCGAGATCTCGAAACCACCGTAGCCGTACAGCAGGGTCGGGTTGGAGCCGTCCAGCTTCATGTCCTTGCCGTGCACCACGAAGTACGGCACGCGGGTGCCATCCTTGCTGGTGGCGAAGTGCTGTTCGATCACCTTGCCGCTGGCGTCGAAGAACGCCGGCATGGTCTTGAGCACTTCCGGCTGCTGGCCGATCTGCGCCAGCGACAGCGTGGTCGGGGTCAGGTAGTCGGTGACGGTCATCCACACCGCGTCGCTTTCGTCCGGATCGACGGCGCCGACACCGATGGTGCCGAAGGCCGGGGCGCCGACGAAATCGCTGCGGGTCCAGCCGTCCTTGCCGTGGGTCAGTACCTTCAGGCGGTTCTTGACGTCATCGAGCACGTTGAGCACGACATGGTTGCGGGTCCATGCCGCGCCGGCCAGCGAGGTGGTGTCGGTCGGCGCGAACAGCACGTCGAACTCGCGCTTGCCGGCCATGAAGTCGTCGAACTTCGTCGCCAGCAGCGAACCGGCGGCGTAGGTCTTGCCGCCCACGGTCCATGGCTCGCGCAGTTCCAGCGTCAGCCACTCGCGGCGCACGCCCTTCTCGGCCGAATTGGGCGCGTCGATCTTGGTCAGCGCGCCGTCGGCGCCGATCAGGAACAGCTCGTTGTTGTAGAAGGCGATGGTGCGGCTGACGAAGTCGCGCTCGAAGCCCGGGGTGTCGTCATGCATCGCCGCGATGTACATGTCCTGCGGCGTGCCCTCGTACACCGGGGTGGCCGCCGACATCGGCGTGCCGCGCTTCCAGCGCTTGACCACGCGCGGATAACCGGAGGTGGTCATCGTGCCGTCGCCGAAATCGGTGTAGACGAACACGTTGTCCTGGTCGATCCAGCCCAACCCGCCCTTGGCCTCCGGACGGAAGAAGCCGTCCTTGATCCATTCCTTCCTGGCGATGTCGAACTCGCGGGTGACGTCGGCGTCGGCACCGCCGCGCGACAGCGCGATCAGGCAGCGCGTGTACTGCGGGCGCAGGCAGTTGGCGCCATGCCACACCCAGTTCTCGCCCTCGGCCTTGTTCAGCGCGTCCAGGTCCAGCACGGTTTCCCACAGCGGCTCGGCTTTGCGGTACTCCACCAGCGTGGTGCGGCGCCAGACGCCGCGCTCGTGCTGCTTGTCCTTCCAGAAGTTGTAGTAGTAGTCGCCGATCTTCTCGACGCCGGGGATCTTGGCGTCCGAATCCAGCACCGCGCGGATGCCGGCCTCCATCTCCTTGAACTGCGGGCTCTGCGCCAGCCGTGCCTCGGCCTTGGCGTTCTGTTCCTTTACCCATGCCAGCGGCTTGTCGCCGGTGACGTCCTCCAGCCAGGCGTACGTGTCCTGGCCTTCATCGGCGGCCATGACGGCTCCGGACAGGCTGGCGGAAATCAGGCCCGCGGCGAGGCAGGCGGAAGTGAGTCGGGACATGATGGCTCCATGCGGTCATAAGCCGCGCACGCTAGCACAGCCGCCCTGCGGGGTTCCCCTGTCGAAGGTCAGGCCGCCCGCACCGCGCCGACACGACGCGCCCGGCGCAGGCGCCGCGCCTGCGGCCGCTGCCGGCCGCCCGCATGCTGCCGCCGGTTGCGCCAGGCCGCGGGCAGGCGGAACCGGTAGAGCGCCCACCACGCGCTCAACGGCATGCCCAGCAGCCACAATGGCAGCCAGCCGATCCAGGCATTGCTGCCGCGCATGGCCGGCCACACCAGTACCAGGGCCAGCCCCGCAAGCGCGGCCTGCCTGACGCAGCGCAGCACGCGCGGATCGGGATGTTCGACGGTAGTGCGGCGGGACGACTCGGTCATGACACGCTCCGGTAACGGGTTCGGGCGCATGCTGCCGGCCATCCATCTCAGAGCTTGCGACCGGGCATTGACGCATCCATCGCCGCCCATCGAACATGCTTGCGTTACCCACCATGGCGCTCCACTCCGCAATGCGACCCATTCCCGCGTTCCTGTCCGCTTTGTTGCTGAGCCTGACCCTGCCGCTGGCGCCGGCCCTCGCGCAGGACGCCACCGCGGCCGCCCCCCAGGCCGAGGGCATCGCCGAAGGCCCGATCGACCTGCAGCGCTTCATGGGGCGCTGGTACGTGATCGGACGGGTGCCGAATTTCGTCGAGCGCGGCCATGTCGCCAGCGTCAACACCTACACCCTGCGCGGCGGCGACCGGGTGTCGATCCGCTACCAGTTCCGCGACGGCTTCAATGCGCCTGAAGAAGAGCTCGACCTGCGCGCGCGCGTGGACGAGGACAGCGGCAACCGCCGCTGGCGCACCTGGTTCTACAAGGTGGTGCCCACCCACACCCGCGTGCTGGAAGTGGCGCCGGACTATTCCTGGGCGCTGATCGGCTACCCGGGCCGCGAAATGGCGTGGATCTTCGCGCGCGAGCCGGACATGGACGCCGCGCTGTACCGGCAGCTGGCTTTGCGCCTGCGCGACCGCTACGAGGTCAACACCGACAAGCTCAAGCGCGTGCCGCAGCACCCGGCGCAGGTCGGCAAGCTCGGCTTCGAGGTTCCCAACCGCGACTGAGCGGCGCCGCCGAAGCCGGCGGGTTTGACCTGCGTCAATGGCCGCGCGCCTGCCGCGGCCTAGCATGGGTGTCCTTCGACCGGGACAACGCCATGACCGATGCTCCTGCCCGTCCTTCCGCTCCCCGGCCTGCACGGCGACGATGAACGCGCGGCAGGAACCCGCGGCAGCATGCCGGCATTCCCACGGCACGCGGGCGACGGCGTGAGCCGCTCGCGGCCGCTGGTGTATTCATGCTCGGGCTGCTCCAGCGCGGCGCAGATGGCCAACCACCTGGCACTGCGGCTGGACCGTGCCGGCCAGGCGGAGATGTCCTGCATCGCCGGGGTCGGGGGCGGCGTTGCCGGGCTGGTGCGCACCGCGCGCAGCCGGCGCCCCATCCTCGCCCTGGACGGCTGCGTGCTGCATTGCGTTTCCGCCTGCCTGGCGAATGCGGGCGTGGTCGCCGACACCCACCTCGTCCTGTCCGATTACGGGGTGAAGAAGCACAAGCACGCCGATTTCGATGCCACCGAGGCCGAAACGGTCTACGCCACGCAGGTGCTGCCGGCCGTGCAGGCGCTCAACCAGGAAAAAACGCATGGCTGAACAGGCACGCGGGCTGGCGCCGGTGCGGCTGGCCATAGACGGCGTGGACGACGGGCTGGTGCTGCTGCTGGCCACGCGCACGCGGCTGGCGCGGCTGGCCGGGCGCATCAAGACCCATGCCGGGGTCCATGGCCGCGATGGCGCGCGCGAACAGCGCGTACGCCGCCGGGCCGAGCGCCTGGCCTCGGTGCTGGGGGTGCCGCCGGAGACCGCCAGCGGCGTACTGGCGCTGGCCATCGGCGACGCCTGCCGCACGCAAGGGCTTGAACCTGATCTGGATCAAGGAGCAATCGCGGGCAATGCCCCGATCATCGCCCCCATGATGCACACCCATGACGCTTACCCGCCGACACCGGCGCACACCCTGCTGCGGCTGCTGCCGCCGCCCCGCCGCATCGCCCCGCTGCTGCGGGCGGTACCGCCTGTGGCGCACAGGCGCCTGCTGGAGCGGGCGATGGCCAAAGTGCTGGCCGCGCCGCTGCGCGACGGCACGCTCGACTTCATGGCCGGCCGCCGGCTGGGCATCGAGGTCAGCGACCTCGGCCTGCGCTGGGTGGTGGAGCTGCAGGGCCAGCGCCTGGCAGCGGTCGACGACGCCGCCGAAGCCACCGTGCGCGGCAGCGCCACCGACCTGCTGTTGCTGGCCGGGCGGCTGGAAGACGCCGACACCCTGTTCTTCCAGCGGCGACTGCTACTCACCGGCGACGTCGAGCTGGGCCTGACCGCACGCAACCTGCTGGACCGGCTGCCGTGGGAAAGCGTGCCGCTGGGGTTGCGCATCGCGCTCAACCGCGGCGCACGCCTGGCCCGCGCGGCACGCAGCGCGCACCAGGCGCGGGCCTGAGCAGCGGCGCGCTTACGATGCCCGCGCCGGCACCGCGCGGGAGCCCTCCCTCCCATCCCGGTACCGCATGAACGCCTCCACCACGCCCGCCTGGCACCCCGAGCTCGAAGTGCGTTACGCACCGCTGGTCGACACCCTGGAACGGCTGATCCCGTGCCTGGAGGTACCGCTGCACCTGCCGTGGATCGACGCCATCGGCGAACTCAAGCGCCAGCGCGGCGCGGTGATCATGGCGCACAGCTACCAGTCGCCCGAGATCTTCCACGGCGTGGCCGACGTCACCGGCGATTCGCTGGCGCTGGCGCAGGCGGCGGCCGACTGCGACGGCGAGCTGATCGTGCTGTGCGGCGTCCACTTCATGGCCGAAAGCGCCAAGATCCTGGCCCCGGGCAAGACCGTGCTGATCCCCGACCCGGACGCCGGCTGCTCGCTGGCCGCCTCGATCACCGCCGACGACGTGCGCGCCCTGCGCGCGCGGCATCCCGGCATACCGGTGGTGAGCTACGTCAACACCAGCGCGGCGGTGAAGGCCGAATCCGACGCCTGCTGCACCTCGGCCAACGCGGCGCAGGTAGTCGAGGCCATTGCCGCCGAGTTCGGCACCGGCAAGGTGATCTTCCTGCCCGACCGCTACCTCGGCGCCTGGGTCGCACAGCAGACCGGTGTCGAACTGGTGCTGTGGAACGGCCAGTGCGAGGTGCACGAGAAGTTCACCGCGATCGAAGCCCGGCATACCCGCGAGCGCTTCGACGCGAAGATCGTGGCGCACCCGGAGTGCCCGCCGGACGTGCTGGCCGAAGCCGATTTCGTCGGCTCGACCAGCGCGATGGGACGCTGGCTGGCGCAGGAAAAGCCGGCGCGGGTGGCGATGATCACCGAGTGCTCGATGGCCGACAACCTGCGCAACCAGTTCCCGCAGGTGGAGTTCATCAAGCCCTGCAACCTGTGCCCGCACATGAAGCGGATCACCCTGCCCAACATCCATGCCTGCCTGCGCGAGCTGCGCCACGAGGTCACGGTGCCGGACGACATCGCCCGGCGCGCGCGCACGGCACTGCACCGCATGTTGGCGGTGGGCCGTCGCGACGCGGTGTGAACGCGCCCATCCTCATCGTCGGCGGGGGCATCGCCGGGCTGGCGACGGCGCTGGCCGCCGCGCCGACGCCGGTACTGCTGCTCACCCGTGCGCGTGAAGGCAGCGATGTGGCCAGCACGCTGGCGCAGGGCGGCATCGCCGCGCCGGTCGGCGATGGCGACACCGCGCAGGCCCATGCGCACGACACTTGCGTGGCCGGCAGCCAGCACAACGACCTTGCCGCGGTCGAGCGGCTGACCGGCGACGCGGTGGCCGCGGTCGAGTGGCTGCAGCACCAGGGCGTCGCCTTCGACCGCGACCCCGGGGGTGCGCTGCAGCTCGGCCGCGAGGGTGGCCATGACCGCGCGCGCATCGTCCATGCCGGCGGCGATGCCACCGGCGCGAAGGTCATGCAGGCCCTGGTCACGGCCGCGCGCCGCGCGCCGCACATCCACCGCTGCGCGGGCCTGGATGTCACCGGCCTGCTGCTGCGCGATGGCCACGCCTGTGGCGTCCACGCGCTCGATGCCTATGGCCATGCCGAGCGGATCCACGGGTGCGCGGTTGTGCTCGCCACCGGCGGCATCGGTGGGCTGTTCGCACGGACCAGCAACCCGGCCGATGCCGACGGCAACGGGCTGGCGCTGGCCCTGGCCGCGGGCGCCGCGCTGCGCGACCTGGAGTTCGTGCAGTTCCATCCCACCGCGCTTGCCGTGCCCGGGCTGCACAGCCTGCCACTGGTGACCGAGGCGCTGCGCGGCGCCGGCGCGCGGCTGCTCGACGCCGAAGGCCGGCCATTGATGGACGGCGTGCATCCGCTGGCCGATCTGGCGCCACGCGATGTCGTCGCGCGGCAGGTCTGGCAGGCCTGCCGCGAAGGCGGCGCATGGCTGGATGCGCGCGGCATCGGCACGACGTTCCCCGCGCGCTTCCCCACGGTGTTCGCTGCCTGCATGCAGCACGACATCGACCCACGCCTGCAGCCGATCCCGGTGACACCGGCCGCGCATTTCCACATGGGCGGCATCGCCGTCGATACCGATAGCCGCAGTTCGCTGCCCGGCCTGTACGCAGTGGGCGAAGCAGCCTGCAACGGCGTGCACGGGGCCAACCGCCTGGCCAGCAACTCCCTGCTGGAAGGCGTGGTCTTCGGCCGCAGGCTGGGGACGCTGCTGGGCGCACTGCCAGGCACCGGCGCAAGGCACGGCGGATGCACGCTGGTGCGGCGCGGTCCATCGCTCGATGCCATACGCATTGCCGGCCTGCGCGAAACCATGATGCAGGCCATGGGGCCGGTGCGCAGCGGCAAAACCCTGCAGGCCGCCCTGCGCCAGTACCAGGCAGCGGACGGGTGGCAGGGCGGACTGGCGCGCACGCTGCTGGCGGCGGCGCTGCGCCGCACGCAGAGCCTGGGCGCGCACTTCCTGGCCGACTGAACCCGTCGCCGGCATGCCGGCTGCCCATGGCTGGCGGCAGCGGGACCGAACCACGCATGCAGTGGCGGCCGGGTTGGCTGACGCGACCATCGCGCCCCCGCATTCCAGATCCGCGCGCGCGCTCATGGCCGGAGCACTGCCCACTCAGGCCGGTAGGCGCGGCCTGTGGGCCGCATTTCCGCACCGCGGTGCGGCAACGCGACCGCGGGTGCCCGCTCAGGCCTGCATGCGCATGCCCGGCTCGCCGTGCCAGTAGCCGTTGCGCTGGCCCAGCCGCGGCGGCACCGTTGCACCGGTGCGTGCCTCGTCGAAATGCCGCACCACCGCTTCCATGCCTTCGGCCTGCGGATACAGGCGCAGGATGTCCACGCCCAGCGTGCGCAGCTCCGGCAGCTCCGGCCCAAGGTCGGTGGTTTCCTCGCCCTGCACCGAGATGCCGTTGATGCGCAGGAACGGGCGGCCCTCGCGGGTGGCCAGCGGCATGCCGTCGGGATGTTCGATGCAGCGGAAGCCGCACTGGTCCTTGGGCACGTCCAGCGCGCGCGCGGTGAAGCAGCGCGCCGAGTACGACAGTGGCAACCGGCCCCAGGCGGTCACTTCCAGTTCCGGCATCGCGCCGCCGGCGGCGACGAAGGCCTGCTTCAGCTCGCCGATCAACGTGCGCCCCTGCTCGACGCCGGGCACCCAGCGGCGCATGCCGTCCTCGGCCAGCATCGCCAGCGCGCGATGGTTGTAGACGTTGAGCGAAGGCCCGGCCACGAACGGGCGGCCCTTCTCCCGGCACAGCTGCACCGCGGACAGGTCGTTGGCCTCTATCCAGAAGCCGCCGTGCGACACCTGGCGGTCGAGCACGCCCAGTTCCGACTCGGCCTCGATCAGCGCCAGCGTCGACAGCACGATCTGCTTGCCGGAAGCGGCCAGCTCCTCGGCGAGCGCCAGCCAGTCGGCGGTGCGCAGTTCGCGGCGCTTGCTGCACACGGTCTCGCCCAGGTAGACCACGTCCAGCGGCCAGTGGATCGCCTCGCGGTAGAACGCCAGCGTGCGCTCGCGCGGCCAGAAGTACTGCAGCGGGCCAAGGCTGAGTTTCATCGTCGCTCCTTCAATGCCAGGCGCGGTGGTACGGGCCGAGCGTGGTCTGGTGGCCCTCGGCATGGCGCGCCAGTTCGGCCTGCCACTCGGGCCGTGCCTGCCAGTGCGCGGGATCGGCGGCGAGCTGGTCGATGGCCCTGCGCCAGGTGCGCGTGACCGAACCGACGTAGGCCACGCCACGCTGGCGCCCTTCGATCTTCAGCGCGGCCACGCCGATCTGCTTGAGCCGCGGAAGCAGTTCCATGGTGTTGAGGCTGGTCGGCTCTTCCAGTGCATGGAAGACCTCGTCGCCGACCTCGAAGCGGCCCTTGCACACGGTCGGGTAGCCGGCCGGTTCATCCGGCTTGAACGCGTCGATCAGCACGTCGTTGAGGCGCACGCTGCGGCTGCCGTCGGTGTGCTCGTCCCAGCGCACGAACTTGGCCGGGGAACACACGCCATGACGGTTCGGCGAGGCACCGGTAACGTAGCTGGACAGCTGGCAGCGACCTTCGACCATGATGCACAGGCTGCCGAAGGCGAACACCTCCAGCGCCACCGGCGACCTTTCGCACAGGCGTTCGACCTGCTGGATGGACAACACCCGCGGCAATACCGCGCGGCTGATGCCGAAGCGCTCGTACGCATAGTGCAGCGCCGGCGCGGTGGTGGCCGAGCCCTGCACCGACAGATGGCGCGGCAGCCGCGGATGCGTGCGCATGGCGTAATCGAGCACCGCCATCTCCGCGGCGATGATGGCGTCGGCACCCAGCGCGGCGGCCTTGTCCACGGCCGCGTACCAGTCGCCCAGGCGCGCGCTGTCGGGATAGGTGTTCAACGCCAGGTAGACGGATGCGCCGTGCGCATGCGCATAGCGGATGCCGGCACGCAGTTCGTCGTCCGAGAAGTTCAGGCCGGGGAATGCACGTGCGTTGGTCTGGTCGCGGAAGCCCGCGTACACCGCGTTGGCCCCGGCATCCACCGCCGCCTGCAGGGCCGGCAGGTTGCCGGCGGGACATACCAGTTGCATGCGGAGGCTCCGGCCCGGGGGAGCCGGCATGATCCTGCGGGCAGCCACATGCGTCCTTGACGTGGGTCAAGCGCTGCACGCGACCGCCGTTGACGTGGATCATGGGCGCCGGCGCGGCTGCATGTGATGCTGCGGCACGGATGGGCATCGGCCCATCGTTCCGGAGAACATGATGCGACGCACGATCCTGCTTTGCGCCCCGCTGCTCATCCTCGCGGGCGCGCTTTCCTCCGCGACCGCCGCCGCGCAGTCGGCCCATGAGGGGCATGCCGCGCATGCGCATGCCCCGGCCACCGCGACGGCGCCGGTACCCGCGCAGCGCTGGGCCAGCGACGCGCCGCTGCGCGAGGGCATGCGTTCCATCCGTGTGGCGGTGCAGGCGCTGGAGCACTACGAGCACGGCCACATGGGCATCGCCCAGGCGAGCAGCACGGTGGCGCTGATCGATACCGCGGTCAACGACATCTTCGCCAACTGCAGGCTCGAGCCCGAGGCCGACGTGGCGCTGCATGGCCTGCTGGCACGGTTCCTGGCCGGTGCCGAGGCGGTGCGTACGTCGCAACAGGTGCCGGTGGCGGAGATCGCCGCCATGCGCGCGGCGCTGGCACGCTACCCGCAGCTGTTCGACGACCCGGCATGGGATGCCGCCACCGACTGATCAGTGCGCGATCACCGCGCGCCACAGCGCGTCGACACGACGCTCCACCTCCGGGTCGGGCTGGATCGGCTGGCTCCAGGTGCGGGAGGTTTCCGCCGGCCATTTGTGGGTGGCATCCAGTCCCAGCTTGGACCCCAGGTTCGGGGTCGGGCTGGAGAAGTCCAGGTAATCGATGGGCGTGTTCTCCACCAGCATGCTGTCGCGCGCCGGGTCCACCCGCGTCGAGATCGCCCAGACCACCTGCGACCAGTCGCGCACGTCGATGTCGTCGTCGGTGACGATCACGAACTTGGTGTAGGTGAACTGGCGCAGGTAGGACCAGATGCCCATCATGATCCGCCGCGCGTGGCCCGCGTACTGCTTGCGGATGCTCACCACCGCGATCCGGTACGAGCATGCTGCCGGTGGCAGGTAGAAATCCACGATCTCGGGGAACACCTTGCGCAGGATCGGCACGAACACGTCGTTCAGCGCCATCGACAGCACCGAAGGCTCGTCGTACGGTGCGCGCCCCATGTAGCTGCCGTGGTAGATCGCACCGGTGCGCATGCGCATGCGTTCGACGGTGAACACCGGGAAGGTGTCCTGCGCGTTGTAATAGCCGGTGTGGTCGCCGAACGGGCCTTCCAGCGCGGTGTCGCCCGGGTGGATGAAGCCCTCCAGCAGGATCTCCGCGCCGGCCGGTGCGTCCAGCCCGGTCAGGGCGCTGCGCCACAGCCGGGTGCGCGATGCCCGCAGCAGCCCCGCGAACTCGTATTCGGACAGCGTATCGGGCACCGGCGCCACCGCGGCCAGCAGGGTCGCCGGGTCGGCGCCGATCGCCACCAGCACCGGGAACGGCCTGCCCGGGTGCGCGGCCTGCCAGTCGGCGAAGTCCAGCGCGCCACCGCGGTGCGGCAGCCAGCGCATGATCACCCGGTTGCGGCCGATCACCTGCTGGCGGTAGATGGCCACGTTCTGCCGCGGCTGGCGGGTGCCGCGGGTGACCACCAGGCCGAAGGTGATCAGCTTGCCCGCGTCCTGCGGCCAGCAGCGCTGCACCGGCAGCACGCCCAGATCGACGTCCTCGCCGCTGCGCACGTCCGCGTCGAACGCGGCCTCGTCCACCCGGCGCGGCGCCACGTGCGCCAGCTGCGCCAGTTCCGGCCAGTGCGCCAGCGCCTGGCGCAGGTTGCCGGGCCAGCGCGGCTCCTTGACCGCGGCCAGCAGTTCGCCGAGTTCGCGCAGCGAGGCCAGCGGGCGCCCGGCCAGGGCCAGCTCGATCCGGCGGCTGTGCCCGAACAGGTTGCCCAGCAGCGGATGCGCCGAACCGGTGGCCGGCATGAGCAGCGCCGGCCCCTGCGCCCGCAGCGCACGCAGGCACAGTGCGGTGCTTTCCAGTTCCGGATCCACCGGCACGCCGAGTTCGCGCAGCTGGCCGCAGGCGCCCAGGTGCTGCAGGAAACCGCGCAGATCGTGGAAGGCCATGCGGCGGCTCCGGGCCATCGGGGACACAGATTCTGGCGACGCGGCCGGCGTCGCCCCATGACCTGGGTCAAGCGCGCCGGCTTTGCGGCGCGGGCCGGGTCAGTCGTAGTTGCTCAGCGCCAGCGACAGCAGCGCCTTGGCCTGCTCGCGCAGCGACTGCGGCTCGACGATCTCGGCGTCCGAGCCGTAATGCAGCACGTCCATCAGCAGTTCCCGCGACACGCTGTACGGCACCTTCAGCTCATAGCGGCCGTCGGCCAGGAAGCGGCCCTGCTGCCTGGAATGCCAGTGCTCGTCGGCCACCCAGCGCGCCGCCTTGGCGCTGAACACGATGGTCGCCCAGCCCTTGGGCGCGCCGGAGAAGATGCCGTAGCCGGCGCCCAGCTGCGCGTCCAGTTCGCTGTCGTCGATGTCGCGCGCGGCCTGGTCGATCACCCGCGCCTTGTGGATGCGGTCCACGGCGAAGCTGCGCAGCGCCTCGCGACCATGGTCCCAGGCATCCAGGTACCAGTTGTCGCGGTAATGGGTGATGCGCTGCGGCGAGACCGTGCGCCGGGTGACCTCGTCGGTGGAACGCGCCCGGTAATCGAAGGACAGCTGGCGGCGCTCGAGCACGCCCGAGGCCACCGTGCGGAAGCTGGCCTCGTCGAGCTTGCGGCCGCGATGCGGGATCACCCGCACCCGCTCCACCGGCCACGTCGACGCACCGGCCTGGGCCGCCAGCAGGCTTTCGATGCGCTGCTGCAGCGGTGCCAGCACCGAGGACAGCACGCCGCCGCCGGTGCGTGCCAGCAGGTGCTGGGACGCCAGCAGCGCATGCAGCTCCTCCGAGCTCAGCCACAGCCCGGGCAGCTCGAAACGGTCGCTTTCCCCGCTCTGGTAGCGGAAACCCGCCTCGCCGTCGCCCTCCACCGGCGCCATCAGGGCGTCGCGCAGGAAGGCCAGGTCGCGGTAGACCGTGGCCCGTGAACAGCCCAGTTCCTCCTGCAGGCGCGCCACCGTGATCGGATAGCGCGCGGACTTGAGCAGGCGATGCAGTGCGTTGATGCGTTCATAGCGGTCCATGGCCCGATTATGTCCGACTCGGAGGTGAATGGCGCGCGGCGGGCGTGGCGCCAGGCTTAACCGTGGGCCAAGCGCCACCCGGGGGGCGCAGCGGGCGCGGCGGGGTCATCCGGTATCATGAAAACGGTTCCCGTTCCCGCCTTCCCCCTGGAGACTTCCCGATGTCCCTGCGTGTTTCCCTGCTCCTGCCGCTGCTGTTGTGCGCCCCGATGGCGTGGGCGGACGATGCCTCCGACCCTGCCGCGATGACCTCGCCATGGAGCGGCAGCGGCGGCGAGCTCGGGTTCGCCTCGGCGCGCGGCAACAGCTCCACCGAAAGCCTCAATGGCCGCCTCAAGCTGCGCTACACCGATGACGACTGGGTGCACAGCATGGACCTGTTCGGCCTGCGCTCCAGCGCCGAGTACAAGCAGACCGCCGACGACGGCAGCACCTACCGCAAGCGCCAGACCACCGCCAACCGCTATACCGCGGGCGCCGGCAGCGCCCTGCAGCTGGGCGAGCACCGCCAGCTGACCGCCACGGTGCGCTACGAAAGCGATGATTTCGCCACCTACGACCGCCAGGGCAGCTTCGGTCTCGGCTACGGTACCCGGCTGATCGACGGCGAGCGCCTGGTGCTGGACACCCAGATCGGCCCCGGCGTGCGCCGCTCGCACAACTCCGAGACCGACGAGAACCGCACCGGACTGATCGGCCGCGGCCTGTTCGACCTGAAGTTCGGCCTCACCGACAACACCGACCTGGTGAACACCCTGCTGGTCGAGTCCGGCTCGTACAACACCTTCGCGCAGAACGATTTCGGCGTTTCGGTGGCGATGAACCGCCATTTCGCGCTCAAGGCCGGCTGGCAGGCCCGCTACAACAGCGACGTGGCCGAGGACAAGCGCAAGACCGACACCCTGGCCACGATGAACGTGGTCTACAGCTTCAAGTAAGCAAGCACGACACGGGGTGGCCCGGGCCGGCGGCTGACCGCCGGCGGCGGGCCGCCGTTCCCACCGGCGCCGCGGCCAGCGCTCTCAGCGCAGCAGTTCGCCGGCGCCGCCGTCCAGCAGCTGGCGCGCGACATCCCGGCCCAGCGCTTCCGGATCATTGCCCGGGCCCTGGGCCTGCGCGCGCACCGCGCGCCCGTCGGCGACACCGCCGACCAGCCCCTGCAGCCACAGGTCCTCGCCGCGCCATTGCGCCAGCCCGGCCACCGGCACGTGGCAGCTTCCGTCCAGCGCGCGGTTCATCGCCCGCTCGGCCTCCACGCAGGCACGGGTGCCGGCATGGTCCAGCACCGCCAGCAGCGCGATCACGTCGGCGGCATCGGCGCGGCATTCCACCGCCACCGCGGCCTGCGCCGGCGCCGGCAGCCACTGCGGTGCGCGCAGGCGGTCGCGGATCCGCGTACCCAGCTCCAGGCGCTCGAGTCCGGCGCAGGCCAGGATGATGGCGTCGTAGTCGCCGGCGTCGAGCTTGGCCAGGCGGGTATTGACGTTGCCGCGCAGGTCGCGCGCCTGCAGGTCCGGGCGCAGCGCGCGCAACTGCGCCTGGCGGCGCAACGACGAGGTGCCCACCACCGCGCCGTGCGGCAGCGCGTCCAGGGTGGCATGGCGGTTGGAAACGAAGGCATCGGCCGGATCGGCGCGTTCCAGGATCGCCGGCAGCGCGAACGGCGCATCCAGTTCCATCGGCACGTCCTTGAGCGAGTGCACCGCGCAGTCGGCCTCCCCGCGCAGCATCGCCAGTTCCAGCTCCTTGAGGAACAGGCCCTTGCCGCCGATGGCGGCCAGCGAGCGGTCCAGGACCTCGTCGCCGCGCGTGCTCATCGGCACCAGTTCGACCGACAGGCCCGGGTGCGCCTGGCGCAGGCGGGCGGCGACGTGTTCGCTCTGCCACAGGGCGAGCGGGCTCTTGCGGGTGGCGATGCGCAGCATGTTCATGGCGCCATTATCGGCGCAGGACTCACGTGCCGGCCAGTTCCGCCTTCAACGCCGCCACGCAGCGGCGGCTGACCTCCAGCGGCTGCGCCACCCCGCGCAGCACCGCCTGCACCTGCCCGGCCGCGGTCCGCCGCAGTTCCTGCAGGCGTTCGCGCGAGACCAGGCAATTGCGGTGGATGCGCACGAAGCGGGTGCCGAACTCCTCCTCCAGCGAGCGCAGCGATTCCTCGATCAGGTCCTCGCCGTGCACGTGGTGGACCACCACGTACTTCTCCTCGGCCTGCAGGTAGAACACGTCCTCCAGCGGGATCACCCGCAGGTTGCCGCGCAGCCGCGCGCACAGCACCCGGCGTCCGCCCGCGGCGGGGGCCGCCCCGCCGACCCGTCCGGCCAGGAAGGTACGGGCCCGCTCCAGCGCGGCCGCCAGCCGTTCGGCCCGCACCGGCTTCATCAGGTAATCGATGGCCGCCGCCTCGAACGCCGACAGCGCATGCGACTCGTAGGCGGTGCAGAACACCACCGCCGGGCGCGGCTCGAGCCGCGCCAGGTGCCGCGCCACGTCCAGGCCGTCGATACCGGGCATGGCGATGTCCAGCAGCACCACGTCCGGCCGCGCGCGCGCGCAGGCATCGAGCGTCGCCTGGCCGTCGCCGGCCTCGGCCACCACCGCCACGTCGCCGTGCGCGGACAACAGCATGCGCAGGCGTTCGCGCGCCAGCGGCTCGTCATCGGCAATGAGTATCTTCATCGCCACTCCCCTGCCCCGCATTGCTCCCCGGATGACGCATGGTAGCCAACCCCGGCGCGCGCCGGCAGCCGCCAGCCCCCCACCTGCCCCGGATTCAGCCCGCCGCGAAGCGCGCCTGCAGCCAGTCGCCGAGTGCCTGGGTTTCCTCGGCGCAGACCTGGTGCGCCATCGCATAGCGGTGCCACTCCACCCCGAACCCCAGTTGCCGGAGCACCTGCAGGCTGTGCTCGGCGACCTGTACCGGGATCACCGGGTCGCCGCTGCCGTGGGCCATGAATACCGGCTGCGCGGTGGCGCCTGCGGCCAGCTGCGCGGCGGCGGCATCCACTTCCGGCAGGTAGGTGGACAGCGCGACCAGCCCGGCCAGCGGCGACTGCTGCCGCAGGCCGGTGGACAGGGTGATGGCGCCGCCCTGCGAAAAGCCGGCCAGCAGGATGCGTTCGCGCGGCGTGCCGCGAGCCTGTTCGCGGCTGATCAACGCCTCCACCTGGGCCACGGATTCGGCCACGCCGGCGGCGTCGGCGCGGCTGCGGAAATCCAGGCTGACGATGTCGTACCACGCGCGCATCGGCATGCCGTTGTTGATGCTGACCGGACGCTTGGGCGCATGCGGGAACACGAAGCGGATCGCCGGCCAGTGCGGCCGCACCAGCTCCGGCACGATCGGCGCGAAGTCATGGCCATCGGCGCCCAGCCCGTGCAGCCAGATCACCGACCATTCCGGCGCCGCACCGGTTTCCTGCTCCACTGTTTCCAGCATTTCCTGCAACTCCAAGGGACCAGGACGCATTATGCCTGCGCGGGCAGGCGGCCAAGCCGATGCCGTGGTTGTTCACCGTTGCTGTTGCTGCTGTTGCTGCTGCCTGGGATTTTGCTGCCTTCCTGGACTTTTTGCCTTCCGGGGCCCCCTTCCGCAGCGACGGAGCCGGCGGGAATAACCCGAAGGGCGACGCACATGGATGCACGTCGCCCCTGCGGTGTCTTGTCCGTCGGCTCCGTCGCTGCGGAAGGGGACCCGGAAATCAAAAACGCAGAAGCAAAAGCACGAGCAACCGCGAAGGCGAAGGCGAAGGCAAAGGCAAAGGCATCTTCACCCCTCGAACCGTTTCACACCCGATCCGCTCTACAGCCGAAACCAGAAGCCGGTCGTCAGCAGAACGGGGACCGCCGTGCTACTCCACGGAAAGCGGTGCCTGCATCGCCGCCGCACGCAGTTCCGCCGCGCGCACCAGCACCGGCGGCGGCGCACTCTCCTCGGGAATGGACAGCAACCGGTGCCGGCGCAGCCAGTCGCCGATCTTGCGCGAGGAGGTCAGCCCCACCACCGGCACCGCCAGCACCATGCCGATCACCACCGGCGCCATCCACGCCGCCAGCGACGGCGACACCGCGTAGGCCATCGCCCCCATCGCCAGGCCGAACACGCTCAGCCCGCCGTAGCTGCGCAGCAAGGCGGGCCACGATACCCGGCCGTCATCGCGCTGCTGCGCGTCCCAGCCCGAGTCCTTGCCGGCCAGCACCTCGGCCACACCACGCGACTGTACGTACATCACCACCGGCGCCATCAGTGCCGCCAGCAGCGTTTCCAGCAGCATCGAGACGAACGCGCGCAGCGCGCCGCCGCACCCCTGCCGCTCGCTGCGCGCGCTGAGCATGGCCACGTAGCCCATCGCCTTGGGCGCCAGCAGCACGCCCATGGTGACCGCGAACACCCACAGCACGCCCTGCTCGTCCAGCCCGCGCCAGTAGTGCGCCGGCGACAACCGCAGGTGCAGCTCCTCGGCCAGGTCGATGCCACCATGGATCAGCGGGATGGCCATGCCGATCAGCATCAGCATCGCCCACATCGGTGCGGTGAAGTAGTGGCCGATGCCGACCAGCATGTGCACCCGGCTGATCCAGTGCAGGCCGGCGGCGGTGACCACCTTGGAGTGCTGCAGGTTGCCCTGGCACCAGCGGCGGTCGCGGATGAGCAGGTCAGTCAGCGTCGGCGGCCCTTCCTCGTAGCTGCCCTGGAGGTAGGGCACCATGTGCGCGGCCCAGCCGCCACGGCGCATCAGCGCGGCCTCGACGAAATCGTGGCTGAGCACGTGCCCGCCGAACGGCTTGCGCCCGGGCAGTTCCGGCAACCCGGCCTGCTCGGCGAAGGCGCGGGTACGGATCACCGCATTGTGGCCCCAGTAGTTGCTCTCGGCACCGTGCCACCAGGCCACGCCGTAGGCCATCACCGGGCCATAGACGCGGCCGCCGAACTGCTGCATGCGCGCGAACGCGGTACGCCCGCCGACCACCGCCGGCAGCGACTGGATCAGGCCGACGCCGGGGTGCTTTTCCATGGCCGATGCCAGGCGCACGATCACCTCGCCGGTCATCAGGCTGTCCGCGTCCAGGATCAGCATCTGCGGATAGGCACCGCCGAAACGGCGCACCCAGTCGGCGATGTTGCCGGCCTTGCGCCCGGCGTTGTCGGCGCGGCGCCGGTAGAACAGCCGGCCGCGGCCGCCGGTGGCCTCGACCAGGCGCGCGAACACCTGCTCCTCGGCGCGACCGATGGCCTCGCGGGTGGTGTCGCTGAGCACGAAGAAATCGAAGCGATCGAGCTGGCCGGTGGCCGCCACCGATTCGTAGATGGCCTGCAGCCCGGCCATCATCCGCCGCGGATCCTCGTTGTAGGTGGGCATCAGCAGCGCGGTGCGGCTGTGCAGTGCGGGCAGCGGCGCGTCCGGGTGGATGCCCAGCTTGCGCCGTCCGCGCAGCAGCGCCTGCAGGCCGGCCAGGCTGCTGACGAATGAAAATGCGATCCAGGCGAACAACAGCACGAACAGGCCCAGCAGGCAGGCTTCGAGCACGTTGATGCCGCCGTTGGCCAGGACCCGCGCCATCATCCACGTCGCCACCACGGTCATTGCCGCGGTGCTGCCGAACACGTACAGGCGGCGCAGCACGATGTTCGGCGGCGACGTGTCCTGCCACCGCCCCTGCAGGCGACCCTCGCGCAGCGACTGCACGGGCATGGACAGCGGGCTTTCCGGCGGCAGCACGGCGATGCCTGCATCGCGCGCGGCAACGGGTGTACCGGTCATGGATTCCACCACGCGCCGGGACGTGCCGGGCAGCAGGCAGGCGCCGCCGCCGGCAGGCGATCGGAAACGACGGCAACAGGGGGGGCGTGGTGCACGGGGCTCTCCGTGGGTCAGACAGGCGCCAAAGCTAGAAGATCGAACCTAAACAGGCTGCGAACATGCCCGAAGCAGGCGGCCAGCCACGCTCGCCGGCCCGGGATCCCCCGGTACCCGGCCCGCGGGCCCGGCATCATCGTAGTGGCCGCCGCGCCCCTGGGCCACACCGCCGCGGGTCGGCCCGGGCCGGCGCCCGGCTCAGCGCACCGGCGACAGCAGGCCGCGACGCCGGAACCACCATTCCAGCGGCACCGTGACCAGCGGCGGCACCGCCGCCAGCAGGGCCAGCAGCAGCGCCCACGACGGCCAGCGCTGGCGCACCCCGACATACACGCTGGCGACCACGTAGAACAGGAACGCCAGCCCGTGCAGGCGCCCGAACAGCCATACGCCCAGCTCGGTCGTCTGCGTGCCGTACTTGAGCAGCATGCCGACCAGCAACCCGGCCCAGGTCGCGCCCTCGACCAGGGCGGCGACGGCGAACAGCTTTCCAGCGGCGGACATCGGGTTTGCAGGCATCGGCACGTCGTCATCGAACGGAAGGACGCGGATTGTAGGCTACCTGCGTCCCGCGCACGGATTGCACGCCCGCACCCGAAGGCAGGCGGCTCGCGCCGGACAGGCGCGGGCATCGGCGTGATCCCGCCGGTTTCAGGGCACCGGCGTGCCCGGAACCGTCGCGCCCCCGGCTGGCTGCCTGCCAGCCGGGGATTTGCTTCAGGCGAACGGCACGCCGGTCCGGGCCTTCAGCTCTTCCAGATCCACCCCGGGCGCCACCTCGACCAAGGCGAGGCCGGCGTCGGTGACGTCGAATACCGCCAGGTCGGTGATGATGCGGTCGACCACCCCCACGCCGGTCAGCGGCAGCGTGCATTCGGGCAGGATCTTGTGCTCGCCGTTCTTGGCGGTGTGCTCCATCAGCACCACCACGCGCTGCACGCCGGCCACCAGGTCCATCGCGCCGCCCATGCCCTTGACCATCTTGCCGGGCACCATCCAGTTGGCCAGGTCGCCCTTGGCGGTGACCTGCATGGCACCGAGGATGGCCAGGTCGATGTGGCCGCCGCGGATCATCGCGAACGAATCGTGGCTGCCGAAGTAGCTGGCGCCGGCGCGGGCCGTCACGGTCTGCTTGCCGGCATTGATCAGGTCGGCGTCGACTTCGGCGTCGGTCGGGAACGGGCCGATGCCCAGCAGGCCGTTCTCCGACTGCAGCCACACGTCCATGCCCTCGGGGATGTGGTTGGCCACCAGCGTCGGCAGGCCGATGCCCAGGTTCACGTACGCGCCGTCGGTCAGTTCGCGCGCGGCGCGCTGCGCCATCTCGTCACGGGTCCAGGCCATTTCAGTTCTCCTCCTGGCGCACGGTGCGCTGTTCGATGCGCTTCTCCGGCGTGGCGTTCAACACGATGCGGTCGACGTAGATGCCCGGCAGGTGCACCTGGTCCGGGTCGATCGCGCCTACCGGCACGATCTCCTCCACTTCGACCACGCAGACCTTGCCGGCCATGGCGCAGACCGGATTGAAGTTGCGCGCGGTCTTGCGGAACACCAGGTTGCCGGCCGCGTCGGCCTTCCACGCCTTGACCAGCGAGACATCGGCCTTGAGCGCGGTTTCCATCACATAATGCTTGCCGTCGAATTCCCGGGTTTCCTTGCCCTCGGCCACCACGGTGCCGTAGCCGGTGGCGGTGAAGAAGGCGGGGATGCCCGCGCCGCCGGCACGCAGGCGCTCGGCCAGGGTGCCCTGCGGGTTGAACTCCAGCTCGAGCTCGCCGGCCAGGAACTGCCGCTCGAACTCCTTGTTCTCGCCCACGTAGGACGAAATCATCTTGCGGATCTGGCGGGTTTCCAGCAGCTGGCCGAGGCCGAAGCCGTCGACGCCGGCGTTGTTGGAGATAACGGTCAGGCCGGCCACGCCGGAATCGCGCAGCGCTGCGATCAGCGCCTCGGGAATTCCGCACAGGCCGAAGCCGCCGACCGCAAGGGTCTGGCCGTCGGCGACCACGCCGTCCAGCGCCTGGGCCGCGCTGGCCACCACCTTGCCGCGCCGCCCGTCCAGGGTTGAAGGATCGCTCATCGCATCATGCCCACAGTCATAAGGATGGCGGCATTCTAGCCCCAGTCCAGCGGCGGCCCTCTTGGACCTTCGTCCAGCCGCGAACGGCCCGCTAACCGCCAAGCGACTAAACTGGGCGCCTTTCCACGCTTCGACAGGTTGCCCGCATGCCATTACCCGCGTTCAAGGCCTACGACATCCGCGGCCGCGTGCCCGAGGAACTCAACGAGGACCTCGCGCGCCGGATCGGCAAGGCCCTGTCGGCCCGGCTCGAAGACGGTCCGGTGGTGCTGGGCCACGACGTGCGCCTGACCAGCCCGGGCCTGCAGGACGCGCTGGCCGCCGGGCTGCGCGGCGAGGGCCGCGAGGTGATCGACATCGGCCTGTGCGGCACCGAGGAAGTCTATTTCCAGACCGACCACCTGGGCGCGGCCGGCGGGGTGATGGTCACTGCCAGCCACAACCCGATGGACTACAACGGCATGAAGCTGGTCAAGGCGCAGGCGCGGCCGATCAGCTCGGACACCGGCCTGTTCGCCATTTCCGACGCGGTGGCCGCCGATGCCGCGCCGGCGCAGGCGCCGCGCGCCGGACAGGTGCAGCGGCACGACAAGCGCGCCTATATCGCGCACCTGCTGTCCTATGTGGACGTGGCTACGCTGCAGCCGCTGAAACTGGTGGTCAATGCCGGCAACGGCGGCGCCGGCGCCATCATCGACCTGCTTGCCCCGCACCTGCCGCTGGAATTCGTGCGCATCTGCCACGAACCCGACGGCAGCTTCCCCAACGGCATCCCCAATCCGCTGCTCCCGGAGAACCGCGCCGCGACCGCCGACGCGGTGCGCGCGCATGGCGCCGATTTCGGCATCGCCTGGGACGGCGACTTCGACCGCTGCTTCTTCTTCGACCACAGCGGCCGCTTCATCGAGGGTTACTACCTGGTCGGCCTGCTCGCCAAGGCGATCCTGGCACGCAACCCCGGCGGCAAGGTCGTGCATGACCCGCGCCTGGTGTGGAACACGGTGGAGATGGTGGAGGCGGCCGGTGGCGTGCCGGTGCTGTGCAAGAGCGGCCACGCCTTCATCAAGGAGAAGATGCGCGCGGAGAACGCGGTCTACGGCGGCGAGATGAGCGCGCACCACTATTTCCGCGCGTTCGCCTATGCCGATTCGGGCATGATCCCGTGGCTGCTGATCGCGCAGCTGGTGTCCAGCAGCGGCCAGTCGCTGGCCGAACTGGTCGAGGACCGCATGGCCGCCTATCCCTGCAGTGGCGAGATCAACTTCAAGGTGGCCGACGCCAAGGCCGCGGTCGAGCGGGTGATGCGCCACTTCGCCCCGCTGTCGCCCGCGCTGGACCACACCGACGGGGTCAGCGCCGACTTCGGCGACTGGCGCTTCAACCTGCGCAGTTCCAACACCGAGCCGCTGCTGCGGCTCAATGTCGAGACGCGCGGCGACGCGGCGCTGCTGCAGGCGCGCACCGACGAGATCTCCACCCTGCTTTCGGCCTGAGACTTCAACATGAGCAACATCACGCCCGTCATCCTGTCCGGCGGCTCCGGCACCCGCTTGTGGCCGCTCTCGCGCGAGACCTACCCCAAACAGTTCCTGCCATTGACCGGCACGCAGACCATGCTGCAGGCAACCTGGCACCGGGTCGCGGCCGTCGCGGCGCGCGGTCCGCTGGTGATCGCCAACGAGGCGCACCGCTTCGTCGCTGCCGAGCAGCTGCAGCAGGTCGGTGCGGAGCCGCAGGCGATCATCCTCGAGCCGATGGGGCGCAATACCGCGCCGGCCATCGCGGTAGCCGCACTGGAAGCCAGCCGCCAGGGCGACGACCCGCTGCTGCTGGTGTTGCCGTCGGACCACGTGATCACCGACGAGGCTGGCTTCCATGCCGCCGTGCGCCAGGCGGCGACCGCAGCCGATGCCGGCAAGCTGGTGACGTTCGGCATCGTCCCGACCGGTCCGGAGACCGGCTACGGCTACATCAAGGCCGCGCCCGGCAATGGCGCCCGCCCGGTCGAGCGCTTCGTCGAGAAGCCCGACCTGGATACCGCCACCGCGTATGTCGCCAGCGGCCAGTACCTGTGGAACAGCGGCATGTTCCTGTTCCGCGCATCGCGCTACCTGGAGGAACTGGCCCGGTTCAACCCGGCCATGCTCGAACGCAGCCGCAACGCCTGGGAAAGCGCCCGCCGCGATGCCGACTTCACCCGGCTCGACGCCGGGACGTTCGCAGCGGTACCGTCGGATTCGATCGACTATGCGGTGATGGAGAAGACCGCCGATGCGGTGGTGGTGGCGCTGGACGCCGGCTGGAGCGATGTCGGCTCCTGGACCGCGCTGCGCGACGTCTCCCCCCGCGATGGCGACGGCAACGCCCACCACGGCGATGTGATCGCCATCGACTGCCGCAACACCTACGCCTACGGCGAACGGCTGGTCGCGCTGGTGGGACTGGATGACGTGATCGTGGTCGAGACCGATGACGCGGTGCTGGTCGGCCGGGCCGACCGCATGCAGGAGGTCAAGGACGTGGTCGCGCGGCTGAAGGCCGAGGGCCGCAGCGAGGCCGCCTGGCACCGCAAGGTGTACCGCCCGTGGGGCGCCTACGACTCCATCGACAACGGCGAGCGTTTCCAGGTCAAGCGCATCACGGTCAAGCCCGGCGGTACGCTGAGCCTGCAGATGCACCACCACCGCGCCGAGCACTGGGTGGTTGTCAGCGGCACCGCCGAGGTCACCCGTGGCGACGAGGTGCTGCTGCTCAGCGAGAACCAGAGCACCTACATCCCGCTGGGGGTGACGCACCGGCTGCGCAACCCCGGCAAGCTGCCGCTGGAGCTGATCGAGGTGCAGTCCGGCAGCTACCTGGGCGAAGACGACATCGTGCGCTTCGAGGATACCTACGGGCGCAGCTGAGGCACGCTTGCACACACGGCGCTCCCGGCCGACGCCAGGGGCGCCACGCGCGTCACGCACGGCCACCTGGCCGGAGGTACACGCGGCAGGGCCATCCGGCATCAGGCCCGTCGCGCCGGCGTATGGCCGGTCGCTATCGTTGCCGGCGCAGCCGTATGCCCTGCAACGGGCGCTCGAACAGCCACCAGGAAAGCCCCGCCACCACAAGCGCGGCGGGAAGCACGACCAAAATGGCCGCCCACGACAGGTGTTCGATCACGCCCATCCGCAGCAGCGCTTCCATTACCGGCATATGCCACAGGTACAGGCTGAAGCTGACCAGACCTACCCAGCGCAGGCCCCGCCATGCGAAAACCCGCCGCAGCCAGCCCGGACCATGCAGCGTCGCCAGCAGCAGCATCGCCCAGATCATGCCGAAGAACAGGTACCAGGTGCGCGTCACCGTCGCCTCGAACGGCATGCCGCGCAGGTGGCACCAGATGGCGGGAATCGCGACGCACCACAGCGCGACGGCCAGCAACGCCACCGCTCCCCACCAGGACGCTGACGACGGTCGCCGCGCCGCCCATTCATCCACGCGCGCGGCGAATGCGCCGCACAGGAACACCACCAGGTAGGGCCCGAGCCGCACGCCGTTCTCGACCGATTCGGCAGGCGGCCAGCACCACGTCGCCGCGACCAGCGCAACCACGAACACCCCTGTCTGCGCCCACGCCGGCCAGCGCCACCGCGCCATGCCCACCAGCGCCAGCACCAGCAACGGCAGCCACAGGTAGAAGGTGAACTCCACGGGGATGCTCCAGAGCACGCTCCGCCCTTCGCGCAGGGTCAGGTGCCGCCACAGCGCCGCAGTGTCGATGTCGTACAGCACAGGGTGGCCCATGCTCAGGGCCAGCCAGCTGGCGCCCAGCACCACCAGGTACAGCGGCCAGATGCGCAGCACGCGGCGCAACGCATAGTCCAGCCAGGTACGCGCCTGCCGCAGGGCTCCCGGAGGCTGCCGCAACAGGTTGCGCGCCAACAGATAGGCGCTGAGTACGAAGAACAGATAGACGCCGCTCTTGCCTACCCCATGCAGGGCCGGGCGCGGCAACAGTACCGCGGCGGAAAAATGTGAAGCCAGCACCACCAGGACCGCCAGCCCGCGCAGCCCGTCCAGTACTTCCAGCCGCGCCGTGCCGCGCGCATGGCCATCACCGCGCGCCGCGCGCTCAACGTCCATCTTCCCCATCCCCCCATCGAAACAAGGCGACGATTCTGCCCCGTTTACCAGCGTATAGGTAGACGGAACATCGACGCGTGCGCCGCTCCATCGACCTGGTCCCGATGACTGCCGCGACGTACCCATGGCCCCGGCCTTCCGGAAAAAAGGAAAGGCCCGCCGAAGCGGGCCTTTCCAGGTACTGCTACCGAACTACAGGGGCGATTAGTGGCCGCCCGCAGCAGCGTTGCTCGGGTTGATCATGTTGATGTTGCTGATGGTGTTCGCAGCGGTGTTGACCAGCTGGTAAACGCCCTTGATGTCTTCAGCCGGCGCGTTGACGATGGCGGTGACGGTGCCACGGGCGCGACCGTTGAAGGTCAGGGTGTTGGCCAGGTTGTCGAACACGTAGGTGGTACCGGCCTTGACGACGAAGCTGTTCGTGCCATTGACGGTCACGGTGCTGCTGTCGCCTTCGCTGTCGAAGCCCTGCGCACGCAGGGTGAAGGTGCGGTCCTTGGTGCCGGTGTTGCTGATGGCCAGACGGGCCAGCCAGTTGCCACCGGCCAGCTGCACCAGCGGGGTCATCAGCTTGACGCCGTCCTGGTCGATCTGACCAGCGTTGGCGGCAGCATCGGTCACGCTGGTGTCGGCCAGAACCAGGCTCTCGTCGATCGCCGGAGCCAGATCAACAGCAGCGCCCGAACCGGTGCCCACGACGTAGTTCAGGGTGTAGCCGGCGTTCGGGGTGACACGCATGCTGGCCTGGTAGATGCCCGACGGAATCTCGCCGTCGCCGTTGGCTTCAACGGTGAAGGCGTTCGCGGCGGTCAGCACGGTCAGCGGGTTGAACGCAGCCGAGGTCACCGACTCTTCGTCGGCAGCGGCGGTCAGGGCGGCACCGGTGAACACGGCGCTGTCCAGCCAGTCGCTGTTGAAGTTGCCGGTGATCTTCAGCGTGGCAGCGGTCGGGAAGATGTCGGCCAGGGCGATCGGGGTGCCGTCAGCCTTCAGGATGCCGCCCGGAACCAGCGCCAGGGTGGCGTTGCTGGCCAAGGTCACCGGACCCAGACCACCCGGGAACGCGTTCAGGCCCGAGCCCGCAGCGAAGGTGGTGTAGGACGGATCGACGGTCACGGTCGAAACGGCCTTGTGCGAGTCGATCTTCAGGGTGTACGCCTGCTTGAACGAGATCAGGGTCTCGGTGTCGCCGGTGCCCGGGATCAGCTGGTTGGCACCGCAGGCGCCAGCAGCGGCCGGGTTGTCGTACAGGCCGACAGTGGCGGTGATGGTGGCGTTGTAGTTGGTGGCATTGATCGCCAGGGCCGGCATCGTGACGATGTCAGCGGCGGTGCCGGAGATGCTGGCGGTCGGATCCGAGCTGATCGTGAAGAACGCCACGTTGTTGCCAACGACGTTGACGACGCCGGCGGTCAGGTCGCCGCTGCCGGTGATGGTCGGCGAGGTGATGCTGGCCGGCAGGGTGGCGCCCGACAGCTTGACGCAGGCGTAGCGGGTTTCGTTGGTGTTGAAGTTGTAGCCCAGCTTCCAGGCCACCGGCACGGTCAGGGTGGCCGGCAGCGCGATTTCCTTGGCGTAAACGGTGTTGGCGCTCTGGATTTCTGCATCAGCCAGCGCATTGCCGGAAGCCAGTGCGCCGAGAACGGCGACGGCCAGGACCTTCTTGTTGATGAACTTCATTTACTCAGCTCCTAAGCTTAGGGTTTGTCAATCATTTGACGCTTTTCAACACCATGGGCACCACTCGCCGTTCGCAGATGCGCGTATCGGCGCCGATACGTAACCATCGGCCGGTCAACAGCTGCATGAAGCCCCCTGTCCCCCTGTGCCTTTGGTTCACCTGCGCATGCAAATCCAAGCGCAGCCCCCAGATGCCGAGGCATCATACGGGCATCGTTCAAAGAGTGTCAACGATGCTTGATGCCCGCTGAAGACAGGTGTACGGAGCCCTCAAACGAGGGTATTTCCCCGTGTTGCGGGGACCGTCACATTCACCCGAGTGGTGGCTTTGGTAAGCCGCCCACCCGGCGATGACCCCGGACGAACCGGCCGGGCACCGGTGACGAAGGTGGCCGGGCGGAGCGAAGCCGGGGAGCGCCGGTGGATGCCGGCCGCGGGGACTCAGTTACCGCGGCCTTCAGCCGCCGCGTCTTTCGCAGGGACCGCATTTTCCGGGGGAGCCGCATCGCTGGACCGGGGGGGCGAGGGAACGGTGGCATCGCCCTCCGGCGCCTCTTCCCTGCGGCCCGGATCGGGCTTGCCCGGCCACTGGCGCTCGTTGCGGCCGAAACGATCACGCACCGCGCGGCTGATATCGTCCACCTGGCTGGCGTCTTCCAGGACGTAGGGCGTGATGAGCAACAGCAATTCGGTACGGTTGCCCGTCTTGTTGCGGTTCTGGAACGCCCGTCCAATCAACGGGATATCACCCAGCAGCGGCACCTTGGTCTTGGCATCGCTCTGGGTGCTGGAAATCAGCCCGCCCAGCAGCGTGCTCTGCCCGTCCGCCAGGCTGAGGCTGGTCTGCAGCTTGCGGCTCAGGATGCTGGGCGACGAGATGTCACTGGTGTCGGTGGTCGTGGCCTCGCTGACTTCCTGCGAGACCTTCAGGTCCACGCGCTGGCCGGAGTGCACGACCGCCTCGATATCCAGCAGCGTACCGGTCTTGCGGTACTGGATGGACTGCAGGATGGAGCCGTTGTTGCCGAGGTCAGACGCCGTTGCCTGGCTGGTGATGATGGGCACCTCGGTACCGACGTCGATGCTGGCGGTCTCGCCGCTTTTCACCATGAGCCGGGGGGTGGAGAGAATGGTGACGCGGCTGTCCTTGGCGAACAGGTTGAGCGTGGCACGGGTCTGCCCGGACGAGGACAGCGCGGCCCAGCGCAACCCGCCGGTGGGCGCCGACATGCCCGCCAGCGCCGTCAGCGGCCCGGACATGCCACCGGCCGAGACGTTCCGCAGCGCCCATTCCACGCCATGGGTAAGCTCGTCGGTAAGCATGACCTCGGCCACGGTCACTTCGATCAATACCTGGCGCGCCGGCTGGTCCAGCCGTGCAAGGACGCCCTGCAGCGCGCGCCAGCTCTGCGCGTCGCCCTGGAACACGATGAGGTTGCGCACGGTATCGGCGGCCAACTGCCCACCGAAACCGCTGACCGCCGTTGTGCCCGCCCGCTGCCTTGGCGCCGCGGACTGCTGGCCCGCCCCCGCCGCAGGGGTGGCCGCCGGGGCGGCAGCACTGCCCGTGCCCCCGCCTGCCAGCGCCTGCAGGACCGGCAGCATGGTCTCGACCGTTGTGTGGCGGGCGGCATAGACATACATTCCGCCGCCACCGGCGGTCTCGTTGGGCTGGTCGAGCTTGAGCACCCACTCGCTGATCGCATCCAGCGCTTCCTGGCTGTTGGCGAACACGACGAGCGCATTGGCGGAATTGATCGGCACGAAATTCACCGCCCCCGGCTCGCCGGAGCCCAGGCGCACGGCCATGCCCTGCGCGGTCAATACGTCACTGAGCTCCTTGGCCAGCAGGTCGGCCGGCATGTGCAGCGGATTGACGCGCATGGAGTACTTGTCGCGCAGCACCGACTGGTCGAGGGCATCGATGGCCTGCATGGCGGCGCGCACGGACGTACCCGGGCCGCTGAGGAGCACCGCATTGGTTTCCACCAGCGGCGTGAAGGCAACGCTGTTGCCCCCGATCAGTTCCTTGGCCTGGGGGATGACCGAACCCGGGCGCCGATACTGCAGCGGCATGGCCACGAACACCGACCGCTGCCCCACCGGCACTTCAGGCAAGGAGCGCGTCACCAGCATCTCCGCCTGTTCGGCGGCGCGCTGCTCGGCCGGCATGAAGCGCAGGACGCCGCCCAGCTCTTCGATGCGGACGCCATAGCTGCGCAGGACTTCCTCGGCGACACGGAACGCCTGCTCCGGCGGCATCGGCGCGGCCAGGCTGAGACTCAGCAGTTCCGGGCGGCGGCGCAGGGACTGGTCGATCTGGACCGGCAACCCCAGTTCCATGCCGTAGACGATGTTGATGAAGCTGTCCATCGCCACGCCATCGAGCACCAGCGATACCGGTTCGGTGCGCTGCATCGGCGGGATGCGGCTCAGGCCAGGATCGGCCCGCTGCACTTCGCGCACCGGTCCTGCCGGTTTCGGGCCCGCCTCGATGCGCGGCCGCGACTGCTCGGCGGCGCGCTCCTGGTTGAGCACCTCGCTGGCACTGGCCTCGGCCTTGGGCCCGCGCAATGGAGCGGGCAACTGCGGCGGCCGGGTGGCGCAGCCGGCGGCCAGCAGCGTCACCAGCGCGGCGGCCAGGAAAACGGCAAATCGGCTGGCACGGCCCGAACCGGGCCGGTAAGTGTTCTGCAAGTGCTTCACTGGCTCAGACTTAGGTTGGTTTGCGCGAATCGCGGGGACGCATGGCCGCGGGTGAAAAGGCATCAACGCGTCCTCCGCGAGGGCTTGGCAGCATCAGACCCGGCGCCTGCCCGGGGAGTTCCGCCCGCGGGCGCTTCCTCCTGGACGCGGTAGGCATTGAACATCTCGTGCTCGTGACGCTCCCCCTTGCCGTCCACCCATTCCACGCCGAGACGCGAAACCTTCAGCACGCGGCCGCCGTCGGGCAGCCGCCCGCCCGGCGGGATGCGCAGTTCGCCCGCCCCCTGCACGCTGAAAAGCGCCTCGAAACTGCGCTTGCCCTTGGCGATGCCCACGGGCATGGGCGGCGCCGGCTCATCGGCCTTGGCCGGCTCGGCCGCCTCCGGTGGCGGCGGCGGTGCCGGCCACGGCGGGCTCTCCTGCCACTGCGCATCGAGCGCGGCAAAATCAAGCACGGCAAGTTCCGGCACCTGCCAGTCAAGCGCGGCGGGGGGGCTGCTCGAAACCGAGGGCGGCTCAGCGCCGAACAGGATCGACGCGCCCGCTCCGAGACCCAGCGCAAGCAGGCCTGCCAGCGGGATTTTCCAGGCGCCGGTCATGGACTTTCCTCCTGCGCAGCGACCGACGCATCGCCGGCACCGCGCTTGTAATAGAAGCGCACGACCATGTTGACCCGCGAGGATTTGGTCTGCTCGCCCAGCTCCAGGCGCTCGACCTGCACCCACGGCAAGCCCCGCGAAAGACCCCGCAGCAGCGCCGCCTGGCCGAACTCGGGGAGTTTTCCGTCGAGCCGCGCGAGCACCTGCTGCAGCTCGGCGTGGCCCGGCACATCCAGGACGCTTTCCACCTTGATCGTCGGCCCTTCCAGGCCGACCGTTCCGGCCAGCTCGGTGAGCCACGCACGCGCTTCGGCCTGCGCCTGGCCGGCGCTGCCTACCTGCATCATCTGCCGGCGCAGGGCGTCCAGCTCAGCTTCCGCCTTGCCCGCACGCTCCGTCCATTCGGGCTGCGCAGCCACCAGTTCCATGCGTTCGCGCAACTGCAGATCGGCTTCGTACTGGGCGGCGGCCTTCACCCGGCGGCCATCGATGGCATCAAGCACATGCAGACCGGCAAAAACCACGATGACCATCGCCGCCACCCGCAGGCGAAGATTGCCCTGCCATTGCTCACGCACCTTGAGCCACTGCCCGCGAAGCTTGTCCCACTGTTCGCGGCTCATTCCTTGACCTCGTCGGTTGCGGTACTGGCCAGCTCGAACTCGAGCAGCATGCCCCCCTTGCCGGTGGGGGTCGCGGTGACGTCGGGCAGCCAGGCCGCCTCGATGAAGGGAAGGATGAACCTGCGCGGATCAGCCTCGGGCGAGGCAACCGTCAACCGCAGCTTCCCCGGCTCGCGGTTCCAGCTGCTCAGCTGCGTGCCTTCCGGCAACAGCGAGAACACCTCCAGCATCAGGCGGTAATCGCTGTTGGCCGCCTGCTGCAGGCTCAGCAGGTCTTCGATCTTGCCCGCGGCGCTTTCGGCACGCTCGCGCGCGTCGAGCAGCGGCTCCGCCTTCTTCCGTACCTGTTCCAGGCGCAGCGCCCCGCTGTCGACGGCGGCGTTCCAGCGCAGCAAAGCGGTCAACTGCCAGCCCACCGCGAACAGGAGTACGAAGGCGATGCTCCACCACGCCAGGCGTTCGGCCAGCACCGCATCGATGGCGAGCCGGCTCTCGGACTCGCCCCACGGTGCATCCGACCAGTCCATGCGCTGCGGATCGGGAACGGCCACGACATCCACCAGGGCCAGTCCGCCGGCACGCAGGAACCGCTGCCAGACCTGGATATCCGGCGGGTTCGGCCACCACTGGCTGGCCTGCAGGCGTCCCTCATGCCAGATCTGCCCTTCCACCCCCTGCGACACGCGCAACAGGCGCGCGCCCGACTCCAGCGGCGGCGCATACAGGCGGCTTTCCGGCAGCCAGCGCCGGTAATCGACCCGGTCGTCGTCGCCATCGCCCGGCATCCATATCCAATAGTGCGCGATGCCCTGCTGCCAGGCGATATGCACCCGGGCGCCGGGCGCGGGCTCGAAGCGCGGTACGGCCAGGCGCGCGGCGGCACGGCGGCGACGCGCCGGCAGCTGCGAGAAATCATGCTGCCGGTATTGGCATTCGCCCCGCGGAACGACCCATTCGCGGCCGCCCAGCAGGCCACCGGATGTCGGCGCCGTCCCATCCTCCCGGACAAGGCTACGGCTCGGCAAAAATAGCGCCGTCGGTCGTTTTTGCTGTGTGGTCATCGGCAGGGCGTGGGACCGGGTAGGCGGCCAGAATTGTCCAAGGCCCTCGCCGATCGGCGAGGGGCGTCAATCTTATATGATAGCGCTGACCCGGCCCTTTACGCCCCCATACGTCCAGCCGCATCACATCGGAGGGCACGAACCGGTAATCCACGGCGGCGTCGCCCGGCAACAACGCGCCGGCCAGGGCCTCGACCTCCGAAGCGCGTACCAGCGGACGCTGTGCGCGGCGTGCGAGTACCGCCTCGCACGCCTGCGGACAGTTGGGCACCCAGGCCGGCAACAACGCCGCGGGGACGGTGTTGAGATTGACGGATCCGGCGTAATTGACCGTCACCTGTGCCGTGATGGCTGCCAACCGGGACGGAGGCAGCTCGTCCCACGACAGGACGTTGGCCAGTTCACTGGGCAGCAGCAACGGCCGGTTCGGGGGCGGCGGGCGGCCGAGGCGCTCGTAATCGCGCCGCTCGGCGCCATTGAGCCGGTTCAGGTCATCCTCGTCGATGTAGTCGAGCAAGGTGTCGCGCAGGCGGGGGATTTTTCCCGCCTCGACGCCGTTGGCCTGGAGGAAGCGCTCGATGCTGCCGCCGGGCATCGCACGCAGCGAAAACAGCCCCGATTCGTCCTGGATGTCGAAAACGGCACTGCCACGCCCCTTGTAGAGCGTGCCGTCGAGCCGAAGTTCGCCGCCCACAGGGTCGAGCACGGTTCCCCCCAGCTCATCCAGCCGCCGGATCGCGAGCTCATCCTCGCCCAATGGCTTCAACGGCAGTCCGGCCAGGGTGAACTCCCGCGTGGAGGCGACGTACAGCAGGGTGTCCCGGGTCTCGAGGGCGGCCACTTCGTCGTCGAGGCGCTCGCTGTCGACATGCGCCTGCTCGACCTGCATGCGCGCCCACAGCGATACCAGCCCCACCGCGACGGCGATGCCGGCGAGCAGCCATAGCGTCACCGCCAGAACGAAGCCGGCCTGGCGATGGTTACTGGCCACCGATCAACTCCCGGAAACCCAGGTTCTGGTCCACCGGCCTCAGGTCCGATGGCAGGTGGACCACCCAGTCCAGCTGGCGCCCCTGCGCGGTCACCGCCTGGAAACGGAGCAGGCGCGGCAGGATCGGCGGGGGTGGCGGCGCAGCCGGCTCCCCGGGCGCCTGCTGCGCGTCGAAACTCGGCAACTGTGCGGGATCGGGCACCTCGCCACGCCATTGCTGCATCCACTGCTCATCCGTCGATGCATAGGAAAAGCGCGCATCGCGCAGCGGCCCCTTGACGATGACCAGTTGCTTCACCGCGGAGTCGGAATAGTTCAACGACATGCCGCCCCCTTCGTCCTGGGCAAGCCACCAGCGCACGCGGCCGCTGCCGCCGGTCACCAGCGGCACCGCACTGATGAAGGACACGCTGTCGGCAGCGCCCTCGAAGGCATCTCCCGTCCCGATGGTGGGGGGCTGGGCCGTGGCGATGTTCTCCCTGAACCAGGCTTCCTGCAGCAACATCTGCCGCGACTCGCCATACAACCGCAGCAGCCGCGTCCTCAGGCCCAGCGACTGCGACAGCGCCTGCATCAGCAACGCCATCAACATGGAGACGACCACCAGGGTCACCACTGCCTCCAGCAGGGTGAAGCCTGCCTGGCCCCGCGACATGGACCTTTTCATAGCACGCCGGGCTCGCGCACTTGTTCGTAGCCGACCCGGCGCAGTTCGATCTCCGCCAGCGGCTGCCCGTCCCGGTCGAGCTCCAGGCGCATCTTGTAGAGGCCCACCCGGTACAGCCCCGCGCGCTCATGCCCGGTGGCCGCGTCGCGGGGCGGCTCCACCGGCTCGGATGTCCAGCGCAGCCGCAGGTCGCCCAGTTCATGCTCACCACGCGGCTGCTGGGCCGGGTTGACGACCTGGATCCAGGCCACCGCATTGCGCAGGGCCGATTCGCGCTCGCGCACCTTCTCCGCTCTGGCCACCATGCTCAGCGACTGGTTCATGGCGGCGAACAACGCCATGCCGACCGAGGCCAGGATCGCCAATGCGACGATCGCCTCGAGCAGGGAAAACCCGCGCTGTCGTTCAGTTCGCATCGCCGACAGCGCAGTCCGGCATCTGCAGATGCCAACGCTCGACCAGACCTTCCGCGCGCACCTGCACGTCCGCGGCGTCGCAGATTCCGTTCTCCCTCACCCGCACCGGACTCAGGGCCACCACGCTCCACCCTTCCGGAAGCGCCAGCAATGCGGACAGGTCGGCATGTTCGTTCAGGGTGATGGCGGCCGCCTGACGACGCGCCTGCATCGGCAGCTCCTCGAGCTGCCGCACCACCTCGGCGCGGTCACCGCTGCGGCCGATCGCCGCCACCGTCTGCGAGAGGCGCGGGGCGACCAGCGCCACGACCATGGAAGTCAGCGCGAGCACGATCAGCAATTCCAGCAGGGTGAAGCCGCACTGCGCGGCCACCCGCCGACCGCCGGCATCACTTGCCTGGCAGGAACCCGACGTCCGCATCATTGCCCTCGCCCCCGGCCTTGCCGTCGGCGCCGAACGAATACACCGCGAACGGCAGGCCATCGCGCCCGGGAATCGCATATTGATAGGGATTGCCCCAGGGATCGGACGGCACCTGCTCATCCAGGTACGGACCGCGCCACCGGGCCTTGGCACGCTCGTCGGCGGGAGCGACGTAAAGCACGGACAGGCCCTCGCTCTCGGTCGGGATGCGCCCCACTTCGAGGCGGAACGTCTCGACCGCGCCGCGCAGCAGGCGCGTCTGCGTTTCGGCCACCTGGACCTTGGAGCTGTCCACGCGACTGAACAGGCGCGGGCCGACAAGGCTGGCGATCAATCCGATGATCACCAGAACCACCAGCATTTCCAGCAGGGTGAAGCCCGATTCGATTCGATGGGAACGCATGTGATACTCCGGAAATAACCTACAGGCGCACGTCGTTGACGCTGGTGATGGCCAGGATGATGGCGGTCATGATCGTGCCCACCACGATGCCGATCACGATGATGGCCAGGGGCTCGACCAGCTGCAGCGTGCGCTTCATGCGGTCCCGGCCGATTGTCTCATACAACTTGCCGAGCGCCGTGAGCAGCTTGGGCAGTTCGCCACTGGCTTCGCCGACCGCGACAAGGTCGTAGCCGGTGTCGTTCAGCGCCCGGTGCTCGCGCAGCGAGACGGCAATGGACTTGCCGGCCTTCACCGACTTGGCGACAGCGCCCAGGCGGTCGCGCAGGAAGCCCATCTTGACCGATGCGGCGGCCAGGTTGAGGGCGCGGATCAGTTCCACCTTGCCGCCAAGCAGGGCCGCAAGGGTGCTTGCCCAACGCCCCACCTCGGCCTCGATCAGCCATTCCCCCAGCACTGGCAGGCGCGCAGCGCGCTCGATCAGCCCTGCGGTGAACCCCGGGAGCTTGAACACCATGCGCAGCGCCACAGCGATGGCCAGCACCGCCGCCAGCACCAGCCATGCATGCGAACTCAGCCAGACACCGGTACTGATCACCCAGCGTGAAAGCGCCGGCATGCTGTCTCCATGCTGGGTAAGCAGGCCACCGAAGCGCGGCACCACCCACATGAAGATGATTCCCACGGCAGCGATGCCAGAGCCCACCAGCACCAGGGGGTAGATCAATGCCCCGGTCATTTCCTGGCGGACCCGCTGGTCGTATTCGAACTGTTCGACGCCGCTGCGCAACGACTCGGCCAGCCTGCCGGTGGCCTCACCGGCCTGGACCAACTGGTGGAAGTACTCCGGCACCGGCAGGACCGACGAACGCAAGGCCATGCTGAAGCTCTCGCCCCGCCGCACCATCCGCTCCATGTCCGCGAACGCGGCCACGAGCGAGGCGTGATGGCTGGAGTGGGCCAGCGAGGACAGCGCGGTCACCAGCCGGACGCCGGCCTCGAGCAGGGTGGTGAACTCGTGCAGCATCAGCTGCAGCTCGCGCGTGGACGCCCTGCCCCGCTTGAAGCCGCGCCATGCCGGACGGACCGGGGACAGCGCCGATACGGTCAACCCCTGCGCCGCCAGCATGCGCGACGCCTCGGCTTCGCTGGCCGCTTCCACATTGCCGGTCGCCCGCTTGCCGGCGCGGTCGAACGCTTCGTAACGGAAGCCTGCGCTCTCACTCATCGAGACTGATTCCCCCGGTCACGCGCACGACTTCGTCGATGCTGGTCAAGCCCGCGCGCGCCTTGAGCAGGCCATCCTCGCGGAGGCCGCGCCCGCCCTGCGCATCAGCGAGCGCGCGCATGCGCTCGGCCGGTGCGCGGGCGACGATCAGTTCCTGCATGGCGGGGGTAACGTCCACCAGCTCATAGATGCCCACCCGGCCGCGGTAACCGCTGCCCTGGCAACTTGCGCACCCCTTCGGCTGGCGCCAGTCGGCCGGAGCGCCATCCTCCACCATGCCGGCGACCAGTGCCTCGATCGCCGGGGGCGCCTCGGCCGGTTCGCTGCACCGGGTACAGAGCTTGCGCACCAGCCGCTGCGCCTGCACCGCACGCACGCTGGTCGCCACCAGGAACGGCTCGACCCCCATGTCCGTCAGGCGGGTGAAGGCGCTCACCGCATCGTTGGTATGCAGGGTGGACAGCACCAGGTGACCGGTGAGCGCGGACTGGACGGCGATGGCCGCCGTCTCCAGATCACGGATTTCACCAATCATGATGACGTCCGGATCCTGGCGCAGGATGGCGCGCAGCGCACGGGCGAACGTGTAGCCGATCTCGGCATTGCACTGGATCTGGGTGACGCCCTTGACCTCGTACTCGACGGGGTCCTCGACCGTGATGATCTTGCGATCGGCCTGGTTGAGTTCTTCCAGCGTCCCGTAAAGGGTCGTTGATTTACCCGAGCCGGTCGGGCCGGTGACGAGGATGACACCGTGCGGTTCGCGCGCCCAGGCACGGAACAGCTTCAGGTCCTGGGGCGAGAAACCGAGCCGCTCGAGGTTCAGGTCTTCCCGCTCCTTCGGCAGCAGGCGCATCACGATCGATTCGCCATGCACGGCCGGGACCGCCGAAGCGCGTATGTCCACTTCCTTGCCACTGACGCGGATGCTCAGGCGCCCGTCCTGCGGCAGGCGGCGTTCGGCGATGTCCATGCCGGATATCAGCTTCACGCGCGAGGCCACCGCCGGATAGCGGCTGGCAGGCAGGGTCATGCGGGAATGGAGGATGCCGTCAATGCGCATGCGCACATGGAACTGGGCCTCCTCGGGCTCGATGTGGACGTCGGACGCGCGCAGGTCCATCGCCTGCGCAAGCATGTTGTTCACCAGCTCGATGACCGGCGCTTCTTCCGCCAGCTCGCGCAGATGATTGACATCATCGTCCCAGGAGGGATCGGAGCCACCGCCCCCGGCATTGGCCAGTTCAAGCAGGCGCGCGAGCTCCTGCGACTGCAGCAGCCGCCATTGCCAGGGCCGGTCGGGAAACGCGCGCAGCAGCGCTTCGTTGACGACCGGCTCGAGCGGATCGGCGGCGGCGACCAGGATCCCATCGCCAGCGGGCGATTCCCACGCCACCACGCCATTGTCCAGCCACCAGCCCAGCGCGAACGGCGATGCGCTCAGCAGGCTGCGGATCGCCTCCCCCTCCATGGGCCATTCGGAGGCATGGATCAACGGTATGCCCAGCTGTTCGGAAAGTACCGGCAGCAGCGATTCTTCGGACAGGGCGCCAAGCCGGACCAGGACGCTGCCGATGCGCCCGCCGTACTGCTCCTGGAAGGCCAACGCCTTGCCCACGTCATTGCCGGAGACCAGCCGGCGCTCCACCAGAATCTCGCCCAGCCGCCGCCCTGCGATGCCTGCTGCAGCAGAGGCCGGCAGGGGGTGCGTTTCAATCGACGGATTCATGCTTGGACGGTCCAGAGGGCGCGGTGCGGTACCGGAGGCATGGGGTTGCGGCGCATCGACCCCGCAACCGTGCACTGACTCGAAGGTAGGCCGGGCGACATGGTAGCCGCAAAACCCGAACCGGAGCCATGCCCTCCATGGGCGCGCGCAGGCATGCCGTGGCCTGGCATGCGGCCCTTCCCCCGCGGTGCAACCCGGCCGCCTATCGCGGCTGCCCCTGTGCGCGCTGCGCCAGTTCACCCAGCACCCGGCCCACGCCTTCGCGCCAATCGGGCAGCTCAAGGCCGAAGTCCGCCACCAGCGCCGACGTATCCAGGCAGGAATATGCGGGCCGCCGAGCCGGCGTCGGATACTGCTCCGTGGTGATCGGCAGCACCTGCGGCAGACGCTCGATCATGCCCATCGCACCGGCCTGCCTGAAGATCTCCTCGGCAAAACCGTGCCAGCTGGTCTGCCCCGATGCGGTCAGGTGCCAGGTGCCGGACAGGCCGCCCGGGTGCCGCAGCGCGTGCGCGGTGACGTCGGCGATCAGCCCCGCCGGGGTCGGCGTGCCGATCTGGTCGGCGACCACGCGCAGCTGGTCGCGCTCGGCGCCCAGGCGCAGCATGGTGCGCAGGAAATTGCCGCCATGCGCGGCATACACCCACGCGGTGCGGAAGATCAGGTGGCGTCCGCCGGCCGCGCGCACCGCGTCCTCGCCGTCGCGCTTGCTGGTGCCATAGACGCCCAGCGGCGCGGTCGGCGCGTCCTCGCGGTATGGCGTGCCGCCCTGCCCGTCGAACACGTAGTCGGTGGAATAGTGCACCAGCGGCACGCCATGGGCGGCGCACCAGCGCGCGAGCACGCCCGGGGCCTGCGCATTGGCGCGGAACGCGGCCTCCAGCTCCTGCTCGGCACGGTCCACCGCGGTATAGGCCGCGGCATTGACCACGTGCGCCGGCTGCAGGCGGTCCAGCAGCGCCGGCAGGCTGTCGGGCCGGTCGAAATCGGCCACCTCACAGGCACTGCCGTCGGCCAGCATGCCGCTGCGGGTGGTGGCGACCACCGTGCCCAGCGGCGCCAGCGCGCGCAGCAGCTCCCGGCCGACCTGGCCGTTGCCGCCGAACACCAGCACCGTCATGGCACGTACACCGGCAGCCGCTCCTCGGCGATCTCCGCCAGGAACGGCGCGCTCTCGTCCTTGGCCGACAGCGTCGGCGCGCCGATCGGCCAGTCGACGGCGATGTCGGCATCGTTCCAGCGCACGCCGGCATCGGCTTCCTTGACGTAGACATCGGTGCACAGATAGCTGAACACCGCCCGCTCGGAGAGCACCGCGAAACCGTGCGCGAAGCCTTCGGGGATCCAGAACTGGCGGTGGTTCCCGGCGCTGAGCAGCACCGCTTCCCAGTGCCCGAAAGTCGGCGAGCCGCGGCGGATGTCCACCGCCACGTCATAGACCTCGCCCTCGAGCACGCTGACCAGCTTGCCCTGCGGCCGCGGCCACTGGTAGTGCAGGCCACGCAGCACGCCCTTGACCGAGGTGGAGACGTTGCTCTGCACGAACTTCGTCGGCAGCCCGTGCGCGGCGAAGCGCTCGGCGTTCCAGGTCTCGAAGAACATGCCGCGGGCGTCGCCGAACACCGCCGGCTCGATCACCACGCAGCCCGGCAGCGAGGTTTCGATGACCTTCATGGCACCACCCCGCGCTGCAGCAGTTTCTGCAGGTACTGGCCATAGCCGTTCTTGAGCAGCGGCGCGGCCAGCGCTTCCAGTTCGGCCGCGCCGATCCAGCCCTGCCCGTAGGCGATTTCCTCGGGGCAGCAGACCTGCAGGCCCTGGCGGGTCTGGATGGTCTCGATGAAATTGGACGCCTCCAGCAGCGACTGGTGGGTGCCGGTATCGAGCCAGGCGTAACCACGCCCCAGCTGCTCCAGGTACAGCGCACCGGCATCCAGGTAGCACTTGTTCAGGTCGGTGATCTCCAGCTCGCCGCGCGGCGAGGGCCTGAGCCCGGCGGCATGGTCGCTGGCGTTGCCATCGTAGAAATACAGCCCGGTGACCGCGTAGTTGGAGCGCGGGTTCTCCGGCTTCTCGACCAGCCCGACGACCTTGCCGTCGGGGCCGAACTCGGCCACGCCGTAGCGCTCCGGGTCATTGACCCAGTAGCCGAACACGGTGGCGCCGGTATCGCGCGCGTCGGCGCTGCGCAGCAGCTGGCGCAGGCCATGGCCGTGGAAGATGTTGTCGCCCAGCACCAGGCAGCTCGGCTTGCCGGCGACGAAATCGCGGCCGATCAGGTAGGCCTGTGCCAGCCCGTCGGGGCTCGGCTGCACCGCGTAGCGGATGTCCATCCCCCACTGCGAGCCGTCGCCCAGCAACGCCTGGAACAGCGCCTGCTCATGCGGCGTGTTGATGATCAACACCTCGCGGATGCCGGCCATCATCAATACGCTGAGCGGGTAGTAGATCATCGGCTTGTCGTACACCGGCAGCAGCTGCTTGCTGACGCCCTTGGTGATCGGATACAGCCGCGTGCCGGAACCGCCGGCGAGGATGATGCCTTTGCGTTGGGTCATGTCGTCTCCGGTGTCAGGCAGCGGTGCCGATGCGCTGCAGGCGATAGCTGCCGTCGAGCACGCCGTTGACCCACGCCTGGTTGTCCAGGTACCAGTCCACGGTGAAGGCGATGCCCTGCTCGAAGGTGTAGGCCGGCTCCCAGCCCAGCTCGTCCTTCAGCTTGGACGCATCGATCGCATAGCGGCGGTCGTGGCCCGGGCGGTCGGCCACGTAGGTGATCTGGCTGCTGCGCGGCTTGCCGTCCTCGCGCGGGCGGCGGGCATCGAGCAGTGCGCAGATCGCCTGCACAACCTCGATGTTCTGCTTCTCCGAGTTGCCGCCGACGTTGTAGGTCTCGCCGACCCGGCCCTTGGCCAGCACCGTGCGGATCGCTTCGCAGTGGTCGGTGACGAACAGCCAGTCGCGCACCTGCCTGCCGTCGCCGTACACCGGCAGCGGCTCGCCGGCCAGCGCCTTGGCGATCACCAGCGGGATGAGCTTTTCGGGGAAGTGGTACGGACCGTAGTTGTTGGAGCAGTTGGTGGTCAGCACCGGCAGCCCGTAGGTGTGGTGGAACGCACGCACCAGGTGGTCCGAGGCGGCCTTGGACGCCGAATACGGCGAGTTCGGCGCATACGGCGTGGTCTCGGTGAACTTGCCGGTCTCGCCCAGCGTGCCGTAGACCTCGTCGGTGGACACGTGCAGGAACCTGAACGCCTCGCCCTGCGCGGCCGGCAGCGCCTTCCAGTAGTCGCGCACCGCTTCGAGCAGGCCCAGGGTGCCGACCACGTTGGTCTGGATGAAGGCGCCGGGGCCGTCGATCGAGCGGTCGACATGGCTCTCGGCGGCGAAGTTCAGCACCGCGTCGGGCCGGTGCTCGGCCAGCAGGCGCTCGACCAGGACGCGGTCACCGATGTCGCCCTGGACGAAAACATGGGCCGGGTTGCCTTCCAGGCTCGCCAGTGTGCGCAGGTTGCCTGCGTAGGTCAGGGCATCGAGGTTGACGACCTTGATGCCGCGGGCGACCGCCTCCAGCACGAAGTTGCCGCCGATGAAGCCGGCACCGCCGGTCACTAGCCAGGTGGGCACTATTCTTGTCTCCTGTGACGTCCATTTGCCCGGATCTCCGCGATCCGAGGCTTGCTCCAGGCGGCACAGGATACAGGCAGCCCCGCCTCGCCAGCTTTGCCGCCACTGAACACCGGGCGATGCGTGTACATCCGGGTGCAGGCCGGCGATGGGCCGCCAGCGGGGGACAGGCGCACCTGCACGGACACGGGGCGACCACATCCATACGCATTCGCACGGGACTTCCCCACCCGCTAGAATCGGGCCTTCATCTGTCCGGCACTGGCGCCGGCCCCCTGCAACCGAAGGATCCCGCAGCACATGAAAATCCTCGTCGCGTACAAGCGCGTGGTGGACTACAACGTCCGCATTCAGGTCAAGCCGGATGGTTCCGGCGTGGTCACCGACGGCGTCAAGCTCTCGCCCAACCCGTTCGACGAAATCGCACTGGAAGAAGCCCTGCGCCTGCGCGACAAGGGCATCGCCAGCGAGGTGGTGGTCGCCACCATCGCCCCGGCCGACGCCCAGGCGCACCTGCGCAACGGCCTGGCCATGGGCGCCAACCGCGCCATCCACGTGGTCACCGACCAGGCCATCCAGCCGCTGACCGCCGCCCGCACGCTGCTCAAGCTGGTGGAAAAGGAACAGCCGGACCTGGTCATCCTCGGCAAGCAGGCCATCGACGACGATGCCAACCAGACCGGGCAGATGCTGGCCACGCTGTGGGCACGCCCGCAGGCCACGTTCGCCTCCAGGGTCGAGATCGCCGACGGCAAGGCCACGGTCACCCGCGAAGTGGACGCCGGCCTGGAGACGCTGGAAGTGGAACTGCCGGCGGTGATCACCACCGACCTGCGCCTGAACGAACCGCGCTTCATCAAGCTGCCGGACATCATGAAGGCCAAGGCCAAGCCGCTGGAAACCCTGCAGCTGGCCGACCTGGGGGTCGAAGCCGCCGACACCTTCAAGACCACCCACTACGCCGCGCCGGCCAAGCGCAGCAAGGGCGTGATGGTGAAGGACGCCGCCGAACTGGTGGCCGCACTCAGGCAGAAGGGGCTCTTGTGATCCCCCTTGATCAGGAGCCCGGCCGTCCATGGCCGGACTTTCCAATGCCGAAGCCTTGCGCCCCATTTGAAGGAAGTTCCGATGTCTAAAATTCTCGTAATCGCCGAACACCTGGACGGCAAGCTCAACAACGCCGTGGCCAAGACGGTCTCGGCCGCGGCCGCCATCGGTGGCGACATCGACGTGCTGGTGCTGGCCGCCGATCCGGCCGCCATCGCCGCCGAAGCCGCGCAGATCGCCGGTGTCGGCAAGGTGCTGACCATCGCCAACCCGGCCAACCAGCACGCCGTGGCCCAGGTCCAGGCCCCGCAGATCGCCAAGGCCGCCGCCGGCTACAGCCACGTGTTCGGCCCGTCCACCACCACCGGCAAGGACCTGATGCCGGCAGTGGCCGCGCTGCTGGGCGTCAACCAGGTCTCCGACCTGATGGCCGTCGAGGGCGCGCACACCTTCAAGCGCCCGATCTACGCAGGCAACGCCATCATCACCGTCGAGGTGCCGGCCGACCAGATGGTGGTGGCCACCGTGCGTGCCGCCTCCTGGCCGGAAGCGGCCAGGGGCAACAGCGCCCCGGTCGAAGCCATCAGCGTCGATGTCGCGCTGCCCGCGCACACCCGTTTCGTCGGCCTGGCCGCCGGCAAGAGCGACCGCCCGGACCTGCAGAGCGCCAAGCGCGTGGTGTCCGGCGGCCGCGGCGTCGGTTCGGAGGAGAACTTCAAGGTGATCTACCAGCTGGCCGACAAGCTCGGTGCCGCGGTCGGCGCCTCGCGCGCCGCGGTCGACGCCGGCTACGTGCCCAGCGACATGCAGGTCGGCCAGACCGGCAAGATCATCGCGCCCGAGCTGTACATCGCCGTGGGCATCTCCGGTGCCATCCAGCACCTGACCGGCATCAAGGACGCCGGCACCATCGTGGCCATCAACAAGGACGGCGACGCGCCGATCTTCGAAGTCGCCGACATCGGCCTGGTCGGCGACCTGTTCGCCATCCTGCCGGAGCTGGAAGCGGCGCTCTGACGCCGCGCGTGGCGGCAGCCGCTACCGGTTGCCGCCACCATCATCCCGCCCGCCTGCGCGGGTGCCTGTACGTTCGCGTCGCCGGCCCCGCCTCCGCAGGCACGAGGGCATCGCGGCCTCCCGTGCCGATCGCCGCCGCACCTTCCCGTCGCGGCGGGCGCTCCTGATATTGCAGGCATGCCGGGCGCCACCATGGCTCCTGCAGATTTCCTGCGCATCCCGCACGACGGCCGTCGCGCGGACCTCCGCTGCCCCGGAACGCCACCGCGGATGCAGCCGCGGCGGGCACGCGCCAGGCCGGCCGGAACCGGCAGGCGCTGCTAGCCCCGGGCAGCGGGTGACACCCTTGAAAGCGACCGGTGGATCGGGCGCTTGGGCACCGTCTGGATGTCATACCCCAGGAAAGCCAGAAGAAACTGCAGCCCGCTGATGATCGCCAACGTCGGCAGGACCACGGTACCGGTGGATGCTGCCACCCCGGAACGGCTGGCGATCCACCAGTGCACGCCACCGTAGACCAGCCCGCCGCTCAGCAGCACCATGGCGGCCAACAGCTCAAGGGATGCGACCGAGAGATCCCGCAGGTAGTAGCGGTACACGATCCTCTTGAAGAAATTCTTCGAATGCTTCAACGAGAACTCGCCGATCACCCGGGATATCTTCAGGCTGCTTTCCTCATCGCCATACTTCGCGTCCATCGGCACATCCACCACCACTGCCCGCATCGTGTTCAGGCGGAACAGCATGTCGGTTTCAAAGAAGTAGCGCCTGCTGATCGAATTGACCGGAAGCCTTTCAATTATCCGCGCGTGGATGGCGGTGTATCCGTTGGTGGGATCGAACACGTCCCAGTAACCGGTCGACGCCTTTGACATGAAGGACAGCCCCAGGTTTCCGATCCGGCGAAGCCATGGCATCTGCCGGATCTCGCCGAGATCCCAGAACCGGTTTCCCTTGGTGTAGTCGGCCTCGCCCATCATGATGGGACGCACGAACTGATACAGCAGCGCGGGATCCATCTGGCCATCGCCGTCGAGCTTGACCACGATGGTGGCGCCGTCGGTCACCGCGCGCTGGTATCCGCTGAGCATCGCCCCGCCGACCCCCTGATTCACCGCGTGCCGCACCACCACCACCCGCGGATCCCGGCACTCGCGCTCGATCAGATCACCGCTTCCATCCGGGCACGCGTCGTCGACGCAGTAGATCCGGCTTACCCGGTCGTCGATCGCGTCGATCACCTGCAATACGTGCCTGCGCACCTTGTAGCAGGGAATGACGACTGCAATGACGTCACCAGATTCCATCGATTCCATAGCGAAATTACCCATATTCATGGCCGTCCGCGCCGCCGGCATGGACACTCGAACCCAGATTCTCAGCCAACACCGCTCTACGCGATGACAAATTCGGTTCTTCCGGTCACTGGCAGGCCCCGGCCTGGTCGAAGCGATAGAGGCTCTGCGGGCCGAACTCGAACCGCGCAAGCGCCTCCCGCTCCACATGCACATCGGACGGAGCGATGATCCAGCTCACGCCCGGCGGCAGCTCGCCCGCGAAATCGGCCGCCTTGCCGATGCTGCGGACATGCTGCAGGTTGGCGAACTGCATCAGGAAGAACGAAGACCGGCCATAGCGGTCGTCGACAAGAACCAGGCCGGTTCCCGGCGGCGTGCCCACCAGGCACTCCCCGAGCATGTCCCCGGCTTCGATCATCGCGCGGTTGTCCCGTGCGCTCTGCCGCAGCCAGTTGGCCATCTGCACATGGCTGCCGAGCATCAGGAGCACGAGGTAGACCAGGTAGGCCCTTGCCGCGAACCTGTTGCGGAGAGCGCAGATAAAAAAAGCGACCGCCGCAAGCACGACCAGCCACATCAGCCAGTTGTTCACTCCCGGCAGCGACCAGTGCTTCAGGCCGGACGTGAAGAAAACGAAGATATCGGGATAGTCCCACGGATAGAGCCGGTACTGGAAACGCAGGTAGAGGCAGAACATGAGCACCGAAACCAACAGGGCCGCGCTCATCACCTTGAGCCTTCGCGAGGCGTAAACACCCCATACCGAGAACAGCAGCAGCAGCGGCAGCAACGGCTCCAGGTAGCGACCGTGGAGGCGGTACTTCTCGAACTCGCTCACCTGCGACGCGGCGTTGGTGAACGCGCCGATCATCGCCAGGAACGCGATGCCCAGCAGCGCAACGAGAACCGCGAACCGCCTCCGCTGAAGAGCGTCGTCGGCAAGCGGCGCCTCGCTCCGCCCCGTTGCCAGCGACCTTGCCACCCTCCAGCACTCCCCGGCGATCACCAGGCAGCCCGGCGCGAACATCAGCATCAGCACCCATGCGTGCCCGACGACGTAGTCGAGCATCGACCAGGCATTGCCCAGCAGATACGCCGGCGATGACAAGCGCTGCAGGTAGTATGCGTAGAAGCTCGAAACCATCCCGCCGCCGCCCCCGTCCGCGTCACCGGTGAGCCGGCGCACCAGGTAGACAACTGCGCCGGTCGAGAGCAGGTAGAGCGCACCGCGCACCACCCCCGACTTCAGCGCCGCCCACCTGCCGTCGACCCGGGCCAGCAGGTCGGACACCATGAAAAACGCGGCGATGCCGACCACCAGCGCCGCCGCGTGCGGCTTTGCAAAATATGCCGCTGCCGACACCAGCGCCGGCAACAGTACCGCCCACGGCGAACGCCGCGCCGCCGCCCACAGGGCCAGGGCGACGCCGGCATAGACCAGGGCCTGGAATTCGACCTCGGGAAGAAGGAGTGTCGAATAGAATGAAAACGGCAACAGCAGATAGAGTATCGAGGAGATCGTCGCGGTTCTTCGGTCGAATACCCTGTTGCCCAGCACGAACACCAGCAACGACGCAACGACGAAAACCAGGACGTTGAACAGGCGCCCGACCAGCGCCACGCGCTCCACTGAAACCAGCGTCCATGCGTCGAAAAGAACGCGATAGAGCTTGTTGTCGATCGGCTGCATCGCCGGGTCGTAGCGATACAGTTCCTGCCCCTGTGCCGCGTACTTGGCCCCCATGAAGTAGGCATACTCGTCGCTGGCCATTACCGGCGATTCGGTCGACACCACCCTGGCAACCAGGATCACAAAGGCAACGAACATCGCCACCAGGAGCGACTTCGGTACCTGTGCGACCCGCACCTGCCGCCAGAAATGCTTCATAGAACAATCCACCCCACAGGAAAGAAGATGCCTGGAACCCAGGCATCCCCTGCATCACATTCGAAGAAAAGGCCGGCGCCGGTTACTTGAGAATCACGGCCCGGCCGTTGTCGCAGACGACACTCTGCCCGCCACGGCGGTAGGAGAGCGTCAAACGGTAGGTGCCTGCATCCAGGGCCGATGCGTCGATCTCGCTGGAGAAGCCCGATTTCAACGCACCGGCGGCCCCGCCATGGGCCTGCTGCACATCCGGACGCTCGATGGCGGGTACCACCTTGTGCTGCCAGACGCGACCGTCGCCGGACTGCGAAGCGATGCGCACCACCAGCTCGGAAGGCGCGTCGCCACCGACCTCGTCAATCAGCCAGCCGGCGACCGGAAACCGCCTGGCCTTGACCGCGATGGGATTCATATCCTGCACGACGACACCATCCACCGCCTCGATGTTGCAGGTGCCCGAAAGCGTCGGCGCGACGCCGGAGGGGACTTCGACGATCAAGCCCCCATTCTCCGCAGCGGCACCGGCCGGGTCACCGGAAGCGGACTGCTCGGGACGGCTGCAGGCGGCCACGAGAAGAACCAGGGCCAGGGGGACAAGACGCTTCATATTCATTCTCTGGATGATCAGGTGATTCACGTTGGGCATGTCAATGCTGGAACGTCGTCGCTCCTGAAAGCGCGACGCTCCTGTCATTGATCCTGGTAAAGCCGTAGCGCGGCGCCGGAACCGGCCCGCGGTGTGCGAAGAACACGTCGTGCTGATATACCTGACGCGAAGATGGAACACAATGGAAAACCATGCTCCGCCGGGTCAGATCGGGGTTCAGGGCGGGACTGCCGCCATGCGGCAACTGCGGGTGCCAGATCGCGACATCGCCCTTCTTGAGCGCCACCACCGTCGGCGTGCCAAAACCGGAAGCGGCCCTGATCACGTCCCCGTAATACTGTTCCAGCGATTCGTTAATCAGCGCATCGCGCGCCGCTCCGGGCATGCGCGCCGCCACGGCGTCATAGATCCGATGGGGGTCGCAATCAAAACGATGTCCGCCTGGAACATACATGAGTGGACCTGCATCGATCGAGACGTCCTCGAGCGCAACCCACATCCCGAAAAAAAGGTTGCGCGGGAAGGTCTCGAAGAAAGGCGAGTCGCGATGTATGGGCTGCTGGCTTCCATGCTCGAAATATAACGAGGAATAGACCGAGGCCTCGTCGCCAAGCAGGAAATCAAGAATCGCCATCAACCGCGGGTTGCACCCGATGTTCGCGGCCGACCCCGAGGTCAGATGGAAATTGACCACCCGCAGCAAGCGCCCGCTGGCGTCCTTGTGCTGCTCCACCTCGGCACCGAGATCATCGATGAAGCGCCGGTAGTCGTTGACCACCGCGTCGCATTCGGCGCCGGCTATTGCTGCCGGGAGCACCACGAACCCATCGTTGATCATGCGCGAGCCGATGGCCTCCAGCTGCGCATCTCCCGCTGCGCGCCGCCCCAGCTGGGCGACCGCATCTACCTGATCCAGCCACAGTCCTTCCATCGCCCCACCCCTCAGCAACTCGACAATTGAATTGAAAAGCCGGAAAGCCGTCCCGGAGCCTCAGGCCGAGGCCGCTGGCTTGGCGGCGACGAAAACCACGGGCCATGCATGTCCGTCCGGATAGGGACATGCGTTGGTGAGCACGCCCTCGACGGGGTTGAACGCCAACCGCGCCTCGACGCCACAAAAGCCCGCTGCCGCCACCATGTCGAACAGGTCCTGCCCGAACTGGGTGAAGACCAGCGCTCCCCCTTCGTCGACCGGGTTGCCATGATAGGCAGCGGGCAGGTCATGCACCAGCACGCCATCGCGCAGCCACGCGCGCCTGATGGAGATGGTCAGCTCCTCATAGAACGGTGTCGAAAAAACCAGGCGGCCGCCAGGCACTAGAATCCGGTGGCACTCGCGCAGCGCCGCCATCGGATCGGGCACGTGCTCGAGCACATCGAAGTGCATCACCAACCCCAGCGAACCGCTTGCATAGGATGTATCGTCCATGCTTTCGTGGCGCACCTGCAGGCCACCGTGCTCGACCATGTCTCCAGAGCGGTACTGCATCCCAAGGAACTCGCTTCCGGTGATGCCGGGCAGCCGCCGGAGCAGGGGCCCGAACATCGGCGTGAGCCGCTCGAATACAGCCGCCTCCGGCACGGCATCCATGCGTGCGAGCACATCGTCGACGACGGCAAGCACACCCCGCATCCTCCCGTTCAGGCCACATGCGCACAGCATGCCCTCGGAAAGGTTCGCCCAGCCCTCCGCCTCGAGCGGCTGGACGAACCAGCTCCAGATGCCGCATCCCCTGCAATAGCCGAACGCCCGCCCCTGGTCGAACGCCTGCTTTTCAAGCATCAGCGCCACCGGCGACAAAGCATCCATCACCGCCTGCAGCGATGACATGCCATCGAAACCGCGCCTGGATTCATCTGCAACCTGCATCACATCTCCTTCGCACGATGCGCAAGCGGTTCTCGCCTATAATTCATCGTTTGAACGCGCCGATACAAGGCCCATCGGGACAGACGCCGGCTACGCCAGCCCAGGACAGTAACTTAATGCTCCGTTCAGGACCCACATCCACTTCATCCATATCCCCCTTGGCGCTTTCCGCATCGATCTGGCACCACCGCGCCACGATCCGTGCACTGGCCAAGCGCGAGGTGCAGAGCAAGTACAGGGGGTCGGTACTCGGGGTTTTCTGGTCACTGATCAACCCGTTGTTGATGCTGGCCATCTACACGTTCGTCTTCAGCGAGATATTCCGCATGCGCTGGGGCGGCGGGCTCGATCACCCGCTGGATTTCGCGCTGATGCTTTTCACCGGAATGATCATATTCGGCTTCATCTCCGAAACCCTGTCGCGCGCGCCCCACCTGATCACCGGCAATCCAAATCTCGTCAAGAAGATCGTATTCCCCCTGGAAATATCGGCACCGGTGACGGTAATCAGCGGATTGTTCCAGCTCATGATCGGCCTCGCGTTGCTGCTGCTGGTATTCACTGTGACCAAGGGAGCGCCACCGGCAACCGTCCTGCTGTTCCCCGTCATCGCAACCCCGCTCGTCCTGCTTACCCTTGGCGCGACCTGGTTCATCTCGTCGCTCGGGGTTTTCATCCGCGACATCAGCCAACTGATCGCGCACCTGCTGATGGTGACGATGTTCCTGTCTCCCATCTTCTACCCGATAACCGCGATCCCGGAGAAATTCCGTCCGTTCTTCTATCTGAACCCACTGACATTCCTTGTCGAGCAGACCCGCAGGATACTCATACTCGGCCTGCAGCCGGATTGGCAGCAGCTGATCGCGTTTACCGGCATATCGGCGCTTGTCTGCTACCTCGGGTTCGTCTGGTTCCAGTTCACCCGCAAGGGATTCGCAGATGTCCTCTGAGATCGCACTGCGCGTCAACCATGTCAGCAAGGTATTCCGTGCGTACTCGAATCCGGCGAAGCGCCTCACCCACGCGCTCGGCATTCGCGCGAACACTGTCCTGAGGAAGGTCGGGCTGCCGCAGTTGGCGACCGACCACGACGCGATACAGGAGTTCGTCGCACTCGACGACATCAGCTTCGAAGTGATGCGGGGCCACACAACGGGCATTGTCGGACGCAATGGCGCCGGCAAGTCCACGCTGCTGCAGATCATCGCGGGCACGCTGGCCCCCAGCCAGGGCACGGTCGAGGTCAGCGGGAGGATCGCAGCGCTGCTGGAGCTCGGCTCCGGCTTCAACCCCGAGTTCAATGGCATCGAGAATGCCAGACTCAACGCCGCCATTCTCGGCCTCTCTCCGGAGGAAATCGACGCACGGATGGACTCCATCCTGGCATTCGCCGATATCGGCCACTTCGTGAACCGGCCGGTCAAGACCTATTCCTCCGGCATGATGGTTCGCCTCGCATTCGCCGTGCAGGCCCAGGTGGACCCGGAGATACTCATCGTCGATGAAGCCCTGGCCGTCGGCGATGCCAAGTTCCAGTCCAAGTGCTTTGCCCGGCTGGATGCATTGAAGGAAACGGGAACCTCCATCCTGTTCGTGTCCCACTCCACGGAACAGATCGTCAGTCACTGCGATGACGCCATCCTGATCGAGGGCGGGCAGCTGCGGCAGCGTGGCCAGCCGAAGGACGTGGTCCATACCTACCTGGACCTGCTGTTCGGCAAACCGCCGGCATCCACGCCCGCGGCGCGACAGGCGCCTCAATCCACGGAGCCTGTGCCTGCCGGCCCCCCCCCCGTGCTGGAAACGCGGGGCAACAGCTATGCCGACCAGCCCCACTACAACCCCTATGAGTTCCGGTGGGGCGACGGTGCCGCGTGCATCGCCGACTTCAGACTGCTTGCCGATGGCGCCGAGGCGGCGCAGATCATCGCCGCGGGCACTTCGCTGCAGCTGGTGCTTGGAATATCGTTCGAACGCGCCATCAGTCGCCCGATCATGGGCCTGACGATCAAGTCGAAGGACGGCGTCACCGTCTTCGGGACAAACTCGGAACTGACCCGTTTCGCAGGCCTGCCCGCCTCGGTCGCGGAAGGCACGGAAATGCAGGTGGATATCCACTTCGAATGCAATCTTGGTCCCGGCGATTACTTCATATCGGTCGGCCTGGCCAGCCGCAAAGGCGAGGAGCTCGTCCCGCATGACCGGCGCTATGACTCCATACACTTCACCGTCACGGACGACGAGTGCTTCGGCTTCACCAAGCTACCGATGACTTTCAGCATCAAGGAACTACGGTCTTGACTACCAACAACAACTACTCCGATTTCCTGGGCCGCGCTGGCCTGCGCAGGAATGACGACTCGAGGGTATGGTCGCGCGGACCGGCGGCGGGCTTCGACTACACCGACGGCGACGAGGTCGAGGAAAGGATCGCCGATGCCATCGCCAGCAGCCGTGATGTCTCGCTGTTTTCGGAGGAGTTGTCGGATCACCGGACCGACTGGGCATCCACCTACCACCTGAGCCCGGTACGCGCCAACCTGCTGCGCCCGCTGCAGCCGATTCTCGAGGGTCGCAGGGTCCTGGAAATCGGCGCCGGCTGCGGTGCGATCAGCAGGTATCTCGGTGAGCTTGGATGCGGGCTCCTGGCACTGGAAGGCAGCCAGCGACGCGCCACGATCGCCGCGAGCCGCTGCCGTGACCTGGACAACGTCACCGTCGTCAACAGCCGCTTCGACGAGCTCCCCGAAGGACAACGGTTCGACGTGGTGACGTTGATCGGGGTGCTGGAGTATGCCCGCAAGTATTCGTCCGGCCCCGATGGCATCGCGACCACCCTGCGCAAGGCAAGGTCGCTGCTGGGCGAAGGCGGGTTGCTCATAGTCGCGATCGAGAACCAGTTGGGCCTGAAGTACTTCGCCGGCATGCACGAGGACCACCTCGGTCGCGCCATGGAGGGCATCCAGGACCACTATGCAGCCGACGGCGTGGTGACATTCGGCCGCCGCGAGTTGTCCGACCGCATCCTGGCCGCGGGCTTCAGCGCCTGCGAATTCGCCTTGCCATTTCCCGACTACAAGCTGCCCAGCAACCTGATCCTTCCCGCGGGATGGGACGGCAATGCGCAGTTCGACAGCGCGACGCTTGCCGGCCAGGCCACCCGCAGCGACCGCCAGCTCAATCATCCGCTGCTGTTCTCAACCAGCCAGGCCTTCTCGGTGGCGCGGCGCAACGGCCTGCTCGCGGACCTGTCCAATTCGTTCCTGGTGCTCGCGCAGGCAACCCCGGAGTCCCCAGGCTTCGCACGGTTTGCGCCCGGCATCCTGGCGCACCACTATGCCGTCGAACGGAGTCCGCGCTACGCCACCGCGACCACCATCCAGCAGCACTCCGGTTCGATCGAGGTCTGCCGGCGGCCGCTGATCGAGGATGCGCCGGCCGCATCATCATCCCTGATTGCCCATGCATCGCGCACCGAACCCTATGTGCTCGGCAGGCATTGGGGCGATGAGCTCGACCTGGTCCTGAGCCGCCACGGCTGGAAGGCCGATGACGTGGCGGGCTGGCTGCGTGCGTGGCTTGACGCATTGCGGGAAAAAAACACCGTCCTCGGCAGCATCGACCGGATTCCACTGCGGACGGAGCTGCCGGGCAGCCTGATCGATGCGATACCCAGGAACCTGATCCGGACCGCCGACGGCGAGTGGGCCTTTTTCGACCAGGAATGGGAGCTGCTCCACCCCATAAGCCTGGGTTACCTCATGTTCCGCGCCTTCAACGTGAGTCTGGCCTCGGTCACGTGCGTGGCGGAGCCTGCCGAGACCGAGCTTCTGCACGTACCGACGCTTTTCCGCGCCTGCCTGCGGCAACTGGGCATGGTCGTGACCGCATCGGACATCCTCGATTACCTCGACTTCGATGCCGCATTCGAGAGCGAGGTCCGCGGGAAGCTGGCCAGGCCGCTCACGCTCGCGCAGTACGAGGCGTATGTGCTCGCATCCACCCCGGACATCACCTCCATCCTGCATGGCACGCGGACATGCCTGCCCGCCGGGGTGGTTGAAACGCTGGCCCGCCGCAAGGCCGATCTCGAAAGCGCCCAGCACGAGCGCGAGTCCCTGCAACGCAGGCTCGAGGAAGTGGAGCATGAAGCCGGGCGCCGCGATGGCGAGCTCGCATCCTGCAACAGCCGGCTGCAGGAGCAGGCACTGAATCTTGCCGAGGCGTCCTCCGCGCTGATCACGGCCAATGCCACGGCCACCGCCCTGCAGCAGCAGCTGGAGAGCGTCGCCGCGGATCTGGAGTCGACAAGGAACTCGGCAAGCTGGCGCATCACCCGCCCGCTCAGGACCACGAAGGCGTTTGCCCGCCGAGCGCTGCGCACGTCCGTCGAGGGCGCGACGACACACACGCGCAAGCTGTACCGCAGGCTGCCGGTTTCCATGCGCCTGAAGCTGGCGGTCAAGAATGCGCTGTTCGGGAGCTTCCCGTTGCTTTTCTCGCGGACCAATGCGTACAGGCGCTGGAAAGCCCATGTCGCGACCCACGGAGCGGACGTCCACGCGTATGCGCCCGTTGCGCATCCCCAGGTACTGGAGGCACCCGGTCCGGCGTCCGCCCTGTACGTCGCGGATGGCGTGACGGAATGGAGGGACTACGGCGACGTGAAGCGCAGGATCGCCGAAGCGCTCCATGCCCGGGAAGATCGGGCCCCGGCTGCCGTCGGGATGCTGGACTTCAGCGGCCGCGACCTGGAGAAGATCGCCGGCCAGCTGAAACTGCCCGCCCCGGTCGAATCACCCGACGTCAGCATCGTGATCCCGGCATACAACCATGCCGCCCACACGCTTGAATGCCTTGCATCGATCGCGGAGTGCCACGATCCGTCGGGGCCGACAATCGAGATCATCGTCGCCGACGATGCCTCCACCGACGCGTCCGCGCTCGTGGTATCCCGCGTCGCCAGCATCCGTTTCGTGCGGCAGGCCGAGAACCTGGGCTTCCTGCGGAACTGCAACCGGGCCGCCGCGCAGGCCAGCGGCAAGGCCATTCTTTTCCTCAACAACGATGTGCAGGTGAAGCAGGGCTGGCTCAAGGCGCTGTGGACCTGCCTGGGTTCCGATCCCCGGATCGGCGCCGTCGGCCCGAAGATCATCTACCCCAGCGGCTGGCTGCAGGACGCGGGAACCCGCCTCCACCAGGATGGAACCGCCGAGATGATCGGCCTGAACAGCCTGCCCGACAAGGCGGCGTACTCGTATGACCGCGACGTGGACTATTGTTCCGGCGCCTGCCTGCTGGTCAGGCGCGACGACTTCGTCGCGCTCGGCGGGTTCGATGACCAGTTGGCGCCCGCCTACTGCGAGGACTCGGACCTGTGCATGCAGTTGCGCAAGCGCGGCAGGCGGATCGTGTTCTGCGCGGCGGCGCAAGTCGTCCACCACCTGAGCGTGACCTCGGACTCGCTGCCCAGTGACTACAAGCTCAGTTGCATCACCCGCAACCTCGGGGTCTTCAGCGAGAAGTGGCGCGAGGAGCTGGATGCGATGCAGCAGGTCCGCACCATCGCCTTCTACCTCCCGCAGTTCCACCCGATCCCGGAGAACGACCTGTGGTGGGGCGAAGGTTTCACCGAATGGACCAACGTCACCAAGGCACGCCCGAACTACGTGGGCCACGACCAGCCCAGGATCCCCGCCGATCTCGGCTACTACGATCTCCGCGTGCCGGAAGTGATGAGCAAGCAGGCCGAGTTGGCGCGCCGCTACGGAATTGGTGGCTTCTGCTTCTACTACTACTGGTTCGCGGGCCACAGGCTGCTGGAGCGGCCGATCGAACAGATGCTTGCGTCGGGCGAACCGGACTTCCCGTTCTGCCTGTGCTGGGCCAACGAGAACTGGACCCGGCGCTGGGATGGGCAGGAGCAGGACGTGCTGATGGCCCAGCAGCATTCGGACGAGGATGATCTGGCAGTCATCGAGGATCTGGCCCGCTATTTCCGCAGCCCGAGCTACATCCGCATCAATGGCAAGCCGCTGCTCCTGGTGTATCGCGTGACACTGTTCCCCGACTTTGCCCGCACCTCTTCGTTGTGGCGCAAGTACTGTCGGGAGAACGGCATCGGCGAGATCTACCTGGCCCAGGTCGAGTCGTTTGAACTGGCCAGTGCAGGCATCCATCCGGAAGACCTTGGATGCGATGCCGCCGTCGAGTTCCCGCCGCAGGGCATGGCGGAACCGCGTCAGCCGTCGGGGGAGATCATCAACCAGAACTTCGCCGGCGCGGTCGCGGACTATCGCGACCTGGCCGTGCGCTACGCCACCCGCGAGCTTCCCGCCTACAAGCGATTCATGGGCGTCATGCCGGGCTGGGACAACACCGCGCGCAGACAGAACAACAGCTACAGCTTCGAGCACTCCAGCCCGGGTGCATTCCAGGCATGGCTCGAGACTTCGGTGAAGCGCACCCGGCAGCAGTACAGCGGCGACGAGCAGATCGTGTTCATCAACGCATGGAACGAATGGGCCGAGGGCGCATACCTGGAGCCCGACAAGCGGTTCGGCCACTCCTTCCTGCAGGCCCACCTGAACGCGCTGGAAGCCGAGCACCTGGTCGAGCGCAAGACCTCCTTCCCCGGTTGAAGACATGAGCCACGGATCCGACATCGTCCTGATTGGACACCCTTTCGCGCCCATCGGCTGCGGCGAAAGCCTGCGCTGTTCGTATCGCGCGTTCCGCTCCGTTGCCCTTGCTCCGCGCCTGCTGGATGTATACGGCCATTTCAAGCCGGAACATGACGCGGAACGCGAGTTCGGGCCCGCCCTGACCGACACGCTTGGGCGGATCAACGTATTCCACCTCAACGCCGACGAGGTCGACAACGCGCTGTCGCTGCTCAAACTGCCGGCGGATTCCTACAACATCCTCTACCCGAACTGGGAGCTGTCGCATTTCCCGGAGCCCTGGATCGGGGCCCTGGACCGGTTCGACGAGGTATGGTGCCCTTCCGGGTTCATCTTCGATTCGATCAACGGCCACACCCAGGCGATCACCCGGCACCTTCCGGTCGCCTGCGAAGTGACGCTTTCGTCGATGCTCTCCCGCCGCTATTTCGGCATCCCGGAGAGTGCATTCGCGTTTCTGTTCTTCTTCGATTTCCGCTCGTTCGCCGCCCGCAAGAATCCCGATGCGGTGGTGAATGCGTTCCTCCAGCATTGCCGGGCGCTGCCTGCCGCCAACTCGCACCTGGTTGTCAAAACCAATGGCGCGGAAGCCGATCCGGCGGCGTTCGAGCGCCTGCAGAATACGCTCAGCCCGCTCCGCGGCCGAGTAACGTTCATCAACAAGACGATCAGCGACAACGAGATCAAGAACCTCGTGCGCTGTTGCGACAGCTTCGTCTCGCTTCATCGTTCGGAGGGTTACGGACGCGGACTGGCCGAGGCCATGTACCTGGCAAAGCCGCTGATCTGCACGGGATACTCCGGGAATCTCGACTTCATGGACGCCAAGTCGGCGCTGCTCACCGATTTCTCGCTCATTCCGGTAAAGGACGGCGAGTATCCATTCGCAGCGGGCCAGGTGTGGGCCGACGCGGATGTGGAGCAGGCCGCCAGGTTCATGTCCGAGCTGTACCTGGACAGGAATCGCGCACGCGAACTCGGGAAGCAGGCCTCGCGCACCGTCCGCTCGCGCGTCAGCTACCGCACCGTGGGCATGAACTACAGGAAGCGCATCCAGGAGATCCGCGATGCAATGCCGGACGGGGCCGGGGTACGGGCCTGCCAGTCGGCGCGCCCGGGGCCCTGATCCGGCTCGCGTGGGGGTCCGCGGACCCTCACCGTTCCACGCCGCCGGCTCCCGCGGGGGAATGCACACCCGGTTTCGGCCACAAAAAAGGGGGATCGCAGGATCCCCCTTCAAGCTTGCCGATCAGACGGACGAGGCACCCGCCGCGGCGCCCGCGTCAGCGGCGGCGCATCGCGGCAACGCGCCCCTCCGGGACCAGCTGCCCACCTCAGCCGCGACCGTCGGCGATGCGGCGCAGGTCCGCCTCGACCATCATCTCGATGAGCTGCTGCAGCGAGGTGGTCGCCTTCCAGCCGAGCCTGGCCTGGGCCTTGGCGGGGTTTCCGAGCAGGACATCCACTTCCGCCGGCCGCATGAACTTCTCATCGATGACCAGATGGTCCTCCATGTTCAGTCCGACATGGGCAAACGCGATCTGGCACATTTCCCTGACGGTCGACGTGATGCCGGTGGCCACCACGTAGTCATCGGGTACGTCCTGCTGCAGCATCATCCACATCGCCTCGACATAGTCGCCGGCGAATCCCCAGTCGCGCTTGGCGTCGATGTTGCCGAGCCGAAGCTGCTTCTGGCGTCCCAGCTTGATGGACGCCACCGCGTGGCTCACCTTGCGGGTGACGAATTCGATGCCGCGCAGCGGGGATTCGTGGTTGAAGAGAATGCCGCTCGACGCATGCATGCCATGGCTTTCGCGGTAGTTGACGGTCGCCCAGTGCGCCATCAGCTTCGCCACGCCATAGGGACTGCGCGGATAGAACGGGGTCGACTCGTCCTGGCGCTCCGCCTGGATAAGGCCGAACATCTCGCTCGTGGATGCCTGGTAGAAGCGCGCCTGCGGATTCACCAGCCTCACCGCCTCGAGAACCCTCAGGGCGCCCAGGCCGTCCACGTCGGAGGTCAGCAGCGGCTGCTGCCAGGAAGTGCCGACGAAACTCTGCGCACCCAGGTTGTACACTTCGTGCGCGCCCGACGCCTGCATCGCGCGGATAAGCGAGGACAGGTCGGTCAGGTCGCCATCGATGAACTTCACGTCGTCGACGATTCCCAGCTCGCGAAGGCGCCACAGCGTATCGGTACTTCTCCGCGCGAGCAGGCCGCTGACCGAATACCCCTTCTCCAGCAGCAGTTTCGCCAGGTAGGCTCCGTCCTGGCCGGTGATTCCCGTAATGAGGGCCGAATTTCCGCGGATAATCACGTCCTGCTCTCCATTTCTTCAATAATGTCTTGCAACGTCGTTTCCCATTGGACGGCGGGGAGCCAGCCGGTATCGCGCGATACCCGGTTGTTGTCCGCCACCATCCGGCGCTGTTCCGCGGGGCGGAACTTGGAAGGATCCTGCTCTATCCGGGCGTCCACCCCTTTCAATGCCAGGAGCTGCTGCAGGATCCCGCGGACGCTGCGCTCGACCCCGCTGCAGAGCTGGTAGACCCTTCCAGGGGCGCCGGCACCCAGCAGGCTGGCATAGCCGGAAACAATATCCCGGACATCGGTGAAATCCCGGGTCACGTCGATGTCCCCGGCGCTGATGACCGGCGCGGCCCGCCCCTGCGCGATCGCCACCACCTGCGCGGCGAGCGCCGGTACCACGAATGCACTGTCCTGGCCGGGACCGACATGGTTGAACGGGCGGGCGACCACGACATCAAGCCTGTTGGATCGATGCCACTGCAGGCACAGCTGCTCTGCCGCCAGCTTGGACACCGCGTAGGGATTCCTCGGCGCGGGGAGGAGTTCCTCCTTTACCGGCAGTTGCGATTCATCCACCGCTCCATACACGTCGCCGGAGCTGACATACAGGAAACGGCCGGAGAAACCCGCCTTGTCCAGCGACTGCAGCAGGTTCAAGGTTCCCATCAGGTTGACCTCGAGGGTTCCGGCGGGATCCTCGAAGGACCGCGGCACGAAGCTCTGCGCCGCGAGATGGACGACATGATCGGGCCTGATCGAAGCGACCTCGGCCTCGAGCGCCGGCCGGTCGCGGATGTCCACGCTCTGCAGGGTCGCGAACTCGACACCGGCGAAGGCCGCGGAGGCCATCAGATGCCTGCCGACGAAACCGGAGGCGCCCGTCACCAGAATGCGGCGCCCGCTGAGCTCATGCATCGAGCGCGTTCTCCAGGTCCGCACGCAGGTCCTCGACATCCTCCACGCCGACGCTCAGGCGCACCAGCGCATCGCTGATGCCCAGTTGCTGGCGGCGGACCGGCGGAATCGAGGCATGGGTCATCACCGCCGGGTGGTTGACCAGGCTTTCCACGCCACCGAGGGATTCGGCCAGGGTGAACAGCTGCGTGCGTTCGCAGAAGCGCCTGGCGGCCTCGAAACCGCCCTTGAGCACGATGGACACGATGCCGCCGTAGCCGCTCATCTGCCGGCTCGCCAGCGCGTGCTGCGGATGCGACGGCAAGCCCGGGTAGATCACCTTCTCGATGGCCGGATGCGCCTGCAGCCACTGCGCCAGCTCCAGTGCGTTGGCGCAGTGCGCCTTCATCCGCAGCGGCAGGGTCTTCAGCCCGCGCAGCGCCAGGAAGCTGTCGAACGGGCCCTGCACGCCACCGACCGAGTTCTGCAGGAAGGCCATCTGCTCGGCCAGTCCGGCGTTGTCGCCGACGACCACCATGCCGCCGACCATGTCCGAATGGCCGTTGAGGTACTTGGTCGCCGAGTGCACGACGATGTCCGCGCCCAGCTCCAGCGGGCGCTGCAGCATCGGCGAGGCGAAGGTGTTGTCCACCACCACGACCAGCCCATGGCGCCTGGCGATGGCCGCGACCGCGGCGATATCGACGATCTTCAGCATCGGATTGGTGGGGGTCTCGATCCACACCATCTTCGTCTTCGGCGTGATCGCCGCCTCCAGCGTGGCCGGGTCGGTCAGGTCGACGAAGCTGAAGTCCAACCCCGCGGTGCGCCGGCGCACGCGCTCGAACAGGCGGAAGCTGCCGCCGTAGATGTCGTCCATCGCCACCACGTGGCTGCCGGCGTCGAGCAGTTCGATCACCGTCGAGGTCGCGGCCATGCCCGAGGCGAATGCATAGCCGCGGCTGCCGCCCTCCAGCGCGGCCACGCAGCGCTCGTAGGCGAAGCGGGTGGGATTGTGGGTGCGCGAGTACTCGAAGCCCTGGTGCACGCCCGGGCTGGACTGCGCATAGGTGGACGTCGCGTAGATCGGCGGCATCACCGCGCCGGTGCTCGGGTCCGGCGACTGGCCGCCGTGGATGGCCAGGGTGGCAAGCGACAGGCTGCGCTCGCTGCCATCGTCGCGTGGATGCTGATCCGTCATGGTGCTTTCCGGCTTGTGAGGGGTGGAATTCTACGCGGACGACCTGAACCAGCCGTTCCGCCCGCGGCGGTCACTGCACGCGCCGCCGCAGGTAGTTCAGCAGGTCGATGCGGGTGATCAGGCCGAGGAAATCGGCGCCGTCCATGATGATGGCGACCTGGCCGCGGTCGAATACCGGCAGCAGCGCCTCGATCGGCGACTTCACGTCCAGGCGGTCGAGCTTGCTGACCATGGCGATGGCCACCGGGTCGCGGAACCGCGCCTCGTCGCCGTAGACATGCAACAGCACGTCGCTCTCGTCGATGATGCCGACCAGGCGGTCGCCATCCATCACCGGCAACTGCGAGACGTCGTACAGCTTCATGCGCTGGTAGGCGGTGGTCAGCAGGTCGTTGGGGCCGACCACCACGGTGTCGCGCTGGCTGTACGGGCGCAGGATCAGGTCGCGCAGGTCGTCGTAGCGCGGGCGCTCGAGGAAGCCGTTGTCCAGCATCCAGTAGTCGTTGTACATCTTCGACAGGTACTTGTTGCCGGTATCGCACACCAGCACCAGCACCTTCTTCGGCGTGGTCTGCTCGCGGCAGTACTTCAACGCCGCCGCCAGCAGGGTGCCGGTGGAGGAACCGCCGAGGATGCCTTCCTTGCCCAGCAGCTCGCGCGCGGTATGGAAGCTCTCCGCGTCGGTGATGGCATAGGCCTTGCCGACCCGGCTGAAATCGGAGATCGACGGCAGGAAATCCTCGCCGATGCCTTCCACCAGCCACGAGCCCGACTTCTCGTTGAGCGTGCCCTGGTTGATGTACTCGGCCAGGATCGAACCGACCGGGTCGGCCAGCACCAGCTCGGTCTTCGGCGACAGCCGGGCGAAGGCGCGCGACAGCCCGGTCATGGTGCCGGAGCTGCCGCAGCCGAACACGATGGCGTCCAGGTCGCCGTCCATCTGCTCGAGGATCTCCGGGCCGGTGCCGAACTCGTGCGCGGCCGGGTTGTCCGGGTTGCCGAACTGGTTGACGAAATAGGCGCCCGGGGTGCGCTCGGCGATGGTCTTGGCCAGGTCCTGGTAGTACTCGGGGTGGCCCTTGGCCACGTCCGAACGGGTCAGCACCACCTCGGCGCCCATCGCCTTGAGGTTGAAGATCTTCTCCCGGCTCATCTTGTCCGGGACCACCAGGATCAGCTTGTAGCCCTTCTGCTGGGCGACCAGTGCCAGGCCCAGCCCGGTGTTGCCGGCAGTACCTTCCACCAGCGTCGCGCCGGGCTTGAGGTCGCCACGCTGCTCCGCCGCTTCGATCATCGACAGGCCGATGCGGTCCTTGATCGAGCCGCCCGGGTTGGCGCTTTCGAGCTTGAGGTAGAGCTCGCAGACGCCGGCATCCAGGCGCTGGGCCTTGACGATCGGCGTGCGCCCGATGAGTTCGAGTACGGAGGAGTGGATTGCCATCGATATGCTTGGGATCGCGCCGCGCGGCGGCCGGAGCCCGATTATCCGATGGATATGCCCGAAAGTCAGGCAACGATCGGTTCTTGGATCATTGCCAACGCGCCTTTGCGCAAGCGGCGCGGGCAATGGCGACCGACGAGGAGGCCGCCATTGCCCGCGACGGAAAGACTTCAGCGTGGGGAAGGTTCAGTTGAGCCGGTCTTCATAGATCCGCAGCAGTTTCTGCTTGGCCAGCAGCTTTTCGCGCTTCATCTGCCCCAGGGTCACATCGTCGATGGGAAGTACTCCCAGTTCCGCATCCATGCATTTCTTGTTCAGCTTCTGGTGCTGCTGATAGAGCTGCTTGAACTCGGGGTTGACCTTGATCAACGCGTCGATCTCACTCTGCGGCTGCCCTTCGAACATGACTACCTCCTACATGCGGAAACACGAACGCCCCGGCCTTGCGGCACGGGGCGCTCTGGGATGGAGGTCCGGACGGAGCACGGCCGAACCCCTGGCTGCGTTCCGGCCTACTGCCCGGAAGCTGTCTGGTACTGGTTCGCGCCACGGTTGCACTGGCCCGGTCCTCCGCTGTACGGACGACGAAAATGTCGCCCGGACGATTGACCCTACGCCTGAAAAATAGTTCCGGCAAGCGCACCGCAAGGAGTCTGAAAAGGTTCAGCAACGGCCGCACATTAAGTGTTCACGACACGGCCGCGCGGCACGCCCGGGCATGCGCCCAGGCAACACAAGCGGTAGTACCGGAGCGGGGCAACACCCCACTCCATGGGGGCCGGCGAGGCCGGCAGCGCATCACGGCGCGACGATCACCTCGGCGGAACGGGCCCGGGTGGCGGCGGCCTTCTTGCCGCTGACCTGGATGCGGCTGGCGCCGACGCCGGCCGCCACCAGGGCATCCTTGAGCGCCTGCGCGCGGCGCTGGCCGACACCGTTGGCACTGTCGTACCCCTCGATGGTCACCCGCCCCTTCTTGCCGATGTTCAGGTACTCGGCCATTGCCTTGAGCTGGTCGCGCGCGGCAGCCGACGGGGTCGCCTGGCCTGCCGCGAAGGCGTCGCCGGCCAGGGTGAACACCTCGCCGCGATTGTCGAACCTGGACGCGGGCAGCTTCTTGCCGGAGACCAGTTCGGCCTCCTCGCGGGCCAGCCTGGCGGCGTTCTGCTGGGCCGAGCTCACCCGCGCCGCCTGCTTGCCGGCCACGCTGGTCAGCGCCGCCTCGGCGTCCTGCCGGGCCAGCGTCTCGGCCTCGGCGGCCTGGCGCAGGCGTTCGGCTTCCTCGGCCTGGATCTGCGCCTGCACGCGCAGCCGCTCGGCCTCCTGGCGGGCGCGGGCGGCCTCGCGGCGGCTGGCCTCGACCAGCAGTTCGCTGCGGGTGCGTTCGAGCTGGTCGACCTCGCGGCGGGCGGCTTCGGCGCGGGCACTGGCCTCGGCGATCGCCACCCGGCGCTCGGCCAGGTAACGCGCCTGGTCCAGCTCCTTGCGCCTGGCCTTGGCCAGCACCGCGATCGCCTGCTGTGCCTGCAATCGTTCCAGCGCCGCCAGGTCGGTGGTACGCGCGTCGGCCTGCAGGGTGATCAGGCGCTGGTTCAACATCGCCACCGCCGGGTCTTCGGCGGCGGCAGCGGTGGCGAGCAGCGGCACGGCCAGCAGGCCGGCCACGAGCAGGATGCGGATGCCCATCAGTGTCCCTCCCCGGTCGCGAGCTGGCGTTGCAGGCGCTCCACTTCGGCCCTGCGCTGGGCCAGCATGGCCAGCGCCACGGCCTCTTCGCTCTGGGCCCGGGCCAGGTCGGCGTCGACCGCGGCACGCTGTGCCAGCAGGGGCGCCTGCTTGCGCTCGCGGCGGTCGCCGGCCGCGCGCTGGGCCTGCTCCAGCTGCTGCCGGGCCAGGGCGATGGTGTCCGGCGCGTACTGGTCGGCATCGGCGCGGTCGGCGCGTTCGACCGCCTGCTGGGCGGCAAGCAGGTCGGCCGCGGCCGGGTCCTGCGCCATCGCGCTGGCACAGAGCGCAGATGCGCACGCGGTCACATACAGGAAACGTCGTAAGTGTGCGAAGCTAGGTTTCATTGGGGAGCCGTCGCGGAAAGTTGAGCACGGCCATTGTCGTCAAGGCTGCCACGTGCTTGCAACGCCGGGCGGCTCCTGCTTGGGGAACCTTCCATGGATATCGGCTATTTCCTGAAGCTGATGACCGAAAAAAAACGCGTCGGACATGTTCCTGACGACGGGCGCGCCGGTCCATATCAAGATCGAAGGAAAACTGTACCCCCTGGGCAATACCGGCCTGCCGCCGGGCATGGTCAAGAAGATCGCCTACTCGCTGATGGACGAGGGCCAGGTGCCGCAGTTCGAGCGCGACCTGGAACTGAACATGGCCATCGCGCTGGCCGATGTGGGCCGGTTCCGCGTGAACGTGTTCAAGCAGCGCGGCGAGGTGGGCATGGTCATCCGCGCGATCAAGAACCGGATCCCCTCGATCGAGGAACTGAAGCTGCCGGACGTGCTCAAGGACGTGATCATGACCCCGCGCGGGCTGGTGCTGGTGGTCGGCTCCACCGGTTCGGGCAAGTCCACGTCGCTGGCGTCGATGATCGACCACCGCAACGCCACCACCACCGGGCACATCCTCACCATCGAGGACCCGATCGAATTCCTGCACCGGCACAAGCAGTCCATCGTCAACCAGCGCGAAGTCGGGCTCGACACCCACGCCTTCCACAACGCGCTGAAGAACGCGATGCGCGAGGCGCCGGACGTGATCCTGATCGGCGAAATCCTCGACGCCGAGACCATGGAGGCGGCCATCGCCTTCGCCGAGACCGGCCACCTGTGCCTGGCCACGCTGCACTCCAACAACGCCGACCAGACCATCGAGCGCATCCTCAACTTCTTCCCCGAGAGCGCGCATCGCAACGTGCTGATGAACCTGTCGCTGAACCTGCGCGCGGTGATCAGCCAGCGCCTGGTCAAGGGCACCGACGGCCGCCGCCGGCCCGCGACCGAGGTGCTGATCAACACGCCGATGATCCGCGACCTGCTGCGCCGCGGGCAGGTGCACGAGATCAAGCAGGCCATGGAACAGTCGCTGGAGGAGGGCATGCACAGCTTCGACCAGTGCCTGTTCCGGCTGGCCAAGGAGGGCGTGATCGAGCAGGAGGAGGCGCTGCGCGCGGCCGATTCGCGCGACGGCCTGGCGCTCAAGTTCCGGCTGTCCGAAGGCGCCAGCGGCGAGCACGACCCCTACGCGGATTTCTCCGCCCCAGCGGCACCGGCGTCGATCACCCACGGGTTCTGAGGCGCGCCACCGCCGCGATGGCGCACCACGAAGCCCGGCTGCGGCGGGGCTTTTTCGTGGCTGCCCGGCTGCGGCGCGGCGCGGTCAGGCCGCGTCCGGCTGGTTCTCGGGCCGCGCGCCGTCGAATGCCGGCAGCGCCAGGCAGGCGGCTTCGATCCGCCGCAGGGTCGGGAAGGCGTCCAGGTCCAGGTTGAAGCGGCGCGCGTTGTACAGCTGCGGCACCAGGCAGCAATCGGCCAGCCCGGGCGCGTCGCCATGGCAGAAGCGGCCGGTCTGCGCCGAGCCCGCCAGCGCCGTCTCCAGCGCCGAAAGGCCCGTGCGCATCCAGTGCAGGATCCAGTCATCGCGCTCGGACTGCGGCACGTGCCATTCCTGGTCGAAGAACTGCAGCACGCGCAGGTTGTTGAGCGGATGGATGTCGCAGGCCACCAGTTGCGCCAGCGCGCGCACCCGCGCGCGGTCGCCGGCCGCGGCCGGCAGCAGCGCCGGCTGCGGGTGGGTTTCCTCCAGGTACTCGAGGATCGCCAGCGACTGCGTCAGCACGCGTTCGCCATCGCACAGCGCCGGCACCAGTTCCTGCGGGTTGAGCGCGGCATACGCCGGCGCGTGCTGCTGGCCACCGTCGCGCACCAGGTGCACCGGCACGATGGCGTAGTCCAGCCCTTTCAGGTTCAGGCCGATGCGTACGCGGTAGGCGGCGCTGGAGCGCCAGTAGCTGTAGAGCGTCAATGCCTGTTGCATGTCCATGTCCTTTTGCCTGCAGGCCACCATACCCGCCGGCGACGGAAGCGCCCGTGCCGCCGGTCGGTCCATCGCGCCGTCGGCCGGGAATGCCCCCGGCCGGTCGGCGGGTACCCGCTCGCGCACCGCTGGGGTGCGCGCCGCCCTCAGGGCCGCGCGGCCTGCTCGATGCGCTGTTCGATGGCGCCGAAGATGCTGTTGCCGGCGCGGTCGAACATCTCGATCCGCACCACGTCGCCGAAGCTCATGAACGGCGTGGACGGCTTGCCGTCGCGCAGGGTTTCCACGGTACGGCGCTCGGCGAAGCAGGACGCGCCCAGTGCGGTGTCCTCGTTGGCAATGGTGCCCGAACCGACGATGGCGCCGGCCGACAGCGGACGGGTCTTGGCCGCGTGCGCGACCAGCTGGGCGAAATCGAACTGCATGTCCACGCCCGCTTCCGGCGCCCCGAACCATTCGCCATTGATGTGGGTCACCAGCGGCAGGTGCACCTTGCTGCCCTGCCAGGCCTCGCCCAGCTCGTCCGGGGTGACGAATACCGGGCTCAGCGCCGAGCGCGGCTTGGACTGCAGGAAGCCGAAGCCCTTGGCCAGTTCGGCCGGGATCAGGTTGCGCAGGCTGACATCGTTGACCAGACCGACCAGCTGGATGTGGCCGGCGGCCTGCTCCGGCGTCACCGCCATCGGCACGTCGTCGGTGATCACCACGATCTCCGCTTCCAGGTCGATGCCGTAATCCTCGCTGATCACCTTGACCGCGTCGCGCGGGCCATGGAAGCCGGCGCTGGTGGCCTGGTACATCAGCGGATCGGTATAGAAGGTTTCCGGGACCTCGGCGCCGCGCGCCTTGCGTACCCGCGCCACGTGCGGCAGGTAGGCGCTGCCATCGACGAACTCGTAGGCGCGCGGCAGCGGTGCGGCCAGCGCCTGCATGTCCAGGTCGAACACGCCATCGGCATCGCCGTGGTTGAGCGACTCGGACAGCGCGTTCAGCCGCGGCGCGACGTTGGACCAGTCCTCCAGCGCCTGCTGCAGGGTGGCGGCGATGCCGGTGGCGCGCACGGCGCGGGCCAGGTCACGCGAGACCACGATCAGGGTGCCGTCGCGGCCACCTTCCTTCAGGGAACCAAGCTTCATCGGAGCGTCCAGTCCAGGGGCGGGAAACAAGTTTCGATTGTAACGAATAGTCCGGCGGCGACCAGCGCCGCGCCGGCGCCGCCGGGAATCCACCCGGTCACGCGCCGCCAGGGCGCCGCAGCGGCCGCAGACGGCACCGCGCCCTGCCGGGTCGATCGGGAACCCGCGTCACCCGACCGTAGCTGAACAGGGGTTTTTGTGCCGTTCCCGAACATCCCTTAGACTATCGCGGTCTGCCAGCGGCCGTCCGTTTCCCTTCCGGGATCGCCGGCGGCGCAGGACCGCAGGCCTCGTCGCCCGGTCCGCCCGCCCGCCCCCATTCCGACGCCATTCGTCTCGCATTCCGGCCAGCGCGCCTTGCGCTGGTCGCACCCATGATCTCGCAGCGCGGTTTTACGGGAACGCTCCGAGCCGACCGGTCGCCACGACCGGCAGCGCAGACCCATCCGGGCCGGCGCGTCCCCATATTGCGGAGTTTCCATGTCGTTCGAAGATCTGGGCCTTGCGCCCTTCCTGCTGCGCGCGCTCGCCGAGCAGGGTTACGAAAACCCCACCCCGATCCAGCAGCAGGCCATCCCGCTGGTGCTGGAAGGCCACGACCTGCTGGCCGGCGCGCAGACCGGCACCGGCAAGACCGCCGCGTTCGGCCTGCCGCTGCTGCAGCACCTGGCCACCTCGGCGCAGGAAGTGCGCAACGGCCCGCGCCGGCCGCGCGCGCTGATCCTGACCCCCACCCGCGAACTGGCCACCCAGGTGCATGACAGCCTGCGCGGCTACAGCAAGTACCTGCGCATCCCCAGCACCTGCATCTACGGCGGCGTCGGCATGGGCAACCAGCTCGACATCCTGCGCCGTGGCGTGGACCTGCTGGTGGCCTGCCCGGGCCGCCTGATCGACCACCTGGAGCGCCGCAGCATCGACCTGTCCGGCATCGAGGTGCTGGTGCTGGACGAAGCCGACCGCATGCTCGACATGGGCTTCCTGCCCTCGATCAAGCGCATCCTGGCCAAGCTGCCCAAGCAGAACCGGCAGACCCTGCTGTTCTCGGCCACCTTCGCCGACCCGATCAAGCAGCTGGCGCTGGAGTTCATGCGCAACCCGCGCGAGGTGATGGTGACCCCGCGCAACACCGTGGCCGAGACCATCGCCCACCGCGTGCACCCGGTCGACGCCGGGCGCAAGCGCGAACTGCTGCTGCACCTGCTGGCGCAGGACTCGCGCGAGCAGACCCTGGTGTTCGCCAAGACCAAGCACGGCAGCGACAAGCTGGCCACGTTCCTGGACAAGTCCGGCATCAAGACCGCGGCGATCCACGGCAACAAGAGCCAGAGCCAGCGCCTGCGCGCACTGGGCGACTTCAAGGCCGGCCGCGTCACCGTGCTGGTGGCCACCGACATCGCCGCGCGCGGCATCGACATCAACGAGCTGCCCAAGGTCATCAACTACGACCTGCCGATGGTGGCCGAGGATTACGTGCACCGCATCGGCCGCACCGGCCGCAACGGCGCCAGCGGCCAGGCGGTTTCGCTGGTGGCGCAGGAAGATGCCAAGTACCTGCGCCAGATCGTGCGCCTGCTGGACCGCGACATGGATATCCGCGACGTGCCGGGCTTCGAGCCGCACACGCCGATCCGCTGGGGCAACAGCGCCCCGGGCAAGGCCGAGCAGCCCGGCGGCGAACGTCCGCCGCGCCGCGGCAATGGCGGCCGCCCCGGCGGCCACCGCGACGCCGCGCCGGGCCAGCGCCGTGGCGGGGCGGGTGCGGCGTCCGGTGCCCCGCGTGGCGAGAACAACGGCCAGCGCCGCGAAGGCCAGCCGGCCGGCGCCGCGCGCCGCCGCCGTGGCGGCCGTGGCCGCGGCAAGGCGCCGCAGCCCAACAGCGCGGTCTGACCGACCCGCCTGGACCCGTAGCGAACGGCCGCGATGCGGCCGTTCGCCGTTGACACCGCCTGCACCCGCCGGACATCCGGCCCGCGCCCACCGGCTACTACAATCGCGCCATGGACATCTTCAAAGACTTCACCCTCGAGGCCGCCCACCGGCTGCCCAACGTTCCCGCCGGCCACAAGTGCGCGCGCCTGCACGGGCACTCGTTCCGCGTGCGCCTGGAGGTGAGCGGCGAGCCCGGCGCGGAGTCCGGCTGGGTGATGGACTTCGGCGACATCAAGGCCGCCTTCCAGCCGCTCTACGAGCAGCTCGACCATCATTACCTCAACGACATCCCCGGGCTGGAAAACCCCACCAGCGAGCGCCTGGCGATCTGGATCTGGGACCGGCTCCAGCCGGCCCTGCCGCAGCTCAGCGCGGTGACCGTGCACGAGACCTGCACCTCCGGTTGCCGCTATCGCGGCATCTGAGCTGAACGATTCCCCGGCGGCCGCAGGCGCCGGACTTCCGCGCCGCCATGGCGAACGTTATGCTGCGTCGCAACAAACGACGGAGCAACGGCATGCCCGCCCGGTTCGACGACGGTTTCAGCGGCTACACCCGGCAGTTCGCGGCACTGGCCCATCGCGCCAACCGGCTGGCACTGGAAAACGCGGAGAGCGCGTTCGGCGTGCAGCTGCGTACCTTCGAGCGCAATGCCAACGCCACCGCCGGCTTCCTCGGCGAGCTGGTCCATCCCGACCCGGCGGCCGACCTGCCATCGCTGCTGCCCAAGGGCCTGCGGGTAGCCCGGGAAAACCTGCAGCGGCTTGCCTCGGCCGGGCAGGAGATCGCCGGGCTCGGGCTGCAGACCGGACAGGCGCTGGCCGAACTGGCACGGCAGCCCCTCCAGGATGGCACCGGCAGGCGCCAGCGCGCCAGGACCCGCTGACTCCCCCTCAACAGCGCGCGGATCCCCCTCCCCCGCGCCCTGTCCGGACCCGGCAACGATCTCTCTCCCGTTGTCGGGTCTTTCTTTTTCCGACGCCGTACCGCACGTCATCGAGTGCGGCGCCATGCCCCGGGCGATCACGGCGCACCGGGCGCTGCCGGTACCGGCGGACACCATCGCGGGGGCGCAGCGGTTAGACTTTGCCCCATGTTCAGTTCCACCACGCTCACCGGCAGCAAGCCGGAACAGTACGCCCAGTTGCTGGCCCAGGCCCGCGCCCTGGTCCACGGCGAGAGCGACCGCATCGCCAATGCCGCCAACCTGTCGGCGCTGGTGTACCACGCGTTGCCGCAACTCAACTGGGTGGGTTTCTATTTCTTCGATGGCACCGAACTGGTGGTCGGCCCGTTCCAGGGCCTGCCGGCCTGCGTGCGCATCCCGCTGCACAAGGGCGTGTGCGGGGCGGCGGCCAGCAGCCGCCAGACCCAGCGCGTGGACGACGTGGATGCCTTCCCCGGCCACATCGCCTGCGACTCGGCCTCGCGCTCGGAACTGGTGGTGCCGCTGGTCCATGACGGCGCGCTGGTCGGCGTGTTCGACCTCGACAGCCCGGTCACCTCGCGCTTCGACGCCGACGACCAGGCGGGGCTTGAAGCCATCGCCCGGGTGTTCGTCGAGGCGCTGGCATGAGTGCGCTCAAGCTGCGCAACATCGGCCCCAAGAGCGCGGCGTGGCTGCGCCAGGTCGGATTGCGCAGCGCCGAAGACCTGGCCGCGGTGGGCGCCGTCGGCGCCTTCGTCAAGGTGCGCCGCGCCGGCTTCAAGCCCAGCCTCAACCTGCTCTACTCGCTGGAAGGCGCGCTGGTCGGCTGCCACTGGCAGGAAGTACCCGACGCGCGCCGCCAGCAACTGGTCTCCGAATACGAAGCCGCGGCCGGCGGGCAGACTGCCGCGCGCGCCGGGCAGATGGCCGGGCCGGTCCGCGAAACCCGCATGCAGCCGCACGCGGACCTCGACGACGCCGGCGACGAGGCCGGCGAGATCCGCTTCAGCGAGGACTGATGCCCGCGGCCGGGCCGCTACGGCAGTCCCCGTTCGACCCCGCCCAGCAGCACCAGCGCCAGCAGCAGCAGGCTTTCGGTGACCTCGACGCTGGCGCCCAGGCAGTCGCCGGAAATGCCGCCCAGCCGGCGCCGCCACCAGGCCGCGATCAGCGCCACCAGCGGCAGCGCAAGCAGCAGCGGCCAGGCCACGAAGGCGGTGACCACCGCCAGCAGCAGCGCCCACACCCACATCGAGCGCAGGCTCAGCTGCCATGAAAAGCGCTCGGCCATGCCCGCACCGTGCAGCGACGGCAACAACCGGCTCCACCACAGCGTGCCCCAGCGCGCCCACGCCGGCACCAGCACGATGCCGTACCACAGCGGGCTGGCGGACAGTTCGGCCAGCAGCACGAACTTGAGCAGCAGCTGCATCACCAGGGTGACCACGCCGAACACGCCCATGTGCGGATCCTTGAGCACTTCAAGGAAACGCTGTGGGTCGCGGTGCGCGGCGCCGAAGGCATCGGCGACATCGCCCAGCCCGTCCAGGTGCAGCGCGCCGGTCACCCACACCCACGCCAGCAGCGTGAGCACGCCGGCCAGCCAGGGCTGGTCGCCGAGCAGGTACAACGGCGCGGCCAGCAGCGCGCCGATGATCACACCGACCAGCGGGTAGTACACCGCCGCGCGGCTGAGGTCGTCGTCGCGGAAGTCCCGGACCTGCGGCGTCGGCAGCCGGGTCAGGAACTGGATGGCCAGGACCAGGCGGCGCACGCTCACGGCTGGCACAGCTCCAGCAGCTCGCCCCACACCTGCCCGTCCTGCGCGCGCTCCACGCGCAGGCGCACGCGGGTGCCGTAGTCGATGCGCATCGCCCACAGGGCCGCCAGCGGGATGCCGCACACGCGCGACACCGCCAGCCGCAGCACGCCGGCATGACTGACCACCAGCACCGGCCCGTCACCCTCGTCCTCGTCCTCGTCCAGCAGCCGCTGCAGCTGGGCATCGACGCGCTGCTGGAACTGCTGCCAGCTTTCGCCGTTGGGCGGCACCACGGCATGCGGCGCGTCGTAGAGCCCGGCCAGCAGTTCGGCAGGGATCTCGTCGTAATGGCGCCCGTCCCAGTCGCCGAAATCCAGTTCGGCCCAGTCCGGGTGGATTTCGCAGAACAGCTCGCGGCCGGCGAGCAGCGCGGTGGCGGTATCCAGCGCACGGCGCCGCGGCGAAGCGATCACCCGGCTCCACTGGCCGTCGCCGTGGCGCTGCAGCAGCGCGTCCACCGCGCCGTCGAGCAGGGGCGGATCGCTGCGGCCGTCCAGGTGGCCCTGGCGGCCGGTGGAGGCATGGCGCATCAGGTCCAGGATCACGGCGCGGCGCTCCGGTCGGCAACCGCGGCTTCGGCGAACGTCGCCATGCCGTTGTGCAGCGCGCAGGCCAGGCGCAGCAGCGGCAGCGCCAGCGCCGCGCCGGACCCTTCGCCCAGGCGCAGGTCCAGCTGCAGCAGCGGGTCGGCCTGCAGCTGCTCCAATACCCGTGCATGGCCACGCTCGGCGGAGCGGTGCGAGAACAGCAGCCACGGCCGCAGCGAAGGATTGATGCGCACCGCCGCCAACGCCGCGACGGAGACGATGAAGCCATCCACCAGCACCGGTACGCCACGCTGGGCGGCGGCGATCATGGCCGCGGCCAGTGCCGCGATCTCGAGCCCGCCGACGCGGCACAGGGCCTCGCGGCCCGGGTCGCCGGCCGCGGCGATCGCGTCGCCGTGCAGCGCCAGCGCCTGCGCGGCGACGGCCTGCTTGTGGGCGATGCGCGCCGCATCCAGGCCGGTGCCGGCCCCCACCAGTTCCGCCAGCGGCAACGGCCCCAGCACCGCCGCCAGCGCGCTGGCCGAGGTGGTGTTGCCGATGCCCATCTCGCCAAGCAGCAGCAGGTCGGCGCCATCGCCGCAGGCCGCGGACACCGCGCGCCTGCCGGCGGCGAACACCGCATCGAGGTCGGCCGGGACCATGGCCGGACCGGCAGTGAAATCGTCGGTGCCGCAGCGCGGCTTGTCACAGGTGACGCCGCTGACCGGCGCATCGGCCAGGCTGCCCACGTCCCAGACATGCAGCGGCACGCCCAGTTCGCGCGCCAGCACGGCAATGGCGGCGCCCCCGGTGGCGAAGTTGCGCAGCATCTGCACCGTCACTTCCGCCGGATACGCCGACACGCCCTGTGCGGCGATGCCATGGTCGCCGGCGAACACCAGCACCGGTACCCGCGTGGCCTGCGGCTGCTCACGCCCCTGCAGGGCGGCCAGTTCGATGGCGAGGGTTTCCAGGCGCCCCAGCGCCCCCTCGGGTTTGGTCAGTTGCCGCTGGCGGGCGATGGCATGCTGCCGGTGCGCCTGCGAAGGCGCGGGGCAGGCCCGGGTGAACCATGCGTCTGTCACGTGTGTTCCGATACCGCGTTGCAATCGCGCATTGTAGGGCGCATGACGCCTGCACGATGTGCCGTGACGGGCGCCGCCGCCTGCCCCTGCACGGGCCTCAGCGGGCAGCGCGGCGGGTGATGGCATAGAATGCCCGCACTTTCGGGTGACCGGCCAGATTCGCTCTGGTCGGTTGAAACGGGAAGCCGGTGCCGCGCCTGCCAGGAACATCCTGGCCCGCGCCAGTCCGGCGCTGCCCCCGCAACGGTAAGCAGGACAAGGACAGGCATACCGCCACTGTGCATCCAGCGCACGGGAAGGCGCCTGGCCGGAAGCGTCGATGCGCGCTTCGCCTGCGAGCCCGGAGACCGGCCCGGAAGCCGACTGGTTGCGATGCGGAGGGCATGGCGGCGGCAGTGGCGCCGTGCGCGCACTCCGTCGTTTCCCTTCTCCTGGCAGCCTCCACCGTCCATCCGCGCGGGAGCGCGCGGATCCAGGAGTTCAGATGAAACTGCCATACCACACCCTTTCCCTCGCCCTTGCGCTGGTGCTGCCGGGCATTGCCAGCGCCGAGCAGGCGCCCACCGAACTCGACGACGTGGTGGTCACCGCCACCCGTACGCCGGTTTCCATCGCCGACAGCGTGGTGCCGGTGCAGGTGATCGACCGCGAGCAGATCGACCGCAGCCAGGCCGGCTCGCTGCTGGACCTGCTGCGTGGCCGCGCCGGCCTGGACTTCGTCAACCAGGGCGGCCCCGGCAAGATCACCTCGCTGTTCATGCGCGGCAGCGCCTCCAGCCAGGTACTGGTGCTGGTCGACGGCGTGCGCATCGGCGCCGCCTCCAGCGGCATGCCGGCGCTGCAGGACCTGCCGATCGACCAGATCGAGCGCGTGGAGATCGTGCGCGGGCCGCGTTCGAGCCTGTACGGCTCCGAGGCGATCGGCGGCGTCATCCAGATCTTCACCCGCGCCGCCGGCCAGGGCCTGCAGCAGAACCTGGCACTGACCGCCGGCAGCCACAACCTGCGCCAGGCCAGCGCCGGTTTCAGCAACCGCGGCGAACGCGGCTGGGTGTCGGCGCAGGGCGCCTGGCAGAAGACCGATGGCATCAACGCGTGCAACGGGTCGGCCACGCTGTTCCAGGGCTGCTATGTCGACGAGCCCGACCGCGACGGCTACCGCAACACCTCGCTCAACGTGCGCGGCGGCTACGCGCTGGGCGAAACCCTGAGCGTGGAAGGCCACATGCTCGACGCCGCCAGCCGCAACCAGTACGACGGCAGCATCTATGGCGGCAACGAGGCCGACAACCAGCAGCGGGTATACGGCGGCAAGCTGCGCTGGACCCCGGGTGACGCGTTCGGCCTGTCCGTCCAGGTGGGCCGCAACGACGACCAGGCCGACAGCTACTACGTCCAGGCCGGCAAGCGCAGCTTCGTTTCCACCTTCGACACGCGCCGCGACACCGCCAGCGTGCAGGGCGATTTCCTGTTCGCCGAGGGCCAGCAGCTGAGCGTCGGCGGCGACTGGCAGAAGGACCAGGTGACCAGCACCACCGCCTATTCGATCGACAACCGCGACAACACCGGCGTGTTCGCCGAGTACCAGGGCCGCTTCGGCGCGCACTCGCTGCAGGCCAGCGTGCGCAACGACGACAACGAGCAGTTCGGCAACCACACCACCGGCAGCCTCGGCTACGGCCTGGCGCTCGGCCACGGCCTGCGCCTGACCGCGAGCGCCGGCACCGGCTTCAAGGCACCGACCTTCAACGACCTGTACTTCCCGTGGTCGAGCAACCCGGCATTGAAGCCGGAGGAATCCACGAGCGTGAACGTCGGCATCGCGCAGTACGGCGAGGGCTGGAACTGGACCTTCAACGCCTACGAAAGCCGCATCGACCAGTTGATCGCGCTGGACAGCACCTACACCCCGTACAACATCGCCAAGGCCCGCATCCGCGGTGCCGAGCTGACCGGCTTCGCATCGCTGGCCGGGTTCGACATCAACGCCCAGGCCAGCTTCACCGATCCGCGCGACCACACCCGCGGCGCGGCCAGCTACGACAACTGGCTGCCACGGCGTGCCCGCAGCAGCGGCCGCCTCGACGTGGACCGTGGCTTCGGGCCGCTGCGCGTGGGCGTGACCGCCACCGCCACCGGGCACCGTTTCGACAACGCCGGCAACAGCCTGCGCCTGGCCGGCTACGGCACGGTGGACCTGCGCGTGGAGTACGCCATCAACGAGGCATGGAGCCTGCAGGCGCGGGCGGCCAACGTGTTCGATCGCGAGTACGAAACCGTGGCCTGGTACAACCAGCCCGGTCGCGAGTACCAGTTGACGCTGCGCTACCGCTCGCGCTGAAGCCGCCACCACGGCCGCTCCGACGACGCTCCGGCCCCATGCCGGGGCGTCGTCCCATGATCACGAGGGCCTTGCCGGCATCATCCACGGCGGACGTCCGGCAGTGGACCGGGCAGCGCCTGGCGCCATGCCCGCTCGCCGCGCCATCCGGCCGATCCTCGCTCAGAAGCCTGCGAGCAGTTCCCGCATATCGTCGATCACCGCGACCGCACCGGCCGCATCCAGGTCGAGATCGCGCGGGTAGCCGTAGCGCACCAGGGCGATGGGCATGCCGGCGGCGTTGGCCGCCTCCAGGTCGGTGGCCGAGTCACCGACCATCAGGCACTGCGCCGGCGCGTGGCCGAGCAGCCTCGCCGCATGCAGTACCGGCTCGGGCGACGGCTTGCGCTGCGGCAGCGTGTCGCCACCGACGATGTGCGCGAAGTACCCGGCGATGCCCAGATGCGCGAGCAGCGGCGGTACCAGGGCCGATGGCTTGTTGGTGCAGATCGCCATCGGCAGCCCACGCGCCTGCAGCTGCCGCAGGGCGTCGGCCACGCCGTCGTACAGACGCGGGCTGCGCAGCAGGCAGTCATGGTAGTGGCGCATGAACAGCGGCATCACCTCGTCCGCCGCGCGCGCGCTGCCGGCGTGCGCCAGCGCGATGGCGACCAGGCGGCGCACGCCTTCGCCGATCCAGCTGCGGACCGTCGCCTCGGACACGCGCGGCAGCGACAGCTCCTCCAGCGAGCGGTTGATCGCCTCGGCGATGTCCTCGGCGCTGTCCACCAGCGTACCGTCCAGATCGAATACCAGCGCTGCGATGCCCACGCACCCACTCCATGACAGTGAACCGGTGATTGTACCGGGGCGCGGAAACCCGTCAGTCCACGGCCGCATCGCGGAACAGGTCGCCCTGCAGCGCCGTATCCTCGCGGTCGCGGAAGCCGGACAGGCCCACGCCCACCAGCCGGTAGCGCGTGTCGGGTGGCAGCTGCACGCGCTGGCACAGGGCCAGCGCGATGTCGCGCAGTTCCTCCTCCGAGGCCGGCGGCGCATCCGGCGTGAGGCTGCGGGTGAGGATCCGGAACTGGGCGGTCTTGAGCTTGAGCACCACGGTATGGCCGATGCGTTCGGTGCGCCCGGTCGCGCGCCACGTCCGCGCCGCCAGCTGGGCGATCAGTTCGTCGAATTCGCCCAGCCGCAGGTCCTCGGCGAACGTGTCCTCCGAGGAGATCGACTGCACCGGCTGGTCGGGCTCCACCGGGCGCTCGTCGATGCCGCGCGCGCGCCGGTACAGGCGTTGCCCGAACGTGCCGAACAGCGCTTCGAGCTGCTCCAGTGGCAGCCCGCGCAGGTCGCCGACGGTAGCGATGCCCAGCGCCGCCAGGCGTCCTTCCATGACCTTGCCCACGCCGGGCACGCGGCTCACCGGCAGCGGCGTCAGGAACTGCTCCACCCGCGCCGGCGGCACCACGAACTGACCATCGGGCTTGCGCCAGTCGGAGGCGATCTTGGCCAGGAACTTGTTCGGCGCGATGCCGGCCGAGGCGGTGAGCGAGGTCACTTCGCGGATCTGCGCGCGGATGGTGCGTGCGATCTCGGTGGCGATGCCGTCGCAGGTCGGCGACCCGCTCACGTCCAGGTAGGCCTCGTCCAGCGACAGCGGCTCGACCAGCGGGGTGTGCTGCAGGAATATCTCGCGGATCTGCCGCGACACGGCCTTGTAGCGGGCGAAATCCGGCGGCACGAACACCGCGTCCGGACACAGCCGCTCGGCGCGCACCGCGGGCATCGCCGAGCGCACGCCGAACCTGCGCGCCTCGTAGGAGGCCGCGCATACCACCGACCGCGCCCCGCGCCAGGCCACCACCACCGGCCGCCCCCGCAACGCCGGATCGTCCCGCTGCTCGACCGACGCGTAGAACGCGTCCATGTCGATGTGGATGATCTTGCGCATGGCGAGCAACACGACCGCGGAACGAAGGACCGCCATCATAGCGCCGCGCTCCATACGCACCGGTACGATCTACGACGAACGTGCCGCCTTTTCCCCGCAACACTACGGATGCGTACGGATAAAACTGTTGATTGAAAGCCCGCGCATCATGCATGCTCGGGCGTTAACCCACGTTTTCGTGCTCCGGATTACCGCTTCGATGAACCGTCTCAATGCGTTCTCGCGCGAACAGCTGCTGGCCAGTGCCCGCGGCGAGCTGTTCGGGCCCAACAAGGGCCGCCTGCCCAACGACCCGATGCTGATGTTCGACCGCATCACCGACATCCGCGACGACGGGGGGCCCCACGGCAAGGGCCTGGTGCGCGCCGAGCTCGATATCCGCCCCGACCTGTGGTTCTTCGGCTGCCACTTCATCGGCGACCCGGTGATGCCCGGCTGCCTCGGCCTGGATGCGATGTGGCAGCTGACCGGCTTCTTCCTGACCTGGCTGGGCGCCGAGGGGCGCGGCCGCGCCCTGGGCTGCGGTGAGGTCAAGTTCACCGGCCAGGTACTGCCCAGCGCCAAGCTGGTGCAGTACGAAATCGACATCTCGCGCGTGATCAACCGCAAGCTGGTCATGGCCCAGGCCGACGCCCGCATGCTGGTCGACGGGCGCGAGATCTATACCGCCAAGGACCTGCGCGTGGGTCTGTTCACTTCCACCGAGAGCTTCTGATGCGTCGTGTCGTCATCACCGGCATGGGGATCAACTCCTGCCTTGGCAACGATCTGGATACCGTTTCCAGCGCCCTGCGCGAAAGCCGTCCCGGCATCGTCGCCCTGCCCGACCATGCCGAAGCCGGCCTGCGCAGCCAGATCGGCGGCCGCGTCGACATCGACCTGGACGCGCAGATCGACCGCAAGCTCAAGCGTTTCATGAGCGACGCGGCGGCCTACAGCTACATCGCCCTGCGCGATGCCATCGCCGACGCCGGCCTGGACGAGGCCCAGGTCAGCAACGTCCGTACCGGCCTGATCGCCGGCTCCGGCGGCGGCTCCAGCCAGTGGCAGGTGGAAGCCGCCGACCTGCTGCGCAACCGCGGCGTGCGCAAGGTCGGTCCGTACATGGTGCCGCGCACGATGTGCTCGACGGTCTCGGCCAACCTGGCCACCGCCTTCAGCATCAAGGGACTGAGCTACTCGCTGTCCGCTGCCTGCGCCACCTCGGCGCACTGCATCGGCGCGGCCGCCGACCTGATCCGCCACGGCGCCCAGGACATCGTGTTCGCCGGCGGCGGCGAGGATCTGCACTGGTCGATGAGCGTGATGTTCGATGCCATGGGCGCGCTGTCCACCGGCTTCAACGACACCCCGGCGTCCGCATCGCGCCCCTATGACGCCAACCGCGACGGCTTCGTCATCGCCGGCGGCGCCGGCATGCTGGTACTGGAAGACTACGAGCACGCCATCGCGCGCGGCGCGCATATCCATGCCGAACTGATCGGCTACGGCGTGACGTCCGACGGTGCCGACATGGTCGCCCCGTCCGGCGAAGGCGCGGTGCGCTGCATGCACATGGCGCTGGCCGGCATCGACCGCCCGATCGATTACCTCAATACCCACGGCACCTCCACTCCGCTGGGCGACATCACCGAGCTGGGCGCGGTGCGCGAGGTCTTCGGCGGGCAGGTGCCCCCGATCTCCTCGACCAAGGCGCTGTCCGGCCACTCGCTCGGCGCGGCCAGCGTCCACGAGGCGATCTTCTGCCTGCTGATGATGCGAGACGGTTTCATGGCCGGTTCTGCGAACATCGAGACGCTGGATCCGCGCGCGGAGGGCTTCCCGATTCTTCGCCAGACGCAGGAAGGGCGTCTTGAGACGGTGATGTCGAACAGTTTTGGTTTTGGGGGTACGAACGCGACGCTGGTATTCGGCCGGGTGTAAGGCCGGGACATCGAGTAGGTTCAAGCAACGGCGCCTGAGGGCGCCGTTGTCGTATGCGCGGTGGGCGCGGATCTACGTGAGGCAGCCCGTGCTGCACGCGTTCGCGTGCGAGGCTCCGTTCCGGTGCAGGCGCCCGGCCCGCGAGGGCCCTGGCCTTTGTCTCTGTCGCGCGCCTGCAGGGCGGCCGTCGCCGTGCACCACCCGCAGTAACGCCGAACTGAGTGCGTGTAACCCGCCAACGGCGCCTTTTGGCGTCGTTCTGGTTTATGCGGCTTCCGGGTTTTGGATGCCGTAAAAAAGCAAACCCCCGCTGCATTTGCAGCGGGGGTTTGGGGATAAAGCCCCTGGCGATGACCTACTCTCGCATGGCTTGAGCCACACTACCATCGGCGCAGCTGCGTTTCACTTCCGAGTTCGGGATGGGATCGGGTGGTTCCACAGCGCTAATTTCACCAGGGAGAGGGTTGGAGGGTCGCTATCCATTGGAGCAGGATAAAGCGCCAGCCTCTCGTAGGTCTTGTGACGTAGCGTGCACTTGGGTCTATCGACATGTCATGTCGGCCAAGGCAACTTGAGGTTATATGGTCAAGCCACACGGATCATTAGTATCAGTTAGCTCAACGCGTTGCCGCGCTTACACACCTGACCTATCAACCACGTAGTCTACATGGTTCCTTCAGGGGGCTTGTGCCCCGGGAAGTCTCATCTTGAGGCGCGCTTCCCGCTTAGATGCTTTCAGCGGTTATCGCTTCCGAACATAGCTACCCGGCAATGCCACTGGCGTGACAACCGGAACACCAGAGGTTCGTCCACTCCGGTCCTCTCGTACTAGGAGCAGCCCCTCTCAAACTTCCAACGCCCATGGCAGATAGGGACCGAACTGTCTCACGACGTTCTGAACCCAGCTCGCGTACCACTTTAAATGGCGAACAGCCATACCCTTGGGACCGACTACAGCCCCAGGATGTGATGAGCCGACATCGAGGTGCCAAACACCGCCGTCGATATGAACTCTTGGGCGGTATCAGCCTGTTATCCCCGGAGTACCTTTTATCCGTTGAGCGATGGCCCTTCCATACAGAACCACCGGATCACTAAGTCCTACTTTCGTACCTGCTTGATCCGTCGATCTTGCAGTCAAGCACGCTTATGCCTTTGCACACAGTGCGCGATGTCCGACCGCGCTGAGCGTACCTTCGAGCTCCTCCGTTACTCTTTAGGAGGAGACCGCCCCAGTCAAACTACCCACCATACACGGTCCCCGACCCGGATAACGGGCCTAGGTTAGAACGTCAAGCACGACAGGGTGGTATTTCAAGGATGGCTCCACTGCAGCTGGCGCCACAGTTTCATAGCCTCCCACCTATCCTACACAGACGAACTCAACGTTCAGTGTAAAGCTATAGTAAAGGTTCACGGGGTCTTTCCGTCTTGCCACGGGAACGCTGCATCTTCACAGCGATTTCAATTTCACTGAGTCTCGGGTGGAGACAGCGCCGCTGTCGTTACGCCATTCGTGCAGGTCGGAACTTACCCGACAAGGAATTTCGCTACCTTAGGACCGTTATAGTTACGGCCGCCGTTTACTGGGGCTTCGATCAAGAGCTTCGCCTTGCGGCTGACCCCATCAATTAACCTTCCAGCACCGGGCAGGCGTCACACCCTATACGTCCACTTTCGTGTTTGCAGAGTGCTGTGTTTTTGATAAACAGTCGCAGCGGCCTGGTCACTTCGACCATCGCCAGCTATAGCCCGCATGGGCCACCGGCAATGGTGCACCTTCTCCCGAAGTTACGGTGCCATGTTGCCTAGTTCCTTCACCCGAGTTCTCTCAAGCGCCTGAGAATTCTCATCCTACCCACCTGTGTCGGTTTACGGTACGGTCTGCGTAAGCTGAAGCTTAGGAGCTTTTCCTGGAAGCGTGGTATCAGTGACTTCGTCTTAAAGACTCGTCTCGGTGCTCGGTCTTAAAGGATCCCGGATTTGCCAAAGATCCAAACCTACCGCCTTTCCCCAGGACAACCAACGCCTGGTACACCTAACCTTCTCCGTCCCTCCATCGCACTTACGCGAGGTGCAGGAATATTAACCTGCTTCCCATCGACTACGCATTTCTGCCTCGCCTTAGGGGCCGACTCACCCTGCGCCGATTAACGTTGCGCAAGGAAACCTTGGGCTTTCGGCGTGCGGGTTTTTCACCCGCATTATCGTTACTCATGTCAGCATTCGCACTTCCGATACCTCCAGCAGACTTCTCAATCCACCTTCGCAGGCTTACGG